>FMVL01000022.1 GCA_900102235.1 Lachnospiraceae bacterium XBB2008 | reverse complement strand
CGGAAACCCGCTAATTAATGTCAAGAGTATTCTTAGGGATATTTGATGTTTATATCACTAGAAAAAGACAGACTTTAATAAAGCTGCCTCAATAAACAATTAAGCCAGCATAAAGTTTTGATTATTGAGTATTTAGTTGGCGTTCTCAGCCGCTAAGTATTCTTTCACCCGAGCATAATAGATTCTCAGGAGTTTATTACATCCGGCCACCATATATACGTAATAAGGCTTTCCTTCAGCCTTTTTGCGCATGACGAATTGATATACCGGATCGTCGTACAAGTTGAGTTGCACGATGATACGTACAACCTGAAAGAGTTGCTTACGAAGCTCACAGGATCCACGTTTGGATATCCTTCGACTTTTTGAATCGAATTTTCCAGACTGAAATGGAGGAGCATCTACTCCGGCAAAAGCGGTAATGTTCGATCTTTTTGAGAAACGACGCACATCACCAATCTCGGCCATAAGCTGGGGCCCCAGAGTCTCGCCGATGCCATTTATACTCAACACTGCGGGGTATTCAGGCAATGTCTTTGCTATTGAGAGCATTTCTCTATGAACGGAAGCCATCGCATCAGATAAAGAAATAAGTTCCGACGCAGCCTGTTCTACGATTTTTTTGGTGTACTCTGTTTTGGGAAGTGTAGGGACACATTCTTTGGCAAGAAGGTATAGTTCGGATGCTTTTTCATCGCTTCCTCTGAAGCCGTTTTTCACGCACCAATTGTTATACAATGATATAAATTTATTACGGGAAAAACCGGTGATGTATTCACAGTGCCAAAAACGTCTATAGACTTCGGCCCATTTTATTCGCCCGTCTGCCTTCCGAGGATTTGTAAAGACTTCATTTAGCCCGGGACACGTTTGATCAGCAATGGAAATAAGTACATTCCGGGCAACAACGTATTGATTCATCAGATGATTATACTGACGATTGAGAGTTTTCAGCACCAATCGTGTATCATCCTCTTTCGTATAAGAAGGCAGAACATCCCAGTTGGATAGGCCATAATTCGCAATCTTTACAGCGTCGGCCTTATCTGTTTTAATTCTACGTATAGAGTTGTTGGCAAAATCATGAATGATCTTTGCATGGACAACGCTAACATAAAGACCGGATTCATAGAGGTATCGGGCTATAGGTTGGTAGTATTTGCCGGTATACTCCATAACGACTCTGGTCTCGCCGTCAAGTTTATTTAGGGTGTCCGCAAGCACCTTTAAATCACTTGATGTGTGCGTTACTTCAAATGGGGATATGACGACTTCTCCAAAGGGACGCATGACTGCAATCGTGCTTTTCCCTTTGGAAACGTCTATCCCTACAATGTTATGTGGTTCATAGGACATAGGCATATGCTCCTTTATAAGAATAGTGTAATGGTGATTCCATCTTTACCTGTTACCGATTCTGATTGCTTAGTGACGCGAATGCACCTTAAAGGCGATTCAACCCGCTGAAACGAACGCTACAACAGGTGGATGGATGACGGTTTCCGAGACGGACGTGGGAGTCCAAGATAATTCGTCGTCAGTCCATTACCCACCATTATTGTAGCTTAGATAACCGGATGGTAGATGTATAACTGGAGGTTACCATTTCTACCTCTTATAAAGTAGCAAGA
>FMVL01000019.1 GCA_900102235.1 Lachnospiraceae bacterium XBB2008 | reverse complement strand
GTGCTTTTCCCTTTGGAAACGTCTATCCCTACAATGTTATGTGGTTCATAGGACATAGGCATATGCTCCTTTATAAGAATAGTGTAATGGTGATTCCATCTTTACCTGTTACCGATTCTGATTGCTTAGTGACGCGAATGCACCTTAAAGGCGATTCAACCCGCTGAAACGAACGCTACAACAGGTGGATGGATGACGGTTTCCGAGACGGACGTGGGAGTCCAAGATAATTCGTCGTCAGTCCATTACCCACCATTATTGTAGCTTAGATAACCGGATGGTAGATGTATAACTGGAGGTTACCATTTCTACCTCTTATAAAGTAGCAAGATAATCATACAAAAGAATGATAAAGCGTTAGAACATAAAATCATAATATTATGGAGAACGGAAATGAGTAAAATAAGTAAACAATTCCTGATAGTCACTTTTGCCATAATGGCAATATGTTGGGGAACTTGCGTGATCTGCAGTTTTAATGGCCTTTCGTTAAAGCAAGACTATTATTTATATCTTCCGTATATGATTGGGGGATTTTCCCCGACGATCGCTTCGTTTGTTGTATTAAAGAAAAACGGGCAAGTCAGAACCTTTAAGGAGTGGCTGAACAACGTGTTTGATATCAAACATGGCATAGCCTCGTATTTGCTTGTTGTTGTATTATCCGTTATTTATGTTTTGCCGCAGTGTATCGTAGCAGGTTATGAAAAAGGCGCTCCGTTATATGCGATAATAGTTATGATACCCGTGATGTTACTTGGCGGGGGATTGGAAGAAGCGGGATGGCGTTATATTCTTCAGCCGGAGCTTGAAAAAAGGTGCCCTTATTTCGTAGCTACGCTTATAGTGTCCGTAATATGGTGGCTATGGCATTTGCCCTTGTTTTATATAAGTGGCGTGGGTCAGGAAGGTAAAAGCTATATCGCCTTTGGATTTGGTGTGCTTGGGATGGCTTTTGCTTTAGCGTGTGTTAGAAAATGCACGGATAGTGTATGGTTGTGCGTATTGCTGCATTGCATCGTTAATGCTTCAGGCGGAGTTTACGAAATTAATGACAGCGTTTTGGGAAATGCAGTGATGGCAGGCATTATGATTGTGATCACGCTATTTATTGTATATTTGAATGATAAGAAGAAGTTTTTTAGATAGTCGAGAAAAAAACGGAAAATTTGAAAATATTTTTCAGGATAAAAGGATAGGTAATAATGCAAATTCGATTATTTAATCTCGATGAAGATTTTGATGTTATCAAGACATGGATCACAGATGAAAGAACACATATGATGTGGTGCGCAAATCTGATTACGTACCCTCTCGAAAAAGAAAAGCTTAGGAGTTTTCTGTCAGAAATAGCAGGGAAATTCGGAGACAGTCCTTTCGTTGCGGTAGATGATGAAGGACGTGTTGTTGGATTCTATTGCTACTCACTTAATCATGAGACTCATGAAGGAATGCTTAAGTTTGTTATGGTGGATGCATCTGTTCGTGGTAAAGGAATCGGAAAGGAAATGATCAAGCTAGCCGTTCGCAATGCCTTTACTGATCCGGATGCTTTGGCTGTTCAGCTTAATGTGTTTCCTGAGAATTCAAGAGCCAAGAGATGCTATGAGAGTGTTGGATTTACCGAAAGGCAAAATACTCCTAACGCATTCAAGTATAAAGACGAGTCTTGGGGCAGATGTAATATGATTATAAAACGTTATATCGGAATTATATAGATGATGGAATACGAATGCCAGGAGCACAAGCCTGCTTCGAAAATACGATTTAAAAGCCGAGGAATCTGTTTTCCTGGATGACAGGGAGGATAACATAGAAACGGCGAGGAAACTTGGACTGCATTAATAGACACGATTTAAAGTCTTTGAAAATATTCGAGTATACTGTTGCGACTTGATTTGATTGGCGGTATAATATAATCGAAATTTTTCAAAGACTTTTAAAATTTTGGAGTAAAAATGGAATACACAAGAGCTAAATATGTAGACCGGCTGGTTGAAAGAAGACAAAACGGCCTGATCAAAGTTATAACAGGGGCAAGACGTTCAGGAAAATCATATCTGATGAATGAATTGTACTATAAGTACCTTTTGGCTAGTGGCGTGCCAAGCGCCAATATTGTCAGGTTCGCATTTGATGCCGATGAGGATATCGATCTGCTTGATTCGTATTTCCCTAATGAGGAGACGAAACTTGAACAGAAAAATGGAATCTATTATATAAATGCCAAGAAATTCAGAGCATATATCAAGGACAGGACAAATGATAAAGACGATTTCTATCTGTTGCTTGATGAGGTTCAGCTTCTGGATAATTTTATTGGTACCTTGAATAGTTTTCTACGTCATAAGAACTTAGATGTTTATGTTACAGGTTCAAATTCAAGATTTCTTTCGTCGGACATAGCTACAGAGTTTAAGGGCAGAGGTACAATTGTACATGTTTTACCGCTCTCTTTTTCTGAATATATGCAAGGGCAGACCATAAGTCCGCAGGAGGTATGGAAAGAGTATATTATAACCGGTGGAATTCCACTTGTTGCGCAAATGGTGGGAAGTGATGAAAAAATATCCTATTTAAAGTCTTTATGCGAGGAAACATATCTTAAAGATATAATAGCCCATAATAAAATAAAAAAGAAAACAGAACTGGCTGATACATTTAACATCATAGCTTCAACGATTGGTTCACCGGTAAACGTGAGTAAAATCACGAACACTTTTAAAAGTGTTATGGGAAAAGAAATAACTGATGACACGATTGGAAAATTTCTTGGATATTTTGAGGATGCATTCGTTATATCAAAAGCCAGCAAGTACAATATAAAAGGCAGAAAATATATTGGGGCTCCATTCAAGTTATACTTTGAAGACATAGGGGTAAGGAATGCCAGACTGAACTTCCGACAGATTGAAGAGACTCATATTATGGAAAACATCATATACAACGAACTTAGGTACAGAGGTTTTAATATTGATGTTGGTGAAGTAAACGTCAGCGAGAAGACCGAAAGGATAGATGTAAATGGAAAGTCTATATATGCACAGAAAGCACTGGAAGTGGATTTCATAGCATCTAAAGGAGATATAAAATACTATATTCAATCAGCACTTTCGATGGATGATGCTGATAAACAGTTGCAGGAAAAGAGAAGTCTTTATTATATTGATGATTCCTTTAAAAAGATAGTTGTAGCAAAAACGGGATTAAAGCCTTCTTATGATGAAAAGGGGATTATGATTATTGATCTGTTTGACTTTCTTATGGATAAAGTTGAGCTATAGTCTTTTAAAACCGCAAGTATGTTTTTGTTGGCGGAGCTGCTTGTGATATTTTCTAATCACTTATAGTGCGCCTGAATTGTGTGGGAGAGATGCCCTCATAGCGTTTAAACATTTTGCAAAAGTAACTGGGTGTACAGAACCCGCATTCATATGCGATGTCTTCAATTGTTCTTGTGGAATTGCTCAATAATTCTTTTGAGTACTGGAGTCGCTTTTTCGTTATATATTCCATGGGACGGGTGTGCAGTGAGGTGCGAAACAAAAGACACATGTGCTGTTTTGTTATATTGCATAAGTCACATAATTCATTCATTCTGATAGATTCTTTAAAATACAGATTTATATAATCGATTCGTTTAAGAAGATAATCGTGGTTAATTCCAATACTCATGTATGGAGAAATGAACAGGGTATTCTCGTTATGAATCTGTATGATTTCCTTCTTAATGAGGATAGTCTTGATATGTAAGATACGATACTATCGTATGAGTATCTTTGCAGGTACTGTTAAAGAGATAGTAATTTGATTTGTTGCTGAAAGATAAAACGGAATTTGCTGGGGCATCATTCGATAACATATTGAAAAAAGAATCATTTGTTTATAAAAACAGAAAATCCATGAATGAGATGCATGAATTCTATGATGAAACTCTTGCATCTTTAAATGTTGATTATGTCGAAAGCTATATAAGTACAAGTTTTGGCAGAACTCATTCTTTGCTTGTGGGAGACCCGGGAAAACCGAGGATCTGCACAATTCACGGTGGCAACGGGATCACAACACTTAATCTCAAACTGTTTTTGCCGCTGCTGAATGATTTTTCCATCATTGCCCCTGATGTTGTGGGAATGCCGGGGAAGAGTGCACCCTACAGAAATATTAGCAGTAGTAAAGATGAGTATGGACTTTGGATAAAAGAAGTCCTTGATCATTACAAAGTGGATAAAATATCATTTGCTGTTTCATCCTACAGTTCTGCAATGTTCCTTTCTTTTGCAAAAAGATACCCCCGGATGGTAGATAAGGCTCTTTTGCTGGTTCCTTCCGGAATTGCGCATGGTCCCGTAATGCCTATGATAGGCAAGATGGTGATCCCGTTTATAAAATATTATTTCCATCCAACCGTGAAAGGATTGAATGGAGTGATCCGGAGCATGGGTGGAAAGGGCGATGAAGTCTGGCGGAGGTTTTTTACTCTGATGATGTCAGGATATAAGATGGAAATGCGTCCTCCAAGGGAATATAAGAAGGAGGAACTAAAATGTATCAATTCGCCGCTTCTTATCATTGCATCGGATAATGATATTTTCTTTCCTGCGGACAGGGTATTCAAAAAGTCGAGGGATATATTTGACTGTCCTGTGTGCTTTGTAAGGATTAAGAGCAAGCATTTGCCATCGGAAAAGGTGATGATCAAAGTTTGTAACAAAACCACAGAATTCTTTTTGAAATAGATGATTTTGTATACAGTACCGGCATGCCAAAAACAACGAAAAAGTGGCAGATAGCCTGGAACTGATCGCAGCGATCATCACCCATGCCACCATGTATGTAGGATGGTCGAAGGGATGGGCGGTATTCCGCCTGGCCAAAGAAGTGTGGACGGAAGACTGAATATGAATAAAAATGACATTAATTACGGCAGCGCTTCTTTTGTCTTTTGGCCCTTACTGCTTTCTGCGGAATGGCCATGAGCAGTTATGCGCTGCCTTTCCTGTATGGCATAGTCAAGATCACTTTTTCCCGAAGGATGCATCTGTCCATGTCATACTGGGCATTTGTGCTCATGGGACTGCAAGAACGGAATTCCCGGATGAGAAAAGAAGCGGATAAGTAAACAGGCTTATCGTGAAATGATCACATTGACAAGACTAATGCTTGTTAGTATAATGGCTAACAAGCATTAGTTTTTACGGTTTATATTCTGTATAAACACGGAGGAAATGTGGGATATGACAAGGAAAGAGGAAATAATCCATGCAACTCTGGAACTTGCTGCAGAGAATGGAATGAAGGGCGTATCCATGTCGCAGATCGCCGATAAAGTGGGTATTAAGGCACCGTCGCTTTATAATCATTTCAGATCCAAAGATGAGATCATCAGGGAGATGTACAGATTCCTCAGAGAGCAGGCTCTGGCCGGAAGTAAAGGAGACGCAGCGGATTATTCAAAGCTTATGGATAGGAGTGCGGAGGAAATCCTCTTAAGTTCCATATCGGCATATATGGGAATTGTTTCAGACAGGAATATGCTCCGGTTCTTTAAAGTTCTTTATTCGGAAAGATCCACAGATCCCATAGCGGCATCAATAATCGTAGAGGAGACGGAACGCATGATCCAATCCTCTAAGAATTTGTTTTATGCGCTTGCAGTTCATGGAAAGATAAATGATCAAAATATTGACGTGGCTGCAATGACATTTTCGCTGACCATTCATTCTCTCATTGATTACAGAATGGATATGTTAACAGCCGGAATAGCGGATGAGTTCGGAGAAGAAGACAGCCCTGTTCCAAAGAATATTCTGGATTTTGTGAGATGGTTCAGTTATCAGATCGGAGGCAATCAATGAACAGAAAACTTATTAACTGGATGGGCCTTTTGGGAGCAGGCGCACTTATATCTTATATGGCTGCGGCGTATTTTTGCAGAGCCGCATTTCCCGGATATAACTGGATGGAACAGGCGGTCAGTGATCTTTCGGCCGAGTCCGCACCTTCAAGGCAATTATGGGATAAGCTGTCTGCGGTTTATTCGGCCGGAAGTGTAGTGTGCACAACATGTATAGCCATATTTGTATCAGAAAATAAAATCTCCTCAAAGCTTTTTCGAGTGGGGATATATCTTCTCGTCATAATGAGCTGGATATCAAAGATCGGATATCAGATGTTCCCTCTTGATGATGCAGGCAAAGCGATCGGGGGAATTGAAGAAACAATGCATATGGTTGTCACAGCATTTGTTGTGGTACTTTCGATAGCTTCTTTTGTGACGCTTATAATAGCCGGGATTAAGAGAAAAGATGTCCGGGGGATCGGAATCTGGGCAGCTGTATTCTTTGCCATGATGTTAATGGGACCTATAGGAATGTCCATATTTCCACCTGAATATTTCGGTATCGGTGAAAGATTCAGTATCTATTCAGCCGTAGGATTTGAAGCAGTTCTTGGACTGTATCTCTTCAACGGATTTAAGTGTTTTTCACAGAAGGAAAATAAACTTAATTATATTAGTTGATAAACGCAGCCAATGCGAATATCATCTAACGAAAGACTATGACCATATACTAATAGTAGGAAGGTGCGTGAGACCATATGGATTTACATGATTTTGATGATGTAGCGGAGAACTATGATCTATACTTGGAGGAAATGTACAGAAGCGAAGATAATCACGCCGGATTTCTGGATTTCTACCTTGAGTTTGCGAGAGAATACGGAAAAGACGGTGTGATCGATATAGCCTGCGGAACCGGAGCTGTTTTGCTTTATCTTGCACAGCATGGGATATTTGCGGATGGTACGGATCTGTCTGGGGCTATGTGCCGGGTAGCGTCAGCTAAGGCAAAGCAGAGCGGATATGATCTAAACATATTTCCGGCAAACATGACAGAGTTCAGAAGTGAAAGAAAGTATTCCTGCGCGATCATAGCAAGAAGCGGCTTCATGCATCTTACGACTCCGGAACTTCAGCGAGCAGCACTGTTAAATATACGGGAAAACCTTGTTGACGGTGGGATGCTTACATTTAATACCTTTGATCCGCACCCTGTTTTTCAGGCTCAGCAGATGAATACGAAGGATACGGATTATTCCTTACGCTTGGAGTATGTGAATAAGGACGGAAAACGCGAGAAAATCTATAACGCGATCAACTATGATCCCTATACGCAGATCATGAGCGGAAACTGGAAGTTTGAAACGCTGGACGACAATGGCAATGTCATAGAAGAGAGAGTCCGCCCGCTGAAGATGAGGCAGACATATCGCCGGGAAATGATATATCTTCTGGAACTTACAGGATATGAGATCGTCAACATTTATGGCGGATATAACAAAGAATCCGGAGAAGGTGTAGTGATAACCTAAAAGTAGACACCCACACACTTTTGTAGACATTGTTTTCTTCTCCGAGTAACATCAGGATTAGATCAGTGATCATGTCTGCAGATTCTCTACTCATGGAGGTGTCTTATGAGATACTCAAAAGAAGAACAGATTGCTATAGGTGCTCGTTTATATAACCATGAGATCACACATCGAGAGGCTATAATCGAGTACGAAATATCCAGTTCTTCAATCGATAACTATATCAGGGCGTATAAACGCTCTAAAGGAATCCCGATAAACTCACCACCTTCGGTCAAACAATCGAGTCCAAAACCACCTAAGCGCAGTTCTGACATGGATATCGAA
>FMVL01000013.1:18657-89063 GCA_900102235.1 Lachnospiraceae bacterium XBB2008 | reverse complement strand
ATATCCTCGTATTATATAGTCATACCCATTCTTTACCTTCTCTATAGGTATCGGGTATGCTGTTAAAGATGCTGTGGATTGGTGTGTTTATCCTACCGCATAGACGGTTTTTTGGAGGCTCCAACCACAGTCTCTTTGTTTAATTGTTAATCAGTTAGATACCGCATGACGGTTTATGTAGAACGAGGTTACAGCACGCAAAGAGCCCTGTGGATCTTATAACAGCAGCATCAAATACTTTTAAGGAGGATCATGATTATGATCTATGTTGGTATCGATGTTGCCAAGGACAAGCATGACTGCTGTATTCTTGACGACGAAGGTCGGAAGATGTATCCCATCTTCACCATCTCAAATGACAAGGTCGGTTTTGATGAGCTTTTCTCCAGAATCGAAGAAGTGACTTCTGACAAGGCAGAAATAAAAGTAGGTCTTGAAGCTACCGGTCACTATTCTAACAATCTTCTGGCGTCGCTCGTTGATAAAGGTTTCCCGACCGTTGTTATCAACCCGCTACACACAAATCTTTACAGAAAAGGTCTAAGCCTTAGAAAGACGAAAACGGATAAAGTCGATGCCTCTGCTATTGCTATGATGTTGGTGGCCGATAGGACTCTCAAGCCCTACTCGGAAACATCATATCACAACGAAGAGTTGAAATCATTAACCCGTTATCGCTTTGACAAGGTTCATGAGCGTTCCAAGCTCAAGGCAGCTCTGGCAAGGCTTGTAAACATTCTTTTTCCTGAACTGGAAAAGCTTGTTCCAACGCTTCACCAGAACTCGGTCTACACACTTTTAGAAGAGTTTCCCGGTGCCGATTACATTGCAGGATGTCATCTGACTCATCTCAAAAAGATTCTTGAAGACTCATCCAGAGGGCATTACAGCCGTGATAAAGCTATCGAGATCAGGAATGCTGCCATCGATTCGATCGGAACACCTATGGAAGCAAAATCCATGGAACTACGACATACCATTCATCTCATCTGGATACTTTCCGACGAGATTGAAGAAATCGAAGCAGCCATAAAAGCAATCATGGATGAATCACAGTCTCCAATAATGACCATCCCGGGTATCAGCTACCGTATGGGAGCGATGATCCTGGCGGAAGTGGGTGACTTTGAGCGTTTTGATAATGCGGACAAGATTCTCGCTTATGCAGGATTATCTCCATCAACATATCAATCCGGTCAGCTTGATTCATCACACTCGCACATGGAAAAACGTGGTTCCAGATATCTCAGGTATGCTCTTTTCAACGCCACAAAGTTTGTCTGCAAATGGGACGAATCCTTCGGCATCTATCTCGGAAGAAAAATATCTGAAGGGAAACATTACAATGTAGCTGTTTCACATGCGGCAAAAAAGCTGATCCGAACCATCTACAGGATGGAACTAACCGGACAAGCTTACTCTCCGAGCTAATCAATCAGATATACCTTTTCTGTTTGAGCACCCGATCGGATGCTCTGTTTGTCATGCAATTTTCAAGGAACTGATTGCTGGAAATAAGTCCCAGCCACTATACAAATCGCATTTCTGCGTTTTGATCAAAAATCATTTATTTCTTCTTGACTTCTAATAGTTAGTCTCTAAATCGATATTTACTTCCCAGTCATCCTCGACTGGATCATTCGATTCAAATAGCAAATCAACATCTTCTTCGGAAATATCATAAATTGTGCACTTAAAATAATTACCTGCTTCAATAATAAGAGTTGGAGTTAAATCAAGATAATCATAAAGAGAAGGTGGATCATCTTCTTCATCGATCTGTTCATAAAAATACTGTATGGCTTCGTCATCATCTGTTTCAGTATATGTAAATACTACATCACCGTACTCTGCTGTATATTTACTTACTGTGATTTCTTGGTTCCACCCTGTTTCAAACGATTCTAAAACATCTTCTTCAGGGCCATCCCACTCAATAACACCTGCCTGCAGCAATTCATTTATTCGTTTGAACACATGCGCTTCTGCATACTGCTGCCTTGCAGCTAAATAATTCTTATACTCTCGACTGTTGCTAAGAATGGTAACAATTGAATCGCTCTGTTTCTTTGTAAGTTTATAGCTATAACATCTACTTTCTATTGTTGAATAATCATCACCGGTATATTCGAATCTGATACCATTTATTAAATTGCCGTCTTCATCCAAATCAAGATCTATCGTGGATTGTCCTTCTGTATCTAATTCATGTTCAAGTAAAATAGTACAATCTGAGCTTCTGTGTTCATCCATCCAGTAAACTGAGCTTACTTTAAAGCCCGTCACAGAGCTATAATCGTCCAAGATATCATCTAAAAGATTAGAAATAAATGACATAACTCACCCCCTCACTTCACACCAAAATGAGATATGAATATAAATCTTTCCAAACCTTCCTCGCTATTCGAAAAAAGATTATGAAAAAACGTGATCAGAGTACTCTTGATATACTCTATTTCCCTCTGATAATCATATTTATCCATTTATTCATGCATTTATCTGGGCGAACATCCTGAGTTATCCACATATCTAGCGTTTCAAATAAACCCACTTGTTTTAAAAGCCGTTCGAGAGATTCTTCGTTATAATCTGAAAAATGGCGTCCATTTTCATACCGTTCCTGTTCTCCATATTTCCATGAACCGTAACAAATCCCTTCTCTTTTTAGCGCTTTATGCATCAATCTAAGAACTATTTCCATGTAATCTTTCGGCACATGTAATAACGAGGCACACGCCCATATAGCATCAAATTCATTAGTAAAAGAAAGGGTTTCTGCAGACATCTGATATACCGGTATACTCAGCATACTTCTGATATGATCACACATTTCAACCGATGGATCTATCGCTACGACTTCGTACCCCTTGTTCATAAAATACCTGCTGTCTCGTCCACTTCCACAGCCCAGATCCATAATTCTCATCCCGTATGATAGATACTGTTCAAAGCGATCATATAGCTTTGTCATATTGGCATCTATCGTTGATTTTATAAAATCAAGAGCGTTCTCATTATAGTATTCGACTGATAAACCTAAGTGATATCTGCACTTATCTTCCATGTATCATATCCCTGTAATTGAGCTGCCTCATAAATCGGTTTTAGGTTGTGACTCAGAATTCTCGTAAACTGAGAAGCAGTATTGCCTGGAACATATAGCTTTTCCGATGCCCATATGGCATTAAGGTTATTCTTCTTACATTTTTCAAATTTGCTAACGAGAAAAGGTGAACGCGGTTCCCCACTCTCAGGAAACAGTAACCCGTAAAGATAATACTGATATTCTGCAAATGGTTCAAAGAAAACATCCCATAAGGGAAGTCGATTATTCTTGCTAGAGTTTAAGGTTTTGCGCATAGGCGTAAGATTCCACAGCTCGTCGTTAGATATATACGATCTCGGGACAAAATGATCTAAGGACAAAGAATCTGATGGAATATCTTTCCCTGTATAGATTTCCTTTATGGGCTTGCCAGTATACTCTGCAACTGCCCTCCACAAATCACGTGCTTGCTCTAGTTTCCTAAGTTCCTCATTTTCAGGACAGATTTTATATATTATGCCAGGTACACCAGGATTACGATCTTGCAAAAACTGAGCTTTGTTATACTGCACCCAACTCTGAATAACTGAATAATTCTTTATCAAAAACCTTCTCCAATATTGGTTGATCCGTATCTTCTTCTGCAGTCCCACTCCATCTAAGATTGTATAGAATACATTCTCATTTCCTGATAGTTTAGCCATATAAGTAATCAGTCTGCTATGCTTGTCATTCTTTATGTACTCCAATCCCTCTTCCATACCTTCTACATCAAAAAATGGGTATAACAATTTATAAGGGACATAATCAGTAAGTCTTGTTTTATCCTTCTTCAATTCCTTATCACATTTTTTAATTGCTATTTTTAGTTCGTCCTTAGAAGGGTTCTGAGGCAATTCTTTCTCGATTATATTCAGCGTATTAATTGCATGTTCCAAAAAGTTTTCTGCATTCCCATTTACAGTCGGACCAAGTCTAAGATGATAATGTGTTACGGTATGCCACGCTTCGCAAATCATCTCATCTATAACTTCTTCAAATGTAATATCTTCATCTGAATCCTTTGTCAGATTTAATATAGCTTCAAACCAATAGAACTTATAACTCTGCGCCTTATTGTTAAACATACGGGCAAATTTACTAGTGTCCAAATTGTTTTCGTATACTATTTCAAAATGTAACTCTTGATCCATGCTTTCTCTCTAGTTTGCTATTTGTTTTGCTACAATTAATAAATCTTCAAAGTTTTTCACTGCTTCATCTTTATCTGTCATAGGTCCCCAGCTTATTCTTATTGAGGCTTCTATCAGATTCTTATCTATTCCCATCGCGCTTAAGACATAGCTTGGTGAATAGCTCTTGGAGGTACAAGCTGACCCATTCGATATTCCACAGAACTGCTTAGTCGAAATCATAAGTGCTTCTGATGACACACCTTTTATGCATAGGTTCAAAGTACTGGATACGCAAAATTCCGGATCGCCATTGATGCTGTATTCTACTCCAGATTTATCAAGAGTCTGTATTAGCGCATTTTTAATCTCTTCCAAATGCGTTTTATTCTTACCATATTCTAGTTCTGCTATTTCACATGCTTTTCCACACCCAACAACTAAAGCTACCGGAACAGTCCCCGGACGAATTCCGTGCTCTTGTTGTCCTCCGAACAAGACAGATTTGACAGGTGGAAGCTTAAACTTGTCCCTTTTAAGAATAAGAGCACCAATTCCTTGGGGACCCATAAGCTTATGAGCACTAAAAGAAAGCATATTATAATTGAGCGCCCTTATTTCTTCGACCAATTTCCCACAACTCTGCGTCGCGTCAACATGGAAAAACACATCCTTATCTGTAAGAAAATCTCCTATTTCTTTTACCGGCTGTATTATTCCGGTTTCATTATTCACATGCATAACACTAACAAGTAAAGTATCTGATCTTACCTTACTTAGTACTTCATCCTGATCAACACGTCCTGTTATGTCAGGTGAAATAAGATCTACTTCAAACCCCTGTGTTGATAGGTATTTAACCGTTTCCAGAACAGATTTATGCTCTATGGCCGTCGTAATGATATGCTTCTTATTGTTTCTTTCTGCATATTCACGCAGACCTTGAATTGCTATATTGTTACTCTCTGTGGCCCCGCTCGTAAAAAACACCTCATCAGAATTAACATCCAAAAGAGATGCAACCTGTTTTCGGGCATCTTCCACGACGGTTCTAGCTCGTTCACCAAATTCATGTGTTCTGCTATCAGCATTACCAATTTTATTTTTATAAGCATCAACCATACTATCTAGTACTCTTTCATCAATAGGTGCCGATGCATTATAATCCAAATACACACTCACGATTAATACCCCTTTATGGCAATATTAGCCAAGTCCTCTACGCTCTTTATAAATCCGGTTCCGCTCAAGTGTGCTATTCCGCGTTCAAGGTTTAGTCGAAAATACTTAGCAACCGTCTCATCATCGGTATCTAGTTTCATTTTTATGCACCATGCCTTGACTAATGCCTCATATAATTCATAATAATCACCCCCAAAAGTATACCAAGACATTTCGAGGTTGCTATCAGCCGGTATTTGTATGTCCGTAGGAATTGTTTTCTCACTCAGCGAATAACACAAAGCCCATCTGCACAGGATATTCCAGTTTTTTACACCGGTCTTACCCTTTAACCTTGATAACTGATCTTTCGCTTGTTGAGATAAACGTATTTGTTTGACTATCATTTATTAGCTCCAATCTTGTAACCACGCTCAATAGAAGTGCTTTTCAGTTCTTCATTATAATTTAACGTAAACTCATCACCGACATTTTTTTTCATCATTTTATAATAATTCGAATCAATCTCAGTATCCGTCGAAAGAATTATGGTTTGCTCTCCGGCATTAGGAAAATATGTTGTTATTAATGCTGCTCTATGTGAAGAATCTAATCGTGATAATGGAGTATCTATAATTACTGGTAGCTTTTTCTTTGAGCATATTGCCAACGCCCATAAGATTGAAATTACCATTAATTGCTTCTCTCCCGCGGATAAGGAATCCTTTGGTATTACTTCATCATCTGCAGCTAAATAAGATAAATCCAATGTCTCCGGATCCATTTTTATTGATTTGATGAGATTCTTTTTATTTGCCAATTTTTTATAACAATCTGTAATTGTTTTGGCCAATACATCTGTCTTTCTCTTTTGAAGTTCAATTTGATACCTTTCAATTATATTTAGTGCCATATTGGAGTATTTAACTACCCTATCAGTGCTATCACTCAATTCAGCGGTTGAAAGGTATGCTTCTACGCATTTACTAAACTCCGATGTGGCAATCATTAATCTAGAAGTTGCTGAGCTTCTTTTTTGTTCCAGTTCAGCTATCACCACTTTATCTTCAATGATTTTTTGTTCTGCAGCTTTAATCTTCTTATATATTCCCTTAAGTTCTTTATCATTAACATCAAGCGTCAAATAACTATCTAATTCATTTATCTTTTTTATTATCTTATTTTTCTTCCTAATTGTGTCTTTAGTTGATGTTACCGCATCTTCTATCACACTTTCTACTAAAGAATTCACTTGGAAGAGAGCTTGTTCAGAAAGCCCATAAATAGTTTCGGTCTCTCTATTCCCCGTTTGATTTTTGACATATTCTATAAACTTTCTCCCTGCGTCAAGTTTCCCAGAATACGATGATGAGAATTCATCAAATAATACATCTAGCTGCTTCAACGCTTCCTGCATAATAAAATCAGAATGCTCATCTGTCGCTTGTAGCTTTATATCAGATATCAGCTCATCAACTAACGCTAGGGGCAACGCATCTGCGACCAGACCATATATTTGCTCTTGCGCGGCATTCATCTCCGCAGTACATTCCGCACGTTGTTTTAGCACTTCTTGTTGTTTTTCTACGGCATCTCCACCTTTTGCAGCATATAATTGATGAAGCTTCTCTAAAGCATCATTATCTTTTATTAGTTTTTGATTGGCCTTCATCAAACTGTCTTCAATTTGAGCCACTTGTGCTGAAGTCTCTTCCTTCTCATCTCTTAACTGTTGAATTTTATCTTTTGATTTATCACTTAACTCAGTTCTATTCACTTTCTTCAGATTGCGCATAATATCATTATTTAAAACATCTAGTACAGAAATACCAAGCATAGAACGAATTGAATTCTTTAACTGGATATTGGTATTATCGACAGCCAGTTCAGCTATTTTCTCGCCATCAAAGAAGAAAAAACTCGATAATGCGCTGGGAAGTATGTTTTCAACAAACATCGCCCAATTATTAGTTAAGAACTCATTTCTTTCGCCATCTTTAAATACGAAAATCTGTTCTTTAGGGCGCTTGCTTTCTGTTTCCCATTGCCTTTTTACTACATAGGATTCTTTAATGCCTGTATTTATTTCAAATTCTAATTCCACGCTGCTAATGTTATCTTCCGAGTTCCTATTTACAAAAGATCTCAAATACTGCGAATACGATTTTTGATCGCTTTCTGCATACGCAAAAGAATTAGAACCGTAAAGGGCGAGAAGTACAGCTTCCAGAAAAGTCGTCTTTCCGCGCCCGTTCATTCCGCCAATAAGAACAACCGGCTTATTGCTAACAAAATCGAATTCATTTAGTCCCGCGTATACACCGAAATTGTTTAATTGAAGCCTCTTTATAATCATAAATCATTCATCCTCATCATTATCAAATTCAGACTCTATAGGCTGAAAATCAAGGAATTTCTCATTATACTTTCCACCATTCTCTTTTTTTCTAACCATCATATCCGAATAGAAATTTGTCGCATCTTCCTCATCTCTATAAAATGTTTTGGTGATCGTACTATTTATATCCTCAAGAATACTCTTTCTCTGACTCACTCCAGACGCCTTATTTTCTATGTCAATCAATGTGTACATCATTTCAAACGCCAGCTCTTCATCCGGATATAGTTCTTGACATGTCCTTTTCAAGATTTCCCATTCCTCCTCGGAAAAACTATCGTTATGAATCCATTCCGGATCTGTAAAGGGTCTTTCCATTACTTTTTCATAAATCCGGGGTAAAGAGTCATCAAATTCATGCTTTTCATTTACCCATATTCTTCGAATTGCCTGTAATTCAGGCAATCTAATCAATTCTAGATCATGAAATTCATCAGGACCATTTTCGTTTATATCCTTTTGAATTCTCAGCAGCTTTTCTAACCACTCTTCTCTAACTTCTTTTATATATGGGCCATGAAAGAGTTTTCCATAATTCCCTTGCAACGTCCCCTTCATTCTTCTAAAGCTTCTACGTTCTCTATCACCATCCTCATTTCCAAACTCATTCCTAAATTCCAACAGCGGAGCCATCCACTCCTTTTCTGAATCATTGGCTATCATTGCTTCCATTGATTTATCCTTCTCAACCATTGTGCACACCCAACAACCAAACCTACTTTTGCCACATGATGGAGCGGACTTATCGATTTGAAGAGGACACTCATTGTCAGCAGTAGCCCCTCTGTACATGGTCATTAAATCCATGTTTGAATATCCCCATGGATTTTTATACTGCATTAAAAAAGACCAAACATCATCATCTGACCACGATTCCATAGGTGAAAAAACCAGCTCATTTGCAAGCGTAGGGTTGGGGCTCAATAAATCACGAACTCTTTTTTTCTCAAGATTCGACATAGTACGATTGCGTCTTGAACTTTCTTGTTTTCTTGTCCCCAAGACAAGTATGATTTCTCCATGCTCTGCAATTTTATTCTTTATAAAATTGTTCACTGGTTTAATCTTCAATCGGTCTGTACACCAGCGATACTTCATCCTAGGATAAGGATATCCTCTACCTATTAAATTTACCCAAAATGTATTATCGTAGTCTGGAATAAGTCTCACAGGAACAAAAGGAAGCCGCCCACGGTCAGCTTCTTTCTTCATATGTTCCAATGAATTCTCTACCCATTTTGATACTACTGGAGACTCTACCAGTGTATCCGTATTCATCACGTGAATAGTTTTTTTTCGATCCTTGACAGGCAATCTTTCTATAGCCATCCACACCAATTGAACAGCTGCGGTGCTATCCTTCCCACCCGAATAACCGATCATCCATGGAATATCATCTGCCAAATACAGGTTTTGAATTGTAACCAATAATCCATCTATTAACTCTTTTGATATAGCCATATTAGTCTATTCCTTTATATTATTCCCTATAAAACCTATCATAGTTTTGTAATAACTTTTGCAAACGATATTCTAATTTTATTCTCAAGTCCTTCATCTCTAATCCATTTCAATACTTTATCGTTTAGATCTTTTAATGTTGCCTTTCCATCTGTAGTGTTCTGCAGAAAAGTCTTGATTTCTTCATCCAAGCCCAGGCTAAGAATGAGCTCTTCAGCTTCGTCAAGGCCTTCCTTCATACTCTCCAACTGCTGCGAGCTTGATTCCCAGGCACTAGCAGTCTTGATTTTCTCAACACACTCATCGACTTTATCTGTTGCTATCCCCTTGATTGCTTCAAGAGTGCTGACAGTTGCCCCCGTAAGCTCAGAATACTTCTTGGTCCAGTCTTTTTTCATCTCATTTTGAGTGTTTTTATATATATTCTCAGCTTTCACTACGGTATCAGAATCAGCCAATCCTGAATCAATCGCAGATTCTAATGTGTTTAATACATCTGTAATACTGTTAATAATTTCTGTATTAGTTTCAGAACAAGTATTTGAGTATAAGTAATCAATTGCCGCAACGAATTGGTCGGCTTGACTTAAAAGCACTCGAAATTTAGCATCCGTTGCTTCCTGCGCATCCCTATTTCTCTGAATGCTCATCTTTTTTTGCAAGACCTGCATATCTTTTGTTGTTTTTGCTAATTCTTCAAAAATCATGCGTTCACCATCCCTTCCAATTTGGATTTATTGGCAAGTATGCACTTTAGTTCAGCATCGTATCTTCCTGAATCTTCACCACCAGCACTATCTCCACCAATTAGAGAAAGCTTACTGCTTATCTGTGTCTTCGCCTTTTCGACTTCGTTTTCTAGATTGTCTATCAGCTCAATCAGCGGGTTAATAACAGTAACCGGGTCGCCAGAAAAAGCCATAATAATAGTTAAAGGATCTGTTTCGTCCAATACACTGGCTATGTCTGAAATTGCTTTTTCAATTTGCGGAAGCTTCTTAACACCATCAAAAGAACACTCCTTGACATTTATCTGTGTTTGGTTTGCTTCAGCAAAGAATTTTTTTGCTCTATCAACAAACTCAGCCAGTTCCTCTTCTCCTACCTCATCATCACCAAATGCATCATAGATCCTTTGGATTTTGTCTCTCCCCAGCTCCAACTCTGCCTTGGCAACACTATCTATTCTCTCAACAATGTCATCAAGGAACGCATAGGCATCCTTTCTGAGTTTAACCTTATCATCAAGCTGCTTATCCTCATCGGGAATCACCAGTTTATTACGTTTTATCTTGCCAAAAACTTTCGAGAGTAAAGGTGCATCAAGGACTACTACAGATCTTGCTCCCGCCTGTTCAATATTGAAATATCCACGTACTGTCTGTTGATTATTCTGATCGGCTCCTTTCTGACCCATAAGACTAACAAGAGAATTCCATTCTTTACAATGAGAATTTGTACTTGCCTTATTTGGCTTACTTGCCAATAGCACTTGAGAATTAAAGTTTTTCAAGGTCTTTTCTCTGAACTCGCCATTCAGAATTGTTCTGTAAATCTCTGCCGAAATAGCTGCCTCAATATATAGGGCTTCTTTTCCAGGTTTGTATTCTCTTACTTTTTTTACCAATTCCTTTTTTATAGATTCTGTCCAGGTTGTTATAAGATATGCGTCAAAATCTGCATCCGGATAATTCCAACTCTTATTTCCATACTCTTTCCATCGAATAAAAGCCAATATGATATTTATACTGTTCCAACTAGCAGGGAGAATATACAATCCTTCCTTTTTAGTCTGTCCCTCCAATGCGACAAACAGTAATGATGAATCTTTCACCTTTTTAGCGTTATCAAGTGTAACACCTTCAGCCTGCCAGTTAATTGCGGTATAAAGGTAATCCGGAATCTCATCATACACTGCAGAATGAATCGTTCCAGCTGCTCCAACAGTTGCTGAAATGTCTATAATGTGCTCGTTTGTCCATTTAGTCAGCAGTTTATTAGCATCATCAACCTTTTTTATCTTTGCGGCAGGAACAGCATCTGTGCTCTGTTCAACAACTATGGTATTAGGGGCAACTGGTTGTTCTACAACCGGTTGTTTACCCTCCGTAGGAGGGACAACGATATCCAGTTTAAGAATCGGAAGGCTAAAATCATCAAATACTCCCCTGGGAATGTCAGAAATATATACTTCATTATTCTTATCATATTGATTTGGTGTTCCATCACCCCAAATGCTTAAGAATTTTAATAAGCGATCCGCTTCTTTCTCATCACTTATCTGCGTATGAATCCTAGTGCTGAGTATTCTATTATCATTTACATTAACAATTTCTATACTGGGGAAATGTTCTTTATTGAAAATGGCATCCCTTACCACCGGCTCAATAATATCTCTAATGATGTATCTGGGTGTCTGATGACCATTTTGAAGTACATTACTATAAAAATACACGATACTTCTTTTGGTAAAAGGATATAGGCATATCCTTTTACCATTATTAATAGTCACATACTCCCATTTTTTTCCTTCTATTACATCATGAATGGGGTAATCCTCCGGATTTGCATGATTTATCACCCAATCAGATATACTTTCTTCTGTTAGGGACATTGTGTTCAGATATCTTGCCACAAATTCATATAACCCACTTTCATCAAGCACATCACTAGGTATATATATATATTTTGTTATTCTATCCTTATGATTATCCTTAAAATTGTTCTGCAGGTAGTTATTTGTTGTACCTATAATAGATGAAATTCGGCAGAGGTTTTCTCCATCTCGCTTTCCTGTATGTTCTTCAATCAATGCATCTAAAAGTGCAGTATCTACACCTGTAAAGGATGTAACATCCTCTATGAACAGAGTTAGCTTCTTGTCCAACCTATATAATTCTTTTCGAATATCCAAAAAAATCTGTTTAAAATCTCCGGGTTCAATACCCGCACACCTTTGGATTACCTCTCCAACAAACTGATTCAGATAATCCGCTATTTTCTTTGCCTCTTCAGGGCCCTCATCCGACATCAATTCCCGAGCCATTTTCTCAGCTTTAGGATCCGCCCCTGCACTGCTCAAATCCTCAAACAATTCAGACGAGACGACAAAATCACTCGCTTGAAATTGCGCAATTGTGTCGCGATCTACCAACGTATGTTCTGCTATTTTTGAATACATACGTTCTATAGGGCCTTTTTCACTCATAAGGTGATCATGCATTACCTCGTTATTCAACAATGAAACCAATCTTTTTCTTTTCACATTAGTGATTTTTAAGTCTTGTTCATCATTATCATTATTAACTTCAATTATGAAATTATGATAAATCATATCCTTCAGCTTATTCTCTTCAACAGAGATCGCTGCTTTAACCAATCTTTCATATACATCCTTATTAGCTATTCCCTGAACCTCTGGTTTTTCAAGAAGCTGACGGATAGTTCCCTTAAGAGTATTATCGCTTCGACGAATAAACAGAATAACCTCGTCTTTAGGTTTATTCTGCTCATATCTTGCTTCAAACCATCTAATCAGATGGGATTTACCGGTTCCACTCTGCCCGTATACTGCTATAAACTGATGTTTATCTTCGGGATTACTTATATAATCCCTAAACAGTTCCTCTTCAGTATGGGATTTTCCGCCTGTAGGAGCTAATTCGAATTTATCCAGAACCTTCAGTTTTTTAATTGCAACATGAGTCGCCAAAAAATCACCATCCGAGGATGTGATAGAATCCGGTCTTGCAACATATGAAATTCGTTCCTTTGCTATTTCTGAATTCAATTGGTGTGCTCCTTCCTACACTATTTTAATATTCGTAATTGTTGAATCATTCGAATAAGCGATCAGCGGATATAATGTCCACATATCTTTTTGATCTAGTATATGCTCCATCTTAATAAATCCTTCATCTTGAAGAGTCCTTAAGCCATTCGATACACCATAATTAAACTTTCTATTATTTGGATCTGGTATGACAATACTAGCCATAGGAAGAATTGCTTCAACAAACTCACTTGTCGAATACATTTTTCCTTTTTCTAATCCTGAACTAAGGATAACATCCTTTAAAAACACATTTGCGTTGGGAATTATAAACATATCCTGTAAGTATCCAAAACCAAGAAACGCAGCCCAAAATCTCCAGGCACGCATTGCTACTGCATCTACCTGTACTCCTGTTATTTGTGCGAACATCGGCGCCAGATTGGCAATATTCTTATCTTCCTTTAGAATGTCACTTCCTTTTTCATAATATGCATTTGTAACCAAATAGAACTGACCATTATTAAACTTTTCCAACTCCGAATTAATGAAAGCGCGCATGTTTTCTATAGTTTTTATCGTTTTTGGAGAAACTGCTAAGCTTATCAGGTCATCTGAAATAGTGATCAATCCCAATTCTTCTGCAGCATTTTTATAATCGTTATAATACACAGTTCCATTAGCTAAATACTCCGGTTCCATTTTTTCTTTAATTTCAGATGAGCTCAATGGTTCTTTTTCCACGATTTTGCACAAGGTATATACTCTCTCGGGTATAGCAGGTGTGACCATCTTGTCCTTAAACATAACTTTTCCTCTCTTTTCTATGCATATAAAGCACTTGTCAAAATGCTTGGACCGTCGATCAATTCTAGGATGTTTTTTCCAAGTTCACTAATATACACATTTCGTTTAATAATATGCAAAACCCTGGTTGAAGGTTTCCCACACACATTATTCTTTATAGCTAAATACTGTGATCCGATATCATTTTCATTATCAGAATACACAACGCAAATCAACCCACTCGTGTAGTAGTAAGCATTACACTTTTGGAGATTAAACATATCGCTAAATGAAATAATTAATAGATTTCTCTTTACTCCAATTTGTAGCAATTCCATACTGTCTTCATAATTGTCAGGAATAACTATCGTAGACAATCCTTTTCCAGCAAGTCGATTAACAACATCAACAATGCTATTATCAGTCACGCTCACGGCCAACTCAGTCGAATCTCCAAAGGGGCGTAATTGCTCTTCCGAAAATGTCCTCAACGGTTCAGTCACCCTTTTCTTTAATGGAAATTTATGTGAGTCTCCTACTATCGGATAATTATGGTTATTACAGCCTGCACAATACTCATATACTCTAGAATACGTATCATAAAACAATTCAGAAATACACCGTATGGAATTTTTCCTTAATGATTCGGATATTCGATTATACGAAGAACTGTAATAATTCCACTCTTGCCCTCTAAGTTCGTCGATATGAGCTCTTAATGTATCGTCGATTGATAATAGCCGCTCGTCTTTAATCTCTATTAGAATCATATAATGGCCATTTTCTATTTTCACTTCCATGATTCGTATGAGATTATACCTACGCAAGAACAGCAAGACATAAATGTTCCAGTTCATATCTGCATCACTTGTTGGCGAATCATCAAATTCATCCGCGCCCGAATAATTCGGTTTAATTGTAGTATCAATAAACACTCGATTATTTGAGACGCGTTTGGACAAATCGTTATTATACAGACTATCCCATCTATCCACTATTTTTTTAGATGTTAATACTCGTTTATTTATCCTATCTCGTCCAATGGTAGTATCTTCAGGCTGCAAGCACACTACACTAAGACAGGGGAGTCTATCTCGCCCTCCTCTTCCTAGCTCTTGGTAATAAGTATTTGCATTCTGAGGAATATAAGTGTGAAGGACAGTTCTAACATCCGGCTTATCAACTCCCACGCCAAAAGCTGATGTAGCTATCATGATTTCAAACTGATCATCCACCCACTCATCGATCAACTGTCTCCTTTGAGCACTTCCGGTTAAACCTGTAAATGTGCGAGCATTTCTTATACCGTTATTTGATAACATTTTTTTAATCTGTTCTGCTTCTGCCGGTCTTGATACATAAACGATCATCGGATGCGGAAGTTTTCTTATCAATTCAAGAATATGCTTTTGTTTCTCTTCATAATCTTTTGCTCTGTCAACACAAAATCTTGGTTCATGTCTCAAAGCATCACACCTTATCTCCACCCACTTCCCATCAATTTCAAACAAATTCTTCAATATATCAACACACTTATCTTCAAACGTTGCAGATAATAATACTGTTCTGAGACCTGGATTAGTCATCAAAAGCATATTTCTCCATGCCTCTAAAAACTGATAATCTACTCTAAATGAAGCCCCCCAATCCACAACTATATGCGCTTCATCTATCACTACATTTTTCAAATATCTTCCCTTATTTGCATCCTTTATAGCTTCTGCAAATCCAGGGTTTTCAAGAATTGCCTCTGGAGATATAAATAGAATTTTGGCCTTTTTATCATTAATTGCTTTAATGATTGGCCCAGCACTCACCCCGCTTGAATAACAGAATATTTCGTTTTCATTATCACGATTCTTTATTACAGTTTTAGTTACTCTTTCCTGATCAATGGCAAGAGAGACTGTGGGAACAATTACTATTGTTAAGCCATCCTTTTGATATGAAATTGTTTGTGTTACCAAACTTTTTCCGCCCCCCGTAGGCAAAGAAACGAGGGTTGTATATCCGTTCGGAGTATTAAGAGCTCCATATACAGCCAATTTCTGATCCATAGATTTAAAATGAGTATATCCGGTCAATTCATAAATCATCGGATCAGTCAGTAATCCTTCTACAGTTTTATTTTTTTTAGATTCTTTCTTAATAAATGCATCATTAACAAACGAATCATTCACATATTTAGGTGCCTGGAGTGTTGCGAAAAAACTCTCCTCTTCCACATCATACGACATCCCATAGTTTTCAATATCCTTAAGAGCTTTAAGATGATATGCTGCGGGCATATCAAATGTAATCATATAGTCCCTAAAAGCGATTAAAAAATCCCCAATATAATCAGAATTATTCCGAAATAATTCGTGCGCTCGAATCAGACGCTTTACTGTCTTGTATCTAAAATCATCAACAGAATCAGTTGCAGCATATTCTATAATCCCTATGTCTTCTCCGTTCAAAATCCTGATAGCATAATCAACTAATTGCTTTTTACTCATTTTTATCACCTATCATCATGATAAAAGCCGCTGATTCTAAGCGTATTTTGGGGTGCCTAATTGCTTCCATTATTATTTCTTGTGTTCTTTTCAATTCTTCAATTCCTGCATCATCCAAATCATAATAATCATTGTTTGCTACTCTGGCAGAAAGTAATCTTTCCATTTCTTCGCGAGCGCCTTTTATATTTGATTTTCGTTTAAAAATCTCCAGCGCTCTGTCATGTGAGTCCTTTCTAGAAGTCGAAATCAATTCACGCCATTTTTCTCCACCAAACTGATTTCTAAACCAATCAATATTCCTTCCTTCGAAAACATCCTTTAAAAACCCGGCCTCCCTGCTCCTTTTCCCAAGATGAACCGTTTTGGACTGAACGAAGCCTCTATTGATAATTGCCGAATACTCCCTTATAATCTCTTCGTCACTTAAGCCATCATCATTCATAATCGAAATAGGGGATATTACCTGGTCGGACAATAAATAATTTCGATATGGACTCATCGAATACATTGACACACCATTATCCAGCAAATATACAGTGTTTGGCTCAATAGACCATGTGTAAATCAACCCTGTCCATGTTCTACCGCATTTAACGGCAAACGCACTCGAACAGCCCTTGCATGAATTAATAGCATTATCCACTATGCAATCAAAGACCTCATCTCCAGGTGCAAAGAAGTGTAAATAATCATTCTCTATCGCAAGCTTTCTCGAAAAAGTTCCTCTTATAGAACGGTCTTGAGTTTTCCTCGCCATTTTCTTATCATAGGCCTCTTGAACACTAACGAGAAACCTATTTTGTTCGGTACTTAAATAGTCATTCCATCTGGGCGGAATTAATTGAGAATTGATAGCAGATCTAGGAGAAAAAGAAGATGCAGAATAAGTGATTTCTCCTGTTTTCTTCATACTTCCACGAAATCCTGCAAGGCTGGCCCAATTAGACATAGTTACAGAAAACAATTCGTTTTCATTACGTGTATAGTAATCTATAAGTCTTCTCAGTTCGGAATACATTGGCCTGTAAATAAATCCCGCCGCATCAAAATTCTGCTCCTTGCGAATCTCATCTCGCATCTTATTGGCGAGTTCAACTATGGCCGGTATTTTTTCAAATAGCCCATACTTAAAATCATCCTTTATAGCTGATATAATCTCATCATTTATGTCTTTCATTATTATTTCCATGCCACTCAATGACTGGTTAAAAATATGCAGACCTTCTTTAAAGAAATTAAACAGCGCATCCTCAAAAGTTTTTTCTGTATGAACAACAACCGAATAGACAACAGGTCTTGACATATCGCGTTCTAGACGGTCTAATCTTCCTATTCTTTGTTCAATGGCACTAGCATCCCATGGAAGATCAATATGAAGCACGTAATCAGCGCATTGGAAGTTGCGTCCCTCTCCTCCTGTGTAATCACACAAAATAATGCGGCAATCTTTTTGATTCTGAAATCTGTAAGCATTTAATTCGATTTCATCCGTAGGCATATTCGCGCCAAAAAAGCTGATCTCTTCTTCTGGAAATGAATTAATTAACGCCTTTTTATATGCCTCAAATGTTGCAATGTAATTGGTAAACAGAACTACTTTCTTGTCATAAAACTCATCAAAAAGCGCATTGATTACTACAACAAGCCTGGAGGCAAAGCTCTCGCTATAACTATCTGGATCATTTAAAATATCTTCTATATGATCAATATTGTACTGTTCGTTTTCCGCCCACCTTTCTACATTCTCTTTTACCTCATCTAAATCGTACTTATCTAATTCTTTGCCAAAGGCCCATGGTGAACTAAAGAATGAGGATAATAGTGGCTTTATATCCTTTTCTATCTCTAGTGAACCGGCTTCAATGCCATGTATCGCCCAATTAGACAATTCTTCATAGCTAAGATATTCATATACATTTCGGTCATTATCAGGATTATACGTGAGTTCCAGAAGATCTCTTGAAGCTACAAGCTTCTCTTCCTCATCGTCAGACTCTAATATTTTTCTCCGGTTTCTAATAATATTGCTCTCGATCTGATAGTTTCCACAGATATAAGATATTATTACTTTGATGTCATAAACCCCTAGATCACTCGAATCTATGCTGATCTTGTCCAATAGTTCCTTCAGCTTCTTATCATCAAGTTCTTCACAGATTTCCTCCAAATCATCATGTATCTCTTCATACAATTCTTGGCACTCCTCAGATTCATGCGAATCCATATTTTCTAGAGCGCTTTCAATTTCATCCTCAAAATCTCCTAAATCATCAAGAATTAGCGCTGTCTTCTGTATTATTTTCCCTTGCTTATTTATTAAGTCTTCGAATCTGTCGGAGCTAAACTGATCATATTTTTGCGGCATTAATAGTCTGAGAAGGTTTAAATATTCTTCCTTCTTCTGCTGAACCGGCGTTGCACTTAATATAAGTACATTGCGAGCTTTCTGACTCAGCTTATGTACAATCTGATAATCATTAGGATTAAAAATGTATCTATGAACCTCATCAATTATCAAAAAATCCCACTTCTGGGTAAGTTCTTCTTGCTCTAATTCCTCGATTGTTTTAACTATCAATGAATTATTATTCGCTGAAATGCCAATCGGAATATTGAATTTCAGTAATAGTTCAGAGGTCCATTGAGCCTTCAACGCCTCCGGAACAATAATGAGTGATTTTGTATTGCTCTCGTTAAGTGTAAAAATCTTATAAACTGAAATTGCCTCAACAGTCTTTCCCATGCCGACTTCATCTGCAAGCATATATCTGCAAGGATTCTCCTGAAGGCAACGCATAATACTATTAACCTGATGGGGCATCAAATAAATCTTAGACCCTGCAAGTTCCTTAAATCCATATATAGAGTTGTCCAACACGTTCATACTTTTAGAAACAACTGCTCTCCCCAGAAACCAACAAGGATTTTGAAATTCATATCTTTTTAGTTGAATCGAGGAATCAATCTGTCCATTGTTAAAACTTGCAATAATGTTTTTTTCACATACTTTATTAACAGACCTATCGCCCTGATTTTGTAAATAATAGTAATAGTACTCATCCCTCTGTTTTTGACATGAAAGGATTTTATGCACCTGACTTTTATAAACAACTAAAGAGCCGATAAATAGACTGCATCTATCAACAACACTTGTGGGGTATTCTACTGTCCCTCTAGGTAAGTCTTCAAAAAACACAAGATTTTTAAACGGATCATTTATTTTCACTTCCACCGTTTTCTTGAATTCATCTACACTCACTATTTGTCCGCAAACAAACACTCTCGGCTCGGCCATATTTTCGTTATCTGCGGGGCATCTCACATACATTTTCTCACCTAACATAGAAGCCTCCAGTAACTACTCAACATGAGCATAATATGCCACACATATTTCTCTGTTTGTGCAATACTTGCACCAAATATCTGTTTCACTCTTATATCTCATCACTTCGAGATTATCATTTGACAGCTCCTCCGCGATCTTATTTGGCGATAAATCAATAAACTTATCCTTTAGCACATCCATGTTAAATTTCTTGGGGTTCTTCAACTGCTTATATATAAAAAGTTCCCTAATCATCATGAATTTTCTATCTTCATCCGATAAGACAGGAAATGACTTAGCTCCACTAATTCTATTTCGAACATTATTTATAATGTCTATCCGATTTACATTTAGTGTGTATGGGAAATACTTCTTTAATTCGTCATAGGTTTCATTCAATCTCTCAATCAGAATCAACTCACTGCTCGGAAGCCCCTGCATGCTTTCCTTAACTTCATTTTCCACCCATACTTCAAGATATTTACTCAACAGAAAATCATCCTTATATATAGTATTTCCTTCAATCAAAGACTCCAAAAGAAATCTTTTTTTGCAAATCCTATATCTGTAATAATCATATTGTGAATATTGCCCCGATCCAATCTTAGTAAACCTAATGTTCGATACATCCTCGTGTTTTTTATTAAGTCTACGGTCTATATTTCTTTCTTTCTCGATTCCAAGTATTTTCAATAAATAATATGGTTCTCTTTCAAAATCCCCATCCCTCTTAACATAGCTCAGGATATAATCACCCCTATTGAACTCCAACCCATAGATCAAAGCATATCTCTTAAAGTTTTTATATTCCTTCTTAGCTTTTACATAGACTTGGTATTTCCAATCTACTGGATTCTGAGCCACTTCAAAGAAATCACTCGTTAGTGGCCATGTAAACTCTCTTTTCTTAACAGAATCAATATCCTCATCTGTCAGGCATGCAAAATGGAGAACACTTTTCCCTTTTTCTTTTGATGTCCTAAGTACGTCACCATCAATCTGTTCAAAGTCTCGAACTATCCAATTTGCCGATTTCCCAGGTTTGGTTTCTTGAACTAAATACAAAGACATAGTTGATTTAAGACACTCAAATGATGCAGAAGCATCTATTCCATCCACTTCATCTAATCTAGCCAAAACCCTATTGATTATATCTGTAAAATCTTCGCTCAATTCTCGTTCTTCAATTATTTCCTCCTGTAAATACTTTTTGAGTTTCTTATAAAACTCTTTAAAATTGTTGGGTCTTTTCTCGAAATCCTCATAGAAAAAAGATGCCAATTCTTCTAAATCATTCAAGGCATTTTCTAGTTCCTTGATTTCATCTATATCAATCGAATAATACGATATGTGCCCAACATATCCCAACCGTTTTTCATCCGATATAAATTTCTTGTTCTTTTTAACTTTCTTTATTCTTGCAAGCATTTCGTCCGTGGAAAGAGCGCCTTCAAAAAGCGACTCCATTTTCCCAAATGTCGAAATAAGACTGCCTGGTTGTTTCTCTGATAGGATCCCTGCACTAAGACACTCTCGGATGTCGTTAATGTCAGATATAACTATCCCATTTGTTTCCGGATCCCACATATTTGCCACCGCAACAAAGAAATGTCCTAACGGATAGTTCAAAAACTGCCTTTCTCCAAACTGCTCTGGGAAATATATTTTCAGTATATCGTTGGCCGAGCTATCTGCTGCATAGATCTGTTCTCTCATAGAGCTCATAGGATGATCAGGGTTTGCTTTTTCAGCGTCTTCAAAAACTTTCGCCACATATCCTGCAAATTCTGTCATATTATCAAACTCTATTAATCTATATGGTTTTTTGACTGTAATATCAGATTTTCTTCCGTTCAAAAGCATTCCCATATTCTGAGCCAATAAATTGCCCTCATAATACTTTTTTGAGGAATCTACCGGATGATATTCGTCCCCTTTAAAATCAATCATTTTGCAATCAAAAGCGGAATAAATATCAATCCATGTCTGATATACTGTCTTGAACTGATCTTGATAATTGAACAACAAAATAACCTTTTTATATCTCCCAATCTCTTCAATTGCACGGAGCATAAGCGGAGAAAACTGATGTACTCCATGAATAACTATTCTATCCATGTTTTCCACAGATAATGATTCCTCAACCGCAGCATTCTCCTTTGCTGTATTCATAGCCGAGTAAATTGCGTCGTCTATTTCATTCTCATCAAATAACTCCTCTAAGGAAAAATCTTTAATCTTATCGGAAGCAATAATTCTCTTATAGACTGAAACTATAAACTTCTGCTCTGGAGTTAGATACTTCTCGACAATATGATCAGGATTCATCCGCAATTCAAACATTGTGCGAATGCTAGTGAAAACCTCATCTCTATTGAACAAAAACGATTTTTTTATATTCTCGATCTCATTGTTGTTTAATCCAGATTCCTCCCCAGCCCCAACTATTAGATTGTCAATATCGGCATGTTGCTTTACAGCGCAAGATGTACTTACCCAGGATTTATATAAAGAGTCCGTTAAATTCTTTACTGTAGTAACTCTTCCAATTTGGAAATCACCACCATAGATGGCCCTCAATCCATTAACAAGTGTCTGTGATACACAAAAATACGGACATGATGAAATTTCATTCCACAGTTCAACCGATTTCTTTAGTTCATATGGATTATGGTACGAATATATAACGATAGACATCTTAACCCTCCATCAACGTAGACCAACTAATATATGGATTACTATCTAAATTTTGAATCCATATGCAATTTCTTATAGTTCTAGTTAATGCAACATATAGAATCCTGGCTTCCTCAGCAACCTGCTCATCGACCTCTTTACTGTCATCAAAGTTGGAATTGTGCTCTCGTATATCATTCTCAAACAAAACTGTGTATGCGAGTTTGTCATCATTAAAACTGGCTTCAAGCTTAACTTTCTTTGTATCACTAATATCTTCATATGTGTAGGGAAGAATTACTGTTCCATATTCCAATCCTTTTGACTTATGAACTGTAGTACAAATCACATGTACACCATCATCCTCCGTATCCGTCGTTCGAGATAACTGTTGTTGACCTGTTAAAATATTAATACTCAAGAATTGAATGATTTGATTTAGAGTTAATGCATCTATTCTCGAATACTTGATCATTTGTTCCAAAAGGTATTCATAATTAGCTATATATAATCTTTGTCTATCCGGTACAACACTATAATTCTGCCAAGGCTGAAGCTCGTCAAACAACTGTTTTAATGCGAACAAAACAGGTTGAGAATAAATCCCATCAAGAATACTCGACCAATTTTTTCCCATCCTCTTTTCAAAGAACTGATCAAGTACTTTTGTTATTTCATCAAGTTTTTCCTCTTCAGATAGGCAACGTAACGCCTGATAGTTTAATTTCAAATTTGTATAATTAGACTCTATAAAATTGACAAGATATACCGGACTGGTATTGTGAGTTATAGCAAGCAATAGCTTGTACAAATCAAGAGTAGATGGAAGTTGGTATAGATCTCCACCTGAGCTAACCTCAACATTAATACCTTTCTTTTCAGCGGCTTTAACAACGCTTTCTACTTGCCAATTACTTCTTACAAGAACGGCTATTGTTCTCTCCTCTCTACTAAGATTATTCTCTTTAATAGTCTCCTCAATCCTGTTTTTTTCAGCAGTTATAGTTTCAATAAGGAGTTCTAGTATCTGTTCAGTATCCTTTCCATGACAAGGAAGCGTAACATATAATTCATTAACATTTGCATCTGTTATTACATCACTTTTAAGCTGGTCAATTTTTTCATTATATGGAAGCACACCGCTACTTCCCATGTTTCGAAATATCCCAGCAAATATATCCAGAAGTCTTCTATCAGTCCTATAGTTTCTATTCAATTTAAAATGTGCCCAATCTGATTCCCTTCCATTTTGCAGTCTTTGGAACGCATTCATTTTGGCTCCTCTAAATCTATATATACTTTGCTTAAGATCTCCAACAACAAACATCTTGCAATCAGCATTAATACATTTCTGTAGTTTTCGGAATATTTCAATCTGAACATCATCCGTATCCTGAAACTCGTCAATAAATAGATACTTTATTCGTAGATCTTCGATACTTTCACAGCCGTTCGAAAGAATCCGCCCCAGTTCAACTAAGCAATCTTTCAAATCAATGCTATTACTGTGTTTCATCGCTTCTAAATAGGTAGCTTCTGCCGGAAAAACGACCTTAGTAAGCAAATCATTAAAATATGGAATATTATTATCAACTACTACCCCCATATCTGCAGGCTTAATAGATTCAAAGTTAATACTTTTATCCAGAAGTTTGTTTGCAATTGACATCAGTTTCTTTTTTAACTCATAGATTGGAACCGGTAATTCATTTACGAAATTACTATTATCAGATTCCATTTCATCAAGGAACTCTCCCAAAAATATGTCATATGCTTTTCCTCTTTCATATTCATCAGATGAAATTCTAAAATTGGTTCCCACCCCAGTATAGAGAGATTCTCCCCTCATTATCCCTATCGCAAATTTATGGATTGTGGATATGCTAGATCTGTCTACATCTTCGACATATTTTAAAAATCTTTCACGGCCTGTTAGTACAAAATAGTTTATGAACATTTGCTTCAGTCTTTTTTTCATGTTTATTGCCGCATCATTCGTAAACGTAACCATTGCTATTTCATCGGACAAATTGGAAATAGCATCTGATGCTCTATTACACAAAAAAGCCACTCGAGAAACCATCGAAAAGGTTTTTCCTGTTCCTGCACCCGCATCAACTAATATGTCTTGTTCCGTCGTAGCATGTTCAATTTCATATTGTTGAAGATTAAAGGGTGTTATAAGAGACAACTCTGATAAACCTTTACATGTATCTTCATCAGTCTTCCCTTCAATGACCTCAACATTTTGTAAAAAAATACTTGCCAACGAAGGAACTATATAAATCGAAAAATTAAAAACTGAAAGAGAATCTCCAGAATTATTAGTAGCAATTCCTTTTTCATAACCCACACGTACTTCATTATTTACAAAATCAATATTATGCTCTTTTAAGCCACTATTTAGGAGAGACAGAATTAAATCATAATCTTTTTTGGAACTAACAAAAATAACCTGCTTAATTCCGTCAAAATACTCTTCTACAATTAGTTTTGCAAAATCATGTGATACCTCTTCAGGAAAAGCTCTTAGTTTAGAATATGGATGAGCTACTACGCTGGTATGTACCTCTTTAAGCGAAGGTTCTAAAGACCGTCGAATCCTTAACATTAAATCATATGTGAACTCAAAATGAGGAATGAACTTATTTAGGTTGAAAATGCCCTGTATCTTAGCATTAAGCTTTTCTCCGTTTTCAATATCCTCTTTAAACAGGGTATATTCTGGTTCAGAAACAATATTCAGATTAATTGTCTTATATTGCTCTTCTGTAATAAACGGATAACAAACCATATCTAAAACAAGTGGGCTAACATTATATTTTGCAGATATTTTATTAAGAATCGCAAATCTATATGCTCTCGCTTGCTTTTTAGGCGATGCTTGGGGTTCGTCATATCCCTCAACTTCGATATTATCCACGCCATTGACTGTTACTTTGTCTGGATCCCAGCCTTTTACCTCAATGACAAGAATTCCCAGATTTTCAACCATAACGCAAAAGTCGTACTCTCTTCCGTTAATCTCTCTTTGATTGTACACAACATTATCACTCGGTAAGTTATAGTTTAAACTATCCCAAAGCAATCCTTCGCCCTTCCACGAAGGCTTCTTATCGATCATTTTCGCCATTTTGTTTTCCTCAATCCTGGTTAATGAAGTAATTCTCGCGCTTCTACAACATAATCATTAGACCTATCTACTGCCACCATAACTTCGAATTCTAAAAAGTGTAGGAGATGAAAGTCAGTATTTGATTGGCTACATCACGCCCAGATAGTTTTTTACATTGAAATTGCTCATAAATCTGACTAAACATGTAGTGTAACTAATTATTTACACTTTCAAATTCAATACCAACTTCGCAACCCCATACGCAATCCCCGCTATCGCAGAGCCACCTATCCCTGCCATGATAGTGAACGGGATCAGGCAACCGCCTCCACCTCCGCCACCACCGGAGTTGTCATCATCGTCATCATCATTGAAGAACGTATTCATGATCGTATAATCACGCAGAGCCTTTTCCTCCGGGCTCATCTTTCCGTCGCGATTCAGATCAAATGGTGCATTCCATGAATCAAGTTTTTTATTTTCATCCGCCATACAATTTCCCTCTAACCAATTCGATCAGTTCCAGATCTGCAGGCAGCCATTTCACGTCCAACAGTTCATCTTTGCTAAGCCACCGTGCTGCTTCTGCTTCCTTCAGTTCCAGTTCTCCTGATATAACCTCAGCCCAGAAACAATCCATTGATAGATGAAACTCAGGATAGTCATATTCAATAGTCTTGATCAGTTCACCAACAGATATTTCCGCTGTCAGTTCTTCACGTATCTCACGTGCCAGGGCTTGCTTAGGAGTCTCCCCTTCTTCTATTTTTCCACCGGGGAATTCCCACCAGCCTTTATAGTCTCCGTAGCCTCTTGCTGTAGCATAGATTCTATCTTTATCTCTTATCACAGCGGCTACCACTTTTACAGTTTTCATTTTCTCAGGTCTCACATTAACCGAATCAAATCTCTTCTAAGCCGAGGCTCTTGAGATATCGGTAGGTTCCGTCATAGTATTCCGGTTTTCGGGTGCTATCTTCCCAGAATCCACTCATATTTTTATGAGGGTTCCCTTCCGGTACGCAGATTATCATTCCGGCTCTGGCACGAGTAAGCAACACTCTGTATGCATTCAGCATATATGTCATTTTTTCCTGCTTGGACTCGCTGTTGGCTACGAGCTTCGACCATTTGGACTGAGGACGGCTCCAGCTATAGTAGCTCCAATGACCATTCTCATATCGCATATCGGCATCCCATAGCAGGCAGGTATAATCCAATTCCAGACCTTGAACCTGAATCTCTGTCGCGGCATCTTCGAGATAATTCGAGGATCTGGTATCCGCCTTATCATCCAGGAACCAATGAACAGCGTTTTCATCATCTGACGGTAATACATGTATTCCCAAGGGCTTGTATCTCGCAGATTCCTTAGTGATAAGCACTCCAGTTCTTTCGGATCCTCTTACTTTATCGTGGAGCCATCTTCTGGCTTTCTCCATATCTCTGGTCAGTATGATTGGATATTTATCTTTGATCTGAGCATATATGTCTGCTGCCTGATCATCTACCGCCAGGAGCGAATGAACGAAAGCAGATAGTTTCTCCGCTCTGTATGATCGTAGAGATACTCCCAGATGCAGACATTCGGAATAGGTGACATTACTGTTAAACTTAAGAAGTTCATTCACCTTGCCTTCTGCATATTCCGGTTCTGTCAGTTGAGGAGAGATATATACTTTCCAGTGTGTGAATCTCTCGTTTAAGGCCCTGATCCATTCTGATATCCCGGCTTCTCCGGTATTGATCTCCTGGCCTCCTCCGACGAGGCATATTATCGTTGCCCAGTCTTCTCTCTGATCCAGCGACCAGATCAAAAACGCTGCTTCAGACATAGGGAAGTTCGGCACCTTTAATTTGTTTCCGTATGTTCCGCCTCTTTTCAGATAATCGGCCAGACGCTTATGTGTCCACGATCTCTGCGCTTCATCGAAGATCGCTACATGTTCCACCTCGCCATAGCCGGAACCCTGCTGCTTGATCGCTTTTTCCGGGTCTATCTCGAGGATCCCGTTTTCCACAGGGTTCTTGATCTTCGCAAGCATATTATCTCTGTAGCGGTGTATTATCTGAATAAACTTCCCGACCTCTCGCCGTGAATCGGTCAGTTTCTTTTTCTCGCCTCTATCTCTGCACTTGGTGTAATTATCTTTTGCGAGCGCTTCATTGAGTACCGCTACCAGCGGGCCGTTACCTGACAGGTATACTGCGCCTTCATCTTCAACCGGATTATCGTAGCCCTGATAAGTCTGCTTAACTGCTACATCCAGTCCTACGAGAGTTTTGCCCGCTCCGGGTACACCGGTTACGAAGCAGATGCTCTTCTCACCTTTTTGCTTACTCTGGTGAATCAATTCCAGGATATACGCAATTGTTTTGTCGGTAGTAACCTGATCAGCCTCATGTCTGGTTATATCTTCGACAGAATGGCTCTCATATAGAGTTCTGGCAGCTTCGATTATAGATGGGGTAGGGGCGTATGGACTGATAGTCCAGTTAGAGTTCACACTTCCCTCATTCGGGAATGCGCGCAGTACTTCTTCAATGAGGGTAGCGATTCCGTCTTCTCCTGTAACGAGGGGATTCACTACTCTGTCATCATATATGGACTCACGGATAAGTGACGAATGAGACTTATGTCTCGTAGCGATTAAGATAGGGACGATCAGTCTGTCCAGACTTAGCTTGTGGAAGTTCTTCAGATCCAGTGCATAGTCAAGCACCTGATCCACGTCACTCTCTAAGATGTTAGACTCTCCGACTTTGAACTCCAGGCAGAATACAATGCCCTTAAGAAGAAGAACGACATCAATCCTTTTGCCCAGACGAGGAATATCATATTCGAATATGATGCGACCATCTAAACCGCGCCACGGAAGCAGTTCTTTTTGCAGGATCTCGATCTCTCTTATCCATGCCTCTCTGGTAGTGGTCAGAGCGTCGCCGTGATAATTAGATTCAAGCGCATAATATATGGTTCCTTTCTCTCCATCGAGGAAGGAATCGAGGTTATTCTCGTAGAGGCAACGGGGATTAGATTTAGATTTCAATCCATCATAGACGGTCATGTTATTACCACCTGTTTTCGCTGTATTTCATAATGGATCAGCTAATAACTAGTATACCATAGAGGGGCTGTGGAATTGAGTATTCCTTCGTGATTTGAGGTATTTTACGAAATGTGTTACATTAGCGTCAAAAGAAGGGCGCCCAAAATCGGTAACGCTGCCATTAGGCAGAAGCCGAGGGGCGACCTTCTTTTTATTTCTGCTGTTCAAAACAGCTTTGTTCATATGTCAAACGTCCTGATCTCCTCGCCGGGACCCTCATCTATGAACTCCGGCATCCCGGTGACGCTGCCGTCTGCCTTACGAACGACAACCGGCGTATGGCCATATCCGCCTATGAACTTATCATCCTCATGAGCTGCGAACACATAACCGTTCCTCCTTCGCGATCCGCTTATGCGTACATCAGCTCATACCTGCCGTCTTTACGCTTGCCACTTTGATAAAAAGTCTTCTTTTTTCCAAAGGTCTTCGGCAGCAGGTACATCGTGATACATTTGCATGTCTCTCTGTCGAAGATGAAGCAATATCCGTTATATGCAATTGCCACTGTGGTATCGGTCGTTCTGCTGATCAGGAAGTTCCTGTCCAGAGACCATTTGCATTCTTCATATCCGATCCCGCGCTCCCTGGCCAGTTCCATCATCTTCTCGGCTTTCTTTTTGTTAAGGCCGGCTCTTTCCTTGGCGCGGTTGATGCTGTGGTGTGTATTCTCTGCTTCCCAGACCGAGTATGTAGTATTCATGTTGATCCTCCTTATCGTTGTTTGCTATTCCCTTTTTCGGTAAGGATCACCCGACCTCCGGTTGGGGCCGGTTCCTTACGATAGCATTTTCTCAGATAAGGTGTCCTATTTAACGGACTGAGTCATCGAACGGATGTTCATGGCCGAGGCGCAAAAAAGAGCGCTATTTAGCGCCTATTTAGGTATTTTTTCGAAATGATTTAATTGTATTTACGGGGTTTTATGAAAACAATAGCAGTGATTACGAATTGTAACCGCCCCTGTAGACTTATTGCACATAATTACTGCATCATGTTGTATAGTAGATATTAGTTGCGTAGTCAGTCTAACATCACGCCTATGGATAAATCACATTCCGGTTACGATTATTCTGCCAGACATATATACCTGGCAATCAAGTATTTAAAGAACATCGACCACTATGATGATGAAGATGGATGGATCAATCCCGATCCTTCCGCTGTCGGAAAATATACCTACAAGTGGGTATTACACTTCGTCCATAACCATTCAGGAAGCCCTGAGGATCTATGGCGTGACCTGTTCATGGCCGAGTCAGCATTAAAGGAACTGTGTAAACGAAAAAAAATAACCATGATCGATCAGCTCATGTTTTATGCTAGAGAATGGGAAAAACGTAAATAATTTCAATTTAGCTATACTATATTATTCCCATTCCCCGTATCCGTTGTTTTATTTCCAAACCTCCTTAAGAATCTTGATAGCAAGATAACAGCCCAGAATAATCAGAATAACAAGAGCACCTCCTGAACCACAGCCAACTATTGCTGCAAGAACACATGCTATGATCACTCCCCAAAAGCCTACAGTAAATATCAGTAATAAAGATGCCAAAAAATCTCCCATAATCATCCCTCTCCTTTTCCGCTGCGATACAGTCCCATACTAAAGGTCCACAGATAGTCATTCCCATCAGCATCAATGATCATATTGCTAAAGATACTTATCAGGCTCAGTAATTCATAATAGAGTTGCGATTGGAATTCATAGGTCTCCAACTTTTGAGTTTTCCATTCGATAATAATTTGATGAAGTGCCAGCGGCTTATTTGGATCATCCGCATTATATTCCAAAACTCCCGCATTACTTAACTCACTGCAGAGCATCAACGCTTTAAGATACATAGCATAGTTCTCTTTGCAGATGAGAATAGGTGGTTCAACAAGATCATCTGAAAAAATGATTAGTTCAAACAATTCTTTTTCATCCATAAGCATCCCCCTTACCTTGATTCAAACTTCTGATACTTGTAACACTCCCAACAGTAATTGACATCAGCACGCCAGCAGGGATCATTACAATGCAGGCAGGTTCGAATTTTCTTTTTTGCCTCCCTCACAACATCAGGTTTTTGGATTTTTACGTAACGATTTTTCATTTAACTTTGCCTCCTCTCAAAAATAGATTCACTATATACGCTTTTTGAGAGGGCAAAAAACGACATCCCAAAACAAAAAAAATGAATTTCGTTAGAATTAAACAAGAAAGCAATCTCAGAATTGAACAAAATCACAACAAAAAGCCAGTTGAATGATTTTGGACATAAAGATACCGGCCTTAACAGGACAGTATATAATCTCCCTAGACAATGCCTTGTTAAAACCGGTGTATCAGATCATTTTCATGGTTCAAGCGGAAGTTAGTTTTTCATTTAACCGCATATAATCATATGAATAGATCATCATAATCGTCCGGATCAAGTCCGGCGTCCTCTATTGCCTCCCGGCGTTCGTACTCGTCCATCATTTCCAACTCGAACATATCGAGCCCGGCAATTGCAAGATCATCCTCCAAGTTTTCTTCATCGTTACCCATTATGGTTTCGAACTTAAGAAATGATTCTGCAATATCCAGTTTTCCATCCTTGTTTATATCGAACGGATCAAACATATGCGTTCCTTTCCACCATCATTGATGATGTTCTCTCCAATAATCTTCCGCGGCATCATAGGCTTCGTCTTCATCCTCGTAGTCATCTTCATAATCATAGAACTCTTCGTATTTGTCATCCGCGAAGTCCTGTGCACTGGAATAGTCGTAAACATTATATGGATCATACTTCCGGGAGGAAGAGCTACCGGATCTTCCACTTGAGGAACGAGACGTAGTTCTGCCACCGGATGATGAGGAACTCCCCGATGATTGCCGCCTGCTGTCAGGAGTATGACTTGCACAATACTTGCTGCCGGCCGCATGCCTGCTGTGGCAATCCCTCTGCGCGCATTCATGCGTTGAACAGTAATTACTTCCTGATCTGGCCGGAGCATAGCATCCGGTTTCTGAGCAGGCAGTTTTACCCGACTCACGTAACCACTCTCTAGCGTGTTTATCGCAATACACAGTTCCATTATTCCTGCAGTTATAGCAGCCCGATTTAGAACATGTATGAAGACTGCAATAGGAGCTATGCGAAATAGTTTCTCTGCTGCATCCTGCAACCGCACAAGTACTCTTAGCGTGGGCTGTAGCATGAAAAGCAATTAATGATAAAACAAATACAGTCGTAATAGTTATTATCGTTTTAAATCGTTTCATTCTGATCCTTTAGGTTACAAACTCAGTAACGACTCTGATGATTCTATTGTAATTATGGGATTCGGGGAACGCAATAGGGGTGGTTACGAAATGTAGTCATCCCCCACGGGAGTCCTGCATTATTGACAGCATTTGCAATCACCTCGAAATCCGGGTGCAGAAGAGGCTCGCCACCTGTCAGACATATCATGAAATCCGGATCCGGGAAATCCCGGTTAATCTCACTCAGCAGCCTTAGGAGTGCCGCGGTGTCAGCATAATTAGCGTTCGAAGGTTCACAGCTACTCCCACAATGCCGACACCTCAGATTACATCTATCTGTGAGTTCAAAAAACAGAACTCGCAAGTCAGGATTTGTTCGCAGATACTTTCTGTATATGGCAAGCCTCTTCATGTCCTGAGTTTTTATTTCTTTCTTTTTCACCCGACAATCTTCCATAGTACAGTCCTTAGTGAATCAGCCATGCATAACCGACTATCTCATCCTTCCAGATGCTCTCTTAACCATTCCGGCAGATTCGGGTCGTCACGATCCCAGGAATCCATTTCCTCTTCTTCGTATGACCAGTTATTCTCATTGCCGTCAAAGAACTTCTGCCGGTGGCATTTATACTTGACGACTCTATCGCCTTCCTCCCGATATTCATTGTGGTAGTAGTTCTGTTTGCCATAGCCCTTATATTCGCTGGTTGTATAAATTGTCATATTTCTATTCCTCCTCAAAATTCAACTCCTCACCCTACCATGGCATAGCCGAGCACTCAATGGTGTCATGTTCAGGCCAGTCATCATATCTCTGGAAATCAAAAGCCTTGGTCTTACCTGCTTTTAAGCCATCCACAAAGGTATTCTCCATGAATACGATCTCACTATCTTTTCTAAGGACTATCGACACATTCACCATATCAACATCTATAGATGAATTATTCGTTATCTCACCTGTGATGTGGTTTTCACTGCTACTATTCCGCTCAGATACATTGGCAAACTCAAATTCTGAACATCTGACACCATCGTAGTAACTGGCCCCCGTGGAGAAATCATCACATTCCACATCAAATGTAATCTGAGCATCCTCAGTAAGATCCTTGGCAAGTATTGAGAACATACTTATCAGTGTCACGGTATCTTCCGGCATGACAATACTTCCCACATGTTCTTCCGTCGCAAGTATGCTCCCGTCACCACCTCTGACCGTTATGATCGCAGTTGGAAATTGTGCCACAAGATCTTTATTGGGATTATGGATCATCACGCAATAGTCCACATATACGTTGTCATCAAAAGAAGACGGTTCTCCTATATACCACCCGTAATCAGTGACTTCAAGCGGGAGTTCTTCAGAAGTGGAACTATCTACAGAAAATGATGTGGTTCCTGAGTTCGAGCCTGAATCAGAGACCGTATCAGAAGTTGCATCTGACTCCGTAACAAAGACCGCCGTATTCGTGGTTTTACCCGAAGCATTACTTCCGCTGTCACCGCTCGCATCCCCGGCACTTGAATCATCAGCCGGATCAGCTCCGTTTACTCCCGAACTGCCGGCAGAACCAGCGGTTATCGTTGCATCTGTCATTTCTGCATTAGGCACTTTTTCATATGTGATGAACCAGGAACCCATGATGCTCTCTATTGTATCTGCACGCACAACAACGGTATCTCCTGCTTTGATATCCGGATTACGGCTCGAGATGAAATTCAAGTGTTCTCCTGCCCATACGTTATATCCGGAAGCAGAATCCGGATGAAATTCGAGTGCGGTAAACCGGACAACCTTCCCTTCCAGGTTCTCGCCGGCATTAAGAGCTGCTTCAAAAGCTTCCGCATCACCATAATCTATCGGGGTTTTCGATATACCACACCCGTAAAGGCCCATGATCATAACCAATAACGTCAAAACTCCGATAACCCTACTGCCTAATCTCTTCATGACTAATCCTCCTTATCTTCACCCGGTCGCAAAACCCTGTATCCATATGACTCAAGTATCGTGATCACCTCCGGAGTGATATTCACCTTCAGATCCTCATCTCTGGCAGTCTCAAGATTAATGATCTTATGAAGATCATCCACTGATACGTTCAACACCTCCGACAAACGCTTCAGGTTGTCTCTGTCCGGAATACCCCCGTCAGTCTCCCATTTTGCTATGGCTGACTTGGATACTCCCACACGCTTTGCCAGCTCTTCCTGGGTCATATCCTTGTATTTTCGCCTCTTTGCAATAAATGCTCCCAAACTCACTTTCTTTGCCACCAGATCATCTCCTTCCATCGTAAAAGTGCGTTTTCGCTATATCAAATCACTTATTTCTTACGCCACGTGATCAAAACCCGCTCCAACGCAGGAGTTGTCTGTCACTCTGCGTTCACAACGCGTAAACAAATATCTGATTTATATGTATGTTAACAGGGATAAAAAAGAGAAATCCCCACCATATTGGTGGGGGAAACAGACTTTTTTATTCATTCGCCGGCTGAAAGGAGATCGAAGTCTCGTTTAGCCAGTTCATCATTGATACGGTAGATATCGTATATCCGGTTATTGATCTGAACGATCAGGCATGCATCCCGTGGATCCTTCGCGTATAACTCTGAGAAACCGTATATCTTAAGGGCCCGGTTCATCTCATCCCAAGTAAAATGCCCTCCAAGACACAACCTGATGATCATATCACGGTCAGTGGTGTGTTTAGTATGATACAGGAGCTGACTACCGAAAGATTCGCTGAATCCCGCGAACTGATACAAGTCTTTAAGCTTGATGCCCTTTGTACGGATAACGGTTTTCATGTATTCGTAAAAGGATCTGTCAGTTCCTGCAATGTACTCCTGATTCTCTTCCAGATACTCATCCAGTTCGCCGGGCTTCATGTTCTCCAACAATTGATTCAATTCATCGGTAGGCTTTTGCCCGATCTTACTATCCTTTATACGCATATATAACCTCACTCAACTTTGTTAAGTGCCGCCAACAGTTCCTTTACCGTATATCTATCATCAGCGTTCAGGCTGATACATCTTTTGATAATATCACCAAGAGTTCCCTCGGGGATTTCCTCTTTGGGAAATTTCCCGGTCATCATTACGTTTAACAGTACTCCCAGTCCATAAACATCTGACTTGGTGGATGATGCATGTAAGCCATATCCTGCCTGTTCCGGTGCAGCATAATTTACTGTTCCCAGATGCTTCGTGTCATCCGTCTGTGCCGGATCATACCATTTGGCAACATTGACATCTACCAGGTATGCATCCGAATTCGGAGACACGATAATGTTAGACGGTTTAATATCTCTGTGAATTATAGGTTGAGGAAGATTATGGAGTTCGTCAAGAATGATGCACACCTGTCGGATTATCGACAACGCCAGATCATCGGTCATCCGGTCGTCATTCATAAGCTCATCCACAGTCTGCCCGGGGATAAACTCTTCTATAACCACCAGGCAGTTATCTCCCTCGTAGAACTCGAGAATACGTGGCATATGCGCCACCGGATGAGCCTTAAGGTAGTTATATATGCTGATATCATATGTGGACAGAAGCTTCTTGATGCATATCTCTCCGGTCTCACGATCACGGACCACTATGATATCCGGATGCCCATCTACGATCGACTCATCTGCATATTTAGCCAAAGCAAGAACTGCTTCATCGGAAAGTCCTCTATAAGGATCTTTTAGAGACGCTTGATACTCAGCCTCGGAAACATAGATCTCACTTGCATTGATCGGATTTGTATATCCGCACTCTGTGCAAGTCCATTCGCCATGCTCTTCGGTAAACCCAGCTTGACCATTCAATAAAGAACCGCACTGATCGCAGATCCAGTATGTATCACCATCTCCGGGAACCTCCGGATTTACCAATAACATTCCACACCCCTTACAGATCCAGTGAGAAAGTTCGGGGCTGTATCCATCCTGAAGGGTCAGATTTGCATCACAGCGGGGGCAGAATTCATAAGTAGTATTTTTATCCACACTTGAATCTCTGTGGAATATTTTGGAAAGAAGTCTATTAGTCATTCATCCTATAAAAAGAACGTATCTATCTTTTCTACAGAATCTAATACCTCTGATTCACCAGCGCCAGCCAGTATAGCAATATCGGCAGATGCTCTTAATCTTGTGGGGAGGTCGGAATCGAAGGCATGATCCATTAAATTATCAAATTCAGCAATTCGTTGCTCAAGCAATTCCTTATATGCGCTCAATTTTTCATCTAATTCAGCATCTACTTCACCCTGATGTTCAAGGTATTCAGAGAGGATAGCCTGCTCCTGCTTGTAAAGCGTCAGGCGTCCATACTCAAATGAATACATCATCACAGCTTCTGCAAACTCTGCCTTTTCTTCTCCTATCAACAAAGAACCGTATGCAGCCAGAAGTTTTATCATTGCCTCAAGAAGCAACCAAAGGCATCTTTCTGTATAGTCGGCTTCCCCTATCTCTTCAGCACTTAACTGCTTCCCAAGGTCTCTTACTTCGTTTGCAATCTGACCAATAGCCTCACATTTGTTTCCGGAAACTCCACGGGATGTTAATACTTTGACCGAAAAATCTAAATAGTTTGCATACATCGTGAATATCATGACACTGTATGCCTGGCCATCAATCAAAATAGCATTCTCTTCAATACTCTCCGCGATATCATTCCAGTCTTCGTTATCAAAATCTTTGAATGCTTTACCTGCAAACAGTTTGCGTATAACAGAAAACGCAAGAGCTGTACCGATTCTCAATAGTTTCAACTGAGTCGGATCATCCGAACTGACATAGGCATAGGCATCTTCCTGAACCCGTTGGAACAATTCGATGATCTTAAACAGATTCGCTCCAATCTCGGTATTCTTAATATATTCTATAGTGATATCCTTAATGAATTCATTCATACTTCTTCAATATCCTGCTGACTGACCTGCTCATTATACATAGCAGAAAGTGCTTTTGTAAGATTTACCATTGATCCGAGTTTCATCTTTGATTCATCATCAAAAGTTGAATAATCTCCGTTAAACATTCCCAGACATTCATGGTAGTTCGTATCAAGACCATTCTTTATCTCTACTGTCTTAGAAAGGATTTCGGTAATCTCGCCATCCATCTCCTTAATTCTCTCAGTATTTCGTTTTACTGCTTCTATCTCTTCATTCTTCTCTTTATTCAGTTTTGCTTTATTCTTAGTAAAAAGAAGTATAGATGTAAGAAGTGTAGCACCTGCGATAGTCCAGCCAACAGGACCAGCTAATGCAAGCAATGCATGACCTCCGGCCATACCTGCTCCACCTGCACTCAAAGCGCCACCGCCCAGCCAAGCTAATGCAGCATTTGTTGCAGCCGCTCCTGATAATGTTGAAATAGCAACACCTGTTGATGCAGTTCCGAATGTGGTGGCGATCCACATTGCCGCCGTAGGTGCCATAAATGCTACACTTGCCCCTGCAGCTAATCCGGCACCGGCTCCACCGGCAGCTTTCCTTGCAGCTTGAATCTGTTTCTCCGCGAAGTCGCAGGCATCGGTAAACTGTTTCCTGTTGAGATTTATCTCTTCAAAGTCTGTATCAAAATTCTTGGGGTGGTTAGCAATACTGTTAACAAGAATCTCAACATTATTGATGGTATCGGTAGCTCTGCAACGAGATATGTACAACTGTACTCCCTTATCGTTCATGAGAGTATACGCATCATTGTATTCTGTAATCGAGCCTTCAAGCATTCTGTCTAACTCGGTAAGTTTATTGGTTATGTCTTCCTTAACCTCTGAAGCAACACCCTTTACGACCCCGGCCTTTTCAGAAATAACCGAACCGGCTTTCTTAAGGGCCTCTCCGCTTTTCTTAGCTGTTTCTTTTACTTGTTCTTTGTCTATCTTCACTGTAGGTTTTACGCCTTCCACCTTACTGCCGCATTTAGGGCAAAAAGCACTTCCTATATGTACGGTCGCACCACATGATTCACATTTCATCTTTCGCCTCCTATATAATCTTTGCTATAAAACGTATTTACGATAAATCAATTATACACGCTCCACTTGCCTACTGCGATATTATCATCAAATCCGAGATTTACTATTTGATTACTCTACGTAACAAAAATGCTGGCACTCATAATGAGCACCAGCATCGATACGGATAATGTAGATTATTACTCCCGAAGAGTATCAATCTTTTCACTTACTGTACATCCCCAACAGCTTCAGAACCTTGGATTCCAGAAATTCATTTATCCGAAAGACATCATCACACCTCTGTTCGATGAAACCTTTTACGTATTGATCCCGAGGATCATTGGGATTAAGCTTGATAAGAAAAAGCAAGCCAAAGAATACTTGGCTCATGAAGCAGAAGAGGCTTAGCGAATTCTCATGGAAACCCCTTTACATGAAGATATCATAAATGAAATCAAAGAAGAAACAGGGGACATCTAATATAGGTAAGTGTCTTTTGATATGCTTTCTGTTGTAATCTTTATGCTAGACCTGTCGCTATCAATTCATCAGCAGGGGAAACCAACTTCAATCCCTCATGAAATGACTACAGGCCGGATTGTTCCGGCCTGCATTACAGATACAATTAATTACCAGTCAGACATCATTATCGCGTTCGTTCTGATCAGCCAGTGCCTTTCCACCAGCTATCAGCAATACGATTCCAGCTCCTGCTTCTGTTAAATTTCCCATGAAGTTTCGCCCTTTTAATCTGCACCTTAAACAAATAGGTAGTTTTTCATCTATCAGTTTTTTTCCACAAGTCTTGCACCTACGGTCTTTTATCTCTTCATCCATGATCTACTCCTCCATATCGATATAGAATAGTTCCTCAGATTTTTGATCTATCATTTTTTCATATAATCTAAGTCCTGATAGCATCTGTTGAGGCTGCTCCAGCCAAAAATCTATGTTGCTTTCGCTGTATGGATAATATCTATGAATAATCTCTAATGCTGTATACTTGCTATTTTCAAGCTTTCTTTCAGACAGTTTCTCAAGATGATATCTGAAATCACCAACCACACGATTTGCCTCTGCCGTATTTCCTCGAAAATCAGCAAGATAGACTCTCATCCCAACATATCTCGGTATCATTTGCATATCCTCGTTGATATGAGTCAATATTTTATCTGCCTCCCTAAGACTCCTAAATGGACCAGATAAATCAAAAAGCCTACGTACTTCAGCATCTACATCAACATATAGATCGGACAGTCCTTGCATAAGATAATCATCCGCCATTAACAAGAGCTGTTCTTGTTCATCTAAACTCACAGAAGCAGCTGACATTATTTTGTCCCTTGCATAAATAAACTTGTTACTCAAGGCTTCTCTTCTTACAAATTCGCTAATTCCCTGTACATCTCGCCCTACATCTTCAATTTGAGCTGATATGTGTTTAAGCGAGAGTTGCATAGAAAGATTTGCCATATCTGCCAGTATCTCTGATGGATTTATAGCCTTCTTCAACGTAACAAATTTCACAAGCCTTTCATTTTCATCAAGGACAGCTGGTCTAAGATTTCCCGCCACTTCTTTTGACTGTCCTATATGGTAAATTCCTTCTTTTAACCCTTCCACAATTTCTTTACTAAAATGAGACGTATCAGCCACAAGCATATTAATCTTGGATATATCGAACCCACTCTTTATCGCGACAGCTATCTGGCCCAAAAGACTACTCGCATCTATTACTGTCTCCCACTTTCCATTTTGATCCAAGGAGGTATCGAGCTTTGATACAAACACATCAAAATAATTGGACATTGCCAGGAGGTCTGTCCCTCTTTTATCCTCTTCTGTTTCAAAAATATTTAATAATTCAGTGTTTTCGCATACCAAAATTTCATTATCAGCCACGATTCTCTCCCTCAACTCAACATGAGTGCACAATCTACCATAGTGTTCTTGACTTCGCTCTACACTTTCTCCCCATCGGGATAGATAAGAATCACTTTGTATTATGCATCTTTGTACCCTCCATAACCATTGTTTAATCTATAATAGTGCCTACACTTTATTGTATTATACACGCTAATAGAATTCACCGTGAACAATCCTGAGGATTATTACGTTTTGATTACTCTGCGTAATCTTTCATTAATGATATCTATCGTAGAATATAAAATACCCACCATTATGGTGGGATACAATACCGAATCCTATTATTCCGTAAGGAGGCTCATTTACCGTCTCCCCCCTAAGCAGCTGATTCCCGGATTCACACCCAGACTTGATTGATACACTGAGAATGCGATATTACACAATCAATCTACAATAATTTACAGACATCAATCAACACATACACCGCGTTATGATTTCCTCAAGTTATAATCCAGCACACTCTTCAGCACATAATTGCTCATGCTCTCCAGAGGAGTATTGAAGTCATTTTCATCAAACAGCAGAGCTACTGCAAAGAGATTCGCCTCATACTCTATATCATTAGCGATCGTCCTATAAGTACCATCAAACCAGTTGGCTCCGGATTCATGCAAGACTGCATGTCCAAGCTCGTGTGCGCACAATACCATCCTGCCTATATAGTCATCGCATCCGGAAATCGTAATTATGGTCGGATACTGATTCATTTTCATGATATGAGCAGTGGGCTCTTTTCCGGGTCTGAAGAGCACATCTATACCCATACGCTCAGCGATTTTTAAGGCGTCATTTCCCCAGTGCCTGCGGATATCCTGAGCATAATCGATTATCTCTCGTTTTCTTTCGTCGGTCATGAGGTCACCTATTTCTTATACTTATAGCTCACGAGTTTAAGTTGTGAAAGGATCTCGTTTGCAAACTCTACGATGGTCGCATCGTCCATGGATTCCAGATCATAACCGCCGTATGCGGCGAGTACGGGCATTTTTAACATGAAAGCCATGGCCTGCTCTGCATTGACAAACGATGCCGGCAGTTCCTCGCTTTCCGTCGGTGCACCGTTTCCCATCAGTTCTCCGGTTGTTACCCCCAAAGCTGAACTCAGTTTGTCGATCACATCGATCGGAACCTTGCTTATCGAAGAGTTCTCATATCTGTATAACGTTGACACGGACACATCAATCTTCTCAGCAACTTCCTCGACGGATAGTCCTCGAGATTTGCGTATTTCTTTTATGCGTTCACCTATTTTCATGAGTGCCTCCTATCATGAACTGATCATAGGATATCATATATATCGCATATCTGCAAAACTTTTTCGCATTTCTGCAAATTTCTTATTGACTCCCCCATGCCCGCATGCTATCGTCAATATAGATTCGCATTTCTGCGAATGCGGAAAAGCAATTATGCAAAAGGAGCAAAACCATGATAGATATCAAAATCCCTGATCCCAGATCAAAGACGCCTAATATATACATCGTCGGCATAGGCGGCGCTGGCAATAATGCAGTCGATCGGATGATCGAAAACGGCAATGAGAAAGTAAAGTACATCGCCATTAACACTGATACTCAGGTCTTAAATGACTGTAAGGCCGAGATCACACTTCAGATCGGTGCCAAACTTACCGGAGGCAACGGGGCAGGTGCAGATCCTGTCATAGGCGAAGCAGCGGCCGAGGAGAGCAAGGATGAGCTTAAGGGTATCCTGTCCGATGCCGACATGGTCATCTTGACCTGCGGTATGGGAGGTGGAACAGGAACCGGAGCAATCCCGATCATCGCTAAATTATGTAAAGAATCAGGCATCCTCACCGTCGGTGTCGTCACACTCCCATTTTCTTTTGAAGGGCCGTCCCGTGTGCTTGCGGCATCAGAAGGACTGGAGAACCTTACTAACTATGTAGATACACTCTGGGTAGTACCAAACGATAAGCTTCTGGAGATTTCCGATAAGGATCTCGACCTGGAGGATGCATTCCTTTTTGCCGACAATATCCTCAAATACATCATAGAAGGTGTCACAAACATCATATATAACAAAGGTACTGTTAATATCGACTTCAACGACTTAAGAACCACCTTGAAAGACAAAGGACCGGGCCATCTTGGGATCGGCATAGCCAATGAATCCAAGGCTCTCATCGAGGCCGTAAAGGATGCTATCTCATCGCCTCTTCTCACAACCGATATACGAGATGCATCAAACATCCTGATCAACACAGGCGGCCGCGTGAAGATGAAGGAGATCAACGAAGCCATCGATTATATCAAGCAGTTGGTCGGCGATCATGCTCAGATCATATGGGGAACCGTCACTGATTCCGAAAAGGCGACAGATAACACTACTGTAGTCACGCTTATCGCCACCGGCCTGAAAAAACCGTCACCGAATAAGCCCGAGCTATCTAACTCAATTCCGCATCTTCCGCTTGAAGATCTGGGAGTTAAGAACCGCATAATGACTTCACCGCCACCGGTTCTGAACAAGAAAGAACTCAAACCGTCCGTGGAACCCCACTCTATAGTGGTTCCCGAATTTCTTAATGCCCGGAACAGGAAGCAGGGCAATTCATAGCTGCGCTCTTTTGTTGTTCATTCATCTATGATGCCCAATCCGGTATGACGGTTCATCTCAACCACATCCCTCAGAAACTTCTCCCTTCTTTCCGGAGACAGTACCTCATACTGATAGATGAACATATGCTCCATGATCTCATGAGCGGATTTAGTACCACAGTTGCGGATGGTTTTTAAGATATCTCCGCCGGCCGTGGCTTCTGCAAGCTCACCGATATAGCTGAAGCCTGCTCTTTTTAAACAATGATAGGATCGTACGCCCAGATCCAGGGCTTCGATAGGGGCTTCTGCCAGTTGTTTGTTGTAGTAGATCGGGAAATTAAAACTCCCGCCCTTCTTCTCGTGAAGGTTCACTCCCTCCACCCGGTTCATTATCCCCATTACTGTCTGACTTTGATCGTTCGACATAGCTGATTCCTCCGTATACATCCTTGATGATCTCCTTCACACCGTGGGCGGAGATATGCTCGACATCGTCAGCGAACTTTTTCGCCAGGATGTCCACAAGGTACTTCAGGCCGGATAAGTCATCTGATACGGCGACCATATGGATATGATCAGGCTCTGTGGTCCTGAATATCTGGCGCACGTACGCTGTACGCGTGGCGCAGTATTCAAGGATCTCATCGAATTTCTCCGGTTTGGCATCGATATCTATGAATACCGTATGCTCGCCCGGTCGATCGATGTAAGTGTTGTAGCCTCGTATGATCCCGGCCTCTTCGAGTTTCCGCACACGCTTCATGGCGGCTACTCTGGATATGCCTATGGAATCACCTATCTCCTGATAGGTCATCCTGGCATTTCCCTTTATGAGATCCAGTATCTTCTCATCAGTCTTATCCACAACCTGCTCCTTAAGCTCAATCAGCGTCGACTCTGATGATTAAATTGTAATAATGACATTTATGGAATGCAATAGGGCCGATTACGGAGCGTAACTTGCGGATTAAATCGTGACAGCTTGAACAGTCCTTAGGGTATGCTTTAAACTTATCAATAACTGATCATCAGATATAAGGAGATACGCCGGCATGAAAATGGGAAGCAGCAACGACAAAGACGCAGTACAGGCTCAGTACGCATCATCCAAAGGCCTTGATACCAGAATAAATTTTCATAACATGTATTCAACAAACAAAATGGGCTTTGGCCCCTGGCTCATTTCTAACTATGAAATAAGAGAGGGAATGAAGGTTCTCGAGCTGGGCACCGGCACAGGGGATATATGGATAGGCCATGACGATCTCATAGCGAAGTGCGGGAAGCTGGTGCTTTCTGATTTTTCCGAAGGCATGCTTGAAACAGCCAGGCAGAATGTCGGAGAGCGCGCAAACGTGGAATACAGGCAGATCGATGTCCAATGCATACCTTTTGAAGACAGCTCTTTTGACATAATAATCGCTAACATGATGCTCTACCACGTGCCTGATATCCATAAGGCAGTCAGCGAGATCAGAAGAGTCCTTAAGGATGACGGAGTGTTCTACAGTGCAACATACGGCGAGCACAATTTCAACGATACTATAGCTGAGTGGTTCGGGCTTATTGGTGAGAACTATGATCCTAACCATCTCTTTACCCTTCAGAACGGAGGCGATGTTCTGGGAAAAGAGTTTGCGGATATAGAAGTACGCCGCTACGATGATTCTCTTCATGTGACAAATATAGAAGATCTTGCAGATTATCTTCAGAGTCTTAAGGCTCTTCACGGCATTGGAACCATGGAACGCGATGAAATTCTTAAGATGCTCTCACTTCATGAAGAAGGCGACTCGATCGATCTGAAGAAAGAATACGGAACCTTTATAGCGCGAAAACCGGTGTGCTGATGCTCTTAAAAAGGAAATAAATAAGGCCCTTCCGTTGTTTTGCTATATGCAAAGAATCTTCAATTCAGACCGTCAGCGATAATCGCATCCGTAAGGCCGATCTCCTGCTTGCGACTATCAAGAAGCTTGGCAATGCCGTCAGGAGTACATACTTCACAATCATTCGCATCAAAGACCTGACGGATTGGATCAGACTCTTCATAGATAGCGGCATCATCGATAGGGTTACCCATATCATCAGTGTAATAGTATGTGAAGTAATACTCCGGAGAATCGGGCTCATCCATGAATTCATAGCTTTCTATGGTCAGACGGTTGTAATCCACACCCGAGAAATCGAGCACCTTATAGTTCACGGGATCATAGGTATAATACTCGCCCATTATTTCATGATCTATATTCAGCTTATACCACTGCTTCCAGATCCCGTCTGCATTCACATAGCTGTACTGGCATGCATGGCTGGCAGCACCATTGGATCCCCAAAGGGATATAAACCCGGTAGGAGATATGCTCGTATATGATCTGGACCAGCTGTCGCAGTTGTAACATATCCGCAGTTCTCCACCGAAATCCTTAACGATCATCTGAACATAGAATCCTTCTATATTCTCTATGGGAAGGTTAAGCACAACACACAGTTCTTCTATTCCATCCAATCCACAGTCAATATAGCTGTATTCCGTTTCTCCAACGGTGGGGCGGACTTCCCACTCGGGCTCGATCTGATCACATAGTTTAGTAATGATCTCATCCAAAGAGTACGCTTCGCCTTTATTCAAACAGGTACTCATGGTGTAATACGTCTCATCCGCACCTGTTGGGGCATACACAGCTTTTTCATCTCCTGCGATAAAGCGTTCGTATATTTCGTGCGAGGATGCCTGGTTGGTTTCCTGAGGGGATTCTTGGGTGGATTCTTGGGTGGGTTCTTGGGTGGATCCTTGTGTGCTTTCTTGGCCGGCTTCTTGGGGGATTTCTTCAACGATCCGGTCTGACCCCGAATTGCCGGTATTTCCGCCTGTAGAAGAACCACACGAGGTGAGAAGTAGCATGGTTGTAGTAAGTAAGATTGGTGTAAGGCGTTTCATGTCATATCCTCTGAGTGTTAATAGTGGCCGGAGACAGCGCTCCGGCCTTATATGTTATGCGTGATACCAAACCGGGGCATCACGCTATTCGAGGTTAGGTGCGAACTTGCGCACAATTGAGGTAGTTTTCATAAGCAATTACCTCCTTTCCTCGGGAATATTATATCAGATGGGGGAGGTTTGGAGCATATATTGGGTGGGGATATATACGATCGTCACTGTCTGCTTGACGTGTACATGTACCTCGGATATATTGGGAATATGATAGTAGGACAGCATAGTATCCGGATCAACGATCAATAAGGAGTGAACATATGGATAAGATCATCAAGTCACCCACTATGGGTGAAATACTCTTAAGGGAGTTTATGAAGCCGAATAATATCTCAGCATATAAGCTGGCTCAATCAATTAATGTACCCACATCCCGTATCCAGGATATACTTCATGATCGCAGAAAGATCACCGCGGATACCTCACTCAGATTAGCCAGATTCTTTGGAACATCAGATAAGTATTTTCTTGATATCCAGAATGATATCGATCTCAGACAGCTAAAGGTTGAACTTGATCAGGAGATAGCCCGTATTAAGCCTTACAGCGAAGAAGTTGGTGCATAAAAAGACGCCCGAATTGGGCGTCTTTACACATGCTCATACGTTAACGGTTTTGATTCATCATGATAGATCAGTCTCATTGTTCATCCTCCTTTTTTCTTTTCTACAAAGAGGCTGCAAAAGACATCTTTTCCATGAACAGAACACATGAAAAAGACCCATCGTCTCGATGGGCCTGTAAAATGCATTATCATACCCATCGATCAAGCTTTGCACCTTACACAACACTCATGTCTCTCCTTCAGCAGAGTACCCATTCAGTTCATTTAACCGGGAAAATGGATATATAACAGGCCCTACTATAACAGAATCTTCGTCTTCTATCCCAACGACTATATTAATCAAGAAAAACTCATTGTTATAGGAGTCGACCAGTTTTGCCACTCCGGGTTTTCTATAGCCTACTTTTGGAAAATATAACGAAGCCTCAACGATTAACAGTTTTTCCAAAGCTTCTACGGAATAGTTTTCTATTCCTAAAGTGGATATGTAGAAGGTTACCATCGTAACATGATCGCCTGACCAGCACTCAACAAAGTAAGGTCGTCTCCCTATCGCTCCGCAGTCCCAGCCGATGTTGATATCTCCATAAGGTGGAACCTTCTTGGGATATGGTTTCTTTTCGTGATCTATCATTGGAAGATAGAAATCGGGATTACTTCTGTAATGCTTCAAAAACTCAATCGGTTTCATTGTAGTCACCTCCTCTATGCCCATAGTAGAAGAAAAATAAGCACAAAGTAAGCGAGCACAGGTTTATTCTTTCATCAATCTATCAAGCTCCTCTTGAGTTGTTGCAAAAACTATAACCGCTTATCTCCCCAAACATATTCCTCGTTATACTTTTCCTTCATATATGCACACAACTCCGCCAGATATTCCAGATCACACTGATACCTGACCTCCGGAGATGGACATATATTCCACTCTTCTCCGGAGCGGTCACCTCGTTTCTCTGCTTCCTCGAAACTTTGTATAGACCGGATGAGTTCATCCCTTTCCTTTATCAAAGTACTGTAATCTGCGTCTTTAAGCTCATCTATAAATGTCTTAGGTGCTATCATCATATCGATATCCTCCTACCCAATAATGTCCGATCTAAATCACACCAAGTGCTTTCAGCTGATTCATCGCCGATTCTGTATCTGTAAATAAAACCCCGGTTCCGCCCATTGCTTCCCACTGTCGGATATTCCTGTCATAGTCATCTATCAGAATACAATCCTTGCCGGTACAGAACCTTTGCTTCTCTTCGCTGTACACAATGTTGATCACAATATCTTCAGATAAAAGCCGTCGGACCCAGCTGATCTTGTCATCTGCAGCACTGTCTATGCCCCGTCTGGGTTTCGGGATTCCTGTCAGTATCTCAAAATCTTCACCATATTTTGAATACAGCCCATCAAACAGTTCCTTAGCGCCGGGAAAAATATCAAGTTTATCATAGAAATGGTCTACCTGACGGATCTTCTCCCATCTGACATCATCCTCCGCAGGATTCATCTCCCATCCTTGCTTACGCGGCTCAACTCCACACAGATCAATACAACCCTTGTCAAAATCAGCCAGTACTCCATCCATGTCTATATATATCTTCTTTACTTTCATAATTCCACCCTGCATCTGCTTGTAAGTGCTCCATACATTATCTCAGGTTTGATCTGCTGCAATCCTGATACCTGGCCGTCTCCGAATTCCATGATGATAAGGCTGCCATCTGTTTTCCTAGCGATATCCACTGTCACGAAGTTACTCCTAACTCTGGATGCGATCTGTTCTATCCATTTGTACTCCTTGTCTGTAAAACTGGTCTCACCATTTTTACGCCAGTAATCATCCATTACCAGAATTCTGCCTCCTAATATGAAAACCCTGTACTCCTCAGACAGCGGCATTCCGCTCTTTTCATGATTCCCAATACCATTCAATTCAACAAACTGGCGTAAAACCACTCCGCCGACCAGATCATCGTCCTGTCGATCTATGAAATTACCAACGATTTTAACCAGTTCATCTTTTTTCGAAGCATCTTCGATATAGCATGCATCGTACCATTCGTGTTTACGGCTCTTCACATAATCTTTGACTATATAGGGACCATTCAACTCCTTGGAAATACCAATGACATCCTGCAGATCATTTCCTTTGGTCCATACAGATTCTGCCGTCTCACGCTTGAACTCTTCATACCATCCCGGCAGCAGATGATACCGCTCATATTCGTCCGGCGAATTGATAAGTATGATCCCACGTTCAGCAACCAGCTCATAGAACTTCCGATACATCTCAGGTTTCATCATCCAGCCACGATAGATGGTCAGACCTGAGATCTCATCACCATATAATGACAGTTTGCCTTCTTCCATGTCCTCATAACTGAATAAGGCACATCCGGAACGAACCTTTGCACATTCATATTCTTCTTCATAGTCTTCATCAACCGTACGCCTATATAGAGGATGATTGCAGAATATGAAATTAATCGGAGCAGGTTCCTTGACCAGGATTGTGCCATGAAGCATCTCTGAATCTAATGCCTCAATAATAAATCCATAGTTTTGGCGGTACTTCTCATCAACATCACTCATAAGCATCATCATCGTCCCAATGCTTTTGATGCGGAATCGATTTTCATCAAGGTCATATAAGATGTCACCCTCATGGAAATCATCCGTCACATTCTCCAGGTGAACTACAAGTACCCACCCTAACTTAGTTGTCCTGAACTGATCTATAACTCTGCAAATCCCATACATTTAATGTCTCTCCTCAATCACAGTTTCCACAGTCCATATAAAAGCCTTGAACCTATCTACATTTACAGTTTAACCATTATCAAGTCTAATAGAACGGACTTAACCCATAAATTCGTCAACATCCACACATCTGACGATCGGCGTATCTGCGGTAGGACTCGAACCCACAAATGCGAGATTAGAAATCTCGTGCCTTATCCTTTTGGCGACGCAGACAAACTACAGATGGGGAGATTCGAACTCACCGACACCCCGCGTATCAGACGGGGACTCTACCAACTGAGATACATCCGTATACAGGGAATATAGGAGTCGAACCTATATCTGCGGTGTCAAAGACCGCCGTGATGACCACTACACTAATCCCCTATAAGACAACGGAGGGATTCGAACCCTCGAATACAAGTTTTGCAGACTTGCCTCTTAAGCCTCTTGAGTACGTTGTCATACTACCGCGGCAGGACTCGAACCTGCGGTCTTCGGAATCAGAATCCGACGTTCTACCAACTGAACCACGCGACATCAGCATCCCCGGAAGGAGTTGCACCCTCATCACCTGGTTCGTAGCCAAGTATTCTATCTGTTAGACTACGGGGATAAAGCGACAGATCTGGGACTCGAACCTTCATCGGCTTTTACACCTACGCCTGTTTTCGAAACAGGTTGCTTACCGGTTAGCATACGCCACCAAAAAGGGATCATCGCAGTCCGCGCAATGATCCCCTGTTCACAGAAGTATCGATCCGGTCTGCACTTTACCCATATGAATCCTTTCCACGACAACTAATCCAGCGCTGCTGTCTGGACTGTGACCGTCTCGATGAAATTCGTGAGTTTTCTATGTGTGTCATTTTTCCTTCCTTATTGATTGATAATAGTTCTAATAGCAGTCTCGACGGGTGCTGCCCCCGCTATCCCCTGCGTGACAGGGGCCACGACGTCCGGTGGACGTCGGTTCTGGCCGGACCGTAGCGGAGCGGAGACAGCGACTCTGCTGACTGTCCCCGAGACTATAGTCGGCAGGGTAGGACTCGGACCTACAATGTTTACCACTTGGGTGCCAGATTTACAGTCTGGTGCCTTCACCAATTAGACTACCTACCGATAAAGAGCCTCTCCTCAGAGTCGAACTGAGATTTTTGCTGTTTACAAGACAGCTGCCATACCATTAGGCGAAAGAGGCGTAAACCCCTTTCGGGGCGGGACATCGAAAGTGCCTGATTTCCGACATCCCTATGGAGTTATAACGTGCTATAGAGTTTCCTCTATATCGACGGTGCGGGAGTTGAACCCTGCTTGATCGGCTTGAAAGGCCGACTTCTGTATCCGTTCGAATAACCGCCGTGGGGTGACCGACGAGACTTGAACTCGCATAATCCGGAACCACAATCCGGTGCATAACCATTTCTGCCACAGCCACAGTACCCGATGAGGGAGTTGAACCCTGCGTCTCCTGGCTGAGAACCAGGTATCACTACCGTTAGACCAATCGGGCTTATTGCTGGAATCGGACTTGAACCGATACTCTATCGGGTATGAACCGATTGCTTTAGCCAGTTAAGCTATCCAGCAATGATTGCGGAGACAGGACTCGGACCTGCATACTCCTGGTTATGAGCCAGGTGAGCTTCCATTGCTCGCCACTCCGCGATGTTATCGGAATGACAGGACTTGAACCTGCACGTACTTGAACCCAAATCAAGGGGGCTACCATTTACCCAACATCCCGAGGATACCGACAGAGAGACTTGAACTCACAACCTTGTCCTTGTAGGGGACCTGCGCTCCCAGTTGCGCCATGTCGGTATATAGTGGACCACACGGGAATCGAACCCGCCATCTCAAGCTTGCAAAACTCGCGTCACCCCATTGCGACCTCTGGCCCATGTTCCATATATTTCTTTCTATAGTGGGCGGTACTGGAGTTGAACCAGTCTCCCCGGAGCTTCAATCCGGTGCTCTCACCCTTAATGTAACTGTCGAAGACAGTTACATCGCTAACACGTCCATATCAGACGGTTCTAAATCGAACTTTCATAGCTTTGTTCCTTTCTTAACTATTCAAATGCCTGTGAAGAGATTCGAACTCTCATGGTCACCGCTTAAGAGGCGGGTGCACAGCCGATTGTGCGACACAGGCGCGATGCGCCTGGCGAGACTCGAACTCACGATATACCGGGTAAAAGCCGGTTGCCATACCGCTTGGCTACAGACGCATGTGAATCATTTTCAGTTGCTTTCGTTTCTGTTTTCGTTTCATCTTCATTTCCTCTTTCACTTATTCTTACGAGGATCACAGGTGCCTGGTCTGATATCCTCTATGAACTCCCGCAACAAGGCTCGAACAATCCAACGATATGCTTTACCGTCGTTGGATTCGTACTATTCTGATTAACGGTCAGTCGTGCTACCGATTACACCATCCGGGAATAAAAAAATCGTCCTTCGGTTCTCTACCTAGGACGATCACACGCTACTTTATTAAGACCATACTTATCTTAACATCGTAATCGTCCCTTCATCTCCTCAATATCATCCTTATGTTCGGGCATAAAGACTGATGGATACTGGACATTAAGATCCATATTCGGGCATACCGAACTAAGCATATTCTGTGAATACGCTTGCGTGGTCGCTATTCGTTTTGATCTTAACTGTAGTGTTTGCATCTCTATCCTCTAACTGTATATTTCCAAAAAAATAAGTGCCGTCAACTATTTCTGGATACCAAAAATAATCGAACAGGCACTTTCGATATATCAACAATACACTATCCGGATATCTGTGTCAACAAAAAACTCAAAAAAATACTCCCTTTTTACAAAAGTGTTTCTATATGTACAAAACTTGAAGTTGGCGGTCTATTTCTTATAGGTAATTATCATTGTTTTAGACAACTTTTTCCCGACCAGATAAATCACCCATCCAAGAAATCTCTTTAAGGGCGTCATCGGTATGCCCGGCATATATCTCATACCTTTATACTTAGGCCAAAAATTGTTATCTTCCGTTGGATACTCTTTCTCTCCTTTGTTACCAACACACATGGCTTGAAACAGATTAAACGGGATCAGCACTCCTATACCCGGGACATGCATTTTTCCGGATTTTACATCAAGATAAAACTTCTTTGTGATATTAGCTGTCTTTTTCATATCTTTTTCCGTAGGTTTATAATCATTCCAACTAAGCGCGGTTACAGGCAATTGATAGCATTTGTTAAATCCCCACCCCGGCAGTGTCGCTGCCAAAGCTTTTGTTGTACTCTCGGCGGATACCCCTCCGGTTGTACTGATTATAAGGGCCTTCTTTTTGAAATATCTCGGCCTATGCAGCATAAACGCCATATGATCTGTAAAGTTTTTCATAATTCCGGGCAAATGTCCCTGAAAACACGGAACAGAGAAAATAACCGCATCGCTATCTTCTATCATATCTATTATTGGCTGTATCTTCTCATGATGCGGACAAGTTTTATGTCCTTTGCGAAAACAGTTACTGCATCCTGTGCAGAATGGGATATTTATATCTGATAAATGTACTTCACAAAACTCAACTGTATGATCAATTTTCTGAATGTACTTCTTTGCAATCTGTGTAAGTCGCCAAGTATTCCCTTTGTGTGGTCCACCATTGAAGATCAGTATTTTCATATACTCTTACCTCATTCTTGTACAAGCTTCGATTTGAATTATTCTATCATGAGCAACACAAATGTAAAAAGGGAGAAAAAATATCAGATAAAAAACGGATTTACAAAGCCAAATGTAACGAATCCGGCGAGAAATGCCCATTTTATGCGCGGTTGTGAGTTCCATACAGACACCGATGTAAATTCAGGGCATTATCGATCAGCTCTCTGATATCGGCTTTAACCCTGTCATATCCGATATGTATCTCGCTCTGACGGTTCATATACAGTCGGCGGTTTAATTCTATCATCACTGATCTTACGCGTTTGTCACAACGATAATACTTCATCGGAACCATAGTTCCGGCGAACGGAGCATTGACTGCGACAGAATATCCTTTTTTCTCAAAGAATCCACACATCAGATCGGCCAACTGTACCGGCGTATGGTAATCATCCGTACCTATACAGATATCCGGGCGGTCGGGATCCTGATCATATTCATACGGAAGCGGTGTCTCATAGAAAGAATGCCCGTCTATGATGAGGCACTCGCCGTATTGTCCCAGCCTTTCTTCTACCGCCAGTTCAAGCGATCTGTGATATGTGTCATAGTATTTGCGCAGGATCTCCTCGCGGTGGGTATCGGACAGCTGCCTGAGTGGGCTCTGGTCAGAGCAGGATACGTAGCAGGCTCCCATCCCCTTGGCTGACATCGATTCCATGCTGTCATCCCTGAATCTCTCGAAATCGCAGACAAGTCTCGAGACCGGGAACCTGATCATTTCATATCCTGCGTCATACAGGTCATCACAGTAATGATCCGTCATGACCAGGATCTCGTGTTCAAGCCTTTCTGATACGAAATACTTCTTTTCTTCCTCCGGGATAAATGTGGATGAATGCGGTATGTTGATAACGATGGGTGATCTTTTCTTCATAGATGCCTCCTTGAATCGATCTACAAAGAGGCAGCAATAAGACATCTTTTTTGTAAAACATACAAAAAAGACCCATCGTCTCGACAGGTCTCGTTTCTCTATAGCGAAATAGCGAACCCATCGATCAAGCTTTGGCACCTTACCCGATTATCAGGCAGGTTGTCGTGCGGTCACAGGGCTTGTCCCTCGCGCACTCTTCATAGGTGTTTGCAGTTGATTATTTTATATCATACTCCCGCCGGGCGGACTTATGATAAACGAATTAATTGTCATTTCTTCGCGGCCAGTTGCGCCTCGAGTTCTTTTATTCGGGCTTCCGCTCGGTCGGCACGGTCGCGCTCTGTGTTAGCACGGTTGCGCTCTGTGTTAGCACGTTCGCGTTCTCTTTCAGTGTTGATGCGTTCCTCGCGGCGTCCTTCCCGTATGCCTTCGCGGCGGCCTTCCTGTCTGAATTTTTCCGCTATCGTTACTTCATCATATTCTTCTGCCAGCATACCCACTACCTCCGCGCGATGCTTCTTAAGGAAGTCTTTGATCACATATTCGTCGGGAATCTCGCGCAGCGATCTTTCAACCGCTTTACTCAGCACTAACGAACTAATCTCTTTCGGGTCATCATCTATAGACGACCCCAGTTCATTACGATATTCTTTGCTGTACCGTTTTACTCTCTCAACGAACCACGAATAACCCTCTAAAGGATTACATGCTCTCATCAGCGCTTCATTTCTGCCGTAGTTGATGTTGATCATACGCACGCTGACTTCGATATCACTCTCTTCACGATGCTCCTCATCAAATGCATCGCTTAACCTGATGATACGATCATCATCAATATCCTTGTCTCCGTTGTAGAATACGACCAGTTTCGGTATCGGGAGTCTGACCAGGCTTGTACCGTATTCGTTTTTTTCACATCCGGCGACGAATCCCGAATACAGTTTTACGGTATACTCCAGCATGCGGAATGGCATGTTCGGATTATACGAAGACTGATGTTCGTAAAGGTTCAGTTGATCCGAAACAAGGAATGAGACATCGTTTTTCATGGTCATATACAGCATATTCTCCAGAGTATTAAACTCTATGACCGATGGATCACTATAAGCCGATCCATTAACGGCATTGAACAGACTGAGCGTCCATTCCTTATTTTCTTCCCGGCCAAAGATGAAGATAAATAAGCGGTCTTTATGTTCGTGATTGACCACGGGAAGTTTATGTTTTTTCTTTAACCTTCTTTTGCTCATAAGTATGTCCTCTCAACTTTTTTACATTAAAGTCAAGGGTTCCTCCGAACAAAAGAGATATGTGTTTGTGAACTATATTTGGATTGTAAAATAGGTTACGGTATTACGCAATTGACGTTATGAACAAAGATTTATATAAGTGTTAAATGAGTTCTATTATACGAAACCGCTATAAAGATTCTTTATGTCAGATAATCTATAGAAATAAACCATTACAACGATCTTTCTTTTTCACGGATACCGTTCATGCTAAAATGATACAGTCGGAATCAAACGACTTAACCACCGCGAAATACGATCGGTACCAGATGGCCCCCGGTACATAAACATGACAGATAAACTTATCGAACAACTCGAATCTTTATACGGAAAAGGCAAAGGATTCAAGGTCTACACCACCATCATGCCGGGAATACTTGCCGATTTTAACAAAATGCTGAATGCCGTTCCCGCAGGAAAAGAAGTGACCGAGGAGTATCACCTCGAAGACGGAAAGGGAGTGATCATCATGAGCGGGCACAGAACTGCGGATGGTCAGATTACGATGAAACCACGCATCATCACCCGGAATAAGTCCGGTTTTTCCGACTTTTAACCGATTTTATCTTGATGCGATATCAATACTTAATGACGTAATAGATCACATATGCCCAGCTGAACAATCCATGAATGATCGCCCAGCCAATGGAATGCCAATTCACATAGCTTATGACCATTGCCAAGGCGCTTCCAAAGGTTATCCCGGTCTTGGCGGTTTCTTTTACATAGTGTTTTTCGACTCTTTTTTCTTCAGCCATTGTCTTTTCCCTTTCATCACATAACTACGAGCTGCGAGCGTATGCTCTTTACCTGGTGGATAGCTTCATCGCACTGTTTCTTGGCCTCAGCGATCTTGGATTGAACGAATACATCTACCAGGAATCCGTCAAAGAAGAAATCCGCAAACGTCAGGAAATCATTAATATGTATCGATGAGAATCCGCTCACATCCCTGAGTTCCTTGCTGAATCTTTGCAGTGCATACCTGGCATCATTTATCTCGTTCTCGGCATTTGCCATCTTGGAGTGTTTGAACAGTCCGGTTATAACATTTCCGCCAAACATGTCGAGCAGTCCCCAGTTTCCTGCGCTATTTAGGCAACCTCTTGCTCTCTCAAGATGCATGATAGCGTCATCTGCTGCAGAGATCGCTTCGTCTATTTCTTTTCTTTCCAAATAATTCATGGCAAAATCTCCTTTTATAAAATATATAATACCCCCGGCAAGCATCTAAATATATGTCCACCGACACATAATAGGTGCCTCTAATCTCTCTTAAGCAGCAAATTGGCGTAACTATTTCTTCTTCGTAAGGGGATAATAATACGACCCCTATACCGGTAATGGTATAGGGGCCTTTAATCACATATTCATGATAAACGAATTAACTAATTGTCATTTCTTCGCGGCCAGCTGCGCCTCGAGTTCTTTTATTCGGGCTTCCGCTCTGTCGGCACGGTCGCGCTCTCTTTCAGTGTTGATGCGTTCCTGCTGTATGCCTTCGCGGCGGCCTTCCTGTCTGAATTTTTCCGCTATCGTTACTTCATCATATTCTTCTGCCAGCATACCCACTACCTCCGCGCGATGCTTCTTAAGGAAGTCTTTGATCACATATTCGTCGGGAATCTCGCGCAGCGATCTTTCAACCGCTTTACTCAGGACTAACGAACTAATCTCTTTCGGGTCATCATCTATAGACGGCCCCAGTTCATTACGATATTCTTTGCTGTACCGTTTTACTCTCTCAACGAACCACGAATAACCCTCTAAAGGATTACATGCTCTCATCAGTGCTTCATTTCTGCCGTAGTTGATGTTGATCATACGCACGCTGACTTCGATATCACTCTCTTCACGATGCTCCTCATCGAATGCATCGCTTAACCTGATGATACGATCATCATCGATGTCACGGTCTCCATTGTAGAATACGACCAGTTTCGGTATCGGAAGCCTGACCAGACTTGTACCGTATTCGTTTTTTTCTCCCCCGGCGATGAATCCCGAATAAAGCTTTACGGTATACTCCAGCATGCGGAATGGCATGTTCGGATTATACGAAGACTGATGTTCGTAAAGGTTCAGTTGATCCGATACAAGGAATGAGACATCGTTTTTCATGGTCATATACAGCATATTCTCCAGAGTATTAAACTCTATGACCGATGGATCACTATAATCCGATCCATTAACGGCATTGAACAGGCTGAGCGTCCATTCCTTATTTTCTTCCCGGCCAAAGATGAAGATAAATAAGCGGTCTTTATGTTCGTGATTGACCACGGGAAGTTTATGTTTTTTCTTAGAATATCTTTTGCTCATAATGTAGGTCCTCTAAACTTTCTTACATAAAAGTCAAGGGTCCCTCCGAACAAAAGAGATATGTGTTTGTGAACTATACTTGGATTGTAAAATAGGATGCTGTGTTACACAATTGACGTTATGAACAAAGATTTAGCCCATCCGCTCCTGTAGTGTAAAAGCAAGTGAGTATCTGACGTGCGTCATCAGGCGCATTCCAATACATTCGGCAATTTGCTGATTTTTAACATGATGCGATATCACATAATAGATCACATATGCCCAGCTGAACAGCCCATGGATGATCGCCCAGCCGATGAAATGCCAATTCGCATAGCTACAAGCTGCGAGCGGATGCTCTTTACCTGGCGGATAGCTTCTTCAGTTGATATGCATTACCTTAGACGGCTCAGAGCTTCAGGTCTCCGTCCTTGACCCAGCCAGCCTTGCGGACTCCCATATGTATGAGCGGAGCTATCACTGCGGGCAGAACAAAGGATATCATGATCAGTCCTATCCAGTCGAAAGCCGTGATGGCGCTTTTGGTCCCCTCTGCAACATCATTTACCCATCCGGTGTAGACGCCTATCTGGCCCACAAGTCCGCAGGTTCCCATTCCGGAGGAAACGGGGGCGCCGTTCATCCGAAGCTTGAACAAACATGTCGCAACAGGCCCGGTAATGGCGCTGGTAAGTATCGGCGCTATCCAGACCCGGGGATTTTTCACTATATTACCCATCTGAAGCATGGATGTGCCTATGCCCTGCGACACCAGTCCGCCCCATTTATTCTCTTTAAACGAGATCACCGCGAATCCTATCATCTGAGCGCAGCATCCCGCCACTGCAGCTCCTCCGGCAAGTCCCGTAAGTCCGAAGGCGGCGCATATCGCTGCCGAAGATATGGGAAGCGTGAGAGCAACGCCTACGAGTACGGACACAAGAATACCCATCAGGAAAGGCTGAAGTTCGGTCGCCCACATGATGAGATTGCCGACCCACATGGCAGCTTTGCCAAGCGGAGGTGCGATCAGCCATGACAGGAAAATCCCCATGCCTATCGTCACCAGGGGCGTTACCAATATATCCACTTTCGTTTCTTTGGAAACCAGCTTGCCGGTCTCGGCGGATATTATCGCGATGAAGAGTACTGCCAGCGGGCCGCCCGCTCCGCCCAGAGCATTAGCGGCAAAGCCTACCGTGATCATCGAAAACAACACCAGCGGTGGACTCTTTACGCGTACGCGATGGCAACCGCCATGGCCGGTCCGCTCATGGCTACCGCAAGTCCGCCCACCGTATAGTCGATGCCCGCAACAGTCGCTACAGTAGTCGTCAGGAACGGAATATGAAACTGGGTTCCTATCGTATTGATTATGGTACCGATAAGAAGCGAGCAAAAAAGTCCCTGCGCCATTGCCCCGAGGGCATCGATCCCATATCTTTTCAGGGATATCTCGATATCTTTTTTCTTAAGAAATTCTTTCATCCGCAGTATTGACTCCTCTATGATCTCTTCGTTTAATTTTATACGACTATTTCATTCCCTGCACTAAATCTTTGATTTCAGCCGGTTTTGCTACTCATGTTCATATCATCCTATCGTCCTTTACTTATCCTTCTCAAAGGATATCAGCTGATTATCCTTGATCTCGTATGAGTACTTAATACGTTCCGGTCCGGGTAAATACTTTATGAAAGATGTATCGCCGATTTCATACTTCTGCGCCGGGTCGCCTAACACCAGATATGTTACAGTCAATTTCTCATCCAGCAAAACCGGTTTCCAATTAAGCACAAAGAATGTATGTATCAGATACGTATCTGACCATGACTCGAACCCGCTCTCTTCTCTCATAGTCGTTAACAGGTACCGGATCTTTTGATCATACGGATATAACTTAAGCAAAGCCTCCTTGTCCGTATATGATCTCATATCCTCCGTAACGAAGATCCATACGGTCGTATGCATTCTATAGGTACGGCCATCATCTGAAAAATCGGTTTTCACTTCAATATGATCGATCGGCGAGGTTTCAGGCACATACTCCTCGATCGAATGCAGATACTCTTCGTATAAAGCTCGTGTGTGATAGAATCCGAACGTAGATAAATAAACCCCCGTTATAACTACTATGGCCAGAAACGCTATCACAATTGCAATGATCTTAAGCACGGTCACCGCAACCAGGTTTTCTTTATTTGACAACCACTTCTTCATCACACCAATCCTGTCTGCAACTACTCCTAAATAGCGGCCGTAGAGGAATCTCCGGCCTTATCCTCGAAACTATTATATCAGATGAGGGATTATCATCACTGTGAATTATTCACTCATGATATAATATGCGTATCAGAGGTTATCATCTATGGAAGAAAAGAACAGCGATCGCAGGACAGCCAGGACAAGAAAAGCGATAATCGACGCCTTCATTGCGCTGCTGACCGAAAAGGAATTAAATAAGGTTACCGTTCAGGAAATATCCGACAGAGCTGATATCAACCGCGCGACATTCTATAAGCATTACCTGGATGTTTATGATCTGTATGACAAGGTTGAACAGGAGATCCTTGTCGATTGGAGCATGCTCATCCTCAAACTGGAAGAACTGGATACGGATGAGTTTTTCAGCCAGCTTGTGGATCATATATATGAAAAGCGCGACGTATTTACCATGATATTCTCTTTTAACACTCCGATCGAACTTCGGTCAAAGATATTCAAATCGCTGGAAGGGCTGTTCAAGCAGATGGCAGCGGAAAAGCTGGATACCGACCTTAAAGATGACACGCTTTCATACCGGACTCATTACCGTTCAATGGGATGCATATCCGTAATGGGCAAATGGGTATCGGAAGGATACAAACAGCCCAAAGAATTCATCGTAAAACTCATTTCCGAGCTTGATGCCAATACAGAGAAGCTCTTGTAGTACTTTTCTCTGATCCGGCTGCGGAAACTCCCCCTTTTCCCGGGACAATTTATGGCGAAAATGTTGCTTAGGCAACAGATCGGCCCCAGAGTGTTGCAAATGCAACATTACGGGGCCTTTTTGATTATTGAATCTACCGTTAATCCTCGATATTCTCAACTCAAGAACAAGACTATTTCCCGGTGGGGAGTTGAAAAATCAGATCAAAAAGGGGGTAACGGATATGAAGATGAGACAGTTTAAAGTCAGAGCATTGGCAGGTGGAATAGCAGCCATAATAGCAATGTCCTCAGTGGTTCCGATGACAGCGCAGGCATGTGATCTCGGATATACAGATAACGAAACAGTAGTGGCAGAAATTTCCGAGCCCGAGGTAGCAGCAGTGCCTGAGGCGATCGTAGCAGAGGCCGAGGCAAACGACTATTCCGTATCGGTTCCTGAGGAAGATGCTTTCGTATCGATCCCTGAGGAAGATGCTTTCGTATCGATCCCGGTAGGTACACCGGTAGTTTCCGAAACCGAAAATGAATACGTAGAAGCTCCTGAAGAGGACGACGCTTTCGTATCGGTTCCGGTCGGTACACCGGTAGTTTCAGAAACCGAAAATGAATACGTAGAAGCTCCTGAAGAGGAAGACTCTTTCGTATCTGCTCCGATCGGTGAGCCGGTTGTTTCAGAGACAGAGGAAACAGCCGAGGCAGTTCTCGAGAGCTATGTAGCAGAGACCGAGAGCGACGAAGCAGAACCCGAATATAAATCACACGTCGTAAAGACAGAAGTACTTGAAACACAGCTTACCGAAACCAAGTCAAGAAGAACCATAATCGAATATCTGGATAACGGTGGCAGAGTCGTAACAAATCAGAACGTACTGAACGGTGAAGTCGTTTCCGAGTCCTCATACAACACATATGAGATCGAAAAGGAGCGCTACGACGAATGGTCAGCCGAATATGTGGAAGCATGCAGACAATTCCAGGAGAAGCTGGCAGCAGAAGAAGCAGAACGCGCGGCAAAAGAAGCAGAAGAAGCAGCAAGACTCGCTGAAGAAGAAGATATAAGAAACGCGATTGCCGAAACGACTGAGAGCATGAGCATGAACGAACTCCTCGACTACTACTCCAAGCTCTCCGAAGGCAACGTCGATGTATATGCCAGATTTATCCCTTCCCGATACAAGGACGAGAACGGCAAGGTAAAGGACGAAGATCTGGAAACCGCCAAAAGCATCATGTATCCGATATTCCAGAACATGATCGGCGGGCTCCTCAGGAACGCACCCGGAAACGAGTTCTACGGAGATGTGATCAAAGGCTTCATCGGAGGAGCACTCGGATTCAATGAATCCAAGACAGATATCAAGGAAGTTATCGAGAAAGGTAATGAGCATCTTGAAGACGAACTGATAAAAGGATTTGCCAAGACCGAAAGAGATACCGATAATTACACTACACTTAAAGCATACGGCGCCACACTTGATGAACTTGCCGTATATGCCAAGATGAGAGCCGAAGGGATCAATGCCATCTCCATTAACAAAAACTATTCGGACATAGAGAAGCAGGTCAGGATAGCCGAACTCATCGGAAGTTCAGGCGACTGGTATTCTGGATCCAATCAGGGCAACATCATGAAGAGTCTTGAAGCGGCAGCATTGGTATTCAAAGGACAGTCCAACGTCGATTCCAGAGATATCTACAATGTTATCTATGAGATCAACAAGAACTCCAGCCTCTTCTCCGGTGAGGCAATGAACAAGTCTCAGAGCAAGATTGAGAAGTCCGTTAACGGATTCATCAGAAACTGCGGAGTGGTGATTGAATGCCTCAAGGCTCATGAAGCGATCGCTCATCTGACTCAGGAGCAGATAGATGCCATGGATCCCCAGACCAGAGAGATCTATACTAGGATCCATACAGACTCTGATACGATCTCATCCAAAGTCAGAGCAATAGCAGGAATCTTCCTCGGTGACAAGTCTTCCATCAATAAGGAAGAGCAGTACGGAGTACTTGATAAGGCAGCACAGTACTATGATAAGAACAGAACCACATATGTAGACTACGGCAACAACGGAGCAGGCGTAAAGCTTCAGGATACCCTTAAAGTAACGATCGGAAGCGACTACATGAGCGGTGACCGTGCAGACTTAAACCGCATCAACGCAACTGTTAATTCAAGCGGACTTACGGCAACTGATATCGACAGGATCGTAACCCATGCCAAGGCTAACGGAATGACGGTCACAGAGTATCTGGATTCCGTAGGATTCAATACAGATAACCTGTACGGATACAAGTATCTCATGAGAGACGCGTATTACGACGCAGCGGACGATCTCCTGGGATTCAGGACCGGATATGATTACGAAGGGATCCGCAGCTACGATATGAACGCCAAGGACGTGAATCAGGGAAAAGCCTGGCTGGCAGGCGTGTTTGTAAAAAAGCTCTACGGATTCACGGTTAAGACAGAAGCAATCGGCAAAGGAAACCAGCAGGTGAAATTCGTATCTTTCCAAAAAGCAAACTGATATAATAAACACTATGAACAAGAAAGATAAAATAATCAGCATCATATCTTTGATAATCTTTTTGGGCTTATGCGGTCTGTTTATGTATCTGAGCAAAACGCAGAACGCCGCTAAAATCTACGGCGATCCTGAAACGGTTTCGATCACGGACGGCCGCATATCTGCTCTGTCCCATGAAGGATATACTCTGGAGCAGGTAGTGATACTGAGCCGTCACAATATCAGATCACCTCTCAGCGGAGGCGGCTCATTACTCGGAACCATCACGCCGCATGAATGGTTTGAGTGGTCATCGGAACCGAGTGAGCTTTCCGTAAGAGGCGGTGTGCTTGAGACCATGATGGGACAGTACTTCCGTAAATGGCTCGAATCCGAAGGTCTTTTTCCGGAAAATTACCACCCCGAGCCGGAGGATGTGAGGATCTATGCCAACTCCAAGCAAAGGACCATCGCGACAGCTCAGTTTTTTACATCCGGATTGCTTCCCACGGCGGGAGAAGAAGTGGAGTATGCCGTCGAGTATGATACGATGGATCCCGTATTCACACCGAAACTGACCTATGTATCGGACTCTTATGTCAGGGCTGCCACAGCCCAGATTGATGAGCTTTTTTCCGATGATATAAACGCTCTTACGGATAACTACGAACTGCTGACGGATGTGATAGATCTCCATGATTCGGAAGCATGGAAAGACGGTTCGGTGACTGATCTTGCCACGGATGATACGGAGATCAAACTTGAGCTTGATGCGGAGCCCGGAATGAGCGGTTCACTCAAAACCGCATGTTCCGTAAGCGACGCACTTGTTCTTCAATACTACGAAGAGTCGGATGAGAAGACCGCGGCTTTTGGTCATGACCTGACTCGTGATGACTGGAAAAAGATCAGTGAGGTCAAAGATCTGTACGGAGACGTGCTTTTTACCGCTCCGCTGGTCGCCGTGAATGTGGCGAATCCGTTGCTCAAAGAGATACTGTCCGAACTGAATGAAGACGGCAGAGTCTTTACATTCCTGTGCGGACACGACTCCAATATCGGAAGCGTACTGGCGGCCATGGACGTAACGGATTATGTTCTTCCGGATTCGATCGAAAGCAAGACTCCGATCGGAGGCAAGCTTGTTTTTGCCAGATGGAAAGGAACCGACGGCGCTGAATACATCTCCGTGGATCTGGTCTACCAGACTACGGATCAGCTGAGGGATCTGACGATCCTGAATGACGATGATCCTCCGGGAATATATCCTCTTAAGTTTGACGGACTAAATACAAACAGCGACGGACTGTACGCCGCCGCCGATATAGAGAAACGTCTTCAAGATGCTATAGATGAGTATGATGTGATCACAAAAGAGTAGAACGCCTGCAGCCGCCGGACTACAGCCACTTTTTCTTCTTGAAGAAAAGCAGGCAGCCTAAAGCGACCAGGAGGCTTACTGCGATGATCACGGGATATCCCCATCTCCATTCAAGTTCGGGCATGTATCGGAAATTCATTCCGTACCACCCGACGATCAGAGTAAGGGGCATGAAGATAGTCGTTACTACGGTCAGGATCGTCATGATCCGGTTCTGCTTGATGTCCAGATGTGCTTTATACTGGTCTCGCAGCTGCATCGTATAATCGCGCAGTGATGTGGATGAATCATGCAGTCTGGCCATGCGGTTCAGGAACAGTCTGAAGTATCTGAGATTCTCCTGCTTAAAGAAATTGTTTTCGTTTTCTTCGAATTCCTGTCCCATATCCATAAGCTGTTCGTAATGGATACGCAGGTCTCTGATATCGCTGCGGATATCGTTCAATCGAACGGACGGAAAATCATCCTCCTCTTCCATGATGGTCTTTTCCATGGATTCGAGTTCACGCTCATACTTTTCCATGAGCCTTAAGTCATCTATCACTATCTGATCGAGAAAATCATATATGAATCGCTCAAGACTCGGAAACTTCCACTTCTTGGCGCGGCGGATATTCTCTATCAGTTCCAGCGCTTTGCCGCTGTCGTCGATGAACACTATCCCTTTTTCATCCAGTGCAAAAGCGAACTTGCTGTCCTCTTTGGACAGGTCCTTCCTGTCGGGGATCGAGAACGAACCTGTCAGCGAATCGTAGTTCACTTCCGCCTTGGTCGTAAAGATCTCGGACAGATCGGAATCGATATCTATCCCCATTTCAAAACTGTCGCGATCCTGCTTCCACTCATCGGAAGACAGCACCGCGACATATTGCTTATCTGTAGCACTTATTTCTTCTCTGTTGATCTGCTCAAGTGTTTCTTCGATCAGATAAAACATACGGCATCCTATCAAATAAGTACGGCTCGGCCGGCTGTTACTATCCGGCTCAGCCTGCCATCACTTTGTTTCTGCCCGCGGATTTGGCTTTGTACAGGGCCTTGTCCATACGGTTGAATATATCTTCGAAGCTGTCGCCTTCGCGTGCCTCGGCAACACCGATACTGCAGGTGATCTTTTTGCCGTAAAGCATGGTGAAATCTGCGACTTTGGCTCTTAATTTTTCCGCAAGTTCGGTTGCCTCATCGCGCGTCTTGCCATACAGAACGATCACGAATTCCTCACCGCCCCAGCGTCCGATATCTGCCTTCTCGTCCTTGCAATTATCGGTTATTATGCGCGCAAACTGCTTAAGCGTCTTATCTCCGACGGCATGTCCTAACTCGTCATTGATCGCTTTGAAATAATCGATGTCTATGATCATCATGGAAATGGGGTCTTTACTCTCGCTTTCCGCAAAGTCCTTAACTGCATTCTTGGCGGAGGTCTCGATCTTGCCTCTGTTATACACTCCGGTAAGCGAATCCGTCAGAGCCATCTCGCCGAGTTTCTTAAGCGAACTGAACATCGCGGTCGCCTCTTCATGGATGTTCTGTACCATGAATACATATTTATAATCGGCCGGATCACCGGTCTCGATCCTGGAAAAGATCAGTTTGACCCAGATGTATACGCCGTCAAGGTTCTGCATCAGGCAGTCGAAGCTCGAGGTGGATCCCGGGGTGAACATCTTTTTCAGATATTCCGGATCGGACCTCTCCATGAAAAGTGCCTGATCTTCCTGACCGATCGCATTGACTATCATGTTCCTCCAGTCAGAGTATTTGAGTTCCGCCTGAACAGCTTCCTCTGATATCTCGGAGATATTGAGACTACCGGTCGAATCCTCGACGAGGTCGATATACATGGAGAAAAGGAAAGTCTTTTCTATGGTCTCGACTTTTCTGTAGGTCTGGTTCTCAGATTCGTTTTCATCGGGATCAAGCTCATCTATGATCAGCATGTATGCTTCTTCGTCCGCCATCGGATAGACCATCATCTGGACGATATGCGCTGCTTCGCCTTCATTGATGACGAGTTTAAGCCTTCTGCTGTACTTGTCTGTGAAGGTCCCGAAGTTGGGCAGGAACGCCTGATAACTTTCCGGAAGTTTCTCGGAAGTGGTATTCAGATGTATCAAAAGTGTCTGTATAAGCTCTTTGTAGTCGCCCTCTTCGTCAAACAGTTCCGTAAAAATCCCCCTGCTGATTACGGTACGATATCTGTCTGTGGTCTTATCGACCACGACGATCGCATCAACAAGTTCACTGAACCGACGTATCATTTCTTCGCTCGTGTATTGTGCCAGTTTCGACTCACCCATATCTATTTTCTCACTTCAGAATATGATATGTCTTTACATAAAAACGACCCTACTATTATAGCACAATAACGCTCGCAATATACTCCGCATCAGAAGGGATTTCGATCCCGGGATCGCTTATCTGTATCTCGTATTTTTTTCCAAGATCTTCGAGTCCCATGGTGAAGTGACATAAAGCTATGCCGACATCGATCTTCTGAAGATCGCCGGTATTGTCATTGACGTAGCCTTTGTCCTTTTTCTCATAAAAATGATAAGCGCCGTCCTTATAAATGATCCTCCAGGGCTGCTTGTTCACGGCGGAGGGAGCCCGGCGGACCATCTCCAGGATATCCTTCATCTCATCGGCGCTCGTAAGAGGGCGGTCCCATTTTTCATTAAAGAAAAGCCTGTCGGGCGATATCCTGTTATCTGCGCCTACACCTTTACGCATCATGGTTTCCTTAAGCGACCGCTTAGCGGCGGGGTATCCGAGCGGACTTACGCAGGGCATCATCTCGCCGTCTTTTAGTCCGGCAGCTTTTTCAAAATCTTCACGCTTCATGGTGCCGCCGATCCATACGGTCCCGATCCCGAGCGACCACGCGTAGAGCACGAGTTTCTCAAACGCATATCCGAATGCCACATCGGCGTAAGGTTTCTTCTCAACCTTCCCGGCAACATAGAGCGTTTCGCCGGACAGGACAGGGCTCGACAGGCCCAGTTCTTTGGCGTCCATAAAGACAAACTCCACCGGGATGTCAAACGGATCCGTTATGCCGCGGGCGTATTCTTCAAGTAGGTTTCTGTGTGTTTCGCTGAGCGGTTCCCCGTTGTATGTACGGACGCTCTTTCTGCCTTTTATGATCTCCATAAGATCGTTCATTTGGGTTTCCTCCTGTTTGGGGTTATGGGGTTTGCTGCGGATCATTGATCCGGTTTACGATTGTTGCTAGGCGGTTATTCTTCTGCTCTTGTGTTCTCCTGCAGGGCGGTCACCTGATCTCTTTTTTCAAATAGGACACAGCCGCCTTTGTGGTCGTCATTCAGCAGGCCGCCATCGATCAGGGATCTGAAAAGTTTCGATTTCATTGCTTCTCTCAGCGACGAGTCCTTCACGTTGATATCCGAGTACGGAGAAAACGGACAGGGCTCCGCGCCTCCGTGAGAATTGATATGGAAGAAGCCGCGCCCTGCAGCGATACATCCTCCCGAGCTCTTCTCATCTCCGGGAAACGAAACAAACACCATCTCGGGATGCTCTGCGCGAAGCCGCTCGATCTCGCGGCTCAGATACTCTCTTTCCTCATCGCCGGGCGCAAGCTTGCTGCTTTCTCCCGTTACCGGAACGAACTCGACGAATATGACCGCCTTGCAGCCCTTATCCGACAGCAGACTTATGAATTCCTCAGATGACACATCTGCGTAGTTATCGCTCGTCACGGTTACCGATGTTCCGAAGATCAGGCCTCTTTTGCAAAGCTCATCCATGTTGGAAACAAGTTTGTCATAGACTCCTTCTCCTCTTCTGGCATCCGTGATCTCCTTATTGCCTTCGATGCTCATGATCGGAACGATGTTCCTGCATCTGTCGAAGAGTTCAAAGTATTTTTCTCCCATGAAGGTTCCGTTCGTAAACACGGGAAACAGGATGTTCGGCCGCTCGCCGGCTGCGTCGATCACGCCTTTACGAAGAAGCGGTTCTCCGCCGGCAAGCAGGATGAAACTCACTCCGAGCTCGTCCGCCTCGTCAAAGATCCGGCTCCAGTCTTCGTCCGATAGCTGCTCTACCGGTGCTTCATCGGTCGTCGCCTGATTGCACCGCGAATAGCATCCGGCGCAGTGCAGGTTGCAGCTGCTCGTGATACTGGCTATGAGAAACGGCGGGATGTGCTCGCCCTTCTTCTCCATGGCGGCACGCTTCACGGAAGCTGCCTTGCTCGCGGCGGCAAACCTGACCATATATGCGCTTTCACGCGGATTCTTGAGCGTAGCTCTTAATGCATCCGCAACTATGCTTTCCACGCCACGGGTCATGTATTCCTGGATGTCAAAGTCTTTGTTCATGTTTAGTTTCTCCGTGTAGTCGATTGCCGGTATCTTTTGTCATATTATATTGTGTAAAATATATCGTGTCAATAGGAATGCAATAAAAGGGACCGGCAGCGGCCCGGTCCCTTAAGCTTCATCCAATCTTTTCAACAAAGTCAGACATCATATCCGAGATTTTGATCGACTGAGGACATACATGTTCACAGCTATGGCAGTGCAGGCATGAAACCGGTCGCTTTTCCTCGGGGATAGCGGCAAGAGCCATAGGTGCGATGAATGCCATTCCGCCATCCTGAACCGTAAGCAGATGTTCATTATACAGCGAAATGAAATACGGAATATCCAGTCCCATGGGACAGTGGCTTACGCAGTAATGGCAGGCAGTGCAGGGAATGGACTTCTTAGACATCAGTCTGTCAGTGACTTTCATCAGGGCTTCCATTTCCCCGGCGGTGAGAGGCTTGTCTTCTTCGTAGGTTTTAATGTTGGTCTTAAGCTGCTCCATATCGGACATTCCCGAGAGAACCATGGTAACGCTTTCTATGCTCTGCAGGAATCTGAACGCCCATGCTGCGATATCTTCATCCGGACGAAGTGATTTTAACTCGCTTTCGGACTGATCGTCGAGTTTCGCAAGCTTACCTCCTCTGAGCGGCTCCATGACCCACACGGGGATATTCCACTCATTAAGCAGATCAACTTTTGCCTTGGCATCCTGGAACTTCCAGTCAAGATAGTTGAGCTGGATCTGGCAGAACTCCATGTCCTTGCCGTAAGCATCCAGAAATCTCTTCATTGTTTCATACTCGCCGTGGCACGAGAATCCCAGATGTCTGATCCTGCCGTTCTTTTTCTGCTCCATCAGGTAATCATAGATCCCGTACTTCGGATCCAGATACTGTTCGATATTCATCTCGCAGACGTTGTGGAACAGGTAGAAATCAAAGTATTCCATCCCTGTCTTTTCAAGCTGTTTCTCGAATATCTCTTTTACCCTGGGCATGTTCGACAGGTCGTATCCGGGGAACTTGGTCGCAATATAAAACTTGTCCCTCGGATAGCCGGCAAGCGCTTTTCCCATGACGATTTCGGAATTACCATCGTGATAACCCCAGGCTGTGTCATAGTAGTTGATCCCGCTTGCCATTGCCCGATCAACCATATTAAACGTCTGCTCTTCATCGATGTTGGCGTCATCGCCGTCGATCACGGGAAGCCTCATGGCACCAAAGCCAAGGCCCGATAATCTGATGTCCTGAAAGTCTCTGTAGATCATAGTCGTCTCTCCTTCCTGTCATGGAACCGTCTACGTTGCCGGTTTGTTCTGAGTTTCATATGCTCGCAGTCAGTTCAGCTATGTTTACTGTTGTTTATCCCGCCTGTTTCAGATTCAGAATTACAACGGCCGCCAGGATCAGGATCATTCCAATACCCGATATGATCGTCAGCGGCTCCGCGAAATAAACGATTCCGATCAACGTCGCCACCATGGGTTCGATAGTGGCGATTATCCCTGCCTTGCTCGCTTCCACCCGTTCCAGTCCGAGTGTGTATGCAAGAAACGGGATCACTGCTGTGATCAGGGCCGTCAGGATGCAGAATACACATAAGAATCCCAAATCCTGTGCGCCCGAAAACCGCGAAAACATATCTGCCGGCCGGCATATGATCCAGGAACCGACGGCAGCAAATATAAATGTATAAGTAGTAACTGTGAAAGGCGAATATCTCCGTAATGCGATCTTGCCCAATATACTGTACAAACCGTATCCGATCCCGGAGCCGAGCCCCACGAGTAATCCCGTAAGAGTCATCCCTTCGCCGGAGATCCCGGAAACCAGCACGCATCCCGCAAACGCCAATGCAAGAGCCAACAGTTTCCTTCTGTCCATTTTTTCCCGAAAGAACAGAATCGACATGAGCATGATCCATACCGGTGACGTATAAAGCAGGATCGCCGCAGTTGAAAGCGGCATCATGTTGATCGCGGTAAAATAGCAGACTGTGAAAAACAGGATGCTTCCGAATCCGAGTCCCAGAAAAAGAGGGATGTCCTTAAGCGAGATCTTAAAACCGCTGCGATCCTTTATTAACAGCACCATCGCAAAGATCAGCGCGGCGAGGGTTACACGTATCGAAACGATCTGGATGGAACTGAAGCCGTATCCATCGAGTTTTCTCACGAAAATCCCCATGCTGCCCCAAAAAATGCCTGCGAGGATGATCAATGCCGTTCCGATTCCTGATTGTTGCTTTCCTGTCATGAGTTTATGTGTTTCTGTATTTCTGCCGCGGGTTATTGGCTGTTTCGCCTTTTCGTATTTATGTCTTTCCGCCGCGGGTTATTGGCCGTTCACGCGCTTATAATCATCATAAACTATTATGTGATATCCCCGTCAAGATAATAATGGGGTTTTATATGTATCATTACTTGATCGGATTTCATCAACCGGCTCTCGGATTTCATCGCTACCGCCCTCGGATTATATAGCCACAGCTCACTGAGTATTCTGAGCTGGTGAACGATGTATGAAGCACTGGGATTTGGGTT
>FMVL01000013.1:0-17654 GCA_900102235.1 Lachnospiraceae bacterium XBB2008 | reverse complement strand
AGCGAGCCCGGCAGTAAAGTAACAAATCAGCAAAACGCCCGCAAAAGCACGCCCGGCAGTAAAGTAGCAAATCAGCAAAACGCCCGCGATAGCGAGCCGGGCAGTAAAGCAGCTAACATAAGCATTACTATCATGAAAAAGTTCAAACTAAGCAACATTATCATCACCGACAGAAGTTTCTACAGCAGGGCGATGGTGATCATAGTCCCTGTGGTCTTGCAATATCTAATAAGCACCGGCGTAAATATGATGGACACCATAATGGTGGGAAGGCTGGGTGAGGTTTCCATATCAGCTTCCTCACTTGCCAACCAGTTCTACACCATCTTCACATTTCTGTGCATGGGATTGAGCGCGGCGGGTCTGGTACTGTCCGCACAATACTGGGGCGCCGAGGACAAAGAAGCTGTACACAAGGTGTTCGACCTGCTCGTACAGCTTATCCTGATCACGGGAACGCTGTTCGGTCTGGCATCCTTCTTATTCCCCGAACAGATAATGACGGCATATACCAAGGATGCGGATGTAATACGCGAAGGCGTCGCATACTTAAGAGTCACCGCTCTCGTATATCTGCCTCACGGTATCAGCCTTGTGCTCTCCAACGTACTCAGAAGTGTGGGGAATGCAAGACTCGGACTCTATATATCCCTTATCTCATTCGTAGTAAACATCGGTTGTAACTATATATTCATCTTCGGTAAACTGGGATTCCCGGCAATGGGAGTGACCGGAGCAGCTATAGGAACTCTCTGCGCAAGAGTAGTCGAACTGACGGTATGTGTCGTTTATATGCTCCGGGTAGATAAGATTTTGATGTATCGACCGGGCGGAGTTCTTAAGCTGCCTGAACGGCTGCTCTTAAAAGAGTTCGTCCGTCTGGGACTCCCCGCCATTATCAGCGATACCATCCTGGCACTTGCGGCATCTGCCATATCCATGATACTGGGACATATGAGCCGTGAGATAGTAAGTGCCTATGCGATAGTGGCCGTAGTCGACCGTATGTGTACGGTTGCCAATGCCGGTATGTCCAGCGCATCGGGTGTCATGGTAGGACAGGCTGTAGGCGAAGGCGATTTTGACAAAGCCAAACGCGAGGGTTGGTCCTTCGTGCTCATGAGCCTGGGTGTCGGAATCTTCGCTGCCTTCCTGGTACTCACGGCAGGCAACTGGTCCGTTCGTTTCTATGATATTTCCGCAGAAACGATCGCCATAACGCACTCCATGATGGCGGCCAGCGCAGTTGTAGTCTGCTTCCAGGCGATCCAGAGTACACTCAGTAAGGGAGTGCTTCGCGGAGGCGGCGATACCAGATTCCTGATGATAGCGGATATATTATTCCAGTGGATAGCTTCCATCCCGCTCGGATACTTCGCCGGTCTTGTTTGGGGCTGGACTCCTTTCTGGGTGCTCATCGCATTGAGGATCGATTATATAATCAAATCCTTCTGGCTCCTGTTCCGCCTTCAAAGTGGTAAATGGATACACCGCGCCACCATACCGAACCATTCATAAAAAGCACGTACAGAAAAATCAGTTTCTTAAAACTACGCACCAAGCACCCAACCTTCAAATATTCGCACACAAAAAAGCGGCTTCCGAGCTGCTTACGCCTTCACGAAACGGAATACATTCCATGAGAGAGGTTTAAGTTCTGCTTTCACTGTCATGTCATCACATACTGTGTCCTTAGCCGGAGCGGGCGCGAGACTTAAGTCCGCTTCTTCCTTCGGAGTGTGATCTTCGGTGAACATCTCCGTATGACCTTCGAAACGCATACCCGTAAGTCCGGTGATGTCCAGAGTAAAGTCTGCACAGTCTTCCCAGTCGCGGTTTATGACGAAGACCGTAAGCTCACCCGTGCCGGCATCATATGCGGCTGCGGAATCGATGAAGTCCACCTGATCCTGCTCATGATACTTGTGAGTATCATCAAGTGCGAAGCTTTCAAGATCATATTTCTCACACTCGACTGCGGTCTGAAGAGAAATGCCGTGGCCGTATTTCATGAGATCTGCGTACGGATAAGATGCGGGAAGTGTGAAGACATGATCGTGATCAATGCCTGCTGCCACACCGAGTCCCGAGGTCATGCAGCCGATCTTAACACGATCCGCATGACGCAGCATCTCCATGATGACGGCTGCATTTCCGAGTGCCATGAGCATCGGATCCATCGGAGGGAAAGAACGTGAAGGCATGTTGTCCGGATCATGGCGTACGTATTCGCGTGCGGGATCAAAAACATAATGTGAACCGGGCTCGATGTAAGGCTCTCTGCCGAAATGAAGTTCCTTCTTCTGTATCGGGAATACGCCGTACTCATCCAGCGACAGTTTCATGACCTTCGGTGAATGCATCAGTGCCTGTACGTAATCGCAGAGTGCGATCTCGGTACGGAAGTAGTCTTCATAGTAGCGTGATGCAGCCATGAACTGTGCGTAGTTGCCGATCTCAGCCGACTGATAATGATGCATCGAAATGTAGTCGACCGAATTATAACATTCCTTCAGGACCTGCAGATCCCAGTCCGGATAGTGTGACAGATCGGGAGAACTCGAAACGCAGACTGCTGTCTCGATGCTTCCGTCAACCCACTTCATGGCCTTGGAGGTCTCGTTTGCGAGGATTCCGTAGCCTCTGGGGTCCTTTTCCCATGAAGCAACCTGCCAGGGACCGTCCATCTCGTTTCCGAGATACCATACCTTGACGCCGTAGGGTTTCTCGTGTCCGTATTCTTTACGCAGATCGGACCAGTAGGTACCGCCTTCGTGATTGGTGTATTCGACATTGTAGACAGCATCGTTTATGTCACCGGTACCGAGATTGATGGTGTACATCGGCTCAAGGCCGGTCTTCTCTGCCCACTGCAGATACTCATCATGTCCGACATCATTCGGATAGTACTGATGCCATGCCAGATCCAGATGTGCTTTCCTGTTTTCCTTGGGACCGATGGAATCCTTCCAGTCCCATCCGGATACGAAATTACCGCCGGGGAGACGGACTGCGGGAAGATCTGTCTTCTTCAAAGCTTCGATCCAGTCGGTACGGAACCCCTGCTCATCCGCTGTCGGATGCTTCGGGTTGTACATGTTACCGTAAACGATCGATCCGATGGGCTCCATGAACGCTCCGTAGAGACGTTTTGATATGCTTCCGATCTTAAAACTCGGATTAACGGATACCTTTGCTTTTTTTGCCATTTTTCCTGCTTCCTTTCATATATATGATTATTTTGTATTCTCTTTCATCGGCAGCATCCCTTCTTACTGCGCTTCGTTCTCGGCAAACCATACGTCCAGCTGCCTCTGCTTCTCTGCGATATATTTGTTGAGGCCGGCTTTCTTCAGCTTCTCGTTAAACTCTGCGGTCCCCTCTACAGGATCCAGGAATCCGTAAAGAAGCTGATTGGCGTATTCGTCGTATATGTTCTGCAATGCCGCATACTCTGCGGTATAAGCACTGTTGTCAAAGGTGAAGCCCATTGCGATGGATGTCTCTGCATTCGTATTGAATTCCATCATCCTGGCACCGAGATCCGGAGGATTGCCGACCCACACAGGGCAGATATACTGATTGGGCATCTCCCAGTTCATCGTGTGATACCACTCGGCATTCTGATAATCCACGCCGGCCGGGAAATCGATCTGCCCGTCCTGATCGGTGACATAGTCCTTGCCCTCTTCACCCCAAACCAGAAGGGTGGAAAGCTTCGGATCCGTATAAAGTTCGTTCATGACCTGCACTGCGGCAACGGGATCCGGAGTCGCCTGGTTTAAGCATGTGATAACGGCGGTGACGCCTGTAGACTTGATGATGTCCTGACCGAGGCGGAACACGATCATCTCCCTTCCGCACTCGCCGGAGATCTGAGACTTGTATCCGGGTTTCGACGGAGCCAACATCGCCATATAGTTGCCTGATTTGATCTTGGCGGAACTTGAAGTGGTATCTGTCAGAGCATCCTGGGATATGAATCCCATCTTGTTCCATCTGTACATGCGGGTGACCGTATCCATCCACACGTCGCTCTCCATCAGATTTTCGACCTTCCTGTCCTTGGTGGGATCCAAAAGAACGCCGAACCAGTCGTTACCGATATCGTCCACAACGGAACCCTGCGAGAACTGATTGCCTCCTACCGCGAATACGGTCTTATCCGGAAATTCCCTGTGAAGTTTTGCAAAAATACTCTCGATCTCATCCCAGTTTGAAGGAACTTCCTGATTCGCATCTTCCTTATATTCATAACCGATCGCATCGAGGTATTCTTTGCCGATCACGATGGCGGCTGTCGTTATTGCATAATCTTTTACCGGAGGAATGCCATACAGGTGACCTGCATATTTGCACGCTTCCTGATACTTGGGCGGAACGGCTTCTTCGATGCCCGGTCCGTAGGTCTTAAGGAGGTCGTTCTCGTCCAAGTCATAGCAGAACCCGTTATTGACGCAGGTCGTATATCCTATGACATTGCCTCCGTACCAGTCGATCTGTCTGTCATTGTTGGTCAGATTAAGCTGGACATCCTGTCTGTAGGTCGTGAAATCCAAAATCAGAAGTTCTATCTCAAGACACAGCTTCTCTCTCAGGATCTTGTTCATCGCTTCCTGGATCCTCTCGGTACCCTCGGGGCTGCCGGTCCAGGTATATATGGCGTAAGTGACCTTCTGATACTCTCCGGTCTTCTCATACTCCGCTCTTCGCTCATCTATCGCCTGTCTGTAAGCGGGAGACATATCATTTTCCAGGATATCCCCGGTTTCAGCCGAGGTCTCCGTTTCGGATACGATACCGGTCGTGCCGCATGCAACCAGACCCAGCACCATGCACAGGATGAGCAGAAAAGCTGCTGTTCTTCTTATTTTAGTCATTTCGGAGAGTCCTCCTTCTTGTGAAGCCTATGGCAGAATACACAAATTTCTTGATATTTTTAATCATAGACATTATCATTTTAACAGTAAAGAGAAGGCGTATTTATGCACAATTTGGAGGGTTTTTTTCACAATTCTTATAACCTTTTGTCGACGACAAAACGCAAGCGTTCACTGCTGCACCGGTTCGATATATCTTTTTTTGTGGCCATGCTGATCTTTACCACGCTCTTTGCGACGGTTGCGACGGTCATGGTTCTGAATCTTCGTGATTTCTCATATCGCTCTGTTCAGGATTCTCTTCGTTTTTACGATAACAGGCTGTATGTCGAACTCAATCAGGATATCATGTTCCTGATCGACAACTGCACCTCCGATCCGGATATCATCAGACTGCGTACTACCATGGACCGGGGTGAGGAGGTCGGCTGCATCTCCCGTATTCAGAACCGCTTATCAACCCAGGTGACGACTAATTCCGTGATCAGGGGATTTTACCTGTATTACACTGAAAAAGACATCTTTGTTCCGGTCTACAGTACCTCCAACGCGGGCGCCAACGTGGGATATCCGTATCCGTCGTTCATCAGGGAACTGTTAAGATCGCATCTGGAACACGACGTGGTAGAACCGGACTTTCTCAAAAAATGGTTCTTTATCGAAGAACATGACTGCCTCATCCGCCTGTTTAAAGTCGGCGCGATATACGGCGGTGCATGGATCGATCTGAACAATCTTCCGGGATTTGAAGAATTTTCCGGAAATGACGGGATCCTGCTGATCACGGACAATTCCGGTCAGGTACTGTATGCAGGAAACACCCTTACCGACGAAGGCTATGAGGGGGACTATCATAAACTGCAGCTTCCTGTGGAACGATCCCTCACAGAACCTGTTTCCGTCCGAATTCCGGGCATCGGAAAAAGGATCGTCATCTCCTTCAAACAGAGTTTTTCGGATTACTGCTTTACCGTATTACTGCCGCAGAATCAGTTCTTTCAGGCTTTTCAACCGTTTTTCGTCCTTCTCGTGCTCCTTATCCTGTGGGCGGTAGGCTTTTTCATCTTCTACAACCGCATGGGCCGGGGGATCATCGAGATCCCTGTCAGATCACTGATGGCGGTGACCAAGAACATCCATGAAGGTAATCTGGACAGCAGGATCACTCCTCCGAATGATTATGAAGAGACTGTTCAGATCACGGAAGCTTTCAATAAACTGCTGTCCGAGATAAGCAACTTAAGGATCAGTGTCTATGAAGAGCAGCTCCAGGCCCGTGAGTTTGAATTGAAATCTCTGAAAAACCAGGTCGCACCGCATTTCCTGATCAACTGTCTGAATACGGTGTTTATGTCGGCTCAGGATCAGTCGAATCTGGAGATGACCAATCAGATCATCACCACACTGTCCTCACACCTGCGCTATACCCTCTCCGACAGGGACAGCGTTCCGCTGTCGGAAGAACTTGAATATCTTGATAATTACATACTGCTGACCCAGTCCCGTTTTCCCGGGACTCTGCGATATGAAACGGAGACCGATCCCCATATGATGGATGCGGAAGTATTCCCGATGATCCTCCTCACCCTCACCGAGAATTCCATTAAGACCGGACTTATCATGGGCGAGCCTTTCCTGATCAGGGTCAGAACATCAAAGAAGGTTGTAAACGGCGAGACTTTTGTCTGCCTCGAGCATACGGATTCCGGGATCGGACTGTCTGAAGAAATGCTGGATAAATACAATCACATTCTGGAGCATCCTGAAGTTACGGAGAAGGGAACCGGCATAGGACTGTATAATACGGCGATGCGCTTAAGACTCATTCTCGGACCGGAAGCGGAACTTAATTTTGCTAACGAGGAAGGCATGGGACTGCGCGTCACGATATGCTTCCCTTACAAAAAATACGAAGAAAAAGAAGAATAGGAGCGATCACATGAATCTTCTGATCATAGACGATGAATACTATATCGTTCAGGGCCTGGTAGGAATGGTGGATAAGGAAGAACTGGGCATTGACCAGATCTTCACGGCCTACAGCGCCCAGCAGGGACTTAACATTTTAAGAAAAGAGCAGGTGGATCTGATGCTGCTGGATGTGGAAATGCCCAAGGAAACCGGGCTCGAACTCCTTGAGCAGTTAAATAAAGAAGGCATCCAGACAACAACCATAATATTGTCCGGACACCAGCGTTTCGACTATGCCAGAGAAGCTCTCCATTATCACTGTTTCAATTATCTGCTTAAGCCCATAGGAAAACAGAATCTGAATCAGGAGCTGCTCCGCGCCATATCATCATTAGGTTCAGTACAGGCGGATCCCGAACCTGCGCCTGAAAATGACATCCAGATCGATGACACCGGCTTCGTCCAAACCGTACGCAGTTATATCTGCGACCATTTGTCAGACGCGGACTTAAACCGTGTCAAGATCGCTGATGCCATACACCTGAACCCAGATTATCTGTCGTTTTGTTTTCATAAGGAGTTTGATACTACACTGACAGCTTATATTGCTTCGATGCGAATGGATCAGGCTAAATATCTGCTAAAGAATACTACATTGAGCATTACCGAGATAGCAGAGCAGGTAGGGATCCCCAATACCTCATATTTTTATCGGCAGTTTAAAAAGGCTACCGGTAAAACGCCCCAGCAATTCAGAAAATAGCCGGGGCATTCCAGTTTACCGTTTTTTTAAGTTCCATCAACCTTTTACTGCACCGATGGTGATACCTTTTACGAAGTATCTCTGCAGGAAAGGATATATGATCATGACGGGAAGAATACCCATGACCGTCAGCGCCATTCTTACTGAAGTCGATGGCAGTTCCGCCAGGTTTACATTTCCACTTCCGTTCTGTGCCTGTTGCCTCAGCTGATCCAGGTTACGCTGGATCTTCATGAGGAGCACCTGAATACTGTAAAGTTTGTCATCATTGATATAGTACAGACCGTTCATCCAGTCATTCCAGTACGCAAGTCCCACCAGAAGACCAATCGTTGCGGTGATCGGTAATGCCATGGGGAAAACGACCCTGAACAGGATTCCGAACTCGCCTGCTCCGTCAACTCTTGCTGCGTCGATTACTTCATCCGGAATATTGGTCGTGAAGTAAGTACGCATCATGATTACGTTAAAGGGGCTCATGAGCAAGCCGGGGATCAGCAATGCGAAAATCGTATTGCGGATATGGAATTGCTGCGTCCACATCAAGTATGCGGGAACCAGACCACCTGAGAAGAGCATCGTGAAGAAAAGGTAAAATGCGAAGATATTTCTTCCGGGAAGCTCTTTTCTGGAAAGCGGATACGCATATAACAATGTGATGAGCAGGTTGCAGAAAGTACCTATCACTGTGATGGTTATCGAAATAAAATAACCGCGTGCCACAGAGCCGGACTGAACCAGCAGGTATCTATAGGCATATGTACTGAATTTCTCAGGGAAAAAACTATATCCGTTTGCGATCAATGTCTGTTCGTCAGTGAGCGATGACATGAGCATAAGGAAGAAAGGCGCAAGCACACAGATAACCAGAAAGATCATCAGTGCATTTGCAAAAAACTGAAATACTCTGTCTTTTTGTACCATGATTTTTTGCTCCTTCTCTTAGAACAGCGAACTATCGCTGTCAATCTTTCTGACTATTGCATTGGCTGCAACTACCAGTACAAATCCCACAACCGACTGATAAAGACCTGCAGCTGAAGACATTCCTACGTTGTTGTTCTGGATCAGACCGCGATATACATAAGTATCAATGGTCTGAGTTATATTGATAAGCGGGCCCGAGTTCAGCGGAACCTGATAGAAGAGACCGAAGTCCGAACGGAAGATTCCACCGAGTGCCATAAGTGTCAATATAATAATTGTTGATTTCAAACCGGGCAGTGTGACATGAACGACTCTCTGCCAACGGGTAGCTCCATCCACAACCGCTGCTTCATACAGCGTAGAATCAATACCGCAGATGGTAGCATAATAAAGGATCATGTTATATCCCAGGCCCTTCCAGATATTGATGATAACCAGGATAAACGGCCAGTATTTCGGCGTGTTATACCAGTCAACCGCAGGATTGCCAAGCAGTTTGACTATGGTATTGTTGATAAAACCGTCGCTGGTACTTAAGAAAGCATATGCAAGATAGCTGACTATGACCATCGAGATCAGGAACGGGATCAGAATGATCGTCTGATATAACTGTTTTGCCTTTTTATTGCGGATCTCATTGAGAATGATCGCGGTTGCTACTGCTAAAACGGTACCCAGTATTATGAATACGAGATTATACAGCACCGTATTTCTGATCATTATGAATGCATCTTTGGTTCTGGTAAGGAATTCGAAATTCTTTAACCCGCACCAGGGACTTCCATATACGCCTTTCGCAGCATTGTACTGTCTGAAGGCTATCTGTATTCCGAACATCGGAATGTAGGAATTAATGAAAAGATATATAACGCCGGGCAAGAACATCAGATACATCGGCCAGAAGTGCTTTAATATTTTTTTTGACTTTTTCAAGCTAACTCCTTCCTCATTAACGTTATATCATTATGCAGGTGCCAAAATGAGATTTGGCACCTGCACTTTAGTGTTAATGATTAACCGTCAGAATTACTTACTTGCAAGGAATGCATCAAGCTGTTTCTGCTTCTCGGCGATGATATCATCGATGCCGGCTGCCTTGAGCTCTTCGATGTACTTCGGAATGTTCTCATCGGGATCGATCGAACCCCAAAGGAGAGCTGTCTTGTACTGAGCTACTACGTTATTGCAAGCCGTTACTTCGTTCATAACTGCGCTGCTGTCCCAAGTGAAGCCCATTGCAGGACTGGGAACACCGCTGTTGTTGAACTCGTTAAGTTTTGTCCAGAGATCGGGATCCTCAGCACCTTCCCAAACAGGAGTGATCTGCTGATTAGGCCAAGCCCAGTCCATTGATGAATATCCGGATGCGTTAGGATCTACGCCATCGGGAGATTTGATCATTGTATGGCTGTCATCGGTGTATACCCAGTGCTTGCCTTCGATACCGTTGATGAACAGGTTAGAGATCTCAGGATCTGTGTACATGAGGTTCCAAAGCTTCATAGCTTCTTCGGGATGCTTGGAGCAATAAGGGATACACCAAGAGTTACCGTTAGGAATAGCTGTGTGCTTGATGGGGCCATGTATCTTCATGAAGTAAACTTCTTTGCCGTTGCCCTTGTAAACCTCAAGCTCTTTACCGGGCTTCCAGTTCTCAAACATTGCAAAACCGTTGCTGGAAAGAAGAGCGTTCTCTGTAGTAGTTGTAGCATCGGGCATGATCAGGCCTTCCTGATTCCACTGCCACATCATCTTACAGAAATCCTGGAAACCTTTGGTCTCTGCTTCATTTACAACTGTAGTGCTGGACTCACGTGCATCTTCGAGAACACCAAGGCTGTCGCCAAGGGGATCCTCAGGAAGTGTGGTCTGCATACCACCCTGTGCCCATGTAGGAACGAGGGGATACATCTCAGGATGAGCTTCATGAACCTTTACAAGGATGTCATGCATCTCTTCATAAGTACCAAACTCGGGAACTTCGATACCAAGCTCGTCGCAGATGTCCTTGCGCATAGCAAAACCTGCTGCACGGGAAGTATCTTTCTGGTTAGGAAGTGCGTAAAGAACGCCGTTGTATCTGCAGGCATCAAGGTCATAAGGGTTGATGAATTCTTTTGCACCCTGGCCATACTGCTCAAGCAGGTCATCAAGCGGATAAGCCCAGTTGTTGTTTACAACAGTATTGAACTGGCCGCTGATGTTGTTGTAGCAAAGAAGGTCGATAGGTTCGCCTGATGTAAGAGCCAGCTGAATCTGCTCTGCATCCTGTCCACGAACGAGTTCGATCTCTACGCCGATCTTCTCACGGGTGATCTTGCTGACTGCTTCAGCAACTGCTTCGCAATCTGCGGTATCAGCGCTACCGTTGCCCCATACTACGAGCTTAACGATATCACCTGATGCTGCACCGCTGTCGCTCTGAGTGGTTTCTGTTGAACCGCTGTCGGTAGTAGCAGCTGCTCCTGAATCAGAGCCGCCTGCAGCGCTTCCACCGTCTCCGCCGCTTGCACCACAAGCTGTAAGACCAAATGCCATGGTCAGAGCAAGCAGTGAAGCAACAATTTTCTTTGTCTTCTTCATTTTTGTTACATCCTCCTTTTTTTGATGACTTCTTCACTCTTTGGCTAAAATGAACAAAAATTGTCACATTTCAACCATTTCGTTGAAATTATTATTACAGTAAACGGAGGATGTATAAAATGCACTATTGTTCGTTTTTTTTGCACATTTCTTATAGTGCATTTTTTTGAGGTCTGATCAAAGCGGCCCGAAACTGTAGTATTTTCCGTCTTTTTCGACCTGCTTTAAAAACCTTTCGGCCTCGTCGGTAAGTTCTTCGGTAAGATCCGTGTCGATATCATGACCGCAGTTTGAATATATGACCAGTTTGCAGTGTGGCAGACACTTAGCCGTCCTGATCATCAGCTCGGGGGTGCTTATGGGATCGTCGATCCCTCCGAGGATAAGAACGGGGATCCGGATGCTCTTAAGGCTCTCGCACAGTTTTTCCTCGGTCTTCATCTTCATCAGGGGTCTGCCGTAGTCAACTTTCTTTTCCCTAGGATCCGCCTCCGGCAGATTCCCGAGCCATTCCTCACGCTCATCACGGCGCTTCTGTCTTCCTTCATCATTATCAATTGGAGGATTAAAAGGTGGCGGAGAGGAAATGATCCCCTGCATCAGCATCTGCCTGTATGACATGGCTCCTTCCGCAAGACTGTGGGGGCCCGGCACGCATGCAACGAAGCCGCGGACTCTGTCGGGATAGTTTAAGACCGTATGCCAGCCGACTCCGGCCCCATGTGAGGCCCCCATATAGAAGAAACGCTCAAGCCCCAGAGTATCGGCAAGGCAGATCACATCCTGTGCGAACACGTCATACCAGGAATCTCCGTAATCTTCCTCCACATAGGATGAGGGAGCAAAACCGCGAAGGGTAAGGCAGTATACGTGGTACCCCCTTTTTGCCAGCTCCTGATGCATTCCCTTCGGATAAAATCCTACCTGAGCGGAAATGACTGCTTTGTCTCCCTCTCCGAATTCTTCATAAAAAAGCCTGTAACCGTCTTTGGTTTCTATGAATCCCATCTGTGCCTCCTCAGAGCATTATCCCGTTGACCACCGCACGTACTCTGTGGTGATGATAAAGTTCCTCGTTGGGTCTCATGTTATGCATGTAAGCGACGGAGAATTTCGCAACGGGATCCGCTTCAACCCAGATCCCCGAGCCGCCGGTCCATCCGAAGTTGCCGATATGTCCGTTATGACCGTACTTCTGCGTAAGGAGTGTACGGAATCCGAGCCCGTAGCCGTAGCCTGCCAGATAGTCATTCTCAAAATCCGCGAGCTGTTCGGGGCCAAGCTGGTTTTCATGCAGCATTGCTACCGTACCGCTTCCGAGATACTTTTTTCCCTTATATGTACCGCCGTTGGCGAGCATCTGCATAAATACCGCGAAGTCCGCTGCACTGATGAACAGGTTCGGACGGGCGCCTGCGGGAACACTGTCGGGATCCAGATTTAAGAAATCTCCGGTCTTCTCGAACTGACCCGGTCCCTTTTTCGCATAATTGGTCACTACCCTGTCCTTATTGGAAGGACGCACGAAGGTATCGGCATCTTTGAGTCCCAGAGGCTCAATAAGCCTGTCGACAAAAACTTCTCTCAATGGTTTATTCTCAAAGGCCTCCACGAGGACACCCGTGATCTCGGAGCCGAATCCGTAGAGCCAGTGCGAACCGGGTTCAAACATGACGGGTACATCCGCCATGGCACGCACTTCCTGTGCAATGGTGGTGGGGCCCTTTTGCAGAAGCTCCTCCATCTTCTTACTCATCGCTGCCAAGGTCGGCGTTGAAGGATTGGCGGACGGCATCATGCAGTAGGGAAGCCCGCACATCATGGCTACCGCGTCTCTGATCGTGATCGGCTTCTCAAGGGGAACGGTGTCGATGTCTCCGTTCGGACGTACTACGAACTTCTTCGTGTCCTTCCATTCGGGAAGGTAATAATACAGCGGATCGCTGAACAGGAATCTGCCTTCTTCAAAGAGCATTCCCATGATGGCATATGTAAAAAGTTTCGTGGTGGATGCCTGACTGAACATGCTGTGGACATCCACTTTTTTCCCGGATCCGATATCGGCATATCCGGCCTCGCCGTGATAGATGAGCTCATCGCCCTGCATAACGGCGACCGCACATCCGGGGTTGGTGCCTCCGTCAACAAATGATCTGAGCAGTTCGTCAAGTTTGCTAAAGTCTTTCATTCAGGTCTCCTTTCCGGGTTACTTCAGCGTGTAAACTGTGAGATAAACTTCCAGGCCTGCTCAACCGAATGATGCCTGCACTGGTGCTGCTGAGGGCTTACACTGGCGAAAGCGGTACGGCATACACCGTCTTCGCTGTCATAATAATTCACGGTCAGATATGCGTCATTCTCCTCATCATATATCTTCTCCGTACGGTCTCCGGGAATGCCCCATATCTTATCTTCCCAGTTTTCCCGATCCTCAAACTTAAGAGAAGCGAAATCGGCCTTAAGACGGTTGACTTTGGCAAAATACTGCGCTCTCTCAAGGCATGTCTCAGCCTGGAAAGGCAGCTCGGGAAGAGGTGACTCATGGCCGCCCGAGTAAAACAGCGGCACGGGGATATCCTGATTGATCTTACCGTCTATAGGATGGCTCCACTGATTGTCCTTAACCGGGAAAAGTGCGCTGCAGGGAGCAAGTCCGGCAAACACCTCGGGATACTCCATAAACATGTCCGTGGTCTTGCCGCTTCCCATGGAAAATCCGGTCGCATATATACGATGCTCGTCGATAGCATAGCGATTTTTGAGTTCGTTGATCACATCTATGACCTCTGTGGGAGTGATATCCAGATGATTATCCAGCGATACGAACATGATATCGTGGTCGTGCGCCACGCGGTATATCTCCGACACGTAAGTCAGATACATCGAAGAATCTCCGCCGCCGTGGAAGCCGACGAGAAGAGGCGCAGGGCCTTTATCGAATAACCCGTTGTTATAATATGCAAAATAACTTATCTTATGCTCCGGCTCATCTTTGAAAGCACCATAGTTATTGGGTGATGTCTTGACCATTACGATCCCGGCTTCTTCTGTCATGCCAAGCTCATCGAAATCGGGCTCAAGCTCGATATGTCCGACCCACATTTTGAATTTATGGACAAAAGAATCAAAGTCAGCTTTATAATCTGCCTTCTCTTTGATCAGGAGATTCTCGCATCCTTCAAATGCCTTATTGATCTCATCGGAATTGCCGACACTCAGGATCGCGATGTCCTTGCGTTCAACATCGGGAGTAACGCTCAAGCGCTCCATCGAGCACATTGCGGGAGTTATCTCGCCGGGCCCCCACAGAAACTCGCCCTGCTGAGTTTTCAGGAGATTGCGGGCTACATAGTCTGCTGAACTTCCGTAGCTGTAGATATCTGCTCTGAACTTGGTTCCCCTGATGAAATATCCCACGAACTTCTGTGCAAAGAAATCAAAGTATTCGGCAATACCTTCTTTGTAGACCGTATCAAGCCTTACCTCTGCTATGAAATCCGCATAGAGTGAAGCAGGAGCTTTCTCCCAGCCGCCGTCGGCGGTAGGATAGATGAACAGTACGCTCGCATCGTATGTCGCTGCGATATCAGCAAGTCCCGTGCTTTTGGCAAAAGCTATCGCCGCATCCCTGTCCGACTTCTGCTCCTCGAATACCATCAGCAGCGGAGCTTTAAATCCGTAATTGTTCACCTGGCCTTCAAGATCGTTTGCGGGTATGTAAGTCTTCAGATAAAAACTGTCATACTTCTGCTCCCAGTACTTTGACCCGTCATCCAGTGTCAATACTTCAGGTCTTTTTTCCAATCCCATTGTCATAACCTCCTAATACATTGAAATACATTAAAAGCCTTTCAGCTTTCCCGTGCTTTTTAGATTATGCCAATTTGTCTGTCAGTGCAATAATAGAAATTATGCCGGCATCGACAGTTTTGTTAATCAAAACTGCGGTTTATCGGGTGGATTGTCGCCTCCGGGAGCCATGTCTCCGTCCGGTTTTTCCGGTGGCTGCCCATCCGGAGGAGTCGCATCATCGCCATTCTGTGGTGGCTGTCCATCTCCGTCCGGAGGGGCCTGCATTCCGTCTCCCTGCGGCATTTGCATATCTCCATCCGGTTTTTCCGGTGGCTGTCCATCTCCGTCCGGAGGGGCCTGCGTCCCGTCGCCATGACCGTTATCTTCGCTTATCTCTATCTCTATCGCTATCGCGTCACCCGTAGAAACCTCTCCTTCTGAATATATTTTCCCATTCACCATAAGCGTATGCCCGTTCAAATCAATAGAGTCCGCATCGCAGGTAAGAGAGGAAATATATGAATCACCGGTAAGTATCCATTTAGATCCACCCGTCAGTTCCACATATACACTGCCGGCTGCTCCGTCGGAATTGATCGCTCCGGTAAATGTACTTGCATCATTAAGATAAAGATTCAGTACAGACACATCATCGACAAACATATCACCGTCTATCTTCTGTGAAGTAGCCGTAAGGTTAACTTTGCCGCCGTTTGATCCTTCATTTCCCCATCCGGCCGCTTCCGCACGAAGGAATGCTCCGTCTCCGTTATTGGTGATATCCACACCTGACAGTGAGATGTCTGTCGCCGTATTATTTACAAAGAAGATATCACCATTGGCATTTGTTATGCTTCCTCCCGTTGCCGAAAATTTCGCAAGACCGGTATCAGCGTCACCCGACATTGACTGATAGATCATAACAGCATGGAAATAATCCGATTTATCGCTGTTATGCTGATTATGATCAGCATTTAATGTGACATTGTTAAGGGTCACGGAATTCTTGCCCTCTACAACAACACCCTCTGAAGCGGTAGATGTAAGAGTCGCATCATTTACCGTGATATCGGCAGTCGAATATATGGCCGGCGATCCTTTTCCATCCGTAGTATAGTTTCCTCCGTTCACAGTCACTGTCCCGCCGCCCCTGTCAGATCTTATAGCAGCAGATGAATTCCCTGTAGTATGAATATCCAGGTTCGACGCATTCATCGTTCCTCCGCCTGTAGTCATAAGACCTCCGGAGCAGTTACCGGATGTATTGATCGTTGAATCGGATATATTTACCACAGTTCCGTCTCCATATGAAAAAACGGCATTGGCGTGAGTTCCGTTTGTAGTGATATCCATATCGGAAAGCGTCAGTTGTGCACCATTTGTTGCAAAGACAGCCGCATTCTCACCATAAAAATCCGCTTCATCTCCTTCGGAATCTCCCGTCTTGTTAACATTTGCATTACTATACTCTGCCGTCTCTCCGTCTGCTGAAATGGCATGTCCGCCATCTGTACTGTCTTCGTAGGATTCTGTGTTCCGGTTTGTATTATCCGTATTGCTATCCGTCATCTCATTGGACTGAACTGTGATAGCATTATCATTGGTTGGGGCTGATGTCGTCCCGCATCCGGTCATCAGAATTGCCATAACCGGTATGATCATACAGGCTTTTTTCATGTCTTTTATTCTCATGTCATATCCTCCAGATTTACCCTTTCGGGTCCACGTGTCTACGATAGGCATTCTATAAATCGGATTTGTTTAACCTGTGATCATAATGTGTAAAAAATTTGATCAGATTTGACCGCCTTCGCATAGCAAGTCTCTGAGCATCTTCCGCGTCCCTTTTATGTCAAAAGGACAATCAGCGCTCTCATAGGTTATGATCAGGTTCTTGCCGGGGTATATGCCGTTGTTCCTATATTCACCCAGTTTATGCAGACATTTGTCACGGTATTCCTGATCATCCAGAAGTCCGAAGTGTTCCAGATAGATCTCTTCTCTCGTCCATGTTTTCAAGAGGGTGAAATCCGGATATCTGACAACACCTCCCCTAAGCTTCAATGCCTGCTCATATCGATATGGTATGCCCAGCTCTGAGAGCATATCCGCCAATATCGCTTCGGTCTTGGATCGGACCTTTTCCCCGTTATTTGTGTCATAGAGCTTCGCTTCCGGCATATATGGATTCGTTTTATACGACTGAGATCTCCACTCGGCTGCGTACAGATCATCTGTGATGAGATACGGAGTCACCAATCTTTGCCTGCGCGGATCAAGGGTATGATATATCTCATCCGAGTCTGATTCAGGTATCAGCTGTATGCAGGCTTCAAGACTTTCGAGTTCCGCTTTCGCTCTGTCTAAGAATCTCGCATTATAGTCTTTTTGTGCCAGAGTTTCTGCCAGGGACAGGTTTTTCCCGGTGATATAAGTTCCGGACCGGTCACCGGACGGCGCTACATGGTAATACCTGACCTGATTCCTGGTTTCAGATACCCGCAAGCGTCCTTCAGGGAAATGGCTTTTGTCCTGTTCTGCGGTCTTGATGGCTTTATCAAGAGCAATTATACGTTCTTTAATTGCTTTAACATACTCTTTCAATTCGATCCTCCTTATGTGATGTTTGTATATTATGTGATATTCGTATCTTTTTTGATGCTCGTATCTTGTGTAGTGGTGCTTCAGGGATTTATGACCCGAATAGCGGATAATGCTGCCTTTTGGCGGCAGATGGGTCATATCTGTGCCGGGACTCCGGCGGGCGTGTTCTTGGTTCGGTTGCTGTTTCATGACCC
>FMVL01000018.1 GCA_900102235.1 Lachnospiraceae bacterium XBB2008 | reverse complement strand
TTGGAAAAGTTCTTCGACACAGTTAATCACGATAAACTTATGACTATCATAGGTAGAACCATAAATGACGGAGATGTTATTTCTATCGTTAGAAAATACCTGGTCAGTGGAATCATGATTGATGATGAGTACGAGGACTCCATTGTGGGAACACCACAAGGAGGAAATCTCTCGCCATTACTGGCGAATATCATGTTGAATGAACTTGATAAGGAGATGGAAAAGCGAGGGCTTAACTTTGTAAGATACGCAGATGATTGTATCATCATGGTCGGAAGTGAAATGTCTGCTAACAGAGTCATGAGAAATATCTCTCGATTCATTGAGGAGAAACTAGGTCTCAAGGTCAACACGACCAAGAGTAAAGTGGTCAAGCCGCAAGGACTTAAATACCTTGGATTTGGATTCTACTTTGACTCAAGGGCACATCAGTTTAAGGCAAAACCACATGCGAAATCAGTAGCGAAGTTTAAGAAGAGAATGAAAGAACTCACATGTCGTAGTTGGGGCGTCAGCAACAGCTATAAAGTGGAGAAACTTAATCAGCTCATCAGAGGATGGATTAACTACTTCAAGATAGGAAGTATGAAAACACTCTGTAAAGAGCTTGATAGTAATATCAGATATAGACTTCGTATGTGTATTTGGAAGCATTGGAAATCTCCGCAGAATAGAGCTAAGAATTTGATGAAGCTGGACGTACCAAGATGGGCAGCGTATAAAATCGCCTATTGTGGAGACAGATATGCAAGACTCGCTCACAATGGATGGGTACAAAAGGCTATAAGTACAAAGAGACTAACCTCATTTGGATTAGTCTCAATGTTAGATTACTACACCGAAAGGTGTGTTACTTGTTAAGTTGATTGAACCGCCGTGTACGGAACCGTACGCACGGTGGTGTGAGAGGTCGGGAGATTAATTAAATCTCCCTCCTACTCGATTGTACCGGTTTGTTGAGGAGACAGACAGTCTAGTTGGGATCCGCGTCGGCTCCTTCCCCGGGCTGTTCGCTATTGTTATTACTCTTGGCTATCTTCATATATGTGATAGCGTCATTCTTCTGATTTCGCAGCAATGAATCAAAGTAAAACAGACAGCATTTTTCTTCACGGTTAAGCTTGTCGAAACGTTTCCGGTTCGTTTCGATGAAAATGTTGTAATCACAGATGTCCCCGGGCCGTACTTCCATATCCGATCGGACATTATCCATCCATGCATCGGGATCGGGCAATGCATCAAATGATTCTTTTCCAGTGTTTCGCTTATAATCGGCTTCAGCCAGCCGTATCAGGGTTTCTGCCGTAATATCAAAGAATGCAGCCAGACTAAACAAGGTATTTACGGGAGGGACGATCCTGCCGCATTCATAGTGGGAATAAGTCTGACGGCTGATATGGAGCTCATCGGCAACCTGCTCCTGTGAGTAGCCGTGGCTTTCTCTGAGATATTTCAGATAATCCTGTAATCTTACGATATTACTGTTAGTGTGGTTGGTCTCATTTTCCATTCGCTCGGGTCTCCTCTATTATTGTATATGTGAAAATGTTCCTGGTGACGCTAACAGAAATAGCGGCGACGTATGGATTTAATGCGGAAAAATGCGCATCCGCATAAACTATCGGCTTCTAAAAGGGCACAATAAACGCGGAAGCGCTAAAACAGATAGCGCGATGCTATTTTGAATAGCGATCGCTATTTTGGAATGTTTGAGTTTTCACGTTTCATGGCTTTCAGAAGCGAAAGTATGGCTTCTGCATGAGCTTCTTCTATGAAACGGACATAGAACAGTATCACCCGGTCTTTCGTATGCAGCCGGAATCCTTTTTGATCGCACGATTCCGAAAAAACCAGATAATCGGGCAGCTCGTCGATCTCAACAAAAAAACAGCCGGTATCGCTGCTTTCACTTTGATACATATCGGCTGTAGCTGAGTTTACGGCATCTGCTTTTTTGATCGTACCGTCATACCTGTCATCATACAGTTCGTCATCATCCGAATAATAGGTTGTTATAAATGAAAGCATTATTCCGGATGGGACTGCATACAATCTGGCCAGATTTATAAGCGAGTTAAAAGTGGGAGTGATCCGGCCGGTCTCGTAATGTGAATAGGTTGATCGTTCTATATGAAGTTGTCTTGCGACGTATTCCTGCGAGTAACCGTGTGATTTTCTCAGGTGTCGCAGAAGTACCGTCAATTTTATTTCGCTCATATTTCATCCCCCTTTAATATATTGTATAGCGTGCCGAACGTCCGGAAGTATATTTGGGATAGCGAAAACGTGTCGGTTTGATATTTATGAGGACGAATTGTCAACATTCATGCACGAACGGCATAAAAAGAGGCGATTTTAGTTGAGGAACATGCTACAATTTTTGTATATAGATTTTTTGAATAGCATTATAGGTTCTATGTATATTTTTTTCATATTTTCTCGGAACGCCCGAACCATCGAGCCGAATTAACTGTAAACCCCTTACAAGACAAGGAGGACACTGAAATGAACAAGGCGAGGTTTTGGGCTGTTTTTATGACCTGTTTACTGGTCTTCTCAACGTTCACCAATGATTTCATAGTAGCCAACGCCGAAATACCTGATGTTATTGAGCAGGACGCCCCCGCTCCCGCATACTCGGACGGTATTGAACAGGACGCCTCCGCTCCCGCAAACTCACTTGAGGAGGGAGGAGCAGAGAGTTATTCCTTTACGCTCGACGATGAAGGCGGGGAAGCAGGCGAAGGATCTGGTGAAGGCGAGGACCTTACAGATGACGGCCTTACAGATGACGGCAAAAATGCCTACGAAGACGGTGAAGAAGCTCTCGAAGGCGAAAGTGAAGGCGAAGGTGAAGGCGAGGGCCTTACAGATGACTGCGAAAAGGTCAGCGAAGACGAAGAAGAAGTATCTTATCCCGCTAAAGACTTCGGAATTTTTTATGCAGATGATGTAAGTGTAACAATCTCCGCGCCCGAAGGAGCATTCCCTGAGGGAACAACCGTAAGTGTACAGGCTATCTCCGGCGAACAGTTCAGGAGCAAGGCAGAGGTTATTGCCGATGACGATGAGGTTGTTGTTGATATATTTGCCGTTGATATTACTTTCACATACAATGGAGAACCGATTGAACCTAAGAAGGCTGTCAGCGTTTCATTTTCTCGATTGAACCTTTCCGGTGACGATCTTACGGTTGTGCATGAAGATGAAGTCTTAAGTGACGGAGAAAACACTTCTTCAGTCGATGTGACTGTTCCTTCATTCTCACCGGTGTATGCATTTACCACGAGATCTGCTTCTGCCCTTTCTGAAGAAGGAGCCGCGACTGCGAAGTATACGGTTAATGTATACTATCAGAAACAGAACAGAACCTACAATGACAATGCCGATGAGTCAAAGACATATGACTGTAACGTAGGTCAGAAGATAGAGTATGTGGCAGCTGCAGGTGCAGATAAGGTTGAAGGGATCACTTATGCGATAGATACTGAGAAAAGCAAACTATCCATCGAAGGAGCTGCGGCTGACGCAGACGGCAGTGTAAATGTCCTTAACGTATACTACAAGAGAACAGCCAATAAGGTATACTTCTCGATCCTGTATCCCGGTTATGCCATGCCTGCGGATGCTTCCGCTCAGAAATATGTGGATTTCTATCCTTCCCGTACTAACAGATATTCCTGGCCCGGTGTAGCTAAGGATTTAGAGAACAGCTGGTCGGTATATGATGCTTCGGGAGCTTCGGTACCCACATATGTTATTGAGTGGCCTGAAGCCGATTCGATCAATACATATCTTGCTGAAACTTATGGCGAAGGCGTTACCATGGATGATGTGATATGGTACACCTACAAATGCGATCAAAAGAATTATTATTACAATGGCACCGGCGGCGCCGTACCTTATACTTCCGACTGGTATATAAACGGATATGTGAATGTACCCTGCCCTATATACTATGATCAGAACCGTCCTGACGGCCAGACCAGTGCTACCTATAAAGATACGAATACCAAGGGTATCGGTGCCAAGTACACGATACTCGGTTCCGAAGGCGACAAGGTCTATTCAATGACTCAGGGTATATCCGGATGGAGGTTCATCGGATGGTCAACGGATCCGAATGCCAAATCACCTTCTTATCATCCCGGCGACAAGATCGATTTTGCGAAGACAGAGACCTTCTATGGAGTATGGGAAGAAAAAGTTCCCGAGGTGTTGACTGTATACGCCGGTAGTGATGAAAAGGTATATGACGGCGAAGAACTCAAAAATTCAGACTTTACATATGTTTGCGGCACAGAAGGTTCGGCAGACGTAGATCTTCCTGAAGGTTGGACGATAGAGGTCAAGATGACCGACGACAGTGTCATTACCGATGCGGGTTCTACAGAAAACAAGATTGCTTCGGTTACCGTCAAGAATGGTGACGAAGACGTTACCTTCCGGATTAAGACAATTGACTTTGATCATCCCGGAACTCTTAAGGTTAATCCTGCTCCGCTCTACGTTACCACATACAGTAACTCAGGAGTATATACCGGAGATCCTGTTACCGCAGGCGGCAGGATCTCGGGTGTTGTTCCCCGAGATGAGAATGAGGTCAAACTCGTTGTAACAGGTCGTCAGGTAGAAGTAGGACAGAGCCGCAACACATACAGGATTGATTGGAATGGGGCGAAGTCAACTAACTATTATATCGAACATAGCCGCGGATGGCTGACAGTATATGACAGCTTTCTCCCGGATAACCCGACACCCGACGATCCGACTCCGGATAACCCGACGCCTGACGATCCGACCCCCGATACCCCGACGCCTGATAATCCTACCCCGGATAACCCGACACCTTATAATCCTACACCGGCTAATCCGACCCCCTATGTGTTTACACTTATCCCTACACTAATACCGACCCCTGACAATCCGATCCCGGATAACCCGACACCCGATGAGCCGACACCCGATGAACCCGCACTTATCCCTGCACTTTTCACAGAGACACCTGCCGAAGCGGTTCCTCTTGCAGGCGTGCTCGGAGCATCGAGAGGCATAGAAGCTGATCACTCATCCGTACTCGGACAGAGAAGAGCAGCTGCAGAAACAGGAGTTCTCGGTGCAAGACGTGATGCAGTGACACAGGATGCAAACCATATGGCAATGTACCTAATGCTTATGGGAGTAGCAACGGGAGCCTGCGGAGCATATGTACTGGGCAGACGCAGGAAACACGAAGACTAAACTGCCAACTAAACAGATGATCTCATGCGAGATACAAGAGCGGTCGCGAAAGCGGCCGCTCAATTTGTATAAATAAACATTCTATAAAGAATTAGCACTCGCCGTTGACGAGTGCTAATAATGGTGTTATAAATGATACAGAAAACGAAATAAACCACTTTTTTGCAAGGGAGGTGAGATCATGAATATTCAGAAGTTTACGCAGAAATCGATAGAAGCGATCAATGCCTGTGAGAAACTCGCATATGATTACGGCAACCAGGAGATCGATGAAGAGCATCTCCTCTACAGCCTTTTGACCATAGATGATTCCCTGATCTTAAAACTCATAGAGAAGATGGATATCAACACGGATTATTTTGTCGGCAAGGCCGAGGATGCCGTGGCCAGGCGTGTCAAAGTATCCGGCGCATCCAACATATATATGAGCCAGGACTTAAACAGAGTCCTTCTGGGAGCAGAGGATGAAGCCAAAGCGATGGGAGATGACTATGTCTCCGTGGAGCATATCTTCCTGTCGATGCTTAAGACTCCCAACAAGGCCGTCGATGCCCTTTTCAAGGATGTGGGGATCACCAGAGAGCGCTTCCTTTCGGCTCTTTCGACCGTGAGAGGCAATCAGAAAGTGGTATCCGACAATCCGGAAGCTACATACGATACTTTGGCCAAATATGCGCAGGATCTGGTCGCACAGGCCGCAAGTCAGAAGCTTGATCCTGTCATAGGACGTGACTCGGAGATACGTAACGTGATACGTATACTTTCCCGCAAGACCAAGAATAATCCTGTCCTGATCGGTGAACCCGGTGTAGGTAAGACGGCTGTCGTAGAGGGACTTGCACAGCGTATAGTACGCGGTGATGTTCCGGAGGGGCTTAAAGATAAGAAACTGTTTGCTCTGGATATGGGCGCTCTCGTCGCCGGTGCAAAATACCGAGGTGAGTTCGAGGAACGTCTTAAAGCCGTATTGGATGAGGTCAAAGCATCCAACGGCCAGATAATCCTTTTCATCGATGAACTCCATACGATAGTCGGAGCCGGCAAGACCGACGGCGCACTGGATGCAGGAAACATGTTAAAACCCATGCTCGCCAGAGGCGAACTTCATTGTATAGGTGCTACGACCCTCAATGAATACAGGCAGTACATCGAGAAAGACTCGGCTCTTGAGAGACGTTTCCAGCCCGTTATGGTAGACGAACCTACTGTGGAAGATACCATTTCCATACTCCGAGGTCTTAAAGACAGATATGAGGTATATCACGGCGTTAAGATTCAGGATAACGCGCTGGTTTCGGCGGCAGTCCTTTCCGACCGTTATATCTCGGACCGGTTCCTGCCGGATAAAGCCATCGACCTGGTAGATGAAGCCTGTGCACTCATCAAGACGGAACTCGATTCCATGCCTACCGAGATGGATGAATTAAACCGTCGTATCATGCAACTTCAGATAGAAGAGACAGCACTTAAGAAAGAGGATGATAACTTAAGCCGCGAGCGTCTGGAGGATCTGCAAAAGGAACTTGCCGAGCTCAAGGATAAGTTTAATTCCATGAAGGCACAGTGGGATAATGAGAAAGCTTCAGTAGATAAACTCAGCACTCTGCGTGAGCAGATAGATGCGATCAATTCGCAGATCCAGGTAGCACAGAGAGACGGTGACTATGAAACCGCAGCTAAGCTGACTTACGGCGAACTTCCTGCTCTGAAGAAAGAACTTGAGCAGGAGGAAAGCTCGATCCAGAACCGAGACATGTCTCTTGTCCATGAGGCAGTGACCGATGAGGAGATAGCGAAGATCATCTCCAGATGGACCGGTATCCCCGTAGCCAAGCTTACCGAGAGTGAAAGATCCAAGACTCTGCACCTCGATGAAGAACTCCATAAGAGAGTCATCGGTCAGGATGAGGCTGTCACCAAAGTAAGTGAAGCCATTATGCGATCGAAAGCCGGGATCAAAGATCCTACCAAACCTATCGGATCGTTCCTGTTCCTGGGACCTACGGGTGTAGGTAAGACGGAACTTGCCAAGAGTCTGGCAGCCGCTCTGTTTGATGATGAGAACAACATGGTCCGCATCGATATGAGTGAATATATGGAAAAGTTCTCCGTATCAAGACTGATCGGAGCTCCTCCCGGATATGTAGGATACGAAGAAGGCGGACAGTTGACCGAAGCGGTCAGAAGGAAACCTTATTCGGTCGTGCTCTTCGATGAGATCGAAAAAGCGCATCCCGATGTGTTCAATGTCCTGCTTCAGGTGCTTGATGACGGACGCATCACGGACTCGCAGGGGCGTACCGTGGATTTCAAGAATACGATCCTGATCATGACCAGCAACATAGGTGCGCAGTATCTGCTTGACGGAATCAGAGATGACGGTACCATAGACGATGAGGCGACCGGCATGGTCACGGAAGAACTGAGAGCTCATTTCAGACCCGAGTTCTTAAACCGTCTGGATGAGATCATCATGTTCAAGCCTCTGACCAAGGACAATATAACCGGCATAGTAGGGCTGATCGTGGATGATCTGAACGAGAGACTCTCCGACAGATCCCTCCATGTGAAACTGACAGATGCGGCACGCGACCACATAGTAGAGGCGGCTTACGATCCGATCTACGGCGCAAGACCGCTACGCAGATATATACAGAAGTATGTGGAAACCCTCTCCGCCAAACTGATCCTATCCGGCGAAGTGGATGAAGGCGACACGATTGTGATCGACCTTGACACTGATACACTTATCGCTAAAGTGGAGAAGTAAAAAACAGCCTCCTACGGAAAACAATTCAACGCAGGCACGCTCTCGCTACTTTCGCCCAGCAGCGGACGCTAGGCTCGTGAAGAACCTCGCCAAGCGCCGGCGGGCTCACAGTACCTGCTTATGAACTTGTTTTCCGCAGTCGGCTTTTCACCACTTCTCGTACGGACAGCTGTTGGCGGCGGTGAGGGCCCTGAGTTCCACGAAGCAGCCGCAACCCCGGCACAGGCCCGCGTTTAAGCGTTCGCATTCCTGGCAGATCTTAAGACGCTCAGCATAGAGATCGTCAGGCGTACGAAGTTCGGGATCGATGCGGTCCATATATTCGGTTAGGTCAAAATCAGCCCCCGAAGCCTCAATGAGGCATCGGGGGCATATGTTTTGTAATGATATCATTGCATCCCTGAGATTGGGGGATTAGCCCATTACTACTTCTACATTTACTTCCTTCTTGGAAGGATCGAAAGGAATTATGCATCCGTCTACAGCCTGGCCGTCTACTGTCATGCTCTTTACACCCTTTTCCACATCGGAAGGATTCTTCACGCTGATGTTGTAGGTAGCACCGCGGAACTTACGTGTAACCTTGAAATCGCCGAACCCGTGAGGTACGCAAGGATCTACCTGAAGTCCCTTGTGTGTAGGATATACGCCGAGGATGTACTGTGAAATGTTGCAGAAGGTCCATGCAGCGGTACCGGTGAGCCATGAGTTCTTGCCTTCACCGGGGATATATGCATCGTTACCTGCAACCATCTGGCAGTATACGTAAGGCTCGGTCTTGTGGATCTCGGAGATCTCTTCGGTATAAGCAGGGCAGGTCTTCTTGTAGATCTCGAATGCTCTGTCGCCGCGGCCGATGACTGTCTCTGCGATGGATACCCAGGGATTGTTGTGGCAGAAGATGCCGGCATTCTCTTTGTATCCGGGCGGATATGAGGAAATCTCGCCGAGTTCGAGGTGATATACGGTATATGCGGGCTGGAGGATCATTACGCCGTATTCGCAGTCGAGGTGTTCTTTTACGGAATCAAGAGCCTTCTGTGCGAGGCCTTCCTTAACACCGATACCTGCGAGTGAGCAGAAGCCGTTGGACTCGATGAAAATCTTACCTTCTTCACATTCCTTGCTTCCGATCTTATGGCTGTATGCGTCATATGCTCTGACGAACCAGTCGCCGTCCCAGCCGTCCTTAAGGACTGCATCATACATGATCTGAACTTCCTTGCGGGCTCTCTCAGCCTCAGCGGTGTCACCGAGAAGTTCGCACAGCTGAGCATATTCTTCGCCGTACTTAACGAACATGCCTGCGATGAATACTGATTCCGCAACGGGACCTTCGGAAGGTCCGAAGCACTGGAAGGACTCACCGGGATGCTCCGAGAAGCAGTTGAGGTTTAAGCAGTCGTTCCAGTCTGCACGTCCGATCAGAGGAAGATTGTGAGGTCCCTTGTTATTTACGGTGAAATCGAAAGATCTCTTTAAGTGTTCCATAAGAGTGGTAGCCACGCTCATATCGTTGTCGTAAGGAACCATCTCGTTAAGGATCGAGGTGTCGCCGGTTTCTCTTACATATGCAGATACACCTGCGATCAGCCAGAGCGGATCGTCATTGAAGCCGGAACCGATATCGGAGTTACCTCTCTTGGTCAGAGGCTGATACTGATGATATGCGCTACCGTTCTGGAACTGGGTTGAAGCGATATCGATGATACGCTCTCTTGCACGTTCGGGGATCAGATGTACGAAACCGAGGAGGTCCTGGTTGGAATCTCTGAAGCCCATTCCGCGGCCGATACCGGACTCGAAGTAAGAAGCGGAACGGCTCATGTTGAAGGTTACCATACACTGATACTGGTTCCATATGTTGACCATGCGGTTAACTTTGTCATTGGAAGATTCCAGAGTATAGATGGAGAGCAGGTTGTTCCAATACTCGCTTAATTTGGCAAAAGCCGCTTCAACGTCCGCATCTGTCTGATATTTGGCAAGAAGCTTGTTTGCGGGATCTTTTTTGATAACGCCCTTGGATTCCCACTTATCGTCATCGGGATTCTCGCAATAACCGAGAACGAATACGAATGACTTGGTCTCACCGGGCTTTAAGTCCACATTGATCTGGTGAACACCTACAGGTGCCCAGCCGTGTGCGATGGAGCCTGTGCATTCACCCTTTTCGCAGACAACCTCGGGATTGCTGTTGTCATGATAAGCTCCGAGGAATGCATCTCTGGATGTATCGAAACCGTCAACGGGTGCGTTTACGGAGAATACTGCGTAGTGATTACGACGCTCTCTGTACTCTGTCTTGTGATAGATGGTGGATCCGATCACTTCCACTTCACCGGTGGAGAAGTTACGCTGGAAGTTTCTGGAGTCATCATCGGCATTCCACAGACACCACTCAACATAGGAGAAGAGTTTGATCGACTTGTCGGCTGAAGAAGCGTTGGTCAGCTTAACCTGATGGATCTCGCAGTTATCATCTGTGGGAACGAAAGAAAGAACCGATGCCTTTACATCGTCTTTGGAAGAATTCCACTTGCTGTATCCGATACCGTGACGGCACTCATATGTGTCGAGATCGGTCTTGGTGGGCTGCCAGCCGGGATTCCATACACTGTCGCCGTCCTTAATGTAGAAGTACTTACCGTTTATGTCGGCGGGAACATCATTATAGCGATAACGGGTGATACGAAGAAGCTTGGCGTCCTTATAGAAAGAGTAACCGCCCATCGTGTTGGATATCAGTGTAAAATAACTGTTGCTGCCCAGGTAGTTGATCCAGGGCAAAGGAGTCTTGGGTGTAGTGATGACATACTCCTTGTTCGGATCATCAAAATAACCGAATTTCATGCTATACCTCCAATAGTAGTTTCTTGACATCAGGGTAATCTAGGATGTATTATTTATACCCTGAAAACAGACTGCAACGGCGCCATGCCGTGCAGAGATAATTATATCAAATTGTCTGTTAGAAATACAACATATTTGCGCATGGAAATGCATCAGTTAGCATCGCTGAAAACAGCCCCCCGAATCTGATATGTATGAGTATATAGCCGTGTGCCATTTCGGCATGGAGGCTTTGCTGAAAAGAGAAATATCCGACCTGGGATATGAGATAACGAATTCTCAGGATGGCCGCATCTGCTTCTCGGGCGGACCGGAAGCCCTTGCACGGGCCAATATCTTCCTTCGCACGGCAGAGAGAGTGCTCATCAAGATCGGTGAGTTTGAAGCATCCACGTACGAAGAACTCTTCCAGGGGACCAAAGCGCTTCCCTGGGAGGAATTCATTCCTGAGAACGGGCGATTCTGGGTGACCAAGGTAGCATGCGTTAAGTCTGCGCTTTTTTCTCCGAGGGACATACAGTCCGTCATGAAAAAGGCCATGGTCGAGCGCATGAAAAAGACCTACAGGCGGGACGTGTTCGCGGAAGACGGCGATGATTATCCCGTAAGGGTCTTTCTGTATAAGGACTATGTGACGGTAGGGCTTGATTCGAGCGGGGTGAGTCTACATAAGAGAGGGTACAGGAAGCTTAACAACGAGGCTCCGATAGCCGAAAACCTGGCAGCGGGCCTTATCATGCTCACTCCCTGGCACGGCGACCGTATTCTGGTGGATCCGTTTTGCGGGAGCGGGACTTTCCCGATAGAGGCTGCCATGATGGCCGCAAACATCGCACCCGGCATGAACAGAGAGTTTACTGCCGAAGCCTGGACACATATCATCCCCAAGAAGGCATGGTATGAGGCCGGAGATGAAGCGGGTGACCTGATCAGGCATGATATCGAGACGGACATCCAAGGATATGACATAGACGATGCCTGTGTCACAATATCACGGGAAAATGCGAGAGTCGCCGGTGTAGATCATCTGATCCATTTCCAGAGACGCGATGTCAAAGACCTGTCTCATCCGAAGAAATACGGATTCATCATCACGAACCCTCCTTACGGAGAAAGGATGATGAAAGACGGTGAGCTGAAAGAACTGTACAGGACCATCGGTGAGAGATACAAAGCGCTGGATTCGTGGTCGATGTATCTGATCACCGCATATGAGAAAGCAGAATATGACATTGGTCATAAAGCGACCAAAAACCGTAAGATCTACAATGGTATGATCAAAACATATTTTTATCAGTATATGGGCCCCAAACCACCGAAAAAGAGATCATGACAGATATCTATTCCATATATAAAAACACACTGATAGCTGTTCTTGTCTGTGCCGTAGTATTACTTGGCGCATCTTTTTCCTATGTGGCCGTAATGCATCCCACGGGATTTACGACTTCGCGAGGGGTTCAGGATACGACGCATCAGAACGTCAGCGTGACATCGGAGGCGGAGAATTCGTCTTATACCTCTCAGGCAGCCATGACGGCTGACGGGACATCTCTTTTCCTTAATGCGGCATCCTCCGATTCGGAGTATCTGTGGGTCCCCATTCCCGACGGCATCTCCAGCTCCGACATCACGATCGAGAACCACTATATGGACAAGCAGCTCTGGGTCTGCATAGCAGGCGGTGATGCTGCTTACTATAATGACAACTATATCTCGGGCAATCTGGACGGCGTATCATACGGCCAGGCGGTGGCTGATACCGACCGTACTGTCCTGAAATTCGACATGGATCAGGTGTATGAGTACAATACGATCTACGAAGATGGTGTACTTTATATCGGTAAGCTCCGTCCCAGAGAAGTATATGACCGCATCGTGATCATAGATCCGGCAGGATCGGTGCCGATCGAATATGCCAATGCCGATTCTCTTTCAGCTGCGCGCATCTGTCAGGATATATCTTCCAAACTGCTGACTGCACTTGAATCCAAAGGCATCCGCGTATATGTGACGAGTCTGGATGAGAGGATCGCCGCCGATGAGGACAGTCTTTCTCTTTTGACCGAAGTTCGTCCCGACATGTATATCCGCATAGAGACTTCGTTTGACGAAGATTCGAAGGTATACGGAACGGAGACTGTATATAACGGGACATATTTTATCCCCGGGTTCGGATCGGTCGAACTTGCCGATCTCCTGGAGGCCAATGTGACCACGGCCATAGGCGGTAAGGCGATGGGCCTGGCCGAAGCCGGAGATAACGACGAGATCATCCGCAAAGCGACCGTTCCGGCAGCGACGATCAAGGTCGGATACTATACCAATACGCAGGAGAACATACTCTTAAACAGGGACGATTACAGGACCAGGATCGCAGACGGCATCATGGCGGCGATCGAGCAGGCCTACGACGGGAATGACCGGAGGTAAGTTATGAACAGGATAGTTTTTGCGACAGCCAATCAGGGCAAGTTAAAAGAGATACACCAGATCCTTTCCGATACCGGGTTTGAGATCGTGTCCATGGCGGAGGCCGGGGTCGATATCGATGTTGAGGAAGACGGCACCACTTTTGAGGAAAATGCACTCATCAAGGCACGTGCCGTAGCCGCAAAGCTTCCGGGAGATATAGTCATGGCAGACGATTCCGGACTGGAGATAGATTATCTGGGCGGTGAGCCCGGCATCTATTCGGCCAGATATCTGGGACATGATACACCGTATCATGAGAAGAACATGCATTTCATCAAGCTCCTCGAGGGCGTTCCGGATGAAAAAAGGACCGCCAGGTTCGTGTGTGCGATAGCAGCCGTACTTCCGGACGGCCGGGAGATCACCACTCACGGGACCTACGAGGGCATGATCGGATATGAGGAAAAAGGAGCAAACGGCTTCGGATACGATCCCGTATTCTATCTGCCCGACGCAAAATGCTACTCAGCTGAACTGACGGATGAGGAAAAACACGCAAGGAGCCACAGGGGAAAAGCCCTGAGGGCAATGCGTGATGAATTGAAGAAGATATATGCGAATACTGATAATAAGTGATACACACAGATACCATGAGCCGCTCGAGGGGATCCTTAAGAATGACGGCCCCTTTGATCTGATGATACATTGCGGTGACCTTGAGGGTGAAGAGGATCAGATCGAGAGACTGACCGGACCGACCTGCGCATGCGTGATGGTCCCGGGCAATAATGATTTTTTCTGTACCCTTCCGAGAGAACGGGTACTCAAGATAGCCGGGCTCAATATATGGATAACTCACGGCCACAATTACTATGTATCCATGGATCCGAGCATCTTAAAGAGCGAGGCATACGACCGGGGGATGGACATAGTGATGTTCGGCCATACCCACAAACCGCTCATAGACCTGTCCGGCCCGGTGATCGCGGTCAATCCGGGATCTCTTACCTACCCCAGACAGAACGGACGCCGTCCGTCGTATATCGTGATGGAGATAGAGGAAGGCTCTGCACCGGAGTTTGAGATAAGGTATCTGTAAGGGGAAAGAAAGCGTTGTTTTCAAAGAACTAATTGTGTATCACCAAAGACTACAAAAGGGGATATGAGGGGATGCATATGAAAAAAACAAAAGAACCCATACTTAAAAGAAGATGGCAGACGGAGCCTCTGTTTATGCTTTTTATCTGTGTTGCAATCATAGGTCTATACTGGACTGCCCAGCAACGCTGTGCCAGCATATACAGGGGCAATAATTTCTTCCTTGTCAAGATGATTGTATGTGTGGTGTTTCTTATCATATCCACAGTTATCACAAAAAAATGCGGAGTAAAAAAGGACGAAGTCGGTTTTGTGTATTGGTTTTTCGGATGGGCATCAGGGCGATTTCCGATTATATTGATATTTGTGATAATGATGATGGTATCTAACTGCAAGGCATTGTGGAGTATGCCACACAGAGGGGTGATGGAGTGTATTACAGCGGTGTTGTATGTGGCGTTAGAGGCATCATTGTATGAAAACGTGGTTTATTATCTTTATTGTGAATCATTTGAAAAAAGATACTGCGACGACTCAACAGGATTCGCAGGAAGCATCATAACCAGTGCCATTCTTTCATCTGCAATGTCTTTCTTCACCTTGTTTGCAGTATATCATACGCAACCAACGATAGAACTGATCGCAGTTGTATTACTGTTTGAATTCTTTATTACGCAGGCTTCTGAGTGCCCATCGGAAATATTCACAGACAGTGGACGAAAACTAGCTGCATTCTTTAGGTTTTTAATATATCTGTCTTTTGATTCCAGTGTTGTTTTTTTCAGAAATGAGCAGATTGTCATGCATTTCCCGAACAATCTGCTGTGGTACATCACAATAGGATTCACAGGGGTTATTGTTTTGTACTATTTTAATCCGTCAGCATTGAACAGAGGGTATAGCAATCAATACTATAGGCTTATTGAAATGTATAAGGATGAATACGATAACGGTGAATTGTTCGTATCCAGATTAAAGAATAACTCATTAAAGAAGACTAAAGGATTAGAGGATCTGGTCCTGGCATTGATTATTTCAAGCGCTATTATTATAGGTTACTATTATGCGGTAAAATATGGGCTCATTCAGAATTCAATAATCCAGTTTTTTAGATCAAATGGAGCAGATATATTAGGAACGCTTATAAGTGTGACCTTTCTGTTAACCTCGTTTCTATCATTTCTATCTTCAAGAGACGATATTTGCCTATGGACAGATACTATGGAGTATAAACTTGTTTCTCCCAAGTATCGTAACTTCAGATCCTTGACAGTATATGCATTTATTGCGCTGTTAGCCGGTGTGACAAGTTATTTTATGGAATACGATCATTTGGTAGCGTCCTTTTTTGTGATAGGCATATTGATGCTGGTTATTCTGACTTTTTCCATGATTAATGTGTTCTTTCATAGGGACGGAATTCTGTCAGATTTAAAGAACGTGTTCTTTTCAACATCTATCAAGAAACAGAACGATATACTTAGAAATCTGTATTTTAATTCAAAGGTATGTATTGATAAGGTCGATTATAAGAGAATAAGAGAGAATCTAAGCTTTCTGGTGGGAGTCAGCGAGCGATATCAGCAGACCAGATATGATTTGGAGTTTTATAAGAGTTTATTCCCTGATGATGAAAGCAATACAGAGGAAAGGAGGCGCTTTAAGAAGAACAGCAAGGATATGCGAAAACAATACTTGGATATCCCATTTGTTTGTCAGCAAATTCGGGAGATTCCACAGAGTAATCTATCTGAAAACAAGAGATTGGTAGGAGAAAGGATAAAAGAGATTGACAATAATCTAAGAGGGATTACTGAGGAGATACAGCACCAGATACAGTATATCAGTGAAGTGATAATAAAGGATGATATTTATCTGTTCATCGAAATCCTTTCTGACGATACTATATCTGTCATGTCCATGGCTGAAATAAGAGAAGATGTATTAGAACATGTTCGGTCGCTCCTGGACGGAAGCGACAGTAAACCTGATTATTATGAAGCGGCGAATATAATCGAGGAATCCTATGGCAGACTTATTGATTACTTGAAATCGATGATTGTTGAGGATAATGGTATAAAGAAAACTATAGAGTGGATTGATAATAAAGATAGTAAGTTCAGAGAGGAAGGAATTGAAACCCTGAATGACATCAAAAAAGAATTGGAGGGTTTGAAAGTCTGCAATCAGATTCCAAATAATAGATTTCAGGATATGCTCAGTAAAATGATAGAAGGGATTGATAAATCTCTCTCGGACAGTACGATGAGCAATAATCAATAAAGCATTAGTATATGCTACTTTTCGGCACAAACAGACGATAGCATAAAGGGGAACACATCCCGTAAAACAGAAGAATTCATACATAAGGCGATAGGAGGCGTGCTATTCATCGATGAAGCATACTCCCTTGTTGATGCCGAAGAGACCGGAAAAGAAGTGATCGAAGCGTTGATAACAGCTATGGTGGATCATAAGGAAGATACCATATTTATCTTTGCAGGCTATTATGACGAGATGAGAAAATTCCTGGAGATAAACCCCGGTATTCCATCCAGGATAGGGTATACATTTGTTTTTGAGGATTATAAGACTGACGAACTCCTTAGGATATTCCATGATCAGATGGATGAAGCCGGATTTACCATTTCAGAGGGAGTTGATGCCAAAGTAAAGGGGATATTTGAGTATTTCCGGGAGATGCCGCAGTTTGGAAACGGACGTTTCGTTGAACAGCTTATCTCAAGGATAATCAGTAAAAGAGCTGAACGTGATTATAACAACACGGATTACAGTCGTATTGACGAGTGTGATATTCCGGAGATAAGTGATCTGATAGATACCAATTCTTCCGGGCTTAGACTGCATGATCCCCAGAAGATAACCGATGAGAGCAGACTTCGTACCGCATACCATGAGCTCGGACATGCTATCGCCATATATGAATTCAAACCGACTCTTGATATGGAGAAGATCAGTATCTGTGATGGTGCTATGTCCCTGGGCAGAGTATCGTTTAAACGGCTCGGAAGAAACCGGACGGAGGAGGAATTGCAGAACGAGATTGCTATTAATCTGGCCGGACGATGCGCAGAGCGGGTATTCTTCGGGAACTGCGATGAAGGTTGTGTATCTGATTATGAATCCGCAGTCGAGATCTCTAAAAACATGATCGAAAAATACGGCATGTGTGATATAGGCTTGACTAAACCGGAAGATCTTCTTCGTGAAGCTGATCGACAGGCGACCAAAGTGATACAGAAATACCAGACATGCATAGAAAAGATTGCCGAAGAACTGATCAAAGGAAAGGAATTCTCCGGAGAAGAATTCGCAGAATACGTCAAAAAGTATAGTGACTGAGTATATGATGATTATGGGAGGAATACTATGAGTATAGGTTATGTGGTTCTGATAATAATCTCGGGATTTGTTGTATCAATCCTTATTCAGAGTATGCTGATGGATCTTCTGAAACTTCCTGATGCTATCATGGATTTTTTGGTTAAGCTCGGGTTCTGTTTCGTTGGACTCACTTTGTTTTTGCTCTCCGCAATGGGAGCGCTTGCTGCCTGGGACTATGTTTCAAACAATACGGAGGCGGGTTTCTGGGGTAAACTGGGAGCTGTCGTCGGAGGATTTATTATTTCCTGTGCTGTTTTAGGAATCATAACCTATTCAGTGGGAAACAAGTTTTGGAATGCGGTTCACTGGTTGGTAAGAACTGCTATAGCAACAGCCTGGGGTGTTTTTGTGGGTAAAATCATCACCGGAACGCATGCCTTTTCGAATATTGTAAACGTGGTTATACCTCTGGTTTGTATCGTAATAATCAGATTGATCATAGGATTTGAGAAGTATAGCCAGGAATACTATAAGAATCTTATTATTGACTGGGGTAAAGATAAAAGAGAAGAGAAAACAGAAGAGATCACAGAAGATATAACAGACGAAAACACGGAGGATCATGATGGGCAGATTGGGTAAACCCATATACAAACTTGATGATATGGTCTCTTTTGAATACTATGGTAAAACGTATACCGGCAAGATGGGTATCGTTGATGCGTATGGAACGACGGCTCTCCGTGGAAGCTGTATAAGCATGTAAGAGAGTCATGGATACAGCAGGACACTAATACGCAAGTGTGAAAAAGACTTAAAACGGAAACCCGCTAATTAATGTCAAGAGTATTCTTAGGGATATTTGATGTTTATATCACTAGAAAAAGACAGACTTTAATAAAGCTGCCTCAATAAACAATTAAGCCAGCATAAAGTTTTGATTATTGAGTATTTAGTTGGCGTTCTCAGCCGCTAAGTATTCTTTCACCCGAGCATAATAGATTCTCAGGAGTTTATTACATCCGGCCACCATATATACGTAATAAGGCTTTCCTTCAGCCTTTTTGCGCATGACGAATTGATATACCGGATCGTCGTACAAGTTGAGTTGCACGATGATACGTACAACCTGAAAGAGTTGCTTACGA
>FMVL01000016.1 GCA_900102235.1 Lachnospiraceae bacterium XBB2008 | reverse complement strand
GGTCGCACTGCTGTGTGATCATCAAATTTGATTGATAACTTTTTCAAGGTTCGGCGTCCACAGACGCAACTACATTAAGATAGCACTACTTGTCACCTGCGTCAAGGACTTTTTCAGAAAATAACATCAGATTTTTATATACCTTAATGTGGTAAGGTTTATGATAGAATATTCTCATATATCAGGCAATACTTTTTTACAGAGTATCCGGAGGAATCTGATGGATTTCGCGATCGTACTCTATATGAATGATGAACAAACAGCCATGGTCAACGGGATGATCAGGGAACTGGTGCCCGAATGCGGAAGCGATTTCTGCCTTGGTATCGTGCCTCATATGGCGGTAGCCATGAAAATGGATAAAGAAGGTTTATACAAGGGATTTAAAAAACTGTCGGAAATATTTAACCCTTTTACCGCCAGGATCGATAAGATGGCACTTATTAAATGGGAAGAAGATGATCCGTACCAGGAGCTTGCAGTATATGATTTGCATTAGCGTTCCTTAACTTATATGTTCATGAAGGAATGAAATTGACTATGGCAGCATTGATTTTATCCATTCTGATATTCGGCGTTGCAGGTGTAACATTGCTGATCAGCATCAGAAGTTTCCGGTGCCGGGGATATTTATTTAACAACGCATATCTTTACGCCTCGAAAGAAGAGCGGGAACATATGGACTGGAAGCCGTATTACAGACAAACGGCGATCGTATTCCTGCTCCTGAGCATGGTATTTGTCATCATCGGAGTTTCCCTCATCGCTCACAACTACAGGATCACACTACTTGAGATACCTTTCATCCTCGGAGCGGTAATATATGCTATCATCTCCACGGTACGTATAAATGAAGTAGGCCGGTAGGGGGACCATCGCTACATGCGGTTTATGACCCAGATGATGGTCTGGTGGCCATTTGGGTCATGAACCGGGATTTTTGAAGCGAGGGCAGGGCGCTGCGGCAGCCATCGCTGCATGCGATTTATGACCCAGATGATGGTCTGGTGGCCATTTGGGTCATGAACCGGGATTTTTGAAGCGGGGGCCGGGCGAAAAACTACAAACGCTCGAAAAAGCCAAACACCGGCGAAAGCCAATCCGCGAGGCGAAAACCACAAAATCGCCGATATCACGATCAAGCGCCATACGATCCACACAAGCCATATAAGCCATACAAACCATACAATCCGTACAAACCATACAATAATATAAAACAGCAAAGCAACAAACCAAACCAACAGCAAATCAAAAACCAAACCACAGCAAAGGGGACTAACATGAACTTAAAAACAGCCTACAAAGATCATTTCAAAATTGGCGCGGCCATCTCAAAGCGGGACCTGCACACTCCGGCATACATGAAGCTGCTGAGAGAGCAGTTCAGCAGTTTCACCTGCGAGAACGAAATGAAGCCCATGTACTTTCTGGACAGGGATGAATGCAAATCCGATCCCGCAAAATACAACCTATCTCCCGCGCTGAACTTCGATACCGCGAAGCCCTTCCTGGACTTTGCCAAAGAAAACGGCATACCGATGCGCGGACATACTCTCGTATGGCACAACCAGACTCCGGAATGGTTCTTCCGCGAGAACTACCACGAAAACTGCAGATACGCCGACAGGGAGACAATGCTCGCAAGGCTTGAAAACTACATCCGCGGAGTCCTTGAATATGTCGGGACCAATTACCCCGGCGTCATCTACGCGTGGGACGTGGTCAATGAAGCGGTCGATGAGGGCGACTTCAGGAAATCCAATTGGACCAAAACCGTCGGAAACGACTTCGTCATAAAGGCTTTCGAGTTTGCCCGCAAGTACGCCGCCCCCGAAACCAAACTCTTCTATAACGACTACGAGACCGCTCAGGAATGGAAAAGAGACTTCATTATAAAAGAGATCCTCAAACCTCTGAAAGAAAAAGGGCTGGTCGACGGCATGGGAATGCAGTCCCATCTTCTGATGGATCATCCCGATCTTAAGGACTACCGCACTGCTCTCGAGATGTATGCAAGCCTGGGCGTGGAGATAAACATCACCGAGCTCGACATACACAACGCCGACCCTTCCGACGAATCGATGCATGCGCTCGCAGACAGATATGCCGCGATCTTCCGGATGTATCTGGATGTGATAAAAGAAGGCAAAGCCAACATCACTTCCGTCACGTTCTGGAATATCGTCGATGAAAAAAGCTGGCTGAGCGGATTCAGAAGAGAGACGAGCTATCCTCTCTTATTTAAAGGAAAGTGTGAAGCCAAGGAAGCCTACTACTCGGTTCTGAAGGAAGCCGTACCGGAATCCGAGATCGATAAATGGGAGCCCGCATATCCCGAAGAAGATTATGAACTTCAGGGCATGCCGAAATCCGACAGGATAATATTCCGCAAGGAGATCTGGAAGGACGGCGAGTATTCTTACGCCGCAGCATACGGCTTTACGCCCAACATATTCGCTTACCTCCACAATGACGACGAAAAGCGCGACTGCATGCTAATCGTTCCGGGCGGCGGATACTGCATGGTCGTACCTCACGAAGGCGAGCTGCCCGCAAACGAATTCTTCAGACGCGGAATGAACGTGTTCGTATTAAGCTACACTACCGATATCACGATGTCCGTTCCCCTGAAAAAACAGCCGCTGAACGACATCTCCAGAGCCGTAAGGTTCATCCGCAGCAACGCTGAAGAATACAACATCGACGGCAAAAAGTTCCTGATCTGCGGCTTCTCTGCCGGCGGACATGTATGCGGAAGCCTGGCCGTTCACTTCGACGATGTTACGGATCCCGATCAGGAACTTAACAAAATATCCAACCGTCCCGACGGTGTCATCCTCTCCTATCCGGTGCTGACCTCCGGAGAGTTCACACATCCCGATTCGATCAGGGCTCTGCTCGGAAACGATCCTTCCGAGGAAGAACTGGAGTATTTCTCTCTGGAAAAGCAGGTATCCGACAATACGCCGCCCTGCTTCATGTGGCAGACACAGACCGACGATCTGGTACCCGTCGAGAATACATATCTGTTCGCGATGGCCCTCAGGGAGAAAAAGATCCCATTTGCACACTATGTATTCCCTTCAGGTTTCCACGGACTGTCCATAGCCAGTGACGAGCAGTTCAGAGGCTGGTCCGGCGGAAACTACACGATGGAGCAGACCATGCGCGCAGCGCATGCCGTAAAAGATGGTAAAGGAATAAACGTTTCCGAAGAAAGAAGAAAAGAACTGATCGATCAGTTCTTCGGCGACAATGAGATGCCCGTATTCGAGATCGACCTAAGTCTCAAAGAAGATGTGGGACGCTGGTCCGACCTTGCCTGGGCCTGGATGAAGAGATTGTAGCCTTATCCGAAAAGCCCCGTGCTCTGTTTAATGCGGTTCAGCGCTTTTGTTAAGGGTGTGAATAATATGGCGGCTCCCACGAAGTTGGTTATGCCGTGAAGGATGTCAAAAGGGATCCCTGCCACCCACCAGGCCAGCGCCGTCGCGGGGCCTCCCATAAAGAAGTACGGGATCGAGCACATCGCTCCGAAGAATAATCCAAACATGGCAGCCAGCGTTACAAAAGGCCATTGAGACTTGTACTTGCGCATCAGGCATGTGATAACAACCAGCAGCGGCCATACATAGATATACATGATCGTCCACAGGCCGAGCCCGTAGACAGCACATTCCATACCCACAAAGCCCCAAACCGCTATAAGCGATTTGGGACCAAGGTACAGTGTAAAGACTATGATCAGCAGAGTCACCAGTTCGACATTGGGAATACTCTGGAGTGCGACCTTCACAACTTCAAGAAGAGCAGCCATCATGCCGATGACAGCTATATCTGCCGCTGTGAAGATCTTCTTTTTTCCCAGGCCGGAATCGGTGAAACTCTTCTTTTCTGCCTGATCAGGTGTCTCGATTGACATATTACTGTGCATAAACCTCATATACGAATCCGAACTTGTCTCCGTCAGCTACGGGCTGTGAATCGGCTCCGTAACTTCCGTACTCTCCGTTCACATATATCGACCAGTAAGCTCCATCCGCATCATAATCGGCGGTAACACCGTTAACGGCTGTTATATAAAGGCCATAGTCACCGTTGGTTCCCTCATAGGAAAAATCGCCTGCTTTAGCAAGTTCATCCATAGCCTGGCTTAAGAACTCGGCATCGGTCTTGAGCTCATATGTCTTGGTCTGCGCGTTATTGTCGGTAACCTCGATCGTTATGGCCTTGGATCCCTGGGATGTTTTCGGGCTGAGTAACTTATATGCCACAAAGAGAAGGCATATTACTGCAAGAACTGCTACTACGGAAATGATGATCTTAGTGTTTTTTTTCATTGGGTCTCCTCCATCTGCATCCACACAGACAAAGTCACACCAATATAAGACCTGTCAGGCATAAAAATATGCTGATCAGATCTGCCAAGGGTACGACCAAGTCCTCGTGGTCATGCGTACCAGTAACGTAGATACTTTAAAGCAAAAGAGCCTGGATATCAAACTTACAGATCAAGCTGCTCCCTTATATCCGCGTCAAGACGCGGCAGCTCTTTCTTTAACGAAACCAGTCTGTCGCCATGGATGAAGCAGTGCCTGGATACGGCATGCGAGCATACTTCATCCTTGCTTAAGTTATAGAACTCATACTCTATCTCAAGCACGGCGCCGTTGTATTCGGATACGGAGAGACGGATCTCGATCTTGTCGTCAAACTCGACCTGCTTCTTGTATTCCACGTTGATGCTGACAACGGGAGAAGCCACACCCATGTCCTCCATCTCTCTGTAGCTTAAGCCTATGCTGTCCATGAACTCGATGCGGGCTTCTTCCATCCATTTAACATAGTTTGAATGATGGATGATCCCCATCCGGTCCGTTTCGTGATACTGTGCCTTGCGTCTGTAAATATACATCTTATAGCCTTTCTATCAGTACCCTGATGTCGGTAAGTGCAACCTCGTCTCCGGTCAATGCCGCATATACCTTATCCGGCATTTCGTAGATGGTTGTGATACATTCCGTGCTCACTCCGCTGTTCTCGGTAGTGGTAATGATGCGATTGCCTTTTCTCTCAAATACGATCTCGCAATCAAGTCCCTCTTTATTCGCTTCCTTCCATGCTTCCCAGCCGTGGAAATCGGCTGTCCTTTTCATGGTAAAGCTGTTCTGTGCATAATCACCGGTTCCGTTGTTCTCACCATTCATCTTGATAAGGTTGTACTCACGGTAGTTCGGTCCGCCGATCTTTGCATCATCGGATGAATACAGGACTATATAGGGACAATGCCAAACCAGCTCCGCTCCGGGAAGAGTGAGTGTATGGAATGCGAGTTTTTTCTTTCCGGACAGTTCCACTCCGGGCGTGGACACCGAACGGTTCTGATCTATCTGGATGTTCTTGAAATCCGATTCCAGATGATCGGTATAATCTACCGCACGGGCTATTCTGGGAATATCTTCCGGTCCTATGTGCCTTCCTGTTGTCTCGATCGTCACATCCGTGATGTGACAATTCTCACCTGTCAGTCCGATATAAGATGACTTGGACTTATCGGGAAGCACCATGATGATCTCTTTGGTAAACTCGGGGCCGGTCATCCTGATACGAACATGATCGCCTGTCCTGCCCGCAATGATCTCATAACCGACCTTTACGCCTTTACCGGTTCTTCCGGCATAATCCTCATTGCGGATGAGTTCCGTAACCTGTGAGGTCCTTGCGGCAGTCATTATCATATGATCATCAAACCAGATCTCACCATACTCGAGATAGTGATAGGCACTTATCGTTTTTTCATCGGTATGCGAACGCCTGTCGTATGCGTCGAAAAGAATGATCGAAGGGGAACTGAATCCTTCATCGGGATCCAGGCTTGCTTCATATGTGAACCGGATCCTTTTCTCGTCGCTCTCCACGGGGATTCCGATTGCTACGTAATCCCTGTACTCATTGCAGTCAAATTCGGTCTCGGTCTCAAGCGATACTTCCTGCATTCCTTCGCTTCCGCTTCTGTCGATCATCTTGACCATGATATCCGCAAACACGGGATCGTATTTCGCCCCGGCTTCTTTAACGAACATCTCACGTGCCATGAAGTTGGGAAGGCCGTCTCCGGTCCTGCTCCTGGATGTCATGGTCACATAGGCATCTGCCACCGCGATGATACGGGCCATCTCGGGTATCTCATCACCTTTAAGGCCTTCGGGAAGACCGGTTCCGTCATAGTGTTCGCTGCTGTAATAAGCTTCTTCACTCAGATACGGATAGTCGATGATGCCCGACAGTATCTCCTTTCCGAGTTCAGCTCTTCGTCTGATCATTTCCGGGTCGGGGTTTTCAAGATCTATCTCCGTTCCGTCGGGAAGTCCGACCATTCCGACATTGTGAAGCAGCGCAGCATAATATATGCCGTCGCAATAGTCCTTATCTTTTCCGCATTTTTCGGCGATCCTTCGTGCAAAATCGGCTACTTTGGCAGATTTTCCCTTTGCATATTCATCCTTGATCTCCACGGCCGACATTAGCGCGGTCGCGGTCTCGTCAACGAGCTTTTGCATGCGCATCTGCTCGCCCTGCATGTTCTGCAGTTCGATATTATGCGCGTGAACAACCTGATCGTTGATATCGAAATATGTAAATATATACAGACATACAGACACAACGACCATCGCCATGTTGACGATGGATATGCCGTATGCAAATATCTGAATGACCGCAAAAAGAATGGGCACGAAGATGAACAGCACCAGTGATATGTAGATCCACTTGCTTATCCTTTTTCTGTGCTGGAAGATGACCGAAAAATCGATCAGCGGACATACGAGCGGAACGATATATGCCAGGAAAAATCCCGGGCCTCTGTTATACAGATTGTTCTCATCGAAAAAGTAGTATAACCCGGTAAGAGCGGAAATGATTGCAAGTATCATCCCGAAGGTCGAAAGATATTCGACCACTTTGAGCCGTCGCGGAAGAACCTCCATCGCACCTTCGGTACTCAGATAATCCTTGATAAAGAGATTGAAGCCGACGCACATTCCGGACGTCAGGAAAAAGACCATGAAATTGCTGATCCTGACCATAACAAAACCCGTATGCGACAGGTCGCCCGCGTAAACATATGCCAGTCTGTCAAACCATAACAGAAGAAGGGCCATGACCTCCATCAGGAGGATGACCCGTTTTCTTTTTGGAGAAAGGAAACGCGTGATCAGCAGCATAAATGCCATGGTCGCACACGCTCCGCACAGGACCAGCATTACATTCAATTGATGTTCTCTTATCAGTTCGAACATAAACTACGTTCTCCTAAATGACCGCAAGATCTTTACATGTGGCGGATAAAGTAATCCTGCAGTTTTTCGATCAGTTCGTCTTTCTGGATCGTCTTTAAGAAGTAACCTTCGGGTTTGAGGGCCACAACTTTCATGACGCTTTCCTTGTCGCCTTTTCCGGTAAGGAAGATGACCGGGATATCTTTCGTCTCAGGGTCGCTGCGGAGCATCTCGAGGACCTGGGGTCCGGTCGTCACGGGCATTTCGTGATCGAGCAGGATCAGATCGACCTTGTTCATTCCGAGCCACTTAAGTGCCTGGAGGCCGGAATTGACCATGGATACCTTGTACACGTCCTTAAGCCATTCGCGGACCAGCTTAAGATAATTCGGATCGTCATCTACGATCAGGATGCTCTTTTTGAATTCTCCCGCTGCGGCCTTTTCGGCATATGCCTGCATATCCGTAGCAAAAGCTTCGTTATCGACCGGTCTTACATAGGCTTTGTATATCAGTTCCCGGGACATGTGTGAACATACATTCCCAACATCATCTTTTTCGCCGATCACCACAAGTTTCAGATCGTTTTCTTCCAGTTTTTCCGAAAGAAAATGAATAAGATCTTCGGGAAGTTTCTCTTCGTCCGCAAGGATCACGGCAACAAGAAATGCTTCACCTATATGGGAGTTGATCGAATTGATGGTATTCGGAATGAACACGCATTCCGTCCCTTTTTCCTGAACTTTATTCATCAGGACTCTGGTTATGAACGTTTCTTTCTCGCCGCAAAAGAGCAGGCTGTTACGGGCCATATTGATATCCTCCTGATAACTCACTTCGCGATCAGTGCTTCCATTCCGTCCCAATCAAAGGCTTCAAGCATCTTCCTGAGTTCTTTGATCTTCGCATCATCTTCCGGCGGAAGAGCATAGTCGCTAAGCTGCGCGATTATGAGTTCAACCGAATCGTAATCCATCTGAGGGATGATATCCTTAAGGGCGCTGTAAGCCTCCTTAAGATCATCCTCGGGGATCGGTTCCTTGTCCGAATCATCCTCCTGTGCGTGAATACCTGCAAGTTTATCCTTAAGTGAAAGGTATTCCGTAAGAAGTCTTTCGGTATTAGCATCGATATATGTCTTATCTTCTTTATTTCCCGCTTCCTCAAGCGAAGCCGCAAGTTCGGAGAGTTCCATGGCTCCGATGATCCGTGCGGAGCTCTTCAGCGAATGAACCTTGATCGTGTACAGCCTTAAGTTGCCGCCTTTCCAGGATTCCCTGATGATGTCTGCCGTGGAATCCGTCGTTTCTTCAAAAAGATTCAGCGAGAAGAGATAGTTGCTGATGCCGCCCGAATTCTTTATTCCTTCTTCCGCATCGATGCCCTCGGTCTCATATATCCATTTCATGTTTTCGGGCATCTCGGCGATATCTTCAACAGCATCCGCTTTCTCGGGCTTCTTCATTATCTCCTCGGGAAGATGCTTCATTATGGTCTTTTCAAGAAGCGTTGAATCTATGGGCTTAGCCAGATATCCATTGAAGCCTTTTGACTTGTAGAACTCTTCCGTATTGGCAGCGTTTGCGGTAAGCGCATACACGGGAAGATCCGGATCTGTCTCTCTTATCCTTGCCACCGTTTCCACACCGTCCATGCCCGGCATCATATGATCCAGCAGGACTACATTGAACTTGGTTTCCTTTATCTTTTCAAGGCATTCTTCCCCGCTGTTTGCCGTGGTGACGAAGACTCTGGTCGCCTTGAGCAGACCTCTGATGACCGTCAGGTTCATCGGTGTATCGTCAACAACGAGGATGTCCGCATCCGGTGCGATAAACTGCGGAACGTAAGGGCCTTTCTTCGAGTTGTCCTCATGCTCCTTGAAGATCCCGATGGGGGTAACATCGGTTATCTTCTGCTCGACTGTAAGCGTAAACTCCGATCCTCTGCCGTATTCGCTTTCGCAGGTAAGAGTTCCGCCCATCAGTTCGGCGAATCTTCTGGATATATCGAGTCCCAGACCCGTTCCCTGAATTCCGTTGTTTTTCTGCTCATCGAGACGCTCATATGCAGAGAAGAGTTTATCCATGTCCTCTTCCTTGATGCCCATTCCGGTATCTTTTACGGAAAAGCGAAGTTTGCACACATCATCCGTCATCTCATCCATGGCTACATTCAGCGAGAATCCGCCGATGTTGGTGTATTTAAGGGCATTGGTAAGGAGGTTTAATACGACCTGCTTGATCTTGCCCGAATCGCCGTACATGCGGGTAGGAAGCATCTCATCTATGGTCACGTCAAAGACCAGTTCTTTTTCATTGCTCCGCATCCGTATCATGGAAACGATGGATCTGAGCATGTCCTGCGTATCATAATCCACCTCGACCAGATTCATCTTGCCGGATTCGATCTTGGACATATCCAGAACGTCATTGATGAGAGAAAGTAGCGACTCCGCAGCATTCCTGATGTCCAGCGAATAATTGATCATGGAAACGTAATACGGTTTGGGGACATCGGTCGCATCTTCCCTGAGCGCCATCTCATTCATGCCCATGATCGTATTGATGGGAGTTCTTATCTCATGAGACATATTGGCCAGGAATCTGGATTTGGCTGTATTGGCGCGCTCGGCTTCTTCCTTGGCCTTGCGGATCTCGGCGTACTGACGGTTTATGACGGTACTCTTGATGAACCGCCATACGGCAAAACCGGTCACGGCCCCAACGATGATCACGGTCAGAAGTCTGGCGATGGGAAGTTCCTCAAACCTGGCCCGTTTTTCTATCTTGAATGTTTCGTCGAGAAGCTCTGTACTTCCTGCGCTGTCCATGACTTTGACATGCAGAGTATAGTCACCGTATTTTAAGCCCGTATATTCGAGTGTTCCGAGATTGCTCCTGGGGACGGTCAATCCGCTCTCCTCATCTCCTTCCATGTATACGCTTACGGTAGGATTCATCAGGCTGTAGTCGAGTACCGATGGTGTTATCGTGATCCTCTCATCCTGTGAAGGGAATACATACTTGCCGTTCTCATCGGGCAGGATCTGCTGATCTCCGTAATACACGGAACCGATACCTGCCTTGACCGGAATCTGTTCGGCTGAAAACATGTCCAGATTGATCTTGCATACACCGTTCCGTCCGGATATATACAAGTACCCTTCGTCATCGATGCAGCTGTAGGAGTTGGAGGTCGGAGTATTCGTGAGTCCGTTCGCTACGGTGAAGAGTTTGTAATCCGTTACGTTATCTTCCGTCATCTCTTCGGCTTTTACGACATAGAGGCCGCTAGATGCGAGAACCCATACATCGTCACCGGCGAAATACATATCAAAATTATTGTTATACGGGAATGAAGTCACGGTATGGACCTCACTGCCCCTAATGTACTGTATGGAGTTGGATGTAACGACCCAGAAGATGCCTCTGACATCATCGCGGATGATCCTCATGACCACGTCACTGGTAAGTCCTTCATCCCGTCCGATACGCTTGATGTCTTCACCGTTTATCACATAGATACCGTCTCCGTCAGTACCGACATAGATATCCCCGTTATCTCCTTCCTCAACGGTCAGAAATACGGTATTCTTGATCCCGTCCCTGTCGCTGACGCTGCCCCTTACAAGACCGTTCTTGATGATGGCAAGACCGTTGTTGGTACCCGCGTAAACGGTTCCGTCCGATAAGATCTTCGTACATCTGACTTCGTCGGAAGGCATTCCGGCGGAATCGACATAGTCTTTGATCGTACCGTCTGCAGATTGCCGGACGAGTCCTATATCCTTTGCAAAAGTGGAGATCCAGATATCGCCGTCTACGCCTTCTTTGATGCAGCGTATCCTGGCTCCGTCCAAATGTTCGGTGAGTTCATCTTCGACCGGTTTTCCGTTCTGATCTAGAATGCGGAGTCCGTTGTTCGTGCCGATATATAAACAACCGTTATGGAGGCACGAAGCATTTACAACTTCGGGCTCCATACCCGCACCCGCATACACATCATAGAAGCTGTTGGTGACGATCTTACATACGCCGCGGGTAGATGATGCTATCCAGATATTTCCCTGAAAATCGGATGAAAGATATTCGATCCCGCTGTCCAGAGGGATATCCTCAAGAGGAACAAATCTGTCTTTGGCATCCAGATATCCCACCATGCTGGAGGAGGATACCCATATCCTTCCGCATTCACTGTCAAGTCTGTTGATGCTGTCAAGCGGATCTGTCGGGATGCGTTTCATCTGGATCGAAGAAACACCGTAATCGCCGTAGTACAGATCACCGTCCGAATTGGCGATATATGCTTTTCCGTTATGCGCAGGATCCGGGAGTACCGAAGTGATCGTACCGAATCCCAGTTTATTCCCGTCATGGACCGACTCGACCATGCAGTGTTCTATACGGAAAAAATAGCCTTTCTGAGTATGTCCGTAGACACGCCCCATGGAATCGCGATTAAGCTGAAAAACCCTGTCGTCATTAAATCGGACATCATCTACGATGTGTATCTTAAGAGAGGGATCCGCATAACACAATCCGGCGGTCGTGGCGATATATACATTTCCGCTTTCGTCTTCGGCAAAACTCCGGATGGATGATGAGGGCAGTCCTTCGCGATATGTGATGTGTGTGCTGTCATTGCCATCAATAACGACCACACCGTTATCATTGGTCCCGACCCAGATACGGCCATGTTTGTCCTCATACATGCATCTGCCGCTGGTAAGACCGGAAGATGTATCCATTCTGGTAAATACGGAGCCGTCATAACGGATGATGCCGCTGTAACCGCCAATCCAGATATAACCGTCGGATGCTCCGAGAACGCAGTTTGCGTCCGAAGTGGGAAGGCCGTTGGTCGCGTCGTAAAGCTCCGTAGTATAGCTCACATTCTTGATCTGACCGGTCGCTGCAAACCCGCCGCCGATCAGACTGCTATCGGCAAGAGCCGTAAAGGAGGACAGCATTACAGACATAGCGATGCCAAATACCGCTACGGCTGCCATTATCCCGATCTTTGATCTTTTGATCTTTCCTGCCAATATTAAGACCTAAGCCTCCTTGTTATATTTGTTAAGTATGACCATGACTTCGTCCAGGGAATCCATGAACACTTCGACGCACTTCGGGTCGAACTGTGTACCTTTTCCTTCTTCAATGATCGACAGTGCTTTTTCCACCGGGAAGGCAGGCTTATAAACACGCGGGGATGTAAGTGCGTCAAACACATCCGCAACAGCCATTATCCTCGCGGACAACGGTATGACCTCACCGTGCAGTCCTTCGGGGTAGCCTTTTCCGTCCCAGCGCTCATGGTGATAAGCCGCCATGTTCCTGGCTTCCTTAAGATAGTTTTCTCCGGCAACGGTACTGATGGCATCTTCCATGATCTTTTTGCCGTGAGTGGTATGAGTCTTCATGATCTCATACTCTTCATCATCAAGTTTGCCGGGTTTGTTCAAAACCTTATCCGAGATATTGATCTTGCCTACATCATGGAGCGGTGCGCTTCGCACAACATCGGACATGAACTTCGGTGTGATCTTCTCGGTGTAATATCCTTTTTTCTTGAGGCCTTCCACTATGATCTTAACGTAAGCCGCGGTCTTCTGAATGTGCGCGCCGGTATCGGAGTCACGGTTTTCCACCATGTCCGCCATCGTAATGATCAGTCCGTCCTGCATCTTGGCAGTAGAATCGGACAGGCGTCTGATGTTCCTCATCTGCTCGGTCTGTCTTAAAGTCATCCGGCATAAGGACTGATAGAGCCTCTCGATCTCATCACCGGTCCTTACATCCAGTCGTCGGAATGCCTTGACGTCCTCATCCATCGCTTCCTGTGTATCCTCGTCTTCGGCAAATCCGTCGACACAACGCGTTATGGTGTTGACCGGAATGATGATGCTGTATCTGATGAGCCAGAGCACAAATACGATCAGAAGGATGAAGAAACCTAAGAATACGGAGACCATTTCCATAAGGAAACCTTCCTCCATAGTATGCAGAAGACTCATGTCCACATCCGCACCCGCATAGCATACCGTATTCCCGTGAGAATCGTAGACGGGTTCATATGCAGTCAGAAGATGGCCGAATTTGTCTTTGGAAATAATGGGATCTATCCTGTTGCCGGCAAGCAGATCGGGGATATATTTTTCGAAGCTGTCATCAAAAGGGATGACACTGCCGACCTCATCCGCCTCCACATCATCCGTATCTATATCGAACACTACATGGCAGCCGTCCTCCCTGATCTGATACACATACAGATAGGCTATATCGGTTGAACTGTTTATTATGTTCGAGAGTTGCTTCCACGTATCGTTAAATCCTTCGGCAAGGTTTCCTTTTTCAAGAAATTCGTCAACACGGTCGCCATCCACGACGCCTGCAGCCACCTTGGCCGTTCCCTGAGCGAGCCTGGTGTGTTCCTTAACTATCGTACGGTGATAGATCGTCATGCCGATGATAGTCGATGCTACGGATACGGTGATAAGCGAAAAGCATAAAACGATGACTATCTTGCCGCCCAGCGAAAGAAGACGGACTCTTCCCCAGCCCTTCCATCCTCTGGAATCCGAATCGATCTCCGACATCGGAGTCTGTCTCCAGCCTTTGATCTCAAAGTATTTATGATACTTCTCAGGTATGATATGACTGATGAGCAGCGCAAGGAAAACAGATGCGGCCTTATCCGGGAAATCCACAACGATACTTGATATGAGATGTGCAAAGAACTGATTGAAAAAACCGGTCTGATACAGGACCGAGTACAAAGACTCGTTCTTGAACGGAAGTCCTTCCATAAACCAGGGCAGTAACGCTCCGAGACCGCCTCCGATCAGTGTAAAGGCGGCTACTACGCCGACGATCTTTGCCGGTTTCTTAAGCCAGCCGTGACCTGCAAACCAGCTCGCCGCAACGGCGATCATCACATTCAGAAATCCGTAATAAACCGAGGGCTGGTCATAAAATGCCTTGAAACTGTTCGTGAGAAATCCGACTATGACTCCGGGAAGATATCCGCCCAGTGTCGCGACCACTATGGTTCCGACGGTATCAAGATAGAGGGGAAGTCCGGCCTTCGAGACCAGAAATCCCATAAGGACATTAACCAATATGCCCGCAGCACATAACGATACAGCGATTATATTATGTCTGCGTTGCTGTATGCGAGGATTAACGCTATCGTTCATTGTTTCTCCAAGCTCATACAAAAACGAAAAAAACAAGTAAAAAAAATACGAAAAAAGGTGAAAGCCCTCACTTCTTTGGGATTTCACCTGATTCAAACGGAGAAGGAGGGATTTGAACCCTCGCGCCGCTATTAACGACCTACTCCCTTTCCAGGGGAGCCCCTTCGGCCAGCTTGGGTACTTCTCCTCGTCGAAACGCACTCCGCTTTTCCTCGGTCCTCGTAAACTCGAACCTCGTGGCGCTTCGTGGTTTCTCCTCTTCCCCACGAAGCAGGCTTCGCGGGGGCCCCTTTTGAGCCAAATATTAATTCAATTATGAACGGAGAGAGTGGGATTCGAACCCACGTGCCCTTGCGGACAAACGGTTTTCAAGACCGCCTCGTTATGACCACTTCGATATCTCTCCTAATACGCAAAAGCAGACTATTATCTGTTTTAGCAACTAATAGATTATAGCAAGTCTACATATTTAATGTCAAGCAAAAAACTTAATCATTGACGGGAGGATACACCAAGGATGGCGTGGGCCAGGGGCAGGTCCTCGGGGGTAGTGATCTTAATGTTGTTGTAGGACCCCATGACCAGTTTGACAGGGGTGCCTCCGAAGTGCTCAACGACCATCGCATCATCCGTGATATTGAGGTCTCCGAGCGTTCCCTCAAACTCACGTGACATCAGTTCCGAATACGCCTTATAGATCAGGCTGTATTCAAAGCACTGCGGCGTCTGTATATTCCATACGCTCCTTCTGTCGGGCGTCGATATGACCATCCCGTTCTCATCGGCTATCTTGACCGTATCCTTCGAAGGAACTGCAGCAACGCAGGCAGGCGTTCCGCTCTCAAGCTCTTTCAGACATCTGGCGATCGTATCCCCATCCACAAAAGGGCGGGCTCCGTCATGGATCAGCACATGATCGCTGCCGCACACTGCTCTCAGTCCGTTATACACGGATTGGTATCTTTCATCACCCGAGGAGATAAACTGCCCTATCTTGGGAAACTCCGGATAGTATGTTTCGGCGATTTCGAACATATCGTCATCCGGACACACGAGGATTATGTCATTAACGTCACTGTCTTCAAAAGCCTTAAGGCTGTGCCAGAGAACGGTATGGCCGTCCAGATCCATGTATTGCTTTTTGATATCTCCTCCCATCCGGGAGCCGCTTCCTCCTGCAAGGACTATGGCTGTAGTACGCATCCTTTATCTCCTTTTATACGAAAAACAACACAAATCTATACGAAAAACTCCAAGATAAAAACCACCGCGCAACATATGACCGATACGGGGAAAAGTCCGAGCCCGAACCATGCTGCCACTATGCCGCACACGAGTGATACGGCACCGGCGATCGGAGACGATGTAGCTTCCACGATCGCGGGAAAAGTCATGACTGCAAGCGTCACATAAGGTACGTAGTAGAGAAACGATTTTATGAATTTGTTCTTGATCTGCTTCCTGATCAGAGTTACCGGAAGGACTCGGATGAGACCTATGGTAACGATCATGATCGCAAGGTAAACATATTTATTCATCATGCTTCGGCCGCCCCGCTTGAAGTGTCTGTTTTCTGTTCGTTGTCCGGAACGGGATGTATGATCGCTGCTGCGGATGAGATAACCATAGTCAGGATGATGGTCTTGGTTCCTGCCGACAGGTCCGAGATAAACGGGATCGTCAGAGGGCTTATATCCGAGAGCAGGTAGCTTAACAGGAAGCCTGCCGCCACCGATAAAAATACTGTTCTGTCATGCTTGGAAGGCGGAACTATGATCGCTATGAACATTCCGTAAAGCGCTACGCTAAGTGCGCTCACGGCCCTCGCAGGCATCACTCCGCCCGCTATTATCCCGAGTGCGGTCCCCAGGCCCCACATGGGTGCCGCGACGGCCGTCAGACCATATGTGTACTGGGGAATGATCGAACCGGGTCGTGCTATGGTTGCGCCGAATATCTCATCGGTCGCCTGAAACGCCACGAATATACGATGAAAAAGCGGTGTGGAATCCGAGAAACGCTGGGAAAGTGCCGTGGTCATTAGCATGTACCTTGCGTTGGTTATGATGCATACGAGTATCGTTTCAACCAGCGTCGCATGGGCAAGGATCATCGAATATCCCGCATACTCACCTGCCGATGCGCGGGCGAACACAGAGGTAAGGAACCCCTCGATGGGGGTGAGTCCTACCTTTTTGGCTATGATCCCAAGAGAAAATGACACGGCGAAATATCCGGTCCCTATTGGAAGTCCGTCTCGCAGACCGTTTAAGAATGCCTGTTTCTTGTTCATAATGGCAGATTTGGCACGGCATTCAGGTCATATCCGTGTCTTACTCCGGCTAAATAGTCATAATATGCCGCCGCTCCTATCATGGCGGCGTTGTCCGTGCAGTATACGGGTGACGGAGCATAAAAAGGAATGCCCCGGGACGCACATGCTTTTTCGAGAGAAGTGCGAAGTGCGGTGTTCGATGCCACTCCTCCGGCTAGCGCAAACCCCTTATCCTGTGCTCCGATCTTTTCAAGCGCTTCCATCGACCTCTCGGTCAGGACTTCAACGACAGATCTCTGGAAAGAAGCCGCAACGTCTGCGGTATTGATCTCGATCCCCTGCATTTTGCATGAGTTCAGGTGATTGAGCACTGCGCTCTTCAGTCCGCTGAACGAAAAATCATACTCCGAGTCGCGCACTTTTCCCTTGGGGAAATCCATCGCATCGGGATCCCCCTCCCTTGCGGCTTTGTCTATCTTCGGGCCTCCGGGATAGCCTAAACCTATCGCTCTCGCGACCTTGTCAAAAGCTTCTCCGGCCGCATCATCTCTCGTGCGTGCGATTATATTGTATTTCCCGTAGCCGGTGACCTCGACGAGATGTGTGTGTCCGCCCGATACGACCAGACACATATACGGAGGCTCAAGATCGGGATGTTCGATGTAGTTGGCGGAGATATGCCCACCTATGTGATGTACTCCGACAAGCGGCTTACCCGCCGCCCAGCTGATGGCCTTGGCAGCGTTCACTCCGACTAAGAGCGGGCCGACCAGTCCGGGGCCGTAAGTGACCGCAACGACATCTATGTCGTCGAGTGAGACCTGTGCGTCGGACAGGGCCTGTCTGATCACGGGATCTATCTTTTCCACATGCTTACGGCTGGCAAGTTCGGGAACCACCCCGCCGTACTCGGTATGCAGAGCTATCTGCGTGTATATAACATTAGATAAGACCTCCCTGCCGTTTCTTACCACGGCTGCGGCGGTCTCATCGCATGAAGTTTCTATGGCGAGTATCTTTATGTCATCGTTATTCATTGAAAAGCATAACCTCTGAAGTATCGTTTGAATCGTCCTGTGTCAGATCCCATCCGAATATGCGCCAGTGTCCCGATTCATCCTTACGTAAGATGAACTGCTCCTCCACACTGCCGGGAACCGCACCGTTCCTGATATTGTAGACACAGTAGAGGCTCGCGCATTCGTAGGAGTCCTTGGTGAAATACTTCACATCGGTACTGGCGGAGAGACTGTAGCTCATTATCGCATATTCCTGAGATTTCTTCGTGGCGATCTCGGATTTCAAGTCGGTAATGTATCTGTTCCACTCCTGATTCGCAGCCAGTTCATCATCATATATCTGGAGCGCACGTTTTGCGAGCTGCTCTATCTCTTCGTCCGTACAGTTCTCATTGTAGAGACATTTGGTCAGTTCGGAATAGTATCTTACCACTTCCTTGGGCGACGGCGGATAGTTCTTGTCAAGATTTCTGAGCAGCACCTCCTGGACAGCGGTAACGGGAACATTCTCCTCTACCTCTGTCTCACGGTGCACGTTAGCTACATGATAATACGCAAAAATGAGCAGCGCAGCCAGTATAACGACCACTATCAGCTTCTGCATGGCCGAAGCGGCGGTTTTTTTCTTTTTCGCTTGCGCCATTTAGGGCCTCAATCCTCCGGAAAATTAATGTCTATGTTCTTACCGTCCTTACCGGCTTCCGCATCGGGAAATATCCTGCGTACTTCATCCATGTACGGCTTCGGATGGACCAGTGACGGTGAATAATGCGTAAGCCACATCCTCTTCGGATGCGTCTCGGCAGCGATTCGTGCCGCCTCCGTGAAGGTCATGTGCTTGCGGGCAACGGCTTTGCCCGCCTGGTCTTCCTCACCGTACATGCCTTCGCATATGAACAGATCCGCGGCCTCGGCATATTTATATATCGAGTCGACCGGTCTGGTATCGGTCGTATAAGTAACCTTGATACCGCTTCTTTCAGGCCCCATGACCATGTCCGGTGTATAGGTCACACCGTCTACGGTCACTTTCTCTCCGCGCTGGAGCACGCCCCAGTATCTGCGGTCTATCGGAAGTTTCATTGCGGCCTCCACATCGAACTTACCCTGTCTGGGTATGCGGATGCTGTATCCGTAGCAGAGCACATTGTGGTTGACCTTGAACGCATCTATGTACATCCCGTCGAACTCAAACGTCTGCTCGTTGCCCTCTATCTCCACGCAGATGATCTCAAAAGGAAGCTCGGGAGCTATGACTCTGAGTGAGTTGACCACTCTGGTCAAGCCTTTCGGACCTATCATCATGAGAGGTTCGGTCCTCTCTGCATTCCCCATGGTCAGGAGCATTCCCGGAAGTCCGGATATGTGATCCGCATGAAAATGAGTTATACACATCACTCCTATGGGGTTCGGGCTCAAGCCGCTCTTTCTTAACGCGATCTGTGTAGCCTCTCCGCAATCTATAAGTACGCTCATCCCGTTGAATCTGGCCAGAAGCGAGGTCAGAAACCTGTTGGGCAGCGGCATCATTCCGCCGCATCCGAGCAATGTAACATCAAGCATTCTTCTATCTGCCTTCCTTATATCTCCACATGATCAATCCGTCTTCTTTGGGATGATCGTAAAATCCGGGACGAACGCCGGCCGATTCAAAACCGCATTTCTCATATACTCTTATGGCAGCGGCGTTGGACTGTCTTACTTCCAGCGTAAAATCTTCTATCCCGAGAGCTTCGTTCTGCTCGATCGCATACTTAAGAAGCTGTGTGGCTATCCCCTGCCCGCGATATCGTTCATCGACGGCTACGTTCGTGATATCTCCTTCATCCAATATCCTGAATACCACGCATCCGCCTGCCAGCGTCCCGGTATCCGTATCTTCCGCCAGATAATAATCGGCATCGGACTTATCGACTATCTCCGCAAAAGCGCTTCTCGGCCAAGGATCAGCAAATGAAGCCTGTTCCAGAGCGATAGCGCCCTCAACGTCATCCTCTCGGATTTTGCGGTAAACTATGTTCATATCAGCCACCGCGCTCCATCTTCTCGCGCTCTGCCTGAGACATTCTCAGGTAGATGGGATCAAGAGAGTCCGCGTCGGTCACCTCTCCCTCAAGTTCCGGATCCGTCTCGCCCTTCATATAAGCCAGCGCAAGTGCCGCAAGCGATGCGGCGCGCTGTCTGCTCATGTGTGCAGGAGCAGTCTCATACGGACATGTCAGGAGTTCCTTCATTTTCTCCGAAAAGACCGGTATTCCGTCTCCGGTAAAGATCACGGGACGTCCTATCTCATTCAGCCTGGCACTAAGCTCATCAAAAGCCATGGCGGACTGTTTCATGACCGGCCGCATCCTGAGGATTCCGGCTCCACCGTCATCAGTGCCGGTCCCGGCCGCAAACTCATATATCCCGGTGTAGACCTGTGATCTTCTCGCATCCATGATGGGGCATACGAGACCTCCGGCGCCGTACAGGTTGTAAGCCAGCGCTTCCAGTGTGGGTACCGCTGCCACGGGCTTATCCTTGGCTATGCCCAGGCCCTTAACGGTCGCTATGCCTATGCGGAGTCCCGTAAAAGATCCGGGGCCTGCTGCCACGGCATATGCATCTATCGAATCAAGGTCCAGTCCTATCCTGCTCCTTATCTCTTCCATAAGGGGAAGAAGAGTCTGAGAGTGGGTATGTCCCGTCTGTATGCTGTATTCCGCCAATATGATGTCATCCTCGATAACAGCCGTCGCAGCTGTCAGACCGGATGAGTCAATCGCTAGTATCTTCATGATGTTCTATCTCTATCAATCGGTAATCATCTCCGCGTGTGTAGTCGCGTAAGATCCTTATCCTGATATATATATCGGGAAAAAGTTCGTAAATCTGACCCGGCCATTCGATAACACTTACACCGTCACCGAAAATAAAATCGTCAAATCCGACTTCCTCCATCTCGTACGGGTCCTCGATGCGGTATACATCGAAGTGATACAGCGGCATCCTCCCGCTCTCATATATCTGGAGAATGGTAAATGTGGGAGAATTGACCGGTTCGGTTATTCCGAGTCCTGCCGCCAGTCCCTGCGTAAAAAGCGTCTTGCCCGCGCCGAGATCTCCTTCCAGGGCGATAACGCTTCCGGGAGTCATTTTTTCTCCTATGGATCTTCCAAGTTCATAAGTCTCATCCGGGGATGAGGATTCAAATATTTCTTTTTCCATTGCAGTTTATATCAGTTTCCCCGAATATGAACCTTCTTCGGATCCATGTGAGTGGAGATGCATGCGATCACGCTGTCCTTCTTATCCCCGAGATCCTTCTTGGGAAAAATGCATGCATTCACCTTGCTCGTATATACAAGTATGTTTCCGGGTGTGGATACGGCTTTATATGTATCCTCCCAGGAAATGGTGCCTTCGCTTTCTTCCTGGCTGACCGTGATCCCCTCATCGTTCATGAGATAATGAAGAGGCTTCTTAAATGTCTCGTTGGTCAGATACTGCTGCCTGGACTTGATGAAAAGCGTCCACGGTATATAGCCTATGATCACGATACCTGCGATGAGAAAAGGGATCTTCATCGTCATCGCAAAACCTATGACCAGTATCACACCCACTATCGTACCTATCAGTCCGGAGGCAGTACGGTATGTATGACTTAAGAGATAATCATACAAAGCTCCGGGGGTTATCTTTACATCAAATTCAACTTCCATAAGATCCTCCGTCCGATGATCAGCCTGCCGCCAGCGGAGAACTTAAGTATCCGTGGTAATTCCACATATCGATATCATCCATGTATGTCAGTTCGATATTCAGCGAATAGCCTTCCTCCGAATTCAGATAAACTTCTCCGATGTGTTTATAATCCGAGCCTTCATCAGTATAAAGAGGATATGCATGTCCGTTGAATTCAACGTCGTTGCCGTCTATCTTAACGGTTGCGGATGCCTCTCCTTCTTCGTCCACTATCATCTTGAAGTCTCCGAGCATGCCTGTACATTTATACTCGCCGTCATATCCGATATCCTGAGAGTCCCCATAGGGAGTGTGACTGAATGTTCCGTTCACTGAGCAGTCCACATACCAGTCCAAAGCCAGTTCATTGTTCTCATCATAGGCGTAAAAGTCATATCTGTTGCCTGAGCTGATCAGATGCCCTTCGTATACGGTACCGTCCTCTACGGTCAGGGTTGCGGCACCGTACTTGGTGATCTCGAGAGTCAGTTTTCCCATATACGGATCATCACAGGTATATGTACCTGCCGCCTGGGCTACCATCTCGTCGTAGTAAACATTTTCCGCGGTCACGACGTTATCGCCATCCATCGTGAACACAAATATCTCAGAGCTGTCGACATCGGAAACGGCGTCGTATTTAAACTCTATGGTGTCGCCTTCCTCCGTCCAGGTTCCGTTGTAATGATCCGTGGTCATCCTGTCCGGGAAGTAAGGGTACAGTATCTCCAGGCTTGCGGTACCGTCATCATTCAGATAGAGGTTATAAGTCATAACATATGAATACTCATAGTACTCCGACCCCGGATCCTCGTATTCCTGATACGGATGTATGGTCGTATTGTACTGATATATACGATCCGCCGACGGTTCTTCTTCGATAAGATCCCCCTGTCCGTCCGGGGCCACATCCGCGGGCTCTGCCGGAGGCTCCGGTTTGGGTTCATCGGGCACGACATCGACATTAACGTCAGGTTCCGGTTCCTTACCGCCGCCTATCAGGTTTAAAGGATTAAGTGCACATCCCGTAAGGGCCAGCGTAAGTGCCGAAGCACATATGCACGCAAGTATTTTTTTCTTATACATGATATCCTCCCGTATAAGTATCCGGTCGTTTAGTTACATAGTTATCCAAATAATACGATACCACAACAGGCCCTCTCTTACAATCAAAAGAGCCTCTACAGAGTGCCCCGGGAAGACTTCGAGGCGGTCCGGATCCGCCCTCTTGACAATCCGGTTTTCGGCGTTTATAGTGTTTGTTGTTTCACAATTCAAAACGTTTCTTCAGGGCAGGGTGCGATTCCCGACCGGCGGTAAAGTCCGCGAGCCAAAGTGCATGATCCGGTGAGATTCCGGAACCGACAGTACAGTCTGGATGAGAGGAGGAATATCAAATGAACGATCTTTTTATGTCCCTTAAGGAAAATGTTGTTTTTGTTCTCGAGTTTCTCGGGCTGGTAGTGCTTATGTTTCTCATAGCATACGTGACCCAGAAGATCGCGAGAAAAAAGGAAAATGCCACAGGCAGGATACTCTCGACGCGCGCAATGGCGGTGATCGGCATGTTCTCTGCGATATCGGCGATCCTGATGATCCTTGAGATCCCGGTCTTCTTTGCCCCGGGCTTCTACAAGTTCGACTTTTCCGAGCTTCCGGCGCTCATCGGAGCGTTTGCGTTCGGCCCCGTAGCCGGCGTGATGATCGAGTTCATCAAGATAGTGATCAAGTGCCTTTTCAAAGGCACATCCACAGCGTTCGTCGGTGAGCTTGCCAACTTCGTCGTAGGATGCTCGCTCCTGCTTCCGGCTTCGATCATTTATCTTTTCCGTAAAAACAAAAAGACCGCCATCGTCGGATGCATCACAGGCACCCTGATCATGACGGTCGTGGGTTCGGTATTCAACGCGGTATATCTTCTGCCCAAGTTCGCGCAGATGTTCGGAATGCCCTTAGAAGCCATCGTTGAGATGGGTAATGCGATCAACTCCCACATAACCTCAATATCAGGTCTCGTAATAATGGCAGTGGCCCCGCTCAATCTGCTGAAAGGCGGAGCCGTGTCACTCATCACTATTCTGATCTATAAGAAATTAAGCGGGATACTCAAAGGATCAGGCAACTGATCCGGTCATTCGCTGAGTTTCCAGATATCCCTGTTGTACTCTGCGATGGTCCTGTCGGATGAGAAGAATCCTGCTTTTGCGATATTGACGAGCATCATCTGCCCCCATTTATCGCGGTCTTCGTAATCTTCGATCATCCTGTCCTTGACCTTGATATACTCTTCAAGGTCAAGGAGGGTCATAAACCAATCCTTGTTTATAAGTTCATCGTGAAGACGCTTTAAGTTCTCCCTGTGTCCCGCTTTCAGAGCCTGCTTACCGATGATGAAATCGACAGCTTCTTTGATGACGGGACTCTTTTTGTAATAGTCTTTGGACACGTAATCGGCTTTGGCATAATGCTCGATGACGGTATCGGAATCCTTACCGAAGATATAGATATTGTCATCCCCGACAAGTTCGTGTATCTCTACGTTTGCTCCGTCGCTCGTACCCAGGGTGATCGCACCGTTTAACATGTACTTCATGTTGCCGGTTCCTGATGCTTCCTTGCTGGCCAGAGATATCTGCTCCGAGATATCTGCGGCGGGGATCATCTTTTCCGCATAAGCCACGTTGTAATTCTCCACCATCACTACCTTCATGTAAGGGCTCACATCGGGATCGTTGTTTACGATCTCCTGAAGGACGAGCAGCAGATGGATGATGTCCTGAGCGATCACATAGGCCGGAGCGGCTTTGGCACCGAACATGAAAGTGATCGGACGTGAGGGTTTCCTGCCGCCCTTGATCTCCAGATACTTGTGGATGATGTAGAGCGCATTCATCTGCTGGCGCTTATATTCATGCAGTCTCTTGGACTGAAGGTCGAAGATCGAATCGGGATCGAGTTCTACTCCCTCATGCTCTTTTACATATTCGCAAAGATCGAGCTTGCGCTGATGCTTGATCTCGAAAAGCCGTGCCATGAACTCTTCATCATCCTTGAACTCAAGCAGTTTCTCAAGCTGTTCGGCATCCTTCTTGAATCCGTCTCCGATCTTTGAAGTGATCAGATTCGCAAGATCACGGTTGCATGAGAAGAGCCATCTGCGGAATGTGATGCCGTTCGTCTTGTTGTTGAATTTCTCCGGATAGATCTTATAGAAATCGTTAAGCTCCGTGTTCTTAAGGATCTCTGTGTGGATGGCTGCGACACCGTTTACCGAGAAGCCGTAATGTATGTCGATATGTGCCATGTGCACGCGCTTTTCCTTATCGATGATCCAAACCTTCGGATTCTTATATTTCGCACGTACCCTCTTATCGAGTTCCTTTATGTAGGGAACAAGCTGGGGTACAACCTTCTCAAGATACTTAAGCGGCCATTTCTCCAGAGCCTCGGCAAGGATCGTGTGGTTCGTATAAGCACAGGTCCTGCTCACCACTTCGATGGCCTCGTCCATTGAGAAAGCTTTTTCCTCGACCAGGATACGGATAAGTTCCGGGATTACCATGGTGGGATGCGTGTCGTTGATCTGGATCACGGCATGCTTGTCGAGCTTACGCAGGTCATACTGACGCTCCTTCATTTCCTTAAGTATGAGCTGAGCGGCATTCGATACCATGAAGTATTGCTGATAGATCCTGAGCAGATTGCCGGCCTCGTCGGAGTCGTCGGGATACAGGAAAAGCGTAAGGTTCTTATCTATTGCCTTCTTGTCGAAATCGATGCCCTTCTTCACGATGGATTCATCTACGGACTCGATATCGAAAAGATGAAGTTTGTTGGTTCCTGCACGGTATCCTACCACATCGATATCGTAAAGCCTGGATATCACTTCGCCGTCACCGAACTTAACCTTAAAGGTGGTATCGGTGCGGGTGAGCCAGCTGTGGTCGGGCTCGATCCAGTCATTCTTCTCTGCACACTGAAGGCGATCCTTAAACACCTGTTTGAAAAGACCGAAGTGATAGTTAAGGCCGATGCCGTCACCGGGAAGACCGAGCGTTGCGATGGAATCCAGGAAGCACGCAGCAAGCCTTCCGAGACCGCCGTTACCCAGAGACGGTTCGGGCTCCTCATCTTCGATCGCGCTTAAGGACTTGCCGTTAGCCTTAAGGATCTCATCCACTCTGTCATATATCCCGAGGTTGATAAGGTTATTTGCAAGCAGTTTTCCGATCAGGAATTCCGCGGATATGTAATAGACCTTCTTCTCGCCCTCAATGGTGGCCGTAACTTCCGTCAGTTCCTTCACCACATATAAAAGTGCGTGATAAACTTCCCTGTCGGTAGCATCTGCCAGGTTCTTGCCGCATTCGTTCTTCAGCGCCTGGTTGAGCTGATCCTCCAGATTCATCAGTAATACGTCTTTTTGCATGTTGTCACCAGTTGACATTTCTTTTCCTCCCTTATATCAATACATCCCGGTATTTCACTCTGACCAGGTCATATCCGATAGTATATGAAGCCCCTTCGGCTCCTTCGAGCAGTTCGCGGACCCTCTTCACCGCCTCGCGGGCCAGTGCTTCGAAGTCCTGTCTCACCGTGTTCATCTGCTTGCCGGCATAAGCCATCAGTTTGATCCCGCCGAAACCGCAGACCGGTTTGAATATGTCAAGTTCCATCAGTGCCCGCATCGCCCCTATCGCCATCAGGTCCGATCCGCAGGCGATCACGTCTGACTTCCCGGCATACTTGAATGTAAGTTCCCTCGCAGCCAGTTCGGAATAATCTCCGTACACGACTTTGGCCTTCGTTTTCATCTCATCCTCGATGCGTCCCAATCCCTCGAGCTTGAGCGCCGTCGAATAGCTGCTGTCCTTGCCTGCGATATACAGGATACGGTTCCCTTCGATATTTTCAAAAGTACGCATGATCACATCATACTGAGCCGATGCATAGTCGATCGCAACAGATGAAGTGGATCTGTTCGTGATCACGGAATCAACTACCACGATCTTGAACGCTTCGGAATCGATGAGCTTAAGCAGGACCGAATCATCGCGGTTAAGGCCGAAGATGATGACGCCCTCGATGCTCTGAGACTTAAGATATGCGGTAAGAGCTTCCTCGTCCATGTCCCGAACGGTCTCATGGAAGACCGTCACGGCATCCAGCCGGTTATCCATCGCCGAACTTATCGCTCCGAAGAGATATCTCATGTTTATCTCGTCCATCGAAGCGTTGTTTACAACAAGCTTGAGGAGCAGAGCGATGCGTTTGGACCTCTTGGAAGAAAGAGCCGCCGCGACCAGGTTTGGTGTAAATCCCAATCTGGTTACCGCACTATTTACTTTTTCCTTAGTCAGGGGACTTACGCCGTCATATCCGTTCAGCACCTTGGATACGGTGGAGATCGCTACTCCGGCTTCGGCCGCCACATCTTTGATCGTGACCATTGTCGGTTCTGATACCCTTCGAAAAAAATGATCGGGCAGGCATTTTGGAAATCGTTTTCTATCACGATAATAGAACACATTCTTTTGATTGTCAAGTGATTTTGGAAAACGTTTTTTATCCCAAAAACACAGGCTTTCTTGTGCTCATGCTCACTTTTTGCTAATATTTAGGTATGTATCGGATGTCTTAGTAAGGGGGGCTTATGGATAAAAAGACCATTCTGATCATAGACGATGTGAAGTTCAATATCAGAGCGGCACAGGATGTGCTCGGAGATGATTATAAGGTGATCGGCGCTCTTTCGGCGGAGGCCGGGATGAAGGTGCTCTCACACACGATCCCGGATCTGATCCTTCTCGACATCATCATGCCCGAGACCGACGGACATCAGGTCTTAAAGATCCTCAAAGGAACTCCCCGCTATATGCATATCCCGGTGATCTTCCTCACGGCCGACAGCAACTACGAGACCGAGGTGGAGGGTTTCAACGAAGGCATCGTGGATTATATCACCAAGCCCTTCGTGGCCGATGTATTGAAGAAGCGTATCCAGACCCAGATAGAACTCGCCGAATATCAGCGTTCGATGGAGGATAAGGTAAACGAAAAGATCGCCGAACTCGAAGATATGTATGATCTGCTCGCGGTAAGTTTTGCAGCACTCACGGAGTACCGCGATTCCATCACCGGAGGACACCTCAAGAATACATCCATCTACTTCAAGGCTTTCATCGAACACCTTGCCGACAGCGACAACTACAGGGATCAGCTCAATCCTTCCATAGTCGCCAAGGCGATCCGTTCCGCACCTCTTCATGACGTGGGTAAGATCGCGGTCAATGACAGTGTTCTCCAGAAGCCCGGTTCCCTGACAGATCAGGAATTCGAACGTATCAAACTCCATTCCGTCATCGGAGGCGAACTGTTCAGTTTCATCGGCCAGCGAGTTTCGGATAAGGAGTTTGCGGATATAGCCTACGACATCTGCCGTTATCACCATGAAAAATGGGACGGCACAGGCTATCCGGAAGGGCTTGCCGGCAAGGACATCCCTCTTCTGGCCAGGATAATGAGCATCGTGGATGTATATGACGCCCTGACAAGCGAACGGCCTTACAAGAAAGCTCTCTCGCACGAGAAGTCGATGGCCATCATCGCCGAGCGGAGCGGCAGGGATTTCGATCCCGGTCTCGTGAACGAATTCATCAATATCTCTCCCAAGATCGAGGAATGCCTGAAAGCAAAAGAAACCGGTGTTGAAGCGGAACGCTACTTCAAGCTTCCGAAGCATATCTTCGAAAATGTAAACGACATACACAGGATCACCAGGTCAGAGAATTGATCTGATCTGCAATGGGATCCGGTCTGTAAGGATACAAAAAGAGCCCGCCGCCGGCGGGCTCTTATCATATACATGATCTTTAGGTTATCAGCCTTTCTCAAGAGCAAGGGTTCTGGTGGTGAGATCGCATACTTCCGAAGGTCCGAAGTACTGGATGGCACCGGGATAGGTAAATGAGGTCTCAACTGCCCACTTGTCTCTGTTAGCCTCGAAGAACTTGAAGGGCTTGCCGTCGAGTTCAACAAGTGCTTTACGGATAACGGGCTTGTCCTCACCGTTACGTCTTTCCATGTTCATCATCTTGGTGATGGGCATACCGCCTGCGACCCACTCTTCTGCGGGCTTGCTGAGGTTGGAAACCTTGGAAAGATATCCTGTATAACCGTACTGGATGAGCATGAATGCGTTGTATCCGAGTGAATAGCAATAGTCTGCATCGAAGTTTGAAGGGAATGCACATCTTCCTTCATATCCGAAGAAATGATGCTGTGCACCGAATTTACCCTTGTATGTTCCCGCTTCTTTTCTCTTGGCCAGTTCATTCTTGACCATCTCGGAGAAGAGCTTCTCGGATTCGATCAGAGAAACCTGTACGTTTCCGTGAGGGTCTCTTTCAAGGAAGAGCTGCTGCTGAACGAACTGAGGAAGGATATCAAATACCGCAAAGGACTCAGCGGTAAGACCTGCCTTGATGAATGAATATTTTGCATCCCAGTCGGGAAGAGCATTGAACTCGTCGGTCTTGCTTCCTGCAAGGAGCTCGTTGATCTCGGCGATCAGCTTGGAGAACTCGGGAACGAACTCAACGATACCTTCGGGGATGATGGCCACGCCGAAGTTCTCGCCGTTGTTTCCGCGCTTCTCAACTGCATCTGCGATATAACCTGCGATCTGAGCAAGAGACATCTTCTTGGCTGCTACTTCCTCACCGATCAGGCAGATGTTGGGCTGGGTCTCAAGTGCACACTCAAGAGCTACGTGTGAAGCGCTGCGGCCCATAACCTTGATGAAGTGCCAGTATTTCTTTGCGGAATTGGCATCTCTCTCGATGTTGCCGATGAGTTCGGAATAAGTCTTGGTAGCGGTATCGAAACCGAAGGAAGCCTCGATATCCTCGTTCTTAAGATCGCCGTCGATGGTCTTGGGACAACCGATGACCTGAACGCCTGTATTGTTTGCAGCCATGTACTCTGCAAGAGTAGCGGCGTTGGTGTTGGAATCGTCACCGCCGATGATAACGATAGCGGTAAGACCGTTCTTCTTAGCGTTCTCTGCTACGATAGCGAACTGCTCTTTGGTCTCGAGTTTGGTACGGCCGGAACCGATGATATCGAATCCGCCTGTATTTCTGTATGCGTCGATGAAAGCATCATCGAACTCCACATAATCGTCCTTAAGAAGTCCGTCGGGGCCGCCCTTGAAACCGAGCAGAACGTTCTCCGGATTGGTAGCCTTTAATGCGTCATAAAGACCGGAGATAACGTTATGTCCGCCGGGAGCCTGTCCGCCGGAAAGGATAACGCCCACAACCTGCTTTTTGGTTTCGGACGTATTGGTGCCCTTCTCAAATGTGATCTCGGGCTTGCCGTATGTATTGGGGAAGAGGGCTTTGATCTTGTCCTGATCCGCTACGCTCTCGGTAGCTGCTCCGGTCTTAACGCAGATCTCTGCGATCCCGCCTCTGAGCATTCCGGGGAGCTTGGGCTTGTACTCATATCTGACTTTCTGAAGAGGTGATAGATTCATATTGATTCTCCTTTGTGTGATGTTTCTGCTTCCCCGTGCCTTTCGGGCACGTTTACAACAGTTGATTGTATCTCAAAACGTGCCCTTTGTAAATGCAGATTGTCAGTATGAAAGTCCCTTTTTAATTATTCTTTTTCGCTACTGTGTCAGCTGCGCCGTACAGGATCAGACCGAGTGCTATGACCAGAAAAACGATCCTTAAAGGTTGGGGAATGTAATCGGCTGCCAGGAGGTTCACGGAGTTGAGCAAAAGCCCTGCGGGAACCGCCGGAGATACTCTTCTGCCGTTATATGCTGCAGTTGCTTCGCCGTTCCTCTCCTGCAACTCGTAAATTATCTTTTTGGTCCGTACTATCATGTTCATAAACACGCATACGACCGCAGCGATGATCAGTACCATGGGCCATGCGTAGGCTATGCCCGAAACACCTCCATAAACCTCATATACCAGTATCAGGAGTTCTATGGCCGATACGATCTTGAATAATAAAAGTATCTTCTTGTACTGTTCGATCCTGCTCTCCACGTCGGAATAAAGTTCAAAAGGTGTATCCTGAGCCTTTCGTCTTAAGATGACCCAGGGGCCCCAGGCCTGAACGATCTCGATGCCCATCTCACGCATGAAGTCGGAGTACTCTTTATTTACACCGAAGAAACCGTTGCCGATATCGATCTGATACTGCCACTCGCCTTTCTCACAGGGAGAAAAAGAGTAGAATCCGGCAAAAAAAGAGTCCATCGCATATCCTTCTTCGGCCATTTGGTTAAGCCATTCGGTTTCTTTGTCTTTGTCAAAATATAAATGAAAACGTGTCATCTCATACCTCCTCATCCATCTTCCGTGCATTGCCGGCCAGTTCGTTTATCCTATCGCGTTCCGCAGCGAATACTTCCCTGCCCGCATCGGTTATCAGATATTCCTTCTTCTTTCTTGAGCCGGCCTCTTCACTGTATACGCTGATCCAGCCCTTCTTCTCGAGCGTCTGTATCGCTCCGTAGAGTGTTCCGGCACCCAGGACTACTCTTCCGCCCGTTAGTTCTTCTGTCTCCTGGATGATCCCGTATCCGTGATTGGGATGCCTGAGTGAAAGCAGGATGTAGAACACGGCTTCCGTTAACGGCAGGTCCTTGCCTGCGATGTTGTTGCTCATTGTTTTATCTCCTTATTTAGGTTTGCGATTATTTGGTGCTTAGGTTTTTTGGTCTGGTGATCTGATCTGTGTTTGTTATTGGTTTCCTTCTTTGTTTCGCGCGTCGATATATCGCCGCTCGATATATCTTGAGATGAATATATCACCAGCCGATATATCTGTCAACTATATATTTTCAAAAAATAAAAAAAATTCCCGGAGGTTGTCCGGGAAGTCTGATATTCTTAATAAAATCATATTTAATTCATAATGCGGTCAGTGGGACTTGAACCCACACGCCTCGCGGCACAGGAACCTAAATCTCAGATTTAGCTATTTGGGAGTATTACCCAATGATAAAAGTCCTATAAATCCGCGATTTTTCCCATCCAGTCCATACAGTATTCTGACTATTGATGTCAACGTTGCTGTCAAAATATCTTATAAAGTATGTATGGAAAATGGAACGACCTGCTGCGCAGTTATCTCAACATCGTTCAATATTATAACGCGGTTCGTTTTCTTAAACAACATCAATCACTTCAAGCAGCTTTACGTATGCGTTCAATATCACGAAATGTTAGTGTTTTCTTGACCATAAGCTCATCATGGATTGCCTCCAGAAGGCCCCTATGCTCAATAAGGATCCGCTTAGCTTCACGATAGTATCTGTCCATCTCCATCTCAACAAGCCTGTCCTTTGTTTCTCTGCGATGTTCCGATGAATAACCTTCTATATATGCGCCAAATCCTCTAACACAGGTTTCATCTATCATATCTGTCACCTTTTCAAAGGCGCTTTCTATATCACTTGAACAACCAACATCCGCAGTTCCATATACCACTTCTATAGCAGCTTTCCCTCCAAGATCGCGTAAAATCCCCTCTTCGATATCTTCGTTGGTCTGGTACATATCCGAGTCATGATGTACCTTCACGACTCCACCATGTTCTCCATAATAGTCCTTTGTCGTTACCAGATTTACCCTTCCAGGGTTTAATACCTCCACTATAGTCACATGACCTGCCTCGTGGTACGCTATTTTCTCCTCAGCATTCCCTCGGCTCACTCGTTCACGTTCAGGGCCCTCGAAAAGCATGCGTATACAGGCACGTTTAAGGTCTTCATATTCGATACGCTCTCTTCCTTCATATGCTGCATAGATACCAGCGTCATTAATTGCTGTTTCCAGCTCTGCACATGAATGATTCTCCAAAAGCCTTGATAATTCTTCAATATCTATAGAATCCGCAAGTTGTTTTTTCTCCAGATAATGCTCGATGATTTTCGCCGAGTCTTCACTTTCTGGGTACGAGACAGGAATCACTTTATCGAATCTTCCTGCCCTAAGAAGCGATTCGGGCAAGCACCATTTATCATTAACCGTAGCAATTACAAAGACATCAAAACCCTTACATCCATCGATACAGGCCTGAATTGTCACATATGCATCTGCATCAGAATGTTCATCATCCTCGTTCGCGAACTTATGAGTATTCCAGCGTGATTTACACCGCCAATCCGGACGTGGAAACCGACGATTCCGGAAAATCGGAAACCGACATTCCGGCGTAGGGAACCGCGA
>FMVL01000012.1 GCA_900102235.1 Lachnospiraceae bacterium XBB2008 | reverse complement strand
TAAGCAACTCTTTCAGGTTGTACGTATCATCGTGCAACTCAACTTGTACGACGATCCGGTATATCAATTCGTCATGCGCAAAAAGGCTGAAGGAAAGCCTTATTACGTATATATGGTGGCCGGATGTAATAAACTCCTGAGAATCTATTATGCTCGGGTGAAAGAATACTTAGCGGCTGAGAACGCCAACTAAATACTCAATAATCAAAACTTTATGCTGGCTTAATTGTTTATTGAGGCAGCTTTATTAAAGTCTGTCTTTTTCTAGTGATATAAACATCAAATATCCCTAAGAATACTCTTGACATTAATTAGCGGGTTTCCGAGATATCATTTGTATTTAATGTTGATTGTAATAATGTTCCCATATGCTATCCATTTTCCAAAATAATATTCGAATATAATGTCCTAAATCTCTTTCACCATATATCCGCACCCATGGCGGTTGTATGTATTGTATCTATGTTATCAAAAAGTATCTGTTTATCCATAATTATCTAACACCTCTCATTAACATTGTTTAAACAAAACCGGGGTGTTTTTGTTTCGCATTTCTCATTTTTTCTCACATTTGCGAATCGGAGAGCCACCTTGCAATATCGATGATCTTTATCCCTTCGTACTGGCTCTCTTCGTGTTTTGTCCTGGCTATCAATAATTTGGGGTATTAAACCTCATGTTGTTTATTAAATGATCGTTGCAAACACGCCATCCAAAGCTGCGAGAAAAGCCTTTTGGACCATATCTGCAGGTACAGTCTCACCATTGATCGCAAGATCCATGGTCGCACATGCGTCACCTACGACTTTAACGGAGTATCCGTAATCCATAGCTGCTCTAACAGTTGTATCGACACACATATGTGTCATCATACCGCATATGATCAGTTCTTCCACGCCAATGCTCTTAAGGTATTCGTTTAGATCCGTCTCCAGAAAACTGTTCGGGTAATGTTTGATGATGATCTTATCCTCTTCAGCCGGTTTGATCCTGTCTGAAATCTTGACACCATCTGTTCCTTCGATAAAGAAATAATCATCGGGAGGATTGATATGCTGAATATAAATTATCTTGCGCCCCGATGCTCTACTGTCATCGATCAGTTCTTTGATCTTCTTCTCAGCTTCCAAAGGTCTGTAAAGTTCACATGACCCACCCGGGAAATAATCATTTTGTACATCTATTATTATCAACGCTTCTTTCATAGTAATATAACTCACTATCACATTATCCCGACAAACGGGATTTATCATTTCCCTTTCCTGACATAAATAAGCAAAAAATTCAGAATGTCGTACAAACCTCTATCCAAAAACTCCTTATCTCTTACACCGTATTCATGCCCCGATTCAAACCATTCCTGCCATGCTATGTCATAACACTCTGCTTCTTTGACATCGATCCTGCAGCGATCACCGCATTCTTTGATTAACAGGCTCTCCCACCATGTAGCGGTTTTAAAGAGCTCGGAATCGTCACCTTCAGCCCATGTTTCAAATAGCTGCTTTAGCTCACCCTGCGGTCTCTCTTTCAATCCAGGGATGGCAATCATCACATAACCGTTCTCCTTGACAAATGGCAGGATCTTCTCTGCAAATACGCCTTCCTTACATCCAAAATAATGGTAAGAGTCCACGCTGACAATGCTATCAAAATAGTCTTCGGCAAAAGGCATATCCATTGCATCACCATGAATCGGTATGATCTTATCCACCAGCCCATTGGCCGTTATTCTTTTATAGTTTTCAGTTGCAGAAACCCAAAGATCAAACGCATAAACGTGCTTAGCATCTGTTTCATTGGCAATAAATAGCGATGTTAATGCAAATCCGCATCCCAAATCCAAAGTGCGATCAAATTTCACATCTGCAGGGCATCTTCTGATCAATTCATCAAGTAGCCTAAAAGAATTCGGCCCCATCAAGTATTCCTTTGTAAAGTATTTCCTATACTTTTCTATACTCCCCATACTCTTCACCCTCCATAGCGAGTTTATCTCCATGTGTCAATTATCCAATTCGTCCGTACTATTGCTTCAGGTTATCTATTATCCCCTGGATAATCTCCGGATTCGGATATCCTTTACCGTCATTGCCTTTCATACCATAAAGCATCGCATAGGCAAAGTTATCCGCCATACATTCCTCCGGATCAGTTACATAACCGGTATTTGTTCCAAAGACCTCATCAAAGTTTGATGCCTGTTCACTGGTATAATAAATATCCGTTCCGTCAACAGGAACAAGAGCCGTAGCATCGTTGGACATAAAGCCTGATTGTGCTTCGGCATAACTCTTTGTTGTGATGTAGGCCGTATAACAGTCAATCGGTTCTCCGCCTATCACAAATGTTGCATAGGAATTATGGTGCTCCACATCAGGATTACTGATATATCTCTCAAGCACACACGGAGGAAGTTCATACTCCGTATCCGTAACGGTAAAATGAATTAGTGAATACATATCGGCCCTAAACTGAGGATTACTCCTTGTCAGGCAGTGAAACAATTCATGGTATAACAGTTTGTCCATATATTCACTAAATCCGGGAATGATATCCATAAGAGCATATATCGTAACCAGCTCACCATTCAAATATATCTGCGTACCATGAGTATAGCCGCTTGCCCCCGATTCCATTTCCAAATCAGCTCTTATGAATACGATTTCTTCCAGCTCGGGAAGGTCATACCCTTTCAGTTTGATGTGTAAAGCCATTCTTGCAAGGCGGCTGTTTAAGTACCATTTTTCAAAAAAAGAATAGTCACTGACGCTCTCCCGGGAGGCTTCCAGATATTCATCCTTTGTCGCACCGCTTTTTCGCATACGAAAGTCAAAATCATTCTGCGTCATGTTGTCATAGTATTCCGTATTTGAAAGCATGATTTCCCGGCCTTCCTGCGCAGATACATAGCGATGCGGGATCATACCGGAAAAGATCAATGTGATACAAAGATTTATCATGCCCCAGATCATGATCAGACCCAATATGATCAGTAATGCTTTTCTTCTCTTTTTCTTTTTTATGCTCCTGGCTTCATGTTTTTTATCATGAAGGCTCTCCTTAACTCCATCCGCTTCTCCTGTCATACATCCTCCTAATCATCCGGATTGATTCCGGTATCTTCCAATGGAACTTGCAATATAAACGATGATCAGCTCCATGATTTACGCCCTTGCACGTCCTCTTTACGTCAGAAGACATCCCGGCATGCCCTAAACCATATCAATGAGTTTTTTCTCCATTTTTGCCTCTCCGGAACATACAGATTTTATGATAACATCTGTCCTTTGACGCTCCTCGCCGGCTTTAGCCGTATTCTTTTCGAACAGAGTGTAATACGCATGCACATGTGACCAAATTCGTGTACTTCTAATTCCGAAATAACTTACTATCGCATCACCCCGGCATACTTGGATTCAACTGTCTATAAAGAACTGTTTTTCTTCTGCTTTCTCCGAATCAGGAATACAATACATGCGCCAATTACTACACCGATCGTGTTTAAGATCAAATCATCAACATCCGTATGTCTTCCGAGGAAAAAGAGCTGAGTCACTTCGATAAGCAGAGTAAACCCGGCACCTGCTAATATAGTCTTTTTAATCGTATCAAGTTTTCTGAAGCAAATTGGCCATACGATCCCAACCGGTATGAACATTGCAATATTCGCAATAATATTCATCTGCCAACCATGATACCGGTCAACAAGAAAGTAAAATGGAATGATATTGATCATATCACGTATATCATCTTCAAAGCCTACCCTTAATGTCTGTATCTTTCCATTCTCAAGATGGAATTCGAAGCATACAAATCTGCAAATAACAACGATACACACATACACCAAAAGCAGCTGGATTTCACGCTTTACTGAAAATGTCTTCAATCTTATCGCTATGATACATCGAGTAATAATCCATATTATCGTTATAAATAGAAAAAGTTGAAAGTACGTGATCTCAATCATTATCTCCGTGGTTCCTTAAAAACTCCGATTTGTCATCGTCTATAAAACTGAAATATAACTTGCTATCCGATCACATCATTATTTCGTTTTGTTCTTTGCTCGTCGCGGAGTATATATAAGGAACACAAGCGAAATCATAAACATGACCACATACGCTATATCAGAGCAATCACAGATACCGTAGTAAACAGGATTGGGCCGCCACTGTACGAATGCAGCCATTTTGATCAGAAAGTCATATACAAAATGAAGCACCATTGGAAGTACAATGTTTCCGGACTTAACATAGATTACAGCGAAAGCAAATCCGATCGCACCGGTGGTTAGGAAAGTATATGTATCCCACGAGGGGATGCAGTGGACAAGTCCAAACAGCACGGTACTTGCAAACACATAAATCAGCTTATATCTTGTGGTATTTGCCGTGTATTTTAATCCTTCCAACAATAGGAAACGATAATTCAATTCTTCATAAAACCCTGTCGTCAGTTGCTGAAGAAGCACTTTGGTAAGAAAAATCCCAATAGTAAGACCTGTCAGCTGGCCAAAGCCCGACACAACTTGAACTATAAAATACAGGAAGAACAACAGAAATCCCGCCCCAGCTATGAGTGCCGATCTTAAATTCTTATTCGATATGATATCAGTGGGTGCCAGTTCAAACAATCTGCCTGCCGCAATCAGTATCCCCACTCCAAACACAATCCTTAATACAGAACTGATAAGAAACCAAGTAACACCTTGTGTAAACTGCAAAAACAACAATGACAGTCCGACAAAAGGCAAAGCAAATATCAAATGCCAAACAAACCCGCTATATCGTTTATTACAAAGTATTTTTTTCATTACACATAGCCCTATAAACTGAAATAGAACTTACTATCATATCACCTGTCAACAATGTTCATATGCTCGTAACGTAATTCGTCTTCACTTGCTTCGATCAATAAGTACGACGGATCATCCAACCCGGAAGCAGAAACAGAAACCACTTTTCCTTTTTCGAAATTCTGATGACAATGACCTATAACGACAAGCTCATATCGCTTTACATCTTCACTTTCACAAGCCTTATCAAATGTCCCGTCTTTTAAGGATGATTTAATCGATTATCACTAATCTTTTCCAATTATATCTTTATAGTGCCTCAAATGTATTCCAATATGCCCGATTCCCAGAATGATGCCTGAAAAGGTTACTATCAGGTTCATGGAATACAGCCCCAGAAGAAAAACTGCAATCACCGGAAGGGTAGCCCCCGCCACCGGAAATCCGGCAAAAGAACTGTACTGATCCCTTAATGCCCTTTCGCTTCTGAAATACCTGACCCAATAACACTCATAAAGGATCATAAGTACAAGCGCAGCGACACACATTATGATTTTCCAGTCAAAAAACACACCCTCAGGAAGCAGTTTCAAATACGGATTAAGTGCCGGAAAGATTAAAAACTCACAGGTCACCATTACCTCTCCCACCCTTTCAAACAATAGCAGGATCTTGTTTTCATCTTTAGCAACTTCATCATAACCTTTCGGTTTTGCTTTCATGCCCCAGTAAATATTCGGAATAAAAAGCATCAATAAAAATACAAATCCCGTAACACAGAATCCGATTCTGTATGGTCTGTTCTCTCCAAATGCTATGGTACTGATCCTGACACTGCTTATAACGTCACCATAATGAGATTTCAGTCTTCCTGCCATCAGATCCGGATCTCTAAGATCAGTATGAGCCGAACCATATATACCCATTATCTTCTCGGTACCGCATCTATCGTAGGCATCAATAAAGTTAGAAATCATGTATGATTCTCTTTTGAGCGAAAACCCGTCACGGACAGAAGGATCCGAATGATGCTCCATTCCCTGCTTTACACACGCTTCTGCCAGGTGGTAATTATCGGATTCCTCAAGACCGTTATCAGCAAGATACGAAAGGTACCTTGCTCCGGTTGTATCATACTGATGCCCTACATCCGTACCATAGAATACGGTCTGCGGACAACTCGCCTTTATCTTATGAAAAAACTCATAGTAATGCTCATTACCACTCTGAGTGCCCTGAATATCCTCAAATATCTGATCTATTATCTCATCAGAGTCTTCCCGCATCCATAGGTTCAAATATTCTGCCGTATAATATGGAACTTCGATAAAGAGTGCCCGATACCCTTCATCGTAACACTCTTTCCACAATTCAAATTCTATATCGTAGTATACTTTTTTGCCATGTGCTTCGCCGTAAAGTCGGATCCTTGTATCATCATCAGGATATATGTCTTTTCTGCTGTCCAATGCCGACAAAGAAAATCCCAATATCACTACTATAGCAAGCATTGAAAATGCAATTAACATTTTAATCCTGTTTTTCGTCATCCCATTCTCCACAAACCTGCTTTGACGGATCATCTTTGCAGGAATATACTTCTTCATCCGTCCGAATCCCCTTTCCCGGATTAATTGAAATTATGATCGACATTACTTCTTGTATAACTGATTTGATCTGAACAGATCACAATACTCCATCTGTGAATTATAAAACACATGGTTTTTGTCAACTGGCCATTGGGCTTTCACTTCATCGTTTATTGTTTCATCCGCCTGTATTGATTCCGGATAGGTATCCGCATAAAACAGCGCTCTTTTCTCCCAAACATCACATATCCCCGAAGGATATACAAACTCCCTGCCATTGCTCTTAAACAAACTCGAAACGTTATGGATAGTGTTCTTTTTGAACTCCTCACCAAGCAAACGGTTCAATTGAGGATATAAATGTCCGAATCCGCATATTACCAGAACCTTTTTGTTATCATAACGTTCCAGCTTTTCCATTATTCTTTGATGTATATGATCATCCCTGTCATCTGTGGTCGTATTTGTTTTATAATTTTCATTATCTACTTTCCAGTAATCCACCATTTCTACAGGAATGTCATTATCCTGACAATAACAGTATGCGATACACATATCAACGGGACCGTCCACTACACCGTACTGTTCGCAGTTCTCTTCCCTGGCCTCAATAAAAACTACATCAGGATCTATATTTTCTATTGCATTCAGCATTTCTTCAACAGAGTAATTTGCCAAAGGATCAAAATGATCCATATGGAAAGTACCCATAAGATATACCTCCTGACCGCCTTCCGATTGAACGCTCTTAACCGTAAAGTTTTTAAGATTTATATAAAAAACCGTCGCCAGAATAAATAAAAATCCAAGTATTATCGCAACGCATAAAATAACGTTTTTCAATTTCGAATGTTTCTTCATCGTTCTGTCTCGTTTGGTCTCCATTAGAAATATTATTCCGGATTATTATAATTTTTCGTCTTTAACAATTTGCCGAATTGCATTCGCATACTGATCAGCATGATTAATTGAAAACTCTCCCTGTAGAATCTCTGCTTCTTCCCGATAGTTCCACCATGATAATCCTCCACCATGAAGCAAAAGAATCTCAAGCCTCCAAAAGTCTATTAAGTGTTTCTTTCTTTAGAGACTTAAGAGTCGTCGAAAATAGTCTCTTTAATGCATAAAGATAAACATTTCCCCAATAAAGATCTGCCAGATACAAAGCATCACCTTTAACAATATCTCCTTCTTTCTGACCCTGCCTTATTATCTTGGCCATCTCTTTATACAAATCGTCGGAGTAAATATCTTCCCTTTCAAGAAGTATCTGTGTAAGAAGTGTTATCTTAACAGCATACTCTTCATCTTCAGTCAGTCGCCTACACATTTCGTTAGATATTTTATCTATCTTAGTCTTTGCCGGAATCGGAAGTTTTGACAAAAGTTTCAGTTTCTTTATCTCATCTTTATTATCAGCATTATTTCTTATTTCATCGAACAATTCCTCTTTTGATTTAAAATATAGATAAATTGTCCCTTGGCCGATACCGATATGCTTTGCCAGATCGCTTATTTTTGTATCTCCAAATCCACATCGTGCAAAATAAAGAGAGGACATTTTTAGAATCTTCTCTCTCATGTCTTCTCTCATTTTCTGAAATTGTTCTTTAGTCTTTGGCATACCACACCTCCGTTATTGCTGAACGAATATTCAGTCATTAAAAAAATATCACTTCTATAGCACTCTTGTCAATGTATATCATAAAGAGCTTTAGGTTTGCGTCTGTTAGCAGAAAAAAGGGTATGAAAAAGCCGGGGACTGATTCGCGTGTCAGTCTCCGGCCATATAATGGACAACTGCTATTCTCTACAAATCCATCGTTAATTCTGCGACTTGAGGGTCGGGAACGCGATCACGTCGCGGATGGCCGGAGAATCAGTCAACAGCATCACGAGTCTGTCGATGCCGTAGCCGATGCCGCCCGTAGGAGGCATGCCGACTTCGAGTGCGTTTAAGAAGTCTTCATCGGTATGCTCGGCCTCCTCGTCGCCTGCTGCCGCATTGGCATCCTGCATCGCGAAACGCTCTCTCTGATCGATCGGATCGTTGAGCTCGGAATATGCGTTGCACATCTCCCATGTATTGATGAAGAGCTCGAATCTCTCAACCTTGGTCGGATCATCAGGCTTCTTCTTGGTCAGAGGCGAGATCTCGATCGGATGATCCATTACGAATGTGGGCTGAACGAGTTTCTCCTCACAATACTCTTCGAAGAAGAGATTTAAGATGTGACCCTTGGTATGGAATGACTCGTACTCAATATGATGCTCCTTGGCCAGTTTCTTCGCTGCCTCGTCATCGGGTACCTGAGCGGGATCGTCAAAGTCGATGCCTGCATACTTCTTAACCGCCTCTGTCATCGTGATCCTTTCAAAAGGCTTGCCGAAATCCAGCTCGATATCGCCATACTTAAACTTAGTCGTACCAAGAACGGTCTGTGCCAGATGTCTGAACATCTCTTCGGTCAGGTCCATCATCCCGTGATAATCGGTATATGCCTGATAGAGTTCCATCAGTGTGAATTCGGGATTATGTCTCGTGTCAACGCCCTCATTTCTGAACACGCGTCCGATCTCATATACTCTCTCAAGTCCGCCGACGATCAGTCTCTTCAGATAGAGTTCGAGGGAGATACGAAGCTTCATATCCTCATCGAGCGCATTGAAGTGCGTTTCAAAAGGACGCGCAGCGGCACCGCCGGGATTATAAACGAGCATCGGAGTCTCAACTTCCATGAAATCCTTTGCATCCAGGAACTTCCTGATCTCGGAAATGATCTTACTCCTCTTGATGAAGGTGTCCTTCACATCGGGATTCATGATCATGTCCACATATCTCTGACGATATCTGATATCGGTATTGGTCAGTCCGTGGAACTTCTCGGGCAGGATCTGGAGAGACTTGGTAAGCAGTGTCACCTCGCTTGCATGCACACTGATCTCACCTGTCATGGTCCTGAACACGTAGCCCTTAACGCCAACGATATCGCCTACGTCATATTTCTTGTAGTCTGCATAGGCATCCTCACCGATAGCGTCTCTCGCAACATAGATCTGTATATTGCCGGACTTATCCTGGATATTTGAAAAAGAAGCCTTACCCATGATACGCTTGCTCATCAGACGTCCGGCCAAAGACACCTCTATGGGCTGTGCATCCATGATGGCTCTGCGCTCTTCGTAATCAGCCTTACGCTTCGGTCTGGCTTCCTCTTCGGGAAGTCCCGATACATCCACAGGCTCTCTTCCTGCGAGCAGTTTGCTCTCCAGTTCCTCATACTCCGCAGATGCATCAGCTGCGTGATAGGTCACGTCGTATTTCGTTATGACAAAAGGATCCTTGCCCGCTTCCTGAAGGTTGGCAAGCTTCTCACGTCTTACCTTAAGGAGCTGACCCAGGTCCTGTTCTTCTGTCTGCTGTGCGTTATTGTTCTCGTTATTGTTTCCCATGTTTTTCTCCAAATGATCTCTTCGATTGTTCTATATCCGATAAAGAAATAAAGGCAGAGGCCCGCAGGTCTCTGCCTCAGCTTATGTCTCAGTTTCTGTTGTGTATCTCGATGACCTTGTAGGAGATGACTCCGACCTGTGTCTCAACCTTGACGGTATCGCCGACCTTGTGGCCTAAGAGTGCTGCACCTACAGGAGACTCGTTTGATATCTTACCTCTGAGTGAATCTGCTTCGGTAGATCCCACGATCTTGAACTCGAGTTCCTGCTTGGCGGTCTTATCCATCACGCGGACCTGACATCCTACATTGATGGTTTCGAGATCTATATCTTCTTCGTTAACGAGCTCGACGTCCTTGAGGATCTTCTCCAGTTCTTCGATTCTTGCTTCGTTATCGCGCTGCTCATCTTTGGCTGCATCATACTCTGCGTTCTCGGAGAGGTCACCCTGCTCCCTTGCTTCCTTGATCTTCTGCGCGATCTCATGACGCTTGACTTCTTTTAAATAGTTAAGTTCTTCTTCGTAAGCCTTTAACCCTTCTCTGGTCAGAAAGTTCTTCTTGTCTTCACTCATTTCAACACCTTCTTCTTTTTCATATCATACGCTCACGCGCTTGTAGAATTATACTAATAATGCATGTTTATGTCAATGGACAAAGCGAAGTATTGCGCTATATTCAGGCGCCATAACTATTCTGCATCAGACACCGAAAAGTTCCTTTATCGCACTCTCAAGTTGGGAGTAATCATCCATCGAATTGATCCTTCCGCGAAAAGCGGCGGCACCCGGAACGCCGGTCGTATACCATGCGGTATGCTTACGCATCTCACGAATCCCGATGTATTCTCCTTTTTCCTCGATGAGCATGCGTCCGTGCTCGAGTATCGTGTCGACCCGCTCACGTGCCGTCGGCGGATCGGTATGCCGGCCGGTCTCAAGATAGGTTTGTATATCGCTAAGTAACCAGGGATTTCCCTGAAGTGCGCGGCCTATCATCACGGCGTCACACCCGGTCTCTTTTTTCATTCGCAGGACATCCTCGGCGCATCGGATATCGCCGTTACCTATCACGGGTATGGATATAGCCGACTTCACATCTCCGATCACGCTCCAATCGGCCTCTCCCGAATAGTACTGCTCTCTCGTTCTCGCATGCACCGCAACGGCACTCGCTCCGGACTCCTGCGCGATGCGCGCGATCTCGGGGGCATTGATATGATCGGGATCAAAACCGGATCTTATCTTCACGGTAACAGGCTTGACCGATGCACCCGCTACAGCCTCAATTATCCTGCCGATAAGAGAAGGATCCTTCATGAGCGCACTGCCTTCACCGTTATTCACGATCTTCGGTACCGGACACCCCATGTTTATGTCCAGGATATGATAAGGCCGGTCTTGTATCATGCGCACAGCTTCAGCCATGACCTCGGGTTCGTTTCCGAATATCTGCAGTGATACTGTTCCCTCTTCGAGAGAGACCTTAAGCAGAGCATTGGTATTGCGATTCCGGTAAGTGATGGCTTTGGCGCTGACCATCTCCATGCACTGCATGTCGCTCCCGTGCCTTGCGCACAACACACGAAATGGCAGGTCAGATACACCTGCCATCGGAGCCGCGATTATTCCGTTTCCTATATCTACGGACCCTATCTTCATGCTTATCGGTTTCTCATCCCATCATTCATCCGAATCATCCAGCAGCCCTTCAATGCTCTCGCCGCAGATGAACACTCTGTAATACAGTTCAAGCGACTCAAGCAGCTCCGCCCGGTTTCGCCTGATCTCGGATATCAGCAGACCGCTCGACACTTCATCATAAGTGATGTCGAACTCATCTGCCTGCGTTTCAAATACGAGCTCACCATCCTCATCAAATACGATCGTAAATATCCCTCCGACTTCCTGCGTATACAGCACGCAGATGATCCTCAGTTCCTCCTGAAGCGACTGGGGTATCCTGGAAAATTCCTGATTAAAATAGTATTTCTGCTCGTATGCATTCGCGCCGCATACTACGACGCGTTCTCTTTTCTCGCTCATAAAACCTCACACATATGTAACGCCACGGCCTCACGGTTCGGATCATTCGGGTCTCACACGTACCCGTACAGTCCGCGGACGGAAACCTCACCCGCATATACGGGCCGGACCGTTTTGTCATCAGTCTCGACCAGAAGCCGGCCCCGCTCATCCATGCCTCGGGACATCCCGGTGTATTCTCCCTTGGGATCCAGAACCCGGACCTGTCCACCCAGGCCTGCGAGCATATCATCATATCGTTCTTTCATGAATGACAGATCACCGCACTTTATGAACTCATCATACTCTTTTTCAAAAAGATCCATGATCCGTGCGATAAGGGCGCCTCTGTCGATCTCACCTGTTCCGAGCTCTATCCTCAGACTCGATGCCGTCTCCCTGATCTCTTCGGGAAACTCTTCCCTGCTATCCTGATTGACATTTATCCCTATACCGACGATGACATCCCGGATAGCCTCACCGTCAAGATCCATCTCAGTGAGTATACCACATACTTTGCGGCCGCCCACAACTATATCATTCGGCCACTTGATCTTAATATCTGCCGGTGTGCCGGATACGCCCGTCGAAGTATCGGCCATTCCGCCGGTCGAAGCTTCGGGGAAATCCCGGACCGCGCCCGCCACTGCCATCGCCGCGATCAGAGTTATCATCGATGCATCCGATGCCGGTATCGCAGGCTTAAGGAGCAGCGACATATATATGTTCATCCCGGACGGAGATATCCATCCCCTGCCGCGTCTGCCTTTGCCTGCAGTCTGCATGTCCGCTACCGCAAGCGTTCCTTCGGGCGCGCCTTCTTCGGCAAGCTGCCTGATCCTCAGATTCGTAGAATCCGTTTTATCATAATAATACAGACTCCGCGCCATATAATCGGTACGGAGCCTGTTCATTATATCGTTTTTGATATCATCTTGGGACATTTATCTTACTTAACGCTCTTCATTCCTTCTGCCAGTACGGTGCCCACGGATGCGATACCCTGAAGGTCTGCGGGCATCAGTATCGTTGTTGCCTGTCCGTCGGCAACCTTTTCAAATGCTTCAAGACTCTTGAGCTTGATGACAGCATCGTCGGCGCCTGCTTCACGAAGAACTCTGATACCTTCAGCCTTGGCCTGCTGTACGCTCAAGATAGCCTGAGCCTCACCTTCGGCCTCACGGATCTTCTTTTCCTTCTGAGCTTCCGCTGCAAGAACTGTAGCCTGCTTCTCGGCTTCAGCCTTGAGGATGGCGCTTTCCTTCATACCTTCTGCCTCAAGGATGGCTGCCTTCTTCTCACCTTCTGCTCTGGTTACGGCCTCACGTCTCTCGCGCTCTGCCTTCATCTGTTTCTCCATCGCATTCTGGATCTCTGCGGGAGGAATGATGTTCTTAAGTTCCACACGGTTGACCTTGATACCCCAGGGATCGGTTGCTTCATCGAGGGAGGAACGCATCTTGGTATTGATGATCTCACGGCTGGTAAGTGTCTGGTCAAGTTCCATCTCACCGATGATGTTACGGAGAGTTGTCGCGGTCAGGTTCTCGATAGCTAAGATAGGATTCTCTACACCGTATGTGAAGAGCTTGGGATCGGTGATCTGATAGAACACTACCGTATCGATACGCATCGTAACGTTATCCTTGGTGATAACGGGCTGGGGAGCGAAATCAACTACCTGCTCCTTTAAGCTTACTCTCTTGGCTACACGGTCGAAGATGGGCATCTTGAGATGAAGTCCGACCGACCATGTCTGCTGGTATGCGCCCAGACGCTCGATAACGAATGCGTTTGCCTGGGGAACTACCTTGATACAGGTCACAAGTATCACTACTACAATGACTAATAAAGCAACTACAACCGGCATGATAAACCTCCTTTATCTGCTATATGCTTCAACTATCCTGATGATGATCCACACTGGGCTTCACGATGAGCTTAACGCCGCTGATGGACAGGATCTCTACTACCGAACCCGAGGTGATGACCACTTCATCATCATAACTTCTGGCTGACCATTCCTGACCTCCGACATTGACAAGACCCACTCCGTGCAGATTGTCGATATCCGACATAACGATGGCTATGTGGCCTATCAGGCTTTCCGCGTTGGTCCTGACTCTGTCCTTGTTGAAATACTTAACGGCTATCGGGCGTGTAGTGAGTAACAGGATGATGCTTACGATCAGTGCCGCTATGATCTGTGCCCAAAGAGGTGCTCCGATGAGTGCCAGGATAAGTCCCACCAGGGATCCTCCGGCGAACCATATGGTAGTCAGTCCCATTGTCAGGAGTTCCACCAGGATCAGAATAACCAGTGCAACGATCCATATCATTACATATGTTTCATTCATATGGCCTGCTCCTTTCTGCTTTTGGACGTCCGTAAAGCATTGTTCATGCTTCTTAAGAAATATAATGAACTATACGGGGATAATTGTAAATAGAGCATTCATCGAAATAAAAAGGGCTATATTGCAGTTTATGCAAAACAGCCCTTGCTTACTTTTTCATATCTTACCAGAACACGTTACCGCCGACGACGATGCCTTCGTGGGAGCCCGCCCGTCTGAAGTGCGTCGCGGTCCCGATATTGGTCTGTCCGTTGATCGCGGCCTGCGCGGCGGCGATGCAGGAATCATAAACCCTGGTGTTATAGACAGCGGCAACCTTGCCGTTAAGCGCAGGAGTAAACTGCCCCGACGCATAGATCACGCTGTAAATGCTGTTCGGATATGCACCGGATCTTACACGGTTCATGACACACGCGCCGACAGCCAGCATTCCGTCTGTATTATAGGCACCGGCCTCGCACTGGATCAGTGCAGCCAGAAGTTTTAACTCATTTCCGTCTGCATCGACTTTGGCCTGTTGAGCATGGAGCAGAGCCTGGCGCTTGGCTTCGGCCTCCTCCTCTTCACGCTGCTTGATCGCAGCCATGGTCTCACCGGCATCTATCGAAAAAGTGATATCCACATAGTCTGCGGATACATATCCTTCGTCTTCTTCGTATACGACCTTGATCCACGCAGGATCGGTGTCGTCAACTACTTCAAGTTCATCGCCGTTGGCAACAAGGCCCAGTATCCCCGAATCCTCGCTCGCTTCCTTGCGGATACGAAGAGCATCGGTGTTGACTGTCAGGATCTTGAACCCGACATCATTGGCCAGGGCTTCTGCTTCCTCATCAAAAAGAAGATACTCATTGCTGACCCAGCCGACCAGATCTCCGGACTGGATGCGTGTCCACTCTTCACCGCGCTCCAATATACGCCCGCCGCAGTCCTTGTACAGAAGTCCGGCTTTCTCTGATTCGGCATCCGGCTCCGTGCGCACGTTCAGGGAATTATTGACGTTCGCCATGAACAGGGTGGAAAGCTCCTCTTCTTCCTCGGGAGCATTTTCCTCAGCTATGGCAGCGAGTTCATCCATAGCTTCCTTGGACTGCTCGCTTTCCCTTCCTGCCGAACCCATGATGTTGGTCACTCCGGCATTTACACTATTCAGATAATCTCTGGTGGTGGTTGCGTCTTCCTCGGCAAATGCAACTGTATGACTCATCAATATGCATACGCTGATGGATATGGCACCCACACGCCTGACTGTTTCTGTCATTTCCTGTGCCTATTTATGTCAACTTGTTACAAATGTATTACGATTTTATCAACAAATTATGAAAATGTCAAAAAAACGGGGATTTTTGTGTATTTTTTTGAAAAAAGATCAGGAATTTCTCTGTCTGTGGGCTTCGTAAAGAAGCACGGAAGCCGCGATCGCGGCGTTTAAAGATTCAACTTCTCCCTCCATGGGAATGCGTACGCGCATGTCACACACATCCGCTACTTCAGGGCTTATCCCGGCACCTTCGTTTCCGATCACGAAAGCAACCGGCCCGGTAAGATCGAGCGCCGCATAATCCTTCGATCCCTCCAGATGGGATGCATGGACAGATACGCCGCGTGCTTTAAGTTCGCGGATCGTCTCACACAGATCATCCGCATATACAAAAGGCATGCGGAAAAGCGTCCCCATCGTCGAACGGATGCTCTTCGGATTATAGATGCTGACGGTACCGCGGCTCATGATCACGCCTGCTGCCCCCGCAGCTTCGCACGTACGGAATATCGTGCCCAGATTCCCCGGATCCTGAAGACCGTCAAGCAGCATATAAAGACTGCCGCGCTTAAGGATATCTTCAAGACTGTAGTCGTAGGATCTGACTAAAGAAAGGACACCCTGGGGAGTCATGGTGTCCGACATCTTCTTCATTACATCTTCGGTTACAAGCTCATAGCCGGTCAATGACAGCCTGTCCCTGATCTCCTGGCTCGCATGATCCACGAAATCTTCCGTGACATATACACTGTCTGTCCGCTCGAGCGGGATCTCGGAAAACATCCTTGATCCTTCGACTATAAAGAGACCCGCTTCACGTCTGTCTTTATCCCGGCTCTGCAGCTGGGCTATCCTCTTTACCGTCGCATTGGTCACGCTGCTTATCATCAGCTTAAGATCCTCGCTACCTCATAATCATATGCGGGGATCTCTTTGGTCATGTTCAGAGCTTCCTCGATATCAAAGTCAACGCACTCGCCGTGTCTGATACCTACGACGCGGTTGGTCTTGCCCGAACAGATGATATCCGCAGCATATGCTCCCATGATGGATGCGTAATAACGGTCCTTACAGGTAGGTGAACCGCCGCGCTGCATGTATCCCAAGATGGTCGCTCTGGTCTCGATGCCCGTAGCCGCCTCGATACGTCTGGCCATGGATGTAGAGTGGCCGATGCCTTCCGCATTGATGATTATATGATGGGTCTTGCCCCTCTTACGGTTATTGATGATGTTGTTGATGATCTTCTGCTCGTTGTAATCATATTTCTCGGGAAGCAGTATATCCTCGGCGCCGTTTGCGATACCGCACCAGAGTGCGATATAACCGGCGTTACGTCCCATGACCTCTATGATCGAGCATCTCTCATGCGATGAAGATGTATCACGCACTTTATCTATGGCCTGCATTGCGGTATTGACCGCCGTATCAAATCCGATCGTGTAATCGGTGCAGGCGATATCCAGGTCTATCGTTCCGGGAATGCCGATGGTATTGATTCCGTGTCTTGAAAGTGCCTGCGCTCCTCTGTATGATCCGTCACCGCCTATTACCACGAGACCGTCGATACCGTGTTCCTTACATATCTCAACGCCTTTGAGCTGACCCTCTTCGGTCTTGAACTCCGAGCATCTCGCTGTACCTAATATGGTTCCGCCGCGCTGGATGGTATCGGATACGTGATATCTCTCAAGATCCATGATCTCTTCATTCAAAAGACCCTGATAGCCTTTCTTGATACCCTTAACGCTGACGCCCTGAGCCATTGCCTTACGGACTACCGCTCTGATGGCCGCATTCATGCCCGGTGCGTCGCCGCCGCTTGTAAGTACGCCTATGGTTCTGATTTCACTTGCCATTGTGATCCTCCTGTATTAACAGTCCTATCATATCACTTTTTCGGGTATGTGACCTCAACATTTTCTCTTCCGAACCTGTCGTAAAGGGCATCCAAAAGTCCGCGGTCTATTCCGACACTCATCGAAAGGGGAAGTGTGATTATCTTCTTTTCTTCATTTAAGTATAACTTGACTATGCTTCTTCCGTCACTATTATTCAGTATCGCATCCATATCCGCGGATGAAGCGTCAGCGTCCTGCTGATTTTTAAAGCGGATCCAGAGAACGCTCGGCTTATCCGAGAACCTCTCTATTTTTTCACAGAGGAGTTTCATGTCGCGGTCGACTTCCTCATCGACGCGGCCTGTGATGAAGACCATCTCATTCTCCCTGAGGAAATCCCTGTACTGCTCATATGTCTTGGGAAAAACTATGACTTCGACGCTTCCCAGCATATCTTCAAGGGTGACAAAAGCCATGATCTTGTCGTTCCTGGTGAACTTGGTCTTGCACTCCGAAATGATGCCACCTATCGTTACGATCTGGCCGCCGTGGAGTCTTTCTTCGGGGACAGTGCCTTCCTCTTCTCCGCCCACAGGCTCGAAATTGATGTCCAGAAGTACTTCTCCTCCTTCAGCTTCATCCTCGGCAGTGACGGTGCGCACCTTGAAATCGGCTGTAGTGTTGGTCTTATGTGTCTCCCAGAGATCCTGGTATTCCTGAATGGGGTGACCGCTTATGTATACGCCCAGGACTTCTTTTTCATATTGAAGGAGTTCCTCCTTGGGCATCTCGGGAACCGGCGGGAGCTTTATTCCCAGAAGCTTCGGATCGTTTCCTCCCATCGTGTCAAAAAGAGTCATCTGGCCGGCGGCATTTTTCTTGCGGTCCTTATGCACGCTGTCCATAAGCCCATCATATATCATCAGCATCTGACGCCTGTTGGCTTCAAAAGAGTCAAGCGCACCGGCTTTGATCAGGTTCTCAACGACCCTCTTATTCAGTTCGCCCGTCTCTCCTACCCTCATCAGGAAATCCTTGAAGTTCCTGTAAGGTCCGCGCAGCGTCCTCTCGTCGATGATCCTCTGGATCACGGTCTGACCGACTGACTTGATAGCGGTCAGCGTATACCTGATATTTCCGTCTTTGGCCACAAAGCCGATGCCACCTTCATTTATGTCGGGAGGCAGGATCTCTATTCCCATGCCGCGGCAGGTCATGATGTACTGTGCGACTTTGTCCGATCTGCTGATAACGGACGTAAGCAGTGCCGCCATGAACTCCGCGGGATAATAGCATTTTAAGTAAGCCGTCTGCATGGATACGAGTGCGTAGCACGCAGCATGCGACTTGTTGAAAGCATACTCGGCGAAGGTCTCCATCCTCGCCCATATCTCGTAAGCCGCCTCTTCGGGAATCCCTTTTGCAACGCATCCCGGTATGTTTAACTCTTCATTGCCGTGAACGAAATATTCCTTATTCTCATCGATGACATAGCGCTTTTTCTTGGACATCGCACGGCGTATGTTATCGCTGTCGCCCATCGTATAGCCGGCCAGATCGCGCACTATCTGCATGACCTGCTCCTGATAAACGATGCAGCCGTAGGTAGCCGAAAGGATCGGTTCAAGTTCGGGCGTGATATAGGTCACCTGATCGGGATGGTTCTTGCCCTCGATATACTGCGGTATGAAATCCATCGGGCCGGGACGGTACAGGGAAATGCCCGCAATGACATCCTCTAGGCTGCCCGGCTTAAGTTCCTTCATGAAGTTCTTCATTCCCGCGGATTCAAGCTGGAATATGCCCTCGCACTCTCCGCTTCCTATGAGTTCCAGGACCTTCGGATCGTTGTAATCGATCTTATCTATATCTATATGAGTGCCGTAATTGGCCTCGATCATATCGCACGCATCCCTGATGACCGTGAGCGTACGCAGTCCCAGAAAGTCCATCTTAAGAAGGCCCAGTTCCTCCACGGTATCCTTGGTAAACTGTGTGTTCACGGGGCCGTCTCCGCGACAGGCCAAAGGAACGAACTTTTCCGCGCTGTCGGGACATATGACCACTCCGGCGGCGTGGGTCGAGGTGTTCCTGGGAAGGCCTTCAAGCCTCATGCACATATCCAGCAGGTGGTGTACCTGGTCGTCGGAATTGTACATCTTACCCAGATCGGGGTTCATCTTAATCGCTTTTTCCAGAGTGATGCCAAGTTCCTGTGGCACCATCTTCGCCAGGTCGGATGCAAAACTGTAAGGCAGATCCATGACTCTGGCCACATCCCTGATGACGCCTCTGGCTGCCATGGTTCCGAACGTGCCGATCTGAACCACATGATCGCGCCCGTATCTCTCGGAAACGTACTCTATGACGGCTTCACGTCTGTCATCGGCGAAATCGACGTCGATATCGGGCATCGTCACGCGGCCCGGATTTAAGAATCTCTCAAACAGCAGATCGTATCTGATCGGATCGATGTCCGTGATCCGAAGACAGTAAGACACGATGCTGCCCGCGGCCGAACCTCTGCCCGGACCGACCGGTATGTCATGTTCACGACAGTAATTGATGTAATCCCAGACTATCAGGAAATAGTCCACGAAACCCATGCTCTCTATGACACCGAGTTCATATTCAAGACGCTGTCTGATCTCGGGGCCGGCATCGGGATATCTGCGCGCAAGGCCGTCCTCGCAGAGTTTGATCAGATATGATTTGGAAGTGAACCCTTCGGGCACCTCGTAGTGAGGCAGTTTATAGTTTCCGAACTCTATTTCCACATGGCATCTCGCAGCTATCCGTGCAGTGTTCCCGACCGCTTCCGATGCATAGGGAAACTTCTGAAGCATTTCGTTTTCGCTTTTTACATAATACTGGCCGCCCACATATCTCATGCGGTCCTCGTCCGAGAGTTTCTTGCCCGTCTGCAGACACAGAAGTATATCGTGCGGCTCGGCGTCGTTCGCATAGGTATAATGCACGTCATTGGTGACCACGAGTTCGATGCCCAGACGTCTGCTCATGTCCATGAGCGCCATATTGACAGTCGTCTGCTCAGGAATGCCGTGGTCCTGCATCTCCAGGAAAAAGTTGCCCTCGCCCAAGATATCGCGAAGTCTTAAGGCCGCTGCATCCGCTTCGCTCTGCAGGCCTCTCATGATGGCTCTCGGGATCTCGCCGGCAAGGCAGGCGGACAATCCGATCAGCCCTTCATGATTTTCCCTCAGAAGTTCAAGATCTATCCTGGGTTTATAGTAATAGCCTTCGGTATAACCGCGGCTGACTATCTTGATCAGGTTCTGATATCCCGTATTGTTCTCTGCGAGCAGCACCAGATGATAATATCTGTCATCGCTGTATGTGCTTTCTCTGGAAAAACGTGAGTCGGGTGCAACATAGACCTCGCATCCGATGACGGGGTTGATCCCCTCTTTCTGACATGCCCTGTAGAAGTCGATCACGCCGAACATGTTGCCGTGATCGGTGATGGCACATGCATCCATGCCGAGTTCTTTGACACGTTTTACATATTCATTTATCTTGTTGGAAGCATCGAGCAGAGAGTATGCCGTATGCGCGTGTAAATGTACGAATGCCATAAAAAGAACCTCCGTTTCTGATTATATCAGAACAGAGGTTCCATTCATACTCTTGACTTTTTAACGGCTTACGCCGAAGCCGCTTTTACAGATACTTCTTGAGGTCGTCAACCTTATCAAGCTTCTCCCAGGGGAGATCCAAGTCGTTACGTCCGAAATGTCCGTAAGCAGCGGTCTGCTTGTAGATCGGACGACGAAGGTTGAGCATCTTGATGATACCTGCGGGACGGAGGTCAAAATTCTCGCGGATGATCTCAATGAGTTTCTCCTCGGAGAGCTTGCCGGTACCCTGGGTATCGATGTTGATAGAAGTGGGCTCAGCAACACCTATCGCATAGGAGAGCTGGATCTCAGCCTTGTCTGCAAGACCTGCTGCCACGATGTTCTTGGCTACGTATCTTGCTGCGTAAGCTGCGGAACGGTCTACCTTGGTGCAGTCCTTACCCGAGAAAGCTCCGCCGCCGTGACGGGCGTATCCGCCGTAGGTGTCTACGATGATCTTACGTCCGGTCAGGCCTGCATCACCGTGAGGTCCGCCGATAACGAAACGTCCGGTGGGGTTGATGTAGAACTTGGTCTTGTCATCGATGAGCTCAGCGGGAAGAACGGGATCAAATACGTACTTCTTGATATCCTCATGGATCTGCTCCTGAGTCACATCCTCATCATGCTGAGTTGAGAGAACAACAGCCTCGAGTCTTACGGGCTTGCCTTCCTCATCATACTCTACGGATACCTGGCTCTTTCCGTCAGGTCTTAAGTACTTGAGGGTTCCGTCCTTGCGGACCTTAGTAAGCTGACGTGCAAGCTTGTGTGCCAGAGAGATGGGATAAGGCATATACTCATCTGTCTCGTTGGTGGCATATCCGAACATCATGCCCTGATCGCCCGCACCTGTATCCAGGTCATCGGTAAGTGATCCGGCCTTAGCCTCGAGTGCCTTATCAACACCCATGGCGATGTCTGCGGACTGCTCGTCGATAGCTACGAGAACTGCGCAGGTATTGGCATCGAAGCCATACTCTGATTTGGTGTAACCTATCTCGGTAACGGTGTCCCTTACAACCTTCTGCATATCAACATAAGCGTTGGTGGTGATCTCACCTGTTACGAGAACGAATCCCGTACAGCATACTGTCTCGCATGCAACACGGCTCATGGGATCCTGCTCCATGCAGGCGTCCAGGATCGCATCGGAGATCGCATCGCAGACTTTGTCGGGATGGCCTTCGGTAACTGACTCTGAAGTAAACAGTCTCTTTTCCATTAAAACTTCTCCTTTCTGCTTGGTGGGGCTGTCCTAATTTATGTTGGATGGGTCTGCCCCCTACTACGAAAAAAATCCGCTTGCAACAAGCGGACCTGAATGGTGATAATCAAATCCTCTTATTGTTCAAATAAATTGCTCAGGTTGGCACCTTCCTGCATTTGCCGGGGTTGCCGTGGTTTCATCGGTCCTATGTACCTCCGCCACTCTGAATAAGAGTATTAAAACAATATTGAATTGTCATATCTATGAGATACAGTACACGACACATAGATAGTTGTCAACAGGATTTTGTATGTTATAATGAAATGTACACTTATAAAGGGTGTAGTGGGTGGAGTTACAAACATGAGAAGGATACATTCCAGAGACGTCAAGCCGGGCATGACCGTAGCTTCCGACGTCTATGCTCTCAATAATCAGCTGGTTATACCGAAGGGTGTGGTCTTGAATAATAAGACCATATCCAAGTTGAGTTTTTATTCGGTCCCTTTTATCCAGATCGAAGATGAGATCCTGGCTGAAGAGACTCAGAAACCGCTGACTTATCATGAAAAGATCCAGAACGATCCCCAATTCCAGAAATTCAAAGCCAGATTCGAGCAGGAAGTCGACACATTCAAGAATCAGCTGAATGATGTCGTGAATCAGAATGCGCCTCTCGATGTGGATGCGCTGCTCGAACACAGTAACAATATAGTAAGTTCCGCTCCCGACTCCATCGGGATCCTCACCCTGCTTTCCAACATGCATTCATATGATGATGAGACATTCACTCATTGTATGAACGTGAGCCTGATCTGTAATCTTTTTGCAAAATGGCTCCACCTGTCGGAGGATGAAGTAAATAAGGCTACCCTGTGCGGCCTTCTTCACGATATAGGTAAGATGACCATACCGGAAACCATCCTTCGCAAGCCCGGCAAGCTCACCGAGGCCGAATATATCAAGATCAAGGAACACAGCCGGGCAGGCTATCAGATCCTTCGCGACAACAAGATCGATCCTCATATCTGCAACGCCGCACTCATGCACCACGAAAGAAGCGACGGTTCGGGTTACCCGCTCCACCTCAAAGACTCACAGATCGATCCCTATGCCAAGATCGTTGCGATAGCCGATGTATATGATGCGACCACTTCGCCCCGTGTATACCGCGGACCCATGTGTCCTTTCGAGGTCATCGGGATATTCGAACATGACGGACTTCAGAAATACAGTCCCGAGTACATCTTAGTCATCCTGGAAAATATCGTGAACACATATCTTCTGGAAACGGTGAAACTTTCGGACGACAGAGAAGGCCAGGTCATATATATCAACAAGGACCATCTCGCCAGACCCACGATCAAGATCGACGACGTGTATCTGGATCTTTCAACCAATAAGAACATCAATATCGTAGAGATAGTTTAAGGGTTGCCGGGAGGCAGACTTCAGACCGCGATCTCAGGCGGAGGCGTAAAGCCTCCGCCTTTTGTATTCCGTTTCGGCGCATACGTTTTACCCTTTATTATATTTGCCCGTTTTCGGATGAGAACTCTTGATTTTACCCGTCTGTGGGTATATTCTGGAATTGAAGGAGGGCGTGCCATGAAACTCGAAGATCTGAAAAAAAGAAAGAACAATCTCAAAATGACAGTCGCCGAGCTGGCTATGAGGGCTGAACTGCCTGTCGGTACCGTAAGCAAGATCATGACAGGGGAGACGAAGAATCCTTCGTATCTGACGGTAGAGATCCTGGACAGGACTCTGGCCATGGAAGAATCAAATGCCCGGGTCGAATCTTTTCGCAAAGCCATCGGCGAATATATTGATGCCCATCCCGATGAGGAATTCGTTTACTCGGTATTTGAAGATTATTACCGAAAAAAGCACCATCTGAACAATAAGGCCATACCATATGCAACTCCGGATGATGATGAATACTGGATATCAGGCGATCTTGCTTTAGCAGAAGACGAAGGATCCGCAAAGCCTAAAAAAGAAGGGTATGTAACATTTGAAGAGTTCTGCAGAACAAGCGATGAAAGCAGGCTATATGAACTTATGAACGGGATGATGATCGTAAATGAGCAGCCATCTGTACTTCACCAGAAAATCGTTCATAATCTGGGGTATCTGATCGAAAAATACATCAGAGAAAATAATGGTCCCTGTATGGCATTCGACTGCGGCGTCGGTGTGCGTTTCTTCGATGATGAGGACACATATCTCGTCCCGGACATAGTGGTCGTATGCGATCAGGATTTTATTAAAGAGAAGTATATCCTGGGTCCTCCTGACTGGGTCATAGAAGTGACCTCACCGAGCACTGCGTCCATCGATCGTAAAGATAAACTGGCCAAATACATGCTGTCCGGAGTACGGGAATACTGGATCGTTGATCCTGATAGCCGGAGAGTAACAGTCCACATATTTAATGATGACATCCCCGGTATATACAGTTTCGAAGATGAAATACCTGTAAGGATCTATGACGGCAAGTTGAAGATATGCTTAAATGATTGTTTGTAAAGTCACCGCCTGAAGACTACTCTTCCCCCGCAGATCGTCATGCAGACGCGTCCGCGAAGGCGGGTGCCTGTGAACGGAGTATTGTTTGATCTGGACTCAAATGTATCGGGAACTATCCACTCTTCATCAGGATCAAAGATGACCAGATCGGCCGGGCCGCCCTCATAGATACGACCGGCATCAAGTCCGTATAGTCGGGCAGGATTAACCGTCATCTTCGCGATCAGTTCGATCAGGCTTAAACGCCCGCAGGTACCGCTCTCTTCCGAAACGGTGCTGTCAGATCCGACCAGATTCGTGATCCCGAGAGCCAGTGAAGTCTCAAGCCCTATGATGCCGCTGGGTGCTTCCGTAATCGGACGCGATTTTTCTTCCGCAGAATGAGGAGCGTGGTCCGTGGAGATAAGCTCTATGGTCCCGTCTCGCAGGCCCTCGATGATCGCCTGCCTGTCAGCCTCTGTTCTAAGCGGCGGATTCATCTTGGCCATCGCACCGTGCCTGATAACAGCTTCCTCGGTCAATGAGAAATGGTGCGGTGTGGCTTCGGCGTGTATATGCGGATTCGTCCTGCGTGCCTGTCTGACAAGTTCAACTCCCTCGGCAGTCGATATATGCTGAATCACTATATCCGGGCAGCCGCAGACACTCATCCCCTCATCGGCATCCGACGGATCGCCGACTCTGTCTCCCTCGCACAGGCCTTCTGCGATCTCTATATCTCTACGGATCATCGAAATCTCGGCTTCTCGCGGCGAACCGCCTACCCCGAAATGATCCGATGCCGCTCCCGCATTGATCCCGTTATTCGTGATATATGCCGGGTCTTCTTCATGGAAACTCAGAGGCATATTAAGTTTGGCCGCAATCTCCATCGCACGCTTACAGACATCGGGATCCCGAAGCGGGATTCCGTCATCGGTGAAACCTACGGCTCCGAGAGCGGATAACTTTTCCATGTCAACGAGTGTCTCGCCCTTTAAGCCCATAGTGATGTCGGCACAGGTATATACATGTATCGGCTGAGCCGCAGCTTTATCCAGAACATACGCAAGTGTCTCTTCGTTATCGATGGCAGGCTTCGTATTGGCCATCATCACGACGGAAGTAAACCCGCCTGCTGCCGCGGAGCGGGCGCCCGTTTCGATATCCTCCTTGTAGGTAAATCCGGGATCGCGGAAGTGCACATGCACATCCACCAGCCCGGGCGCACACACAAGTCCGGTCGCGTCGATGATTTCAGCATCATCCGACACTCCGGTTACGCCGGCCGCCGTTGCAGGATCCCCCACATTACTAACGCACCGCGAATCCTCTCCTGTGAGAAGTTTCCCGATGCGTCCGTCTTGAATTAAAATGTCACCGACGGCGTCGCTGCCGGACGCCGGGTCGATGATCCTTATGTTTTTGATGAGCATCTTAACTCCTTAATTTCATCATAATGACGATAGAAAGCGATATATGCTCCGCAGAAATGCTGCACGTCATCGATACGCACCCTGAACCCGTCATGGCGAACGAAGAACGTTCCTTTATACTTCGAAGGCTCGGGCAGATACATCACATACTCAGGATAGCCGTAACCGTTTAACATGTGCTCGGCTCTTACGAATATGGTGTCTGCGAGTTTGTGAATATTATACTTCTTAAGTGCGGCTACTTCCGCTTTCTCATCGACCATGCGCCTGTAGGTCTCGTAACCGGCCATCAGAAGTTCCAGATATGTATGATATGTCGTCGGCTGCGTGCGGATCATGTCCAGGTTCTCGAACAGGTTCCTGAGCGCGAACTCATAATATTTCTCTTCCTTGATATACATCGTGAGTTCGTTGACCGCATACGCTACCCAGTGATCGCGGTGCGTCGTATAGTCTGCCTCGATGAAATGATCGACTGATCTGCGCGCTGCTTCAAGCCAGAGCGACGACCCCGTCATGCTGTGCAGACGGCAGAGCGCAAAGGTAGCCTCGCCGTCATAGTAGACCGTCCTGAACTGCTCTTTTAACTCACGTGTATCGGCATTTAAAACATGTGCAAAAGTGCCGTCGGGATTCATCATCTTGAGGATCCCGCGTCCGAGTTCCTGACAGAGTTTCACATACTCGTCGGTTTCATACACCTTCATGTACTGGCTGAGCGTGATGATCGCAACTCCGTTTCCGCCGAGTTTGATCTCATTTGCACCTTTCTCGACAAGATATGCGGTGCCGTCATCGAAATGCTCTATCTGGCTGATCATATATTTGATCGCAGCCTGCGTGGTCTTGTAAACTTCCGGATTCTTCTCTATCTCGGTCGAGCATACGAGGCTCCACAGCGTCGATGAGTGTCTCATGATGTTGTAGCCGGGTATCAGTTTCTTCGAGATCGGATAATATCCGTAATTAAAACTTCCGTCGGGATGAAGCTGTCCGCTCAGATAGTGCATCGCGGAACCCACGATCTTCTTGATGTCCTTCGGAGTGATCATTCCCATCTCACGACGGCCGATCTGTAAGCCCTTGTTGAAAAGCGTATAGGTCCGGTCTTTTTCATCAATGAACCATGAATCGGTATCAAAAAGTATGAGCGTCCGGGGCGTCTTGAGTATGACGTCGTCATCGCGCTTCATAGAATAAGAGTTAAAGGAACGCAGATCCAGAACCGATTCCTTGTAGTTTAAGAGCCGGTTGCCGTTGATCTCACCCTCGGTGTAGGCATATTCGTATTTTTTGTCCAGAGAGATACCGCGACGGAAAAACTCGTGGTATGAAGAAAACATCCGGTTGACAGCGTCCTGAGGATCGACCTCTTCGGAATGTGTAATGATCTCGAGTTTGACCCACTTGGGCTCGATCAGCATCTTCTTTACACCGTCCAGGGCATATTTAGTCGTATTATCCATGGCCTCCTCAAGCGTAAGGCCCGAAGCGTGAAATACCTGTGCGCGCTTTTTGGTATCACAGACCGCGATGAAAGCGGCAAAATACTTCTGCTCCCCGTCACTGACCAGGTCCGGTTCTATTCTTTTTTCGAATGATTGAATATCTGTACCTGAAAAAGCATGATCAGCCAAGGTCTTAAGCTTGGCCGAAAGATCCTTGTCATAAGTTTTCCCCATATTTAAAACCCCCTATGTGCAAGTATAGCACACAGGGGGTTTTGAGGGAAATGTGATTAAAGCATTTTTATCAGTAAATATGCGGTATTACATTATGTAGGGCTGTTTCCGAGAGTGACCTCAACATCTTTGGTCTCATATCCGTCATCTGTACGATAAGCTATCGTAACGGTGACCGTCTCGCCTTTTTTATACTTGGACAGGAAGTTCGTCAGTTCTTCGCTGGTCTTGATCTCCCTGCCGTTGATGCCGGTGATGATATTCTCTTTCTCGATGCCTGCTGCCTCAGCGCCCGAACCGTGTGCCACGTTGGATACATATATTCCTTCGGGCAGTCCGTATGTTTCGCTGATCTCGGAAGTGACATCCACAATGTTGATCCCCAGATAACCGCGTTCGTTATCCGATACGGTCTCACGTGTTTCCTGGTTCATCATGCTCTCTACTTCACCGGTCACATCGGAGATCGGGATCGCGAGACCCATGTTCTCGGCTACGGATGAATCCATCATCGCGGTATTGATGCCTATCAGTTCGCCTTTCATGTTAAAAAGCGCGCCGCCGGAGTTACCGAAATTGATCGCTGCATCGGTCTGGATATATGCGTTCTCGTCAACGTTTCCTCTCTCATCGGTAAAGTGACGGTTCAAGGCCGATACGATACCTGTGGTGACAGACTGGCCGTATCCGAGTGCGTTACCTATGGCTACAACCTGCTCGCCGAGCTTAAGGTCATCGGATGAACCGACAGTCGCGATCGATATCTTGGAAAGTACATCATTGCTCAGTGAACTGATCGGGATGGAGATGACTGCGATATCACGTTCCTTATCATAATCCTTGACGGTCGCATAGATCACGTCTTCCTCATCGATCTCATCCACATCCTCTTCCCAGCTGAATACAACGGACAGAGACTTGTTGTCCTCAACCACATGATAATTCGTAAGTATCAGAAGTTCATCATCTGTCTGGGCTATTATAACGCCGCTGCCTTCACCTGAAGAATCATATGTATATGTGCGTCCGAAGAAGTCCTGTATCTCCGTCACACTGTTATTCGTGATCGCCACTACGCTGGGCATGCAGTTTTCAGCGATCTGAGTAACGCTCATCGTGCTGCCGACTGAAGTGGTAGGCAGATCATCCACCTTCATGGCCTCTTCATTCTCGTTCTTGCTCAGTTCGATATGCTCGGGTTTCTCGGTTAAGCTTAAGCCGGTGCTCTCTTCTGCGACTGTATCTGCCTTTTTGTGCAGGATATTGAATCCGTTCATGTAGGCATATGTGATACCGGTGCCGATCATAAGACCAACGAGTGTGAGCGCTATGCATGCACCGACGATCCTGCCGGTTTTCTTCTTTGGCGGTACCTGATTGTTGTATATCATGTCCGGTCCTGCCGTGTATCCCGTATAATCCGAATATCCTCCACCTGTCGGCGGTGTAACATAGGGCTGCTGCCCGTTTTCTATTTTTCCGTATTCATTCTCATACATCTTACTTACCTCCTCAACCATATTTCCGTGATGGATTTATGATAAAAATATTTTATATGTAAGGGACAGGGATATATGTCAAGCATAAGGGCCGGTGATATAATGTTCCCCGATGCGAGTACTGACGGGTCGCAGCGAGGGGAATCATCTATATCGCCGGCCCATGTCTATCACTGTTTCCTGTCCCGTATCTTATATTCAGAATATAAAGCCCGGTTATGATGGAAATATGGTCGAATTGTGTTTTTTCTGTGAACTTAAGACTCACTCAGAAGCGGAGCGAATGTCTCCTTAATGAGCTTTTCCGTCTGATCAAGTAGATTGCGGGCCTCTTTATCAACAAGATCCTCGCGTTTGTATTTATAGTTAAACTCGGGCGTTCCTTTTGCGGAAAAGGCAAGTTTGCCCTTAGCGGAAGCAAGGACCGCAGGGATATTCTCCACACGTACGGGTGCATCTGAGCGCATGATCACGCGGATCCGGCCGCCTCCGGCCCGTATCTCGTCAATGCCCAGCCGCTTGGCTGCAGCACGGATCAGTGCGATGCGAAGAAGGTTATCTGCGCACTCGGGCACGGTGCCGAAACGGTCTATCAGCTCGTCAGTCATGTCGCGGTAATCCGACTCATCGGAAAGGATCGCGATGCGCTTGTAGATATCGAGTTTCTGCATCTCGTTCATGATGTAGCCATCGGGAATGTATGCGTCGACGTCTATGAATATCTGTGTCTCGAAATCGGGAGCGACCTCTTCGCCGCGGCGTGATCTGATCGCCTCGGAGAGGAGTTTGCAGTACATATCATAGCCAACGGATGCCATGTGTCCGGACTGGCGGGATCCCAACAGATTGCCGGCTCCACGGATCTCCAGGTCCTTCATCGCGATACGGTATCCGCTGCCGAAATCGGTGAACTCGCGGATGGCCTCAAGGCGCTTTTCCGCAACTTCCTTGAGCATCTTGTCTCTCTTATACATCAGAAAAGCATAAGACGTACGGTTCGACCTTCCGACGCGGCCCCTTAACTGATAGAGCTGCGCAAGCCCCAGCTTGTCGGAATCATGCACTATCATCGTGTTGACATTGGGGATATCCATGCCGGTCTCGATGATCGTCGTGGATACGAGCACGTCGATATCACCGTTTACGAAATCATACATGATGCGCTCGAGCTCCTGCTCGTGCATCTGACCGTGAGCAAACCCTACTCTCGCCTCGGGAACGAGTGCGCTCACCTGCGCGGTCACATCGGCAATGTTGGCCACAACATTATAGACATAGTAAACCTGCCCGCCGCGCGATACCTCACGCACGATGGCTTCTCTTACAAGTTCTTCATTATATTCGCAGACAAAAGTCTGGATCGGGCGTCTTTCTTCCGGAGGTTCCTCGAGCACGCTCATATCACGGATCCCGATCAGTGACATATGCATCGTCCTCGGGATGGGCGTAGCGGTGAGCGTAAGGACATCCACGGTCTGTTTCATCTTCTTGATCGTTTCCTTATGCGTAACGCCGAAACGCTGCTCCTCATCGACTATCAGAAGGCCCAGATCCTTGAATCCGACATCTTTGGACAGAACACGGTGAGTTCCGATCACGATATCGACCATGCCGCTCTTTAAGTCGGCGATCACGCGGCGTTGCTCCGCCGGGGTGCGGAAACGGCTTAAGAGTTCGACCCTCACGGGAAAGTCCTTCATGCGCATCGTGAAAGTGTTGAAATGCTGCTGCGCAAGTATCGTCGTGGGCACGAGGTATACGACCTGTCTGCCCTCCTGAACCGCCTTGAATGCGGCACGTATCGCGATCTCCGTCTTGCCGAATCCCACGTCTCCGCAGATAAGTCTGTCCATGATCCGGTCGGACTCCATGTCCTCCTTGGTCGCCTCTATCGCCCGGATCTGGTCCTCCGTCTCCTCATAAGGGAAAAGTTCTTCGAACTCACGCTGCCATACAGTATCCGGCCCATATTTATATCCGTGAAGGCTCTGTCTGGCCGCATAGAGCTGAACCAGGTCGTCGGCTATCACATCGACCGCTTCGCGAACCTTGGATGTGGTCTTAGACCACTCTTTGGTACCGAGTTTGTTAAGCTTGGGAGCGCGGTCCGTTCCGCAGGCATACTTCTGGATCACATCCAGACCGGTGGCCGGCACATAGAGATTGCCGCCGTCGCGATAGCCTATCTTGATATAGTCCTGTACAACGCCCTCGACGCTTATCTGCTCGATACCGCGGTAGATCCCAAGACCGTGGTTTTCGTGGACCACATAGTCTCCGACCTTAAGCTCCGCAAAATCATGTATGGCCTTAGACGGATCTTTTGCGTATTTGCGTTTCTTTTTCTTCTGCTCGGGTCCGAATATGTCGGTCTCGGATATCACGATGAACTTTTGGACAGGATATTCGAACCCGCTGCGGATCCTGCCGTAGAAGCACTCCACCTCACCGGGAGCTATCTCACGGGACGAATCCTCCGTATAAAGAGCCGTCAGGCCCTCTTCTCTTAAGTCATCGGCCAGACGCCTTGCACGCGTCCTGGATGCGGATATGAGGAGCATGCGATAGCCCTTGGACTTGTAGTTCTTTAAATCTTTTACCAGAGCATCAAAGCTCTTGTTGTATGAAGCGACAGAGCGTACCTGAGCATCATACCCGGCTATCGGATCGATTAATCCGTTTTTTCCGCCGAGCGTCGACAGTTCTGCCACATATCTGTCATTCATCATGGCAGCGGTCTGTTCGGAAGATATGATCAGCCCTGCCTGTCCGGGGAGGATGTATCCTTTTTCCAGACGGTGGGACATGCTCTGGACGAACTCCTCCTCCGTAGCATGCGCATGCTCGGCGCATCTTAACGGTTCGTCTATGAAAATGATGCTCTTATCCTTATCAAAAAACGAGAGCATCGAATCTATGTCATCATAAAAGTATCCGATGTAGCTTTCGAGATTGACCGCTCCTCTGCTCATGCCAAGCTCAATGAGCTGCTCCCGAAGTTCGGCGGTCCGCTTGCGGACCCTGGCGGCTTCCTCGGTCTTAAACTCCGCACGCAGTTTATCCGAATAATCTTCCGCCTCTGCGGATATCGCATCGAGTCCCCTGCGCATCTGATCGTCATCCATGATCAGCTCGGTGGCCGGATAGATCGTGACGCTCTCGGTCTTATATATCGATCTTTGGGACTGCACGTCAAATCCTCTGATCGAATCGACTTCATCGCCCCAAAGTTCTATACGGTAGGGATTGTCCTCGGTTATATCGAAGATGTCCACAATGCCGCCCCTGACGGAGAACTCGCCCGGATTCTCGACTATGTCTCTTTTTTCATATCCGATCTTAACCAGAAGTCTGCTGATCTCGCCGATATCCAGGATGCCCTTCACTGCGATCTTCACCACCGCATCGCGGATTATACCGGGCTTAACGCAGGGCATCATAAGTGCACTCCATGTCGTGATCATCGTCATGGGACGGTTTTCTATGATGCTCCGAAGGCAGATCAGGCGCTGGCGTTCGATCTGGTTACCTGAGACATCGGCCTCGTAAAATATCATGTCTTTTGCGGGAAAGATCGAGGTATTCTGATCGTAGAAAAGATAGTCCTCGTAGAGTTCGCGGCATCTTAAATCGGAATAGGTTATTATGAGCCGGCAGCGGTATCCGTCGCCGAGGGCATAGATCATGCCCAGCTTCTGTGATCCCACACACCCCTTAACCTCGATCGCCCCGGCACGTCGTGCCAGGGTGGTCGTCATCTCTTTATAGTTTTCCATCTCCCTGACGGGAGTAAGAAGGGTTCTCATTCTTTAGCAGTTATACTTGGAGATTGCTTTATCTGCGCCTTCTTTGATTATGGCGACCGCTGTATCCGCGGCCCGCTCCTTGATCTGATCCAGGGTCTTAGCATCCTCACCGGTCACCCGGCCGAGAACATGTCCTACAACGTCGCCTCCGGTTTCCGGATTGCCGACGCCGATCTTGATCCGGGTAAAGTTCTCATTACCCAGATTTGCGATGATGCTCTTTAATCCGTTATGGCCGCCGGCGGATCCGCTCTTACGGGTCCTGAGCCTGCCCACGCCCATGGATATGTCGTCGGATATCACGATAAGTTCATTATCCGTATCGATCTTGTAATGCCTGCACAGAGGCCTTATGCACTCACCGGAGTTGTTCATGTATGTCTGCGGTTTTACGAGTATCACTTTTTCACCGTCTATCAAGCCTTTTCCGTAAAGGCCGCGGAAAAGATGGCGGCGCAAAGGTATATCATAGCGTTCCGACAGAATATCGATCGTATCAAAGCCGGCGTTATGTCTGGTGTGTGCATATTGGGTTCCGGGGTTGCCCAGCCCGGCTATTACGTACATCTGTCTTTCCTCCGATGAAGGATGTTGACGAAAAAAACGCCCGGACACGGAGCTACCGCGCCCGGGGTCTTACTTTGGTTTGTATCATTCAGCGGCATCTTCTGCCTTGCTGTATGCATCAAGTATCAGATCCTGCAATCTGGTTCTGGTCTCGGAATTGATGGGATGTGCAATATCCCGATACTCTCCGTTCGCGCCCTTCTTGCTGGGCATCGCGATAAACAAACCGCGATCACCTTCAATGATCTTGATGTCATGAACAACGAGTTCGTCATCAATAGTGATCGATGCAACTGCACGCATCTTGCCTTCTCCGGTGATCTTCCTCACTCTCACATCAGTAATAGTCATCTTTCTTCTCCTTTGCTGCCGGGCGTCCGCACACCCTGCCAATGTATCCGGGAGACATCAGATCACATATCGGTCATTCTGTTCAGTCACTATCTGTATGCCGCCTTCTCCTTTATAGTACGAATTGGCGCGTATTGTAGAGTGGCTTTCAACGATACAGTTCTCTATATGCGTGTTGTCACCGATATATACGTCGTTAAGTACTATGGAGTTCTTGATATAACAATTGCTGCCGATGTATGCTTTCTTGAATACTACTGAGTCCTCGACAACACTGTTGACTATGCATCCGCAGGAGATCAACGAATTGTGAACTGCTGCTCCGACGTTGTATTTTGCCGGCGGATGATCGTCTACCTTGGAGTAAATGTCGGGATACTGCTTGAAGAAGTAATCCCTGATCTCCGGACGAAGGAAGTCCATGTTGGTCCTGAAGTAATCGTCAACGGAGGCTATGTTGCTCCAATAATCATTCATCTTGTAGCCGCAGATATGCTTCATGTCTTTATAACGTACAAGCACATCATTGACGAAATCGTATCTGTCTTCCTCGATACATCTCTCGATCATCTCGATCAGGAGACGACGTCTCATGACATAGATACCGCAAGATACGGTGTTGGACTTGGCTACTACGGGTTTCTCTTCGAATTCTTCGATACGATCGTCCTTACCGATCTTGACTGTACCGAATCTCTCGAGATTCGTTTCACCCGGCATATCCTTGCACACAACGGTTATATCCGCTTTCTTGTCGATATGATACTCGAGAAGTTTGTTGTAGTCAAGTTTATATACGCAGTCTCCCGAGGAAATCACAACATAAGGCTCGTGTGAGCTCTTAAGGAACGACATGTTCTGTGCTATGGCGTCCGCTGTGCCGCGATACCAGGCGTTGCTCTCTGCAGTGACCGAAGGGGTGATCACGAAGAGTCCGCCCTGCTTACGTCCGAAATCCCACCACTTGGATGAGCTTAAGTGCTCGTTCAGGCTGCCTGCATTATACTGCGTGAATACGGCTACCTTATTGATGTGAGCGTTGGACATGTTGCTCAGTGCGAAGTCTATGCTTCTGTAACTGCCCGCTACGGGAAGTGCGCATGCCGCACGCTTGGTCGTAAGTTCTTTGATACGGTGATTGTTACCGCCTGCTAAGATGATTCCTACAGCTCTCAACGCTCATCACCTCCTTTTATCAGGGTCTTTCCGCTCGGAAGCGATCCGCCCGGATAATCCTCGGGTGCGGTCGTTCCGAATACAACGGAGTTCTTGCCTATGCTGACTCCGGGAGGAATGAAGGTTCTCTCACCGATCGTGACCATGCCGTGATTATAGATATTAGGATCGGTCTCGTTCGGGACTTCTTCGCCGATGCCCATCTTCACGCCGTCCGAGATCTGCGCATTCTCGGCTACGATACCCTTGTAGATCTCACAGCCGGAGCCGATGCTCGTATTGTTCATGATGATGGAATCGCGGATTATGGTGTCCCTGCCTATCGTGACGCCGCATCCGATAACGGAGTTATACACTTTTCCGTAGATCTCGCATCCCTCACCTATGATGCTCCGCTCGGTAACACTCTCGCTTGAGAGGTACTGGGGAGGAAGGATCTCGCTTCTGGTGTAGATCTTCCAGTATTCCTCATAAAGGTTGAATTCGGGAACGATATCGATGAGCTCCATATTGGCTTCCCAATAGGAACTTAAGGTTCCGACATCCTTCCAGTATCCGTTGAACTCATAAGCGTAAAGCGGTGAGCCCTTCTGATGGCAATACGGAATGATATGCTTACCGAAGTCGAGTGCCGGCTGACTCGCATTGGTCACCAGCGCCTCCTTCAGCGTCTTCCAGTTGAATATGTATATACCCATGCTGGCCAGGTTGCTCCTGGGCTTCTCGGGTTTCTCCTCGAAATCAGTGATCCGGCCGTTGCCGTCGGTGATCATGATACCGAATCTCTTGGCTTCCTCCATGGGCACGGGCATAACGGCGATCGTGACGTCCGCTTTGTTTTTCTTATGAAAATCAAGCATGACCTCATAATCCATCTTATATATATGATCGCCCGAAAGGATCAGTACATAATCCGGATTGTAGGTCTCCATGAACTCGAGATTCTGGTAAATAGCATTGGCTGTACCGGTATACCACTCGCTGTTCGAACTCTTCTCATAAGGAGGAAGTACCGTGACACCGCCGATGTTACGGTCAAGATCCCACGGAATGCCGATACCGATATGAGTATTCAGTTTGAGCGACCGATACTGGGTAAGTACACCAACAGTGTCCACACCGGAATTGATACAGTTACTCAACGGAAAGTCGATGATCCTGTACTTACTTCCGAAGGATACCGCAGGCTTAGCCATCTTGGATGTAAGGACTCCAAGTCTGCTGCCCTGGCCCCCCGCGAGCAGCATGGCGATCATTTCTTTTTTGATCATATCGTCACCTCTGGTTCCCTGTTCGGCGATTTCTACCCCACTCTCTTAAACATAAACAAAAATTTTTGAAATCCCGAACATTTTATGTGTATTTTAACCAATTATATCACCTGTTCTGCAAAAAGTGAATGTTTTTTAGGATTGCGGTCACAATACCCATGATAGTTACGGCAAGTTCTCTCTGTTCCATCCGTGTCATGGTGGCCGAATGCTGTTTTACAAGTGCATACCAGACAAAAGGATACAGTGCGATGACAAGGATCAGGACCGTAGTGATATCAGGCCTTACGGTGCACTTTTTTCTAACAAGACAGAATGCCAGCACAAGGATCCCGAGCACCGCTATGATCACGATAGACTTATGCGTAATGTGCATCAGTATCTGCCGGTAGACATACGGTATGGTATAGACCGCCTTGTCCTCCGCTCCCGTCGCATCGATCGTGATCTCATTTATCGCATCCCTGATCGTTCCGCTCTTTATCAGAAGATCGGCCGTGATCCATTTGCCTGCCCACATCCCTGCATATCCCGCAAAATAGGCAAAAGAGCCTGCGAGGATCTTTTTGATATTGTGTCTGATGCCCCGGTCAGACGTAAGCGCCACGGAGATGATGAGCGGTATCCCGAGCGCGACCACCGGGTATGTGAAAAAGTCAAAGAACGCCACGGCTATGCCGCCCCCGAAAAGGACCGCCGGACATCTGTCATCCGTGAACAGGTCAAACCTAAGCATGATCGCGGTCATTATCAGAGTTATGCAGTAGACACTCGCATACTGAATGCTCATCGCCGTGGTTATGGGGTTCAGGAACAGAAACGCAAAAAAGAATCCCGGGACGAGGCGCATGTCCTTTTTCTGAAGTTCGTATACGGCCCACAGAAGCAGGGCCAGCTGAAAACACATGGCCAGGATCCTTATCTCGGAATAGGTCATCACGGTCAGCATCGGTTTGAGCCATATCAGATACCCGTGCCAGTACCGGGGATAGGAACCGACGGTCGCTTCATCTATGCTGCCTTCCCCGAAAACATACATGAGGGTTTCTCCGTAAGAGAAAGAAGGAATGAACATAGGTCCGCAATTCATCGCATCATATACAACCGAACCCGTCCGCGGTGCCGCAGCCATGCTCAGCATGAGCGCATCCGTATAATGGTCCGGATATGACGTTGATATCCTCGGAGCAAAGCCGTAATGTTCGTATTCGTTGTTCAGTATATCGACTGATTCGCCGGTATGCTTCTGTATCATGGATACGGGACAGCAATATGCCGCGATCATCAGGACGGTTCCCGCGAGGATCGATATGAGCAGTACGGCAAGACCTCTCAAAATCCTGCGCATTGTTTTTTTCCGATAATCATTCATAGAATCACCTTCAGCATCGTATCTAATTTCAGTATTCTTGCTATAGATTTTAACATAACTTCGCGATATATTTAATTATGTAGAAAGCGAGGTCTGTGACAAATTACGATATGTGCGAATTTAACTTAAATGAACCCAAAAAAGTATATTTCATAGGAATCGGCGGCATCAGCATGAGCGGGCTTGCGGAACTTCTGCTCTCAAGGCATTTTGAGGTATCCGGATCCGACATGAAGCGCTCGCCGCTGACAGAGAGGCTTGAAAGCCTCGGCGCCGTAATCTCATATGACCAGTCGGTAAGCCATATCACCGATGACACCGAGATCGTGGTATACACCGCGGCGGTCCGTGACGGAAATCCCGACCTCGACGATGCGAAGTCACGCGGCATCACGGTACTCTCACGTGCCGAGCTCCTGGGCCTCGTCATGAAGACTTATGAGTGCCCGATAGCCGTAAGCGGTACCCACGGCAAAACGACCACGACTTCAATGATCTCCGAGATCCTGCTCGCGGCAGATACGGATCCGACGCTGTCCATCGGCGGCATACTTCCTTCGATCGGCGGAAACTTCCGCATAGGAAAAGGAACTCAGTTCGTGACCGAAGCCTGCGAGTATACCAACAGTTTCCTGCACTTTTTCCCGAGGATCGGTATCATCCTTAATATAGATGCAGACCACCTGGATTTCTTCAAGGACTTAAGCGATATCAGACATTCGTTCCACGAATTCGCGGCCCTTATCCCAGATGACGGACTTCTGATCATAAACGGCGACATCCCGAACCTGCATAAGTTTACCGCAGGTCTTAAGTGCAAGATCATCACGACCGGCCACGACGAGTCCAGCGACTATTTTGCCAAGGACATCGTTCTCGATGAGAACGCTCACGCTACCTACACGGTAATGCACGGGACCGAAGATACGGGACGCAGATGTCATGTGGGAGTTCCCGGACTTCATAATGTATATAATTCACTCGCGGCGATAGCCCTGGCCGACCACCTCGGCATCGACTCCGACATCACGTTAAAGACGATCTCCTGCTTCAGAGGTTCGAAGCGCAGATTCGAATACAAGGGTGACGTCCAGACTTCGGACAAGACCGGCACATTCCATGTATATGATGATTACGCTCATCACCCGACCGAGATACGCGCGACCATCGATACGGCTCTGAAGGTTCCGCATAACGAGCTCTGGGTCATCTTCCAGCCGCACACCTATACCAGGACCAAAGCCCTGATGGGAGATTTTGCGGAAGCCCTCGCGCCGGCGGACCACGTGATCCTTACCGATATATATGCGGCACGTGAGACGGACGATCTCGGGATCAGTTCGGCCACGCTGATGAAACTCATCAGGAGCAAGCGTACGTCATGTCACCACATATCCGATTTTCATGACATTGAAAAATTCGTTCTGCAAAATTGCACAAAGAATGACATGTTGATAACGATGGGCGCGGGAGATGTCGTAAACATCGGCGAGTCGTTGATAAAGAGAACGTAATCCACAGTATCCACATTCCGAATGAGTGGTTTTTCCACAATGGGATGTGGATATTTTTTTCCGCCGGATTACGAAAGACAAGGCTTTAGACAAGGGCGGGATAATTTATCCACAGGTATATCGCGAATCTGTGGATAAGCCCGCAGATCGGTTTCGTGAGTTTTACCATTTTGAATGTCCGGTTATGATGCTATAATCATGATCGCTAAACTAATGGAATGGTGAAATACATATGGGGAATTTTAACATTTATCAGGATAACTATGCTGATTTTACGGTTGTGTCCAACCGCTTTATCGATGAGTACATGGAGGACGCCAACGACGCTCAGCTTAAGATATATCTGTATCTGACACGTATGCTCAGCGCACATATGTCAACAGGGATATCGGACATTGCCGATCGTTTTAACTATACCGAGAAGGACGTCATGAGAGCGCTCCGCTACTGGGAGAAGAAGAAGGTATTAAGCCTTGACTATGATGCTGCCAGGAACCTGACCGGGGTACACATGCTCCCGCTCAGTTCGGACAGACTCGAAGCGGACACAAGCAGCAAGGATCTGCCATCTGCCGAGCAGGCACCTGTTACCAGCCCGACACCGGTTTCACTGACAGTCGTACCGCCTGTTTCGGAGATCACTTATGCCAAGCCGCAGTATACCGCCGATGATCTGTCAAGATTCAAGACTTCGCAGCTGATCTTCATAGCCGAGCAGTATCTTCACAAGACACTGACTCCCGCGGACTTAAATACCCTGATGTTCATCTCTCAGACTCTGCAGTTCTCGGACGATCTGGCCGATTTCCTGCTTCAGTACTGTGTGGGACGTGGCAAGACCAGCCACAGGTATATTGAGAAAGTAGCTATAGACTGGGCCCAGTCCGGTATCAAGACACCTGAACAGGCTGCCGCATACGTACCCGGCTTCGATACGTCCAAGAAGAAGCCTCAGGCAAACGGCAACGCCGCCAATAAGTTTAATAATATCTCGCAGAATACATATGATTTCGACGCGCTCGAAAAAGCGCTGATCAGCAACTGATATGGCACTGACCAAAGTACAGCACAGAAACCTGACCAGGGAATACGATATCCGAAGGACACAGGCGCAGCGCATAAGACGCGAACACCTCGAAGAGATCAGAGCAGCCATACCCGAGTATGCCGCACTTGAGGACGAAGCCACTGACGTGGCAGCTTCTTTTGCCAGAAGATATATACTCGATCCGAGTTTAAACCTGGATGACATGGACCGCGAACTCGAGCGCATAAATGATCGACAAGCGCAGTTATTAAGAGCAAACGGCTTCGATCCTTCCTATACGGAACCTGCTTATACATGCCCCGACTGTGAGGATACGGGATACGTAAACGGCAGCAAATGCCACTGCCTTAAGAAAGCCGAATACGACATCCTATATAATACCCTGTATGACAAGTCTCACATGCACACGCTCACAGAGACCGATAATTTCACGACTTTACGTGAAGATCTGTTCACCGGTCCCGATCTTGAGCATTTCCGTGAAGCTGTTAAGATCTGTCATGATTTTGTGGATAATTTCGATACCGCTTATGATAACCTGCTCTTCGTGGGCAGCGTGGGAACGGGCAAATCTTTCCTGTCCTCATGCATAGCACATGAGCTGCTCGAGACCGGGCATTCGGTGATCTATTTTTCGGCATCGGACTTTTTTGATGCATGCGCGGACACCGCGTTCGGAAGAGGCTCCGAGGACGAACTCGTCGATGATAACGAACTCTACGAATGCGACCTGCTGATAATCGACGATCTGGGTACGGAATATGCCAACCAGTTCGTCAGTTCAACTCTGTTCAGCTGTCTGAACGCCAGACACAACAAGCGCAGATCTACTATCATAAGCACCAACCTGTCGCTCGGAGATATCCAGAGCAGATATTCGGATCGTATATTCTCCCGTTTGACGGGATATTATACATATATGAAGCTGACCGGACCCGATCTTCGCATGAAGCTCAGGACGGCCAAAAACTAGTTTCGGAGGACTCTATGCCAAAGAGAGAAGAAAAAAGAAATCTGCAGACAATACCCGTTGGATCCCTGGGACTGATCCCGCTTGCCGGATGCAAGTCTCTGGGAGAAAAGGTAGATTATTACCTGGTAAAGTGGCGTACGGAGCGCGAAAACGAACACCATGATTCACTTGCTTTTTCAGGATATCAGCGAAGCAGTTATATCATAGAAGCCAAGGTTCCGAGATTCGGTTCCGGCGAAGCCAATGGCATGATCATGGAGTCGGTCAGAGGAAGCGATCTCTACATCCTCGTAGATGTGGCCAACTACTCGCTGACATACTCGCTGTGCGGACATGAAAACCATATGTCCCCCGACGATCATTACCAGGATCTGAAGCGTATCATCGCCGCTGTCGGAGGCAAAGCCCGCCGCATTACGGTCATCATGCCTTTTCTGTATGAGAGCCGCCAGCATAAGCGTACCGCCAGAGAATCTCTCGATTGCGCCCTTGCGCTCCAGGAGATGGTGAATATGGGCGTCGACAATATCATCACTTTCGATGCTCATGATTCCAGAGTACAGAACGCGATCCCGTTAAACGGATTTGAGACCATCATGCCCGCATACCAGTTCATCAAGGGACTGCTGGGCGCCGTTAAGGATCTTAAGATCGATTCGGAGCATATGATGGTAGTCAGCCCCGATGAAGGCGGAATGAGCCGTGCGATCTATATCGCCAACGTCCTCGGTCTCGATATGGGCATGTTCTACAAGCGCCGCGACTTTACACAGGTCGTTGACGGCCGAAACCCAATAGTAGCTCACGAGTTCCTCGGCTCCAGCGTGGAAGGCAAGGACCTCATAATCATCGACGATATGATCTCTTCGGGAGAAAGTGTTCTGGAAGTAGCTTCCGCTCTTAAGAAAAGGGGCGCCGCAAGGATATTCATCTTCGCGACCTTCGGACTCTTTACCGCCGGACTCGATAGATTTGACGAAGCATGCGCGGCCGGAGATATCACCAAAGTCCTCACGACCAATCTCATATATCAGACAGATGAGCTCATGTCACGCGACTGGTATATCAGCTGCGATCTGAGTAAATACATCGCTTATATCATCGACACATTGAACCACGATTCATCGATCAGCGATCTCTTAAATCCCGTTGAACGTATCCAGACCATCATCGCCAGATATAACAACGGCGATCTGGACGGTCAGGAATAGCTGCAATTAAGGATTAATTGAGCGCATGTGTGCAATCAGCGAACGTATGTCAGGAACCGATAGCCGTTAGCCTTAAAAAGGTTATCGGCATCGGTCATATTTATCTTGTGAAGTTCTCCGATCGACGGGTCGAACAGCACGACCTCCGATTCATTAAATCCGGTAATAAGAACCGCAGACTGATCATTCAGGATCGCCAGTACCGGAATATCCTTATTCACATAGAAAAGTACAGTATCAAGATTACAACCGCTTAAGTTGAACACCTTATATTCATCCAGGAAATCTGTCAGGATCTGCTGAACATTCTGACCCTGTGAAAGAAGCACTCTCGTATTCGTGGTAACTCCCTCAAATCTGAGCATCGTGTCCACGCATTCGGCCAGACTTTCTTCGGGCGTAGTCTGCTCGGGTTCAGTGATCGCCATGATCTGGTTCTTGCTGACCCTGCCGGTACGATACCAGATGACCTGCCCCTGTCCGTCCGTCACAACGCCCGACATTCCGTAGGCGCTGTTTAAAGCATTGGACGCCTTTAAGTAGCTTCCCATGAAACCTCTTAAGCCATATACATAGTAGTGGTCTGTAGTATCGATCTCTTCACGGTCAAGGATCCTGCTTCCTTCATAAGCTATCTCACGAGGTACTATACGTAAGATGTTCTGATCGTCGAGAGCATCCTTCATGCTTATCTGCGCGATGGTTTCAAGTGACTCGGTGACTACCATTTCTATATGATTTTCATTTCCGACGGTCTCGGCATTTCGTACTATCTGATCGTCGTTCACAGGCACGTACATCCCTGTCTTTTCATCAAGAGAAGCTCTGGTCATGTTCATCATGCCTTCACTGAACGAACATGACATCACATAGACCCCGTCCTGCATATAGGTCTTTAGGATATCGCCGGATGCACCTCTGATGATCACCTTATACATCGGGAACACGATGGTACCGTCGATATCGGTCACGACATCCCTGGTCTTGGCCAGACCGTATACCATGTCCTCATCCATGAATCCGAGGGGCATGATGTATTCGCCGTATCCGGCCTTTATATCCTCGCTTAAGCCAGTGGACAGATTTAACAGTCTCAGTTTCGCGGAGGAATATACATCACCTTCGGTCTGCCACAGAAGCATCTGTCCGCTCTCCGATACGCGATAGGCATCATCCGAAAGTGAGGAAGCGACCTTGACGATCTGCTGCTCGGATGTATCGATCACATAGACATCCCTCTCGATCATCAGATATACGCGGTCCTCCCTGTCGATGTAAGAGAGTTCTTTTATGCCGGACATCAGGATCGATGCTGGCCTCGTATACTCCACAAAAGCCAGTTCTTCGTATGTGTTATAGGCGCTGTTGTAGTTATATATCGTTACTCCGACATGACCTTCATGCGGTCCTCGGTTCATATATCCGTAGACGATGAATGTCACATCTCCGTTTTCATCCACATCCAGGATATGGATCGCATGGTCACGATGTCCGCATCTTAAGTCCGAAGGATCATCGTTTCGGAAACTGAAGATGCTCACGACTCTCTGATCGGGGATGTTTACGCTTATCAGTTTTCCCTGATCTGCAAAAGCGAATATATTGCCGCCGTCACTCTCCTTTATCTCCACGTCACGTGCAAGTCCCAGTTCGACCTGGTCCTCGGCAAAGATATCCCTGGTCTCGTCGGGGATCTGAGCAAGATATCTCTCCCAGTTGAGCAGATAGATACGGTCGGTCGTATATCTGATACGGAAGTACTCGCTCACGTCGCAGACGGCCTCGCCCGACTCTTCCACGATCGACACCTGATAATCCACCTTAAAATACCCGGTCGCGGGAGTAAGTTCCAGTATCGTTATTCGCGGAATACCGAGCCGGCGGATGTTTAAGTTACCCCAGGTCACCTGCTTAAAACTGGAATGTATATCGGTGTACATGAAGCTCGAGTTATCGCCGGATGCATTCGACTCCAGGTATTTTGTCAGTTCCTTGGCGCGCTCTTTATTAAATGTTCTGTCGGAAAAGTCATATACATAGGCGATCTTTTCTTCAATGTGCAGATCCTCGGACCAGATCAGTCTCGTATAGTATCTGACAGCACGATCATCGCCTAAGTTCAGTACGAAGATGAGCATATATTCATCTCCGGACGTTATCAGATCCTTGATAGTGAAATCGCCTTTGATCTTACCCGATGAGTCGGGAGAACCCGAACGGATCTCGGTATCTTCGACAAGTCTGGTGCCGTCTATGCTCCTGATCTCGAATTTCATCGAACTGATCTGGGCACCGAACGTATCAACACAGTAATCGATGCGTCTGTCAGCACCGACCACGGTCAGACTGTCGCGCATATAAGACGTCTCCATCGGAACCTCATATCCGTAGAGATAGTTCACCTCATAATCTCCCACATGGAGATGGATCACGGGCAGCGTAGGTTCGGACATCTCGGTGGTCATATCGACGTTACCCTGGCTGAGCAGATGACTGAAACAGAAACAGGCCGCCACAAAAATGGCGGCCAGATATATTCCTTTAATTATGTTTGAGAGTATCTTTTTATTTTGCGACATCGATCCTCGTCGTTGCTCGTCTGAGCGCAAGCTCGGCTCTGGCTATATCGGTACCCTCCAGCACGTCCCGGATACGGCTTTCCGCTCTTTCCTTCGCGCTTTGGGCCCTTTCAACATCGATCTCCTCGGGCCACTCTACGATCTCGGCAAGTATGGTCACACTGTCGGGAAGGACCTCGGCAAAACCTGCATGGAGTGCGGCATTCTTTGATTCTCCGTCAGCGGTGATGGTGAGCACGCCGGGTGAAATGAACAAGGATATCGGGATATGTCCTTTATATATTCCGACTTCTCCCTCCATCGTGTTGAACTCGACCATATCCACATCACCCTCGAAAAACTCTCTGTCCGGAGTGATCACTTTTAACTTGAATTTGCTTCCTTCAGCCATAATTCCTCCAAAGAGTGCGAATCAGATCACTTTACGCTGGCAAGAACATCATCGATGGTACCCTTGTTGAGGAAGTAACTCTCGGGGATATCATCATGCTTACCTTCAAGGATCTCCTTGAATCCGCGGATAGTCTCGCTGATAGGTACGTATTTTCCTTCAAGACCTGTGAACTGGCCTGCTACGAAGAACGGCTGTGACAGGAATCTCTGGATCTTACGTGCACGGTTAACGACAAGTTTTTCTTCTTCGGAAAGTTCGTCCATACCGAGGATAGCGATGATGTCCTGAAGTTCTTTATACTTCTGAAGAACTTCCTGAACTCCTCTGGCTACCTGATAGTGATCGTGACCTACCACTCTGGGATCCAGGATCCTAGAGGTTGACTCCAGAGGATCGACTGCGGGGTAGATACCAAGCTCAACTATCGATCTGGACAAAACGGTGGTCGCATCCAGATGGGCGAATGTCGTTGCAGGTGCAGGGTCTGTCAGGTCATCGGCGGGCACGTATACGGCCTGAACCGAAGTGATGGAACCGTTTCTCGTGGAAGTGATCCTCTCCTGAAGGACACCCATCTCAGTCTGCAGCGTGGGCTGGTAACCAACCGCTGAAGGCACACGGCCGAGCAGCGCGGAAACCTCCGAACCTGCCTGAGTGAAACGGAAGATGTTATCTATGAACAGCAGCACGTCCTTGCCGCCTTTGTCACGGAAATATTCAGCCATGGTAAGACCGGTAAGGCCGACTCTCATTCTTGCTCCGGGGGGCTCGTTCATCTGACCGAACACCATCGTTGTCTTATCGATAACGCCGGATTCCTGCATCTCGTGATAAAGATCGTTACCCTCTCTGGTACGCTCACCAACACCGGTGAAAACGGAGTATCCGCCGTGCTCTGTAGCGATGTTACGGATAAGTTCCTGAATAAGGACCGTCTTACCAACGCCGGCACCGCCGAACAGTCCGATCTTACCACCCTTCTGATAAGGGCAGAGCAGGTCAACGACCTTGATACCCGTCTCGAGCAGTTCCGTATCGGTAGCCTGATCGATATACTCGGGAGCAGCTCTGTGGATAGGATCGTATTCGTCAACTTCGGGAGCGGGCTTATTGTCTATGGGCTGACCGAGTACGTTGAAGATACGTCCCAGTGTCTTCTCGCCTACGGGAACCGAGATGGGACCTCCGGTACTGATAGCTTCCATACCGCGAACAAGACCGTCCGTGGGTCCGAGAGCTATACATCTGACGGTATCGTCACCCAGATGCTGGGCAACCTCCACGACCAGTTCTGCATCATCCTTGAGAGGGATCCTGATAGCATCGTTGATATCAGGCAACTCTCCTTCGGGGAACTTGATGTCCAGGACAGCACTGATTATCTGTGTGATCCTGCCCCGGCTTTCCTTCTTAGTAGTCTCTGCCATTTTCTTTCCCTTTCATTAAGATATAGCGTTGGCACCTGCTATAATCTCTGTTAACTCTTGTGTTATTGCACCCTGTCTTGCACGGTTATACTGCAAGGACAGCTTGGATATCATATCTTCGGCGTTGCTCGTAGCAGAATCCATGGCCTGCATTCTGGCGCCGTTCTCACTGGCAACAGCCTCGATCATCGCACCGTATATCAACAGGTTGATATACTTGGGAACGATCATCTCCAGAGCCTCTTCCTCGTTCGGCTCGAAGTTCATGACCACATCCTTGGTATTGGTGCTCTCGGCTATCGCATCGTCATCCACTTCGTACTCATCATGAACTCCTTCCACATCAACGGGGAGAAGTTTGAGAAGCGTAGGCTGATGAACGACCGTGTTCTTAAATCTCGTATATGCCAGATACACGCTTCCGATCTTGCCTTCGACAAAATCCTTAAGCACATCGGCTCCTATCTTCATCGCATCGGGATAAGCGGGTGATTCGATCGCATCGGAAAAATCTCCGACGATGTTGTATCCGCCCCTCTTTAAGCCGTCGCGACCTTTTTTACCGATGTTATAGATATCGGTCTTGTCAGGATCAAATCCCGAATCGCGGATAAGGCGTACCATGTTGGAGTTATAACCTCCGGCCAGACCTCTGTTGGAGGTAAGGACTATGATACCCACGCGGTCGGAATCGGAACCGGTCAAAAGAGGATGAGTGATTCCCGAAGTCTTGGACAGGACAGACGTGATAGTCTGATATACTGCGTCGAAATAGGGCTTGGCACTCTCGGCACGGCCCTTGGCACGCTGAAGCTTGACCGTTGATACAAGCTTCATGGCCTTGGTTATCTGCTGAGTGCTCTGTATACTGCTTCTACGCCTTTTTATGTCTCTCATTGAGGCCATAGCGTTTACCTGTTCCTTTTGTCAGATCTTACTTGAAGTTCTTCTTGAACTCTTCCACTGCCTTGCGGATCTTGGGATCGAGCTCGTCCGAGATCACCTTGGTGTCCGCGATCTCCTGAGGGATCTCGGGATACTTGGTATCGATAAACTCGAAGAACTCCTTCTCGAATCTCGTAACATCACCCGTGGGCACATCCAGGAGCATCTTGTTAGTAGCAACGAAGATGATGAGAACCTGGTACTGAACCGGCATGGGCTGATACTGAGGCTGCTTGAGGATCTCTCTGATCCTTTCGCCCTGTGCAAGCTTCTCTCTCGTATCGTCATCAAGCTCGGATCCAAACTGTGCAAAAGCTGCAAGCTCTCTGTACTGAGCAAGTTCCACACGAATGGGAGCTGCGATCTTCTTCATGGCCTTGATCTGTGCGGCACCACCTACTCGGGAAACCGACAGACCGGCGTTAATGGCGGGACGGAAACCGGAGTTGAACATCTCTGTCTCGAGGTAGATCTGTCCGTCCGTGATCGAGATGACATTGGTGGGGATGTATGCGGATACATCGCCTGCCTGGGTCTCGATGATGGGAAGTGCGGTAAGGGAACCTCCGCCGTACTCCTCGCTCATGCGGGCAGCTCTCTCGAGAAGTCTCGAGTGAAGATAGAATACATCACCGGGATATGCCTCACGTCCGGGCGGACGTTTAAGGAGCAGTGAGAGTGTTCTGTATGCAACGGCGTGCTTACTCAAGTCATCATAGATGACCAGAACGTCCTTGCCGTTCTCCATCCACTCTTCACCGATAGCGCATCCCGAATAAGGAGCAATATACTGAAGGGGAGCCATCTCGGATGCGGTAGCGGCAACTACCGTCGTATAATCCATGGCATTGTATTCTTCAAGTGTCTTAACTATACCCGCAACCGTCGAAGCCTTCTGGCCGATAGCCACGTAGATACAGTACACACCCTGTCCCTTCTGGTTGATGATCGTATCGATCGCAACAGCGGTCTTACCTGTCTGTCTGTCGCCGATGATCAGCTCACGCTGTCCTCTTCCGATAGGAACCATCGAGTCGATAGCCTTGATACCTGTCTGAAGGGGAGTATCAACCGACTTACGTGTGATAACGCCCGATGCAACTCGCTCGATCTTACGGTACTTGTCTGTCTGGATCGGTCCCTTGCCGTCTATGGGCTGGCCGAGAGCGTTTACAACACGTCCCAGCATGCAGTCGCCGGCAGGTACCTCAACAACTCGTCCGGTAGTCTTGACCGTATCACCCTCGCTGATATTGCCGGAGCCGAGAAGAACCGCACCGACATTATCTTCCTCAAGGTTCATGACCATGCCGTAAACTTCACCGGGGAACTCCAGAAGTTCTCCCTGCATAGCCTTGTTGAGTCCATGCACACGAGCGATACCGTCGGCCACCTGAATGACTGTACCCACTTCGGATACTTCGAGCGTAGCCGCATATCTGCTTATCTGTTCTTTGATAACAGAACTAATCTCTTCCGGTCTCAAATTCATAGATCCGTACGCACCTTTCTTTACTAATACACTCTGCTATACCTGCGCCTGGAGAAGACTTCTGGTAAGTCCTTCCAGTCTGGTACGGACTGTGGAATCCACTACGGTATCGCCTATACGGATGACCATACCTGCGATCACCTGCTCGTCAACGATGAAGTGCATCTCCATAGTCTTATAATCTGTAGTCTCCAACAGTTTCTTTTCCACAGCGGATTTCTGTGCCGCGCTCAGCTCCTTTGCGGTCGTGACCCAAGCCACACCGATACCTTCATACTCTTTTACAAGATCGATGAATCTAGCGAATATGGAATCGATCTCGGAGTATCGTCCTTTTTCGATGACGATACGGATGAGCCCGGTCACCTCGGGATCCGCTTTCCCTGCAAAAGCTTCCTCAGCAAGCTTCAACTTCTCCTCTTTAAGCACACGGGGATGAAGCATCAGATCGTTAAACTGGGGATTCTCCTGCAAAATGGTCCTGATACCTTCTATCTCCTCTTTCCATTCACCGGCCTTGTTCTTTTCGATGGCGAGCTCGAACAACGCATCGGCATATGCTGAAGATATCAGTTTAGCCATGTGGAAGTTCCCATCTGCGCAAGGGTATCATCGATGATCTGATCCTGAACAGTCGTGTCGATATTCTGACTTACGACCTTTCCTGCCATCATGGATGCCAGAACGACCATCTCTTTCTTGACTTCGTCGGCCGCTTTCTTCTTCTCGAGCTCAGCTTCCGAGCGGGCTCTGTCAATGATAGCAGCGGCTTCAGCACGGGCCTCGTCGATTATGTGCTTCTCGTTATCGAGAGCTTTCTTACGGGCCTCGGCAAGTATACCCTCGGCTTCTCTGTCGACCTTACTAAGCTTTTCTTCGTATTCGGCCTTCAGCGCACTTGCCTTTTCCATATCGGAAGCGGCTTCGTCGAGTTCACCCTGAATCTTTTCCTGACGCTTCTTCAGCATATCGCGGACAGGATTGAAGAACAGGTAGCTGGCCAGCATGAACAATACGAAGACAGCTATGATCATCAGCACCGCATCGGACAGGAGCTGAAGATCCAGATCGAATAATCTTGTCATGTGTCATTGCCTCCTTTCCAGAATAATAGAGGCTCCTTATACCAGAGGCTTAACGAACATAAGCAGCATGGCAACAAGCAGACCGTAAAGACCTGTGGTCTCGGCAACTGCCTGTCCGAGAAGCATCGTAGATGTAACATCAGACTTTGCTCCGGGGTTACGTCCAACTGCAGCTGCAGCATGACCTGCCGCAATACCCTGACCTACACCGGGTCCTATACCGGCGATAACAGCGAGGCCGGCACCTATCGCAGAGCATCCTAAGATAAAGTTTTCATTAAAATCCATTTTCCTTTCCTCCATTTATGTAAGTATGGTTTATGTGCAGAAGAACCGAAGGTTCTTCAGAGTCATGAGCAGGGCTCATGACTCAGTCGTACACGCATTGGTTATATATGTCATCGTCAGCATACAGAAAACATATGTCTGTATCGCGCCCGAGAACAGATCCAGGTAAACGTGGAGAGCTGCGGGCCAGATGACCGCGATCTTACCGAGCAGTCCGTAGATCAGTGTTGTCATAACGAGTCCTGACAGGACGTTTGCGAAAAGACGCAGCGACAACGATACGGGAACGGCAAGTTCGCCGATGATATTGATCGGAGCCCATATCGGCCAGGGATCGCAGAGTCCTTTGATGACCCCCTTAACCTTCTGGTGCTTGAATTCGTTATAGTGTATCAGTGTGAATGTGATAAGACCGAGTGCAAGAGTCGTACCATAGTCAGCCGTGGGCGGTCTGAGCCCGAATAAGCCCGAGATATTGCTAAGCAGGATGAATAAGAATATCGTTCCTATGTAGTTGCGGAACTTGGGTGACCACTTACCCATGACGCCGCCGACCATTCCGTCAAGTTTCTCAACGATGAGCTCGATGATATTCTGGAACGTGCCGGGGACCTCGGTGGCCTTGTTCATTGTGATCCTGGCCGCAATGAAGAATCCGACCAGTACCAGGAAAACTATCAGGATACACACATGTGAAGTGGTGATCCATACCTCCTGACCGAACAGAGTGTAGGAGAACACTCCGTGGATCATAAAGTCCAGATTGTCTGCCGAGAGCAGTATGCCCTGCGCCATACTCTCACCTCCGTTGTAAAAATCTGTCAGTCATCTTGTGAACCGTGGGCTGCATATATGCCGCGGGTTTCAATCCGAGATATCCTACAAACGCCGCAAACGGGCTTCCTATCCCGGTAAAGTACAATATAAGAACAAGTGCTATAAGCGCTATATATCGGATGATGTATCCGGTACCGACGCGTCTGGCTGCGGTCTTCTCATCGGGGGAGTCGACCGATCTGTCGAGAGTCGCCCATATGTGGTAGGATCCCGCACATGCGAGTGCCGCTCCGAGGAGCAGTCCCGTGAGGAATCTTGCACGGTCGGGGACGAACCATATCCCGATCAGTATGCACAGGCAGTTAAAAAGTGCTATTCCAAGCCACATCTCTATGACTATCCGCGGCGGAGCCGGCCATTTGTGATCATTCTTCATCTTCTTCGGTCGGGTCCTCATAGGGAACATCCGCTGCCGCATCTTCTCCGGAAGCACCTGCTGCCAGATCCCTGTTCCTGACAGTGTCGCTCTCGTTCATCAGTTTGCGTGCCAGGCGGTATACATTGCCCGCACCTGCCGCCGCTCCCACAAAAAACATCAGGATAAATATCCACGATGTACCGAATTTCCCGTCAAGCCATCTGCCGGCCATTGAACACAGGAAAATGGGAACGAGCATATCTATGCCAAACTGCGTGATCGTAATAAGCGCTTTCATAACATATAACTTCTTAATTATACCTACTTTTTACGGCAATGTCTATGCTTGACTTAAATCATACTTGAGCGTAACTTATTAAGAAACAGTCACGCTTTCCTTCCCGGAGGTTACCCGATGTCCTACCCACAACTCTATCGCAAGCGTCTGATCCCCGCAGAATGCATCCCGCTCAAAGACGATATCATTCTGCACATGGATGAGAATGTGATAGTGACATCATGGAATACCATCCGTCCCAAGAAGGATCTTCACCACGGTTCATCCGTATATTACCTGAAAGAAGGCTGGAAAGTCAGCCGCTTCCAGCGTAAAGACGATTCCCTGATGTATACATATTGCGACATCGTTTCTTTTACCCCCGATGAAAAAGAGAATACGCTCTTAGTCACGGATCTTCTCGCCGATGTCATCATATATCCCGACGGTTTCGTCAAAGTCGTCGACCTCGACGAACTCGCAGAGGCAGTCCGCGAAGGGCTCATGACGGGCGAGGAACTGAATACCTGCCTCGTCAATCTGAATACGCTTCTGGAGAAAATATATAAAGGCGAGCTTGATCAGCTCACCTCTCCCCTGGACAGATTTTCAAATTAATAGAAATAGTGGTTCCCTATGACATACTTAGGGTTCACTTTGGATGTAGGCGTCCTGAAATACAGGCAGCTGCCTATGTTGTTCACGCCGCTCATGGCCGCGTCCGCTGCTTTATAGCAGCTCTCGGTCGCGCTGTCTCTGGACAGAGCGAGTGCAAGCCTGCCGCTGGATGCGGGGGAAAACTGCTTGCCCTGGTAGATCACTCCGACTATGGTGTTCGGAAAGACCGAACTCATGACGCGGTTCATCACCACCGCTCCGACAGCGACCTGTCCGAGATATTCTTCGTTTCCGGCTTCACACCAGATAAGGTTCGCAAGGAGTTTTCTGTCGGAGGCATCATAGGTCACATTATCAAGTTCACGCCACTCGGCGTTGGCTGCCTCCACGGTCTTTTGCAGTTCATCATCGAGCTGCGCCTCGAGATTTCCGATATTTTCTTCCTGCGCGGCAAGTTGGGATTCGTATTCCGCCAGTCGCGCCTCCGCATTGCTGATGCGGGCTTTGTAGTCGGCAACTTTGCCCGAAGCTTCTTCGACCATGAGCCGGATCTCTTCGTACTGCTTCTCTACGGCCTGCTCGTACTCATCGAGCTCCGCTTTTTCCCGTTCGAGCTTGATGAGTTCCTCTTCGTACTTAGCCTGAGTCTCCTTAAGGGCCTTGCCGGTCTCCTGAAGATTGTTGATGTTGGTCTGATTGTACTCGGCGAACATCTCCATATAACTGTTGCGGTTCAGGTAATCGGAGTATGTGCCGCTTCCGCGGAGCAGCGCCAGATACATCGTATCGCCGCATTCGTATATGTATTTGATCTGTGCTTTTACCAGTTCGTACTGCTCGTTCGCTTTTTCCTGGAGCATGTCGGCCTGAGCGGAAAGCTCCTCTATCTTGCCCCAGGTAAGGTCGATCTCCGTCTTGGTCGTCTCTATCTGGGCATCCAGCCTCTCGAGGACATCGGCTGCGGCTTCCAGCTTGGTGTTGAGCGCATCCAGGCTTTCCTGCAGTGAAGCCTGCTCGGAAGTCAGATCGTCTATCTCTCCGGATGTCTCCTCGATCCTGTCCCTGGTATCCTCGTAATCGTCCCGTGCCTGATCGAGTGCTCCGGCCGTGGCGGCATACGCAACATTTCCTTGTGTCATGAAAGCACCGTCTGCGATCATGACCGCGCATAATGCGTATGCGATTATCCCACGGAGTCTTTTCATAATATCAGAAGTAAGAGTATCAGCCTTCCTCTATCTTATTGATCCTGCGGACGTGTTTCTCCTCGCCGGAGAACTCTGTGTTCAGGAACATGTCGACTATGTCCATCGCAAGCCCCGTGCCTATGTCTGCCGCTCCGAGTGCGAGCATGTTGGCGTCGTTGTGGAGCCTCGTCATCTTTGCAAGATATGTATCGGTACAGAGTGCGCACCGTATGCCCTTTACCTTATTGGCTGTGATCGATATCCCGATGCCGGTCGTGCATATCACGATACCGCGGTCGCACTCGCCGCTCGCTACCGCTTTTGCAGCCGCTCTGCCGAACTCGGGATAGTCGCATGATGACTTGTCGTAGCAGCCGAAATCCTTTACTTCGTATCCTGTTTCCTTCAGATGTTCGATGACCTTTTCCTTCAGATCAAATCCGCCGTGATCGCTTCCTATTGCTATCATGTTATCTTTCCTTTCTGAATATCTCCTGTCAAGTCTGTATATCGCCTAAAACCACTATGTTATGACCTGCCGCCTTGAGCAGCCTGTTCATTATCGCCGCCGCGACTCCTTCACCGGACACAGCCTCCGAGTAGATCGAATCGACCTCTTCGTCATCCATTTCCCTCAGGAGCCCGAAAAGCCTTCTTGCTATCTCATCGTGATCAGAGGCATCGCCCATATCAAGAACAACGTCCGCCTTGTATGAAGATGCGGTCTGGGTCGATGCGATGACCCCGGTCCTTTTGCCCAAAGAAGCATCTGCGACAAGCTTATCTGTAATATATTGTATCACTTCCGGGCGTTCGCCCTCTACTATGACCAGATCGCCCTTCGGCGCGTAGTGCCGGTATTTCATTCCGGGAGCTTTCGGGGGTGTCTTGTCATCATCGGCGAGAAGCGCAGTATCGACCGATACATCCGGAAGGACGCTTCTTAACATCTCAAGAGTGATATAACCCGGACGGAGTATCACCGGTGAAGTGCCGGTAAGATCCACTATCGTGGACTCCAGGCCTATCACGGAATCGTCTCCGTAAAGGATCATGTCAATGCGGCCGTCCATGTCTTCGACCACATATTTGCCCGATGTGGGTGAGGGTTTGCCGGAGAGATTGGCACTGGGCGCAGCCACATAACCTCCTGCTGCCCTGATGAAAGCCTGCGCCACCGGATCTGAGGGAAATCTGACCGCTACGGTATCAAGGCCTCCCGTGGTCGCATAAGGCACCTCATCGGATTTATCCATTATCATGGTGAGCGGGCCCGGCCAGAACTTCTCTGCCAGAGCATAAGCCTTATCCGGAACGCTTTTTACTATCCGGCCTAAGGACTTCATATCTGCTATATGAACTATTAAGGGATTGTCGGACGGTCTGCCCTTGGCTGCATAGATTGCCCGGGAGGAATCTCCCGAGAGCGCATCCCCGCCCAGACCGTATACGGTCTCCGTCGGAAAAGCGACCAGGCCTCCGGATCTGATGATCCCGCCTGCACGACTGATCATCCCGGGATCCGGGTTTGACGGATCTATCCTTGCTATAACAGTATCCATGGTTTTCACTTAATTCCCGTGCAGATAATCGGCGATGACATCCCAGATCTCGGGTGTCTCCATGCCTAACCGCCAGGAAGCCACGCCGGCTACGCCAAAGGACTCCATGACGCTTAATTTGACTTTGATGGACTCCGCATCCTCGAGCCATACCTGATGTATGGTCCCGCCGGATGTATATTCACCGTATTTCTGGCACGTGGTCTCGTCCCACTGCATATCAATATTGTGATCCTTGACATAAGCCGCTGCCGTAGCCATATCCACAGCCTGGGATGATACGTCGGTTCCGTTGGTCTCCCATATCCTTACGTAAAAAGGAACAGCGTTGATGACCTTGGAAGGATCAACTTCGTTTATCGTATTCTCAAGACCCTGAGTAACATATCCGATACTTGCGACGGAACCGGCCTCAGACGATCCGGCGTAGTGCTCGTCATAGCCCATGATGATCACATAATCGGCATACACGCCCTGCTCGGCACGGTTGTAGAAATCGGTATTTCCGATCGGAACATAGTTATCGACGGAAAGTACGATACCCGCTTTGCGGCACTCAACGGAAAGTTCCCTGATGAACTGGATGAAGTGCACTCCGCATTCGGGGCTCAATGTCTCGAAGTCGATGTTGATGCCGTCCAGATCGTATGCGGCAGTGACCGACATCAGGTTATTGATCAGATTGCGCCTGTTGGTCGTGGAGCTTAACACGGCATATGTATCCACGTTCAGGTCGGGATTTGCAAAATTGCTTACCAGGCCCCAGACCTGTATTCCTTTTTCATGAAGTGACTGAACATAGGAAGCCGAACCGAAATCGGAGATCGAACCGAAGTTGTCCGAAAGGCCGAACCACGTGGGGGATACGACGTTCACATCATGTGTGTTGGCGAGCATCTCCCAAAGTGTGTCGTTTCCGGCAGGACCCGCTACGCTGTGCCATGTCAGGTTCACTTTTTCATCCATGGAAATGGATGTGAACTCGGGTTCTTCATATGTGCTGACCGGAATGCCAGTCTCATTCTCATAATTCTCCAGGCGCTTGTTCTCTACATATCCGATGAAGCCGTCAGATGTCCTTACTCCCGACCACTCTTCCATCGTGTCGAGAATGTACACCTTGTCGCCAGCCGCTACATCGGTAAGGATCGGGCTCTTATTGCCGCCGCGGTACCTGACCTGGGTGTCCTTCTTGATAGTTGCGGTCTCGCGGGAAGGCCACTCTTTATATACCTGCATGCGCTTCGGATCATCATAGAAAGTATACTCGTAGTTCGTATACAGCTGTACAAAATCACATGCAAGATACAATGTATCGCCCACGAATCTTGCGGGAACGTAATCGGTCGGAACCTGCGTGCCGCCCTTATCGTATCCGGTCTCGGAAATACGTGTCGTCGTGATGGTCAGAGGCTCAACATAGATCACGATGCCCTCACCCTCATCCACGTAGAATCTCTGGTTGTATTCCTTTCTGATGGTCTCGCTGTCGAAATAGCAGAACCCGTCGATGTAGCGTGCCTTGTAATCCTGCAGCTCATCGCCCACGATCACGGCCACTTCGTCATCGGCGCTCAGTCCGAAATACTCCATCAGATCCATGCGCTCATGCGAATAGGAGAAATGCTCCTTCAATATCTGATAGCCGTATACACCGCCTATTACAAGGATCAGAAAAATAGCTACCAGCGCAGGGATCGCTTTTACAAATGCATTACTTTTTTTCTTTTTGTCTTTTTTACTCATAATAAGGAATTAATGGATTAATTCAGTACGTATCCGGATTGACAGGATGTCATTTGCACCTGTTTGAGAATACAAGGATGTATTCTCAGGTGCCATTCACGGATGTATTGCCACGTACAATTGTAGCAGACATTCCCTCTATCGTCACGGGTAAGATGCAAACCTCGGGGGCTTCCCTTAATACTTTTGATTCATCCCGGATAAAGGCCGTGATCCAGATAGGTTGGGCAGAGGAAGACATCATGGTATAAACTCTCCTAATGCCGAGGGAATGCCTGCATTATGTCAGATGTACCGGCCGGTATCTTGCGGGGACGGATACAGCTGCAAATCTGTATGCGCTCCCAAAAATCGAAAAAGAAAAATAAACCTGTAGCTCTTTTTTTGTTTTGAATGTTACGTATAGGCGTTTGGATTGATTCAGGCAGACAAACTGAGCCTGAATGACATCCTGCTTACGCAGGATACGGGAGAAGAATTCTCCCAAAAGTTGCTAAACTAAAAAATGGTTCGGTAAAACGTCTTTTACCTTTATTGAGGTATTTTATCCTGCCTCCCTTCCGATACGAAAAGTGACCGGATACATCTGTGACGCTTATGATATATGTCAAAAAAGCCTGCGTCAACAGGCTTTTTCAAAAAAATCGCCGAAAATACAGGGCAAAAAAAGAGCCGGCCACATGTGTGACCGGCTCCTAAGTACCATTAATCCTGGATGTAAGGCATCAGTGCAATATGACGAGCTCTCTTGATAGCAGTTGTGAGCGCTCTCTGATGTCTTGCGCAGTTACCCGTGATCCTGCGGGGAAGGATCTTGCCTCTCTCGGATACGTATCTCTTAAGCTTAGCTACGTCCTTGTAATCGATTTCGCCTTCTTTACCACAGAATACACATACCTTTTTTCTGCGACGGATGCCGCCCTTACGTCTCATGGGAGCATCAGCCTTATCGGTCTTATTGTAAGCCATAATAGCCTCCTATCTGAATCACGAAAAAACAAAAATCTTACTTAAACGGAAGGGACTCATCGATGCCGTCCGGGATGTTCATGAAATCAGCTCCCGGATCAGAACCTGCAGCGGGTGCTTCGTAAGTGTTGCCGCCTGCGCCGCCGTAATTATCGCCACCGGCATTTCTGCTCTCGCAGAACTCATGACGGTCCACTACGACATCAGTCGTGTAGATCGTCTGGCCGTCCTTCTGGTAAGAACCTGTCTGGATACGACCTTCGATAGCGATCTTGGTTCCCTTCTTTAAGTATTTCTCAACAAACTCCGCAGTCTTGCCGAATGCCACGCATGAGATGAAATCTGCCGTGGGCTGGTCGCTTGCTGCGTTACGTGATACGTTTCTGTCTACCGCGATGGTGTATCTGGCATTTGAGATGCCGCCTTCAGGCTGCTGTGAATAACGTACCACGGGGTCTCTAGTAAGACGTCCCATCAAAATAACTCTGTTCATCAATATACCTCTCTAATCATTCTTCCTCGTCAGCTCGAACGATCAAGTATCTGATGACATTATCCATGATGCGGATACGACTCTCGATCTCAGCGGGTGCAGTTGCTTCTGCATCGAACTGAATGAAATAGTAGAAACCTTCATTCATCTTCTGGATCTCGTAGGCAAGTCTCTTCTTACCCCAATCGTCCACATTCGTGATCTGGCCGCCGAATCTCTCGATCAATGCTTTAACTTTTTCAAGAGAAGCGGTCTTGTCATCTTCTTCAAGTTTCGCATTGAGCACAACGGCTAATTCATACTTGTGCATTTTTCTTCCTCCTTTTGGTCTCTGGCCCCCTCGCGGGAGCAAGGATAGTTTATACCACGAGCAATTATGATACCACGCATCCGCGGGCAAATCAAGCGGTTATCTCAAAAAAAATATGATATAATGGCATGTGGAAATACATCCGTGTATTTCCGGACACATGCATATTTCATCCGTGAAATACATGTGGAAATACGTCCATGTATTTCCATACACATGCTAATTAATTCCATTTAATTGCACTATGTCAAAAATTAAAACTCTGAAACTCAAGGGCGGGATACGAAGATTTTTCCTGCTCCTCAATATTCTGGCAGTAGTTCTGATCGGGATCAACATCGGGATCGCCTTCCTTAATAAACCGGCGGCACTCCTGATGCTGTTGTTCACGATCCCCTATATTGCCACCCTGATATACGCGGCACTCAAGTACCGTACCATCATCATAAATGAGATGGTAAGCTTTGCCACGCAGTACGGTCAGGTTCAGCGAAGACTGCTCCGTGACTTAAACCTTCCTTATGCATTGCTGGATGAGACCGGAAAAGTAGTCTGGACCAACACGGCTTTCAAGGAAGCCTTCGGCGTGGGGCGTGATTTCAAGAAGTCGCTCACCTCGCTTTTCCCTACGGTACATCCCGAAGATCTTCCGACGGAAGACGGTGAGGATGCCGACAACAATGTGAATGTCGAATATGACGGTCGTACCTACCGCATCAGCATGAGACGCATATCCATGTCTGACATGATCTCGGACAGCGACATCGTCGATGCTTCGGAAGCGTATTCGGGATACCTGACCGCATGTTTCTTCTATGATAATACAGCCTTAAAGATCGCGTTAAAAGAGATCGACGACCAGAGCCTCGCTGTCGGACTCATTTATCTGGACAACTATGAAGAAGCTCTCGAGAGCGTCGAGGAAGTCCGCAGAAGTCTCCTCATAGCGCTCATCGACCGAAAGATCAACAAGTACATATCCGCACTCGACGGCATATGCAAGAAGATCGAAAAAGACAAGTTCCTCGTCATCATGCGCAAGCAGTCGCTTGAGGTCTTAAAGGAAAATAAGTTTGACCTGCTGCAGGATGTAAAGACAGTTAATATAGGAAACGAGATGGCTGTTACGCTGTCCATGGGTATCGGTCTTGACGGTTTAAGCTACGCACAGAACTACGAGTTTGCAAGAAATGCGATAGACATGGCTCTGGGACGCGGCGGCGATCAGGCTGTGGTCAAGACCCTGAACGACCTTAACTACTACGGCGGAAAATCACAGCAGGTAGAAAAATCCACCAGAGTCAAAGCCCGTGTAAAAGCGCAGGCTCTCATGGAGATCATCTCGAGCCGCGACGAAGTCTATATCATGGGACACCGCAATTCCGACGAAGACTCTTTCGGCGCTTCCGTCGGCATGTACCGTATCGTCAAGAACTTGGATAAGCCGGTGCATATCGTATTAAACGACATATCACCGTCACTCCAGCCTCTCGTCGATCTGTTCATGCAGAATCCCGAATATGAAGACGGAACCATCGTTTCCGGTACGCACGCTCTTGAGAGGATCGGATCCAACGCGGCACTGATAATCGTGGATGTTAACAAGCCTTCCATTACCGAGTGTCCCGATCTCATCAAATACAGCAAGTCGATCGTGGTCCTCGATCACCACAGGCAGGGACAGGAAACCGTCGAGAACGCAACACTCTCCTATGTCGAAGCATATGCATCCAGTGCCTGTGAGCTCGTAAGCGAGATCCTGCAGTACACCGGAAGCAACACGCGCATGCGTCCCGAGGAAGCAGACTGCATGTATGCGGGCATGGTGATCGATACCAACAACTTCACATCCAAGACCGGTGTGAGAACCTTCGAGGCAGCAGCATACCTGCGCAGGAACGGTGCCGATGTAGTCAAGGTCCGCAAGCTGTTCAGAGATGACGCAAACGTATACAAGGCCAGAGCGGACATCGTCAGCCAGGCAGAGATATATCACGACTTCTATGCGATCTCAACATATAACGACGAAGACGCCGAGAACCCGATCGTCATAGGTGCGCAGGCTGCCAACGAGCTCTTAAACATCAAGGGCATCAAAGCCAGCTTCGTGCTCACGGAAGCCAACAACATGATCAATATCTCGGCACGGAGCATTGACGAAGTCAACGTTCAGGTCATCATGGAAAAGCTCGGCGGAGGCGGACATATGAACATGGCGGCATGCCAGCTCACGATGTCGCTCGAGGAAGCCATAGGAGCTCTCAAATCAACACTTGAAGAAATGATCGAAAATGAGGAGATAGTCGGATGAAGATAATACTTACACAGGACGTAAAGAGTCTCGGAAAAAAGGGTGAGATAGTAACCGTAAGCGACGGATACGCCCGCAACAAGATCATCCCCGGCGGACTCGGTGTCGAAGCCACCCCCGCTAACTTAAACAACTTAAAACTCCAGAAAGCCAATCAGGAAAAAGTGGCTGCCGAGACCAAAGCGGAAGCGCAGGCGCTGGCAGATAAGCTGGCCGGCCTCGAGGTAGTGACCTCAATAAAAACGGGCGAAGGCGGAAGAAGCTTCGGATCCGTATCATCCAAAGAGATAGCAGACGGCCTTAAGAAACAGCACGGCCTGGAGATCGATAAGAAGAAGATAGTTCTTCCCGAACCGCTTAAGACACCGGGATACGCAGAGGTAGCCGTAAAGCTCCATCCCGAAGTACAGGCCAAGTTAAGGGTCAAGATAGACGAGGTAAAGTAATATATGCCGGACCAGGACGAGAACCTGATCAAACGAATAATGCCGCATGATGAAGAGACCGAGAGGTCTCTTCTCGGTGCTTTACTGCTCGATCAGGAAGAAATACCCGTCGCATGTGAATATGTGACCGGGGCGGATTTTTATAATAAACAGTACGGGGCAGCTTTTACCGCAATGGAAGAACTGTATAACAGCGGTAAGGCAGTAGACCCCGTGATACTTCACGAGCGTCTGTGCGCCATGGATGTGCCTCCGGAAGCTACGACCATGGAGTTCATATCCCTGCTCGTAAACTCCGTATCCATATCCGGACACGCCGCAGATTATGCCCGTGCGGTAGCCGACAGGTCCACGATGCGCAAACTCATCAGAATAAACGAGGACATCGCATCCACCTGCTACGCGGCCAAGACTCCTCTGCAGGATATACTTGACGATACCGAGAAAAGAGTATTCAATCTGATACAGTCGCGCTCCACTTCGGAATTCGTTCCGATAGCCGAAGTCGTATCATCCGCGATCGCGGAGATCGAGGCTGCATCACGCACAAAGGGCGGTATCACCGGTGTACCCACCGGCTTCGCTGATCTGGATGCAAAACTTGCCGGACTCCAGAAATCCGATCTGATACTCGTTGCAGCAAGACCCGCCATGGGTAAGACTGCATTCGTATTAAACATAGCCGAACACATCGTCTTAAGCTCGCAGAAGTCAGTAGCCATCTTCAGTCTCGAGATGCCCAAGCAGCAGCTCATCAAGCGTATGATGTCCATGAATTCCATGGTCGACTCGCAGAAGATCAGGACGGGTGATCTGACCAGAGGCGAGTGGCATGACCTCATCCAGTCGGGTGGGCGTCTTGCCGGTTCCAAACTGATCATCGACGATACATCAGGCATCAGCGTATCGGAGCTTCGAAGCAAAGCCCGCAAGTACAAACTCGAGAATGATATCGATGTGATCATGATCGACTACCTGCAGCTGATGAGCGGCTCCGCAGGCGGCAGAAACGAATCAAGACAGCAGGAGATATCAGAGATCTCCCGTGCGCTCAAAGGACTGGCCAGAGAGCTGAACGTCCCCGTTATAGCTCTTTCACAGCTTAACCGGTCGGTAGAGAGCAGAACGGATCACCGGCCCATGCTATCCGACCTTCGTGAGTCCGGAGCCATAGAGCAGGATGCTGACGTTATCATGTTCATATACAGAGATGATTACTACCATGAAGATTCCGAGAAAAAAGGAATATCAGAGATAATCATAGCCAAGCAGAGAAACGGCCCGACAGGAACCGTAGAACTCGCCTGGCTCGACAAACTTACCAAGTTCGGTAACCTGGATCATGCAACCAGACGCGACAGCGAAGAATAAAAAAAGACGAGGCAGCGCCTCGTCTTTTTAAATGCCATTTAACGGCACACGTTTCTTATTCCTCTGCAATCGCACCTACAGGGCACTGGCCTGCGCAAGCACCGCATGAAATGCACTTCTCGGGATCGATCTCAAACTTGCCGTCGCCCATGCTGATAGCGCCTACAGGACACTGAGCCTCACAAGCACCACAAGCAACACAGGAATCGCCTATTACAAATGCCATGATAAAAACCTCCTTTTGACGAATTCTTCATTTAAATCATCGTACATCAAGAAAAAATAAAAGACAATACGTTTGAAATGTCTAACTTTTGTTAGATTAATCTAATCATTTGTATAGTTATCAAGCATCACCGAATCATCATGAGGGATGTTGAGTTCTGCTCTTCTGTCCTTGATGCCCTGAAGGATGACCTTCTTCTTTTCCAGAAGTTCCTTCTGTCCCATCGCGGGAGTATCTGCCAGCTTATAATCCATACCGAGCTTCTCGTATTTTACTTTACCCATCGTGTGATAAGGCAGTGCATCGAGCGCTTTCAGGTTATGGAACTGACCGATGAAATATCCGAGCTTATACAGATACTCATCATCATCCGTAAGGCCGGGAACGATCACGTGTCTGATCCACATATCCACGTTCTTCTCGTTCAGATATGAGGCAAAAGCAAGTATCCCGTCGTTGGGCTGTCCGGTGAGTTCCATATGTTTCTCGGGATCGATATGTTTGATATCGAGCATGACAAGATCGGTCAGAGGCATGAGCTTATCAAGTTTTTCCACAAAAGCCGTATTGTCCGGTTTGAATGCGATACCCGATGTATCGATATCTGTGTGGATCCCGCGCTCTTTGGCAAGGGTAAACAGATCGATCAGAAAATCGACCTGCATGAGAGGTTCTCCGCCGGTGACCGTGATGCCGCCGTTTGTATAAAACGGACGATTACGTTCAAAGTTGTCTATGATCTCCTGGGGCTCTGTGAGTGTGCCGCCGTCCATGGGCCAGGTATCGGGGTTGTGGCAATATGCACACCGCATGGGGCAGCCCTGTACGAATACGACATATCTCACGCCGGGTCCGTCGACTGTGCCGAAGCTCTCGAGTGAATGTATCCTTCCTTTGGTCATGTTACCCCCTTGTAAAAAAACGGGACCCCGTACACGGGATCCCGTTTGTGAATCGGTTGATCAGAAGCTCTCGTGGAATGTACGGCTGATTACGTCTGCCTGCTGCTCGGGAGTAAGTTTGATGAAGTTAACTGCGTATCCCGAAACACGAATAGTAAGCTGAGGATAGTTCTCGGGGTGCTTCTGAGCATCTAACAGAGTTTCTCTGTTCAGTACATTTACGTTTAAGTGATGACCGCCCTTGGTAGCGTATCCATCAAGTAATGAAACCAGGTTATCAACCTGTGTAGCGCTTGCTGCCATTGTATTTTCCTCCTAATTATTTGAAATCATCGAGGCCGTCATGAAGTGTGGGTACGGAGCAGGCCAGGGGTGTACGGGAACAATCCGTACAACCCATGGTCTCTACATTCTTAAAACCTTCAACATCATCACTGACATCGACGTTGACATGACCGACACCGCCGGCCATACCGGAATCCAGCATTTTTACAAGATCGTCTATCTGCTTTGAATCCATATTCATACCTCTTCGCCGAGGGCAAACGATTAATTGAGATCTACGTTGATATCGCCTGCGAATACCTTGTCTTCCTTACCAAGAGCTCCGGGGATGATCGAGAAGGTATTGGAAATACCATCCTGTGCATGCTGGAACGGAAGCTTGGCTACGGATGAAAGTGAAGCAACAGCACCGTGAGAATCACGTCCGTGCATCGGGTTAGCACCGGGTGCGAAAGGCTGGCCTTTCTTACGTCCGTCAGGAGTATTACCTGTAGCCTTACCGTAAGTTACGTTGGAAGTAATGGTAAGAACTGACATTGTCGGGAATCCGTCTCTGTAGGTGTGATGACGTCTGAGCATGGTCATGAAGTTCTTAACCAGATCTCTTGCGATAACGTCTACGCGGTCATCATCATTACCATATTTAGGGAAGTCACCGGTAGTCTCGAAGTCAACGATAACGCCGTCCTCATCACGTACAACCTTAACCTGTGCGTACTTGATAGCGGAAAGTGAATCGGCAACAACCGAAAGTCCTGCGATACCTGTTGCGAAGTAACGAAGTACGTCTCTGTCATGAAGAGCCATCTGAGCTCTCTCGTAGCAGTACTTGTCATGCATGTAGTGGATAACGTTCAGAGTATTTACATATACATCTGCAAGCCATTCCATCATGTCGGTGAACTTGCTCATTACATCATCATAGTCAAGGATGTCGCCTTCAACAGGACGATACTTAGGACCAACCTGCTTGTGTGATACTTCATCAACACCGCCGTTAAGAGCGTACAGCAGGCACTTGGCAAGGTTAGCACGAGCTCCGAAGAACTGCATCTGCTTACCGATAACCATGGAGGATACGCAGCATGCGATACCATAGTCATCACCGTGTGTAACTCTCATCAGGTCATCGTTCTCATACTGGATGGAAGATGTGGTGATGGAGATCTTAGCACAGTACTTCTTCCATGCTTCGGGAAGTCTGGTTGACCAGAGTACTGTCAGGTTGGGCTCGGGTGAAGCACCGAGGTTCTCAAGAGTATGCAGATATCTGAAGCTCATCTTGGTAACCATCGGACGTCCGTCAACGCCTACGCCGCCGAGAGACTCGGTAACCCATACGGGATCGCCGGCGAAGATCTGATTGTACTCAGGTGTACGTGCGAACTTAACACAACGAAGCTTCATGATGAAGTGATCAACGAACTCCTGGATCTGCTCCTCAGTGAATACGCCGTTCTTGAGGTCGCGCTCTGCATAGATGTCAAGGAAGGTGGATGTACGTCCGAGGGACATAGCAGCACCGTTCTGCTCCTTAACAGCTGAGAGATATCCGAAGTATGTAGCCTGGATAGCTTCCTGTACATTCTGTGCGGGACGAGCGATGTCGCATCCGTAAGAAGCTGCCATCTCTTTCATCATCTTAAGAGCAACAATCTGCTCGGAGAGCTCTTCACGAAGACGGATAACATCATCTGTCATAACGCGTCCGGTAGAAGCCTTCTGCTCTTCCTTATCCTCGATCAGTCTGTCGATACCGTACAGAGCGATACGACGATAGTCGCCGATGATACGGCCACGGCCGTAAGCATCCGGAAGACCTGTGATAACGTGTGAAGAACGGCATGCTCTCATCTCGGGATTGTAAGCATCGAAGCAGCCTGCATTATGTGTCTTGCGATGTACGGAGAAGAACTCGCTTATCTCGGGATCAACTTCGTAACCGTTGTCAGCACAAGCCTTCTCTGCCATACGGATACCGCCGTAAGGCTGAAGTGAACGCTTGAAGGGCTTGTCTGTCTGGAAACCTACGATGGTCTCCTTGCTCTTGTCAAGATAGCCGGGGCCGTGGGAAGTGATAGTGGATACAACCTTGGTGTCCATATCAAGTACGCCGCCTGCCTCACGCTCCTGCTTCTGCAGATCAAGAACCTGTGCCCACAGATCCTTGGTGTTCTGTGTAGGGCCTGCAAGGAAAGACTCATCTCCGTCATAGGGAGTGTAGTTCTTCTGGATGAAGTCACGAACATTGATCTCGTGATCCCACTTGCCGCCTACGAATTCGTTCCATTCTGGTCTCATGTAATTGCCTCCTATAAATAATTTTGACTATTGGATCTCCATGATCACAGACTGCATGGAGAGTTTGTCTCGTAACTACGATTATATTGAATAGCAACAAAACATTCAAGGCAGATTCCCTTAAGTTTATGCACTTTTTAGAGTACACTTGCGCAATCTCTCCCGAAAGGATATAATCTGCTCAAACATAACTATATAATTCTAATGATCTGATAAGGAGAAAATGATGGCTGAGATAAGCAAAGAGATGACTATCGGCGAGATACTTGCCACCGCTCCCAACATTGCGCCGCTCCTCATGGGTGTCGGAATGCACTGTCTGGGATGCCCCGCTTCACAGGGCGAGAGCCTCGAGGAAGCAGCTATGGTACACGGCATCGATATCGACGAGCTGATGCAATACCTCGAAGAGAAAAAAGACACCTGGGCGTAACGCTCAGGTGTTTTTCTTTTACATATCGATCATCCGGATCCGGTCAGATAGTCGCCAGCTGTGCAACGGCATCGGAAGCTATGATGCATTCGCAATGTTCTTCAAGATAAGCCTGTGTGGCCGAGAGATTCTTCTCGCTCTCCCCGTACTCCGAAGTGATATTGCAGATACGGTTGAAAGTCATCAGATCCATGTCGCTCTGGTCAAGGAGCAGAAGGTATCTGTCCTTCTTCGTGTCCTTATAGATCGAATTGGCGCCTCTGTAATCGGCTGCGATCACATGCGAAAGAGCGATCAGATCGGCCATCGCACCAAACGAGAACAGCCTTACGAGATGTATGTTCCCGGCTTCCTCGGGAGGTGCGGGCTTTCCGTCGACAGATGCCTTTTCCTTTCCTTTGGCAAAAAGAGAATCTGCCAGCTCCGAGATACCCGAGAAAAGCGACTGGTCGGACGAGCTTATGTCCTCATCATACTTATCTTCGATCAGGTCAGGCGCGAAACGCGCAAACCTCGTATCAAGTTCTTCGGGATCATCCACCTTGGTAACGGTTAAGATGATGCACTCGGAATTGATGGGAGTCGCCTCTATCATCAGCGGTTCGTCTCCGGCTTCGAAGTCGAGTTCATTCTCGGCCGCGATCATCATGTCACGGAAAAGCGTTCTGGCCTTATCCGTACCGTATGCGAGTTCGCTGATCTTGATCTGGCGTGCCTTAAGATCTTCACTTGTTATGGTGCAACGGATCTGCTGCTCATTCATTCTCTCTAATTTCATACATACCTTTATAGCGTATGTGCCTATATAAGTCAAGGCAGATATGAGAACTATTTTGCCGCCTCTCCGGAATCGCTTTGGCAGAGCCTGTCACAGCTCAATTCCCTGTAATTTGGCCAGTTCCGTGAAGAACGCTCCGATCCTCTCCTTGATCACCAGCGTGTTCTCGGCCTTACGGATCGATATATCGCTCTGATTGATCACCACCAGTGTTCTGCCGTGGAAGTAATTAACAAAAGAAGCTGCCGGATAGACCATGAGCGATGTGCCGCCTATGATCAGCATGTCGGCCGCTGCCAGGGCGTCTATGGCTCCCATGACCTGATCGTCGGGCAGTCCTTCCTCATAAAGTGTGATGTCAGGTCTGACGATTCCTCCGCAGTCGCACCTGGGGATAGGATCCTTGGATTCAAAGATATAGTCCGGCGGATACACTTTTCCGCAGTTCATGCAATAGTTTCTGAGCGCACTGCCATGGATCTCATACACGACCTTGCTTCCGGCTTTCTGATGAAGTCCGTCTATGTTCTGTGTTACGACCGCCTTGAGTTTCCCCATCTCCTCAAGCTTAGCCAGATATTTGTGTGCATTATTGGGCTCTATGTTACGCGTATCCATCTTCTGTCTGTGGAACTCGTAGTAAACCTTGGGCTCCCGCACCAGACAGCTGTGGCTCAAAAGATACTCGGGCTGATACTGCGCAAAGTTGACATCAGGCTTGTTATACAGCCCATCCTTGCTCCGGAAGTCCGGGATCCCGCTCTCCGTGGACACCCCCGCGCCCCCGAAAAATACGATATTGTCGGTCGCATCTATTAACGCCTTTAATTCTTCTGCTGAACTGCTCATTCTCCATACCCCCTTCTCTTTTTATGCTAAAACAGGGTGACCCCGGAGGGTCACCCTAATTGTATCACATATATGTTTTTGATTGTCGATCTTGTATTACTTGGTAGCGCTCTTCTTGCTGGCTACGATATCGAATACGACTGCTGCCAGAAGAACGACACCCTTAACGACTTTCTGCCAGTTGGCATCCACACCCGTAAGGGACATGCCCAGGTTGATGACACCGATCAGAGTAGCACCGATGACCATTCCGAGTACTTTACCGGATCCGCCGTATGCGGATACACCGCCGACAACGCAGGCTGCGATGGCGTCCATCTCGTAGTTGGTTCCGGCTGTGGAGTTGGCTGCCTGGAATCTTGCCATAACTACATAAGATGTGATTACCGTAAGTACTGCCATGTTCAGATATGCTACGAACATGATCATCTTCGTATCGATACCTGACAGCCTCGTTGCCTCGGAGTTACCTCCGATAACGTAGAAGTAACGTCCCATGATGGTCTTGGATGTAACGAAACTGTAGATGAGTACGATCACAACAACCCAGATAAGAGCTGTGGGGATACCGCCCGCAAGTCCGAGCTTGTATGCGAAGAGCATGATGGCTGCGGATGCGATCACGGATCTCGCGATCACTGCTACGAGTGAATCGGCTTCATAACCCTTTTTAACCTTATTGGCTCTGGACATGATGCCTGTAGCGAATACGATCACGCATGCGATGATACCTACTATCAGACAGGGTATGTTCATCTTGCCCATCGGGGAGCTTAATACCTTACCGGAAAATGCTGCAAGGAAGCTCTCGGGAAGGGGAGCGATGGAGCCGGTGGCCGAATTGGATGAAAGGAGCTTGGTACCCCATCCACGGAAAGCCAGGTAACCGGCCAGTGTTGCGATCCACGGCGGAACATTTACGTAAGCGATAAGGAAGCCCAGGATACATCCGTATATGATGCCGACTACCAGCATCAGAATGATCGATACGATGGGATTCCATTCCTTGATCACCATCATGATACCGCCTACGGCACCCATCAGACATACGAACGAGCCGCAGGAAAGATCGATGTTACCGCCTGTCAGCATACATACCAGCATACCTGTTGCCAGGATGTAAACGTATGCGTTCTGCGTGATCAGTGCGTTGAAGTTCAGTGGCTGGAACATTCCGCCGCCTGTCCTTATCGTAAAGAAGATGTACACCAGGACAAGGACAATCAACATTGCGTTTTTCTTTAATACATCAGCATATTTTTTCATTGTTCATCCTCCTCCCTTAGTTTTTCTTCTTATTGGATAATACATCGAATATTATCGCTAACAACAGTACCAGACCTTTAACTACCTTCTGGTAGTTGGCATCGGTTCCCATGATACTCATGCCCTGGTTGATGACACCCATGAGCACAGCTCCGATGATGACACCGAAGATATTTCCTTCACCGCCGTAAGCACTCGCTCCGCCGATGAAGCAGGCTGCGATGGCGTCCATCTCATAGCCCTGACCGAATGTGGGCTGAGCCTGTGTAGCTCTTGCCACGGTAAGGATGCCGCCGAGGCCGGCCATCAGTCCCATGTTGATGTATGCGAAGAAGTAAACCTTCCTCGAATCGATACCGGACAGGACGGTTGCCTTTTCATTACCGCCGACTGCATACAGATAACGGCCCATCGTAGTACGGGTGGTTATGTATGCGTAGATAAGGAGTACCAGAGCGATCCAGATAAGGGATGTAGGTACGCCCTTATAATTAGCCAGCTTATAGAACAGCCATATGATGACTGCACAGATGATGACACTCTTTACTATGACGCTCGTCAGAGGTTCAACTTCATAACCGTTTGCTTTTGCGCTTATACGGTTCTTAAGTACCAGTGCGACATAGATGACTGATATTGCGATACCGATCACCATGCATGTCGTATTAAACTGAGCTCCTCCGAGGAAATCGGGGATGTAGCAGTCAGCGCCGCCGCCGAATACATTGAGGAATGTCTCGTTACGGATACCTACTGCATAACCCTGAAGCAGTACATTCGAAAGACCGCGGAAAGCATACATGCCGGACAGCGTTGCGATGAACGGCGGAACCTTGAAATATGCGATCCAGAATCCCTGCCAGATACCTACGATGGTACCGCAGATCAGCATTGCCAGAACGGTTACCCAAACGTTCATGCCGCGATCGAGCATGACGGCTCCGAGACCGCCTGCAAAGCAGACTACGGATCCGCAGGCCAGGTCGATGTTACCGCCTGTAAGGATGCACAGCAGCATTCCCGCTGCAAGCACGAACACGTAAGCATTCTGTGAGATCAGGTTATTGATGTTCTGTGCAAAGAGGATCTTGCCCCCTGTAGTTATATAGAAGAATATAAGTACCAGTACGAGGGCGAAGACCATTGTATACTTTTTGAGTATATCGAGAATTTTAATACTTTTCATATTACTCGCCCTTTCCTGACTGTATGATACAAGCCATAATGTTTTCCTGTGTAGCTTCGGAAGCCTTCATCTCACCCATGAACTTACCTTCGTTCATGATGTAGATACGGTCGCTCATACCGATAACCTCGGGAAGTTCCGAAGAGATCATGATGACCGATTTGCCCATGGCTACCAGGTCGTTGATGATGCAGTAGATCTCGTACTTGGCACCTACGTCGATACCTCTTGTAGGTTCGTCGAGGATCAGTATGTCGGGATCCGTGAACATCCACTTGGCAAGCAGGACCTTCTGCTGGTTACCACCGGAGAGGTTACCTACGTTCTGCTCTACGGTAGGAGTTTTGGTCTTGAGTTTTTCCTTATACTCAACCGCTACCTGATACTCCTTATCCATATCGATGATACCCTTGGAGCTTACACCGGTAAGATTGGCCAGTGATGTGTTCACTCTGATCGGGTTGGAAAGTACAAGTCCGTTGCCCTTACGATCCTCGGTAACATAGGCGAGCTTGGCATTGATAGCTTCTCTGGGGTTCTTTAGATGAACTTCTTTGCCGCCGATCTTAAGTGTACCCTGGATCTCGGAGCCGTATGAACGGCCGAAGATACTCATGGAAAGTTCGGTTCTGCCGGCTCCCATAAGACCATATATACCAACCACTTCGCCCTTGCGGACATACAGGCTGACATCGTCGACAACCTTACGCTCGGTGTATACGGGATGATAAACCGTCCAGTTGTCCACTTCCATGTTGATATCGCCGATGGTCACATTCTCTCTCTTCGGGAAACGATCGGTGATCTCACGTCCTACCATTCCCTTGATGATCCTGCCCTCGTCGATCTCGGTAGTATGTTTATCCAGAGTCTCTATAGTAGCACCGTCGCGGACAACCGTGATCTTGTCTGCTACATAAACGACCTCGTTGAGCTTGTGGGTGATGATGATCATCGTCATGCCCTGCTTCTTGAACTCAAGCATGAGATCGAGCAAAGCTCTGGAATCTGTTTCGTTAAGTGATGATGTCGGCTCGTCCAGTATGAGCAGTTTTGCATGCTTTGCGAGTGCCTTGGCGATCTCGACCAGCTGCTGCTTACCGGTACCGATATCTTTGATCAGAACATGTGAGGACTCTGTAAGTCCTACCATTTTCAGATACTTATCAGCTTCGCTGTAAGTTTCGTTCCAATTGATGGCGTTTTTCTTGCCCCTCTCGTTTCCGAGGAACATATTCTCGCCTATAGACATCTGAGGAACAAGCGCAAGTTCCTGATGTATGATAACGATTCCTTTTTTCTCGGAATCCTTAATGGTCTGGAATTGACATACCTCGCCATTATAGATGATATCTCCCTCATAAGTTCCATAAGGATAAATACCGCTCAAAACATTCATCAGTGTCGATTTGCCCGCACCGTTCTCACCAACTAGTGCGTGTATCTCGCCCTCTTCCACCTGGAAATTCACATTGTCGAGAGCTTTGACACCGGGGAATGTTTTGGTTATGTTCTTCATCTCCAATAAGACTTTAGCCAAAAGAACCCCTCCTATCTGTAGTACATCCTTCAAGGAAAGCAGGCGGGTATGATAAACCCGCCTGCAGTTAATTCCCTGATTAGGCTTAATTACTTAAGCTGATCCTCTGTGTAGTAACCGGAATCGATCAGGATCTCTTTGTAGTTGTTTGCATCTGCGAATACAGGATCGCAAAGGTATGAAGGAACAACCTTAACGCCGTTGTCATAAGTGGTGGTATCGTTTACATCAACAGTAGCGCCTGTAAGGATCTGACCAACCATCTTTACAACCTGGCTTGCAAGAGTACGAGTATCCTTGAATACTGACATAGACTGCTTGCCTGCGATCATGTTCTTGGTGTTCTCAATATCGCAGTCCTGACCGGTGATGATGGGATAGTTGCCTGTGTAGTTAGCTGCAAGAGCGGTCTCTACACCAAGAGCGGTAGAGTCGTTTGAGCAAAGCCATACATCAAGCTGTGTTCCGTCTGCATAGTAAGAAGAAAGGATATCCTCTGCTCTCTTCTGTGCAACGTCTGAACCCCAGGTAGGAGTTGCAACTTCATCAAATGTCTTCTGGCCTGAAACTACGTTCAGCTTGCCTGCATCGATGTACTCTTTAAGTACGTCGTAAGCACCGTTGAAGAAGAAGCCTGCGTTGTTGTCACCGGGATCACCTGCTGTGAACTCGATATTGAAAGGACCTGCTGCGTTGTCCAGATCAAGAGTATCCTTTACATAAGTACCCTGAACTGTACCAACCTTGTAGTTATCGAATGTTGCATAGTAGCTAACTGCATCGGAGTTCATGATCAGACGGTCATAAGCGATAACGGGGATGTTAGCTTCCTTAGCCATGTCAAGAGCCTCACCGAGTGAAGAACCCTCGATAGCTGCGATAACGAGTACGTTAGCGCCGCTGGAGATCATGTTCTCGATCTGAGATACCTGAGTCTGAACATCGTTTGATGCATACTGAAGGTCTACGTCATAACCAGCTGCCTTGAGGTCAGCTTCCATGTTAGCGCCGTCCTGGTTCCATCTCTGGAGATCCTTGGTAGGCATTGAAACGCCAACCTTGCTGCCTGCGCCTGCACCTGCGTCAGATGACTCTGTAGCTGCTGCAGGTTCTGATGTTGTCTCTGCACCGGTAGCACCGCAGCCGGCAAGAAGAGTTACAACCATTGCACTTGAAAGAAGTGCTGCCAAAATTCTTTTCTTCATTTGGAATTCCTCCCTTTCTTATTTGGACCTGAGCACTATGCCCAGCCCCTCGATGATACCAATATATCACGAAGTAAATAGGACAAACTTGCTACCTTCTGTATATTTTGGTCAGGACTGACCCGGGAGGAGGGGGATGATGATAGCACAATTTTGTCCTATCTATATTTTGTGCCAAAATAGTGCTACTATACCATATTTAGTGGTCTACATTAAGATATACTTCACTTCTCTGGTGAAATGTTCCTATTATAACCTCATCCATGTTCTGAGCGGTGACCTCAATGGGGTCAAGTTTCTCATAAGGAACGTTATATGTTCCGTCTGACATGGTATCATTGATGTCCACATATCCTTTGGTCACGAGTTCGACCACGAGATCGGCAGCACGGCCCGCAAGTTTCTCCACAGGCTTATATACTGTCATGTACTGTGTTCCCTCGACTATCCTCTGGCACGCTTCAACATCGGCATCCTGTCCGGTCACGACCACATCGCCCGCGAGTTTATGCTCGGAGAGGGCCTTGATAGTCTGACCTGCAATCGAATCGTTTCCGCACATGATCGCATCCGGAACCTCATCGGGATGCTCGGCCAGATATCTGTTGATATAGTCAAAAGCGTATTCGGGACGCCAGCCGTTGCAATGATATACATCCATGATATTAATCCGAGTACGGGCCAGCCCTTTTTCAAAGCCTTCGACGACCGTAGGAACATTGGTATCGGTAAGCGGACCGTTGATCTCCAGTATGTTTCCTTCGGGGCCCACCTGAGATACGATCGATTCGGCCATTAGCGCACCGACTTCATTATTATCAAAAGAAATATACAGATCGGTATTGGCATCGCTTATCAGTCTGTCATAGCTTATCACCTTGATCCCGGCTCTGTGTGCTTTGGCTATAACTCCCGAGAGCGCTTCACAGTCGACCGCCACGATGACTATCGCATTTACTTTTTTCTCGATAAAATATTCTATCTGGGAGATCTGAGTATCCACATCACCGTTCGCATTCTGTACATTGACTTCAACGCCGAGTTCATGAGCGCGTGATACGAACACGTCCCTGTCACGCTCCCACCTCTCTATAATGAACGAGTCAAAAGTAAATCCAATCTCTATGGTACCGTCATCATCTTCAGCCTGGACCATGTCTTCGCTCCGCCCGCAGGCTGTGACCGAAACGACCATGATCAGGCACATGATCAGACTGATGAATCTGCGGATCAATTGTCTTTTATCTGTATCAAACATAAGATCAACCCTTCATGTCCCTGTATTCCGTCGGCGGGATCCCCACGACCTTCTTAAAGATCCGGCTGAAGTAATTGGGGTCGCTGTATCCGACTTCGCTGCAGATTTCCTTGATGGACTTCTCCGGAGACTCGAGCATCTCCTTGGCCTTGTCGATCCTTACACGGGTCAGGAATTCGACGAAGTTCTCACCGGTCCGTTCCTTAAACAGCTTGCTGAAATAATACGGACTTAAATTCATTGAACGCGAGATGTCATCAAGAGAAACATCCTTATTGTAATTCTCATCTATATACTTCTTGGCACTGTCAACGATGTCGTTGGATTTCTCACCGCGCTTGACCAGTACGTTGTGACAGGCCTCGCCTATCTTGTCCATGTACCATTTACGGATCTCGGCCAGGTCATTCGTTGCCATGATCTGCGGCAGATAGTCTTCCCGGGATTCAAAACGGTAGGTCATGCCGCCGCTCAAGTATGCTTCAGACTCGGCGCGCAGCGCGAACTCAAGGCATTTCAGACGGATGTTGTTGATGTCACCCGTTTCGGTCCTTTCCATCCATTCAAAAAAGTCTCCGCACGCCTGCATGCACTCGTTAACATGTCCGTCCTTAAGTTCGTCAAATATCTTTTTCTCAAGAGCGATCGGATAATCGTCGGCATAGTCACAGCCTATGGCCAGGTCGTCGACGTGGCCGACGCGTCCGGTGGAATTGATAAGCGCCTTGATCGCATCCTGATAGGACTCCATCGCATCTATAAAAGGAACTATGCTTCCGATACCGATACGGAAACTGATGCCTGTCTCCTTATGAAGCCTGGTACTTAATGCCCTGCACTTGTCGATGAGTTCGACACGCTCCTCATAATCCATGGAGGGCTCGTCGGTCGGAACGCATACCGGGATCTTATTGGACATGATATTACCGACAAAGCATCCGAAACTCTCCTTGATGATGTCAGATATGGTGTGGAAGCTGTCGATGGTCCTGATGCTGGAACCGACGGCATTGGTCATGTAGTTGCCTTCCTGCGTGTCACCGAAGACAAACGCCATCATATAGCAGTTTGACGTGTGGATGTCGAGCAGTTCCTTATAGCGGTTGATGTCTTCCTCAAAGTATTCTCTGAACAATATGGAAAAAATGAATCCGTTCTCGATCACGGGAATGACATTCTCCATCTTTTCCTTGATGATCAGATCGTTCCGGTGCTGCTCGCGGCGCAGATCGATCTGACGCATGGCCTTGTCGAGCACCTCGCATATACCCTGCTTGTTAAAGGGCTTGTTGATATACTCCATAACGCCGAGAGAGATAGCCTCCTTGGCATACATGAACCTGTCATATGCGCTGACCACTATGAATATGATCGAAGGATTGGTCCTCTTGATCTCGCGCATCGCATCGATGCCGTTGATGCCCGGCATCTGAATATCCATAAAAGCGATATCCGGTCTGAAACGCTCCGCCAGCTCGATAACGGTACGCCCGCTCTTGGCCGTCTCTATCTCAAACTGATCCGGATAACTGGACTCGATTATGAACTTAAGTGAATCGATGACTATGCCTTCGTCATCTGCCAACATGATCCTGTACATATTTACCTCTTACTCTTCGGTTTTCGGAATACAGATTATGACCTCCGTACCGGAGTCTTCTCCGTCACTCTTTATATCAAGCAGATCGGACCGGCCGAAATACAGTTCGAGCCTGCCGCATACATTTCCTATACCTATACCGTTCGAACCGGGACCTGAAGCGCTTTTCCCCGGAGTATAAACACCGCTCAAGACTTCCTCGATGCGTTCCGCGCTCATGCCCTTGCCGTTATCCCAAACGGACAGTTCGTAGTGATCGCCCCGATCGGTGCCCGATACTTCTATCATCTTCTCGCGGTCGATATCCCTGATGCCGTAGTTGACCGCATTCTCCACTATGGGCTGAAGGATCATGCTGGGAACCTTCACGCCGAGCATGCTCTCATCCACGCTCTTCTGATAATGTATCTCACCCGCAAAACGAACGTTCAATATATATATGTAGTTATCAACGAGGCTGAACTCCTCACCGATCGTGGTATCCTCATCAAGTTTCTTTATATTATATCTGAAAAAACTGGCCATGTTGTCAATAAACACGGTCGTCTTGTCCGCACCCTCGAGCATCGCAAGCTGCGCGCCCGCATTCAATGTATTAAAAAGAAAATGCGGATTGATCTGCGCCTGAAGGTATTTAAGCTGCGCGTCTTTTACACGGCTCTCCATCATGAGTTCCTTTTCCTTCATCGCATTCTCGTTACGTATGGATTCGGAAAGCCTGGCCACATAATCCTTGATGGATTTGAGCATCTGGGCAAAAGTGCCCGAAAGGATGCCTATCTCGTCTCCCTCGGCACTCTGTTCGATCTCAACATCGAAGTCGCCCTCGGACACGCGCTTGGCGGCATCCGAAAGATTCCTGAGAGGCCTGATGATATTTCCCGTAAAAGCGTATACCAGAATAATATCAAGCATCGTAGCCGCGATGAGGATCGCGATGTTCACAAGCTCTATATACTTAAGGGAAGTAAGCAGCACATTGTATTCGCGGTTGTTGGAGCGGAAAAGTGCGTTGTTCAGACTGTAGATGAAGGTCTCGACCACGCTGTACTGCGAGCAGGCCATCTCATAGCGCTCACTGTACTTCTCAACGTCCCTTCCTCGCTTGGCATTGACCGTCTCCTCCACTATCTTCAGATAACTCTGCGAAAGATTATAGATGTTCTTCTCGGCCATGAGCATCTCATCATCCACGGTCCGGGTATTCAGCATGTCCAGATACTGTCTGAAGGTCTGGTCTGCCCTGTAGTACCTGTCCAGAGAATCCGAGCTTTTGGTATCCAGATACTCGGTCATCGAGTTATGGACTTCACCCAGCGAACTTAAGAGTTCATCCAGATTAAGGTTACTGACATATATCCTTTCCAGAGAGTTCATCATGGTGCTGATATTAACAAACATGGCGATATTGACGCCTATGATGAATACCAGGGCGATGGAAAAGATCGTCAGCAGCTTATGCTGTATGCTTCTGTTGTCCCTGCGGACAAGTTTATTCAGGCTTTTCAGTTTCATCGGCAAGCAGCTGCGTGGCTTTCGCAGCCGTGATCACTTCGGTATCCTGTGCGATATATGCAGTAACGTAACCGGTATTTATGTACTCGTCCAAAGCTTCCACAGCCGACTCGCCCATCTGCGAAGCATCAACGGTGACGGTGACTTCAAGCAGTCCCTTGCGGACCGCTTCGAGTATGTCATCGGCATCGTCAAATCCGTAGAGAGCTATGCCGACCGTCTTGTTATAGTCTACGGCGGCCTGGAAAAGGCATCTCGTATAAACGGAGTTAAGAGCGACCATTACATCGGGAAGTGAGCCGTTTAAGAAAATATCCCTGATATCCTCTTCAGCGGTAAATGCAGTCTCGTTGTTGACATACACGCCTTCGATCTCGCATTTGTCGGCGTAACCGTTCTCGGCAAATTCATCATATATACCGGAGATCACCAGGTTCGAACCGCCGGCATTTTCACTGTCCATCACAACACATACCTTCAGAGCATCTTCCGGCGGGTTCTTTAACATCTCGGCTCCGTACTGACGTCCGATATTGTAATTACTGAAGCCGACGAAGCAGATCCTGTCGGAATCCGCGCAGTCATTGAAGACCGTGACTACCGGAATGTGAGCGGCACTCGCATATGCGATGGCTTCTGCCATTTCCTCATCGGTACCGCCGTCTACGATGATCCCGTCCACGGATGCATCGACAGCGATGCGGACCAGCTCGGGAGCGGAATATGCCACGGTCAGGTCGTGCCCGAAATCCTCGACATAGGCATCAAGGGTCTCGCCTTTGGCGGCCGCTGCCTGATAAAGATTGGACCAGAGTTCTTCTCCCGTCCCGTTGTGTATGAAAGCGTAGTGTTTGGAATAGGGATCGCTCTGAGTGACACCCGTATTGCCGATCCGGGCCATGATCAGCCGCATGGCCACGATACTGCCCACAGATACGATCATCATCAGGATTGCGAATGCAAGTATTAACTTAAAGGATACTGTAGGTCTTTTTCCCATAAGTTTGATCCGTCACCTGCATTATTCGGGAAGATAGGCGCTGATCGTTGCGATCAGGTCTTCTTTTTTGAAAGGTTTGGCTATATGTGCGTTCATGCCGGCCCCAAGCGCCGCTTCGACGTCAGTTTCAAATGCATTGGCTGTCATGGCTATGATCGGGATCCGTGCAAGACCGGCGTTATCCAGTTCACGGATCTTTGCGGTCGTTTCAAGACCATCCATGACAGGCATACAAACATCCATAAGTATCAGATCGATATCGCCGGGTGCGGACGCTTTCACCATATCAAGTGCGGCAACTCCGCTCTCCGCTTTTTTAACCGTAAAATCAAATGTCTCAAGTATTCGCTCCGCGAGTTTGAGATTAAGAGGCGTATCATCTACTACCAGAACGGTAACTCCGGTATATTTCCTGTTCATCGCATCCGTCGCTTTCGTGTCGGTTTCCGCAGCTAAGCCGGTCTCAGCCGAAGGCTCGAGAGGAAGCGTGATGATAAACTCGGAACCTTTGCCCTTTTCGGTGATCAGCTCGATATTTCCGTGCATCATATCCACGATGTTACGGACTATGAGCATGCCCAGGCCCGTTCCCTGTGTTTCATTGACGATCGTCGAGTTCTCACGGGTAAAAGCTTCCCATATATGATCCTTATATTCTGCAGACATGCCGATACCGGTATCACGCACGCGGATCTCATATATGAACCTGTCCTTACGTTCTTTGAGCGCGGCCTCAAGGAACACCTTGCCGCCTTCGGGTGTAAATTTATATGCATTTGAAAGCAGGTTTAAGACGACCTGATCGAATCTGAGCTTATCACAGGCTACGATATCATCACCCGCTTCGGACGTATTCACGATGAAATCCAGCTTCTTCTCGTCCATCTTAACGCGTATCATGTCTGCGCAGTTAGCTATCAGGTCCTTTATCCTGACCGGAACGGGAGACAGTTCCATCTTGCCGCTCTCTATCCTGCTCATGTCGAGGATATCGTTGATCAGGCTCATCAAATGATCTCCCGCCGAAACGATCTTATCCAGATAGTCCTCCACATGTTTTCTGTCGTCTATCTCATCTTTGGCCAGCCTTGAAAAACCGGTGATCGCATTCATCGGAGTACGGATATCGTGGGACATATTGGAAAAGAATTCCGTCTTGGCCTTATTGGCACGATTGGCTTCATCGATCGCTTTGAGCAGCTTGACCTGTCTGTCTTCGAGTTCGTTCTTCTGCGCAGCGATCAGACGGTCCGCATCCATTTTCTGTGCACGAACATCATCGATAACGGAAACAGTTACCAGCATACGTTCGGTCCCCAGACTGCCTTTCTCCATCTGGTGCGCCGCGATCCTGACCCATCTGTCAGTGCCTTCATCCTTATATACGAATTCACGGATATCGCTGTCCCTGAACAATTCGACCCGGACATGATCAATGTCACTCAGAAGTCCTTTTTCATCAGAATCGATCCGTTCAAGTATCATACGGATCGCAGTTGCCAGATCCGTACATCTGCTTCCCGGAGCTATGTTCAAAATGTCATCGGCTTTGATGACCTGAACCTCATCCTTAATGAAATCGGCAAGATAGATACCCGCATAGCCCTCGGCAAGAGTGCCTATGATCTGATTGTCGAGTTTGATATGACCGAGCTCGGTCTCGGATATGAGCGTGGCAGATCCGAATGCTTTGACGGGATCACCCTGCTCATTGAACTCCGTGGTATACTTCACGCGGAAAGGTACGCGTCCGACGGTAAGAGGGATGTCGGCTTCAAGTTCGGGAGCGCCCTCATCTATCCGGCGCATCATATCCCGATACATATCGGCATAGTCGGGAGGGAAGATCCCGGCGTCAATGGCCGGTTCCGGATAATTGGTAACGAGCGCAGGCAATCCCAGATCGCGCATGCATCTGTAGCATGGGCGCATCTCTTTGGTCGCCACATCATACTCCCAGTTGTATATGTTGATCTGTTCGCTTGCGGCTTTGTACCTGTATTCGATATCAGTGAGAGTCTCCTGGGCTCTTTTCTCATTTGAGATATTTCGGATGCCCTCGTAGATGACCGCCCCATCCCCCGTCTTCTCTACCAGTATCAGCCTGCTGAGCAGACAGATCTTATCGTATCCGCAGCAATCCGAGAAAAGTGAGCGCCAGGTTTCAACCGTCTGATCCTCACCGGTCTCGATGCACTTTTCGACTGCATTTTTGAAGAGTTTAAGATTCTCATCATCATAGGATTTCTGAAAATTCGCTCCCAGATAATCCTCTTCGGATACATTCATCCACAACTCCGGAATGTATCTGCTGTTGATCTCCATAACGCTGACCGTGCCATCCTTATATGAGAGGATAGCTGCCGGCTCTGCAAACCTGTCCTGAATGATATCGCTGTAATCCATAAGCAGTCCTTTCGTAATGATGTCTTTCACTCTATTACATTCAGAAAATCCTTAAAGTATTCCTCTTTATCCACATCCGTCACAAGCGTGACATTATAGTCAAAATCGTTGGACGCCACATCATATGTGAATCCTTCTTTATAAAAGATAACCTGGGCGTAGGTTTCACCGGGGTCGGTGATACAGCTTCCGTGACACTGTACCGTTTCATTTGTGAACCCGGTTTTGATCGCGCATAATGCGGCGACAGGGTCACAATTCATGACTGTCGAAGATCCGTTTCCGCGATAAAATTCCCTGATCGATCCGAAGGAATCGGTGATAAACCGGCCCAGCTCACCTTTTGAAGAAAGTGCTTTGAAATCCTCATCGGTCCACTGCGCGGCACCATCACACATATCAAGGCCCACTATAGTCACCGGAAGTCCCGAATCAAGCATTTTTTTGTATGCTTCCGCATCGGAATAAACATTAAACTCTGCCACGGGAGTGGCGTTGCCGGGTCCGAGTCCCGCACTTCCCATTGACCAGATCATCTTGACCTGCTTCATGGTTTCGGGATCTTTATCTATCGCCAGGGCGATATTGGTCGCAGGTCCTATGCACAGGATCTCGATCTCGCCGGGATTTGCCCTGACTGTATCAAGGATGAAGTCGATCGCATCTTTCGTCTCAGCCGTCCGTGCGGGATGGATCAGGTCGGCATCACCCATTCCGTCGGTTCCGAATACACTGAATGCATCGATACGCTCTCCTCCGTATCTGTGATCGGCGCCCATGTAGACAGGCGCATCCGAACCGGCAAGTTCGAGCGCCATAAGCGCATTCTTCGTTCCCTGCTCAAGTTCCACGTTACCGGCAAGGACAGTAACGCCCTCTATTACCACGTTATCGCTCTCGGCCGCATAGATGAGCGCGCACGCATCATCCGCCCCCGTATCGGTATCGATGATGAAATGACGCACCTCTTCCGTATTTGAACTTTCCGGGGCCGGCGATGTACCGGAAGCGCACGAACAGCAAAGGAAGACCACGAGAGCGCTGAGGATCGGCACAAGCGTCTTTTTAGGTATTTCAGAAACCAATTATGATTTCCTCCCACATAGATATTATAAGGTTTTCGTCGCCAAAGCTGGTCTTATGTACGAAAATATCATATCATATCTGGGCCTTCCGGATACAAAAAACCCGAATCGCCTCGGATTCGGGTTTTATTTGCAGTTCATGATGAGACAGGTTTGGGCATTAAAACCACCAGTTATAGTTGCCGGTTCCGTAATAGTTATTGTTATACGTGCCGTATCTGCCGTATGTTCCGGTATTGTTCGCTGTCTGCAGGCTTTGTGTTTTAGCGGCATTTCCGAGTCTGGTGGAATACGAACTGACTGACCTCGCAAATGATCCGCTCGAACCGAACACGGATCTGACCTTATCCATATCCGAATTTTTAAAAGTTTCTTCATCTACGGATAATCGTCCGTCTTTGCCAACGGTCACACCGACCTTTGACAGGCTGTTACTCATGATCCCTGTCATTCTGGTCATGTTCTTGGCAGCATTTGTCACGGTGGTGTTCGTTGTCTTGTTTACCGCACTGAGCGTATCGTTATAATCCGAAACAAACTCGCTGACTGCTTTATATGCTGCATTCGCATCATAATTATCCTTATCGGCAAAAAGACCCTTCTTGGAGTTGTCAGTCAGTTTGGCAGCAGATTCCGTCAGTTTTGCGGACTGTGTCTGAATCTCATTAAGACCTGAATCTGCCGAGTATGACGAATACTTATATCGATTGCTCTTCGAACCTGAAGAACTCTTCGATGCAGAAGAGATGTTTTCCTTTGCATAGTACGCTTTAAGAGCCTTACCGTATGTACCTCTCCTCACACTGTTAAGCTGAGCCAGACTGTTGTAGATCGAATTGGTATTCCCAAAGATATTACTGTAGTTACTTAACCTGATCATCGCCTTCACCTCCTTTACGCTGATATTTGAGATCGCAGCGCTTATTCATGCGCTCCTGCGCCTCTATCTTCAGTATCGGATGTTGAGATGAATATACAAGCGATATGCCGTGAACCGCATATATATTGATGTAAAACGATCTTATCCTATCATCATCACGTTCAGGATAAACTCAGGTCCGTGGTCCGTCTCATCCTGCCGGATCTCGATCTCGCCATTATACCTGTGCGCGATATTCCGGATATTTTTAAGGCCGTATCCATGTCCGTCCTCCTTTTTGGAAGAATACGGAATGCCTTCTTCGGTGAAGTCAGACAGCCTGATGTTGATGCGGTTCTTTACGTTCAGGATAAATGTGCTGCCTCTTACTACAGATGTCAGTGAAACGGATCCTTCTTCGATACTCACCGACGCTTCGTACGCATTCTGAAGGGCATTGGACAGCACTACACACATATCGAAAGGATCGATCCTTGTCTGCTCCGGGTATATAAAGGACTGTTCGAAGTCAATACCCGCTTCAGTGAATCTGTCCGCAAATCCGGATATGGCAGCATCGGTAAAAGGATTTCCCGTTCTGACCGAATTGTTCAGGTTGTCAAAGTTTTTCTTCCAGGCGCCTATATATTCTGTCGCAGCTTCTCTGTCTCCGTTCTCTATCAACCCCTGTATGACTGCCATGTGATTCCCCATATCATGGCGCATGGCACGCATCGTCTCGTATGTTTCTTCGATCTGCTCCATATGCCGGTGCATATCTTCAGTCTGTCTTTCGAGTTCTCTGATCGAGTATTCTTCTTCCTGTTTGTCCTTGATCTGCTGATAAAAGATTATGATGACCAGGATCGAAGCATATGACAGTAAGCAGAAGATGATACGGAACGGATCTCCGGGGATATTCTCCTCAATGCTACCGTTCTTGATCCCGTCCATCCACAGAAAAAAGTATGAGCGGATGATCGGCTTGACTACCAGAAGAGACGCGGTGGGAGCAAGAAGCATGATGAACTCTCTCCATGTCAGCTCTTCATGCTTTCTTTTATATGTCCTGTGAACGAGTCTGAAAGAAAAGAACAATATCGCTGTAGCGATGCTGTAAAAAAGCACGTTATATACAACGAATTCGATCACGGCAGCGGTCACGCTGGTCAGATACGCTTCATGGGAAAGAGCTATATCTCTCTCATAGAAACCTAATTCCGACATCATTTCCAGCATGGTCCACCAGATAAGCGAGAAAACCGAACACAGGAATATCTTCTGCAAAAGATTACGACGCTCATCCAGAAAATAAAGCACCATGCAAGGCACCATAAGTCCGGCTACGGACATCAGCATGCCGGCCCATTTCGGAGCATCCGCATATCTTCCGATCAGTCCGATCAGCCAGTACAGACCGGCAGCAGCATATACGGCCCTTTTCTTCATCACAAAAGGAGTTATCCAATAGCAATACAGAACGGCTGTAGCCGCAAAGAATATCTCAAGGACCACGGCCATGAAGTTATCAAAGAAATCGGGCGAGATGTTTTCGATCATAGTTTCTCCTGTCTTGTGTAATATGACATATACGCCTTAACCAGCTCCGGATACTTGCCTCTGGCTACCGGTATCACATTTCCGAGGACGCAGACATATCTGCTGTCATATGAACTCACATGCTTCAGATTCACCAGATAAGCCCTGTGGACCCTGAAAAAGTCATTTCCGGCAACCTGTTCGAGTTCGGTCATTCTTCCGTAGTACTCTATGCATTCTTTATCATGCATATGAAGAACAACCCTCCGGTCAAAAACCTCCGCATAGGCTATCTCAGACAGGATGACCCTCGTATTGGCGCCTCCGCTTTTTACAACAAAGAATCTGGGATCGTCTTCATCCGAGGCCAGGATGTTTTTGATGGTTTCCCGCTCTTTGGCCGCTGTTACGGCTTTTCTGATCGCATCCTGCAATCTGCTCTTATCAAACGGCTTAACGATATACTGTACCGCATCTACATCAAATGCCTGAAAGACCAGTTCTTCCACTGCAGTCACGAAAACTATGGCCGTATCGGATCCAGTGGTCCTAAGTATCCGTGCGGCCCTCATTCCGTCAACTCCGGGCATCTGGATATCAAGAAACAGGATATCCGCATCAAAGCCGGACTTAAGGATGTCTCTTGTATCCGGAAATTGTTCGATCTCAAGATCCGAAAAGATCTCCCGGGCGCACTTTTCTATATAATTCCTTATATCCCTTTCATCATCACATATCGCAAGCTTCATGATCGCACTCCAAAACCCCGCTGTGAAATACTTCAGCACCCGGTCGCATGTTCGCAAACCGGGTGCTGCTTATGATAAATGCGTACAACACATCATAGCTGACAGTCATACCTCTTCGTCAACGACCGCTCCCTTGACATCATACTCTATGAGTTTGAGTTTACTCATGAGCTTGTTGATCTCACTTTCGGGATCTGACATATCCAGATCCTTGATCGACATCTTCCCCACTGCATCGAGGATCTCTTCGGTGAGTTCTTCCTGTTCCTCTTTTTTCTCTTTGGCAGCGTCGATACGTTCTTCGAGTTTTTCCTTCTCTTCCTCTGCTTTTTCTGCCTCTTCGCGCTTCTCTTCAAGTTCCTCATCGATATGATCCATGGCATCATTTACGACCATACCCACGACTTCCTTGCCGGCAGCTTCCATGACCGCATCAGCGTTGTCCCATGCTTCACCCATGGGATCGGTCTTCAGGCGCTCAACCGACATATCGCGAACAGTCATGTTTTCTATGCGGATATCTGTCTTCGCCTTATTTAGCGTCTCCGAATGGACATCCTTTTCCAGCAGAAGCGGAAGCGCCCGTTCCTGATATTCAGTCAGATCACCTTTAATCTGATCAACCTTTTCCTGAACTTTTTCGTCAAGTTTCCCATCAGGGGACTTTGCTCTTGCCCGTTCTGCATTCACCAGGAACTGAAGGTCTTTTTCCTCCCGGGAATCCGGATCTACACCATATTGCTCACGAAGCCCGTTTACTTCAGTATCGATGTCCCTGATCGCTTTTTCGGTCTTGTTTATAGTCCTGCCGAGTTCCCCGATATGATCATTGCGGGATCTCATATCATCATCGATACTCAGTTCCCCGGCCAGAGCATCACGAATGAACTTCATGGCCTGCTGCCTTGCTTTTCCGAGTTTTGCGCCAACAGGATCTAACACGTCAGCCAACCCGGACGCATTGATCGATCCGGCATTTTTGTTTTCACCGTTTTTCCCGGTTCCGGAGAGTATATAGTTTTGGCCTGTCATCCCGGGAGTTTGCTGTGTATCATTTATTCTCATATCACAACCTCCTTCCGAAACTATACCCGATACTCAATGACCGGCTTCGTTTCCTGTTCTTTCTCAGGAATAGAGTTCCAATCCAGTTCCTTAAACTTTTTGATCAGTTCTTCTTCAGAAGAAGCCTGCAGCGTTGTTGATTTAACAACCTCTTTGTCATCTTCATCCTTCTTCTCTGCCTGTTTCTTCTCCCGGTTTTCTTCAATTCTTTCCCGCTGTTTCTCGCTCAGTTTTTCCAGTTCAGCAAAAAACTGAAGGTTTCCGTCTTTATCGGTGGATATGGTAAGAGATTTCAGGATATCTCCTTTTTCTCCTACTGTTTGTTCGAACTCAGACAAAAAACCATTCTGTTCGCAGATCCGTTTTGACATCTCAACCATTCTTTGCATCTTGTTGATCTGTTCTTTTGCATACTCAGGATCATCCGCCATCTTCTCCAGTTCCTCACCGGAAAAGACTACCGAAAACTCCTTGTCACCGGAATTCAGCAGTTTCTTTTGATCGTCATCCGGATCAGCAGCAAAGATATCGTAATCTCCAAACTGACTCCGGAGAGTCTCAAGATACGATCGAGCCTTGGCAGACAGTCTGCTCTCTCCTAAAGATTGTCCTGCTTGTACACTGCTCTGATATTCACTTTTTTTCACAAGTGATTGTGCGCTACTCCCGATCGAAGTACCGCCGTACCGCTCCCTTGACAGGGAGTAGTCCCCAAAAGATGGGTAAATTGAATTAATAGTTCCTGTCATAGTCATTCCTCCGTGAATGAAGTCAACCGCTTTTCGAAATCCGTTTCGTTACTATTTGGATTTTAATCATAACAAATTGTCAGACAATTGACAACATTCATGTTGTGAATCGCCAAAAAAATGATGTGAACGGCAGTGAGGATAAAAAACACCCCAAGCCATAAGGTTTGGGGCGTTTCGAAACTAACATTACAGTTTCTTTTCAATCTCTTCTATGACGATCTTTAATGCTTTGATCCGCGCATAGTTCTTGTCATTTGACTCAAGGACATACCAGGGAGCGTTGGTGGTATTTGTCTTCTGAAGCATCTCATCTACCGCAACTTCATACTGATCCCATTTCTCGCGATTTCTCCAATCCTCATCCGTGATCTTCCATTGTTTCTCGGGAGTGTTCTGACGGTCGGTGAAACGCTTCAGCTGGGTATCCTTATCAATCTGAACCCAGAACTTGATCACCACGGCACCCCAGTCAGTAAGTTCTTTCTCAAATTCATTGATCTCATTATAGGCTCTCTGCCAGTCGTTTTCGCTGCAGAAGCCTTCGAGGCGCTCAACCATAACTCTCCCGTACCATGTACGGTCAAAGATCGCTATATGACCGGTGCGGGGAAGTCTGGTCCAGAATCTCCACAGATAATGTCTTGCCTTCTCATGAGGTTCAGGGCTGGCAATCGGGTGCACCTCAAATCCTCTGGGATCAAGAGCTCCGGTGATCCTCTTGATATTCCCGCCTTTTCCGGCCGCATCCCATCCCTCGTATGCGATGATGACAGGAACCTTCTTGCGATAGAGTTCATTGTGAAGCCTGGCAAGTTTCTTCTGAAGCCTGTCCAGTTCTTCTTTGTATTCATCATCCGGTACTGCCTTATCAAGCGGGATCTCCGACAGTTTCGGTGTCTTTCTTAGAGGAAATACATTCTGAAGAATGGGAACTGCCTGTGCTCCGCGTGAAAGAGCGGTATCGATCCCGTTCACGAGAATATCAAGCAGCTGGACCTGCGCCCATTTTTTGTCTTTGGCATCGATGATGTACCATGGCGCCTGTGACTGATTGGTCTGTGAAAGATACTCTTCATATACGTCCATGCATTTTTCATAATGCTTATTCTGCCACGTATCAAACTCACTGACTCTCCACTTTGTATTCTTGTCTTCCGTAAGCTTCTCTATTCGCTTTTTCTGTTCTTTTTTATCGATATGGAAAAAGAACTTAAGGACCAGATATCCGTTATCGGTGAGCTGTCTCTCGAAATTCCTAATGCTCGCCATACGGCTTAGATACTCATTATCTGAAAGTTTACCGCTCAGATATTCGCCGGTAACTTCCTCCATCCAGCTTCCGTCCAGAAACTGGTATTTCCCTGCTTCGGGAATCTTGACAAAATGTCTGTAAAGGAATGGCTTGCGTAAGTCATCCTCTGTCTTCTCGCCCATGGTCGCAACCTTGAAAAACCTGGGATCTATATTGCGGATGACTTTACCGAGCACACTTCCTTTTCCCGCAGCACCCCAGCCTTCAAGGATCACCAGAACCGGAAGCTTATGCTCTTTGATAAGAGTCTGTTTGGTGGAAAGAGCGGCTCTTAATGCGTCAAGTCGTTTTTCAACTTCCTCATCTGAGGGCCGTTCGGATTTTTTGTAATCTTTTAACATGGCTGTCATCCTCCTTTATGTTATTTACCTTATTGTACCATATTGCCTGCCCGCATTAACCACCTCAAATGAAAAACGCCCCAAACCTTAAAGTTTGGGGCATTCCGTAAGAGGTGCTGAACGGATTTGAACCGATGATCAGGGAGTTGCAGTCCCACGCCTTACCACTTGGCTACAGCACCATATCATATATATACTGTTGTGTCCTGACCGGATGACAAAACACCGCGGTTTCCACAGACACAAACAGTAGTATATATGAATAATCACGAAAAATCAATCAAAAATTACAGATCGTAATACATCGCAAACTCCATCGGATGAGGGAGCTTGGAGATCTTGGATGCAGATGCGCGTTCACGCGCGATCAGCTGCTCTAAGAGTCTCTCGGGGAATACACCGCCTGCGGTCAGATAATCATGATCTGCCTCGAGTTCCTTAAGCGCTTCTTCGAGGGTTGCGGGAAGGCCGGTAAGTTTTGCTTTTTCCTCCTCGGAAAGGGTGTAGAGGTTAAAGTCGTAAGGTCCCCATCCCATCTTCTCGGGATCGATCTTCTTCTTGATACCGTCAAGACCTGCCATCAGGATAGCTGCGTATGCATAGTAGGGATTGCAGGTGGCATCGGGGTTACGAAGCTCGAATCTCTTGGTCTCGGGAGTCTTGGCATAAGCCGGGATACGGATAACGGCACTTCTGTTACTCATCGCATATCCGATGGTAACGGGTGCTTCGAATCCGGGAACCAGTCTCTTATAGGAGTTGGTGGAAGGATTCGTGATCGCACACAGTGAACGGGCATGGGAAAGAAGTCCGCCCATGAACCAGTGTGCTTCCTTGCTGAGCTGTGCATATCCCTTCTTATCATAGAAGACGGGCTTGCCTTCCTTGAACAGAAGCATATGTACATGCATGCCGCTGCCTGCTTCCGCTGCGAGGGGCTTGGGCATGAATGTTGCGGTTATGCCTTCTGCTGCAGCCTCGTTCTTAATGACGTATTTCGCTGACATCGTATCATCCGCGAGCTTAAGCATATCGCCGAGCTCAACCTCGATCTCCATCTGTCCGCTGCCGCCGACTTCGGGATGATGATACTTAACATCAACTCCCCATTCCTTCATGACCATGCACATACGGCTGCGGATGTCATTACGGATATCGGTAGGGAGAGAATTATGATATCCGGCACCGGGCATCACCTGATAGCCGTTGTTGTTGTCGGGTCTGCCGGATGCGTATGCCGCCTGGGATGTATGTATAGATGTGAACATATCATAGTAATCGGTATTGTAGCTGACCTCGTCGAAGAGATAGAACTCATACTCGGGTCCGATGACCATCTGATCTGCCACGCCGATCTCCTTCATATATTCAAGAGCGCGGATGGCGACGTTTCTCGGATACTGGTCAAAAGGTCTGTTCTTCGGCAGATCGATGACGCGAACATCACCTATCATGGAGAGTGTGGGAACCTCCGAATATCTGTCGATGACTGCCGAATCGAGAACCGGAATGAATACCATGTCACTGTTCTCGATGGGTGCATAGCCATAGTTCGAACCGTCGAATCCGATACCGTGCTCCATCGTGCTCTCTGTCAGGCGCTCTGCCGGGATGCTTAAGTGTCTCCACCTGCCGTCAATGTCGGTCAGTTTGAAATCCACCATGGCGATCCCCTGATCCTTGATCAGTTTCTGAATGTCCTTAAGTGTTTTCCCCATAATGTCCTCCTATAATAGTGGGATAGTTATATGCTCCGGCTCCTAACGCCGGTCTTTGTCAATGAATTCGAGCGACACCACCGCGACTGCTATATATACGAGGATCCATAGCAGGAGCCATCTCCAACAGCGGTAAACGACAGAAGGATCAAAGTTGTAATTCTCTATCTTGTTGTATGATGCTGTCTGCATGAGGATATCCTCTTTCATGTTGTTCTGCTCAGCGTACTTCAGCATTTCCAATACGGGTTTCTGTCCCTCGACCTCAACATCCTTCATCTTGAACATGGTGTTCCAGACTGAGACCATGGGAAGTGAATTATAATCTCCCTGTGCACAGAGAGAAGTCAGTCCCCATTTGGCAATGGTAACATTGGTTATGGGCTGAGCCGCTGCAGGCAGAGAGAAATATCCGCCCGAGAAGACAAGCTGGAATATGAGCAAAAACGGCATGACCGTCATGGCCGTAGTGGTGGTCCTGGCCAGGGCCGAAACCATAAGGGCCATCATATCCGCACAGAACGTTACCAGAAAAATGGTCAGCCAAAGATCAAAAACAGCGATCGATGTGATCAGCGGCTTGGTCGGCAGAGAAACTTTGGTGTAGTACAGAACGATCAGCGTGATCGCAGACTGAGCCATGCAAAGAACCGACTGATAAATCACGTGAGCGGCTATGTAGGAACTGATGTGAAGACCCGATCTGTGTTCTCTCTTGATGATCGCTCTTTCCCTGCAGATAACCTGGATCGAATTAAAGAACCCGTTCCAGATGCAGACGCACGCCAGAGCAAAGGTTCCCATCAGGGTACCTTCCATGGTCTTGAAAAGGTCAGCACCAACCGCAAAGGAAACGAGACCTGCTATTATCGCCGACATCGGCAGAACTTTCCAGTCGTTCTGAAAAATAAACATCCTGAAAAGTTTTCCGAGATATATGATCATCTGCGGGAATCGCCCGGTATGTTTTGTAGTATCTATTTCCATTATGCTCACCCCGCTTCCTTCTGATACTTATCTGTGTATTTTTCAACGAATTCGTCCGCCCTGCCTTCTCCGCCTTCATCCTTCTGGTTGATCGCAAGGAGGATCCCTTCCATCGAATCCTTGCCAAAGAACTCACGCGCTTCATCGACCGGACCATACCATGCAAGACGTCCCGTCCTCGATGCATCCTTGGCAAGCACTATCACATCATCGAACAGATCGATGACTCTGTCAGGAGTGTGTGTGATAACGATAACGATCTTACCCTGATCCGCGATAGCACGAAGTTTCTCGAAAAGGCCTCTGGCTACCACGCCGTCAAGACCCGAATCAGGTTCATCAAGAATGAACAGAGTCGGATCGGAGATATACTCCATCGCAATGGAGAGACGCTTACGCTGTCCGCCGGAAAGTTTCTCGACCAGGCTGTTCCTGACAGTAGCGAGTCCGAACTCTTCAAGCACCTCGTTCACGCGCTTTCTCTTCTGGAAAAACGAAACGCTGGACGGAAGTCTGAGCGATGCGGCATCCGTAAGAGTAAGAGCAACCGTGTCGTTACCTCTCATAAGATCCTGCTGTGGAACGAAGCCCACATCATATTTCATCTTGGCATAATCCGTATAGATATCCTGACCATCGAGTTTGACTGTGGCATCGGCCTTCTCATAACCCGTGACCGCATTCAGATATGTTGTCTTGCCTGCACCGGATCCTCCCAGGAGCAATACCATATGACCCTTGGGAATGTTCATGTGAATATCCTTAAGCAGGACTTTTTTCCTGAAGAAATCAATGACCTTACGCTCGGTGATATTGACCGTGAGGCCGCTCTCGATGACAGGTGCTTCGGTACCGCTTACCTTAACACCTTCTTCAGCACTCGGATCCTCCACCTTTTTGCGGGGAACGAATTTAGGCGATAATCCCCAGATAAGAGTGGTTATCATCTGAATAAAGATAAACCCGAACAGCCATCTCTTTTTCCTGCCGAAGACCTCGATGAGACCCAGATATATCCTGATCATATAGACGATCAAAGTTATCTGAAGAGAGAAATATATAACTGCAACGATCAGGCTAAACGATGATCCGTCATTGCGTAAATTGTTGATTACCCCGATCACCTCGCTGAGTACGGCGATTATCGTATAAGTGCGTGCTTCTTTTTCTCTGTTCGCACAAAGTCCGATATGATACTCCCTGGCAAAAGGGATCCAGGCATAATACGGTTTTACTCCGCATTTCTTGAAGATATTCCAGTACCCGACGGAGATGACCGCAAACTGAAGTATCTGGAAAAGTAAGCCGATAAACGTGATATTATTCATTTAATCCCCCCAAACCTGTTATCAGAAAACGTGCACACGGACAACGGTTGCTCCGAACGGTCTGAGTGCGAGACCTGCGATCTTGAAGAACTGCTTTCCGAAAGGTATTCCTATGATCGTAATGCAGAGAATGCAGCCAAAGACAAAGTTCTCAAGCGCGAGCAACAGCCCCGATAACAGGAACCAGACCACGTTTAAGAGAAATGACACGGCTCCGCCTTCATACTGAACTTCTTTTCCAAAGGGATTGAGCGAAATGGAAGCAAGCTTAAAACATTGCAACCCTACAGGGATACCCACGACAGTTACGCACCACAGACAACCTGCAAGGATCCATGAGAGCCAGCTGATCAGGCCTCCGAAGATGATCCACAGGATGTTTAACAATATTCTCATTAGCCTTTCTCCTTGATATACAGAATATGAAACCGAACAGTTTCAAGTACTGTTATAATAGCATTAATAAGGAGAAATTTCACCCCTTTAGCAATTCCCTATCTGTCAACATCCGTAAACAGATCGCGGAATTCCTTTTTCCCGGGGACCCATGCTTTTTCGTAAATGTGTGTGAAGTGGTTTTTGACGGTCTGCTCGGAAATACCGAACATATACGCGATACGCCGGTTTGAAAATCCCGACACTTTCAGATAGCCAAGTTCGAGTTCACGTTTAGTGAACCCGAACTTTTTTGCTTTATCCAGATATTTTCCCTTAGAGATCCCGGGATCATTCATCTTCAAAATCCATCTCTTCGTTCATCTTACGCTCGGCATTCAGCTTAAGCGGAAGAAGAAAAATCTCAATAAGGACGGCATAGAAACCGGTGAGAAAACATACCGCAAGATTGGGGCCGAGACTCGACATATCATCCAGACTGCCCATAATGAACACGCCACCCATGATCATTGCCACAAGTGCGCCGAAAGCGGTCAGTTTCTGTGCTGCTCCCACGGCTCCGATTATGTTCTTAAGTTCCAAGAGACGGTAAGGTCTGATCCCGACAGAAAATGCTTTCACGAAATCCTTCCACGCTCCCATGATCATAAGACCGGGGATCAGGAACAAAAGAATGACTATAATCGAAGGAAGATCGATAAACCAGATAACGGATGATAATCCGCCTCCGCCGACAATGAGCATAAACAGAAATATCGCGGCGACAAGAATAAGTTCTCCCAACAGTATAAGACGGATATTAGCTTTCATAACCTCTCCTTTCAGGCTTTGGTTTTGTTTTCCATGAGAAAACTTTACCATGTTTGAAAGGGATGTTATATAGTACCTTTTTCGAGATTACTGAGCGTACATCTGAGCGGTCTTAACCGTGCCGTTAACGATCTCCACCTCAAAATACATCCCGGAGTCTTTCCTGCTCTCAAGATAACCGGCGAATTCTTCCTTTGAAACGGTTTCCGTACCCTCTTCGCCGCCCTTCATATATACGGTATTATCATCAACCTTGAAAACATGCGTGACATCAGAAGAGATCGTAATGGGATCCTGATCCTTTGAATTCCTGTAATCCATGGAGCCGCATGCCGTAAGTTCATCACCCTCCAGAGTTGCTTTATATATCACTCTGTAGAAGACTCCGTAATCATTGGTCGTATCGATCTTGTCCCTGTCAGATGAAAGCAGGAATGATCCCATAAAACCGTCGGCCGTCTCATACTCAACAGGGGCATCCGAAGAAGCGGGGGGTTGCGTCTGTGCACTCTGCCCGGGACCTTCCAGATAATCTCTGGCATTGAACGTCTCTCCGTTCTCCTGTTCCTCATCAATTATCCCGGGGACAAGCTCCGTAACATACGTTTCTCCGGAAACCGGATCTACATAGTAGCGGATCTGCGCGGCAGTATAGGAGCGGTATAATACAACTATCTTTCCGTCTTCGGTTGATACGTCCCAGTACTCCGAGTATCCGTCCGAGTTGATCTCACCGTCATAACCCGAACCGATGGATTTATTGTAGTTGATCACAGCGGCATACGCCTGTTCTTCCGTGAGCACATCAGAGCTTTCTCCTGCGTTTTCTGCGGGAGCAACCGGCTGTTCAGGTGCCTCCTGCTGTGCTGCCGGCTGACCGGCCGTCTCCTGCTGCGTATCGGACACGGCATCTATCGACTCAACCACAGGAGCCGAAAGGTCCTGTTCCTCACTGCCGCATGCAGATAAAAGCATGGTCGCAGCCAGGATCAGGGGTAAAAGGTTTGCTCTCTTTTTGTTATTACCGAATTTTTTCATAATGTTCTCCTCCATTCCGATATATTATATATTATATATCCGCTAATACGGCAGAAATTCCAAAAAAGCAAAAAATCCCCCTGCGTAACGTATTGCTTGTTACGCAGCGTCATGTATTAGGATATGTGGCGAAAGGAGGTGAGAGCTATGTCAAAATACACAACGGGAGAGCTTGCGAAGCTCTGCGGAGTCACAGTCCGGACAGTTCAATATTATGATACCCGCGGAATCCTGATCCCCAGCGATCTGTCCGAAGGCGGGAGAAGGCTCTACTCGGAAGACGATCTGAAACTTATGAAGATCATCTGTTTCTTAAGAGAACTGGATATTCCGATCGATGCCATCTCACAGATACTTAAGGAAGAACATCCCGAGAAAGTGATCTCTCTGCTGATCGAGCAGCAGGAGAAGGCTCTTACGGATGAGATCTCCGATAAAGAGGAAAAACTCGACAAGCTGCGGGAACTGAAAAACGGACTCAAAACCAAAACGTCTTTCTCTCTCGAATCCATAGGTGACATAGCCTTATTAATGGAAAACAAGAAAAAACTGAAAAAGATGCGCATGATGATGATCCTGACCGGAATCCCTGTTACGGCACTTCAATGGTTTTCGATCATTTTCTGGATCGTCAGAGGTATCTGGTGGCCGTTCGTCATCTGGATATTGGTGGCCATTCCCTGGGGTATACTGGTAACCCGATACTACTTCGGTCATGTAAAATACATCTGTCCCGAATGCCACGAGGTATTCAAACCATCTCTGAAAGATGCCTTCTGGGCAAAGCATACGCCGACCACCCGCAAACTGACCTGCACAGCCTGCGGTCAAAGGGGATTCTGCGTAGAAGTCTGGGGAGGTGATCACGAATGAAAGAATTAGAGAATATAGTCATCGGCAAAAGCAGCATTCCGGCTCTTGTCATCACGATCATCCTGATGATTGCGATCCCGGTCGCTTTCTTCATATTCTGGAGAATAAAGAATAAAGAGCAGACGAAGATCAGCTGGCTTATCGCCGGTGCAGTCGGATTTATCGTTTCTGCCCGGGTTCTGGAGCTGGGAGTACACATGCTCTGTATCGTTTCGGATAATCCGGTTTCCCGGTTCATTAACGGTAGTACTGTCGCTTTTGTGTTATACGGAACCGTTATGGCCGGTGTTTTTGAGGAGTGCGGAAGATATATCGTCCTTAAATACATTATGAAAAAGAACCGCACCCGTGAAAACGCAATACTGTACGGAATCGGTCACGGCGGGATAGAGATACTGGCAGTGCTGATCCCCTCCATGATCAGTTTTCTGCTTATAGCTGTCATGTTTTCTGCCGGTGATATGGAAGCTGCATTCAGTACTCTCGGCATTACAGAGGAGAATTCCGCGGCAATATTTCCTTCCGTTCAGACTGTAGCCGCATTTGATTACGGGATGATGGCTATGAACATCTATGAACGTCTGATCGCGATGTTCTTTCATATCGGACTTACGGTCATCGTATATTACGGAGTCACTTGCGCAAAAAAGATCTGCCTGCCCGGTGCTATCCTTCTGCATATGCTGATGGATACCTTTCCGGCACTTTATCAACGCGGTGCTGTACCGTTATGGTCGGTGGAAATCTGGGGAACCGTCTGGATGATCATAACCATGTTCATTGCCGTGAAACTGTACAGGAAAATGTGATCGTAGTAAACTTATATCCATGAAATCGGTCAAAGCAATCCTTACAATTGATGATATAGCAACAAGCAATACCCCCTTACTGGTTGACTATCTTACAGAAAGGGGGATTGTTGCTCTGATGTTTGCTCAGGGTGATCGCCTGGAGAAATATCCCGAAAATGTCGTTTACGCGCTGAAACATGGGATGATCGTCGGCAATCACAGTTACTCTCACCCGAATTTTGCGGAGATTTCTTTCGAAGACGGCATTAAGGAGATTGAAAAAAACGAAGCGCTTCTTGATGATATTTATGACCGGGCAGGAATAGAAAGAAAGTACCGCCCTTTCAGATTCCCCTATGGGAGCAAAGGCGGGGATAATAAAGAAAAATACGAACAGTATTTTATGGATAAAGGTTTCAGCAAACTCGATGACCGAAAGATCTCTTATCCCTGGTGGAAGGAAAACGGCTTAGACAAAGACATCGATACCCTTTGGACCTTCGATTTTGCGGAGTATCAGATCCGGCCCGGAAGCGGCTTCACGATGGATGATGTATTCAAGCGGATCCATGATGATGATCCCCCGAGTGGAGGAGTTCTTCTCGAAGAAGGCTCAAACCACATAATCCTTATGCACGACCATGAGGAAACGCTGGCCATGGTCCCGGATTACTACAAGATAATGATCGACCACCTTCTCGAAAACGGGGTTGAGTTTGTAAAGCCGGAGTTTATCTATAATCCTATCATTCCTACCGGACAATAATATGCATTCCTGTTAAGCGGAAACACCTTGTCCGACGTATCGATGATCAGCCCCGTTTCAACAGGCATTTTGTATTGATCCAGTATTCTGAAGTTTTTGTCTGCTTTGTCCTTTCCTATACCTTTTTTAATTTCGATCGGAAACAATATCTGATTTTTTACGTAGATAAGATCAACCTCTTTTTGATCTCTATCCCGATAATAAAACAGGGTATTCTCTATTCTCTTTCCCGAATTTCTGATACTCTTAACAATTTCGCTGACAACATATGTTTCGAAGAAGGCTCCTGACATAGGTGAGTCCTCAAGAATTGCGGGATCAGACCATCCACACAAAAATGCACACAGACCTGTATCCATAAAATAAACCTTCGGAGTTTTTATGATCCTTTTTGCCAGATTACTTGCATACGGCTGTAAAATCATTATTATGCCGGATGCTTCCAATATCGATAACCAGTTTTTGGATGTCCTTGAATCTATCCCCACTGCATTTCCGATCTCAACATGATCAAGTTGCTGCGATGTACGCAACGCAACAATCCTCATAAATTTCCGAAAATCATCCAACCTTCCGACATTTATCATGCGACTGACGTCTTTTTCCAGATACGTAGATATATAGCTTTCGAAAAAAGTATCTCTATCAGGTCTGTTTATCCAGAATTCAGGCATTCCGCCCAGAAAAATCTCTTCAAAGATAAGATGCCTGTTCTTGGGTATTAATGCCTGCTGTTTTGCCTGCAGTATTTTTATATCAGGAATGAATTCTCCCCCCGATATTTTAAGTTTCTCACATTCAGAGAGAGAATTAACTTCTATCAGCGCAGTTCTTCCCGCCAATGTCTCAGAAGCACGCTCCCGGATCTCATGGGTATTCGACCCGGTGAGGATATACATTAGAGATATGGGAACTTCACCGGTAACGCTTTTTAGTTTCATCTCGTCAATCCTGATCTTTATAGTTTCCATCAGATCAGGAACTTTCTGAATCTCATCAATTATAAGCGGCGTACTGTGAGAATCCAAAAACAGCTCGGGATCGTCCGTAGCCAGTATCCTCTCATTACTTTTATCCAAAGTTACGTATTCATAATCCGGGAAAAGGGTCCTGATCATGGTGGATTTTCCGGTCTGTCTGGCACCATATAAAGTAATGCAAGCGTATTCACCTGCCGTTTGCAGAATCTTCTGCTCGAGTTGTCTATGATAATACATATAAATATATCCTCGTATTATATAGTCATACCCATTCTTTACCTTCTCTATAGGTATCGGGTATGCTGTTAAAGATGCTGTGGATTGGTGTGTTTATCCTA
>FMVL01000017.1 GCA_900102235.1 Lachnospiraceae bacterium XBB2008 | reverse complement strand
GTCGTGAGACAGTTCGGTCCCTATCCGGCGTAGGCGGAGGATATTTGAGAGGAGCTGCCCTTAGTACGAGAGGACCGGGGTGGACGGACCACTGGTGTATCTGTTAGGAACCAATCCTATGGCAGAGTAGCCAAGTCCGGCAGGGATAAACGCTGAAGGCATCTAAGCGTGAAGCCCCCCTCAAGATGAGATATCCCAACATGTAAGACCCCTTGAAGACTACGAGGTAGATAGGCTTAAGGTGTAAGTGCAGTAATGTATTCAGCTGATAAGTACTAATAGGTCGAGGGCTTCATCAAGATAGGATTTGTAGAGATATTTCTCGGTATGGTTTTCCTGGCCCAGTGGCTCAGTTGGTTAGAGCGCCGCCCTGTCACGGCGGAGGTCGACGGTTCAAGTCCGTTCTGGGTCGTTTCCTTTTTAGGATCCGATTATATGGGGTCTTAGCTCAGCTGGGAGAGCATCTGCCTTACAAGCAGAGGGTCATAGGTTCGAGCCCTATAGGCCCCATTTATAATAAGAGAGATTCGCCGATATGGCTCAATTGGCAGAGCAGCTGATTTGTAATCAGCAGGTTTTCGGTTCGAGTCCGAATATCGGCTCTTAAATATTTAACAACATGGGTGGATTCCCGAGTGGCCAAAGGGGGCAGACTGTAAATCTGTTGTCAACGACTTCGATGGTTCGAATCCATCTCCACCCATTGTGGGGGTGTAGCTCAGTTGGGAGAGCACCTGCCTTGCAAGCAGGGGGTCATGAGTTCGAATCTCACCATCTCCACTTTATATGGGCTTATAGCTCAGCCGGTTAGAGCGCACGCCTGATAAGCGTGAGGTCGGTGGTTCGAGTCCACTTAAGCCCATTTGCCGCGGGATGGAGCAGTCTGGAAGCTCGTCGGGCTCATAACCCGAAGGTCGCAGGTTCAAATCCTGCTCCCGCTACTTTTTTTTCTCGAATCTTCTCGAGATGCGAAAAGCCCATCTCTCGAAACTTCGTTTCTCGAGATGAACGTTTGCTCGTATATACGAGCAAACTGGTCCGCTTCGATGAATATCCGCTTATGAAAACAAGCTTTCAAAGCGTCCATTCATCTCGCGTACCGGCTTTTCTCGCGCATAATAGCTTATTCGCCCAGATAGCTCAGTTGGTAGAGCAGAGGACTGAAAATCCTCGTGTCACTGGTTCGATTCCGGTTCTGGGCACTCCTTTGAGAAGGCTCCAGCCCTTGTGGCTGGGGCTTTTTCTATGCCCTGAACGCTTTGGGACCAGTTGGGACCAAACACCGGAACGAGGTTTTTAGCCTTTCGGATGTAGTGGGAGGCCATTCGAGAAGTGGTATGCCCCATCCATCCCATAATAGCGAACTCTCCTTCGCCACTGATAGCCATAAGAGTAGCATCTGAAAAGCGAATTTGATGTGGTGGAAGATATTTAATGCCAGCCTTTTCACAAAGCCGTTTTAGACCTTTCTGAAGCCCTTGAGATGTAATGAGAATTTCTTCTCCAACCACTTTATTTGGCTCTCTAACGAAGAGATATTCATCTGACCAACTAACTTCCTTTGAGATTACATATAGGTTCGTCGATGGATCTATTTGTAAGTGTTCCGATCTGAATGTTCTTGATGGTTTGGACAGATTAAAGAAAAGCTTAAAGTTATTATCAGACATGTTATGCTGATATTGACAACCGAGAGGGGGGTTATGCCCCTCTCGGAGTACTGGTTAATATGAATTGAATATATAACAGTACCGTGATATTATCTGACTACAAGGAGTACAAATATGATCCGAAAAGAACTTGGAACAGCAATCGGTTTATCTGTTGCATTATCTGTGAGCGCATGCGGTACTGCCCCGGTTCAGCCTGAACCGGTAGAAGAAACAGCAGAAGTATCAGAGGTTGAAGAAGATGAAACAATAGAGGAACCAGCTGAAGAATCTAGTGAACCTGTCGATACTACTGCGCCAAATATAAGTGCAAAGAATAAGATAGACTCTGTTGATCAGGGCTCAAAGATTACTGCAGCGGATTATGTTGAAGTAGAAGATGAATCTGATTATAAGGTTTATTTTGTAGCAGAGGATGGAGACCAGCTTATGTTGGATATTCCTTCAGATCTTGATAAAGAAGTATCGGAAATCACGTATACCTTCGTTGCTGTTGATGCTATGGGTAATCGTTCTAAAGAAATAAATGTCACGATTCCAATTAACCGGCCTGAAGAGGAAGAAGAGTCTGAAGCGGAAGTTACTGAGTTTGAAATTGAATCAATGGAACCCGTTACTATGTATGCAACACAGGCATGCAATACTCGTAAAGGTCCATCAACTGACTACGAAAAGATAGGTGGTCTATCATATAAGCAGTCAGTAGAAGTCACAGGTCGTTCAAAGACTACAGGATGGTATGAAATAGAAGTCAATGGTGTAAAACAGTATGTTTCTGATAAGTTCTTAACTACAGAGAAACCTCAGGAGCAGACAACTAAGCCAAGTAGTGGTAACAATAATTCAACACCACAACCAAGCAATAATACATCACAGCAAAGTGAGGACAACAGTAACTGGGTAACAAGAGAAGAATTAGAGTCATACGGAATACCATCAGATAGAATATCAGACCCTGGAGATATTCCATGGTTTGATGGTAACTTCTAAGTTAATAATACTTAACCAAACACATTACAGCCTACTACACTACAGTAGTAGGCTGATGCAAATTGATGCAAACCGGAACAGAGGTTGGATTTACTCCTTTCTTAATAAAATAATAAAGTTCGATTCCGGTTCTGGGCACTGTCAAGAGTCCCTCAGCCCTTGTGGTTGAGGGATTTTTTTTATGATAGAATAATACAAATCGGCAGTTTGTAGAACAGGTCTCCCGGAAAACTCCGAAAGTCCTTACGGTGAAGGGACTTTAGTGGGAACCTATGGAGGAACTTATGGAGTTTAAATCAATTCTCATAAAAGATACTACCAAAGAAGAACGTGAAGTGATCGTTAAGAACTCCATGGACTGCGGAGGCGGATGCGAGAACTGTTCATCCTGCTGGCTTGGAGGTGGTTCACCTTGGGATATCTATCAGGACTATATAGATGGAAAGCGTGAGATTCGGGAAATTAACTCCGAATATATGGACAGATACCGTCAAGGCAGGAATATCGTGTGAGGTGATGCTATGATAAATGCATCGCGGATTGCGATATGTGCGGTCTTTGTCAGGTTTTTCATGGCAAAGATCCTGAGAATGCTTATCATGATTATATAAAGGGCATACGTACTTTTTCCGAGGTATCGGATGACTATAAATAAAGAGGTATTTATCAAGGAAACAAGAAAAGGATTTCTGAAGGGGTTATGCAGGCTATAACCAGACAACAGGCAAGGCAGTTCATACTCTCAAAGCAGGGGCTTATCGGTCAGTACCGTTTCATCGGTAAGGACGGAGCTTATGATTATGTGCGTCAGGCCGGATGCATTCAGTTTGATCCTGTTGATGTCTGTGGCAAGAATGCTGAACTCACACTTCAGTCCAGAGTTAAGAACTTCAAAAAGTCTATGCTCTATGACCTTCTATATAAGGACAGAAAACTTGTCGATTATGCAGATAAGGAACTATCCATCTGGTCTTCTGAAGACTGGCCGTATTTCTCGTCCTACAGAGAAAGAAGCAGAAATCTCGGCAGGACATTTAAGGGATTACAAAAACTCGAGAAACAGGCAATTGAATACATCGAAGAAAACGGTCCCGTATCGAGCGAATCTCTTCCCATAGAAGGTGAGATTTACTGGCATTCTTCGATGCATTGGAGCGGTAATTGGCAGAAGAAATCCAGGGCTTCACGATCTGTGCTGGAGCAACTGTATACAGACGGCGAACTTGTTATTCACCACAAGAAGGGAAGCCGAAAATACTACGATCTTGCAAGAAAGTGCCTTCCCAAAGATATCCTGGAAGCGGATAATCCTTGCAGGACAGATGAGGAATTTCTGCATTGGCGCGTCTTAAGGCGTATCGGTGCGACAGGCCTGCTCTGGGACAAGAACAGCACGGCCCTATTGGGCTTGGACATTAATGCAGCTGAACGCAAAAAGGCTCTTGAGATTCTGACAGAAGCCGGAAAGATAATCCCAATAATGGTGGAAGACATAAAGCAACCTTTCTACTACAGGGCTGAAGATGCAGAACTTATGAGAGCAGTACTTGACGGCGGTGCCGATTTTAAGCCCAGGATGTCGTTTATTGCACCTCTCGATCCATTGATGTGGGATAAGTCCCTTATCTTTGCGTTATGGGACTTTCAATATTCGTGGGAAATATACACACCCGCAGTAAAGCGCAGGTATGGTTATTACACGCTGCCGATTCTTTTCGGTGACCGGTTTGTCGGTCGCATTGAAGCAGTACCGGACAGAAAAACCGGGATATTAACCGTAAGGAACATCTGGTGGGAAGACGGCGTGCGCCGTACTAAAAAACTGAGCACGGCACTCGAACGGGCGGTGAAGGACTTTGCGAAGTTCAACGACTGCAAAGAGATAGAAATCGAATAGGGAGAATTGAAGGATTGACCACGATGGTTTTCCATAGCGTTGATGTAAACGGCATATTAAAGATAAAGGGACAAAAACAATACGGCGTGAGCGTTGCTGTCACAGAGGGAGATACTTTGGAGACATACTGCTCGGGAAGCGGACGATACGGACAGGATTTTCCGGTGAATCCCGATATGCTGTTTCAGGCCGGATCGATAAGCAAGCCTGTCTTCGCATTTACTCTTCTGAGATTTGTTGATAAGGGTGTGATCGATCTTGATGCGGATCTCTCGGGAGTGCTTTCGGATCATATCCGTATCCCCATGACATTTTCAGCGCTGCTGTCACATACCGCTGGGTTTAACCTGCACGGATTTCCGGGATATCCCGCAGTTGCTCGTAGGCTTTCATCGGATGATGTTCTTTGCGGGCGCGGAAATACTCCAAAACTGCGACGGATCAGACCTTACGGAAAACAGTACCGATATTCCGGCGGAGGGATAGTCCTTGCTGAACTTGCGTTCACCAGAATAACAGGCCTGGAGTTGAAGGAGGCTTTTGTTAATGAGATAGCAGGACCTTTGGGTCTGAGGAACAGCGGATATTTTCAGCCGTTAGGAAATGACAGGGTCGCGAATGCCGCATTTGGCGGGAAACTGTGGATGAAGGAAGATCCGGAACACGGATATCACTATTATCCGGAGACAGCGGCTGCAGGTTTCTGGACAACCCCTTCGGAACTGAATAGTATAGGTATCGCGCTAAGCAGAAGTTATCGCGAGGGCGGTTTGATCAAAAAGGACACCGCAAAACGCATGATGACGCCGGTGAAAGACAATTGCGGCCTTTGCATATTCCGCGGGGATGAGACCCGGCCTGAGCTTGCCTGCCACGGCGGATGGAACGAGGGTTTTTTGACAGATTGGCGCTTTTCCCTGAATGAGGATCTATGCGTGACTGTTATGATAAACAGGTCGGATAACCCTACTGCAAAAGCGTCTTCGAAGGTCGGATCGATGCTGTATGATGCCGCAAAAGCCTTGACGCGAGAACAATAATAGCCAAATACGTTATACTAAGGTGTTTCAGTCAGTATCAGCCTTTCTGATTCATTAATCTTATCTGGCTCATGGTTTCCGTTATGAATTCGACTCCTTGCGGAGTTCTTCCGCGTGTCTTTTGGAAACATGAGAGAGAATAAACTCTTTAACCTGATCGTTATAGTAACAAAGTAGATTCCCGAACGAAGCATTCTCTGAAAAATCCAGTATGCACCGAACCCTTTCTCCATCGGTCATGTTAATCAACATCCGCATATATCTCCTAAGAGCCTCCTGAATCTCGCTTGGAAGACTTTCTTGAGCTTTGGGAGATAAGTAATCTGAAAACTTCGGCAGGTCGGCTGCTTTAAGCAAGGATACCTTAAGGGGCCTTCGTGTGTGTTGACATACTTGGTGATCATAAATAAGTCAGCGATGTCGACTTTGGATTGTATGGCTACTACCTGAGATGCATCCAGATCTTCGACGTTGTATCCCGACTCAGCAAGCGGAACCATGCTGATGTGCTCATCGTCACCCCGGATCGCATCGAAGGGGATAGAACTATCTCGCAAAAGATTAAGAGTCTTCTCGATAACCTTTACCGGAAAAAGATGATAATCTAAGTCGTCATCGTTGGAACGGACTTTGATGATGGTCATGCCGGATTCGATTGTTTTTGTGGAGTCAAAGTGTTTTTCCATAAACTTACCTCTTCCTTTTAAAAGTGAAAAAAGCTAATAGGTCCTCTAAACATCTTCTTCAGGCCAATAGCGTTCTATGACCTGTTTCATGTTATCGTGGCCGGTACTGTTGGCAGTGTGCAGTGCAATGGGGTAGAATAGCTCGTTTTCTATCAGGTAGTAAACAAGGTTGATGGCATCCCCACCAAAGGGCTCATAGTTTCCGAGGTCATGATCAAGATCAATGCACTCGATATCGGCACCTTCTTCACGACATTTTTCGATAACATGCTGAGCTTCCTTAACTGACTTAACGATGATCTCGTTGTCCTTTTCCGGATGACCACCGCGTTCGTCATCAACATAGATATAGAAACTCTTCCCGGCAGCTATCGGATAATCAATGTCCTCTACTGCGATCACATCGGATATAGCCAGGTCATCATGAAACTCGTCCACAGTAAGTCCTATCATGCTGAAAAGCCCACTGCGAACATCCATGGCAGATATATAACCGCGAATCTCTTTTTTATCCTTAAGCATCACATTCGCAGGGATCATCCGATGAAACCTGTCCATTAAGTCCTGAAAGTCGTGTGAATACATCAGTTTTGTTCTCCTCTAAGATCTTGCCATTTCGTCTACGCCATGCTTTTCTACAAGCTCCAGTAAACCTGTTAATATTATAATGTATATCTGTCCGGAAATCATTGAACCTGTGGTTTATTTTACCAGCATCAGGCCATCGATCGAATCGAGTCTGAACAGTTTCTGCACAGTTTTCCTGGGAGTGGTTATCTCCACCAGGATCCAGTTTTCGTCCGCATCAAGGATGATGTGTGTCTTATGAGGGGGCTGGATAAACTGGCTGAGGTTAAGGCTGAAATTAACCATTGACACAGATCCCGGATAAGTGTATCATAACCTTACCGACAACCTGTCGGTTGCGTTTATCAGGCAAAGGGATCACAGATGAGAGAGGTCAAGGAAGCACAGGAGAGACGAAGAGAGATTCTGGATGTGGCAGAGGAACTCTTTGTCACAAACGGGTACGACAACACCAGCACCAATGACATCCTGAACAGGATAGGCATAGCGCGCGGAACCCTGTATTATCACTTCAAGTCCAAGGAAGACATCTTAAATTCCATGATCGAAAGGATCAACGACGGACTCATCGCCAAAGCGCGCACGATCGCTTCTGACACTTCCATACCTGTCATCGACAGGCTGGTCATGACCATAGCCGGCATGCAGGTTGATACCGAGATAGGGCAGGAGATCATAGATCAGGTCCACAAACCTCAGAACGCATTGATGCATCAGAAGATGCAGCAACATCTTCTAAACGGGGTGATCCCCATTATAGCCGGTATCGTTGAAGAGGGGAATGAGCAGGGCATCTTCAACATTAAATACCCGGCGGAAACGACCGAGATGCTGATCCTGTACTCCGGAATAGTCTTTGATGATGATTTTGATGAGTCACAGGAAAGGGTTCAAAACAGGATACAGGCTTTTCTGTACAACATGGAATTATTGTTGGGAGCAAAAGAAGGCACTATCCAGAAGTCAATGATGAAACTGTTTAACAGGTGATCGACGTAACCGTTTTAAGAAAAAGGAAACCGGTCAACTCATTAAAAAGATAAGGTTTCCTTTTATTACGCACCATTACCGACAGGCAGTCGGTCGGGGCGTATCTCAAAAGAAAGGAGCATCATGAAAACAGGATCCGGATTCCGTCATTTCTTAATACTCTGGTCAGGTGATCTGATATCACAGATCGGAGGAGGGCTGACGAGCTTCGGTCTCGGTGTTTATATCTTCAACCGGACAGGGAGCGCTGCGCAGATGGCACTGGTGACCTTGCTCGGCTTCCTGCCGACGCTTCTGTTGTCAGTCCCCGCCGGAGCACTTGCGGATATGTATGACAGGAGGTTGCTCATGATGATAGGCGATGGCTGTTCGGCCATAGGCATCCTGTATATCCTGATCACCATGATGACAGGTGAGCCCGCGCTTTGGCAGATATGCCTGGGTGTATCGGTCAGTTCGGTCTTCTCGTCTCTCCTTGAACCGGCATACAGAGCGACGGTGACGGATCTGCTGACAGCCGAAGAATACACGAAAGCCAACGGACTCACTTCACTGTCAGGGAGCGCGAGATATCTGATATCTCCCGTCATCGCCGGAGTCCTGATCGGCCCCTTCGGGATACGACTGCTCCTCACGATCGATATATGTACTTTCTTTATCACGTTTGCGACTACCGCTTATGTGAAAAAGAGCATCCCGGCCGCACACCGAACACGCAGCGAAAGTTTTCTTTCCACACTCGGCGAAGGCTGGAGAGCAGTTTGTTCAAGAAAAGGAGTGCTCCTGCTCATCGTCGTTTCATCTGTCATATCGATGTACATCGGTGTGATCCAGATACTTTCAGAGCCTCTGATCCTGTCTTTTACGGATTCAAGGACACTGGGCTTTACGGAAACGGTCTGTGCACTCGGAATGCTGGTAACGGCACTCATAGTCGGAATAGCCGGGATCCGCAGGAGACATTCTTCTGTACTCGCAATATCCCTTGCTCTGGCCGGAGTCTTCATGATCGGATTCTCCGCGAAGGAAAACGTTACCCTCATATGTATCTTCGGATTCCTGTTTTTTGCGATGCTTCCGTTTGCAAACTCCTGCCTGGACTATCTCGCCAGAACGAATATCCCGAATGAACTGCAGGGCAGGGCCTGGGGCTTCATAGGTTTCATATCCCAACTGGGATACATACCCGCATATGCATTATCGGGGGTGCTCGCGGACAGTGTCGGTACAGCTGCGGGGATCGGCGTGGGACGCGGATCAGCCCTTGTGATCGGAGCGGCCGGCATCATGCTGATAGCGGTTTCGGCGATCCTCTTTTTCTCCCCAAAGATCCGAAACCTTGACCACGAAAACGAAAGGAAAGGATGATAACATGAAAACAAGAACAACAAAAGAAAACGGAAACAAAGGATACAGATACAGACCCGTCTTGTACTTCGCGATGGCATATCTTTTTACATGGATATTCTGGGTGCCGGCGATATTCCTGCCGGAAAACATCTCGATGGTACTAATGTTGTTCGGACTCATATCTCCGGCTGTGGTATCGACCGTATTTATCCTTGCGTCCGGATCCGATGCCCTGAAAAAGGACCTGAAGAACAAGATATTCGGATTCTATAAAGTAAAATGGCTGAATGTAGCGTTGTCCGTCGGTGTGTTCGCACTGATAGTCATCTGCTCGATCCTGTTATCGCTTGCATTCGGACAGTCGCTCGATCAGTTCGCATTCAGCGAGGATTTCAATTTTACGGGAGTGGGTATTGCCGGTGCACTGTTCACCATCATAATCGCATCGATACTGGAAGAGATCGGATGGAAGGGATATTGCGAGGATTCGATCGGCAACTATATGAACTGGTTTTGGGAGTCGGTCATTTTCGGAGCGATATGGTCATTCTGGCATTTCCCGCTGATCTTCATCTCCGGCACCTATCAGGCCTCGCTGATGGTCAATCCGCTGTTTGTGATCAACTTTTTCGTGAGTGCGATCCCGATGGGATTCATCATCACATGGGTGTATCTTGCCAGTGACCGTTCGATACTCGCATGCATCATCTTCCACTTATTCGTGAATTTCATGCAGGAAAAGATAGCCATGACGCCCGAGACCAAATGCGTGGAAACGATAGTCGTATTTATCGCCACCGCGATCATCGTGTTGACCAATAAGGATATGTTTTTTGAGACGAGACATGTGGGAAGGATACTGGAGGATACGAATGACCGGGATCAGTTCTGATACGTTTCGGCCTCCAGGGTTCGGATCTCCTCGGCTCTGGCGATGATCTTCTCTGCCCAGTCATCATCCTGAGCTTCCAGCTGATAGGCGCGATACCCGTACTGTCTGCCCAGTGAGCACACGATCGATTCATCATCGATATGAAGAGATATCCTGTATCTGTTCGGCAGTTTCTGAGGGAGTGTGGTCTTGTTGTTCCTCTGCACTTCCTTGAGGTGACGGGTGCCGTTTACTATGCCGTTGAATCTGATGCCGTAGAACCGAAACAGCCACTTGATATAACTTTCGGAACGGAATGACGAAGTATATACCCACACATCGAACCCGAGCTCCTGCATCCGGTTTATCAGCTTGGGAGTACCAAGGCGCAGACGTTCCCTGAAGATCTTATTAAGCGGAAAGATCAGTTCCGGCTCGGTCTTATGGGTTTCGGGCAGAACGAACAAAACTTCGTCCAGATCGAACGAGACCCGCATTCTGTTTTGGGGCGCATCATTTTTCGACATCGGAGTTCATTTCCTTTATTGCTTCAATGACTTTGGCGGACCAGTCCTCAGCAGTGCAGTCCAGTTCCTTTTCCTCGAATTCACCGCTCTTGCCGTGAGTTTTGACGATGCTGTTCCTGTCGAGATGATAAGTGTATCTGTATTTGTTGGCCAACATCTTCGAGAGCCGTTCCTGGGCATCTTTTTTGCTGCTCTTACGGGTGGTGCCGGTCACTATTCCGTCCACGTGCACGTGATATTTCTTAAAAAGGATCTCCACATGATCGAGTGAATACAGCTCGGATGAGTATACCCATATATCTATTCCGCTTTTTTCAAAAAAACGGAACAGGCCGGGGATGCCCTTTCTGATCCTTTCCCTGAAGAAACGATCGTATGGGAAACTGAGTCTTGGTTCTGTCGGTTCATCATCGGAAGATGCGTATACCACTTCGTCGAGATCCATCACGACTCTGACGTCATGCCTGGATTCGCGGATCATCTTCTCGACATCCTGCTCCTGAGGGAGGTTTACGATCTTGATGAAGATCCTGTCATAACCCAGTCGCTGCGCGGCAGCCCATCTGTGATGTCCGTTCAGGATCAGATAGCCTGATGGGTATATCCTTTCCACGATCAGCGGATCATCCATATATTTCCAGTCATGGAGGCGGGCCATCTGAAACGCCCGTACGTATTCCGAGACGATCTCGTAGTTCGGACCTACTCCGGGAACGGAAAACTCATCATCCGGGTTGGGATGCAGATTGGAACAGCGGGTACTTTTGACGCAGAGTCTTCTGAGTATACCTGACTTGACAGGGACATAAGCCCCCTGGATCTTCTTAACTTCTTCCGCTATGGTTTCGTTATCAAAACGCATGCAGCGCCTCCCGTCAATGCTATGATTACCTCACTATAATACACTCGACCGCAATTGAAAAGCCATATGATTGATGCTATTTTATTATATATGAGTATAGATTTTTCATGGCAATTGAACGGATTGCGCCATTCGGCTGCCACTGCTCCTGCCGGACAGACCGGTGCGGTCACACCCACACCGGGCAAGCCTTCGACATCGGACAGGACTCAGAGCTCCCCGGGCACCACGGATACCTCCGGGATTCGTGAAGATTTCAGGGCCTGGCTTACCGAGGAGACCGAAAAGATCGTCGCCGAAGGCGGCAGTGCGGCGGATGTGACCGGGGTTGTCCGAGAGAGTATAGGTGCGGGTGAGTCTTCGGGAACCAAAACCTCGTCGGACTCAAACAGCGCTTCGCTTAATGAGATGAAACTCCTGATCGATTCGCTGGATAAGTCGATCCTCGGAAATGTAGGGTCGAGCCTTAATTCCGAAGAGGTCGCTTCGGACCTGTTGTCCGGGGGCCTGAGTTCGCAGAGGGTCATTGATCAGCTGGTCGGAGGGCACTTGAACAGTATTGTCATGACGGCGGGCACCGATCTGGAAAATGCGGATGACAATCTGGAGAGCGATGTGACGGAGAGTCTTAAAGATGTATCTACTGAGACCCTTGCGCAAAACCTGGAAACGATAATGGCAAAACTGGGTGGTATGGGAAGCTGAGCACGCTTTTCATATCATCTTTTTTTTTGTATAATATAACAGATTATGGGAGTCTATGCCGTAAGGAGAGTTTTATGAGCAGACAATTAAGATTAAGACATTTGACCGGAGTTGCAAATGAAGCCGTAAGAGAGTATGAAACGCGCCACAGAGCCGTGGCTCGTCGTGCCGCTGCGGACGGCATGGTGCTTCTTCGCAACGACAACGAGATCCTTCCCCTTGAGAACGGCTCTTCTGTTGCTCTTTACGGTTCCGGTGCTGTTCATTATATAAAAGGCGGAACGGGTTCCGGAGACGTGAATCAGCGAGAGTGTGTAAGCGTCGCAGACGGAATGCGCCGGGCCGGATTTAAGATCGCCAACGAAGACTGGCTTCGTGAATATGAGGATATTTATCAGGCTAAGCGCCTTGAATGGAGAGATACTCTTTTAGCCATGAATGAAGAGCCCGGCAGTCACGGTATGTTTGAAATATATGCCGGCAATCCCATGCCACGCCCGACCGGCTCCGATCCCGTTGCAACAGACGCTTCCGTAGCGATATACGTTCTATGTCGTACTTCCGGAGAGGGTGCGGACAGAAAAAATGCAGCCGGCGATTTTCTCCTGACCGATGAAGAATATGCTTTTATAGGTAAAATGTGCAACGTCTACGAGCATGTGATACTCGTGCTCAATACGGGCGGCCTGATAGATCTTTCCTTTACGGATGAATTTGCCAATATCGAGGCGATAGTATATATGTCGCAGCCCGGCATGGAGGGCGGCCCCGCGCTTGCGGACATCCTGAGCGGCAAGGTGACTCCTTCGGCGAAGCTCACGGACTCATGGGCATACAACTATGAGGATTATCCCGGAGCAAAAGAGTTTTCCACCAACGGAGGAACTCTTGAATATGCCGCTTATCATGAAGGCATATATGTCGGATACAGATATTTCGACAGCTTCCACAAGGCAGTAAGATACGGATTCGGATTCGGATTATCGTATACGAGGTTCGCGATCACGACCGAGTCTGTTGAAGTTAACGGCCGCGGATCCGAGGAACCCTATGTGACGATGCGCGTCAATGTTAAGAACATAGGAGAAAAATACTCCGGACGCGAGATCGTACAGATCTACGTGTCCTGTCCCGACGGCAGGCTGGAAAAAGAATTCAGAAGGCTGGTCGCTTTTGCCAAGACGGAAGAGATCGGTCCCGGAATGAGCCAGACGATGGACATCCGGTTCCCGATAGATCAGTTTACTTCATACAGCGAAGAAGAACCCGGATATATCCTTGAGGAAGGCTACTACGGACTTTGGGTCGGCAACAGCCTCGGAGACAGCAGACTTTCCGGAATGCTGCGTATGGACAACAGCATCATCGTGGTAAGCACCGATTCGATCTGCCCCGTTCAGAGAACATTCTCCGAACTCCATCTGTCGGATTCCAACAGGATCACCAGATACAAATCCTGGGTTGAAAAAGGAAAAGCGAACGGCGTTCCGCTGATCAACATATCTGATGCATTTCTGTTTACGCAGACCGTGGATTACGGTGCGGACGAAAAGATAGATTCTGAAGCAATGGCTGTAACCCAGACTCTTAATCTTGACGAGCTGATCAGGATGACGACAGGAGAACCGTCCCTTTCCGAGATGGCCGCTGAAGATCCTTCGCGCGCCGGCGGCGAGGCAAACGGAGAGATCGGAGCATCGGGAATGACCGTGCCCGGATCTGCTGCGGAGACCAGCACCGCTTGTCTTTCGCGCGGTATAGGTTCGATGGTATTATCCGACGGACCTGCGGGATTAAGGTTAGACAAAGAATACTATGTTACACCCGAGGGCAGGATCGTTCAGAGCGGATTCATGGATAAGGTCGAGGACGGACTGTTTAAGAGCGGAGCAGGCAAAAAAGGCGAGAACGATACGACATATTATCAGTTCTGTACCGCTTTCCCCGTAGGAACTTCTCTCGCACAGAGCTGGGATCCCGTTCTCGTTGAGGATGTGGGCATGGCGGTTGCCGAAGAGATGATGGAATTCCAAACCTCGCTCTGGCTTGCACCCGGCATGAACATCCATCGCAATCCTCTGTGCGGACGTAATTTCGAATACTATTCGGAGGATCCGGTCCTTACCGGTATCATCGCAGCATCCATGACCCGCGGCGTGCAGTCCAAGGGCGGATGCGGTACGACCATCAAACATTTTGCGTGCAACAACCAGGAAGCAAACCGCATGCATTGCGATTCGAGAGTTCACGAGAGAGCCCTGAGAGAGATATATCTCAAGGGATTCGAGATATGTGTCAAGGCTTCACAGCCCATGGCAGTCATGACCAGTTACAATCTGGTGAACGGCGTGCATACCGCCAACAGCCATGACCTGTGCACCAAGGTCTTAAGGGACGAATGGGGATTTGAAGGTCTCATCATGACCGACTGGACGACCACCGAACACGGTGATGACTGTACGGCATCCGGCTGCCTGAGGGCAGGCAACGATCTGATCTGTCCCGGCAATCCCAAGGACCATGCGAACATCCGCTCGGAACTCATCGACAACATGCTGACACAGGACGAGATACGCAGATGCGTATCCAGGATCATCAAGATCGCATGGCAGTCCAATGCATATCTGGATGTGCCTTCATATACGGATCAGTTCTACGGAAACCTTCGTAACTATATCAGCATTTCACTGGGGAATGTTCAGTGACGCTGACCGATCGACTTAGGGCGCTTGCGGGGAGTGACATGCTCCCGTTACATATGCCGGGGCATAAAAGAAGCGCAGTTATCCCGGATATGGAAGACATATATTCCATGGACATCACTGAGATCGACGGATTTGATGATCTCCATGCCCCGACCGGCATCATCGCCGATATGCAGGACCGGGCAGCTTCGTTGTACGGTGCGGACCGTGCATGGATATCGGTGAACGGTTCATCGGCAGCGATAGAGGCGGCACTGTTAAGCGTGTGCCGCACATCAGATAAGTTCATCATGCCGCGCGCATCGCACAAGTCGGTATATTTCGCGGCGGAGATCGGAAGGTTAACGCCGATATATATATCGCAGGATACAACGGATGAGGGGCAGATCCTACTTCCGCCGGATCCTGATCGGATCGCCGGAGCCTGTGACGAAAACCCCGATGCGAAGTGCGTTCTGATAACATCACCGACATATGAAGGTCTGATCGCCGATATCCACGGCATAGCCGATGCGGTCCATTCCCGCGGAAAAGTGCTCGTGGTCGACGGTGCTCACGGAGCCCATCTGGGATTCGGTTTCGGGGAAAAGATCATAGAGGCGGGAGCAGATCTTGCGATCGTGAGCCTTCATAAGATGCTCCCGGCGCCGACTCAGACGGCATTGCTGTTATCGGCCCCCTCGATGAAGAGCCTGAGCGACAGGATATCCCATTATATGCAGGTGTTCCAATCCAGTTCGCCTTCCTATGTACTGATGGCGGGGATCGATGAATGTCTTGAATATATTGAGAGCAGACTGACGGCAGATAACCTGAAAGCCAGAGCTAACGCGGAGCGGTTCAGAACTGAACTGTCTGATACATACGGAGTGGATGTAAGCGCTCATCCTTCGTCCGATCCTCTGAAGGTTGTCATCCGTTCCAATCTGAATGCGGGTAAGCTGTACCGCAGATTACTGGAAGATCATCATATCCAGTGCGAGATGTACGGACCGGGATATGTTATCGCGATGTTTAGTCCCGCGGATGACGGGGACTCATTTGACCGCCTTAGAGATGCGCTTTTTTCCATAAGCGATGAGCTGAAAAGTGATAATCAGGAGCAGGCTGAGGTATCGACACTCACGGTGACGGTAAGTCTTACACATATACCTGCTCGCGCCATGAGTGCATCGGAGGCGCTGGATAGTGAGCATCTCGAAGTGGCAATAACTAAGATGAAAGAGGGAAGCATCAGCGCATCCTATGTTTGCCTCTATCCTCCGGGGATCCCGATAGTGATACCGGGTGAGATCATAGATAAGAAAGTTGCGGATCGTGTCAATGCTTATGCGGATGCCGGTATGAACATCACCGGACTTAAAAGCGGCATGATCCTGATCGTGAAAGAACATGAATAAACTTATATGCCTGATGGGCAAGAGCTGCACGGGCAAGGATACCATATATAAAAGACTTGTCGCCGATAAGGAACTGAATCTGAACATCCTGGTTCCTTATACTACGCGTCCCATCAGAAAAAACGAACTCTCCGGGATCGAGTATCATTTCGTTTCGGAAGAGGAGTACGAAAAATTTGCACTCGAGGGAGCCATCCTCGAGGATCGTGCATACAATACCGCTCACGGGATATGGAGATATTTCACCATCCGTGATGAGCAGATGATATCGTCCGACGGAAACTATATCTATATCGGAACGCTTGAAGCCTACAATAAACTGAAGGAAAAACTCGGTGACGATAAAGTGCTTCCGGTCTACATCGAAGTGGATGATTCGATCCGCATAGACCGTGCGGTACGCAGAGAGCACAAGCAGGCCGAGCCCAAATTCGTCGAGATGTGCAGACGCTTTCTTGCGGATACCGAAGACTTCAGTGATGAGAATCTTGAAGCAGCCGGGATCAAAGACAGGTTTCGCAACGAAGACCTGGATGAGTGCTTAAGTGAAGTCAAAGCATATATAGTGAGGAACACTATTGGACATCAAGGTTAATCAGATACAACAGACCGTACAGGTAGAACAGCCCCAGCAGGTACAGGAGGCAGACGGATCGTTCAAGTTCACTCTCGCCAGCCGCATTGAAGAGGCCGATCTTCAGCAGGCACTCACGCAGATGATGGAGGAGATAGAGAGTCAGGGTAACCGTCTGGCCAAGCATCATGACATCCGTGACATGAAAAAGTACAGGACGCTGGTCAAAGGTTTCTTAAACGAGATCATTACCAGATCTCATTCCTTTTCCAGGGAAAACTTCCTGGACCGGAAGGGCCGCCACAGAGTGTACGGAATCGTGAGACTGGTCGATGAGACACTCGATTCATTGGCGCAGGAACTTGTTAAAGAAGAAAAAGACCATCTTGCCATCCTTGCAAAGATCGGTGAGATCAGGGGATTGTTATTGGATATTTTCACTTAAACCAGAGGTAGTCACATGGCAGGATTTGACAGCATCATAGGACAGGAACAGATACGCGATCATATGCTGGGTGCCATCGCCAGTGGTCACGTCGGGCATGCGTATATCATCAACGGTGAGAGATCGAGCGGAAAAGAGTATATCGCCAATCTTTTTGCCAAAGCGCTGCAATGTACCGGTGAGGGAGATAAGCCCTGCGGCGAGTGCCCGTCATGCAGACAGGCTGAGAACGATAACCAGCCGGATATCATTCACGTGACGCACGAGAAGCCGGGAAGCATAGGCGTGGATGACGTCCGCGAACAGATCTGCTCCGATATCAACATCAAACCCTATTCTTCGCAGTGGAAGATATACATATGTAATGAAGCGGAAAAGATGACTCCGGCAGCGCAGAATGCCCTGCTTAAGACTCTTGAGGAGCCGCCGCAGTATGGTGTGATCATGCTGCTGACCACATCGACCGAAGCTTTGCTTCCCACTATCCTCAGCAGATGCATCACTCTCAACATGAAGCCTGTCAAGGATTCGCAGATGCGTAAGTATCTGACCGGTGAACTGGGGATGAGTTCCGACAAGGCCGATCTTTGCATCGCTTTTGCGAGAGGTAATGTCGGTAAGGCCAAACTGCTCGCTCTTTCCGAGGAGTTCGACAATGTCCGGACCGAAGCTCTTTCTCTTCTTCGTAACATCCGTGACATGGAGATCGTGGAGGTGGCTAATGCCATCAGGCAGATCAGCGAGTATAAGTTTGACACGACCGATTATCTCGATATAATCTCGGTATGGTACAGGGATGTCCTGATGTTCAAAGCGACGCGCGATGCGGGCGGCCTGATCTTCCATGATGAGATTCAGTACATAACCCGTGTAGCGGACCGCTCGACATATGAGGGGATCGAGACTATAATCGATGCGATAGATAAGGCAAAGAGACGTCTGAAAGCCAACGTCAATTATGATCTGACGATGGAGCTTCTGATGCTCACCATTCAGGAGAATTCCTGAAACAAATATTTGGAAAGGCCATGTTTTGGCGCCCGAAAGGGTTGAGGTGTATAGATAATGAAAACAGTTGTAGGTGTAAGATTTCGTAATGCCGGTAAGGTTTATTTTTTTGAGCCCGGTTCTTTTGATGTCAAAAGGGGCAGCAAGGTCATCGTAGAGACCGCTAGGGGGATAGAGCTCGGGACATGTGTGAACGATCCTTCCGAGATCCCCGACGAAGATGTGGTAGCACCGCTCAAGCCCATCATGCGCATAGCATCCGAAACAGATATCAAGCAGGCTGCCGATAATCACGCTAAAGAAAAAGAAGCATATAAACTGTGTCAGCAGAAGATCCGTGAGCACGATCTCGAGATGAAGCTCATAGATGCCGAATATACTTTTGATAACAGTAAGATACTTTTTTATTTTACGGCTGACGGCAGAGTTGATTTCCGCGAGCTCGTCAAGGATCTCGCAGGCGTGTTCCGTACGCGCATCGAACTTCGCCAGGTAGGCGTAAGAGACGAGACCAAGATCCTCGGCGGCATGGGCATATGCGGAAGACCTCTGTGCTGCCACAGCTATCTGTCCGATTTCGTTCCCGTATCCATCAAGATGGCCAAGGAACAGAATCTGAGTCTGAATCCGACCAAGATCTCCGGAGTATGCGGCAGGCTGATGTGCTGTCTGAATAACGAAGAGGAAGTATACGAAGAGCAGAACCGTAAGCTTCCGAGCGCCGGCGATTACGTTACTACCGCTCTCGGTGAAAGAGGAATAGTTCAGAGCGTGAACATCTTCCGTGAGACCATCCGCGTACTCGTTCAGAACGGCGACGAGAAAGAGATGAAGGAATATCATGCAGATGAGATCCGCTTCAAGAAGCGCCGTAAGAAGGGCAAACTTGAACTGAGCGCCGAGGAACTTGAGCAGTTAAAGGCTCTTGAGCCCGATGACGTAGCCGAACTCACTGCTGAACTCGCGAAACCCGATCAGGTTAAGAGCGATTATGAGGAATCGGTTTCCGAAGAAGTGGATCGTCCGGCAAGAAACGAGCGAAACAGGAACCAGAACCAGGGCGGAGCTGATCGTAATAACAACGGACGCGGCAACGACAAAAATGGCGGCAACGACAAAAACGGCGGCGACCACGGTAACGGCGGACGCCACAGGAATAACCGCAACCGCGGCCGTCGCAACAACCGCAACAATTCCGGAAACAACGCTAACTATAACGGAAACAATAACAATAAACGCGGAGGCGACAATGCCTGACGATCATCTTGTCAAAGAAGGAGAACGCGTAGACGATCTGGAACTCAGCGATCTGCGTATCATTCAGGACCCCGAAAGATTTTGCTTCGGAATGGATGCGGTTCTTTTGTCGGGATTTGTCAGAGCTTCGCGAGGGGACCGCTGTCTGGATATAGGTACCGGTACCGGGATCATACCGATCCTGATGTCGGCAAAAACGGAGGCGGAACATCTGACGGGCATTGAAATACAGGCTGCGAGTGCCGACATGGCAAGGCGCAGCGTCGAGTTAAATGCCCTGTCATCAAAGATCGACATAGTCACAGGTGATATCAGAGAAGCCGCTTCGATATTTGAGGCAGCTTCTTTTGATGTGATCACATGCAACCCTCCTTATATGATCGCGGATCACGGTCTGCAAAATCCCGAGTCCGCACTCGCGATAGCGCGTCACGAGATCTGTGCTACACTCGAGGATGTCATAAGCGCTTCGGAACATCTGGTGAAGACCGGAGGAAGCCTGTTCATGGTGCATCGTCCTTTCCGCCTGCCGGAGATCATCACGACGCTTATCAGGTATCATATGGAACCGAAGAGAATGCGTCTGGTCTATCCTTATGCCGACAAGGAACCGAACATGGTCCTTATTGAGGCCGTGCGCAGAGGCAAACCCGGGATGCGCGTTGAGAAGCCGCTCATAGTATATGATTCACAGGGAGTTTACTCCGAGGAGATGGTCAGAGATTATGGATTCTGATTCCGCAAAAAAAGATATTAAAAATGCGCGTGGCATGCTGTATCTGTGTGCAACACCGATAGGAAATCTTAAGGATATCACGGAACGTGTTAAGGAAACCCTCGGGGCTGTCGATATAATAGCTGCAGAGGATACGAGGAACAGTATCCGCCTGCTCAATCATTTCGGGATCAAAACTCCGATGACCAGCTATCATGAGCACAACAAATACGACAAAGCGGATACGCTGATCGCTCAGATGATGGATGGCAAGGATGTAGCACTTATCACCGATGCGGGAACTCCCGCGATTTCCGATCCCGGCGAAGTCCTGGTACGCAGATGCCATGAAGAGGGGATTACGGTGACCTCACTTCCGGGTGCGTGTGCATGTATCACTGCACTTACTCTTTCAGGACTGAACACGCGTCGTTTCGTGTTTGAAGGCTTTCTTCCATATGATAAAAAGGAAAGGCAATCCGTGATGGAGAGTCTTAAGGATGAACACAGGACCGTCATCATGTATGAGGCACCCCATCATCTGAAAAAGACCCTCTCGGATCTCATCGATACGATCGGTGACAGACGACTTACCATATGTCGTGAACTGACCAAGAAGTTTGAGTCGGTAACTCCGACTACTCTTGGTGAAGCGGTATCTTATTATGAGGACAATGAACCGCGCGGAGAATATGTTCTTGTAATAGAAGGAAGAGATCCCGGAGAGATCGAGCGCGACAGACAGAAAATATGGGAAGACATGTCCGTAGAGGACCATATGGCACTATATCTTGATGCCGGGATGGACCGCAAGGAAGCCATGAAAAAAGTGGCTTCGGACAGGGGCGTTTCAAAAAGAGAGATTTATGAAAAATATAGTAAAAAAACTTCTTGACGCGTCTGTGGTTCGGTGTTATCATATCATTTGCGTCACCGCTGAAGATGGCGTATGAACCTTGAAAAAGTTATCAATCAAATTTGATGATCACACAGCAGTGCGACCTCGAAAATTCTAAAGAAATTTTTGAGAACAAACAACCAAAGAATTCGTGATAAGAAGCCAGAAGGTTTTGAATCAGGAAAAAAACTTAATTCGAGAGTTTGATCCTGGCTCAGGATGAACGCTGGCGGCGTGCTTAACACATGCAAGTCGAACGGAGTATTGACGCTGAACAAACGATTAGCTTGCTAAAAGTGAGTTCTTGTTGATACTTAGTGGCGGACGGGTGAGTAACGCGTGGGT
>FMVL01000003.1 GCA_900102235.1 Lachnospiraceae bacterium XBB2008 | reverse complement strand
AGAGGAACAGTATAAGAAGGGGATCGATCGCTTCATAAGAGAAGCAGGGAATCTTGCAAAGTTCAATAACCTTTCGGGTATAGTATCCGTAAAAGAATTCTTCTATGAGAATAACACCGCATATATGGTAATGGAGTATATAGATGGTGTTACCTTATCTGAATATCTGAATGATAACGACGGAAAACTCCCGTATACGAAAGTGATAGAGATGATGGATTCGGTCATGGACTCGCTGGAGAAGGTCCATGAAGCAGGGATCATACATAGAGATATCAGCCCCGATAACATCATGGTCACGAATGATGGGAAGATGAAGCTGATCGACTTCGGGGCAGCAAGAATAGTTGATAACAATGATGTAAAGAGCCTAACTGTCATCCTTAAACACGGATATGCGCCTGAAGAACAGTATCAGCCTGATGGAAACCAGGGAGCATGGACGGATATCTATGCCCTTGCATCTACTATGTATAGGATGATCACCGGAACAGTTCCTCAGGAGTCAACAGACAGAGTTCTGAACGGAGATAAGGTCGTAGCTGTAAACAAACTTGTTTCTGATGTTCCAAAGAAGATATCTGATGCGATCATGCACGGCTTGGCAGTCAAGGTATCAGATCGACCTCAAAAGATATCTGACTTCAAAACAGAATTGACGACTGGCCGGAGAGTTAAACCAGCATTCTGCTTTGGTATCGCCGCTGTGATAATAGCTATGATCGCAGTAGTTGGAATACTATTGAGCAGAAGAGGGAACGAAGAGGCTGTAGCCGAAATTGATAATTCTGAGGAAACTGTTATAGAACAAAGTATACAAGCGAATGAATCTCAGGATGTAAGCGCGACCGCAGAAGAAGAGCCTCCCCAAGAGGAGCCGTCAAATGAAAAAACGGAACCCGAATTGATATCAATGATAGAGGAGGCAAGTGGTCAGAAAGTTGCCTTTTCTGAGTATGAAGATTTCGATGAAGATGGATATAAAGAACTATATTCACTAACTGTACCTCAGAGTAATAATGAAGAATCAAAGGGAGATAGCGGACAGATCTGGTATGCCGATGTCGAAGATGCAGTTCAAGTAATGGATACAGGTACAAGTAGTTCATATACTTATTCCGGTGAATCCAATCATGGTTTATTACATTTCGGAAAGACAATTCACTTTTATATTGAAAGTCAAGTAGATGAAAATGGTCTTGAATCTATTTCTCTGGGTGTGGTAAATGAAAATCCCCAGCTTATATATCAAGGAACTAATTTATTAGATACAAATGACAAGGATGTTCCTGTGGTCAGAAAGATGGAATATATATGGGATTATGATAAGCAGGATTTCGACGTTAGTTATCATGAACCTGTCGAAATATTATTTCGGCACGGAAGATATTTTGAGAAAGGCATGGTAACTGAGAAAATCTCAAATCAATATCGTGTATATACCCTGGGGGAAAGCATTGAGGCTTTTGACTCAAGCTATCAATTGCAGTTAAATTCAGAAGAATCTAAATCATACACAAAAGATGAATTAATAGATATATGCGAACAGTATTTTGACTCTGAATTTCATATTCCAGATACAGATATCAGAACCTGCTATAGCATCTATGATGATTTTGATAGTGACGGGGTAAACGAGAGCTTTGTTTATTTGGAGAGCGTATATCAAGAAAATCTGAATATGCAGGCAATGGGACTTTACTATGTAGATGGAGAATGTATTATCTGCTTGGATGAAGCATATTGCGAACCCTTACAGGGATTCGGATATGAAGAAATTCAAGAGGTGTTGTTTGGGCATACTAGGATGTGTAAATCAAGATGTGTTACCGAACTTATTCAAAATGTTCACCTATATGAAATAACAGATGAAGGCATTATAAAGTATTATCGCGTAGATGGGATCGAAAGTGATGATAACGGGGGAGTCTATCGTTATAGTTATTATGATGTTCTTTATAACATGAAAACTAACACCTGGGAGTTTGTAACCGATCCTACTTCTGAATGTATTGATTACACAAAGATATGGTTTATTGATCATACATTTTTGGAATGTGCATCAACCGAAATAGGTGTTGATGAGTTGAAAGAATATAAAGGTGGTGAGCAAATAATTAAATCATATAAAGACATTATAAGTAATGAGGAAATAGATTCGGCGACCATTTTTAGTAAACAAATCAATTCTGAGGACTATGATATTGAAAGCATCCTTCTTTGTAGTGATGGATATATATATATGAATTGTGTCCCAATAAAGAATTTGAATGAAAACAAATATAGTGTGTGGGATATTGATGAAAATGATGATACCATAGATGGAATCGCAACCGTGGTGATAAAACTCTTGATAAATCACGATGATTTGTCGGTTTCATTGGATGGATTATATTTGGGATACAGGAAAACTCGCAATACTGGATTTACACCTTACTATCCTCAAGAATCCAATTTGAATTGATGATTATTTATGTCAGAGATGAGAACGGAGAAATAGTAGTGGATATAAACAAGTTTTGTATGGGCTGCATGCAGGAACTAGGCGAACTGATCTTCAGCCTTATTATCCACCGGACACATCGTGGCTTCATTGATAGCCCCTAAACAATCCTGATGGTAGATATCTTATCGATATTGTAATTAATTGACTATGAATAATAAGTTTTACTGCATCAATTGTATGAATGAAATTCCTCGAGAGGCAACCTTATGTCCTCATTGTGGTCATAAGGTTGGGGAATACACTATGAATCAGCGGGCGTTAAAGCCACTGACTGTTTTGAATGGGAAGTATTTGATTGGTAAAGTGCTTGGAGAGGGTGGATTTGGTATTACTTATCTGGGATTGGATCTAACCTTGAATATGAAGGTTGCTATAAAAGAGTACTTTCCGATTCAATTTGCTTCCAGGAATGTATATGAGAGTAATTCAAACGATATCGTAGTGATTAGTGGAAAGTCTGCTATCAATTATCAACGGAAACTTGAACGATATGAGGAAGAAGCCAAACGCTTAGCAAGGCTGGAAAACCTGGCGGGAATTGTTCGCGTAAATACTTTCTTTTATGAGAACAACACTGCATATAATGTTATGGAGTATGTCCCGGGACAAAACCTGTTGGATTATAAAAATGCGAATAAAGGACAAATACATTGGAAAGAAGCGCTGGATATTATAGAACCAATGATTAAGTCTCTGTCTGTATTACATAGGAACGATATAATCCATCGAGATATTACGCCGGACAATATCATGATTACAGATCAGAAAGAACTGGTAATCATCGATTTCGGAACAGCGGTAGAAATAGAAGAAGACGATAAGAGCAAGGAAATAGAATTGAAGCGTGGTTATGCGCCACCGGAGCAGTATACATCACATGGTAACCAAGGTCCATGGACCGATGTGTATGAAGTGTGCGCTACATTGTATTATATGATTTCCGGAAAGGTTCCTCCGGATGCCCTGGCTATCCTTGATAAAAATGCAAAGATTGCGTCTTTGAAAGACTATGATCCATCCATCCCTGCGAACATAGAAGCTGCCATTATGAAGGGACTTGATGTGGATGTTAAGTATCGCATTAAGAATATGGACGAATTATATGAGCATCTTTACAACGGACGACGCGTTATTCCATGGAGAAAGATTGGATTTGCCTCTGTTATTGCTGTTTCCGTTATTGCGTTATTACTAATTGTGCGGGGCATTTTTCTTACTATTGTTCGTCCTGCGCAAACCTCATCAGAGTTAATAGAGAATGTTGAGCAGACCGAAAGTGAAACAGAAAGTTCGGAGTATATAGACGGTACAGACGAACAAAGTACAGTGACCATCGATACTGATATAACATCGGTGGATGAAACTGAATCAGATATAGTCGAAGAACCCGTTGAAATAGATACAGCGGCAGACTATATAAGGGACAACGGTTTGAATTATACGGATAGTAGTTTGCTGAAGTATTCGGATAATGGTAATGGCATTACAATTACGGGATCCGACAACTCGTTGACAGATATTGTTATCCCTGAGGAGATTGGTGGGGAAAAAGTCACCGCGATAAGCGGTATTGGCGGAAATGTGACGAGCCTGGTTCTTCCTGATACCCTTGAGAGTATTGAGAATGCAACATTTAGGAACTGCGTGTATTTAGAGTCGATTTATATTCCGGCGAGTGTGACGTCAATAGGTAAAGGAGCCTTTGAGGGGTGTATGAGCCTTTCAGACATTCGGATCTCGAATGGTAATTCGATTTATCATGTTGAAAACGGCAGTATAGTTGATTCGTCGGGGAATAAATATGATTAAACAGAAGAGCTTGAACTATTGTATGATGTTATATCCGAATCGGGCTGTAAACGTTGGCGAGTCATAAATGTGGAGCCGATTGGTCGAGCGTTATCTTTCCCAGAAATTATGCTTGACAAAAGTGATTATAGGTTTTTGTTTGAGTTCATCAAATTGCACAGTCAGAATAGACATGTGGATATTGAGTATGGCTATAATTATTTTCTGGGATGGAGGTATGAGTATGAGGTCAGATCGTATCCATTTCTTTGTCAGTCAGGCCTTAAAGTCATGTAAATTCGTTCTAACGGAGATATTACGGGATGTTTAGATATAGATAATAAGCTGTCAGTTCAAGGGAATATTCGTTATGATGATTTGTTTGCTGTTTGGAATAGACGGTTTGATATATACAGAAAACCTAAGGCATTAAAAAGCGAGAAATGTAGAAAATGTGATTTTTTTGGCAGAATGTGATGGTGCTGGAGTTCATACATGGGACTTTAATAACAACGGACCACGGCTATGTATGATAGATATAATTAAGCTGTAGCGATAGAGGCATATTCAATGAAGCTTGTTTCTTTTATGGGTGATTCGATAAGTACATATGAAGGATATAATCCACCAGGATACGCAGTATTCTATGAAAAGGAAATGCAAGATAAAAATGGGCTTTTGTCTGTTGATGACACTTGGTGGTCCATTGTATTGAAATCAATCGGAGGAACTCTGTGCGTTAATGATTCATACTCTGGAAGCCGTGTTTCAGGCAATTCATTTCCAGCGGGATGGTCCGATGAACGAATTTTAAATCTGCGAAAAGATGAAAGATACGTCCCGGAAATTATAATTATATATCTCGGTTACAATGATTTTGGGTATGGCGTAAAGATACGCAAGAAAGGATTATACAATCCATTTGCTATGGATACCCGGTTCTTTTGGGACGCATATAATATGATGCTTATAAAGATAAAAAAACAGTATCCGAAGGCAACCATTATATGTGGAACTCTACTTCGAACCACAATCATGGACCGAACGGATTGGATTTTTCCTGAAGAATTTGGTGGAATCTCATTTGATGAGTATAACAATGTGATAAGAAGAGTTTGTAAACGTAATAAAGTGCGTCTGGCAGATATTGCGATTAACGGTGACAGATGCGAAACAATTGATGGATCTCATCCGACGAAAAATGGACATGCGACACTTGCTGACAGATGGATTGAGCATATTGGTGAATATAAGGAAAAAGAGGAGGATGGAAGAGCAGTTCTTCTGTTGCCGGATAACTTATTGACGAATGAGGAGGAACGTCTATCAAGTTTTATGTTGGTGGATAAGTCTGATTATATGAAAAATTGGCAATGCTATATAAGCCATGAGATAACTATTGGTCGAGCTTCGGATAATAATATTTGTTTCCCGCAAACTGGTTATGATAATTATATACATGGTCATCATTGCGTTATTAGACGTGAACGCGACCAATTCTATATTATTGATCCTGATTTAAAAAAATCGAGAAATCACTCTAAAGTAAATGGGATTGAATTGGTACCGGAAATACCTGTGATTATCAAAACTGGTGATGAAGTGACTATAGGAAAACATACTTTCTGGGTCAGTATTAATTGATGTATTTTCTTATACTTGGTCCATACAGATAAATTATTTGAGTCTGACATGAACAATCCATAGGAGGTGAGTATCAATGATCTGTCCAGTTTGCGGAAAAGAACTTATAGAGGGAAGCAGATTCTGTACCCAGTGTGGAACAAAACTTGAGGTAGCCCCAAAACAACCCGATGTAAATGTTGAAAATATACCGATATCGGTCGATGCCGGTAAGCAGAAAACCCCGTTTGTATGGAAAAAACTATATACATATACTTCAATCGGGGTGGCAATTCTTATTGTTGCAATTATCGCTCTTGTTGTAATACTCAATAAAAGGTCTCCCCTCGCTGCGGGTAGTGTTGTCGACAGTACAGCAAATCAAGCAGCGCAAACGGTAGATAACAGTGCAGATACTGCTGACGTCGATCCGGAAGATATACAATATGATCAAACAAGTGGGAGTGTAGAGGAAGATATAGAAGAAACAAAATCGGATAATGATTCTTACGAAGATGATGCAGACGAGGAGGCGGATAAAGATCTGTTCAATGATGATGGCATACATTCATATGAATTAGTAGTCAGCGATGTTAGCTGGACCGAGGCTTATGAACAGTGTTTAAGAAGAGGCGGCCACCTTGTCAGGATTACTTCAGACGACGAATGCTATGCTGTTCTCAACCAGATTTATTCAGAGGGTAAGGAAAACATAAAATTCTGGATAGGGGGATATAGAGACGATAATGATGACTACCGCTGGGTGTACAATGACAGTTATGAAGACAGATATCCATTGGTTTTCAGCGAAGTGAGAATTAATACAGATCCGATGTATAAGAATTACTGGCTCGATGGAGAGCCATCTTTATATGATGATGCAACTAAATCGGTTGAAGACCGGATGAATATGTTCTATGTGAAACGTTTAGATGGATGGGTATGGAATGATGTACCCGATGATGTTTTGGCTGTTGCAGAGTTTTATTCGGGAAACATGGGATATATATGTGAATATGAATAAAAGGAAGAAGCGAAGAAGAATAAGCGGTACGAAATCAATGAGGAATAGCGCAGTGATAGGGCTTGTTGTGCTATTCCTTTCGATTTTTTCACTTATGGGACTGTTTATATATAAGATTTACGGGAGCGGTAGCATGGACGAAATACAGAGAGAAAAAGAAATTATCAGTGAGACACCGCAACAGAACGATTCTATGGATTATGAACTTGTAGATGCAGTGATAGAATCAGATATTAATGAAACGATCATAGAACCGGAAACGACGGAAGAAACTTTTCCAGAGCCCAGCGAGGAGGAAGTTCTTAATGAACTGATAAATGATAAGATATCGGGAATGACCATTGAGCAGAAGATATACCAGTTATTTGTAGTCACACCAGAGGTTTTAACCGGAGTATCGCAAGTGGTTACGGCAGGAGATACAACAAAAAATAGCCTGGAGAGAACACCTGTAGGCGGCTTGATATACCTGGCTCCGAATTTAACATCTTCCGAGCAAACAAAAGAAATGCTTTCAAAAACCCGGGAATACGCATATGAGATTGAGGGTATGCCTATGTTCTTATGTGTAGATGAAGAAGGGGGGCGGGTTACACGAATTGCTCAGAACCCGGCATTCGGCGTGGAAGAGATTCCGGCGATGGGTAATATAGAAAGTGTTGAAGAGGCCTATAATTGTGGTGATACCATTGGCACATATCTTGAAGATCTTGGGTTTAATGTCGATTTTGCTCCGGTTGTCGATGTGCTTACCAACAATAGCAACAGAGTGATCGGTGATCGATCATTCGGCTCCGATCCGAACATAGTATCGGATTATGCAAAAGCATATTCAGATGGCCTTCATGCACATGGAATACTAAGTACATATAAGCATTTTCCGGGACATGGAGCTACTGAGGCGGATACCCATAAAGGATACGCTTATACAAATAAAACACACGAAGAATTATCTCAAAATGAAATGATCCCTTTTGCGACTGCAAAAGAAAACAATATAGATATGGTTATGGTAGCGCATATTTCCCTGCCGAATGTGATAGGCGATGATACTCCTTGTTCTCTTTCTAAGATGATGATCATAGATATCCTTAGAGGAGAATTGGCATATGATGGTATTGTAATTACCGATGCGCTGAATATGGGAGCAATATCGGAGAAGTATAGTGATGCAGAAGCCTCATTAAAAGCATTTGAAGCAGGGGCGGATTTGATACTGATGCCTGGGAATCTAAAATCGGCATATACAGGAATCTATGGTGCATATGAGAGTGGACGGATTTCGGAAGACAGGATAGATGAATCTCTCAGACGGATCATAAAAGCTAAGATACAAATTGATAGCGGCGAGGCTTTGATGGAATGATTTTGGCAATCTGAAAAGATTGTTCCGTATGTTATATATGAATATTTTGTGTACAATCATTTATGAGGAAAACTGATCAATGGCATTTCAGATCATTCGAAACGATATAACCAAGGTCGCTGCTGATGCGATCGTGAATACGGCCAATCCGGATCCGTGCTACGGAAGCGGAACGGATGGGGCAATCTATACGGCAGCAGGCGCTGATGAACTGCTTGCGGAACGGGCAAAGATCGGCACCATGGAAGTGGGCGAAGCTAAGGCTACTCCCGCTTTTGCATTGCAGGCGAAATATATCATTCATACGGTCGGACCCGCATGGGACGGCGGTGAGCATGGCGAGTTCGAGAACCTCAGAAAGTGCTATGAGAACAGTCTGAAACTGGCCGGTAAACTTGGATGCGAGAGTATTGCTTTTCCGCTGATATCTACAGGTGTGTACGGCTTTCCGAAGGACAAAGCCCTGCAGACGGCCATATCGGTATTCAGCGAATTTCTGTCCGATCATGAGATGGAGATAACTCTCGTTGTATTCGATCCTAAGTCATTTGAACTGTCCGGACAGATCTTTGCGGGTGTTGATGAGTTCATAGACAATAACTACGTAACCGAGCAGATCGATGAAGAATACGGGAGCGCGGAAGCCTTTGGGCATCTGGCACATTCAGAGCCCAGAAGACGGAGACTATTCGGTCATCTGTTAGGTGCATCCGGGAGCGAAACCTCCGGGCGGAGTGATTCTGTCCCTCTTATGCCTGAAGAGGAACCCATGCATTCCATGCCGATGGCCGATATGGATTCTGACTTGAGTGATGAGGATCGATCTTCAGAACCTGTATTCTCATGTGCATCTTCCGCACCGATGGCATCCAAACCCCATGGTCTGCATATCGGTTCGCCCGGCAGGAAAAATGGTTCGCTCGGCAAGAAAAAGGGCTCGCCCAAGACACTTGATGATGCCGTATCACACATATCCGATACCTGGCAGGAGAGTCTGCTTCACCTGATAGATGAGAAAGGTTTTACGGACGTAGAAGTATATAAGCGCGCCAACGTAGACCGGAAACTCTTTTCCAAGATCCGCGCCAATAAGGATTATCAGCCGAAAAAGATCACGGCGGTGGCTTTTGCGCTCGCGTTGAAACTCAGTCTTGATGAGACTAAGGACATGCTTGCCAGAGCCGGGTACGCACTTTCGCCAAGTTCCAGATTTGATCTGATAATCGAGTATTTTATCCAGAACGGGATCTATGATACATACAGTATCAATCTGGCGCTTTTTGAATATGACCAGCCGCTCCTCGGAGCCTGAAACGATATGATCTGCCGATATTTTTAAGATCAGTTTGAACGCGTGAACGCCCGGTGTGCAATTGTCGCATGCCGGGCGACCTTTTCTTTTTCCGGAAAAATTATACTGACCTTACAGTAAGGAAACGGAGCGATGCTCCCCACAATGAAAGGCGGTATGGTTATGGAAAAGAAAACAGTTGAAACAAAGGCGACAGAGAAGAACATCACCGAAGTTGTATTTATCCTCGACAGGAGCGGATCCATGGGCGGTCTGGAAGCAGACACCATCGGCGGATACAACTCAATGCTCGCCAGGCAGAAAGAGGAGGAAGGGGATGTACTGATATCCACGGTCCTTTTCGATGATCGTACGGAAGTCATCCACGACAGAAAGAGCCTGAAGGATGTCGATCCCCTGACAGACAAAGAGTATTACGTCAGAGGCTGCACGGCGCTTCTGGATGCCATAGGAGGATCCATACATCATATCAATCAGGTGCAGAAAACACTGCCCGAAGCTCAGCGTCCCGATAAGACTATCTTCATCATCACTACAGACGGACTTGAGAATGCCAGCAAGGTATATGATTATGATAAAGTAAAGAAGATGGTCGAAAAGAAGAAGGCCAAGAAAGGCTGGGAATTCATCTTCATGGGAGCCAACATCGATGCGATAGATGTGGCCAATAAGTTCGGCGTGGCTGCCAACAGGGCGGTGACATACGAAAGTGATTGCGCGGGAACATCCATCAATTACAGCATAATGGGTGACATCGTAAGCCGTGCCAGAAAGGCAAAAGGAGCCTGCGCCATGTCGGCATGCTTCGATGATGAAGAGATGCTCGAACCCGCAAGAGCTCATTTTGCCAAGGCTCACGGAGGAAAGAAGTCATGATCGGTAATATTTGGCAGGACGGGATCTGGGGCGTCGTCATAGGCGATGCCCTGGGTGAACCGGTGCAGTTTATGACAAGAGAAGAACTGTCGGCGCAGGAACCGGTTACAGGCATGGAGTCAGGAAGAGTTTTTTCCGAAATGCCTGCCGGTACCTGGACCGATGACAGCAGTCTGACACTGGCGCTTCTCGACAGCATACGGGCGAAACAGGCGATAGACTTAAATGACATCGCTGACAGGTTTTGCAGGTGGCTTAAGAGAGGAGAATACACGCCCTTCGGACGCGCATTTGATATTGGCGGTACGACTGAGCTGTCAATCGAAAGATACGCAGCGAATGGCGATCCTGAGACCTGTGGAGGGAGATCGGAACGTTCCAACGGTAACGGTTCTCTCATGCGTATCATGCCGGCATGTCTGTATGTGTATGAGAAACAGCGAAACGAGGAGATGACTGACGATGAAGCGATAGGGATCATCCATGATGTGAGCGCGCTGACGCATGCACATCTGCGTTCTAAAATGGCGTGCGGGCTTTATTACTTTTGCGTGAGGGAAATACTGGATAGCAAGGATGATACTGATGCCGCAGGACTTCGAACCGTTCTGGTAAACGGCCTGGATGCGGGCTTTGGATATTATGAAAAAGATATCGCCAATCTGACCGAACTGGCATATTTTGGCAGATTACGAGACCTCGAGTCATTTGCGAAAAAGCCTTCGGATGAGATCTCGAGCAGCGGCTATGTAGTCCACAGCCTTGAGGCGGCGATATGGTCGCTGATCAACACCGAAAGTTTCTCCGAGGCTCTGCTCAAGGCGGTCAATCTGGCGGACGATTCCGATTCCGTCGCAGCGATTGCCGGCGGCCTGGCTGGGCTGTATTATGGTTATGAGAGCATTCCTTTTGAGTGGATAGATGTCATACAGCGTAAAGGTTATATATTTTGGATGTTGGGAGAGTTTATCTAGTGTGAGTATAAGCATCATAACATATACTAGCGGTTAATTTATTTCCGGCCCTCTTGGTTTACAATATATACATAAAGGGGGAGATAGATGATTCTATTCGCGCGGATGTATAAAAAACCATATTGGATCGTTTCTGCCTGCAATGGCTTCCTGGGGTTTCTTCTGTACAATTTACTTTTGTTCAGATGTATTCCCGGCAAAACGAGACTATTTTCAGAGATTATTCTGGTTCTGTTCCTCTTAATAATTGGAGGGCTTTTTACCTTCCTGGGCGACACTGACAAAGACAGGACCCTTTACAATATTATCCTTAACACGTTGTTTTCACTGGAATTGTATTGGCTTTTTTCCGAGGGAGTCCATAAAGTTTCCGCGAGCCTGATCAAGGCCGTACTTTTAGTTGGCATAACTGTTATTGTGGGCTACGGATTTAAGGTGTTTGGCCGAAAAGCCGGGAATCCAAAGATACAGAAGAGAATTGAGTCTGAACGCTGGAATAAGATCGCTAACTTTGGATACCAGATCGCTGTGGTATTTTATCTGATCTTGCTCGTGTATAGTGCTATTGATGAACCTGCATTTGTGAAAAAGAAGGCGGCGACATCAAGCGTACCCCAAATAGAAGATATTGTAGAAGAAGATATAGAACATAACATGGACACGCTGGTTTTGCTAAAAGATGATTCCTGGCCTTCTCTGCCTGAAACTGAAAAGGTCCGGGTTCTCCAGACAGTAGCGGATATCCAGGTGACAACTTTAGGGGTGCCGTTTTCTGTTACGGTTGTTGCTGATCACGATGACGTAGTCCCGGCATTGGCGTTAGCCTGTTATATAGATGAAGACCATAGTGTATACATGAAGGAAGATCACCTGACAAACTATAGCGCCAAAGAGTGTGTTGACTCTATCGCACATGAGGTTTATCACGCCTATCAGCATGCAATGCTCGAAGCATATGACAGCCTTGATCCGGCATACCGGAATCTTCTTCTGTTTGATCCTTTACGCTATTATCAGGCTGAATTGGATCAATACATAGGTGCAGAAGATATTAATAATTCCGATGATTACCATGAATACAAGGGTCAGCTCCTTGAGACGCACGCTAGAAACTATGCTTCTATAGCCACCGAGAACCTGTTTGAAACGGTGGATCACTACATAAATGCCGGGTCTATGGGGTCAATACGGCGACAAAACTAATTAAACCGCGTGGCGGATTTGGAATGTGAGGAAATGATGGGACTATTTAAGAGTACAGCGGAAAAAGAACTTGATAAGATCATCATGAAGCTGGAGATGAACATGTCGAATAACTACAAGGATAATGCACAGGATAACCTCAGGGAACTGGAGGCAGCATTAAACGACATGCGCGCATCCGGCCATGTGAAGGAAGCGATCATCTCCAGGTATGAGTCGATCATTGACACATACAAACAGAAGATGAAGGGCTACAGCCACAAGGATCAAAAGCCGTATTGGACCTGAAAACAGTTTATACGGAAGATGTCGGCGCATATATGATGAGGAGGCAGAAAAGATAGATGGAACGAATAGAATTATGCTGTCATACGGGAATGAGCGAAGATAATTCGCTTGCTTCACCGCACGATCTGATAAAGAGGGCGAATGAACTGGAGATGCGGGCCGTAGCGATAACGGACCTTGATTCTGTGCAGGCTCTCCCGGATGCATATTGGGAGGCGCAAAGAATTCCCGAAAAAGATATAAAGATCATATACGGAGCAGAGATAAGGATCACCGATCCTTCCGCGATCTCTGACCGTGTTATCGTGCTTGCACAGAATGATACCGGTCTTCGAAATCTCTATAAACTTATCACGCTTTCGCATACGACATATCTTCATAATGATACAAAAGCGATCCCTTTGAGTGTTTTGCTGGGTCACCGGGAAGGCCTGCTCATAGGTTCCTCCGCCGCAAGGGGAGCTGCGCTTCAAACGTTGTTCAGCCGTCATTCGTATGACGAGATTTCGGAATGGGCATTAAATTACGATTTTCTGACAGTGCTGCCACCCTGCAGCATAGATCATCATGTGGAATTTCCAATCCGTGATAATGTAAAAGCCACGAAAGAAATTAGAGATAATATAAGAAATCTGATCCTGATAGGTGAAACTCAAGGTATTCCGGTTGTTGCAACTTCATATGTGAACTATGCGGATCGGGAGGATAAGACCGCGCAGAAGATCCTGGCTTCTCATAACTATCGTGTTGATTTTGATTGGGAACATGCAGATCATCATCTGATGTCTACGGAGGAGATGCTGTCGGAATTCGGATTCCTGGGTAAGAACGTGGCATATAGAATCGTATCTGTAAACACAAATCTGATCGTGAACAGAATCGAAGACGTATCTTTGAACATACGGGAAAAGCATATACCGATCTATCCCGGCGCCGCCGACAGGCTCAGTGAGATCTGCACAACCCGTGTTCATGAGATATACGGAGAAAAACTGCCAAAAGAAGTTGAAGACAGATTGGAGCGGGAACTTCCCCGGATAATCGAGTGTGGGTTTGCAGGGTTTTACATGTATGTACATCAGCTTACCCGGAAAAGTCATGAAGATGGTTATCCCACTGTTATCCGCGGATTGGGTGGAGCATCTTTTGTAGGCTTCCTGGCCGGGATCTCCGATGTGAATCCACTGGGGCCCCATTATATCTGTCCGGAATGCGGATTTACGGATTTTGACACATCTTGGATCCCGTCAATGTATCCCGGAGCAATAGGCCTCGATCTGCCGGACAGGAAGTGTCCCGCATGCGGGACGGATCTTGTCAAAGAGGGTTTTAATATTCCGGAGGAGACATTTCTTGGCTTTAGGGGTGATAAGGAACCGGACTTTGATATCAACTTTGCCGTGGAATATCGGGATACGGCGGAAGCTTATCTGCGCCGGCTCCCCGGGATAGGAGAGACTTATGCTGCCGGAACGATCTGCACTTTCACCGAGACCGAGGCTACATCAATGGTCGAGGGTTATAGTAAAAAGAACAGGGAACGTCTGTCGGCGGATAAGAAAACAAGGCTTGCCGGATTATTAAAGCATGTCAGGAAAAATGACGGCATACATCCCGGCGGGATGGTGGTTGTCCCCGAAGGCATAGATATCAACTCATTCACACCTGTACAGGATAACAAGGGATGTTTGACTACTCATATGAATTATTATTCAGTTGACTTCTGCCTGACCAAAATGGATCTTCTTACGCATAATGCTCTTGATATGCTTCATATGCTTGAGAAGGAAACAGGAGTTAAACTATCCGATATCCCTCTTGAGGATGAAAGGATTATGAGTCTGTTTTACTCTACAAAAGCTTTCGGATTCCGGAGGGAAGAGGTTCCGAACGGACTTGCAGGTATCCCCGGTTTTTCCTTCATTGATGAAGAATTCGTTAATCTTGGTCAGCCAAAGAAATTCTCTGATCTTATAGCACTCGATGGCCTGGGTCACGGAACCGGAACATGGAAAGGCAACGCGGAGAGAAATATACGATCGGGAAGCTGGGCTCTTTCGGACTGTATCTGCTGCAGAGATGACATAATGTTCTATCTTCTTGATAAGGGTCTGGACCGTGAATCTGCTTTTAAGATAATGGAGTGGGTGCGTAAAGGAAGGGCAGCCGTGCGAAAGAACCGGACCGGATTTAAGAATGAAATGCTGAAGGATATGCTCGATCATGATGTACCCGAACGCTTTATAGAGTCATGTCGGAACATAGAGTATCTTTTTCCGAAAGCACACTGCGTGCAGTACACGATCCAGGCATGGAGACTGCTGTATTATAAACTGTATTATCCTGAGAAATTCTATAAAGCATACGCTCGATACGGGGCGGACCGGGAAAGCGATCTGTTCAGTTACGGATTAGAGCATGCCTTAAAAGTATATAAGGCTTTGCGTAAGAAGCAGGTGTCCGGTTCCCTAAACCCTTCACGAAAGCAAATGCTCAAAGACAGCATTGTCGCGATCGAGATGTATTCCAGGACATAGATTAAGCGTGTTTTCATATTTAAGAAAGGTTTTTTTGCCAAGAGTTCCTGGGCGTTGCGGGAACTCTTGAGTGTCGGGATATGTTAGATTATGAGACCGTGCTGTTTGACTTATACGGCACGTTGGCAGATATACATACGGATGAGGATATGAGCCGCCTGTGGAGCGGCTTCAGCCGGTTTCTTGGATCGAACGGAGCGGCCTATGGCTCTGCGGATCTGAAGAAAGCGTATTTTTGTCTCGTTCGGGAGAAGGAAGAAAGGCCGGCTGATGCTCACGAAGCGTTGAGGCGCGCTGATGCTCACGAAGCGCATCCGGAGATCGAGCTGGGAGAGGTATTTCGAGCGCTCTATGAAGATCGCGGAGTGACGGAAGTAACCGATGAATTGATCGCTCAGACGGCAGCTTACTTCCGCAAACTATCTACCACACACTTAAGACTTTATGCAGGGACAGCAGGTCTGATACGGTCTCTCAGAGATGCGGGGAAGCGGGTGATCCTGCTTTCCAATGCGCAGAGATTATTTACTGTCCCGGAGTTAAAAACACTGGGGATCTACGATCTTTTTGACCGGATATATATATCTTCGGATCACGGATGTAAGAAGCCTGATCCGGCTTTTTTCATGTTGCCGGTTAATGAGATGGATCTGGAACCGGCGAGTTGTCTTATGATCGGAAACGACCCGGTATGTGATGTACGCGGAGCCTTGAATGTCGGAATGGATGCATACTACATCCACAGCGCACTTTCGCCTAAGCCTTGTCCTGATCCGGCGTCGCTTGGGATCGACGCGGGACACTTCCAGGATCATATGGATCTGGGGATAGTCAGGCGGCGTTTGGGGGTCTGATACGCAAATGCGTCTGTGAGTATAAACACAGGTATTATTGACGAGATCAAACAGGAAAAGGAGACAAAATGGCGGTATATGCGGTATCGGATTTACACGGGTATCTTGATGTTTTTTTGAGAGGGCTTAAAGAGATAGAATTTGGCGACGACGACGAACTCTATGTGGTCGGCGATGCCATTGACAGAGGCCCTGACGGGATTGCGCTCCTTCAGTATATAAAAGAACATGAGAACATGGATCTTCTCATAGGCAATCATGAGGATATGATGCTCGGATATGTCCATCCCGACGGACTGCCAGAGCACAGAGCGTATGTGGGAGATTCAAACATATGGCTGCATGCCCAAAACGGCGGAGAAGAGACTTTTTCAAGATATCTGGAATTGACGGATGACGAGAGACGGGGACTGCTGACCTGGCTTAATGGACGCAAGCTCATCAAGATCGTACAGGTCGGTGACAGACAGTTTTGCCTGGTACACTCGTATTATCGGGAAGATGCGGAAGGCAAAGCATATAGCGAGCTGGATATGAAGACGGTGTTTGAAATCGTGAACAGGTCTATATTCGGTGAGGGTGCTGAGGGTGGCTCCGACTTTATTTTCCGCGCCAACCCGCAATATACTTTTATCACGGGACATCGGCCTGTGCAGTATGTGCGACGCAAAATAGATCAAGATCCCGATTACAACCGGCTCGAACCATATACATTTGATAATTTCTACAATATCGACGGGCGGTGCGCGTATGGCCCGGATGAACGCGGGGAATTGCAGAACGGAGCCATATTCTTAAGACTAGATGACCTGAAGGCATTTCCGGTGAGGTTATAGGGATGATTAATATCAGACCGCATCATCTGTTGTGCATTCAAAACTATATAGGATATGGGTATAGTGAAGAATTCACTGCTCACATGGATGAGATATGCGAAGAACTGAAAGGTGATCCCAAGATCGTCATTCATAAGGGGTGCGATGATGTCTGCACTGCGTGTCCGCATAACTCGATAAATCATCACCATTCGAATGAGACTGAGGATCCGAAGTCAGCCGCCGGCACGGAGGGCGCATGCACTTCACTCGATAAAGTGGATCGCATGGATGGAATGGTCCTGGACATCAGCGGTCTTGATTACGGTGATGTTATTTCGTGGAATGAGGCGACGGTTTTGGTACGTGAAAGGATCTTTGGGGCAGGAAGGTTTAATGAAATATGCCGGGACTGTCAGTGGTTTGAAACGTGTAAACCCATTATATTATTAAAAAAATGATGAAAAGAGTACATTAATACAGGCCCATCCGATTAAGTGCTGTTAAGAGGAGCTTCGAGTTTCATCAGCGCAGCTATCTGATCTATGCTGACAGGCTTATAGCCGTTTGCATCAACACCGACATCGTAGATTCGAAGCATTAAGTCTTCCGGATCGGGAAGAGCATAGTCCGGATACCTGTCTGAATACCGTGTTTGAAGGTTAAGCTCATTGTATGTTCCTACAGAGTGAATGTGTCCGTGGAGATGTACCGAACCATAGTGTGAAGCATTCCATCTAAGAATTGGGTAGTGGAACAGGATGAACCTCCCGTATCCGGTTTTGAGTTCTTTGTATTCCTGTACGGATGAGAAGATAGCGTCTTTTGAGTAGTCCTTATCGTGGTTTCCTCTGACCAGATGGACGTTCTTACAGAGGATCCTGTTTCTTAACTCACGGACCTCATCTCTTTTTAATTTGTATGCGAAGTCGCCCAGGATCCACAGTTCGTCTTTCTTTCCCACGGTGTCATTGATATTTTGAATCAGGGTGTTGTTCATATCTTCCAGATCTGTGAACGGACGATTGGTAAACTCGATAGCTTTTTCGTGTCCCAGATGCAAATCGCTTGTAAAGTAGATCATGATAAAATCCTCTTTTGGCGGGTAGATCATGTGTTAGTGGAAGTATAAGCATAATAACATATACTTGCGGTTAAGTTAATTCCGCCCTCTTGGATTACTATATATACATATACGAGTAATACTTCCTGGGCGGTACCGACAAAGACCGACCCCTTTACAATATTATCCTTAATACTTTGTTTTTCGCCGGAAATGTATTGTTTTTTTCGAGGGGGCCATAAAGTTTCCGCGAACCTGATCATGGCCTTGATTATAGTTGGCATAACTGTTGTTGCGGGCTACGAAAAGTAGATCGTATGGATGACCGTGTGCTTGACATCTGTGGACTGAATTATGATGAGGTCATATAATGGAATGAGGCAATGACTTTGGCACGCGAGATAATCGTTGACCCCGAAAGGTTCGATGAGATATGCCACGATTGTCAGTGGTATGAAATGTAAACAAAATTTTTAAAGGAGGTATTATTTATGTTCAAGATGCGAGCAAGATTCCGTTCTGAGCCCCATACTATGCAATGCCCCAGATGCAATGTACAAATGGCATGGAACACGTTCCAGGGTCCTCTGGGAGGGTGGAAATGCCCTGAATGCGGACTTCAGATTGATTACAAAGGTTAATATGTTCATGATGGCACACGAGTCGGATTTAAATATCCGGCTCGTGTTTTTTATCGTAAACACATAAACGATACTCTGCTATTGGTGTTTTACAAAACCGTAATATCAATAAATCGAATTTCCATATTCATAAAGCTGAACGGTTCGATTTTTCTTCATTGTACCTGGAATTGACTGCTGGTATTTTTAGCTTGTAAACAGTCGATGCGGATTAATGGTAACGAAGGAGGTGTTGATCTATGAAAATGAAGTGTCCAAACTGCTCATCTGAGATTGATTTCAAACATGGCATCGGTGAATGTTCACATTGCGGACATCGATTGCGTGTAGGCTCTAACTCTGAGATCGTTATAGGACATGTGATGGATTTTGTATCAGATAAAGAAAGGATAAAAGAGTATCTTCTGACCGCGGCAAAGATCGGTGTCGGATGTATTCTTCTCGTGCTGCTTCTCTTTGAACGAGATATCAACCTTACTATTAAACTGTTGACTTTGTGCTCACTCATAGTCGCTGCATTAGTAGGCAGAAAGATACGATACTTGCTCCCCGCTATTTCTCCTTTCTGGATATACTATGCTGCGGATATCATGATACTTTTTTTGCTTATTCATATATGGATTCTTTTGGGCTTTGATTATGAATCGGCGGAATTTGTATTTGGAAGTGCAGCAGAAGAGAGGCTGATTTCTATATGTATTCTGTGTTGTGGTCCAGCAATGATATCTGCGCGGATTTAGGTTTGTTGGATGTTAGAAGGGAGGCATGGTCATGAATCAGTACAAATGTAAAAACTGCGGTGCAAATATGGATATTAATCCGACTATGGTCAGATTGTCCTGTCCTTATTGCGGGACTGTGTATATTAATGCCAGGCCTTTGACCATTGAGGAACTTCATAAGTCGGGTATGGTACTTAATAACTATAAGATCGAATTGAAACAAACCGACTCCAGTGTTGTCATAAGCAATCCGATTTTTTGCAGTATTGACCAGAGAAAGGCCGGAGGGGTAGATGATACGCGGGATATCGAACGATCTATCAATGTGTTGTCACAGGTGTCGGGCAAGAGTTACACTCTCGTTACAGGTACTGATATTCTCAGAGAATACAGTAAAGTTTATAGATCAATAGATAAAAAAAGATGGGGGCGGGTTTTCGATGGAATAACCCCTTGGATGATCGCAAAAAAAGATGACATGATCATCAAGTCAAAGATATCCTCCGGGCTGCCCGGATATACGATTTCGCAGGTGATAGAGGTCGATCCGGGTGTGGAGGTGTTGGCTGAAAAGCCGCGTTTGTTAAACCCGGCCGTGTGGGAAAGAAGGGACAGTTACTCGGAATCATATTGTGCTCAGAAGGAAATTCATCCAGGGGAAAAACTTTCTGATTTTAAAACTCTTAAGGAGAGAGTTATACGAATGAAGAACAACGAGGTTGTTTTGGATTCTATCGAACGGATGCGGATGATGGGAGAACAGGTATGTAATACCTTTTCCACAAATGGAAATCCCGTAGGACTTCACTTGAATATGTATATTTCCAAAAGCGGCTTCCATATCTGGAATTCGGAAATGGAAATATCGAGACGGAATCCAGCCCCTGTTTCTGTCATAGACAATCGTGTTTATGGTATGTCATTTAATAGTACCGGTCATGGAGATCTTGAGGACCACGATAATTTGAAAGCGTTTATCGTTGCAGTTATAATAGGGATGATTCGCGAAACTTCTGATTGGAGACTTTACTCGATCTACAGGAATCGCGAAGGTTATATCATTTCTTTCATGCATTCCATTGTTCAAAGGCCGGTTTATAAGGAGTGGTGATTGGATATAACGATTTAGATTCTTTGTGAATATAGCTCTCTTGGACGAATCATACAGAGAAATAGACTATATAATCAATATGCATAGTGAGATGGGGGAGAAGAGATTTGGGAAACCATATTTCAATATGCGCACCTGTACATCTTGAAATGGTCCTCTTGGTGGATAAAGCTTTCATCATATGAGGAGGTTATTGTGTCTTACAATTAAGATATGATTTTTGGAGTGATAAATTAGGATTATCCTTCCTACCTGAAAAATATGTGCGTATTTCTTGGCATTATCATGATTAGGTGGTAAAATAATAGAAAAATGTAGATACGGAGGTGTTCGATATGACATTGAAAGGCCATTGTACAGATGGATGATTTAGTCGTCATCCAAAACTAAGGCTGTGCTGTATATACAATTGCAGCACAGCCTTTTGTCTTTTTTTGCTATTTACTTGTGCTATAAGACTATTGCTGTTAATTCACAATACTCTATTGTTAGCCTGTTTGATTACAACAATAAGACAAAGAGAGGAGAATAAGAAAATGGAAGTAAAACCAATCATTCTTTTGAATAATTCCTGTAATTTCAGATGTTGTCACTGTTATGTCAGAAATGCGACAGATGAAACTCCCATTGATACAATCATAAAATTTTTTGACAATATCATCTTGGCTAACAATGCCGATTTTGTAAGATTTGCCGGTGGTGAACCATTTTTATACTCTCATTTTCACGAATTAGCTTTATTCCTATGCAAAATGCGTGATAAAGGTATAGATTTGAATTTTACTACTAACGGAAGTTGTATAACAGACAGCATTATGAATGATCTTCAGATAATTCAACCTAATATGGTAAAGGTTAGTTTGCTTTCGTTAAGGGAAAATAAGTATAATGAGATTATTGGTTCAAATCATAAACTGTCGGATACCATTATGGCCATTGAACAGTTGATGAAGTCATTTACTGTGGGCATTAATATGACTATTATGAAGGATACTATTTGTGATGTTGAACCCTTGATCCAGTTCTGCTTGTCAAATGGAATAAAGGATCTATTTTTCTCACAGTTAACCCCTGCTGGTCGTGGATTTGTAATTGAGAATAAAAAACTTTCAAAAGAAGAAATTGATTATGTTCACACTATCATAGATTCAGTTGACAAGAATAAGATAAATATTACTTATGACGATGGGTGTCACTGTGGTTTTTATGAGGATTTTGTCTTGAACTGGGATGGGGACATTTTTCCATGCTCCGCACTCGTTTCATATCCGGAATATAAAATTGGAGATTGTGACTCGACGGTTGACGAAATGAGAAAAAAAATAAATGAATTGTGCAAAACCAAGTCTAAGGTTTGCTTTGTTGAGGACTTTGTAAAGTATTAATGTGGTAACTTTGTATTCAACCAATTATCTTTTCTTTTAGGACAATATCGTTGTTATTTCATAAGAGTTAGTTTTTTATTTGGTGTGGGGGATGACTACTTCTTGTGTAATCCCGTATTTGACCAAAGTATTTTACTATTTATTGAGTAAAAGGAAACAGTGAATAACTGTTATTGTCAAGGAGACCAGCTATATGCAGAAAGCAATTCCGCCCAAAGATTACAACATAGAAAGTATACACCTAGAGATTACAGGTAAATGTAATCTTATGTGCAAGTACTGTTACAATTCTCAGTTTAATTGTGAGGAGCGAATTGTGACAGAGATGAAAACGTCTGACATAAAAAGATTGATAGATGAAGCTAAATCTATGGGGTGTAAACGATTTACCTTTTCAGGAGGTGAACCTTTTTTGAGAGACGATTTCTTTGAAATAATAGAGTACTGTGGAGATTCCAAGGTTGATATTCTCTCAAATTCCAAACTAATTGACGAGTCAGTTATAGAAAGGTTGTATAGTTTACCACAAATCAATGAAATAAAGATTTCTTTAGATGGATTTGAGCAGCATGATATTATTCGGGTCGGCAGTTCCTATAAGGATGTTATTTCTACTATTCAAGAACTAAAAAGAAGAGGATTTAAAATCGTCATAAATACGGAAGTTACATCACTAAATATTCATGAAGTATTTGATTTATATCAAGAACTGAAAAAACTAAAGGTTGATCGCTGGCGAGTGGATTTACCATTTATTCTGGGGCGTTATAAGGACAACTATAGCAATTATAAATTACCAGACTTCGAGCGTTTTATCGAGCTTATAAAGAATATCATTGTAGATTATGTTTCAGATAAACCTTCATTTGAAATGGAACTATTTAATATATATAAATCGGAATTGACACCAATAAATGCAATTGAATTTGATTACAATACCCATCCATGTGCATATCGTCGGGGTAGTTTTCCTTTGCGCCCTAATGGGGATATGATATTCTGCCCAAGTATGGATATACCAATGTCAAATTTCTTAGAAGAACATTCTTTAAAAGAGGCAATCGATAAGAAGTTTTCCCACCAATTCTACAATTTAACAATTAATGATATCTCGGAATGCGTTAATTGTAGGTTTATCAATTTATGTAATGCGGGTTGCAGAGTTGACGCTTTGTATTATTTGGGGAAATATGATGCTGTTGATCCGATTTGCTGTAATTTGATGCCTTTGATTGAAGAAGAGATAATACCTATTTTGCCACGAGAGCTCGCTGAATTTTATACTAGTTTGATAGTTGAGGAAAATGAATATCCGGAGCGATATAATATTGATTCATTGGTAAAGGAAAGAAACTTATGAGCTCATAGTTTTCCTATATCAATTGGCTATATAAGTGATAAAGGCGATATATATGGATTTGAATTGTACGACAAAAAAGGAAATTGGGAAAAAAATACTTGCACCTATAAGCAGTATTAATGAGCTTGATTCTTTGGCTAAGGCAGGAGCTTCCGAGTTTTACTGCGGATATGTTCCGGAATACTGGAATGAAGCGTTTAATGGAATTGAAATCATTTCTGATTATCGCTACCAAATCGGGCTAAACAGAAAGGATAGTCCCAAAGCAAATGTGAGATCCCTTGCAGAGTTGGAAAAAATTTACGTTGCTTCAAAGCAGAGAGGGATTGATTTGTTTTTAACCCTTAATGCATTATCCTATCCTAATCAGGCGTACAAATACTTGAGAATGATTCTGGATGAGATTTCTGATATTGGGGTGAGAAATGTAATAGTTAGCGATGTCGGGTTGATGTATTTTATATCGAATAATTATCCTAGCATTAATCTTACTGTTAGTTGTCTTGCCCAAGTCACAAATTCACTTGCGGCTCAGTTTTATAAGAGTTTTAATCTTAAAAGAATCGTATTTCCAAGACATATTAATGCAAAAGAAATGATTGAAATAGTAAAGTGTAATCCAGATATTGAATTTGAGTTTTTTATTCTGGGTGGTAAGTGTATCTATGATGATGGTTATTGCAGATGTAATCATGATTTTGGCCCTTTTTGTTTGGATACATTTAATGATGAGTTTTTCTCACGGAATCACTCTATGATAAATCATAATGACATGAGAACAACTGAAAAAGATTTTTATAGATGGTCTGTTAATTATCCTATAAATATACCTATAGAGGATATATACAGAAACATAGGTTGTTCAATTTGTTTATTGAGCAGAATTATTGAATTGAATAATCTTTGCTCAGTTAAAATTGCTGGGCGTGGTAAGAGTTTAGCGGTAAAGCAGTCGTTGGTCAAAATAGCAAGTGAAGCCTTAGAACTCGCTTCTTCTGGCGCGGATTTCTTAAGGTTACAAAGCTTTGTGAAGCAAACCTTTGAATTCAACTCTGATATATGTGATACTGATAGATATTGTTTCACTAGGGGGGATGTAAGTGTGTGAATTGGCTCTTTATTCGTCAAATTATGGAGTGATTGTAAACCTTATAAAACAGAAACTAAGTTACAATACAATAAACGGTATTGATAGATTATTAATTTCAAAATATGAACTTGTATTACAATCATGTAGTTCTCGCTATCCTCAGTATGTTTATTTTGGTAATAGCTTTTGCCAGTATAAAATGCCTGGCTTACAAGAATTAAAAGCTATGATTGACTTTTGTGAACAAGAAGATTTGAAATTTGTGTTAGTGACACCGCCATTATCGGCTTATGGAGCTAGCCTTTGCAAAGTCTTCCTTGAACACTTTATTGCTATAAATGCTGAATTTGAAATAGTGATTAACGATTTTGGAATGCTGAAATTAATTAATGATATGAAATATCCTGGTAAAGTAATTCTCGGAAGATTGTTAGACAAAACTGTTCGTGATTATAGAATTACAGATTTAGAAGAACAAAACTATTATACAGAAAAGGGCTTTGATTATTTTTCTTCATTAGCTTCGACGTCTGATTCGTTTTCCGGTTTTCTGATTGAAAATAATATTACTAGAATTGAATATGATTGTTCGCAACATATATACAAAGGGAATGGATTGTTTCGATATGACTTTATTTTTCCGACGGAATACATAACAACGGGAAGGATATGTTTGTTTGGGCTACTTGAAAGGGATGATGCTTCTTTGTTTGATTTAGATAATAGCTGTACTAAACAGTGTAATAAAGTTATTCAGGTTTTATCTCATCCTATCAGTTACCCTAAGCGAAACTTACTAGGTGAAAGAATTAGAAACACAACAGCGATTAGATGTGGCAATACGGTGTATAATATAAACAATGAATTGAATATGGGGGAATATGTAGATAGAATAATCTTTGATGCTGATCTATTATCACCTCCTAATGTTATTAGTGCTGGACATGGTTTTCATCAATAAACAGATTTTTTTTATGAGAAAAGGGGAAAAATGATCACAATTTATAATACTTTAACCAAAAGAAAAGAAGAACTAAAAACAATTGAACCAAATACTGTGCGTATGTATGTGTGTGGTCCAACAGTATACAACTATATACATTTAGGCAATGCACGTCCGATATGTGTGTTTGATGTTTTCAGAAGGTTTTTGGAATATCGAAAGTATAATGTTATTATGGTACAGAATTTTACCGATGTTAATGATAAAATCATTAAACAGGCTAAGTTGGAGGGTTCTACTCCTGAGGCGATAGCGGAAAAATATATCGGTGAATACGAAATTGATGCTAAAGGCTTGAATATAAAGAAACCTTCAATTCAGCCCAAGGTATCAGATTATATTCCAAAGATCATAGAGTTTATTGAAGTGTTAGTTGAAAAGGGATATGCATATCAATCAAATGGAGATGTTTATTATCGAACAAGGAAAGATGATTCTTATGGTAAATTATCTGGACAATCTCTTGATGATTTGATTTCTGGTGCAAGAGTTGAGATTAATGAAAATAAGGAGGATCCTCTTGATTTTGCCCTCTGGAAAGGCTGCTCAAAAGACGAGCAGCATTGGGACTCTCCGTGGGGATCTGGCAGACCGGGATGGCACATCGAGTGTTCTTGTATGGCGAAGGATACTTTGGGCGATACTATTGACATTCATTGCGGTGGGCAGGACTTGATTTTTCCACATCATGAGAACGAAATAGCCCAAAGTGAGGCTGCTAACGGACAGGTCTTTTCAAATTATTGGATGCACAATGGACATATTAATGTTGACAACAAAAAAATGTCTAAATCTCTTAATAATTTTTTCCTTACTAGAGAGGTGGCTGAAAGGTATGGATATGAAGCTATTCGTTTATTAATGATACAGACTCACTACAGAGCTCCTATGAATTATTCTGTCGATTTGATAGAAGCTTGCCGAGCTTCGCTTGATCGCCTTTATCAATGTCGAACCACGCTTGAACTGGCTGTTGCCAATAAGAGTAGTGGCGTTTTATCAGAAGAGGTTCAAAATCATTTGGAAACCTCTAGAGATAGTTTTATTGCTGCGTTAGAGAATGACTTTAATACAGCAGATGGATTGTCTGTTATTTTTGATTTAGTACGTTACTTAAATGTGCTAGTTGCTAAATCGGATTCAACAAAAGAAGAAATTGAAGCAGGATTATCGTTGTTTAATGAGTTGGTTGATATCTTTGGCCTTCTTTACGAAAGAAAAGATGACGGTATTCCGGACGAAATACACACGTTAGTTGAACAAAGGATAATGGCTCGCAAGGAAAAGAACTATCAAGAAGCTGATCGTATAAGAGAGCAAATCAATGCTCTTGGCTATGTTGTGAAGGAAACTAGGCAGGGAATTGAAATAAAAAAAATGGTTGAATGAAAAAATAAATTCTACTTAAGTTCTGAAAAGTGGTCTGGAAGGCGATTTTGAGCAGCTTTTTGAGCAAAGTGCTCTTGCCACCCTCGAAAAACGAGCAAAATCGTTGTATCAGTTTTGTTTGTTGCATAGCAAACAAACGGCTGGAGCGGTTACTACACAGAGCGGATTGGGATTTATCGACGTTTTGACAGAGGTTTATGTGGGCTCTCTTAAAACCCTCGTCATACCTCACGGTATGTTTAGCGATGGACGTGAGTAGATACCTCCTATTTGAGTTTACTTTATTGTAATGTTAGGTTACCTGTTGTGTCCAGGTCCGATAAATCATTTGGGATGAAGTTGGAAGAAAACATATCGTGGATATGCTATGATTTATAGGTATTGATGATTGTAAACAAAACCATAGAGGAGGTGCAGCATGAGATTGATTATTGAGGCCGATGATGCCGTGAAGGAAATGATTTTTGAAGATAAATCAGAATCGATTAGCTGTGATAGTTCGGAATGCCCGGATTGCTCGGATGATCCCCCAGATGAGTCATCGAGTATATGTTTCAATTTGTGCTAATGAACGGACTGAAGTTATCACAATTTAATTATTTTGTTAGTCGAAAGAATCGAACATATGTATACAATACATTGTTCGATTCTTTTGGATGTTTAGAATATGACCCGAGGATAGTTGAATGCACGGAAGAAGATCTTGGGATTATGGTTGAAAATGGATTTTATGTAAAGGAAAACTGTGATGAAATATCCCTCTTAAGAAATGACCATAATTCAAATGATAAACGGAAGATCAACTCGTTTGTGATTACACCAACCACGACTTGCAACGCCAGATGTTTCTATTGTTATGAGAAAGATGCTCAATCATATTCTGTTGATTCTGAAATAAAAAGATCTATTGTTTCTTTCATTTTGCAAAATGCAGATAGAGGGAAAAAATTGGTACTTCGATGGTTTGGGGGAGAACCGTTACTTTGTATTGATGATATTAATGACATTTTCTCAAGTCTTAAGGATGATTTTCATATAGAGTCAAAAATTGTCACAAATGCCAGTTTATTACATGGAGAGGTTATTCATAAACTTGTTGCCTGCAATGTACGATTTGTGCAGATCAGTGTAGATGGATGCGATGATGTATACCTGAAACGGAAAAACTATTTGGACAGTCAGTTTAGGTTTTCAGACTTGATAGAGAATATAAGAGAGTGCCTGGAAACGGAGATGCATATTTCGCTGAGATTGAATTTCGATAAAGACAATTACGATAATATTGTTGAATTAATCGATCTCGTAAGTAGTATGTTTGCAGGAAAGAATATATCTATGTATCCGGCCCAATTATTTGGGAGCAATTGTAATTGCTTCTCAGATGAAAAAATAGGGAGTGCGTATTTTAGTTTGATTAGGAAGATTGATGAACGGAATATGTTGCCGGTAAAATACAGAAGTATTAAAGGGCTGCATATAATTCCGTGTATGGCGTATTCTGATAACTCTATCGTGATTGACGCCAAAGGATATTTATATCATTGCGAACATGATGTTGGAAATTCAGAGTTATCGGTTGGTAATATATATACGGGGATTAGTGATAAAAGATGTAGCCCTAATGCTATTCCGCTTAACAGCCTTTTCGAGGGGTGTAAGACATGCGCGTTTTTCCCAAAGTGTGCAGGCGGGTGTGATGCTACGAGGCGAGATGGTTTTCTTCCGTGCGGATTTATGAAATATTTGATCGAGTATCACGTCAACAAATTAGTAGATCAAGATCAAAAAACATTGAATAAAAGACATTTAATCATCCGGCATGGTGATTGATTTCTATGTTACAGAATTTAAATGCATCGTCGCCTATACTCGTCACACTATCAGGAATAGTCACGCTGCTTAGGCTTATGCAGCCAAAGAAAGCATTGTCACCTATACTTGTTACACTATCAGGGATTGTCACACTACTTAAATTCCAGCAGCCTTTGAATGCAGCGTTGCCGATACTCCTCACACTATTAGGAATAGTCACACTGCTTAGCTTTTCGCAATTCGCGAATGCATTGTCACCTATACATATGGTTCCGTCTTTGATTTCATATGTACCGGAAACCCTGTCTCGGACATCTATCAGGGAGTTATTGATATATAGAGCACCTTTGTCCCGGAATCTACTCTCTTTGTATATAGCCGTCTCGTAAAATGCCTTTTCGCCGATGCTTGTTACGCTGTCCGGGATAGTCACACGGCGTAGTTTTTTGCAACCGGAGAAAGCACAGTAACTTATGTTTGTTACGCTTTTTGGGATAGTTACACTGATTAGATTTTCGCAATCAAAAAATGTGCCGATGCCTATGCTTGTCACACTGTCCGGAATCGTCACACTGGTCAGATTATTGCAATCATGGAACGCTCCGTCAGCTATACAGGTAGTACCGTCTTTTATCACATATGTATCGGAAATTTTGGCATCGTAAGCTGTAGTTATCAAGGCATTATTTATATAAAGAACATCATTATCCCAAAGTCGTTTATCTTTGTATAGAGGAGTATCAAGAAACGCAAGCATACCTATACTCGTCACACTATCCGGAATTGTCACGTTGCTAAGGCTTTCGCAGCCATAGAACGCATTGTGTCCTATGCTGGTAACGCTATCCGGAATCACCACATTGTTTAGATTTGGGCAGCAAATGAACGCAGCTTGACCTATATTCACCACGCTATTCGGAATCACCACGCTTCTTATGCTTTTACATTCCTCGAACACAGAGTCACCTATCCGGGTCACTCCTTCAGGAATGATCACATCTGCATCTTTTCCGAGATATTTAACCAGTATCCCATCTGTGATTTCAAACTCTGCTGCCATAGTTGGCTCCTTCGCATTTCATATATGCGTTTATGCTCAGCTCTTTAACAACCCTAACAACATCCTATCTACTTCCGCATCTGTTAAGGAATAATGCTCTTTCAGGCTATTCCGGAACAGCATAAGCGCTTTCAAGAACTCGTTTTCATCGCGCACACTGACAAGGTCTTCGCCATCTTCTTTCATTAAGAGGAAATCATTCTTGTCATCAGGGTTTATCAGATAATAGAATCCTTCAAGGTCTCCAAGTATCACGTAGAAGATACCGTCTATCTCAATTCCCTCGAATTCAGTATCATCATCTATTTTTTCATCCCAAAAAGTATAGTCGATCATGGCTGTCCTCCTTGAATAAGTTTGGATTGATTATATCATACCTTCTTTTTCCTGTATCTGATGCTGAAGGAACTCTTTTAAATGATCCGGGTCGGAGAAATATCTTACCAGGAAGTGAGAAGCCTTGCTGGTCTTCACGGCGTTAAACCACTTCATTTCAGGCTTTGCATCTTCGTCGGCCACGATCGTTATCTTGTCGCCTTCGTTGAGCCGGGTGTAAGGCGGAAGATGGGTTTTGGAATCGTCTATCATTGCATACGAAAAATGAAGTCCGAGATCACTGTGGATGTAGAAAGCGAAATCCAGAACGGTAGCGCCTTTATCGATAAGCATGGAGGAGTTGTCTTTACGGAATACCTTGATCTTCTCATTATACGTATCGCGGGGTTCTATCTCATTAATGTCTGTTATTGCAAGGAAACTATCGGCGTCAATTATGTTGCCGTACATGAAACGCTGATATTCGGTTTCCGTCCTGACAAAGAGCCTGTAAAGATTATCCATCGTGTCTGCGATCAGGAAGTAGCCGGTATCTTTATAGGTAGTCTGGGTATATTTGATAAAATAGAAGCCTTTCCCCGAAAGGGCTTTGTCGAAGTATTGGAAGAATATATCATTAGGGCGGATGTTTGAGTTTTCGTCTGAAAGCTCGTCGCTTACAACAAGAGTCAGGTCAAGGAGCGCAATGTTTTCTTTGGTGAACGTAGAAGCCAAATCTTCTTTAATGTTGTTTACGCTATGGCTTATCTGTCGAAAGATGCTGATATAAGAGCGGTGATCGTGCATGAAATTCACGATAAGTCTATGGTAACGATCGAGATCCTGGGTCTCGTTATTATGGTGGGGATCGAATACGCTTGAGAGGGTATCCAGAGATTCCTGAAGTCTTTTGCTGTTGATGTTATAGATCTTTTTGTACTGCTTTGCTATCTCTTCATACATATTCGGATGTTCGGTCTGGAAACAAAGCTCTTCAAGGATATCTACGAAATGGTATGCATTTTCGAGTTTTGCCATGGGAATTATGATCTCGCGGGTGTGTTCCGCCTTAGGAATTCGCTTAGACTCCTTTACACCGGAAAGAGTATTGAGATTGTCTATACGATCGGCTATTTTTACATACAGCGCCTTTTCGCTCATTTTTTTCTGGAGGCGTGCATCGGAAAGCAGATCAATCTGCTCCTTAGAAGGTGTATGATCGCTAAAATCCTTATCGCTTAATGCTGTTACGGTATCTACAATTTTCGCCACACTGGATCCGAAGCGGTCTTCAATTTCAGAGAGGGTGACACCGCAGTCCTCAACAACATCATGAAGGAGAGCCGCTATGATGACATCACTTTCGAACCCCCATTCAGTAACATGTCTTGCTACTCTGAGTGGATGATTGATATAGGGCTCTCCGGTACCGCGGACTACACCGAAGTGCTTATCTGAGGCGTATTCGTAGGCAAGCTTGATGTCGCGTTGACCGCCTACCTTATGGTTCTTGCTGTAGATATTCATTATATCATTGAAAGTGACCTTTAATTCATATGCCATAATTCCACCTCCCATTTGAAATAATCGCTGCGATTGTAGATGACGTTCATTCTATGATCGAAGCATTCTTCATGGCGTGATACCATTCATCATCATCCTGATCCGAAATCTTTCCGTATCTGAACATGTTTCTTTCAAGACTCTTTGTTATATATCGTTCCAGAGTGGATCTTACGGCAATGAACTTCTGATATTCGGGAAAATCCTGCTCTTTTCCTTTGTAATCCGCAAAAAGTGCCTTGAGATTCTCTATCATCTCTAATGTTTCTTCTTCGGCTATAAAGGTAGGGTAGTTGAGCAGTAAACTGTGCTGTATTTCTTCAACGGACATCGATACAGGGTATCTGGATACTCCCATAAACTGTACTACAGGGTATCGCGTCCTCCCTTTAGAAACGGAGTTGACGGTGCCGATACCGCCAGAGTAAAGAGGCTTGTTGCTCTCAACATGATGAAGGATGAGCAGAGCCTTATCAGTATTTGAGTGGTTAAGAGTAATGAATATATTATCTTGGGAAAGTTCAAAATCTCCTAAATATGCACTTGAAGCATAGTTGCTATCAATATGATCGAGAATCTTGGAAGCGTCATTGAAGCCTTCCAGAGTCTTCTTTAATATAGTAGCTTCTTTGCGATCCTTTATTCCCAAAACAGCGGCGCAGCCAAATGCAGATGTTTCCTGATTTAATCTGGATTCGTATATGGACAGGATGCCGAAGAGCACGGAGTCTTTAGGGGGTAGACTGTCTCTGCCTTTATACCTGCTGGTATCGAAATAATAAACATAGTATATTCCGACATATTTCCGGTATTCGTTAAGCGATTCGCGATTGATGGATTTTTTTTGGGTGCTACCAGCTTCGGCAGAAGACGTGAAGTTTCCTTCAAGGATATCATCAATGGAGATATTATAGAGCCTTTTTAATTCTAAAAGGATTTCTGCTTTGGGTAATCGTCTTGAATTACAATATTCCGTCACAGTGGCATCGACTACACCTAGTCTTTTCGCGAGTTCTTTCTGGGTAATTCCGTTTTCAGACAAAAAATTTTTGAGATTTGCGGAAAAGATTTCTCTTGGATCTCTTTCCGAATTGGTGTTTGAAGTAGTGGTGTTGTTTGCCATAACTGTTCGCCTCCTTTCGTTTTGTGGCTTTATTATATGACCTGAAAATACATGTATCAATAATATATATGTGAATTGTGCAGAAAAAATGAATTATGCATATAAAAATATTGAAATTGATATTTACGTTAATTCTAATTCAAATTTTTAAAACCGGCGAAAAGAAGATAGACTTCAATTAATCAAAAAATTCAAACAAATTGGATTATAATTCAGAAAAATGTGGATAATATGGGATTTTGAAATTGCGTTTCCATCTTTCTTGGGATAAATTATGCTCACGGAGGCATCTTTCCTTCCAAATAAATGAAACATAGTTGGCACATAGTGAATGAAAAAGGAGGTAAAAGGTTATGAACAACGGACTTCATAAGTTACAAAAGCCCCCCAGGGTAAAACGCACCATCGGGATTGGTTTTCCTTTTAACATTTCATTTATGGAAAAGAAGACCGGGGAGCGCGACTCAAAGGAGAATCAGATCAGATCTTTTGATGACGGAGAAAGAACTCCCTGGCTCAGTGCCAGAACAGAGTCCTACGAAAAGTACGTTAATTCTACTTATGCATATGTCATCAAGGAGACAGAGGAGCCGATTCAGGAAGCATCAAAACTCTTAACCGAACTGAATACGATCCTGGGTACTGCCCCCTTATCTTTTGATGGCGATGATGAAGAATCAATCCGTCAGAGAAGACTTGAGGCTGCCAGGCAGACCAAGCGTGATGAAAGAAAAGAAGAACTTCTTATTAAACTCACGGAGATTAAGGAATTCATCGAGAATGCAGATGAAAAGCTCCTTCATCACATTGAAATGGCCGGGAATATCCTTTCGGTGCACACCTCCAACTATTGGAGGGGGATCCTTAAAGTTTCAGGGGCTGATGTCAGAACCGTTACTCCCGTGCTTGAGTTCGGAGACTTTGAAGGAAGAATCAAGTACGAGGAGAGAAAAAAAATCCTGATCTCCCGTATAGATCAGGCACTTGAGAGAGGAGGATGTGCAGATGAAAAAGATGAATAATATCGGAAAACACGGAAACAGTCAGATTATCACTGAACCCAGGAGTGTAGATATACCCTGTCTCGACCCCCATAGCACCATAACCGTGCACAGATACACGATCTCCGAAAGCCTTGGAGACCTGATTGAGAACTTCCACGGATACTGCGTGGAATTCCTTAAAGCAGGCAATCCCGATCCGGAGAATGGCAGTTATATGGATCAGATCATTGATAAGACGGTGTATGAATCCGTAAGCCGGGTTAAAGCAGACAGAGAAGACCACAAAATGCTCATATGTCTTCCTCTTAATGATATGCATGTAGGCGATTATATCACTACTAAGAAAGAACTTGAGGCACGCATCCGTAAGAATGAACTTAGGAAGGCACGTCTGGCTGAGGTAGACAGAGTTTACGATCACGGAACTGCTTATGAGAAGTCGAGAGGAGGTGAATAATATGGCAATGATAACAGAAAAAGAACTCAACAAAACCATGACACATAGTGTCAAAGAGGGACATCATTGTGACAGATCGTGGTGGTCTGTTCCGGCGTTTATCGTGGTGCTTACGCTGGTGTTCTCGTTCATGGATATGCTCGTGCTTTACAGTATCATGGACAAAGCCATGATGCAGAGTAAGCTGATGGGCATAGTAATGGCATTGGGGGTTGCATTCGTTCTTAACATGATCCCCATCTTCTGCGCTAAGTTTGTTCATCAGGCCATTTACAAGATCAGAAGATACGCCTGGATCTTAACTATCTTATCTCTTAGTGGCTTCATTATTCTTTATATCGCAACCGTAATTCTTCGCTTCGCCTACCACGATATGTATGGCGCGTCCGGAGCAGGTCAACTGATTAACACCGTTGCTGCAGATGCATCCAATATGGCGCAATCCGGTGATACCTCTAAAGGTTATGCAGTCGTTATACTTCTCTGTATTGAGCCATTAGCCACATCCATATGCAACTTCGTAATCAGCTATCTCTCCGACGATCCGGTCAGGAAAGAAAAGGAAACTCTGGAGATGCAGATCACGGAAGAGGATGGACGGATAGCTATCCTGACAGCGAAGCTTGCCACCATGGAGAGAAACGTTGAGCAGGAACTTAGTATTGATGAGGACCAGATGTGGGCCGCTATCTCCGAATGCATCGCCATTGGCGATATTCTTAAAGCCAAAGCAAGGCTGTATCTGGCAGAATACCTTGCTGATCCACAAGCCACTACCAGGCTTAGTCACGAACTTCCCGTAGTTACAATAGATATTCCCGAACAGTATAAGGCCGGTTCCGATACGGAATACGCAGAATCTCCGGAATTATCGAATGATATCGAATCTGCAGATGATATCGAATCCGTAGTTGATACCGAAGAAATGGCTGACAACGTTATTGAATTGCCTAAGTATTTAACATCCGATACTGCCAATAATAGTTAGGAGGTGATCATATGAAGAGATTATTCAATGCGATAAAACTGTTGATCATTGCTGCCGCCGTCTACTTCCTTACCGGATGCGCAGGTAACAGCGATGATGAAGTGTCCAAGCTTGCAACTGCTATGGCGGTTGGGTCCCATTCGAACGCTGATAAGATGCCTGTTAACTCTTCCACGGCAACGGAGGTTATGTATCAGACTTGCCTCTCCTATGGTGAGATCACATTCATTGCTATCGACGGTTCGCCACAGGTGGTCTACAGTACGACCATACCAGATCCCGGTATCGACGGTCTCAGCGCAGAGAAGAAAGATGAGCTCGCTCAGGAATATGTTGCTCAGTTGCAGACCGTATTCAACGGGATAACAGCCGATACGGCGGAAGTGAATACGCTGAAGGCCATACAGCTTGGAGCTCAGAGCCTGCAGAGCGCCGATTCCGATACGACTGACAAGATACTTCTGATAATGGATTCGGGTCTCAGCACAGAAGGATATCTTTGCTTCCAGGACGGTCTCCTGAGAGCCGATACCGAAGATATAGTGGAAGCGCTGTCCGAGGCGCAGGCAATACCGGATCTTGACGGGGTGGATGTCAGATGGGCGTTCTGCGGGGAGACAGCTTATCCTCAGGAGCCGCTCTCGACAGCTCAGAAGGAGAAGCTCCGTGAGATATGGAATGAAATCCTTGTCAAAGCGGGCGCGGAGTCAGTCGAATTCACCAACGATTTTACAACTGGTATCCCTGTTGAAAACTGTCCGGGTGTTTCTACCGTTGATGCTGACGAAGAGGATATAATCGTTGACATTTCTCCTGCCCCCGAACCTATCCGTATCGCAGTCGAGCCCATACAGACTGTCATCCTTGACAATGCGAGCGTTCAGTTCGTAGGCGATCAGGCCATATTCCTGGATGAAATCAAGGCTCGCGAAGAGATTCGGGCAGTAGCAGATCAGTTACTGGCTCATCCTGATAACCGGGTCTACGTGATTGGAACGACCGCTTCCGGAGATCATGATTTCTGCATCCGGCTTTCAGAGGCCAGGGCGCAGGCGGTTGCGAATGTACTCATGGAGTTCGGGGTTCCTGAGGATCAGCTCATTCCCAGAGGACTCGGATGTGAAGATCCCTGGCATATCGACGATCATGATGCAAACGGCGCCTGGATAGAGGAAAACGCGGTGCAGAACAGGAAAGTGCTGATCATCGATGTCGATAACACGGAAGATACCAGCCTTTTATAGGAACGTCGTGATAAGGAGGTGCCATATGAATGATAAGCAGGATATGGGAATCGTTGAATTCATTATCAGCGATATCTGGTGGGAACTCATGATCTGGCTCTTCTATAAGAGTTTCCTCTTCAGACATATAGATTCTTTTTCCCTCAGAGAATCGAGGTATATATTGGCGGCGTTGGTAGTTGTGACCTCTCTTATCGGAATTCTTCTTGAATTCAGATCACATCGCGACTATCTGAGCATTGCCATGAATTCCGCTGCAGGACTTGGCATATACACTATCCTTACATATTTTCCGATAAAGCCGAGGCTTATATTTCTCGTGATCGTAGTGTCTGTTGCTCTGGCGGTCATATATTCCGCAGATGTTCTCTTCCACAGGATCAGAAACAGGAAGAAGTTTAAAAGGATCCTTTTCCGGCGCTTATGCAGGGCCGGAAAGGGATCGGCACTCATCCTCTGCATCGGGCTGACTGTGATCATGCTGGCTATAGGGGCTAATACGGTATTTAGTTCTTTTCTTATCACTCCCTCTGTAACGCCAACAAATCAGGCTGATGGTATAGAGCAGCATATCGCTGATAATATGGACTCCTTGGCTAAACTGAAGGCAGACATGTGGAAAGAATTATCCGTAGATGAGAAGGTCGATGTTTTACAGGTTGTGGCCAATATCGAGCAGACTTATCTGGGACTGCCGCATGAACTGAATGTGGGCGCAGCGAATCTTCGCGAGGGTGTCGCCGGAAGCTATTCGGATACCGATCATGAGATATATGTCAGTATCGACAGTTTATTAAATGATTCGGCGGTCAGCTGTGTGGATACCATAGCGCATGAAGCGTATCATGCGCTTGAATACAGAATGGTGGATGCCTATGTTTCGGCAAGTGAAGAGGAAAAGCCTTTGATCATGTATTACGATGCGTCCGTATATATGAATGAATTTGAAGATTATACGGATTCATGCAAGGATCTGGAGCAGTATGCATCACAGAAATGCGAGTCCGATGCGAGGGCCTACGCAAAAGAAGCCACTTACGACTATGTGGAGAAGATCACGGATCATCTGCAGATATCAGTATATGAGTTTTTGGGTGTTCCCGAAGAGGGAACTTGAAATTGGAATGTAGTTTGCAGGCATATTTGAAAGGGGGGCTCGCTGTTATGAAAAAGAATCTTGAAGAGATGATTCAATCGTTGTTATTTGACGAAGATGCGAAAGCTTTTTTGATAACCGAAGATCGAATACTCAACTCTGAATCTTCAGCGATAAGAGAGAGCTCGTTTGCTCCTCTTGTCGTTGCCGGAGAGGGATGCGGCCTTTCGATGTATGCAAAGGCATATTCGGCTATCGTAGATGCATCTATAGCGCAAAAGATCAGGGGCTCGGAGACATTTATCGAACTGGGATTTCCCAAGAATAACGAAGAGGAAGAAAGACGGTTCTTCGCCTCTCCCAGATTGGCTGCATCGATAAGAAACAGGTTTTACGGGACCATGTGCATATCCTTTGATGAGTTTGACGGGCAGGATCTGATCCAGAGCGAATCGCTGGAAAAACTTATCGATTTTGTGGAGGAGAACAAGGCAAACATCCATTTTATATTCCACATTCTTCCTGAGTTTTCTGCGAAGAATAAGCTGGTTGCAGCATTGCAGACTGTTGTTGACATCACGGAAGTCCATCTTGAGAAACCCGATGCCGACATAGGATACACATATTTCATGAAGGAATTATGTGATCTGGGATATCAGTTCGATGATGCAACTGAGGAGTACATAAAAGATACCATGCTACCGATCGTGGTATCACAAAAGGCATACAGTGGCTTTAAATCACTGAATCTGCTGGTTGAAAGGCTCAACCTGGAAACCGTATATTGTCAGGATCGTGATGATAGAATGATCGACAGACCCCTTGTGGACCGACTATTGAATAAGTATGAGCAGGATGAATATGCCAAAGGGGAACAGTCGAGGATAGGTTTCAGGTTGTGAAGGGAGGTGAGGTCATATGAAGAAACACTCTATAGATCCAAATATTAACAGTGCCCGGTATTCGGAACCGGAAGAACTGAAAGAAGACTATTCTCATGTATCATATGAAACTACTGAGACTTTCCATCCTAATTCTGCAGCCGGACTGAACATGGAGGTTGACTGTAACCAAGATGGAGAGGTTACCGGTGCGCTGGTCGATGGCTCAGATACCAGTACCATTGTCGTATCCTCGCCGGGTGCAGGTAAGACCAGACGAGTGATCGCTCCATACATCCTGTCAGTCGCCTATGCGTTGCAGAGTTTCATAGTACATGATCCCAAGGGGGAGATATATCTCTTTTTCAAGTCCTTGCTTGAGAGGTTACGATACAGGATTCGAATACTTAATTTACGTGATCCCCGTACGGGTGACAGGCTTAATCCGCTTCAGGAAGCAGCGATGCTTTGGAGGAAAGGTGAAAAAGGCAGGGCGATGGAGATAGTGTATGGAAGAGCGGTAACTTTGTATGCGCCTTTGGAGGATGCAAACGACAAATTCTGGTCCATATCAGCCATAAATCTTTTTAAGTGTTATTTCGCGATCGCAGCAACGATATATGAGCCGGAGCATGTGACGTTTGCGACCATATACAGACTCCATATTGAGGGCCTCAGGAAGGTCGGCAGTACTACTGCGATGAATATCTATCTTGAGGCACATAAAAAAGAACGGTTTTACGAGTGGGGGATACCTGCTGTTGGGGCACCTAATGATACGCGAAATTCAATCTACAGTATTTTCACGAATGGCTTAGTCCCTGTGATGATGAACGAAGATGTCGCTGATATGACTACGAGTTCTACTTTTGACGTTGATGAATTGGTTGATAGCGATGTCCCGACTGCTCTTTTTATCATCACACGCGATGAATCTCCCGCAACCTACAGTACGATCGTTTCGTCATTCGTGGATATGATATACACGAAGCTTATTGATCTGGCTCAGACTAAGTATTCGAATGTTCTTCCACAGACCGTGCATTTTGTCCTCGAGGAGTTCGGAAACATTGCGAAATTGGAAAATATCAACGACATGATGTCGGCGGCCCGTTCCCGTAATATCCGGATGCTGATCTGTGTACAGAGCCTGTGTCAGTTATATATGACATACACTAAAGAACTTGCACATGTGCTTATAGGTAATTCACAGAACCTTGTGTTCATGGCCTCTACGGATATGGAGTTGGTGAAGATGATAAGTGAACGGTGCGGAACATATATAGACCCTTATACCAACAAAGAGAGCCCATTAGTAAGCCAGGACAGGCTTACTCATTTGAAAAAGAAGAAGGGAGAAGCGCTGATGCTTCTTGACAGGCACTATCCTTACATTACTTCCTTGCCTGATCTTTCCATGTATAAGATGATCTGCCCGATGGAAAAGGTTAGGTTTCCTGAAAGAAAACGGGTTGAAGTTAAGGAAGGAGTTTTTACGAAGATTGTTGCAGATGAGCTTGCAAAAAAGGCGTTAGATGCAAACAAGGAAGCAGAAAGATCGAAAGCTCAGTATAAGCAAGATGCTCCAAAGACAATCACTAAAGATGAGATGCTATCAATGCCGTCGGAACTGAAAGATACTCTGGATGACATTATTTCGGGAAAGGAGTAGCCTATGAGTGAAAAAAGCAATCGAAAAACTATGATCCTTCATAAAAGCGGCGAATGCCTTAAGTATGCATTGGGACGGGAGCTCGTCGAAAAAAGCAACCCGAACATTCCGTCTCATCTTGATGCCTTTGTTGCATATTTTATCCTGACAGGAAAGATAGATCGAAAAACAGGGACAATGATCTCTCTGGTAAGGTATGCGAACGAGGATGAAACCGATTATCATGAATTACATGAGGAAATATCAACCCTGATCATAAAAGAACTGAAGAAACATTTTGAGTTCAGCAGTTCAGATGAGTTATTTGCTGTACTTGATGATATTGAGATTCCGGATTGGGCTTTTGATAACGGCTCGCTTCTTATCGATATGCTTCCGGATGTATATCTGATAAAGGATAAGCTGTATTATATCCGGGAAAAAGATGGAGAGACTTTATTTATGTATGGTTATCCGGAACACCTGGATCTTGAGTTTGAGGATGATGAGGGTGTAGTTAATGAACACGACATTATATCTAGGCTGTATTCAGAGATAATAGGGTATGATCCCGTTTTTTCTGCTATATATTTACGGCTGAAGAACATGACCGGCATTTATTCGGCGTACTATGTGGATTATGATCAAGAGGGATTTAAGCATGGTGAATGCATCGGTGTTCTGGGCGGAGGGAAGCTGATCCTGATCGAGGATGGTTATCTGGTCATGGAAATATGCGGAATAAAAGAAAGGATCAAACCGGTTAATGATTGTGAGCAGTATACGGTGAAGGAAGATCATATACTTGTCAAGCCTGTATCAACTGCTCCGAGATTGTTCAGACCATATCATCTGATGCCGGATGGAAGCATCGAAAAAAGCACTTATCCGGAGCGGAAGGCATATATAATTGGGCTGATCGAAGATGATCTGAGGGGGCATTCCGGGAAGGATGAAATGAAGGAGCTGGCTATTGAATACTTCGATGAACTTGCTCTGTATTTTGACAATGATGAGTTTACATCAGATTATCTGTCCGGCCTGATCAAAGCATATGGTCATACTGAAAAGAAGATTGTTCGCAACTATTTGCATCTCTGTCAGATCCTTGGAAACTGCATTAGCAAAGATCATGATATTTTAACTGAACTCTATATGCTCGGAGACGTTTCCAGAAAAATGACTGAAGATGTCGGACCGGATTTTATTTCCGATGCTCTTTGCAGGGCTGTAGACAAACTGTATATGGGAGGTGAATTTGGTAAATCCATAAAAAACACCAACGATTTATACGAAAAACTGCTCACAAATGTTTATTGGACAGAGGAACGGTTAAAGGACAGGCCTCAGCAGGCATCGACTACTCAAAACATGAAGATTGGAGGATTTGATTTCGATGGAAAGAAAATTCAACTTGAGGGTGTCGGTACCACGGACTTTATCGTACTTGGCAATCTGATTCTGCCGAGGGCATGTAATACCCCCGGAATGGTAAGTTATAATATGGAAGCCGGGCGATATGAAGTCAGATATGGAAGACTCCTCAGTGATGCTCAGAAGGCTAAGATCATAGAATCATTTTCTCTTGAGGATGAACGATACAAATTCTATGCTGACATTGTATTTAGACGGGCATCATGAGATTGGGGGTTGAAGTTTTTTAAGAGCATTTTAATACTTTCTTAATCGTATTTCGCACATCCGCATGATAAGATACAAGCATAAACCGTTCATCGAACGGCTCCCCCTCCATTAGAAACAGTTAGTAGAAAAAGGCTTCACTGGCAAGACCGATCAGTGGGGCCTTTTCTTTTTAGCTAAAGAGCTCAGCCGGTTGTAAAGATATAAGCCCGGTACTTTCTGTCATACCTAAGTTCAAACCCCGCATCCGACAGGGCCTTGAAATCACGCTGGCGTTTGCGTTCATAACTGTCCGGGAAAAGTGCATAGTATTCAGCCTTAAGATCGGCAAGTTCGGGCATCTCGGGAAGGCCTTCTTCGAGCGTGAATGCCAACAGGTCCTCGCGTTCAGATCGCTCGTCTTCAGTTTCGCCTTCCGGGATCTCACTGAATAGTTCTATGGCATAATAGTATTCCTCTACTGCCGATTCATAATGCTCAAGTTCCTCAATATCGGTCTCGGTAAGGTTTGCTATGAGACTGGCGAGTCTGTTCAGTCGGATCAGATGCTCCCTGCGTCTGGTCGGAGCGGATTCATCGAAACGACCGTCATTCACATACACATAGTTGTCTTCCTTTTTATCGTATTTTACATTGATGACACCGGCATCCCTGAGATCCTTTAAGTCACGCTGAAGCATTCTGAGTCCGATCCCGAAGTCTTTTTCAAACTCCTTCGGACCGTGGAAATGCCGGCTTATCAGATAGTTGTAAATTCGAAGCTGACGCGAGATCTTGTCCATGTGTGTCTCCATGTTTGGGGTGTTCACTATGTGAATCTTCAGATATAAGTTTAGCACTTTGACGACAGTAAAACGACATCATGGTGTCGGTGACATCAATCCGTCGCCGGTTTGTTTCAGTGTATATTATCATCATGTTATAAATGACTTGAGATATATGAAGTCCAGAGGGTAAGATGTATTTAGCGGGAATTCAGTGAAATGGCGAATAATAATATTTCGAGAATCAACAGAGGTAAGAAAATGGATCAGATCGAAGCAAAGCAAATCATTCAGAAACTCAGTGAGTACAAGAGCGAAGGCGTGGTCATCCTCGGACCTGCCGGCAGAAAAGAGAAAAAACTGAGAGTATATTGTAACGGCGGTGACCTGGGAAAGATAGACACGGACGGGTATGCTCATGAGATCCATATGAACACGGATTATGCTGACAGGCATTTAACAGGTGAGCAGCAGGAAGAACTCCTTAAGATTATCAGTGATAATAAAGAATCCGATAATGAAAGAGCTGGTCATTATCTGATCGATGATGACTATCTGTCATTAATGATAAATGCTACCAAAGATTTTGGGTTAAAGGGAAAAACATATAAAGGTGAACGGCTGAAAAAAGAAAGATTTATTGAGACTGCGTTGATCTCTTCATATCAGAAGGATATGAGCAGCCATGAGGATATTCCCTTTTTTGTATATGATATGGAGTATGACATCATACTTCCCACAAGAAAAACGGCTAAAGGGGGAATAAAACATTCCAAACCTGACTTTATGGTCTTTGACGGGGAAAGGATCGGGGTAGTTGAATTAAAATATGACGCAGACAGCATGAGTATGGGTTCAACGAACAGCCTGGAAAATCACTATAAGGATTTTATGGATTTCATCTGGAATGATGGTGCAAGATTAAAAAGATGGGATCTGGTCGATGAGACTATACATAGAATGGAAATTCTTAAATCGATGGGGCTTGTACCGCAGAAATGGGAGGCCGGTATAACCGGATTGAGACAGTGGTATAACGAGCGTAAAGATGGCGCTTTCTGTCCGGATATATTCTGGATTGGTTTTCTTTTTGTAGAAGGCCCTCATAAAAAAAGAAAGAACCGTCAGAAAAAAATGACAGACTGTCGTGAGTGTGTGGAGAATGAAGTAAAGCTTCAGTTAAAAGAAGTCATGAAAGAGAATCGCGATAAACCAACTATGGTCCGGTACGGATACTGTCAGAACGATGAGCAACCTTCGATGATACTTGACAAAGAAGTACGACTGGATTCCAGTGACAACATTGTTCTTGTTGATTTCCCATATCAGAAGAAGTGAGGAGAGGTTTAGATAAGGAGGCATTACCTGTGTCATACATCAGATTTCACAGAGGAGCCAGACAGATAGGGGGCTGCTGCACGGAGTTTTGCTGCGGCGACGAAAGGATCCTGATAGATTTTGGTTCGAATCTTCCGGGCACGGATGAAGACAGCCCTGTTACGGATAAACAACTGACGGAAAACGTATTTGGCCAAAATGCGCAGTACGGAGCCGTGCTTTTTTCACATTATCACGGAGATCATTATGGACTGTATAAGGAGATCCCCTCTGATATACCGTTGTATATGGGGAGCACCGCCAAAGAGATCCTGAGCGTGGTCACAGAGTATATAGACAGGTATTCCGATGTCAAAGGTCTGGAAAGGATCAAAAACATGTCAGTCTATCATCCCGGACGGCCTCTGCAGATCAGCGGTATAAACGAAATAAATGTGATCCCTCTTTCCGTGGATCATTCCGCTCTGGATGCTTATATGTTTTATATTGAAATGGCCGGCAAAAAGATTCTTTTTACTGGCGACTTCAGAGATCACGGGATAGCAAGTGAGAACAACCGATTCTGGAGTCTTATCAATTCGGATAAGTATATTCCTTCCGATATAGATCTGCTGATCACCGAGGGTACGATGCTTTCCCGGAAAAAAGAGATCGGCGACAATATCGTGCAATCGGAAGCCGAACTCGGAAAGAGATCGGCGGAGATATTCAGGGCACATAAGTACAATTTCGTTCTGGTCAGTTCCACAAATCTGGACAGTATCATAGAATTTTATCATAACTCGCCCGATGATCTCCCGTTCGTATGTGATCTCTATCAGTTCAGGGTCATATGCAAGGCCATTCAGGGTAAAAAGGACTGGCTGACTTTATACCGTCCTAAGACGACCGGTGATAACGAAACCAAACCGATCTATGTGCTCATGAATAACAATGATTCCCGCCTTGAGGAGATATTTGAAGAGAACAGGGAAAAAGGTGTGTTCGTAAAGACGGTTCCTATTTTTCCCGGGCAGGAGGATACTCATCTGGAATCCGGGTTTGTCATGCTTGCAAGACCGGATCGCTATCCGGAAAACGGTAAGAACCGGTTTGTAAAGATCCTGGAGAAGTATTCGGAACATGATGAGTCGGACGTTTCGATATTGTATTCCATGTGGAAGGGTTATCTGTCCGGTGACCATGAAGATAAGGCGATAACCGGGTTTATCGGCAGGCATCATAGGGAAGATCTTCATGTCAGTGGGCATGCTTATCCCGAAACGATATGCAGGCTTATCAAAGAAACCAATCCCAAACGGATAATCCCCATGCATACCGAAATGGCAGACGAAATGGCCGCGATGGAAGAGTTTTCCGATTACAGGGAGCGTATAGTTCCGATGGATGAAACGGGGATATTTGATCTGTCCGCACTGTAAATGAAAGATTTGTTCACCACGACGAAAGGAGCAGGTTCACGGATATGAAGAATGAGCAATCTCTTGAAAAACTGAATATGATTTTTGATAAACTAGGTCCGCACGGTGGCAGTATCTCCATCGAAAATGACTGGACGTTTTACTGTCGTGTGAACGATCTGGGAGACGGAGATCTTGAGGCGGAACTTTATTCGGCAGAGGGTGAAGATGAGGATGCTTTCAAAGATCCCTTTTTCCGCGTTGAGATAAGCTTCAATGAGGATAGAAGCCGGATCACGGATTATTGCCCGATAGAATATCTTTCTCAGTGGTGGGGCGGTGAACTCCGCATAGATCCAAGCGGCAATGCATGTGACTCGGCAGGGAACACTGATAGCGATGAGAACGATCTCGAAGAGCGTTTTTCAAGCTATATGGATACAATCACCCAAATACGCCCGTACCTGACTGAACCCAAATCCGAAGAGCGGTATGAACGTGATATAGACCGCACGTATCTGGGGAGTGATAAGGAACTCAAACCTCTTAAAAAAGAGGCAATGTCAAGGATGAGGATCCTGGGTGTATCCGAAGAGGATGTTGATAAGTTCGCCAAAGGTGAACTGACGAAAATCTACGTGGATCACGAGAACAGAAAAGTAAGAAGAGAGGAATTCTCACCCGAAGATTCCGAGATAGTTAAAAAGGCAGAGAAGGAGGCCGCTGTTCCCTTCATGGCCTACTATTTGATCGTTGATACCATCACGTTTCCGGACGGAGAGACCGACACCAGATATATCATTCCGTATGTCCGGGATGAAAAACGGGACAGCAGTTCCGATGAGGAATATGAAGCAGGGCGGCTTTGGGGAAGAGTCAGAAGAGATATTCTCACATATAAAGCGCTTCCCTGCTATACGGTCAATCTGCAGCATCCCGAATATTCCGAGTTCGGTGAATTGCCGTATCGGGTGCTGAACGGGATGTTGTTTACACTCGGATGAAACTGAGGAGGGACCGGGGAGGGGGCAAAAGCCCCCTCTTTTAAAATCCTATACGGCCCTTCTTTTCATTATCTGCGATCCGACCGGCGTTGACATCAAAATCGGCAGCACACAGAGTTCTGAGTGCGCGCCTGTCGATCTTTCCGTCAGGATGTTTTGCGATCAGACGGTGAGACTGGGCCATTTCCGCCTGCTCGAGGAGGTTGCGGACAAAACGCCCGTTTCCGAAGTCTTTTTCCAGGCATGCCGATTCAAACAGCTTCATGCATTTTGCTTTGACATCTTTTGTCAGTCTGTAGCCATGTTCTTCTGCAAGTATTTCCAGGATCCCGGTCAGTTCCTCCGGGTCATAATCCGGAAAATCCAGATGGAAAGCTATGCGGCTTTTCAGCCCCTCATTTTTGTCCAGGAATTCCTTCATTTTTTCCGGATATCCCGCAAAGATCACGATCACATCATCGCGCAGGTTTTCCATTTCCTGAACAATGGTGTTGATGGCTTCATCAGCGAACGAATGACTGTCATCCACGAGAGAATACGCCTCGTCTATAAACAGGATGCCACCTTTGGCCTCGCGGAACTTGGCACGTACCTGTCTGGCGGTCCAGCCGACATACTTCGCGATCAGATCGGCACGCCCGCACTCCACGAAACATCCTGTTTCGAGAATATCTTCTTTTCGAAGGATCTGAGCAATCAGCCTGGCGACAGTAGTCTTGGCACTTCCGGGATTTCCTGTGAAAACCATATGCATGGATGCCTTGTGCGTCTCCAGCCCCATATCCGTTTTGATCTTCCGTATCCTTGCGGAATCGATGATCTGATCCACTGTCCGCTTTATCTCGGCCAGACCGATCATCTTCTGCAGGTCGTCATAGGGTGCACTGCTCTTGTCATCCAGCTTTTCACAATTATATTGGCAATAGCGGTAGGCTTTATATATGTGTGTGCTCAAGCCGTTTTTGAACCATTGTCTGTATATATCGGCGACCTCTTCGACACTAAACATTTTCTTGTCTTCGAGAAGATCATCGATTTCTTCTTTTGATAGCGAAAACTTTTCTTCTTCCGCCATTCTCGTCAGATAAGCCGCGGCTTGATCGCGGTCACCATAGCCCTCATGGATATCAATTACCCGTATGCTTTCGATGACTTTACTTATCAGGTTTTTGCTGAACCCTTCCTGTCCTTTTATCTCAACGAATATACAGAGAGTATTCAAGTGATTCTTTTCGATCATTTGGTCAAAATAATCTACGACTCGCTGATATGCTGAAGCAAAGTTTTTGTGGTCTTCGCCGGCCCCTTTCATCTCTATGATTACGGTATTTCCCTGAGCGGACTCAAACAGGTTTTTAAGCTCCCTTTCGTCGTAGCATCCCTCCGAGATATCGTGTATTCTTATGATGCGTCTTCCGCAAAGCCTCTTATTGGCGATCAGAGCCGATACCATGATATCGACGATATCCAACGCTACTTTGGATGTGGATGCGCAGATCTTGTAATGGACCGGGTTGCCGAAATATTTCTTTTCATTTTCATCGGAATAGATCCTGGTCAGTTCTTCGGTAAGGGAAGCATCGGCCATTATTTTTTTGCCGGCATCGAGTGCGTCTTCCAAAGTGGCGTATTCACGGTCTTCAATGAATTCTTCGACTTTGAATGTTGAATTATCGCAATAATTCAGCCCCAGACTGTTCATCACCACATGCCAGCGCCTGATATAGCCGTTGTCATCTGCTTTGTCCCCGAGATAATCAAAGCGGTTCGATGATATTTCCTTATATTCTTCAAATGAGATATCGCAGGCCGAATACTCTTTTTCCAGAACTTCTTTAATGAAGTCAAAACATTGCTCGAGGGATGCGTTTTTTGACGGGTGGGCTATGAGCGCTTCAAGGCAGCCTTCCTTCCCGTCAAAGATAAAGACTGAGAGGCAGTTATCCGGATCGCAGTTGATCCCCAGGCGCTTATTAAGTTCCCTGAGCATCGTTTCCCATTCGCTCTCGCTATTTTGGGCGTTGTCGGGTATGGTCAGATGTCTGACGCCGGATTCATTGTTTTCGCTGTCCCTATATTTGATCAAAGTCTCCCAAAGTACCATGTTTTTTCCTCCGCAAATGCAGTTTTTGTTCGTTACAGGCAGAGTATACGACATGGGGGTGGCAGAGAACGACGTCATGGTGTCGGCAGCATTTTTTGCATAGATTAAACTACAGGTTCAATGATTCCTCATGGTAGATTTTTTATAATTTTTGTATGAGTCCGTTTTTTTGTACACCAACCTCTGTACCATACAAAATGAGAGATTTTCATTAAAAGGATTTTCTCATTGAAAAATGAAACGTGTGGTGGAGAAATATTCTCCGGAATCGTAGATAGGTATATGAGCATGAATAATAAAACCATTATAGATGGACAGATTTCCATAACAGATTACATGAATATGTCCTATTCGGTCGATCTTTCCATGGACTGGGATAATGTTTTCGATCAGGAGGTTAGCGATGCCGGCGTACATGCCGACAGTATTCCCGATGCGCTGATCCTGAGCCTGACCACTCTGGGCAAAGTGGACATAGAATACATGGCTTCAGTGACAGGTGAGGATTGTAAGACAGTCATCAACGCGTTGAAGGGTGCCATATTCCAGAATCCGGATACATGGGACGAATGCATATATAAGGGATGGGAGACAGCAGACGAATACCTTTCCGGTAATCTTAAGCGTAAGTGGAAAGCGGCTAAGGTGGCTGATCAGAAGTATTCCGGGCATTTCAAGGATAATCTCAAGGCTATCGAAAAGGTCCTTCCGCCCACTGTCGCAAGTACGGATATATACGTTACGTTAGGTTCGCCCTGGGTCCCTGCGGATATTATAGATGATTTTATCGAGCATCTTCTGGGTAATGCACTCGGATGGTGGGTTGATATTCAGTCCGCCTCCCGCATAAAGAAGTACTGGAAGACCAGACATGATGAAATGACCGGTACATGGGAAATCCCGGATAAGTCGCGTTATCATCACAATGTTGCGGTCAGTAAGACCTATGGGACAAGCCGTATTGAGGCTCTTCATATCATCGAGAGAACCCTGAATATGAAGACTATATCGGTAACGGATGAGGTTGACTGTCCGACGAATAAGTCGGGTAAGAAAAGGGTGATCAACAAGGCCGAGACCGTTGCCGCTCTGGAAAAGCAGAGGATCATTAAGGAAGAATTCCAGAAATGGATCTGGGATGACAAAGAACGCAAGGAAAGGCTTGAGCTCATCTTTGAGAACAAGTACAGCTGTGTACGCCGCCGGATCTATGATGGTTCCTTCCTTACGTTCCCGACCATGTCTCCTGACGTAAATCTGTATCCCTACCAGAAAGATGCAGTTGCCAGGATCATCTTTTCCGATAATACGCTTCTGGCGCATGATGTAGGAGCCGGGAAGACATATGTGATGATCGCGGCGGGCCAGGAACTTCGCAGAATGGGTCTTTCAGCTAAGAATATGTATGTCGTTCCCAACAACATCGTCGGGCAGTGGAAGAACATCTTTCTGTCCATGTATCCGGATGCGAACCTCCTCTGCGTAGATCCTAAGTCTTTTAAGCCTGACAAGAGGGAGCAGGTTCTCAGAGACATGCGCGACGGAACCTATGACGGGATCATTATCGCATACAGCTGTTTTGAGCAGATCCCTCTTTCACGTGACTACCATCTAGAGGATCTGTGTCAGAAAAGAGAGGAGACCAGGAAACGGTTCGGGCATCGGGAAAAAGATACCCCCGGATTAAGGAAGAAGTATGACAATCTGAACGATGCGGTTAAGGAACTGGAGAATACCCCGGATGATTCAGCAGTTTCGGTGTTCTTTGATGATCTGAAGGTGAATCGTCTGTTTGTCGACGAAGCCCACAATTTCAAGAATGTTCCGCTGGAGACCAAGATCTCGAATGTGCTTGGTATAAGCGGGGCCGGTTCGAAGAAGTGCCGGGAAATGCTCGATAAAGTGCATCTGGTTCAGAAGGAAAACGGCGGAAAGGGTGTGGTTTTCGCTACAGGTACACCTATCACCAATTCGATCTCAGACGCATATATCATGCAGTTATACCTTCAGAGCGGAGAGCTGGCGATGATGGATCTGCAGACCTTTGACAGCTGGGTGGGTATGTTTGCTGAGCGGACTACCGAATTCGAGATCGATGTGGATACCAGCACATATCGTCTTGCAACGAGATTCGCGAAGTTTCACAATCTGCCGGAGCTTACGTCTCTTTTTGCGCTGATAGCCGATTTCCATCTGACGGATGTAGCAGACGGGATCCCGGATCATGACGGGTATATTGACGAGATGGTGGCAAAGACACCGGAGTTCGAGGCGTATCTTAAGACCATATCGGAACGCGCGGATGATGTCAGGCATGGGGCTGTACGCCGCAAGGACGACAATATGCTCAAGATCACCACCGACGGAAGAAAGGCTGCGCTTGATATCAGACTGGTGGATCCTCAGGCTCCTTTTTCGATCCACTCCAAGGTGTCGCATTGTGCGAAGAACGTGGCGGATATTTTTTACAGAACTCTTCAGGACAAGAGTACACAGCTGGTATTTTGTGATATCTCAACACCGAAAGCCGGGTTCAACATATATGACGAGCTGAAGGAGCTACTTCTGGATCAGGGTGTTCCGGCTGAGCAGATAGCGTTCATCCATGACGCTTTGACGGAAGGGCGGAGATCCGAGCTCTTTAAGAAAGTCAGGGAAGGTAAGATCCGTGTCCTGATCGGATCCACATTTAAACTGGGACTCGGCGTGAATGTGCAGGACAGGCTGATCGCGGTCCATCACATAGATGTTCCGTGGAGACCTGCGGATATGGTACAGCGTGAGGGCAGGATACTCAGGCAGGGCAACGTCAATCCCAAAGTCGAGATATACCGTTACATCACGGAAGGCAGTTTTGATGCGTATTCCTGGCAGCTGCTCGAGACCAAACAGCGGTTTATTACCGATCTGCTTTCCGGATCCGTGGAGATAAGAAGCGGCGGGGATATCGATGATACCGTTCTTAATTACGCAGAGGTCAAGGCTTTGGCGGTTGGTAATTCTCTTGTGAAGGAGAGGGTTAAGGCGGCTAACGAACTCAGCCGGTATCAGGCGCTGCAGAGGAAGACTGTTGATGCCAGGGTTCAGATGGAAAAGGAACTGACGGAGATTCCCGGTAAGATATCACATCAGAAGGAACTCGTAGATGCCTGTATGTATGACGCTCTGTTTTGCGCAGGCCGGGTAGGCGGAGGGCAGCCGGAGCCTGTGACAACCACGGAAAAAGAGCAGGAAGCCGAATACAGAAGGCAACTCAGAGAACTGATCACAAATGCCGTGGCGAATAATATTTTTGAGGAGAAAGAACGCGTTCTGACTAAATACAGAGGATTCGAGATCGTTCTTCCTGCCAATATGACCCCGGAAAAGCCTTATATCTGGCTTGAACGGACAGGCAGGTACTATGTTGAGCTGAGTCATTCCGATATAGGGAACCTGGTCAGGATAGATAATCGACTGGATACAATGGAAGATCATCTTGACGAACTCAGAGCCGGTCTTTCCCGTTTGGAAACCAGGGGAGCAGAACTTGCCGCAGAACTTGATAAAAAAGAGAGTTATACAGATCAGATCGAGCATCATATGAATCTCATTGAAGATCTTGACAGAAAGCTGGGGGTGAATAAAAAGTGAGCACTACAAGAATGAGCAGTATACCGCAGATGCCGATCGGCAACATGGTTGAATTGCTTACTGATATGTATACATCGGTCATATCAGCCGGACTACCGATCAAGACCATGCCTTCCGTCATGCTTTGGGGTCCTCCCGGAGTCGGTAAGTCCCAGGGCGTTAAGCAGATGGCTGACAGGATAAGCAGGAATACCGGCAAAAAAGTGAATGTGACTGATGTGCGGCTTTTGCTTTTTAGTCCGATCGACCTAAGGGGTATACCGACAGCGAATGCCGATAAGACTCTGGCGATCTGGCTTAAGCCCCAGATCTTTCAGATGGATCCGGACGAGAATGTGATCAATGTTCTTTTTCTGGATGAACTGTCGGCAGCGCCGCAATCCGTTCAGGCGTCGGCTTACCAGATCACGCTGGACAGAGTGGTCGGAGAGCATAAGCTTCCCGACAACTGTATTGTCCTGGCAGCAGGCAATAGGACGACGGATAAATCGGTGGCATTTAAGATGCCGAAGGCCCTTGCCAACAGACTTATGCATATCGAGGTGGAAGGAAGCTTCTTGTCATGGAAGAAATGGGCGATTGCTACCGGTATCAATGAAAAGGTTGTCGGCTTTTTGTCATTCAAGCCGGATTATCTCATGAAGTTCGATGCCGCAAGCGAAGATCTGGCGTTCCCTACCCCCAGATCGTGGGAGATGGTCAGCAATATCCTTAATTCCGTGAGCGATGATGTGGATAAGAACTATCCTCTCATAGCGGGGCTTGTAGGCACAGGAGTTGCCGTGGAGTTCAGGACCTGGGCCCATGTCTACAGTGAACTTCCGGATGTGGAGGAGATATTTGACGGCAAAGATCCGAAAATGCCACGCAATACAGATGCGCTTTACGCGCTTTCCTCTTCGATGATCGCATATGCAAGAGAACATAAGGATGAGATGAAGCGGATAACCAACGCCATACGATACGGGGACAAGATGCCTCCCGATTTCTCTGCGGTCTTTATGAAGGACCTGATGTACATAGAAGAGGATTACCGCGTAAAGCTCATGAAGGTCCCGGAATTCATGACCTGGCTTAACTCCAAAGGGAGTCTGATGAATGGTTCTGTCTGAAGAAAAGCTAAAAGAATATATGAAGAGGCTTCTTCTGGCCAGGATGCGTATCTTATGCAATAACGGATTCTATGGTCTGTTGCTTATGCATATGATCTATTCCATTGACGCTGGATGTCCTACTGCAGCCACTGATGGTACCAGGATATATTTCGGTCCGGACTTCCTGGAAAACCTGTCCGACCGGGAACTTGATTTTGTCCTGATGCACGAGATCCTTCACGTGGTACTCAAACACTGCATAAGAGGCGCTGACAAGGATAATGACAGATTCAATATCGCGGCGGATATAGTGGTCAATTCGAATATCATCAGGTCATTGGGGGGGATGAAGAGTATTGCGGGGTTCCATAGACTCGGGGAACCCATGCATATGACTCCTAAGAAGACGGAAGGGTATGAACACACCGCCGAGGAAGTTTATGCGATGCTTTCAAAAGAAGCATCAGATGCTGATAAGGGGGCTCCCGGTGCGCCCGGAAATACTGCTAACTTACGGGATTCTGTTTTTCGCCGACCGGGACCCAAAGAGAGCGATGTCACGGGTGCCCACTCGCGCTGGCCGGGTTCGGAGGGCGGTGGTTTCGCGGATGATCACTCGCGCTGGCCGGGAGCGGAAGACAGTAGTCTCCTGGAGGATCTGTGGGTAAAGAGGTTCGAAGATGCCTGCGAGGCGATAACCATAAGAAACCCCGGCAATACCCGCGGGATGTTGCCTCTGTTTGCAGAACGCATGCTTCAGGAACTTAAGAAGCCGCAGACTGACTGGCGCATGATCCTTAACGAGTTCATTCAGGAAGAGGTTACAGATTACTCTTTCAACCCGCCCGACAGAAGGTTTGATGACAGTCCGTTCTTTTTACCGGACTTCAATGATAAGGAGTCAGTCATGAAAAATATTTTGTTTATGATAGATACCTCGGGATCCATGTCAGATGAGATGGTCACGGCTGCATTTTCCGAGGTAAAGGGCGCGATAGACCAGTATGACGGGAAACTACAGGGCTGGCTTGGCTTCTTCGATGCGGCGGTTATAGAGCCAACTCCGTTCTCAAATATTGAGGAGTTTGAGATCATCAGACCCGCCGGTGGCGGAGGAACGGATTTCGGAATAATATTTAAATATGTGGAGGAGTATATGTCCGACGAATTGCCTGCAAGCATTATCATCCTTACGGATGGGATTGCTCCGTTCCCGCCGGCCGCTGCCTCCATGGGTATCCCGGTTATATGGCTGCTGAATAACACGGAAGTAAATCCGCCGTGGGGAAAAGTGGCGCGGATTACAGTTTAATCGGAGGATAGATCATGCTCGAATTCGGATTTGCAAATACATGGGAACCTGATCCTTTGACGGATGAGGAGAAAGAAGCCTGCATAGAAGCCTGTCTGGATATGGATCCCGGGCCTGCGGGAGAGTTTCGGGATTACTTCATCATCACACAGACGGAGCCGTATATCGACTCCGTATATCTTCATTTTCCGGAACGCTCGCTCAAGCCCGACCTGGTTGTCAGATTTCCTTTTCATGAAGGATATATGTGGCCTCTTAATGATAGGATCCTGTTTGATGAGAGGTGCGTGAATAACAGGAATCTTGAATTCTCACACGGTCCGATCCAGAAGATCTATGACCGTTATAAAGAGCTGCATCCGGAGTGGCATCTGTCCAGGTATCATACCGAGAGTATCAGACTTCTGGATCATATATATAACTGCATGCAGACCAACACCGTCAAAGAGATCCTTTATAAGGCAGGGCTGGATGATCTTGCGGCTTATTCATGCTATATGGATGAGTATAATCTTCTTGCGACGAAGCCCGGAGAAATATATGACGGCATCGGTATTCGGGCACTGCGTGCCTTAAACTGCCGCGAAGGAGCGATGCTGCTCTCCGCATCCACGGGCAGGGAATATGTGAAATACCTGCAGCAGTGTTTTCCTGATTTTTTTAAGGAAAAAATGAATGATGCACAGTGCAGATATATCAGGGATCTTATCGACAACAAGCTTACCCCCAATGAGGTCGGACGTCTGTATAAAGGCGCCCGCCAAAGACTGATGTTGATCTGGAACAGATCTCAATACAGTATTTTCATGCATATGGAACAGATCCGTGAGGAGATCCTTAATAATATCCGTGCGATCAATAAGATCGATCCTCTGTATATGAAATATCTGCCTCAGCAGCCGGAGAGAATGACTACGGATCAGTTCAATTACGAAGGCCTGGCGAAGTACCTTTTGCATGGCCGTGAAAAATATGACCGGGCCATCCGTGTGTCTAACAGAAAGAGAAATCCCGAGTGGCAGGAGAGGGATAAGGGATATGTCATCCGCTTCCCGCAGACGATCAATGATTTCTGCCGTGAAGCCGTATACATGCACAACTGCTTGAGCGGATATGTTGATGCCATGATCAATAATGAGACTACGATCCTGTTCATGAGGCGGACCGATGACGTCAATATGCCGTTCATCACGATGGAGGTTTATCAAAACAGACTCGTGGAAGCCTATCACAGATATAATGAGGACTGCACCCCGGAGGAAGCGGATTGGATCCGCGCATACTGCTGGCGTCATGGCATAGATGATTCGAAATATAATTTCGACAGGAATCTGGATATGGATTTTTTCATTGATGATGACGGAATTTTACTCGATGAAGAAGATGAAGAAATGTGGGGATGATGTAGTATAATATTTTAGGTCTTAGTGTTCAACAGGGCACTGTTAAGAGTCGATTCTTTATCCGGTGAGGTGCATTAAATATGAAAGGCAAGCAGAGATTTGAATATGTTCCCGATTATGTGGTCTTTGATCTGGAGACCACGGGAACAGATTGTCGTAACGATAAGGTTGTGGAGATATCCGCCGTTAAGGTTAAGGATCATCAGGTGGTTTCGGAGTTCAGCACACTTGTGAATCCTGAATGCAGCATTCCCGCTGCGGCATCGAATGTGAACGGGATCAGTGATGATATGGTAGCTGATGCACCGCTTTTTAAGGATGTGCTTCCTGAGTTCATTGAGTTTATAGGCAATCTGCCGTTGGTGGGACACAATATCCATACGTTCGACCTGCCTTTCATATACCGCGATGCCGAACAGTATATCGAAAAGGTGCCTTCAAATGATTATGTCGATACTTTGCCTCTGGCCAGAATGTGTCTGCCCAATAGAGAAAAATACAGATTGACCGATCTTGCGGATCATTTTGAGATCACCGTTGAGAACGCACACAGAGCATTAGGTGATTGCAGAATGAATCAGAAGGTGTATGAGGAACTTGGAAAGATCCTTGAAAGCGGCACCGTCACGATCAAGACATGTCCCGATTGCGGCAGTGTAATGGTAAAACGCAGCGGACAATACGGCCCGTTCTGGGGGCGCAGCGGATATCCGAACTGTAAACATACAGAGAAGATCAGATGACCGCAAACGGATTCTCGGCTCCTTTTTCAAAATTGAGTAATCCGATGACTGCGTTATGGATCATGTCGTGTATGGTTCTCTCGGTATAGAAGGCCATATGGGGAGTCAGATATACATTCGGGAAAGATATCAGAACCGCTCTTTCGGGATTATCAAGCAGATCTCCGGAGCGGTTCAGATAATATAAACCGGCCTCATTTTCTATTGTATCCAGAGCTGCAAATCCGATCTTTCCGGATTTTAGCGCATCTATCATAGCATCCGAATCGATGAGCGATCCTCTTGCACAGTTGACGATTATCACACCGTCCTTCATATGGCTTATCGCATCCGCATCGATCATATGGTAATTGGATTCGAGTGCCGGAACATGAAGCGTGATGATATCGGATTCCCTGATCAGGGTTTCTTTATCCGTGTATTCACCGAATTCCTTTAGTTCCTCTTTTTCATAAACATCATTCATAAGGATGCGGCATCCGAATCCCTTCAGATGTTTGACGACCGTCGCACCGATGTTTCCGGTGCCTAAGACTCCTATCGTTGAGGCAGATATCTCTTTACCGATCTTTCCCTTCAGGGTGAAATCCTGAACTGCGGATTTTTGCATGATATAAGGCATCTGCCGACAGGCGATGAGCATCATCATGATAGTGTAATCGGCAACGGATTCCGGAGCGTATGTCACATGAGCGACCTTGATCCCAATCTTATCTGCATATGCCACGTCGATGTGCTCATATCCGATGCTGCGCGTTGTGAGGTACTTAACTCCGAGTTCCTTCATTTTGTCGAGCATCACGGCATTTATCGGATTGGTTATTATGGCCACGCCTTCGCAGCCTTTGACCATATCCAGGTTTTCCATGTTTGGGTACTCAGATGTGTAATTATAATCGAAGCCGTACTGTGCGGCGCATTCTTCGACATATTTCTTTTCATCGTATTCTCTTAAAGCGTAAAAAAAGATCTTCATTTTATACCTCATTCTATAGCATAAGCGGACAATGATTTCTTATTCCAAAGCGGAGACAGCCAGATACGCCAGAAATGTCGCTACCAGGCATACGCCGATCGCGGTGAGCATGAGTGTGACATACATTTTCAGTTTGGCGCCTTTTTCAATCTTACCTCTGAGGATATTGTATTCGGGATAGTTGCTACTGATATACGGGATCGCACCGATCAGGATCACTCCCGCGATGAGCATTAAGATCGCTCCGACACCGACATAGAATTCCTGTTCTTCGGCTGCAGGACATCCCGCAAAGGCAAATCCCAGAAACGTGCATATCGCCAAAGCGATAAAACATATATTTCTTATGCGAAGCCACTTTAGGAGAGTCTGCTTGTTTGCGCTGTCAATGCTGCTGTCGAGCTCAAGTTTATCTATTCGCTCACGGTATCCCGTCAACTGAGCTTCTTCGCGTATCTCATCAAACGCGATCTCGGTTCCGCAATACGGACATACTCCGAAGTAATCGTTCTCTTTTCTCTGTACCTGTCCTCCGCAATTCGGACATTCCACGGAAACTATATTGGAGCGATTCTCGAAAACATTATCAGGATGCTCTCCTGGAATCGTATTTGGATTCTTCACGGAAGCCATACTCACACGTGTCCTCCTGGTTAGTTTGATGTTAAATATTTTACGCCATTTATATCTTGCGCGCCATACCGGTTTTGTGCTGTTTTACTCTGCGGATTTCGCGGCTGACCTCGGCCGGTGCAAAGCCCTGATCAGTGCAAAGTCCTGATCAGTGCAAAGCCCCGATTTGATTTTGCGCTTCATATATATGCCTTTGCGAGGTCATTGCAACTCGATTTATGCCTTGAGACCAACTTTTTGCCGTGTAAGTCATGAAATGGATTCTTGCTTGACGATCTAATCCCCGACTCGAGACACCTCAGAACCCAACTTATGCCTTGAGAGCAACTTTTTGCTCTGTAAGTCATACATTGTATTTCAACTCGATGACCGGTAGACCAAAGTGCAACAGGATTTATGCCTTGAGACCAACTTTTTGTCCTGTAAGGCATATATCACGTTTCAGCCACATTAAATCCGATATCCGGTTCACCTTCGAACAGATAGATTTATGACTTACAGAGCGGTATTTCGTCTGTAAGTCATAAAACGGCTGACATATGGCTTCGGTGCCTAACTATTCATATATAATCTCCGCCATTCTTCTAACTCATGCTACAATGAGTTATGGAGAATGGCAGATGACAGAGCAGATAGAACGCATTACAAAATACGAGAATATCTTCCGTGAAGCGAAGCATTTGATCGGGGAACTCAGCTCCGGCTGCACAGAGGGCTACATAGAGGGCAACACAGAGGGCTATGGAAGCAACCATGGAGCTAACCATGGAGCCAATTTCGCAACCCTGCGCACTCTGATCAGTGAACTCGAGGCATATTATGCAAGCGATGTATGGAAGCAGGACTTTGCGGATGATGAAGCGGGGCTTCTTCCGGCTGATCTTAAGCGCGGCGTACTCTCCGAAGACGGAATATACAACCTGCTTGAAGAGTACAGTGAACTGATGGGAGAACCCGAATCCGGAAAACCGTCAGAGAAAACCGAATCCGGAAAACCGTCAGAGAAAACCGAATCCGGAAAACCGTCAGAGAAAAACGAATCCGGTGAACCGTCAGAGAAAACCGAATCCGGAGAACCGGCAGAGAAAGCCGAATACCCGGAGCTCACGGCAGAATTAACAGACGATAAAGGATCAGATGATATGACTGAAGAACAGTACGAGGCGCTTTTCATGGAGATGCATCCGGGTTACTTTGAACGCGACTACGTTCGAGCTGTTCCGGATGACGAACCGGCATCCGAAATGATGTTAGCGTTGATCGATTTTGATGAAGGCGCCTATACCAAAAACTTGGACGAAGAGGTTACATTCGGATACTATGAAGGCGGGCTTGACGATCTTCTGAAGGCTGTTGCAAAGGTTGTTCCTCACTGGACGCAGTTTTTTGGAGAAGATACCCGGGTGTATTGCGGTTTCGTTAACGGGGAGATTGCCAGCTTTTGTCAGATCGAGGATTTCGGTGAGCATCAGATTGGTGATGTGAAATGGAAGATCGGGGGCCCCGGCTGTGTCGGAACCCTTCCTGAATACCGCAACCGCGGGATCGGTCTTTCAATGGTAAGAAATGTAACGAAGATCCTTAAGGAAGAGTCATACGATCACAGTTACATTCACTACACTTATGAGACGGCTTGGTACAGCAAACTTGGATATAAGACTTTTTTGCAGTGGAACGGAAAGGGACCGGTGACAGCGCAAGGAAAAGGACCGGAGCCAACATAAGGCTAACGACCGGAGAGTGTATAAGGAGAATAACACATGGAAACCTGGTATTACGAAGTAGTGAGCATTGACGGCGACTACGCCAATCTGAAAAGAACAGATATAGAGTCCGATGACCTGAAGCTGGTGGCGAGAGCACTTCTCCCGCCTGAGATACGTGAGGGCAGCAGGCTTAAGTACGAGATGATGACATACACGATCGAGGGCTGAAAAGTGTTTGACGGTGTTACTGATAAGTGGAAAAACAAAGTAAACAGTATATGCATAGTACTGCTCCTGGCAATCATGATTGTGATCCAGGGCTGTGGAACAACAGCCATCCAACCCGCTGTCATCGCCGATATGTCGGATTATGAATACAAGTGGGGCGTTTTTGCCGGACAGAAAATGGCTGATACTACCGGTTCGGCAACTCTGATACTGGATAAAAAGGGGAACCTGTATTATTTCGGAGAAGAAAGTCCCAAACCGGTCATTATCATGAAGGATGTAAAAGCTTTTTCGCTTGATGATGATTCGGATACATTGGGGTATACTGCTCCCGTGGCAGCGATACTTACCAAGAGCGGAGATATGTACGTTTGCGGTGACGTTTCGTGGGGAGCGGCAGGATATGTCAATACCTTGGCCACACCGCCGGAAAACGGAGAGGTCCCTTTTACGGAACCTCTGCTTGTAAATTCAAATATAAAAGAAATCAGTGTCGGCTTCAGGCAGATGGCATGCATCACGGAGGATGATAAGCTCTATTTGTCCCCCTCACCGTACGGCCTGTATGAAAGGCCGGAGAATCCGACTGACCTTTCGGAAGAGGAGGATATATCCGAGTACTTCGCTGAGCATCAAAACAGTAACTTTGTTCTGGATCATACTGTTCAGATGGGATGCGGAAGGTCTTTCTTTATATCCGTCCTTGAGGACGGAAGCGTCTGGTCATGTTTTCTGCCCGATTCCGAGGAAGATGTAAACTACGCCAAGGGTTACGGAGAAGTGATGGGTGACGGGAGCAGCGAACTAATCAGCAATCAGCCGGTATGCGTTTTTCCCGCGGGTACCGTCTTCTGAGATCATAAGCCCTCTCAATCCGCCGATCGCGATCAGCCAATCTCCGCCCAGGCTTCCTTCAATGCCTCGATTATCTTAAGATGCTGAGGACATTTTGTCTCACACGCACCGCAGGCCACGCACTTGTCGGCTGTGGCGCCGCTTTCAAGGACGAATTTCCTGAATCCCCAATCGTCGGCGGGATTGACCCCGTACAACGAAGCATTGTTCCAGGCTGAGAAGATACCGGGGATATTAACACCCTGAGGACAAGGCATGCAGTATCTGCAGCTCGTGCAACCTATCTTGGTCCTGGAAATATACGCCTCGCGGACTTCGTCCATGAGCTTATGTTCTTCGTCACTCATTATTCCCGCTTCCACGGTGTCGAAAATGCGCAGGTTATCATCGATCTGCTCAGCCTCGTTGCAACCTGATAGAACCGTTGCAACCTCGGGGTGATCGCAGAGCCATCTGAACGCCCATTCCACCGCCGAACGCTTTACGGGGAATTTATCGTACAGTGCCTGTACGTTGTCGGGAGCGTTGGCGAGTCTTCCGCCGAGAAGGGGTTCCATGATCACAACAGGGATCCCGAGCGATCCGGCAAGTTCAAGTCCCTTCGTGCCGGCCTGGTTATCAACATCCATGAAGTTATACTGGATCTGGACCATATCCCAATCGGAGTCATTTATTATATATTCAAAGTCTTCGTAAGAACCATGGAAGGAGAAACATTTAAAGCGTATCTTTCCTTCATTTTTCATATCATCAAAGAATTCGGGCGCGCCGATCTTCTTGAAGTATTCCCATTTTTCCTTATTGATGCCGTGCATCAGGTAGAAGTCGATGTGGTCTGTCTGCAGTTTCTTAAGTTCTTCGTCCAGAAGAGCCTGCATGGATTCGCGGTCATGAACCTTTTCCATGGGCATTTTGGTCGCGATCGTCACACGGTCCCTGTATCCGTCCAGAAGGGCTTTGCCGAGTACTATCTCGGATGTTCTGTCCAGATAGACATAAGCCGTGTCGATGTAATTTACACCACCGTCGATCGCTCTGCGGATCAGAGAGATAGCTTTGGCTTCATCGATAATGCTGTCGCCGGATGCTTCGCCGTTGAATCTCATGCATCCGAGTCCGAAGGCTGACCCCATAACATCAAGTTTTCCGAATTTGCGATACTTCATATGTTTTCTCCTTTCTCGTAACAGGCCCGGAGTATTATGCATATGTATTTAAGCGTAGACCCTGATATTATATTATTATACTTTAAGGGTATGGCGATAGAATTTTTGTGCAAGGATATGGAAGAAAAATATGAGTATATTGATAAAAGACACTACCAGAGAAGAACGGGAGAGGATCGTTTCGGAATCCATAGGGAACATCAACGGCGCCTGTGACGGATGCATGGCCGGATTGGCTGATATGTATCAGGACTACATTGACGGCATCCGTGAGATAAGTGAGATCAACATGGCTTTCAGGGCCCACTATGAGTCCGGAGACGACGGCCCGCAAAGGAGCGGCTGCGGGTATATTTGACCCCGGGCACGAAGCGCAAAAACAGAGCGCCCGGACAGGGCGCTCCGCATTTTTCGGCTTCTTATGAAGTCCTTACATTTCAGTTCAAACTAAAGATCAGAAAGTCATGTCAACCAGCTCTCTTGCACCTTCCTCGCCCAATTCGGTAGCGGGGAGCACGTTTCCGTCCTTATCCACGATGAAACCTTCGGTAGCATCGGGATTGGTGAAACTGTATCCGTAAGTATCGCCGAGAGTTACGGTTGTGTATTCCTGACCGTCTGCTGTAGTTGCAGGTGCTGTGTCGCCGGTGGGGATTCCGTAATCCAGATATCCGTTTAACATGAAGAAGTAGATTAGATCTCCGTCGGCACTTCTGAATACTGCAAACTTGTCATCGGAATCATTGGCTTTAAGGCTTCCGAAATATGTCAGAGTGGCCTGGATGCTGTCGGCGGTCTCAACCATTTCTTCGCCGTCGTCTTCTACAGCCTCGGAAACAGTCTCAGCCGCTTCTTCGATCGGCTCCTGTACACGGCCGCCCTGATCGGCTTCGCTTCCGCATCCCGCAAAAACCGATAAACCTAAAATAACTACAAGTACTGCACTGAATTTTTTCATAATTATGTCCTCCTTATTTGGATGTCTGCATAATAATACTCTCCGCCCGGCCAAAAGTCCACTTATTTTCGAAAATCTTAATATCTGAGATTCGGGCTGCTCCAATCCCGAAAAGTGTAATGAGATAAAAAAAGCGATATAATAACCCTGTAACTATTAAGAAAGAAAAGTGAAAAAACATGAAACGATTTATCGAACGCATAAAATACACATTCAGATATACACAGAAGCTGAGCAAGACGCATCCGTTCACGTTCTATGTGCTGCTTGCGGCCACTTTTTTCGGGCTGCTCTACAGTTTGAATGAAGGCTTCCTGGGGAGTTTAAGATGGTACAGAACGATGCTCAGTAAAAACATGGGTGAGCTGTTCGCGCATCTCACCATGTGGGCGATCATGCTGCTGTTTGCGGTATTTCTCATGGAGAACCTGATCCCCAGGGAAAAAATGATCCTGAAGACCGCCATAACCGTTCCCGCCGCGCTCGTCACATTCATCTATTCGGGGATACTCACCGAAACCTGCATCATGAGCAAAACTTTTCTTAAGATGAAGGTTGCCATCGGAGAGGATCATCTGACCATGTTCACGACCGGATATTTTGTCATGCTTTTCCTTGTGTCACTTTTCCTGTGCTTTATGAGGCTTCGCACGAGCATGTCCTTCGGCGAATACATCATGGGCGTGATATCCGGAAACTTCCTGATCCTGGTCGTATATTTCGTCGTCAATCTGGGCCTTCTGACGCTCACATTCGTTTTTACGGAACTTCTCTTCGGTGACTTCGGGGATATCTATCCGCCGCTTGCCGTCATAGCCACGGGGCTTTATCTGGGCGGTTCAGCGCTGGTCATACTCACGGACAGCCTGACAGACATTCCGAAGTTCATGAATGTTTTGTTCAGATACGTTCTGTACGGCATGTCACTTGCGGCTTATGTGATCGTCTATCTGTATATCATCAAGATACTTGTGCTTCAGGATTTTCCGTCAAACAGCGTCTATGGAATCCTGACCTCGCTGTTTTGCTTTTCCATACCGCTCGCATATCTGAATATCAACCATACTACGGGATTTATTGAAAAAATATCCCGCATCCTCCCGTACATCTTTGCACCGCTCGTTTTTCTGCAGATATACACCGTAGCGGTGAGGGTCCGTCAGTACGGACTCACGCCGTCGAGATATCTCGGGATCATCTTTATCATGTTTGAGATCTGCTATATCGTCTGGTATACGATCCGGAGGGACACGATCCATTACATCGTGCTGGTTCTGGCGGTGCTCACTTTTCTGCTCACGTTCATGCCGGTGAGCAATGCGCTCTCAGTGCCTGAGCTAACTCAGGCGTTCACCTTAAGACGCTGTCTGAAATATGATGCCGCGACCATTCCGGAGGATTTAAGAAGGCGCATGTATTCGGCATACGATTATCTGCGGAACATGGACAACGGAGCCCGATATATAAGCGATCATTATTCGAGTGAACGCATAGAGGAAATGCTGGGCAGTGCCGCGGCCGGCGACAGTGATGATCATACATACAGCGGATATACCGAAAGCAGGAGTTTTTCCTGCAGGGTGATGGATCTGAACATCGCCGGATATGACACCGTCACGGCCTTCAGTAACAATTCATACAAGGATGAGTACAACGGTGAATACGACAGTATCCCGATCTACAGAACAGCGCTCAATTCATACGGATCGGAAGAGTATTCCTTCGATTCTTTTGATGCCGGAGAACTCATATCGATCATGCTTGCCGATGATTTTGAGAACCGGTACGGATCGGATGCCGAGCCGATCATATTTGACCTGGGCAGCAGGAAATTCGTCATCACGGAAGCGTATGTGTCTTATGATCCGATAACGGAAGAAGTTACAACGCTGGATATAGAAGGACTCTTATTGGAAAAGTGATATCAGGACGGTATGAAGAACAGTCAGGACAGAACTCAGGAATACGAGCAGAAGCTGGACCGGTTTTATAACATACTTCTGGACTCGGAGTGTGTCGCTTTTCTTGGCGGGGCGGGGGTGTCCACCGAGAGCGGGATACCGGATTTTCGCAGTAAGAACGGGCTCTACCATAAGACCGAGAAGCGGTTTTCGCGCTACAAGCCCGAATATCTGCTCAGTTATGACTGTCTGAAACGTGAACCGGAGGTCTTCTTTGATTACTATCGCAGGAATCTGGATGCGAGAAAAGTTGAGCCGAACGCAGCACATAAGGTGCTCGCCCGGATGGAGGCAAACGGCAGGCTTGAAGGTGTGATCACTCAGAACATAGACGGGCTGCATCAGAAAGCGGGAAGCAGGAAGGTCTGGGAGATCCACGGCACCATATGGAGCAATCATTGCGTATCATGCGGAAAATCTTATGATGCGGATTTCATATTTGACAGCAGAGATGCTGTTCCGAAGTGCCCCAAATGCGGCAAAACCGTACGGCCTGATGTGACACTGTACGGGGAACTGCTCCCGGGCAGAGCATATGAAGAAGCGGTGGGACTTATCCGGATCGCGGATTGCCTGATAATAGGCGGAACTTCCCTCGAAGTAGGGTCGGCTGCACAGCTGGCGCATATGTATCACGGCGAGCATCTGGTCATCATCAATAAATCCAAGACCAGAATGGAAGGAAAAGCTGATGTGGTCTTCCACGACAGCATCGGCAAGGTCCTTACCGACCTATCATTTCCATGATCTTCTGCACATTCTTTTCTTTCTCGACCATGAGCACGAGAGGCTTGTCCGCACCGTAGTCGATGCGGAGCTTGAATACGGGAATGCCCTTGCCACAGCTCATTCCGGGTGTAAAAGATGATTCGTGCACCTGAACATCCTTTATCGAAGTGAAAGGCAGATACTGTCCGTTGAAATAGATCGCCTGCGAGGAGATTTTGTACTGCTCCACGCGTACGGCACCTTTCCTGTCTTCTTTAACATCGGTTATCGGATCATCGGTTACGATACATTTCCAGGCCATGAGAATTCACTCCTTTATCAATCTTCCCCCACCAGATGTACGGTGATGTAGTCGTGAGATGTCGCCGGCAGGAATTTATCAATAACTTCTTTTGTTTTCATTTTAAGGCTCGAAGTGCAGACGCAGGGGTGGCATCCCAAGTCTTCCTCCTTAAGAACGTCCTCATCGATCAGGAGCTGTACGGCGTGATCCGTGTCGTTCATCAGTCCCATGATGCTGACTGCACCCGGCTCGATGTCCAGGTATTTCAGCATGTCTTCCGGCTCTGCAAAAGAAAGCCTCGAGGAGCCGATCTGCGCAGAGAGTTCCTTGGTCTTGAACTTTTTATCCCCGGGCATCATGAGCAGGTAAAAGTCAGTCTTTTGTCTGTTGCAGAGAAACAGGTTCTTGCAGATGACCACACCCAGGATCGCATCTATTTCATTGCAGGCTTCCATCGTTGAAGCGGCTTTGTGGTCGGTCCTGAAATATTCGATCCCCAGACTGTCCAGGAGATCATATGTGCGGATCTCGCGGGGCAGGCGCCCTTCCTCGTTTTCGGGTCTTCCTTTCAGCAGTTCCATATGTCTGTTTATCCTTATGAAAAAAGATTAGGCTAAAGCGCGTCGGCATTCATCAGCCTTCCATATAGTAACACATCCGGACGGGGTGTAGCGTGTGAAAGTGAAATGAAGTAGAATGGTAAGCATGAAAAATACAGATCGTGACGCAGTGAAACAGGCTTTTGCCGAATATTCGGATAGATACGATTCATCGGATCCCAAGATCAAACTCAAGATAAGCCATACATATCGTGTGGCATCGTTATGCGACAGGATCGCGGAAACAGTGCCGGTCGACCGGGACCTCGCCTGGCTTTCGGGCATGCTCCATGATGTGGGAAGGTTTGAGCAGGTCAGAAGATACAACACCTTTTCGGATGCGCAGTCGGTGGACCATGCTCAGTTCGGAGCGGATCTTCTTTTTAAAGAAGGGCTGGTCGATTCATTCGGAGACTTTGATCCGGAGCAAAAACGGATCCTGGAGACCGCGATCAGAAACCACAACAGATTCCGCATAGAAGATGATCTGTCCGAGACTTACAAGGCTTACTGCAACATCCTCAGGGATGCGGACAAGATCGATATTTTCCGTGTGAACATTGATACTCCGCTCGAAGAGATATACAACGTCTCATCCGCAGAACTTAAGCGCGCGACCGTGTCGGATGCCGTAAAACAGGGATTCATCGAGGGGCATGCCATCATTCGTTCCGCAAGGAAAACTCCCGTCGACATTCTGGTCGGGCATATCAGCCTGGTCTATGAACTTGTTTATCCGATCAGTGTCGAGATAGCAAAAGAACAGGGATATATCCGGCAGATGCTTGATTTTTCTTCGGAGAATGAAGATACGAGACAGTGGTTTGAATTCATGAAAAAGACACTTCAGGTCAGAGGACTCAGCTGATCCGTAAACACTCTTTTCGCAGTCTGAAGATACAGTTCTTCCGCATTGATCATGGCTTCCTGCAGAGGCATGTCGTCAGGCTTGGTCTCATACAGGAAACTGATCCCCTGATCATATAATCCCGACGCACCTTTCTCGATGCTTCCGCAGATCCCGATGACGGGGATCCCCTGTTTGTGAGCACGAAGGCCGATGCCCTGCATCACTTTTCCGTGGCAGCTCTGCGCGTCGGCGCATCCCTCTCCGGTGATGATAAGATCGGCACCCTTGATCCTGCTGTCAAAATCCGTGAGGTCCAGAAGGGTATCTATCCCCGACTTAAGTTTCCCGTTCAGAAATACCATAAGTGCAGCGCCCAGACCGCCGGCTGCTCCGGCTCCGGGAATGCTGTCGGGATCGATGTCGAATTCGCGCCTGATGACGTCGCGATAGTTCTTCATCCCGGCTTCCAGGCGTTTCATCATATCCGTGTCTGCTCCCTTTTGCGGGGCAAAAGTATAAGTCGCGCCGTTTTCACCGCACAGAGGATTGGTCACATCGCACATCACGGAAAAATCGATGTCGGCTGTCCAGGGCATCAATCCGGAAGTGTCGATGTGAGATACTTTTTCAAGATCTGCTCCGCAACCGTCGAGCTCTGCCCCGTCTTTATCAAGGAAACGTATCCCCAGAGCTTTCATGCAGCCCATTCCGCCGTCATTTGTGGCGGATCCGCCGATGGTGACGGTGATTTTTGTGCAGCCGTGCGAGACGGCATCGCGTATCAGCTCGCCGGTCCCGTACGTACCGGTCAGCAGAGGGTTCTGCTCGCTTTCGGACAAAAGGGTAAGCCCGGAGGCTTTTGCCATTTCCACGACTGCCGTGCCGTCAGGCAAAATGACATACTCCGCTTTGATCAGCCGGCCGAGAGGATCATGGACCTTACAGGCGACATTTTCACCGCCGGTCACGGAGATGATCGCATCCAGCGTACCCTCACCGCCGTCGGCCATCGGAATGCATACGATATCACAATCGCCGAGCACGTCGTGAGCGGCGTTCGAGAGCAGTTCGTTTATTCTTTTGCTTGAAAGACTTCCTTTAAAGGAATCCGATGCAAATACGAGTAACATGTGAATATTCTACTGCATTTTTATGTTGGTGCGCTACAAATATATGATGTGATAAAATCTATATTGACTGAAGATAACTTCAGCGCATCACTTAAGCAGTTTTGAGAATTCCAGCGCTTTGCCCACATCACCTTCGACTTTGAGTTTTCCGAGTGTGAATGCAAGCACGGGATCGAGTTTGCCGGTCACGAGTTTTACGTAATCGGAGGAACTGATCGAGATAGCGCACTGACGATCGTGGTATTCGTAGGGCTCGACGTTTACTTTTCCGTCTTTTACCTCAACATAGAAAACGCCGGGATCCATATCCGTGAAGTTTACCTGAACAGCCAGGAAATCGACACCCGATACATCGATCTTCTGAGCGCCTTCGCGTACTTCAGCTACAAGAGAATTAAAATCCATATTTACCCTTCCTTTCCGTTTTATTATGTGATCTGTAATATCCGTTTCGATCTTTTTTAATTCCGTTACGATCAACGGATCCATATCATAATAATATCAGGATAGGCATAGTCGGAACAAGGAGTCGTTTAACGAGTTCATCACTGTCAGAGAGGAGAAAGAAGATGAGTATTGTCGACCAGATTGATGTTTTTACACAGAACAGTATCAGGATCCGCGGAAAAGACAAGACGATATACATTGATCCTTTTCAGATGAAGGAGGCGCCGCATGATGCCGATATCGTGATGGTGACGCATGACCATTACGATCATTTTTCACCGGATGACATCGTGAAAGTGGCGGGTGATGATACCGTATTTGTTCTGCCTGCCGCCATGGAGCAAAAGGCATCGAAGGTGCCGGTTAAGTTCAGCCGGGTGTTTGCAGTCGAACCCGGCGGATCTTATGAGCTCGACGGCCTCGGATTCGAGACCGTGGCCGCATACAACCTTCTCAAGCCTTTTCACCCGAAGGGCGCCGGATGGGTCGGATATATCCTGAAGATGGAAGATAAGAGGATCTACATCGCCGGTGATACGGATGCGACCAGGGAGGCAAAAGAGGTTAAGTGCGATATCGCGCTCGTGCCGATAGGCGGGACATATACGATGGATCCGTCCAAGGCAGCGGACTTCATCAATACGATCGCACCCGAGGTTGCGATCCCGACGCATTTCGGTAATGCGGTCGGAAAACCGGGCGATGCTGATGATTTTGCCGGGCGGGTAAATGCTTTCGTTAAAGTCGTGAACAAGATCGTTTTCTGATCCGGATCATTCTTCGGCGCGAAGAGAAGTGTGCCATCTGATGACGGCGATGCCGATTATTATGACATAACCGATGATGCTGAGCGGAACGGGCACTTCATGCAGGAAAAGAAATCCCCAGAGTGCAGCAAAGATGACCTGAACATAGTCGAAGACAGACAGCTTTTTTGCAGGGGCGAATCTGTAGGCGGTTGTGATGGCGAACTGCCCGACTGCCGCAGAGAGTCCTGCCAGGATAAGTATCAGCCACTGCTTCGGAGACATCGGAGCGTAGCTGAACACCATGAACGGCAGCGTGAGGATGCATGAAAAAAGCGAGAAGCACGTGACTATGATCGGTGTCTTTGCTCCTTTTTTGCCTGCGCTCCGCACGAATACATATGCGGTTCCCGCACCGAATCCCCCGTACAGACCTATAAGAGCCGGAACCAGTTCCAGATTGGAGCCGGTGGGCCGGATTATGAAAAGCGCGCCGATAAAAGCGATGATGGTCGCGAGAATGTCCATCTTGGAGGGCTTTTCCTTCAGAATGATGATGGAAACGAGGATGGCGAAGAACGGCGACAGCTTGTTGAGCATGTTCGCATCGGCGAGATTCAAACGGTCGATCGCGTAAAAATTGGCGATGAGGCCGGTAGTGCCGAAGAGGCATCTGAAGAAGATGTCCGACCTGAATTCTTTGGGAATGCTGAATTTTTCCTTATTTATTATCAGGGCCGACACGGCGATGACCAGCGCAAAAGCGTTGCGGAAGAACGCCTTTTGCATGGTCGGAAGATCTCCGGACAGTCTTACGAAGAATGTCATGAGAGAAAAACCCATGGCGGCGATGATGATGCATATGATTCCTTTTGCCTGTGGTTTCATTGGTTTATCTGGTTACGCTCCGAGGTCTGCTCTGATCAGCGAAGCTTTGATCAGGCCTTGAAACACTCCGGTATTTCGGCTATTCCCCGGGATCTGCAGAGTGCTGATGTGGGTCCCGTGTACGACAGGTCGTTTCCTCCGATATCTGTCACCGTGCATCCGGCCTCCGTTGCGATGAGCGCGGCTGCGGCGTAATCCCACAGCTGGACGCGCATCTCATAGTACAGAGCGCATCTGCCGAGAGCCACGCAGCACATATCCCATGCGGCGGTCCCGGATCTTCTTAAGTCTACGCAAAGCGGCAGGAGGGCCTTGGCGATCTCAAAGGTTTTCTCTCTGTATTCCGTATAATACGGCGCGGTGCCGAATATCGCCAGGGAATCGGACAGGGGAGCGTCGGATGACATTATCTTCCCGCCGTTCATGTACGCGCCCTCTCCGGATACAGCCGACAGGACCATGTCATCGAAAGGGTTATAAACAATGCCGATGTACGGTCTTCCGTTCTTGAGCAGAGCGATCGAGACAACGGAAGGCCTGTATGAATATATGAAGTTTGAAGTTCCGTCGATCGGGTCGAGGACGAAACAGTATCCCCGGCGCATTTTTTCCGTGAAGACATCCTGTCCGTCTTCTTCGCCGAGGAAGGCTGCCTCGGGAAGGACTTCCGACAGGCGCTCTATCAGAAAGGCCTGGATCTTTTCATCCGTTTCCGTACAGAAATTCGCATGTCCGGACTTCTCCATGATCTTCGGATGGGAAGCTTCGAGCATGATCTCGCCGGCTTCTTTTGCGATCGCGATGATCCTGTTTATGTCAGGGGTGCCGACGGGACTTTTGATATCGCTGTTTTCTTTTTCTGAAATGTTGTGAGTCTGTTCTGACATGGGTTAATCTCCTGATGATTATTTGCGGCCGTCTTGGCTTACTTTTTTGGCTGCGCATTGAACTATGCGCAGGCCTGGCGAGCTTTGTGCAACAGCATAATCGTATCACAACTCATCCTTGCATGCTATTACAGAAAAACGAGGGGTTATGATAGACAAATATGTGTTGACAAAGTCTGAAACTCGATATAACATAAACGTGTTTATATAAACTGATTTACATTATTGTGCCCGAAACACACATTACAGCACAGCAACGAGAATACGAGGCATACACAGCCATCGAAAGGAGACCGAAATGGTACTTATAGTCAACACCACTTCCGATACTTCCGTGACGGATACGATCAGAAGTGAAATAGAAAGCCGGTCGACCGCCGCCGTACTCACCTCCGACATCGAGATCATCGAGGCAGCTTCCTTAAACATAAGTCACTGCATCGGCTGCAATTATTGCTGGCTTAAAACACCCGGAGTATGCACGATCAAAGATGATTACGAGATCATACTGAAGAAAGTGATACATGCCGATCAACTCTGGGTTATTTCCGACACTGCACTCGGATTCCTTGATCACAAGGGCAAGAACATCTTCGACAGGATACTTCCGATCGCTACGATGTATCTTCGGTTCAAAGGTGATCAGATGCGACACGTTCCCAGATACGATCAGCGCACCGACATCGGGATCATTTATCGGGGAGATGTCGAGAAGGATTATCTGAAGCGCTGGACCGAGAGAGCGGCTTTAAACTTTGAAAGCCGATCGCTCGGAGTATTCGAAAGTAATGAGGTAAAGGAGGCGGTATCATGCATGTGCTTATAATAAACGGAAGTCCCCGTGTGAAAAAATACAGCAATACTGATAAGATATTGGAGAAGTTTACAAAAGGAATGTGCGAGAACGGCACCACATTTGAGCAGTATGAAGTTTCCGACAAAGCTCAGTGGGATGATATGCGTGAAGCGTTCAACAGGAATAAAAACATCCTGATCGCTCTGCCTCTTTATGTGGAATGCATACCCGGTCTGCTGATGGAATTTCTGGAGACACTTACTCCCAAGAATGACGGATCACAGATCGCGTTCATACTGCAGAGCGGATTTGCGGAAGGCATACAGCTTCGCTGCGGAGAGGCGTACCTTGAGATCCTTGCGGAAAAGCTCGGATGCGGGTATAAGGGTACTCTTGTAAAAGGTGATAACTTCAGCATACGCTTCACGGATGATAAGATGAAAAACAAGGTCACGGATCCCTATACTGAGATGGGACGCGAATTTGCCGCAAACGAAAATTTCAATTCAGAGGCGTGCAGGAAGTTCACGGGACCGGAGATATTTCCGGCGCATATGCGTTTTATACTCGGGCTTGTATTTAATACATTTGCAAAAAAAGCGTTCAAAATGATAGCTGCAAATATCGGTTGCGAACAGCCACTCGATTACAGACCTTACCGGTAATATGCAGAAACCAAAAATCATTTATTCACCAGGACAAAAACATGGGAAGAAAAACCAAGATCACACGTGAAATGATCCTGCAGGCCGCTTATGAACTGCTGGACGAATCGGGAATAGGTGCCGTTGGGATCAAATCGATCGCCGCAAAACTCGGATGTTCGACACAGCCGATATCGTGGCATTTCGGAAGCATGACCGAACTGAAGAAGGAACTTTTTTATTTTGCCGCCGGGCAGCTTTATGGCTCGCTTCAGGAGGAGATGAACGGAAAAAACGCGATAGATGCCTTCTATATATCCGGTGTAAGATACATATCGAACGCATGCGATCATCCGAATGTGTTCCGTTTCGTAAATGTGGACGATCCCGTAAATACGATAGGTGAGTCCATATACGGAAACGAGAGCATTTTCTCATATCAGTTTGATGAGGAGTCCGCGAAACTGCTTGCGAAAGAATATGATATATCGCCTGAGATCATAGGAAAAGCCGTACAGGATATCGTGATATATACGCACGGACTTGCGGTCATGATGATGTTTGACAACTACAAGCTTCCCAAAGAGGAAGCCTGTAAGATGGTTTACGATATGGGAACCAGAATCCTGTCCACGATCCGCATCACGGCTCCGTAATATCCGGATCCGAACAGATTGAGATGATTTAACATATGGTAGAGGTTGTAGATATCACGCCTCTCCTCATATCCGGGCATCAGCAGTCCCGATTCGCGGTAAGCTTCGTAGAATCGTCTGTCATATCCGCCGAAAAGTTCGGTCATCGCGATATCGGCTTCGGGATGACCCACATATACCGCAGGATCTATGAGCCACGCGTAACCGTCATCGCCGGTGACATAGTTTCCTGACCACAGATCGCCATGGATCAGCGCAGGCGTTTCGGGCTCAACGAGAAGTCGCGGGATGCGCTCCATCAGGCGGTCTGTTTTTTCCAGATCGATATAATTGAAGAACCTCTTCGCTCTCTCAAACTGCGGCTTCAGGCGATGCTCTGTAAAAAAGCGTATCCAGCTGTCCTCCGGAGTGTTGCGCTGCTCACCCGAACCGATATAGTTATCGATCTCAAAACCGAATTTCCCGGAAGGAACAAAACCGGATGTATCTGTCCTATGCATATCGGCAAGCGAGTGTGCGAAGCTTTCCCAGAAATCTTTTCGTCCGGATGCTCCGGAGATATACGACATCATAAGGTAAGACCTGTCTCCGCTGATGCCGCTGCATACGACTTCGGGAGCACTGATCGTGCCCGTCGATCTGATCGCGGAAAGCCCGCGTTCCTCAGCTTTGAACATATCCAGGGCGCCGGCTCTGTTCGTCTTGATGAACATGGTGCGGCCGTCGGAGAGTTCTATCGCAAAAGACTCATTGATATCTCCTCCGTAGACCGGACTCACGCTGTTCACGAAAATCGAAGTCCCGTATAACTCATCTATGAGGTCGTCAAAAAAAGCTCTGTCCATATTTTAAATATAGCATATGAAACAGTATTACAGAATCGAAAATGATGAGTATAAAGCGGATCAGATCTCATAGATCATCAGCCGGTTCCGCTGATCGTCCTCTTCGGGAAAAATGTCCATGCAGTCGATCTCGTCTACGAACATGACCTCATCGACTTTTGCAAGAAATGCAACATATGCATCACTCGGATAGAAGAAAAAGAGAGTTATCTTACGCGGAGATCTTCGGACCGATCCAAGGATCCTTGTCATCACGTTTCTTAAGATATCCGCGGAAAAAGGATTAAAGAAAAAGCACGCGGTGACTTCTTCGGGAACTTCGAATTCCTGCGCTTTGGAACGGACGATCAGAATATCGTCCGTATCTTCTTCAAGTTTTTCTTTATAGGAATTAAGATTGCCGAGCGCGTCTTCGTAGAAATCTTTCTCGACCTCAACACCGATGGTCTTACAGCCGATAACGTCATGAAGATAGATCGGAACGCGGCCCTTTCCGCATCCGTAATCAAGGACGCAGTCCCGTTCATTCAGATATTCGCTGTCCGCAAGTCTTTTAAGCACCGCATAGGTGGTAGGCTCGTACGGATAATAGCTTTTGTCCGAATGCTTATCGATCCGGCCTATGGTTTTGATGCCAAGCTCCGCATCGACCAGGAATTCATTAAAATCAGATTTCATCCACACTGTCCGCATAAATTTTTGTATCATTCTGTCTTGTCGGCGTTTCGGATCGCCCACGAAAAAGCCTTCGCGGTCCTTATATCCGCATCCCTGAAATGATTGCCCGCATTCCACTCCAAGCAGCAGTTGATGCCGCGATCGCTCAGCAGATCATGTGCCGCGCGGATACGATCGCCGACCGTGGCCATGACCGGATTTTTCGCTTTTTCTTCCCGGTCTCCGAGACTCAGATACACGTTTCCGGTCAGAATCGTACTCTTTTCCATAAGATCATAAAAACCGGGAAACCACACGGAAGGAGATGCTGCCGCGACCGCGCTGAACACATCGGTCCGGTAGGCGCTCCACAATGCAAAAAGACCTGCCAGAGAGTAACCTCCGATGATGCAGGTCTTTGTTGTATCGCAGTATTTCAGTATCTCGCGCAGGGTGTCTTCTGCGCCGGCACCGAAGTCGTTTTTTCCGAACACGGCAGGTGCTTCCCAGGGAGAAAGTTCTCTGTTCCAGTCATCGATCCCGAATGCAAACAGGCCGAAATCCGCATCGATGTTTTCACGGATGCAGGAGATCTCATTATCGAGCGTATTCAGGTCATGTTCATCGACCGGCTGGAGCAGTATGATATCGGCCGATGTGTTTCCGTAATCATATACATTCATTTTATTTTTCAAAAATGATACCGCCGGCGTCTGTGGGATGATCAAAATAAAGTATATCGGAAGCGTCGGTCTTATATGCGAGGATTTTGCCTACGATCAGGATGTCGCCCGCTGCGGATACGACCATGATGATCGCGATCCACATAAGTCCGAATGATCCGGTGGCTATGGAGATGATCAGGGGGATGATACCTAACAGGATAAGCGGCATCAGCGCACCCAGGATATAAGCTTTTTTGGGGAGCGCAACTTTACATGTGCAATAGGGAGTCAGGTACTTTTTGATGAATCCGAACTCTATGCTTTTAAATCCGTCGCCGGTAAATAATGCCCATGTCGCACCGTGAACCAGTTCATGGATAACGATGAGGGCGATCAGCGCGATCACAAGAACGAAATACCATAAAGGCGAAGTACCTAAGATCATATCGATCATATCTTTTGAACGGTTGACAAACACGAACAGTAATACGGATATGATCGCGACCGGAACGAAGAGAATGAATGAAAACACATTTGCAAATACAAGATTTATGAGTAACTCAGTACATTTATATCCGCGTTCTTCAAGGTCTGCACGGATCTTGTCAAAATTTTCCTTGCGTTTTAATTCCGCGGGGGTCAGTTCATGTTCGTTTTGCATGGCGGCTCCTTATCTGTACATTTTTGAATATCTGCGGCTGCACTTTGTATCGTACCACAACATCGGACGGAGTGCATCTGTGAAGGAGCCCGCCGGGGTGCATCAATGAAGGAAACCTCCGGAGTGCATCAAGGAAGGAGCATGCCGGGGTGAATATGTGAAGGAGCCCGCCGGCGCTCCTCCCGGAAGAATCACGCCGGCGTTGCGGATGACAGCATATTTTATTTCAGGATTATCGTCTGTCCCTCATCGGAGGTGAGACTTACATCTGCGGACAGTCCGTCGCAGCTTATGATGTAATCTCCTTTGAAGGCTTCGACATCGGCGCGGCCGTTTGCATCGGTCGTGACCTCGGTGTCGGTCCACCATTCCTGTCTTACGAGTTTCTGAAGCATCTCATAAGAAGGCTTGAGGGAATTGTCTTTTCTTATGTATCCGCTGGGGGCACCCAGCCATGCACCGTCTCTGTAATCCCATGTCGTTATCGCTTCAACGAGCGGGTGAGCAAAAAGTATTCGGTACATTTCTTCTATCTCGCGAGCCTGACGCTCCTCACCTTCGGGGGTGGAAGGCCATTCATCAACCTGCCAGTCGTTCAGGTCCACGATGTGGGGCGGCATGAGATCTCCCGAGATGAGAGTGTTCTCGGTGAAATGTATCGGAAGTCCGAAGTGCGAGAATCTGTCGAGGACTTCTTCGAGTTTCTCTTTTCCCCAATAACCCTGGTGCTGATGGGACTGGATGCCTATGGCGCTGATCGGAACGCCGGCGTTAAGACAGCCGTCGATGAGAATCTCGTAATTGATCGAAGTATTGAAGTCATTGAGCAGAAGTGTGGCGTCGGGATTGGCTGCATGCGCTTCGGCGAAAACCGCTTTGATCAGGCCGACGCGGCCGTGTTCCACACACAATCTGGTTATGGCATTGTCGTACTTGTCAAAGATGGGCATGATGACGACTTCGTTGATGACATCCCACATATCTATGACGCCCGCAAAGCCTTTGACCTCGCGGTCGATCCTCTCGAGCTGCTTTTTCATGATGGTCGCATTGTCGTATTTCATCAGCCAGTCCGCGCAGGCGGTGTGCCAGCAAAGAGGATGGCCTTTCACTTTTACGCCCTTGCTTACCAGATATTCAGCGGTCTTCATGCGTGATTCGAAGTTGGTTTTTCCTTCCTCGGGCTCGTATCCTCCCCAGTAAAAAGGAAGTGTCGCATAGTTGAAGATCCCCAGCCAGCTTTCCGTCAGCTGCTTATATTCTTCATCACCGTTCATCACATACGGGATAAAATCGAATCCGCCGCATCCGAATAAAAAAGCGTGGTTCGTCTGGGCGACATGTATCTTTTTCCCGGACAGCGGATTGCCCTGCCCGTCTTTAAAACTGAGTGTGCTTTTTACTTTCCTGTGTGAAATATCCATCTTCGTCCCCCTCGGCTGCGTGAAATATCCATCTTCGTTCCCCCTCTGCTGCGTGTACAAGACTACACTATAAATATATAGCTTCGTGCGGGTGCGGACTTCTTGTTTTTTGACGGGAGCTCTTCCGTTTTTTGATGTGAAGCCAAGTGAGGAAATATGGGGGAGGCGATTTTTAAACCACAGGTTTATTTTTTTTCGATCCGAACCGATGTAAAATGAAGAAAATTTAATAAGCAGACAGATCTAGAGTCAATACTTGGAGAAATAGACAGAGTAGCGGGATTATTGCGCCCATACACTCTGCCTCCGGGTGTCGGCTCTTTTTTGTACCTTGAAAACGGAATATCTCCCCTGCCGGGGTTCGATCCGGCGAAGCACCGCGATGACCCGCCAAAACAGGCGGTGAGCGTGCCAAGGATAGGCAGAGGAGAAAGAAAAACAATATTAAACCGTTTAGTTGATCGAAAGGAGAACATAATTATGAAAACAGCACAGAATTACACTGAAATTATCTTTGACAGCATGGGATTTGACAACAGCTACAAGAATCCGCTCACGAATGTTTTCCAGTATGAATACGCACTGTATTTTGTTGTTTCAAGCCTCTTTAAGTCAGTCAAATGCAAATCCAGGGCTATTGACAGCCTGAGTATGTACTTTAAGGAACTGCCGCATAAACCGGAGGCCTTGAAGGATGTTGATATTCAGAAAAATGAAAAGAAACGTCGGACACAGGAAGGCCTGCTCAGGGAAATAAAGATCCTGGTAGACAGAGATGTCATAGGTGATATATATTTCCCCATGATGAGCGAGTGCGCCGCAGAGGTGAAGACAACGCTTGAGGGTGATGGGACGCATAAATTCATCTTCACAGACGGTATCTATGGATTTTCTGTCCATATAGATATGAAAACAAACGGGCATCCCGAAAAACTGACAGTCAGGAACATTGGCGGGAACCCGGAACCGCCAAAACACATCTGTGAGCCCGGAGTCACATTGCCTTAAGGCACCGCGGATTTTTGTGAGCTGTATTACTGACATGATCGTGCATTGCCTGTATAATCTGTGTATATATCAGGAATAAGAGGAGAGATTGTAAGATGATACTTAACGAAATTGTCGGATCTGTTGTTCAGGTGCTGCTGTTTACACTGGTTCCGTTCATCGTTTGGCTGATCTTTGCGCGAAAAACCGAGAAATTCTTTTCTTGGATCGGATTGAAGAAGCCGGCCTGCGAAAATGTGTTGAAACTCATCGCGATATCCGCGGCGGTCGCTGTTGTATATATCGCAGCGATGATCCTCGTTACCCGGAATCTTCCGGAAGGCGTGACGACTGCCGGCTCCGAGTTTGCCGGGAAAGGGGGCGCGGCGCTTCCCGCAGTCATCTTTTATGCGGTAATACGTACCGCATTGTCTGAGGAGATACTTTTCAGAGGATTTATTCTGAAGATCTTCCAGAGAAAATTCGGATTCATGGTCGGAAATACCGTGCAGGCTGTACTGTTCGGACTCATGCACGGAGTTCCGTTCGGGATCGCAACGAAGAGTGTGGTCGCATTTCTTCTGCTCACTCTGCTTCCCGGTCTCATAGGATGGTATGAGGGCTGGATGAATGAAAAGAAGTGCGGTGGCTCGATCATACCCGGATGGATCCTTCACAGCTGTTTCAATCTCGCCACATCCATACTGACACTGTTCTGAGGCATCTTAGCCATCCGGTCCGGGGCGTCTGAAATGACTTAGCCATCCGGCCTGAGGCGCCTGCACTGTCCGGCCGGGGCCAGGGCATCCCATTATTGACATATATCGAACATGTGTTCTATACTATAAGTTACCCTCCGAGGTGTTGCTTCGATGCACCGGGCGTGTTGCAGCTTCGGTGTTGCAGTTTCGGTGTTGCGGGGGGCGGGGAGAGAAGGTATGGAACACAATGTTGCCGAACCCGTGGATGTGATCTGCCAGTTTAATAAAGACGGCGGGATAATCCCGCTCAGGGTCCGTGTCGTGGAAGATGACGGCGAGTATCATGCATACACGATACAGTCATACCGTGATATGTCGTACAGAGGGGCTTATACGACCTCCGGCGGTGTCTTTGTGAGCAACAGTACTCTCTATTTTGAATGCAATATCATGGTCCTTGGTACGCTGAAAACCATCCGACTCTATTACGATACCGGCAGCAGGTTGTGGAAGATATCCGTGTGATAATGCAGCATGATGGTGTGACGATGCGACAGCATGACGATGTGCCGGTATAACGGAAATGAAGCGACGATAGTTGCGCATCCGGTGGATCGCGCAGGAACAGCTTTCAGGTTATGAAGGCTGTTTTTTATTTGCCTATACACGGTGCCTCGTTCGCAGTTCCACGGAAACCCGGTATGATGGGGAATTATGACTTACAGGTGAAAAAGTTGCTCCCAGGTCATAAGTTGGGTTCAATTTCCGGGGAGGGGATCGCTTAGGACGGCGCCTGAAACGAAGAGTTATGACCTACAGGTGAAAAAGTTGCTCCCAGGTCATAAGTTGGGTTCAATTTCCGGGGAGGGGATCGCTTAGGACGGCGCCTGAAACGAAGAGTTATGACCTACAGGTGAAAAAGTTGCTCCCAGGTCATAAGTTGCGATCAATTTCCGGGGAGGGGATCGCTTAGGACGGCGCCTGAAACGGGGGATCATGACTTACAGGTGAAAAAGTCGCTCCCAGGTCATAAGTTGCGTTCAATTTCCGGGGAGGGGATCGCTTAGGACGGCGCCTGAAACGAAGGGTTATGACTTACAGGTGAAAAAGTCGCTCTCAGGTCATAAACCGGGGTTGCGGTGCCCCGTCCTCGGCTCCCCGCCGTCCTGCGCGTGAAAAAGTATTATTCTGCGAAGGAATAGTGTAGAATTATGATCATGAAAAGCTTAAGGACCCGACTGACGATCACCATCGTCCTGGTGGTTTTCGGCAGTTCCATATTGCTGTCTTTTATCAGCTACCGGAGGGCGCGGACCAGTCTTATCAGCCAGATGGAGGATAACTACGCTGTTGCCGCTCAGAAGTATGCCCTCGAACTCACATCGTGGGTTAGCACCAATGCGACCATCATAGATACTCTGGCTGCCGAGATAGCCGTTAACGGTATCTCCGCCGCGGACTACGATACTTTCCATAATTATCTGAAGAACAGTAACGAACTTCTGAACAAGAACGGCTATGTTTACGATGTCTATTTCACATATCCGGACAATACGATGGTGTGCGCATCCGACTTTATCGCGGACGGAACGGTCGATTTCGTTCATGAAAGAGAGTGGTACACGACTTCGGCTCTGACGGGCGAACTTTTCTATGCTGCGCCGTATCTTGATTCCGATACCCATAAACCCATAATCACGATCTCCAAAGCCGTATACGGCAACGGTGAGCTGCTGGGAGTACTTGCCGCGGATATCTTCGTGGATGTCTTGGTCGATATGGTCCGTGAGGCGGATGTCGAGGAGAACAGTTATGCATTTCTGGCGGATCAGAACATGAGAATGCTCGTGCATCCGAATCCGGCGTATGATTATGATGATGTGCCACTGGGTATCATGGATGTTCCCGATGCGCCTTACGGCGAACTGGTAGCTTACATTCAAAACGGCTATGATGATATGGCTTTTGTGAAGGATTACGACGGTGTCACGAGGGGCATAGCCGTAGCGCAGATGACCAACACCGGATGGTATGTGTGCATCGCGACCGACCAGGCCGCACTGGCCAAAGGAGTCGGATCACTGGTCAGAGGTTTTGTCGTAGCCACGCTTGTCTCGATCCTGGTCGGAGCTGTCATTGCAATATTCCTGGCCCGTGTGCTGGATAAACTGAGCCGTCAGGAACAGGAATACAGGCAGGAAGTTTTAAGACTTGAGAAACAGGCGGCTGACGAAGCAAGTGCTGCCAAGAGCCGTTTCCTGGCGGACATGTCGCATGAGATCCGAACGCCCATCAACGCCATCATCGGCATGAACGAGATGATCTTACGTGAATCCGACAGTTCGGAAATCCTCGGGTATTCCGAGAACATAAGACAGTCCGGGCGCAACCTTTTACAGCTCATAAACGGGATACTTGATTTTTCCAAGATAGAAGACGGCAAGATGGAGATCGTTCCCGTACGTTACAGTGTCGGGGCTCAGATCGCATATCTGTTAAACTCCGTTTCGGAACGTGCGTCCGCCAAGGGGCTTGAACTCAACTTCGTCATAGATCCGAAACTTCCTTCGGAACTCTTCGGCGATGATACGCGTATCAATCAGGTTATCGTGAATCTTCTGACCAACGCCGTGAAGTACACGGAAAAAGGAAGCGTGACATTCACGATGGAAGGCCGCGATCGGAATCCCGAAGACGGAACGATCACGATCTTCGTCGAGGTGAAGGATACCGGCATCGGCATAAAAGACAGTGATCTGCCGAAGCTTTTTGAATCATTCGAAAGACTTGATGTGGTGAGGAACAGAAACATCGAGGGAACCGGACTCGGCATGGCGATAGTGACCAGACTTCTGGACCTCATGGGCGGTGAACTGAAGGTCGAAAGCAGGTATGGCGAGGGAAGCTCTTTTTCGTTTGAACTTCTGCAGAAGATAGAAAATGATGAGCCGCTCGGTGATTATCGTTCGGCGATCGCCGACATGGGCGGTGCTCCGACATATACGGAAACATTCCGCGCTCCCGACGCGCACATCCTCGTAGTCGATGACACTAAGATGAACATCATAGTCGTGGAGAGCCTCCTGAAAAAGACCGGTGTCAGGATCGACAGTGCTTTATGCGGAACCGATTCGATCAGGCTTTGCAGAGAGAATTCCTACGATCTGATCCTGATGGATCAGCGTATGCCCGGCATGGACGGTACTGATGCAATGCAGGCTATCAGGGCACTTGATGACAGTAAAAATGCGGATACTCCTATCATCTGCCTTACAGCCGATGTAATCAGAGGCGCCAAAGAAAAATACGTGGGACTGGGCTTTGACGATTATCTGACCAAACCCATCGAAGACGATGAACTGGAGAAGATGCTCTTAAGTTATCTCCCGCCCGAAAAAGTCGAGATCACGGAAACCATGAGCGTCGATACTTCATCCGAATTCGAAGATCTGTTTAATGCTCTTGAGGAGATCGGCATCGACACCAAAGCCGGTATCGAATTCTGTGCTCAGGATGAGAATATATACCTGACCGTCCTTGAAGCGTATGTTGTCGAGGAAAAGACCAAGTCCTGCGACATACGCGAATGCTTCGCCGCAAAAGACTGGGATGATTACGGAGTCTACATCCATTCGCTGAAGAGCACTTCAAAGACCATCGGCGCGATGGAGCTGTATAAAATGGCTGCCGAACTTGAGACCGCGGCGAGAAGCGGGGATGAAGATGCGATCAGAAGCATGCATGATGAAGTGATGGATAAGTATGAGAAACTTGTCGCTTTTATAAGTGATCATATAGATGCGGATGCATCGGATTCATTTGATGAAGACGGCATCCTTGAGTTTGAACCGAGCAGCGAAAAAAATACTTAAAAAGAGGAGACTGACATGTACAAGACAACAGTAAAGATCGAAGGAATGATGTGCGGCAATTGCGAGAAGCATACCGTGGAAGCGATCACGGGTGCATTCCCGGGCGCCAAAAAAGTATCCGCTTCACACACCGACAACGAAGCGGTTTTTGTCACGCCCGATGAGCCGGATGCGGAAAAGATAAAGGAAGTCATCACGGAGACGGGATACACTTATGTATCTTCGGAGAGTGAGCCTTATTCGGGCGGATTTTTATCGGGATTATTTAAGAAATAATGAAATGGACCATCAAGTACACATTGCTTAACGTTGCGTATTTCGCGGCGTTTTGCACATTACATGCCTATGCGGCGGTATACCTGCTCGCAAACGGGTTCAACAATACCGAAGTGGGCATCCTGCTCGCTCTCGCTAATATCGTATCGGCCGTACTTCAGCCGGTCATAGCGGGTATCATCGATAAACCGGGATATCTTACGAACAGACGCTTCATCATGATCGCCGTTCTGATCATTCTCGGCGGCTCGCTGATCCTGATGTTCGTACCGGGTAACAAGCCGGTCATATTTGCCGTATATGCGATCATCTACATGATACAGTTTGCATATCAGCCGGTCATGACGGCGTTGTGCTTTGAGTATCAGAAAGCCGGATGCGATATCTTTTACGGACTGGCCAGAGGCCTCGGGTCCGCGGGATTTGCGGTGACTTCGCTCTTCATCGGAAGGGCGGTCGAGACTAAAGGCGTCACAGTCCTGCTGTGGGGCAATCTGATAACTATGGCTGTCTCGGTCGTGCTGATCCTGATGTTTAAGAAACCGGAGTCTGCTGAAGATGATAATGCCGAAGCGAAAACCGAAGTCAAAGGTACCGTGCACAATTCACTGCCGGAATTTGCCCGCACGTATCCCGCGTTCGTTTTATTTCTGACCGGCGCGATATGCTTTTTCTTTGCGCATAACATGATCAATGATTTCATGATCCAGATCATCAGACATCTGGGAGGAAATGAGACCGAACTCGGTTTTTCCAATTTCCTTCAGGCCATCCTTGAACTTCCGGTCATGGCGCTTATCGGAATCGTATTAAAAAAGATCAGGGCGCATAAACTGTTGATCATTTCGGGTATTGCGTTCTTTATCAAGATCTTTATCCTTGTTTTTGCAAAAGGATTGCCGGAGATGTATTTAAGCCAGTCGTTCCAGCTGTTTGCATACGCGGTGTTCATTCCGGCGGGCGCGTATTATGTAAGCGAGACGATGGAGGAACTCGATCAGGTCAAAGGTCAGGCTTTCATCACGAGCGCCATCACCATCGGAGGCGTGTTCTCCAATCTGATCAGCGGAGTGATCCTCGACCACTCGAGCATAAAGACCATGCTGCTGACCGGAAGTATCGTCTGTGCGGTCGGAGTCGTGATAACCGTATACGCCCTGACAAGACTTCCGCACCATGTAAACGCAGACAACCCGGACTGATGTCCGGGTTGCCTTTTCGTTCGATCCGGTCATCGTAACCGGTTGGCGATCCTGTTTTCGTTTTTGCCGTATGTGTTCCAGTGATCGAGGAGCGCTTCCGCGTTCGGACCGAAAGCATCCCGCAGATCCTTGTAATTGTAGTAATAGCACAGAGCGTTGAACTCGGTGGTGTTGCCGGAGAATGTCCTGAGCTTTTCGACAGCTGCCTTGTTCTCATCGAGCTTCAGTACTGCTTCGGGATCTATGTTCTGTACATATACTTCTATGCAGTCATGAACATCGGTGTTTGAGCCGACTCTCTTATCATCCAGATAGAAATGGAAGAATATGTTCTTGACCGTTTCGTCCGGACCGATGTGGAGACGGACTACTTCCGTTCCGGATTTGAATGAGCACTCCATATAGGTTGCGGAACTGGTATGCGGACCTACGTAATAGGTGTAATCGTAATATGAGATGATCCTGAGTTCCTTGACACTGCCGGCATCCATCTTGAGCACTGTCTGCTCGAAATCAAAGTAGTCGAGTCTTTCGCTGTAGGCATCGGCTTTGGCACTGAACGAAAATACGAGAACAACCGTCAGCATGATAAGGCCGATCATGCGTTTTAAAATATTTTTCATAAATCTGTAACCCGTCCGAAGCTGATCATCGGACTTCCCCTTTCCCCCGATAACGGGATTGTCTTATACATACCCTAATAATACTCACATAATCTGCGATGCACAAGCGAAAACATAGGTATTTGAAGCAGGAGTTCAGTGTGTTAAAATATATTCGTGTTTATGCTTACGCACATGGGCTCCCGTCCGGTCTCGTACCGGTAGGGGGCCCGAACAATCTTAAGAGAAAAGCATGCCGGATGGTTCACGGGAAACGGGTATCATAAATTACCGGCTCCTGACAGGAGAAAGGGTTCAGCTTTAATGGATTACAGCCAATACGAGATCTACGATTTTGACAGCGTGAGTGCGTTCAACCTTTCTACGGGTTACAAGGAACGCAGTTACCAGATGCACTGGCATTCCTACGGGGAGATATTGTATGTAGGTCCGGGTGATACGAACATCTACAAGGTCAACCAGAATACATACGAACTTCTTCCGGGCGATTTCGTTCTGATATGGCCGATGGAGATGCATTCCATAGTGGATGCGGACAGGACGGAATCCCTTGTCATACAGTTCAGTAATGCATTCATCAATTCTCTGTTCGATCTGCGCAGGATCATGCACCTGTACCGAAACGTGCATATCATCTGCATCATGGCTCATCCGGAACTGGCGGAAAAACTCAGGGTCATAGCTTTCAAAATGAAGGACATCTTTCTCTCGGAACAGCCGGATCGTGAACTCAGGTGCTGCATGCTGCTGATGGAGTTCATGCTCACGCTCGACGAATACAGGGATGAACTCGCTCCCGAACTCGAAGGGCAGGAGGTCCTCGGCTATACCGATGATGTCATGCGCAGGATGATCATGGTGACGGATTATATCAAAAACAATCTGACCGCCGACGATCTTTCCCAGGCCGCAATGGCTGAAATGGCCGGTATAAGCAAGGATTATTTTTCCAGGATATTTAAAAACGTCACGGGTATGAACTACAGTAAGTGGCTTAACATGATAAGACTTGAAAAGGCGACGGAACTGCTCTCGCAAAACGACATGACTCTGACCGAAGTCGCCATGCTGTCGGGATTCCAGAGCATACCCAGCTTCAACAGGGTATTTCGTGATGAAAAGGGAATGGCGCCGGGTGAATACCGGTCACTGTTTATAGGGGGTAAAGGAAAATGAGCATTGATCTAAGCGTTATGCCGAAACTCGGATTTGGTCTGATGCGTCTGCCCGAAAAGAACGGGATTATAGACCATGAGCATGTCTGCCGCATGGTAGACAGATATATGGAGGCGGGTATGAACTACTTCGATACCGCTTACGTATACCACGGAGGAAAAAGTGAGGTTGCCGCAAGGGAGGCGCTCGTAAAGCGTTATCCCAGAGACAGCTTCATGATCGCGACCAAGCTCCCCGCCTGGGAGATAAGAAAACCCGAGGATGTGGACAGGCTTTTTAACGAGCAGCTTGAAAGAGCCGGCGTAGATTACTTCGATTTTTATCTCCTGCATTCGATCGAGGACGGATCCAATTATGATACTTACGTAAAATACGACTGCTTCAAATGGGGAATGAAGATGAAGGAGGAAGGTAAGATAAAACACTTCGGATTCTCATTCCACGGAAGCCCGGAACTTCTGACCGAGATCGTGGATAACCATCCGGAGATCGAATTCGTTCAGATACAGCTTAACTATCTGGACAGGACCAATCCCGTGGTCCGTTCACAGAGACTCTATGAGATACTTCGCGACCGGAACATCCCGATCATCGTAATGGAGCCCGTGCGCGGCGGAATGCTGGCCAGCATGGCACCGGAGATCGAAGCTAAGTTCAAGGCGGCCCGCCCCGATAAATCGGTAGCTTCATGGGCACTTCGTTTCGTGGGTTCGCTTCCGGGCGTCATGACGATCCTTTCGGGCATGTCCAATGAAGAACAGATGGATGACAATATCGGAACATTTAAGAACTTCGAGCCCATGTCCGACGAGGAACTTAAGATCGTGGACGAGGTTACCGAAGAGATCCTGGGAATACCGCAGATAGGATGTACGGCATGCAAATACTGCTGTGACGGCTGTCCGATGAAGATAAGCATTCCCGATGTGTTCAGGACCATCAACACTCTCAGGCGTTATCCCGATGACTGGAGATCCAAGAACTTCTATTCCGGACTGACTCAGAGGAGCGGCAAGGCATCCGCATGTATCGCCTGCGGACAGTGCGAGAGGGTATGTCCTCAGCATCTGCCGATCATCGAACTCATGAAGGAAGCAGCCGAGATCCTGGATTGATATCCGCAAACCGGGATCCCGGACCGATCATATGAAAGGGGACAGTCATGGAAAATGTAAAATGGGGAGTACTCGGAACCGCCAATATAGCACGCGGATGCACGATACCCGGCATGAAGCTGGCCGAGCACTGCGAACTGTACGCGATAGCCGGAAGAAATAAAGATAAGGCCGAAGCTTTTAAAGAAGAGTTCGGTTTCGAAAAAGCATACGGAAGCTACGATGAACTGATAGCCGATCCCGAAGTGGAGGCTGTATATATCCCGCTTCCGAACAACCTGCATCTTAAATGGGTGGTGGCTGCGCTTGAGAATAAAAAGCATGTTCTGTGCGAGAAGCCTCTGGCCCTGAACGCGGATGAAGCCCGTAAGATGTATGAGACAGCCGAGAAGAACGGCGTCTATCTGATGGAGGCATATGCATATCTTCACAGTCCTTATGTCGAAAGTCTTCTTAATGACGTAAAAAGCGGTATAATAGGTGATGTGGATTATATCGAATCCGCATTCATAACGCAGGGTTATAAAGAGGATTTCCGTCTGCATAAGGAATTGGGCGGCGGAGCGATGTACGATCTGGGATGCTACTGCACTACCATGATCCTCACGCTCACCGGTTCGAAACCCGAATTCGTAAAAGCCGTTGCGGAGTTTACCGATCTCGGAGTCGATCAGAATACATCCGCGATCATCCGTCTTGAAAACGGTGTGAGAGCTTCTCTTAACGTAGGTATGATACTCGGAGCCGACAGCAACTCCAGGTTTGACAGGCTCTATGTCCACGGAAGCAAGGGCTGCATCAGGTCTGACGTGGAGTATAATCAGCAGGGCGAAGTATCATACAGGATCATTACGAAAGACGGCGAGACCATCCGTACGATCAATGTTCCCCAGAATTATTCTCTGGAATCGGAGCAGTTGAACAGATGCATAAGAGGGGATGAAAAGCCGCTCATCACCCCGGAATTCTCTGTAACCAATGCCGAACTGATAGACACGGTATTGAAGGAGATAGGGTTCTGAAACTGATACATTTATCCGATCTTCATCTTGGAAAAAAAGTAAACGAGTTTTCCATGATCGAAGATCAGGAATACATACTTTTAAAGATCCGAAAGATAATCGCAGAACAACACCCCGACGCAGTACTGGTTGCCGGCGACATATTCGACCGCAGCGTTGCTTCGGAGGAGGCTATCAAACTATGGGATGGGTTCCTGGTCAGTCTGGCCGGGGATCACATCCCTTTATTTGCGATTCCCGGAAATCACGACTCCGCCGTCAGAGTATCGGATCACTCGGAACTGGTCGATTCGGTGGGGATACATCTTTCCGGTCCTTATGACGGCTCCGTCCGGAAAGTGACCATGGAAGACGGTGACGGTGCCGTGAATATCTATATGCTCCCGTTTATCAAGCCCGTCATGATCCGGAGCATTTTTCCCGATGAAGAGATAAACGACTATACCGATGCCTGCCGCGCGGCCATCTCGCATATGGAAGTCGACACTTCCGAGCGGAACGTGCTGATCGCGCATCAGTTCGTCACGGGTGCTGCCAGATGTGATTCGGAAGAGATAGTCGGCGGACTCGATAACGTTGATTCATCCGTTTTTGACGATTTCGATTATGTCGCTCTCGGACATCTTCACGGGCCTCAGCATGCAGGCAGAAAAGAAGTCCGCTACTGCGGAACGCCGCTCAAATATTCTTTTTCCGAAAAAGATCATGTGAAGTCCGTGACCGTGGTGGATCTGGGACCGAAGGGGATTGTGGATATCAGTGAGATCCCTCTTGTTCCGCGTCGTGACATGCGTGAGATACGCGGAACGTATGACGAGCTCGTATCCCGCGAAAACTATGAGGGGACTGCTGTCGATGATTATATCCTCGCGGTCCTCACCGATGAGAATGATGTTTATGATGCGATGCCCAGACTCAGATGCGTTTACCCGAATCTGATGAAGATCCGTTATGAGAATAAGCGGACATCCGAGACTCGAGAGATTTCCGATGATGCGGATGTTACGAGAAAGACGCCGCTTGAACTTTTTGAAGAATTCTATGAGACACAGAACAACGACAGGATGAGCGACGAGCAGAGAGAATTTGCCGGGAAGCTCATAGAATCGATATGGGAGGGCTGATATGAGACCGTTGAATCTGAAAATGTCAGCGTTCGGACCATATGCGGGATGTGTCGAGATACCGATGAGCGAGCTCGGTGAGACAGGGCTGTATCTGATCACGGGTGATACCGGAGCAGGTAAGACTACGATATTTGATGCTATATGTTTTGCGCTTTACGGCGAAGCGAGCGGCCCCAACAGAGAGAACTGGATGCTCAATTCAAAATACGCCGCGGAGGGCACTCCGACCGTAGTCGAGCTTACTTTTTTACATGCGGGAAAAGAATATAAGGTCTGCAGGAATACCGATTATGAGCGTCCAGCCAAAAGAGGCGGAGGAAAGACCTCAGAGCCTGCGGATGCGACACTTACCATGCCTGACGGTCAGGTGATCAACAAGATCTCCAATGTTAACGCGAAGATCAGGGAGATACTCGGACTCGACCGCGGGCAGTTTCTTCAGATCACGATGATAGCTCAGGGTGATTTTCAGAAGCTGATCACATCCGAGACCAAAGAGCGGATGGAGATCTTCCGTAAGCTTTTTCATACCGAGAATTATCTGACCCTGCAGACGAGCCTTCAGAGCGAGTGCAAGAGCGTTAAGGACTGGCTCGATATCAGCAGACGGAGCATCAGCCAGTACATAGAAGGCATACAGACCGATGAGGATGACGAGTTTGCCCCGGAAGTCGCCAAAGCACGCGAAGGCAAGGAGACGATCGAAGAGGTTCTGATCCTGCTGGATCGTATCATCGACCGCGACAGTGCGCATGAAGATAAACTGGATGAGGAACTTAACGATATCAATTCCCATCTCGGTAAGGTGAACAATATCCTGGGTGCGGCATCGGCCCTTGAGGCTGCAAAGGCGGCTCTTGAGGCGGCAAAGACTGCCATTGAGGCCGAGAAACCGCGCACGGAGGAACTTCGTAAGGCACGTGATGAGGCTAAAGAGAAACTTGCCGAAAAAGAGAGCCTGACCGAAGAAGCAAATAAGATCGAAGCGATCTTTCCCACCTATGAAGCCATAGACAAACTTGCTGCGGAGTCCGCCGTGATAAAGGATCGGGTAGCCGAAAAAACAGAGAAGTTCGAGGCTCTCATTAAGGAGCGTGAAGGAAAAGAAGCGGAACTGTCCGCGATGAAGGAAGAATACTCACTGATAAAGGATTCATCCGCCGAAGCCGAGAAGGCAAGGAATGTATTTGAGAAGCTGACCGGCGAAGTATCCGAACTTCGGGAACTGTCCGGTGAATTAAAGAAATACTCGGATGCATCGTCTGTTCTTGAGAAGGCGCAGAAAGATTATATCGCTAAGAATGATTCGTTTACGAACCTAAACTCGATATATGAATCGATGGAACAGGCTTATCTTGACGGACAGGCCGGGATCCTGGCCGGGAAGCTCGAGGATGGAAAACCCTGTCCGGTCTGCGGCTCATCTTCGCATCCGCATCCCGCACATACAGCCGGAAACGTGCCGTCCGAGGCTGAACTCGAGAAGGCAAAAGAAGATGCGGCGAAGGCCAGGAAGATACGCGAAGAAAGCTCTGCGGAAGTGAGCGGACTGATCAAAGCCCTGGAAGAGAGGAAGGCTTCGCTCACAAGGTCCGTAAAGAAACTTATGGATATCGAGGATGTCCAGGCAGCGGCTTTGACGATAGACGGGGTGACAGAAGAGCGCGAGGAAAAAGCCCGTGATGCTGAGGCTGAGTTTAAAAAGCAGCAGGCAAAGACTGCCAGGAAGACCGAACTGGAAACCCTGATGCCGGAGCTTGAAAGCAAACTGACAGGCATCGCGGATCAGGCCGAGGAATTAAAGACCGCGGTCGCATCCGATACATCCGCTCTGGAAGCCAAAACTGCGCAGCTTACCGATATGCGAGACGGACTTAAGTATGAAAACTTAAGTGCTGCCAGATCAGCCTGTGATTCACTCAGGAACAAAGCCGCATCGATCCGGAAAGCGTATGAAGAAGCGGAAGAGGCGCTTAAGAAGCAAAACGACGCGGTGACAAAGCTTACAGCTGAAGCGGAGAGCAACGAAAAGACCATTAAAGAGAGCGTTCCCGTGGATGCGGCAGCTGCGGAAGAAGAAAAGCTCAGGCTGACGGAAGCACAGACGGAATGCATAAACAGGAAAAATACACTGTCGTCGAGACTGAGTGCCAACAGGAATACCAAAAACGAAGTGGCGCGCAAGTCAGCCGAATTAAGCGATATTGAGAAGAAGTACGGCTGGCTCAGCGCACTTGCCGATACCGCCGGCGGTAAGCTTACCGGAAAGTATAAGGTAATGCTGGAGACCTATATTCAGATGACATATTTTGAACGGATAATCCGGCGTGCGAATCTCCGGCTCATGGCCATGTCGTCAGGGCAGTATGAACTGATCAGGATGAAGGAGGCGAGCAACGCACGCAGTCAGAGCGGTCTGGATCTGGGCATTGTGGATCATTATAACGGGACCGAGAGGAGCGTTAAGTCACTTTCCGGCGGAGAACTGTTCATGGCTTCGCTCTCGCTCGCGCTCGGCATGTCCGACGAGATCCAGGCTCTGTCGGGCGGGATCCGGGTTGATACGCTTTTTGTCGACGAGGGATTCGGTTCACTTTCACTGGAAAAACTGGACAGTACATACCGGGCGCTGGTAAGCCTGACCGAGGGCAACAGGCTGGTCGGCATCATATCGCATGTGGCGGATTTAAAAGAGCGCATCGACAAACAGATCGTAGTCACCAAGTCGGTCACCGGCGGAAGCACGGCGAGTATTTTGCTCTGATGCTTATAAGCAGGGAGCGTATGTGATAATATGGATCATGAGTGAACGTGATCCGTGAGTTATGATCATATCAAACGAAGAGGTGTCAGATGATCACCACCAATATTTGTGATTCGACCAAAGCGCGATATATAAAGTATACCAAAGGAAACTTCTCGATACTCGAGTTCGAACGCGAGATGTCAGTCCGTCCCGAGGAAGCCGAGATGGCGTATTTTGCCTCCCAGATGGATGTCAGAAAGCGTCAGCTGGTAGTTAAGATTTCACCCGACCATGAGGTTGTGGCCCAGAAGGGTACGATGCAGATGATGCTCGGTGATATCATGGCCAAGACCGATGTATCGGATGCGGGCGATCTGCTCAGGAAAGTCGTGGGTAGCAAGGTCACCGGTGAAAAAGCGATCAAGCCCCGTTACACGGGAGACGGTTTGCTTGTTCTGGAACCTACTTTCAGATATATAATCCTTGAGGATCTGAAAGACTGGGACGGCGAGATCGTGGTCGAGGACGGGATGTTCCTCGCCTGTGACGGTGCCGTGGATATCCGCGTGAGCGCGCGTACCAATATTTCTTCGGCGGTACTCGGCGGAGAAGGGCTCTTTAACACCACTCTGATCGGACAGGGCATAGTCGCACTCGAGAGTCCGATGCCCAGGGACGAGCTCTTTGAGGTCAATCTGACCGATGACGTGGCCAAGATCGACGGAAACATGGCCATAGCCTGGACGAGAGGCCTTGATTTTACGGTTGAGAGAACCACACCGACCCTGTTCGGATCCATGGTATCCGGTGAAGGTCTGGTAAATACATATCGGGGGACCGGCAGGATCTTAGTCGCACCGGTTCAGAATAACAGGGGCATAGCCAGCCCGAGCAACAAGAAGTGACGGAGGAGCAAGATGGGCAATTTCGGAATATCTTTTTATTTGATCAACGGAGCGATCATACTCGGAGGTTTCGTGGTACTGTTCGCATTAAACACCGCTCATAACAGGATCAAAAAGAATAAGGAAGAAGCCAGAAAACTGTATAATACGGTAAAGGGTAAGCCGATAGTCGATATTTCGAACGGAATGATGTCGATGCTGGAAGAGACCGCATACGGTCCCGAGAAGATGGACTCCGTCCGCGAAAAATATAACGAGAACAGCACCGGTTATTTTGCATGGACGCAGACGATCTCGATCTTCCCTCTGGCAGGACTCCTCGGAACGGTCATAGGTATCATTCCGGGTCTCGGTGCGATCAATCAGGGTGCCGAGGGGATGGACATACTCTATTCTTCGCTTTCGACCGCGCTGTACTCCACTCTGTTCGGTCTTATCTGGTCCATAATACTCAAAGCCGTTGTGGCATATCAGTCGCACACCATCAGTGATATCGAGGACTATTTCGAAGAAGACGACCGCAAGTACAACATGGCACTTAATCTGAAGCGTGTGAAAGAAGACCAGACTTAAACGATGAAATTCAAAAGAAACAAGCAGAACAAAGGAATAGATATAGACTTAACTTCCATGCTGGATGTGATCTTCATCATCCTGATGGTCGTTATGTGCCGTGTATCTCTGGGCGGTACCACCGAGAAAGCCCTGAACGAGCAGCTTAAGGAAACTCAGGCACAGCTCGATGAGGCTCAGGCTAAGCTTGAGACCTACGAAGCGTCATCCCAAACCGCGGAGGAACTGGCCGCGGAAGTTGCCATCATGACACTTCAGGCAGGATACAGCGATACCGATCCGACAACCCGTAAAGTCAATCTCCTGCGCACTGCTGCGGATGGGAGCACCGATCGGAATATCGAAGAGATAACCATAACACCCGAAAACGAATCATCCGCATATCAGGAGATCCGCTCGGAACTTGAGCAGTTCCTTACGGATAATTCCGGGGTTCCCGTGCTCCTTTCAATTAGCGATGAGCATATCCTGTACCGCGATTATGTGAGCCTGAAGGAGACACTGGATCAGATAGGTGAGGAGCACGATAATCTGTACATATTAAGTGACAGGAGCAGCAATGATTATTAGGATCATCCTCATCGTCATACTTGCCTTGTTTTTGTGCTTCTTTATATTCAGGGACAATTCTCTGAAACGCAATGTGAGCGCACTGTGGTCTCTCGGGATCATTGCGGTCTGCGTTATCATTCTTTTCATCCTCATCATGGGACTTATAAAGAAATATAAAGGTATCGGGGAAGGTGCACTCTTCACCGATATGATCTCGACGAACTCGTCTTCGGATGAGACGGGTTCCGTTGTTACGGATTTAGCCCCGGGCTCTTCCGCGGTCACCGGTGATGGTGACGAAAATAACCCGGCAGGCGGCGGAGAGCTCACGGTCCGTGTTTCCGGAGACACCGTGTATATAGGTAACGAGGAATACAAGGATGTCAATCTGGTCAGACCGGCCATAAACGAAGCCGCTAAGAACGGCGCTGCAGTCATCCTGGTGGATGATTACGCATCCGCACGCACGTATATAGAAGTTAAGGATCTCTTAAGCGAACTCGGGGTCACCGACATGACCGAAGAAACCCTGGATTAGCACCCGGCTTATGAAAAGATTCCGCTCCGTATTATTGAAAGCCATATTGCCTCTTTGCATATGCTCGACCCTGACCGGGGCCGCGTTTCTTAAGGTTACGCTCAAAAATACGGATCCGGCCGATCCGCTCGTTGATCTGGGCGTGATCATAAGCGTGGGCGGAAGCTACCTTCCGGGAGATTTTGACTCAATGAATGAAGAGGAGACCGTGACGGACAGCGAAACGGTGCCCGACAGCTCAGACACTTCCGATGCATCGCAGACGGACACCGCAGACCAGGCATCAGTAAAGCCCGGAACCGCGCAGTCTCAGGTCAGCGATGAAAAAGAAGGTGCCGTGATCGAAGTCTACGGAGATAAGATCACATATAACGGTTACGAGAAGGACTTGGACAGGATCCTGGTATATATCGACAGCTGTGACAGGAACAAAACGCATATGGAGTTTCACATCCAATACGCGGATTACCTTATCCTGAACGCCATAAAGACCCATCTGGAAGAGAAGAACATAACCGATTATGAAACGGATTACAGTTTCTGAAAAGTTCATACTGATAACGCTTCTGATCGTGCTCTGGATATCATCCTTCGGCGGGAGCATATTCGAGTACAACGATCCCAAACTGAACCTGGGTGAGAATCCGGTATATCGTGTGTGCGATGCCGGAGAGATCCTTGATGCGATGAATAAAGACCGGACCTCCGCATATGCAGCAAACAATTCGGAATATGTCTGCACCAATGTCAGGATCGACAGCATAGAGTCCAGGAAGCTTACGGTCACGAGCGGCGGATACTCGGGTATCGTGATCCGTACGGATGCATCCGTCCCGTCTTCGTACAGGACCGGTAACACATGCTCGGTATTCGGAAAGCTGGAGCTTGGCCGCAACACCGTGTCCATGACGATAAAGAACGCGATCCTTTCGGCAGGTGAGATCAACCCGGAAGCGGATTACTACACGCTCGTAGGCGGAAATCCCAGGGCTTTTTACGACAGTAAGACCGAACTTCGCACGATGAAGGGCGGGACCATAAGCTACCGTGTCCCGGAGAACTGGAAGAGAGTCAGATGCACGGACGAAGGAAGGCAGGAGATATTTAATTCCGGGCTCATGGCCGATGCCGACTGCTATTTCCTGAATGAACTTACGGGAAAAGATACCCCGGAATGCTTTATAGTCTTCTATTTCGATATCGATAAGTATGTCAGTTACGATAATAAAAAGGATCAGTACAGCGAGATCGAAGCCGAGATAGTCAAAAACATATGCCCGGATGACAATGCGGGTCCGTTAAGGAGCATGTATCTGTATTTTGATAAATATGCAGCAAACCGTGACGGCAATACCGTGAATTATGTGTCCGTTTACGGTCCCTGCAGGGTCGAGTTCATCTTCAACGAGACGGAAGGCGGGATAGTGGTGATGATGTACGTCACCGAGTCTGCATATAATTATCGCGAGGAAGCGCTCTATATCCAAAAGACGCTGACTTTCCAGTAATTCCCACTCTGTTAAATTAATAACTATCTAAATTGACTTAAAAAGTGTTTACATTGTCACTTTATTATGGTACTTTTGTACATATAGAACTTGTATACAAGTCGACAAGTATGGTAGAAAGCACAATTATCAGACAATATAAGCCATACAGAACAGGAGTCAGATGAACATTTTTGAAAGACTTCCGCAGGAATCCGCAAGAGATTACGCATTCCGGATCCTGAAAGAAAACATAGTTTCACTTGAACTCAAGCCCGGCACACTCATTTCCGAAAACGAACTTGCGCTTGAGCTGGGCTTAAGCAGAACACCGGTCAGAGAAGCGATCATAGACCTGGCCAAGGTCTCGATCATCAAGACCATACCCCAGAGAGGATCATACGTATCACTCATAGATCCCAAGATGGTTGAGGAATCACGTTTCCTTCGCCGGGTACTCGACAAGGCAGTCATCGAAGTCGCATGTGAGAGCGCCGATGCAAGCGTGATAAACGAACTCGAAGAGAACGTACACCTTCAGGAGTTTTATCTTGAAAGAAACGATATAGAGAAGATCCTGACTCTCGATAACCAGTTCCATAAGCTGATATACACCGCGGCGGGCAAGGACATCATATACGACATGAGGGATTCGGTGATGATCCACTTCGATAGAGTCCGCAGCCTGTCGGCAGAGACGGTGAAAGACTTCAAGATCGTCAAGGACCACAGAGAGATGCTCGAAGCCATAATCGCACACGATGCATATTCGGCGGTAAATCTGGTTGACAAGCATCTGAACAGATACAAGTTTGACGAGGCACAGATCAGGGCAGAGTCCCCTGAATACTTTGAGTAAAGGAGGCAAAATGGCTAAGGACAAAGAAGCAGCTAAAAAGCAAGTTGCTCCGAAGACCAAATTCAACAAGACATATCTCAAGAGATACTGGCAGTTGTATGCGCTCCTGTTTCTGCCGCTCTTATATCTCCTGATATTCAAGTATCTCCCCATGAGATACATCATCCTGGCGTTCAAGGAGTACAAGTTAAACACTCCCCTTCGTGATATGCCCTGGGCAAATGTAAGAGGCAAGACGGACGTACTCAAGTATTTCAAGCAGGCATTCGGCAACATAGACTTCAAACGTGCACTCTGGAATACCCTTAAGCTGAACGCTCTCGATCTGATCATGGGATTCCCCGCACCGATCATTTTTGCGCTGATCCTAAACGAATTGTGCTTCAAGAAGTTTAAGAAAGTAGTTCAGACCATAGCATACATGCCCCACTTCCTTTCATGGGTCATCATCGCAAGTCTCTGTACACAGCTCCTTGCACCCACTGACGGTCTGATCAACGCACTTGTAACACATCTGGGCGGCGAGTCGATACCTTTCCTGGATGATCCGGCACACTGGGTAGGAACTTACGTAGGAGCCGGCGTATGGCAGAGCTTCGGATGGGGCTCCATCATTTATCTGGCGTCGATAGCAGGTATCAATACAGAACTGTATGAGGCAGCGAGCGTGGACGGCGCAGGACGTTTCCGTAAGATGTGGCACATAACGCTTCCGGGCATCAGGCCGACCATCGTTGTTCTTCTGATCATGAACCTCGGCTACATCATGGGCGGCGGCTTCGAGAGACCGTGGGCCATGAGAAATAATCTGGTAATAGAGGTTGCGGACGTTATCGCGACCTACGTATATAAAGTCGGTATTCAGGGATTGAAGATATCACTGACCACGGCGGTAGGACTTTTCCAGTCGGTTGTAGGATTGATCTTCCTGCTGGCGGCGAATGCGATATCACGTAAACTTGGTGAAAGGGGGATCTGGTAATGAAAGTAAAATCTACTCAGGCCAAGATCGGCGACTGGATCTTCGTACTCATATGCGTGATCATCTCTATCATCTGCGTTGTGCCTATGGTCAACCTTGCAGCGAAGTCTCTGTCGGGAACAGAGTTCCTTATCAGACACGAAGTATATCTGTGGCCCAAGGGCTTTAACCTTGAAGCTTATCAGACCGTTTTGAGTGACGCGAAGTATCAGAGAGCATTTATCTGGACCGCAGTACTTACACTCATATGTACACTTCTTTCACTTACGATGACGGCACTCTGTGCATACCCGCTCATCTTCCCCGGACTCAAAGGACGCGGAGTGATCAATATCTTCATTACGATCACGATGTTCTTTAATGCGGGAACCATACCGAACTACCTGCTCATGAGTGACTTAAACCTGTTGGAGAATCCTCTGGTACTGATCATTCCGAGCTGCTTAAGTATCTACAACATGATCATCATGAGGAGTTTCTTCTACGGGATCCCTGATTCGCTGAGGGAGTCCGCGGAGATAGACGGAGCAAGTTTCATCCAGATACTGGTAAAGATCTATCTGCCTCTGTCCAAACCCGTTTTTGCATCACTTGCACTTTTCTATGCGGTAGGCCGCTGGAACGGTTACGGCGATGCGCTCATGTACATCAAGACCAACAAGCAGTACTACCCGCTGCAGCTTCTGCTGTACAACATCCTTAACAATACCAATGCTGTTGAGGTTGCCGCACAGGAAGGCTTCAATCAGCCGGGACTTAAGGATTCGCTCAAGTGTGCGACAGTTATGTTCGCTACTGTTCCGATCCTGTTAATCTACCCCTGGTTACAGCGTTACTTCATCGCAGGCGTGACCATGGGTGCTGTCAAGGAATAAACGCCTGATATAAGTCAGCGTGAATTCATACATTTTAACTCATTAAAAAAGGAGGAGAGAAATGAGGAAGAAAGTATTATCATTTATGCTCGCAGCATCAATGATCTTCAGCCTTGCTGCATGCGGAAGCACCGGCACAACTGAACAGCCCGCAGCTGAACCCGCTGCACCTGCCGCTGCTGAGGAGACAGCAAGCACTGATACTGCTGCAGCAGAAGAAACCACCGAGACCACTGAGGCTGCCGGCCCCGATGAGCGCGGAATGCAGGATGGTAAGTTCGTTGATACCAGACACATCCGTGTTGAGCTGTATGACCGTAATGTTGACGGTGGTACAGAGGCAGGCGACAACGCCTGGACAAAGTGGATCCAGGAGCAGATGCTCGACCGTTACAATGTAGAAGTTGAATTCGTAACTGTTCCCCGTTGGACAGAGGGTGATGATATCAACAACCTGCTCGCTTCACAGACAGCACCTGATATCTGCTACACCTACAACTACAGCGCAATCCAGACCTATGCTGACATGGGCGGCGTTATCGACTTGGCTCCCCTTCTTGAGGAGAACAAGGACCTCGTTCCCAGCATGTTTGACTGGCTCGGCGATGATGTTGTATATCAGGATCTCGATCCCAACAAGGGAACCCTGTGGGCAATCGAAGGTAAGAGAAATGAGATCTGCCGTATCAACACATTCATCCGTCAGGATTGGCTTGATACCCTCGGACTTGACACTCCTACCACCAAGCAGGAGTTCGAGGATTGCCTTATAGCATTCAGAGACAACGCAGATACTCTGCTCGGCTCAGACGCATCCAAGATGGTTCCCCTTTCCATCTCTTATGATGTAGGCTGGAGAGCAGCTACCCTTATCGAGTCCTTCATGGATCCCGGCATCTCCGATAAAGAATACTATGTGAACGGATATGACAGCAGAGCATTCACACAGAACGGAACCAAGGAAGCCATCAGACTTCTCAACCACTGGTACAATGAAGGCCTTGTATGGAAAGATTTCGCAGTACATACAGCTGACGACACAACCGAAGATGATATGATCAAGGCCGGTTTCGTCGGAGCATTCATCCACAACTATGACTATCCTTTCAGAAATGGTAAGGATTCCATCAACGCAACGCTCGCTGCTCAGTTCGGCGATGACGCTAAGTTTGTAGCAATCAACACATTCGAAGACAAGAACGGCGGATACAACAAGTACACCTATTCAAATACCGGTGACCGTAAAGTATTCTTCCCTGCAACCAACGAAGAGCCCATCGCATCTCTTTGCTACCTTGAGTTCATGTCAGATCCTGAAGTTGTTCAGTATCTCCAGATCGGTGACGAAGGCGTGCTCCATACTGTTGATTCAGCAAGCGGCGCAATCGTTCTTCAGCAGCCCGATGATGCACATCATGACTGGTTCCAGAACTCCGGTAAGAACATCGACATGACCATCAACTGCAACGGTTTAAGACTTACTGATCCGGAGCTTACAAAGCTTTCACTCGCATATTCTTACTCAGATGTTAATCCCGATGATGTAAAGAATGCGATCGAAGTAGCTATGGTTGACGCTAAGACTCCCAAGACTCCTTCAGTTGGCGATATCCAGGCCGAGACAGAAGGAACAGACCTCGACGGCAAGAGAGATCAGACATATGATAAGGCAGTTGTTGCTTCAGAAGCTGATTTCGACAGCGTTTGGGATCAGGGTATGGACGAGTATCTCGCAGCAGGCGGACAGGCTATCATAGATGAAAGAACCGAAGCCTGGGAGGCTACATACTCATCAGACAATCTTTGATTAGATTCTGTAAATAAAGTATAGTATTACAAGTGGAGGCTCCATCATCCGGTGGAGCCTCCGTTACAGAAAAGAAAAAGATACCCGTGATATCACGGGAACGGAGAAATGCAAATATGGAAATGACTTTCAGATGGTTTGGAACCGGTTTTGATACGGTGACCTTAAAACAGATCAGACAGATTCCCGGCGTGACAGGCGTGATCACCACTCTGTATGATACCGAACCCGGTGAGGTTTGGACTCAGGAGCGCATACACGCTCTTAAAGAGGAAGTGGAAGCATCCGGACTGCATATCAGCGGAATAGAGTCTGTCAACATCCATGATGCCATCAAGGTCGGAACTCCTGACAGAGATCAGTACATAGATAACTACATCACCACACTTGAAAACCTGGGCAAAGAAGACATACATCTGGTATGTTACAACTTCATGCCCGTATTCGACTGGACCAGAACGGAGCTTGCAAGGGTCCGTCCCGACGGTTCCACGGTTCTGGCTTACTCACAGAAAACCATAGATTCCATCGATCCGCAGGATATGTTCGCCTCCATTAAAGGAGATGCCAACGGGGCAATACTCCCCGGCTGGGAACCCGAGAGAATGGAAAAGATCAGCGAACTCTTTGATATGTACAAAGATGTGGACGAAGAGAAGCTTTTTGATAATCTTAAATACTTCCTGGAAAGGATCATGCCCGTATGTGACGAGTACGATATCAATATGGCGATCCACCCCGACGATCCCGCGTGGAGCGTGTTCGGTCTTCCCAGGATCATAATCAACTTAGACAATATAATGCGCATGATGAAGATGGTAGACAATCCGCATAACGGCGTGACGTTCTGCGCAGGCTCATACGGAACCAACAGGGCCAACGATCTGCCTACCATGATCAGAGCGCTGAAGGGCAGGCTCCATTTTGCTCATGTGAGGAACCTGAAATTCAACTCCGATGATGACTTTGAGGAAGCGGCTCATCTTTCTTCCGACGGCTCTTTCGACATGTATGCCATCATGGAGGCATTGTATGAGATCGGCTTCGACGGTCCGATACGTCCCGACCACGGAAGGATGATATGGGACGAAGTGGCTATGCCCGGCTACGGATTATATGACAGAGCACTCGGCGCCACATACTTAAACGGCCTCTGGGAAGCTATCTGCAAGTCACATACGAGATAAGCCCCCTGTTTTCGTAATATAAGAAAAATAAGACACCCTATCTTGCGACATATGATATACGGATGTGTTAGAATACATAGTATAATGAGTTCATCGCAAGGACGAAGACGGGCGATAAGAACTCAAAGGCAATGTAGTGGCGGCTTAAAGTCGCGGAAGGAGAAACATAATGGATATCACATTAGAAGCTGTAGAAAAAGTAATGGAACTTACAGGTGTTGAGTATCAGACAGCTAAGGAAGCACTCCAGAAGGCAGACGGAGATGTTGATGAGGCCATTAAACTGATACAGCCCAAGACAGGTACATTTGAGGAAGAGACCAAGAAGGCCATCGAGAAACTCAAAAAGACCGTAGCTGAGGGCAACGTTGATAAGATCCAGATCCGCAGAGAGGATGAGATCCTCTTAAGCATCCCCGTAAATGTAGGTATCGTAGGCGGTATCCTCGGACTGGCAGCAGCTCCTTGGGCTCTGATCGCCGGCGCTATCGCAGCTTTCGGATTCGGATGCAAACTCGAAGTTGTTAAAAAGGACGGCAGCGTAGACGAGGTTGAATGATCTTACGACACAGGCCGGATCTTCAAAACTTGACGTAAATCCCAAATAAGGGCATAATCAAACAGGTGCGGTGTTCCGCACCTGTTTTGACGTGTAAACGCAAGGGGAATGCGTATAGCTTATCCCCGGAATACGCGTATGAGGGAGGAGATCATGACTGAAACGAGAAAAAGAGAAAACTTCGGTTCGCGTCTCGGCTTTATCCTGGTAAGTGCCGGATGTGCAGTAGGCATCGGTAATGTATGGAAGTTCCCCTATGTTACCGGACAGAACGGGGGTGCCGTTTTCGTACTTTTTTACCTGCTGTTTTTGATACTCATGGGAATACCCGTTATGACCATGGAGTTCGCTGTCGGACGTGCAAGCCGTAGAAGTGCGGTATCCGGATATAAAGCCTTGGAAAAGAAGGGCAGCAAGTGGCATATCCACGGATGGTTCTGTATCGCGGGATGCTATCTGCTGATGATGTATTACACCACGGTTTCCGGATGGATGCTTGATTATTTCTATAAATTTGCTGTCGGAACCTTTGATAATATAGCTGCGGAGGATGTCGGCGGCGTATTCGGTGCCATGCTTTCGGATCCCATAGAGATGGGCATCTTCATGGTAATAACCGTTATCGCCGGATTCGGAGTCTTAAGCTTCGGTGTGCAGAAAGGCCTTGAGAAGGTAAACAAGGTCATGATGACGGGTCTGCTCATCCTGATAGCCGTGCTTGCGATCCATTCGCTCACGCTTGACGGCGCAGGAGCCGGTGTCGGTTTTTATCTGCTTCCCGATTGGAGCAAGGCCATGGAAGCCGGACTCTGGAACGTGATGTCGGCTGCGATGAACCAGGCTTTCTTCACATTAAGCCTCGGTATCGGAGCTCTGGAGATCTTCGGAAGTTATATGTCCGATGAGAAGACACTTACGGGCGAGGCCATCAGGGTATGCGCACTCGATACATTCGTGGCTATCCTTGCCGGACTTATCATTTTCCCTGCATGCTTCAGCTACGGCGTACAGCCCGACCAGGGTCCTTCGCTCATATTCATCACACTGCCTACAGTATTCATGAACATGCCCGGCGGACGCATCTGGGGAACCCTGTTCTTCGTATTCATGACTTTTGCAAGTTTCTCAACGGTAACTGCCGTATTTGAGAACCTGATCGCTTATCTTGAGGATGAATTCGGATGGACCAGAGGCAAGGCAGTCACGGTCAATCTGATATTCATACTGGTTGCGAGCCTTCCCTGCGTGCTCGGATATAATGTATGGAGCGACCTCCACCTTATCGGCGCGCGCGACGTGCTCGACTCCGAGGACTTCATAGTAAGCAACCTCTTGCTTCCTCTCGGATCGCTGATCTTCTGTCTGTTCTGCGTGACTAAGTTCGGATGGGGATTTGACAGATACATGGAAGAGACCAACAAGGGTGACGGCATTAAGATGCCCATGTGGCTTAAGCCGTATTTCAAGTTCGTACTTCCTGTTCTTGTACTGATAATCGTGATCATGGGACTGATTCCGTAATATTTCGTAATGTGATCCGGAAACAGTTGGATTTTCCGTAAAAAAATCGGGGCCGGTTTTCCGGCCCCGTAATTTGTATAAAATCAGCGGATCACTTTCTGAGATATGATTCGAGCTTATCCTTATCGATCCGCCCTTCGGCGATGGTATTTGCAACCCACAGCTTGAGTGATTCGACGGTTAAGTCGATCTGCTCGAGCTGCTGTTGTATATGCGCAAAATCGGGAAGCTCGTCATCGGATATCTCACCGTCGGCGGTGATATCTATCAGACGGTCCTTCTGCTTATCAAGAGAATTGAGCGCACTGAGCATCCCGAGAACTATCTCCGAAAGAGTTGAACTCTTGACCTCGGGGACACTGTCCTGACCGATCCTGCATTCATGAGTGCAGTAGTAATTGCAGAGTTCCGGCTTCTTATATGCCGCAGCCATATCGACCACATCCTCGGGATATATGGCGGTCTTGCCGGTCTCCATCTTCTCGAGGCGGGATTCGCTGATGGTTCCTATCAGCTCGCTGGCCTGTGCTCTTGTGAGTCCGGCTTCCTCTCGCGTCTCAAAGTATATGTTCTTGTTTTCCTTGATAGATCTTTTACCCATGGGACTAATATACACCAAATCCGCTGATAAGGCAAAAAACATAAACATGAATTCAACGATCCATGCGCTCATGATATAATTAAGTGTTGTTGATGGATTTCAGATAGCCGTAAGCGCCGGAAGGGCGGATTTATCGTCTATATACAGATCCGCGGTGATCTTGCGGGAATCACTGCCGTAAAGAGCGATGATCTCGGGCAGGTTCTCGTTGACCGCATCGAAAGTAAGCCCCTGATGAGCGCACCATTCCACGGCTTCGCTTAAGCGGTCACCGCATCTGCAGGTCCAGAGGATGAGCTTCTTGCCGAGTCTCTTCTGCTCGAGAAGGGCACAGATGAGCGGCAGGTTGGGCTCACCGATATACGGAAAGCATTCGGCGCACAAAGTGCCGTCAAAATCGACTGCTATGATGTTATAATTTATGGCAGTATTGGTGTTCATCATAGACACAGTATAACAGAACAAATGTTCTGAAGTCAATACAAAAACGAAAATATGTTCGATTTTTGCGGAGGACATTATGAGCGCAATAGCTATCATTACGGCGCGCGGAGGAAGCAAAAGGATACCGCGCAAAAATATTCGCGAGTTCTGCGGGAAACCCATAATGAACTACTCGATAGAAGCAGCCATTCAGTCCGGTATCTTCGATGAGGTCATGGTGTCGACGGAGGATGATGAAATCGCCGATATCGCCCGCGCTGCCGGTGCCGAAGTTCCATTCATGAGATCGGAGAAGACTTCCTCGGATACGGCTACGACAGAGGAGGTCATCACAGAGGTGCTTAAGCGGTATGAGGATATGGGACGCACATTTGAGTACGGATGCTGCATTTATCCCACCGCCCCTTTTGTGACCGCTCATAAATTAAAGGATGCTTTTGCGATACTCGTTGAGAGCGGAGCACAGTCAATCGTGCCCATGCAGGAGTTCACCTATCCTCCCCAGAGAGGTCTGTACATAGACGGTGAAGGATATGTAAAGATGCTCCACCCCGAGTATGCGACCACGCGCAGTCAGGACCTTGAGAAGCACTATCATGAGTGCGGACAGTTTTATATATTCAGAAACGCCGATTTCCTGGTACAGCATGATACAACCATGGAAAAATCTATACCCTACATAATCGATCCCGTCGAATCTCAGGATATAGATACCGAGAGCGACTGGGCGCTTGCCGAACTCAAGTATAAGTTCTTACGCGAGACTGGCAGGATCTGAGGAGGTTTAAGATGAAGTTTAACGAATACAGGGATTCGGGCAAAATCTATGTGATAGCCGAGATGAGCGCCAATCATGGCGGTTCGTTGGACCAGGCGCTTCAGATAGTTGAAGCCGCGGCGGCATCCGGAGCGGACTGCCTGAAGACACAGACGTATACGGCCGATACGCTCACGATAGACTGCCATACAGAGGCTTTTCAGATACACGGCGGATTGTGGGACGGTTATAATCTCCACGACCTGTATAAGGAAGCATATACGCCCTGGGAATGGATGGAGCCCATTAAGAAAAAGTGCGAAGAACTCGGGATGGATTATCTCTCCACGCCTTTTGATACGACATCGGTCGATTATCTGGAAGGGATAGGGGAGGAGTTCTATAAGATCGCTTCTTTTGAACTGACGGACATCCCGCTGATCAGATATATTGCGCGTACAGGCAAGCCGATCATCATGTCGACGGGCATGGCAACGCTCGAGGAGATAGAAGAAGCCGTAGCGGCGGCCCGTGCGGAAGGAAACAACGATATCACGCTCCTTCGCTGCTGCAGTGCTTATCCTACCGTATCGTCCGACTTGAATCTGAGGATAATCCCGGATCTGAAAAAAAGGTTCGATCTTCCGGTCGGTCTTTCCGACCACTCAATGGGACATACCGCTGCGGTCGCTGCCACTGCCTTGGGCGCAATGGTCATAGAGAAGCATTTTTGCTTAAGCCGTGATATCCCCACGGCCGATTCGGCGTTCAGCATGGAACCCGCGGAGTTCGCGGATATGGTGCGTGCGGTCAGGGAGACTCAGCTTGCACTCGGCAGTGTAGAGTACGGTCCGACCGAAGATGAGAAAGCGGAACTCAACTGCAGAAGATCGCTCTTTATCGTTAAGGATGTGAAGGCAGGCGATAAGGTCAGCACGGATAATGTCCGTAGCATAAGAGCATACAATATATCGGGTATGAAACCCAAATACCATGATGAGGTCCTGGGGCGGACTTTTAAGTCCGATCTCCCCGCGGGAACGCCTCTGGAACGGAGTTGTTTTGAGTAAGATAGCGATAAGGGTCGATGCCAACGAAACTATAGCGACCGGTCATGTGATGAGGAGCCTTACGATCGCGAACGCTCTTCGCAGACACGGGTCGGATGTCAGGTTCATATCTGCGGATAACGGTGTCAGACCGTATGTATCAAAAGATAATTTCAGCCTCTATATCCTGGGCACCGACTGGAACGATATGGACTCGGAGATCGATGATCTGGTGAAGTATCTGCACTCTGAAGACATACACCGGCTTTTTGTTGACAGTTATCAGGTGAGCGAGCAGTATTTCCGTAAGCTTCGCGATGCCGGGATAAGCGTCACGTATATAGATGATCTGTGCAAAAAATCATATCCCGTGGACAGGCTCGTAAACTACTGTCCGGCTGCAACATCTCTCGGATATGAAGCGATGTACGGTGACGGGACGGAACTCAGGCTTGGTTCCGCATATATCCCTCTTCGCGACCAGTTCAGGGAACATATATGTCAGGACGGAACGGGGCTTCTGATCACAGCCGGCGGTTCTGACAGTTTAAAGATAGCCGACAAGATCATTAACAGGATATTCGATGAGAGAGGCTTGGGGTTCAGTGACGGACCGAAAGGCAGGCTGCATCTTCTCGCGGGAAGGTTTTACAAGCCTTCGGACAAACTCCTTTCATATGTTTCCGATGGCAGGCTTATCCTTCATCAGAATGTGGATAATGTGGCCGAGATCATGGCCGGATGCAGAGCTGCCGTATCCTCTGCCGGGACCACTCTTTTCGAACTCAGTTCAGTCGGCGTGCCTACGGCTTCGTTCGTGTTTGTCGACAACCAGATGACGGATGCGCTGTATTTCGACAGGGAAGGACTCATGCCCTATATCGGCGACTTCCGTGTCAGCGAGAACAGATGCCTGGAGCGGATGATAGACTGGCTCTACGAGATCGGCGGGGTAAGCTCGGAAGAACGCATGAAAAGAGGACGCAGACTGCGTGAGATGATAGACGGACGCGGGGCAGACCGCATAGCGGAGGCTCTTGAAGGATAAGTGAAAAAGATATTCATACTCGGAGCCAGTGCGCTTCAGATCCCGATGATCCGGCTGGCAAAAGAAAAAGGACTATATGTATATGTACTGGACTATGATGCGCACGCGGCGGGCATACCGCTGGCCGATGAGTTCCTGTGCATCTCGACCATAGATACGGTGGCCGTTATGGAAGCGGCCGGAAAATATAAGCCCGACTATGTCATGACATCAACGAGCGACATGCCGGTAAGAACCGTGTCGTGGGTGTGTGAGCAACTGGGACTTAAGAGTGACATAGCATATGAGGATGCACTGTGCGCGACCGATAAGAACCGGATGCGGCGAAGAATGAAAGAGTGCGGTGTTCCTATACCGAAGTTCTATGCGGCATACTCGGTGGAGGATTTCATAGGTAAATCCAGGATATTCAAAGACCGTTTCGTGGCCAAGCCCGCCGATAATGCGGCCAGCCGCGGAGTGGTGCTCGTCGATACGCATAAGAATTCTTCCGTTCAATATCTGAAAGAGATATACGCATATGTTCACAGTTTCTCCAGGAACGGCGTGGTCATGGTCGAGGAATACATGGACGGCCCCGAGGTGAGTGTTGAGACCTTCACGGTTGACGGAGAGCCGCATATCATCACGATCACGGATAAGATGGTCACCGACCTTCCCTATTTCGTGGAGACGGGTCACACCCAGATGTCCAGACTGCCTGAGATCGAACAGCAGGACATAAGACGTGTTGCGATGAAAGCCGTAAAAGCCATAAATATGCAAAACGGTCCCTGCCATGTGGAGATCAAAGCCACATCCAAAGGTGCCAAACTCGTGGAGATAGCTGCAAGGATGGGCGGGGATTATATAACCTCGATGCTGGTACCCTTATCGACCGGAGTTGACATGACAGGTCTGTGTCTGTCATCGGTCATGGGAGAGCCGGTCGATCTGACACCGAAGTATGCGCGCGGGTCGGCCGTCAGGTTCATCTATATGCCGGATGATGTCGCGGAAGGAAGATCCTCAGCATCCATTAAGAGCATAGAGGGCTTGGAAGCAGCCTCTGCAATGCCCGGAATAAAAGAAGTCAGGATGTATAAGGGCGAAGGCGATGAAGCCGGTCCCTTAAAGAGCAGCAATGACAGGCTCGGACATATCATAGCCGAGGGCGCGGATGCAGGTGAAGCGGCTGCGCGTGCCGACGCGGCGCTAAGTACCGTCAGGATCACCTACGGCTGATCGGAGACGTGCAGGGAAACACCTGATGAGATCCGGAGAGAATAATGACCCCGTTGTATGAGATAGGAAGTGAATTTCACATAGAGGATGCAAAAGGCTCCTGTGACCTGCCCGCGCTTTTGACGGGCGAGGCTTCCGGTGCCGGATACGCTACCCGCTTCTTAAGGTGCGGCAGAGATTCTCTTGGCTATATCGCGGATGACATACTTATGATGCGGGGAGGGAAAGATAAGTCCGGACGTCTTCGTATCTTCATGCCGGCCCTGTGCTGCGACTCGATGATACTGCCTTTTTACGTTCGCGGATATGAAGTGATATTTTTCCGTGTCAATGCGGATCTTACGATAGATACACAGCATCTGTCAGATCTTATCGGGAGTGCGTCGGGAGACGATGCACCGGTCGTGCTCGTGATGGATTATTACGGTCTGACTCCGGTCGATGATGCGAAGAAGCGCATAAGGGAAGCATACCCCGATGCCGTGATCATAGAAGATGTGACTCACCGTGTGCCGGATGTGAGATCGTTTCTTAAGAGCGATATAGCGGCGGATTATTTCATAGGCAGCATCCGCAAATGGATGGGGGTTCCCGACGGAGCTTTTGTCATGCAAAAAGGTGCGGGTCATTCGATCGAAAGTACCGGAGAAACGGACTTTACGACGCTCAGACTGCAGGCACTCAGGGAGAAAAAAGAGTATCTGGATTCTCCGGACAGGCGTAAAGAAGTAAAGGATCATTTCAGAGGTCTTTTGTCCGACGCGGAGGATTCGCTCGATGACGGCCGCGAGCCTTTTGCCATATCCCGGACAAGCGAGGGGTTGCTTAAGTCCGTCGATCTGTCCGGAATGAGCGCGGCACGGCATGAGAACTTCATCGCGCTCAAGGCGGCTCTTTCGGAAAATGAGTTCTCGGGTGATCTGTTTGATATCTTAAATCCCGATGCCACGGTTCCCGAAACTCCGTTCATGCTTCCGGTCATCATGCATATCGACCGGATAAGAGAGAGAACGAGCGGGGCAGCAGGCAGGTCGATCACAAGAGACAGATTTGAGAGTAAGCTGGCAGCCCGCGGAGTGTATGCTCCTGTCCTGTGGCCGATAGATGCAAAAGCTGCCGGAATCTGCAAAAATGCCGCATATTTTGCACAGAACATGCTCGCGTTCTATATCGATCACAGATATACGCCCGTGCATATGAGATATGCGGCCGATATGTTCGGAGAGGAACTCCGGGTGCTGCTTGGATGAACGGTAAATCCCGGCCGGCACGGTAATGATCTTGATATGAAGATAAGTGTGATAGTACCCGTTTATAATATGGCATCCGATGACAAGCTCAAGCATTGTCTTGACTCGCTCATTGCCCAGACTCTGCCCGACGGTGAGATAGAGATCATCGCGGTCAACGACTGCTCGACCGATGATTCTTATGAGATCATGAAAAAGTATGAGTCGGAGAATCCCGGTCGCTTCATCGCGCTCTCATGTCCCAGAAATCTCCATCAGGGCGGAGCCAAGAACATAGGATTGACCTATGCGCGAGGAGAGTGGATCGGTTTTATCGATGCGGATGACTGGGTTGTGCCGGATTATTACGAGCGCATGATCACGCTTGCCGAAGAGACCGGCGCGGACATGGTCGGATGCGATTACTGTCTTGTGGATGAATACACCTTCGAACCGGGCAAAACGGTGCATAACAACACTGCGGAACAGACCGGTGAGATGGATGAGGACAGGTACAGACGCCTGCTAGTGGATACGGGAAGTCTTGTCGTAAAGATATACAGAAGATACATCGTTCTGGGAGATGACGATCCCGGCCCCAGACCCCAGGGTGAAGATCCGGATCATGAGATGCGGCTGCACATTTTTCCCGAGGATATCTTCTATGAAGACAATGCCGTGAGCAACAGCTGGATGCTCAGGGTCAGACATTTTGAATACATCCCCGAGCCGTTATACTTTTACTATCAGCATGATTCCTCCACGGTCCATACGGTTACCAAAAAGAATCTTGAGGACCGTATCGATGCGGGCAGGATGATGCTTGAGGAAGCGCGGCACGGAGGATATATTAATAAGTATCATGATGAGGTCGAATTCCTCTATACGGTACTTTTCTACGTAAACACACTTTTTTCGGCAATGCCGAAGAGGATGAACATAGAGGGCTGTTATAAGTTCACGAAGCACCTTGCGGATGAGATGAGAAAGTCTTTTCCGGAGTTTCAGAACAATGCTTATTACCGGGAGCGCATCCATCCCGAAGAGCGTAAGCTCATAGGAATGCAGATGAAGTCGCAGCTTCTGTTTTACGTATATTACAGGCTGCTCTGGTTTTATCGTGACTTAAGATCCGGAAGAAAGAAGACATCAGAGAATAATGCATGACAGGATCTATGTGTGCCACACTTTTTATCATGTATATGTGACATGCTTAAAGGAACTGAATATACGCAGGAAAGCCTTCGCGGAAGGAATCGGACCCGGGGGTGCTTCGCTTGTACTTTCTCTTATGAGCAATAAGTTCGGAGATCTTAAAGACCGGGCAAAAAGAAGCGGGCTCTTTGAGGATGTACTCGAATACGACGAGAAACTTGACACTTTTTTCCCTGAACTCGAGCCGTTAAAACGGGACAGCGGAAATCTGTTTAAGAACATGATAAACCGAATCCGCTTCACGAAGAAGCTCGGGGCTCTGCAGGAGCCCTATGTTCCCGTGGACTTTAGGGATTATAATGATATATACGTATTCTGCGATTCGGATCCTATAGGATACTATCTCAACTGCAAAAAGATCAGATATCATGCGCTCGAGGATGGGCTTAACTGCCTGCTTTACGGCGACCAGGCGAGAGTCGATAACATCGGACACTTTAACATCAAAGCGGCGATGTCGCGTCTCGGGCTGATATTTATCCAGAACGGCTGGGGCAGATACTGCATCGATATGGAAGTGAACGATCTGTCGGTGATCGAATATCCCTGTCCCAAATATATCGAAGTTCCCAGACGGCCGCTCCAGGAAGCGCTGACGGACAAAGATAAAGATGTCATTCTGGACATTTTTCTGGAAAATTCCGAAGAGATCAGGGAGAAGATCCGTGCGCTTCATTCACCGCGCAGGGTGATGGTACTTTCGGAGCCGCTCTGCGATCTTGAGACCAGAAAAAAGATCTTTGAAGACATAATGGATGCTTATGCCGGTTACGGTGAAGAGGGAGTGGATGTGATCATCAAGCAGCACCCCAGGGATTATCTGGATTACGGCCCGATCTTCCCCGATGCTCTGATACTTCCGGGAACATTCCCGATGGAGATGTTAAACTTCATGCCCGAGCTTCATGTAGACAGGCTCATATCCGTATTTACGGTGCTGGATGCGCTGGAATTTGCGGATGAAAAAATATTCCTCGGATACGACTTTATGGACAGGTACGAGGCACCGGAGATACACAGATTAAATGACCTCATCAAATAAAAGAAATCTGATCATCAATCTGATCATCTCATATCTGATCACTTTTGCGATATTCAATCTCGGCGGATTCGCCGCGTCGGATATCGTTCTCGGCGTTATCTTCGTGGCGATCTTTGCGATCATGAACCGCATCCGGGGGACATCGGATGCTTCGGGAAAGATAACATATGAACGCGGTTTCGGCGTTGCGGCGCATGTCATATCCGCATTGTGGACCGTGCTTTACTGGATCTATGCGGCCCCGAGGCTTGGCGGCGGCATGGAGAACAGGCTTTTTGTGATCGTATATACCGTCTTTACTGTAGCGGGTGTCTATCTGCTTCTGTTTTTCACATTAAGATTCGTGATATGCACGATCAGTAATAAGTTTCTTGCGGATCCTGCGGAAGAGGGGACTTCCGAAACGCCAGAAAAGAAGGAGGCTTTTCCGGGGGCTTTTGACCTGAAGAGATTCTTCCTGCGTGCCGGCATCATTTTCGTATGTCTGCTGCCGCTTTTCCTGATGAATTATCCCGGAACGATGACCATCGATTCCTATGAACAGTTAAACCAGGCCAGATGGATCTATCCGTACTATGACCTTCATCCGTGGGCCCATACGATGTTCATCGGGCTGATGTACAGGATCGGATATGCCGTGACGGGAAGCGAACTTGCGGGCATCGCGACTTTTACGATCGTACAGATGATCCTGTTAGCCTTAAGCGTTTCGTATTCGATCGAAGCACTCGCGGAGGCGGGTCTTAACAAGGCGGGACGCATAGCGCTGCTTCTCGGTTACCTGCTGTATCCCTACAATATCGCGTATGCGATAACGATGTGGAAAGATGTGCTCTTCGGAGCGGCCGTGCTCGTGTTTACGATCACTCTCTACCGCGTGGCAGTGAAGAATGCCTGGTCCGTGCGGGACATCATCATCTTCATCATAAGCGGCATCGGAACCTGCCTGTTCAGACATAACGGTTTCTATGCGTTTATCGCGACCATGATCGTGTTCCTCATATACATGCGCAGGAACATCAGAGTTTCACTTATCCTCACGATATCGATCATTGCCGTTACCTGCATCTTTAACGGCCCCGTAAAAAGAGCATACAACGTGGAAAAGGTGGAGTTTGCACACAGCCTTACGATACCGCTTCAGCAGATCGCCAGGGTGGTCGCATATAACGGTGACATTTCCGCAGAAGACATGGAGATGATAGAGCGGGTCAACACCACAGAGTATCTGAGGAGCGAATATACTCCGGGCGGCTCCGATCCCACGATGCAGTGGATGATATTCGGAGACAGTGCTTATGTCGAGTCGCATAAACTTGAATATCTCGGGCTCTGGATGAGGCTCGGTATTCACAATCCGCATGCATACGTGGATGCATATATCGACCAGACACGCGGCTACTATACCACGATGCAGCCCGAACAGACCGAATTCTACGGCCTTTTGCCCAACGGGGACGACCTGTATAACGCCCCGGTATTCCTTGCGACGAAACGCATCAAGATCAACGAGATCTTATTCAAGATCCATAACTTTCTTCCGGTCTACAGCATACTCTACAGCCCGGGAGCATGCCTGCAGCTTATGATGCTGGGCGTTGCCCTGATACTTACAGCTATGAAAAAAGGCTGCCGGGGATATGCTCTGATCGCATATCTGCCCATGGCAGCGCTTACTCTTACTGTTCTTATAGCGGCACCTTTATGTGCCGATCTTCGTTATGCTTACGGCTTGATGATCTCCTTCCCGGAGCTTATCGCCATGACTTTTCTGACATATTCTTTTAAGACTTCGTAGCTTTCGGTCTTAAACGACGAAACGAAGAAGATCGCGAGCGCGACGATCACGCTTATCATTCCCTTTATCAGGAAAAACAGGAGGGCGCTCTCCACATACGGGTGTATGAGGTTTCCGAGCACCGTCGATATGCTGACGCTTAAGCACAGGAGCATGAGTCTGCCCAGAGTGAGGAGGCAGTATTTCTTCGGGCTCACATGCAGGAAGAATTTATGCACGACGATACACCTGCCCAGATATATGAAGAGGTGTCCGGCAACGGTTCCGATCATGACTCCCGTCACACCGAAAAAGAGTCCCAGAACGATCGAGAGAGTGACATTCGTGATCGCAGCCGTGATCATGTAATTGCGGTCTGCTTCAAAGTGCCCGAGGGAGTTGCGGAAGTATGTCATAGGGTTATTCTGTATAGCGATGAACAGATTCAGCGACAGCATGGCCGCAAACCCGTAGGATAATAGTAACTTGGGGTTCTTGAGCCACAGAACGATGAATTCCTGACATACGCACATGACTCCCGATGCGGATACTATCGCGAGGAAAAAGCCCGTAAGGTCCAGCGCTTTGAAAAACGGGATCCCGCGGTCACTTTCTTTGTCGTATACGAGATTACCTATGCTGGCCTGGATCGAATTGAAGGCGGAAAGGATGAATTCCTGAAGTTTGGAACTGATCATGCGGTAGTTGCTGACAAGACCGTTCGTTGCTACGCCCAGCATTGAGGTTATGATGATGTCGTCGGACGCTCCGTAAACGGTGAGAGCCGCTTTGGTCGCGATCATGTTCTTTACTTCCGCGCCCAGTCCCAGGGCACGGATATCTTCCCGCCCCACCTTTGTCTCGGTAATCTCGGGATATTCCTTTTTCGAATAGAAGGAGATGATCAGGTTGGACGTGATGTTGGATACGATCGATACGATCAGGTAGGCTATGTAGTTCTTCAGCTTGAGCAGTATGATCATCCTCGCGATGATGCTTATGATGTTGATGACAGTGTCGACCGCGGTACATACATAGATGCGCTGATGTGTCACGAAGATGATGCGTCTGTAGGCAAAGAAGTATGTGCACAGTGTAGCCGCGAGCTGCAGATAATAAATGGTAAATATGAAGGACCAGCTGTCGTGTATACCGGCGTTGGCCAGAATGATCGGGAGGAATAAGCTTACGATGAGTCCGGCTGCGAGAACGAACAGCCCGACGAAAACGTATATGATCCTGTAAACGGACAGGAGCTTGCGTATCTGATCCAGGTTATCGGTAGCGATCTCCGAATACATATGATAAGTGATGATGCCCGCGATGCCCATCTCCGACAGGTTCAGATAGCTGAAGATGGATACGAAGAGTCCGTCGTAACCGAGGTAATCGATGGTCAGTACATCCAGGAAGATACGCCTTACCACGAAGTTTAAGATCACGATCAGAAGAGTGCATGCGTATATGTATATCATGTTTTTCATGGAGTTCTTTATGCGCATGGCTTTAGTATACCATAATGTGGTTAAGGGAGCGTAAATATGGTATAATAATCGCGTTTCTTTATGCTTTTTGGAGAGTAAGATGATCCTTGGTTATTACAACACTTTATTTGTGATATCGACTATTCTGCTGCTTATCCTTTCGGTAAGATGGCAGATAAGGATAGATATTGATTTTGCGGTATTCTTCATACTCATTCCCATTAATCTGCTGGGCTATATGAAGATGGCCACGGCTACCACTGTGGAGACCGCGATACTTGCAAACCATCTGGTATATCTGGGAGGGTGCTTCCTTCAGCTTTTTGCATTCCTGGTAGTGTGCAATCTCTGCCACATCGGTTTTAAACCATGGGCAAGGCTTCTGCTGTTCGGCTGGTCGATCACGATGTATCTGTGCTCGATGACCGTCGGATACAGCCAGATCTTTTACAAGAGCGTTACTCTCGAGAGGAGACACGGCGTGTCCGTGCTCATCAAAGAATATGGGCCCGTTCACACCTTGTTCTATGTGACGATAGTCCTGTATATGGCCGCTACTCTCGGTGTTCTGATATACAGCTATTTCAAAAAGACCGAAGCATCCATGCAGAATATCTATCTGCTGACCGGCATGATGCTGCTCTCCGTGGTTGCTTTCTTCGGTGGCCGCGCGATCACCAAGGACGTGGAGCTCGCTCCGGCGGCTTATGTTCTTACTGAGGTCGCTTTCCTTCTCATTTCCCACAGGACCAGGCTTTACTATATCACCGGTGATATCTCCGCCAATATCCTTGAGGAAGGTGCGGACGGACTTGTGTGCTTTGACATGGAGCGAAGACTCCTGGTTTCCAATAAGACTGCACAGAAGATGATCCCGGGACTGCGCACCGCACAGACGGACCACCTGCTGAATGAAACTGTCGCAGAGTTCAGACAGCTCGGAGAATGCGTGATCCGGTTTGCGTCGGGAGACAGAACTGAGAGCCCCCTGATCGAGATCGGAGGAAGATCATATCAGACGAGAGTCGAATACATCAAGGACGGCAAGAGAAATGTCGGATATTATGTCGTGCTCAGGGATGTGACGGCCGAGCGCAAGTATATCGATGGCGTGAACAAGTATACCGAGCAGCTGCGTGCCGCTTCCGATGCCGCCATCGCGGCGGATAATGCCAAGTCACAGTTCCTGGCGCAGATGTCACATGAGATACGTACCCCCATCAATGCGATCCTGGGCATGAATGAGATGATCATGCGGGAATGTTCCGAGAAGCAGATCCTGGATTATGCTTCTTCAATAGAGACATCCGGACATACATTGCTGTACCTGATCAACAGCATCCTTGATTTCTCCAAGATAGAAGACGGCAAGATGGAGATCATAGATGTGGATTACGATACCGTGAAGTTTATCTCGGGTCTGGTATCATCCACTCAGACCAGGGCGGAAGACAAGGGACTTAAACTTGAACTGTATATCGATGATACACTTCCGTCCGTCATGCACGGTGACGATGTGCGCCTGTCACAGGTCATGCTGAATCTCTTGAGCAACGCCGTCAAGTATACGGATGAAGGCAAGATATCGCTGACCATGCGCCGTAACCGCGGAATGGGCAAGGATGATGATGATTCCATATGGCTTCATGTTGAAGTGTCAGATACGGGTATCGGCATACGTCACAAGGATATGGACAGACTGTTCCATTCTTTTGAGCGTCTCGATGAATCGCGTAACCGCAACATAGAAGGAACCGGCCTGGGCATGGCCATCGTATACCGCATGCTCGACCTGATGGGCTCTACGATCAATGTCAAGAGCGAATACGGCAAGGGTTCCACTTTCTGGTTTGATATTCGCCAGGGCGTTGTCGATGACAGGGTTATCGGCAATTATCAGGAACGTCTCAAGACGGAAAATATGCGCAAGAAGAAAAACATCACTCTTTATGAGCCCGATGCCCGCGTACTTGTTGTGGATGATAATGCGCTTAACCAGAAGGTCACCAGGAATTACCTGAAGCTCTGCGGTATCGTACCCGACGAGGCAATGTCGGGAGCTGCTGCCATAGAACTGATGAAAGAGAACACTTATGATGTGGTGTTCCTGGATCATATGATGCCCGAAATGGACGGCATTCAGACTCTCGAGATAATCCGCAGGGACAAACTGGCACCGGAATCCACCGTCATGGTAGTGCTCACCGCCAATGCGATCGAAGGATCAAGGGAGATGTATCTGGCCGCCGGATTTGATGATTACATATCCAAACCCGTCGATCTTAACGACATGGTGGATAAACTGGAAGGATACCTTAAAAATGGAAGAGGAACTGATACTTGAAGAAAACAAAATGGGCACCATGCCCGTGAATAAACTCCTTATTACGATGTCTGTGCCAATGATGATGTCCATGATGGTGCAGGCATTGTATAATGTCGTGGACTCTATCTTTGTTGCCCGCATAGAGGAAGACGCTCTCACGGCCGTATCCATGGCTTTTCCGTTACAGATGCTCATGATGGCGCTGGGACTTGGCGCGGGCGTCGGAGTCAATGCGCTCCTTTCCCGTTCTCTCGGTGAAAAGGACTATGATTCCGTTAATAAAGCCGCTACCAACGGGATATTCCTTTCGGCCTGCAGTTATATCATATTCCTGCTGGTCGGTCTGTTTCTGGTAAAGCCCTTCTATCATTCACAGATAGATGATCCCAATATAGTGGGTTACGGCGTGACATATCTGACGATATGCACCACGATGAGCTTCGGACTGTATACACAGGTGATATTCGAGAGGCTCCTGCAGTCGACCGGCATGACACTTTATAACATGATCACGCAGATGACGGGTGCGGTGATCAATATCATCCTGGATCCGATACTCATATTCGGTCTGCTCGGCGCACCCCGCATGGGCATAGCCGGCGCCGCCGTTGCTACCGTTACGGGACAGATCATTGCAGGGACTCTTGCCGTTTTCATCAATCTGAAAAAGAATAAGGAGATCCATATCTCCTTCAGGAGATTCAGACCTGATCTTAATGTGATCAAACGTATCTATACCGTGGGATTTCCGTCTATCATAATGCAGTCCATAGGTTCGCTGATGGTCTATGGAATGAATCGTATCCTTGGCGTCTTTTCGGCCACCGCCGTAGCGGTATTCGGCGTATACTTCAAGCTTCAGAGTTTTATCTTCATGCCGGTATTCGGACTCAATAACGGCATGGTGCCGATCGTTGCATATAACTACGGGGCCAAGAACAGGCTCAGGATGATCAGGACCATCAAACTTGCCATAACGTTTGCCGTGGTGATCATGCTGGCCGGGACTGCGATATTCGAGATCTTTCCAGCTCAGCTCTTTGCGCTTTTCGATGCATCCGCACACATGCTGGAGATGGGCGTTCCCGCGCTCAGGATCATAGCGGTTCACTTCCCCGTTGCCGCCGTATGTATCATCATCGGCTCCGTTTTCCAGAGCCTCGGCAACGGCGTATACAGCATGATCATTTCCATCATGCGTCAGATCGTAGTGCTTCTTCCGGCGGCATATCTGCTCGCACGTACGGGCTATGTCAATAACGTATGGTGGTCGTTACCGATCGCGGAAGTGATGTCGCTTTTATGCACAATTTACTTCATGTGGAAGATCAACAGGGACATCATTTCCACTGTTCCCGACGGAACACTTTAGGTTTGATTTTTACGGGGGATAAAAATGATCAGAGAGATAGTCATTTCAGATCTTGAAGGGCTGGCTGAATTTATCACGGAACAGGAATACCGCCCGGATCTGGACAGGTACAGGAACTCATATCTGTATCGCGGGATGCCGGATTCCACATATAAGATGGAGACCAGTCTGCATCGGAACTGCAAGCATCTGCAGAAGCAGCTCGAGCCCGCGATCCTGGAAAACTTCGCCAAGTATGCGGTCATAGGAGATCCGACGATCGCGGAATCCGTATGGAGGCAGATGATACTCGGACAGCACTACGGTCTTCCCACGAGGATGCTCGACTGGACTCATTCGGCTCTGGTGGGATTGCATTTTGCGACTGCCGAAGACAACCTGGCTCTTATGGAAAAGCATGACTGCATGGTATGGCGTATCGACATGAATGAGATGACTACGCTCCTTCCCGCAAGGTATCAGGAGATAGTAAACAGAAAGCAGTCCACCATCTTTTCCGTGGACATGCTGCTCGAAGCGGCCGATTCGCTGGCAGAGTATGATTCGGACATGGGAGATGAGGCAATGGTCATCATAGAGCCTCCGTCGATCAACCAGCGCATCGTGAACCAGTACTCGTTCTTTTCACTGATCCCGATGGAGATGACGGATATAGAGAGCTTTCTGGACAGACGGACCGAGAATACCGTGAAGTATGTGATAAAGGCTGATCTTCGCTGGCGTGTGAGGGACATGCTCGATCAGCTGAACATGAGTGAGAGGATCGTATATCCCGGACTTGACGGACTGTCCAGGTGGATAGCGAGACATTATTACGTAAAATGATGAGGAGAATTCCTGACAGACAGACATGAGTGTTACGGAAAAACTGAAAGACAAAAACATACTGATATGGGGTTACGGCCGCGAGGGACAGTCCACGAGACAGTTCTTAAAGCGGTGCTGTGAGCCGGCGAGCGTTGAAGTGTTCGAAGGAAAGCGCGAAGAGATCGATGAGGATAAGTATGATCTCATCATCAAGAGCCCCGGCATCCGGATGGATGAAGATTCGCCGAAGTATACCTCGCAGACGGAACTGTTTCTGGAGGAGTACCGCGACCGGGTCATCGGCATCACGGGAACCAAAGGGAAAAGCACTACATCCGCCATGCTAAATCATGTTTTAACTCATGTATATCCCGGTAAAACCATACTTTTAGGAAACATAGGAGAGCCCTGCCTTAACTTCTTCGATGAGATAACGGACGATACACTTGTTGTATTTGAGATGTCCTGTCATCAGCTGGCCCATGTGCATGTATCTCCCCATATTGCGGTATTTTTAAACCTTCATGAGGAGCATCTTGATTACTATTCGACGATGGAAGCGTACTTTAATGCCAAGAAACACATAACCGCTTTCCAGAAAGAATCGGATGTTTTTCTGATTGGGGAAGGAGTCCCCGAGATAGAGACGAAGGCAAAAGTTATCCACATGCCCTATGATACGGAAGGGGATTACGGCCTGCAGATCCTTGGCAAGCATAACGTGTGTAATGCCAACTTCGTACTGAAGATCGTGACGGATGTTCTGGGACTTGACCGGGACCGCGCGGTGGCATCGCTGGCGGATTTTAAGGGACTGCCTCACAGACTCAGCTTCATAGGAGAGCGTGACGGCGTAAAATACTATGACGATTCCATATCCACGATCCCCGATGCAACGATCATGGCCCTCGAGGCGGTGCCGGATGCTCATACCGTACTGATAGGCGGCATGGACAGGGGCATAGATTATACGGAGCTTATCGAGTATATCCGCAATCACCCCGAGTACAGGTATATCTGCTCATATGATTCGGGGAAACGCATATATGACGAAGTAAGTGACCTGGATCGTGTGTATTATGAGGAAACCCTTGAAGCTGCAGTACGGCTTGCGAAGAGCATAACGCCGGCAGGACGTGCCTGTATCTTAAGTCCCGCTTCGGCTTCATACGGATATTTTAAGAACTTTGAGCAGCGCGGAGAGATGTTTAAGGATTACGTATATGAAGATAGTCATACACAGATATAACAGCATATGCGAGCCGGGCTACATAGACGCTTTCAGGGCCCTCGGCATAGATGTGGTCGAAGACCGCCTTGAAATGACGGAAAAGAACATCCCCGCCGACGTGCGGATATCTTCGATAGCCGAAATGATACTGACCAACAAGCCGATGTTTGTGTTCAGTATCAATTTTTTTCCGTATATATCGGATATATGCGAAAAACTGCATGTAATGTATGTGTGCGTGAGCGTGGACTGTCCGGTGACCGAACTCTGGTCTGCGGCTGTCAGAAATGAATGTAACAGGATATTCCTGTTTGACCGGGAGCAGTACCTGGAGGTGGCTTCTGAGAACCCCGGCCATATCTTCCACCTGCCTCTTGGCGTCAATCCCCTGATAAAAGCAGACAGAACAGGTAACTGCAAGTATGATGTGAGCTTCATAGGTTCCCTGTATAACGAGAAAAATCCGTACGCACAGATCGCGGAGACTCTGAGTCCCAGAGTCAGGGGCTTATGCGAGGGACTGCTTGCGGCTCAGGAGATGCTGTCCGGACAGGAACTGCTCGAGAGCGTGATAAAGCAGGATGATGTAGGCGCTGAAATTATATCTGAATTTAATAATTATGTCCCGTCGACGGTTTCCGGTATAGGGGAGACGATCGGCGATATCAATGCTTTCTGGACCGTGAATTCCTGCCTCGGGACCGAAATGACCGTGCGTGACAGGCTTGTGCTTCTGTCATCTGTCGCGGAGAGCATCACGGATCTCGGGTCACTTCATCTGTTTACGAGGAGCGATACGTCGCTGCTCACATCGATAAGTCCTCATGTCGTCGTTCACGGCGGTGTATCGACCCTGACCGAGATGCCGGAAGTGATAGCCTCAAGCCGGATCAACATAAACACCACGATGCGCCCTATAAGGAGCGGGCTTCCACAGCGTATCTGGGATGTTCTGGGATGCGGAGGGTTCCTGCTTACCAATGCCCAGACCGAGATACCGGAATTCCTTATCCCCGGCAGGCATCTGGCCGTATACGAGACCGTTGATGAGGCATGTGAACTGGTGCGGTATTATCTGACGCATGAAGATGAGAGAGCCCGGATCGCCGCCGAAGGATATGAGTTCGTTACGGCAAATCATACGATCCCGGCCAGAGTGGCATCCATGATATCGCTGATCATGGAGGGGACATCCTGATGATGGGAGAGATTTACGATATATGAAGATTCTGTATCTGCTGTGGGAATGCTGCGGAAACTCCGAGATGATACAGGCCATGCGGGTGGCGGGACACGATGTGGCGGCCCTGCAGACATCGCAGGACGGACTGTTGAGTCCCGAGATCGCGGACAAGGTGAAAAAAGCAGCCGGGGAGAACGGCTGTGATATCGTGTACGGATTCAATTACTTCCCGCATGTTGCCGAAGCCGCAAAGGATCTCGGGATCGGCTACTATGCGTGGGTATACGATAATCCGTGCGTACAGCTGTATTCCTATACTGTCACATATCCTACCAACCATATATTTGTATTTGATTCCGATACATATCTGAAGTTTCATTCCGAAGGGATAAATACAATAGACTTTCTGCCCATGGCTGCGGATCCCGACAGGGTGGAGCAGCTGTGCAGGGAGGCCCGTCCGGGATATGAGGCGGACATCTCATTTGTGGGGTCCCTGTATAACGAAAGACACGATTTCTATCACCGGATGATCGATAAGGGGCTGCCCGACCGTACCTACGGATATATACGGGGGATCATAGAGGCGCAGAAGCATATCTACGGAATGGATCTGTCTGAGCATCTGCTCACGGATGAGATCCTGGAGGATCTGCACGCGGCGCTTCCTCTGGGCCCGTCCGCCGGAAGTGTCATCACTACCAGGACACTGTTTTCCCAGTACGTGATCGACAGACAGGTCACCGTCGAGGAACGCCATCACATCCTTACGGCGCTCGGGGCCGTGTTCGGTGAGCGTTACCGGGTGGATCTGTATACTCATGATGCGTCGGCCGCTTTTGCGGGCGTGACCAACCATGGCCCCGCAGATCAGTTCAGGGAGGCCCCGCTTATATTTAACCGTTCCCGTATCGATCTGAACATATCTCTGAGGAGCATAGTTAACGGGATCCCGTTAAGATGCTTTGAGATCATGGGCGCAGGCGGCTTTCTGCTGACATCCTACGCAGGAGACATGCTGCGGTTTTTCAACGACGGGGAGCATTTCGTGTCATTCGAAAGTACGGATGACATGCTGGGCAAGTGCGCATATTATCTCGAGCATGAGGATGAGCGCGAGGCGATCGCGCGGGCCGGACTTGCCGCAATAAGGGAGAATCACACCTATTATCACCGTGTTCTGGAGATGTTTGATTAAGAAAGCATTAAGATATGGTGAAAATAAACTAAATATAGTGATTTAGGTGTTTTTTTTATCTAAATGTTGTATCATGATTACATATGATTAAAGATCACCAAAAAGCATTCAATCAGGTCCATCTTCTGATAGATGCGATCGTGGTTGTAATTTCATATGTTCTGGCCTGGTATCTGAAATTCCAGGCACCCTGGCAGAACGAACCGCCCGGATTGTCCATGGAGCAGTACATGTTTGCTCTATGGTTCATCGTGCCCGGCTATGTCCTGCTCTACTATATGACGAATCTCTATACCCCGAAGCGTGCGACACTGCGCAGGTATGAGCTGGTCAATATCTTTCAGGCCAACCTCTTCGGGATGATAGGGATCATAGTTGTACTGTATGTAGTCAAGCAGATACACTTCTCGCGCTCCATGATCCTGATGTTCTTCGGGATCAATACCGTGCTCACCACGATCTTTCGCAGTGTGTTAAGGAGCGTGCTCGAGTACTTCCGCCGTAAGGGATACAATGTCAAATATATCCTGATGGTAGGTTATTCCAGAGCGGGAGAGGAATATATAAACCGCGTGAACAACAATCCCCAGTGGGGTTATGTGATCAGGGGCATACTCGATGACCACGTACCTGCCGGAACGCTGTACCGCGGCATCAAAGTCATAGGCAAGATAGATAACCTCGAGTTTATCCTGCCCGAGAACAATCTCGATGAGATCGATATCTCGCTCGCACTGAGCGACTACGACAAGCTGGAGCGTATCGTTGCCATGTGTGAGAAGTTCGGGGTACATACCAAGTTCATACCCGATTACAATTCACTTTTCCCGACCAATCCCTATACCGAGGATGTGCTGGGATTAAGTGTTGTGAATATCCGTAATGTGCCGCTTGCAAACTCCTTCAACAAGGCCATCAAGCGTTCGTTCGATCTGATATTCTCGATCATAGCCATCGTGATCTCATCTCCCGTGATGCTCGTGACGGCCATCGCGATCAAACTCTCGTCGCCCGGTCCCGTCATGTTCAAGCAGGAACGCATCGGTCTCCACAATAAGCCGTTTGAGATGTATAAGTTCAGATCGATGGTAGTGCAGAAAGAAGAGTCGGAGAGTAAGGAGTGGACCACGAAGGATGATCCGAGAGTCACCCCTGTCGGAAAGGTCATCCGCCGGTTCAGTATCGATGAGCTGCCTCAGTTCTTTAACGTGCTCAAGGGAGATATGAGCGTAGTCGGGCCCAGACCCGAGAGGCCGCAGTTCGTTGAGAAGTTCATGGAAGAGATACCCCGCTATATGGTCAAGCACCAGGTCCGTCCCGGACTTACGGGCTGGGCACAGATAAACGGATACAGAGGAGATACCTCGATCAAGCGCCGAGTTGAACATGATATTTACTATATCGAGAACTGGACACCCGGATTTGATATCAAGATCGTTCTGCTTACCGTGTTCAGGATGTTCATAGATAAAAACGCATATTAACATGCGGGCGCATAAGCAACAGGAGGAATGAAATGAGTTCATCTGACCAGAAAAGAAGACGCAGGAGAAAAAAGAAGAAAGGCGGCATGAGCACCGGCGCGAAGATAGCCATTTTTGCCATTGAACTGGTAGTACTGGCAGCAGCCGGGATCATACTGTATATCACGACCAAGACTACAGAGACGGGTAAGGTCGAGATAGCCGAAGAGGATATCGTGATCAACGATTCCGTAAAAGTGGCTGAGGAGACCACGATGAAGGGGTATTGGAACATAGCACTCTTCGGTGTTGACTCCAGACAGGATCAGCTGACCAAGAATACCCGTTCCGATACGATCATGATCGCGAGTATCAATCAGGATACCGGTGAGATCAGACTTGTCAGCGTATACCGTGACACATATCTTAACCTCGGAAACGACAGTTACAACAAGTGTAATGCGGCATATGCCAAAGGCGGCCCCGAGCAGGCAATCAACATGCTGAACATGAACCTGGATATGAACATCACCGATTTCATTACGATCGGTTTCCAGGGACTTATCGATGTCGTTGATGCACTTAACGGTGTGAACATCGATGTACAGGATGCTGAGATCGAGCACCTGAACAACTATCAGCGAAGCATGTTCCTCGATGAAGGCGGCGGCGGAAAACTTAACGAAAACATAATCCCCGTTACAAATTCCGGCATGCAGACATTGAGCGGCCTTCAGGCTACGGCATACTGCCGTATCAGATATACTGCCGGCGACGATTTCAGACGTGCCGAGAGACAGCGTACCGTGCTGCTCGCATGCATGGATAAGGCTAAGACCGCTTCCGTCGGACAGCTTACGGAGATAGCCAACAAGATCTTCGGTGAGGTCTATACTTCGCTCGACTTAAATGACATCATCGCTCTGCTGGGCGATATCGCAAAATATAACGTTGTCGGTCAGGACGGTTTCCCGAACGAGAGCTTAAGAGCTACCGGATCCATCGGATCGAAAGGATCCTGTGTTGTTCCCGTCACTCTTTCGGACAACGTCAAGTGGCTTCACTGGTTCCTTTTCGGTGATGAGAGCTATCAGCCTTCACAGACGGTTGAACAGTGCTCGGATAAGGTTTATGCCGACACTCACACATATATAGGTAATTGATCTTATGACCGGCACCGCGCACAGCATAGATGTGATAATACCCACATACAGGCCGGATGAGAGACTCATCCGCTGCCTGGAGCTTCTGGGCGCACAGACTGTCCCCCCGTCCCGTATCCATATCGTAAATACGGAACGACGTTTTTTCGATGAATTTATGGAGAACAGGGTGATCCCGGCATCCGTCAGGGATATCACCGAGATCACCCATATCTCTGCCCGGGAGTTCGATCACGGCGGGACCAGAAGAGCTGCGGTCGCCGGATCCCGTTCCGAGTTCTTCATCATGATGACGCAGGATGCTCTTCCCGCGGATGAAAAACTCATCGAAGAACTCATCGATCCCCTTATCCTTGATCGGAATATCGCGGTCTCTTATGCCAGACAGCTTCCCGCTCCGGGTGCATCGGAGACGGAGAGGTTCGTCCGTTCGTTCAATTATCCGGAAAAACCGCAGGTCAAGTCAGCACAGGACTTAAACAGGCTGGGCGTCAAGACTTTCTTCTGCTCCAATGTGTGTGCGGCATACAGACGCACCGATTATGACGAGGCGGGCGGTTTTGTCGAAAGGACCATATTCAACGAGGATATGATCCTGGCGGCTTCCCTTATAAAAAAAGGACGCGCGATATCCTATTCGGCCCGTGCAAGGGTTTACCATTCCCATAACTATAACTGCCGGCAGCAGTTCAAACGCAATTTTGACAATGCGGTCTCACAGGCCGAGCATCCCGAGGCTTTTGCGGGCATTTCATCAGAGAGCGAGGGCAAACGCCTCGTTGCGCAGTGCATCGCGCATCTTAAGAAGATACATCGTTCATATCTGATCCCGGGATTCATAATGAATTGTGCTGCCAGGTTTCTCGGTTTCAAACTGGGCAAAAAATACAGGCTGATCCCGAACGGATTGAGAAAGCGCCTGTCTTCGCAGCCCGGGTACTGGACGTAGAGGTTTGGCCATGTCCGAAGGAGCAAAGACCACCGTTACAACTCAATCGCCGGCCGGTAGAGAATACTATATGGACATCGCCAGGGTTTTATCCATGGTGTCCGTCATAATGATCCATGTCGGCGCGATCACATGGTACGACGGTCCCTTCAGCATCTATCCCTGGGGCGTGACCAATCTTTTTGATATCCTGAGCAGATACTGCGTTCCGGTCTTTCTCATGATGAGCGGATATCTTTTTCTGGATCCGAACCGTAACATATCGGTCAGGAAGATGTATACCCGCTATCTTCCGAGGCTGCTTGCGGCATTCTTTTTCTGGTCATTCCTGTATGCGATCATAACGAGCGGATTCCTCACGCAGAGGACTTTTTCCGAAGAGGTGGTATCCAAGTTCATACATAACCTGTTCTTCGGACATTACCATATGTGGTATATGTATATCATAGTCGGGATGTACATCATCACGCCGGCTCTGAGAGGACTCGTTAAGGACAGGCAGGCATTAAGGTATTTCCTGATCGCCGCATATGTGATCTCTTATCTGATCCCGAACATCATGATGCTCCCGCACATATATGAGCATGTGGGACTGTATTTTAACCGCCTTGAGTTTGCGTTTGTTTCGGGATACGTATTCTATTATGCGGCGGGGTATTATGTGGCCACCGAGGAGTTTACGGATAAGCAGAAAAAACTCATATACCTGCTGGGCCTCATCGGACTCCTGGGGACCGTCATCACCATGACGACATATGTTCTCGTTACCCAGTATCCGAATTCGGTCTATCATGAATACTACACGGCGGGGATCCCGCTTTATTCGATAGCGGTATTTATCTTTTTCAGGGACAGATTTGCGAACGTGGATCCGCAGTCAAAACCGATGAAGGTCATCATGTGGCTGTCGCGTTTGAGTTTCGGCGTATATATGGCGCATGACTTCGGATTGATCGTGTTTAAGAAACTGGGACTTGTGACCACGATGTGTACGCCTTTTATCTCGATGCCGCTGCTCACGCTTATGGATCTGGCCATCACTGTCTTCATCGTGTGGGTGGTGAGTCTGATCCCCGGTCTGAAAAAATGGGTGATATAAATGATGAATGATGATAACAACAACGATTACAGAGAAGTGACCGAAGAAACCGTTACAGCAGATGAGACCTCCGCCGAAACGGATGATAAGGATACCTCTTCCGATGCGTCCGGTAATGAAACGGACGATAAGCCGGGCAGTGACCGCGAGGATGTCTGCTTCATATGCAGGCGCCCGGAGAGCAAAGCCGGTAAGATGTTCCATCTGATGCAGGGGATATGCGTGTGCGCGGACTGCATGAACAAGACCATGAACACGGTCTCAAGTTTCGATTATCAGGGCATGCTTAACAATCCCAACATCAGCTTCATGAACATATCCGATCTGAACGGTGAAGGCGGCATCCCCAACAAGCAGAAACTCAAGAAACGTAAAAAAGGTGAAAAGCCGGCGCCGATCATCGATATCAAGGATATCCCCGCTCCCCATAAGATCAAGGCTTCGCTTGATGAATATGTGGTCGGTCAGGAATATGCCAAAAAGGTCATGAGCGTGGCTGTTTACAACCATTATAAGCGTGTTGCGACCGACAACATGGATGATATCGAGATCGAGAAATCCAACATGCTCATGATCGGTCCCACGGGATGCGGCAAGACATATCTGGTAAAGACTCTGGCAAGGCTCTTGAATGTCCCGCTCGCGATCGCGGATGCGACATCTCTTACGGAAGCGGGTTATATCGGAGATGATATTGAGAGTGTTATAAGCAAGCTTCTGGCCGCTGCGGACAATGACGTGGACAAAGCCGAGCAGGGCATAGTTTTTATAGATGAGATAGATAAGATAGCGAAGAAGGCCGAGACGCATTCCCGTGATGTCAGCGGTGAATCCGTTCAACAGGGCATGCTCAAACTGCTTGAAGGTGCGGATATAGAGGTTCCCGTCGGATCCAATTCCAAGAATGCGATGGTCCCGCTTGCCACGGTCAATACCCGCAACATCCTTTTTATCTGCGGAGGTGCTTTCCCGGATCTTGAGGATATCATCAAAAAGAGACTGAATAAGCAGACCGGTATCGGTTATTCGGCCATAATAAAAGATGAAAAGGAAAAGTCGGATGATATCTTACGCCAGGTCAAGACCGAGGATCTGCGCAAGTTCGGCATGATACCCGAGTTCATCGGCCGTCTTCCGGTTGTGTTTACGATGCAGGGGCTGGACAGGGATATGCTCGTTAAGATCCTTAAGGAGCCCAAGAATGCGATACTTAAGCAGTATCAGAAACTCCTGGCAATAGATGAGGTGGATCTTCAGTTTACCGATGATGCGCTCGAGGCTATAGCCGACAAGGCGATCGAGCGTGATACCGGGGCCAGAGCGCTTCGATCGATAATCGAAGAGTTCATGCTCGACATCATGTACGAGATCCCCAAGGATGACAATATCGGCAGGGTTACGATCACAGGCGATTATATAAACGGAACGGGCGGACCGATCATAGAGGTGAGGGATACTTCCGTTCATGCGAAGAGTCCCGCGGATGCATAGGAAAATGTAAATAATTAGTATCATAATGACAATATTTCTCATTGAAAAAGAGTGCACAATATCATAAAATGATGTTGTGCGCTTTTTAGTTAAAATGCATATATTTTGAGCGGGTTTGATCCCGGAATGGAGGCAATATGCTATATATCGGTGTAGATTTAGGTACCAGTGCAGTTAAGCTTCTTTTAATGGAGGGCTCCGGCAAGATAGAAAAGATCGTAAGCCGTGAATATCCTCTTTCTTTCCCTCATCCGGGCTGGAGTGAGCAGAGTCCCGAAGATTGGTATACACAGACCATGGACGGCCTGAAAGAACTGCTCAGTGACTGTGATAAGTCACAGGTTGCAGGCATCAGCTTCGGCGGACAGATGCACGGACTTGTTATCCTTGACAGTGACGACAATGTGATACGTCCGGCTATCCTCTGGAATGACGGAAGGACCACGGAAGAGACTGATTATCTCAATGATGTCATAGGCAAGAATAAACTTTCGGAGTATACGGCAAATATCGCTTTTGCCGGATTTACGGCTCCCAAGATCCTCTGGGTAAAGAACAAGGAGCCCGAGAACTTTGCAAAGATCGCAAAGATCATGCTTCCGAAGGACTATATCGCATACAAACTCAGCGGTGTTCACTGCACGGACGTATCGGATGCTTCCGGCATGCTCCTGCTTGATGTAAAGAACCGCAAGTGGTCAAAGGAGATGCTCGAGATCTGCTCCGTTAAGGAAGAACAGCTCCCCAAACTTTTCGAGTCATATGAGACCGTAGGAGATATCCTTCCCGCAGTAGCCGATGAACTCGGTCTTCCGAAGACAGTGAAGATCGTAGCTGGCGCCGGTGACAATGCGGCAGCGGCAGTCGGAACCGGAACCGTCGGAAACGGAGCATGCAATATTTCCCTGGGAACCAGCGGAACCGTATTCATCTCATCGGATAAGTTCGGTGTTGATGAGAACAATGCACTTCATTCATTTGACCATGCGGACGGAACATATCATCTCATGGGCTGCATGCTCTCGGCAGCAAGCTGCAACAAGTGGTGGGAAGAAGACATAATCGGAACCGAGGATTTCGTGACCGAGCAGAAGGCGATCACGGAAGATAAGCTCGGCAGAAATCATGTATATTTCCTGCCTTACCTCATGGGAGAGAGATCTCCTCACAACGATCCTCTTGCAAGAGGTACATTCATCGGCATGACCATGGATACATCCCGTGCGGACATGACCCAGGCCGTTCTTGAAGGCGTTGCATTTGCACTTCGTGACAGCCTTGAAGTTGCAAGAAGCCTCGGTATCGACCTTCAGAGGACCAAGATCTGCGGCGGCGGGGCGAAGTCTCCACTCTGGAAGAAGATGATTGCCAACATCATGAACATCAAGGTTGACGTTATCGAGAGTGAGCAGGGTCCCGGAATGGGCGGTGCAATGCTCGCAGCGGTTGCCTGCGGAGAATATCCGAGCGTACAGGCAGCAGCCGATGCGATCGTAAGAGTAGTCGAGACCGTAGAACCCGATCCCGAACTCGCAGCACTTTATGAAGAACGTTATCAGCAGTTTAAGAAGATCTATCCGACAGTGAAAGCACTGTTCCCTCAGATTCAGTAATCAATTATTTTTTGAAGGAGGTTTACTTTTATGAACAACATTCCCAAAGTGAAGATCGGTATCGTAGGTGTGAGCCGTGACTGCTTCCCTGCAGAGCTGACGATCAGAAGAAGAAAAGCACTGGTTGATGCTTATGCAGCTAAGTATGATGCAGCAGACATCTATGAGTGCCCCATCACAATCATCGAGAGCGAGATCGATATGAAGAACGCCCTCAAGGATATCAAGGAGAAGGGCTGCAACGCTCTCTGCGTATATCTGGGCAACTTTGGTCCCGAGATCTCCGAGACCATGCTTATCCAGCAGTTCGACGGCCCCGCCATGCTGTGTGCGGCTGCCGAGGAAGATTATGAGTCAGTTACTACCGCAGGCCGTGGTGATGCATACTGTGGTGTTCTGAACGCTTCCTACAACATGGCTCTTCGTAACATCAAGGCTTATATCCCCGAGTATCCCGTAGGCGATGCCGGCGATTGCGCCGATATGGTTCATGATTTCGTTCCGATCGCAAGAGCAGTTGTCGGTATCAAGAATCTGAAGATCATATCTTTCGGTCCCAGACCGCTTAACTTCTTCGCATGCAACGCTCCGATCAAGCAGCTTTACAATCTCGGCGTTGAGATCGAAGAGAACTCGGAGCTCGACCTTTTCGAATCATTCAACAAGCATGCCGATGATCCCCGTATCCCCGATGTTGTTAAGGATATGGAAGCAGAACTCGGTGCAGGCAACAACAAGCCTCAGGTTCTGCCCAAACTTGCTCAGTATGAACTTACTCTCCTTGACTGGGTAGAGGGACACAAGGGCTCCAAGGAGTTCGTAGCCATCGCAGGTAAGTGCTGGCCCGCATTTCAGACACAGTTCGGATTCGTTCCCTGCTACGTTAACTCTCGTCTTACCGGACGCGGCATCCCCGTATCCTGTGAGGTTGATATCTACGGATGTCTGTCAGAGTACATCGGTACCGCTGTATCAGACGATATCGTAACACTGCTCGACATCAACAACTCTGTACCGAAGTGCATGTACGAAGATTCCATCAAGGGCAAATTCGACTACACACTTACCGATACATTCATGGGCTTCCACTGCGGAAATACATGCTCCAAGAAGCTTGCATCATGCTCAATGCAGCATCAGGCTATCATGGCCCGCGCACTTCCCATCGAGGTTACCAACGGTACTCTCGAAGGCGACATCGCACCCGGACCTATCACCTTCTATCGTCTGCAGTCTACTGCTGACAATATCCTGCGTGCATATGTTGCTCAGGGCGAGGTTCTTCCTGTTGCTACAAGATCCTTCGGCGGCATCGGTGTATTCGCTATCAAGGATATGGGCAGATTCTATCGTCACGTACTGATCGAGAAGAACTTCCCTCATCACGGCGCAGTTGCTTTCGGACACTTCGGCAAGGCTCTGTTCGAAGTATTCAAGTATCTCGGAGTTGAGATGGAAGAGCTCGGTTACAACCAGCCTGCATCCCTTCCTTATCCGACCGAGAATCCTTTTAAGTAAGATACAGGGGTTACAGGATTTTTCGGGAAGAATTCGAGTGAATTCTTACGATAAGTTGCAGGGTATAGCAATATATAAACGGCGGTCCGTTTCGGACCGCCGTTTTGTTGTGATTGAGGTTTGCTCATGCGGAGAGTACTTTAGAAAACTCCATTTTTACCTTTATGTAGTTCGTAATTGAATAACTCCGCTCCTATGTAGAAATCATTCCCACACATGCATTCCGGATGGCATCTGCGGAGCAAAAAGCACTGGGAATCAGCCAATCCGAAAATCCCAGTGCATCCTGCGGCAATCCTCGGAGTCAAAAGCACTGGAAATCCGCCGAATCAAAAATCTCAGTGCATCCCGCGCTCATCTGCGGAGCAAAAAGCACTGGGAATCCGCCAAAACGAAAATCCCAGTGCATCCCGCGCTCATCTGCGGAGCAAAAAGCACTGGAAATCCGCCAAAACGAAAATCCCAGTGCATCCCGCGCTCATCTGCGGAGCAAAAAGCACTGGGAATCCGCCAAAACGAAAATCCCAGTGCATCCCGCACTCATCTGCGGAGCAAAAAGCACTGGAAATCCACCGGATCGAAAATCCCAGTGCATCCCGCGCTCATCTGCGGAGCAAAAAGCACTGGGAATCCGCCAAAACGAAAATCCCAGTGCATCCCGCACTCATCTGCGGAGCAAAAAGCACTGGAAATCACAGTACTCTTATATCCCGATGCTTTTTCCCGACGAGTTAGTTTGATTTGTCATATTATGCTGTAAGCAACATAAATGTGGATAATGGGATAGAAAAAGGATTTAAAGCGTCATCCACAGTTTCATATACAGTGCGATGGGACTGATGCCCGGAACCGGAATGATATGTAGATCGCTGTATAGCTTCGTACTCTCATAGTCTGCGCCCGGAGTGATGCCCGTCAGATAGACCCGTATACCGCGAGAATTCATCTCATCAAAGAAGCGCCTGCTGTCATTGGAGGCCGTATTGATCGTACCCGAATGGAATGATTCGTGAATAATACATCGCACAGACTCCGGGACATCCGGATATACCATGCCCGGGAAGGGTACGATCCGCATGACCTTAGTACAGGTATCCGTAAGTCCGGTGAAGGGGATCGGCGCAGCTTCATCCGGATCGTCTTTATAGTCTTCATTCGGAGTAAAGCGATCTTTTTCATCTATGACTCCGTAGATTTCATCACTGATACTGAACAATTCCGAAGAGAGTGTCTGATGCGCGATCAGTTTCGTGGCGCGGTGTATGACAGTCACATCTTCGGGATTATTTCTGTATACGACAAATGCTCCCCGTCCTGCTTTTGAACGTATGAATTCAAATGCTCCGTGCAGGTTGATGAGCCCGTTCGCATCGGGATCCTCGACCGGACGGTCGCTGGATACCATACAGACCGGGATCGTACCGATACCCAGTGCATATCCTATCGCCGCAGCAGTATATTGAAGTGTGTCTGTACCGTGAGTGACAATGATCCCGTCATACCCGTCATTCATATGTTCAAGAACCGAGTTTACCACGGCCGTTATATAGGTTCCCGTGCTGTTCTCGCTTAAGAAATTCACCGGTTCGGCGGTCGTGATCTCCAGATCGGGATCCGTGCCGTAACGGGACTTGTAGTTTTCGATAAGCATGTACGGTTTACCCGAATCCAGACCTATATATCCGTCCTTCAGCGTGCTCCCTATGGTGCCGCCCGTAAAGATCATGAGTATCTTCATAGAATGCCTCCATTGCGTGATAATATCATAATAGCATAGGTGGTTGTTTATGTTATACTTGTACTTGTACGTGGAAATGAATCCATTCATTTCCGGACACGTACTGAATTCATCCATGAATTCGTACGTGGAAATGCATCCATGCATATATATTTTTTATAGGTATACGATATGGATAAAAATCTTGATCTTGAATATGCGAATATAGATCTGGACAGGACCGAAAGGACCGGGATGCAGGAGGTCATATACTGCGCCGGGAAGACTGCGGAGCAGATCGCGGGCATAGTCGGTGCGATGATAGAGCGGGGACTGTATAATATCCTGCTCACCAGGATCTCCGAAGAGAAGGCGGATTTTCTGAAAAAGAGCTTGGACGGTCACGAAGTATTCTACGATGCAGATGGCAGGATCGGTGTTGTAGACAGAAGACTGCCCGAATCACCCACAGGAAACATCACGATAGTATCAGCCGGTACGAGCGATCTGGGTGTGGTCAGGGAAGCCGCTGTTACCGCAGAGGTGCTTGGCAACCGTGTGCATGTGATCAATGATGTCGGCGTCGCAGGGATCCATCGTCTGCTTGCCAGAGAGGATATGATCAGGAAAGCAAGGGTGCTCATAGTCGTTGCGGGCATGGAAGGTGCTTTGGCCAGCGTGGTAGGCGGACTGGTCGGGTGCCCGGTGATCGCGGTGCCTACGAGCGTCGGATACGGTGCAAGCTTCGGCGGGATATCCGCACTTCTTTCAATGCTCAACTCATGCGCTGCAGGTGTCAGCGTAGTAAATATAGATAACGGATTTGGAGCAGCGGTAAGCGCTTCGCGTATCAACCGGATGGAAACCGCTCAGGATTGACCCGAAAGGAGACAGGGTATGGGTGAGATGAACGGTAAGATCCTTTATATCGATTGCGGAATGGGCGCGGCGGGAGACATGCTTTCTGCCGCACTTTATGAGCTGCTTGATGATGAAGGAAAAAGAAAATACATCGAAGAGATGAATTCGGCCGGGATCGCGGGCGTTTCGGTCGTGGCAAAACCCGACACTAAAGCCGGGATCGCGGGCACGCATATGTCCGTATTGATCGACGGCGAGGAGGAGCAGCCCGGGGACCAAGGCCACGACCATCATCATGATCATGATCACGGCCACGACCATCATCATGACCATGATCACGACCATGACCACGACCATGACCACGACCACGACCACGATCATGACCATCACTACGATCACGACCATGATCACGACCATCACCATCATCACGCTTCCATGGCTGATGTGGATGCGGTCATAGACAAGACTTCGTTTTCGGATAAGGTCAAGGCTGATGCAAAAGCAGTATACCGCCTGATAGCGGATGCGGAATCTCGCGCTCACGGAAAAGAGGTGAGCGAGATACATTTCCATGAAGTTGGCATGAAGGATGCGATAGCAGACGTGCTGGGTGTTTGCAGGCTTATGGAGATGGTTTCTCCCGGTAAGATCCTGGCTTCACCCGTCCGTACCGGCTTCGGAGAAGTGAAGTGCGCTCACGGCATCGTTCCCGTGCCCGCACCGGCGACCGCATATCTTCTGGAAGGCATTCCTTCCTATGCGGGTGATATCAGGGGAGAGATGCTCACACCTACGGGTGCCGCACTTCTCAAATACTATGTAAAGGAATATGTAAATACACCTCTCATGATCCCGGATCGTGTCGGATACGGCTGCGGTACCAAAGAGTTTGAACGCGCAAACTGCGTGAGGGCCATCATCGGTCACGCGGCGGTCTCCGAAGAGGTAAGCGCTGCGGGACATGCTATCAAAGCGGACGGACGTGCGGCTGAAGCGACCGAAGGCCTCATGCGCGGTATCACCGAACTGTCAGCCAATATAGATGACATGACCGGTGAGGAACTTGCCTGTGCCGCCGATCTTATGCGGGCAGGCGGAGCACTTGAGGTGTACACCACTCCGGTATTCATGAAAAAAAACCGCCCCGGATATGTGCTGACGGCTCTTTGCCGTGCAGAAGATGAGGAAAAGATCAGGGATCTTTTCTTTAAGCATACATCGACCTGGGGGATCAGACGACGTGACATAGAGCGATATTGCATGAATACGCGCATAGAGACGAAGGAAACTTCCTTGGGACCGGTCAGGTTCAAGACCGGAGAGGGCTTCGGCATGACCAAGACCAAGCCCGAGTATGAAGATATAGCCCTGATCGCATCACAGAAAAATATGAGCATACGTGAAGTAAAAGATGAGATCTTCGGAACTGACTGATATTACGAAAAAGAAAAAACATAAAACGGGAACGGCCATGTCCCGCATTTCTGCCTGTATGTTGGCGGCAGTTTTTGGGCTAGTACCGCTTTCGGGATGCGGGAGCGGGAATGTCACGGATACACATATAGAAGCCACACCGGTCGCAACCGAAAACGCTTCAACTTCAACAGGATCCGGTGAAGAGGACGGAGTATCCGCAGAACCCGCAGTCAATCTCGCCTCGGCCTTAAGTGTACCCACTCAGATCACGAAGATAGATGATCTGTTTTTTATCGTTGACTGCTACAATAACCAGGTCATTTATTCGGATACCATCGATAAGCCGTTGAACGAATGGTTTGTCATGACTTCGGACATCGACAAGGGGCATACCGTCGCAAGTGACGGAAGCGTTTATCTGGTCGATGATACAGAGAGAAACAGGGTGCTCGTTTTTGAAAGAGACGGCTATGTATTTGAGAACACGCAGGTCTTCGAGGGCATAGGGACCAGACCTCATTTCATAGTCTATAATGAGACGGACTCAAACTTCTATGTATGGAGTTCGATGACAGGTGAGATGTATGTGATGACGCACGATCCGGGAAGCACCGATATGTACATAAGCCGCATCATGAAACTTGGTGAACTTGACGGAGTATATGTGCGCAGTTTTACCATAGACGGCGACTCGGTGTATCTCGTTTCCGGCAACAGCCAGATCATCGAAGCAAGACTTTCGGATTTTAAGATAAAGAACAGATATCCGGTACCGGATCAGCTCGCAGGAATGATACAGATCATGCCGGTTGAAGGCGGATACTATGTGACCGTTTCAACGGATGTTCATGGTAATCAGGATTTTGCAACGATCATATATGCCGATAAACTCTCCGATCTTGAAGAGGGTAAGTACACCGATATATATTCGTATTTTGTAGGTGGCGGAACGCCGTACTACATGGGCTGCATAGACGGACGATACTATCTGACGGAGCACAGGCTTCCCGGTCATTCGATCTGGTCCTTTGACATAGGCGATGACCACATGCCGGCGGATGTGAGGGCCATATACTGATGAGTACGGAAAAAAGAAATACCGAGATGGGTATCCTGACGGGCATAGCGATCATCCTGGTAGTCCTCGGACATCTGGATATGAACGAATTATCCGTATTCGGGCTTTTTCCTTATTACAGTTTCCATGTGATGGTTTTCCTGTTCATATCGGGATACTTCTATGATCCCGCAAACGAGGAACACATCCCCGGATATATTGGTCACAAGGCTTTAAGACTGCTTGTTCCGTATTATATCTGTAACGTTATCTACGGGATCATCTCCACAATACTTTCATCGCAGGGGTTTGCTTTCTGCACGCCCATTTCGTTTAAGACCCTCGTGATCGAACCTTTTCTCGGAGGGCATCAGTATGGCCTCAATTTCCCCGCGTGGTTCGTTCCGGCCCTGTTTATCATCGAAGTGCTGAATATTCTCGGCAGAAAAGTGCTCGCACTCATCAGACTGAACGACGAGACACTCGGCCGCATACATGCGGATCGCGATATCCTGGTATTCATATGCACGCTGGCAGCAGGCATGGCATGTGTTTATCTGGCGCAGGACGGTCATGTCTGGGGAGCATATAAGACCCCGGGACGCATTCTCTTCATGCTTCCCGTATATGAACTGGGCAGGTTATACCGTACCCGGCTTGAGGAAAAAGAGAAGCGTATCCCGGATGTGTTGTGCATAAGCCTTATATGTATCGTTCAGTTTATTATCTATATCTGCGCTCACGGCATGCTCAATTTCAGCGCTGTCTGGGTAACGTCTTTTGCATCATTCTGTTTCGTGCCGTATCTTACCGTGATCACCGGAACATGGTTCTGGCTTCGCATATCACGGATCATTTCCGACACTTCGGCAGGCAGGGGACTTGATCGTATCGGCATGAACAGTTTTTCTATAATGATGCATCATGTTGCGATCTTCTTTGCCATCAATCTGGTCACATATGCGATCTGCATGCGGCTTCCCGAAAACGGCGGATTTGATGTCGCTGAGTTTCATTCAAATGTTAATTATGCCTATCAGCTTGGCGGTATGTATGCATGGAAATGCATCTATCTGATCGCCGGGATCTTAATACCCGTCCTCATTTCAGGATCACGTAGATATCTCTTTCAACTTTTACCGAAACCCAGTCATCATCGGCGTCAATATTGAACAGATCGTCTTTATGTCTCATCACATAGAATCTGCCCAGCTTCAGTTTGTATCTGCTTGAGTAAGCGTTATCCATGAATTCCCTGCTTAAGTGAATACAGTTACCGCGTTCGGAACGGCTTATGGGACGGATGCCCATCAGCCGGTATCTGTCTGTATCGAGGGTGTATATGATCACGCCTGAGTAAAACAGCATAAACAGAAGTAAAAGCGTTGCCGCAGCGAGCATTCCTCCGCTTACCGAAGCGACTGCCTTGAAAGCCTTGGTCCTGTAAAAAGGAGTCGTTTCGCTGATGGTGTCGGAACGCCGGCTGATATCCGCAGCGGCCGATGAAGCAGGCAGCTGTTCAAAATATTCGACCGCATCGGTATCTTCCGATCCGTCAGATGTGTTTGCTGAAGAAGAGTTTCCGTCCCCGAAGGCTTCCGTGCCGTCTCCGGCACCGCTTCCTCCTGCGTCATTTCCGCCATTACCGTTTTCGCTTCCCGAAGAATGATCTCCTCCGCCTCCGTTCCCGGTGTTATGTCCGCTCCCGGATGAAGAGGCTCCTGCGCCTGCACCTGCATCGCTTTTGCCGTCATCAGTGCCATTGTCTGATGAACCGTTATTTCCGTCATTACCCGCAGAAGAGTTTCCCGCGTCACCGTCGCCTGCTCCGGAGTCTCCGGGAGATCCGGTGTCCCCTGAACCTCCGTTACCATCGGTTCCGTTATTTCCTCCGCTGTCACTTCCGTTTCCGCCATCTCCCGATCCGGTGTTTCCTCCGTGATCGACGGGATCCGGTGCGGGTGCCGGGCGTACATCGCATTTGTTTTCTATCTCCAGCTCAGTAGTATTTCCCAGAGCGTCCTTAACTATGACATGTATGGTTCCCGGTTCGGTGGTGGGAAGGACCGGAGAGTCGGTCCAGGTCTGTCCTCCGTCATAGGAAAAAGGCTTCTCGTCCAGTCCGCCCTGATCGTCGCTTGCCGTAAAAGTAAATGTCCTCTCACCGGAGTCGCCGTACCATACTTCAGGGTCATAGGTGTAGCTGACTTCAGGTCCCCTGTCATCTATATTGGTGATCTCGGCAGTGGCGTAAGATATGTTTCCGCAATAATCTCTTACCGAGATATCCACCGTGCCGTTTGAGTCTGCGATATATGTCGGGTCACTTGTCCACGTAAGTCCTCCGTCGTAGGAATAAGCTTCGTCCGCAAGCCCGGATCCGGCGGTCCCGTCCGGCTGCAGGTCGACTGCGTTTACGGTAACGGTATTGGTGCGAAGCCAGTTCTCACCCGAATCGAAGACCGTGTCGGATATGCCCGGTTCCGTCCGGTCGATGTTTGCAACCGTGAGCATGACCGAAGCCTGTGCTGTATCGAATTTGGATCCGTCCACGGAGACGTTCATCGTATATACACCGTTTTCCGATACCGTGATACCGTCGCCCGCCGTATCTGATATCGTACCGGACACGGCACCGAAAGACATCTGCCCGTATCCTCCCGCACATATTACCCCTTCGGGATCGCTCAAAGCGCCCTGCAGGGTGACATTTCCCGAAGTCCATTCGGGTGTCGTATTGGTCAGGCTTATGCCGCCGTATGCCCTGCTGTCCAATCCGCATCCGAGGTTGTACTGATCCACACTGACGCCTTCGGTCTTTCCGCACGCCGGTTCATAGTACTCCACGGATCCGCCTCTGTTGCATGCAAGATACTGATGAGATCCCGTCATTCCCGCGGCCGGATCGCCTCCGCATTGATTGCAATATACGGTGCCGGGCCTGTCTTCCGCCACAGTGCCGCATCTGCCCTGATGTGTTACGGTGATTATGTAATTGGCCCTGTAGGTCGGGCCGTGGGTACCGCAATACGTATCTTCGATATTAACGAACTGGATCGCAGACGGTGCGTAGTTACATGTACCGTAGCAGCCGGCACCGTGCTGGTGATAATGCGGTCTGGTGTAACACCCGCCGCCCGATGAAGATCCGGAGTGCTGATGCCTTACGGCGACTGAGTAACACTGGCCTCCCGATGCCGAACTGCCGCGGTGGCTGTGTGAAAGTGAAGATGTTGATACGGTTGCGACCCCGGGGGTTCTTCCCGGCGCGGGATCATCCGCGAATACACTGATCGAACATGAATATATGACAGCCAGGCCAAGTATCATCCCGGCAAGAAGAAACATAAGAGGCTTGAACATCCGCCTCCTCAGGTTGATTAACCACATAAAAAAACCTCCTGTAAAATGCAAAAAAATCGCAGCCTACCGTGTGAACGATAAGCCGTCGGTTTATTTTTCTTTTACAACAGGTGCGATTAGGATAGCACATCCCAAAGCCGATGTCCATAGCCAAATCCGATGGGAGCCGATGTCTATAGCCAAATCTGAGGGGATAGTGTAGAATGGTTACAGTTTTTGCGTAAAGAACGGAGGACCGTTGATGATCACTGTATCGGTGTGCATGATCGTAAAAAACGAATCACAGGTTCTCGCCAGATGTCTTGATTCTCTTAGGACGATCTGGGATGAACTGATCATAGTGGATACCGGCTCCACGGATGATACCATGGAGATCGCCAGGAGATATACCGATAAGGTATATGAATTTGCATGGACGGGAGATTTTTCCGAGGCGCGCAATTTCGCGATCGATCACGCTACATGCGATTACATTTATTCGGCAGATGCGGATGAGATCCTCGAGGGCGAGAATGTAAAAGCGTTCGAAGCGTTAAAACTCTGTCTCGATCCGGCTGTGGATGTGGTTCAGATGTACTACGGCAACCAGCTCGATCAGGGTACCGTATACAATTTTGACAGGGAACTGAGAGCCAAACTTTTCAAACGCCTCAAACCCATCAGATTCAAGGATCCCATCCATGAGATACCCGATATAGATCCGATAGTCATAGATAGCGATATCGTCATCACGCACCGTCCGACATCAATGCATGCGGGCAGGGATCTTGAGACCTTCAGGAAGATAATATCCGGCGGGAACAAGCTTTCTTCCAGACTTCAGAAGTTCCTCGACAGAGAACTCTATCTGCAGGGCTCGGTCGAAGACTACGAGAGTTTTGCCGGATATCTGAAGGGAGTGACCTGTGATCCCGAGAGGACAGCGGATGAGGTCATCGAAGCATGCACTCTGCTTGTGCGTTACCACAGGATGCGCGGCGAGATACCGCAGATGTTCGATAACGTGATCAAGGTCATGGCACATGAGTGTAACTCCGAGGTGTGTGACGAACTCGGTGCATATTATCTGTCTCTCGGGGACTATGACAATGCTGCCATCTGGTTTTTCAATGCAGCATATGAGGTTACACCGATACTGGGTATAAAGGCCGGCAAAGAGACGGCACTCCTGGGACTTATAGATGTATATAAGGCTCTGGGCAATGAAGAGATGGTTACTGAATATACGAACAGATTAAAGGAAGATTGATCATGGCATGGGAAGAAAACATACATAAGGTGGTACCTTATGTCCCCGGTGAACAGCCCGTGGGAACAAACATCATCAAATTAAACACAAACGAGAACCCTTATCCCCCGGCTCCCGGAGTGGCGGATGCGCTTCGCGGGATAGCGGATGAGTATGACCTGATGCGCAGATATCCGGATCCGGATGCGCGTGATCTTACGAAGGCGCTTGCCGATTATTACGGTATCGAAGATGAGCAGGTCTTTGTCGGTGTCGGAAGCGATGATGTTCTCGCGATGTCGTTTCTTACTTTTTTTGATTCCGATAAGCCGCTCCTGTTTCCGGATATCACATATTCGTTCTATGAAGTGTGGGCGAAGCTTTTCCGCATACCCAATAAGAGGATACCGCTTCGGGATGATTTTACGATAGATCCGGACGCATATCTCATACCCAACGGCGGTATAGTGATCGCCAATCCCAACGCACCCACATCACTGGCTCTGGATCTTGATTCGATCGAAAAGATCGTATCCGGCAATCCGGACAGTGTGGTCATAATCGATGAAGCATATATCGATTTCGGAGGGGAGAGTGCACTTCCTCTGATAGACAGATATGATAATCTGCTCGTGGTCCAGACTTTCTCCAAATCCAGATCCATGGCCGGAGCACGTATCGGCATGGCTTTCGGATCCGCGAAGCTGATCTCGTATCTGAAGGATGTGAAGTTCTCCATCAATTCATATACTATGAGCCGGGATGCGATCAGGATAGGAACAGCCGCTGCTTCGCTGGCTGATGAGAACTACTTTAAGGAGGTTACGGACAGGATCCTGAAGACCAGAGAGGAAGCAGCCGGGCGCCTGACCGAAATGGGTTTTGACGTCGCACACTCTGCCACGAATTTCCTTTTTGTAACACATCCGGACATGAAAGCTTCGGATATATACAGTGCGCTTAAGGAAAAGAATATCTACGTAAGATACTTCAATTTGCCGCGCATAGACGATCATCTGCGCATTACTATAGGGACACCCGAGGAGATGGAGGAACTGTATAAAGCGCTTCAGGAGGTTATGAAATGAGTTCATTTGCACAGAGTTTTGCCGGTTCAAACAGCATGATCCAGTATGTGGTCTGCTTCATCATATCGATGGTACCGCTCGTTGAGCTTAGAGGTGCCATTCCGGTAGCTTATATTTTTAAAGCCGCCAATCCGGATTTCAATCTGCTGCTCGGCTATGTGATCATAGCGATCGGCAATATGATCCCCGTTCCGATCATTTTCTTTTTCGCAAGAAAAGTGCTTGAGTGGGGTGCGGATAAACCCGTCATAGGCAAGTTCTTCACATTCTGCCTGGAAAAAGGACATAAAGGCGGTGAGAAACTCCAGTCCAAGGCCGGACGCGGACTCTTCGTTGCGCTGATGCTCTTCGTGGGCATCCCGCTTCCCGGAACCGGAGCATGGACGGGAACCCTGGCCGCATCGATCCTCGACATGAAGTTTAAGGACAGTATCATTGCGGTCATCTGCGGCGTGGCACTTGCGGGACTGATAGTAGGCGGCATATGTACGCTCGGATTCGGCGCATGGATCGGCATCACCGGTTGATGCTCACGGTAGCGGATCATGGACAGTTACACCGATTTTGCATATGTCTATGACATTTTCATGGACAATGTTCCGTATGAGATGTGGGCTGACAGGATAGATGCCCTGCTCAGGAAATATGATGAGCGCATCATTCCCGATGATGAAGCGTTAAAAAGCGAAGCGGGACTGCTGCTCGACTTAGGCTGCGGTACCGGAACTCTCACGCGCATGATGCGTGAACGGGGGTACGACTGTATCGGAACCGACCTTTCCGAAAGCATGCTCGAGGTCGCACGTGAACATGAGGATGAGAGGCCCGATGATGAGCGTATCCTGTACCTGTGCCAGGACATGCGCGAACTGGAACTCTATTCCACGGTCGGCGCTTGCATATGCGTATGCGACAGCATCAACTATCTGTTAAGTGCGGAGGATGTCCTGAAGACTTTCAGGCTCGTCAACAACTATCTGTATCCGCATGGATTATTCATTTTTGATTTTAATACCGTACATTATTACAGGGATGAACTCGGTGATGATATCATTGCGGAAAACCGCCCCGAGGGGAGTTTCATCTGGGAGAATCTCTATGATGAAGAGTCCGGCCTGAATGAGTATGATCTTACGATATTCAGGCGCGATGAGGACATGCACGGATCCGGTGAGAGATTCATAAGATCTGAAGAAACTCATGTTCAGAGAGGATATGAAGCCGATCGGATGAGGGAACTTATCACCGAGGCGGGAATGGAGATCGTAGCGGTATTTGACGCTGAGACGGAAGGAGAAGTCACTTCCGGAACATGCCGGATATGCATGGTAGCAAGAGAGTCCGGAAAAGAGGATGCATACAGATGAAAGATTCTTTGGTAAGGGCAATAGCCGATAATGCGCAGATCAGGGCTTTTGCGGTAAGGACCACGCAGATGGTGGAAAAGGCCAGATCCGCGCACGATACTTCTCCAGTGGTGACCGCAGCGCTCGGCAGACTTATGAGCGGAGCCGCGATGATGGGCTCGATGCTGGGCGAGGAGGATGAACTCCTGACACTCCAGATCGACGGTGACGGACCGGTCGGTAAGATAATAGTGACCGCCGACGGACACGGCAGCGTCAAGGGCTATGCGATGAACCCGCAGGCCATGTGTCCGGCCTCCGCTGCCGGAAAACTTGATGTCGGAAGGATAGTTGGCAACGGTTATCTTACCGTGATCAAGGATATGGGCATGGAGGAACCGTACAATTCCAGGACCGAACTCGTGACCGGCGAGATCGGAGATGATCTGGCACAGTACTTTGCCGTATCCGAGCAGGTCCCCTCCGGTGTGGGACTCGGCGTTCTGATGAATAAGGACAATACAGTAAGATGTGCGGGCGGATTCATAATTCAGCTGATGCCGTTTGCTACAGATGCCTGCATCTCCAAACTTGAAGAAAACCTGGCACGGATAACCTCAGTCACGGCTCTGCTCGATCAGGGATACGATCCGGAAGAAATGCTTAAAGTCATTCTTAAGGACACGGATGTCGAGATCACGGACAGAAGAGACGTGGCATTCAGATGCAACTGCTCGAGAAACCGTGTGGAGCGGGTGCTCTTAAGCATGGGGCGTTCCCAGCTTGACGAGCTGATATCCGAAGGAAAGGATATCGAGCTTAACTGCAGCTTCTGCAATACGAATTATGTATTCACTCCTCAGGAGGTAAAGGAGCTTCTCGCGGACATTAAGCCTTGAGAAATGGGTATCCCTGTGATAAACTTTTACTTGGGTAATTTTATGGGACCGGTTATGATCCCGCGATGTACAGGAGGTTATTAAGATGGCATTTTCGGATTTCTTTTCAAAATTCACAGACACTGTTTTCAGTACCGGCAAGCAGGTAGGCGAGGCTGTTTCCGATAAGGCAAAAGAAGCTAAAGATTATGCAAAGGACGCAGTTGAACTGGCTAATCTGAAGAATCAGATCACATCAAACAAGGCTACTCTTAAAGAGAACTATGCGGCTCTCGGCGAGTTCTATTTCAATAAGTATAAGGATGATCCCGCAGCAGAGGTTGCCGAGAATGTTAAGGCTATAGATGCTCTTGAGCAGGCTGTAAAGGATCTTGAGGCTAAGATCACCGAGATCAAGGATGCCCAGGTCGAAGCAAAGGCTGCAAAAGAAGCCGCTAAGGAAGCTGCAAAGGAGAAAGCAAGAGAAGCAGCTGCAAAGGCTAAGGAAGCAGCAGAAGATGCAGGCGAAGCAGTTGATGAAGAACTTGCTAAGGTAAAAGAGGCAGCTGAAGATGTTGCCGATGATGTAAAGGATAAAGCCGAAGAGATCAAAGATAAGATCGAAGACAAGATCGACTGACATTCATGACAGAACAAGGCTGCGGGTTCATCCCGCAGCCTTTTAATTTGCACATGCACCGTAAAAACACATGTGCAGATGCGCGGTCCGCTGTGACGGAAAGTCGGAATGCGGAGAATACGCGTCGCCCTTTCGGTTAACATAATATCAAAGCTGCAACTCCCGGATGTATATCACGGATACCACATCAGGCCTGTTTTGCTATTCTTTTGATGGACTTGCCATGATCTTTCATGTGGTGTATTATTCTTAAGATATTTTTTGGAATATAAGGTGAGGTCAGAATGAAACAGACAAGAGAAGATGTACGTAATGTAGCGATAATAGCCCATGTAGACCACGGCAAGACCACTCTCGTGGATGAACTGCTCAAGCAGAGCGGCGTATTCCGTGAGAATCAGGAAGTGGCCGAGCGCGTGATGGACTCCAATGCGATAGAAAGAGAGCGCGGTATCACGATCCTTTCCAAGAATACCGCCGTGACTTATAAGGGTACCAAGATCAACATCATAGACACTCCGGGACATGCCGATTTCGGCGGCGAGGTTGAGCGTGTGCTCAAGATGGTCAACGGTGTGATCCTTGTCGTGGATGCCTTCGAAGGTCCCATGCCCCAGACCAAGTTCGTGCTGAAGAAAGCACTCGAACTCGATCTTTCGGTAATAGTATGCATCAACAAGATCGACCGGCCCGAAGCCAGACCCGAAGATGTGGAGGAGGAAGTGCTCGAACTCTTCATGGATCTGGATGCCAACGATTCACAGCTCGATTCTCCTTTTGTCTATGCATCCGCCAAGAACGGATCGGCTACCACCAATCTGACTGTCAAGAATAAAGACATGACGCCTCTGTTTGAGACGATCATAGATCATATCCCCGCTCCCGAAGGAGATCCCGACGCGGGTACTCAGGTGCTTATCAGCACCATAGATTACAACGAATATGTGGGCCGTATCGGTGTAGGCAAAGTCGATAACGGATCCGTTAAAGTAAATCAGGAAGTCGTGATCGTAAACCATCACGACCCCGATGTCAAAAAGAAGGTAAAGATCAGCAAGCTCTACGAGTTTGACGGCTTAAACAAGGTTGAGGTAAAGGAAGCGCAGATAGGTTCGATAGTCGCGATATCCGGCATCAGCGATATAAGCATAGGAGATACGCTTTGTGCGCCCGAGAACCCTGTGCCCATTCCTTTCCAGAAGATATCCGAGCCTACGATATCCATGGACTTCATCGTCAACGATTCTCCTCTTGCCGGACAGGAAGGCAAGTATGTTACATCGCGACATATCAGGGACAGGCTTTTCAGGGAACTGAATACCGATGTGTCCTTAAGAGTGGAGGAGACCGATACTACCGAGGCTTATAAGGTGTCGGGAAGAGGTGAACTTCATCTGTCCGTACTTATCGAGAACATGCGTCGTGAGGGTTATGAGTTCGCGGTCAGCAAGGCAGAAGTCATTTACAAGCATGATGAAAAAGGCAAGCTCCTTGAGCCCATGGAAGAGGTCCTTGTTGATGTCCCCGAAGAATTCACGGGCGTCGTGATAGAAAAACTCAGCATCAGAAAAGCAGAGTTAAAATCCATGAATCCCATAGCAGGCGGCTATACGAGACTGGAATTCTCGATGCCTTCGAGAGGCCTGATCGGTTACAGGGGAGATTTCCTGACCGATACCAAGGGCAACGGCATCATGAATACGCAGTTTGAAGGATATGCGCCTTACAAAGGAGACATATCTTTCAGAAAGCAGGGGTCTCTCATCGCTTTCGAAGCCGGAGAAGCCATCACATACGGCCTTTTCAACGCACAGGAGAGAGGTACTCTTTTCATCGGTCCCGGTGAAAAAGTATATCCCGGCATGGTCGTAGGCCAGTCCGGAAAGCCCGAAGACATAGAAGTAAACGTATGTAAGACCAAGCATCTTACCAATACCAGAAGTTCCAGCGCGGACGAGGCGCTGAGGCTCACTCCGAAGAAAGTGATGAGTCTTGAGCAGGCGCTTGATTTCATAGATACTGACGAACTCCTGGAGGTAACGCCGGAGAGCCTCAGGATCAGAAAGAAGATCTTAGATCCCACTCTTCGCAAGCGTGCGGCCATGGCCGGCAGAAAATAGACCTCAGCTTCGGATTGTGGTAAAATAATAAAATATGGATTTCAGCAGCAGAGGCGTAAGCAAAAAAAAGCATGAGCTCAAAGCATTCGGACCGAAGATCTCCAGGAAACTGGGGATATTTGTCGTTGAACTGATCATCATGGCAATGCTCGCCGCAGTCATATGCGGAGTCAGCGGCGGCATAGGCGTGTTCAAGGGAGTTATCGCTACGGCACCCGATATCGGAAATATTGACGTTACCCCTTCGGGTTATTCCACATTTGTTTACGATATCGAAGGCAATCAGATCGCCAAGCTCGTCTCTACCGACTCGAACCGTATTCCCGTTTCCATGGATCAGGTTCCAATCAATCTTCAGCATGCGTTTGTCGCAGTTGAGGATTCCCGTTTCTACGAGCATAACGGTATCGATGTAAAGGGTATAATCCGTGCGGGCGTTACCGCCATTACAAACCACGATTTTTCTCAGGGTGCATCCACCATAACCCAGCAGCTGCTTAAGAATAACGTATTTACCGACTGGACCAGCGAGTCTTCGCTGATCGACAAGTTTAAGCGTAAATTCCAGGAACAGTATCTGGCTCTTGAACTTGAAAAAGTCATGAGCAAGGAAGATATCCTGATCAACTACATGAACACGATCAACCTCGGGCAGAACACCCTGGGTGTTCAGGCTGCGTCCTTAAGATATTTCGGCAAGGACGTATCCACGCTCACCCTGTCCGAATGCGCGGTGATCGCGGGCATCACGCAGAACCCTTCCAGATACAATCCCATCTCGCACCCCGACAAGAACGCCGAGAGGCGCGAGAAGGTATTAAGGAACATGAAGGAGCAGGGTTATATCTCTCAGGACGAATATGATGCGGCCATGGCCGATGATGTATATTCCAGGATCCAGCTCATCGATTCCGAGACGGCGGATGATACGATCAATTCGTACTTCGTTGATGCTCTGACCGATGATGTGCTTGCCGATCTGATCGAGTCCGGATATACCGAGACTCAGGCATATACCCTTCTTTACAGCGGCGGACTCAAGATCTATTCCACACAGGATCCTCATATCCAGAGAATATGCGATGAGGTATTTTCCAATGAGGAATTCTTCCCCGCCAATACGAAATGGTATCTCAACTATCAGATGACCGTACAGAAGGCCAACGGTGATTTCTATAACACCAGTACCGAGATGTTCAGGACATACTTCAGACAGTTCGATTCAAGATACAATCTGATCTATTCTTCACAGGAAGAAGCCTATGCCGATATCGAACTCTATAAGGAAGCCACGCTTGAGACCGGTGATGAGGTATTTGACGAGAAGATATCCTTAACTCCCCAGCCTCAGGTTTCGATCACCGTAGAGGATCAGTCAACGGGACAGATAGTCGCCATGGTGGGCGGAAGAGGACAGAAGGCAGCCAGCCGTACGCTCAACCGTGCAACGGACACCATGAGACAGCCCGGATCCACATTCAAGATCGTGTCCACATATGCGCCTGCTTTGGACAGCGCAGGACTCACTCTTGCCAATGTGCAGAACGATGCTCCGTTCAACTATTCAAACGGCCGTCCCGTTCGTAACTGGTACGGAGAGTCTTACAGAGGACTCACCACCTTGAGAGAAGGTATCAGAGAGTCCATGAACATCATCGCTGTCAAGACGCTGACTCAGATCACGCCTCAGCTCGGATTTGACTATCTTAAGAATTTCGGATTTACGACTCTGGTGGAAAACAGAGAGGTCAATACCGCGGAAGGCATCAAGATCTTCTCCGATATCACTCAGTCGCTCGCTCTCGGCGGCATCACCGACGGTGTGACCAATGAGGAACTTAACGCTGCATATGCGACCATCGCCAACGGCGGTCTTTATATCAAGCCGAAGCTCTACACCAAGGTCGTGGATCATGACGGCAACGTTGTTCTGGATAATACAGAGCTGAACGCACACCGCGTGATCAAGGAGACTACAGCATTCCTTCTGACAGATGCTATGGAAGATGTTGTAACGAGCGGTACGGGCGGATCCGTTAACTTCGGCGGAACGGCCATAGCAGGTAAGACCGGTACGACATCAGATTACAATGACGTATGGTTTGCGGGATATACAACCTACTACACTGCCACCACCTGGGCAGGATATGATAATAACGTAAAGCTTTCTTCTTCCGATGAGAAGAACCTGGCCAAGAAACTCTGGAGACAGGTAATGTCACGTATCCATGAGGATCTGGAGGGTACCTCCTTCGCGGTTCCCAGCGGCATCATCACCGCGGCTGTCTGCTCAAGATCGGGCAAGCTTCCCATAGCCGGTCTGTGTGACGCATGCGTCCATACGGAATACTTTGCGGAAGGTACGGTTCCGACTGAGACCTGCGATGTTCACTATGAAGGTGAGATATGCGCGTATGACAACTGCCCCGCAGCAGAAGGATGTCCGTTCGCATATCACGGTATCATAGAAAGACTTCCTCAGGAGCATCCTTCACTTCTTTCGGGTTCATCTACCACGATGACGACTGTGGACGAAATGGGTAATACGATAGAGATCACTCAGGGAACGCAGACCGTCTGCCAGCATACGGCCGAATTCTTTGCAAATCCCGATTATGAAGCCGTTATCGCGGCTCAGAGAGTAGAACTTGAGCAGAGGATAGCAGAAGCTATGGCAGCTCAGGCCGCTGAAGCTGCAGCAAACGGAGAGGCCGCACCTGCTGCGGAAACTCCTCCGGCAGAACAGCAGGCTCCCGCACCTGAGGCGCCCGCTGCGGAAACACCTCCCGCACAATAAATGCCAATGGATGATCATTATGTCCTGATCTCCCCGGGAGAGGGCGAGATAACAGATAGAAAATCGAGATTCATCGGTCATGCCATGCCCATTGCGAGCGAGGCGGAAGCCGTGACACTCATAGAACAGATCAAGAGAAAGTATTGGGATGCAAGGCACAACTGTTATGCTTACGTGATCGGTGAAAACGGAGAGATAAGCCGGTGCTCCGATGACGGTGAGCCGTCGGGAACGGCAGGACGTCCGATACTTGAATGCATAAACGGAGCCGGACTTAAAGGCGTACTCGTTGTAGTCACCAGGTATTTCGGCGGAACACTTCTCGGGACCGGAGGACTGGTCAGGGCCTATACCCAGGCCACACAGGCAGCGCTTAACAATGCCGGGATCTGTCACATGCGACACGGCAGCAGATTATCGGTAAAAAGCGATTACAACGGCGCGGAGAAGATCCGCAGAAGCCTCGAAGTGCCGGATGTCAGGATAGAAGATACACAATACACGGATATCGTCACGATGACGGTGATCGTAAGCGGCGAGGCACTGGAGCAGATCCTGGATACGATAACACAGGTCAGCGCCGGACGCGCTGAGGTTCAGATCACGGAGAACGGATTTTTTGCTCTGTGATCCGGCACGGAAGGAAGGAGGGTAAACATGGACGAAAAAGAAGAACTCGATCTTTTGACAGAGATAAAAGAGCTGCTTGAGTCCAAGCAATATACCCGCCTCAGACAGAAAGCCGCGGAACTTAACGAAGCTGATATCGCCGCAACCATGGAGGAACTCGAGGACGCCGAACAGTTCAAGATGTTCCGTATCCTTCCCAAGAGCATGGCGGCGGATGTTTTCTCGCATCTTGAAGTCGATACCCAGCAATACATCATCACTTCGCTGTCCGAGCGCGATGCCGGCAGCATCATAGATAACCTGATGGCCGATGATGCGGCAGACCTTCTCGAAGAGATGCCCGCGAATGTGGTCAAGAAGCTTCTCGCCAACGCTTCCCCCGAGACCAGGAGAGATGTAAACCATCTGCTTCAGTATCCCGAGGATTCCGCCGGAAGCATCATGACCGTGGAGTACGTGGACTTAAAAGAGAGCCTCACGGTCTCACAGGCCATTGAAAGAATTCGCAAGATAGGCGTTGATTCGGAAACGATCAATATCTGCTATGTGCTGGATGCCCAGCGCACGCTGATAGGTACCGTTGCCTTAAGATATCTCCTGTTGTCGGATCCCGATGCCGTGATAGGCGACATCATGCATGAGAATGTCATTTCCCTGAACACTCTCATGGACCAGGAGGAGGTTGCCAGACAATTCCAGAAATACGACTTCACGGCCATGCCCGTAGTCGACAATGAGAACAGACTCGTCGGTATCATCACCGTCGATGACGTTGTCGACATCATGGAAGCCGAGGCTACGGAGGATATGGAAAAGATGGCAGCTATCGTGCCTACGGATAAGCCGTACATGAAGACCGGCATATTCGAGACATGGAAAAAGCGTATTCCGTGGCTGCTTCTTCTGATGGTATCCGCTACATTTACCAGCAGGATCCTGACATCCTTTGAAGATGCGTTAAAGGTCTGTGCGATACTTACCGCATATATACCGATGATCATGGATACGGGCGGTAATGCCGGCGGACAGGCTTCGGTTACGATCATCCGCGGACTGAGCCTTAATGAGATAGAGTTTTCCGATATCTGGAAATGCATATGGAAAGAGCTGAGAGTGGCTTTCGTGTGCGGCGCGACGCTTGCATCTGCCAATTTCGTCAAGATGCTGCTCATCGACCGTACCGGTGTGATGGTATCGCTGGTCGTGTGTCTGACACTTCTGTGTGCGGTGTTGATGGCTAAACTTGTCGGATGTATCCTGCCTATGGTAGCCAAAAGGATCGGATTTGACCCTGCTGTTCTTGCATCACCTTTTATCACCACCATAGTTGACGCATTGAGCCTGTTGGTATATTTTGGAATAGCGTCTTCAATATTGGGACTGTAAACGGAGGTAATCTATGGAAAACGGTATCATCAGGATCTACACCGGGCCGGGACGCGGCAAATCGCCCGCAGCGCTCGGAAGAGCCATCCAGACGGCGTGCCGTGGCGGCAGGGTCGTGGTCATACAGTTTCTGAAGAACAAAGGACTGTCCGACTCGGAGTTCTTACGCAGACTCGAACCCGAGATCAAGGTCTTCAGATTTGAGAAATCCGATGCGGCATTTGATTCTCTTACTCCCGAAGAACAGGAGGATGAGATCATCAATATCCGTAACGGCATGGGATATGCCAGAAAAGTACTGAAAACGGGTGAATGCGAACTTCTCATCCTCGATGAGGTGCTCGGACTCGTTGACAATGGTATAATAACAGTCGAAGAACTTGAAGATGTGCTGTCGACCAAGGGCGACAATACCGATGTGATAATGACCGGAAACAAAGTTTCGGAAAAGTTATATGCACTCGCTGATGAGGTCACTCTCATCAGTACCGATATTCAGGATAATAACAGGAGGAAATAAGATGGCAGTATTTACCGGAGCAGGCGTAGCTATCGTTACACCCTTTCATGAGGACGGGAGTGTCAATTACGACAAATTTGCCGAGATCATAGAGGAGCAGATCGCCGGCGGGACTGATGCGATCATCGTATGCGGCACCACAGGTGAGTCGGCATGCTTAAGCGAAGAGGAGCATGTAGACGTGATCAAGTTCTGTATCGAGAGAGTCGCACATCGTATCCCGGTTGTGGCAGGTACGGGATCCAATTGCACCGAGACCGCCATACATCTTTCCAAAGATGCGGAAAGCTACGGTGCGGATGCAGTCCTTACGGTTTCGCCTTATTACAATAAAGCAACACAGAACGGTCTCTTTGCACATTACAAAAAGATCGCCGATAACATCAATATTCCGATGATACTGTATAACGTTCCTTCCAGAACGGGATGCAATATCGCACCCGATACTGTTGTAAGATTATGCCGTGAAGTAAAGAACGTAGTCGGTGTCAAGGAAGCAAGCGGCAACATAAGCCAGATAGTCAAACTGATGAGTCTTGCGGACGGAGACGTACAGCTTTATTCCGGAAATGACGATCAGATCGTTCCGCTCCTTTCGCTCGGCGGACTCGGAGTCATCTCCGTACTCAGTAACGTGGCTCCGAAGCAGACACATGATATATGCCGGAAGTTCTTTGACGGAGATATAGCAGGCGCTGCAAAAGCACAGCTCGATGCGATACCTCTTGTGGATGCGCTTTTCTGTGAGGTTAATCCCATCCCCGTTAAGACGGCGATGAACCTGATGGGCAAAAATGTCGGACCTCTCCGCATGCCTCTCAGCCCCATGGAAGCACCCAATGTAGAGAAACTTAAGAAAGCAATGCAGGATTACGGTATCCTGTAGACCGTTTCGGAGGGATCCTATAAATGACACGAGTGATATTGCACGGTTGCAACGGACGTGTGGGCCGGATGATAACCGATCTTATAGCAGCAGATGAGGAAATGAGCATAATAGCCGGAGTAGACAAATATACTGCGGTTGAGAACAGCTATCCCGTATATCAGAATATCTCGGAGTGCGCGCTGGATGCGGATGTCATAATCGATTTTTCCAATTCTTCCGCGGTGGATGCTCTTCTTGAATATGCTGTATCCAAAAATCTTCCCGTAGTGCTGTGTACCACGGGCTTAAGCGATGAACAGCTCGCAAAGGTTGATGAGGCGTCAAAGAGCATTGCTGTCTTAAGATCCGCCAACATGTCAATGGGCGTCAATCTTCTGCTCAAGCTGATCAGAGAAAACGCCGCAGTACTCAGCGCGGCAGGGTTCGATATCGAGATAGTTGAGAAGCATCACCGCCATAAACTCGATTCACCCAGCGGTACCGCGATCGCTCTTGCCGATGCGGCAAACGAAGCACTCGGCGGAGAATTCGAATATGTATATGACAGGACCGGAAGACGTATGGAACGTCCGGTCAAAGAAATAGGAATTTCGGCTGTCAGAGGCGGCTCCATAGTCGGAGACCACGATGTGATCTTTGCGGGAACCGATGAAGTCATAACCCTTTCACATACTGCCTATTCGCGCAACGTTTTTGCAAAAGGCGCTATCGCTGCCGCTAAATTCCTTGCGGGCAAAGCAGCAGGTATGTATTCCATGAGTGATGTGATAGGATAAGGAAGGCTTATGACCGATCTTGAACTTACGTACTTAAAGAGTCTGTCGAAGCAGTATCCCAATGTGGCTGCCGCTTCGACAGAGATAATCAATCTGCAGGCCATTCTCAACCTGCCCAAATCCACAGAACATTTCCTTACAGATATCCACGGCGAATATGAGCAGTTCAATCATGTGCTTAAGAACGGCTCCGGAACAGTGCGCCGCAAGATCGACGAGGAATTCGGGATCAATCTTTCCGACAAGGATAAAAGGGCTCTCGCGACCCTGATCTATTACCCAAGGGAAAAACTGCATATAGTTCAGGAAAGCGAAGAGAACATGGAAGACTGGTATCGCATCAATCTTCACAGACTGGTGCAGGTGACCAAGAGGGTCTCCTCAAAATATACCAGGTCAAAAGTACGCAAGGCTCTTCCTTCCGAATTCGCATATGTCATAGAGGAACTTATCACCGAAAAGGCTGAGGTTCAGAATAAAGAAGCATATTACAACGAGATAATCCACAGCATCATACGTGTCGGAGTTGCCCCCGATTTTATCGTGGCGCTCTCAAACCTGATCCAGAGGATGGTCATCGATCATCTGCACATAGTCGGTGATATATATGACCGCGGACCGGGACCGCATATCATCATGGATACGCTTAAAGCATATCATTCGGTGGATGTGCAGTGGGGTAATCATGACATCGTATGGATGGGAGCGGCAGCAGGCAGCAAGGTCTGCATAGCCAATGTCATCCGCTTTTCCGCAAGGTACGGTAACATGCGTCTGCTCGAGGAAGGCTACGGCATCAACCTGATACCTCTCGCCACTTTTGCACTCGACACATACGGCGACGATGACTGCAGGGTATTCGGGATCAACTATGACGGAAACTATGATGTATCCGACTTAAGCCTCGATGAGAAGATGCACAAGGCGATCACGATAATACAGTTCAAGCTCGAAGGGCAGCTCATACGCAAGTACCAGGAGTTCGAAATGGACGACCGGCTGCTCCTCGATAAGATATCCCCCGACAGGAAGACCGTCAGGATCGGGGATAAGGATTACGACCTGAAAGATACCTTCTGGCCGACTCTTGATACGTCCGATCCGTATGCGCTGTCCGAAGAAGAAAACGAACTCATGAACAAGCTTCAGTCGGCTTTCATGCAGTGTGAAAAACTTCAGAAGCACGTGCGTTTTCTTTTTTCCAAGGGAAGCCTGTATAAGGTATACAATTCAAACCTTCTGTATCACGGATGCGTGCCTCTCGATGAGAACGGCGAGTTTAAGAAGGTGACGATCCACGGCAGGGATTATGCCGGTAAGGCTCTCTATGATATCCTCGAATACTATGCGAGAAAAGGATATTATTCGAAAGATCCCGCGGAGCGTGAGTTCGGTCGCGATATCATGTGGTATATATGGACCGGCCCCAATTCGCCGGTATTCGGCAAGGATAAGATGGCCACGTTCGAAAGGTATTTCATCGAGGATGAGTCCACACATACCGAGACCAAGTGCAGCTATTACAGGCTGCTTGATAATGATGAGGTCATAAGCAAGATCCTGCGCGAGTTCGGACTCCATCCCGATTATTCTCATATTGTGAACGGCCATGTTCCGGTAGAAGTGAAAAAAGGAGCGAGCCCCATCAGATGCGGAGGAAAACTCCTGGTAATAGACGGCGGTTTCTCCAAAGCATATCAGGATAAGACCGGTATTGCGGGATACACTCTCGTAAGCAATTCCCACGGCATGAGACTGGTTGCCCACAAGCCTTTTGAATCGACGGAAAGCGCGATAGTCAACGAATCGGACATATTCTCGGATGATATATCCGTTGAGATATATCCGATGCGCCGGAGGGTTGCCGATACGGACATCGGTGCTGATATCCGCGACCAGATCACCCAGCTTGAGGAACTTCTTTCGGCATATCACGAAGGCCTGATCATAGAGAGGGATTAAATGGAATTAAGACCATGCATAGATATACATGACGGACGCGTTAAGCAGATCGTGGGCGGAGCGTTGGACGAAGCAAACAGACACGTGAGCGAGAACTTCGTATCGGAGTCCGATGCGGCATATTTTGCATCGCTCTATAAGGAAAACGATCTGAGCGGCGGCCATGTGATCATCTTAAACGGTAAGGACAGCCCGATGTATGAGGCTTCGCGCACGCAGGCGATCTCGGCACTTAAAGCTTATCCCGGGGGACTCGGGATCGGCGGCGGAGTGAACCCCGACAATGCGGAAGAGTATCTGGAAGCCGGAGCATCCCATGTGATCGTTACCTCATATGTTTTCAGGAACGGTGAGATCGACATGCACGCTCTGGACCGCATGGTATCGGCCGCAGGGCGTGAACATCTGATACTCGATCTGTCTGCAAGAAAAAGAGATGACAGCTATCTGATAGTGACCGACCGCTGGCAGAAGTTCACCTCGGTCGAACTGAACCTGGACACACTTGCCGATCTTGCTTCTTACTGTGATGAATTTCTGATACATGCCGTGGATGTGGAAGGCAGAAACTCCGGAATAGAATCAGAAGTCGTCGGCATGCTGGGCGGATGGAACGGGATCCCGGTCACATACGCGGGCGGGATACACAGTTTCGACGATCTTTATCTCATAGATACTCTCGGGAGCGGACGCGTGAATGTCACGATAGGTTCCGCGCTCGATCTGTTCGGCGGAACGATGCCATTTAAGGAAGTCATTGAATATTGTCGTAAATAAAAGCCCCTTTCCTTTCGGACAGGGGCTTTCTGGTGCGTCATAATAATAAACTGAGATTTATAATTACAACTTGGTTACGTTTACGGCCTGAGGACCTTTCTCGCCGTTAACTACTTCGAACTCTACTGCCTGGCCTTCGTCAAGAGACTTGAAGCCTTCCATGTTGAGCCCGGTGTAGTGAACGAATACGTCGTTGCCGCTCTCATCAGAGATGAAACCGTAACCCTTCTGATTGTTAAACCACTTAACAGTACCCTTGTTCATTTCTTACCTCCGAGTAATGTGAAACTGACAGTATGGATAACACTTAAATCCATACTCAGTTAGGATATCACTTTTGTTTTCGCGTGTAAAGCGGTTTTAAGTGCCCGATTTGCATATAAGAGATGTATGTGTTAGAATGTTACAAATTTGTTACAAACAAGATGCCAAGCCGATCGGAGGTGTGATTGTTGGCAGAAGAACAGATACTACAGGAAACCGAAACGGAAAGCACTAAGGGAAAAAAGGAAAAACGAAGAAACGCTTATCATCTTATCCTGTTTGTGGACAATAAAAAAGACGGCGGAGTTCATCAGATGGGTATCAGCCGCGGGGTCGTACAGGTGCTCGCAGGTATCATCGCATTGGCACTTCTGGTGACCATCATCGGCTGGAAGGTGAATGCATCCAAACGTCAGGAACTGCAGATAGAGAAAGATGCTCTCACTGCTCAGGTTGAGGACCTTCAGGCTCAGGTAGATACGCTTACCGCGGACAATCAGGCACTCTCGGATAAGGTTTCGATCCTGAGTGAGACCGTGACTACCAAGGTGGAGCAGGAGACCATAGCCCAGAAGGAGAGCGATGAGGCACATTTCCCTCAGGGATTCCCGTTATCCGCATCAGCATCAATGACGACCAGCGAAGATGATCCCAAATGTCTGATCTTCGGATGTTCCGAAGGAAGCAGTATCATAGCTGCCGGAGACGGGGTTGTGCTCGAGGTGATCCCGGATGTTGACTACGGCTATTGCATCCGCATAGATCATCAGAACGGATACATCACCGAATACTACACTTCATCGACTCCTCTGATCAAAGAAGGGGATTCGGTTTTACAGGGAGCGATACTTGCTCTTGTAGAAGGCAAAAACGCAAAACTCATCTACAAGATATATCAGGATGATAAACAGATCGATCCCATGGAAGTGATCAAGATCGACGGATAAATGAAGTTGATTTTCACACGGATTTGAGGTATCATATCCGATAGTGTGCATTTATGAACATAAGGAGAGGATAATGAAAAAGAAACTGCTTACGAGTCTTATGATAGTTTCACTGGCAGCTGTTCTGGCTACCGGTTGCGGTGAGAAGGAACCTGAAGTTCAGGAGCCCGAAGTTACCGTTACAGTTGAAGCTATTCCCGAAGAACCGGAGCCCGAAGAGGTAGTAGAAGAAGAACCCGAAGAGGAAGAGATCGTTGACGAACTTCCCGAGGGCTACATCAGATCGGAGCTCACCAACCTGCCCATCCCCGAGGAGATCAAGGATCAGCGTCCCATCGCCGTAATGGTCGATAACGAGTCGCTCGCACTTCCTCATTTCGGGATCGGAGAGGCAGATATCGTATACGAGCTCATGAACTCCACATTGAACGGCCGTATCACCAGAATGATGGTCATGATGAAGGACTGGGGTTCCATAGAGCAGATGGGTTCGATCCGTTCCGCACGTCCTACCAACTTCTTCCTGGCAGCCGAGTGGAATGCATGTCTTGTACATGACGGAGGTCCCTTCTATATCGACCAGTACATTGCGAGAGATTACTGCTGTCACTTCTCGGGCGGATTCTCACGTGTAAACAACGGTAAGGCAACAGAGTATACCGAGTACATCATGAAGGGTGATCTGGAGGAGAAGTTTGCAGCATCCAGTTACTCAACCGACTATGATGAGTACAATCCCGGAACACATTATACCTTTGCACTTCCTACTGCTCCCAACGTGCTTTCCGAGACATATGCCGGATATACCAAGCCCGCTACGAGCGTAGAGTTCCCGTTCCCTCATAACAGTTCCAAGATCAAATACAATCCCGAGACAGGACTGTATGAGTATTCCGAATACGGCAAAGAGCATCGTGACGGTGAGGATGATGAGCTTCTTACTTTCACCAACGTTATCATTCAGAAGTGTACTTTCTCACAGCTTGATGACAACGGATATCTGATATTCAACATCCTGGCCGAGAATATGCCCGGTTACTTCCTGACAGGCGGCGAAGCTGTTGATATCACATGGACCAAACTTGCAGAGACCGATATCACACGTTACTATGACGGTACCGGCCAGCAGATAACTCTGAACACAGGTAAGACCTATATCGCCATCGTTCCCGATGACAACTGGGATGAACTTGTGATGCAGTGATCATAAATCTATACGGATACAAGGCCTCCGGTATATATGCCGGAGGTCTTTGCACATGGAAATACATCCATGTATTTCCGGACATGTGCATAATTAATCCGTTAATTATAATTAGCATATGTTTACAAAAGCAGACGGACTGAAAATTGCATACGACATTACGGGCCTGTCGGAAGAGAATGCTCCCGTTGCGGTGATACTTCAGGGATGGGGCACATCCTACAGACTCTATGACTCCGTGGCCGGACTGATCGGCGACAGATTTAAGGTCGTAAGATTCGACCTGCCCGGATTCGGTGACAGCGAAGAACCTTCCGAGCCATGGGATGTATCGGGATATGCGGATTTTACCGTCAGATTCCTTGAGTCTCTCGGGATCACGGAGGCTATGTTCATAGGACACTCCTACGGCGGAAGGATCATCATCCGCATGGCTTCCGATGATTCGCTTAAGATAGGGATCACGAGGATCATCCTTATAGATTCCGCAGGGATCCTGCCAGCCAGGACGCCTGCCCAGATCCGTAAGCAGAAGCGATACAAACTGCTTAAGAAACTCTTTGACAATAAGCTCATCTATTTCCTTTTTGATGAGATCATTGATGACTGGAAGAACAGGCAGGGATCCGAGGATTACAGACGCGCGACGCCTGTGATGCGCACAACTCTGGTCAAAGCCGTTAACGAGGATCTGACGCCTCTCCTGCCAAAGATCAGGCAGGATACCCTGCTCGTCTGGGGAGAAAATGATACCGCGACGCCGATCCGTGATGCGCACATCATGGAGGAGAACATCCCCAACAGCGGTCTTGCCGTCATCCCGGGGACCGGTCATTTTTCATATGCGGAGAATCCCGCACTTTTTGCACAGATCATAAATGCATATCTGGACAGCTCCTCGGATTCGGATGAAAGGAGCGGCCGATGAAGGACATTATCATCATCTCAACACGCGTGGCCGTGAGCCTGATACTTGCAGTGTGGGCGTATGTATATGCTCTTAAGTATAACGTGCACATGTTCCAGTTAAACGGTTATAAGAACCGGGAGCATCTGGTATGGGTCAGGAAGTACCGTAAGAGACAGTGGGTCCTGTTCGCGGCCCTTGCTCTGGGTATTGCAGGAGTGTTCTTCAGAAGGAGCTTGGCATTCGATGTCCTGATGTGGCTGTGGACGCTGCTGATCATCGTCGTATACCGCGCACTGTGCGGCATGTCGGCCAAAAAGAAACTTGTATATACGGCACGTGTAAAAAGACTCATGGCCTGCGTCATCATACTGGATATCCTGCTGGTGCTGGTACCGTCCGTCATATCGCCACTGGGACCTTTAGCTGCCAAGGGACTTGCACTTGCGGCCGTGGGACTTAAATTCATATCCTGCGTGATAGCGAACATCGTCAATTCCCCGGTTGAAAAGGGCGTAAACAGGCACTTCATAAACGATGCTAAGAGAAAGCTCGCCGCGAATCCGGACATGACCATCATAGGAGTCACGGGAAGCTACGGAAAGACCAGTGTGAAATACTATCTGGGAGAGCTTTTGTCGGTAAAATACAGTGTGACTATCACTCCCGAGAGCTATAACACTCCGATGGGCGTGGTCAGGACCGTCAGAGAGCATATGAAGCCCGGTACGGAGGTATTTGTATGCGAGATGGGGGCCAGACATGTCGGAGACATTAAGGAACTGTGCGATCTGGTGCATCCCGATCACGGCATTATCACATCCGTCGGCCCTCAGCATCTGGATACGTTCCATACGATGGAAAATATCATCTCCACCAAGTTCGAACTTGCGGATGCTCTGCCGGAGGGCGGAATGCTCTTTTTAAACGGAGACAATGAATATGAGGCGAAACAGTCGGCTTCATATAAGGATCCCGTGATGTACTATGCCGCCGAAGCAGACAGCGAAATGACAAGCGGCGGATACAGGGCGACGGGCATACATTGTGATTCTCAGGGCACTTCTTTCGATATAGTGACGCCGGACGGCGACAGGGAATCATTCAGGATGTCGCTGATCGGAGAGCATAATATAATAAATGTGGTCGGTGCGATCGCCGTGGCTCACTCCATGGGAATAGCGCTTACGGAACTGAAGATCCCGGTCAGAAGGTTAAAGAGTGTAAAGCACAGGCTCGAACTGATCAGGCGCGGAAATATGTATATAATAGATGATGCATATAATTCCAACCCCGTCGGCAGCAGGGCCGCTCTCGATACACTGAACATGTTCGACGGCACGAAGATCATGATCACACCGGGCATGGTGGAACTCGGAGAGAAAGAGGAAGAGTATAACAGAGAGTTCGGATACCACGCGGGAGAGGTCTGCGACCATCTGCTTCTGGTCGGACGAAGAAGGGCCGTCCCGATAAGGAAAGGTGCGCTGGAAGCGGGGATGGATGAAGCGCGCATAAAGGAATTCGACAAAGTCGAGGATGCATTCGGATATGCACAGCAGATCCGTTCGGAAGGAACGAAATACATCCTTCTCGAAAACGATCTGCCTGACAACTACTGATAAAAGCATAAAGGAGCGGAAATGAAAACACGCATAGCATTGGTATTCGGCGGCCGCAGCGTCGAGCATGAAGTCTCGGTAATATCCGGAATACAGGCATATATGAATATCGACAGGGATAAGTATGACGTTACTCCCGTGTACATGACCAAATCCGGACAGTTCTATGTGGGAGATCAGATAGGAAAGATCGAAAGCTACAGGGATATTCCGGGGTTGCTCGGAAGATCGACACAGGTCATCTGGGTGAGTGAGAACAGGGAAGTATCTCTTAAACAGTATCCTGCAAAGAAACTCGGTCATTCATATGAGCAGGTCATTGATATCGTCTTTCCCGTCGTTCACGGGACCAATGTCGAGGACGGAGCTCTTCAGGGTTTCTTCAAGACTCTCGGAGTGACCTTTGTCGGATGCGATGTCCTGGCAAGCGCGGTAGGCATGGATAAGTATGTGACCAAGACCGTATTAAAAGAGGTCGGTGTTCCGGTCCTGGACGGAAAGATATATACGATGTCGGATTACCGGGAGACGGACAGACTGGCAGAGCGTATCGAGGAGACCTTCGGTTATCCGGTGATAATCAAACCCGTTGACCTAGGCTCCAGTGTCGGGATCAGCATTGCACATGACCGGGATTCGCTTACGGAATCGCTCGATGATGCATTCAGATACGCATCTGTCGTGCTCGCTGAACATGCGATCTTAAACCTGCGCGAGATCAACTGCTCCGTGCTCGGAGACGAGAATGACGCTGAGGCTTCGGAGTGCGAGGAACCCATGCACAGCGAGGAGATCTTAAGTTACGAGGATAAATACGTATCCGGTGCCAAAGGGGGCAAATCTCAGGGCATGGCTTCCGTTGCGAGGAAGATTCCTGCCGAGATATCCGATGAGATGCGTACCGAGATAAGAGAGATGGCGGTACGTGCGTTCAAAGCACTTCGGTGCAACGGCGTGGCGCGCATAGATTTCATGATAGATGCCGATAACGACAGCATATATTTCAACGAGATAAACACGATCCCCGGATCCCTGGCATTCTATCTCTGGGAGCCGCTCGGAGTACCCTATAAAGAGCTCCTTACACGCATGATAGAACTCGCACGTACGAGGGAACGCATCACCGATGCTCTCACTTTTACCTTCGATACCAATATCCTCGACGGGGCATCATTTGGTGGTGCAAAGGGGTCTAAACTATGATAAAATAATCCGTGTGTGCATATGGACATACACGTGAAGAGAAATGACCGATATGGATGATGCAGCGTATGCTGAATACAGGCGCAAAAGAGTACAGCGTCTGAAAAAAATAATACTGATAACCATATTGCTTGCCATCCTTCTACCGCTTATCTGTTCGATCATATTCATATCTCTGTATGTGCATACCAAAAGGGAACTGAGAGATCTGCGAGATCAGTACGATGAACTGCTTTCCTCAATGGAGCAGCTGCGGGACGATATCGAGTATCTGGATGAGCCCCGTGATGTGTACAGTGTTTCGGATGTGACGGATTCCCGGAGAGACGGTGAAACGGAACCGGCAGATGTACCGGATGCGGAGGATAAAGAAGAGTCCGAGGTCAGAGAGGTTTATCTGACATTTGATGACGGCCCCAGCATTTATACCGATGAGATCCTGGATATACTGGACGAATACGGAGTCAAGGCCACATTTTTCGTGGTAGGCAAGGATGATGAGGTATCACTGGCCGCATACAGGCGTATAGTCGAAGACGGACATACTCTCGGAATGCATTCGTACAGTCACAGATACTCGCAGATATATGCTTCCAGAGAGGCGTTTATCGAGGACCTGGATAAGCTTCAGGAGCATCTGTATGAAGTGACCGGTGTGTGGTCGAGGTATTACAGATTTCCGGGCGGAAGCTCCAATACCGCATCGACCGTGGATATGGAGGAACTCATAGACTATCTGGCCGAGCAGGATATCACCTATTTTGACTGGAATGTGGTATCGGGAGATGCATCCGGATATTCACTCAGCGCGGACTCGATATACAACAACTGCGTATCCAGACTGGAAGGTTTTAACGAAGCGGTCATACTCATGCATGATGCGGCCGAGAAACACACGACGGTGGAAGCCCTGCCACGCATCATTGAGACCATACAGGGCATGGAGGATACGGTGATCCTCCCGATAAGCGACGATACATTTCCAATTCAGCATAGAGAATAAGAGATAAGAAAGGATTTACGAAAATGGGATTTTTTTCAGATCTGAAAGACGACTTATCACAGGCAGTTAACGAGATGATGCCTGAAGAGGAAGGAATGGCTTCCGAGAGCACCGACAGCCTGGCTGACGTCGACTTAAGCGCCATGCTTGACAAGATGGATACCGGTGTACTTGACGGCGGCGATTATGAGGCTGAGCCCGAGCCCGAACCGGCTCCCGAACCCGAGCCCGAGCCTGTTCCCGCACCGGCTCCCGAGCCCGAACCCGCTCCCGTAGTGATACCGGAGCCCGCATCCAAGCCCGAGCCCGCTCCTTCAACATCACATGCCGCAGCTGCCGTTCAGGAATACTTAAGCAACGATACCACTCCCAAGGACCGCAAACAGGTTCTTGACGAGACGGCAGTGATCACTGCGGGAATGGAGATCAACGGTGATGTCAACACTCAGGGATCTCTTGAGCTGGTAGGACGCATCATAGGTAATGTCAATGCGCTCGGTAAGCTCAGCGTGACCGGAACCATCAAAGGAAATGCCAAGGCTGCAGAGGTTTATGCCGAGGGCGCTCAGATGAACGGCGATGTGATCTCCGACGGCGCTGTCAAGGTCGGACAGAGTACAGTTATCATCGGTAATATCACAGCTACGAGCGCAGTTATCGCAGGTGCCGTAAAGGGTGACATCGATGTTAGAGGACCCGTCATCCTTGACGGTTCAGCCATCGTGATGGGCAATATCAAGTCCAAATATGTTCAGATCAACAACGGTGCGGTAATAGAAGGTATGTGTTCACAGGCTTATGCAGATGTTAATCCTACATCCTTCTTTGAGGAACTTAAGAAATCATTCTGATCCAGTTTTAATATGAGGTGGGCATGAAGAGAATACTTCTCAAACTCAGCGGTGAAGCTCTTGCCGGAGAAAAGAAGACCGGATTCGACGAAGATACCGTCCGCATGGTAGCACTTCAGGTTGCAAAGCTTACGGAGTCGGGAATTGAAGTCGGAGTGGTCATAGGCGGAGGTAATTTCTGGAGAGGCCGTACGAGCGAGAATATCGACCGTACCAAAGCCGACCAGATAGGAATGCTTGCTACGGTCATGAACTGCATCTACGTCTCCGAGATATTCAGGAGCGAGGGCATGAAGACCGCGATCCTCACTCCTTTCGAATGCGGCTCCTTCACCAAACTTTTCAGCAAGGACAGAGCCAATAAGTATTTCGAAAAAGGCATGGTCGTATTCTTCGCAGGCGGTACGGGACATCCCTACTTCTCGACCGATACCGGAGTGGTCCTTCGGGCGGTTGAAGTGGATGCCGATGTCATCCTGCTTGCCAAGGCAGTGGACGGAGTATATGATTCCGATCCGAAGCTCAATCCGAATGCTGTCAGATTCGATGAGATAACGATCGACGATGTCATAGCACGCAATCTTCAGGTTGTTGATATGACGGCTTCGATACTTGCCAGAGATAACAAGATGCCGATGTGGGTATTTTCACTCAATGAACCGAACAGCATAGTGGATTCCGTAATGGGGCAGTTCCACGGGACCAAGGTTACGGTCTGATAAGATAAAGGGGGTTATATCATGGATGAAAGACTGAATGCATACAGTGATAAGATGGAGAAGACTCTGGATCATCTTTCGGGAGATTACATGTCGATCAGAGCAGGTCGCGCCAATCCTCATGTACTCGACAAGATCAAGGTGGATTACTACGGAACACCCACACCGCTCCAGTCGGTAGGAAACATTACAGTTCCCGAGCCCAGACTTATCCAGATCGCACCCTGGGAAAAGACACTGATCAAGGAGATCGAAAAAGCGATACTTGCATCGGATGTCGGGATCACACCTTCCAATGACGGTGCAGTCATCAGACTGGTCTTCCCGGAACTTACGGAGGAGAGACGTAAGGATCTCGCCAAGGAGGTCAAGAAGAAAGCCGAAGATGCCAAGGTGGCCGTAAGAAACATCAGACGTGACGGCAACGACGCATTTAAGAAGCTTTCCAAAGCAGAAGATATCTCGGAGGATGAGATCAAGTCCCTTGAAGATGATCTGCAGAAACTTACAGATCAGTATATATCCAAGATCGACAAGTTATGCGAAGAGAAATCCACTGAGATCATGACAGTTTAATACACAGCGGGGGACAGGCTAGCTTGTCCCCTTTATTACGTTTAAGGACAACGAAAAACGATCGGGAGAGGATATGCAGGATAATCTTAAGATACCGGCACATGTAGCCATCATAATGGACGGGAACGGACGATGGGCGAAGGCTCAGGGCAAACCCAGGACATTCGGGCATACCGAAGGCGCCAAGCGCGTAGCCGATGTAACAAGGGCTGCCGGAGAACTCGGGATCAAATATGTCACTTTATATGCTTTTTCCACGGAAAACTGGAGCAGGACCGCCGAAGAAGTGGGAGCGCTCATGAAGCTTTTCCGCGGATATTTAAAGACCTGTATAAAGGATGCGGACGAGAACAATATGCGCATCCGCGTGATTGGGGATAAGACGGGCTTGGACCCCGATATCCAGGAATCGATAGCTTATGTTGAGGAGCATACCGCAAAATATGACGGCGTGACTCTGACCCTGGCCATCAACTACGGCGGCCGCGATGAACTGACACGCGCGGTAAGACATATTGCGGAGTCCGTTGAAAAGGGAGAGATCTCGGCTTCCGATATCACCGCGGATACGATAAGCGCCAATCTCGATGCGCCCGATATCCCGGATCCCGATCTCATGATCAGGACCTGCGGTGAGGAACGCATATCCAATTTCCTTCTGTGGGAACTTGCTTATGCCGAACTGTATTTTACCGATGTGGCATGGCCCGATTTCGGCCCCGCTGAGCTTAAGAAAGCCGTGGAAGCCTATACGCACAGGGACAGAAGATTCGGAGGCGCTGATGAGTAACTTTCTCCAGAGGACACTTACTACCATAATCGGCGGAGCACTCATGGTCGTGCTCATTCTGCTCGGAAGGGAATTCCTGCTCGGAGTACTGCTCTTTGCATCCGTTGTCGGTTACTTCGAACTGTCCGGAGCATTCGGAGTCCGCGGACAGGATCAGAAGATAAATGCCATGACCTGCGTCGGATATATATCCGTTTTTGCGTGGTATGCGCTGCTCGAGATCAGGACGCTTGAGCTCGTCGGTTCCGAGACCTTCACACTGATAGAAGTATGCGGGATAATACTCATGCTCATGGCACATATGAGCGTATATGTGTTTAAGTATCCCGAGTATGATGCCACACGCACGATATCATCGTTCTTCTCGGTGATCTATTGCCCGGTAATGCTGTCTTTTGTATATATGATACGCAGTCTTGAGAAGGGCGTTCTGCTGGTGTGGATGGTATTCATCTGCTCATGGATATGCGACATCTGCGCATACCTGGTCGGAATGAAGTTCGGCCGTCACAAGATGGCACCGGTCCTTTCTCCCAAGAAGAGCATTGAAGGCGCAGTCGGAGGCGTTTGCGGTTCTGTCATTGTCGGATGTCTCTACGGCGCGTTCCTGATAGCTCCCGCGACCGAAACTCCCGCATATATCACCGTGATCGTGATAGCCGTGATGTGTGTGTGCGGAGCGCTTCTTTCGATGGTAGGAGACCTCGCCGCATCCGCGATCAAGAGAAATCACGATATCAAGGATTACGGGAAACTCCTTCCGGGACATGGCGGCATAATGGACCGTTTTGATTCCGTGATCTTTGTGGCACCCATAGTTTATATTTTAAGCAGATTTCTGTAAGGTTTTGACATCATGCGTACGATATCCGTATTAGGGTCCACGGGTTCCATCGGAACCCAGACGCTGGACATAGTTAGAAAAGAAAAAGACATAAGAGTATCCGCGCTCGCCGCAGGACGAAACATCAGGCTTCTCGAAGCCCAGATCCGTGAGTTTCATCCTACGCTTGTTTCCTGCATGGATGAAAAAGATGCCGAGGACCTCCGCGGCAGGATAGCAGATACCGATACACGTGTAGTCAGCGGGATGGAAGGTCTGATCGAGGTTGCGACCGAACCGGAATCATCGGTACTGGTCACGGGCATCGTGGGAATGATAGGCATACGCCCAACGATCGCTGCGATCGAAGCAGGCAAGGATATAGCGCTTGCGAATAAGGAAACGCTCGTCTGCGCCGGACACATCATCATGCCGCTGGCCGAAAGATGCGGGGTGCACATCGTTCCCGTGGATTCCGAACACAGTGCGATCTTCCAGTCGCTTAACGGAGAACCGAGAGAGAGACTGGAGAAGATACTGCTGACCGCATCCGGCGGGCCGTTCAGGGGAAAGACCAAAGCCGAACTTGAGAACATGTCGCTCGAGGACGCGCTCAGGCATCCGAACTGGTCCATGGGACGTAAGGTGACCATAGATTCCGCGTCGCTCTGCAATAAAGGACTCGAAGTCATGGAAGCCAAATGGCTTTTTGATGTGGATACGGACCGGATAGAGGTACTCATACATCCTCAGAGCATAGTTCATTCCGCGGTACAGTACGTTGACGGTGCGATCATGGCCCAGCTCGGCGTCCCGGACATGAAACTTCCGATCCAGTATGCTCTGTACTATCCGGACAGAAGGCCCATGGATGCCGGAAGAGTAGATCTTTTCTCACTCGGATCACTGACCTTCGAAAAGCCGGATACGGACACTTTCACAGGGCTCAAACTGGCGTATGATGCCTGCAGGAGAGGCGGAAGCATGCCGACCGTATTCAATGCGGCCAACGAAGCTGCAGTCAGGATGCTCATAGACGGACGGATCAGGTTCGTGCAGATACCCGATATCATATCGGAGTGCATGGCACGACATGCCGTTATCGATGATCCGACCGTTGAGGATATACTTGCCATCCGCGACGAAGTCGACAGATGTGCCGAGGAATACATATGATAGTCTCGATACTTTTATTCATAATCATCATAGGTCTGCTTATCATCTCGCATGAATTCGGACATTTCATCGTCGGTACCATGTGCGGTGTCAGGGTAAACGAGTTTACGGTGGGCTTCGGTCCCAAACTCTTCTCTTTCAAAAAAGGGGAAACACTCTTTGCACTCAGACTCCTTCCTTTCGGTGGAGCTTGCATATTCGACGGTGGAGAACCGATAGGCGATGATGAGAAGGAACTGGATGAGCATTCACTTCCGAACGTTTCGCCGCTCAAGAGGGCTGCGACATATGCCGCAGGACCTTTTGCCAACTTTATCCTTGCCTATGTTTTTGCTCTGATAGTAGTCGGATTCTGCGGAGCGGATCTCCCGACCATAGGTGAGATCATAGAAGACTCGGCCGCTGAAGAAGCCGGACTCATGGAGGGAGACCTTATCACCCGGATAGACGGCGAGCGTGTACATCTCTACCGTGAAGTCAGCATGATATCCGCCATGTATGACAGCGGGGAGAGCATGACGATCGAGTATATGCGGGACGGTGAGAAGCATACCGTAGTACTCACCCCCAGATATTCCGAAGAGGACGGGAGATATTACATAGGCTTCAGAGGAGGCGGAGAGATCCTCGACTGTAATCCTCTTCAGATATTCGGGTATTCAGCATATGAGATCCGGTACTGGATGAGGTATACGGTCAAGTCCCTGATGATGCTCTTTACCGGCAAGCTGGGCGTTGATGCCCTGTCGGGACCTGTCGGGATGGCTGAAGTCGTGAATGATACATATGAAGAGGTAAAGCCTTTCGGATGGTCCAGTGTGATATTCACGATGATGAACCTGCTCATCCTGCTTTCCGTTAACTTGGGAATAATCAATCTGCTCCCGATCCCCGCGCTGGACGGCGGCAGACTTATATTCGCTTTTATTGAGATCGTTACAGGTCATAAAGTACCGCCCGAAAAAGAAGGCATCATACATCTTGTTGGCATGGTCGCTTTTGTGGTATTAATGATTGTAGTAATGTATCATGATATAGCAAGATTGTTTCATTGAGGACCGATAAATGTACGCTTCGGCTGCCATTGTCTCTCTCATATTATTCGGAATGGGTACGGGGGCACTGATCCTTGGAATATCCCGTTTCAGATTAAGTGATGCATCTTTTGTCGCACGCAGGATGTTTTATATCTTTGCGTGCGTTTTCATATGGGATGCGGGTTATGCATGGATGGGACTGTGTTATGATTCTGAGCTTGCATATGTTGCCAGAGCGATAGCACTGTCCGGAGTGATCCTGTATATGATGGCAGTACTCGAGTATGTGGGTGAACTCTCGCATTACCCGAGAGTCAGCAGATACTCGTATTATGTGGTATACTGCATCGCATCCGTGATAAGTCTCATCAAGATCTCGGGGAAAGATTCGGTCACGTTCCAGATGACTCCCTGGGGTTACTGGTTTGTCAGCAAACTGAGCTGGGGAAGATATGTTCAGTTCGGATGCATTCTCGTTTCGATCCTTTTCTATTTCGTCATTCTTTCGTACTGGAAGCATTCCACGATGCTCAGTCGTGAACATATGATCATCAAGAGGTTCATGCTCTTTGCACCGATCATGTTCTTCGGTTATATATTTGATACACTGCTCCCGTCCATGTATGATATGGCGGCTATCCCCGGAAGTGCGGTCGCCGCATTCATTTCCGCCATGCTTTTGTATGGGATATCGAGGCGCTATAAGGCTTTCGGTATCAATGAGGACAATATCAGCCAGTATGTGTTCAGGGACGTGAGCGTTCCCGTTCTGGTCATGGATGCGGGCAGCAGGATCGTTCTGTGGAACAAGGTAGCCAATGAGTATTTCGGAAGAACGGACGATGAATTGCGCGACCATATCGAAGACGAGCTTTTCTCTCTTCCCGATGAGGACGAGCTGATCGAGGAAATCGAAGGCGAAGAGGTCTATGTGGTTCCCGATCGTGATGAGTACTGCCGGCTGACCAGAACCGAATATTATGATGATTTCAACGATCTGTTGTATCGTATATGCTTCGTTCAGGACGTTACCGATATGCGTATCGCGATGAGAGAGATGTGCGAGAGCATACGTACCGCAGAGGAAGCAAGTGCTGCGAAGAGTATATTCCTGGCCAATATGAGTCATGAGATACGTACACCTCTGAATGCGATCATCGGTATCAGTGATATCCTGCTCGCAGATCCGGATACTAAGGAAAACTCCAAACAGCAGATCAGGCACATACATGAAGCCGGAGACAGTCTTCTCGGTATCGTCAATGATGTTCTGGATATCTCCAAGATAGAGTCGGGACACAGCGATATGGTGGATAACGAATACTCGCTGCCTGATATGCTTCATGCGATAGGCGGCATCATCAGAGTCAAGATGGTCAACACTCCTTTGCAGTATATCGTTGATGCCGATCCCGATATGCCGAGGATGATGATCGGCGATGAGATGCGCATCAGACAGATGTATCTGAACATTCTTACCAATTCCATCGATTTTACGGAAAACGGATATGTGCATCTGAAGATATGGGGTGAAAGGGAATACGGCGGCATCAGGGTTTATACCGATATCTCCGATACGGGTTCCGGCATGCATGCTGAGGATGCGTATCATATATTCGATGCGTTCAGCCAGTCCTCCGACACTCACAGAAAACGCAATTCCGGCGGTGCCGGCCTAGGCCTTTCGATAAGTCTTAAGCTTGCCAGAGCCATGGACGGTAATATCACCGTTGATACCAGTTACGGACACGGTACCACTTTCCATATCAATTACTTCCAGAGACTCGGAAACGATGAGCCCATCGGAGAAGAGATCGCCAGGGCTATCAGAGTCGACAGTTATGAATTCAAGGATAAAGAAGATTCGTTCGTGATCACCAAGCATCCCGGCAAGAAGGTCATGGTCGTTGACGATTCCAAGGTCAACCTGATGGTCGCAAAGGGACTGCTTGCTCCTTACGATATGGAAGTCACTCTGGTGGGCAGCGGATGTGAAGCCGTAGATCTTGCTGCCGCGCAGAGATTTGACATGATACTCATGGATCATATGATGCCCGAAATGGACGGCGTCGAGACCCTGCATGCGATCCGCGAACTGGGCGGGTTTAATCTTACCGTTCCGGTCATAGCACTGACCGCAAATGCCATAGACGGCAACCGTGAGATGCTGCTTGCCGAAGGCATGCAGGATTTCATCAAGAAGCCTATCGATAAGAAAATCCTTAACGATATTATCGATAAGTATTGTTGATTTAGCATGGCGACAGGTGTTATACTTGTCTGATCAAATATGGGAGTTCTTAATCTCCCGGGATGATTCTGTCCCGAATAAACGCCCTTAACAGATAATTGAAAAGAGGAAAAAGTATGGTCAGTGGAGTGTACTGGTCCGTGGGAAGCCGTGAACGTAACGAGGATTCTCTTGCGCTGGAATCGGTGAGCACGGACAGAGGTGAGTGCACCCTGATGGCGGTATGTGACGGGATCGGATCATTAAGCCACGGTGAGACGGTGAGCGGTTATGCGACCGAATGTCTGGTGAGATGGTTCTATTCGACCGGCATCAGGATGTGTGATTCATCCGTAAAAAAGATCAAACGCAGTCTGTGCAAATGCATATATGACTGCCATACGGAACTGAAGAAAGCGGCCGATAACGCGGGCATAAGCTGGGGTACCACATGTACCTGCGTATTTATATGCGGCCGGAGATTCGTATTCGCGCATCTGGGTGATTCGAGCTGCTTTGCGATCAGGTATTCACGTTCAAGCCGGAGGAACGCCGGACTTAAGAGGCTGACTGCCGCTCATGTAAATGAACGCGGCGAGCTGAACAGATGTCTGGGCAGCATGCGCTATTATGCACCTGATACGGGAAGTGGGAAAATCCGGAAAGGATGCGGACTTCTGATCGCAAGCGACGGTTTTATCGGAGCTTTAAGTGAGCATGAGATCGCAGACAGTCTGCTTCTCGGTGATGATGTGACGAATGAGCGTATCGAACGCAGGCTTGCCGGCATCGGCGCGGAGACTGCCCGCAGGGGCGGAAGTGATAACCGGAGCGCGGTATGCGTTCTTAGATAGGACGGAAGAAAGGAGGACAGGAAATGAAGATGATAGCAGGCAGATACAGGATAGACGGCCTCGCGGGTGAAGGAGGCTTCGGTAAAGTATATCGCGGATATGATGAGAGCATGGAGCGGAATGTCGCGATCAAGGTGGTGGAGACCGTCGGGGATCGTGAAGCATACGTACTCAGGTCATTGGATCATAAAGGTCTTCCCAGACTCTATGATCTGATACGGGAAGGCACGAACACCTTCATGGTGATGGAGTGGATAGAGGGGACCGATCTGGAGCGGTATATCACGTCTCACGGTCCGCTTCACGAGAAAAGAGCGGTAAAGATAGGACTGGAACTGTTAAAGATCCTCGAATACCTGCATGGACTGCATCCCGCGGTGATCTATCAGGATCTGAAACCGTCCAACATAATGCTGCTTCCGGACGGACATATCAAGCTGGTGGACTTCGGAACTGCTCTTGCCGTCAGTTACGGTGATGAGGCGATGAATCTGGCCGGTACGGTAGGGTACGGATCACCCGAACAGAGAGGCCTTCGAACCCCCAGACATGCAGGTGTGCGAAGTGATATATATTCGTGGGGAGCGGTCATGTACAGTCTGATCAGCGGCAGGATGCTCAATAAACCGCCCTATACGATGGATAAGATAAGAGTGGCGGCTCCGAATATCTCATACGGACTGGCACGGGTGATAAGCAGGGCTGTCAGTCGTAACGAGGAGGAGAGATACGCATCCGCATCGGATGTCAGAAGGGCTATCCTGAACAGCGGATACACAGATCTCGCTTTCAGACTGGGATTTATGTTTCTGATGGGGATATCCGCTTTTCCTTTTCTGTGCGCTTGGTATACGGCATATTCCGACGGATGTTTCGGCATTCTGGAAAACGCGATCCTGCACAGAGGATCGGGAAACGCTCTGAATGATCTTAAGGTTATGCGCGATCTGGGACTCATGCTGGTCACCGGAGGATGCATGGCCGCTGTTTTTCGCAGGATACAGCTCAGAAGGTTCATTCATGTGAACAGGAGCGTGTTCTTAAGTGCGAGACGCTCTCCCGGACTTTGGATGGGGGCGCTGCTTGCGGGCATCATACTCGGAACCGGTGTCGGAGGTTTGTTTTCCGCTCCGGTCTCATATGCGAGCGAACTGCCCGAAACGGAAAAAATCCTGCCCGTGAGCATAGAGCTGGAAAACGGGGAAAAACGCCTCATAAGATACGATTCGCCGTATTCGCCGGGCGGGGATCTTAAGTTTGTAATAGACCGCGAAACCCTTGAAAAACTGGGCAATGGGAAGCTTATCGTCGAGTATGAGACCGACATCCCGGATATGTCTTTTATGAGGAGCATTAATCTCCAAATCGACCCCGTGATGTGGTAAGATTGTACTTGTACCGCATTACTCTATTAATGCATAATTTTTTATCGGATTTATAACGGAGAAGGATATGTACAGGGACAAAACAAGAGTAATCCACATAGGAAATAAGGTCATCGGCGGAGGAAATCCGATACTTATCCAGTCCATGACCAATACCCACACCGAAGATGCGTCCGCTACGATCGCTCAGATAAAGAGACTGGAGGATGCGGGCTGTGAGATCATCAGGTGCACTGTCCCGACGATCGAAGCTGCCGAAGCTCTTCGGGAGATAAAGAAGAACATAAACATCCCGCTTGTTGCGGATATCCATTTTGATTATAAGATGGCCATAGCTGCCATGGAAAACGGGGCGGACAAGATCCGCATAAACCCCGGAAACATAGGCGGACGCGACAGACTTTCCGAAGTGGTCAGGTGTGCAAAAGAGCGCAATATCCCGATAAGAGTCGGCGTGAATTCCGGATCGCTGGAAAAGGATCTGGTCGAAAAATACGGCGGTGTCACCGCCGAGGGGATAGTTGAGAGTGCGCTTGACAAGGTTGCGATGATCGAGGATATGGATTATCACGAGATCGTTATAAGCATCAAGTCTTCGGATGTTCTGATGTGTGCCAGAGCACATGAACTTATAGCAGAGAAAACCTCATATCCCCTCCATGTCGGCATCACCGAATCGGGAACGCTTTGGAGCGGCAATATCAAATCTTCGCTCGGCCTGGGCATGATCCTTTCTCAGGGAATAGGCGACACGATCAGAGTGTCTCTGACGGGAGACCCTGTAGAGGAGGTAAGGACGGCGAAACTGATCTTACGTACTCTGGGGCTCAGGAGCGGCGGCATCGAGGTCGTGAGCTGCCCGACCTGCGGACGGACCCGTATCGATCTGATAGGTCTGGCCAATAAGGTTGAGGAGATGGTGGCAGACATCCCTCTGGACATCAAGGTGGCTGTCATGGGATGTGTCGTGAACGGTCCCGGAGAGGCGAAAGAGGCCGACATAGGTATCGCCGGCGGCATAGGCGAGGGCGTGCTCATACGTCACGGCGAGGTCATCCGCAAGATACCCGAGGATGAACTCCTTGATGCATTAAGGGACGAACTCCTTCATTGGAACGATTGATCATTTAAACATTGATAAGATCACATGGATATAAAGAATTTTTACGAAGTATTTCCTACCATAAAACTTGACGGCCTTCTGCATGATCTTTTTGAGCATGTGGATGTGGTCCGCGTGTCCGCAACCTCCGACAGGACCGTCATGCGCATATATTTAAGCAGCGAGAATCTGATCACATACCGTCAGTTAAGTGATGTGAGAGACAGGATCAGACGTCAGTTCGGCGAAAAAGGGCCCGAGATCCGGATCTATCCCAAATTCAATCTTTCGGCGCAGTATGACTTGTCGAAGCTCTACGGGATATACAGGGATTCCATTTTTGATGAGGTTAACGACAGGGGGCATGTCCTCTTCGATATACTCAGCAACGCACGAATAGATTTTCCCGAGGGCGATACGATGAACATCACTCTCGAGGAAGGCGTATATCCGCAAAAGACGGTCTCGGAGCTGGAGGATTTCCTGCTTAAGATCTTTACCGACAGATGCGGCATCGATGCCAGGATATACATCTTATACGATAAAAAGACGAAACCCGAACCCGATAAAGGCTGGACCGGAAGCTGGATCGGAGACGTTGCGGCTCCCGACGGGATCTCGCACATCGTGCCCGGCGCAGAACCGCCGGAGCGCGACGAAGATGCGGAAGAAGGATCCGAAGAAAAAACTGTCGAGACGCCCAAGGAAGACGATCATAAGTCCGGACGCGGAAAGAAGTCTAAGATCTCCCCGCTTCGGCATTCCGATGATCCGACAGTGATCTTCGGCAAGAACTTTGATGAAGATTCGATCCCGATATCCGATATCGAGGGAGATATAGGAATATGCACCATACGCGGCATGGTCACATCGGTTGAGACACAGCAGATCAAGAACGATAAGACCATCGTGAGTTTCATTGTCACGGATTTTGAGGACAGTATCAAAGCGAAGCTTTTCATCCATCGCGATCAGGTCATCGAACTTACCAACGATTTAAAGAAGGGCGCGTTTGTCAAAGTACGCGGCAAGTGCGTGATGGATGACTGGGATAAGGAAGTCACCATGACCTCCGTTACATGTATCCGTCTGATAAACGATTTCCGCGAAAAACGACGCGATAAGGCCGAGATAAAGAGGGTTGAGCTTCATTGCCATACCAAGATGAGCGAGCTTGACGGAGTCAGTGCGTGCGCTGATCTGGTGAAGCGCGCATATGAGTGGGGCATGCCTTCCATAGCGATCACCGATCACGGTGTCGTTCAGGGCTTTACCGATGCATTTCATACATGGACGGATCTGTGGGACAAGGAAAAAGGCAAAAGGGAAAATGCCGGAGATCCCGATCCCGACAAGCAGGATTTCTTTAAGATTATATATGGTGTGGAAGCATACCTTGTCGATGATCTGAAGAAGATAGTAAACGGAGATACGAATAGAACGATCGACTCTCAGACCTATGTGGTATTCGACCTTGAGACCACAGGATTTTCTCCGGTCGATGATCATATCATAGAGATCGGTGCGGTCAAGATAGAAAACGGGAAGATAACAGACAGGTTCGCCACATTCGTCGATCCCAAAGTACCGATCCCGTTCGAGATAGAACAGGTCACATCGATCAATGATTCGATGGTCATGGGTCAGGATACGGTCGATATCGCTCTGCCCAGATTCCTGGATTTCATCGGCGGAGAAGATACCGTTCTCGTCGGACATAACGTGGAGTTTGATGTCAGCTTCATCCGTGAGAAGATGAAGACCGTGCTCGGCCTGAAATATGAGAATACTTATGCCGATACACTGGGCATGTCCAGAGCTCTGCTCACGGGACATAAGAAATACACTCTGGATGCGGTAGCCAAGATGCTCAATGTCGATATGGGCCATCATCACCGTGCTGTCGACGATGCCGAGTGTACGGCTCATATCTTCCTGAAACTCCTGGAAAAGCTTGAAGGCATGGACATACATGATTTCGAGGCTCTCAACAGATTTGCCGAAGAGGGCTTTGATGTCATCAGAGGACTTCGCCCTTCTCACTGCATCATCCTGGCCAAGAACAATATCGGACGCGTCAATCTCTACAGACTCGTGAGCATGTCGCACCTGGATTATTTTTCACGTTTTCCCAAGATCCCGAAGAGCATGCTGAATAAGTATCGCGAGGGACTGATAGTGGGCAGCGCATGCTGTGCCGGCGAACTGTTCGAAGCACTCGTGGAGAACAGGGGCGAGGAACAGATAGCTCATATCGTAGAGTTCTATGACTACCTGGAGATACAGCCGGTTGATAACGACCGGTTCATGATAAACAGTCCGAAGTACAGGACCGTCAATTCCGAAGAAGATATCAGGGATATCAACCGCAAGATCGTCAAGCTCGGTGAAAAGTGGCACAAGCCCGTTGTCGCAACAGGTGACGTGCACTTCATGGATCCCGAGGATGAGATATACAGACGCATCATCCTGGCCAATCACGGCGGGGAAGAAGGGGAAGTTTCGCCTCCGCTATACTTACGTACGACGGAAGAGATGCTTGAGGAATTTGATTATCTGGGCGAAGCCAAAGCTTATGAAGTCGTCGTGACCAACACCAGATACATCTCGGACATGGTGGATTCCATGTCACCCGTGCGTCCCGACAAATGTCCTCCCGTCATCGAGAATTCCGATGTGCTCCTGCGTGAGATATGCGAGAACAAGGCGCATGAGATATACGGCGAAGAACTTCCGGAAGTCGTGTCCGAACGTATGGAGAGAGAGCTTAAATCCATCATCGGCAACGGCTTTGCGGTGATGTATATCATAGCGCAGAAACTGGTATGGAAATCTGTCGAAGACGGATATCTGGTCGGATCGAGAGGATCGGTCGGATCTTCCTTCGTAGCATTCCTTGCCGGGATCACCGAAGTCAATTCACTTGCACCGCACTACTATTGTCCGAAGTGTCATTACTATGATTTTGACTCCGAGGAGGTTAAGGCATTCGGCGGCATGGCCGGAACCGATATGCCCGTGAAGAAGTGTCCCGTCTGCGGTGAGGAATTATGCCGCGACGGATACGACATACCGTTTGAGACATTCCTGGGATTCAAGGGCAATAAAGAGCCGGATATAGACTTAAACTTCTCAGGCGAATACCAGTCCAAAGCGCATAAATATACCGAGGTCATCTTCGGATACGGACAGACATTCCGCGCGGGTACCATCGGTTCTCTCGCAGAGAAGACCGCATACGGATATGTCAGCCATTTCTTTGAAGATCTGCACATCAAAAAGAGAAGATGCGAGATAGAACGTCTGGCATCACATTGCGAGGGCGTTCGTAAATCGACCGGACAGCACCCCGGCGGCATCGTCGTGCTTCCGATGGGTGAGGATATCTATTCCTTCACACCGATCCAGCATCCCGCAAATAAGATGGATACCGATATCATCACCACGCATTTTGATTATCACTCCATCGACCATAACCTGCTCAAACTCGACATACTCGGTCACGATGATCCGAGCATGATGCGCATGCTCCAGGATCTTACGGGACTCGATCCCACCGAGATCCCTCTTGATGATGAGAAGGTCATGTCGCTTTTCTTAAGCACGGAAGCGCTCGGCATCACGCCTGATGATATCCCCGGGACCAAACTCGGATGTCTGGGCATCCCTGAGTTCGGTACCGACAATGCCATGTCAATGCTTATCGAGACTCAGCCTCAGTACATGTCGGATCTGATCCGTATATCGGGACTCGGACACGGAACCGGAGTGTGGGGTGACAACGCGCAGACGCTGATCCGTGAAGGCAAGGCTACGATATCCACGGCCATCTGCTGTCGTGATGATATCATGATATATCTGATACAGAAGGGACTTGAGCCCGAGGAAGCATTCAACATCATGGAGAATGTCCGCAAGGGTAAGGTCGCTTCTCATAAATGCAAACAGTGGGATGCATGGAAAGCCGATATGGCAGCACATGATGTGCCCGACTGGTATATCTGGTCGTGCGAGCGTATCGAGTACATGTTCCCGAAAGCGCATGCCGCAGCATACGTTATCATGGCGCTCAGGATCGCATATTGCAAGGTTTACTATCCGGAGGCATATTATGCTGCATACTTTACCATCCGCGCTTCGGGATTCTCGTATGAACTTATGGCCATGGGCAGGAGCAGACTCGAGGCGAACCTGAATGAACTCAGGAGAAAGGCTTCGGAGAATAAACTGAGCGCGACCGAGAAGAATACATACAGGGATATGAGGATCGCTCAGGAGATGTATGCGCGCGGAATAGAATTTGTTCCGATAGATATATCGCTGGTAGATTCCAAGAATTTCCGTATAATTGAAGGTAAGGGCATCATGCCGGCGCTCTCGAGTATCGACGGTATCGGATCCGAAGTTGCGGAAGCGATAGTGGCAGCCGCCGCCCAGGGACCTTTCATATCCAAGGCAGAGTTCAGAGAGCGTACCAAAGCATCCAAGACCAACGTGGAGAAATTCACCGAACTCGGGATCCTGTCGGGATTGCCGGAGACCGGACAGCTGAGTATTTTTGACATAATGGCAGGCAATGATCTGACATGAGAAAAAAAGTATCCTTCGTCAATACAACAGAAAACATAGAGGTTAAGATGGATCCCATCATGAAAGCCGTGAAGGCGATCCATTCCGCTATCGCCGTATCGGAGGTTGAAAGAGCCGAGACGCTCAACAAGCAGCGTGCCTCTCATGAAAGACTGTCCAAACTCATAACTCCCGCCGTGGGAGTATCCCATCGAAAAGAAGAGGTGGAAGGGATCCCCGTGGAGTGGTCTGTCCCCGATTTTCCTCACAGAGACAAACCGATCATCCTGTATTGTCACGGCGGCGGATATACCGCAGGCGGCCTGGGATATTCCGGGATGCTCGCAGGCAAGATGGTATTTCATCTGGGCATGAGTGTATGCAGCTTTCAGTACCGCCTTGCACCCGAGAATCCTTATCCGGCAGCCATAGAGGATGCGGTGACCATATGGAACCATCTGATGTATCTGGGGTACGGCGCGGATGAGATCATCGTGCTGGGTGATTCTGCCGGCGGCAATCTTGCTCTGGAACTTACACTGGTACTCAAATCGCAGAAGCGGCAGCTTCCCGCGGCCATGATCCTCATGAGCCCCTGGACCGACATGACTGCTTCTTCCGCATCATATGAAAAATATAAGGACTCGGATCCCATGCTCACCATAGAGTATGTATACGGTGTGAGAAACGCATATGCAGGGGGCGAGACCGACTTTTCCAATCCTTCATTGAGTCCGCTGTTTGCGGACATGGAGGGTATGCCTCCCACACTCATCCAGGTCGGGAGCAACGAGATACTTCGCGGTGACAGCGAGAATCTGTATAAGAAAATGCACAAGGCCGGATGCATCACCAGACTGCAGGTATTTGCAGGCTGCTGGCATGTGTTCCAGCTACTTCCCTCCCCCAAAGCCGCTCAGGCACTTAAAGATGTGGAAGTTTTTGTTAAGGAGCTCGGACTATGAGTGAGACCACATGGTACAAAACCGATAATGTGGCCAAGGTCTTTCTGGCATCCCATAACCGAAGGGATACCAGGACCATGCGTGAAAGCGTGACCCTGACGGAGAAGATCGATCCCGAGCTTCTTCAGCAGGCACTTTTGAATGCGATAGAGATCAGACCTCAGTTTCAGGTACGTATCCGAAGAGGTTTTTTCTGGCATTATATAGAGACTACCGACGCACTCCCCGAGGTTTGCGAGGAAAAGGGGCGTCCCTGCCCGCAGCTCTACGGCAGTGACTATAACGGAGTCCTCCATTATCGTGTCAGCTATTTCGGACGCCGCATCAATCTGGACATGTTCCACGCATTAAGCGACGGGACGGGGATGTTCGAGTTCTTCGACGTGATCATCGCCGAGTACCTGAAGTTAGCTCATCCGGATAAGATCGGTGATGTTAAGACGGGGAGCGGAGCTTCCGACGGAGATCTTACGCAGAACAGCTACAGTCAGTACTACGGTAATAAGGGATTAAAGAAAACTCCGCCGATCAAGGCTTATCATCCGGTGGGGCGCAAACTCCCGTATGACCAGCTTCAGTTCATGGAGATAACGATGGACTTTGACAGCGTCAGGAGTCTGGCTAAAGAAGCCGGAGTATCCCTGACCGGATATATAGGGGCCCTCATGGTCAGCAGCATGTATCACGATATGCCCGCGCTCATGCGCAAGCAGCCCATAACCATAAGCGTACCCGTGAACTTAAGACAGTATTTTCCGTCGGAGACATCCAGGAATTTCTTTAACAGCATCAATATCAGATGTCACCTTTCCGGAGAAGAAGATATAGCGACCATAGGCCGGCATATAGACCTGGATATCAAGGCTGCGATGAAACCGGAGAACATAGCGGAGCAGATGGACTCATATCAGACGCTTGAGAGGCTCCTTTTTATACGTATGGTACCTCTTATGATCAAGCAGCCGGTGGTCAGAGCGTTTTCCAAGCTTGAGAACAAGACCGTGTCATTCGTTCTCTCCAATATGGGAGAGATAAAACCCGATGAAAAACTTAAGCCCTACATAGAGAGTTACAGTGCGTTCTGTTCGCATTCCGAGATGTTCTTCACGGTATTCACCTACAACGGGAAATTACGGCTCGGGATGACCAGTGCTTACAACGATACCAGATTCATCAAGAATTTCGTTCGCAAACTGACTGCCGAAGACATAGAAGTGACCGTGAACGCAACGGAGGTTATACGCTGATGAAATATTGTCCGAGCTGCAAAGCGCATATAGAAGGCGATATGAACAAGTGCCCGCTGTGTCAGAACAATCTGCAGGGTGAGGCTTCCGAGCGTGTGTATCCTTCGATCGACGTGATGCGTAAGCAATCCATGCTGTATAAGATCCAGATGTTCCTTGCACTCACAGCCATGATAGTCAGTCTGGCATGCGAATTTCTGCTCGATGTGAAAACAACTTTTCACTGGAGCCTGCTCGTATGTGTATGGGTGATAGGCGGTGAACTGTGGCTCGCGGCCGTTATCCACGGGCATCACAATCCGGCCAAGGTCGTAACACTGAATACTTTCTGGGCGGCCATACTGATCATGTTTACTTTTATCATCATAAGAGATATAAGACCGATCTATTTCTGGTATATCATGCCTTCTCTGGCTATAGCCGCGGAAGTGCTTCTGTTCATATTCATGATGATAGACAAGGCACGGAACGCCATGCCGTATCTGCTCGGATGCAGTTTCCTGTGCATCATCATGGGAGTTCTGTGCATGATCATCACGGGAGAGAAAAGCGTGATGTGGGTCGTGTGCATGATGGCCGGAGTTGTAGGATTCATGGGGGCTGTGGTATTTAAGGGAAAAAGAGTGCCGGATGAACTTCAGAGAAGATTTCATGTATAGTGGGGAAAAGCGATGGAGAGATATAAGGGTGTAACTGTATGTGAAGGCGTTGCGATAGGTCCCGCATATGTCATGAGGGCTAACAAAGAGAAAACTCGTTTTACCGAGGATGATGACGATGCTGTGATGAGCGCGCCCGGCCGTGTGCAAACCGAACTGCTCCGTCTTGAACGTGCGTTGGAAAAGACACGTGTCAGGATGGATAAGATGGTCCTGGATGCAGGTGTCAAAGCGGGCACGGATGCAGCCCAGATCTTTCTGATGCATCAGCTCGTACTCGAAGGAAATGAATTCAGGAACCTGTCGAGGATATGCATCGAGGAAGGCCGCATGGATGCGATCGATGCCGTCACTCATACCGGAGAAGCACTTGCTTCGAAGTTCGCCGAGATGGAAGACGATTATATGGCCGCACGTGCCGATGATGTCCGCGATATCGCAAGAGAGATCATCACCGTACTTGAAGAAGGTGATGATGAGCCGATCACCGATGAAGAGCCGGCCGTGAAGGATGATTACCCGTATATCCTGGTCGCAGGAAGCCTGCTTCCCAGCGATGTGATAGAACTTGAACGTGACCGGGTCCAGGCTATAGTCACCGTCAACGGAAGCCCCACTTCCCATGCTTCGATACTTGCCAATATGATGGACATTCCCATGGTAGTGTCTGTTCCGCTGAATCTTGAGGCCATAGAGGATGGAACCCCGATCTATGTCAATGCCGATACGGGTGAGATCATCATACAGCCGGATGTCGACTTTACCGAAGAGGCCAAAAAGAGTACCGATCCGTCGAAATACGAACTCCAGCGTGCGATCGGAATGGAAACCAAGACCCGCGGCGGGAAGCATATCGATCTGTATGCGAACATCGCATCCGTAGTGGATCTTAAGATGGCGCTTAAGAATGATGCCGAGGGCATCGGCCTTTACCGCAGCGAGTTCATCTTCCTGGACAGGCCGGAGCCCCCTTCGGAAGACGAACAGTATTCGGTATATAAGAAACTGCTGACGGTATGTAAGGGTAAGCCGCTTACCATCCGTACCATGGATCTGGGCGGTGATAAGAGGGTTTCATATCTGGAGATGGGCGATAAGCGCGGTCTGGCTTTTTCTCTTGAGCATCAGGAACTGTTCCGAACACAGCTGCGTGCCCTGATCAGAGCTTCGATCCACGGTGAGCTGAAGATCATGTATCCCTATGTGACTTCGGCAGAGGAGGTCATGCAGGCCAACTCATTGTTCGGCGAAGTCAAGTGGAGCATGCTCTCCGAAGTCGGCTCAACAAACATCCCTCAGGGTATCATGGTAGAGACTGTCAAGGCTGTCGAACAGATAGACAGGCTTGTTGATCATGCTGAGTTCATATCCATCGGGACCAACGATCTGACCTGCGACCTGTACGGAATAGACCGGTATGAGAGAGCCAATCCTTCCATAGACGATGATTATGCCAAACTTTTCATGACTATCAGAAACGTGGTCAGGACAGCGCACAAGGCAGGCTTAAAGGTAAGCATATGCGGCGAGCTTGCTGCCAGGAGAGACTATGCTTCCAGATTCCTGGATACAGGTGCGGACTGCATATCCATCGCTCCGTCCAAGGTTCTGCTGATGCGAGATCACATCATCAACTGCTGCTGGTAGTTAGGCCGGTCATCATACGGCATCTTCCTTTAGAGCTTCTATGATGTTCTCGTTTCGGATCTTATTGATGCTCAGAGCCATGCTGATCCCGAGTATGCCAAATACCGCTGCGATCACCGCTATGTACATGATCAGATCCGGATCAAAGGTAAAAAGCTTTGAGTCAAATGACGAGTACATGATAAAGCTTAACAGAAGCGATATCGGAATTCCCAGTATCAGAGCTTTGATGCCGTAAAGAAGCGTTTCAAGCCATATCATCTTTTTAAATCCATTATTATCAAGTCCGACCGACTTATACATCGCAAACTCTTTTCTCCTGAGTAAGACTCCGGTGGAGATGGTGTTTATGATGTTTGCTACGGCGATGAGAGTAAGAAGGATCGTAAAGCCGTACATGGCCGTATTGAGCATGAGCGTGATGGTGTCCATGATCTTCAGCGAATCCGTAAGGTCAGTACAGAAATAGTGGTGGTAGCCTCCTTCAGTCATGATCCTGTAGATCTCCGGATAAACCGCTTTGCTGTCGCTGCATTCAACTCCCAGATCGAGAGTGAGTTCATCTTCGGGAATTACCTCTTTTGCTCTGTCATAATATACGGACTTCGGAACAAAAACCGTTACCGACCTTGCAGGCACATAATCATATACCTTCATATCAGCATCGTACGAAACCAATGCACCTATCTCGATCGCCGGAGGGAAACCTTCGGTTTCATCATAATGAAGGCTTTGGCCTATGATGCTTTCTTCAAAAACGGGCTTATCCTTCACGCCATGGAAGAAACTGTTTAAAAGGACTCCGCGGAGTTTCCCCGAATAGTAATCTTCTTTTGAGAGCATGTTGCTTTCCAGTATCCTGTCAAAATCCTCATCATCGACTATAGACACAGCCATCACGGTCAGGTCCAGCCTGTCACGGTAATCTCCCGTCAAAAAGGATTTATCCGCAATATCCGTATTTGCCAGAACGGTCTGTGTATCATCGGGATTCTTTTTGAAGGTAAAGTGGATCAGGCCGGCACTGTAAACATCATCGACTCCTTCGATATCACTGATCTCACTCCGTAATCTGTCGCTTTCATCAAGAGAACATGATGCGATGATCTGATAGGGAATGTTTACGTCATAGTCATTGGCTCTGGTCAGTGACCTGCAAAAGAAATTGATGGTAAGGAACAGGATCACCGAGACTGCGATGGAGACCGTGATAACTTTTCCCTTAATGCCGTTTCTCTTGATATTCTTATATGCGAGCTCGCCTTCATATCCGAAGATCTTCCTGACGAGAGGGTTGATCCGAAGTTTTCTTGCTCCTACCCTGATCACATTGTTCTGTCTGAGCGCATCGATGGGCATGATACCGGATGCTTTGATGCTCGGTACCAAAACAGCGATCAGTATGGTGAGTGCGGAAAAGAAAACTATGGCTGCGATCACTCCGGGAGCACATACTATCGGGATGGTTCCCCGCATTCCTTCCGCACCGGCCAGGATGTCCGCTTCGAGGATCTTCTTTCCGAGAAATGCAAGAGTGATCCTCGTGCCGGTATAACCTATGAGAAGTCCCAGAGGGATACCGATGATGCCCAGGATAAATCCTTCGTAATATATCGAAAATCTCTTTTGCCTTGCTGTTGCTCCGACGCTTGCCAGCATTCCCAGATATCTCATCCTCTCGGTAAGAGACATTCCGATGGAGTTAAAGATCAGAATGACCGAAGTTATGATCACGATCACAAGAGCTATCCCCATCAGGATGAAGAAATGTTTGTAAGCGCCCGAACTTCCCTCAAGGGCAAAGCGGCTCAGCATGTATTCGGTGTTGATCGCAAACTTCTGTATTCCGTATTCTTTGACCAGTTCTTTGATCTGCCTGATCGCCGTATGGTCACATTTCCTGAGCATTATGGACACCGTTGCATGCTCCTGATCAGGGTAGATGTCATCATCAAGGCCCCGGAGGATATCCCAGTCCCTCGTAGCACGATTTCCGTGCAGGATCGCCGTGATCGTGCATGTCTCCACAGACTTTGCCTCAAATGATTCATCGGATCTGTAATTGCCTCCGAGGTATGCAAAGCCTTCAAGCTCGTTGTCCACATATCTGTAGCCTTCTTCGAATGTGAGACTATCTCCCACATGAAGATTAAGACCGTTATCCTTAAGAAATTTTTCTTCTACGGCTATCTCCGATGAGTTGCGCGGAAGAGTCCCTTCATGATCGGAAACCACTCTCATTGAGATGTCACTTAGCGTGGCATGGTCGATGTTGCCGATCCTGAATCTGTCTTCGGTATCGCACATAAGCCTCACGCCGGACTTTTCCTCATCAACGTCTCTTAGTCCCACGGACTCGATGGTATTATCCGCGAGCAGAGCCCGGTACTGATCCTCGGACACATTCTCAAATACGGCATGAGCCGCTCCTGAAGTCTGGACCGAGATGTATCCGAAGAAGTTGAAGAAGGAAAAAACTCCGAGCAGGATCGCACTGATAAGTGCCGTCGATATGGCGATACCGAGGATCGTCACGACGGATCTTTTTTTGTTTTCCAGAAGATGTCTGAGTGTCAGCCTGTATACGATATTCATTATGCCATCACCCCTTCCGTCTTCGAATCACGCTTTATTATGCCATCCTCGATAGTGATGACTCTGTCCGCGGTCAGGGCGATCTTCTCATCATGCGTGATGATGATTACTGTCTGGTTGTCTTCTTTGTTAAACTTGCGAAGAAGCGAGATGATCTCCCTGCTGTTCTCCGAATCGAGATTGCCGGTCGGCTCATCCGCGAGCAGGAGAGCGGGGTGATTCATCAGGGCTCTTCCGATAGACACTCTCTGCTGCTGTCCTCCGGAGAGCTGGTTGGGAAGATGGGATAGCCTGTCTTTTAATCCGAGCTTTTCCACCAGATCGTTTAACAGAGTCCTGTCGGGCTTCTTGCCGTCCAGCAGGATCGGCAGTGTCATGTTTTCTTCTACATTCAAAATAGGAATAAGGTTGTAGAACTGATAGATCAGGCCTATATTCCTTCTGCGGAATATGGCCAGTTTGCTTTCGTCGAGTTTAACTATATCCGTTCCGGCTATACGGCATTCTCCGGATGTGGGAACATCCACACCGCCAAGGATGTGAAGCAGAGTTGACTTGCCTGATCCCGAGGGACCTACGATCGCTACGAACTCGCCCTGTTCCACATCGAAAGATACGTCTTTGAGAGCATCAACCCTTGTCTCGCCCTCTCCGTATACCTTGCACAGATCTCTGATCTCCAAAATGTTCATTTATTTATCTCCCTTCTCAGAAAACGTATTTTGCCTTTATCTGAGAACAGAATACAGCGGCACTCTTACAGTTAAGTGACTTACTTATTACACTTTTGTAATAATGCGTGATTCAGATGATGGTCTTATAGAAGCGCACGGTGAATTCGGTTCCGGCTCCGGGATGACTATCAACTAAAATGTCTCCGTGTTGAGAGTTGATGATGCTTTTGGACAGGGCAAGTCCGATACCGACGCTGTCCTTCTTTGCATTTTTGCCCCGGTAGAATCTCTCGAAAATATGACCGAGATCGTCCTCGTCCAGCCCGCATCCGTTATCTTTGATCAGTATCTGTGAGTAAATGACGGTCTCTTCGGTACAGATCTGCAGCGTTCCTCCTTCATCAAGGTGCTCGATGCAGTTTTTGACTATGTTCTGGAGTGCTTCTATCGTCCAGTTTTTATCGCATTTGAATGAGATATCCCGTATATCCGGCTCATATTTTATGTTTTTGAGCTCCATCTGGATCTCAAAGGGTTTCATTACTTCATTGATCAATACATCCGCATTCACCGTTTCGGGCTGCATGACTGTGGTCCCTGCATCGATACGGGACAGTTTCAGCAGAGTCTGTATGAGCCAGTTCATTCTGTCAAGCTGATCCGACTGCGTCTTTAGGAATTCGTCGCGCTTATTCTTGTCGTCCTCCGTCATCAGGAGATCGTTCATGACGATCATGGACGTGAGCGGAGTCTTGAGCTGATGGCTGATATCCGCGAGTGCGGCGGAAAGGGCCGTCTTGTCTTTGGCGAGGAGGTCCTTTTGGTAGCTTAAAGTCGTGGTCGCTTTATAGATGTTTGTTTTAAGGATGGACAGCTCGCCTTCCTCCTGGTCAAGAATGCCCGGGACCTCGCCCCCGGCAAGTACTTTTTCAAGATATGAATTAAGAGCGTCTATGGCTTCGTATCTTCGTTTTGTGATGAGGCAGAAACCGCCCGTTATGACGATTCCCGTCAGCAATATAAGAATTAATGCGGCTATGCCGCAAAGAGCATATCCGCAGATCGAAGCGGAGGCAGTGACGGAGACTGCCGCTATAAGCATGTTTCTGAATTCTTTGTTTTTGAGCATATGCGGGTTATCCTTTATCGACTATATATCCCAGTCCGCGAACGGTCCTGATGATCTTTGGATCTGCAGGGTCGCGTTCTATCTTATCTCTGAGCCTCTTGATATATACGGTCAAAGTGTTGTCGTTTACGAAGTTGCCGTCAACATCCCACATGTCTTCGAGAAGCTGAGTCCTGGACATGACATTTCCCCTGTTATTGCAGAAGGTAAGAAGCAGACGGTATTCCAAAGCCGTCAGTTCGACCTTTTCCTCTGCACCGGTCTGTTCGTCGACTATCCCCACCCTGGCTTCACTTACATGTATGCGAAGGTTATCGATCTTAATGATCCCCTCGCTGTCCGGGGCTGAGGAGGGAGAACTGCGGTCATGTCTTCTGAGGACGGTCCTTATCCTGGCCATGAGTTCGTTGATCCGAAACGGCTTGCATACATAGTCATCGGCACCCATTTCAAGCCCCATGACGACGTTTACCTCGGCGTCGCTCGCAGTCAGAAAGATCACCGGGACATCCTCGGATTCTTTGATATATTTACACACATCGTATCCGTTTCCGTCGGGAAGATTGATGTCCAGAATGCACAGGTCAAACCGGCCGTTTTGCCATACTTCAAGTGACTCTTTCTTTGATCTTGCGAGAATCACCTCATAATTTTCCTTTTCCAATGAGTATTTGAGCCCCATCCCTATGGCATCATCATCTTCAAGTAATAAAATCCTCATACGTATACCTCACGGATCATTAATGCACAGACTGCCAATAACATCATATAACAATCGGGCAACTTTTCCATTACAGTTTAGTCACTTCCGGAGTTGTGTGTGATGAGCCGGATCGGCCGCGGCCTGTGTCAATATGTAGTGGTTGCCATATATTGATGGCAATGCTATAATAATTATAACTATCAAACGGATTTGATGGGACATAGGAGGTAGAAAAATGGATGTTTCTATGATGGTTACACCTGATATAGCGTCTATGTCGATGGCAATGGCAGCGAACAAGACAGCACAGGATATCGGAGTTGCAATGCTTGACAAAACTCTCGATAACTTCCGCGATAATGGTGCTGACATGGTCAAGATGATGGAGCGCTCGGTGATGCCGAATATCGGCGGAAACTTTGATATGTCTGTATAAGACGTTTATATTGTGTGTAACGGGGCCGGCCGTAAGGGCTGGCCCTTTTCCTTTATAAAAAACTAAATGATAAGGAGACTTACGCCAATGAAAAAGAGACTGACAAGTGCCAATCCCTACATGCCTCTCTGGGAGCATATCCCGGACGGAGAACCGAGAGTTTTTACCCATGACGGGGAGACGAGAGTATATGTGTACGGATCCCACGACAGTATTTATACCGAATACTGCGGATTCGACTATGTGGTATGGAGTGCTCCCGTCGATGATCTGACGAACTGGAAGTATCACGGTGTATGCTACCGTGCGACATACGATACGCCGATGTACGCGCCGGATGTCGTATATAAGGACGGCACTTACTATATGTATGTAGCTGAGGACAGAGGCACATATATCTATGTTGCGAAGTCCGATACCCCCTGGGGACCTTTTACGGATCCCGTGCTGACGGATCTTAAGTTCGATCCCGGCGTGCTCGTTGATGACGACGGTCGTGTATATGCTTACTGGGGATTCTGCGGATCTTATGCCGCGGAACTGAATGACGATATGGCCACCATCAAGGAAGGCACATATGTGGAAAATCTGATCGGTCATGCGGATGCACCCTGGATCCAGGAAACCGAACATCTCTCCGCGGAGGATGCTTTCTTCGAGGCATCCAGTCCCCGTAAGATAGGAGATAAGTATATCTTCATTTATTCCAAGAGACATCAGGAAGAGATGCCGGAGCTCGGCGTATACGGCCCATGCTTCGGATTCCTCTCATACATGTGGAGCGACAAGCCCCTGTCCGGATACAGAAAGGGTGGCGACATCAGTTTCAACGGAGGAAACATAGTTCCCGATGTAAGCCGGGGCGGCCGCAAAGTCGGAGAGGATATCGAGGGTTACGGCCTGATGACATATCAGTGGGGCAATAACCACGGTTCGCTGATGAAGGTGAATGATAAATGGTTCATCTTCTATCACAGACAGACCGGTATCGACGAATTCTCCAGACAGGCCATGATAGAGCCTGTTGAGGTTGCTTTTGACCAAAAGGGTCAACCGTTCATAGGAAGAGTTATCTATAAGGACGGAGAGCCTGTAGCTTCAGTACCGGTGGAGATGACTTCACAGGGCGGAAACTTAGGCGGAATAGATGCGAGACTGATCGTATCCGCAGGTTATGCATGCCATATGTGGGACGGTACATGCGACAGTGTGTATAAGGTATCCTGTCCCGGCGGAATATCCGAGATAGCCAGGAAGAATAATGATGAGGAACTTGCTGCGATCGCCAGACGCAAGATGATCGTGGTGCCCGTATATACGCCGGAGAGCGGACTCAGCGCCGAAATGTTTGACCAACTCAGTCAAAGATATGCAAAGGGGTTCGCAAGTCCAGATTTCACGGACTTTGACATAGATAAGAAACCTACTCTCATATACGACAAGCCCGGCGTGTACTCATCACCGATCATGAACATAGCGGATAAAGCTACGATAGGATATAAATATCTGAACTTCGGCGGGGAGTCACCCGATAGCGTCAGCTTATGGATCAAGAGCATGAATGTTGCTTCCGATGTGACTGTAAATGTCCGTCTGGATTCGTATGACGGAGAGATCGTTGCGAAACTTGAGTCACATATCAGGTCTCTTGAGGATGCGGTAGCCTCTGGGACCGACGGATCCGCTGACGGCGGATATGAAGAGATCACGGCACCCGTAACGAGCACCGTGACCGGAAAGCATGCAGTATTCTTTGAATTTCTGACAGCCGATAAAGACTGCCGTCTGGTATTTAACGAATTTACGTTTACCTAAGAGTTTAGACTTACTTAAGTGTTTCCGTTTACTTAAGAGTCAGATTGCCGCTGGTGGTTTCAACATCGAAACGGTTTCCCCCTGCAATGCTGGAAATGCTGATGTTGGAATCACCGCTTACGGTATCATAAGAGATGTTGTAATCGCCGATGAGTGTACCTGACACATCTCCGCTGACGGTGGATATATCGGTACTCTTGCTTTGGTAATCATCAAGTGTGACTTCGCCGCTGGTGGTCTGGATGTCGACCGAGGAAGCGCTCAGTGAGTTCAGGGAAACACTGCCGCTTATGCAATCGATATCAACATCTTTCGCATTTGTCTTAGTGAGGCTTACTTCCCCGCTTGTCGTATTGACAGACACATCACCGGCATTTAATCCCTCACAGTTCACTGAACCTGAGACGGTGTTTGCCTTGAAGTTATCGTCCAGATCGCATCCGCGTACCTTGATCTCACCGCTGCCACCGTCTATCTCGATATTTTCAAATGACATGGGGTCTATCGAGGTTTCTCCGCTTACGATGGCGATATTCAGGTCACCGTAGTCTTTTTCCGGCAGATATAAGGTTACGGGGAAGGTCTCACAGCTCCTGTCCAGACCAAGGAACGGAATATCGAAACCTATGTGGATATATGATGCTGAATCATCCTTGAATTTGATCCTTAATGTATCTCCGTTAACGGTGATCTCGTTGTGATACCTGTTCGAATCGGTGTATTCAATGTAAGCCGTTGACTTGGATGTGCTTACGACATTTACATCCGAGGATATCTGTACGATCTCTATATCTTCGAAATCATCCTTTATCTCCATGGATTTATCCTCATATGTAGCAGATGCGGTGTCGGAGAAACCGAATACATTGTTCCGGATCTTGTTGATCCCCAGGGCAACTCCTGCGATTATCATTCCCAGGCCTACCAGTACACCTGCAGTTATAAGTATGATCTTGGTTGATTTAGTCATTTTTTTCACTCCTCTTAAATCTTATTCCTGCGACTTACGAACTTGAACTTAACCCAGCCGGCGAATCTGCCTGCCAGCTCGATAAGCCATATAAAACCGGCTTTGAGCGGTATGAACAGCAACAGTGCAAGACCGACGAGGATCAAAGCCGCTGCCAGCTGAACGAGACCGTGTACGCCTTCTCCCATGACGATGGCGACCAGGGATGCGAATATTGCAACAACTCCGCCGATAGCTGCACCTAAAACTGCAACCACTACAGCCAGGATCAGTGCGAAGATCGCCATGACGATGGCGAGTGCGACCGCCCCCAGTGCTATGGTGAGAGGGAGCCAAACCGGTGCGCCGAGAATGATGAGAACTATAGCCAAGGGACTCAGCTTTGTCTTCTTCACGGGCTGTGCCATAGCCTGCGCGGGGATGGCCGGTGTCGGGTTCCCGCTCATGCCGCCTGTCTGAGCTGACTGATATGTCTGTGCAGTCTGGTTTGCCTGGGCTGTCTGGTCAGTTGTATTAGCCTGCTTCTGACTCATGGCCTGTGCCTGCGTTTTGATCAGAGTCGGCAGGGGAGTGTCCATCAGGATCTTTTCTGCTACTTCCTCGGGAGTTCCCACCGCACTGACTGCCTGGTCCTCAGTCATTCCGTCATCGATATGGTCGTCTATGGCTTCCACATAGAAATCCAGAGCATTCTGTATGTCGTTCTCGCTCAGGCCGGCGAGTCTTGTACGTACTTCGTCCAAGAAATCTTTTTTATTCATTGGTTTCCCCTTCCTTTATTTCCGCCTGCGTGGCTTCTGCTTCGTTTGTTCCTGCTTCACCCGTTCCTGTTTCTGCTTCACCCGTTCCTGTTTCTGCGGATGACGCCTGCGAGGTTCCTACTTCTTTTGTTACGAATTCGTAGATCGCCATTATCTCGCGCCACTCTTCGGTGAAATCCACAAGCCTCTTGTGGCCGGAGTTTGTGATCTCGTAGTACTTGCGCAACCTTCCGTTGTGCTCAACGGAGTTGACGTTCAGAGATCCGGAGTCCTCCAGGCGTCTGAGGATAGGATAGAGAGTGGATTCGGAAATGGTGATATACGGCTTGACGTCCTTGATGATCTTGTAACCGTAGGACGGCTCGGGCTTGATCGCAGCCAGGACGCATATATCAAGCAGGCCGCGTTTTAATTGATTATCCATTTTCTCCTCCTTATATTCGTGGTATCTGTCCGGGGTTATCCTTAAGCTTGAATACTACCTGACGCATAATACCCCTTGTTGCGTAATACCACCTGACACATCATACTATGCCACACGAGGTATTATGTGTCAAGAGGTATTTTGCGTTTTTTTGTTTCTCATCGTGAATATGGCGTTCTTGATCACCTGAAATATGACCCATCCGGCTGGAAAACCCATTAAAACCGCCTCGATGGGTCATAAGAGCCGGCCGGATCGGCGGCAGCCTGCTTCCGGAATATGATGACGATATGACCCATCCGGCCGGAAAACCCATTAAACCCCCTCGATGGGTCATAAGAGCCGGCCGGATCGGAATCTGAATATGTCATCAGGAACACAATTATAATAAGGGTGAAAAAAATAATGTGATATGATTATCTGATATAAGGGTCAAAAGGAACAAAACCCGAATCAGGCTTGCTTGAATGAAAGTCAGGATACAAAACAGATTTCAGGAGGAGACAATATGAATCCACAGGCAATCATGCAGTTTATGGGAGCGATAAACACATTTAAGAGCAACCATCCGAAGTTTGCGAGCTTCATGGAAAGATATATGAAGAGCGGGCTGCCGGAAGGCAGCGTTATCGAGATCACGGTGACCGAGCCCGGCGAAGAACCCGTTACGACTAATATGAAGGTCTTGGCATCCGACCTTGAGCTTATCCAGTCGCTGAAGGATTTCCGCGGATAAGTCGATGCGCACCGGAATTAACGGAAAAGTGACAGGTAAGGTGTGCATTTCACGCCTATGCCCGGCCATACTGCTTGCAGGAATGCTTGTTTTGACCGGCGGGTGCGGGAGTCGTGCAACCGATGCAGATAATATGTCGGATACAACTGTGGCAGCGGGCACCGAGTCCACCGGAATCGGAGAGACATCTACTGACGGAACGAACCCTGCACCAAATTCGGAGCTCCACGAAGGCAAAGAAACACCCGCAACCGAAAAGGCCCCCGAAGCTGAACCGGTAGCAGAAGCAACTCCTGAACAATCGGCAGCATCTGATGAAGAAAATACAGCCGATGTTGTGGAAGAAAACGCGGCCGATAACGGTGAAGAACCCGCACGGGTCACCATCTGCATGGTCGGAGACATCCTGCTTCATACTCCGATAGAGGAGGCCAGCAGGCGAGACGACGGCACCTATGACTACTCGCATATTTTCTCCGAGACGTCCGACCTGATCTCGGAGGCAGACATAGCTCTGGTCAATGAAGAAGTCATCATCGGAGGTGCAGAACTTGGCGTATCGGGATATCCGGCATTCAACGCTTCCTATGAGATTGGCGATGCTCTGGCCGATGCGGGATTTGATGTAGTCCTCCATGCCACTAACCACGTGCTCGATAAGGGCACAAAAGGTCTTACGAACTGCTATGACTATTGGGAAGCAAATCACCCAGAGATAGAGGTTCTCGGCATACATGACAGCCCTGAAGATCAGGCACGTATAAGCGTGTTGGAAGTCAATGGGATCAGTATCGCCATACTTAATTACACATACGGGACCAACGGGATCCCGGTGCCTTCTGATATGCCCTATGCGGTTGATCTGCTTGAGGAGAGCCGGGTGATCGAAGATCTGAAGTCCGCAGAAGATATGGCGGATTTTACGATCGTATGTCCGCACTGGGGGACCGAATACAGACTGACTCCCGATCCCTATCAGGAAAAATGGGCTAAAATCTTTGCCGAGAACGGAGCAGACCTTGTGATAGGAACGCATCCGCACGTGATAGAACCCATCGAGTGGTGCGATGAAACTCTGGTTTATTATTCACTCGGTAACTACGTAAACTGGACGTCGGGCACGGGCCCTGGTACTGCGAACCGTATGGTAGGCGGTATGGCCGAAGTTACGCTTACCAGGTCAGAGGACGGAGATGTCTGTATTGAAGATTACGGTGTGACTGCGCTGGTGACCGATCTTCGCGCAGGCAGTGACGGCGTGACCGTATACAGATTAAGCGATTATACTCCCGAACTTGCGGACCGGAATGCGATCCGATGTCAGGATCCTTCTTTTTCATATGAATACTGCAATTCGCTCTGTGACGAAGTCTGGGGTGAATTGTGGCAAAAATGACATATTATGGCAGTTGGCAAATCAGTTGTCAAGTAAACCTGTAGTTCAGGTTTTTGCTGAGCCGTTTCGAGCGGAGACAGCGTCTTATATTATGTCGTGTTAATGGACCTTAACAATTAAATATGCCTTGCATCCCCCGGAGGCAGAGGTGCCGATCGTATATGAGCGAGAGGATGCTGTATTAAAGGAATGGTGAATATTCACCAAATTAAAACAATACACAAAGGAGGCAAAGGTCATGGAATATCCGTCTTTAGATGTGCAGGCTACCGGAGAACGAATCCGGTCTCTCAGGGTGGACAGACACCTGCGGGTGGAAGACATAGCCCTCTTCATGGGCTTTGAATCCCCGAACGCTGTTTACAAGTGGCAGCGGGGTGAATGCCTTCCAACGGTAGATAACCTGTACGCACTAAGCAGGTTGTTTGAAACAACCGTAGACGATATACTGATACCGACAAAAGGGGAAGGCGAAAGTCTTCCTCTTCATTTTTTTATGATATTATGAAATGGATCTTTCTATATGAGGTGATGGAAGAATGGCTGTATATGCGGTTTCTGACCTGCACGGACAATACGATACATTTATCAGGGGCCTTGATAAGATCAACTTCGGCGATGATGATGAACTCTACATGATCGGTGACGCTATCGATCGCGGCCCTGACAGTATCAGGATCCTGCAGTACATAAAGGATCATGACAACATGGATCTGCTTATAGGCAATCACGAGTTTATGATGCTGAATTCCGTGGATCCAAACGGCAGGGATAAGTGTACCGGCTACGATTCGGATCTCTGGTTATACTATAACGGCGGCAATAAGACATTTAGGGAATACTCGAAGCTGAAAGCGGAGACGCGAAAGTCGATCCTGCTGTGGCTGAACAGACGATATGTGATAAAGACCGTCACCGTTGGAGATAAACGATTCTGTCTGACTCATTCTTTCTATAAGTCGGAATTCGAGAACAAGATGTTCTTTGAGATGGATTACGACGATATATGGAGCCTGGTGTGGCCGTCGGTTTACAGGGACGGTGATACGTGGAGACCGTTCATATACACCGAATACGATTACACATTTATCACAGGACATGTGCCGGTGCAACGTGTCAGATTCGAGATGTACGGAGATGACACGAAGTCTAATGTACTTCAGATCGTCGAGGACAGAAACCTGATCGATATCGATGGAGGCTGTGCCGGCGGATCTGACAGCTGGCTGAATAACGGAGCACTCTTCCTGCGACTGGATGATATGCAGGTATTTACGGTACCGCTTACAGGGATCGATCACTCAGACTGCTCCTGATATGCTCGATAAACTTCGCAGTTACGGCATTGAGCGGATGCTCATCGGAGTAGATCAGCACATATGAAGCCCGTATTCCTTTGTCGGAGATGGTCCTGATACGGACGTTTCCCGTGTCGGGCACGATGTCACCAGCGGCAGCCGGATATATGGCGACACCCAACCCCTCTTTGCACAATTCATAAGCGGTAACAACATTCGCGATACGCGCTACTACATGCGGCGTTTCGGAATTGGCACCGAACCAGTCGCTGATCTCTCTGAGTCTGGATTCTCTGGACGGGATGATCAGATCGTACCCTGCCAGATCGTGCATGGATATGCGTTCGGACTTCTTCTTTGCGAGAGGGTGGTCGTCGCGGAACATCGCCACCCACGGCTCGGAATAAACCTGTACGCTGTGAAGGCCTGCGGGATCGTAGGGTTCCATGATCACCGCTATATCACTCAAGCCTTTGCGGATACGGTTAACTACTTCATCCGAGTTACCGTTCCACAGTATGAACTGTATATTCGGATACTGGGCGGCGAATCCGGATATCCATCCCGCCATCAGATGCGGAGCTTTACCTTCGACCTCTGCCAGATACAGCGTTCCGTGTAACCCCTGATCATATTCTCTGATATCGGTCACAGACTGGTCTGCCATCGTGATGATACGCGAAGCGTAATCACGGAAAAGCACACCTTCCTCGGTCAGCCGCAGAGCGTGATGTTCTCTGATAAAAAGCGGAGCACCGAGTTCCTCTTCAAGATCCCTGATCTGTCTGCTAAGGGGCGGCTGCGCGATCATGAGCCTCTCCGCCGCACGAGTGAAATTAAGTTCCTCCGCAAGTGTCAGGAAGTATCTCATGTGTCTGAGTTCCATAGTTCTTTCCCCCGATCGATCAACTATACCCAGAAGGTATCATCACTCCTTCATTATATGTATTTTACGCATATGAGTCAAAGGGTTATCATAAGATCAACAAAGGAAACAGTCCCGACCGGATAAGAGGGACACCAACCGACTTAAAGAAAAAAAGCCGGACATCCACAAGGGGGTATTCATTATGTTAAAGAAATTAGAGAAATTCTTCGAAGAGTATTACGCAGAGTTTTTACACAGAGAGGCTAAATAATAACACACGATCAAATCTAAACATCGCTCCTATAATTTCCCTAAAGGGTAGTTAACGAAAAGCGGAAAGCCACGTGCTTTCCGCTTTTTGTAGTGTTACAGATATGATATGATATTAAAGCATGTGATCTTGTATTATTCAGATAATCATTAACGGGAGGTCCTCAATGTCATCAACTGTTTCGGGCCCTAAGGCCCCCAAAGACCCAACGATAAAAAGACCATACTTCTATATCATGAACGACAAGGAGATATATGCTTCTCCGCTTCCGGACGGACGCGGTGTCCAGTTCATCTATGAAAATGACGGCCGCCTGCCCGATTCGGCACGCTTAGTCGGCAATGTCACGGACGAGGAGATCCTCAGACTTCTTCCGGTAACGGAGGGCTTTAAGAAGCTCGTTCATTCGGTCGGAGTCAGTGTATCGGTTCAGGAAGAGGAGAACGTTACATTCTGCCTTCAGATGTATCCGGCGGATCCCGCCGATCCTTCCACTACCGTAAGCCGTACTTTTAAGGCAAACGGAGAAGAGCAGCTCATCGTGCTTGAAGATGAGGAGTGGGAAGCTGCCGACAGCATAGTCGGCCAGATCAGATTCGAGTTCGATCACCCCGGCGTGCTTGCGACCGTTGATGTCAGACTTTATCTGAATGACGGTTTTACCGCCCCGGAGCAGACCGTGGATTCGGCGGTTGATTTTGGGTCGGATGCGTATCGTAAGGTCATCGGCCGGAGCCTGATGAACCCCGGAGAAACATCGGGTATCAGCAAACTTTTAGCCAAGGCAAAAGCCGGACAGGATATCACGCTCGGATTCATCGGCGGTTCGATAACGCAGGGCGCAGGAGCCATTCCGATCCACGAGAAGAGTTATGCGAGAGTCTTTGCAAACGACTTTGCGGCCAGGTATTCTTCCGATGAAAAAGTGAAACTGATCAAGGCCGGTGTGGGCGGTACGCCTTCGGAACTCGGTATAGTCCGCTTCACGAGGGACCTCCTTCGTGACGGAAAAGAAAAACCGGATCTTATCGTCATAGAGTTTGCCGTAAATGACGAGGGTGATGAGACCAAGGGCGACTTCTTTGAGTCCCTTGCGCGTAAAGCGCTCGCTCTTCCCTGGCATCCGGCTGTCATCCTGCTTTTCTCGGTCTTCTCAAGCGATTACAATCTGCAGGAGCGTTTGGGTCCCGTAGGTGTGCATTTGAATCTTCCGATGGTGAGCCTGAAAGATGCGGTCACTCCTCAGTTTAATCTTTCTCCCGCGGACGGAAGGGTGATCTCCAAGAACCAGTATTTCTATGATCAGTATCATCCGAGCAACAACGGACATATCGTGATGAGCGACTGCATCATGAACCTGATCGATACGGTCGCCGCTCAGGGCATAGATCTAAAACCCGAAGAATACGATGCAAAATGGGCTGCCGAGTCGGCTCGTGTCCTCGCCCTTCCCGCGCGTAAGAGCGGAAGATTTGAGAACACGGAGCTTCTGGATAAAAAGGATGATCCGCTCTCGACCGATATCTCTTATGAAAACGGAAACTTTACTTCTTCCGATGAAGATCTCCAGAGAGTCGAGATGGATTCCGAGATCGTGCCCGTTCCCGAGTTTCCCAACAACTGGCATTACGACGGATCTGCTGATGCACCGAAGCCTTTTGTGCTTAAGTGCAGATGTACGAAGATCCTGGGTGTGTTCAAGGATTCGGGACTTGCCGAATTCGGAACAGCCGTAGTTTATGTGGACGGCACTAAGGTCATGGAGTATAACCCTCTTGATATAGGCTGGACACACTGCAACGCAGTGATCATCTGCGACGGCGATGAGTGCATGGAGCATACGGTCGAGATAAACATGGCTCCCGGATCCGAACATAAGAAGTTTACGATCCTCGGATTCGGCGTGGTGGAATAAGCGAAAAAAGCGAAACGGTAACAGATATATTATTGGTGAAGAGATGGAATTCATAATCGGTCAAAACAATCCCGAACTTAAACTGATCCTGGCATCGGACGAATGGCCCGGCGTGATCCGCATAGCGAAAAAAGTGGCAGGAGATATAGAACTTGTCACCGGAACAGCTGCTAAGACAGAGGTTATGCAGCCCGGGGTAACGCCTGATCTGAAGGCCGGCTGCATTTATGCCGCAACCCTCGGACACAGCTCGATCGCGGATCTGCTCATGCATAAAGCCGAAGCCTCCTGTATCACCGGAAAACGTGAGTGTTACGTATTCGACACGGTCGATGTCGACGGCGGCACAGCACTCGTGATAACGGGAAGCGATAAGCGCGGAACGATCTACGGACTTTTCCGTATATCGGAACTTCTGGGTGTCAGCCCGTGGGTATGGTTTGCGGATGTCGTTCCGGAAAAAAAAGACAATGTCATACTCTCCGAAGACACACGCTTCGTATCTAAAGAACCGAGCGTGGAATACAGAGGCATATTCATAAATGATGAATGGCCTTCATTCGGAAACTGGACATTCGAACACTTCGGGGGATTCACCTCCGAAATGTATGAGCATGTCTTCGAACTTATCCTCAGGTTAAAAGGAAACTATCTCTGGCCTGCCATGTGGACATCCAATTTTTCACTGGATGGTCCCGGTTTTTCCAATGCGGAACTTGCCGATGAGATGGGCATAGTGATGAGCAACTCACACCACGAACCGTGTCTGCGTCACAGCGAGGAGTGGGACCTGGTAAAGGGTGATGATACCCCTTACGGTAAGGACTGGAACTTCGATAAGAACCGCGAAGGCCTGACCAACTACTGGCGCGACGGTCTTATCAGAAACGGTAAGCTTGAGAACATCATCACGATGGGTATGCGCGGAGAGCGTGACAGCGAGATCATGGGCGCAGAAGCTACCCTTAAGGATAATATCGATTACATCAAGGAAGTCGTCGAAGTCCAGAACAGCCTGATACGTGAAACGGTCGATCCCGACCTTGGGAAGGTTCCCAGGATGATCGCGATATATAAGGAAGTTGAGAAATATTATTACGGTGATGCCGATAATCCCGGCCTTAAGGAATGGGACGGACTTGACGGTATCACATGCATGCTCTGTGAGGATAATCACGGCAACATGCGCGGACTTCCGACCGATGATGACAGGGATCACGACGGCGGATTCGGAATGTATTATCACTTCGACTATCACGGCGGCCCGGTCTCCTATGAGTGGATCAATTCCACTTCGCTCAAGAAGACATGGGAGCAGATGTGCGAGGCATATGAAGCGGGCGTACGTAAGATATGGATAGTGAATACCGGTGACTTAAAGCCGCAGGAACTTCCGATCTCTTTTTTCATGGATCTGGCATATGACTACGATAAGTGGGGCATATCCAATATCAGCAGCGCGGATGACTACTTAAAGATCTGGACGCAGGAACAGTTCAGCTGTCCCGGATCTGACGGACAGGTTCACACCGGGGAGATACGGAAACTCCTGGATGACTATATGTATCTGAACCTCATCCGCAAGCCGGAGACTTTACGAGCCGATACATATCATCCGTTCAACTACGGGGAGAGTAAGGAGATCCTTAAGACCACACGGAGGATGTATGAACAGGCTGACAGCTTAAGCCGCATCTATGAAGGTACACTGATACACGATGCATATGAAGAACTGGTCGGATTCCCTGTAAAAGCCGCTGCCAACCTCCACTTCATGCAGACCTGTGCCGGCAGGAACATGGCGCTTGCCAGGGTCGGATGCCTTTCAGCCAATATATATGCCGGATACATCGATGAATGCTTTAAGCGTGACGCCGAACTTACCGATATGTATCACTCTCTCGCGGACGGCAAATGGAGCGGCATGATGAGCTCCGAGCACATGAGTTTCATGAACTGGAATGAAGAGGAATCTCTCTATCCGCTCAGGACATATGTATATCCGTACCGCAAACCGCGGATGATCGTGCACCTCACAAACGCTGACATCTTCACGACAGGCGAAGACTGGACGAGGAAGACTCTTGTTTCGACCGACTGCCTGGATCCGAAAGCGGACACCGTCTCGGTGACCATGGAGAACGGCGGTTCTTCGGACCTTGAATGGAGTGTGACATCCGACAGGGAGTGGATCGCTTTTTCCGCTGAAAAAGGAACACTTAAAGGTGTCTTCGAACTTGAGATAAAAGTGAACAGGTCCGCCCTGGATATCCCGGAGGGCAATGCGGATATAGCCACTGTCACGATATCAACGGAGGTCTCACACGTGGATGTGATGATCCCCGTTATAGGTAACAGCACGCGCAAGAATTACATTCCCGTCATTCCGGATAAGTATGTTCAGGGCCGGGATTACAGATATCCGGGATATGATCAGCTCTGTCTTGTCATAGATGCGGATGCTTATGATGAAGAACATGTGACAGGAGATGCAAAATATGTTATCTTAAGTCCGTTTGGAAAATACGGATCCGCGATCAAGGCTTATCCCGTCACGGCGCATTTTGAGGCCCGGGAAGATGCGGATTCTCCGCATGTGACTTATAATGTATACGCTCCCGAAGAGGGTGATTATGAGCTTACGTTTATCACCGCTCCTTCCAATCCGATAGACGGAAGCGGAAGACTGCGTTTCGGGATCAAAGCCGGAGAAAGCCCTTATATGACCGTATCCATGGTGGATGAAGGATACATGGGCGGTGAGAATTCCTGTGCGCAGTGGTGCAGGGCAGTGCTCGATCAGGAGCACAGGAAGAATGTGACCGTAAGACTTCATAAGGGTGAAAACTTTATTACAGTCCATGCCGTAGATCCCGGCTTGGTACTTGAACGGATCCTTATCAGAAAGAGCGGGACAAAACCGGCCCCCGGATATATGGGCCCCGGATGGAGATTTGACCGATGAGTGATAACCAGAATTCAAATATAGTAAGTTTCGGCGGCGGTGCATATATGACGGCGCCGGAAGAAACCGTACAGGAGCAGCAGCCCGTACAGCAGCAGGCAGCCGGGGCACAGCAGCCCCTGCCGTACCAGCAGCCCGTACAGCCGCAGACTGCAGAATCACAGCAGCCCCTGCCGTACCAGCAGCCCGTACAGCAGCAGACATCCGAGGCGCAGCAGCCCCTTCCATATCAGCAGCCGGTGCCGCCGCAACCGCCTTATCAGGCTCCCGTCGCAGCACCTGCTTATGAGAGCATGCCGTACGACAGCAGCCTGGGCGAATATCTTGAATCGGAAAGAGACACGGCAGATACGACAGGCAATCTCGGCCTGATATTCAGTATAGCCGGATTCTGCACGGGAATCTTCGGGCTGGGCCTTCTTCTTGATCTTGCAGGCATCACTCTTGGAGCCATCTCCGCCAAGAAAAATCCCGTCAAGAAGGGAAAGGGGATCTCGGCTATCGCCATCGGATCCCTCGGCTTCCTGCTCACACTGGCGATATACGGATTTGCATATTACAGTTATCAGAATAACAGATTCGATTACGATTCCTCCAGGGATTATACCAATACCTACGATACGGATGATGTGATCGATGTCGATTATGATGAAGTTACGGATGATACCGCCGAGCAGAGCGCTCCAAGAGAAAGAATTCATTACAGCATGGGTGATACCGTGCCGGTCCACACCGTATACGGCGATTACGAAGTCACATTCACCGGTGTGAGAGAGACAGATGAAAGAAGTGAATACGCCGACACCGATCCCGACAGAGTGGTCCTGATCGACTATGAGTACAAGAATGTATCCTACACCATGGATCTGGATACATACTATAATGACGAACTCTATATAAACTCAAGCGATTTCAATTTCTATGATGCCAATGGCAGAGCCATGGATGATTATTATGTTTCCGTCAACTCGCCACATGCCGTTACTCCCGGCCATTCCACAAGCGGGACCATGTCTCTGGGCCTGGATAATGCCACCGATTATATCGAGGTCGAGATCTCGGATTACGGCTATGACGGCCCCGGAATCACTGTAGATCTTGAATGGTAGGTCCCGGAATCACTGTAGATCTTGAATGGTAGCCCCTGGATCGGGAAAAATCGGGAAATTTTTATAAACCTATTGACACAGTAGGTGATTATTGATAATCTGTCGATAAGATTTTTTTGATAGGAGATTTTCAATGAAACGTGTACTTACGATCCAGGACATATCGTGCCTGGGAAAATGCTCGCTTACCATAGCGCTTCCCGTGATTTCGGCTCTCGGCGTCGAGACCGTTATCCTTCCCACGGCGGTGCTCTCCACACATACCATGTTTAAGAACTTCACGGTAAAGGATCTGTCGGATCAGATAGAACCGATCGCAAAGCACTGGAAGGATGAAGGCGTGACCTTCGATGCGATCTATACCGGATATCTGGGGACCATTGAGCAGATAGAGCAGATCAAGACTCTGATCAGGACGTTTAAGACGGAGGACACACTGGTCATAGTGGATCCCGTAATGGCCGATAACGGTAAGCTCTATCCCGCGTTCGACATGGATTATGTGAAAAAGAATGCCGAGTTATGCGCTGTTGCGGATATCATAGTTCCTAACATTACCGAGGCATCCTTCATGACCGGCATCGAATACAGGGAAGAGTATGATACCGGTTATATCAAAGAGCTGCTGTCGGCACTTAACGATCTGGGCGCAGGCATCAGTGTTCTGACCGGCGTATCGACTCAGCCCGGTAAGACCGGAGTCATGGGATATGACAGATCGACCGGAGAATACTACACATATCAGAATCAGAGGATCGATGCTTCATATCACGGAACCGGTGATCTGTTCTCGAGTACCTGTGTGGGTGAGATCATGCGGGGAAAGGACTGGCGCGATGCCATGAGGATCGCTGCGGATTACACGGCTCATACGATCGAAGTTACCCTGAAAAATCCGAAAAAACCGTGGTACGGTGTGGATTTTGAGGCGACGATCCCCGATCTTCTTGAAATGTAACTTAAGGATTACCGTTAAACCCTCTCCAAAGTTTGGGAGAGGGTATTTTTTTGTGCTTCGATCTGTGGGATAATGGAAGATGTATGACTATCGGAAAAACCGAATAAATGTGTGCTTCCCGGGAATATGTCATCCCGGGCGGAAAGGGGTTACCAATGGAACAGTCTAAGGTTTATTTCACGGATTTCAGAACGGTTCTCGGTGTCAGTCTGACAGCTAAGCTTCAGAAACTGATCAGGATGGCCGGGATCGGCTCGATCGATATGGACAATAAGTTCGTAGCGATTAAGATGCATTTCGGCGAGCTCGGAAATCTGGCATATCTGAGGCCGAATTATGCCAAAGCCGTGGCCGATGTAGTCAAGGAGGGCGGCGGACTTCCCTTCCTTACCGACTGCAATACTCTCTATCCCGGCAGCCGCAAGCATGCTCTCGAGCACCTGGACTGTGCCAATATAAACGGTTTCAATACAGTGACCACGGGATGTCAGATCATCATAGCAGACGGCCTTCGCGGAACGGATGATATCATCGTACCGGTACCGAACGGCGAATACTGTAAGGAGGCTTATATAGGTCGCGCCGTGATGGATGCCGATATCGTGATCTCGCTCAATCATTTCAAAGGCCACGAACAGGCCGGATTCGGCGGCGCGATCAAGAATCTGGGAATGGGATGCGGAAGCCGCGCGGGCAAGATGCACCAGCATAACAGCGGTCAGCCCCATGTCATTACCGAAGCATGTAAGGGTTGCCGCAGGTGTGCAAGAGAATGCGGATCCGATGCGATAAGTTATGAAGACAACAAGGCGTGGATAGATCCCGAAAAATGCAAAGGCTGCGGCCGCTGTATAGGTGCCTGCGCTTTTGATGCGATACGGAACAATAACTGGGATGCACCTCAGATGCTCGGAAGGAGGATGGCCGAGTATACCGCCGCCGTGATAAGCGGAAGGCCTTCCTTCCATATCAGCCTGATAACCGATGTGTCACCGAACTGCGACTGTCACGGTGAGAATGATGCGCCCATACTTCCCGATATCGGAATGCTCGCATCTTTCGATCCGGTCGCGCTCGATCAGGCCTGCGTGGATCTGTGTCAGAAAGCCGAGCCGATCAGAAACAGCCAGCTGGGCGACAACATGGCAGGTGAACACTTCCACGATCACGGTGATGTGTGGAGAAACAGCAATCCCAACGTGTCATGGGCCGAGACTCTCGAGCATGCGGAAAAGATCGGAATAGGTTCTCGTGACTACGAACTTATTACCATGAAATAAAAACAGAAATAACACTGCGATGAAAAAATTCTCGACGGGAAGATTACTCATAATAGCAGGGATCATACTGGTCGCGGTTCTCCTCGGAATGTTCTTCATACGGGACAAGCGCATCAATACCGATGTTACCTCCAGGACCACCAAAGTCGGACTTATAATAACCGGACCGAAAAATGATGCCAATTTCTGTCAGGCGCACTACGATGCACTGATGAGCATAAAAGATGAACTGAATCTCGAGATCATCTGTAAAGAAGGGATCCCCGAAGACGAGACATGTGAGGGTATTCTCGAGGAACTTGCCGAAGCCGGATGTAAGGTGATAATAGGAGCGTCTTTCGGATACGGCGACTACATAGTCCGGGCCGCTGAGGAGCACCCCGAGATCTTTTATCTTCATCCTTTCGGTGCGGAAAAGAGCACCAATCTCGCTTCATGCATGGGCAGGATGTATCAGGCCAGATATCTGTCCGGGATCGTTGCGGGAATGCGTACGGAAACCGGAAAGCTGGGATATGTTGCGGCATTTCCTTTTTCGGAGGTGATCCGCGACATCAATGCATTCGCGCTCGGTGTACAATCCGTTTCTCCGGAAGCGCAGGTGTATGTGTCTTACTGTTATTCATGGACGGACGATGATGCCGCCGATAAAGCGGGAAGGACTCTTCTTGAGATGCATCCCGATATCGATGTTTTTGCGATGCACACCAATTCTCTGATGCCGAACCGTCTTGCTGATGAGAATGGGATATGGTCTGTCGGATACAATCTGGACAATGCCGGGATGTTTCCGGACAGTTACTTAACCTCATGCGAGTGGAACTGGGACCTGTATTACAGACAAAAGATCCTGAGCGCCCTTCAGGGCAAGTTCTACGGTCAGATAGACTGGATGGATATGGAGAGCGGGATCTTAGGCATTTCCGAACTGACTCGGAATGCCACACCCGGAACCGGAGATAAGGTTGAGGAAGCAAAGGGGCGGTTTGCGGATCGCAGCTTTGATGTATTCTACGGTCCGATAACGGACAATCAGGGCGTATTACGCATTCCGGATAAGGAGTCGATGTCGGATGAAGATATACTCAATCATTTCGACTGGTATGTGGAGGGCGTGATCGTTGAAGAACAATGAGTCTCTGGTCAGAGCCATATTCTTATGGATATCCGTTGTTCTGGTCGTCGGGATCGTGATCCTCATCTTTACTTTCCGCTCCGGCATGATGGAAGAGGAAACGATCGTCGGTGCGGTCCTTATCGGCGTATCGGATGACGGCGGATGGAACGAGAGCCATTATAACGGGATCAAATATGCCTGTGATTCTCATGAATGCAAGTTCATGGCGACGATGAACGTTCCCGAGGAAGAAGAGGCGATAAGGAAAGCCGTTTCGAGTCTGACAGACAGAGGATGCTCCGTCATTTTCCTTACGAGTTACGGCTATGGGTCATATGCCGACGAAATAGCGAAGCAATACCCTGATGTTGCGTTTTACTGCATTTCCGGAGATGGGAGCGCGGATAACTGCGCGTCGTATTTTGCTAGGATGTACCAGGTGAGATATCTGTCCGGTATCGTTGCAGGCTCCGCTTCCGAAAGCGGGATGCTGGGTTACGTGACCGCAATGCCCATTCCGGAAACGATACGTTCGATCGATGCATACACGCTCGGAGCCAGAAAAGCCAATCCCGATGCAAAGGTAATGGTCGTCTATACCGGAAGCTGGGACGACAAAGAAGCCGAGGAAAGCGCGGCCCGAAAGCTGGCTGAAGCCGGTGCGGACGTTATGACTTTTCATGAGGACCGGCCTTATGCGATAGATCTTGCCGATGAGATGGGTTTATATACGACAGGCTATGACTTTGTTTCGGGTGAGTATTCGGATAAGTTTCTTACCGCCGCGCTGATCGAATGGGACATCCTTTATGAAACGGTACTGAGTGATTACCTGAGCGGACGCGCCAACTTTTCCAACGATTACTGGCTGGGCCTGTCTGACGGAGCCGTTTCTATTTATCCTTATTCGGCTTATGTGTCTGACGAGGCCAGGGATATGGTGAGCGCGGAAGAACAAAGGATCAGGACCTGGAGGGATGTATTCTCCGGTGAGATTTATGACAATTCGGGAACTTTGCGTTGCCGCGATAACGAAACGATCGGTGACGATGAGCTTTTTAACAAAATCGACTGGTATGTGGACGGTGTAGAGATCTGTGAATAGAAAGCGGTCTTCGGACAGAAACAGAACAATAATAGTGCTCGTGTTTTTTGCGCTGTCGCTCTGCGTCGTCGGCATAGTACTGCGTACGCGCATAGGAATGTTCCTGCAGTCCTATACGGAAAATCAGACCAGAAAGCAGGCTGAGACCATTGCTCTGATGATGGAAGAAAAGATCAATACCGAGCTCGAGGATCTGGAGTATGTCGCAGGCAAACTTGAAGATAACCTTGATGATATGGAAGGCCTCATGCCGCGTATTTACGACGATGCCGGCATAACACAGGGGCTCCTCGGTATCGACGGCGAGGCGCTTTACGGTGACAGCCTGGATCTGTCGGTATTTGACGGGATCCAGTCGTCTTTCCGCGGTGCGAAGGTAGTGACATATGTGGAAGGCGAGGGACTGCTCTTTACATGTCCGGTTTTTAACGGGCCGAACATCAGGTACGTATTATACCGTCTCTGTCCCGAGGATGTACTGGGCGATCATTTTGCGGTGGAAGTTTATGACGATCTCGGAAAGTTCTGTGTGACCACGAGAGACGAAAGGATCGTGGTACCGTTCTATAACCTGAATGATGAAGAACTTAAATGGTATAAGAGCAAGGATGTTCAGGATAAATACACATCCATGCATCTGGAGATGGAGGTTTCCGTAGCCGCCGCGAGAACCTTTTCAACGGATCGCGGCGACATGCTGCTGTTCGAAGCGGAGATCCCGGGAACGGATTTCATCATATCCGGTTATGTGCCGAAGTCCGTTGCTTCGGAAGGGATAGGCAATATCTCACTGCTCGTGTCGTGGGTTTTCGGACTCCTGATGCTGCTTGTAATGCTGGGCGCTTTTTATCTGACCAGAGCCAGGATCATGATCCGTGAGAGCGATGAACTTAAGGCTGCGAAAGCTCAGGCTGAGGAAGCATCGCGTGCCAAGAGCGATTTTCTGGCTAACATGTCTCATGAGATCAGAACACCCATCAATGCGGTTCTGGGCATGAACGAGATGATATTGCGCGAGAGCAGCGATGATACGATCACCACATATGCATCGAATATCAAATCCGCCGGAAGCAGCCTGCTCGGGATCATTAATGACATTCTTGATTTCTCAAGGATCGAGGCGGGCAAGATCGAGATACTTCCGGTGGAATACGACCTGTCGCTTGTGATCAATGCTCTGGTGAACATGGTGACCAACCGTGCCGAGGAAAAAGGTCTGAGCCTGGAGCTCGATCTGGACAGCAATATACCAAAAGGTCTTTACGGCGATGAAGTGCGTGTCAAACAGATCATTATAAACATCCTTTCCAATGCCGTGAAATATACCGAAAAAGGAAGCATTACTTTCAGGATGCACTATGCGGATATTCCGAATGATCCCGATAACATCATTCTGAAAGTATCCGTTCAGGATACCGGTATCGGCATCAGACCGGAAGACATGGACAAACTCTTTTCGGAGTTTGAGCGTCTTGACGAGAAGAAGAACCGAAACATCGAGGGAACCGGCCTGGGAATAAACATAACCGGAAGCCTTCTTGAGATGATGGGCTCCAGACTGAAGGTCGAGAGTGTATACGGTGAGGGTTCGACATTCGCTTTTGATCTTAAGCAGGGGGTCGTCTCGAGGGAGCCTCTCGGAGATTATGAAGAGTCATACCGTGAGCACATAGCCGGGATGAAGGAGTATCGAGAGAGATTTTCAGCCCCGGATGCACGCATTCTCGTAGTGGATGATAACTCCATGAACCTCATGGTATTCGGAAGCCTCATCAAGCAGACCGGTGTCGGGATAGACACTGCGGGAAGCGGCGATGAGGGGATCGCACTTACGAGGAATGTTAAGTATGACATGATCTTCCTCGATCATATGATGCCGGAAAAAGACGGAATAGAAACCCTCCATGAGATACGTGCCGATAAGGGTAATCCCAACTGTGATACCCCTGCGATATGTCTTACTGCCAATGCCATATCCGGTGCAAAAGAGCATTATATCTCGGAAGGCTTCGAAGACTATCTGGCCAAACCCATCGCTCCCGAATTACTTGAGGAGATGATGCTTAAATATATTCCCGAGGACAAGATCGAAAAGCGCACCGAAGAATATGAGGAAGACAGCGCAGCAACAGATGACAGTCTGATAGAACTTTTCTCCGTATTGGAAGGAAGCCCGATAGATGTTAAGACGGGACTTTCAAACAGCGGAAATCCCGGAGCCTATCTGTCGCTCCTCCGGATCTTTTACGAATCCATCGATGAAAAGTCCGAAGAACTGTCACACTATTATTCTGCCGGGGATTATAAGGATTATACGATCAAGGTTCACGCTCTGAAGAGCTCTGCGATGATCATCGGAGCAACCGGACTCGGCGAAGCGGCCCGGCACCTTGAAGATGCGGGGAAAGCCGGCGACATTGATTATATAAAGAGACATCATCCGTTACTCATGGAGGAGTATGCGAAGTTTAAGGATCTTTTATCGAAGATCGCATCCGATGACGAAGAAACTGATAAGCCGGTTGCGGGCCCCGATCTCATGAAAGATGCTTTTGAGAAGATAAGGTCAGCCGCGGAGGAGATGGATTGTGACAGGCTGGAGGAGGTTTTTGGATCGATGAGCTCCTTCAACATCCCGGATGAACACAGGGAACTGTTTAAAAAGCTTAAGGAAGCATCAGAGAGATTTGAATATGACACGATTCTGGAACTGATGAACACTTAACTGATACACCGGTGAAAGGACAGGGATACCGACGTGAATTACTGGATAGCAGTGGTTGATGATGAACCGCTAAGTTTGACAAACGCAAAAGAGATACTCAATGAAGACGGGATGAAGGTGAGCTGCCTAAGATCGGGCGGCGACCTGATGAAATTCGTGGAAAAGAATACCCCCGACCTGATCCTGCTGGATATCCTGATGCCCGAAATGGACGGATTCGAGACATATCATGCACTCAGGAAATACGAAGCGGATCATTCCCGATCGCAGATCCCGGTCATCTTTCTGACCGGTGATAACAACGCTGACGTGGAGAGACGCGGACTGAAAGCGGGAGCATCGGATTTTATCAGAAAACCGTTTAACAGAGATGTCCTGATCGGCCGGATCGTTAATACGATAGAGAACAGCAAGAAGATAGAAAGCCTGACTGAAGAAGCAACAACGGATAAGCTTACAGGTTTCCTGAATAAAGCAGGCGGAGAGAAGAAGATATCCGAGCTGTGTCGTAAGATGCGCGGAGTCCTGACTGTCTTTGACCTGGACAATTTTAAACTTATCAACGACCTCTACGGACATGATATGGGTGACAAGGTCCTGATGGCTTTTTCTGATGTCATGAGAAGAAATGTCAGATCCACGGATACGTTGTCCAGGATAGGCGGAGACGAGTTCATGGGGTTCTTTCTGGAGGCTCCGGTAAACGAATTCATAGCAGCTCTGACCAAGCGGATAAACGATCAGCTTATCGATGAGTGCATCCGTCTGATGGGTGGTGATTTCAATGTTCCCATCGGAATATCCGTCGGCGCGGCGTGTACTCCGGAGGACGGAAACGATTTTCACGAGCTCTTCAGATATGCCGATGAGTGCATGTATCGCATCAAGCATAACGGAAAGCACGGATTCGCGATATACGATCCCGATGATGAAACGACGGATAAGGTCGAAGATGCCGAACTCGAGATCGGGCGCATATCGCGTATATTCGGCGAAAGGAACGAGGGTGACGGTGCGATGGAACTCGGCGCGGATCCTTTTACTCCGGTTTACAGATACATGATGCGATGCGTGCGTGACAGAGAGCTATCGGTAACCAAAGTACTGGTGGTCATGAATGCTGATGAAGTCGGATGTGATATCGCCGCGGCAGCCGAAGAACTTTCGGCGATCATAAGGAAAAGCCTGAGGATAAGTGATGTGTTTACCCAGCTTCAGACAGGACATTTCTTCATTCTGCTCCCGGAAACGACGGAAACGCGCATAGAAGAGGTCATAAATGATATAATGGATAAATGGACTGTAAAAGAAGCATCCGAAAAGATCAGCCTCCGGTTCATGCATGAAACCGTATCAGGAAACAGGAAATGAACAAAAACAGCATAGTTTATACGAATGACAACTGTATAGGCTGCAACAAGTGCATCAAGGTATGCTCTGCGATAGGAGCATGTGTTTCCGTGGAGGAGAACGGCAAGGCACGTATCGATGTGGACGGAAGCAAATGTGTCGCCTGCGGAAGCTGTATCGATGTATGCGTGCACGGTGCCCGTGAATTCATGGATGATACGGTCAGGTTCTTTGACGATCTGAGCAAAGGTGAGCCCATATCGCTGCTGCTCGCACCGGCGTTTAAGGCCAACTACCCCGATGAATACGAGAGCGTGCTCGGGGGCCTTAAGGAACTCGGAGTAAACAGGATAATCAGTGTATCTTTCGGTGCCGACATAACTACCTGGGGATACTTAAACTATATAAACGAATATAACTTCGTCGGAGGGATCTCGCAGCCGTGTCCCGCTGCCGTTTCCTATATCGAGAGATACCTTCCGGAGCTTCTGCCCAAGGTGTTCCCGGTGCAGAGTCCTCTGATGTGCGCTGCGATATATGCGCGTAAGGAACTGGGGATCACGGACAAACTTGCATTCATCAGTCCCTGCATAGCCAAGAAACTTGAGATCGAAGATCCGCATAATGAGGGGCTGGTCCAGTATAACGTAACATTCGAGCATCTGATGGACTATGTGAGACTGCATAAGATCTCGGGCAGATCCATGCATAGCGAGATAGAATACGGTCTCGGATCGTTCTATCCGACTCCGGGCGGACTCGCCGAGAACGTGAAATGGTTTTTGGGTGATTCCGTATTCATCAGACAGATAGAAGGTGAAAAGCATCTGTATGAATGGATGCATATCAATAAAGACAGGATAAAGGATGAAAAGACTCCGTTCCTGTTCATAGATGCCTTAAACTGCGAGAAGGGCTGCATATGCGGTACTGCGGTCAATCCCGAGAAATCCAAGACGGATGACGCGCTGTATGCGCTTCTTGATATCCGTGAGAGATCCAAAAAGGAGACCGGAAACGACGCATGGTCGAGACCCGATACTCCCGAGGAGAGACTTAAGAACTTTAACGAGCAGTTTAAGGATCTGAAGCTCGAGGATTATCTGAGAGGCTATACCGACCGCTCCAGAGAATGCCGGTATGAGCTTCCGAATGACGAGCAGCTTGAAGCCATATTCGAGAGCATGAACAAGACGACCGAGGAATCCCGGAATATCGACTGTACATGCTGCGGATATGAGAGCTGTAAGCAGATGGCCACGGCTATCTTCAACGGCTTCAACCATAAAGAAAACTGCATCTATTATGAGAAGACCATGGTTCGCGAACTGGAGATGGAGAAGGTCATCTCCGAAAAGACCGCCAAGGCCAAGACAGACTTCTTTGCGAATATCTCTCATGAGATCCGCACCCCGATCAACGCCATCATCGGCATGAACGAGATGATACTCAGAGAGACCTCCGATGACGGGATCGCGATGTATTCGGAGAGCATTCAGAATGCCGGAAAAGCCCTGCTCGATCTGGTCAATGATATCCTGGATTTCTCGGATGTGGATGCACAGACTGCTGATATCACTTCAGTTACCTATGACCTCTCCACATACCGCAGAGCTCAGAGAGAACGTGAAGCGTACAAGGAAACATTCATTGCACCTGACGCAGAGGTTCTCGTTATCGATGATACCCTCATGAACCTGATGGTATTCAAGAGTCTGCTCAAGCATACGAAGATAAAGATCGATACGGCTTCGAGCGGAGATGAAGGTCTGACTCAGGCCGCAAAGAAGAAATACGATATCATCTTCTTCGATCATATGATGCCCGGGAAGGACGGTATCGAGACTCTTCATGAACTGCGAGAGTCTTCGAATAATCCCAACCGTTCAACCACTGCCGTGTGTCTTACCGCCAACGCGATCCCCGGTGCGGAAGAGCAGTATCTGAGGGTTGGATTCGATGCCTATATGTCCAAACCCGTAGATCCGAAGAAACTCGAGGAACTGATCCTTAAGTACCTTCCTTCCGGCAAGGTTCAGATCACGAAGTCTGACGCCGTATCAGAAGAGAAGATCGATATCCCCGACAATCTCGCTCCGCTGTCCGAAAGCGGTGTGATAAATGTGACTACAGGTATCAGGAACAGCGGAAATGCCGATTCCTATATGTCGATGCTGAAGATATATTACGATTCCATAGATGAGAAATCGGATGAGATCGAACGGTACTATTCCGAGGGTGATATCGAGAATTACACGATCAAGGTACATGCTCTCAAGAGCTCGTCGCGTATCATAGGCGCGACCGCCTTCGGAGAAAAAGCGCAGAAGATGGAGGATGCCGGCAAGAAGAGCGATACCCGGTATATCGATGAGAATCATGATGCTCTCATGGTTGAGTTTAAGGACTTTAAGTCCCTGATCGGAGTTCTTTTTGCAGATGACGAAGACGATTCCGGAAAGCCCGAGGCGGATGACGGGCTCTTGGACGAAGCTTTTTCGGAAATGCGTCTTGCCGCAGAAGACTTTGACAGCGACAAGTTTGATGAGATATTTGAACGGCTGGCGGGATATGCGATTTCCCCGGATAAAAAGGACATGATCGCCCGGATAAGAACTCTGGCCGATAATTTTGATTTTGGATCAGTGACAAAACTGATTGATGAACATACCTGAAGATCAATACGAATATGAAAATATATGACAAAGGAGATTGGAAATGAGCGGAACGCGTGGTTTGGTGATCGTAGGTTCGACCGAGGGCATTCTGGCAAGGGGACTCAGGAATAAGCTGGCAAGTTCGGGGATAAACGTGGAGTTTGTCGGCATGGATACCGTGAGGCTCAAAGAGGTAAAGGATACCACCGGAATATACCTGATCGAGCTCAAGGAAGATGTGGATAATCTGCAGTATGCACTTGGACGCATACGCGAGAATATCCTGTCTTCGGTTGCCCGTATCATCGTCATAGCACAGAAAAACGACCAGATCGAGCTTAGGCGCAAACAGCCTGATCTGGCCTCGCGCGTGACGGACTGGTATGAGCACGGATTCGATATGGACGAATTCAGCAAATACGTACGCACATCTCTTGAGAGTGAGGTCGCCACACAGGTCAAGGAAGAGAGCAGGGTCAAGAATATCCTTATAGTTGATGATGATCCGACCTATGCCAAAATGGTCCGGGAGTGGCTTAAGGATTTTTATCATGTATCCGTAGTCGTAAATGCGATGCAGGCTATCAATTTCATGAATGCTCATCAGCTGGATCTGGTGCTTCTCGACTATGAAATGCCTGTAGTAAGCGGTCCTCAGGTTTTTGAGATGATGAAAAACGAACCCGAGACATGTAATATCCCTGTCATGTTTCTGACAGGCGTGGGTGATCCCGCCAGCGTATCAAGGGTCATAGCGCTCAAACCCGCAGGATATATCCTTAAGACCGCCACAAGGGAAGCCCTGCTGAATAAGCTTATAGCTTTCTTTAAGTAATCCTTCAGACCGGAGATAATGGAATGGACCAATCGAGAACCGAAAGATTCATCATACTGCTGGTAACTTTTACATGCGTGGGACTCACCGTGGAAAGCATCATGCTCGGATGGGAGTTCTGGGTTCCGCCGCTCATCATCATCGGAACGATCGGGCTGTGGATAATGAACATATCCGGTACTCCGGGCTATTCGGTCCGCAAGGGCTACTATCTGATATATGCCATGCTTTCCGCGCTTTTCCATGGGGTACATGAGACGAGTTTTTTTGATGTCTCGATCGTATTCATTCTGGTCATGGTCACCTATTCTTTCCTTAACCATATCTATATGATGAACCTGTTCTTCATCGAGTATTTCTGTGTGATGGCTACTCAGTTTTTTCTTGCTCAGAGATCGCAGTCTTTTGTTTCGGATCCGCTCAATATCTCCAGAGTCGTTCTGCACGTGGCCATAGTCGTGCTCACATATTTCACATGCATAAAAGCGATCAATGACAGGCTGACAGGCGCCGAAGCCACCTCGGAACTTGAGGGGCGGATCGAAGCTGTGGACGCTGACATGGAGGACTTTCTGTCCAATATCTCTCATGAACTCAGGACTCCCGTAAATGTTGTAAACGGAATGTCCGAGCTCCTCATCAAAAGAAACGCCGGCGAAGAGGCTTTTTCCATAAAAGACGCCGGGATCAGACTGGCTTATCAGATCGAGGATATCCAGGATTATACAGAATGCAAACGAAATAAGGTGATGCTTGAAGAAGAGGATTACATGAGCACGTCTCTGATCAATGACGTGGTCACGGCCTTCAGACTGATCAATAATGAAAACAAGCTGGAAATGGTCGTAAACATGGATCCGGGCGTTCCGACCATGATGAAGGGCGACTTGAATAAGCTTCACAAGATATTCCGGCATCTTCTCGACAATGCCGTCAAGTTCACGAAGCAGGGCGGGATATATGTCAGACTGTATACAGAGCCCAAGGATTACGGAGTGAATCTGTGCATTGAAGTGACCGATACCGGCATAGGAATGGACCGTAAAGCGATCGAGTCCCTGAAGAACGGGATGTATCAGGCGAACAAAAAGCGTGACAGGAGTTCCGGAGGAATAGGCCTCGGAATGTTGATCATCCATGGATTTGCACATGAAATGGGAGGATTTGTTAAGGTTGAGAGTGAGAAGAAAAGCGGCACTACGGTCAGAGTGACCATACCTCAGAAGGTAGCCGATGCCACTCCGTGCCTGTCACTTTCTCCCGATTTTTCCGGGGACATTCTTTTCCATGTCCGTTCGGATAAGTATAAGGTTCCGAGAGTCAGGGATTTCTACAGGGGAATGGCTGCAAGTCTGGCTTCGGGCATCCGTGTCCGGTTGTATTCAGCAGAGACCATCAAGGAGATCGAGCATTTAAGAGGCAGCATCGACGTAAGGTATATCTTCATGGGACAGGAGGAGTATGAAGCCAATTTCGAGTACTTCGACGAACTGAGTCAGGGAGATATCGTTATCGCCGTTTCCGCTAACCCCGGACTTAAGACTTCTCCCGGGAGCAAAGTAATCCTTATGCCCAAACCGTTGTACGCATATCCCGTCGTCAAGATCCTGAACGAAGGGACCGATGCAAAGGATATCGAATACTCAGACAATATCGTGAAGCCGGCATTCAGAGGTGTCAGAGCGCTGGTAGTGGATGACGAACCGATGAACCTCGTTGTGGCTTCGGGACTGTTCAGAGATTACGAGATGATCATAGATACTGCCGAAAGCGGCAGAGAGGCGATAAGCAGGTTCCGCGAAAATGATTATGATGTCGTATTCATGGATCACATGATGCCTGAAATGGACGGCGTCGAAGCCATGAAGCAGATCAAACATGTTGCTACCGAACTTAACAGATCTGCCAGGGTAGTCGCTCTTACGGCGAACGCCGTATCCAGCGCACGTGAGATGTTCATCAGAGAGGGATTTGACGGGTTCATAGCCAAACCCATCAACATCGCCGAGTTTGAGAGAGTCATGCAGAGGGTACTTCCCGGAAGGGCTGTCAGCAGGGGAGGTGAAGAGGCATGAAGCTGAGTGATATCTTCAGAAAATACAAAGCAGCGATCATGGACTCTGAAAGGGATTTCTACGAGAGGATATTCCTGGTCTACAGCCTTATCTCCGAATTTGGCGCCATCATCTGTCTGATCGGCGATATCATCATGAAAGAGTATATCGAGGAGATACTCACCCTGATATGCGTTATCGTTATGGTCATGCTCGTTACGGTGATATGTCTGATCAAAGACAGGCTGAAGGTAGCTATATATGTTCTGGTCTTTTCGCTGATCTTCCTGATAATTCCGGCACTGTACTTTTTCGGAGGAGGTATCGAGGGCGGAGGAGTCCTATGGATCATCTTTGCGTTCATGTACATAGGACTTATGATATCCGGAAAGTCCAGAACAGTCATGTTCACGTTACTTTTCGCAGTGTCTCTGATCTGTTATCTGCTGGGGTACTACCATCCCGAGCTTGTCTATCCGCATTCCTGGAGAATGTATTTTGTGGATTCGTTCATTTCACTGTTTGTAGTCGGAATGATCTGCTTTGTCATGGTGTGGGTTCAGAACCGTCTTTTCCGGGAAGAGAACGAGCGCGCAAAACGGGAGACCGAGAGGGCCGAGGAACTTACCAGGTCCCAGAACAGATTTTTCTCCAGCATGAGTCACGAGATCCGGACACCCATCAATTCGATCCTCGGACTCAATGAACTGATCTTAAGAGACCAGAACACATCCGATGAGGTCATCAAGGATGCTGTGGGCATACAGGGCGCGGGCAAGATGCTCCTTGCACTGATAAACGACATACTTGATTTTTCCAAGATAGAAGCAGGGAGCATGGATATAGTTCCCGTAGATTACCGGGTCGGTGATCTGTTCTCGGAAGTTGTGAACATGATCTGGCAGAGAGCCACCGAAAAAGGCCTGGAGCTCAGGGTAAGCATAGATCCGGACGTTCCTTCGGTCCTCTACGGCGACGAAGTGAGGATCAAACAGGTAATAGTCAATCTGTTAAACAACGCTGTCAAGTACACCAAAGAAGGCTTTATCGACCTGCATGTTGAGAGTTCCGTTCTTGAACAGGACAAGGTGCTGTTAAGCATCTCCGTGAGCGATACCGGTATGGGTATCAAGAAGGAGGCACTTCCTTACCTGTTTGATGCGTTTAAGCGGGTGGATGAGGAAAAGAACCGTCATATAGAGGGTACCGGATTGGGCCTGAGCATAGTACGGCAGCTCGTTGATCTGATGGATGGAACCATTACCGTAAACAGCGTATACGGAGAGGGATCCACTTTTACGGTAGTTGTCAGACAGGGCGTATCGGATGCGAATGCGATAGGAGAACTCAGCATACACGATCAGAATACCGTAAAGAGGGATCTGTATGAGAGCGGGTTCAAGGCTCCCGAGGCCAGGATCCTGATCGTTGACGATAATGAGATGAACCTTGAGGTTGAGTGTAAACTGCTTGCCGAAACCGAGCTGATCATCGATAAGGCTTTAAGCGGAATGCAGGCTCTCGATCTTACACAGAAGTACCATTATGACACGATCCTGATGGATCACCTGATGCCTGAGATGGACGGCATCGAGTGTCTTGAAAAGATACGGACTCAGGCAGGCGGTATGAACAGATCATCTCCCGTCATAGTCCTGACCGCGAATGCGGGAAGCGAGAACAGAGATCTGTATAACAGGTCCGGGTTCGATGATTATCTGGTCAAGCCGGTTTCGGGTGAGATGCTTGAGAATATGCTGGTCAAGCACCTCCCGGAAGAAAAAGTAAAACTCGGCACCAGAATGATGAGCATGAGGGAAGACATCAAGACCTCGGCCGGATATTCCGGAAAAATCCCCATCATCATAACATCATCGAGCATGGCGGATCTTCCCGATGCTCTGATAAGCAAACTGAACATCCCCATCATCCCGTTTAACATATCGACCGAAGAAGGCCAGTTCAAAGACGGAGTACAGATGGGAGCCGATGAACTCATCCGTTATATCGATTCAGGTCGCAGAGCGGTGTCTTCACCCCAGACCGAGGAAGCCTATACTGAGTTCTTTGCCCGCGTACTTAGACGTACCCATCATGTCATACACATCTCACTGACCAGAAGCATGTCCACCGAATATGATGTGGCATCCGGTGCTGCACAGGCGTTTGATAATGTAACGGTCATCAATTCCGAGTGCCTCTCAAGTGCGACCGGAATACTCGCGCTGATAGCGCATAAACTGGCACAGCAGAGCATGTCTGTCGAGGAGATCGTAGCAGAGCTCGAGAACGTGAAGCATCGTCTCAAGTGCAGTTTCGTTATAGATACCACTGACTTTATGGCCAAGAAGGGGCTGATAAGTGAGAAGATCCATAAGATAGCTACGAGTTTCAGCCTTCATCCCAGCCTTAAGATCGAAAACGACCGGTCGGGTATCGGCGGAGTATGGATCGGAAACAGAAAAAGAGTTTACAGGAAGTATATCGCAAAAGCCCTGCCTGTCGATGTGATCCCCGACCAGGATATCGCATTTATCACGTATGCGGGTGTTCCGACGGAGACCCTCTACTGGATCAGGGATGAGATAAGGAAGGTGGCGTATTTCGAGCATGTGGTATTCAAACAGGCTTCCGCGGGAATCTCATCAAACTGCGGACCGGGAGCATTCGGAATACTGTATTTCGTAAAGAGCAACAAATCTTATAACCTCGCTTCATTCTTTGATGATGATGAAGGCACCGAAGAAGAGAAGAATGCTGAGGAAAAACCGGTAAGTGAAGTCAGGCCGCCTGCCGAGGAAGTAAAAAAACCGGCCGCAGTAAATCCGTATGAGGCTTTGACCGAAGAAGCGGTCGAAGAAGTGGATGAAGAGATCGCGCGCGAACTCATTCATGAAAGAGGAAGCTCGGGACCGGAATGGTATGAACGGATAGAGGGGATCGACAGCAAAGCCGCGATAACCAACAGCGGATCCGAGGATGCGTTCAGGACTGTGCTTAAGATCTTCTATGATTCCATACCCGTTAAGTCGTCCGAGATAGAGGACTTCTATTCGGCCGGCGACATAGGTAACTATACGATCAAGGTTCACGCGCTCAAGAGTTCGGCCAAACTGGTCGGAGCACTGGATCTGTCCGAGAAGGCGCAGCTTCTCGAGAATGCAGGCAAGGAAGGCGACTTCGCTTACATCGATTCCAATCATGGGGAGATGATGAAGGAATATCTCGGTTACAGGGATATCCTTTCGAAGTTCTTCGGAGGCGATAAGGATGCCGGCGGTGCATCTTCCGAAGGAAAACCTGCAGCGGATGGAGCATATCTTAAGGATGTATCCGAAAGACTTCTGGCTGCCTCCAAAGATATGGATCTGGATACCATTGAAACTGTTTTCGAAGAACTGGACGGATACAGTCTTTCCGAAGAGGCTACAGCGAAGTTTAATGATCTTAAGATGATGTTTGATAACTTTGATTATGACGGCATGGTCGGCCTTCTGGAAAGCTGACGGTGCGGATCGGCCTTCAGGTAATCTGGCGGTAAGGATCTGCTTCAGGGAACTTGACGGTGAGGATCGCGGGAGATAGAGATATATGGATACTGTCATCAGGATAAATGATGCGGTCAATAATTTCGCATGGGGCTCGATATCCCTGTTTCTGTTATTGGGAACAGGGCTTGTATGCTCTGTGATCACCGGATTTTTCCAGATCACCCACATAAAACACTGGTGGAAAAAGACCTTCGGATGCATAAATAAGGAAGGCCGTATCATAAATGATGCGGGAGCCCTGTCGCAGTACCGCGCCTTCTGTACTGCATTGTGCGCGACCATAGGAACCGGAAATATCGCAGGCGTATCCACCGCTATATGCATGGGAGGCCCGGGCGCCGTATTCTGGATGTGGGTAGCGGCATTTTTCGGAATGATGCTCAAATATTCAGAGTGTGTGCTGGGAATCTATTACCGACGCAGAAACCTGGAAGGAGCCTGGTCTGGCGGTCCGATGTATTATCTTCAGGACGGCCTTGGATCTATGAAACACTGTAAGAAAGCAGGAAGGATACTGGCTATCATATTCTGTATCTTTTCGGTGCTTGCGTCGTTCGGTATCGGAAACATGGGGCAGATCAACAAGATAACGATCAACTTCGAGTCGTCATTCTTAGACGGGGTTGAACTCGGAATGTTCGCCGGCGCGCCGAGGGTAAACTGGATCATAGGTCTGTTTCTCATGATAGCGTCTGCGATAATCATAGGCGGCGGTTTCAGAAGAGTCTCGGCCGTTTCCGAGAAGATGATACCGATCGTTTCCGGACTGTATATACTCGGCTGTCTTGTAGTTATAGTCATGCATATAAAGAATATCACGGCAGTTTTTGCATCGATATTCAGATTTGCACTGGGGCCTGATGCGATAAAAGGCGGCGTCGCGGGAACCGCTGTTCAGCTTGCGATCAATACGATCAAGAACGGATGTAAGAGAGGCGTGTTCTCCAACGAAGCGGGGCTGGGGTCTTCCGTCATGGTTCACTCCACCAGCTGTACCAGAGAGCCCGTAAGACAGGGCATGTGGGGTATCGCCGAAGTATTTCTGGACACGATAGTCATCTGTACTATGACCGCTCTTGTTGTCCTTAATTCCGGCGCGATAGATCTCTCCACGGGGCTTCTGACTGAAGGAGTCAATGATTCAACGCTCGTAGCCAAAGCATTCGGAGCTTCTCTCGGTAAACCGGGTGAGTGGTTCGTTGTTCTGGCCATCACACTCTTCGCATTCACTACGGTTCTGGGCTGGTCGTACTACGGAGGAAAGGTTACCGAGTATCTGCTCGGCGTAAATGCCGCCAGAGTATACCGTTTCGTATTTATACTGCTTATCGTTTTCGGCGCCGTGATGGAATCAAGTCTGGCATGGGATATATCGGATACGTTCAACGGTCTGATGATGATCCCCAACCTGATCGGTCTGATCGTGCACATTCCTCTGATCATAAAACTTACGCGCAACTATATCGACCGCCGGATAAAGGGCAAAGATGTAACGCCGATGCTTTCCTTCGATAAGGATATCCAGAGGGATGCCGAAAGAGCCATAAAGAAGGGGATGGATTAGCAGGATTCCGGCCGGTCATGCCGGATGACCGGAGAGAATGACCGTAACGGTCAACGCTCCGTGACCGGAGGAGAAAACCGGTTTATCGCATCGACGAGGATCGGATGACGGATAACAAAGTGGATCGTGGGCGCCGTATTTTTGGATATGAGCGCCCATTTATCATTAAGAACGGTGATCTGGATATTTCTGAACGGATAGTTTGCTTCGAGATCGACATGATAATTGTCTGAGGCTTCAGACAGATCCCTGGTCATTTCCACGTGGCGAAGATATGCTTCATAAGTATAAGGAATATTCATTCCGATAAATGCTCCGGATAATGCTGCATATATAGGCTGCTGATCAAACTGCTCCCTGGACAGTATCGGGAACGAGTCGTTAAGGATCCCGCCGTTTTCGGTATAGGTGTTGAAGATCTTTTCCTGAAGTTTTAAGTGCTCGAGTGCGGAATCCAGAACACCGGCAGGAACGTTGGCTTCGGCAGTCAAAGATTTTAAGAGGTCCGGTGACATCGTATGAAGAGGCGGTACGGACATTCGTCTCCTGCAGACCGTTTGCGGGTGATCAGTCATTTCTTCCTTCAGAAATCTTTCGAATTCCTCCTTGGTGCGATAGGTGTCCATGAGCGGACTCGCTTTATCAAAGATGGCATCTATACGCTTTTTATACAGATCCATCTCGTTTTTCCTGCCTGTCATATAGATCGCGGCTGTTCCGAGGTCATCATCCATGCAGTCACCCCATACCGCAGCTGCATGTGAAAACCTCGTAAAGATCCGATGTGACGGATCGGGGGCTTCGGGCAGATAGTATGAGTGTATCTGACCTGTCATGTATAACGGGATCCAGCCTTCCAGACCGGCCATCAGTTCATCCCAGGGTCTGCTTAAGTCATGGATGGTAACGATCTCATTTCCTTTTTTGATCACGGATGCGAGCCAGAGCAGCCACTTTTTGCCGAAGGTGATGTCCTCGCTAAGAGACTTCATCGGGACAGTTGAGTACATATAGATCGGACCGCGCTCGGGCGACAGGGCGGTGGAACGAAGGAAGTCGAGATCGACGTTTTTCAACCCGTTTACGCCGAAGTATCTTTTGGACAAAACCCGTTTGATCGGAATGGTCGGGACCTTCAGCTTATCGAAATGAATGGCCCGGATGTATTCGTCTAAGTTAAAACCGTCGACTTTTTCCAGAAAACTGTCTGCGGTACATGATGAAGAGGCGTCGACAGGTCTTGAGTGAGAAGCGTTCGGGGTTAAATATCCGGATATCCTGTCTGCGAGATAGGAAGCATCCCCGATCCTGCGCGGATCATAACCGATCTCATCCGATAATATGGGTTCGCTTAAGAGATTTATCTGAGTCGCTGCATAGGAAGACAGTTTATCTGCAAAAGTCGTATAGTCCGAGGGGTATCGCTGACCCTTAAGAACTCTTGAGATAAACGAGGGATCATATGCGGCGGTTTTGGAGAATGCAGATATGCTTATGTTCAGGTTTTCAAACAGAAGATTGGCCCGCTTTATGAAAAGATCGCGATCTATATCTGCATTGGGGAGCAATTCGCGAAGAGAATCATATATCTCATCTGCAGTCAGGACCTTAGCAGAGGGGGACGTGGCTTTTCGGTCTTCGGAATAGCCGGCTATGGCTTCCGACATAACCCGGATCACATCGTTGTCAGGCTTGGGAACACGTGCGCCTGTCTTATAACGGCTGATCACCGTATCAGACATATTGCACGCCTGCGCCAGGTCATGAACAGACATATCTAGTTCTTCCATGTAAGCGGTTAACTGTTCATTGAATTCCATATCTAGAGTTTAGTCTTTCGCATCGATCATAGTCAAATCGCACAGGCCCCGAAATTACGCTGTTTACCAAAGAGGCAATGACAAAACGGTAAAACGGACCCTGTCTTTTTATTTTTCTGCGTATGATTAGGGATGGGTTACATAATGTGGGACGATTATGCGTCCGGGTGTGTGACCATGAAAATATCTGAATACGGAGGATATCATGAAAAAGAAGGATCGTGTGATAAAAAGACTGAGCGCAATGCTGCTTACGTTTGTATTCGCGCTTACATTCATCCCTATGGCGGATGTGATGGAGGTGCAGGCAGCGACAAGCGGGACAATTTCTTTCAGCGGTGCGACCGGCGTAACCCTGGCTTCGGATGCACAAAGCGCAACTGTAACTTATGATCATGGAAGTCTTACGGTAAGCACATCAGACAATCACGCAATGACATTAAATGGTGCTGTATTAAGCGTTGATAATGCAGCCGATAATGCGACTTTTCGTATTTCTGCTTCTGCAAATAGCGGATATGCCTGTTATTATAATGGGAATGCGGTAAATGGCAATCTTAACGATTTAAGTATAATCCCCAATCAGACACTGAACGACGTGTCGTTTCTTGGCCAATATTCGATCAAACTATCGGGCGCAACTTTAAGCGGATCGGGTAGTTCGATTACGGCAACCTATACAAACGGTACAATAACTATAGGTGGTTCTGATATGGCAACGGTGGGTGATGTAATATTTTCCACTGCAGCGAATTTTACATTGACACCATCTCCCGCGGAAGGTTACCAATGCAGGATAGATGGAAGTGTAGTTTCGGGTGCGACATCTGTTTCCGGTAATCAAAACAACGCGTCAGGGAGACCGGTGAATATAGAATTCGAATCCGCACAAAGTGGCGGCGGGAATACAGGTAATTATGCCATTGCTTTTACAGTAACCGGTAATCCCAATTGTCTGGGGGCCATAAAAGTAAACAATACTATGGCTAACAGAGATGTGAACGGAGCGTTTTCCGTATCGGTCCAGGAGCAGGATAACTTTACTATAGAACTAGAGGCGGAGTATGCCTGCACGATCACTTCCGCATCGATATCCGGCATGCCATGTGAGGTTGACGCATCAGGACATATGGCAACTGCTACGGTAGGAAAAGCCAACAGTTACACAATAAACATAACCGGAACCATCGATCCCAATGAAGTCAATATCCTTTGGACGTACGATCCTGCTGAGCAGTACGGCGCATGGTCGGAAGCATATATCGACAGGAACACCGGATCCGTGTCGCTGGTAAGCATAGTTCGTGGTACGGACACTGTTTGGTCAGCTGGTATGCCTCAGGATGGGTCGCCGTATGACGGAACCCATGGTGTTTCTATAAATTCCGATGGCGGATACGTGCAATGCTATCTGGGAGACGTTGTAACGTTAACATTTGTTCCGGCGGCAGGATATCAGTTGAGCTCTGCCAGTCTGAACAACAGGACGCTGGTTGCGCAGGCGGCCCAGAGTACTTTTTCGGTCACAATGGACGGTCTCTTCCATCTGGCGGGAGCATTTACAGCCGCAGAACCACAGACTTCCGTAGCATCCAGCAGTAACGTAAGTTCGCTGTTATCGAGTAATACAAACGCCAGCCTGACCACCGGAACAATGGCTGTTGTTGCTACCGGTTCGCAACCTGATCCTTCACAGAGTTCACTTAAGAGCGCGATGGGAGCGGATGGAGGCGATTATCTGTCTACCGTGGAAACGCTCGATATAGATATGTTCAACATAGTCAGCAAGGGTGGAGCGGCTTCATATACATCTGACAGTTCAAACTACTGGACGACGCAGAAGACCGAGTTATCAACACCGGCAACACTTTTCCTCGGAGTATCATCGTCAGGACTGCAGAGCGGTGAAACATACAGTGTAGTAATGGAGCATGACGGAGTTCTTACGGAAATTGACAATGCCGTATACAACTCAACGTCTCAGCAGCTCAGGTTCAGTTCGGCTAACTATTCGAACTACACCATCATCAAGAGAAAAGGTAATCCCGAGACCGGTTCGGACACGGCTTATGCCCGTGCAACCACACCCGTATGGAATTTCGGTCCCGTATATACCGGCCGGTCATACCATGCGGCTCACGACTACGAATGGCGCACTCTAAAGGAGGCCACCGAGGATGAAGACGGAGAGTATGCTTATGTGTGCAGAACATGCGGCGATGTGAGATACCGGGTGCCGATCGGCGCCTATGCCACATTCAATATCAATACGCAGAACAAGATCAGAAATGCAGCGAAGGATGCGACTGTTGAGATCAGTACGACGAGATGGATATCGTTCCACAGGATGGTCATGGATGCTCTCAGGGAACGGCCCGATGTCACACTTAAGGTTAATTACTTAAGCGACGGATATAAAGGGGATCCCATGACATTCACGATCCCTGCAGGTACGGATACCGGGGCTTTGCCCGATGAAAACGGATATGCCGGATTTAAATTCCTCGGCGGGATCTTCGGTGCGACCGCACGACAGTAACTGAGATAACGGACAGATTCAAGATATTAACGCCCGGCCATGCGGCCGGGTGTTTTTTTGGTATAATAGCAAGAGATGCTCATTTGAAGAATGAGCGGGAGAAGGATACATATGAATCTGAGAAGCATGGCGAAAAAGATGATCTGCGTGATCGCGGTGACATGCGCCGTGACTTTTCTGGCAGGATGTGCAGCCGGTTCTAAAGCCGGAATGGATGCCGCCGAATCCGGGGAAGTTGCGGAGATGATTGACCTTGTCCAATATGAGTTTTATCCCGGGTGTAACTCTATGGCCGGAGACTGGGGTTATGAAGCTCTGAGGAGAGATAAAGACGGGAGATGGGTCATAGTCAGTTACAAGAGAGAAGACTTCTCCAAACCGGTCGTGATCACGACCTATGCTGTTGAAAAAGAAGATCTTTTACGGTTTGACGCATTCCTGAAAGAACGGGATATCATTTCACTGGAGGCGCGGGAGGAAAGCAATGACTTTATGACCGATTACAATCCCTGGAGCTATGCCATCACATTGAAGGATCCGGCTACCGGGGACAGGTCTGTACATAAGCTGGAAGAGTACAGAGTGTACTCACAGGATGATTATTCTGCGATAAAGGAAATGGATCAGCTTTTCGCTGATATGCACGGTAAAGTTCTGTCCAAAGAGACAGAAGAAGATAAATGACAAGTGAGTGAGAATAAATAACGCGGGAATTAGAATACTAAAGCGGGAGCGAGAGGCAAATATGATAAACAGAGCAAAAATATCCGGAACGATCTGTGTACTGATGGGGATCACCATGCTTACCGGATGCGGTCTTGCGGATAAGATACCCGGAAATGATACCGCGGAGGAACCGGCGGCGCAGGTAGAGACTGCAGCTGATGTGGATGGTGATACGGCTGCTGATATCGGTGAGGAACCTGAAGGAACGCCTGTAATATCTTTCGAAAGCGGAGGCCCCGGTTTTAAAAGCGGAAATGATGCAGACGAACCTGCTGAAGAAACATCCGATGTCTATGACTATGAAACGGTGTATGCCCCAATCCTTTCCGAGATCAAAGAAGTCCTGACTTCCGGATATGATTATGAAAAAGACTATGCATATATATCAACCGGTCTGATGGAAAGATGTATGTATCCCGAGGATGATGTTCTTCCCGAAGTGATCGGTTACACCTATATGGATATCAACGGTGATGATATTCCAGAGCTCCTGATCGGAGAAAACGACGGATACGAATATGACGATACGCAGTATGTAAGCTATATCTACAGCGGGTTTACGATCATTGATGATGAACCGGTCCTTTTCCTTGAAGGATGGGCACGCAACAGATACCACTGGATGGGAGACGGGTACTTTTTCAATACGGGTTCCGGCGGTGCGATGAATACGATCTTCGGACAGGGACACCTGCCTCCAGGCGGGGACAGCATCGAATGGGATGATTTCTATTTCAGCGAAGAGGATATGGCGATCGGGGGAATGGCATTTTTCCACAATAACACCGGGAGCTGCGATCCGGGCGAGTCCGAGCGGCTTAACATGTCCGAGCACAAGTTCTTAAGGATCCTGAACAGCTATAAATGCGAGCCGGTTTCGTGGACTTTCTTCGAGGGCGCGTCAGGTCCAAGTCCTGTGCTTGACGGAACCGCTCTGTCAGATAAAGAACTAAAGACGATAGAGAAGAAACTTAATCATGTCGGTTACTACGGTTTTCTGCGGAGCACGTATTCCGATCCGAGATACATCGACTGGTCTGAAGTTTTCTATGTTGGAGCCGGTTTCGAACAGGGCCCCGCGTCCAAAGACATAGTGGATGCATATCTTAAGGCTGCGGGATATGACGAACTGATGACGGATCTTACGATTGTTTTCGGGGACAGTGTCAAGTGGTATGTAAAAGCAACGACCGGATATGATTACTCCGAGATGAAAAAACCTCTTGACTGGGTCTATCTGAAGGAATACGACCTGTACTGTTATGAACACGGAGATACCAATCAGTCGCAGGTGAGTGTGGTATCCGGTGTCGTTAACGGTGATGAATATACGGTCACATATAAAAACGAAAGAGGAGAACTGTATTGCGTGACATTCGTGGAAGAAGACGATATGTATCGATTCATATCCAATCTTCCCGAATCGATCGCGCATGGCGGCAGCGATATCGACCAAAGTACCTTAACGGACGGAATGCTCATTCCCGACAGCGACAGCAGATATCTGACCGAGGACGATCTGAAAGGGTTTACTGCTGAGGAGCTCAGGATCGCGCGTAACGAGATATACGCCCGCTACGGCCGTAAGTTCAATGACAGCAAATTACAGGAACACTTTAACTCAATGGATTGGTATTTCCCCACGACAGAACCCGGGGATTTCGATGAGAACATACTTAACGATTATGAGATCAAGAACCTTGACCTGATCGCGAAATACGAGAAGAAAGTGCAGTAACTGATCAGAGGTGCCCCGTGATGATCAGGAGTGCCGCGTGATGATCAGGAGTGTTGCATGACATATGCATGAAAACGCCTCCGTGAGGATATCGGTCGATTTCCTTCGGAGGCGTTTTGGGTGTAATGGTCAGCCCGGAACTAAGCAGATCCGGACAGGTTTTCGCGATCAGACTACCTTCTTAAGATCAGCTGCGCTTACCTTGACGATATAGTGGATCTCACTGCTGAATACGCTGTCATTGGACTCCTTGATCTTGTAGTCAATGTGGTTGCTCTCGAGCTTCTCGATGAAGCTGTCCTTCTGCTGCTCTGAAAAAAGTGTGATGGTTTCTTTCTTTGTGAATAATGACATTGTTTAATCCTCCTTGTCCGACTTGAGCGGTTCTTTCTTTTCGGCATTCACCTTTTTGATGGTGGCCTTTAGCATGTGGCCGTCTCTAGCATGTGGCTGCCTTTAGCATGTGGCTGTCTTTAGCATGTGGCCGTCTGTATCAGGTGGATGCTCTCTTGTTTGCAATGGAGAATATATACCTTTGCGGTTATGCGTACTTCTTATTTTTTGACCGGGGATTGTTCGTTTTTTGATGAAACGTTAAACCTCGGGCGATATAGGAGCGATTTATGACCTACAGAGAAGAAAGTTGTTCTCAAGTCATGAATCGGGTTTCGGAATCCGCGGATGGCCGTGGAATCAGCTCGCTGCAGGGACAGACTTATGCCTTACAGAGAAGAAAGTTGTTCTCAAGTCATGAATCGGGTTTCGGAAGCCGCGGATGGCAGGGGAATCAGACCGCTGCAGGGACAGACTTATGCCTTACAGAGAAGAAAGTTACTCTCAAGTCATAAATCGGGCTTCGGAAACCGCGAATGGCAGGGGAATCAGCTCAAGAAGGTTCACAGCATCCGGCAGAACCGAATATACTCGACAAAGAACCGGGTCTGAACAATAGAAAAGTAAGCAATAATATGCAGACAGCTTAATGTTCCTTACATATAGAAAAAACCGAGAACATAGCGTCTATACTACATTCTCGGCTTTCCGTTTGTCGCGTGCGCGAGAGGATTCGAACCCCCGACACCTTGGTCCGTAGCCAAGTGCTCTATCCAGCTGAGCTACGCACACGTATTACAATATGATTCGTTATGACACCCTGGTCCGTAGCCGTGTGCTCTATTATGTCAGCGGAGCTGACATCGCTGAGCTACGCACACGTATCTTAACGACAACGAATATTGTATGGCAGTGAACTGCTTTTGTCAAGGATGTTTATTGCAATCGTGTGCTTGCGTTTATTGCAAACACTTCGTGCGGGGAGTATAATTTAAGAGTTCGGGCGAGTCCGCGCGTGCACTGTATCGGCGGACCGTTTCAGTTTATTTTTCACACTACTAAAGGAGAATATCATGAGTAAGAGTTTTGACGAACTGTTGTCACATCTGGGAGAGTACAGCACCAAGAAACTGGCTGTATGCTGCGCTCAGGACAAAGCTGTGCTTGAGGCTGTCAAGATGGCTAAGGAGCGTGGTATCGCTGATTCCGTGCTGACCGGTGATGCCGATCAGATAGCAGCTATAGCTTCTGAGATCGGTATGAATCTTGATGATTATGAGGTCATTGATATCAAGGATCCCATGGAAGCAGCTTTGAAAGCTGTATCGCTGGTACATAACGGTGAGGCTGATATGTACATGAAGGGTCTCATCGATACCAAGTCATTCTTAAAGAGCGTGCTGGATAAGGAAGTTGGTCTTCGTACCGGGTCTCCTCTTTCTCATGTATGCGTATTCGAGATCAAGGGCATCGACAGACTTCTGTTCCTGACAGACGTTGCTTTCATGCCTTACCCGACTCTTGAAGATAAGAAATGGATCATCAAATACACCGTTGATATCGCCAAGGCATGCGGCGTAGATACTCCTAAGGTTGCTCCTCTTGCAGCCGTAGAGGTTGTCAACGATAAGATGCCCTGCACCGTAGAGGCAGCGGAACTCACCAGACTGAACGAAGCAGGCGAGATCACCGGATGTATCGTGGACGGTCCTCTTTCACTCGATATTGCTCTTTATAAGGAAGCAGCCGAGGAGAAGGGTGCACTTGGACGTAAGGTTGCCGGCGATGCGGACATCCTTCTTTTCCCCGACATACACGCAGGCAATCTGGTATATAAGGCTCTGGTACACATGGTTGACATGAAGAACGGAAATATCATCACCGGTACCAAGGCTCCCGTTATTCTGACATCCAGATCCGACAATTGTGAAACAAAGGTTAACTCCATCGCTCTTGCAGCAGTAGTTGCAGAGAGCATGAAATGATCAGGAGGAAAAAACATGATCAAATCACTCATAATTAATCCCGGTTCCACATCGACCAAGATAGGTGTGTTTGAAGATGAGAATCTGGTCTTTGACGAGACACTGCGTCACTCCACAGAGGAGATCGCACAGTACGAGACCATTGTTGACCAGAAGGACTTCCGTAAGGATATCATCGTTAAATTCCTTGAGTCCAAGGGCGTTGATTTAAAGAGTTTCAACGTGATCGTAGGACGAGGCGGCATGCTCAAGCCCATCCCCGGCGGTACTTATCCCGTGACCGATAAGCTGCTCGAGGACTTAAAAGTAGGTGTGAGCGGACAGCACGCTTCCAACCTCGGCGGAATACTTGCCCGCGAGATCGGTGATTCCATCGGCGTTCCTTCTTATATAGTAGACCCCGTTGTTGTTGATGAGCTTGAACCCGCATCCAGACTTTCGGGTGTACCCGAGCTTCCCCGTGTATCGATCTTCCACGCACTCAATCAGAAGGCTGTTGCAAGACGTTATGCAGCCGAGGTTGGCAAGAAGTATGAGGACTTAAACCTGATCGTTGTTCACATGGGCGGCGGCGTATCCGTAGGACCTCACAAGCACGGTCGTGTCGTAGATATCAACAACGCACTTGACGGAGACGGAGCTTTTTCTCCCGAGAGAGCAGGTGCGGTACCTGTAGGAAGCCTCGTTAAGCTGTGCTTCTCAGGTAAATACACCGAGAAGGAAGTATACAAAATGCTCGTCGGAAACGGCGGATTCAATGCATATGTAGGTTCCAACGATATGCGTGACGTCGACAAGATGGTTGAAGAAGGAAACGCTGATGCCAAACTTGCAAGAGATGCTTTCATCATGCAGATGAGCAAGGATATCGGTTCCATGGCATGCGTACTTCAGGGAAAAGTCGATCAGATCATCGTGACCGGCGGTATCGCTTATGATAAGGTAGTCGTTCAGGCACTCAAGGATAACTGTGAATGGATCGCTCCTTTCACAGTATATCCCGGAGAGGATGAACTGCTCGCACTCGCACAGGGCGGCCTGCGTGTCATGAACGGCGAGGAAAAGCCCGGCGAGTATTGATTCATGTGCGGATAATGATCCGACGATAAGGTCCACGGTATAAGCCGTGGACCTTTTTTGATATATCTGACAAAAATCCCCCATATAAATTAAGCAAAGTTTATAATTGACGTTTATGCAGGCGCGGTGTTATTCTGTGGATGTATGAACAACCGATTGCGCACGGCGCGCACCCTGTTGTCGCAAGATTTTTTCAGGTTCATCAGGTGATGAGATGACAATTGATGATATAGCAAGAGAACTGAATATATCGAAAACTACGGTCTCCAGAGCCATTTCCGGCAAGGGCAGGATCTCGGATTCCACCAGAGACCGTGTAATGACCTATATCAATGAGATCAATTACAGGCCCAGCGCAATTGCGCAAAGCCTTGCAACATCCAAGACCATGAATATCGGTTTTATCATGCCCGATGAGGCGAGCATCGTTGACATGCCGTTTTTCCAGACATGTATATGGGGCATAACCACGATGGCGGCCAGGATGGACTATGATGTCTTCATTTCCATGGTTAGTTCCAACGATATATCCGGACTGGTGCGTCTGGTCGAGAATCACAAGGTGGACGGACTTCTTCTCGGCCGAACCTATACCGATGACAAAGCGATAGCATATCTGCAAGCCAACAAGGTCCCTTTTGTTACCATAGGTCAGACCGGTGTTGAAGGGGTCGTACAGGTGGATAATAACGATCGCGGGGGATGCACGGAGCTCACAAGCCTCCTGCTTTTCAAGGGATTAAGGAAACTTGCTCTTGTGGGCGGCGATTCGACTCATGTAGTCAACAGAAACAGGTTGGGCGGTTTTCTGGACGGATTCAAGCGTGCGGGTATCACTCCGGACGAGAGTCTGATCCATATGAATGTGTCCGGCATGTATATGATGGATAAGATAGTAAAGGATCTGCTCGCACAGCGTGTGGATTGCATCATAGGCATGGATGATTCTATATGCAATGCGATTTTGACCAATCTGGTCAGAGAGGGGATCAAGGTCCCTCAGGACATGAAAGTAGCGTCTTTCTTCAATTCCTCTATGCTTGAACACAATCAGCCTTCCGTGACATCGCTTAAGTTCGATGTGGCGAAGCTCGGAATGACTGCCTGCACGGCTTTACTGGAACTGATCGACGGAAAACCCGTGGAACCTCGCACTTTGATGGGATACGAAGTCCTCATGAAGGAAAGCACTCAGATTATGTAAACCAACCACCCGATAGCGAAGAGTGTAAAATACAACAGAGTTATGTAAACAAAACTCGCAACACCAGGAGGAAACATGGATAAATTTATAGTTAACATAATACATCGGCCGGAAATGGTCCCCGAATATGCCGAGAAGGTCACCGGACACGGCAAGATCGAGGACATCGGCCGCAAAGCCCTGCTCACGGAAAGCCTGGATATCTTTAAATTCCAGCAGGAGACCGCTCATAAGAACGGCCTCAAGACCACGATACAGATGACCTATGCGAGCCTTTTTAATGAGGAAGCGGTAGCGATCGCAAAGGAGCATCATGAGGAGTACGGCGATGAGATCGCCCTGTCGCTTCTGGGACTGCCCTGCAAGGAATTCCGCGAGAAATACAAGACCAAGGACTTCTGCATATGGATGTTCTCGATGGAGGACAAGAAGTCGATAGTGGATGATGTATTCGGAAAGTTCAAGGATATCTTCGGCTTTTATCCGGAATCCACAGGTTCCTATTATATGGACGCGGATCTCGTGAACTATATCAAGGAGACCTACCCGAGCGTGAAATGTGCGGTCGCAACCTGTTGGGAAGAGGGCCCGAAGGCTTATCACACCTGCAATAACTCATGGTATACGCTTCTTGACGGCGGCCCCTGGAATCCATGGATCCCTTCAAAACAGAACATCCATGCACCGGCTGCCAATGAGGAAGAGGATTCGGGAATCGTAGCGATCCCGCATCTTTCCAGGGATCTGATCGCCTGCTATGACGGCAACGGTTCGAACTTCGGAACACATCCGCAGAATGTTCTCCGCGGAATGATATATGACACCAAAACGTGGGAGTTCCCGTATCTTTTCAACCTGATCGACCAGTATCGCTCTCTGGAGAAGTACAATAACGGCTATTCCTACAACATGATGTTCGTCGGTCCCGGCTGGTTAAATAAGATGGGACGCTGGGAGTGCCCGTACGAACTGCTGAAGAAGTCATACGAGGAGGGCTGCGCATATTACGGAAAACTCAAGAAAGAAGGCAAACTCATCGATATGACGATGGCCGAATTCGCCGATCATTTCCGTGAGAAAAAGACCTATACCGAGCCCGAATGCGCACTCTGGCGTGATATCCTCTACGGATCTACCAAGCAGCTTTTCTGGTACTGCGACCCTTACATGAGAGCCTGCATCAACATGTATCAGGGCGGCGCGCTTGTGGATTTAAGACCTTATGCCGCCAAACTGGAGTGGCCGGTCGGAATAGGTACTCCGCACGTACAGGATGCGTCCTATCCTTTCCTCATCCAGGAAAAATACCGCGCAGGCTACTTTACTCATTACGCCGGTGAAGGAACTCTCCGATCCGCGAAGCTTATATATAACGGAGAAGAGGTCGATCTGGCTCTGTGCCGTACATCTGCCGCTTTTTCGGAAGAGGCTATCGAAGGCGGGATGAAGAAGAGGATCCTCACGTTAAAGCCCGTGGATATCGAGTTTGAGGACCTGAAAGTCACGCTTCAGACTAAGGTGATCTTCACGGAAGATACCGGAGAGATCACATATGAGAGAAAGGTACTCTCGATGAGTGATCCCACGAAGAAGGTCACTCTCAATGAATATATGGTGGCATGCTACGGAACGACAGAATATCCCGAGGACATGACGGCACTCACTCTGAGCGTTGAAGGTCCCGAAGGAAAGCGCGACATCGCATACGAATATAAGTGCAGGGAAGATTACATGGAGAGCGCAGACTCCGTATCGTGCATTCTTCCTCCCATCGAGACCAAGGTTTCCATGGGGTGCGCGAAAAAGAGCGCAACTGGTTACATAAAAGAAGGATACGCATTTTCGCCCATGTTTACTCTCGGATATGAGACCGAGATCGGAGATAAAGAGGAGGTGGCTACATGGCTCAGGCTGGAAAAGGCAAACTGAACTACAGATGCCCGTCATGCTTCCTGCGGGATCTGGATATAGACATGTTCTATGATAAGGAAAAGAAGGAGTATTACTGCATCAGATGCCAGTATACCGGGACAGAGAAGGATATTCTGGAAAAGAATGAACTGATCAGATTCAGGTATCGTGACATGTATAAGAGATTCAGCAGTTTTGAGGTCTGATAGTTCATTTTGCACAAAACGGATACCTTGTTATAGGTAAAAAAGTATAGTTGACAGAGAGACCCCAAATTGTTAAACTGACAACGTAGACAATCGGTTGCGCAAGCGACCGGAGTTGAATAAACAGGTTTAGAAAACCAACATTTTTAGGAGGAGAAATCATGAAAATGAAAAAGTTAGTAGCGCTTTTTGCTACAGCAGCAATGACATTATCTCTTACCGCTTGCGGTGGTGCTGCTGAACAGCCTGCAGCTCCTGCTGCAGATACACCCGCAGCAACAGAAGCAGAAGCTCCCGCAGCAACAGAGGAAGCTCCCGCAGCAGAAGAGACAGCAGAAGCTCCCGCAGCTGATGAATTCGATTACGGTTCAGGCTCCATTACCATTTGGGCAGCTGACAATGTAGTTGATCTTACTCAGAAGCTCGCTGACCAGTTCATCGCAGATAAGGGCGTTGACTACACAGTAGTAGTTGAAGCTACAGGCGAAGGCGATGCAGCTTCCAACATGATCACAGACGTTGAAGCAGGTGCTGATATCTACGGTTTCGCACAGGATCAGCTGGCCCGTCTGGTTGCAGCAGGTGCACTTCAGCCTCTGAACACCGAATTCAGTGACTGGGTAACAGCTAACAACGATGCAGGCAGCGTAGGAGCAGCAACAGCAGGTTCCACCATCTATGCTTTCCCGCTCACTTCCGATAACGGATACTTCTTATATTATGACAAGAGCGTTGTGACCGATCCTTCAAGCCTTGAGAAGGTTCTTGAGGATTGTGAAGCAGCAGGCAAGAACTTCTACATGGACGCTGATTCAGCTTGGTACAATGCAGCATTCTTCTTCGCTACAGGTGCTAAATGTACATTCGAAACTGATGATGCAGGTGCATTCACATCCACTACAGCAAGCTATGCTTCACCCGAAGGTCTTGTAGCTTACAAGGCAATGATCAATATGATCGAGTCCCCTATCTTCGTTGACGGTTCCGCAGCAGGCGAAGCTACCAACGTTGGTGCTATCGTAGACGGTACATGGGATTCAAGTGCACTTCAGGAGATCCTTGGTGACAACTATGCATGCTCCAAGCTTCCTACCTTCAAGGGCTCTGACGGAAAAGATTATCAGCTTTCAGGTTTCGGCGGATTCAAGCTCATGGGCGTTAAGCCTCAGACAGAGGGCGGCAAGCTCAAACTCTGCTATGAACTGGCTCAGTACCTGTCAGATACAGATGCTCAGCTCGCAAGATTCAACGAGCAGGGCTGGGGTCCTTCAAACGTAGCAGCTCAGCAGGATTCAGCAGTTAAGGCTGACCCCGCACTTACAGCTCTTGCAGAGCAGCTTGCATTCACTATTCCTCAGGGACAGTATCCCGGTGAGTGGTGGGATCTTGCAGGTGCTCTTGGTAAGGACGTTGAGTCCGGTACCATCACATCTTCTTCATCCGATGATGATCTGATGGCAGAACTTAAGATCCATGATGATGGTTGCGCAGGCTTCGTACAGTAATCCCTGACAACAATCGTTCTTATTAAATCAACTCTGCATGCGGAGGGAGTTATCGCTCCCTCCGCTTTTTTGATATAATTGCACATAGGAATACATCCATGTATTCCTAAGCATGTGCTTCATTAATCCATTAATTGCGAAGGGGTATTTAAAGATTCGACGGAGGGGGCTATGAATAAGATCAAAAATTTCTTCAGATCACTGGGAAATGATCTTGCTGAAATAGGCCGGACATTTGCTCAGGGAGACTGGAAGACCAAAGTCTCATATGTGATCATGGGATTCGGCCCCATGATGAGAGGATTGGTCTTAAGAGGTGTCGCCTTTTTGGCGGCAGAGGTTCTGTTCATCTGGTACATGATCGGTTTCGGATGGAAGTATATGTCCAAGCTGACCACTCTGGGTGATACGGAGACTCATATGGATCCGGATACTTTTGTCACGGTCTATGGCGATAACAGTTTCCTGATCCTGCTATACGGTATCTTAAGCTTTATTCTTTTACTTGCGTTCATTCTCGTATGGAGGATGAATATCCGCGAAAACAGGAATGAAGAACTGAAACTCAAAGAAGGCAGATCGTTGGGATCCAATAAGCTCGATCTGTTCTCGCTGATAGATGAGAACTTTGACAAGACGCTTCTTGCTCTTCCCTGCCTGGGTATATTCCTGTTCATGGTATTGCCTATCATATTCATGATATGCATTGCTTTTACCAATTATGACTCGACTCATCAGGCACCGTCCAAACTGTTCACGTGGGTTGGAATGGAGAACTTCAAGAACCTGTTCTCGTTCGGGGCCGGCGGCTTCGGCAAGACGTTCGTGACAGTCCTTACATGGACGCTGGTCTGGGCTTTCTTTGCAACCTTCTTAACCTACTTCGGCGGTATGGCCGTAGCTATCCTGATAAATAAGAAGGGCATCAAGTTCAAGAAACTGTGGCGAACGATCCTGGTCATGACGATAGCCATCCCTCAGTTCGTTTCACTGCTGTATGTATCCAAGATGTTTGCGGCTGACGGACTGGTCAATTCCTACTTTATCAAATGGGGGCTCATATCCTCGCCGATCCCTTTCTGGGATAACGCGATGTATGCGAGGATACTGATCATACTCTTAAACCTCTGGATAGGTATCCCGTATGTGATGCTCATATGCACGGGACTTCTGATGAATATTCCCGAGGATCTTTATGAATCCGCCAAGATAGACGGTGCAAGTTCCTGGCAGACATTCCGTAAGATCACGTTACCTTATATGCTCTTTGTGACAGGGCCTTACTTGCTCACGAGTTTTACCGGCAACCTGAATAACTTCAACGTCATATACCTGTTGTCGAGGGGTGAACCCAAATCCGTACAGCTCACCGGCGCTGCGGGATATACCGACCTGCTGGTAACCTGGCTGTACAAGCTGACTATCCAGTCATCCAATTATCGTATGGCAGCTGTTCTGGGTATCATGGTATTCATGGTGGTATCCATAGTTTCACTGGTGGTATACAGTTTCCTGCCGTCAGTAAGAGATGAGGAGGGCTTCCAATAATGAGTAAATCACGCAGAATAAGTAATTTCTTTGCATATCTTGCATTGATAGTGATGAGCATCATATGGCTGTTCCCTTTTGTATGCATCATCCTTCAGAGTTTCAGATCTGCCACCGGAGAGTACGGCGGCATGGTCAATTATCTGGTGCCGAAGAGGTTCTCGCTGGACAATTATGTATGGCTGTTCGGCAACTCATCCAAGTTCGTTCACTGGTATGCGAACACGCTGACCATAGCGATATTCGTATCCATAGGACAGACCATCATGGTTCTCATGGTTTCATATGCACTGTCGCGTATGAGATTCAAAGGCCGCGAGCTGCTGATGCGATTCTGGCTGATCCTTGGCATGTTCCCCGGATTCCTGACCATGATCTGCTTATACTTTCTGCTCAAACTGTTTAACTTAACTCAGGCAGGAGCGGTTCCCGGACTGATCCTGATAGGAGTTGCCAGTTCAGGTATGGGCTACTATGTATGTAAGGGCTATTTCGATACGATCCCGAAATCTCTGGATGAGGCTGCCAGGATCGACGGCGCATCCCGCGCGAGGGTGTTCTTTAACATGATCATCCCGCTATCGAAGCCCATCATCATTTATACCGCACTTGTTGCTTTCATGGCTCCCTGGTGCGATTACGTATTTGCTTCGTATGTAGCGTTCGGCAACACCGACGGATACAACGTGGCAGTAGCTCTGTACAACTGGGTCAACACCGCTGACTATCAGGGATACTTCACCAGGTTCTGCGCCGGCGGTATATTGGTTGCGATCCCCGTAACGATCCTGTTCATGTGCCTGCAGAGGTACTATGTGGAGGGAGTTACCGGCGGAGCAGTCAAAGGCTGATATTATCTCGGGTTATATGCACCATCCGGATCCTCCGGGTGGTGCATTTGTGACTGAGGATGCTTTGCGGATGCGTGCGTCATGCAAAAGCGGGTCGGAGAAGCGTGAAGATGTTCGGCTGAGGCCTGTGCGACGCGGATTTATGACCCAAAGGCATAGTTTAGTAGTGTTTAGGTCATGGACGGGTCATGCCAAAGCGGGTCGGAGAAGCGTGAAGATGCTCAGCAGAGGCCTGTGCGACACAGGTTTATGACCCACGGCGGCAATTTAGCGGCGTTTATGGATAGGATGGGTCATGGCGGAGCGAACCGGAGAGACATGAAGATGATCAGGAGAGGCCCGCGCGACGGAGATTTATGACCCGCGGCGGCAATTTAGCGGCGTTTATGGATAGGATGGGTCATGGCGGAGCGAACCGGAGAGACATGAAGATGATCAGGAGAGGCCCGTGCGACGGAGATTTATGACCCATGGCGGCAATTTAGTGGCGTTTAGGGCAAGGATGGGTCATAGCGGAGCGAACCGGAGAAGGCGAGATGGAGGCGGGGCATACCCCATAAATGTAGGAAGAAACTGTGAAAAAGAAACTGACTGTAGTAAACAGAATACTGGCACTAGGTTTGGTGACCTGCATGCTCGCCGGATGTGGAAATATGCGCCCGTCCGGAGAAGCAGCACCCGGCGCCGCCTCGACTGACAACGCTGAAACAGCCACGGATGCCACAGCACCCGGCGTCGCATCGGCTGACAGCACTGAAGCAGCCACAGACGCCGCCGCACCGCCCGCCCCTACACTTCCTGTCAACATCATCGACGATAATTACCGCAACTATTACGAGATCTTCCCAGGATCATTTGCCGACAGTAACGGTGACGGATGCGGGGATCTTGCGGGCATCGAGTCCAAGCTTGATTACATCACGGACCTCGGATGCAACGGCATCTGGCTTACCCCGATAATGGAGGCTCCTTCATATCATAAATACGATACGACGGACTATTATTCCGTGGATCCGGCATTCGGTACCAACGATGATTTTAAGTCGCTGGCCGATGCCTGTCATGAGAAGGGGATACGGCTGATCATTGACCTGGTCATCAACCATTCATCGAATGAGCATCCCTGGTTTAAGGAAGCGTGTGATTATCTGCGCAGCCTCCCGGAAGGAGAGGAACCCGATCTCTCGGTCTGCCCGTATGTTGACTATTATCATTTTTCCAGGGAAAAGATCGATGGGACATACTGCGATGTGCCAGGGAGCGACTGGTACTATGAGGCAGTGTTCTACTATACACAGCCGGATCTTAATCTGTCTAACGAAGCAGTGGCGGACGAACTGAAAAAGGTAGCCGATTACTGGATCGACTTAGGCTGTGACGGATTCAGGATGGACGCCGCCATGCATTATGACGACGCATCTTCTTCCTATAATATTGAGTTCCTTCACGACTACTATGAATATTGTCTGAGCCGTGATCCTGATTTCTATATGGTATCCGAGGTCTGGGCGCCCGAGAAGACCATCGCCGAATATTACGCGAGCGCAACTCCTAGTTTCTTTAACTTTGATGCGGCCGATGCCGAAGGCAAGCTCATCAAAGCGGGACGGGGTACTCTGGGTGCGGACAAGTTCGTCAGGGCCTGCCTGGAATACCAGGAAACATTCGGCGCAGCCAACCCGGATTATATAGATGCTCCCTTTATCACCAATCATGACATGGGTCGCGTGGCCAATGCTGTCATGAGCGACCCTGTGGCACTTAAGATGACCGCCGGACTCTTGCTTTCCATGAACGGATCACCTTTTATCTATTACGGTGAAGAGATAGGAATGAAGTCGAAGGGCAAGCCCGATGAAAACAAGCGGCTGCACATGAACTGGTCAGTGACGGATACGACCGGCATATGCAACGATCCCGAAGGAGCGGATAAGGATATCGAGCAGAGCTTTGCTCCCGCGGACGAACAGATGAAGGATCCGGATTCTTTATATTCATATTATAAGGAAGCGCTTGCGATCAGGAATGCCTACCCTGAGATCGCGCGTGGGGAGATAGAGATCGCCGAAGGGCTTACGGAAGGGAATATCGCGGTCATCACGAAAACCTGGAACGGGGAAAGCATCACTATCGTATACAATAACGGTGATGATGCCACCGAAGTCGACCTTGCGGGCGTAATGGATGCGGATGCAGCGATCGCGGGCGTTTTATGCGCTGCCGGATCAGACGCCAACATTAGTTTACATAACTCTACCTTAACAATCCCCGGAAAATGTATCATTTATTTGAAATAACATCACATTTCTGATAAAATTAAAAATAATCTGAAAAATATTCAAGTTTTTTCAAAAAAGGTCTTGCATTTGATTCCCCGGCATGTTATGTTTATTCTAACTAAATGGATAAGTATCAGTATAACTATCTCCATTTTTAGTTAAAGGCAACCAATCCGGATACACGAACCCGACGGATACGGGCTCAGAGGATGGTATAAGAGCTGCCACACATTCATGGAAGAAAGGAGGGGCAGACGTTATGGCTAATAATATTGCGATTCTGAACAATATTCATAATTTCTACTTGTCTACGTATGCGGATAAGACTAATTCGCCGTACGATACGCACAAGAAGTCTGAATTGCGTGGAGTCTATAACTCCATCGTCAAGATCAACAAAGACTCACCCCTCTATATTCTGGATAATACCGACGAAGGTCGTCAGTATGTTGTTGGCGTGAAAGAAAATGCACGTTCGCTTAAGAATGCTATCGCATCCGTCGGCGGACTGGATGAGGATGACATCCTTAATAAGAAGGCAGCTGCTACGAGCGATGAATCGCTTGTTGAGGCTAAGTTCATCGGTGATATCGATGAGGATTCGGGTGCTCCCGAGTTTGATATAGAGGTAAAACATCTGGCATCGCCTCAGATCAATCTCGGACGTTTCCTTCCTAATGATGAAGCAGTTGAGCTTGAGCCCGATACGTATTCATTCGACGTTAATATCAAGAATAATGGAGAACTCAGATATGAGTTCCAGTTCAATATAAAGAATACCGACACCAACCGTGAGGTACAGGACAGGCTGGCAAGGCTTATCAATAACTCCAATGTCGGATTAAATGCCGAAGTCATAAGCGATGACTCCGGTGAAAGGTCGTACTTAAGAGTAGAGTCCATTGAAACGGGCGCCAAGGACGGAACCGGTATCATATTCAGCATCAGCGATGCCGACAGTTCCAAGGCTTCCGGAGCGGTTGAGTATTTCGGACTGGATTATACGTCCAGGATCGGATCCGATGCCGAGTTTACTTTAAACGGCGAGCCCAAGACAGCTTCGAGCAACAACTTTACCGTAGGTCAGATGTATGAACTGACGCTCAAGGGAGTAAGCCCTGAGGGTCAGCAGACTCATGTCGGTCTTATGACGGACGTTGAATCGATGACAGAGAATATCAGTACACTGATCGACGGGTATAATACTTTTGTCAAGACGGCAGCCGAGTATTCCGATACACATCCCATTTCCAGCAGGCTGGTCAATGAGATGTCGGCCATCAGCCGCGCTTATGCGGAAGGACTGACGGAAGTGGGCGTTAACCTCAATGTTGACGGAACGCTCGAACTTGACGAGGAAACCTTTAAGAAATCAGTAAGGGAAGGATCCGCAGCAGAGACGGCTTCATCGATCAAGGGATTTGCTCAGACTCTGCTCCGCAAGTCCAATGATATCGCTCTTAACCCGCTCAACTATGCGGACAAGACCATAGTAGCTTACAAGAACCCCGGTAAGACCTTTGCCTCACCTTATACGATGAGTGCTTATTCGGGTATGCTCTTTAACAGTTATTGTTGACACTTACTTATTTATATGTTACATTGAGTGAGCGCAAAAGAGTTCGGCTCTTTTTTTTGTGCGTAAAAAAGTATCTATTTGAAGCATTCGGAGGAATATGAGATGCGTACTAAGATAACACTGGCTTGTACAGAATGTAAGAATCGTAACTATAATACGACCAAGGAGAAAAAGAATCATCCCGATCGTATGGAAACAAAGAAGTACTGCAGATTCTGCCAGAGACATACTCTGCATAAGGAAACCAAGTAATTCACCTTACGGCGAAGGAAGGAGCAGCTATGTCTGATAACAGTAGCGAAAACAAAGTAAAATTCTTCGACGGTGTTAAAGCTGAATTCAGGAAGGTGAGCTGGCCTGATCCGTCTTCACTCGGAAAGCAGACAGCAGCCGTTATTGTCATATCCGTTCTTGTCGGCGCACTTATCGCCGTACTTGATATGGCATTCCAGTATGGTTTCAATTTCATCAGCTCCATAGGCTGATCACAGAGTACGTGGAGGATAGTATGGCTGAAGAAGCAAGAGAGATTGAAGAATTAGAAGGCGCGACCTTAGAAGCCGAGGCAGAGACCGAAGCTGAAGAGAGCGCTGATAATGCTAAGGTAAAAGACGCAAACTGGTATGTTGTGCATACATATTCCGGCTATGAGAATAAGGTAAAGGCCAATATCGAGAAGACGATCGAGAATCGTCATCTTGAGAATGAGATCCTGGAAGTAAGGGTTCCCATGGAAGATGTATCCGAGATCAGAAACGGTGTGCGCAAGACCGTACAGCGTAAGATGTTCCCCGGCTATGTTCTTATTAATATGGTAATGAACGATGATACCTGGTATGTAGTACGCAATACCAGAGGTGTCACCGGATTCGTGGGACCGGGATCCAAGCCCGTTCCGCTTACAGAGGCTGAGATGAAGCCTCTCGGCATCAGAACAGATATCGTATCCGTTGACTTCGAAGAAGGCGATACGGTTGCAGTCGTTGCCGGTGTTTGGAAGGATACTATCGGTGTGGTTCAGAAGATGGATATGACAAAGCAGACTGCTACACTGAATGTTGAACTCTTCGGTCGTGAGACCCCTGTTGAGATCAGTTTCGCCGAGATGAGGCGTATGGTCTGATCCGATCCGTTTTACAAGGATCTATCTGCAGCGCAAGCTGCTTCAGATAGAGTGGGAGCTGTCCATGGTGGACGGCGCCATCACCACAACCATTAGGAGGTAGAATAATGGCAAAGAAAGTAGAAGGCTACATCAAACTGCAGATCCCTGCAGGCAAGGCAACACCCGCACCCCCGGTTGGCCCCGCACTCGGCCAGCATGGTGTGAACATCGTTGAATTCACAAAGCAGTTCAACGCAAAGACAGCAGATCAGGGCGATGTGCTCATCCCTGTTGTCATCACTGTTTATGCAGACAGAAGCTTCAGCTTCATCACCAAGACTCCCCCTGCAGCAGTTCTTCTGAAGAAGGCATGCAATATCCAGTCAGGTTCAGGCGTTCCGAACAAGACCAAGGTTGCTACCATCTCCAAGGATAAGGTAAGAGAGATCGCTGAGATCAAAATGCCCGATCTTAATGCTGCAAACATTGAATCAGCAATGAGCATGATAGCCGGTACCGCACGCAGTATGGGTATCGTAGTGGAAGAATGATTAGGAGGACAGTGAAATGAAGCATGGTAAGAAGTATAACGAAGCTGCCAAGCTGGTAGATCGTACAGTATTTTACGAGCCCTCTGATGCAGTGGCTCTTGTAAAGAAGACAACTGTAGCTAAGTTTGACGAGACAGTAGAAGTACACATCCGTACGGGCTGCGACGGTCGTCATGCTGAGCAGCAGGTAAGAGGCGCAGTTGTTCTGCCCAACGGTACAGGTAAGACCGTTCGCGTTCTTGTTTTTGCAAAAGGCGAGAAGGCTACAGAGGCTGAGCAGGCCGGCGCTGATTATGTAGGAGCAGAGGATCTGATCCCCAGGATCCAGAACGAAGGCTGGTTCGAGTTCGACGTAGTAGTTGCTACTCCCGACATGATGGGTGTTGTAGGTCGTCTCGGTAAAGTCCTTGGTCCTAAAGGTCTCATGCCCAACCCTAAGGCAGGTACCGTAACAATGGACGTTGCCAAGGCTATCGCTGATATCAAAGCCGGTAAGATCGAGTACAGACTTGACAAGGCTAATATCATCCACTGCCCTATCGGCAAGGCTTCATTCGACGAGGATAAGCTTCAGGAGAACTATCAGGCTCTCATCGATGCGATCCTCAAGGCTAAGCCCGCCGCACTTAAAGGCCAGTATCTGAAGAGCGTTTCACTCTCCACTACAATGGGCCCCGGCGTAAGAGTTTCAACCGCCAAGTATTCATAAGCAACGGATAAGATCCGACATAATTGTGATTTCGACCACCTCTGCGTATGCGGAGGTGGTTTTTTGTTGCCTCCTGAAGTCCTTCTCCTCGCAATGCAAAAATACCTACTTTTGGCGGTAGGAAAATCGGTGGGGGTAGGTAGAATGGAAGGCAGGGTTTTCAAAAGCATTGAAAGCAGATACCCGAGCGTCAGAAATAGTTCTCTTTGAAAGGTGGTATTTATGAGGATCAATAAGTTAAAAATGTCTTTATCTACTCTGCTGCTAGCATTTGCTATTGTTTGTCTTTATAGAGGTGAAGTATTTGCGGCTGCTTCAGCCACTATACATGTAAACGAAGACATTCATGATAGATGGTTTACGATAGATATAGTAAATAGTGATACGAGCGATTCAAGTTATGGAGTGCTTTTTCCATCAGGAGAAGAGAGGAATTTCCATTTTAGAACACAAGGTGGGGCTTTACAGTTCAATATTGGAGATGTCCCGTTTACAAGTCCGGGTACTGTAACAGTAATATATGCTTTGGGGAACCACCCTCTTTACGGGACAGTTGCTTTCACGCTAAATATCATAGAAGAGTCCGGTACGGGATCAGGTAGTTCAAACGGCGCTACAGGTATGGCAACCGGATCAACTTCCGGTGGGGCTGCTGCAACCGCAAAACCCATGGATCCTGCAGAGGCAGCTAAGCTTTATGAATATTTACGCTCACAGGGAATATCATTTGGAACTCCCTCAGCTCCGGCATGCAACCATTCATATGAATGGGTTGAAACCAAGCAGACAACCGAAAACGACAACGGCGAGTGCGCATACAAATGCAAATTATGCGGCGAAGTATTATATCGCGTACCCACCAATGCAATGGGGGTATTCGTTCAGAATACGATCAATAATATCGTGAAGGCTCCTCAGGGTGGAACAGTGGTGATAGATACGGACAGATGGTATTCATTCCCCAAGTCTGTGTTTGATGCGCTGGCAGCTCGCCCCGATCTGACACTGACCGTGAACTATCTGTCAAAAGGATTCACGGGTGATCCGATGACATTTACGATACCTGCAGGGACGGATGTTTCGAAACTTCCCGATGAGAAAGGATATGCCGGTTTTACATTCCTTGGCGGTATATTTAACGCCACTGCCAGATAATATTGACTGCGATAAAGCCTCCGGAGTGATCCGGAGGCTTTTTTGTTCCGTGCGGTTTGGGGGCCTTGCGGGTTGATATGCGGGTATGGATACTGTATACTCAATATATGGTGCCTGAAGATAATAAGAACCACAATAAGATGTATAGTACAGGGAAAAAGAAACCGAATCTGATCGCTCTTTTCATGCTCACGATGTCGGGCGTGGTCGCTTTGGGCGTGGTCGTTTTTCTGGTGTACGGATTTGCGACCGGACATCCTGCACTTTCTGGCAAAAAGAACGATGCACAGACCGAAAGCACGATCGTTCATGTCGATGCTGACAGCTCCGTGGCTGTAGCCTCGGAAGATGCATATACCGGACGCGAACCCATAAGCGCGGATGACCCAGCCGTTCTGGGTGCGCAGTCCGCTGATGGTGAAAAAGAAGCCGATGCCTCAGAGCAGAGCGAAGCAGAAAACGACGGGTCCTTAAAGAGCAGATACAGCGGTGTGTATGAGAGATTCGGCGATGATCTCGATGATCCCGAGTACCTCGCTGCCAATAAGATATATGTCCTGGAATCGCGTGATGCGGATCCGGAAAATGTTACTCTGACATTCGGCGGAGATATACTCTTCGATGATGAATATGCCGTGACGGCGCGCCTTTTGCAAAACGGCGGTGAGATATCGGCGGGCATAGACCCCGCCCTGATCGACATGATGCATGCGTCGGACATCACGATGGTCAATAACGAGTTTCCGTATTCTTTCGGCGGCTCACCTACTCCGGAGAAGACTTATACATTCAGGGCCGATCCTCCGACGGTCAGGTACCTGTCGGACATGGGTGTAAATGCCGTCGGCATCGCCAACAACCATGCATTCGATTTCGGCGAGCAGGCTTTTGCCGATACGCTCACGACGCTGGAGGAGGCCGGCATGCCTTACTGCGGCGGCGGCCGGAATATTAAAGATGCTTCAGCTCCGCTGTATTTTGTGATAGATGACATCAAGGTCGGCATCATAGCCGCCACTCAGATAGAGAGACTCGACAATCCCGATACCAGAGGGGCAACGGATTCACAGTCGGGAGTGTTCAGATGCCTGAATCCGACCAGACTGCTTGAGACCGTGACCGCTGCCAGGAGCAAATGCGATTTTCTCGTCGTATTCATACACTGGGGAACGGAGTCCACCAATGAGATCGACTGGCTGCAGACCGACCAGGCTCCAAAGATCGCGGAAGCAGGTGCCGATCTGATCATAGGCGCACATCCTCACGTTCTGCAGGGCATAGGCACATCAAAAGGCGTTCCGGTATTCTACAGCCTCGGTAATTTCTGGTTCAATTCCAAAGAACTCGACACCTGCCTGGTCAAAGCGACCCTTTCCAAGCCGGAGAGCGGACGCTCTGCGATCAGGAACCTTAAGTTCATTCCCTGCCGTCAGGTCGGATGCAGGACTTATCCCGCATCGGGCGAAGAGCGCGACCGGATAATCGCAGACATGAGAGCTCTTTCTCCGGGTGTGAACATCGATTCCGAGGGCTCGGTAACATATTGAAAAAGTATTCCCGAAGTTTATAAAGTTTTAACTTGCTTTTTAATTTCAAGTTCCTATAATGGAAGTCGTGCCTTCAATAGGGAAGACCGGAATAAGGACTTGCATTATGGACAACGAGGAAAGAGCCGGCAACAGCGCAATGCTGAAAATTTGCGCCTTTATAGTTGATAAAAGAAATCTGTTTTTCCTGATCTACGCGCTTCTCGCAATATTTTCCGCAGTATCAAGAAACTGGGTCGAAGTCGAAAATGACCTCGCATTTTATCTGCCTTCCACATCGGAGACCAGACAGGGCCTCGATCTTATGGAGGAGCAGTTCGTTACGTACGGAACCTGCGATGTGGTAGTCGCCAATGTTTCGTACGATCAGGCGGTTGACATAAAATCTGATATAGAGTCGATGGACGGAGTTTTCTCGGTCGATCTTGACGATACTCCTTCGCATTATGCGGACGGCAGCGCGCTTCTCAGTGTGACGTTCGATCACGATGAGGACGATGATGAATGCCTTGTATACCTGGATGCGCTGAAGGAATACCTGTCGGCCTATGATTACTATCTGACCACATCACTGGGCGATACCCAGTCGGAACTTATCGGAAAAGAGATGAACACGATCTCCGTTATCGTTGTTTTTGTCGTGGTCGGAGTTCTGCTCCTTACTTCGCAGGCATATGCCGAAGTACCGGTCCTTCTCATCACATTCGGATCCGCTGCGCTGGTTCAGATAGGGACCAACTTCTTCCTCGGCAAGATATCCTTTGTGTCCGACTCCGTGACGATAGTCCTGCAGCTTGCTCTGTCTGTGGATTATGCCGTCATTTTCCTTAACCGGTATAAAGAGGAGCACAGGCAGTTCGCTCCCAGAGAAGCAACTATCATAGCTCTTTCAAAAGCGATACCCGAGATCACGGGCTCATCACTGACCACGATCGGCGGACTTGTGGCTATGATGTTCATGCAGTACCGGATGGGTGCGGACATGGGTATCGTTCTGATCAAATCCATCATCTTAAGCCTTATATCCGTGTTCCTGCTGATGCCCGGGATCATCATGGTATTTTCCGGACTCATGGACAGGACTCAGCACAAAAACTTCGTGCCCGATATTCCTTTCGTCGGGAAATTCGCATACTCCACGCGCTTTTTCGTGGCACCGCTGTTTCTGGCAGCGATAATCGTGGGTTATCTGATCTCGAGCAAGTGTCCCTATGCATACGGATATTCACTGATCACGCCGCCTCTTACGAATTCCGTACAGGAAGCGGAAGCCATGAAAGAGGATACCTTCGGCTCCACCAATCTGGTAGCTGTGGTAGTCCCGGCGGGAGATTATGAAAAAGAAGCAAAACTCTTAAAGGCTCTGGAGGCATGCGATGAGGTTGACTCGACAACAGGGCTTGCCAATACCGAGGCTTTGGGCGGATATACGCTGACGGACAAGCTTACCCCCAGGCAGTTTTCCGAACTGCTCGATCTCGATTACGAGGTAGCCGAGCTTGTATATGCCGCATACGCCGTTAATGACGAGGATTATGCGAAGGCGATAAACGGTCTTGCGAATTACCGGGTTCCGCTGATCGACATGTTCATGTTCGTATATCAGGAAGTGAGCGAAGGCTATGTCACCCTGGATGACGAACTGATGGCGAAACTTGACGATGCCGACCGCATGATGAACTTTGCCAAACAGCAGCTTCAGGGCGAAGAATATTCGCGCATGCTCGTGTACCTGAATCTTCCGGAGGAATCGGAGGAGACATTTGATTTTCTGCAGGAGATCCACAGGATCGCCGAGGACTATTATGATGCGGACAAGATATATGTTGTCGGCGAATCGGTCAGTCAGTATGACCTGAAAAAGTGCTTCGCAAGGGACAACACGGTAGTTAACATCGTTTCCATCCTGGCGGTCCTCATCGTGCTTCTGTTCACGTTTAAATCTGCCGGAATGCCCGTGCTGCTCATCGCGGTCATCCAGGGCAGCATATGGATCAATTTCTCTTTTCCCACCATTGCAAAAGAGCCGTTGTTCTTCCTGGGATACCTGATAGTAAGTTCCATCCAGATGGGTGCGAACATCGACTATGCCATCGTCATAGCGAGCCGTTATACCGAGCTCAGGGAGACCATGGTCCGCCGTGAGGCGATCATCAAAACGATGAACCTGTCCTTCCCGACGATCATCACATCCGGAACCATGATGGCTGTTGCGGGTACTCTTATAGGTAAGATGACTTCCGACTGTGCGATCTACGGAATAGGTAAGTGTTTGGGACGAGGCACCATCATTTCGATCTTCATCACGATGTTTGTCCTGCCGCAGATCCTGCTCGTCGGAGATAAGGTGATAGAGATCACGGCATTCGTCATGAACATGCCGATCCAGACCAGACAGGCGGCGGGACTCATGCGTATCGACGGCGCGGTAAGAGGCCGTATAGAAGGTACTGTCGTGGGAACCATGCATGCGACCGTTCGCGGTAACATCAGCGCGTACATAGACAATTCCGCGATCACGGAACTGCCGGATGATGGATTGCCTGATGCTGCGGATGATGTTGCGGATGATGGAGCGGGTGACGCTACGGATGATGTGAACGAGGAGGTGCAGGAATGAAAAAACTTGTGATCTTCTTATTATGCATGTCTCTTGTCTTTTCCGCGCTTCCCGTGAATGCGATGGCTGCAGAAAACGATAAGACGAACGCAACGGCTGCAGGAAGCGGTAATGCATCGGATGAAAACGAAACGGAGGAAGTCGAGAGAGTCATAGAGACCATAGACAGCGGAAGGGTTGTATACGATACGCTGTCAGAGGGAGTGACGACCGGAACACAGGAAAAGGTCCGTGAGAACGTCACCGATACCGATACGGATATCGAGGAAGATATAAGTGCGCTTATAGGCATCAACTGGATCACTGTAGAGATCTCGAATGCGGATGAGTTCATCAGATTCTCGGAAGACTGTTCACTGGACACATGGTCATGCAACAAGAGAGTCATCCTGACAGACGATATATCGCTGCTGGGAAGACAGTTCTCGGGGATTCCGACTTTCGGCGGGATATTTGACGGCAAAGGTCATACGATCAGCGAAGTGGCGATAAGCGACAGCAATTCGTATGTCGGGCTCTTTTCCAGAGTTCAGGAGAACGCTGTCATCATGAACCTGAATGTCTGCGGGACGGTCGTACCCGAAGGCGATCAGATCATAGTCGGCGGCATAGCCGGAGACAATGCCGGAGTCATAGCACAGTGTACCTTTGAGGGAGCTGTGACCGGAAACGATCATGTCGGAGGCATAGCCGGCATGAACGAACTGACCGGAGTGATCTCGGGATGTGAAGCGGGCGGCATCGTAAGAGGAGTGCATTTCACCGGAGGCATAGCGGGTGAGAATATCGGTAATATCGCTAACTGCACCAACAACGCTGCCGTGAATACCTCTAATACGGATATCACACTTACCGAACAATCCATAAGCAACATCACAAGCGTTCTGGACATGATAGATTCCAGATTCCAAAGCGGAGATGATGAGGCACAGGCCAGGACTACCGTTACGGATACGGGAGGAATAGCGGGGCTTTCCATCGGACTCATCACTCACTGCGTCAATCATGCGACGATAGGATATGAGCATGTGGGATATAACACGGGCGGCATAGTGGGCAGACAGTCAGGTTATGTATATTCGTGCATCAATAACGGAGAGATCCTCGGACGTAAGGATATCGGCGGCATCGTCGGACAGGCAGAGCCTTATATCACCATAGACTTCAGTCAGGATGTGGCTTATCAGCTTTCCGAAGCGATAAACAAACTCCATGACCTGGTGAACGCCACGCTTTCCGATACCAGAAACCAGTCCGATGTCATCACGGGCAGACTTTCCGTGATCCAGCAATATACGACCAACGCGATCACCGATGCAAAATATCTTGCCGAGAATACCGTTGATTTTGCAAACGGTTTATCCGGTGCGGCGACGGAGTCATTCTCGAGAGTGGATTATATACTGGCCCAGTCGTCCAGACAGGACGGGCTGCTTGATCAGACCGCATATGCTTTTACCAATATAGGAAGTGCCATGGAAGGCACGAAAGCGACCGTGGCCGATCTGGATCTGACACGGTATGTGAGCGATTCGGACAGAGTCGCCTACACTGATGCGACAAATACGATCGAAAAATCGACCGTGGAGTTTAAGGACTACTATTCCAAAGCATACAGGGCATATTACAACTGGTATATCTGGAGTAATGAGAATTCAACTGTATACGGGACGGACGCGGAGAATCTGGCATATAAACTCGGGGACGGTTCGTATACATATAATTCGGCACCCGTAAACGGGACGACATACGCAGGAGCGAATGCTCCGTATATGCCGAACGGGACTGCATCGGAAAAAGCCGGACTTATCAGCGATTTTGATAAAGACGGAAACTGGGTGCATTATTCCGCTCCTTCGGAGGAGCCTTTCCCGATCGTCGGAAATGACAATGATTCAAGACTTGCAGCAGATGCGGCTTCCGCGGCAGCTGTGTGGGCAAATACGTACGCCTCCGAAAAATATCTGGAAAGCCACGGCGTCGCATATACCGATGATGTGGCCTCGGCAGCAGGCGATGTTACCCGAATAATGTATTCCGCACTTGACTCCATGTCGGGAGCTGCCAGATCCGATGCGATCGATTCGATAAACTCACTTGAAGCGGCGGCATATAACCTTTCTTCGGCGACTGACCAGACCAAAAACCTGATCAGTGATGTTGCGGGGATGGGTACGGTGACCTTCCCGACATTATCATCCGACTATAAGGCGCACACGACCTCTCTGGCAGACAACATGCAGGTCATGAATGACAACTTCGGTCTGCTCAATCAGGAGATAAACGGCGCGACATATGTGCTGACCGATGATCTTGAAGCCGTGTCGGATCAGTTCAACACGATCATGCTCCTGTATACCGATGCACTCGACGGTGTTCTTGAACAGGACTATACCGCGATCTTCACGGATGATTCGATAAACGTAGCCGAAACAAGTACCGATGCTACGGTCGATTCCTGTCTGAACTACGGGATGATAAGCGGTGATATCAATGTCGCCGGTATCGCGGGAACGATGGCGATAGAATACGACTATGACCTGGAAAGCGATGTAACGGGTATAAAGGATACTCAGCTCAACACTTCATATATCACCAAGTGTGTCCTCAGAGGAAACAAAAACTATGAGGAAGTAAACTGCGTCAAGAGTTATGCGGGCGGCGTGTGTGGACGCCAGGAGATGGGTACCGTGATCCGTGACGAGAACTATGCGACGATAAGTTCGGAGTCCGGTGATTACGTCGGAGGCATTGCCGGATCGTCCTTATCCTATATCATTTCCTCGTATGCAAAAGCAGCGATGTCCGGTACGAACTATGTCGGCGGCATCGTCGGAGACGGCGTCAACATAAGGGACTGCATGGCATTTGCCGATCCCTGTGCGAGCGGCAGCTGGTGCGGTGCGATAGCGGGACATGTCCGTGAAGATGGTGAAGTACGCAATAACTTTTTCGCCGGAAGCGGCGCAGCCGGTATCGACCGGGTAAGCTACAGCTACAAAGCGGAGCCTGTCACATATAAGGAAATGACCGATATGGGGATCCCGGCGGATTTCAGACATCTGACGGTTACTTTCATGCTCGATGACGAGGAGGCTGACGGTCCCGTAAGGATCGCAAGAACGAAAGTTGACTTCGGTGACAGCATAAGCATGACGGATTATCCCGAGGTGGAACCGAAGGAAGGATTCTATGTCGACTGGGATACCGAAGGGATAGATCCTGTTGAGGAGGATGAGACCATAACTGCCGTATACAGGAGATACAAGACCACATTGTCGGCATCTTCGGCGAATGATGAGGTCCATGCTTCCGACATTCTGGTTGACGGAAACTTTAAGGAGGACGATTCTTTTATAGTCGCCAGGACGCTCAATTTCGTGGAGGGCGACAATTCAACCCTGTCCGATTATGTGTATTACGAGATCATGATCCCCGATGACGGTGCAAGCACGCACAGGATCAGGTTTTTGCCCGATACGGTCTACGGTGAAGACGCCTGTGAAGTCATGAAACTCTATGAAGATGAAGGTGGCAGTTGGGTCGAGCTTGAGAGCATCGGTACGATGGGAAAATATCATATATACGAAATTGAAGGCAATAAAGCAAAACTCAAACTGGACATTTCGGGGATAGAGTCTAAGAACCGGAAGTACATAGCCGTGATCGTGATCGCTGCCATTGCTCTTATCGCTCTCATCGGCGTGATAATATGGCTTATGACCAGACGGAAGAGCCGCAGGCAGATAAAGAAAGCATACCGCAAGGTCAAGGATAAGATCACTGATCAGATAAGCAGCAAGGAGCAGCTGTTCGTTCCGGACGATACGGCGGACATCACGGAGGAGACCGATTCTCCAAAAAATGATTGACACATGCGGATCCGCATGGTATTGTATCAAAGGTTATGAAACCATGCCGAAGACAGCAGGTACCGACGAAGCGCGGATACGCGCACTGAGGTGTAAGCACAGCGCCTGCCGAGGAATGAGTTATCTTAGAGCTTGTTACTCCTGTCTTTGGACGGGAGTTTTTCTTTTATATAACTCTTTCGGCAAAGAATAAAAGAAGGAGGAAAGAAAATGGCAAAGGTAGAACTGAAGAAACCCATCGTGGAAGAAATCTCAGCGAACATCAAGGATGCCCAGTCAGTCGTACTCGTGGATTACCGCGGACTTACGGTTGATGAGGATACCAGACTTCGCAAAGAGCTCCGCGAGAACAACATCACTTACAAAGTGTACAAGAATACCTTTATGAACTTCGCGTTCAAGGGTACGGATTTTGAAGCTCTTGCACCTTATCTTGAAGGCCCCAGTGCCATTGCAATCTCTACAGAAGATGCAACCGCACCCGCAAGAATCCTTGCAAAATTCGCTAAGACAGCTCAGGCACTTGAGATCAAGGCCGGTGTTGTTGAAGGCACTGTATATGATGCACAGGGTATCGAGCAGATCGCTAAGGTTCCCTCAAGAGAGGAACTGCTGTCCAAACTGCTTGGCAGCCTGCAGTCTCCCATTACCAACCTTGCTCGCGTTCTCAACCAGATCGCAGAGAAAGGCGGCGCAGGAGAATGTGCACCTGCAGAGAAGGCAGATGAGGCTCCCGCCGAGGAGGCACCCGCAGCAGAAGAAGCAAAGGTAGAGGAAGCACCTGCAGCTGAGGAAGCTAAGAGTGAGGATTCAGTCGCAGAAGAAGCGACAGCTTCTTCAGAAGCTTCTGCGACAGCAGAAGATTCAGCAGAAGAAGCACCTGCAGAATGATCTGTAAACCACTGATATTTATTCAATTAATTTAGGAGGAAAATAAAATGGCAAAGATGTCCACACAGGATTTCATTGATGCGATCAAAGAGCTCTCCGTTCTTGAGCTTAACGATCTCGTAAAAGCATGTGAAGAAGAGTTTGGCGTATCTGCAGCAGCAGGCGTCGTAGTAGCAGCAGCAGGCGCAGCAGACGGCGCAGCAGCAGCTGATGACAAGACTGAGTTCGATGTAGAGCTTACCGAAGTAGGCGAGAACAAGGTTAAGGTTATCAAGGTTGTTCGTGAAGCTACAGGCCTTGGCCTGAAGGAAGCTAAGGATCTTGTTGATTCCGCTCCCAAGGTTATCAAGGAAGCAGCCAGCAAGGAAGAAGCTGACGATCTCAAGGCTAAGCTCGAAGCTGAAGGCGCAAAGGTTACTCTTAAGTAATTTGAACGCAGCAAATACTCATCCGGGGATGCGGATATGCATCCCCGGGTTTCTTTCACTTAAAGTGTTCTTTTATTCTTTTTATATATTTCATAAAGTTTTCCTTGACGCAGGATATGGTTTGCGATAGAATGGATGATGCGCCATTATGGGTGAGGTATGCTCTTTTGCGCCCAAAAATGGCTCAAAATAAGAAAAAATGGGGTGATTTGTCAATGGAGAAAAACAGGATACGTCCGGTGACCGCAGGCAAGAATCTACGTATGACCTATGCAAAGCAGAGGGAAGTACTGGAGATGCCCAATCTGATCGAAGTTCAGAAGAACTCCTATCGATGGTTCCTGGAAGAAGGTCTGAAAGAGGTGTTTGATGACATCTCTCCGATTTCCGACTACAGCGATCGCTTAAGTCTGGAATTCGTGGACTACGAGCTATGTGAAGATGACGTAAAGTATTCTATTGAGAAATGTAAGGAACGCGACGCTACTTACGCAGCTCCCATGAAGGTGAAGGTTCGTCTGATCAACAAAGAGAACGACGAGATAACCGATCACGAGATATTCATGGGCGATCTTCCGCTTATGACTGAGACGGGTACATTCGTCATCAACGGTGCAGAGAGAGTTATAGTTTCTCAGCTCGTCAGATCACCCGGTATCTATTATTCCATAAGCCACGATAAGATAGGTAAGACTCTGTATTCATGTCAGGTCATACCTAACAGAGGTGCATGGCTTGAGTATGAAACTGACTCAAGTGATGTCTTCTATGTGCGCGTGGATCGTACACGTAAGGTTCCCGTAACGGTTCTCATCCGTGCGATGGGTGTGGGTACCAACGAGGAGATCCGCGAACTCTTCGGTGACGAGCCCAAGATCGAGGCTACTTTTGCCAAGGATCTGGCTGAGAATTCCCAGGAAGGTTTACTTGAATTATATAAGAAGATCCGTCCCGGCGAGCCCCTGAGCATTGAGAGTGCAGAGAGCCTCGTTAACGGTATGTTCTTTGACCCCAGAAGATATGATCTGGCTAAGGTCGGCAGATATAAGTTCAATAAGAAACTTATGTTCAGAAACCGTATAGCAGGTCATGTGCTCGCTGAGGATGTAGTGGACGTTACTACCGGTGACATCATCGCTTCCGCAGGTGATAAGGTGACACGCGAGCTGGCCGACAGGATCCAGAACGCAGCTGTTTCCGGTGTACTCATCCAGACAGAAGAGCGCAATGTCAAGGTTCTGTCCAACCTTATGGTTGACATAACAAACTTTATCGAGTGCGATCCCAAAGAACTCGGTGTTACCGAACTTGTATATTATCCCGTACTCCGTCAGATCATTGAGGAATATGCAGATGATCCCAACGGTCTGGCTGAGGCTATACAGAGCAATATCCATGAGCTTATCCCCAAGCACATTACCCGTGAAGATATTCTGGCCAGCATCAACTACAACATGCATCTTGAGCATGGCGTAGGTAACGATGATGATATCGACCACCTCGGCAACCGCCGTATCCGTGCGGTAGGCGAGCTGCTTCAGAATCAGTATCGTATCGGTATGTCCAGACTTGAGAGAGTTGTTCGTGAGCGTATGACCACTCATGATGCCGAGGATGTATCTCCTCAGGCTCTCATCAATATCAAGCCCGTACAGGCGGCAGTCAAGGAGTTCTTCGGTTCATCCCAGCTGTCACAGTTCATGGACCAGAACAACCCGTTAGGTGAGCTGACACATAAGAGACGTCTTTCAGCTCTCGGTCCCGGCGGTCTGTCACGTGATCGTGCCGGATTCGAGGTTCGAGACGTACACTATACCCACTACGGCCGCATGTGCCCCATTGAGACCCCTGAAGGACCCAACATCGGTCTGATCAACTCTCTGGCAAGCTATGCCCGTATCAATGAGTACGGCTTCGTAGAGGCTCCTTATCGTAAGATAGACAAGTCCGATCCGGAGAATCCACGTGTAACGGACGAAGTAGTATACATGACGGCAGACGAAGAGGATAACTACCATGTAGCTCAGGCTTCCGCTCCTCTCGATGAAAAAGGATACTTCAAGAGATCTACCGTATCCGGCCGTTTCAAAGATGAGACACAGGAATATCCCAAGACCATGTTCGATTACATGGACGTGTCACCCAAGATGGTATTCTCGGTGGCTACCGCGCTTATTCCTTTCCTGCAGAACGACGATGCAAACCGTGCGCTGATGGGATCCAACATGCAGCGTCAGGCAGTGCCGCTTCTCTTTACCGAGGCACCCGTTGTAGGTACCGGTATGGAGCCCAAGGCAGCCGTTGACTCAGGCGTATGCGTACTTGCCAAGAAGGCAGGTACCGTATCCTATGTTGCTACCGATGTGATCAACATCGTCAGCGATGACGACAAGGAAGAGATAGTTTACAAACTGTCCAAGTTTGCAAGATCCAACCAGTCCAACTGCTACAACCAGAAGCCCATCGTGGTCAAGGGTGCGCATGTTGAAGCGGGCGAAGTGATCGCCGACGGTCCTTCAACCTGCGGCGGTGAGCTTGCACTCGGCAAGAACCCTCTGATCGGTTTCATGACCTGGGAAGGTTACAACTACGAGGATGCCGTTCTCTTAAGCGAGCGCCTCGTTCAGGATGATGTATACACATCTGTCCATATAGAAGAGTATGAGGCTGAGGCACGTGATACCAAGCTCGGACCCGAGGACATCACAAGAGACGTTCCCGGTGTCGGCGAGGATGCTCTGAAGAACCTCGATGAGAGAGGTATCATCCGTATAGGTGCTGAGGTCCGTGCGGGAGACATCCTGGTAGGTAAGGTTACACCCAAGGGTGAGACCGAACTGACCGCAGAAGAGAGACTCCTTCGTGCGATCTTCGGTGACAAGGCGAGAGAAGTACGTGATACTTCACTCAAGGTTCCTCATGGTGAGTACGGTATCGTAGTTGATGCCAAGGTATTCACGAGAGAGAACGGCGACGAACTTTCACCCGGAGTAAACCAGGCAGTCCGCATCTACATAGCTCAGAAGCGTAAGATCTCCGTTGGTGATAAGATGGCCGGCCGTCACGGTAACAAGGGTGTTGTTTCCCGTGTTCTTCCCGTAGAGGATATGCCTTATCTTCCTAACGGACGTCCTCTGGACATAGTCCTCAATCCTCTGGGCGTGCCTTCACGTATGAATATCGGACAGGTTCTTGAGATCCACCTTTCTCTTGCAGCCAAGGCACTCGGCTTTAACGTAGCCACTCCCGTGTTCGACGGTGCAAAAGAGAACGATATCATGGATACCCTTGATCTGGCCAACGACTACGTAAATCTTCCTTTTGACAAGGAAGAGGCAAAGCTCGCCGAGTGGAAGGAAAAGGGCGTAAAGGAAAACTTCAAGGATAAGTATAAAGACACACTTGCAGCTGAGGTTATGGATTATCTGTCGGAGAACCGTGATCACAGAGAACTCTGGAAGGGTGTTCCGATAACCAGAGACGGTAAGGTATGGCTCCGTGACGGACGTACCGGTGAGCTTTTCGATTCACCTGTCACGATCGGACACATGCATTATCTGAAACTCCACCACCTGGTAGACGATAAGATCCATGCACGTTCTACCGGTCCTTACTCACTCGTTACACAGCAGCCTCTGGGTGGTAAAGCTCAGTTCGGCGGACAGCGTTTCGGTGAGATGGAGGTTTGGGCACTCGAAGCATACGGTGCCGCATATACACTTCAGGAGATCCTGACAGTCAAGTCCGATGATGTCATCGGCCGTGTGAAGACTTATGAAGCCATCATCAAGGGCGAGAACATACCGGAGCCCGGTATCCCCGAGTCCTTCAAGGTGCTTCTTAAAGAGCTTCAGTCTCTCGGTCTTGATATCAGAGTGCTCAGAGAAGACGGTACTGAAGTTGAGATCAAGGAACAGGTTGATTACAACGACAGCGTATTCAAATATGAGTTAAACGGTCGCAGTCAGGGACATAACAAGGAAGACAAGTCGCTCGGCGAACTGGGTTACAGCACTCAGGAATTCAATGAGGAGACCGGTGAGTTCGAGACCACGGAAGATGATGGTATCGAAGATAGCGACGAGTTTGACGATAGCGAAGAATTCGGAGTTGAAGATGATTTCGATTCCGCAGACGACGTTGATCCTGAAGATGAATAAAGGAGTAAATTACGATGCCTGAGAATAAGCAAGATAATTATCAGCCTATTAGTTTTGATGCGATCAAGATCGGTCTGGCTTCACCGGAAACCATCAGAGGTTGGTCCAGAGGAGAAGTCACCAAGCCCGAAACGATCAATTATCGTACATTAAAGCCGGAAAAGGACGGTCTTTTCTGCGAGAAGATATTCGGACCCAGCAAGGACTGGGAGTGCCATTGCGGTAAGTACAAGAAGATCCGCTATCGCGGTGTCATCTGCGACAGGTGCGGTGTTGAGGTTACCAAGTCAAGCGTTCGTCGTGATCGTATGGGACACATCGATCTGGCGGCTCCGGTTTCCCACATCTGGTACTTCAAGGGTATCCCCAGCCGTATGGGACTTATCCTCGATCTTTCTCCCAGAGTGCTTGAGAAGGTTCTTTACTTTGCTTCATACATAGTACTTGATCCTGCCGATACCACACTGGAGTATAAGCAGATCCTTTCCGAAAAAGAGTACATGGATGCACGCGAGGAATTCGGATACAAGTTCCGCGTAGGCATGGGTGCAGAGGCTATCAAGGAACTTCTTTGCGCCATCGATCTTGAGAAAGAGAATAACGAACTCAGAGAAGCTCTTAATGATTCCACAGGACAGAAGAAAGCCAGAGTCATCAAGAGACTTGAAGTGGTAGAGGCTTTCAGAGAGTCCGGCAATCGTCCCGAATGGATGATCATGGATGCCATTCCGGTAATCCCTCCGGATCTTCGTCCCATGGTTCAGCTGGACGGCGGAAGATTTGCAACATCCGACTTAAACGACCTCTATCGTCGTATCATCAACCGTAATAACCGTCTTAAGAGACTGATCGACCTGGGCGCACCCGATATCATCGTCAGAAACGAGAAGCGTATGCTCCAGGAGGCAGTAGATGCCCTGATCGATAACGGACGCAGAGGCCGTCCAGTTACAGGCCCCGGTAACCGTGCCCTTAAGTCTCTTTCAGACATGCTCAAAGGTAAGAGCGGACGTTTCCGTCAGAACCTGCTGGGTAAGCGTGTTGACTATTCGGGACGTTCGGTTATCGTCGTTGGTCCCGAGCTTAAGATATATCAGTGCGGTCTCCCCAAGGAGATGGCTATCGAGCTGTTCAAGCCCTTCGTTATGAAGGAACTTGTAGGCCGCGGTATATCACAGAACATCAAGAATGCAAAGAAACTGGTCGACAGACTGGATACACAGGTATGGGATGTCCTTGAGGACGTTATCCATGAGCATCCCGTAATGCTCAACCGTGCTCCTACGCTGCACAGACTCGGTATTCAGGCATTTGAGCCCATTCTGGTAGAAGGTAAGGCTATCAAGCTTCATCCCCTCGTATGTACGGCTTTCAACGCCGACTTCGACGGTGACCAGATGGCAGTGCATCTTCCTCTTTCGGTAGAGGCACAGGCAGAGTGCAGGTTCTTACTCCTGTCACCCAATAACCTGCTTAAGCCTTCCGACGGCGGCCCTGTTGCCGTTCCTTCTCAGGATATGGTACTCGGTATCTACTACCTAACTCAGGAGAGAGAGGGTGCTATAGGCGAGGGCAAGTGCTTCCATAACCTGAACGAGGCCATTCTTGCATACGAGAACAAGTTCATCACTCTGCATTCCAAGATCAAGGTCAAGGTATACGGAACAGATGAAAACGGTAATCAGGAATATGCGATCGTAGAGTCCACTCTGGGAAGATTCCTTTTCAATGAGGCACTTCCTCAGGACCTCGGATTCGTAGATCGTTCGATCCCTGAGAATAAATACAAGCTGGAAGTTGATTTCCATGTCGGCAAGAAGCAGTTAAAGCAGATCCTGGAGAAAGTCATCAATACTCACGGTGCTGTTAAGACCGCAGAGGTTCTCGACCTGATCAAGGATACCGGATATCACTACTCAACGATCGCAGCCATGACGGTTTCCATCTCCGATATGACGGTTCCCGCCGAGAAGGAGAAGATGCTTGAAGAGGCTCAGGAGATCGTTAACCAGATCGATATGAACTATCGCAGAGGTCTGTGTACTGAGGAAGAGAGATATCGTGGTGTTGTTCAGACATGGTTCGATGTAGATAAGAGCCTGACTGAGAAACTGCTTGCCGGCCTCGACAAATACAATAACATCCATATGATGGCTGACTCCGGTGCCCGTGGTTCCGATCAGCAGATCAAGCAGCTTGCAGGTATGCGTGGACTGATGGCAGATACGACCGGTCGTACGATCGAGCTTCCCATCAAGTCAAACTTCCGTGAAGGTCTTGACGTACTCGAGTACTTCATGTCAGCGCACGGTGCACGTAAGGGTCTGTCCGATACGGCTCTCCGTACCGCCGACTCCGGTTACCTGACACGTCGAATGGTCGATGTATCACAGCACCTGATCATCCGTGAAGTTGACTGCTGTGAAGGCCGTGAGGATATTCCGGGACTTGTTGTATCAGAGTTTACCGACGGTAAGGCTGTGATCGAGTCCTTCAAGGACAGGATCCTCGGCAGATATACATGTGAAGATATATATGACAAAGACGGCGATGTTATCGTTAAGAAGAACCATATGATGACACCCAGCCGCGTAGCAAGGATCCTGGAGAGCGGTGTGGATGCTGAGAAGAATCCCCTCAGTTCTGTTAAGATCAGGACCATCCTTACCTGTCGTTGCAAGAACGGTATCTGTGCTAAGTGTTACGGTGCAAACATGGCATCCGGCGAGCTGGTACAGGTCGGTGAGGCAGTAGGTATCATAGCAGCTCAGTCGATCGGTGAGCCCGGTACTCAGCTGACGATGAGAACCTTCCATGCCGGCGGTGTTGCCGGTGAGGATATCACCCAGGGTCTTCCCCGTGTCGAGGAGCTTTTCGAGGCACGTAAGCCTAAGGGACTTGCCATCATCGCAGAGTTCGGCGGCAAGGTTGAGATCAGAGATACCAAGAAGAAACGTGAGATCGTGATCACTGACGATAAGGAAGGCGAATCCAAAGCTTATCTCATTCCTTACGGATCCAGGATCAAGGTTATGGACGGCGACATGGTCGCAGCCGGTGACGAACTCACCGAAGGTAGCGTAAATCCTCATGACCTCTTAAAGATCAAAGGTATTGAGTCGGTTCAGAACTACATGCTGCGTGAGGTTCAGAAGGTTTACCGTCTGCAGGGTGTTGATATCGCCGATAAGCATATCGAAGTCATCGTACGTCAGATGATGAAGAAGATCCGCATCGAAGAGTCCGGAGATTCCGATTATCTGCCCGGAACACTCGTAGATGTTCTCGATTATGAGGAACTCAACGAGAAACTTGCCGAAGAAGGCAAGACTCCCGCAGAAGGCGTACAGATCATGCTCGGTATCACCAAGGCAGCTCTGGCAACCAATTCCTTCCTGTCAGCAGCATCCTTCCAGGAGACCACCAAGGTTCTTACAGAGGCTGCTATCAAGGGTAAGGTTGATCCGCTCATCGGTCTTAAAGAGAACGTCATCATCGGTAAACTGATCCCCGCAGGTACCGGTATGAAGAGATACCGCAATGTATCCTTAAGTACCGATATCAAGAGAGAGATCGAGACAGATGCGGAGGACGCAGATAATACAGATGCTGAGTCCGTTGAAGAGATTACCGGGGAAGAAACGGCAGAAGAAGTAACTGAAGAAGTTGCCGAAGCGGAAACCGTTACCGAAGAGTGATCTGAAGATCGAAGTGAAGTGAATACTTCACATACAGAATAAAGATTTTTTACAGTCCGTATACGTATATCGTGTACGGACTGTTTTCATCTGTGTATGTACCGATCAGGGTAAGCCCCAGATCGGCGGCATTGCTCAGATCGATCCGTGAGAAGATATATCTGCAGTCAAGTGACTTCAGTTCATCCATATCGACATACAGATCGTTGTCATTTAACTCCATAACGCGCAAAGGTGCATAGGTATTCTCATCGGACCCCGAGTAGAGGCATACTCTTGCACCCCATCCGTCGAAATATGACTTAAGAGAGGGCGAGCCTTCGAGAGCCGGCGCTATGACGCGTCCCCACTTCTCCTTATATTCCTGTGCATACATGCCCAGATAGCCGTCTACGGTCGCGATACCGTTGTAATTGAGTACAGCCGGATGCATTCCGTATGCCGCAGACCACTCGCCGTTATAACCGATGTCCGCTTTGATATTCTCAAACAGGTCCGTCGAATAAAACTCATTATAGTTTACGGTACTAGTATCGGCGTGTTTGAGGATCTTATAGGCCTGGTTGTAACATGTATAGTAGAAATCGTTGTAAACCTGGGGAATGAACATGACAGCCGTAAGTGCAGCCACGGCGATCACATTTGCCAGTATCCTGGGGCGTTGACCGGCATGGTCATAAAGCCTTACGCATACGAGCAACAGTTCCGCATACCACAGGAAAGTGTTGAAAAAAGAGGTTCTTGCAAACTCGAAACCGGTAAGCTTGGGAACCAGGGTTTCAAGCAGATGCCTGTACGGGGGATATAGGTACAGACCGAAGTTAAGCACATTGAAGATGATCACGAGCATGACGAGATTGATCGGATCGGTCAGGATCTTCTTTGCGTTTTTGCTTCTTATATAAGATACATTGACGATAATGATCGCGATGAGCACGACTCCGAGTATCACATAGGTATGTGAGTCTTCGCTGTGGAAGGAGGCGTTAATGAATTCGTCAAAAGCGGTTTTCAGTGCTGCTCCCAGACTCAGATCGCCGTGATCCATCGTCGTTCTTATAGTGACCGTATCGGTCAAAAGCATTGCTCCGAACAATCTGTATTCGAAAGCGACATATCCGAGTGAAAGGATCACTATCGAAGCAAGGATCCTGCCCGGGAACTTTTTATCTTTGATCCACAGGATAATGAAGGCTACGCACATGTAGCACAGAATGAAGAACCCGTGATATGAGAAATACGAAAGGAACGGATAACAGAAGACCGCGATGTACAGGGGAATGAGTTTCTTTACCGGAACATCTTTTGCCATGTAGATGCGTCTTAACAGCCATATGATGAGCGGCACCGATGTAAAAGCGATACCGTATGTGGGGAATACCGGGATAAGACCGAAAGCCGTCGCGGTGATGATGATGACGGGTTTGTATTGTTCATATGAATCAGCGTAAATATCCTTCGCCAGGAGTGTGAAGGAAAAGATCCCGACAGCGATCTTGCAGGCATATCCGGCCAGATAAGCCCATACTCCCGGCAGGATGATATAGAGCAGGTTGTAGAGCAGAAATTCCGAGCCGAACAGGTCTCTGGATACTCCGTGAAGAATGGGAGCGGCGGCTGAATGCGCAAACCAGAGATGCCCTTTTTTAAGCATCTCGTAGTGTGCCATGAACAGATCGAGATTGTCGTGAATCTGCAGATAGGAATCACCCCTGAAGATCAGAAAGACAAGAGCCTGAAGTCCCAGGAACGCAGCGCAGATGTATATGTACCAGTAGCTTTTGATCCGATCGGTCTTGTCACTCATGTCAGGCTTCCGAATCGTAGTCCTCGCCTACGGTGAATCTGGGAACCCACTTGCCGTCCTTTTTCTCAAAAAGATCACGATTTACGAATCTGTCGACAACTTCCCAGAACTCCTCCTCTGTGACGGAGAGATATCTGCAGGCTATATCGATGTATTTCTGACCGCAGAGGCCGTCAAACTCATTTACATACCATTTACCGTCTTCACGGGAAAAACGCCCCTCGCGGATGTCGTAGCAGATCTCGTCGGTCGCATAACCGAAACCGAACTTTAAGTACTTGATGGTCTGATTGGCAATCTGCAGATCCGAGTCGAGAGCGGTATATCTTCTGTAGCGGCCGAGATCATGAAGGTCGTCCTGACGGCCGAGCAGGCCTCTGGCTACGGCAAAATCGGCGTTGGTAACCTGTGACCATTCCTTTGTATAGTACTGAAGGAATATGGCTTTGGTTCCCATGGCCTGCATCTCGGCTACGGAAGGGATCTGGTAGAAGAAGAGATCCTTCTCGGTGATATTCTGTGAAAGATCGATGAAATCCTCAACCTTCTGCTGGCTTAATGTATCGAGCTGGGTCACGCTGAAGGCATTGCCCGTAGGTTCCTGATTCCTGGCAGCGCCGAGTGTCAGCGCAGCATTCTCTCCCTGAATGATGAGAGGGATATTGAACTTGACGGACATGATATAGGTGGAAGCCCACAGACAGTATTCCGATGCGGCGATGATGTTGCCTCTTTCGAAGAAACTTTTGCGTGCGAGCTTTTTGGCGACTATGGGATTGAGCCTGATCGAGATGATATCGAAGCCCATGTTGTTCAGATTGTCGATGTTGTGACGGCCGATCTCGGTGATCTCATCGGGAGCACAGTTTATGAGCAGAGGATTCAGCCCCAGACGGTCCCTGGCGTACAACGCCTGGAATGTGGAATCTTTGCCTCCTGATACACCGATCACGCAGTCGTAGATATTGCCGCGCTTTTTGGCTTCCTGCTTTGCTTCTTCGGCTATTGCACGAAGTTCGGCTTCTCTGGCAGCCCAGTCTATGGTCGCCTTGGATTCTTCATAACGGCAGGCGAAGCATATCTGCTCGTCATCAAACACCACGTTCGGACGTGTGTCGGGCTGAAGGCATCTTTTGCAATATCTCATTTTCATCTCGGGGGTATCTCCTCTCTTTTATCCAACTAATTAATTATATGTTATCCTGTACTCCCAGACAAGACAATCACATCGACAAAATGGGCGCTTCGGCTTTATAATGGTACATGGAAATGCATCTGAAAGATAATTGATCCCATGGCAAAAGCTAAGTCCAAAAAGAGAATCTATATATGTCACACCTACTACCACGCATATGTTGCAGTGGTCAAGGAACTTGTGCTCGGACGTGAGCACCACGGCGAAGCGGACATTGTATTAAGCACGCTCTCAAATGACTTCGAATCCCTCGACGAGCGTCTGGAGGCCCAGGGGATCTTCGACCGGATCTTCAGATATGAAGAAAACGACGGATCCGGGTCCGAGGAGATCAGGGCACATCATAATAACAGGGGCAACATAGTTGCGAACATGCTTCAGAGGATCAGCTATACCAGACTTCTGGGTAAGCTTCAGGAGGAGTTCATCCCCACGGACCTGTCCGAGTATGAGGATGTCTATGTATTCTGTGATTCCGACCCGATAGGGTATTATCTGAATTATAAGAAGATCCCCTATCATGCTTTGGAGGACGGACTCAACTCCGGCAAACTCGACGATCAGGCTTTTCTTGCCAATAAGCGTGCCTTCGGGGTCAAGAAGCTGCTGTCCAAAATGGGTCTTGTTTTCATAGAATGCGGTTACAGCAGATACTGCATTGATTATGAGGTAAACGACATAAGCGCGAACCATAACGTCCCTCCGAATGTCATAGAGGTTCCCAGGCGCGAGCTGGTAAGCCGCTTAAGCGATGAAGATCATGACAGGATAGTGCATATCTTTCTGGAAGATGCGGATGCTCTGGCGCGGAAACTTAAATCTGCGGATAATGATAAGCCTTATGCCATGATACTGACTGAGCCCTTATGCGAGCTTGATGTGCGCAGGCAGCTTTTCGGCGATGTCATTGATATGTACCGGGATGACCATAATATCATCATCAAGCCTCATCCCAGGGATGTTCTGGATTATGAAAAAGAATTCCCGGATGCGATCGTGATCCGCGGAAGATTTCCGATGGAAGTGATGAACGATATGCGGACACTCAAGGTTGATAAGCTTGTGAGCGTCATCACTCAGATAGATAATGTTACTTTTGCAAAAGAAAAAGTGTATCTGGGTCTCGATTTTCTTGATAAATACGAGGATCCGCAGATACACCGCCGTCTGGATTCTTTAATGTGAGTTTGTCAGAAGAGCAGATTCAGTGTCTGCGGTTCTTCTTCTATCAGGGAGCCCGTCGTCTCCAGTTTCCATTTTGTGATCGTATAGAACCGGTCTTCACCGTTGTCGGGATAGTTTACCTTGACGCTTACGCTTAAGGTCTGTACATCCGATACGGGTATGGCGAAGTCGATGGAAGTGCCGGCTTGATCGAAATAGTCGTTGCGGTCCGATACGGTTCCGTACAGAGTGCGGAGAGTATCATCTATGCCCGCAAGGCGTTCCTCCGCTTCATTGCAGGCGGAATAGTAGCTTGCGGATCTCTCGGTGACCTTGTTGTTCAGCTTCTCGTCAGCTCTGGCTGATACGGTGGCAAGTGTTGCAAAGGATACCAGACACATTACCACGAAGACCAGAAGAAGTGATGATGTTCCCACGTTTACACCGGTGGTTTCTTTTTGTCTCTTGATACTCATCAGCGTGTCTCCTCCAGCCTGTAAGGAACATAGTGTTTTACTTCCTGGGAAGCTATCAGCTCACCGGATGAAGCGTCGGATACATCTATACGGGCTACCATCATGGTACCTCCCGTATTGAAAGCATCTTCGGGAAGAGCGGCACCGTTTTCATCCGTTATCGTTATGCCGGCTGTGTATACCGGAGCAGTATCGGCACTTACTTCGGTCCAGTCGGCGTCATATCCGATCGTCAGGGTTCCTTTTGCGGTATCCGTATCGGTGTATGCCGCATCATAGAGTGCGCTTACCGCGCTTAAGTCGCCGTCGCAGCCCAGGAACTGCTCGGCAAGTCCCTGAACTATAACGGTTCCCTGCGTGGTACGCTTGGTAGACTCGTTCGTGCTGTAGGCATTAACGAACAACTGAACACACACGACCGATGCGATCGAGAAGAACAGTATGACTATGATCAGTTCCATCAGGAACAGACTTGTTTTTGAGTTGGTCTTCAAAAGTATGTCTCCTATGTGCCGGTTACGAGTCGGTGTGCGTACTTACGTACACATTCATTTCCTCTCCGTCGATAAATGACAGATGGATCCTGGAAAGCTTCGGAGTGATCTGCTCTATCTTGAAGTCTTCCAGTTCGAGTATCCTGGTACCGTCTTCCGGTCCCATGTCCATATCGGCGCGTGCGAGAAGTTCGCACAGGTAGCCGTCATATGCGTAGATGTATGTGTTGTATATGGTGTTGTTGATCTCCTGGGTGATGATGCATGCATTGCTTCCCCCGAAGTCACCGACCGACAGAGCACCTGCTTCGTCGTTCTGGCGCAGCTTCTGCGTTACATACGCATAGGAAGTCCTGTCCGTGAAGCTTTCATCCATATGATCAACGGTGCTCCTGTAGACGTTTGCGCCCAGGACAACCAGCGTGAGTGCGGATAATGCAAACACGAAGAAGAGTGTCAGGACGAACAGGATGTCCACCATATGTTTTCTTTCGCCGTTAAATTCCATGTCTTTCTCTATTTCTCTTCAGTCAGTCTGATGATCGTGATGTCGGGATAGATATTCCCGCCTATTGACTGGTAGTCTACGAAGAAAAGATCTTCATTGTAGGTCAGACCGTAGTGATCGACCAGGTAGTCCAGGTTGGGAGGATAGGTCCCCTCAACGGCATAGCATTGAGCCACATCGCGGGATATGGCTTTTTCCAGGCTTTCCTGCTGGCCCTCGAGAGAGGAGGCACTGACACAGTTTACTCCGAAGAGAAATACGACTATCACTGCGACTCCCATTACAAGGGGGAGAAACTTGGAAAGCTTGCTGAACAATATTGCTTTTTTACCGGAACTGAATCTGTTCATATGCTGATCCGAATCTTTTTATGCTTATCCTATGGAACTCATTATGCCCATGAGCGGCAGGATGACCGAAAGCAGGATCATACCTACGATGAGTGAAAGGATGATGACGAGTGTGGGTTCGAGAACCGCGATGATGTCATGGATGCGCTTATCCACTTCCTTGTCATAATCATCCGCGATCCTGTTCATGGCCTGCTGGGGGTTACCGGATTTGAAACCTATGGATGCCATTCTGGACTGTACGCTTGAGAAGATATCCGCATCCTGCAGAGCCTGTGAATACTCTTTTCCTTCGAGAAGGAAACTCTTGCACTTATCTATCTTGGCGCTCATGCGGGCGTTATCTATAAGTCCGGCTACCAGATCGAAACCTTCGTAGGTATCCATGCGTCCGTAGACCATCGCGATACCGCTGGCAAACCTGGAGCAGGCGACCGCATCATTGAACTTGCGGGTGGGCGGGAACACATCCACGAATCTAGCAAACAGTTTCCTGCCGACGGGTACTTTTGAGAAAAAGATAAATGCCGCAATGATCAGAACGAGCAGGATGACGATCACGATGGAAGATGAGCTTAACTTGCTGCCGAAATTCATCAGGCTTAATGAGAAAGCATTCATCTGGCTGCCCAGCTGATTGAACACCTGATTAAATATGGGAAGAACTTTGGTGATCAGGACTATGATGACCAGCAACATCATAAAGATCATGATCATGGGGTATGTCACTGCGTTCTTTACGCCTTCCGAGATAGCTTCCTGCCTGTCATAGTAGTCGGCGAGAGCGTGGCAGATCGCCTTGTCGTCACCGGCTCGCAGTCCCAGCCTGACCATGCGGATAACATGCTCGGGGAACGCTCCCGTATTCTCAAGGGCCACATCAAACTGTCCGTGCTCGGTGAGCTCTCCTATGATCTGCTCGAGAACGGCTCTGGCCGACGGGCTTTTGGTATCGTTTAACATGATCTCGATACCTTCACGGTAGTAGATACCGCCGTCAAGGAGCATAGCCATCTGACCGAAAAATGTTGCCAGTTCGGCGTTGCTTAGTTTCTTCTGGTTCGCCATTGGTTCTTCCTTTCTTAATGCCGGTTAATAAATGTATTTGGTATCGTAATTGGATCCGTTGCCGATGAACTCCTGCAGTTCGGATGCACTGGAGCTGGCTGCAAAAGTGGGATCCATCAGTTCCCAACTGGTTCCGTTGAACTCTATGATTCCGTTGACCCAACCGGTCTCTTTCAGATATACGGATATCCATGCATGATATGCGGTGCTCGCATAACCGATCTCCATATGGGTGGGGATTCCCTGGCTTCTGAGCATGGAAGCCATCAGACATGAATAATCCAGACATATACCGGTTCCCGATTCCAGGGTTCTGTTGGGGTCGGGCAGATATCCGCTTTCCACGGTGTTGGCAAGCTGGGTATCATAGGTGATGTTCTGTATCATGTAGTTGTATACATTGGTGACCACATCGAGATCCGTGTTGGCAAAGTAAGCCAGATCCTCACCCATCGCAACACAGGGGTCGCCCGCCTTGAAGTTCACGTACTGGTTCGGATACAGATAGGGACCGTATTCGTCTTCGATAGTTACATCGATATCGGTCCTGAAAGCGGTCGAATACTCGGTGCCCGCAATGTTCTCGAATATACCTATTGAATAGGTTCCGCTGTCTATGGTCAGAGGGAATACTTCCCATCCCCCGGTCAGAGTGTAGGTGTATGTAACGGTATTCGGACACGTCACCTGCATCTTGACTTTATCGCAGCTGCCCAGGTATTCAACGGAAAAATAACCGTCCCCGGCGTTTGATATGTCGATCTGGGCAAGGTCGTTTCCTAGCACGTCGGTGCCGGGCTGTGTCGGTTCGAGACACAAAGGCGTGTTGTCACGGGTTCCCTGACCGCTTGTTTCGGGGGTGGCCACGGGCTGGGCTTCAACCGGGGCCGAACTTGCCGAAGTCGCGGTCTGCGACCCGCCGCTGTCCGAGCCTGTAGCGGTCCTGTCGCCGTCTGCCTGTGACGCGTTTGCGGATGAGCCGTTAACATATGCCGCGGATCCGCATCCGGACAGACTTAAGACAACAGCCAGCGAAAGCGCTGTTATGAATTTGTATTTATATCCGGTTCTGAGCATTTTTCTGAAAAGATCACTTGGTCGGCGGCGTGAGCAGCATGTGTACGGTCTCGCTGTTCAAGTCACTGACATATATATTCCATTCGGTTTCGTCATAGGGGAAGGTGATCATGCCGGTTCCCGAGTTGTACTCCAGAGGGAACACGGTGGATCCGTCGCCCGATACCGCATATATCGAGGTGTAATCGATGAACGGACCGTCCAGGTCGATCCAGAGCATTCCGTCCTGTACATAATAATCACCTACGGAGATGTCCGCCTTGGCCGGAGCTCCTTTTGCGTTAGCGGTGAAAACAAATACGAGAGGAACGACCAGTGTAAAAGCGAGCATGAGTTTGACCGCTGTTAAGTATCTCGAATATCCCTTAGCGGCGTTCACCCGCTTCTTGAGCATCTTGTCTATAGGCGTGTTGTTCGACTTTTCGACTGTCCTTAAGACATTTGCGAGAGTAGAGGATGCAGCATCCTTTTTCATCGTATATTTTTTACTTCTGTGGAAAACGGACATGGCTTTGCTCCTGTTAATCGTCTGATTTGATATCTGCTGCGCTTCGGCCGAAGGCCTCGGCGAGATGTTCTTTACCGCTGATCAGATACCTCTTGACCGATGATTTGCTGTAACCGAGGATCTCGACTATGTCATCGATCTTCATGTCGTTGTAGTATCTGAGGATTATGCACTGTTTTTCGTGGGCAGGCAACTTGTCGATCGCAGCCTGAAGCAGCTCGAGCTCTTCGTTCTTTTCCGAGCGCTCGGACGGATTGGTGTCGTCATTTTCGTCGTGGATGATCTCGAGAAGTTCGGGATCCGTGATGGCACCGTAATCCTTGGTGTTCTTACGGCTGATATCGTGGCATACATGGAAGGATATCTGATTGAGCCATGCCACAAAAAGGGTAGGGTCATTCAATCTGGTGATATTTTTGTATGCCAGAATATAGATTTCCTGCACCGCATCCTGAGCGAGATAGTCATCTCTCAGGTAGTGGCGTGCGTAATTATATACCTTATTATATGTGAGACCATAGATCTGGGTGAAGGCATCGGAGTCTCCGCGTTGCAGCTTCAGAACCAGAGTCGCTATAAATTTGTGGTCCAGGTCCTTACTCATGTTAAGGGAGCTTCCTCCAGACTACGATATGCTACAGTGAGCAGATCGGCCAGACGCTTAACCTGCTCCACATCGTTGAGTGCGTATGCATATTCGATCTCTATGGGAGTCTCTACATGCGACATGTTGTAAAGATTGATGGCTACATAGAGATCCGCGATAAACTGTACTACAAGCTCATCGTCACAGTTTTCGAATACCCCGAGGAATTCATTACCGCCGTTACGGCCGACGAAACCGTAGGGTGTTCCTACATCTTTTAATAGTATACAGAAGTCCTGGATCAGGGAGTCACCGACCGCACGGTTGAACTTCTCGTTGATCGCTATCAGGTTGGACAGGCGGAGAACGGCACAGCCGACCTTCTGCATCGTGGCTTCCGTATTGTGCATGCTGATCATGAGGTCGACACTCAATCGGTTAGGCAGACCCGTGAGGGCATCCACATATGCGGTGTGTGAAAGCTCCGAGCTTTCGGATGCTGCGTTCTTCAACAGATTGAAGTCTACAAGCATGCATACGAAGGAGATTATCAGTGCGATCCACATCAGCAGGCACAGCGTGAACAGCAGTTTGTTCGTGAAGACTGCGGTCCTTAGCGTTTTACTGAAAAGAAGGATGCACAGATAAACGATCTCGACGATGAATACGAGAGTCAGCTCCATTGCCTTGATGGCTCTGTATGCCGACAGACTGTCCTTAGGAAGATTATCGTTTTTATTCATGAATGTATTGACCTTTCTGACAGATTTAGATTAAATATATATGTGCAATTAATGGATTAATTGAGCACATGTTTGTAAATACACGGAGGTATTTACATGTGCAATTATACAACAATTCTTTAATAATGGTAAAACATTGACGCGATATTTTTGGAAAAAGTATGACCCTTTTTCGTTAAACGGTGCGTCTTATATAGTGTAAGAGACATAAGAGAAGAAGAAAAAGTAAGTTTTCCCAAGTGTTTTCAGGAGGTTTTTTGTAATGGCTTTATTTGAGACAAGTGGCTATACATTAGTCATAATTGAAGATGAGCCTACCGCGTTGTCAGGAAACATTCCGACAGTCCTCGCGAATAAGAGCACGGTATTTCTGGCAACAAGTCTTATGATCATTTTGATCACAGCCATCGTTCTCGCTGCGGCATACGCGATCAGACTTCATCAGTTACAGACGAGACTCGATGAACTTCTGACCTACAGTATGGTAGATATAGGTGAGTACAATCCCCGAAGCATAAGAAGTCTGAGAAATCAGATACTCATCGTGGAGAGCGATTTAGCCGAGAGCAGTCTTGGCGGCATGATCCCCTCAATGTACTAAGGTAGGGAAGAGATTATAAGGAACATGACCGGATGCCGAAAGGTATCCGGTTTTTTTTATGTAAAAAGGGTCCAAACCGCGATAATTTAAGTTTTTGTTGACATTGACGGGGTTGGAACTTATAATAATACGGCGTGCGTTGTGCATACATGCACTACATTAATCCGTTAATGGCGCACGGCAATACATTATTAAAGAAAGGAGAACAAGATATGCCTACATTTAACCAGTTAGTCAGAAAGGGACGTCAGACATCCGTAAAGAAGTCTACCGCACCTGCTCTGCAGAAGAGCTACAACTCTCTGCACAAGACAGCTATCGACACACCTTCACCTCAGAAGCGTGGCGTATGTACCGCTGTTAAGACTGCAACTCCCAAGAAGCCTAACTCCGCACTGCGTAAGATCGCCAGAGTACGTTTGTCAAACGGCATCGAGGTTACAAGCTATATCCCCGGTGAAGGTCACAACCTTCAGGAGCATAGCGTTGTGCTGATCAGAGGCGGTAGAGTTAAGGATCTGCCCGGTACCAGATATCACATCATCCGCGGTACTCTGGATACGGCAGGCGTAGCCAATCGTAAGCAGGCCCGTTCAAAATACGGTGCCAAGAAGCCCAAGGCTGCGAAGTAAGTAGTTTTGTAGGGACTTAAAGATTTGGTCCCCGGGTCACACAAACAGAACTAATATAGTGTAGGCACATTTTGAGACCGATTTTCCCGGCAGATAAAGTGCTGCACGAACACATATTGGAACGACACATGTGAGTACCTGTGAATTAATTGATTAATTAAGGAGGGAAGTAACGTGCCACGTAAAGGACATATTCAGAAAAGAGATGTTCTGGCTGATCCGTTATACAATGATAAGGTTGTGACAAAGCTCATCAACAATATCATGCTTGACGGAAAGAAGGGAGTTGCCGAGAAAATCGTATACGGCGCTTTCGCCAGAGTGGAGGAGAAGTCAGGTAAGCCTGCTCTCGATGTATTCCACGAAGCAATGGAGAACATCATGCCTGTACTCGAGGTTAAGGCTAGACGTATCGGTGGTGCAACCTATCAGGTTCCCATCGAGGTCAGAGCTGACCGTCGTCAGGCACTCGGACTTCGTTGGCTGACCATGTTCTCACGTAAGAGAAGCGAGAAGACCATGGAAGAAAGACTTGCTAACGAGATCCTGGATGCATCAGGAAATACCGGAGCATCCGTAAAGCGTAAAGAAGATATGCACAAGATGGCAGAAGCAAACAAGGCTTTTGCACACTACAGATTCTAATAGGAGGGAAAGATCTTGGCTGGAAGAGAATATCCGCTTGAGCGGACCAGAAATATCGGTATTATGGCTCATATCGATGCCGGTAAGACCACATTGACTGAGCGTATTCTCTATTATACCGGTGTTAACTACAAGATCGGTGATACCCACGAAGGTACTGCTACCATGGACTGGATGGAACAGGAGCAGGAAAGAGGTATCACGATCACTTCAGCAGCTACTACCTGCCATTGGACCCTCGAAGAGTTCACCAAGCCCAAGCCCGGCGCACTGGAGCATCGTATCAACATCATCGATACTCCCGGTCACGTGGATTTCACCGTTGAGGTGGAGCGTTCACTGCGCGTGCTTGACGGTGCGGTAGGTGTATTCTGTGCAAAGGGAGGCGTTGAGCCTCAGTCAGAGAATGTATGGCGTCAGGCTGATACCTACAATGTACCCCGTATGGCATTCATCAATAAGATGGATATCCTCGGTGCTAACTTCTATGGTGCAGTAGATCAGATCCGTGACCGCCTCGGCAAAAATGCCATCATCCTTCAGCTTCCTATAGGAAAAGAGGATGATTTCAAGGGTATCATCGACTTATTCGAGATGAAGTCCTACATCTACAATGATGATAAGGGCGATGACATCACGGTAGGTGATATTCCCGAAGATATGAAGGACGATGCTGAACTGTATCGTACCGAGCTTATCGAAAAGATCTGTGAGCTGGATGACGATCTGATGGAGATGTATCTTGAGGATAAGATTCCCGAGGTTGATGCCCTTAAGGCAGCACTTCGTAAAGGCACCTGCGAGTGTACTGCGGTTCCCGTATGCTGCGGTTCCGCATATCGTAACAAGGGTGTTCAGAAGCTCATTGATGCGATTCTTGAGTATATGCCCGCTCCTACAGACATCCCCGCTATCAAGGGTGTTGACCTTCAGGGTAACGAAGTAGAGCGTCACTCATCCGATGAAGAGCCCTTCAGTGCTCTGGCATTCAAGATCATGGCCGATCCTTTCGTAGGTAAGCTCGCATTCTTCAGAGTTTATTCCGGAACCATGAACTCAGGTTCATACGTTCTTAATGCAACCAAGGATAAGAAGGAGCGCGTTGGCCGTATCCTTCAGATGCATGCAAACAAGAGAGCAGAGCTGGATAAGGTTTATTCCGGTGATATCGCTGCAGCAGTAGGATTTAAGTTTACTACCACCGGTGATACGATCTGTGACGAGCAGCATCCCGTTATCCTGGAATCCATGGAATTCCCCGAGCCCGTTATCGAGCTTGCTATCGAGCCCAAGACCAAAGCTGGTCAGGGTAAGATGGGTGAGGCTCTTGCGAAGCTCGCAGAGGAGGATCCTACATTCCGCGCACATACCGATGAAGAGACGGGTCAGACCATCATCGCCGGTATGGGTGAGCTTCACCTGGAGATCATCGTAGACAGACTTCTTCGTGAGTTCAAGGTTGAAGCTAACGTAGGTGCACCTCAGGTTGCATACAAAGAGACCTTCACCAAGCCTGTTGATCAGGAATACAAATATGCTAAGCAGTCCGGTGGTCGTGGACAGTACGGTCACTGTAAAGTTAAGTTCGAGCCCATGGATCCCAACGGAGAGGAGACATTCAAGTTCGAGTCTACCGTTGTCGGCGGTGCTATTCCCAAGGAATACATCCCCGCTGTCGGAGAGGGTATCGAAGAAGCTGCTAAGGCAGGTATACTCGGCGGTTATCCCGTACTCGGTGTATCCGCTAACGTATACGACGGTTCTTACCACGAAGTCGACTCTTCGGAGATGGCATTCCATATCGCCGGTTCCATGGCGTTCAAGGAAGCTATGAAGAAGGCCGATCCCGTGCTCTTGGAGCCCATCATGAGAGTTGAGGTTACCATGCCCGAGGAATACATGGGCGATGTTATCGGTGATATCAACTCACGTAGAGGAATCGTAGAGGGATTTGATGACATCGGCGGCGGTAAGCTGGTTCGCGCCAAAGTTCCGCTTGCAGAGATGTTCGGATACTCCACCGACCTTCGTTCCGCAACACAGGGCCGCGGTAACTACTCAATGTTCTTCGAAGAGTATAAGCCGACCCCTAAGAACGTACAGGAGAAGGTTCTCTCGGCCAAGACTAAATAAGACATATATAAATCGGCGATTTGGAACTATTTTGCTTGAAAAAGCATAAACGATTAAATATAATGTATTTTAGTCGCGTACAGATTTTAACCTAAGTAATTCTAAGGAGGAATTTTTAAAATGGCTAAAGCTAAATTCGACAGATCAAAAACACACTGTAACATTGGTACCATCGGTCACGTTGACCATGGTAAGACAACTCTGACAGCTGCTATCACCAAGGTTCTGTCTGAGAGAGTTGCTGGTAACACTGCTACGGATTTCGAGAATATCGATAAGGCTCCCGAAGAGAGAGAGCGTGGTATCACCATCAACACCGCTCACGTTGAGTATGAGACTGAGAAGAGACACTATGCACACGTTGACTGCCCCGGCCATGCTGACTATGTAAAGAACATGATCACCGGTGCTGCACAGATGGATGGTGCTATCCTCGTTGTTGCTGCTACTGACGGTGTTATGGCTCAGACCAAGGAGCACATCCTCCTGTCTCGTCAGGTTGGTGTTCCTTACATCGTAGTATTCCTTAACAAGTGCGACATGGTAGATGATCCCGAGCTTATCGAGCTCGTTGAGATGGAAGTTACCGAGCAGCTTGAGGAGTACGGTTTCGAAGGATGCCCTATCATCAAGGGTTCCGCTCTTAAGGCTCTTGAAGATCCTTCAAGCGAGTGGGGCGACAAGATCATGGAACTCATGAACACTGTTGATGAGTACATTCCTGATCCCCAGCGTGAGACCGACAAGCCTTTCCTTATGCCCGTCGAGGACGTATTCACCATCACAGGTCGTGGTACCGTTGCTACCGGCCGTGTAGAGCGTGGTGTTCTTCATATGTCTGATGAAGTTGAGATCATCGGTATCAAGGAAGAGACTCAGAAGTCAGTTGTTACCGGTATCGAGATGTTCCGTAAGCTGCTTGACGAGGCTCAGGCAGGTGATAACATTGGTGTACTGCTTCGTGGTATCAACAGAACCGACATCGAAAGAGGTCAGGTTGTTGCTAAGCCCGGTTCAGTTACCTGCCACAAGAAATTCACCGCTCAGGTTTACGTTCTGACCAAGGACGAGGGTGGTCGTCATACACCTTTCTTCAACAACTATCGTCCTCAGTTCTACTTCAGAACAACTGACGTTACCGGTGTTATCGAGCTTCCTGCAGGTACAGAGATGTGCATGCCCGGCGATAACGTAGAGATGACCATCGAGCTCATCCATCCCATCGCTTGCGAGCAGGGTCTTACATTCGCTATCCGTGAGGGTGGTAGAACAGTTGGATCAGGCCGTGTTGCCAGCATCATCGAGTAATCCAACTCAAATACAGTAAAATCAAGGCTCCCGGGGATCTCCCCGGGAGCCTTTTTTCGTTATATCGCTTTCAGATGCGGGTGGAGTATGTTCGGAGACGTGCAAATGTTGCCTAAACACCCTAAAATCTGATATTCTAGCATTATGACACAATTCATGAGAAAGGAATCGGGACAGGTATGAAATTTATACTTCTACTTGTTTTTCTGGCATTTACCGGGATCGCAGTCAGCTACATATATAATGAACTGAAGCATAAGGAGACTAACAAAGGTTTTCTGGCTGTTGCTGTTGCGGTCGCTGCAGGAGACCTGATGTGTGCCGTATATGTGCTTACCCGGAATTCCGCTGCATGCGAACCTGTTCTGATGATATATCAACTGGTACATTCCTGGCTTATGCCTGCAGTGGCCCTCATGATCGTTGTCACAGTGAAGTACACTGTCAGGAATAAAAGAGCTGATGTTACCGTACTTCCTGTGGTGACCATAGCGCTCATCAGGTCAGTTGCAGTGGTCTTAGAGGGTGTTCATTATGAGGGACCCGAGCTTAGGTTAAGGAGTATTCTGTTCTATATCTGCGTGGTGCTTACGGGATATGTTCTGATCAGATATCTTCGTGTCTGCCCGAAATTATTCCGGTTCAGATATGCATCTTTTGCATCGATCATTATCCTTTTGGCTGTAATTGAGATCATCACCGAAACGGTGCCGTTGCCGGTATGGGTGGGGGGCATCATCTATAACATCCTGATTCCCTTCGGAGCCTATCTTACGGGAGAATATGCCAGCAGAAGGATCAGAGACTGGTCGCTCGACAATTTTGCGGACAACATGAGTGACGGATTGATCCTGTATGACATGACCGATAAACCGATACATATCAATGCAATGATACGCCGGTCCATCCGTGCGGAGCTTCTCAGACAGTTTTCCGACAGGAGCAAACTGGATGAATGGCTGGGTAACATGACCGATATGGAGAGCTCACAGGTACTTAAGTATGAAGGCCCCGACAGGGTGTACTACTTCAAACCGCACGTTCAGGAGCTGACAGATAATGATATCCGGATAGGAACTCTGTATATTCTTCATGATCACAGCGAATCATACAACCGCATCAGATCCATGCGCAAAGCTAACGAGGAACTGGAGAGAGCGGGACGGATGAAGTCTGATTTCCTGGCCAATATGAGCCATGAGATCCGTACACCCATGAATGCGGTCATCGGCATGGCAGAGATCGCCATCCGCGAAGATGATCCCGAGAGAGTCAATGACTACCTCAGACAGATCCAGAGTTCCGGCAAGAATCTGCTCAATATAATTAACGATATATTGGATTACTCCAAGATCGAGTCCGGCAAAATGGAGATCATAGAGGATGCCTACAGTCCTTTTGAAGAGATATCCGATATTGCCAATGTGCTTTCGGTGAGAGTGGGCGACAAGCCCGTGGAGCTCTTCGTACTGTGTGAAGATGAACTTCCGCATAAGCTCATCGGTGATGCGATGCGTATCAGACAGGTGCTGATCAATCTGGCCAACAATGCCATCAAGTTCACCAATGAGGGATCGGTCAGGGTATGCGTCAGCTCAAGACAGTTAAACGATAACCATGTTGAACTCACATATCACGTCGTTGATACCGGTATAGGCATCAGGGATGAAGATAAGAGCAAGCTCTTTGACAGCTTCCAGCAGCTTGATTCCAAGAGAAACAGATCTGTGGAAGGAACCGGTCTCGGTCTGGTCATCTCAAGAAGACTGGTCGGCGCCATGGGCGGTGAGATGGGACTTGAGAGCGAATACGGCAAGGGTTCCGACTTCTGGTTCACCATCCCTCAGAAGATCAAGGATGCGCGTAATGACATTCAGGTGGAAGGCGCCGATGATAAATATGCTTATATCCTGACAGAGACTCCGGAGAGATCCACAGAACTGGTAGCCGGTCTGGACCGTCTCGGCGTTACGAACCGTGTAATAGACAAACTTGATGAATATGAGCCGACGGATCACACCGAATTCATGTTCATCGAATCGGAAAAGTATGATGATAAGATGCGCTCATTCCTAATCGCACACCCGGATATCAGGGGGATCGTTCTCGCGGGACAGACGGAGGACATCGATGAAGATGTAGCCAATCTGCATGTCATCCGCAAACCCAGGACTACCATGAATATCGTGAATTCCCTGAATGAACGGTATGAGGTTCACAGCAGCGCAGACAAGAATCTCTTCAGAGTGGATTTCTCGGCACCTGAGGCAAAAGTCCTCGTGGTGGATGACAACGAGATCAACCTGACCATAGCCGACGGATTGTTGGCGTCCATGAATATCGTACCTGATCACGCCCACGGCGGTCGGGAGGCAGTAGAAAAGACCATCTCTGGACAATATGACATCGTATTCATGGATCATATGATGCCGGATGTGGACGGCGTGGAAGCGACCATCGCCATCAGAAAAGAATTAAACAGCATGATGCACCCCGTGATCATGGCACTGTCGGCAAATGTCATGGAGGAAGCGCGGAAACTGTTCAAGAGTGCGGGCATGAATGATTTCGTGGCTAAGCCGATCGAGATAAAGGATCTTGCCGAGAAAGTGAAGAAATGGCTTCCCGAAGAGAAGATCGTCGCCAGGGCGGAGGGAGAGATCTCGGATGCAAATGAGCCCGGCGGAGTTTCGGGTGCCGACGGAGCCGGATGCGTGGCCGATCGGATAGAATATGAGGGACTGGATACCGGATCGGCACTGAGAGCGCTGGGTTCACCGGCGTTATATGATAAGATCATCGAGGAATACTACAAGTCGGGAAGCGACAAATATGCCGGGATAAAGCAGTCCTATGACAGTGAAGACTGGGAAGACTATACTATCAGAGTCCATGCATTAAAGAGCAGCTCGCGTCAGGTAGGTGCCATGAAACTCGGCGATATGGCGGAGGAACTGGAGAAGGCCGGTAAGGCTTCGGACCTCGATACGATCAAAGCCAAGACAGCTGATACGCTTCAGGAGTACAGCACATTTCTGGAAGCGCTCGGAGATTATTACGGTACTGCCGGGAATCAGGAAGATGAAGCCGATAAGCCGCTTATCGATCCCGATACATTGCATGGACTTATGGATGAAATTAAGCAGGCCTGCGATGACCTGGATATGGATCTGATGGAGTCTGTATCGGAGAGGCTCGCAGGATACAGTTACGATGATGAGAAGAAGTCAGTCATTGATGAACTGCAGCAGGCGATAAGCTCCATGGATACCGAGAAGTGTGAGGAACTGATCGGAGTGATAAGCTGAAAAAGACAATCTGCAGCATAAGCCGTGATTGTATAGTATACCCTGAAATGGTAAAATAATAGTTTGATAGATATTCACCCAAATATATAAACGAGGAGCTGAAAAATGGTTAACTTTAAGGAAGACGAAGAACTGCATGTACTCAATCATTCATGCGCACATCTGATGGCTCAGGCTGTTAAGCACCTGTATCCTCAGGCCAAATTCTGGGTAGGACCCGTCGTTGACGAGGGCTTCTACTATGACATGGACCTGGGTGATGCGGTCTTAAACGATGAAGACATAGCCGCTATCGAGAAGGAGATGAAGAAGGTCGCCAAGACCGGCGCGAAGATCTACAGACGCGAGATCACCAAGGCCGAGGCTGAGGAGATGTTCAAGGATGATCCATATAAGCTGGATCTGATCTCCAACATGGAAGACGGCACGATCACCTGCTATGATCAGGGCGATTTCACCGATCTGTGCCGCGGACCTCATGTCGATAATGTAAAAATGTGCCGCAACTTTAAGCTTGTTAAGCACTCCGGTGTTTACTGGAAGGGCGATGCCAGCCTGCAGGTTCTCCAGAGAGTATACGGCGTGTGCTTCCCCGAGGCAGAGCAGCTCGAAGAGCACTTAAAGCTTCTCGAAGAAGCCAAGGAGCGCGATCACCGCAAGATCGGCAAGGACATGGAACTGTTCATGGTAGACGATCTGGTAGGCCGCGGACTGCCCATGTATCTGCCCAAGGGACAGCTCGTATGGCAGGAACTTGAGAACTATATCAGACAGAAAGAACTTAAGCTGAACTATCAGCATGTTCTGACGCCCAGCGTGGGATCTGTGGAACTGTATAAGACCTCCGGTCACTGGGATCATTACAAAGAGAACATGTTCCCTGCCATGGAAGTCGAGGGCGAAAGCTATGTTCTCCGTCCCATGAACTGCCCTCATCACATGCGTATATATGCCAACAAGCCTCATTCCTACAGAGAGCTTCCCATCAGACTTGCAGAGATCGCTCATGACTACAGATTCGAGGCCAGCGGTACGCTTAAGGGCATCGAGAGAGCCAGACATTTCTGCCAGAATGATTCGCATATCTTCTGTACTCCCGATCAGATCGAGACGGAAGTTAAGGGCGTATGCGATCTTATATTCGATACCTACAAGGATTTCGGCATCACGGATTACAGATGCATCTTAAGCCTCAGAGACCCCGCCGACACCAAGAAGTATCATCCCGATGATGAGATGTGGAATGCCGCTGAGGATGCGCTCAGGAAGGTTCTTAACGATATCGGCATCGAGTTTACCGAGGAGATCGGTGAAGCAGCTTTCTACGGACCGAAGCTCGATGTGAATGTTAAGCCTGCGATCGGCAATGAGATCACTCTGTCGACCTGTCAGCTTGACTTCTGTCTGCCCGCGAAGTTCGAACTTACATATACGGATACGGACGGCTCCAAGAAGACACCCGTAGTTCTCCACAGAGCGATACTCGGATCACTCGACCGATTCATGGCTTATATCCTCGAGGAGACCAAGGGAAATCTTCCTCTCTGGCTCGCTCCGGTTCAGGTCAAGGTACTTCCGATCAAGAATGATGACGATGACCTGAATGCGTACTCCAAGTCGGTAGTCGATGCTCTGAAGGATGCAAATGTCAGAGTCGAGTTTGATGACCGCTCCGAGAAGTTCGGATACAAGATGAGAGAAGCCCAGATCGCCAAGGTGCCCTACATCGTAGTCCTCGGCAAGAACGAAGAGGAGGCTAAGCAGATCTCATACAGACTGCATGGCGAACAGGGCACGACAACAGTAGGATTCGATGAGTTTGTGACACTTGTCACATCCGAGATTTCTTCTAAAAAACTGTAATACAGTGCCTGCCGGATATCCGCAGAAGCAGGCAACGTGATATAGGGGGACAAAATGGTATACGTATTTCTTGCAGACGGCGTTGAAGAGATAGAAGCTCTCACCGTCGTGGACATGTGCCGCAGGGCAGGCCTTGACCTTAAGACTGTGGCGATCGGACGTGACAAGTCCGTGACCGGACGCAGCGATATCACCGTGGAAGCGGATATCAGGCTTAAGGATGTCGACTGGGATGCAGCCGATATGCTGGTCCTTCCCGGAGGCATGCCGGGCACGAAGAATCTCAAAGAATGTGAAGAACTTATGACACATGTTGATGAGATGTCACAAAACGGCCGGAATATCGCGGCAATATGCGCTGCCCCGACAATCTTCGGGCACAGAGGCATCCTGGACGGCAGACTGGCATGCTGTTATCCCGGTCTTGAGGCTCAGCTTTCCGGTGCTAAAGTCAGTGCGGAACCTGTATGTGTTGACGGCAATGTCATCACATCACGCGGCATGGGGACCGCGATCGATTTTTCACTGGCCATCATCACGAAGCTGATCTCCGCAGAGAAGGCGGATGAGGTTGCAAAGTCCGTAGTATATAAGAAATAAAAGATCACACTAACGGTATAGGAGGCACATATGCGCTTCCTATACTTTTTTATGGGGAAAAAGTAATGTTGGGGTAGGTTATGAGTGCTAAATACGAAGAGATCCTGGAATATAACAAAAAAGGGAGATATCAAAGCGAATGGGATTCGCTGAGTAAGTATTCGATCCCTGAGTGGTTCTGTAAAGCCAAGTTCGGCATATTCATCCATTGGGGTGTATACTCCGTGCCCGCTTTTGCCAATGAATGGTACTCGAGGAATATGTATGTCAAGGGCTCGCCCGAGTTCGAGCACCATGTTAAGACGTACGGACCGCAGAAGGACTTCGGTTACAAGGATTTCATCCCGATGTTTAAGGCCGAAAAGTTCGATCCCGAGTACTGGGCAGAGGTTTTTGCACAGTCCGGGGCAAAGTACGTGGTTCCGGTTGCCGAGCACCATGACGGATTCCAGATGTATGAGAGTGATCTGTCGGAATTTTGTGCCGTGAAGATGGGTCCTGAGCGCGATGTGATAGGTGAGCTTAAGAGCAGCGTGGAAAAACGGGGTCTCGTATTCGGTACATCGACGCACCGAGCTGAGCATGCCTGGTTCATGGGAGTCGGTAAGGAGTTTGATTCGGATATACATGAGCCTCTTAAGCGCGGCGATCTCTACTGGCCGTCTGAGCAGGCACAGCCGGATTTCCAGGATCTTCAGGCTAAACCCGATCCTTCGGAGGAGTTCCTGATCGACTGGGTGGAAAGGACATGTGAGATCATAGACAGGTATTCCCCCAGGATCCTGTATTTTGACTGGTGGATAGAGCATGAGGCGTATAAGCCGTATCTTAAGACGATCATGGCCTACTATTATAACCGCGGTCTGGAGAGGGGATTCCCCACTTCGGTATGCTACAAACATGATGCTTGTGCTTTCGGAAGTGCGGTGGTGGATGTAGAGAGAGGCAAGTTTGCAGAGGCCAAACCGTATCACTGGCAGACCGATACCGCGATCGCGCGTAATTCATGGTGCTATACCGATTCGCTCATATATAAGAGTTCCGGTGAGATCATACGCTACCTGGCCGATGTGGTCGCCAAGAACGGTAACCTGCTCTTAAATGTCGGACCGAAGGCTGACGGCACTTTTGCAGGGGAGGATCTCTCTATCCTGCTCGATATCGGTGAATGGCTCAAGGTAAACGGCGAGGCCATATACGATACTAAACCCTGGAGATATGCGGAAGAGGGCCCGACCAAAGAAGAGGAAGGACAGTTCAGTGACGGAAGCGCCACGGAGTATACTTCGCAGGACATCAGGTTCACTGCAGGCAACGGCGCGATCTATGCGATAGTCCTTAAGTGTCCCGAGGGCGGAAAGTTTACGATCAGATCGATATCCAAATCCGCTGATCCTTCGAAGCCGGCTTTCCATGGCCTGATAAAGAGAGTATCCATCCTCGGCGAACGCAGCGCTGAGGAGTTTGAAGTCGATGAGAAAGGACTTTCATTTACTCACAAGGGGATAAAGAGTGCTTTCCCGGTAACGGTAAAGATCGAGACCGAATAGGCAATTTCTGTTTACACAAGACCTTGTGTAGGATATAATGAGAAAAGCGCATATTTAGTATTATGCGACATTGAATGTCGGGATGTCACATTGTTGTAATAGGAGAAACTTATGAGATTTACAAAAGAAAACGGAATACTTATCGCGCAGAATAACGGAGAAACATTACGTATCGAAGCATGGGGCAAAGACTCTTTGAGAGTCCGTTCGACCATGTTCAGTGAATTTAAGAATCTTGAATGGGCACTTACCGAGAAACCGGATGTGACAGACGCATCCGTTGAGATCTCAGAAGAGGATCACTGGGTAGGCGACGGCACGATCGACAAGCGTCAGATCGCATCCATTACCAACGGCCGCATGAAAGCGGTGGTCAACTTCGCAGGTATCATTTCTTTTTATCGCGACGGCGAGCTGATCTTAAGAGAGTATTACAGACAGTATGACGGTACACTGTCTAAGTCCAGCAGATGCCTGAAGATAGTTAACCGCGAGTGGAAGGGCCTGATCGGCGGAAGAAACTACCGCCTGAACATGAAGTTTGAGGCCAATAAGGGCGAGAAGATCTACGGCATGGGTCAGTATCAGGACGGACAGCTTGACTTAAAAGGCTGCGTACTCGAACTTGCCCAGCGCAATTCCCAGATCTCCGTTCCTTTCATGTTATCAAATAAGAACTACGGTCTGCTTTGGAACAATCCGGCAGTAGGCCGTGTCACATTCGGAAATAACTATACCGAGTGGATCGCCGAATCCACAACTCAGATGGACTACTGGATCACGGTCGGTGATTCTCCCAAGAGCATCCTCGAATCATATACCGCTGTTACCGGACGTGCTCCGAAGTATCCCGAGGATCTGATGGGCATGTGGCAGTGCAAGCTCAGATACCGCACACAGGACGAGGTGCTTGAGATCGCACATGCATATGAAAAAGAAGGAATCAAGATCGACCAGATCGTCATCGATTTCTTCCACTGGACCGTTCAGGGTGACTGGAAATTCGATACCAAATACTGGCCCGATCCCAAGGCCATGGTTGACGAGCTCCACCGCATGGGCATCAAGGTCATCGTATCGGTATGGCCTTCTGTCGATCGGAAGAGCGAAAACTTCGGCCCCATGATGGAGCAGGGACTTCTGATCAAAACCGAAAGAGGCGCAGCTCAGACCTACGATTATCAGGGCGACTGCGTGGAGATAGATCCTTTTAATCCCAAGACCAGAGAATATGTATGGGAGATCTGCAAGAAGAATTATTACGATTTCGGCATAGATGCTTTCTGGCTGGATAACTCCGAACCCGATTACGGTGTATATGATTTCGAGAATTACAGATATTATGATATGAGCGCTCTGGAATGCTCCAATATGTATCCCCAGATGTATTCGCGCGTATTCTTCGATCCCATGAGCAGGATCGGCGACGGCACCGTGGTGAATCTCTTAAGATGCGCATGGGCCGGATCACAGAAGTACGGCAACGTTGTATGGTCCGGTGACGTGCCTTCGACCTTCGAAGCTTTTGCAGATCAGATCAAGTGCGGCCTGAACATGGGTATAGCAGGTATCCCCTGGTGGACTACCGATATCGGCGGATTCATGACTGACGACGTGAACGATCCCGACTTCCAGCAGCTGCTTCTCAGATGGTATCAGTTCGCTGTGTATTCCGCAGTGTTCCGCATGCACGGTGACAGAGGCCCTTACAACATTCCGCCTCTCGATGATCGTGACTGGGGCGGCGGATACCTTCACACCGGTCAGCCGAACGAGCTTTGGAGCTATGGTGAAGAGAACTACCGTATCATGAAAAAATACTACGATATACGTATCGAGATGCATGATTATATCAGGAAACTCTATGACGAAGCATCAACGAACGGCTCGCCCCTCATCAGGACCATGTTCTATGAGTTCCCCGAAGATGAGAAGTGCTGGGAACTGGATGACCAGTATATGTTCGGTGACAGATATCTGGTGGCTCCGATCTTCGAACTGGGATGCTTTAAGAGAGACGTATATCTGCCAGCAGGCAAGTGGAAACTGACTTCGGACGGCACCGTATATGACGGCGGAAGCACGGTCTCGGTAGACGCTCCGATCGATTACATGCCTGTTTTTGAAAAAGTATAAAGGACATAACAGCAATACCCGATGGACGAAAGAGATAAACGAAAGCTGCGCGCCGCCAAAAGACGGCGCGTAGAAGTAATAGCATACACTGTTGAGATCATTGCTGCCGTATGCATGGTGGCTGTTCTCATAGCATTTCTCATATGGCATAACTCATTTACCGATATCAAGATGTCGGAATATGTGACATTGTCACTTACCGGCTTCGATCACTATGGAACGGCAACCCCGCTGATCAACGGAGAAAGTCAGTATTCCGACTTCTGGTCGACGGTGAGCGCAACGATCGACAAGACTGAGGACTTAAGTAACGGTGATACCGTGACCATCTCGTATGATTATGACGAGGAGATCGCCCGTGCGAGCAAGTTGAGGATCGATGCAACCGAGGCTACTTTGCAGATAGAGGGGCTCCCCGAATCAAAGGTGATCGATGATGCCTTCATGTTTTCCGGACTTATCATGACGCAGAACGGGATAAGTCCCAAGGTGACCTTTGAGATAGCCAATACATCGGAGGATCCTCTTGTATCCGGGATCACATATTACATAGATGATGACCGGACCTTTTTTGCCGACGGGGATACACTGACGATCAAGGCGGAACTCCCCGAGGGGGCGCTCGATTCCCACGAGTATGTGACGGATAAGCCTGAGGATGAGTATGTATATGAGTATCCCGTTGTGTCCGAGGACAAATATGTGATGAGCGCCGCGCAGATCAGTGCGGAGGCGTTAAAGACCATGGAAGCCTATGGGACTGACCTGATATATGCATCCGATGCCAATGAGTACGGCCTCAGGATCTTCCAGCAGGAAGCACATATACAACCGGTTTTTAAGGGGAACAAGACGACTTTCAAGTGGGTGAATCCCTATGTGATCTCGGCATATTTCCACAGCGTGACCGAAGCGGGCTTACAGCAGGTGGAAAATCATGCCAATGACGTACAGATCGTATACGGCGTGACCATAACACAGGATGACGGCAAGAACTGCATGGCTGAGATAGTGGTTCAGTTCACCAACATAATCGAACATGCAGACGGAACGCTCGAACTGACGCCCGACATGGGAAGGATCGTTTCGGCGACCTACAGAGACAAGAATGTAAAGAAACTGGTGTCCATAGATTCAAACGAGAATTATAATACGACAAAACTGACGGAGTGATATTATGACGATACTCGACAATCCGGCGCTCAGAGACAAACTGATGGAACAATTTCATATCAAGGACTGTTTCGAGAGCATGAGCGGGCTCAATTTTGAACTGGTCAATTTCGGAGCGGGGGAATATATGATCAAGGAAGGCGATGTGCCCGATTGCATGTATTTTCTTCTGGTCGGGCGCGTCAAGTTCTACGCCTGCTCGGTTAAACGGGACTTCGGAGTGTTTTTCCTGTCAAAAGGTCTGGTTGGGGATTCTGAATTCGTGACCGGAAGCGCTGCCACGAGATCTGCTCAGGTTGAGGGCGATGCGCTGTGCATGAAGCTTTCCACACGCAACAGCCGCCACAGACTGATGAGTGACAGGACATTTCTTAGATATATGACTCAGCAGCTTGCTGAAAAACTGACTCTTTCCGAGACCACTCCCACGGATGCCGGAGCGCTTATGACTACCGAGGAAAGGTTGTACGACTATCTGAAGCTTTCAGCCGAGGACGGACGGGTTGCCGAGAGTCTGGGGACTATCAGCCAGCTGATGGGAGTCAGCTACCGTCATCTGATCCGCATGATGAATGCCCTGTGTGACGAGGGCAAGCTCAGACGCGGCAAGAGAAAAGGAGCATATTTCATTAATTCTTAAAATCATCTGGCTTTTCTGCCTTCTGCCTTTCCGTATGTTATCCAGTGGTCATACAGGGCTTTGGCATTCTGCCCGAAAGCGAGGCGAAGGTCGGGGTATCTTGAGTAATATGCGGCTGCATCGAATTCTTCGGTATTGTATTCCGCAGAGATATTGATGGTTTCCTTGGCGTATCTTGCTATCACATCCGCATTGACCCTGTCCACATAATCGACGATCTCCGGGGCCTTTCTTTCTACCATCTTACGATTCCGGATCACGTGTGAATAAGCTTCCGCAAACGCTTCGTTGGCGTTGTAGACTTCATATTTGGACAGACCGCCGAAACCTGCGATCGTATCTTTATATTTTGCATAGAGTTTCTGCCACTCCGCGGCATCCGACGCGGTATAACAGCATTCGTCCGAACCCCCGGAGTATCCCTGATAGCAGACATCGATGTAGTGTCCGATCTCATGGATCATCACATCTCCGTCATACTTCACATCCGTGGATGCTTTGCCCTCGCCGATCACACGGTCGGACATGATATATGTTGTTCCCGCATGCCCGCTTTGCGTTATGACATCGGAGTAGTATACGTATCCGGTCTCTTCCAGAGCGGAGCGGATCCCTTCGGGGAGTCTCGCATATATGTTTCTTTCGGCTTCGGCTGTAGCGCTGTCAACCTCTTCGATTATATCCAGCACCTGCGCTTCGGCTCTGGCGGGGAAAAGGAGGAACATAGCAGAAACTGCTATTATTGCGGCAGATAGCCTTTTCTTCATTAACATCGATCTCCGCATCCGATTTTATTTCCAGATCCACTCAACAAACTTACCGTATTCGGGGCCGTTTGACGGCGGAACTATATTGCCTGCGATGATGTCGTCTTTAAGAGCCATGGCAGTATTATATATATCATCGGAATACAGCGAATGCTGGCCGCTGATGCCCATCGAATTATCGGAGAGGCCCAGACTTACGGTCTTGCCGCCGATGTCGATCCCGAGGATGTAATCTCCGGAGACGGTATATATGGCGACGCTCACATACTTGAGCACGCTGGTCAGCACGTTGTCCGGAGCCAGATATGACTGATCCTTGTCGATGCCTATCACATACAGGTCATGCTCCTTTGCGGATTCTATGACACCTAAGCCTGTTGCACCGGCTGCCTGGAATACGATATCGCATCCGTCTTCATCATAAAGCTTGTCGGCCAGTGCTTTTCCCGTGGATTCGTCAGAGAATGAGTCTGCATACTCGGCGTAAACTTCGATCTCTTTGTTCAGACGGGCAGCAGCATAGGCAACACCACCCTGGAAACCGTATCTGAACTGGTCTATCACATCGTTCTGAACGCCGCCTACGAAACCTATCCTGTCGGTCTCGGTCACGTTGCCGGCTATGAACCCTGCAAGAAAAGCAGGTTCCTGTCCTCTGAAGACTACTCCTGTCATGTTTGACGGAAGATCTTCAAAGGTGTTATCTACCATGGCGAAGTAAACATCGGGATGCTCGGTAGCTGCATCGAGCATGTCCTGCGCACAGTCGTAGCCTATTCCCCATACCAGATCCATGTCATCAGTGAGGATAGTGTCCACATTGCCTTTGAAATCGGCGATCGTATTGCTTTCTACATATTTAACGTCACAGTCATATGAACCGGATGTTCTCTGGAGTCCTTCCCATGCGCTCTGGTTGAAGGATTCGTCGTCAATCCCGCCTTCGCTGGTCACCAGACCTATATGATCGATCTTTATATGACGGTTTAAAGGCAGGGTATCTATTATATCGTGGGTTACGGTATCACCCGATGCCTGTGTTTCGGATACTGTTTCGGGAGTCTGATCCGGAGTATTGTCCGAAGGAGTCACATTGCTTCCGCAACCGGTCAGTGCGAGTATGATCCCGAGAGATATTACGCTGATTGATTTCTTGATCTTCATATATTTATAGCCTCCCATCTGCTGCATGCACCGCAGGGCAGTATGAGATCAGACCCGGATATGGGCAGTCCCAGCTCATCGGCACATGTATTTCCGCCGTGCTCAGGCGTTATGACCAGATCGGTCATTGTTTTTAGTACACCGGGCTGAAGTCCGGTCGTATATGAATTAATGAGAAAGAAGAGCGGGTTATCCGACAGCAGCTTACTGCATTTGCAGATCAGGTCGTATATCGAGTCTTCGATCTTCCAGGTTTCTCCTTTGGGACCGCGTCCGTATGAAGGTGGGTCCATGATGATGGCATCGTACTTGTTACCGCGGCGTATCTCACGCTCGACGAACTTGACGCAGTCATCGACGAGCCAGCGCACGGGTCTGTCGACCACTCCGGTCGAGACAGCGTTCTCTTTTGCCCAGGTTACCATTCCCTTGGAGGCATCCACGTGGGTGACCTCGGCTCCCGCACACAGGGCTGCGATCGTGGCACCGCCCGTATATGCGAAGAGATTCAGTACTTTGACCGCTCCGGTCGAACCGTCGGCCTTCGCACCGGCTCCCGACCGGCCGTTTATTCGCTGCCTGATCAGTTCCGAAGACCAGTCCCAGTTGGCCGCCTGCTCGGGAAATATCCCGGTGTGCTTAAAGGCAAATGGCTTTAAATTGAATGTCATTTCCTTATAATATACAGACCACTCCTCGGGCAGATCGAAGAACTCCCATTCGCCGCCGCCTTTGGAAGAGCGGTGATAGTGCGCATTGGGTCTTCTCCACCCGGGATGCTTTTTATCCGTGTGCCATATGACCTGTGGGTCGGGCCTTATTAATAGGAAGTTACCCCACCGCTCCAGCTTCTCGCCGTCCGAAGCGTCCAGGACTTCGTATTCTTTCCAACCGTCAGCAATGATCATCTTGAATTCCTTTCACATAAAACACGCAAATTATGATATCATTATTTCGCTATATAATAAAGAAACTTTTCCCCGAAGTCTCTTTTTTCGGATAAACGTTAAAAGTTCTTGCAAAAAAACAAAAAAAGTTCTTGCATTTCCCGTATTTATCGTGTATAGTAGTCCGTGCTGTGACATTGATAGCTATGAAGCGTGAGGTTGCTGCCTTCGTGGCAGGTTTTCCGTGGAGCGAATGTCAAGTTAGGAAACTGACGACAAGTCACTGTACCTGAGTATAGTCCGGCATATGATCGGAAACGACGTGTGAGTTTATTTTTTTTGAAGAAAGTTATGACACACACGGGAGAGTGTACAGTCACCGCTTGTTGTGCTTGATTTAAGAAAGTGCGAAAAGGAGGCGACTTTTTTTATGGCAAGTCAGGTAATGAGAATCACCCTCAAGGCTTATGATCACGAACTGGTGGACGCTTCTGCCAAGAAGATCATCGAGACCGTGACCAAGAATGGTTCAACCGTAAGCGGACCCGTTCCGCTTCCTACTAAGAAGGAAGTTGTGACTATTCTGCGTGCAACACACAAGTATAAGGATTCGAGAGAGCAGTTCGAACAGAGAACTCACAAGAGACTGATCGACATCATCACTCCCACCCAGAAGACTGTTGATGCACTTCAGAGACTTGAGATGCCTGCCGGTGTTTACATCGACATCAAAATGAAAACAAACAACTGATCAACGTAACGTAAACCACTCCCACTAGAATGCATGAGAAATTCATGCCGCTGTAGGAAACAAGGAGGAATCATGAAGAAAGCGATTTTAGCGACGAAAGTCGGTATGACACAGATCTTCAACGAGGACGGAACACTGGTCCCCGTAACCGTATTACAGGCAGGTCCCTGTGCAGTAACACAGATCAAGACTGTAGAGAACGACGGTTACAGTGCAGTTCAGGTAGGTTTCGTCGATAAGAAGGAGAAGGTCGTAAACAAGGATGCCAGCGGAAAGAAGTCCGTTGCACACAGACACGGCATCACCAAGGCTGAGAAAGGCCATTTTGACAAAGCCGGCGTATCCGGAAAGAGATATGTAAGAGAGTTCAAGTTTGAGAACGCAGACGAGTATGAGCTCGGAAGCGAGATCAAGGCTGATATATTTGAAGTAGGCGATCATGTAGACGCATCTGCCATCAGCAAGGGTAAAGGATTCCAGGGTGCTATCAAGAGACTCGGTCAGCACAGAGGTCCCATGAAGCACGGTTCCAAGTTCCATCGTCACCAGGGTTCCAACGGTGCATGTTCTTCACCCAGCCGCGTGTTCAAGGGCAAGGGTATGCCCGGTCACATGGGATGCAAGAAGGTCACAGTTCAGAACCTGACTGTTGTCAGAGTAGACGCTGATAAGAATCTGCTGCTTGTCAAGGGCGCCGTTCCCGGACCCAAGAAAGCACTGGTTACTATCAAGGAAACGACCAGAGCAGACGTGTAATAGGTGAAAGGAGGACATAGCAGTGGCAAGCGTAACTGTTTATGATATGAAAGGCAAGAATGTCGGCTCCATCGAGCTTGACGATGCCATATTCGGTGTAGAGATCAACGAACATCTCGTACACATGGCCAGAGTACAGCAGCTGGCCAACAACCGTCAGGGCACGCAGAAAGCCAAGACCCGTTCGGAAGTAAGCGGCGGCGGACGTAAGCCCTGGAGACAGAAGGGTACCGGTCATGCAAGACAGGGATCCATCAGAGCTCCTCAGTGGACAGGCGGCGGAGTTGTATTTGCTCCCGTTCCCAGAGATTACTCTTTCAAGATGAACAAGAAAGAGAAGAGAGCAGCTTTAAAGAGCGCGCTTACCGATAAGGTAGCATCTGAGAAGTTCATCGTTCTTGACAAGTTCGAACTCGAAGGATTCAAGACCAAGGATGTTGTAGAGGTACTTAAGAACCTCAAGGTAGAAGGCAAGGCACTCATCGTTCTTTCCGATACGGATGAGAAGGTCATCAAGAGCGCAGCCAACATCCCCGCAGTACAGACCTCTCAGGTAGGTTCTCTGAACGTTTACGATGTAGTTAACAACGGCACGATGGTAGTTACCAAGGATGCTGTGGAAAAGATTCAGGAGGTGTATGCATAATGGCAGCGATCCAGTATTATGACGTGATCCTTAAACCTGTGGTCACCGAAAAAAGTATGAATGCTATGGCTGAGAAGAAGTACACTTTTCTGGTACATCCCGAGGCTAACAAGAGCCAGATCAAGGAAGCCGTTGAGAAGATGTTTGACGGCGCCAAGGTGAAGAACGTCAACACCATGAAGCAGGACGGCAAGACCAAGAGACGCGGGATGGTTTACGGCAAGACAGCCAAGACCAAAAAAGCGATAGTTACTCTCACGGAAGACAGCAAGGACATCGAGATCTTTGCAGGACTCTGATAAGATACGTACGTTTAGGAGGAAGAAATGGGAATTAAGACATATAATCCGTATACACCTTCCAGAAGGAATATGACCGGTTCCGATTTCTCGGAGATCACCAAGACTACTCCCGAGAAGGCACTTACATATTCACTTAAGAAGACCGCAGGCCGCAACAATCAGGGTAAGATCACTGTGAGACATCACGGCGGCGGAAGCAGAAGACTGTATCGTAAGATTGATTTTAAGAGAAACAAGGACGGTATCGCTGCTAAGGTCATCGGCATCGAGTACGATCCCAACAGAACAGCAAACATAGCTCTCATATGCTATGAGGATGGTGAGAAAGCCTATATCCTGGCTCCCGAGGGACTTAAGGACGGCATGAAGATCATGAACGGCCCCACAGCCGAAGTTCGTATCGGTAACTGTCTGCCTCTCGAGAACATCCCCGTAGGTACCATGGTACACAATATAGAGCTTCTGCCCGGTAAGGGCGGCCAGATGGTAAGAGCAGCCGGTAACGGTGCTCAGGTAATGGCTAAGGAAGGTAAGTATGCTACACTTCGTCTCCCTTCGGGCGAGATGAGAATGGTTCCGATCCTTTGCCGTGCAACCGTCGGTATCATAGGAAACGGTGATCACAATCTGATCAACCTGGGTAAAGCAGGACGTAAACGTCACATGGGCATCCGCCCTACGGTCCGCGGTTCAGTCATGAACCCCAACGATCACCCGCACGGTGGTGGTGAGGGACGCGCTCCGATAGGTCGCCCCGGCCCGAGCACTCCTTGGGGCAAGCCTGCAATGGGACTTAAGACCCGTAAGAAGAAAAAGGCTTCGAACAAGATGATAGTAAGAAGACGCGACGGTAAGGCGATCAAGTAAGGAGGAAGAAATTCATGTCTAGATCACTTAAAAAAGGACCTTTTGCAGACGAGAGCCTGCTTAAGAAAGTAGACGCGCTCAATGCTTCCGGCGACAAGTCAGTTATCAAGACCTGGTCACGCCGCTCCACGATCTTCCCTTCCTTCGTGGGACACACAATTGCAGTACACGATGGCAGGAAGCATGTTCCGGTATATATCACAGAGGACATGGTAGGTCACAAGCTCGGCGAGTTCGTAGCAACCAGAACCTACAGAGGACATGACAAGGACGAGCGTAAGTCCAAAGTTAAGTAAGCTTGGAAACTGAAAGGAGGCAGCATCTATGGCTAAAGGACATAGATCTCAGATAAAAAGAGAGAGAAACGCAAATAAAGATACAAGGCCCTCCGCTAAGCTGAGCTTTGCGAGAGTATCTGTAACAAAGGCCTGCTTTGTACTTGATGCCATCCGCGGTAAGGATGTAGAGACCGCACTCGGTATCCTTGAGTACAACCCCAGATATGCATCATCACTTATCAAGAAGTTGCTTGAGTCTGCTATCGCAAATGCAGAGAACAACAACGGAATGAGCCGTGATAATCTCTATATCGCAGAATGCTATGCGAATAAGGGACCGACAATGAAGCGTATCCAGCCCAGAGCACAGGGCAGAGCTTACAGGATCGAAAAGCGTACATGCCACATCACGCTGATCCTCGACGAGAAATGATCGGTTACCTAGACGAAAGGAGAAATTAATGGGACAGAAAGTTAATCCTCACGGTTTAAGAGTGGGTGTTATCAAAGATTGGGATTCCAGATGGTATGCGGATGACAAGGATTTTGCCGACTATCTGGTTGAAGATTACAAGATCAGAGAGTATCTGAAGAAGAAACTCTACAGCGCAGGTGTTTCCAAGATCGAGATCGAGAGAGCATCTGACAGAGTAAAGGTGATCATCTACACCGCTAAGCCCGGTATCGTGATCGGTAAGGGCGGACAGGAGATCGAGGTCACCAAGCAGGAGCTTGCCAAGCTCACCGATAAGAAACTTTCGGTAGATATCAAGGAGATCAAGAGACCTGACAGAGATGCACAGCTTGTTGCAGAGAACATCGCAAGCCAGCTCGAGAACCGTGTATCCTTCAGACGTGCCATGAAGTCCTGCATGGGCAGAACCATGAAGGCAGGCGCTCTTGGTATCAAGGCTGCAGTTGCAGGTCGTCTGGGTGGTGCGGATATGGCTCGTACCGAGTTCTACTCAGAGGGAACCATCCCGCTTCAGACACTTCGTGCAGACATTGATTACGGCTTCGCTGAGGCCGACACGACTTATGGTAAAGTCGGAGTTAAGGTTTGGATCTACAAGGGTGAGATCCTTCCTACCAAATCCAATGAGGAAGGGAGCGATAAATAATGTTAATGCCTAAAAGAGTAAAACGTCGTAAGCAGTTCCGCGGAAGCATGGCCGGCAAGGCTACCCGTGGTAATACGATCACATATGGTGAATACGGTATAGTCGCTACCGAGCCTTGCTGGATCAAATCCAATCAGATAGAGGCGGCCCGTATCGCCATCAACCGTTACATCAAGCGTGGTGGTAAGGTTTGGATCAAGATCTTCCCTGACAAGCCCGTTACCGCTAAGCCTGCCGAGACCCGAATGGGTTCAGGAAAAGGTACTCTTGAGTACTGGGTAGCTGTTGTTAAACCGGGACGTGTGATGTTTGAGATCGCCGGAGTTTCCGAAGAAACAGCAAGAGAAGCTCTTCGACTCGCGACACACAAACTTCCCTGCAAGTGTAAGATCGTATCTAAAGCCGATCTGGAAGGCGGTGCTGCAAATGAAAACTAATAAATATACAGCTGAGCTGACAACCAAGACCGATGCGGAACTGGCACAGGCTCTGACAGATGCCAAGAAAGAACTCTTCAACCTGAGATTCCAGAACGCTACTAACCAGCTTGACAATACAGCAAGAATTAAGGAAGTCAGAAGAAACATCGCAAGAATTCAGACAGTGATCACACAGAAGGCTAAAGAAGCTTAATTCGTATTGTCACGGAAAGGAGAGACACAGTGGAAAGGAATTTAAGAAAGACCCGTACCGGCAAGGTCACCAGCAATAAGATGGATAAGACCATTGTTGTTGCCATAGAGGATCATGTAAAGCATCCCCTTTACAACAAGATCGTAAAGAGAACTTACAAGCTCAAAGCTCATGACGAGAACAATGAATGCAACATAGGTGATACCGTTAAGGTAATGGAGACAAGACCTCTGTCAAAGGATAAGAGATGGAGACTTGTTGAGATCGTAGAGAGAGCAAAGTGATTTGCGGCATATATGCCGGACTTTTAGTTAGAAGGAGATAGATCATGATTCAACAGGAAAGCAGACTGAAGGTCGCTGATAACACCGGTGCCAAAGAGCTTCTCTGCATCAGAGTTATGGGCGGTTCCACCAGAAGATATGCCAATATCGGTGATATAATCGTTGCTACCGTTAAAGATGCAACACCCGGAGGCGTTGTTAAGAAGGGTGAAGTAGTCAAGGCAGTCGTTGTACGTACCGTTAAGGGTGCACACCGTAAGGACGGCTCATACATCAGATTCGATGAGAATGCAGCCGTTATCATCAGGGATGACAAGACTCCCAGAGGTACACGTATTTTTGGACCCGTAGCAAGAGAACTTCGTGATAAGCAGTTCATGAAGATCGTTTCTCTGGCTCCCGAAGTATTATAAGGAGGACCGAGATGGCAACTTGTAAGATTAAGAAAGGTGATACCGTTAAGGTTATCGCCGGCAAAGATAAAGACAGAGAAGGCAAGGTTATCGCCGTTGATCCTGCAAAGGGCAAGGTAGTCGTAGAAGGTATCAATATGATCACCAAGCACGAGAAACCTTCAGCAGCAAACGCCAGCGGCGGTATCGTACAGAAGGAGGCCCCCCTTGATATTTCCAACGTGATGTATATGCACAAGGGCAAGGCAACAAGAGTAGGCTTTGACTTTAAGGATGGCAAGAAGGTCCGTGTAGCCAAGTCTACCGGCGATGTCATTGATTAACAGGGGAGGAGCGAAAATTGAGCAGCAGACTTAAAGAAACATATAAGAATGAGATCATGGACGCCATGACCGCTAAGTTCGGCTACAAGAACGTTATGCAGGTTCCCAAGCTTGACAAGATCGTGGTAAATATGGGCGTCGGTGAAGCAAAAGATAACGCAAAAGTGCTTGAGGGCGCTGTATCTGATTTGGAGACCATCACAGGACAGAAGGCAGTTATCACACGTGCAAAGAACTCCATCGCAAACTTCAAGATAAGAGAGGGCATGGCCATCGGCTGCAAGACCACTCTTCGCGGAGACAAGATGTATGAGTTCCTTGATCGTCTGGTTAACCTTGCACTTCCCCGTGTGCGTGACTTCAGAGGTGTAGATCCCAACTCTTTTGACGGCAGAGGCAATTATGCTCTGGGCATCAAGGAGCAGCTGATCTTCCCTGAGATCGAGTATGACAAGGTTGATAAGGTCAGAGGTATGGATATCATCGTCGTTACCACTGCCGAGACAGACGAAGAGGCAAGAGAATTGCTCAGACTCTTCGGCATGCCGTTTGCCAGATAAGGAGGAATCGTATTCATGGCTAAGACATCTATGAAGGTTAAGCAGCAGCGCAAACCTAAGTTCTCCACCAGAGAGTACACCCGCTGCAAGATATGCGGACGTCCGCATTCAGTGTTAAGAAAGTACGGAATCTGCAGAGTTTGCTTCCGTGAACTGGCTTACAAGGGACAGATCCCCGGCGTAAAGAAAGCCAGCTGGTAAATTCAGATAAGTATAGAAAGTAAGGAGGCAAAATCAAATGACAATGAGTGATCCTATTGCAGATATGCTTACCAGAATCCGTAACGCTAATACTGCAAAACACGATACAGTTGATATCCCTTCTTCCAAGATGAAGACAGCTATCGCTGACATTCTTCTTGAAGAAGGTTACATCAAGAAATATGAGCTGGTTGACGCCGGCAGTTTCAAGAACATCCACATCACACTTAAGTATGGTGAGGACAAGAATGACAAGATCATAAGCGGTATCAAGAGAATCTCCAAGCCCGGCCTTAGAGTATATGCAGGCAAGGACGAGCTTCCCAAGGTACTCGGTGGTCTTGGAATCGCAATCATTTCAACCAACCAGGGCGTTATCACCGATAAGAAGGCCAGAGAGCTTCAGGTCGGCGGTGAAGTACTCGCTTTCGTTTGGTGATGTAGCCTGGAAATACATCCATGTATTTCCGGACAGGCTGCACAACATCCGATGTTGTGCGCGTAGTGAAAAAGATTAGGAGGTACGGGCATGTCACGTATAGGAAGAATGCCAATCGCCATACCTGCGGGTGTAAACGTAGATGTGGCAGAAAATAACACAGTGACTGTTAAAGGTCCCAAAGGGGAGTTAAAGAGAACACTTCCCTCTGAGATGGAGATCAAGATGGAGGATGGACAGCTTACGGTTGCACGTCCCAATGATCTGAAGAAGATGAAATCTTTACATGGTCTGACCAGAACACTGATCAACAACATGATCGTAGGTGTTACCGAAGGCTATGAGAAGAAGCTTGAAGTAAACGGTGTTGGTTACAGAGCATCCAAGTCAGGCAAGACTCTGACCCTTAACTTAGGTTACTCTCATCCTGTGGAGATGACAGACCCTGAAGGTATCGAGACCGTACTTGAAGGTCAGAATATCATCATCGTCAAGGGCATCGACAAGGAAAAGGTAGGACAGTTCGCAGCAGAGATCAGAGACAAGAGAAGACCTGAACCTTACAAGGGCAAAGGTATCAAGTATGCTGATGAGACTATCCGTCGCAAAGCCGGTAAGGCCGGTAAGAAATAATAGATAAGGAGAGTATAGAGATGGTCAGGAAAGAATCAAGACAAGAAGTCCGTGCAAAAAAGCACAGAAGAATACGTAACCACTTGAGCGGCACAGCTGCAAGACCTCGTCTGGCTGTATTCAGAAGCAATCAGCATATGTATGCTCAAATTATCGATGACACTGCAGGCAACACACTCGTTTCCGCTTCAACTCTTGAGAAAGAGGTTAAGGCAAAGCTTGAAAAGACCAATGATGTCGAAGCAGCAGCTTACCTCGGATCCGTTATCGGCAAGAGAGCCGTAGATGCGGGTATCAAAGAGGTAGTATTCGACAGAGGCGGCTTCATATATCAGGGCAAGATCGCAGCACTCGCTGAGGCTGCAAGAGAAGCCGGACTGGAATTCTAAGAGGAAGGAGACGATAATGAAACACACTATCATAGACGCAAGTCAGTTAGAGTTAAATGATAAGGTTGTTGCCATCAAGCGCGTTACCAAGACCGTTAAGGGTGGTCGCAGCATGAGATTCACCGCACTGGTTGTTGTCGGTGACGGCAACGGACATGTAGGTGCAGGTCTGGGTAAAGCAGTGGAAATCCCTGAAGCTATCCGTAAAGGAAAAGAGGATGCGATCAAGCACCTCGTAGAGATAGCCATGGATGATAATTCATCCCTTACTCACGACACAATAGGTAAGTACGGCTCAGCCAATGTACTGCTTAAGAAGGCTCCCGAAGGTACGGGTATCATCGCAGGTGGTCCCGCACGTGTCGTTTGCGAGCTTGCAGGTATCAGAAACATCCGTACCAAGTCCCTGGGATCTAATAACAAGCAGAACGTAGTCCTCGCTACAATCAGCGGACTCACTTCTCTTAAGACTCCTGAGGAAGTAGCCAGGAAGCGCGGCAAATCAGTTGCCGAGATCACAGGCTGAGAAAGGAGTATACAATGGCAGGAAAGAAGAAAGCAGCATCTACCATCAAGGTTACTCTGGTAAAGTCTCCCATAGGCGCTATACCCAAGCAGAGAGCAACCGTAGAGGCAATGGGGCTGCATAAGTTACATCAGACAGTAGAATTACCTGATAATGGTGCTACCAGAGGTCAGATCCGTAAGGTTAGTCACTTAGTCGCAGTAGAGGAGGAAGCATAATGGAATTATCTAATTTACAGCCTGCAGCCGGTTCCAAGCAAAGCGACAACTTCAGACGCGGCCGTGGTCACGGTTCAGGAAACGGCAAGACTGCCGGTAAGGGACATAAAGGACAGAAAGCACGTTCAGGCGCACCCAGGATCGGTTTCGAAGGTGGCCAGATGCCTCTCTACAGGAGACTTCCCAAGAGAGGTTTCAAGAACAGAAATGCAAAAGAGATAATAGCTATAAATGTTAGTGCGTTGGAAGCTTTTGACAATGGTGCCGAAGTAGGAGTTAACGAACTCCTTGAGCGCGGCATCATCAACAAAACAGCTGATGGTGTCAAGATTTTAGGCAATGGCGAACTTACCAAGAAGCTCAATGTCAAGGTTAACGCTTATAGCGAATCCGCAAAAGAAAAGATTGAGGCACTTGGTGGAACTGCAGAGGTGATCTAATGTTCAATACCGTACAAAATGCTTTTAAGATCAAGGAACTGAGAAACAAGATCCTGATGACTCTGGCAATGCTCGTTGTCATCAGACTTGCTTCACAGCTTCCCGTTCCGGGCGTCGACAGGAACTATTTCGCTAACTGGTTTGCCCAGCAGACAGGAGATGCATTCAACTTCTTTGATGCATTTACCGGCGGATCTTTCCTTAACATGTCGATCATCGCCCTTAATATCACTCCCTACATCACTTCATCGATCATCATGCAGCTTTTGACGATCGCTATACCGAAGCTCGAAGAGATGCAGAGAGACGGTGAGGATGGCCGCAAGAAGATCGCATCCATCACCCGTTACGTGACAGTAGCGCTTGCCCTTATAGAGTCAACTGCAATGGCAGTCGGATTCGGCAGGAGCGGACTGCTCGAAAAGTTTAATGCACTTAATGTAATTCTTGTAGTTGCTGCACTTACCGCAGGTAGTGCATTCCTGATGTGGATAGGTGAGAGGATCACTGAGAACGGTATAGGAAACGGTATTTCAATCGTCCTGACCATCAACATCCTTTCAAGAGTACCTCAGGATATCGCTTCCCTGTATGAGCAGTTCATCAAGAACAAATCCATAGCAAAAGGTGCTGTATCTGCGATCATCATCATCGCAGTCATCGTGGGAATGGTAGTACTCGTTATCGTGCTTAACGACGGCGTGCGCAAGATCCCCGTACAGTACGCAAAGAAGGTTCAGGGCCGTAAGATGGTTGGCGGTCAGACGACCAACATTCCGCTTCGTGTAAACACCGGCGGTGTTATCCCGGTCATCTTCGCATCGAGCCTTATGCAGTTCCCGGTTATCATATGCTCGTTCTTCAATATTCAGGGAACAGGCGTATGGGGTGAGATCCTCAAAGGACTTTCATCAAATAACTGGTGCAACCCCAACCAGCCTCAGTACACATTGGGTCTGCTGGTATATGTAATACTCGTAGTATTCTTTGCTTACTTCTATACATCCATTACCTTCAATCCTTTGGAGATCGCGGATAACATGAAGAAGCAGGGCGGTTTTATCCCGGGTATCCGTCCCGGTAAGCCTACCAGTGATTATCTTGCCAAGATACTGAACTATATCGTGTTCATCGGAGCTATCGGACTCATCATCGTATGTGTTCTGCCCTTCCTGTTCAACGGTCTGTTCGGTGCAAACGTATCCTTCGGCGGTACGAGCCTGATAATCATCGTCAGCGTTGTGCTCGAGACCATCAAGCAGGTTGAGTCACAGATGCTGGTACGTAATTACAAGGGATTCCTTAATGACTGAGAATGCCTTGGAGGATATAAAATGATACGGATGCGGAATACAGATCATTCTCCGCAGGCACGCTTTCGCTGCTGATCGCTCGCAGCGCATGCTAAGCTCGTGAGGAACCTCGCTAAGCAGCGGCGGCTCACAAGCACCTGCTTGAGAACAATCTGTATCCGCATCCTTACGTCGTTTTAATGCATATAGGGAATTTAGAATGAAAATAGTAATGTTAGGTGCGCCGGGTGCGGGTAAAGGTACCCAGGCCAAGATGATAGCTGAAAAATACGGTATTCCCCACGTATCAACGGGTGATATCTTCAGAGCAAATATAAAGAACGGAACCGATCTCGGACGTGAAGCAAAGTCCTATATGGATAAGGGAGAACTCGTTCCCGATGAGCTCACGGTAAGGATCCTGCTCGACAGAGTAGCTCAGGATGACTGCAAGAACGGATATGTCCTCGACGGGTTCCCGAGAACCATCCCTCAGGCGGAAACATTGAAGAAAGAACTCGATAGACTCGGTGAGTCAATCGACTATGCGATCGATGTTGACGTTCCCGATGAGAACATCGTTAAGCGCATGGGCGGACGCAGGGCATGCGTGACCTGCGGAGCCACATATCATGTAGAACACATACCGCCGAAGAAGGAAGGCATCTGTGATGTATGCGGAGGCGAGCTGATCCTTCGCGATGATGACAAGCCCGAGACGGTTCAGAACAGACTTAATGTTTATCACACACAGACTCAGCCGCTGATCGATTTCTATACAGCTGAAGGCGTCCTTAAGACCGTGGACGGTACACAGGACATGAAAGATGTCTTCAATGCCATAGTATCGATCCTGGGATAAATCGATGGCCATAAATATTAAGACCGAAGACGAGATAGAGTACATGCGTGAGTCCTGCAGGCTCCTTAGCATAGTACATTATGAACTCGGTCAGATCATACGCCCCGGTATCAGCACCGCGGATATAGATGAACAGGGAGAGGCGCTGATACGAAAGCTGGGTGGCATACCGAACTTCCTTCATTATAACGGTTATCCCGCAAGCATATGCGTTTCCGTTAACGACGAGGTGGTTCACGGTATCCCCACCAAAGACCGCATCCTTGAAGAAGGCGACATCGTAAGCCTCGATGCGGGACTCATCTACAGAGGTTATCATTCGGACGCTGCCAGAACTTACGGAGTCGGAGAGATCTCACCCGAGGCGGCGAAACTGATAGAAGTGACGCGGGATTCGTTTTTTGCGGGAATACAGAAAGCCAGAGCGGGATGCAGGCTTCATGATATCAGCGCAGCGATCGACGACTACGTTACACCGTACGGATACGGAATAGTTGAAGATCTCTGCGGACACGGGATAGGAACTCATCTTCATGAGTCGCCCAACATCCCGAATTTCAGACAGAGGCATCGCGGCCCTAAGTTAAAGAAGGGCATGACGCTTGCGATAGAGCCCATGATCAACATGGGCACGGAAGAAGTCGAATGGCTTGATGATGACTGGACGGTCGTCACCTGTGACGGGAGGTATTCGGCACATTATGAGAATACGATCCTGATCACCGATTCAGAACCCGAGATACTGACACTGCATGAGGAAGAAAGGAAAAAGCTGCAGGGAGGAAATATATGTCAAAGACAGATGTGATCGAAATTGAAGGTACCGTAGTAGAGAAGCTTCCGAACACGATGTTCCGTGTGGAGCTTGAGAACGGGCATGTGGTACTGGCGCATATCAGCGGTAAGCTTCGCCAGAACTTCATAAGGATCCTGCCCGGTGACAAGGTGACTATGGAACTTTCACCCTACGATCTTTCCAAGGGACGTATAATCTGGAGAGATAAATAAAAAATGTGTTGATTACGCCGCTTCGGCGTGATATAATATCAGTCGGCGCTTTTTTAGGCCGGGAACTTATGGATTAGTTTGAAAGGAGGAGTAAACATGAAAGTTCGCTCATCAGTAAAACCGATCTGTGAAAAGTGCAAAGTCATCAAAAGAAAAGGTAAGATTAGGATCATTTGCGAGAATCCCAAGCATAAACAGGTACAAGGGTAATGAGCCATCGCTCATACTTTTTGATACCAGATGTCTGGATGATCGTAAGATACGATCGGGTGAAAAATCACCCCTATCAATTAGTTTGATGTCAGCGCTAAGCGCAGATCACAGTTAACATGGAGGAAACAGTAAATGGCTCGTATAGTTGGTATTGACTTACCCAGAGACAAGCGTGTAGAGATAGGACTTACCTATATCTACGGAATCGGCAGAACAAGTTCCAATAAGATTCTTGAAGCTGCCAAAGTAAACCCCGATACCCGTGTCAGAGAACTCACTGACGATGAGGTTAAGAGGATCTCGGAGATCATCGAGAAAGATTATATGGTAGAAGGTGATCTCAGAAGAGAAGTCGCTATGAACATCAAGCGTCTTCAGGAGATCGGATGCTACAGAGGTATCCGTCATCGTAAAGGCCTTCCCGTTCGCGGACAGAAGACCAAGACAAATGCACGTACACGTAAAGGTCCCAAGAGAACCGTTGCGGGCAAGAAGAAATAATATTGTTATCATTGTTGTGCCTAAAGAGGCACAGGATCAACTTCAGAAAGTAGGTTAGTTTTATGGCAAAGGTTACTAAGAAAGCAGTAAAGAAACGTGTCAAGAAAAACGTTGAACACGGACAGGCACACATTCAGGCTTCATTCAACAACACTATCGTTACCTTAACGGATGATGCCGGAAACGCACTGTCATGGGCAAGCGCAGGTGGACTGGGCTTCAGAGGTTCAAGGAAATCTACTCCCTATGCAGCACAGATGGCAGCTGAGACAGCTACCAAGGCTGCTACAATACATGGTCTTAAGACTGTAGATGTATTCGTAAAGGGACCGGGTTCAGGCCGAGAAGCAGCTATCAGAGCACTTGCAGCAAACGGATTACAGGTAGCAAGTATCTGTGATGTTACACCCGTTCCTCACAACGGATGCCGTCCGCCTAAGAGACGTCGCGTATAATAGGTCACTGTGTCGGAGGAAGGTGAACCCTGAAGCACCGGGCAAACTTCGCGAAGCGAATTTGCGTGGCTAACCCGACAAAGGAGGGGTAGACACCGTAAACGACTAAAACATTTACAGAAAGGAAAAAAACAATGGCAGTAGACAAGACTCCTGTCCTCAAGAGATGCAGATCACTCGATCTTGATCCTACATTCTTGGGATATGACAAGAAATCAAGAAGACAGTCCACACGCTCCGGAAGAAAGGTTTCCGAGTACGGACTCCAGCTTCGCGAGAAGCAGAAAGCTAAATTCATATACGGTGTACTTGAGAAACCCTTCCGTAATTACTATGAGAAGGCTGACCGTATGAAGGGTATGACCGGTGAGAACCTTATGGTCATGCTCGAGTCAAGACTTGATAATATCGTTTTCCGTGCAGGATTTGCACGTACCAGAAGAGAGGCCCGTCAGGTAGTGGGACACAAGCATGTTACCGTTAACGGCAAGTGCGTGAACATCCCTTCATATCAGTGCAAGGCCGGCGATGTTATCGAACTTTCAGAGAAAGCAAAATCCTTACAGCGTTACAAGGATGTCGTAGAGGTTACCGGTGGAAGACTTTATCCCGAGTGGCTTGATACAGATCTTGAAGCCATGAAGGCTACCATCAAGTCTCTTCCCACCAGAGAACAGATCGATGTACCCGTAAACGAGATGCTTATTGTCGAGTTGTACTCTAAGTAAAACCAGTAAGGAGGGTTATTAAATGTTTGATTTTGAAAGACCCGAAATCAAGAATATTGAGATATCTGAGGATAAGAAGTTCGGCAGATTCGTTGTAGAGCCCCTCGAGAGAGGTTACGGCAATACACTCGGCAATTCACTTCGCCGTATCATGCTTTCTTCTCTTCCCGGTTCCGCAGTGAGCCAGATCAAGATAGAAGGTGTTCTTCATGAGTTCTCATCCATCGAAGGTGTTAAGGAAGATGTGACTGAGATCGTTATGAACATCAAGGGACTGGTTATCCAGAACAACTCCGAGTCCAACGAGCCCAAGATCGCTTATATCGAGTATGAGGGCGAGGGCGTTGTTACCGGTGCTGATATCCAGGCTGATCAGGATATCGTGATCATTAACCCCAATCAGGTTATTGCCACATTAAGCGGCAAGAAGACCAAGCTGTATATCGAGCTTACCATCACCAAGGGCAGAGGATATGTATCTGCCGACCGCAACAAGTCAGAAGACATGCCCATCGGTGTGATCCCGATCGACTCTATCTACACACCTGTAGAGAGAGTAAACGTATCGGTTGTAAATACCCGTGTAGGCCAGATCACAGACTATGACAAGCTTACACTTGATGTTGTTACCAATGGCACACTTGCTCCCGATGAGGCTGTAAGCCTTGCTGCCAAGATCTTAAGCGAGCACCTTGCTCTGTTCGTGGATCTCTCCGAGGTAGCCAAGCTCGGCGGACCTGTGATCCGTTCCGACAGCGAAGGAAGCGGTAACGACAAGGTTCTGTCACAGAGCATCGATGAACTCGAGCTCTCGGTTCGTTCTTACAACTGCCTGAAGCGTGCCAACATCAACACTGTTGAGGATCTCATCAGCAAGACCTCCGGCGATATGATGAAGGTTCGTAACCTGGGCAAGAAGTCACTTGACGAGGTTCTTAAGAAACTCGAGGACATGGGACTCAGCTTAAAGAACGACAGCGACGAATAAGAAGTAATGTTTTATCAGCATATATGATAAGACCGAAGAAGCACATATATGTGTAGAAAGGAGCCACACAATGGCAAAATACAGAAAGTTGAGCAGAACATCAGACCAGAGAAAAGCTCTGCTCCGTAACCAGGTAACAAACCTGATCTATCACGGAAGGATCATCACTACCGAGGCTAAGGCTAAGGAAGTTAAGAAGATCGCTGACGGACTTATCGCACTTGCAGTTAAGGAAAAAGATAATTACGAGACAGTTACGATCGAAGCCAAGGTTGCAAGAAAAGATAAGGACGGCAAGAGAGTAAAAGAAGAGAAGGACGGCAAGAAGGTTACCGTATACGATACGGTAAGCAAGGAGATCAAGAAGGATCTTCCCAGCAGACTTCATGCAAGACGTCAGATGATGAAGGTCCTCTATACCGTAACCGAGAAGCCCGCCAAGAAGGGCGCCGGATACAAGAAGGCAACCAAGGAAGTCGATCTTGTAGCTAAGCTGTTCGATGAGCTCGCTCCCAAGTATTCCGGACGTAACGGCGGATACACCCGTATCGTTAAGATCGGTCCCCGTAAGGGCGATGCAGCTATGGAAGTAGTTCTTGAGCTCGTATAAGTAAGGATTGATTTATTAAAGGCCGTCGCATCTTACGATGCGACGCCTTTTTTACACTATGGGAATCAAAGACAGGGTCAGTAAGTTACTGCATAAGAATAAATATACGCTCCCGATATTGCAGGGGCTGGGCATGATCGCGCTCGTGACGGCAATATCGGTCTTGAGCATACATTTCCTGCTCGGAGAGACGATAAGTGATTACGCGGAGGCCAATCCCGAGATCGCTTACGGTACGGAAGAGGTACCCGACAGGGAGACAGAAGAGATACCGGAAAGAGAGACGGAAGAGATACCTGACCGGGAGACCATGGAGATACCGAAGGCCACGGAGGAAGCGATCCCGGAACCCGAAACGGAAGAAACGGTTGCCATGAAGGAACCGACTGAAACAGTCAATCAGGGCGACGCCCCCGACGGAGATGTTGCCGGAGAATCCGCCGAAACCGACGTCTCTGATCCCGTTCCGGAATACAACACTTCGGTAATGGTTCACTTCTACGATCCGAATGTTGACTCTGAAAGTCGATATACCTATGAACCCGGTTTCTACAGTGAACCTTTATCTCAGGAAGTGCGTGACTATATCACCGGCATCTCCTATGCCGGAACCGATGATATGGTCATATCCTATGAGGATCTGGACTATGTCGGTCTGCTCTACGTTGACTTCAACGGTCTGACTCAGGCTGGCGAACTGATATGCAATAAGAAGATCTCACGGGATATGCTTGAGATCTTTTCGGAACTGTACAGATCCGATTACCGGATAGACAGCATATATCTGGTAGACAACTTCGGCGGTGATGATACCGCATCGATGTGTGCCGACAACTCATCCTGTTTCAACTACAGGGTTGTCGACGGATCCAGTTCCTTATCCAAGCATGCTTACGGCATGGCTATCGATATCAATCCCTTCTATAACCCTTATATCGTATTCGGGGCAGGCGAGGGAGGCTCTGATTATATCTCTCCTGCGGGAAGCGAGATATATGTCGACCGCAGTGCCTCTTTTCCGTATAAGATAGACGAGAATGACCTGTGCTACAAGCTGTTTAAGGCGCACGGTTTTACATGGGGAGGAAACTGGAACTCCTGCAAGGATTACCAGCACTTCCAGAAGACACCGTAAAGTTTGACTAAAGCGGTCCATACAGGTAAAATGAGTGATTATGGGCATCATCAAAACAGACAAAGTTACATATGAATATATACGCAGGGATGATGAAGGCAATGTCAGCGGGATAACCAAAGCCGTTGATGAGGTCAATATCGATGTGCAGCCCGGTGAGTTCATATCCATTCTCGGCCATAACGGTTCGGGCAAATCGACACTTGCCAAGCAGATAAATGCGATACTTACTCCTTCCGAAGGGGAGGTCTATGTTGACGGACTCCTGACATCCGAGGAGAAAAATACCTGGGAAGTCAGACAGCGCGCCGGAATGGTATTTCAGAATCCGGACAACCAGATCATCGGCCAGCTCGTGGAGGAGGATGTCGGATTCGGTCCCGAGAATCTCGGTATTCCGACCGATCAGATATGGGAGCGTGTAAATGAGAGCTTAAAGCTTCTGGGCATGCTCGATTATTCCAAACATTCACCCAACAAATTATCGGGCGGACAGAAACAGCGCGTATCCATTGCGGGCGTGCTTGCAATGCATCCCAAGTGCATCATATTCGATGAACCCACCGCCATGCTCGACCCCCACGGACGCAGGGAGGTCATCAGAGCGGCAAGGGCTCTTAACGATGTTGAGAAGATCACGATAGTACTGATCACTCATTATATGGAAGAGACCATTTATTCCGATCGTATCTTTGTCATGGATAAGGGTCATATTGCGATGGAAGGAACTCCGAAGGAGATCTTTTCGCAGGTGGAGAAACTGGAGGAACTGCATCTGGGCGTTCCGCAGGCCACCAAGGTCGCACATGAACTGAAGAAAGCCGGCATGCCCATTCCCGACGGAATCCTCACAAGGCAGGAACTCAGGGAGGAACTGAAGAAATGTCTATGACGCTCGATCATGTAAACTGCATATACAGCGCCGATACGAATCACAGCGTTCATGCATTAAAGGACATATGCCTGACGATAAATGACGGCGAATTCATCGGCCTCATCGGACATACGGGATGCGGCAAGTCCACACTTGTCCAGCATCTGAACGGATTGCTCAAGCCCACATCCGGTCAGATCCTTTTCGACGGAGAGGATATCAACGCCAAGGGTTACGACCGCAAGGCTTTGCGCGGCAAAGTAGGTCTGGTCTTCCAGTATCCCGAGCATCAGCTTTTTGAAGCGGACGTTTTCTCCGATGTGTGCTTCGGACCGACCAATCTGGGGCTTGACCGCAAGGAAGTGGAGCTGCGCGCATATGAAGCGTTAAAGAGCGTGGGCGTGGATGATGATGATTTTTACAATTCTCCTTTTGAACTCTCCGGAGGACAGAAGAGAAGAGTTGCGATCGCCGGAGTTCTGGCGATGAAACCTCAGATCCTGATCCTGGATGAGCCGACTGCGGGTCTCGATCCTCAGGGCCGCGTAGAGATACTCGAACTGATATCACATCTTCACAGGGATGAGCATATGACCATCATCCTGGTGTCGCATTCGATGGATGATGTTGCCGACTATGCCGAGAGGCTCATCGTCATGGAACACGGAAGCATAGTTTATGATGATGTTCCCGGTGAGGTATTCAAGAACGTCAGGGAACTTGAGCGCATGGATCTGGGTGTTCCGGAAGTCACCTACATCATGAGAGCCATCCGCAGGATAGGCTATGACGTTGATGATACCACGACCAAGGTTGACGATGCCGTGGAGCAGATACTCGGATTATACAGAGACAAGAATCGTAAGCAGGACATATAAGAGCATACAGCGGTAATGGTAAGAGAGATAACCATCGGACAATATTATGACGAAGAATCGGTGATCCACAGGCTGGACCCAAGGGTCAAGCTTGTAGCGACATTGGTTTACATAATCTCAATCTTCGTAGTAAACACCTATATAGGCTACATATTCGTAGCCCTGTTTCTGGGTGTCTGCGTTGCGCTGTCCAAGGTTCCCGTAAAATATATCGTAAAGGGCCTGCGCCCCGTCATGATCATCCTTCTGATCACGATCCTCTTTAACATGCTTCTCACTCCCGGAGAGATACTCTGGAAGTTCGGCATATTCAGGATCTCCAAAGAAGGCCTGAAGGCAGGTGCCACCATGGCACTGAGACTGACGCTTCTGATCACGGGTTCGTCACTCATGACCCTGACCACTACCCCCAATAACCTGACCGATGCAATGGAGAGGCTTCTTCGTCCACTTTCAAAGATAAAAGTCCCGGTTCACGAGATCGCGATGATGATGTCCATCGCACTCAGATTCATCCCGATCCTGCTTGAAGAGACCGATATCATCATGAAAGCGCAGATGGCCAGAGGCGCTGATTTCGAATCCGGCAATATCATCAAACGTGCGAAGGCTCTGGTGCCCTTACTTGTACCGCTCTTCGTATCCGCATTCAGGCGTGCCAACGACCTGGCCATGGCCATGGAAGCCAGATGCTACAGAGGCGGAGAGGGACGTACCAAGATGAAGCCCCTCAAATATGTGAGCCGCGATTATATCGCATATGCGATAGTCTGGCTGTATCTGGCCGGATGTATCGCAATGAGAATATTTATGTAAACCAAAAGCCGCCGAGGGTTTAACCATGAGGATCCTGCTCACTGTTGCTTATGACGGAACAGCCTATCATGGCTGGCAGCTTCAGGCACATGAAGAAAAGACCATAGAAGGCGTCCTGAACGACAAACTTTCCGAACTCACCGGTGAGGACATCACGGTGATCGGTGCCAGCCGCACCGATGCGGGAGTTCATGCAAAAGGGAATCTTTGCGTCTTTGATACATCCTCGACGATCCCGCCCGACAGATTCGTGCCGGCACTTAATTCGATCCTTCCCCCCGATATCAGAATAACGGCTTCGAGACAGACCGAAGATGACTTTCATCCGCGCCATGTCACGACCAGGAAGACATATTGCTACAGGTTCTATCACGGAGAGATATGTCCTCCGATGGAGAGACTGTACCGTCATCACATATACGGACCCGTTGATACGGATGCGATGAAAGAAGCTGCGCGCTTCTTTATCGGTGAGCATGATTTTGCATCCTTCTGCGCTGCCGGATCCCAGGCGGAGACGACGGTGCGGACGATATATGACGTAAGTGTGGATGTGACCCGAGCCGCCGCGACGCCGGCTTCATCCGATTCCGGGACAGCTGCGGGACCGGGCGCCGCTGTATCCTACGATGAATACATCGATATCACGATCACCGGAAACGGCTTCCTCTACAACATGATCCGTATCATCGCAGGCACTCTGCTGGAAGTCGGAAGGGGACGCATGGCACCCGAAGATATCCCGGGTATCATCGAATCCCGGGACCGTTCAAAGAGCGGCCCGACACTGCCCGCGTGCGGCCTTTGCCTTGAGCGGTACGAACTGTAGGATAAAACTTCCCTGACAGGGATATTTAACACGGAGTAAGATCATGAGAGCTGTCCTCAAGTGGATATACAGGATCATATGCGTAGCCGTGATCACGGTATGTGCCCTGAACCCGATGGTAAAAGCAGTATTTGCGGATAAGGGGATACCGGGATATGCTGCGGTCATTTTCGGCCTGCTTTTCATCCTGATCAATTTCCTTCCCTCGCTTGTAAACCGTTCCCTGATCAAGGGGCGTCATCGGGTATGCGCTGACGGTGCCGAGCTTCTGATACTTTTCATGATATCGCTGACGCTTTGCATCGTGCTCGTGATCGCAGGAATCGTAAAGCATGTCGGAGAAAGCAGTGTATCGGGGCGCCTAGGCATAACAGCCGGCACGATCGCATCGGCCGTGTTCATCCTGTCCGTTATCTTCTGGAACGGCATCATCCGGATATATACGACATCCGTTCAGCTGGGTATCAGACACAGAGTCTGGGGCATCATCCTCGGATGGATATTCCCTGTGAATCTCGTGATGCTCGGCAAGATGATAAAGATCGTCTCCGGCGAAGTAAAGACCGAGGACGGCAGGTTACGCACAAACGCCGCAAGACGCAGCGAGATGATCTGCCGGACGAAATATCCGATACTTCTGGTCCACGGAGTATTCTTCAGAGATTTCAAACAGGGATTCTTAAATTACTGGGGAAGGATCCCCGACGAACTCATTGCAAACGGTGCAACCATATGTTACGGAGGCCAGCAGTCGGCTGCTTCGGTCGCCGAGTGCGGAGCTGAGCTGGCGGACTGCATCCGTCGGATAGTCGCTGAGACCGGATGTGAAAAAGTGAATATAATAGGTCATTCCAAGGGTGGCCTTGATTCGAGATATGCGATCGCAAAGTGCGGGATCGCGGACATGGTCGCAAGTCTTACGACTGTCAACACACCTCACAGGGGATGTGAGTTCGCGGATTATCTTCTGGAGAAGATCCCCGAGGGCGTAAAGAACCATGTGGCATCAACCTATAATGCCGCACTCCTTCGCCTGGGTGACCATGATCCCGACTTCCTTAAGGCGGTATATGACCTGACACATTCATCATGCGCGAGATTCAATGAGGAAGTGGAAGACGTGCCCGGAGTGTATTATCAGAGCTTCGGTTCCTGCATGAAAAAGGCGGGCGGCGGAAGGTTTCCGCTTAATTACAGTTTTCATCTCGTGAAGTATTTTGACGGCCCCAATGACGGCCTGGTAGGTGAGGGTTCATTTAGGTGGGGAGAGAACTATGTTTTTCTCACACCTCCGGGAAACAGAGGAATATCTCACGGTGATATGATAGACTTAAATCGTGAGAACATCCCCGGCTTCGATGTGAGAGAGTTTTATATTCAGGTCGTGAACGACCTGAAGAACAGGGGATTTTAACCCTTAGAATATTCTGAGTAAATGTCTATGAAAAACAACAGGATAAATGTGTGGTCGATAGTGCTGTTCATATCGCTCATCCTTCTTGTACTGATGGGCCTTATCAGCAATGCGATCACTATCGGAGACAGACTGGGCTCCGTGCATATCGTGCTCGAGATCATCTTTTACGTGCTGATAGCCGTTGTGGTTCTCGGCGGCATCGTCTACCCGATGGTCGGAGTGTTCTTTGCACCTATCTTTTCCCTGGAAAAACTGCATAACGCCGACGGTACCGCAAGACGCAAATGGTGTAAGAGGATGGTCGATAATCTTATCGAAAATGTCGATCTTACCCCCGAAGAGCAGGAGCAGGTAAAAGGCTTCCTTAAATGTGAAGACGAGACGGATGATAGGCTGATCGAGTTTTTTGACAGGAAGATAGCGCCCAGACTTGACCGTGAGATCTATGATACCGCAAAGAAGATATTCATCATCACCGCCGTATCGCAGAATTCGGTATATGACATGATCGGTATGCTGTCCGCCAACTTTTCCCTGATAAAAAGGATCACGGAGATCTGTGGCTTCAGACCGAGCAACGCCCAGGTCCTGAGACTGTATATCCGGGTGCTCGCGATGACTCTTGTTGCGGGTAATCTGGAGGAGATGAACATAGAAGAACTGATCCCTCTTGCCACCGAAGGTGCTCTCGGCAAGGCTATCGGAATCGTTGCCGCTTCCGCAACACAGGGCGCGGTGAATGCACTCACGACTCTCAGGATGGCTGCGATCACCAAGAATTATCTGCTCAATGCCGATGTGAGCCAGACCCGCAAGGAACTCAGAAAAAAGTCCTATGCGGAAGCTTTTGCGATACTTAAGAATATCCTGAAGCAGAAGATCACCCGCCCGACTCCTGAACGTGCTTAAACATCCACTCCCATATCTCTTCATCTTCGGAAGCGGGAACCCATGTGCAGTGCGGATTGATGCCGTAGTGCTCCTTCATGTATCCCACGGGAAAACTTTTATATGTGATGTCGGAGGAAGAATCCCTGATCTCCTCATACAGATCGGATGATCCGAGAAAAACGGGATCGGGATCATGGGGTGTCTTATATGAAGCGCGCACGATTGTATCATCCTGCGCATGCATTAGATACAGAGGAACATCAGCCAGCTTTTCTATCCCGAGACGATCGGTAGCTCCGCATATCGCGAAAGCCGCAGCGAAGAGTCCGGGATGCTTTTTTAATATCACAAAAGTCTTGGCCGCACCGGCGCTGTATCCGTAGATGTAGAGTCTCCTCGTATCGATATGGGGGTTGCTCCCCACGATGATCGAAGCTATCCTGCATATGGTTTCCGTAGCCTGCTCATGGAAAGATGCACTTCCCTGTCCGCACTGAGGGGCAAGGACGAAGCAGGGATGTTTGGCCTGCCAGGAGTCTTTCGTCAGGACAGTGCCGATGTCATGCATGGAAAGCTGTGATTCATTATCGAGACCGTATGCGTCCGCTCCGTGGATGTAAACGACAAGAGGAACCCTGTCGTTTGTCTTCGGGGTGTAGAGCCTGTAGGGCATACCGGGATTTGTCCCGTATACGGCACGTGAAAAGCGTGCGCACAGTTTGTCGTTCCCCTCGGAGGGGAGATCCCAATCTTCAGGTACCTTCATGATAGTAAAGTATAATATAATGGAACATGAAAATACATCCATGTATTTTCGAACATATTCTGAATTCATCCATGAATTCAACATGAAAATACATCCACAAAACAGTTGAAAGGGCGGTGGAACCATGACGGATAAGTTAAGAGAAGTCATAAACGAATACTTTGTAGGCAAGTCGGAAGTCGTTGAAAACGTGCTGATCTGCCTGCTCGCCGGAGGTCATGTTCTGATGGAGGACGTACCCGGTGTCGGAAAGACCACTCTGGTCAAGATCATCGCCAAGGCCACCGGAATGTCCTTCGGCCGCATACAGTTTACACCCGACACTCTTCCCGGAGATGTGGTCGGAGTATCCGTATATAACATGCAAAACAGCAGTTTCGAGTACCGCGAAGGTGCCATCATGAAGCAGCTCATCCTGGCAGATGAGATCAACCGTACCTCTCCCAAGACACAGTCCGCGCTCCTTGAAGCCATGGCGGAAGGAAGTGTGACCGTGGACGGCACGGGCTATGAACTGCCGAAACCTTTCATGGTCATTGCCACTCAGAACCCCGTGGAGTTCATCGGAACATATCCGCTTCCCGAGGCGAGCGTTGACAGGTTCATGATGCGTCTGTCTGTCGGATATCCCGGCTCTGAGGAGGAGATCAGGCTCGTCAGGAATCATATCGAGGGCAAAACCGAAGATTCGGTCACTCCGGTCTGTACCCCTGACGATATCCTTGAACTCAGAAAAAAGACCGATGAAGTTACGATCACCGATAAGGTCATCGCGTATGCCCGGGAGATCATAGATCTTACCAGAAAAGAACCCCGCTTCGTGATAGGAGCGTCTCCCCGCGCTCTTTTGTCTCTGATCAAAGCCTCACAGGCCAAAGCATTCTTGGAATCCCGCGACTTCGTAAAACCGGATGATATCAAGGCGGTTGCGGTCAATGTGCTTCACCACAGACTTAAGTTAACACCTGAGGCCAGGATCGCCGGTGAGGATGCCGATTCGATTATCAGAGGACTTGTTCTTAAAGTCAAGGTTCCCATGGAGTGAAGAGATGACCCTTAAAAGGCTCATTATGATCATCCTATGGATCCTTTCGCTGGTCGGGATCTCTTTTTACGGAGGTCCGGTCAGTTACGGATTCTTTGCTGCGGTCACCGCGGTCCCCGTGGTGTCGCTTCTCTATGTCCTGCTCGTTCTCTGGCGGTTCAAGATATATCAGGATCTGGACAGATCCCGGGTCGTTGCGGATACCGTTTCCAAGTTCTATATCACCCTTCAAAATGAGGACTTCTTTACCTATGCGGGCGTGCGTGTCCTGTTTTATTCTCCTTTTTCGGAAGTAAACGGAATGGATGACAGCACGGAATACGAGCTTGCTCCTTTTTCGGGGATCAAAAAAGAGACTTCCCTCATATGTAAATATCGCGGAGAGTATGAGGTCGGCATAAAGAGCATCATCGTAAGGGATTACTTCGACCTCTTTAGGATCACATACAGAAACCGTGAGCCGTTCAGAGTAAATGTCCTTCCGAGGATCGTGACGCCGGAGGCCCTTCATACGATTGATCTGATGGATACTACCGCGGTGGAGACGAGACTAAATGCCACGGATCCGGATGTCCTCGTAAGGGATCACATGCCCGAAGACGGGATCAGGATGATCAACTGGAAGGTCAGTGCCGGACACGGAAAGCTTATGGTCAGAAACTATATCGGAGAGGAAAAGCAGGGCATATCGGTCATTATGGACTCTGCCAGATATTCGAACGCTCCCACGGACTACCTCCCCGTCGAAGATCAGATATCCGAGTGCGTCATCGCACTGACCATGTATTTCATTGAAAACAACACTCCGGTTGAAGTCAGGTCGTATTCCGGAAGGAATGAATCGCATCTGATCAAGGATATGGCGGATTTCAATTCCTTCTATACTTATTTGTCCGGTTTCCGTTTTGCGAAAGATAATACCTCAGATAAGCTTTGCGCCGGACTTTCGTCGGATCATGTTCTGTACTCGTCCAAACTCGTGATCATGGTGCTTCATGAGATGGGGCAGCAGGCGCAGCTGCTTACGGCAGATCTTGAACGTAATGCAGTGTCCTCGATCATCTATCTGATCACGGATGATGCTTCCGAAGCGGATAAGGCGAACGGGCTTACTCATACAAAAGCATTTGTGATCCCGCCTGAAACCGATATATGTGAGGTGCTGTGATGATAAACGTACTCTACGACCTCATATGCATCATACCGCTCACGCTGATCCCGACCCTTTGGACGGTCTCTTATCATCATCCCGACGCACCGTCTGCAGTCGTTTGCGTGATATCACTTCTTATCGCGGTATTCGGTATCGTCTTCTTCCATGTAAAAAACAGCACACGGATCATCATGGGAGGAGTCCTTCTTACTGCATTGACCGTTTCCGTCATGGTCGTTCCGCGCGAACTTCGTGAGGAACTCCTGACCCACAACCCGTGGCTTATTCCGTGCATCGGAATAAGCGTGGGAGCTCTCCTTGCCGCGAAGTTTTTGTGTTCGTTCAGAGTGACAAGAGCTGTTCTTGCGCTCGTTCTTATCGCTTCCTTAGCGACATCCATGGCCCTTCGGATGCCTCCCTCCAAGACAGTGGCATCCCTTTCGTTCTTTTTCGTGATATGCGTCTGCGCCGATGAGGCCCAGCTTCGGATGAACAGATCAGGAGACATGGATCACAGGTATCATCTCGTGTCGATACTGCCTTTCATGATCCTGTGTCTGATATTCATGCTCATCATGCCGGCTCCGGATGAACCGTACGATTGGACTTTTGCCAAAAAGATATACACCGCGGCGGCGGACAGGATAGATCGGGTCACAGAGTTTTTTGAAAGCTTCGGAGGAGGAGATTCGGCGGAAAGCTTCATGGGATTTTCGGACAGCGGAAATATTTACGGCGGAAATACCGCAAGTGATAAGAAGGTGCTGGAGGTGATATTCGGAAACGGAAGTGCTCCGGGAGTATATCTGGCGGGCAGGTCATTTGATACGTTTGACGGACGGGAATGGATCAAGACTTACGATTCCGAAGAACGTGAGGCGATGATCGATACCGTGGAGACCGCATGTGCAGTTAAGCAGTATGAGGATGCAAAAGACTATGATCTTATGAGAAACGCAACGCTGGAGATCAGATTCATGAGCCTGCACTCTTCGCATGTTTTTGCGCCGGTTAAGATCAAACGGATAACGGTCAGTCGAAGTGACGCGGAACTTAACTTTGAGGGCGGAGATCCCGTTTTCGCAGAGACAAAATCCTATAATGACACATATTCGGTAGATTATTACAGGTTAAACATCGGGAATGATGCCTTTACGGAGTTTCTGAAGCAGGATCATCCGGATGACAGGAAAGTCTGGGAGGATACTCTGGATGAACTCGGGATCGCGGATGAGGCCGGGACAGGGTTCGACAGTCTGGCGGCATACAGAGATCGCATAAGGGATACCTATCTGTCGGAAATGGAACTTACGCCGAGGCTTGAGGAATATCTGGACGGGCTTCTTGCAGATTGCGTTGATGATACGGACAGGCTTGACCGGATCGAGAACATGCTCTCGTCGATGGATTACAGCACAGCGCCGGGAGCGATACCTTCATATGTCGATACGCCCGGAGAGTTTCTCGACTATCTGATCTTTGAATCGCAGAAGGGATATTGCGTGCACTACGCAACGGCGTTCGTACTACTCGCAAGACACGAGGGGATCCCGGCAAGATTCGTTCAGGGGTACCTTACGGGTTCTACATCGGGCAGGGTAACGCAGATCCTTGAAAGAGATTCGCATGCCTGGCCGGAATGTTATATGGAAGGAGTTGGTTGGGTCATATATGAACCCACGCCCGGTTTCAAACATAACGTCAGCTGGAAGACCGAGGCTCAGATGGAAGCCGAAAGGGTGGTGTCAGGCGCCGCAGATCCCGTGCACAGAGAAGAGGAAGAGATCGAACTGCCGGATATAGTCGAAACTGAGGAAGAGGACACCGGGAGCGTTAACTTAAGATATGTGATCATCATTGCTGCCGTGTCACTGGGAGTGGCTGTCCTGCTCATAGCTCTGAGCCTGTTTATAAGCGCGGTTAGATTTAAGCATGCGGACGATGAGAAACGTTTCAGGATACTGTTTAACAGGAATCTTAAGATGCTGTCGATACTCGGTTTCAAGAAGGCTGATACGGAGACTCTCGAAGAGTATGCCGGCAGGTGCAGAGAGGTCCTGCCGGATAAATATCTTAAGTTCATATCCTCTTATGAAACATATATATACCGCGGTGGACCTGCTGATGCCAAAGCTGCCCTGAATATGGAAAAAGCCAACAGGGATCTCATCGATTATGTTAAGGAGGAAGGCATCGTTAAGAGACTTGCCCTTATCAGGTGTTTTTTGCTTGACAGTGGCGTAAAGCGGGGTTAAAATGTCTATTTGTGACGGTATGCGTACATCGGCCATTGCCCCGGAAGGTGCCGCATCGTCTGAGAAGCCGGATATCGGGCCCGGACATCCCGAAAATACGGCGAGATGACAAAACGGTATGTATTTTCCAAAATCGCATAAATGAAGCGATTTCCAAGGAGGAACAATGAAAACTTATATGGCTAATCCCGATACCATTGAGAGAAAATGGTATGTTGTAGATGCCTCCGGTAAGACTCTCGGACGTCTTGCTTCAGAGGTTGCTAAGGTTTTAAGAGGTAAGAATAAGCCTCAGTTCACACCCCACGAGGATTGCGGTGATTATGTGATCATCATCAACGCTGCACAGATTAAGGTTACCGGCCGCAAGCTTGATCAGAAGATCTACTATCATCACTCAGACTATGTCGGAGGTATGAAGGAGACCACTCTTCGTGAGATGATCGCCAAGAAACCCGAAAGAGTAGTTGAACTTGCAGTAAAGGGTATGCTTCCCAAGGGACCCCTGGGTCGCAAGATGTATACCAAACTTCACGTATATGCAGGACCCGAGCATGAGCAGGCTGCTCAGAAGCCCGAAGTTCTTGAGTTTTGAGTAAAAAGGAGAAGAGATAATGGCAAGAGCAGCTAAGAATCAGGTAAGCTACTACGGAACCGGCAGACGTAAGAGCTCCGTAGCAAGAGTATATTTAAAGCCCGGTAAGGGAAACATCACCATCAACAAGAGAGACATTGATGATTATTTCGGACAGGAGACACTTAAGGTTATCCTTCGCCAGCCTCTCGTAACTACAGAGACTACCGATAAGTTCGATGTAACGATCTTCGTTAAGGGTGGCGGATACACAGGACAGGCAGGTGCTTGCCGTCACGGTATCGCAAGAGCACTTCTTCAGGCAGATGAAGATTACAGACCCGCACTTAAGTCTGCAGGATACTTAACCAGAGATCCTCGTATGAAAGAGCGTAAGAAGTACGGTCTCAAAGCAGCCCGCCGCGCACCTCAGTTCTCAAAGAGATGATCATCTGGGTTACCAGAAAGCGGTATTTCTTTATTCGAGAATTATCAAAGATTTCATTTACCGGAAGCCTGTTTCATGGCTTCCGGTTTTCTTCTTGAGTCAACCTGTGGCATGTGAAATGTTGACCGCAAATCCTGTATTCATCTGTTTGAGTCAACCTGTGGCGACTAAGGTCTTGACCGCAAATCCGGTTTTCCCAATATGAGTCAACTATCGCAACGAGCTGAGTTGACTTCAAATCATGTAATTTCAAGAATGAGTCAAGGGCCCGGAGGGATTTCCATGACCGCAATTTCATAATCATGTATTAGAGTCAAATGCCCAGCTGTAATCTGTTGACTGCAACCCCGGCATTGTTTATAATGAGTCAAATTCAGATTTGTGTCTGGATGACTTCAATTCTATCAGTATTCTAATTGAGTCATATTAGCGAAAAAAGATATGACCTATTCTTGATAAAGCCTATTTTGAAGCAATCAAGATCTCCCAAAGATATTTAAAAAAGTTAATTAATCAAAAAAAAAAACAAAGGCATTACTTATTGCCAATCAAAAAAAAGAAAAGGCGGCTAATATTTGAACGGATTAAGAGAACTGCTATTACAGGAACAAAAGCACCTGCAGAGCATCATAGCTGATGTAAGCGAAAGCAATGCTGCTACACCCGAAGGACGACTTCGTATATCGGTAGATCATGGAGTCACCAGATATTATCAGTGTGTAAATGACAGATATGGAGAATACATCCCAAGGGAGAATGTACAGCTTCCCCGTCAACTGGCGCAGAAGGCATATAATGATGCAGTACTTAAGACTGCTGAGGCAAGGTCCAAACATATTGCCAGGTGTCTCAAGGATTACAATGATGACGAGATTGAACAATTATATACGTTGCTTCACCCTGCGAGACAGAAACTTATTACCCCTGTAGAACCAACATTTAGTCAATTACAAGAACAATGGTATTCAGAATCATATGTTGGGAAAGCTTTCAAAGAAGGGCTGCCTGAGATTTACACGGAAAAAGGAGAGCGTGTGCGATCAAAATCGGAGAAGATACTTGCGGATTTCTTTTTCAGGAACAATATCCTGTATAAGTATGAAAAACCATTGAACCTTCCGGGGTATGGGATAGTCTATCCGGATTTTACATTCTTTTCAAAAAAGCTCAGAAAAGAAATTTATTGGGAACATGAAGGAATGATGGACAAACCCGAATATGCCGTAACTGCAGTAAAGAAGCTCAACAGCTATCAAATGAACGGGATTATGCCCGGTGAGCGCTTGATACTTACTTTTGAGACTGAACTGGATGTTCTGGATTCAAGAATTGTAAGCGGATTAGCGGATAGATATTTAAGATGACATAGCAGTCCTGAGCTTTGTCAGATTGCAACGATTCTTAACACAAATCCCTCTTAAATGTTAATTTCGGTTGGTGGACTCATGCCTATCCGTGCAATAGAATGATGTTAAAATAAATTGCAAAGGTGGGATAAGTATGAGAAAATACTACTTGGACAACATTCGCTGGATAACTGTCGTCATAGTCGTTATCTATCATGTGCTTTACATGTATAACGCTGAGGGGGTTCTTGGCGGTCTGGGAAAGATCACAAGTCTGCCGGTTCAGTATTATGACGTATATCAGTATCTGGTCTATCCGTGGTTCATGCCTGTTCTTTTCCTGGTATCGGGAATAAGTGCCAGGCTGTCATTGGATTCGCATACGGAAAAAGAGTTCATCAGGGCCAGGACTCTAAAGCTTCTGATTCCGTCAACCATAGGCCTCTTCGTATTTCAATTCATTCAGGGGTATGTGAGCATGTCCCTGGGCGGAGGATTCGAAGGACTGGTCTCTGAAGGAGTTCCGAAGCCGCTGATCTACCTGATCATGGTCGCATCGGGAAGCGGAGTGCTCTGGTATGTGCATCTGCTGTGGCTTTACTGTGTTATACTTGTTCTTGTCAGAAAGATTGAAAAAGGAAAGCTTTTGAAAGCGGGAGAAAAAACTCCGCTGTGGATGATCGCCCTTTTTCTTTTCCCGATATGGGGGGCAGCGCAGATCCTTAATACTCCGATCGTTTCGGTATACAGGATCGCATTTTACTTCGTGTTCTTCATGCTCGGTTATTTCGTGTTCTCGAATGATGAAGTGATCGAACGCCTGAAGAAGATCGCAGTACCTTTGATAGTATTTGCCGCAGTCATATGTGTGGCATTCGCAGGTCTGTATTTCGGCGATAACTACGCAGACAAGCCTATCAACAGGGGACTCTTATATTCACTTGATGCTTATGCGGGATCACTGGCCATGCTTTCGGGAATGGCACGATTTGGTGACTTTTCAAACTCTTTTACCAAATGGATGTCAGGGCACAGCTTCGGACTGTATGTATTCCATTACCTCGGGATATCTTCTGTTGCTCTTGTTTTAGCTAAACCGGGAATTTTACCGGCACCTGTATGCTACATTTTAAGCCTGGTGGCAGGATTCATATTCGGATACGGCCTGTATGCCGTTATTTCGCGGATCCCGTTTTTCAGGTGGGCAGTACTGGGAATCAAGAAGGAGAAACGGGATATTGTTTAAGGATAATCTGGTTCAATTGCGAAAACTGTTGCAGATGACGCAGGAGGATGTTGCGGAAAAGCTTGGCGTCACGAGACAATCCGTTGCCAAATGGGAAGCCGGGGAAACTGTTCCCGATCTTGATAAATGCAAACAGCTTGCCGATGTTTTCGGAGTGTCGCTGGATGACCTGGCCAATTATGAGCCGGAAGAAAATATGGGATTTGCCGTTCCGCCTAAGGGAAAGCATCTTTTTGGACTTGTCACGGTGGGAGATAAGGGACAGATAGTTATTCCGGCAAAGGCCAGAAAACTGTTTGATATATCTCCCGGAGACCAGCTTGTTGTTCTCGGAGACGAAGGGCAGGGGATCGCCGTAGTCAAAGCCGAAAGCTTTCTGTCATTGGCCGGTCTGGTTGAGAAACTTAAAAAGACGCCGAAAAGCTGAAAATGGAACAAGAAAAAAACAGTCTGTACAGAGAAACAATAAATATGGCGTGGCCGGCTGTTGTTGAATCTTTTTTTACGGCTTTTGTGGGGCTGGTGGATTCATATATGGTGAGCGGACTCGGGAGTAACGCTGTTGCTGCGATAGGACTTACCACACAGCCCAAGTTTATGGGGCTTTCCATGTTCTTTGCCATAAATGTTTCTCTGTCTGCTCTCGTAGCAAGAAGAAGGGGAGAGGATAAAAAAGACGATGCCAACAGGATCCTGTTTTCCGGTATCGTCTTTATCCTGTTTGCTGCGATCATCATCAGTACTCTGCTGGTTGTTTTTGCTGACGGTATCATAAGATTCTGCGGTTCGAATCCGGACACACACGATCTGGCTGTAAGCTACTTCAGGATCGTCATGGGCGGAATGATCTTCAACTGCATTCAGATGGGAATAAACTCCGCACAGAGAGGTGCGGGCAACACCAGGATCACCATGAGGACCAATCTGGTGTCCAATACCGTAAATGTGATCTTCAATTATCTTCTCATCGGAGGTAAACTGGGGTTCCCGGCTCTGGGGGTGAAGGGAGCGGCACTGGCTACGGTCCTGGGAACGGTTGTTGCGAGCATAATGAGCGTAAGATCGCTGTTTGTCGACGGCTGTTTTGTCAGTATTCCTTTTATCGTAAAAAATAAGATCCTGCCGGGATTTGCAGCTGTAAGATCACTTATCAAAGTGGGATATTCTGTATTCTTTGAACAGATCCTCATGAGAGTGGGATTTATGGCAACATCGATCATGGCCGCCAAGATGGGAACTGCCGCCATGGCTGCCCATCAGGTCGGAATGAATATAATGGGATTGTCCTTTTCGTTCGGAGACGGACTTCAGGCGACAGCGGTGGCACTTATAGGACGAAGCCTGGGTCAGAAGGATGAGAAACTGGCCAGAGAATACGGACGGACCTGCAGAGTGATAGGTCTGTTCATATCTTTTGTTCTTGCCTGCCTGTATTTTTTCGGAGGCCATGCCATCATGTCAGCGTTCTTCGAAGAACCCGAGATCGTCAAGATCGGTGTGGATATTACCAGGATCATTATAGTGGTGGTCATCTTCCAGGTATCTCAGGTCATCTACATGGGATGCTTAAGAGGTGCCGGTGATACCGCATACACCGCTAAGGTCTCGATAGTGAGCGTAACGGTCATCAGAACTGTTTTTTCCTATGTATTCGGATACACGCTCGGTTTCGGGATAAACGGAGTATGGATGGGGATCCTGGCAGATCAGGTATCACGTTTCATTTTTGCTTCGATAAGATTTAAGCAGGGTAAGTGGACTAAGATAAAGATCTAGCATGGATAAGGACTGGTCGGAAAAGAATAAGGAAATACAGAAGCTTTTGTCGAAAGAAACCACTTTTGATGAAGCCATCGGGAAACTGATCGAATTCAGGGAAGATTTATTTCAGCAGATCACCTGGATAGTAGAGGGGTATCCGGAGAAGGCTTTTTATCAATTGCCCTTCGCAGGTGCAAAAGGATATCACAGCAAGACGCTTGCATACTCCATTTGGCATATCTTCCGGATAGAGGATATCGTGGCACATGAGATGATCGCAGGGGATGAGCAGATACTGTTTCGGGATGATCATCTATGCATGATCGGTTCATCGATCATTACAACCGGGAATGAACTTGAGGGTGAAGAAATTGCAGAATTTTCAAAGAAACTGAATGTACAGGAACTCTATCTCTATGCGAAGGCCGTAAAGGAATCAAGCGACCGGATCCTTTCCGGGCTGCAGTACAAAGATCTGAAACGGAAATTTTCGGAAGAAACGAAACAGAAGCTGGTGGAAAGTAAATGCGTCAGCGAGGACGAAAACGCATTCTGGCTGATCGATTACTGGTGCGGCAAGGATGTGAAGGGCCTCATTCAGATGCCGTTTTCCCGCCACTGGATCATGCATATAGAAGCGATGCGGCGGATCAAGAACCGGCTTTGCAAGATTGCCCGAAAAGGCGCGGATCCCTCCGCGATCTGCGGATTGTCGTGCGACCATTGTTTCCTTGGCGAGTGGTGCGGAGGCTGCCGAACAGAGTATAATGTCTGCTCTTTTGCAACATGTTCCGAAGGCAGGATATGCCCTAACGTAAAGTGCTGCATTGAGAAGAATATAGACGGATGCTACGAGTGCGGCGAACTTGAAACCTGTGAAAAAGGTTTTTATACGCCCTCAAATGACGGAGCAGGTGCGGCAAAAGCCCAATCCTTATATATCAGAAAGTACGGAAAGAAAGCGTTTCTGAAGGTTCAGACAAGGCTGCATGAGAAATATGATTTTGAGAAAGTGCAGGAGATCCTCGGACAGGACTATAAAGAAGCATTGAATATGCTTGAAGAGAACTGATGATTTATAACGACAGGGCGATCCATGTTATGAACGATGATCATGACCGGTTCGCAAAAGAAGAGTTGAAAAGATGAAAGTACTTATCCATGATCGGGACCTTACATTCAGTGATCACGAAAAAGAAAAGTATGATCGTGTGATATATGCCGACGGAAGATATGCACCGTGCCAGGGATGTTTCAAATGTTGGACAAAGACACCTGCGACCTGTGTTTTGAAAGACTCTTTGCAGGAAATGTGCAGGATATTGGGACAGGCCGAAGATCTGGTGATAGTTACCGAAAACTGGTATGGCGGATACAGTCCTGCGGTCAAAAACCTGCTGGATCGTTCGATCGGAATGTCTACTCCCATGAGCACCTATAGAGGCAGACAGATGCACCATACACTCCGATACAAAATAAATAACAGCGTCAGGGTATATGTCACGGGAGATGTAAGCGACAAAGAAAAAGAAACCTGGAAGCTTCTGGTTGAACGGAATGCCATTAATTGGGGCGCTTCCGACTATGAAGTATGTTTCCTGGATCTTCAGAGAGATGAGGAGGGAGCAGATTTATGAAAACGGTATTTATAGACTGCAGCCCCAAGATGCGGCTGAGCGCTTCAGGTTTCATCATGAGACTTACCGGACTGTTCGTTTTCGGGAAAAAGAAGAAAGAGAAGCTCAGAACCCCGGCAGATCATGACCGTGTTCTGAGCGAGATCGCGGATGCCGAAACTGTCGTATTCTCCATGCCGCTTTATGTGGACGGGGTGCCTTCGCATCTGCTGCCGTTTCTTAAAAAGATGGAGTTATCCTGCCTTGAACGGAATAAGGATCTTAATGTATATGTCATTGCAAACAACGGTTTTATAGAAGGAAAACAGAATGAACCGTTGATGCAGATTATGGAGAATTTCTGTGACCGGAGCGGGATTAAATGGTGTGGCGGACTCGGCATCGGCGGTGGAGTCATGATGAATGTCATGCGTATCCTGCTCATCGTCTTTCTGGGGATAGCGCTGATGCGGACGCTTTTGTCGGGAATCAATGAGGGGATCATTTTCCCGTCCTGGCCATGGATAGTTTACGGAAAGCAGATCCTGGAAGTCCTGGCACTGGGATGCGGCATAATCACGTTTGATATATGGCTTGCGATCTGCATCAACAGGAAGAAAGAATACGGTAAACATTATACAAGGATCATGCTTCCGTCATTTATATTCATTCTCTGCGCGGATATCTTTTTTACGATCATATCGGTGTTTCAGGGCGGTGTATTCCGGGGATGGTTTTCAAAGAAGAAACCAACGGTCCTTTAGAACCGTTATGATCGATCAAACCGGCATCTTATGTAGCGATTTGGGCAACTGACGTTACAGTGTATTGAACATTCCCGATCCTCCTGATATTTTGTGTCTAAGACAGATATAAGGAGGTCGGGAATGATACGTTGTAATGATGTTTACAAAAGTTTTTCGGGCAAGACGGTTTTATCGGGAATAGGTTTTGATATAGGCGACGGAGAGATATTCGGGCTCCTCGGACCGTCCGGTGCAGGCAAGACTACTCTCATTAAGATTCTTACCGGACAGCTTGAGTTTGACAGTGGCGAGGTAAGCGTTTTTGATAAAGATGTATCGGCATTGTCGGGAGAGGACAGGAAGAATATCGGGATCATGATGGATCAGTTCGGGGTCTATGAAAGATTATCCTGTATTGATAACCTGAAGATCTTCGCGGATATTTACGGAGTTTCGCATGACAGGATCAAAAGTACTCTTGAACAGGTCGGATTAAAGGAGGCGGGAAACAAACCGGCATCGACGCTTTCCAAAGGCATGAGAGCAAGACTATGTCTTGCGAGGGTCTTCATGCATGCTCCGAAGCTGATATTCCTGGATGAGCCTACAAGCGGGCTGGATCCGCAGACCATGCGGCAGATCCATAAGATCATACTTGAGAAGAAAAAAGAGGGCTGCACGATCTTTCTGACCACGCACAATATGGAAGAGGCCCATAAACTCTGCGACAGAGTTGCTCTGCTCAATGAGGGTGTGATCGTTGAAAATGAGGCGCCTGATAAAATATGCAGGAAATATAATCATCAGAAAACCATAAAATTGCATTTATCCTCCGGCGAGGATCTGATCATACCCCACGAGAGCAAATCCGCAGAATGGATAGGCCGGCTTTTGGCAGCGGGAAGTATCGAGACGATCCATTCGTCCGAACCGACACTTGAAACGGTCTTTTTGGAACTGACGGGAAGAAAGTTAGAGGAGGATGAAGCATGCATAACATTTTGATCATAATAAAAAAGCAGATCAGGGATACTCTCAAGAATAAAATGGTTCTGATACAGTTTATCCTGTTTCCGGTCATGACACTTGTCATGGAAAATGCGATCAATATAGACGGAATGCCGGAGTTGTTTTTCACAAAACTGTTTTCCGTCATGTATATGGGGATGGCCCCTCTGACTTCGACAGCATCGATCATATCCGAGGAAAAGGAAAAGAACACATTAAGAGTGCTGACAATGGCCAATGTTAAGCCGTGGGAATATCTATCAGGCGTCGGCATTTATGTGTGGGTAATATGCATGATCGGCGCCGGGGTGATGGCAACGGGCATGAAAAACGAAGACATGCCGTTTTATCTGTTTATCATGGCAGTCGGATTTGGCATTTCGATCCTGGCAGGGGCATGCATAGGCATATTCGCAAGGAATCAGATGACCGCCACTTCCATTGTAATGCCGGTAATGCTGGTATTTGCCTTTTCTCCGATGCTTGCCATGTTCAACGAAAGCATTGAAAAAGTTGCAAGATTCGCATATACGCAGCAGCTTAAGACACTCATGGATGATATGGCATTTGACGGGATCAGGACGGACAGCATCTTAATTCTTGCTGTAAATGCCGCCATGATGGCTGTTTTATTCTTTATCGCATTCAGAAAAAAGGGTTTGGAGTAAATGAAGATCGAGATCGATATCGATGAGAAATACGCGGATACGGAAGTTGTGATCCGGGCAAATAAACTGGACTCCGATGTTGAAAGGCTTGTCGCCATGATGCGCATGGTGAACATGCAGATCGGTGTACGCAAAAATGATGAGACATACCTGCTGGATGTGGAAAAGATCATGTACATAGAGGCCGTGGAGAGAAAGACATTTGTGTATACCGCGGATGAAACCTACGAATCGGATCTTAAGCTGTATGAGATAGAACAGGAACTGCTTGAACGCGATTTCTTCAGGATCAGCAAACAGGCGATCGTGAATATCAGGATGATCAAAAGCTTAAGATCCGACATAAACAGAAAGATCAGGATCACATTAAAGAATGATGAGCAGATCATAGTATCAAGGATGTATTCCGATGAACTTCGAAGAAAGCTGGGGCTCAAATGATGGAAGAAAAGAAAACCGTATTTTATTATTTAAGACAGACGTTTGCGACATATGGATTTATCGTGTTGGCCTTTATCATAATGGGTATCGTAATAGGCGAGAAAACGAAAGGCTATGCGGATCTATTTTCCATGGGAAATGCGGGAATGTCAATGCCGATATTGCTGGAACTGCTTTTACTGGCGGTGGTGATCACGCTTGCGCAGGTGGCTTTTCTGACGGATACCTGGATCATGAATATGTCGATGGTGCTGAGAAACGTGCTCTTTTTTGTGTCGGTGCTGATCGTGATCGTACTTATGATCGTGGCTTTTAACTGGTTTCCCATAGGGGATGTGACTGCGTGGGTAGGATTTATCATATCGTATGCACTCAGCATGTTCATCAGCGCATTAATAACGAGGCTGAAAGAAAGAGCGGAGAATTCAAAGATGCAGGAAGCTCTGGATAAGTACAACAGAAAATAACAGTGAACTGTGAACAATTAAGAAAGGATACTGATACCCGATCATGAAAGAATACAGATTGCCGATCATTATGCTTGCAGTATTTGAGGCAGTAGCCATAACGTTGTGGCTGACAAAGGATAATCTTTTTTATCTGTTCAACTTCAGCTATATAGGTTTATCAATATCGTTGGGGATTTTTCTTTTCATAAGGAAATACAAGCATGCCCGACGTATCGTGCAGCTGCTTGTCGGTCTATATATGCTGATCTATCTGGGGCTTATCTGCCGGGAAAACATGCAGATCGAAGGCTTCTGGTATTATCTTTTCACGGGTGTTTTTGAGGCGGCGACCATTCATTATGCCGTCGCGAAGATCTTCGGGCCGCTGATCTTCGGCCGCGGATGGTGCGGATATGCCTGCTGGACAGCGATGGTGCTGGATTTTTTGCCGTATAAGGAACCGAAAGAGCCAAGACGAAATCTGGGTTGGATCAGATATATCACTTTTGCCGCATCACTTATATTTGTATCTGCATTATTCCTTGCGAAAGTCGGAAATATCGAACGTATAATGTTCTGGGCTTTTGTAGTCGGGAACATTGCATATTACGGAATCGGTATCGCACTGGCATTTGTTTTTAAGGACAACAGAGCGTTTTGTAAATACATCTGTCCGATAACGGTATTCTTAAAGCCGATGAGCTATTTTTCACTGATACGGATAAAGTGCGATAAGGAAAAATGTATATCCTGCGGTAAATGCAAGCGTGTATGTCCGATGAATGTGGATGTGACGGATAATTCAAGAAAGCGCGAGAACGGAACGGAATGCATACTGTGCATGGAATGTGTAAAAAACTGTCCGAAGAAAGCGCTTTGATCTGTGCTTCCTGTCCGGGAACAGTTTTGTAAAGTATATATGAAAAAGTGAAGTGTGAGGCATATGGAGAATAAAGCATTGCATGATGTTTACCTTTTTGGACAGATTCTGGGTACCCATTCTTTTTTGCTGAAAGATGGTTTTCTGCAGCCCGATAATTACTCAGAGATTGAAAAGCAGTATTTTCTGCCGGGAGGTGAAACGGGAACGGCAGCAACTGTTCTTGCTTCGCTTGGCGCGTCCGTTCGGATGGACGGCACATGGATTGGCACCGAGGTGGCGCCAATGCTGAAAGAATTCTATGCAGATAAGCAAGTAGATCTTTCTTCTCTGACATTTACGGAAGATCCCGGAGTTATGGATTATGTTGTTATAGCCGGACTTGTGCGTTCTCCGATGGGAAGATTTCAGGCACTGTATTCAACCGGGGAAAGATGGTGGAATATTCCAAGAGAAGAGGATATTGCATGTGCAAAGGTTGCGGCTATTGATCCATATTTCAGAGAAGAATCCATTTCGGCTGCGAGGCTTTGCGGGAAACATGGCATCCCTTATGTAACGATTGACAGCCGTCATGATTCGTTTTTGCATAAAAACGCGGCAGTAAATGTGATCTCCCATGAATGTACAGATCAGGAATATGCAGGAATGACTCCGGAAAGGGTTGTGGAGCTGATGCAGAAGGAAACCGATGGCTTAACTATCCTGACGCAGGGCGGCGGTGATATGCTGTATGCCCGCAGGGGAGAGCCTGTCCGCAGGTGTAAACCTTTCCCGGTTGTTGTCAGAAGTACGCTTGGTGCCGGTGATACCTTTAAGGCGGGATGTGTATATGGCCTGCTTCACGGAATGGATGATGAGAGTTTAGTGCGTTTTGCCGGTGCGTGTTCAGCTGTAGCGATATCGCGTTTCCCACTGCCGTTATATCCGCCGAAGCCGGAAGAAGTCCGGGCATTGTTGAACGATTAACAGAAGTATTATTTAGTTAGAAAACAATTTACGGAGGTCAGCATTATGATACATCTTGAAAAGCTTACCTATGAGAACTTTCGCGACGTCCTTGGACTCAAGGTGAAAAAGGTTCAATACCCCTTTGTGGCGAACAACTGTTACAGCGTTGCCGAAGCGTACGTTACCATGATGTGCGGCGGGCATGTATTTCCTTTCGCAATCTACAACGATAAACGGATTGTCGGTTTCATCCAGATAGGATACGGTGAGAACGCGGATCAGGATGGAGTGAGCGTCGAAAAAGACAATTACGAGATCTGGCGTTTTATGATCGACAAGCGTTATCAGGGTCGCGGTTACGGCAGGGAAGCGCTGAAGCTTGCACTCGATTTCATCAGGACGTGGCCCTGCGGCAAGGCGGAGTTCTGTTGGATCTCCTACGAACCCGAGAACGAGATGGCAGGAAAGTTATACACCTCATTAGGTTTTGAGGAGACGGGCGAGATGGATGGCAATGAGATCGTCGCCGTATTGAAACTGTAATACCCTGGATCGCAGATGAAGAACCATTTGATGTACAGTTGGAATATGTGTTATAAAAAAAACTTTTTATATTTGTGTTGCTAATGAGAGAATAATACATAATACAAATAGGGATTTGCCGGGGGATTACTCCACGGCAGAGCGGTTTTCGGTTTGTAAATCATCCGGAATATGACCCAGACGGCCGGTAAAGCCAATAAAAATGCGCCGATGGGTCATAGGATCAGGACTGAGTGATCACAGGCAGTCGGAAGGATCGGCGAGGCGCATGCCCCAACCAGCCGGGAAAGCCATTAAAAATCTGCCGATGGGTCATAGGATCAGGACTGAGTAATCACAGGCAGTCGGAAGGATCGGCGAGGCGCATGACCCAACCAGCCGGGAAAGCCAATAAAACCATCAAGCAGGGTCATAAATTGCAACTTCCAGTTTGTACAACACTTTTATCAGAACTGGTCTACTTTCCGTAGGTACCATCATAGGAAAAACCGAAGTACAATCGAGTCTGGAAATACATCCATGTATTTCAGAACAGATTCAGTCTCGTCCATGAGACCCGTGTGTGGAGGTGAGAGCGGATATGAACCAATATGTTACAGGTGCAGTCATACGGACACTGCGGGAAAAGAATAAGATGACGCAGCGCGAGCTTGCGGAAAAACTGGGAGTAAGTGATAAAAGCGTCTCAAAATGGGAAAATTCAAGAGGCCTTCCGGATATTACCCTGCTGGAGCCTATAGCTGAGGTATTTAAGATTTCAGTTACGGAGCTGATATCCGGCAATACCGTTCATAATGCGAATGTGTCAGCAAACATGCTGCGGTCGAGGTTTTATGTCTGCCCGGTCTGTGGAAATGTGATACACAGTATGGGCGAGGCAGCTATCCATTGTCACGGCATACTGCTTTCACCGTTGGAGGCAGAACCTACAGATGAGCGGCATATGGTTTTCATCGAGCGTGTTGAGGATGAGTATTATGTGCGGATCGATCACAGCATGACGAAGGAACATTATATTTCGTTTGCGGCGGCAGCGTCATCCGATGATATGCAGATGGTGAAACTTTATCCGGAAGGGAGCGCTGAAGCGCGGTTCAAGATACGGGGAGTCAGAAGGATCTTCTTTTACTGTAACCGCGATGGCCTGTTTTCGATCGATCCGGTGAAAGGCATTGATGACAGGGAAAGCGGATATGATGATTCGCGGGAGAGAAGAGAACTGGAAAGGACGGCAGATATGCTGTTTGGACAGGACAGATCTGCATCTCACCGAAGCTGAATCGTAAGCAATGTTTGAGACCGCTGATGGAACTATTTAGTCCGTCGGCGGTCTTTTCTGTCGGCGAAAAAAGTATCAATGTTATAATAAACATGACATATAGTTGTCGTGTTAGGCTTGGTATGATACAAATCGACCTGCCGATAAACTGCCGTTGAACGATGTTGAACGAAGTGAGGGGGTGTTACCCAGGAATGAAGATAGACAGGCTGATCGGGATACTGTCCGTGCTGCTGCAGGAAGAGAAAACCACAGCACCGGAGCTTGCAGAACGGTTTGAAGTATCGAGAAGGACGATCAATCGTGACATAGAGGATCTGTGCAAAGCGGGGATTCCCATAAGAACAGCGCAGGGTACCGGCGGCGGGATCAGCATTATGGACGGATATCGTATGGACAGGACGATCCTGACATCAAAGGATATGCAGATGATACTTGCCGGACTGAGGAGTCTGGACAGCGTGAGCGGAAGCAGTTATTACGGGCAGCTCATGGAGAAGATACAGGCGGGGTCTTCAGAGTTTATCAGCGGAAGGGATTCCATTCTGATCGATCTGTCATCATGGTATCGGGAATCGCTGGCTCCTAAGATAGAGACCATACAGGATGCGATCGGACTAAAGAGGAAGATCAGGTTCAGGTATTATTCTCCGAGTGGTGATACGGAAAGGGAAATAGAGCCGTATTACCTGATCTTCAAATGGACAAGCTGGTATGTTTACGGTTACTGCCTCATGAGAAACGATTTCAGAATGTTTAAGCTGAATCGTATGGATAATATCACGCATACGGTTGCCTTTGAGGGGAATCGTGAGGTTCCGCTGCCGGATCTAACTAACGAGAAAGTATTTCCCGCGAAGGACCGGGTAAAGGCGTTGTTTGATCCTTCAATGAAATGGCAGCTTGTGGAAGAGTATGGCGTGGATTCCTTTACGGAGCAGGATGACGGAAGCCTGTTGTTTGAACATGAATATGCGGATGATGAAGGGCTGCTTGCCTGGATGCTTTCATGCAGGGATAAGGTGACCGTCCTGGAACCGGAGAGGATCAGGGAAAAACTCTATCGGATCACCTCCGAGATAGCCGGAAGATATGAAAGGGGACGAAATGAAAAACAAAGCATTGGTCGTGATAGATCTTCAGAATGACATTACAAAGAATTACAAAAAGATCATAGGGCAGGTAAATGCGGCAATCGATTGGGCAGTGGCAAATGAAATGCATGTCATCTATATCAGACACTGCAATCTGTCCGAAAAGACAAGAACCTTTAAGCCTGAAACAAAAGGTGCTGAACTGGTTCCTGAACTTAAGGTCGTGTCGGAGAATGTTTTTGAAAAGTCCAAAGCCAGTGCTCTTACGAGTGAAGCATTTACCGGCTTTATTGAGAAAAATAACATAGAAGAGTATTACATCACCGGTGCCGATGCAACTGCCTGCGTCAAATCTACAAGCTACAATCTGGTAAAAGGCGGATATAAGGTGCATGTGATATCTGATTGCGTGACAAGCTATGATCTGAAAAAGATGGATGAGATGTTTAAGTACTACGCGGATAAGGGCTGCGAAGTATTGACGCTCGAAGAGTGTATGAGGGAAAAGGAGGCTTGATGGTATGAGGTTGGACGGTTTTGGATTATTGGTTGAGGATATGGCGAAGATGATACGCTTTTACAGGGATGTGCTCGGATTTGAGATCAGGGAAGCGGAGGATGCTTCCAATGTATATCTTGTGAAAGATGGAACTCTGTTTCTGCTGTACGGCAGGAAAGATTTTGAAAAGATGACAAGCCGGAGATATGAGTATATCAAGGGGTTAAATGGTCATTTTGAAATAGCGCTGTATGTGGATACCTTTGAAGAAGTGGATGAGGCATACAAGAAGGCTGTTGAAAATGGAGCGACATCTGTGCTTGAACCCGAGCATGAACCTTGGGGGCGCAAGACGTCCAGTGGACGTCTGTTTTGCGCCGACCGGAGCGGAGCGTAGACCAGAGAACCTGCTATATTGCCGATCCGGAGGGAAATCTGATCGAGATCGGATCCTGGAATAAGCCTTATGAAGAGAAGGATCTACAGGCTTCATAAAAAATATGATTTCTCAAAGACTCTGAAAATTCTCGGACAGGGTGTTAATATCGTATGATTAGAAAGATGAAAAAAGAAGATCTGCAGAAGTGCGGAGAAATATATGCTTTGGCATTCCCCATAGAACATTGGGGGATTGATTGGAATCCTGATAATGCAAGTGAATATTTATTAGATTATTATGAGCAGAAAAAATTCGTAGGATATGTGTATGAAGAGGATGATGTGATAATTGGCTGTATATTTGCACTTTGTAAGATATCAGGAAGTAAAAAGGAAATATACATCAACGAGATGGCGGTGATACCTGAAAGACAGGGGCAGGGGATTGGAACGCAATTGTTGAAGTCAATATTAGATTACAGTAAGGGGGAGGGACTCGCAGGTGTTGTACTTTACACCAGTGAATATGCACCTGCTTTCAAGTTCTATGAAAAGAACGGGTTTAAGTTATCGCAAGGAACAATTTGTATGTATTGCGAGTAAAATTTTCTTGATTCGCCCCTTAGAGGATAGATTAGAGTGACAGATGTGAAAAGGGGATTTATTGGAACCGGAGAATATCAGAAAAGAGCTTTTTATTAGCCGAGAGTATAAAGAAGAAATACGAGGAGAGTAGGTATGGCATTTGATTATAAGAAGGAATACAAAGAATTTTATATGCCGAAAGGCAGGCCCTCTATAGTCAATGTTCCGAAGATGAATTATATCGCGGTCAGGGGCAGCGGAAATCCAAATGATGAAGACGGGGAATACAAAAAGGCCATAGGTCTTCTGTATGGTATAGCTTTTACGATCAAGATGAGCAAGAAGGGTGACCATCAGATCGATGGGTATTTCGATTATGTGGTGCCGCCGCTGGAAGGATTCTGGTGGCAGAGCGAGTGTCATCCGGTGGATACCACAGAGCGAGCCGGCAGGCGAGAAGGTGTAGACGGAATTGACTATTCCCGCAAGGAAGACTTTCACTGGATCTCTGTGATCCGCCTTCCTGATTTTGTGACGAAGGATGATTTCGATTGGGCTGTCAGGGAAGCCACTGCAAAGAAGAAACAGGATTTCTCAAAAGTTGAGTTTTTTACATATGATGAAGGCCTGTGTGTACAGTGTATGCATATCGGTTCTTATGATGATGAACCTGCTACGGTTGCCATGATGCATGAGTTCATGGAACAGCAGGGTTATGAGCTTGATATTACGGACGAGCGACTGCATCATGAGATCTATCTGAGTGATGCAAGGAAGGTCGCTCCGGAGAAACTGAAAACAGTGATCAGGCATCCGATAAGGACAAATGGGTGCAAGACATCCGGTGGACGTCTGCTCTGCGTCGATCGGGATGAAATGGAGAATTGAGCATATGGAATACATCAGAGTCACAAGGGAAAATCTGGAGAAGGAACACATCTGCTGTGCGATTTCCAACAACAAGGATGTGCAGGTGTCCTCAAAGAAAGCATGGCTTGCTGACAGGTTTGATGAAGGGCTTGTTTTTCTGAAGAGCGTGGAGCGCGGCAAGTGCTTCATCGAATATATCCCGGCGGAAAACGCCTGGATCCCGATAGAGGCGGATGGGTATATGTACATTGACTGCCTGTGGGTGTCCGGTGCACTCAAAGGGCATGGATACTCTTCGGATCTGTTAAACGCATGTATTGAAGATAGCAGGGAAAAGGGCAGGAAGGGACTGTGTATTTTGTGCGCCGCAAAGAAGAGACCGTTCCTGGCTGATCCGAAGTTTCTGAAGTATAAGGGATTTGCCGTTGCGGATGAAGCAGATAACGGTATCCAGCTCTGGTATTATCCGTTTGATAAGAATGCGGATGTTCCGCAATTCAAAGAATGCGCTAAGCATCCGCATACAGACGAGAAGGGCTATGTTTTGTATTACACGAGCCAGTGTCCTTTTAATGCTAAGTATGTTCCGGTTCTGGAGCAGACCGCCAAAGTGAATGGCATTCCTTTCCGGGCGATCCATATCGAAAGCAGAGAAGAAGCGCAGAATGCACCGACTCCCGTTACGAATTATGCGCTGTTCCATGATGGTGAGTATGTTACAAATGAGCAGATGAATGATAAGAAGTTCCTGAAGCTTGCGTGTGTATAGGCGGGATCAGGACTTGATGCGATCACCTTCCGGTGCATTGAGAGCGGGCTATAAAAAAGCAAGGAAACAAGGAAATTATAGCTGCGACGTCCGAAAATCGGCCTCCGGAGCAGGTGCGCGGCTATAAAAATGCATGGAAGCAAGGAAATTATAGCTGCGGCGTCCGAAAATCGGCCTCCAGAGCAGGTGTGCGGCTATAAAAAAGCAAAGAAACAAGGAAATTATAGCTGCCTCGCCCTTCTTCATTTCGCAGCAACCTGCCTTTTGCGGTAGCGACCGAAGAAGATCCCGTCATCAACATAATCTTTAGCCTCCGAAACCCACATGGGAAATCTACCGGTGGCAACCGCTGTCTGCCCGTTCAGCATTCCGGTATGGAAAGACAGATGCCTGTACTGGCGAAGCACCAGTTCCATGCGCGTATATATACATTTCTCCGGCTTCTCATAGAGCATATCGTCTGTAAGTGAATCCAGATAATCCATAGTCTTCTTCTCTATCCCATCAAGGTAAGCCAGGAGCTGTTCATCTGACAGAACAACATTTGTCGGATTGTCGGGATTGTCCATTCCATCCTCATGAAATGCAGGCTCCTCATAAACAAACGGATTGATGAACCATTTGTCGGCTGAATGAAGAGCGTGATATGCCCATCTCCAGCACGGAGCTCCGCAGCAGATCGCGTCTCTGTCATACGCCAGTATGGAAGTGCGGATGTTTAAGAAATTCGGTTTAACAGTGTCTTTAATGATCATGCATAGTTCGTTCATTTTATATCCTCCTTGCGGTTGATCGGCTATGAGCGTATAATAACACCGGGCGAAGTATCAGTAAAATTGAAATAATCAATGATATAATTCGAAATTATTGAACAGTCGAGGCGCGATATGACGATCACACAATTAGCTACTTTTTTGAAAATAGTTGAAACGAACAGCTTTTCCGGTGCGGCCAACAGCCTGGGTTATGCCCAGTCTACCGTTACAACGCAGATTAAACAGCTCGAAGATGAACTGGGCTGTGTGCTGTTTGAGCGGCTCGGAAAAACGATCTCGGTTTCCGCTCAGGGTGAACGGCTGGTATCATATGCGGAGAAGATGCTTCAGCTTGAGAGGGATATCCGCCTTGATGTGACAGATGAAGATAATCCCTCGGGAGTTCTGAAACTTGGCGTATCCGAGTCTTTGTGCATAAGCAGATTTCCGCGTATCCTGATGGAGTACAACAGTAAAAATCCGAGGACGGAGATCAGGATACAGTTTGTTACGCATGGGATTATTCCTGAACTTCTGCAAAAGGGAGAACTTGACTTGGTATATACACTTAACCCGGTCATAGAGGATGATCGGGTTGAGTCATTGCACAAAAAACGGGAGACACTTGGCTTCTATGCTGCCCCCGATCATCCGATGGCCGGTAAGACCATCAGTGAAGAAGATCTGCACAAGGCACCTCTTTTGCTGACAGGCCATGACTGCAGTTTCAGACATATGCTTATCCGGGATCTTGAGAAAAAAGGTATCTCTCCGAATATAGTGTTAGAAACCAGCAGCAAGGAAATACTGAAGCTATTTGCGGCGGGCGGCTACGGAATAGCGTTCATTCCGGACATGACGGCACAAACGGAAGTCAGGGAAGGGAAGCTCAGACGCCTCGATTGGAAAGGAACCGATTTCCCGGTTTATTCACAGGTCCTGATCCACAAAGACAAGCATCGGAACAGAGCGATCAACAGCCTGGTTGATATGATCAGGGGTTATGTGTAACAATGATACATGACTACATCTGTGAAAGGAGATGACTACCGTGATAATAACAGACAGCCGTATAGACGCGGGAAAAGCATTTGACTGGGGAAGAACCTCAGAGGAATATGCAAAATACAGGGACATATATCCGGAAGAATTCTACAAGAGGATCGTTGACAGAGGACTGTGCACGGACGGACAGAAAGTCCTTGATCTCGGGACCGGTACGGGCGTGCTGCCGCGTAATATGTACAGATATGGTGCTGAATGGACCGGTACGGATATTTCTCCCGAACAGATAGAACAGGCAAAACGCCTGTCGGATGAAGCCGGAATGAAGATAGATTTTTATGCGGTACCGACCGAAGATATCGACTTTCCGGCGAACAGCTTTGATGTGATCACTGCCTGCCAGTGCTTCTGGTATTTTGACCATGAGCGTGTCATGCCGAAGCTCGCAGAGCTTCTTAAACCCAATGGCAGTCTTCTTATACTCTATATGGCCTGGCTGCCTTATGAAGACCGGATCGCGGGCGCAAGCGAGGAAGTGATACTGAAGTACAGTCCCAAGTGGTCCGGTGCGGGAGAAAAGAGACATCCGATCTGGATCCCGGATGTGGCGTATGATCATTTTGAACTTGCTGAGCATGAAGAGTATGACCTTAAGGTGCCGTTTACTAAGGAATCCTGGCACGGAAGGATGAAAGCATCCAGGGGTGTAGGCGCATCATTGTCCGGAGAAGAACTCGCAAAATGGGATGCAGAGCACAGGAAGCTGCTTGATGAAATAGCGCCCGATGAATTTGAGATTCTTCATTATGCTGCTCTTGCAAGACTGATCCCCAAAAAAACTTCGTAATAATGAACCGAATATAGGGCAAATACTCGCTAAATTCCATCACCTCCCGTATAATATACGAGAGGTGATTGTTGATGGGATCAATGGTTATCTGCCCCAACTGCGGGGCTGAGATAGAAAAAGACAGTACGAAATGTCCGTACTGCGGCTATATCAACATAGAAGGTGCGGAAAAGAAGTTTCAGGCGGATCTGGAGGATATCCGGAATGATATCGAGGATACGAAGAAGGAACCTTCACGTGCTCTTGCCAGGGGATTCAAAGGCGGAACGAAGACGATACTGATCACGGTCGCGATCCTCGTCAGCATTGCCGTTTTGATCGCGATCGAACTTTACAGAGAAACAAGAGATGAGCCCAAAATGTTCCTGACTGCCGAGGAACAGGCTTATGCATCGGCATATATTGTGACGGCGGGCGAACAACTGACAGAAGCATTTGACAGCGAGGATATACCCCGCATGGCGGAGATCTTTGACAAGGCATATTCAGAGGACCGCGTATCCATCTGGGGCGTGGATCATTACGAAGCCGGTTATGCTTCAAGCTGCTATATGAAACTTAAGCAATGTCTGCCGAACCTGGAAAAAGCCGAACTGTCACGTACGGAAGCCGAGGAGATCACATACTATTGCTTCTATTTCTACTACAGGGCATACGGAGAAGACGGTGCCCATATCTTCGATCCGATAAGAGACAATGAGATCATGCCCATCATAACCGGAAGACTGGGCTATACTGAGGAAGACATGGAGAATTTCAGAGACCGGGTTTTTGATGGGACATATGTTAACAGGTCTCGTGTCTACCGAGTTACCAAGAAGTATTTTGATAATTATATGTGAAGCGTGTGAGGAAATAAGGTGAAGTGCAGATATTGCGGAAGCAATCTGGGATTTGAAGATAAATACTGTCCTTATTGCGGCAAATTAAACGAGCAGGCTGCCGGGCACCAGGCGGTACTGGAAGGATACCGCGATGAGTACGAGTCTACCAGGGCCGATGCTAAGGTTAAATCCAGAACTGCCGGCCGGATCGGCAGACTGACAGTCATCGTTCTGATGCTTGGCATTATCGTATTTATGCTGATCAGCATCCGCATGAATTCCGATTTCGAGATCCGTGAACAGAGGGAAGAGGACAGAATAGCCGGAGAAGTCGACAGTAACCTGGATGAGGTGACGGCTAAGCTTATCGAACTGGAGAAAAACCGTGACTATCTGGCAATGGATTATTATGTTCTCAATTACCGCTTAAGGGGTGATTCCAGATACGACGAGTATTCCAGGGTATTTACTGCAGCGATCAGTTATAACGCAATTTACAGAGATATCTTGAATATCCTTGACGGGTTTGAGGGATATGAAGATAAGACTGACAAAGACTGGTGCTACGATGCCGCTATCTATATCAGCGACTGGAACAGTTATGTCGGGGGTGAATTCTGGTTTGATGCCCCTGATTCGTCGATGCATGCGGGTGAGCATGGTGCATTTCTTGCTGATATCAAGAAGGACACGCAGGATATGGTGCAGGTCTATTTCGGTCTGACCGATGATCAGGCTTCATCGATCTGGGAGATGGACCGTGAATCCCTGGGTGCCCTGTTATATGATAACTGTCGCGAGATGTATCCTCAGGAAGGGGCAGATGAGTAGAGCGAATATGAGGAAGGAAAAGAAGCCGAAAGATCCGGTCATCATAGTGCTGGATGTGATCATAGTCCTGCTTATCTTTGTGATGATATTTGTGGGTGCAAAAACTGCTTTCTATAAGATATTGGCCAATGAATCGTCATTTTCGGAGGACGCCTCCATGATGGCCTTCGAACTTCAGCAGGGAGATTATGCCGCTCTCATTCAGGACAAATATATGAATGAATTTAACGGGAATACCAAACCCGCCGCTTATCATGCCCTGGCTGATTACGTTGAAGCGTCTTTTCTGTATAAGATATACGACACCAAGGGATATACCGACAGAGCAAACGAGCAGAAGAGCGTCATGGAAGAAGCCCGCACCAATATGAAAGAACTGGAAGTCTTTGCCGACAAAGCCGACCGGATGTTCCAATGACACCGGATCATATATTCATACCTGTAAGGAGAGGATCATCATGACAAACGAAGAATTACAAAAGTATTATTTCGGAGCTTACAGTTTTAAGGAAGTTGAAGGCGGATGGCTTCAGGCATTCCAGTATACCGACGCGCAGATGGAGTATTTTAAGGGCGCTTTTGATTTCTGGTATGACAGGTGCATGGCTACTACAGCCAAAACGATCGAGCTTGAAACGGAGGCTACCCGGATATCTTTTGATTATCGTTTCATATGGCTGGGATCTCCGGATTCTTTTGAACTTTCTCAGGATGGTCAGATCACGGATATTGTTTATGTGAAGGATATCCTGGAACAAAGGGGCCGCAGGATAGAAGAACCGGAAGAGTGGGGACCCGAGTGGGAGTTCCCGATAGACGGTACGATAGAATGGGAACTGCCTGAAGGGAAAAAATCCGTAGTGATCTATCTGCCCGCGGACTCCACGGTACTCATAAAGAACTTCGAGGTGAATGCTGCGGTAAACAGACCCGAAAAGAAAGAAAAAGTGCTCTGGCTCGGCGATTCCATAACACAGGGCTACGGGCCTCTTAGAAGCGCAATGACCTATGTGAGCGTGGCCAACAGACTTCTTGGTTACGATATCATCAATCAGGGCATCGGCGGATATGTTTATGATAAGAAATCGCTCATGAAGATGGAAGGCTACCGGCCCGATAAGATCATCGTGGCACTCGGAACCAATCAGTTCCGGTCGGAAAGCATGAAGGATGTTGAGGAATACTACGAAGATCTGATGGGGATCTACGGTAATGAGATCCCGGTATTGTGCATATCGCCTGTATGGCGCTGCGATGTACAGGAAGATCAGGCGCAGTTCGTGAGATTCTGTGAAGAGGTCAAAAGGATAGCCGGAAGTTATAAAAACGTTACCGTCACAGACGGGTTCTCACTGATACCACATTTGAGCGAGTACTATCTGGATGGCCTGCATCCGAACTGCCTCGGTACGGAAAACTACGGAAGGAATCTGGTCCTGGCGATAAGGAAAAACGGATTCTGATCTGAACTTCAGGGGACATACCGTTTGGAGCATTAACATATGAGTATCGCATCGCTTACATTGAGCAATTACATAATGGTCGCGGAACTTCTGGGATTATGGGTAATGCTGGGATCCAATGTTCATCTGAGCAAGAGGACTATTACGGCTACACGTATCGTTATAATCCTGATCTTTACGGAAGCGATCTGCTGGGGAGTCGAAAGATACACCAGAGAGATCGGCTACCTTACCATGACCAGGATCTTCCTTACCCCCACGATCTATCTGCTTCATCCGATAATAATGCTCGGCATAATGGATATGGCGGAGTTCGTTCAGAAGAAAAGACTTCTGCTGTATCTGCCTGTTCTGATAAGCGCTCCGCTTCTTTACACTTCTCAGTGGACGCATCTTTTCTACTGGTTTGATGAAAATAATCTTTATATAGCTGCGGACAGCATTCTGCAGTATTACCCGTATTTCCTCTTTATGCTGTATGTGCTGCTGTTCATTGTGGCATTTACGGTCCGTTACGCCAAATACGGAACCGTAGAGAGAAGAGGTATACTGGTCAGCATTTTTGCGGCATTCATCGGAGTAGTCCTTCATCTCGTATTTGATATATATGCCGACTACAGTACCCTTTTTGCCTCCCTTCTGCTCATATACTATCTGTCGTTGTATGTGCTGACCGCGAAGGAAGATACTCTCACACATCTGCTAAACCGACAGTGCTATTATTCGGAATCGAAAAGTCTTAAAGATGTGGTCACTGCGGTCGTATCCGTGGACATGAACGATCTGAAGAAGATCAACGACACACAGGGACACGATGCCGGAGACAGAGCGCTTAAGACTGTGGCGGAATGTCTGACTCCCAACAGATTAAGGAATAAAAAAGTCTATCGTATCGGCGGCGATGAGTTTGCGATCTTCTATCTGAACAAAACGGAAGAAGAGGTGGTCAGAGACATAGAACAGATGCGCGCCGAACTTGCCAAAACGGAGTATGTATGCGCATTCGGTTATGAGATGGTGGAAGATAAGGATGTTCTCGGAGCCATGCAGCTGGCCGACAGGGAGATGTATTCCAACAAGGCAAAACTGAAGGATACCAATGAAAGAAGGATAGCCGCTCACAAAGAAGCGACCATCCGCGTCATGCATGAAGCGCTTGGGTCCGGCATGTGGGGCATGGAGTTCGATGAAGAAGGGAAGATGACATCTGTTGACTGGAGCCCCGAATTCAGAAGGATGATAGGCTTTACTGATGAGAACGACTTCCCCAATAAGCTGGAATCCTGGTCAGAGCGTCTGCATCCCGATGATAAGGACCGTGTATTGAAGGAGTTCAACGATACCATATCCGATTATTCCGGTGAGAAGAACTACGATGTGGAATACAGGTTCAAGGTAAAAGACGGTGAGTGGAGATGGTTCCACGCCATCGGAAGACTGCTCCGTCGTGATGACGGATCTCCTCTTTCCTATGTGGGAATGTTTGTGGATATCACAGATCAAAAGGCCGGCCGTAAATGAAGGATCATATAATACACCCCATACCGCCCTTTTATGATAAAGATTCTGAAATACTCATTCTTGGAAGTTTTCCTTCCGTTAAATCCCGTGAGCAGATGTTTTTTTACGGACATCCGCAGAACCGGTTCTGGAAAGTAATCGCTTCGGTCTTTGATGCGGACAGACCGGATACTATCCCCCAAAAAAAGACTTTTCTGACAGAGCATCATATCGCATTGTGGGATGTGATAGGATCCTGCGATATCGAGGGCTCATCTGATTCGAGCATTGAGAATGTGAAAGTAAATGACATCTCAATGATATTGAAATGCGCCGGGATCCGTGGCATATTTGTAAACGGAAAAACCGCGGAGAAATATTATAAGAAATACATTGAATCAAAAACCGGCATCCCGGCGATCTGTCTTCCGTCCACCAGTCCGGCCAATGCTGCCTGGAGTCCGGAGAAACTCACAAAATACTGGAGAGAAGCGATCCTCAGTACAATCGATAAATGATTAAATGATCAGCGGAAACTCTGATTTATTTGTCCATAAAAAGGATTTTATATTATAATACCTGCATGAAAAAAATTATGGAGAACGGAATATCACACCGCATCGTTCACATGTGGCTTGTGATGATCATATTGATATTCTCGGGAACTGTGGTATTAGCCTCGTTTCGTCTGACTGATACCTTTTTGGATATTACCTCTGCCTCCAGACAGAATAACGAATTGCAGAAAGCGGCGCGTGAACTCATGAACGCTTCGGATTATCTGACCGAGCAGGTACAGAGATTCACGGTAAGCGGTGACGAGATCTTTATGGACCGGTATTTTACCGAAGCTTTTGAGTCCAAAAGACGTGAAGAAGCGACAGCGAAGATGTCCGTGAATGACAGAACGGATGCCGCTCTTGCACATCTTCAGGAAGCCATGGACAATTCCGTCAAACTTATGGACACGGAGTATTATGCGATGCGTCTCGTGATCGAGGCCGGAGACATAAAGGGTTACCCCGAGGTCCTTGCCGGTGTTGGGCTCAGTTCCGAAGACGCGGCTCTTTCGCCTGAAGAAAAGATGAAACTCGCGACCGAAATGGTCCATGATGAAAATTATTACGAGCAGAAGGATAAGATCAGAGATGCCATGCAGGAAAGCCTTGATGAGGTTGAAAGGCTTTCAAAGGATATCGAGGAGACAGAGCTTGCTTCACTGAAAGGTGAGATCAGGATGGTCCGGGGCGCGATAATCATTCAGGCTCTGCTCATATTTTTCCTGATATGGCTGACTACCCGTCTTGCCATCAATCCTGTTCTTAATGCTGTGGAACAGATCAAGGCCGATTGCCCCATTCCCGAGACCGGATCAAACGAGTTCAGATATCTCGCAAATGCATATAACAAGATGTATGAGAAGAATAAATCCAGTCTCGAAAGCCTGAATTATAAAGCTTCTCATGATGAACTCACCGGCGCATATAACCGGGCCGGATATGATCTTCTGCTTAAGACCATCGATCTTAACACCACGTACATGATGCTTTTCGACGTGGATAATTTCAAGACCATCAATGATACCTACGGTCATGAGACCGGTGATAAGGTCCTGAAGAAGATCGTCGAAGTTCTGAAAAGAGTTTTCCGTGATGACGACTGCATATGTCGTATCGGAGGAGATGAGTTTGTTGTGTTCATGGTACATTCCGGAAACCTGAAGCGCAGACTTATCGAAAGCAAGATCGGACAGATAAACTCAGACCTTGCGAACACGGATGACGGCCTTCCTCCCATCTCCATAAGCGTGGGGATCATGAACGGCAAAGAGGCTGCCGACGCAAAAGACCTGTATGAGATGACGGATGCAGCCATGTATGAATCCAAGAAGAACGGAAAGGGAACCTATACTTTTCATTCGTGATAAATGAGGCACATATCCATGTCGGATCAATTTTCCAGAACCCGCATGCTCCTGGGTGAGGAGGCGTTGGAAAAACTTAAAAGCTCCAGAGTGGCAGTATTCGGCATAGGCGGAGTGGGCGGCTATGTATGCGAAGCGCTTGTCAGGAGCGGTGTCGGAAGCTTCGATCTGATCGACAGTGATAAGGTATGCCTCTCCAACTTAAACAGGCAGATAATAGCAACGCACAGTTCGATCGACAGGTACAAGGTCGATGTGATGAAGGTACGCATGCTGGACATCAATCCCGATGTGAAAGTGATCGTCCACAAGTGTTTTTTCCTGCCGGAGAACGCGGATGATTTCCCTTTTGACGAGTATGACTATGTGGTAGATGCTGTCGATACCGTTACCGCCAAGATAGAGCTCGTGATGAAATGCCGCGAGAAGAGTGTTCCGATCATCAGCTCGATGGGAGCCGGGAACAAACTGGACGGAAGTGCCTTCAGGGTGGCGGATATTTATCAGACAAAGGTGTGCCCGCTCGCAAAAGTCATGCGCCGTGAACTGAAAAATCGCGGAGTGGAGAAACTTAAGGTGGTCTACTCCGAAGAAGAGCCTGTCATGAAGAGTTCTACACCCGGAAGCGTGGCATTTGTACCGTCGGTGGCGGGGCTGGTCATCGCCGGAGAGGTAGTGAAGGATCTGTGTGGCGTACGGTGAAAAGTCAGCGTGCCGTACGATGAAATATCAGCGTACCGGGAGAATTGACAACAGTCCCCGATGAGAATATATTAATATGAGTAAGAAGCAAAGGCGCTTCGACCTATGGTCGGAGTGCCTTTTTTTGCGGTAACGCGCCTTTGGAGGATGGTCATGACAGACAAACTTCATGAAGAATGCGGTGTCTTCGGCATATGGAAAAAGAACGGACAGGACGCTTCTCTGGACATATACCACGGATTGCTCTCACTTCAGCACAGAGGACAGGAAGCAGCGGGAATAGCGGTCTGCAACACATACGGTGAACGGGGTAACATCTGCATCCATAAGGATATGGGACTTGTGACCGAAGTGTTTGATGAATCGCTGCTAAACGATCTGCAGGGGAATATCGGTGTCGGTCATGTCAGGTATTCAACCACCGGCGACAGCACGATCCGGAACGCACAGCCCATCGCATTCCAGTATCTTAAAGGTACGCTCGCTCTGGTCCACAACGGAAACATAGTTAATGCCTCCGATATCAAATCGGAACTGTTAAGAGACGGAAGTGTCTTTCATGCCACATCGGACTCTGAAGTGATCGCAACGCTGATCGCCAAGATCAGAGCCCATACCGGATCCATTGAAGAAGCGGTCAGAGAGATGATCCCCAGGCTTAAAGGCGGGTATGCTCTGATCATCATGAGCCCGCGCAAGATAATCGCGGTCAGGGATCCATGGGGGATCAAACCTCTGTGTCTGGGGAAAGCGGAAGACGGGTATGCGGTAGCTTCCGAGAGCTGCGCACTAACGAGTGTAGAGGCAGAGTTCATCCGCGATATCCGTCCCGGAGAGATCGTGACTCTTTCCAAAGACGGAATGGCCTCGGATACTTCGATGTGTACGGATAAAGCTTCGCACGCACATTGCATTTTCGAATACATCTATTTTGCGCGGCTCGATTCGAGCATGGACGGTGTCGGCATATATGATGCAAGATTCAGGGGAGGAATGGCGCTTGCCAAAGCACACCCCGCGGATGCCGACATCGTGACCGGAGTTCCGGAGTCGGGCCTTACGGCAGCCGAAGGGTTTGCGCATGGCTGCGGTCTGCCTTTCGTACGAGCTTTTCACAAGAACAGTTATATCGGAAGGACTTTCATCAAACCCACGGACAAGGAGAGACATTCTGCGGTACATATGAAGCTGGGAGTGATCCCGGGGTCGGTCAGCGGAAAGCGGGTTGTACTCATAGATGATTCGATCGTCAGAGGGACCACGATATCCAACCTGATCACGATGCTCAGAAAAGCCGGAGCAAAGGAGGTACATGTGCGGATAAGTTCACCACCTTTTCTTTATCCGTGTTATTATGGTACAGATGTCCCCGATAACTCACAGCTGATCGCCAACAGATATTCGATCGAGGAGATAAAGAGACAGATCGGAGCCGACTCACTCGCCTATATGCGTCTGGAGGACTTAAGCATCATGGTCGAAGGCGCTCCGATATGCAAGGCATGTTTTGACGGGATCTATCCCACTGGAGGTACGAAATGAGTTTATCTCAGACTGCGAATGAGCGCAGGATCATATTGGAGGACGGTACGATGTATACCGGCTTCGGATTCGGTTCCGAAGAAGATAAGAAGCTCGAACTCGTATTCAATACATCGATGGTCGGTTATCAGGAGATCATATCCGATCCTTCCTATACGGACCAGGCTGTGGTCATGACTTATCCGATCATAGGAAACTACGGGATAAATGATGACGACTACGAGACAGATAACCCTTCGATAGGGGCACTCATAGTCCGCGATTATACGGATGAGCCATCCAATTTCCGATGCACGCAGACTCTGTCCGACCGCATGAAAAAATCCGACATAGCCGGGGTATACGGAATAGATACACGTGAACTGACAAGAAGGATCAGGGATTACGGAAGCTGCAAAGTCATGATAACCGGCGCCGGTACATCCGCAGAAGAAGGAGCAGCCATTCTTCGCGGATGGAACTACAGGACCGATCAGGTTAGCCGCGTAAGCACAAAGTCGATCTATACACTCCCCGCAGATGATGAAGAACTCTGTCATGTCGTGGCCATCGACTGCGGGATCAAGAAGAACATACTCAGATGTTTTACCGCACGGGGCTGTAGGGTGAGCGTGGTGCCCTACGACACCGATGCGCAGACCATAGAATCCTTAAAACCGGACGGCGTGTTCATATCAAACGGACCCGGCGATCCCGAGGACGTAAAGCAGACCATAGAGACCATAAGAAATCTCCATGGAAGATATCCGATATTCGGAATATGTCTGGGTCATCAGATCCTCGCACTTTCTTACGGTGCGAAGACTTATAAACTCAAGTTCGGACACAGAGGAGGAAACCATCCGGTCAAGACTCTCGAAAGCGGCCGGGTGGATATCACTTCACAGAACCATTCCTATGCGGTTGATGCTGACAGCCTGAAAGGTACCGGGCTGATCGCAACACATATCAATCTGCTGGACGATACGATCGAGGGGATCAGACATGAGTCGGATCAGGCATTCGGGATCCAGTATCATCCCGAGAGCGCACCCGGACCGAATGACAGCCACTATCTTTTCAGCGGATTCATGGAAATGATGAACGGGAGGAAAAACTGATGCCCAAGAGACAGGATTTACACAAGATACTCGTCATCGGATCAGGCCCCATCGTCATCGGTCAGGCGGCGGAATTTGACTATGCGGGAACCCAGGCGTGCCTGGCACTTAAGGAAGAAGGCTTCGAGGTCATCCTCTGCAATTCCAATCCTGCGACCATAATGACGGACCCTTCGGTAGCTGATAAGGTCTATATGGAGCCTCTTACTCTGGAATATCTGGCCAAGATAGTAAGGTCGGAGAGACCCGATGCGATACTTCCCGGTATCGGCGGTCAGACAGGCCTGAACCTGGCCATGAAACTCTCCTCGAAGGGGGTTTTGCATGAATGCCGCTGCGAGCTTCTCGGAACCGATTTTGAGAGCATAGACAGAGCCGAGGACCGAGAACTGTTCAAGGAACTGTGTATAGAGCTGGGTGAGCCCGTGCTCCCGTCCGTAACCATACAGTCCGTCGAAGAGGGAATAGATGCGGCAGCGGGGATCGGGTATCCGGTCGTTGCGCGTCCTGCATTTACCTTAGGCGGGACCGGAGGCGGCTTTGCCGACAACGATGATGAACTTTCCGCGATACTTAAGAACGCGCTTGAACTTTCTCCGGTAGGACAGGTGCTCATAGAGAAGTCTGTCCGCGGATATAAGGAGATAGAGTACGAGGTGATCCGTGACGGAAACGATACCGCGATCACCGTCTGCAACATGGAGAACATCGATCCCGTCGGAGTCCATACCGGTGACTCGATAGTCGTATGTCCTTCCCAGACCCTGACGAACAGGGAATATCACATGCTCCGAGATTCGGCGCTCAAGATCATCAGAGCGCTTAAGATAGAGGGAGGATGCAATGTTCAGTTTGCGTTGGATCCAAACTCTTTTGACTACTATCTGATCGAGGTCAATCCCCGTGTATCCAGATCATCCGCACTGGCGTCCAAGGCGTCCGGCTACCCGATAGCCAGAGTCTCTGCCAAGATCGCCGTGGGATACAGACTCGAAGAGATCATGCTCGCCAACACTCCCGCATCCTTTGAGCCTTCGCTTGACTATGTCGTATCCAAACTCCCGAGATTTCCGTTCGACAAATTCACCGATGCGAGCAACTCTCTCGGTACCCAGATGAAGGCTACCGGTGAGGTCATGAGCGTCGGCCGCACGATGGAGGAAAGCCTCTTAAAAGGCATCAGATCACTTGAGACCGGAGTATTCCATCTTCACAGCAGCAGGTTCGATGAGGCCGAAACTTCCGAGATGCTCGAATATATCCGTGAGGGCAGGGATGACCGTATCTATGCGATAGCGGAACTTATAAGACGCGGCACGGATCCTGAACTCATACACGAGAATACGGGCATCGACATGCTCTTTATCCGTGTCTTTGAACATATCGTCCGTGCGGAAAAGGAAGTGCGGGACGCATCATCCGCTCCTGACCGTGATGCCCTGTATCTTGCGAAGAAAACCGGCTTTTCCGATAAGGAGATAGCCAGACTCTGGGGAAAGACGCCGCATGAGATATATGACATGAGGAAGGAATACGGGATCTTCCCCACATATAAGATGATAGACAGCTGTGCATCCGAGTTTGACAGCTACATTCCCTATTTCTATTCGACGTATGAATCCGAGAACGAATCCGTATCCGATGACAGGGAAAAGATCATAGTGCTCGGCTCCGGCCCCATAAGGATCGGGCAGGGCGTGGAGTTCGACTATTCGACAGTACACGCCGTAGGAACGATCAGGGAAGCCGGATATCAGGCGATCATCATAAACAACAATCCGGAGACCGTGTCAACGGATTACACGACATCCGACAAGCTCTACTTCGAACCTCTGTGCATCGAGGATGTAATGAACGTCATCGAGCATGAGAAGCCCAAGGGCGTGATCGTGACTTTGGGCGGGCAGACCGCAGTGAATCTCGCCGACTCACTTAAGGAATACGGCGCTCCGGTCATAGGCACGGACTGCGATGCGATCGACAGGGCGGAGAATCGTGATCTTTTTGAAAAACTGCTGCTGGATCTGGGCATTCCCCAACCGCCCGGAATGGCAGTTACCGACATAGAAGCCGGAGTGGCAGCCGCGGAAAAGATAGGTTATCCCGTGCTCGTGCGACCTTCCTTCGTACTGGGCGGAAGAGCAATGCAGATCGTATCCAAGGAAGCGGATATGAGGCACTACTTAAAGACCGCGGTTGAAGTGGATATCGATAAGCCGGTGCTCGTCGATAAGTACATCAAGGGCCGCGAGGTGGAGGTTGACGCCGTCTGCGACGGAAGGGACGTGTTCGTACCCGGCATCATGGAGCTCGTTGAAAGGACAGGCGTTCACTCCGGAGATTCCATGAGCGTATACCCGCCTTTCAGCATATCCGACCGCGTAAAAGGAACCATCCTGACTTATGCAAAGAAACTCGGACTCGGGATCGGCATAGTCGGCCTTTTCAATATCCAGTTCATAGTCGACGATGATGATAATGTCTACATCATAGAAGTCAATCCCAGGTCATCGCGTACGGTGCCGTTCCTTTCCAAGGCGACAGGATACATGCTGGCCGATATCGCCACCAGAGTCATGCTAGGCATAAGCCTGAAGGAACAGGGGATATTCGAACTGTATCCCGAGGAGAAGAAGACCTGGTATGTAAAAGCGCCGGCATTTTCTTTTTCCAAGTTAAAGGGCATGGATTCGTACCTCAGTCCCGAGATGAAGTCTACGGGTGAAGCCATCGGATATGATGAGACCCTTCACCGCGCGATGTACAAGTCGCTGATCGCTTCGGGACTCGAACTGCCCAATTACGGAACGGTTCTCTTTACTCTGGCCGATGAGGACAAGGAGGAGGGAGTTCCGCTTGCAAAGAGATTCCTGGACATGGGATTCAACATCGAGGCGACCACCGTCACCGCGCAGTATTTCAAAGAGCGCGGCATCAAGACCAGACTCCTGCATAAGCTCTCCGAAGGATCCGATGAGATGCTCAGTTCGATCCGTTCGGGATATGTAAGTTATGTGGTCAATACCCGTGCGATCCTTTCGGGCGTACACTACGAGGACGGCGTGGCCCTTCGCCGCTGTGCGATCGAGAATAATGTCACGCTCTTTACTTCACTTGATACCGTAAGGATCCTGCTGGATGTTCTCGAGGAGCTTACCATCAAGGTTTCCACGATCTTCTGATGCGAAAATGCGGTTTCGATATGACGATATAAAAAAGTTTCAAAATGGTACTTGACAGACATATGAACCGATTGTATACTCGTATACATAAAGCAAAGGTGCTTTGAGTTTTCTCAAGGTGCCTTTTATTATTTTCAAAATATCAATTGTGGGCAACGGCGTCCGGGATCTTTTCCTGGGCGCCTTTTTTAGTGAAACCGACCGGCTTCGCGAAGAGCCCCAAAAGGAGGAGAGCAGCTATGGAAAAAATACCCGAGATTTACGGCAAGCTTGTTTTTAATGACCGCATCATGAGAGACAAACTTCCCGGCGATGTCTACAAGGCTCTGCGTAAGACCATCAAAAAGGGCACGCACCTCGAACTTGATGTGGCCAATGCAGTAGCGATCGCCATGAAGGAATGGGCCGTTGAAAACGGAGCAACACATTTCACTCACTGGTTCCAGCCCATGACAGGCTATACCGCAGAGAAGCACGACAGTTTCATTTCACCCACCGATGACGGACAGGTCATCATGGAGTTCTCCGGCAAGGAACTGGTAAAGGGTGAGCCCGATGCTTCGTCTTTCCCTTCAGGCGGGATCAGAGCCACTTTTGAGGCAAGAGGATATACTGCATGGGATCCTTCTTCACCTGCTTTCATCAAGGACGGGACTTTGTGCATACCCACAGCGTTCTGCTCATATACAGGTGAAGCACTTGATAAGAAGACACCGCTTCTTCGCTCGATGGATGCGCTGAGCAAAGAAGCGACCAGGATGCTGAACCTCCTTGGAAATACCGAAGTTGAAAGCGTTACCACGACTGTGGGACCCGAACAGGAATACTTCCTTATCGACAAGGACGATTACGCTAAGAGACGTGACCTGATCTTCACCGGACGTACGCTTATCGGTGCTCCTTCACCCAAGGGACAGGAGATGGACGATCACTATTTCGGAGCATTACGTCCCAGGGTTGCGGCATATATGCATGATCTTGACCTTGAACTCTGGAAACTCGGAATACCGGCCAAGACCAAGCATAACGAGGTTGCTCCCGCTCAGCACGAGCTGGCTCCGATATTCGATACGACCAACGTGGCCGTTGACCGCAACCAGCTGACGATGGAGATCATGAAGAGAGTGGCTCAGAAGCATAACTTCGTATGTCTGCTCCATGAGAAGCCTTTTGCCGGGATAAACGGATCCGGCAAGCACAATAACTGGTCCATGACGACGAATACCGGAGCAAACCTCTTAGATCCCGGCAAGACTCCCGCAGAGAATACGCAGTTCCTCGTATTCCTCGCAGCAGTCATCAAGGCGGTTGATGAATATGCGGATATGATGAGACTTTCCGTGGCATCGGCCGGTAACGATCACAGACTCGGTGCAAACGAAGCTCCTCCCGCGATCATATCGATCTTCCTCGGCGATGAGCTTACGGCAGTGATAGACTCGATCAAGAATGACACGTTCTTCAAGCGTGACGAGAATACCGTAATGGAGACCGGTGCGGCTGTCATCCCTCACTTCAGGAGAGATAACACCGACCGTAACAGGACATCCCCGTTTGCTTTTACCGGTAACAAGTTTGAGTTCAGGTCGCTCGGATCGTCCGCATCGGTCGCTACGCCCAATATCGTATTGAACACCGCAGTTGCGGATGCCCTGTCCGATTTCTATGAAGTGCTCAAGGATGTGCCCGCCGATCAGCTTCAGGGTGCGATACATGATCTGATCAAGGATACATTCATCAGACATGAGAGGATCATCTTCAACGGCAACGGATACACCGACGAGTGGGTACAGGAAGCCGAGAAGAGGGGACTGTATAACTTAAAGTCCACACCGGATGTCCTGCCCAGATTCATCGATGACAGAAACATCCAACTCTTTACGAAGCATGGTATCTTCACCGAGACCGAGATCAGGTCAAGATATGAGATCCTGCTCGAGAACTATTGCAAGACGATCCACATCGAGGCCTGCACTTTGAAAGAGATGATCTACCACGACTTCTCACCGGCAGTCATCAAGTTCATGGATTCTCTTTCAAAGAGCATCCTGGATAAGAAACAGATATCCAGCCTGATCTCGACTTCCGCTGAAGAGAAGATGCTTGAGAAGATATCGGCTCAGTACGAGGCACTGTATGTGGCAGTGGGGCATCTGGAAGAGGATATCGCCAGGGCGGAAGATATGGACGATGGTCTGGATCTGGCGAAGTTCTATCATGATCCGGTATTCAAGGACATGGAAAAGGTAAGAAGCATAGCGGATACGATCGAGGCATTCATTCCCGACGAATTCCTGCCTTACCCGACATATTCCAAGATACTGTTTTATGTGTGAACTCTAAGCACCTGTTCGGACAATGTATGTGCCGGTCACACCAACAAGATATACACTATGATACGCAAAGGCGCGTGCGAAATGGCACGCGTCTTTTTGTATATAAAAACCTGAGAGGAGAAACATTATGGAAGAGATCTTAAGTGCTATAAACAGCGAAGTCTACGGCGTCTGGTTTCTGATAGGCGCAGCGCTCGTATTCTGGATGCAGGCCGGGTTCGCGATGTGCGAGGCGGGCTTTACCAGAGCCAAGAATGCGGGCAACATCATCATGAAGAACCTTATGGACTTTTGCATCGGTACCGTGATGTGGTTCATCTGCGGCGCATCCCTGATGCTCGGAGAGAACATATTGAACGGATTCGCCGGAGGGTTCTCGTTTGATGTATTCACCAACTACGGAAACTTTGATTATTCGGCATTCGTTTTTAACCTGGTATTCTGTGCGACCACAGCTACGATCGTATCGGGATCCATGGCTGAGAGGACCAAGTTCTCAAGCTACTGCATCTATTCAGCAGTGATCAGTGCCATCATCTATCCCATAGAGGCACACTGGACATGGGGCGGCGGATTCCTTGCTCAGTGGGGATTCCACGATTACGCAGGAAGCGCATGCATACATATGGTCGGCGGTATCTGCGCATTCATCGGTGCCTGGATGCTCGGCCCCAGGATCGGTAAGTTCGAAAAAGACAAAGCAGGCAAGGTCACAAAAGTTAACGCATTTCCCGGCCACAATCTGGTCATCGCAGCACTCGGAGTATTCATCCTCTGGCTCGGCTGGTACGGATTCAACGGCGCCGCAGCAACAGATGTACCTACTCTCGGTTCCGTATTCCTTACTACCACCGTAGCTCCCGCTGTTGCTACAGTTGTATGCATGGTATTTACCTGGGTTAAATACGGCAAGCCCGATGTGTCGATGTGTCTGAACGCATCTCTGGCAGGTCTGGTCGCCATCACAGCTCCCTGTGATGTTACAGACTGTGCGGGCGCAGCCATCATCGGTGCGGTAGCAGGTCTCCTGGTAGTTTTCGGTGTATGGTTCAATGATAATATCACACATGTCGACGATCCCGTCGGTGCAGTTGCGGTTCATATGATGAACGGTATCTGGGGTACCATAGCGGTAGGTCTGTTCGCAACCGAGACAGCTCCCGGATTTGCACTTGCAGGTATCGGCGAAGGCCTTTTTTACGGCGGCGGTATCAGCCAGCTCATTAAGCAGATCGGCGGCATGGCAGCCATCATTGTATGGACGGTAGTAACGATAATCATCGCTTTTACCATTATCAAAAAGACCATCGGCCTCAGGGTATCGGAGGAAGAGGAGATATCCGGTCTGGATTCAACTGAGCACGGACTTCCTTCCGCTTACGCAGGCTTCTCGATCATGGATATCGCAAACACCATGACCATGGATGTAAACGAGAACACGAACCTCGGCTCCGACAGTTATGAGGAAGCCTCCGAGGCAAAGAGAAACGCAGCGGTTCCTGTCATCAGAGAACCCGAGACCGGCATCGCGGAACTGGATACGGGCATACACAAGGTCGTCATCATCGCCAAGCTTTCACGCTACGACAAGCTGCGTAAGGCTATCAACGATATAGGCGTGACAGGCATGACGGTCACCCAGGTAATGGGATGCGGCGTACAGAAAGGTGCCGGCGAGAGATACCGTGGAGTTGAGATCGACGCCACACTGCTTCCGAAGGTTAAACTGGAAGTTGTCGTAAGTGCGATCCCGGTGGAAAAAGTCATAGAGGCAGCAAAGAAGACCCTCTATACCGGACATATCGGAGACGGCAAGATCTTCGTATACAATGTACAGAAAGTCGTTAAGATACGTACAGGTGAGGAAGACTACGACGCACTTCAGGATGTGGAATAGAGTTTCTCCTATATTCGGGATACTTAAACGATGCGGCTCCGGGTTTATTGCCCGGAGCCGCGTCATGTCTTTGGTGCTATTTGCATGAAGATCTGTCGTTATTTTGGAATGAAATGATAAGTTACGATTCGGCCTTATTGACGAGGATGCCGTCCTTCCACTCCAGATCCACGGTTTTGCCATCACGTGTCCTGAGACCCGTGACGGTTCCGCTTTTCCATGAATCGGGAAGAGCGGGCAGATATGTTGTCTTTCCGGAGTGGCTCTGTATGAGCATCTCTGCTATGCCGGATACGAGGCCGAAATTACCGTCGATCTGGAAAGGCGGATGGTTGTCAAACATATTCGGCAGCATCGAACTCTTAAGCAGAGCATAGATGTTATCAAGACATTCGTTTCCGTTTCCGAGTCTTGCCCACATATTGATGATCCAGGCTCTGGACCATCCGGTATGCCCGCCGCCATTTGAGAGGCGTTTCCTGATCGTCGCTTCCGCGGCTTTTAACAGGGCATCGCGATCATCGTCATCAAAAAACTCTCTGCCCGGATATAAGGCAAAAAGATGTGATATATGTCTGTGTCCGGGCTCGGTTTCCTCATACGGCTTGGCCCACTCCATGATCGTGCCGGCGTTGCTGATGCACGGTTTCGGCAGTTTCTCGAGGATGGCTTTGTATCTTGCATTCTCGTCCGGGCTCAGTAGTCCGGTTTCCGTCAATCCCCGGAAAAGTTCATACAGGATCTGAGCATCCATTGATGCTCCTTCGCACATGGCACCCTCTTCATCTCCAATCTTATATATGTTTTCCGGAGATACGGATGGCGTAACTACGAGCTGTCCCTGATCGTTTTCCTGAAGAGTCTCCTCGAAGAAGAGTGCGGCCTCCTTTATCATCGGAAGGTGCTTCTTAAGGAAGTCGTCATCCTGAGTAAAACGCGCATGCTCGAGGATATGCAGGCACAGCCACGCAGCCCCCATCTGCCAATAGGTCGAGGGTGGCCATATATCCTGCGGAGCACAGTCGCCCCAGATATCAGTGTTGTGATGTGCCATCCAACCATTCGCGCCGTACATGCGCCGGGCCGCATCACGGCCGTGCGGTATCATGCGTTCCATATGGTCAAAAAGCGGTGCATGCAGATCTCCAAGCCCGGTCACTTCCGCAGGCCAATAGTTCATTTCGGCATTTATGTTGATCGTATATTTACTGTCCCAGGCAGGATAGAAACTGTCATTCCAGATACCCTGCAGATTTGCGGGCAGACTTCCTTCGCGGCTCGAAGATATCAGCAGGTATCGACCATAGGCAAAAGCCAGATTGATGAGTCCCGGATCCTCCTGGCCTTCCGATACAAGTTCCAGACGCCGGTCCGTGGGAACGGATGAGCGGTCCCCGGATTCGAGTGAGAGCACACAGCGGTCCATGTACGATGAGAAATCTTTGACATGATCCGCTTTCAGGTCTTCATATGACTTCTGCGAAGCCGCATCAAGAGTCTTCATTGCATCCGCTTCCGGATCTTCCGCATAGAAGTCTGTCTGACCGGAGATAAGGATCACACTGTCAGCCGGACAATGCATCATCTGTCCGACGATCTTTACCGGACCACCGATCACTCGGACCGCCATATGGTAGCGAATCCCGTTGGCACATGTCTGCCCCGACATGCACAGAGTGTGATCGTCGGCGCGTGTATATATGCCGGCATCGGAGCCTCTTGCGATCATCAGGCGGAAAGGTGCTCCCGAGGCGCGGATGACCATCACACGATCGGGATTGGAGATGAAGCATTCACGGTTAAAGTGCTTGCCTTCTTTTTCATAGGATACGCTATGGATTCCCGAATGAATGTCGAGGCTTCGTCTGTATCCGGGGATCTCTTCGTTTTTATTCAGCTGCGGATTCCAGTATTCCCGCATTCCCAGAAGAGTGATGCGCTCCTGACCTTCAGGTATCAGGAAAAGGTCTCCGAGAGGAACATAACGACATTGATAGTCGGGGATTCCTGACAAGGCTTCATTGGACAGTTCTTCGGCTTCGCGTATCCTGCCTTCTCTTAGCAGGGATCTTGCCTTATCTACAGCTTCACGGGCATCGGGGTTTATCCGGTCGCGAAATACTCCCTCCCAAAGACTGTCGAGATTTAACTGAAAGCGGTCGATCAGAGTCCCTCCGAAGCACATGGAACCCATGAAGCCGTTTCCGAGGGGGAGAGCTTCGTTCCAGCAGGAGGCGGGGGTGTCATACCACAGAATATGTTCGTTCATAGTAGTGTTCCTTTCATTTTTTCCACTATAACAAATCAAAAACAGCATCTCAACATGAACCGCATCTCAATATGAACCGCACTTTAACATGGGATCCGGCGGCGCTCGGTCGAGATGTGCGGATTCCGGCGCATTCAGAGCAGTACCTCCGTGGAAAAAGCACTGGGAATCGCCGAAGTCCGCAGATCCCAGTGCAATCATCGCAGTAATCCCGCGGAAAAAGCACTGGAAATCCGCCAGAACAAAAAATCCCAGTGCTCCCCTCGCACATCCGCGGAGCTAAAAGCACTGGAAATCGCCGTAGGCCGCAGATCCCAGTGCAATCACCGCAGTAACCCCGCGAAAAAAGCACTGGGAATCCGCCAGATCAAAAATCCCAGTGCTCCCCGCTCACACCCGCGGAACTAAAAGCACTGGAAATCACCGGAGACCGCGGATCCCAGTGTAATCATCGCAGTAATCCCGCGGAAAAAGCACTGGGAATCCGCCAGATCAAAAATTCCAGTGCTCCCCGCGCACATCCGCGGAGCTAAAAGCACTGGAAATCGCCGAAGCAGCGAATCCCAGTGCTTTCAGCCGGATTACTTCCGATTTTTGGGGGAATACTAATTTGTTGAAAAAATATTCAACGAAACTATTGACAAAACCAACGCACTGAGTTTATATTGAATACACATTCAATGAAATGCCGTTCAACCAACATAAAGAAAGCCAAAAGGCAACCAAAAAGGCAACCAAAAAGGCAACCAAAAAGGCAACCAAAAAGGCAACCAAAAAGGCAACCAAAAAGGCAATCCAAAAGGCAATCCAAAAGGCAATCCAAAAGGCAATCCAAAAGGCAACCAAAAAGGCAACCAAAAAGGCAACCAAAAAGGCAGCCAAAAGGCAGCCAAAAGGCAACCAAAAAGGCAACCCAAAAGGAAACCAAAAACCAATCAAGAACCAACCAAGAACCAACCAGGCACTGCTCACCCAAACAACCGACAGGAGGACGAATAAAATGAGCAGAGACAAGAAGAAAGTGATCATAATCGGCGGAGGTATCGCCGGATTATCCGCAGGCGTATATGCATTGAAGGCCGGATTTGATGCGGAGATATATGAGAAGAATGCGATCCCGGGCGGCGAATGCATGGGATGGAACAGACAGGGATATCACATCGATAACTGCATACACTGGCTCACCGGGACCGATCCGCAGACCGGTCTTTGGGAAGTATGGAAGACCGTGGGAGCTATCGACGAGAATACGGAATATGCCGATACCGAGAAATTCTATACCAGCCGTGTAGCCGGGAGAGAAGCAACTCTCTGGAACGATCTGGACAGGACCGAGCGGGAACTGATAAACGAATCCCCCGAAGATGAGGCTGAGATCCGTAAGTTCATTCAATATGTCAGATATGCGGAGAGCTGTGTGATACCTTCGATCAAACCCATGGATATGATGGGGATAAAGGATTACATGGAAATGGGTAAGGGCATGGCCAATATGCCCAAGGTCATGAAAGAGTATGGTAATATAAACTGCAGAGAGTTGGGCCAAAGATTCAAGTCACCCGTGATACGTAAGATGATGGGTGATTATCTGCCGGAAGAGTATACCGCGTATTCACTTCTCGTATCATATGGTACGATGACGAGCGGTAATGGCAAGATCCCGATGAAAGGGTCCCTCGCCATGTCACTTCGCATGGCGGCAAGATTTAAGGAAATGGGCGGTGTGCTTCATACATCCGCTTCAGTCGATGAGATCGTGATCGACAGGAAGAAAGCATCCGGCATCCGTCTAGCGGACGGTACGTCTGTAAACGCGGATTATGTAATAAGTGCTGTTGATACGGACTTTCTTTTTGGTAAACTGATAGACAGAAAGTATATGTCCGCAGGACTTGCGAAGGCATATGAAAACCGTAAAGCATACCCGATCACGACAGGCTTCCAGGTAGCGTATGCCATCGATGATGATTTTTCGGTAAAGGATACGATATTCTTTGACTGTGAGCCTCTTAAGGTAGGAGAGAGAAGTTTTGACAGGATCTCGGTCAAGAACTACTCATATGACGACAGCTTTGCGCCCGCGGGTAAGGCAGTGCTCCAGGCTAATCTGTGCCAGTCCGATGAAGATTACTTATTCTGGGAAAGCCTGAACCCGGAAGACTATAAAGCGGCTAAACGTAAACTGACAGAAGAAGTGACCGACAGGATAGTTACAGCCTTCCCCGAACTGGCAGGCAGGATCGAAATACTTGATTCCTGGACACCGCTGACATATAACAGGTATTGTAATGCATATCACGGATCATATATGGGATTCGTCACGACTGTGGGCAGCAAACAGATGAGATTTAAGGGCACGGTAAAAGGTGTGTCGAATCTCTTCATCGCCGGTCAGTGGATCATGAGTCCCGGCGGACTTCCCGTGGCGGTGGTTTCTGGTAAATTCGCGGTCCAGAGGATCCTGAAGAGCTTAAAGAGAAGCATCGAGGTATAAGAGGATCCTGAAGAGTTTAAGGAGAAGCATCGAGGTATAAGTCAATCCCGAAGAACCTGAAGAGAAACATCGAGATCTGATATACAGAGGTTTGGCATGACCAGAAAAGAACAGAAAGAAGAACGCAGAAAAGCGATACTCATGACCGCGCTCAAACTGTTTGTGGAGCGTGGATATCACGATACGAAGATCACCGATATCGCCGAGGCGGTGCCGATGAGCACGGGACTTATGTTTCATTATTTCGGATCCAAAGAAGATCTGCTGATGGAGCTGGTCAGGATGGGAAGCGAAGGTCCCGGCTCCATAGCATGTCCCGAGGAGGTTCCTCCGGATGTATATCTGACATCCTTTCTGGGGCAGGTAATGTCTTTTGCAAAAGAACAGCCGTGGGTATTCTATATGTTCGTGCTGATGGGGCAGGTAAGACGCGTGGGGATGCCGGAGGAAGCCAGGAAACTCGCTGAATCCGCAGACGCACTTACACCGACCGTCAAAATGATCGAACGCGGACAGAAAGAAGGCATTTTCCATAAAGGAGACGCCGACACCATGGCCAGATGCTTCTGGTATGCGGTTCAGGGTATAATGGAACAGATGGCGACGGACGAGGAAATGAAGACTCCTGCCCCCGAGTGGATCGTTGCCATGTTAAAATGATATGTATATCTTTCATGACAAAGGAACCCTCTGAATGAACAGACGCGAGTGGAAAAAGAGCCGGCTTTCCGAACAACAGATAAGAAAAAGAAAGATATTGATGATAACCTTTATGGCTGCAGGGGTGATCATTGCCTCCGCAGCTATAATTGTGCTGCTCGTGACAGGCGTTCCCGGAGGAAACGGGCCGAAGTTCGGACCCCTTAAGGGTGATCGGGAAGAAACGGTTGAGGAAACCGGGACAGCGGCGGCAGAGGCTGAATCGTTATCAGGAAAAGGTTCATCCGTAAAGCCTGAGATCGCCAAAAAAAAGGCGGCTGAAGAGGCTGCCGCAAAAGAAGCGGAAGCGGACGAGGATGAAGCCGGAGAAACAGCCTTTGACAGGGAACAGTGGCTTACTTCGCACGTGAAGGTCAGGGGCATATATGTCACCGGCCCCGTAGCAGGCAGTTCGAGATTTGAGGAGATACTTGATGTCATCGACCGGACCGAGGTGAATGCGGTAGTGCTCGACATAAAGAATGATGAGGGCGTTGTGACATTCAAGATGCCTTCGGGCACCCCTGCGGACATAGGAGCCTGTGTCGGATTTATCCGTGACATAGATGCGGTTTTGTCCGAACTTAAGAAAAGAGACATATATGTGATAGGCAGGATAGCCTGCTTCAAGGATCCGATACTTGCCGAGGCCGTTCCGGAACTGGCTCTTTTATCCGATGACGGCAGACCCGTCACCGACAAAGAAGGACTTGCATGGGTCAATCCCTGTAACGAAGATACATGGGAATATATGATCGAACTTGCGGAATACGGTGCGGATCTGGGGTTTGATGAGATCCAGTATGACTATGTCAGGTTCCCGGTCGGAGATGAAGCGGCAAACGCCGATTACGGAACAGAACTCTCGGATACCGATAAGCATACCTACATAGAAGGATTCTTAAGAAAAGCTTCCGAAAGGATACACGCCAAGGGCATTCCGGTATCAGCGGATCTGTTCGGTACGGTCATCGGAAACGAGATCGATGTGACCATGGTCGGTCAGGATTATGCGGCGCTTTCCACATGTGTGGATGCGATCTGTCCGATGGTATATCCTTCACACTACGGTAACGGCGTTTACGGCTTTTCCGTTCCCGATGCCAGACCCTATGATACGGTATACGCAGCGCTTTCCGATTCCGCGGAAGTCTTATCCGATGTGCCGGACTCGGACAGAGCTGTCGTGAGAGCGTGGCTTCAGGCATTTACGGCTACATGGGTCACGGGCCATATCTCATACGGAGCGGATGAGATAAAAGAGCAGATAAGAGCAGTGGAAGATGCGGGATACGATGAATGGATCCTGTGGAACGCAAGAAATAATTATGTGATATTCTGACCGGCTTCGGGCGTTTTGACCGGAGCCGTGTTGTGTTATAATCGGTAAGGCAGCGAAACAGACCACAGGAGAATTACCGGAATGTTGAAAACGATAAGAAATGTGATCATAGGAATACTGGCAGTGCTGGGAGTGGTTTTTATCATTTTCATGCTGCTTCCGGATGATGAGGACGAAGATGTTTCCGTAAGCCAGCAGACGACGGTCACATCCGCAAATGACCAGGCCGGTCAAGACATCCCCGGAGACAAAGATGAGGATGAAGCTTCGGTTCAGACCCAGGATAACGAACCCGCCCAGTATGAAGACGATGAACCCGGAGAAGGCTTCGCGCAGGCTTCTGCTGATTCCGATGAACCCGGAGAAGGCTTCGCGCAGGTTGCGTCCGGATCCGATGATTCGACCACGACCGGAAGTACGGGCGGCAACACCGTGACGGTAAACATCCCCGCTTCGGAACTGTCAGGCGGCACTGTCAGGTTTAAGACGCTTACTCTGGACAATGAAGAGATCACACAGGATGTTTTTTCCGATTACGATATTACGATCGTGCATGTATGGGGCACCTACTGCCAGCCATGCATCTCCGAGATGGGAGACTATGCGGAGCTTTATCGTGAGCTGCCCGATAACGTGAATCTGATCGCCATAGTGTGTGATGTGTATGACGGGATCGACAGAAATGTCTCTGCGGCAAACAGCATTTTGGGTGATGCGGGAGCAGAGTTTGTTAACCTGCGTACCAGTGATGATATATACGATCTGATCGCGGGTCTTCAATACATCCCCTCGTCCTTTTTCGTGGACAGGGACGGGCATCTGATAGGTGCGATGCTTAACGGGGCCAGTTACAGCGACACCGTGGCGAAACTGGCCGATTATCTGGAGTGACCGGAATGAAAGATAAATCACCTAAGCGGATGATCTCCGTGATCATACTGGTTGCTGCCGCGGCGATGATGATCGCGGGAATAGCGGACGGCGGAGCAAGAGATGTGCTGAGCAAGGCGGTTATGATCTGCATGGAGTGCATAGGCATCGGATGAAGAGAAAGTATACTCAGCTCATATCGGCCGTGCTCTATAACTGCCATATAACCGGCTTCGTCAACGGTAAGATTTATAAGGGCGGCTCCAAGGGAATATGCGTCCCGGGATTAAACTGTTACTCCTGTCCGGGAGCGGTGGGTGCCTGTCCGCTCGGCAGTCTGCAGAGTTCTCTTATCGGATCTGCATACAGGATCCCGCTGTATATCCTCGGTACGCTGCTTTTGTTCGGCATACTTTTCGGAAGGCTGATCTGCGGTTTCTTATGTCCGTTCGGACTGATCCAGGAACTCCTTTATATGATACCGGTACCGAAGATCCGTAAGAACGGAGTGACTAAAGCACTGTCATATATCAAATATGTGATCCTGATCGTCTTTGTCATAGCGATACCTCTGGTCAGGCTTGTCCCCGGATTCTGCAAGTACATATGCCCGGCCGGAACTCTTGAAGCAGGGATCCCTCTGGTACTGGCCGATGAGCATCTGAAGTCACAGATCGGATGGCTGTTTTCGTGGAAGGTGTTCGTGCTGGCTGCATGCCTGCTCTTGTTTCCGGTATGCTACAGAGCATTTTGCAGATTCCTGTGCCCTCTGGGCGCGATCTATTCGCTGTTTAATCCTGTCTCTTTCTTCGGGATAGCCGTGGACAGGAGCCGTTGCACCGGCTGTAATGCCTGTATCGCTGTCTGTAAGATGGACACGCGCAGGGTCGGAGACCATGAGTGCATACATTGCGGTGAATGCATCCGCTCATGTCCGGAGGGAGCGATCCGCTACAGGTCGCTCAAGGATACAACATATTTCAAGATAACAAAGGAATAAGACAACATGGAGAAAAAACACAAACCGTTAAAATGGCTCATAGCGATCCTGGCTGTGCTGGGTGTGCTTTTCCTGATCATCATGCTGATCCCGGACGACGAGGATGAGTATGAATACAGCAGCGGAGTAAGCCAGCAGAGTAACTCGAACGTGGCCGCTCACAGTCACGGTAATGACAGTGAAGATTATAATGCGCCGGGTACCTATGCGGATATTTCATCCGTATCAGTCGGTTCCGATGCATCATCCGCTACCGTCATGGTCTATATCAACGGATCCGATCTGGAAACCAATGCCGGTGAGGCGACCACGGACATAGCCGAGATGATGAGATCCGGAGTCGGAGACAACGTGAATGTCATAGTTCAGACCATGGGTACCAGGGAATGGCAGGATTACGATATCTCATCGAGGACCGCGCAGACATACCGGGTGGATAACGGCAGGTTTGAACTGATACGCGATGATCTCGGTCAGCTTGACTGTACATCGGAGAAGACTCTGTCCGAGTTTATCGGGTTCTGTAAGAAAAATTATCCGGCTGACCGGTATTTCTTCGTATTTTGGGATCACGGCGGAGGACCGGTATACGGATTCGGCTATGACGAGTGGCAGTCTGAGGATGACAGCCTGACACTGGATGAAATGTCGAGGGCTTTTGCCGAACACAGCGATGTACGTTTCGATATCATCGGCATGGACTGCTGTATCATGGCCAGCATGGAGACACTGTATGCGCTGGCTCCGTATTGTAAGTATGCCCTGCTGTCGGAAGACTTCGAGTCGGGGCTAGGATGGAGCTATACGGGATGGATGAAGGAACTTGAGAAAAACCCCGGAATTGCCACTCCGCTCCTGGGCAAATACATAGTGGATGAGATCATTAAAGACAACGAGAGGCAGCACAGCGATGATTACTCGTCCTGCATGGGACTGTTCAATGTATCGACCGCGAAGAGCCTGTTTGAAGCATGGAAGGCGTATGCATACAAGAACGAAGCCGCGCTGCTGGATGCCAACTACAGTACACCTCACATGGCCAAAGGCAGAAGCTTCTGGGATGACTGGGGATTTGATGAGAGTGACGTCACTCTTGAGGATTACTACATCAGTGATATCCTGGCGCTGGTCGAGAGTATCGACAACAGCAGTACCGAAGCCAAAAATCTGATGTCGGCGCTTAAGGCGGCCGTGGCATATTACGGGCATACAACCGATAAAAACGAATTGACGGGACTTGCGGTATCCCTGCCCTACGGTGACTCGGATTTCTATAATCAGCTGACCGTTGTTTACAGAGCGATCGGTCTGGATGATGAATATATCGAGTGGCTGGGCAATTTTGTATACGGGGCCGACTATGACCATTACTATGATTACGGCGGATTTGAAGACAGCTGGAGCGGCTGGGGATCATACGAGGAAGAGTACGGATGCAACATCAGCAGCGGCGGATCCTGCGAGTACAGCTACGATTATGACTGCGATGATTATACATCTTACGGAAATGATGATATGGACGACGGCTGGCTGTATGACTCCGAGGAAGACATATGGTACTGCTATGAGGATGATGTTCTCTATCTCTATGATGAGGATTCTGAAACGCTGTTCTATTATGACGAAGATGAAGACGAGATCTACTACTATGATGAAGAGGACGATGACTGGTATATCGTGGAGGATTGAGACGTCTCTGTGAGAACATCGCTAAAAGTCGTTAATACGTCATTAAGACGTCGTTAAAAACGGTGAAAAAGATATTGACATAAATCGTATACCTGTATACAATTAGGTAAATGAGCAAAGGCGTTCATTGATGGGACAGTGTCCCCTCGATGAGCGTCTTTTTTTGTTTTTACTGAAGAAAATGCCAACCAGACGAGGGGAAATTATGAAAAACGTGATAGGATACGATCGTGAACATGATGCCTGCGGAATAGGAGCCGTAGTCAGTATCGACGGTACAGCCGCCTATTCGGTCATGGATGATGCGCTTCATATCGTGGAGAAACTCGAGCATCGGGCAGGTAAGGATGCAACCGGTGAGGTCGGAGACGGCGTCGGCATTCTTGTACAGATATCACACACTTTCTTTAAGAAAGCAGCGTCGGAATGCGGTATCGAACTCGGAGACGCACGTGACTACGGTGTCGGGATGTTCTTTCTTCCGCAGGATGAGCTCAAGCGTACTTTTGCGATCCGCATGCTTGAAGTCATCGCCGGCAAGGACGGTGTGGAGGTGCTCGGCTGGAGAAAAGTCCCGACCGATCCGTCCATTCTCGGCAAAAGAGCGCTCGATTCCATGCCCTGCATCATGCAGTGTTTCTTAAAACGTCCCGAAGACATCAGCCGCGGTATAGATTTTGACAGAAAACTGTATGTGATCCGAAGGGAGTTCGAGCAGAGCTCCGGTGATACATACATATGTTCATTATCGTCAAGAACGATAGTATATAAGGGCATGTTCCTCGTAGGACAGCTGCGCAGATTCTATACGGACCTTCAGAGCAGAGATTATAAGACTGCGATCGCCCTCGTGCATTCACGTTTCTCTACCAACACGAATCCCAGCTGGGATCGTGCACACCCTTACAGGTTCCTCGCACACAACGGAGAGATCAATACGATCCGCGGCAACTCCGACAGGATGCTCGCACGTGAGGAGACGATGACCTCGCCCGTCATGTCCGATGAGATGAGCAAGATCTATCCCGTGATCAGCGCGGACGGATCTGACTCGGCTATGCTCGATAACACTCTCGAGTTCATGTACATGAACGGCATGGACCTGCCGCTCGCGATCATGACGCTGGTTCCCGAGCCCTGGAAGTACAACCGTTTCATGAGTGAGGAGAAAAAGGACTTCTATCACTACTATGCAACGATGATGGAACCCTGGGACGGTCCTGCGGCGCTGCTTTTCTCTGACGGGGACATCTTCGGCGCGACTCTCGACAGAAACGGTCTGCGCCCTTCCAGATACTACATAACCGATGATAACCGCCTGATCCTCTCATCCGAGGTGGGCGTTCTTCCGATCGAGCCCGAAAAGATCGTAAAGAAATCCAGACTCACTCCCGGGCGCATCCTTCTTGTGGATACATTAAAGAAGCGTATCATCTCCGACGAAGAGTGCAAGGATTACTATGCTCACAGAAGTCCTTACGGAGAATGGCTCGATTCGCATCTGATCCATTTATCGAAACTTCCGATCCCCAACCACAAGGTTCCCTCCGAATCCGGAGACGAGCGCGACAAGCTCTATAAGGTATTCGGATACAGCTATGAAGAGGTGACCGGCAATATTCTCTATATGGCCAAGGAAGGTGTGGAGCGTACCGTGTCCATGGGACATGACGTTCCGCTGGCAGTGCTGTCCGAGCACCATCAGATCCTGTTCTGGTATTTCAAGCAGCAGTTCGCCCAGGTCACGAATCCTCCGATCGATTCCCTGAGAGAAAAGATCGTGACCGATACCACGGTATATATAGGTTCGGACGGAGATCTTTTGAATGAAAAAGGGGAAAACTGCACCGTACTCGAGGTGAATAATCCGATCCTTACCGGAGTGGATCTGATGAAGATAAGGTCGCTCGACCGCCCCGGGTTCCATGCGGATACCGTTTCGCTTCTGTATTACAAGCACACGTCTCTGGCACGTGCGGTCGAGCAGCTCTACGTATCCGTAGACCGCGCCGTATCAAAGGGCGCCAACATCATCATTCTTTCGGACAGGGGAGTTGACGAAAACCATGTGCCGATCCCTTCGCTGCTTGCGGTATCGGCTGTAGAGCAGCATCTGGTACGCACGAGAAAGCGTACCGCCGTATCACTGATACTTGAGAGCGGTGAGATACGCGATGTTCATCAGGCAGCCTGCATCCTGGGCTTCGGTGCCAGGGCTCTGAACCCGTATCTCGCTCACGAATGCATAGGCGAACTCATAGATATAGGGCTTCTTGATAAGGATTATTACACGGCTGTTGATGACTATGACGATGCGCTCCTCAAAGGCGTCGTTAAGATCGCCGCCAAGATGGGCATCTCGACGATCCAGTCATACCAGTCGGCCCGTATATTCGAAGCCATAGGTTTGAGCCGGGAGGTCATAGACAATTACTTTACCGGAACCGTAAGCCGTGTGGGCGGCATAGGCTTAAAGGAGATCGAAGAGGGCATAGCCTACAGACACGATCACGCCTTCGATCCGATGGGACTTCCTTCGGATACATCGCTTGATTCGATCGGTTTCCACAACTTAAGGAGCGGCCCGGATAAGGAAGACCACCTCTATAATCCTGTGGTCATCACACTGCTCCAGCAGGCGGTCAGAAACGGTGATTACGAGACATATAAGGAATATACGAAACTCGTGGATGATAAGAACCATCCCCATACGCTGCGCGGACTACTCGAATTCGTTCCCGCAGGAGAGCCCGTAACCATAGATGAGGTCGAGCCCGTTGAGGAGATCGTGAAGAGATTCCAGGTAGGAGCCATGTCCTACGGCTCACTTTCTCAGGAAGCTCATGAGACCATAGCCATAGCGATGAACAGACTGGGCGGCAAGTCCAACACCGGTGAGGGCGGAGAGGCCACGGACCGTTTCGGTACCGAGAGGAACAGCGCGGTCAAGCAGGTGGCATCCGGCAGGTTCGGTGTGACCGGCGAATATCTGTTAAGCGCTCAGGAGATACAGATCAAGATGGCACAGGGAGCCAAGCCGGGAGAAGGCGGAAACCTTCCCGGCAAAAAAGTATATCCCTGGGTTGCCAGGACCAGACACTCAACTCCCGGTGTGCAGCTGATATCCCCGCCTCCTCATCATGACATCTACTCGATAGAGGATCTTGCCCAGCTGATATATGATCTTAAGAACGCAAATCGTGATGCGCGCATATCCGTTAAGCTCGTTTCGGAAGCGGGTGTGGGCACGATCGCTTCGGGTGTTGCCAAAGCGGGTGCACAGGTAGTCCTGATATCCGGATATGACGGAGGTACGGGCGCTGCACCTTACTCATCGGTTCACTGCGCAGGGCTTCCCTGGGAGCTCGGAGTGGCTGAGACACATCAGAGTCTTATCCGTAACGGCTTAAGGACCAGAGTACGCATAGAGACGGACGGTAAGCTCATGAGCGGCCGCGATGTGGCCATAGCTGCCTGCCTCGGGGCCGAGGAATTCGGGTTTGCGACAGCTCCGCTCGTATCTTTGGGATGCATGATGATGAGAGTCTGCTCCAAGGATACATGTCCTGCCGGCATAGCTACCCAGAACGCCGAACTCAGGAAGCGTTTCTGCGGAAAGCCCGAATACGTCATGAACTTTATGAAGTTCGTGGCGATGGACCTTCGCGAGATCATGGCATCACTCGGTATCAGGAGTGTGGATGAGCTCGTGGGACGAACTTCCTGCCTGCGTAAGCGCGACGCACAGATCCATTCGAGAGCCGCTTCGGTCGCTCTGGACATGATCCTGGGAGAAGGCGCGGAAGAAGAGAGCATCAGGCGTTTCGATCCCGCGGACATATATGATTTCAAACTGGAAAAGACACTTGATGAGTCGGTGCTCTTACCGTGGTTTGATAAGGAAAGCAGATCCGGGTCAAAAGACAGGCACGTGATCGATGTTCATGTCGATTCGACCGACAGGACCTTCGGAACGATACTCGGGAGCGAGATACTTAAATCCACTCACGGGAAGTCCGGAAACAGAGAACTTCCCGAAGATACGTATACGGTCAACTGCAGCGGCGGAGGCGGTCAGTCCTTCGGCGCGTTCATACCGGGCGGCCTGACCCTTCGTCTCTACGGTGACGCAAACGACGGTCTCGGAAAAGGACTGTCCGGCGGCAAGATCGTAGTCGTTCCTCCTGAAGGAAGCAAGTTCAGGGCATCCGAGAACGTGATCGCCGGTAATGTGGCTCTCTACGGAGCGACCTCCGGTAAAGCATATATCTGCGGTATAGCCGGCGAGAGATTCTGTGTGCGTAACTCCGGTGCCACGGCGGTATCCGAAGGGTGCGGCGATCATGGTCTTGAGTACATGACCGGAGGACGTGCGGTGATCTTAGGACCTACCGGCAAGAATTTCGCAGCAGGCATGAGCGGCGGTATCGCTTACGTTCTCGACAGGGATCATACACTTTACCGCAGGATCAACAAGGATATGGTGACGCTGTCGGATGTGAGCGAGAAATATGATATCGAGGAACTTAAGAACATCCTGACCGACTACCATAAAGAGACTTCATCCGAACTGGCCGGTGCGATCCTGGATGATTTTGAGAACGAGATCGCATCGTTTAAGAAGATCATTCCGGTGGACTATCAGAAGATCATATCGGCCATAGCCGGATTTGAAGAGCAGGGAATATCTCATGAAGATGCAGAGTTGGAAGCATTTAAGAAAGTGACGGGGAGTGTGATCTGATATGGGAAAAGCAACGGGATTTTTGGAATATACAAGAACTGAAAATGCTGAGATATCGCCCGAAGTGCGTACATGTAACTTCAACGAATTCCATGAATATGCTTCGGAGGAAACCAGAGTATGTCAGGCGGCCAGATGCATGGACTGCGGAGTCCCTTTCTGCCAGTCGGCCATGAAACTTAAGGGAATGGTCACCGGATGTCCGCTTCACAATCTGATCCCCGAGTGGAACGATGCGGTATATAAGGGGCATGACACCCACGCGTTCAGAAGGCTTATCAAGACCAATCCTTTTCCGGAGTTCACCGGAAGGGTATGTCCCGCGCTGTGTGAAAAGGCGTGCATAAACGGTCAATACGGCGACCCCGTAACGATACGTGACAATGAACTCTATATCATCGAGACCGCTTATCACAAAGGAACGATGACACCCATCATCCCTGAAGTAAGGAGCGGCAAGAAAGTCGCCGTGATCGGCAGCGGGCCTTCGGGGCTTGCCTGCGCGTTCAGACTTAACAGGCGCGGCCACAGCGTGACCGTATATGAGAGAGATGATCGCATAGGCGGACTTCTGATGTACGGCATTCCCAACATGAAGCTCGACAAGAGCGTGATCGAACGCAGGCGTAAGGTCCTCGAAGAAGAGGGGATAGTATTTAAGACCGGCTGCGATGTCGGAAGGGATATCTCCTTTGAAGAGATAAAGAAAGGATCCGATGCCGTGGTTATGTGCTGCGGAGCCAAGAAAGCGAGACCTCTCGGGGCAGCAGGCATGGATGGAGTCAAAGGCATATATTATGCGGTTGACTTCTTGAGTCAAGTCACCAGGGGGCTGTTAAACGGCAAGATAGACCGGAAGATAACATCTCTGGTCGAGGGTAAGAATGTGATAGTCGTAGGAGGCGGAGATACGGGTAATGACTGTATCGGTACCGTGATCCGCATGGGTGCCAAGTCGGTTACGGCCATTGAGATGATGCCCTGTCCTCCCGAAGTAAGGAGAGCAGACAATCCCTGGCCCGAATGGCCCAAGACCCTCAGGACCGACTACGGTCATACCGAGGCTGTATGGAAGTACGGTTCGGATCCGAGAGTGTATGAGACTACCGTTAAGGAGGTCATATCAGATAAGGGTAAGATCAGGGCGGTAAGGAGCGTTAATGTCGGATTTGAGCAGGGCGCCCTTAAGGAAAAAGCAGGTACGGAGAAGGAACTGCCCTGCGATCTGCTGCTTATCGCGGCCGGTTTTATCGGAGCCGAAGACTATTTGACCGATTCGGTCGGCGTAGAAAGGACACAGCGAGGGACCGTGAAGACTTCATCCGAAGATGAATATGCAACGTCGGTCCCCGGAGTTTTCACAGCCGGAGATATGCACAGAGGACAGTCGCTCGTCGTATGGGCCATACATGAAGGCTTAGGATGCGCAGCCGAAGTGGACAGGTTCCTCATGGGATACAGCAACCTGTAGATCTGCGGACAGTAAGACCGTATGTCAGGCAGGAAGGGGAGTATCGTATGTCTGGCAGGAAGGAGGAGTATATGACCAAATATATATTCGTGACGGGAGGAGTCGTTTCGGGACTCGGAAAAGGCATCACGGCAGCCTCGCTGGGACGGCTCTTAAAATCCAGAGGACTTAAAGTAGCTGCACAGAAACTCGATCCGTATATCAATGTCGATCCGGGGACCATGAGCCCGTATCAGCACGGGGAGGTATTCGTGACCGAGGACGGAGCGGAGACGGACCTGGATCTCGGACATTATGAGAGATTCATAGATGAGAATCTGAACAAATACTCCAACCTGACTTCCGGAAAAGTGTACTGGAATGTTCTGAACAAGGAACGCCGCGGAGAATACTTGGGCTCCACGGTACAGGTCATCCCACACATCACGAACGAGATCAAGGAGTTCGTATACAGAGTCGGCAAAAAGACCGACGCCGATGTAGTCATCACCGAGATCGGAGGTACGATCGGTGATATAGAGTCTCAGCCCTTCATCGAGGCAGTGCGCCAGATCTCCCTCGAAGTCGGCAAGGAAAACAGTCTGTTCATTCATGTAACACTTCTCCCTTATCTTCACGGATCGGAAGAACACAAGACCAAACCCACACAGCATTCCGTAAAAGAACTCCAGGGCATGGGTATCAATCCGAACGTTATAGTGCTGCGTTGTGACGAGCCTCTTGAGGAATCGATATTTAAGAAGATCTCAATGTTCTGTAATGTAAAAGAAGACTGTGTCATAGAGAACATCACACTTCCCAATCTCTATGAAGCTCCTCTCATGCTTGAGAGATCCCATTTTTCGGAAGTGGTCTGCAGGGAACTTAAGCTCGATGTTCCCGAACCCGACCTGACCGAATGGACGAATGTGGTCAGCAACATAGCAAACCGTGACCGCGAGATAAAGATAGGTCTGATCGGCAAGTACGTTCAGCTCCACGATGCATATCTGTCGGTTGCCGAGGCTCTTAACCATGCGGGATTCGCACTTAATTCACACATAAAGATAGAGTGGATCGACTCTGAAGAATTAACTTATGATACAATAGACGGGCGCCTGAATGATCTGCAGGGGATCATCGTTCCCGGCGGATTCGGCGACAGGGGAATAGAAGGAATGATCCTGTCCGCACAGTATGCGAGAGAGCACGGGATACCGTATTTCGGGATCTGTCTCGGAATGCAGATCGCGGTCATAGAATATGCCAGAAACGTATGCGGGATCACCGATGCCAATTCCGGAGAGTTTGATGAACTTTGCAAAAACAAGGTCATCGATTTCATGCCCGGTCAGTCCGACAGCATAGACAAGGGCGGAACCTTAAGGCTCGGATCCTATCCCTGCACGATAACTCCGGGCACATTGATGGAGAGATGCTACGGCACGCTTGAGATCGCCGAGCGTCATCGTCATCGCTACGAGTATAATAATGATTACAGAGAGATCCTTTCCGGAAAAGGACTCGTGATTTCCGGTATGTCACCGGACGGCAGACTGGTCGAGACAGTGGAGATAAAGGAACATCCTTTCTTCATCGGTGTTCAGTTCCATCCCGAATTCAAGTCGCGCCCGAACAAACCGCACCCTATATTCAAAGGCTTCGTGGAAGCCGCTTCAAGGAGGGAAGCAGATGTCATATCTACCTGAAGAGATCATGCAATATATCGAGGAGGAGAACGTTAAGTTCATCCGTATGGCTTTTCGTGATGCTTTCGGCGTACAGAAGAACATATCGGTACTGCCTGCCGAGCTTAAGAAAGCCTTTAACGGAGGTATTCCGATAGGAAGCAGCGAGATAGCGGGTTTTGAGGACAGCGGATACTCGTATCTGTATCTTTGCCCCGATCCCGAGACGCTGGCTGTCCTGCCATGGAGATCCGATAACGGTACGGTAATCAGGATGTACTGTGATGTGTATACTCCTGACAAAACTCCTTTTGTCTGCGATACGAGAAATATACTCAAAGAGGCTTGCAGATGTGCCGAGAAAGCCGGGATAGAGTTCAGGTTCGGAAACGAATCGGAGTTTTATCTTTTCAAAAAGGACGATGACGGAAACAGGACATTCATCCCCTATGACAATGCCGGATATATGGACATAGCTCCTCTTGACCGGGGAGAGAACATCAGGCGTGAGATCTGTCTGACCATTCAGGAGATGGGCCTGGAGCCCGAGAGATCCCACCATGAGCGCGGCCCCGGACAGAATGAGATCGATTTCCATTATGCGCGTCCGATGAAAGCCGCCGATCAGATGACCACATTCAAGATGGTCGTGTCCACCATAGCAGACAGGAACGGCCTGTATGCGGATTTTTCGCCCGTACCGATCAAAGACCAGCCGGGTAACGGATATCATATCAATATCTATGCAACCGATGCAGACGGGAACGATGTGTGCAGATATGCCGCAGCGGGCATCATGGACCGGATCAGGGATATGACCGTGTTCCTGAATCCTTCGGAAACTTCATATGCAAGGTTCGGAACAGGCACCGCTCCCGATCGCATCAACTGGTCGAGTGAATGTCATTCCGAACTGGTATCCATTTCCGGATATCAGGATATGACCCGCACGGTGCTCCGTTCGCCCGATGCACTGAGTAATCCTTATCTTGCTTATGCACTCCTCATCTATGCGGGACTTGACGGTATAAGCCGCAAGCTCGATCTGCCCGAAACGAGCAAGGAAGGCGCTCTTTTGCCCCAGTCTCTCAAGGAAGCCGGACAGGCTGCCAGCGAGAGTGATTTTGTACGCAGGTACATACCCGCCGAGATCGTAAAGAGGTATTGCAGATAAATGGCAGATGCAGCCGACAGAACCTGCGATGTTCTCATCGTGTCATCTTCCGATAAGATGAGCAATTACATATCGAAGGTCATTCCGGATGTCGTCTACGGTGCCGTAGAGGTCCGGAGTAGTGCTTCCATGGCCAGACGCGAGCTGGTCTCGAGAGACTATGACGTGATCATGATCAACATTCCTCTGGCCGATGAGGCGGCTACGGATCTGGCCATAGACATCAGCACGTCTCATTCATCGGCGGTGATACTCGTTTCGCCCGCGGATATATGCGAGGATGTAAAAGAGCGTGTGGCTGACCACGGCATCCTGGTCATACCCAAGCCGGTAAACCGCGCTCTGGTCTCGCGCGCCGTCAGGTTCATGTGTGCGATCAGGGATAAGTACAAGAAAGCAGAGAAAAAAGCACAGACTCTTGAAGAAAAAATGGATGAGATCCGTATCGTTAACAGAGCAAAACTGATACTGATCGAAACGGAACATATGTCGGAGGACGATGCTCACAGATATATAGGAAAACAGGCCATGGACAGGGGAGTATCAAGAGGCGTCATATCCCGGGAGATCATTTCGCTTCAGAAAGCTTCAGACTGATACGCTTCATCCGCTCGTTCATGACGTGCCATACTTTTGAGCGCGGCCAGGGAAGCCCCGATATGTAGTCGCGATCGGTTCCGTCGAGCTTACTCAGTAATTCATCGTATTTCTTACGGTCCCTATGCATCAGCAGACCGAAATCACATTCGAAGTATCCTTCTTCGGGAGGCGTAACGGGTTCGGATACACGCCTGAAAGACGCCCTTCCGAACTCATCAAGTTCCCGGACATAACTTACTTTTTCCGCGGGGGCGGATCCCGGTTCTTCGGTCAGGATCACGCCGGAATTGACAAAGTGTTTCCAGACCATCTCACCGACAGAAGATTCTGACATGGGATAGTCAAGTTTTCTTTGTATCTCTTTTACGGTAAGGCCCGAATCGGCCAGATGCCTGACGGCTCCGCCGTTTGCGAAATCCTTGGTAAAAGCCGATAGAGCCTTGTCGAATTCTTTTTCACTCATCCGGGTCTGAAACAAAGCGGACAAAAGCGGAGTGTATGCCGCATTTCCAGCAAAGCACCCAGCCTAAGATCGCACCGAGCGCACCCTGAGCTATCTCGTAGGGGAGCTTCAGGATCGCATACTCGAGAGTACTGTAGACGAAGATCTTGCCCAGAGTATATCCGGTGACCATGATGACGGCACCGACAGCCACGCCTATACCTGATGCAAGCTTAGGGTTGTGTTTTAACGTATGATGTGAGATCAGGGATATCAGGGCTGCCTGAAGTCCGTGTGTCACGAGGGATACGAACATGGGCAGTGGATAAAAGATCATGTCGCCTAAGAACGATCCGATGCCGCCTACTGCAAAAGCTTCAAAAGGTCCGAGCAGGATGGATGCCAGGCAGATCGCTACATCGCACAGATACAGGTGTCCGCCGGGAACGGGAATGCCGAAGGACGAGAGCGCGATGTTGAATGCCATGAACAACGCGGTCATGGTCAGCCTGATGGTGGCGTTTCTTTGATTTTTCATCTCTTTTTTCCTGTGTTTTCCGATTTTCCACGTGAAAGTTTAGTACAAATCTTTTCATATGTCAAAACAGATTTTTGGGGCAGATGACAAATGGATTTTTGGGGCGGATGATGATATGATTATCGGGATAAAGCGTAAGGACACATAAAGGAGCTGACGATGGACAAATATAAAGAAGAATTCATAGAATTCATGGTGGAGTCGGATGTGCTCAAATTTGGCGATTTCACATTAAAGAGCGGACGTAAGTCCCCTTTTTTCATGAATGCGGGAGCGTATGTCACCGGATCCCAGTTAAAGAGACTCGGCGAGTATTATGCGCAGGCGATCCATTCGACATACGGTGATGATTTCGACGTGCTCTTCGGGCCTGCATACAAGGGCATCCCGATCAGCGTGGTCACGGCGGTGGCATACAGCGAACTGTACGGACGCGAGGTCAGATACTGCTCGGACCGCAAGGAAGCCAAGGACCACGGCGCAGACAAGGGTGGGCTGCTCGGAAGTCCTCTCAAGGACGGCGACCGTGTCATCATGATAGAGGACGTTACAACATCGGGTAAATCCATGGAGGAGACCGTACCCAAGGTCCGCGCCGCCGCGAATGTGGAGATCGTGGGTCTGATGGTCAGCCTGGACCGCGGAGAGAGGGGCATGGATTCCGAAAGGAGCGCTCTGGCCGAAGTCTCCGACAGATACGGATTCCCGACGGCAGCCATTGTTTCGATGGCTGAGGTTACCGAGGCTCTTCACAACAGACCGGTGAACGGCCGTGTCGTGATCGATGATGATATCAAGGAAGCGATAGACGCTTATTACAGAGAATATGGCGCGAAAGAATAGGATCATCTTTACCGCACAGGAACAATCGGATAAAGGGATAATGGCGCTGGTGCTCGGCATACTGTGCTCGGGTTCGGTGGCGTACAGCCTGATCGCGAGCTATTTAAAGCAGGGAGAAGTGAACTCCCGTTTCGGCGGGGCACTCCTTGTTACGCTTCTGATGGCGGTTGTAGGACTCATACTCGGTGCCATGGCATGTTCCGATGTCGATAAGAGGAAGGCAGTCCCGACCGTGGGAGTGATCCTGAATGTGATTGTGATACTGGTGCTTGGTGCGCTATTGTGGATAGGACTGAATTGATGGATATGACTAAATTGGAATCATATTATAGTGAAGTTTCGGGCTTTACCAAGTTGTTATGTGACACGTGGCACATGATGGAAAACGCGGATGATCTGGATAATGCGGAGCTTGCATGCATCAATGAGAGGCTGTACGCACAGATCAGGCCTGACCGATATGCGGCTAGTTATGTAAACCCCACTGTAGCGGTCCGGGAACTCGGTTCGGAACTCGGAAGACTGCTCTGTGCGGTCTACGCCGAACTGCGTGCAGCCATCCCTTCGGTATTTGAGCAGGACGAGGAAGGCTTTAAGATGCGGCTTGCTCTGATGGATGAGGTAAAAGAAGCCGGAACGGATGCAAAGAAGATCAAACTTGCGCTGTACGGCTACTACCATGATCATGTCCTTAGGGAATTCAGGAAAAAGATAAGATCCCAGATCGTTCACGGGTATTCGCACCTGAAACTTAACATAGCATCCGAGAGCATGGCTCTCAGAGCGGATGATTTTCTGCGGACCATGTATCTGTCCGGAGAATACATATCCGATAACGAGATACGCATGGTGAAGAAACTCTGCGCAATGAGCGACGATGAATTAAAGGCGATGGCAACAACCTTTACCGACGGATATATCAAGGGCTTCGAGGTCACAGGCAGAGATCTTTCGATCAAGGATACTGCGGAACTGAGGTTCAATCTGGGTTTCCTTCCGATGATGGTCATAGCTTCGCGGATCCTTTCGGCGCAGGGACTCAAATGCACGATGATGCGGGCCGGATACAGTTTATTTACCGGAAGGAGCGTGGAAAAAAACGGATTCTTCGGGGCAAACCCGAATCCACAGTTCGATCTGGATCATAAGAATGACCTGAGCCTCATTCTGGACGAGGAACTTAATGAGTGCCGGAAAGCTGCGCTGAAAGAGGCTTTTGAAGAAGTTAAGGCTGAGGCTAAGGTTCAGGCGGGACCCGCCGTGGTGGACATTTTCGGAGAACCCGATTTTACCCCCGAGACCAAGGAAGAAGCCGCCGACTATACGGAAGCCGGACGCAAACTGGTCACGGGATATGCCGCTTATGCGGGGAAGACCACCAATGAATACATACCCGGAGAGGAGAGGAGTTTCACCGTCATTGCTTATCCGCTCCCTTCGATCGGGGATAATTTCGAGGAAGTATTCAATGCCACCGTGCAGCTCAACAACCTCGACTATGAACTGTACCGCGATATGCAGCAGTGCATCATTGATGTACTCGATACCGCGGAATATGTGCATGTACGCGGACGGGGTGATAACCGCACGGACCTGACGGTCCGTCTGGCCACCCTGACCGATCCCGAACATCAGACCATCTTCGAGAACTGTGTTGCCGATGTCAACATTCCCGTGGGAGAGGTATTCACATCCCCTGTTCTTTCGGGAACGAACGGAATATTGCATGTGACGCATGTTTTCCTCGAAGGGATCGAGTATCATGATCTGTCCATAGAGGTTAAGGACGGCATGATAAGCGCATACTCCTGTGCAGAAGGCCCCAAGCTCATCGAGGACAACATACTTTTCCATCATAAGACTCTGCCCATGGGTGAGTGTGCGATAGGAACCAATACCACGGCATTTGTTCTGGCCAGAAAGCTTAACATCGAGGCGAAACTGCCGATCCTGATCGCGGAAAAGACCGGGCCGCATTTTGCATTCGGCGATACATGCTACAGCCAGTCGGAAGACGTTGCTGTATATAATCCGGACGGCAAGGAGATAATCGCACGAGACAACGAGTGTTCGCTCCTGAGAAAGACGGATCCGGAAAAAGCATATTTTAACTGCCATACGGACATCACGGTCCCCTATGACGAACTCGGCGAACTGGCAGCGGTATGCGCAGACGGAAGCCGCAGGGTCATCATTTCCGAGGGGCGTTTCGTCCTGCCCGGATGTGAAGAATTAAATCGTCCTTTTGATGACTAATTACCGTAATATATGGTATTATATATTCAGTATGTTTACATGAGAGGAGTTATCCATGCCACAGGTATCCATAGTTATGGGATCCGATTCCGATATGAGCGTCATGAGCAAGGCTGCCGAGATGCTCGACAGGTTCGGTATCACCTACGAAATGAAGATTATATCCGCTCACAGAGAGCCGGATATATTTTTTGAGTACGCACGCACTGCTGAGGAACGCGGCATACGCGTCATCATAGCAGGCGCCGGTATGGCTGCCCATCTGCCCGGAATGTGTGCGGCGCTTTTCCCCATGCCGGTCATAGGCGTGCCGATGCATACGACTTCTCTGGGCGGACGCGACTCCCTCTATTCCATAGTTCAGATGCCCAGCGGCATTCCCGTGGCGACCGTAGCCATCGGAGGAGGTGCCAATGCAGGCATACTCGCAGCCAAGATCCTGGCCGTATCGGATCCGGAGCTGCTTAAGAAATTAAAAGATTATTCCGCGGAGATGTCCGAGTCCGTACAGGTTAAGGATGCAAGACTTTCCGACGTAGGATACAAGAACTATTAAAACTCATAAGGAGACTACCTTTATGGATTACAAAAGCGCAGGCGTTGATATCGAAGCGGGCTACAGGAGTGTGGAACTCATCAAAAAGAGCGTAGCCGAGACGATGAGACCGGAGGTCTTAGGCGGCCTCGGAGGATTTGCCGGAGCGTTCTCGATGAAGAAGATACAGCAGATGGAAGATCCCGTGCTCGTATCGGGAACCGACGGAGTCGGGACCAAGATCAAGGCAGCGTTCATCATGGATAAGCACGACACGGTCGGCATCGACTGTGTGGCAATGTGTGTTAACGACATAGCATGTGCGGGAGGAGAGCCTCTGTTCTTCCTCGACTACATCGCATGCGGACGAAACATCCCCGAGAAGATCGCATCGATCGTAGCAGGCGTCGCCGAAGGCTGCAAGCAGTCGGAAGCCGCACTCATTGGCGGTGAGACCGCAGAGCATCCCGGACTCATGCCCGAAGATGAATACGACCTTGCCGGTTTTGCCGTAGGCGTGGTGGACCGCAAGGATATGATCACCGGCGAGAACATCAGACCCGGGGATACACTTATAGGAATCGCCTCCACCGGTATCCACTCCAACGGATTCTCGCTCATCCGCAAGGTCTTCGACATGACCGAGGAGAGCCTGAACACTTATTACGATGAACTGGGAGGAAAGCTCGGAGACGTGCTCCTTACCCCCACGCGCATCTATGTGAAGGCATTCAAGGCGCTGAAGGAAGCCGGCATCACGATCAAGGGTGCAAGCCACATCACCGGCGGCGGTTTTTACGAGAATGTACCCCGCATGCTCCCCGAAGGTGCGAGGGCACGGATCGAACTTAACTCGTTCCCCCGCCTGCCGATATTTGATCTCATTCAGAAAAAAGGCAATATCGCGGACGAGATGATGTACAACACATATAACTGCGGACTCGGAATGGTCATAGCGGCTGATCCCGCAGATGCGGACCGGATCATTGCGGTACTCGAGCAGGCAGGAGAAAAAGCATACAAAGTCGGAGAAGTCATTTCCGGAGATAAGGGTGTGGATCTATGTTAAGGATAACCGTACTCGTATCAGGCGGCGGAACCAATCTTCAGGCCATAATAGATGCGCTGGCAGCAGGCGAGATACATGATGCGCAGATCGTTCGCGTGATCAGCAACAATCCCGGTGCATATGCGCTTACCAGAGCGGAAAATGCAGGCATTGAAGCCGTATGCATATCTCCGAAGACTTTTGACGACAGAGAAAAATATCACGAAGCGCTCATCGCTTCGATAGATGAAGCACGTACCGACCTTATAGTATTGGCCGGTTGCATGGTGGTCCTTCCGCCCTCACTCATCAGCAGGTATTCCGGAAAGATCATCAATATTCACCCTGCCCTGATCCCGTCGTTTTGCGGAAAGGGTTTCTACGGACTCCATGTTCACGAAGCCGTGCTCGAACGCGGCGTCAAGATCACCGGAGCAACCGTGCATTTCGTGGATGAAGGGACCGATACGGGCCCCATCATTCTCCAGAAGGCAGTCGAGGTTCTCCCCGACGATACCCCTGAGATACTTCAAAGAAGAGTCATGGAAGAGGCTGAGTGGAAGATCATGCCCAAGGCCATCGATCTGATCGCTCAGGGTAAGGTTTCGATTCAGGACGGAAAGGTAGTTATCAGATGAACATACTCGTAGTAGGAAGCGGCGGAAGAGAGCATGCCATAGTCACAGCGATATCGAGGAGCCCCAAAGCCGATAAGATATACTGTGCTCCGGGCAATGCGGGCATATCACGCCTGGCAGAGTGCGTGCCCATCAAGGCGATGGATTTCGATGCTCTTGTCAATTTTGCAAAAGAAAATTCGATAGACCTGACGGTCGTCGGAATGGACGATCCCTTAGTAGGAGGGATCGTAGATAAGTTCGAAGAAGCGGGGCTTCGCGTATTCGGCCCCAACAGAGCGGCTGCGATCCTTGAAGGATCCAAGGCTTTCTCCAAGGACCTGATGAAGAAATACAACATACCGACTGCTTCTTACGAGACTTTCACCGATCCCGGCGAAGCTATAGCCTATCTTAAGACGGTACATTTCCCCATAGTGTTAAAGGCCGACGGTCTGGCTCTGGGCAAGGGCGTGCTGATCTGCAACGACTTGAGCGAAGCAATGCGCGGCGTTAAGTCGATCATGCAGGACAAGCAGTTCGGATCTGCCGGAAACATGATGGTAGTCGAGGAGTTCCTTACCGGACGTGAGGTTTCGGTCCTTTCGTTCGTTGACGGCAAGACGATCCGCATCATGGATTCCGCACAGGATCACAAGAGGGCTTACGATAATGATGAGGGTCCCAATACCGGCGGCATGGGCAATTTCTCGCCCAGTCCGTTCTATACCAAAGAGGTTGATGAATTCTGTCAAAAATATATCTACCAGCCTACCGTGGATGCCATGGCAGCTGAGGGCAGACCCTTCAAGGGAGTCATTTTCTTCGGACTCATGCTCACCGAAGACGGCCCCCGCGTTCTCGAGTACAACGCCCGTTTCGGAGATCCCGAGGCACAGGTGGTGCTTCCGAGGCTCAAGAATGATATCATCGATGTGTTTGAGGCGTGCATAGACGGGACTCTCGATCAGATCGATCTCGAGTTCGAGTCTGATAAAGCCGCGGTATGCGTGGTACTTGCCTCTGCAGGTTATCCCATATCCTATGAAAAAGGATTCCCGATCAAGGGCCTTGAAACATTTGACGGAAAGCAGGATTACTACTGCTTCCATGCGGGAACGGCATTTAAGGACGGAGAGGTCGTTACAAACGGCGGAAGGGTGCTCGGCATCACAGCCATAGGAAGCGATCTGAAGGAAGCCAGGGCCAAGGCATACGAGGCGACCGGCTGGGTAAGTTTTGAAAACAAATATATGCGCACGGATATAGGCCATGCCATAGATTTGATATAGTAGTTTTATTTTACGGAGGAGATTAACATGAAGAATCAGCGAATAAGCGCCATCACAGCCAAACTGCTCACAGGCCTGCTTGCTGCATCACTTATGATCGGCGGTCTGACTATGGAAGCTGCAGCAGAATCTACCGGTCAGGTTACCGTGGATAATGCAAAGGTAAGAAGCGACGCATCCACAGATTCATCTACTGTAAGTACACTTGCAAACGGCACGACAGTGACCGTTACCGATGAAAAATCGGATTCAGCCGGAAATATCTGGTATCACGTATCATTATCGGACGGAACGACCGGATATGTAAGATCGGATCTTATGACTGTGACCGCCAGCGTTACCGAGACAGCGGATGTTGAAGCAGTTGCGGACGGTGATGCATCCGGCATGGACGCATTCGGAGCAGCCGACATGACCGGAGGCGTCGATGTTTCCATCATAACCAATCCCGATGATGTGACGGCACAGGATCTGCAGAATGCCACGATCAACGTATCGGTCGGCAAGGTAAGATCCAACGCTTCCACCAATGATGATATAGTAGCTCAGCTGACACAGGGCACGAACGTAGTCATCTCCGGTTCCAAGCTCGGAAGTGATTCCAAGACATGGTACTTCGTATCATTCCTTGACGCCGGCGTTCAGAAGACCGGATATGTTCGTTCCGATCTCGTAGATATGGGCGATGTGATCGTTCTTGCATTCGACCAGCCTGTCGAAGAACCGGTTGAGCCCGTGATCGATGAAGCTCCCGTTCCGGAGGTCAACAATGATTACGAACTCGTATATACCGATGACGGAACAGGCAACAATGTATGGTGGTTATACAACCATATTGACAACACCAGAGAGAAACTTCAGGAACTCCTTGATTATGCCGATTCACAGGCTAACAAGACAGCTTCTCTCACTTCCGCAAATCAGAAACTCAAGATCGTCAGCATAGTTCTCGGAGCTCTCCTTGCAGTTGCAGTCATCGCGATCATAATCCTCGCGATTAAGCTCGGTTCCGGCGGATATGAGTATGATGACGATGATGATGAAGATGAAGACGATGAAGAAGAGGAAGAGGAACCCGTAAGACGTCGCGACAGAAGAAACGTTGAGGCCGCACGTGCACGCGAGCGTGAGCGCGCTGCAAGACGCAAAGCCGAATACGAAGATGATGACGACGATGACGATGATGACGTCAGGACCGAGGCTCCCGCCAAGAAGGCTAAACCCAAGAATTTCATGCTTGATGATGACGATTTTGAATTCGAATTCCTCAACATGGATGATAAATAAGAAAGACATATCAGATGCAACCCGAATACACAGACAAAGCACGTATTGCCGTTGAACTGGCCAGAAAAAGCGCCAGGAATCTGAATCAGAGTTATATAGGCACGGAGCATCTCCTGCTCGGCCTGGTAAAAGAAAATACGGGAGTTGCCGCCAGGATACTTACTCAAAACGGTGTCACTGTCGGGCAACTCACCGATATGATAAGCGATCTGCTCGCTCCCGACAGTTCCACACTGCTGGCTGACAAGGGTGATTTTTCACCCAGGGCACGTGAAGTGCTCGACGAGGCAGCCAGACAGGCGGAGCGTTTTAAGAGTGAGCGCATCGGTACCGAACACATCTTACTTGCCATACTCAAAGAGAATGATTCCATAGCGATCAGGCTCTTAAATACTTTGGGCGTATCCATACAGAAACTGTATATGGATACGCTTGTCAGTATGGATGTGGATCCCGCGAAATACAAGGATGACTTAAATCAGGTCAGCAAGAAGCACGGAGGCAAGGGCTCTACTCTGGCGCAGTACTCCAGAGATCTGACCGCTCTCGCAAGAGAAGGCAAGCTCGATCCCGTGATCGGCAGAAACGATGAGATCCAGAGAGTCATCCAGATCCTCAGCCGTCGTACCAAGAACAATCCCTGTCTCATAGGAGAACCCGGCGTCGGAAAGACCGCCGTGGTAGAAGGCCTCGCCACGCGCATAGTTAACGGTGAGGTTCCTTTTACCGTGCAGAACAAGCGTGTTCTTACGCTGGATCTGTCCGGAATGGTGGCAGGCTCCAAGTACAGAGGCGAGTTTGAAGAGAGGATCAAAAAGGTTGTCGGAGAGGTCATCGAAGACGGAAATGTGATCCTTTTCCTTGACGAGCTGCATACTCTGATCGGTGCAGGCGGTGCCGAAGGTGCGATCGATGCTTCCAATATCTTAAAGCCCTCACTTGCCCGCGGTGAACTTCAGCTGATCGGTGCGACCACGATCTCTGAATACCGTAAATATGTGGAAAAGGATGCTGCGCTTGAACGCCGTTTCCAGCCCGTTACGGTAGATGAACCCGATAACGAAGAGGCGATAAGGATACTGCAGGGCATAGCTCCGAAGTATGAGGAGCATCACCAGGTCAAGATCACCGAGGAGGCTCTGGTTGCCGCAGTTCAGCTTTCAGCCAGATATATCAACGACCGTAATCTCCCCGACAAGGCGATCGATCTTATAGACGAGGCATCCGCAGCCGCCAGACTGCATACGACCTCACATCCCAAGAAGATCACCGATATGGCGGAAGAGATTGAAAAGATAGACAAGCAGATCGAAAGATCCATCCGCATGGAAGCTTTCGGACAGGCCGGCGAACTCAGACGCCATCAGATAGAACTCAAGAAAAAGTATGAGAAAGCACTCCGCAGGTTTGAAGCGGATGAGCAGAAGAAATACTTCACCGTAACGGAAGAAGACATAGCGGCCGTGGTATCCATGTGGACCAAGATACCGCTGAACAAGCTCGAGGAAAAAGAATCCGAGAGACTGCTCAAACTCGAAGATACTCTTCATAAGAGAGTCATCGGACAGGAAGAAGCGGTGACGGCACTCGCAAGAGCCATCAGACGAGGCAGAGTCGGACTTCAGGATCCCGGACGCCCGATCGGTTCGTTCCTTTTCCTGGGACCTACCGGCGTAGGCAAGACAGAGCTGTGCAAGGCACTCGCCGAGGCAATGTTCGGTTCCGAGAACGCGCTTATCCGCGTGGACATGTCAGAGTACATGGAAGGCCACTCCGTATCCAAGATGATAGGTTCTCCTCCGGGATACGTGGGATTTGACGAGGGCGGACAGCTCAGCGAGAAGATCAGGCGCAATCCCTATTCGGTAGTTCTTTTTGATGAGATCGAAAAGGCACATCCGGACGTATTCAACATCCTTCTCCAGGTCCTGGATGACGGACACATCACCGATTCCAAGGGCAGGAAAGTGAGCTTCAAGAATACGATCCTGGTCATGACCTCCAATGCGGGTGCACAGAGGATCATGGCTCCCAAGAACCTGGGATTCGGATCCGGTGATACGGCCGAGAAGACTTATGAGAAGATGAAATCTTCCGTAATGGAAGAAGTAAGGAAGATATTCAAACCCGAGTTCATAAACCGTATAGATGAGATCATGGTATTCCATCCTCTGAATACGGATGACATGACCCGGATAGTGTCGCTTCTTGCAGCCAACCTGGCGGCAAGATGCAGGACTCAGATGGGCATAGAACTTAAGTTCACGCCCGCTCTGAAGAAGCATATCGTAGACAAGTATTCCGACGCGAAGATGGGAGCGAGACCCCTGAAGCGTGCCATTCAGTCCAATGTGGAGGACGAACTGGCTCAGGAGATCCTCGCAGGACATATTCACGAAGGCGACAGAGTTACCGCTACTGTCAGTGGCGGCAAGATCAAGTTTAACAGGAGGTAATCCAGATGGCAGTGATCGAAGAACTGATCAGGACAGAAGAGGACGGAAAGATAAGCTTCGGTAATCATCAGCTTTCGGACAAAGCAAAAAAAGAGGATTTTGAAAGTTCGGGCGACATCTACAAGGTTAAGACTTACGGTGCCCTGACCAAGCTGGAGAAGAACGGGATGTTCCTGTACGAATCCGTTCCGGGAACCAGCGTTACCGGATTTGAAGAGACAGAGAACGGCGTCAGTTTCACGGTATCGGGAAGCGAAGATGCACAGATCACCGTTGGTTTGCAGGATGATACGGAATATGACGTTTCCGTAGGCGGAACCGATATCGGACGGATGAAGACCAATATGGGCGGCAAGCTCGTAGTGTCACTTGAACTGTCCGATGACGAGGAGAAGGCGGTTACCATCACCAGGGCTTGATCCATATGGCAAAAAGCAAGAGCGTATTCTTCTGCCAGCAGTGCGGGTATGAGTCCGCCAAATGGATGGGACAGTGTCCCGCCTGCCGGGAGTGGAATACTTTTACGGAAGAACCGGTACTGATAAGTGCCGCAGGCAGCAAGGCGCGTGCCGCGGGCGCTGCAAAAGCGTCCCCCAAAGCGATCTCTGAGATTTCGGGAGATGACGTGATACGCATCTCCACCGGGATCGGAGAACTCGATCGTGTGCTCGGAGGCGGATTCGTTCCGGGCTCTCTCATTCTGGTGGGAGGCGATCCGGGAATAGGCAAGTCGACATTGCTGTTGCAGGTATGCCGGAATCTTTCTTCGGAAAATAAAAATGTACTGTATATATCGGGTGAGGAGAGCCTCACACAGATCAGGCTGCGTGCCGAGAGGATCGGAGAATTCACGGACAGCCTGAAACTGCTGTGCGAGACTGATCTGGGTGTGATCGAAGAATGTATCACCGCTTCGAAGCCATCATGCGTGATCATAGATTCGATCCAGACCATGAGCAGCGCGGATATATCCTCATCGCCCGGTTCGGTATCCCAGGTCAGGGAGTCTACCAACATACTCCTGCGCATAGCCAAGACTCTCGGGATCACGATATTCATAGTCGGACATGTGACCAAGGAAGGGACCGTTGCAGGGCCCAGGGTTCTTGAGCACATGGTCGATACCGTGCTTTATTTTGAGGGTGACAGGCACGCATCCTATCGGATCTTAAGAGGTGTCAAGAACCGTTTCGGATCCACCAATGAGATCGGTGTGTTCGAGATGTCCGGCAGCGGACTCAGTGAGGTCGAAAATGCTTCCGCATATATGCTGGACGGACGGCCCGAAGGGGCGAGCGGAAGCGTGGTGGTGTGCTCCATGGAGGGTACGCGCCCGATACTTCTCGAGATACAGGCTCTGATCACGAGGACCTCATTCGGCATGCCGCGCAGACAGGCGACCGGGGCAGATTATAATCGTGTAAACCTGCTGATGGCGGTGCTGGAGAGACGTACCGGTCTTAAACTTGCGGACTGTGATGCGTATGTCAATCTGACCGGAGGCATCAGGATATCGGAACCCGCACTGGATCTCGGAATGGCGATGGCCATAGCCTCGGGATTCAAGAACAGACCCGTGGATCCTCATACGGTGGTGTTCGGGGAGGTAGGCCTCTCAGGAGAGGTAAGAAGCGTGACACAGGTCGAGGCCAGAGTTAAGGAAGCGGCCAGACTTGGATTTGAGACTTGCATCATCCCTTCGGGAAATGCTTCAAAACTTAAGGAAATAAAGGATATAAAGCTGATAGGTGTATCTTCCCTCGAGGATTGCATACAGCTTATCGGTTAGGATTTTGGATTTGGAAGACAGGAAGCAGTGGGCTAAAAAGAATGTGCCCTTTATCATAATAGAACTGATCGCACTCGCTGCATCCATAGTAGTGCTGTATGTGGTGACCATCACCACGCGTACCGTCAAAAAGGTAGATATCGATCAGGACAGCATCATCATCAATGAAACCTCCTCCACGGGCGAAGGTCCCGCAGGCGTTGGCAAAACCGCCGGAGACGAGGTGGTAAGTTCGGGAAGCGGCGTTCGAAATATCGCTCTGTTCGGAGTGGATTCCAGAGACGGCAACTTAAACAAAAGGACCAGAAGCGATACGATGATCATAGCATCCGTGGATCAGGATGCACATGAGATCAGACTGGTCAGCATATACAGAGATACATATCTTAATCTCGGCAACGATACTTATTCCAAGGCAAACGCGGCCTATGCAAAGGGCGGTCCCGAGCAGGCGATCAACATGCTCAACATGAACCTGGACATGGATATAACCGACTATGTGACCATAGGCTTTGAGGGACTGTCGGAAGCGGTGGATGCCCTGGGCGGAGTGGAGATAGATATCGCGGTTGATGAGATATCTCATCTTAATAACTATCAGCGCAGCATGTATGTGAATGAAGACGGAACGGGAGAACTGAACGAAGACATCATCGAGGTATATGATGACGGACTGCAGACCCTGAACGGACTTCAGGCTACCGCGTACTGCCGCATCAGATATACGGCCGGCAACGACTACAAGCGTGCGGAGAGACAGCGTACCGTCATAACCAAACTGCTTGAGAGAGCATCTTCATCTTCGGTCTCCAAGCTTACCAAAGCGGCCATGGCGATCCTGCCTCATGTTGAAACTTCTCTTCCGGCTGATGAAGTCATGAAGCTTCTTGCTTCGGCTTCGGAGTATTCCGTGGTTTCGTCGGAAGGACTTCCTTTTGAACAGAACAGGTATCCTGCCAAGGTCGGAGTGGACGGATGGTGTATAGTACCCACCACTCTCGAAGATAACGCGAGAGCGCTCCATGAGATGCTCTATCCCGGTGTGGAATATACTCCTTCCGATACTGTCGTGGCGATAAGTAATCATATCGCCGATTATTGTGCTCCCTATATGCAATAATGAAACGTCTCTTCAGATATCTTAAGAATTACAGAGTACAGTGCGTTCTGGCCCCGCTTTTCAAGATGCTCGAAGCTACCTTCGAACTCTTTGTTCCGCTCGTCATCGCTTCCCTGATCGACTATATATCGGCCCCGTCTTCCGCAGGTACGGGAAGCGGATTCATCTTCAGAAGCTTCGCGCTTCTCATAGCGCTCGGTATCGTGGGCCTCATCAGTTCCTGTACTGCACAGTTCTTTGCGGCCAGGGCTGCTACGGGCTTTTCCAGAGAACTCAGACATGACCTGTTTAAGTCATTACTCAGCCTGGACCATTCACAGATAGATAATCTCGGAACATCTACGATGATCACCCGCATGACGGCAGATGTAAATACCGCCCAGAACGGTGTGAACATGTTCCTTCGTCTGTTCCTTCGATCCCCCTTCATCGTGGCGGGTGCCGTGATCATGGCTTTTACGATCGACACCAGATCCGCCCTTGCTTTCCTGATCGTCGTTGCGATCCTGTTCGCAGCCGTCGGTCTTATCATGAAGCTCAATATCCCGATGCTCAGGAAAGTTCAGTCGCATCTCGACAGGATCCTGAGGTTTACCCGTGAGAATCTCTCGGGTGCCAGGGTCATCCGCGCTTTTACGGTCGAAGAAGACAGACAGAAAGTATTTGAGAACGCAAACTCGGAGCTTGTATCGGGGCAGATCCGCGCAGGACGCATATCGGGTCTCTTAAACCCGCTGACATATGTGATCATCAATCTGGCCATAGTCGTACTGATAAGAACGGGCTATATCCAGGTATCACGCGGGATGCTGACAACCGGACAGGTTGTGGCACTGTATAACTACATGTCGCAGATCCTGCTCGAACTTATCAAGTTCGCCAATCTCGTGGTCACGATCAACCGTGCGCTCGCATCGGCAGACCGTATAAGTGCCGTATTTGCACTGGCTGACGGGGAATCGGATGAGCGGGCCGGCACGGGAAATGATAGTTTGATCGATCAGGTCAATGCGACCGGTATAAGCGGAGGACGTACTCTTGACACGGAAAACACGGAAGGATGCAGTGTTGAGTTTAAGGACGTCTGCCTCAGATATCATAAGGAAGCGGACGAGTCCCTTTCACATATTTCATTCAAAGCCGAAGCCGGTGAGACCATAGGTATCATCGGCGGAACCGGATCGGGAAAGACTTCCCTGGTCAACCTGATCCCGGGCTTCTATGAAGCGACCGAAGGAGAAGTACTGATCGACGGGATCAGAGTCGATGACTTAGACGGTCGAAGCCTGAAAGCCGCTGTGGGTACCGTTCCTCAGAAGGCCGTGCTGTTCGCAGGTACCATTGCCGATAACCTGAGATGGGGTAAGGCCGATGCTACGGATGCTGAGATCATGGACGCTGTACGCGTTGCCGTAGCGGAGGATGTAGTGGATGCCAAGGGCGGATTGAACGCCGAACTCGAAGCCGGCGGACGCAATCTTTCGGGAGGTCAGAGGCAGAGACTGACCATAGCAAGAGCTCTGGTCGGAAGTCCCCGAATCCTGATCCTCGATGATTCATCTTCGGCGCTTGATAATGTTACCGACCGTAAACTCAGAGATAACTTAAAGAACCTCGGTTATAAGCCGACCGTATTCATAGTTTCGCAGAGGAGTGCATCCGTACGGGATGCCGATAAGATCATAGTTCTCGATGACGGTGAAGTTGCCGGTATAGGTACTCATGCTGAACTGATGACCACCTGCGATGTATATCGAGAGATATACGAGTCACAGTTCGGAAAGGAGGAAGAGCATGGCGCTTGATACCAGCGGTTTTGTGCCGAAAGGAAACTTAAACACCGATGAGAGCGCGCTCGGCCGCACGGGACGTCGTGCCACCGTTAAGGCTGTCCTTGCCAGACTGTCCGCATTCAGGGGATGGATACTCGTCTCACTCCTGATGGCAGTCGTATCCGTAGTGTGCACACTTCAGGTCCCCATCAGGATAGGATATGTGATAGACGGCATATGCCTCATATTCGGAGGCGAGGCTATGGATGAGACGGCTGTTGCCGGCGTAACGACTATCATGTGGCGTGATCTGATCATGGCGGCAGTCTTTGCCGTACTCGTAGGCGTATCCACCTATATCATGAACCTGGTCAATAACCACATCACGTATCTGACTGTGAGAGATATCAGAAACGATGCGCTCGAACATATCAACGTTCTTCCGCTTAAATATATCGATTCGCATTCCCAGGGAGACATAGTCAGCCGCATCATCGCCGATGCCGATCAGTTTGCGGACGGCATGCTGATGGGCTTTACTCAGGCATTTACCGGGATCCTTACGATCTTAGGTACGCTCTTCTTCATGCTCAGGATGAATGTTGCCGTAACCCTCGTGGTGGTATGTGTGACTCCTCTTTCATTATTTATCGCCAGGTTCATATCTTCGCGTACCTACAAGATGTTCAGGACACAGAGCATCGAACGCGGTGAGCAGACCGCTCTGATAGATGAGATGATAGGAAACGCCAAGATAGTCAAGGCGTTTAACCGTGAAGAGGAAGTGCTGTCGAGATTCGATGAGATCAACGGCAGATTGGAAAAGTCCAGCCTGAAGGCGATCTTTTATTCGTCACTTACGAACCCGTGTACCAGATTTGTGAATGCCGTGTGCTACGCTCTGGTAGCCCTTACCGGATCTTATTTTGTACTGATGTCGGCATCCGGCTCGATGAGCAGACTGGTGAGCGGCTTAAGTGTCGGAACTCTGACCGTGTTCCTTGCATATGCAAACCAGTATACGAAGCCTTTCAATGAGATATCGGGAGTGATCTCGGAACTGCAGGGTGCGGTCGCATGCGCCGCTAGAGTGTTCGAAATCCTCGACGCCGAGCCCGAAAGCCCGGATGCTTCGGATTCCCTTATTGATACCGAAGGCTATGTAGATGTCGATAATGTCGATTTTTCATATGTGGCCGACAGGGAGCTTATCACCGACTTAAACCTTCATATCAAACCGGGACAGAGGGTGGCTATAGTCGGACCTACCGGATGCGGCAAGACCACGATCATCAATCTGCTCATGCGGTTTTATGATACGGATGACGGATCGATCAGCGTAGACGGCAGGAAGATAGATACCGTGAGCAGGCATTCGCTCAGATCTTCGTACGGCATGGTCCTTCAGGAGACCTGGCTCGCCGGAGGAACGATAGCCGACAATATCAGATTCGGTGCGCCGCAGGCTACCGACGAGGAGGTCATCGCTGCGGCTAAAGCATCGGGGGCGCACAGTTTCATCAGAAGGCTTCCGGACAGATACGATACTCTGATCGGAGAGGGCGGAGCAAGTTTGAGCCAGGGGCAGATGCAGCTGTTGTGCATAACCAGGGTCATGCTCAACATCCCTCCCATGCTGATACTCGATGAGGCTACATCATCCATAGATACACGTACGGAGATGCGTATTCAGAAAGCATTCCTGTCCATGATGCAGGGCAGGACCAGTTTCATAGTCGCGCACCGTCTTTCGACCATCAGGGAAGCGGATGTCATACTCGTAATGCGTGACGGACACATAATCGAACAGGGAGATCACGAGACTCTTCTTAAGAGCGGCGGATTCTACAGCGAACTGTATAATTCTCAATTTTAACGACCGGCATGGCAGTGACGGCAGGATCAGGTGACAGACATGGAAATGACCGAAACTTTATTTGACAACATCATCAACACCGCACAGGATTGCGTATTCTGGAAAGACAAGGACCGGAGGTTCGTGGGAGTTAATCAGGCGTTTCTGGATTTCTACGGATTTGAATCGGCAGACGTCCTGATAGGAAAGAACGACGAGGATATGGGATGGCATTCCGATCCCGAGCCGTTCAAGCAGGATGAGGAAAGAGTCCTCTCCGGACACAGCACATACAAGGTAGCGGGGAAATGTTTCATCCGCGGTGAAGAAAGAGACATCATCGCATCTAAGAGACCTATATATGAAAACGGCGAGATAGTCGGCCTGGTCGGAAGTTTCATGGACGTGACCGACGTAGCCAAAAGACAGGGGCAAAGCGACCGTGAGCAGATCATGTATACCACGGAGCAGCTCCGTAAGTTTTCCTATTTTGACAAGCTTCTGGATGACAATCCGATCGATGATATGCTCGATCCGCTCACGGGCATAATCTCCAGAAAGTATGCGATCGGATTTGCCAGACATCTGATCACTGAGAATATCCCCTTCACTTTTGTGATAGTGGATCTGGATAACTTCAAATACATAAACGATAACTACGGACACCATTCCGGTGATGTGGTCCTGGAGGAAATCTCCCGCAAACTTGCAGAGTATATAGGTGAGGACGGTATCGCCGGACGTTTCGGCGGAGACGAGCTTCTGCTTATCAACCTGAAGATCACGGAACCTGCCGATAAGAAGGCTTTCCTTGAGAAAATGTATACGGAAGCCGATGTACTCAGGACCCACATCGAAGTCGGTGAGCATAATCTTTTCGTGACAGGAACCGTCGGATGCGCATCGTTTCCTGCTGATGCCGTATCCTACGAAGATCTTTTTTCCAAGATCGACAAGACTCTCTATCACGGAAAAGGCCAGGGCCGCAACTGCTTCGTGATCTATGATGAAGAGACGCATAAGGACCTGGATATGAAGAAACTCGTCAAGCAGGGCGTCTATACCAATATGAACAGCCTGATGGTCCAGCTTGGACTTGAGACGGGATTCGAGAACAAGTTACGCTCGGCCATGTCGCTGGTCCAGGAACAGTTCCATATCGCTGACATGTATTACGTGGGCAGGACGGGGCGCATGCACTCTGTCATCGACAGCAATATCAACGAAGATGTGCGGGATATCGACGGAGTGATAGATGACGAGATCCTGAAGGTAAGTAACCTTGAGGAGATAAGCGATACGAGCCCGAAGCTCTATAAAGCGCTCAGAAAGCACAATATCGGTTCTGCCCTGATCATAAGGATCGGCCTTAACATGCAGACCGACGGATATCTTGTCTGTGCCGATCAGAGAAACAGCAGACTCTGGCAGGAGGATGAGTGCGGGATACTCTATTTCATAGCCAAGTCGCTCGCAGCACACATCAGACTGAATAAAGACAGCATGCCCGAATAAACCGGATTCATCGATGTGAAAAACACTTGCCTATCTTCGGCATGATGTGGTATTATATCGTTTGGCTGTTCTGAAGCCGACACAGGGGCGTAGTTCAATGGTAGAACGGCGGTCTCCAAAACCGTTAATGCGGGTTCGACTCCTGCCGCCCCTGTTTTTCTTTTGCCATTTTTTGACATAATACATGTTATCCTTTATAATTCCGTTGTATCAAAAAACTTGTTTCTAAAGGGAGGAATAGAAATGACAGTAGAATCAAGCAATAAAATTCTTAAGGTCTTCGGAATACTCGGGATCATCGGCGGTATACTCAGCATAATCATGGGGTTGATCGCAACATTTGGCGGCGCGGCTGTTACGACCGCAACAGAGAGTGAGGAAATGGGTGTTCTTGTAGTCCTTGTAGGCATCATCATGGTCATCTCCGGTATCGTCAGCCTGATCCAGGGCATCTTCTCCGTAAGAGCAGCTAAAGACAACAGTAAGATCGGACCTGCATGGTTATTTGCGATCATCAGCCTTGTGATGGGTGTTATCTCACTCGGAACTACTCTTGCCAACGGTGGCAGCATAGCAAGCTCGATCCCTTCACTTCTTATCAGCATACTTATCTTCATGGCAGCCAATACCATCAAGAAAGCCGTTAAGAACCCCATTATCAATAACACACCCGAGGTATAACCGACTTATCGGATGAGCAAAGATCTACAAAAGCCGACCGGAAACGGTCGGCTTTTTTGTGCTTTTCAAAAAGACCTTTTGTATTCAACTTCATATGTTTTTATGGTATCATATTGAAGTATCAGGAGGAAAATGACCATGAATTCGGATAACAGAGACGACCTGGCTTACCGCAGAGAGATCGTGGATAAGTATCGTCCTATTGTCGAGAAGCTCGTTACGTATCTGCCCTGGCTTGAGTCCAAGCGCGGCGGCAGCGTGAGCAATCAGTTTACCGGTGAGGGTATAGCTGAGCATTCGGTTGCATTTCCCGTATACGATTCTACAGTGTTATCACTGGTCAAACTTCTTCAGAGTACTCCTCTGATAGACAGAAACTACGTATATGTATATTCCCGTAACCGCTTAAAGACTCACGATGATGAGATACGTCTCATTCAGAAAAGTGAGCTCAAGGATATAGGCAACATCGGTGCGGTCATGAGTAAGTATGTGCTGGAAGGCATGCGCAAGGGTACGATGTGGACGGAAGGCGTGACCAGCGGTATCTTTTGCGAGGCTATTTCACAGCTTAAGAAGATCATTGAGTTTTGGGATGTTCCCATACATTAAGTAACAGATCGTTCAGATCACGAAAGGAAGCAAAATGGGCAAAGTCAAACGTATCTATGTAGAAAAGCAGGACCCCTACGCGGTCCACGCCAGGCAGCTTGAAGAGGAGTGTGCAAGCTACCTCGGCATTCATTCCATCAGTAAGATCCGGGTATTCATCCGTTATGATGTGGAAGGATTATCCGATGAGATATTCGATAAGGCATGCGGCATGGTCTTCGCCGAGCCGCCCGTCGATATCCTGTATCATGAAGAAATAGAAATTCCCGCCGGGGCCCGCGCTTTTTCAGTGGAGTATCTGCCCGGACAGTTCGATCAGAGGGCTGATTCAGCCGTTCAGTGTGTCCAGTTTATAAAAGAAGATGAGACTCCGATCATCAAGACTGCGGTTACCTATATGATCATAGGTGACATTTCGGATGATGAGTTTTCTAGGATAAAGACATATTGCATCAATCCCGTGGATTCACGCGAGACAGGCTTCGATAAGCCCGAAACTCTCATCACGGAATATGACGAGCCTGAAGATGTAGCCGTATTTGACGGATTCATCACCAAGTCCGAAGAAGATATGAGGATCCTCTACGAGTCATTGGGACTTGCGATGACATTCAAGGACTTCCTTCATATCAGGAATTATTTTGAGAACGAAGAACACCGTGATCCTACCATGACGGAGATCAGGGTTCTCGATACATACTGGTCCGACCATTGCAGACATACCACTTTCTCGACAGAACTTAAGGATGTGGAGTTTGAGGACGGATATTACAGAACCCCCATTGAGACTTCATACCAGAGTTACTTAGATACCAGAGAAGAGATCTATGCCGGACGCGACGACAAGTTCCCGTGCCTGATGGATCTGGCTCTGATGGCCATGAAGAAACTGCGGGCCGAAGGCAAACTCGAGGATATGGAAGTGTCCGATGAGATCAATGCCTGCTCCATAGTGGTCCCCGTGGACATAGATTACGGCCAGGGTACCGAGCGTGAGGAGTGGCTGGTATTCTTCAAGAACGAGACTCATAACCATCCTACCGAGATCGAGCCTTTCGGTGGTGCTGCCACATGCTTAGGCGGTGCGATCAGAGATCCTCTCTCCGGCAGAGGCTATGTATATCAGGCCATGCGTATCACCGGTGCGGCAGATCCTACGGTTCCCGTATCGGAGACGCTGCACGGCAAACTTCCCCAGCAGAAACTGGTAAGGGGAGCTGCGGACGGTTATTCATCCTACGGTAACCAGATAGGTCTGGCTACAGGATATGTAAAAGAACTCTATCACCCCGATTACGTTGCCAAGCGTATGGAGATCGGTGCCGTTATGGGTGCCGCTCCGAGAAAGAACGTCATCAGGGCAACATCCGATCCCGGGGATGTCATCATTCTTCTGGGCGGACGTACCGGACGTGACGGATGCGGCGGTGCTACCGGTTCGTCCAAGGTTCACACCGAGGAATCCATCGAGACCTGCGGTGCCGAAGTTCAGAAGGGAAATGCTCCTACCGAGCGTAAGATACAGAGACTGTTCAGACGTCCCGAAGTAAGCCGCATCATCAAGAAGTGTAACGACTTCGGTGCAGGCGGTGTATCCGTTGCGATAGGTGAGCTTGCAGACGGGCTGACCGTGGATCTGGATAAGGTTCCCAAGAAATATGCGGGACTTGACGGTACCGAGCTTGCCATATCCGAGTCACAGGAACGTATGGCTGTTGTCATCGCTCCCGAGAACGTTGAGAGATTCCTCGGCTATGCCGATGAAGAAAACCTCGAAGCCGTAGAAGTGGCTACGGTCACCGAAGAACCCAGACTTGTACTTAACTGGAGAGGCAAAAGGATCGTTGATCTGTCCAGGGCATTCCTCAATACGAACGGTGCCCACCAGGAGACGACCGTAATAGTCAACACACCCTCCGAAGAAGATAACTATCTCAATAAATACGCTGTGGAAGGCACCGCGGAAGCTCTTGAAGCTGGAGATGTACGTAAAGCGTGGCTCGGACTTCTGTCCGACTTAAATGTCTGCTCGCAGAAGGGCCTTGTCGAGATGTTCGATGCATCGATCGGCGCGGGCAGCGTATACATGCCTTACGGCGGACGTACTCAGCTCACCGAGGTTCAGACCATGGTGGCGAAACTGCCTACGTTGAAAGGGTTGACCGATACAGTCACAATGATGAGTTACGGATTTGATCCTTATCTTTCATCCTGGAGCCCTTACCACGGAGCCGTATATGCGGTGACCGAATCCATGGCCAAGATCGTGGCAGCAGGCGGTGACGTATCCAAGATCAGATTTACCTTCCAGGAATACTTCCGCAGGATGACGAGTGAACCTCACAGATGGAGCCAGCCTTTTGCGGCACTGCTCGGTGCATATGATGCGCAGATCGGATACGGACTTCCTTCCATAGGCGGTAAGGATTCAATGTCCGGTACGTTCGAGCATATAGATGTTCCTCCGACACTTGTTTCGTTTGCGGTAGATACAGGACTCGGAAGCGAGATCATTACTCCCGAACTCAAGGAGAGCGGAGATAAACTGGTTCTTTTCACCATCGAGAGAGACGAGTATGACATCCCGGTTTACGAGATGGTGCTTGAACTGTATGAAGCGGTTTCCGCACTTATTCATGAAGGCAAAGTCAAGGCAGCATATGCAGTCGATTCATACGGAGTCGCATCCGCGATCTCGCATATGGCATTCGGTAACAAACTGGGCGTGACTATAGCCGATGATGTTGATCCCGAAGATCTTTTTGCAAACGGACTCGGAAATATAATCTGCGAAGTTCCCGCTTCCGCAATACCGGTAATGGAGGAGCGTGAACTCGACTATACCGTGATAGGTGAGATCAATTCCGAGCAGGCGTTCATCATAGGCGATGTGAAGATCGGTGTTGATGAGGCCATAGATACATGGAAGAAACCTCTTGATGAGGTATTCCCCTATAACGCACGCGATGATAAGAGCCCTGTTGAGATCCCGATCTACAATGCACCCGAGGTTCATATATGTACCGAGAAGGTCGGAAAACCCAGAGTCTTCATTCCTGTATTCCCCGGTACCAACTGCGAGTATGATTCCGCCAAAGCATTCGAGCGTGCAGGCGCGAGTGTGGAGGTACAGGTATTCAAGAACCGTACCGCAGGCGATATCCGTGAGAGCGTGGACGTATTTGAAAAGGCGATCAGACAGGCACAGATCATCATGTTCCCCGGTGGTTTCTCGGCCGGTGACGAGCCCGACGGCTCAGCCAAGTTCTTTGCGGCAGCATTCAGAAACGACCACATCAGAGAAGCGGTCATGGATCTGGTGAACAACCGCGACGGCCTGGCACTCGGTATCTGTAACGGATTCCAGGCGCTGATCAAACTCGGCCTCGTTCCTTACGGAGAGATCAGATCTCAGGATGCCGATTCACCGACGCTGACATTTAACACGATCGGACGCCATATATCCAAGATGGTATATACCAAGGTCGTATCCAATAAATCGCCCTGGCTCATGGGTGCCGAACTCGGTGCCACATATGTAAGCCCCGCTTCACACGGAGAGGGAAGATTTGTAGCAAACGAAGAGTGGCTTAACAGACTCTTTGCCGAAGGCCAGGTTGCTACCGTTTATGCTTCACCCGACGGAGCCGTATCCATGGATGAAGAGTACAACATCAACGGATCCTACCGTTCGATCGAAGGCATAACCAGTCCGGACGGCCGTATCTACGGCAAGATGGCCCATGCGGAAAGACGCGGAGACAAGGTGGCCATCAACATTTACGGTGAACAGGACCTGAAGATATTTGAATCCGGTGTTGAATACTTCAAATGATGAAAAACGCCTGATCTGAGGTTTATATGTCTTCGAGGAATTATCAGAAAGAACTGGATCAGATCATAGACGGACTTCACGGCGTGCGCCCCAAACTGCTTTTGCATGCGTGCTGCGCGCCGTGTTCAAGTTATTGTCTCGAATATCTGAGAGAATATTTTGACATAACGGTCTTTTTCTATAATCCGAATATCTCCGAGCCGGAGGAATTCGAAAAGAGACTCGCGGAAGAAAAGCGGCTGATAGAGGAATTCAACAGCCGGCCCGGCGAAAACTCAGGTCCGATCGACCTGATCGCACCCGAGCATCATCCGGAGATGTTCTTCGATACCGTCCATGGGTATGAGGATTGCGCGGAGGGCGGAGACAGGTGCGGACTGTGCTTTACACTGCGGCTCGAGAGAGCATTTGCCGAAGCAGAAAAAATCGGCGCAGACTACGTGACCACCACGCTTACGATCAGTCCTCTCAAGAACGCCGAGAGGATCAATTCGATCGGAGAAAAGATCGAGGCGGGATCTAAGGCTTTCGGAGGGACTGTTCTGTGGCTTCCTTCGGATTTTAAGAAAAAAGACGGATATAAGAGATCGATAGAATTATCGGAAGAGTTCGGTCTGTACAGGCAGAATTACTGTGGATGCGTGTTCAGCAAAAGGAACGGACCTGATAGTGAGGAGAAACAATGAAAAACCTGTTGGAAGAAATATCACAACATGTGAGGAATGCATTTGAGGAGGCGGGATATGATGCTTCACTCGGCAGAGTGACCGTATCAAACCGCCCCGATCTGTGTGAATATCAATGTAACGGGGCTATGGCCGGAGCAAAGCAGTATCATAAGGCTCCGCTCATGATAGCTCAGGATGTTGCTGCCAAGCTGGAAGGCAACACTGTTTTTGAACGTGTGGAAGCCGTAGCGCCCGGATTCCTTAATCTGGATATCAGCAATGATTTTATCTGTGATTATGTTATCGGGATGTCAGAGAGTGACCGGTTCGGTATCGAGACATCTGAACCGTCGACCATGATAGTCGATTACGGCGGACCCAATGTGGCCAAGCCTCTTCACGTAGGACATCTGCGCAGTGCTGTCATCGGTGAGAGTATCAAACGTATCCTTCGTTATATGGGTAATACCGTATACGGAGATATACATATGGGTGACTGGGGACTTCAGATGGGACTCGTAATATATGAGATGAGTCTGAGGATGCCCGAACTTCCGTATTTTGACGATTCATTTGAAGGCGAGTACCCGACGGAGGCACCTTTTACCGTTACGGATCTTGAGGAGATCTATCCCGCGGCTTCATCCAAGTCCAAGGCAGACCCCGATTACAAGGCTCACGCCATGGAAGCTACGCTCAAGCTTCAGGAAGGTCATCGGGGATACCGTGCTCTGTGGAAACTCATAATGGATGTTTCCGTTGCCGATATGAAGCGCAATTATGAAAGACTGGATGTTGATTTTGACCTCTGGAACGGCGAGTCGACCGTACAGGATCTGATCCCCGGCATGGTACAGGATATGAAGGACGGCGGATTCGCGTATGAGTCCGACGGAGCCCTGGTAGTGGATGTCAAGGAAGATACGGACACCAAGGAGATGCCGCCCTGCATCATCATCAAATCGGACGGAGCATCTCTCTATAATACGACTGATCTGGCTACGATCAGGGACCGCGTAGCGAAGTATGCGCCTTCCAAGATGGTATATCTGACCGACAAGCGTCAGGATCTGTATTTCGAGCAGGTATTCAGATGTGCTCGCAAGACCGGCCTCATCGGAGATGAGTGCGAACTGATCCATGTCGGTTTCGGTACCGTAAACGGTAAGGACGGGTCACCTTATAAGACACGTTCCGGCGGCGTCCCCAAGCTTTCGGATCTCATCGACGAGATCGAAGACGGAATGCTCGTCAAGATCAAGGAAAACACCAAGGCCAAGGGAGAGGACATATCCGATGAAGAGGCATATGACCGTGCACGAATAGTCGGACTTGCCGCCATCAAATACGGCGATCTGTCCAATCAGGCTACCAAGGATTACATATTTGATGTCGACAGGTTTACTTCTTTTGAAGGAGATACGGGACCGTATATCCTGTATACCTGCGTGCGTATCAACTCTATCTTAAGGAAAGCCGCTGCCGAGGGAACGGATCTTGGCACATGCCGTATACAGGCTCCGGTAAACGAGTCGCATAAGGCTCTCATGAAGGCTATCGGCGGTTTCAATTCCGAGATCATGTCGGCATATAATGAGTATGCTCCGCACAGGATCTGCGGATACATATATTCGCTTTCCAATGCGTTTAACAGTTTCTATCACGAGAATCATATCCTGACCGAAGAAGATGCATCCACCAGGGAATCGTTCCTGGCTCTTTTGGCCCTGACCGGCAAGATCCTGAAGGTCTGCACGGATCTGCTCGGTTTCGAGATTCCTGAGAGGATGTAAAGACACCTGATAGGATGTGAAGACTACTGACGAGGTTTACATAATATGAAACTATGGGAAAAGCTTAAAAAAGAAAACTGGTTTGCGATGGCGGCTGCCATATGCATTGGCGTAGCATTTTACATGCTGCTCAGCCATATATCGATATTCGGAAGCTTTTTTGCAGGATTGTGGACGATCGTCAAACCTCTTCTGTACGGACTGATAGTTGCATATCTGCTTGATCCGATCGCACGTTTCTATCAGGTCAAGCTTTTCCATAAGATGAAGAAGCAGGGGATAGCACGAAAATTCAGTGTTGTTCTTGCTATCATCACGTTTCTGGTCGTGGTGGCATTGCTGATAGTTGCAGTGATACCGCCGCTTATCAAGAGCATAGGATCTCTGGTCTCCAAGATCGCGGTGTTTGCATCATCCTTAAGCAACGGATCACAGCTGTCGGATCTTCTGGGGATCCATCTGCCGAGTCTGGTCAGCACTTCAAATTCCGGAAATGATCTGTCTTCAGCCGTTTCCACCATAGTCAGCTTCCTTTCGGATTATCTGGAGTCCATAGCGGGTGCATCGGCATCAGTCGGTTCCGGCTTCATCAACGCAGGTATCGCGTTCATCCTGGCCATCTACTATCTGATGGATAAAGAGAGACTGCAGGTCGGTGCGCGCAAATTCTTCCTGATGATATTCAAGGAGAAGCGGTTCGTCGGAATGCGCAACCTGGTAGTCAAGGCAGATGCCATTCTGCTGAACTATATCAGAGGTAATCTCATAGAAGCTTTTATCGTCGGACTTACGAACGGAATCCTGATGATGATATTCAGGATGCCGTATATCCTGCTGGTATCCGTAGTTGTCGGTGTTACAAATCTCGCACCCACATTCGGACCGATAGTCGGTGCAGTCATAGGCGCTCTGTTCCTGTTGCTGGAGAGCCCGCTCTATGCGCTGATATTCCTGATCTTCACGGTGGTCATCCAGATCATTGACGGATATATCCTTAAGCCGAAGATGTTCGGAGATTCTTTCGGCGTATCCTCATTGCTGATCCTGATAAGCATCATCTTAGGCGGCAGGATCATGGGAGTTGCAGGCATCCTTCTGGCCATACCCGTTGCGGCGATCCTGCAGTTCATCGCCGACGGAGCCTGGAAGGAATACAACTTCCGCAGGAAACTTAAGGAAGATGGCGGCACAGCTGAGGATATCGATCTGGACATGATCAACAAGATCTTCGATATCAAGGATGATCAGGCAGCCGCTGATACGAGTGAAAACAAAAACACATAAACGTCTTGACAATGCGACCAAAACAAAGTATTCTATTTTAGTCGCTTGTTTAAAGCGTATGGGGTCTTAGCTCAGCTGGGAGAGCATCTGCCTTACAAGCAGAGGGTCATAGGTTCGAGCCCTATAGGCCCCATTTTCTTGAAAAACTATATACAGTGTATTATGGCGAGATAGCTCAGTTGGCTAGAGCACGCGGTTCATACCCGCGGTGTCGAGGGGGCCACGACATCCGGTGGATGTCGGTTTTGGCCCGACCGGAGCGGAGCGGAGAGTCGAATCCCCCTCTCGCCGAATTTAAAAAGTTAATATGGCGAGATAGCTCAGTTGGCTAGAGCACGCGGTTCATACCCGCGGTGTCGAGGGTTCGAATCCCCCTCTCGCTACTAAAAACGGAGAGTCCAAACGGACTCTCCGTTTTTGGTAGCGACAAGAAGTTGAACACGAGACGCCGGAGCGGAGAGTCGAATCCCCCTATTTCATTTGTATAATGATAGAATAAAGTTGTATTTATGATGCTTGTTACAAAGCAATACCGATCAAGGACAAATCGGGAATTGTTGGAGAGAGTGTGATGATTAGACTAAGACCATATAAGCCTTTGGACATCGCAAGGCATATAATAGTTTGGCTGTATCAGGTATTTATCACCCGTCTTTTCTTTTCCGTCTTCAGACTTATAGTGTTTCCATTCAAAATAGTATGACGCAGGGATGATGCAGCGCCTGCGAGACCAGGATTCCGCAACAAATGGAGCGTTTTTATGTTACGATATAATCATCGAAAAAAACTCGGGAAAGAGCCGATGATAAGATACAAAATAGTAACAGAGGACAGATGATGACAGATAATTGGAAGATTCTTCGAATACTTACAACTGATCAGTGTAATTATCAATGTGGATACTGCCATAACGAAGGTCAGAAGCAGGGAGAGGGTAGTCGTGATCTGACATTTGATGATTTCTGTATGGTCATGCAGGCTGTTGAGCCGCTTGGCATACGTAAGATCGCCTTTTCCGGCGGAGAGCCGCTTATCAATCCGCACACGGTCAGCATGATCGAGTGGGTTGATGAGAATACGGACTGTGAAGTCAGTCTTGATACGAATGGGAGTCTTATTACCGAAGAGACAGCCCGGAGACTCGGTCAGACGAAAGTATGCGTGACCATGCATTATCCTGCAGCTGACGATTCCGGATACAGGGATGTTACCGGGCATTCATCCGGGGCATTCACGGATGCGGTCAGGCTGCTTGATAAATACGGCGTTCCGAACTCATTCAATTTCGTATTGTATCCGGATATTATAGGTAATCTCGATGCTGTCATCGATCATGTGATCGGATCCGTCAAGCAGATCAAATTGCTGCCCTACCTGGAAGATGGCTTTAATAATATCTCCGCAGGGATAATCAGGAGAGTTACGGATATATTGGATTCGACATATGCGTCCAAGAGTCTGGATGATGAGCAGGGGCTGACGATCTGGACATTCGGAAACGGCGGACAGGTCAAACTGTTACAATCCCCCTGCTATGATCGTCGGATAGATCTGTGCCGCAGCCATGGAGAATTACGCCTTTTACCCGATCTGTCATTGCAGAAGTGTATATTTGACCCGGCTTCGGTGCCGCTTAAGGACCTATCCATAGATGAGATCCGGCATACCGTTTCCGATATGTGGAGTTCGTTTGAACAGTGCATATAAGGGAATCAGGAACGGGCAAACTATGATAAAATGGGAAAAGGAACCTATTACCGCCCAAAGGAGTGAATGCTGATGATATATGAGGCTGTTCTGCGTGATCTGATCAGTAACTGGATGCCCCGGCTATACGACTGCGCGCCCGGCCGTGTTATTGATATTTCCGGGCTCAGTCTTCAGCTACTGGGTGAGGCCGTTGATTACTGTTCGTTCTGCGGTGGAGTGGTTTTTTCATCGGATCCTTTTCATGAACCCCCGGAGTATTTCGACACCGGGATCTCATCATGTATCGTTAAGGACGGACATGTAGAGGGCATGCTGCTGGTGCGGCGGGAAGAAGGCCCCACACTTGCGCCGGTCCTTCTGTTCAGCAACGCGGATGATCTGCGTGAGAGCATAAGGGAACTGATCGCATTTACGCTGGAAAGTGCATCGGAGTCATACCCGCCGGATACGACCGTCGTTATTTCACAGCCGGATGACAGGATCAAGGTCAGGCTGGATTATTATTTCGGCAGAAACGAATCGAATCGGATAGCATCATTTTTTAACATTAAGCAGACGGATCTATGAAGATAGTCAGGATCAGAAAAAACAGATTTAAAGATCTGGAGCATCTTGATCAGCTTGGACTTCTGGAGCGGGCATCGTTTCCGGGTTATACGGTTTATGCCTGCATGGATGAATCGGACGGTCATCTGTTCGGGGTGATCATGATCTATAACAGGAGAGATGCGATCGGGATTGAATGGCTGTATGTCGAGGGCAGATATCGCGGACGTGGATATGCCGATCAGCTCCTGGACATTGCATTCGAAATGCGCGATGCAGGCCAGGCGGAGTATATAGAGGCTTATCTTCCTCAGGTATACGCAAGAAGTACTGTCTGTCCCGATGAAGAGGAGTTCCTCGAAGGTTATTTTGATGAGATTTCGGACATGGTTCAGGGAGAGTGGCTGTCATCTCTGGCGGCGCTGAACCTTCATCCGGTGTGTATATCCAAGTCACATTTGACCAGAAATGACGGATATATCTATAAAGCTCTGGCTGATCTGCCGGCAACACAGGCTTCAGAGGTGCTTCATAGGCTGGCAGGCATGAAAGGCACTGTATCGTTATATGGTGTCAACGAATTTATTTATGAATATGATTATCAGACCAGCTTCATAGCTTTTGAAAAAGGCGATGATGGGAACGATCCCGTCGGAGCTGTTCTGGTTCAGGATACTGCTGAGACTTTGTACCCTGCATTTTATGTAGGAGAAACAAGGGAATTGCTGCTGGGGCTGTGGTCCGGGTTTGTAAGCGCGGCAGCGAAGTTGTATCCCGGAAGAAAGCGGGTTTCGGTGATCATACGCGATCAGGATCCTTCGGATATCGTAAGTGAGAGCCTGGATGATCTTTTTCAGGTAAGAAGAGAAGGATATGGAAGACATCTTGATGCGAAAATATACAGATCGGGCGTTTCGGGTGATATTCCCGGAGACGACGGTCTTGTCTGGGATGATCCGGACTGGGGGATCCCGGATTGGGGAAATACGGGCTGGATGGACTGATGTCCGGGTCCGTCAAAAACTGACAACAAGGAGGATAGCAGAATATGGATTGGGAGATCATCGGTAATCAGGAACCTTGGGAAGAGGTCAAAAAAAAGGAATCTAAGGATATCATTGAGCAAGGCGTGACCGTCAAACGTGAGACTCAGGACAAGGCCAGGATCGATGCCTATAACACTGCCCAGAGAAACATCACAGATATCGATGCCCTGTTGGATAAGAGCACGGGCAAGTCGGATATGACCGCCAAAGAGATGGAAGAGCGTGAGAAACTGACTGTCATCAAGGACAGACAGCTGTCAAACGTGCTGCTCAACGAAGAGAAGCGTAAGAACGAATCCAAGGATATGCTCAAATTCAAGGACAGGCTTCTGGAGCTGGAGAATCAGATCGGCAGGAAACGTAATGCCGATCGAAACGGTCAGTATCCTCCTGTTAAGGGCGAAGAACTTGTCGGTATAGAGGACGCATATACCACGGCCATAGATGCGGCACTGGATTATATAAATGCCAGAAAGAAAAAAGCCAACACTCCGAAGGTTCAGAAGGTAAATGAAGCCCTCCATCGTATGATGAGGGAGCAGGCCATGTTCACACAGCTTCGGATGCGTATAAATGCCGGTGCCATATCGCCCGAGAATCTGCGTGTGGAGAAACCGTTCGAACTCCTATGCATAGCCAGTGCATATGCGCGCAACGCAAATCTGGTCGTACGCAGTGCAGAGGAAAGAGCGAATTCAAGACCCGTTAAGACTCCGGCTGCCCGCAACGCCGAGAGGGTTAAGGGCACTGTAAAGAATCTGCCCAAGAATATGAAGGCGATGTTCGGGTTCATTACCGGCGAGGCTTCCTTTGAAGCTGCCTATAAAGGTACCAAATGGGCTGAAGGCGACCAGCGGTTTTATCTTAATCGTCTCCTTGCTTTTGTTGCCAGGATCAAGCCGGATGTCTTCTACAGCGGCAGTGTCATCATCGAGGATAAAGTCGTTCAGGTCAGACAGGACGAGGATAATCATCTGACCATAGTCGCACAGGGGCAGACGTTTACGATCCCCGGAACCACTTCGGATCTGGTGAGCAAGCTTTCCACCACCATGCTCGACAATGTAAACCTGCTCGGCACCGCCGGAGTCTCGTCAGCCTTGTCTTCCATAGATATTTCCGATAACAGGACTGCCAGGATAACCGACGTCAGGAGCGTTCATGATCTCTCCATCAGTGTTCTGGAGAAACTGGGGGGGTTTGCCAAATCTTTCTTCAATAATCTGCCCACCACGACCATCAAAACTCTGGCGGTTCACCTGATGCAGGGAAATATGACGAAGCAGGAGATCAGTAGCTTCGTTAAGGCAGAGGAGGAGAAGATTGAGGCCAATGGCCTGGCCAGGGAACACAATACCGCTATGGCTTTCTTCCTGATGAAAGATGAGGATGAGCAGCAGCGGATCCTGAATCATTTTATGGAGAAACGTACAAATTCCCGGGGACAGGAGACCGATTCCTGGTATGAGGTGGCGGTAAATGCACTGATGGAGGCGCATGAGAATCCGACAAACCGCGCGATCTTTGCCGAGATCATGAACAGGATAGGCCACCTGGATACCGTTACACAGTTTATGCTTACGGACAGTAATAACCAGGAGCAGAGGTTAAACGGATACAGTGTAACTGAGGATGCAAGGGATCATCTCATACAACACGGAGTTCAGGTGAATAATCTGAACCTCTTCAAAGAAGTAATGCGCAGGCTCGGTGAGCTTGAGGATCCTTCGGAACTGAATGTGGCGAAGATGCAGCAGCAGCTGACTTTTGAAACCATGCAGAACGTATTTAATAACGTTCCCGATCAGATGCTTGATGTGTTCCTTAAGATGGAGCGCGATAATCCCATTACCCAGGAAGAGATCGATCATCTGAACGAAATCTGTAAAGCCGGCAATTTCCAGCAGCAGATGCAGACCAATATGCATGACCTTGAACTCGATCTTCTGACAAAACGCGATGAGATGGCAAATAAGCTCCGCGTAAAAGGCATTAAGAGTATCGAGAAGAAACAGAAGATGGAAGAGCTGAAACCTGTGATCGAAGAGAAGCATAAGGTTTTCTCTCAGGCCGGAGTATCGAAAGCTGCGATGGATGCTTTTAAACAGCTTGCAGCCAACAGTAAAGAGGTGGAGGAAAAGGAACGGGATTCCAAGAAGGATGTTGTCCAAAAGCTTATAGCGGACATGATCTTCTCAAAAGATACCGGCGTCGAGAATGAAGGCGAGATCGCTCCCGGGGAGCGCATGAAGAATATACTCAAGGCCAACATCCCCGCGCTCACATATATGCTCTTCGAGTACGCCTACGAGCGTGAAAATATGATCAAAAATGGGATGGAACCCGGTGAAAAGGTGAAGATTCCCCTGTTAAGGGAGACCCTTGAGCGTATTCCTATGGGCAATGAGGACGGATTCGGAGAGGAAATCATAGCAGCCATGGAGGAGAAGCTCGCCGGGATCATAGAGACTTTTGCCTCACAGGAGATAGAGCTTGGCGGACAGAAAAAACAGCTTGCGGAATTACTGACAGGTATCGAAGTCCCCGGATTAACCAAATTTCTCGGGATTAAGCTGTCGGTTCCGTATGCCAGTGTCGCATATGAACTTGAAAAGGCTATCACCGACCAGTTCGATACGGGCAATGCGGATCTGACGATGAAGCTCATCGAGGCTGAAGCCGGGGTCAATGAAGCCGTTATTGAGGCTACGAATACCATCCAGGAGTTGTTTAACGAAGAGCAGGGCATCAAGATCGATGAAAACGGTGAACTGATCTTAAAGCAAAAGGAAGACCCGGAAAAGGTCGACCGTGCCAGTAATAAGGCTGCTATAGAACGTGAAAAAAAGGAACTGAAACGCGCTCTTGCTCTGATGAATGAATTAGCACATCAAAAGGGGGGGATAACAACTGCCAAGGACCTGAACCAGCTGAACAACGCGTTGAAACAGATGCCGCTTTTTTCTACTTATGTATTACCTCTCGATACAGAAAAGCCTTTTAGGGAGGAGCTTGCGAGAGTCCAGATCACAGTTAATGCTGTGGCCTCCTTCTATAGTGTGGGCGGAGATAAGGTTTATCAGCTGACTTCGGACTTTGAAGTTGATAAGATTCCTGCGGAGCAATACAGGGAATTCATCGATCAGAATAAGACCATAACACGGGCACAGGTTCTTAAAGGCCTGACCGGAGCATCCGTCGATGACTCCGACTTGATACTCAGAAGTGCTCCCATGAAGGTTTCCACGCTGGCGTGCAGACTTATTGACAGCATGAAAGATATTACTACGGCTAAGCCGGAGGAACTGGATAAAAAGATCTTTGATGCTTTGTCGGCATGGCATACCTGTACTAATCAATTGGGCGGATATAAGGACGAATATCTTCTCACTGTTGAGAGGACAAAGTTCGAAGTTTTGCTTAAAAATGTGATCACCTATGAGGGCGAACATGCTGTCCGGATCGCTGATCCCGACAGTCTTAACAGCGCTATAGCTGAAGTGGAGAAGTATTTTCAGGATCTGACAGGACTTAAAAGAGATTATGACATCTGTCAGAAGGCTAAAGTGGACGGAAATGAGCATATGAAAGCCCAGGCTGACGAAGCGGAGACCAGGTTCCTGGATACTTTTATGGAAATGAATAAGCAGTCGGCTGTATCCGAATTCCAGGGCTCTCTTATGGCATTTACTGATGAAAATATAGGTAAGGTCGGAAGAAAGGAACTCGAGAAGTACTTCGCCGACGAGGGAAACGGCGGTGCCGTATACCGTGAAGCGTATGAGTCTTTTATGAGAGATTCGGCAGAATTCAGTAAACTTCGTACTCAGTTGTATAAACAGTTCGGCGGATCTGAAAGAGAGAAGGCTATCAGGGAAAAGAATCCTGATTTCCTGAGAATGACGGATAGGCTTAAACAGATTGAGTCTTCAATGGTCAAATCCCAGCGGGATTTTGTGGCGGAGTACAAAAAAGTTCTGGATAACCGTCTGAAGATACGTGAGTGGCTGGCTGCCGGCGGAGAAAAGCTGGCTGATGAAAACAGAGTGCCTGCCACTGTTAAAGAAGGCCACGATATTCTTGTGAATATGGTTAAAGATCTGGCTGCCGGCGCTGAAGGTTCGGGCAAATTCGTTAAGCTGGTCATGGGGCAGTATTTCAACAAGATGTCCATCCAGGATAAGCGTGCAATGCTGGCTTCCGCTCTTCGTGAGAAGAAGAGGCAGATCGTGGTCGGAGGCAAAAAGATATACGATCCCGACGAAAACGTGAACGCAGCCTTTATCAGCGGGTACTTAAAAGGGGCAGGACCTCTGTTCCAGAAGATGCTTCAGGGGGTTCCGGAATCGGCGCTTCCGCAGGAATTCCGCAAGGCACTGTCGGATATGAAATCGGAACTTGCGCATATACCGGATGAGGTGGTACAGGCCAGGCTTTCCGCGCTGGTAGCGGAGTCCAACCATCGTATCACAAATATAGAAGTAGTTTCTTCACTCGGTGCTGCTTCCGTGGGTGAAACATTCCTCGTTAAGATTTACGGTCCCGAATTGCCGAAAGAAGGTAAAGAAGCGGTTGTAAAGATCCTGCGCCCTGATGTCAAGAACAGGATGGACAGAGAGAAAGACTTCATGCTCGAATGCGCGAAGAAAACAGATAAGGGTATGGAACTTACCTATCTCGGTAAACTGAAGAATATATACGAGGAACTGGACTTTACAATCGAAGCTAAGAATATAAAATCCGGTGAAATATATAATAAGGCCTATGACAAGAAAAAGAAGACTGATGATGTCGAGGCCATGAAGCTGAGTGATCTGGTTAAACCTTCATCCAATGTCATGCTGCTTGAGAAGGCTGAAGGAAGTACTCTGAACAAGTACATGAGTGAGACACTCAAACTCCATAATTCCGTTATGGAGAAGAACCTGAAACGGGATGCTTTTGGCAAACTGATGTACCGTGTGGACCCTTTGACCGGCGTGGAACGTAAACTCAACGGCAATGATCTGATACAGGCGGAAACCGAACGGCAGAAACTGGTAGAAAGGATAGCTGCACTTAAGAGACGCAAGAAGCATCTGCTGACACTGACACAGAAATGGACTTATGAGGGTATATTCGGTGAAGGATTCTACCATGCGGACCTGCATTCCGGAAACATTCAGGTCAATGACGAAAAAGCTGTGGTCCTCGACTTCGGTAACTGTACGAAACTGACCGAAGCTCAGCAGACCGGTATCATCCGTATGATGATCTCCGTGGTCACCGGAGATGCAGATACATTCCGTGATGAGTTCCTTAAACTGATGACCGATACACCCAAGGAGACCATCAGGCAGAATAAAGACAAATTCAGCAGAGCCATAAGACGGATATTCTCGTGCGGCGACTCGAATGACACGGCGTTACGTATCGTGGCCGCCATTTCTCAGGCATCCAAACTGGGCTTCGAGATACCGCGCGCCATAAATGATTTCGCTGACGGTGCCATGCGTCTGCAGAACAGTATCGATTCGATCGATGAAGCCATCGACTATCTTCAGGATGACGTCAAATCGCTCGATGAAACATTTTTGGGCGGTAATATTGGTGATAAGAAACTGGATATGGTTGCCAAAGCCAGTGCGGAGGCAGGTGATTTCCAGGTTTCCAGCAGGAGTGATCATATCTTGAAACAGATGGCTCTGTGCGGATTCAATAAAGATGAGATCAAGGCAAAACTGGACGCTCTTTCAAAAGAAGAAATCTCTCGTGAGGACTTTGAAGCACAGTTTATGATCGGTCTCGAACAACGTTTGCAGAGGTTCGAAAAGATATATGGCCAATATACCGAGGAAGGGCTTAAGACGGACATTCTCCCCGGCCTCAAAAAAGATATACAAAGCATATTTGCATTTGTTCCGGAGGCCAAAAAGACAGAACTCATACAGAGCCTGGATGCCATGATCGCCGGGAAACCCAATGAACAGGTGTTTAAGGGTATATTGAATGAGATCAGGGCAGCGGATACGCTTAAACAGCCTCTGAAGGAATTCCTCGATGTCGTGTATGACGACTTCAAAACAGAGGCTGATAAGGAAGCTGCAAAGGAGAAATTTGCCACAAAATATATAGAAATCATGAATCAGAGATATGTCACTCCCGAAGCACAGCAGAAGTTTAAGGATGATCAGCTTAAGGGATTGCATGAAACGTTCGTGATCGATGCCAAGACCATCGAGGATGACGAGCATAAGAAAAAAGATCTCTCGCGTAAGATGGATCCGCAGACAGAAAGATATGTAAAAGCCGAGAAAGCCCTGGAGGGATGCTTTGCCGATGAGAAACAGGGTAAAGACCTGAAGGATTCGTTTGACAGACTAAAGGAATTGCATAAACAAGTGATAGCGGCCAAAGGAAGCAATGCTGATACTATGCATGAAGAAGAGGAAAACTTCATTAAAATCCTCAACTCCATTAATTCCAGACGTCTGGTTACGCTGCTCAGCTTGCGGAAAGCCGATGACGACCGCTTCTCGGTTGCCGGAGAGAGCAGTTTCCAGGAAGTCATGGGCGATACGATCTATTCGAAGATGTGGAGCGTGATGTGGCAGCTGGGCATTCCGAAGGCAAGCAGTATGTTAGCCCAGAAAACCTGGGAGGACATCAAATCGTTTTTCTGATCAGTTGAGAGGAAGATAATCATACGGGAGACAGGGGGCAGGTTATGGATATTATTGAGTTGACAACGGAAAACATCATATCTTTCATAGAGTTTATCCCCGTGGATATAGCTGATTACATCGGGAGATTATTCTATCACGGGTTGATCGCGGTAGAGGAAGATGAACCCGTGGCAGCCATGGTCTGGGAACTTAAGAACATGCTGAATGAAGAACTCAAAGTCAGCAATATCATGTGGCTGCGTGTAGATGATGAGCAGGCGGCTTACCAAATGCTTGATCAGTATGAAGAGAGCATTATGCTGGATGATGTTTGCAGGTCAACTTTTTCCATAGCGGCCAAAAAGGACAGCCCGGAACAGCAGTTATTAAAGAATGCCGGATTCAGTGTAATGCTCGCTGAGGGCGATGAGATCTCAGCCGAATTATGGCAGGTAGATGAAGTCGCCGTGATGCAGAAAATAGACATTGATGAGAATGTCGTATCGCTTTGGTCGGCAGGAGTGAATGAACTGTCGGAGGCGCTCAATATGTTTGAAGGAATGGGACGTCATGGTATATGCGAAGATCTGATGTATCTGCCGAGATCGCATTTTGAAAATGATGTTTCCTGCTTTTACAAACAGAAGGGAACGATATGCGGGCTGTTCCTGGTTCACCTGATGCCAAGCGGGAGCATGAGGATCGAACTGATGACTGCCGCCGGCAAAGATGCTAAAAAGTATATCCTTAAGATGATCAAAAAGGCATTGACCACCGCGTTGGATATGTATTCCGTGAGCACGAAGATCATTATAGACAGGCATAATTTTTCCGCACTCGCGCTCGGTGAACGTCTTTTCCCGTATGAGATAGGTATTCCGGTATATCAGGGAAGCAGGAACGAACCGGTATAGATTCAAGCACTAAGGAGGGGAGCATAGCAGTATGGATTCGGGATTTCTTTTCAAGAATAAATCAAAACAGGAAATAGATACCGGCAAGAAGGCGGTACAACAGCCATGGACCAGTGAAGTTTACAAAGTTCCAAAGCAGGAATTCGACCTACAGACAAAAAGCAAAAAAAAGTCTGCCCCAAAAAATGTACAGCAGGAACAGCCTCTTGTGAGCACGATGTCTCTGCTGGAAGAGGAGCAGCTGCATGCGGCTTCGAATGTTCAGGATGTAACGGAGCAGGAAAGAAGAGATTCTCTTTTTGAACTTGCCAACACGGCTTTATCCTTAAGCAGGGCCGAGGCTCTTACACATAAGCAGACCATTGATATGCATGAGAAAATGGTCGAAACCGCGGATCCGAGGACACTTCTTAAGGAAACAAAGGATGAACTCAGGGAATTCATGCTGGAACCTCTCCTCGAACGTAATTCGCTGAAGGCGATGGCAGATGATGAAAAACTGTTTCAGTCCCAGACTGTTATTGCGGAATTAAAGACCAAAGTAGAGAAAATCAGGATGAGCCTTCTGTATATGGGCGGATCTGAAGAAGAAAAGTCAGCGAAGCTTATCCCGAATCAGGATGATCAGGCCATGTTTCTGCAGAAGCTTCAGGCTGCGCGCCTGCTGTTCTCATACCATAATGCCCGTCTGCAAATATGTTCAAGCAAATATTATAAGACCAGACCTCTGGCTCACGTGATGGGCGCCACATCAAGTGAAGGCAAACTGATGAGGCGCATGATGGAGCAGTGCAGACAAATGTTCCTGCGTCTGTTAGACGCCGCCGAGCATCTCCCGGAGAGTGAACTGAAAGATGAAGAGATCGAAAATGAGCTTTCCCGGTTCGATGAAGACTACGGTAGTTTTGAAATCAAAGACAACCTTGATGAGATCATGGGGGAGAATGCGGGTGAAGAGTTAAGCGCCAAGTCCGAAGAAGAGCTGAGCGCCAAGGCTGAGGAAGAGTTAAGCGCTAAGGCTGAAGAAAAAAAGAAGCTGGAGGCGCAGAAGGCGCTCGCGGATGAAGCCGAGCTCGATGCATTCCTGGATGAACCTGTACAGCAGGAGAGAGAGGAATACGAAAAGAAGAAAAAAGAAGATATCGAAGCCCGGAAAGATGAGATCGAAGCCCGGAAAACTGTGATTGAGGCCCGGAATGCAGAGATAAAAAAGAAAGCGAATGAGCAAAGAATTAAGCTCGAAAAGGAGCTGGCAGACAGGAAAAAACAGAAGGCGGAGATAGACGCCGACGAAGCCGAGCTCGATGCGCTCTTAAATGAGCAGACATCGGAGGAGACAGAGTATCAGAAGCGGGTCAAAGAACTGACAGAAACCCGGAAAGAAGCGATATCGAAGAAAGCGAACGAGCAAAGACGCGAGCTTGAAAGAAAGCTGTCTGAGAGGAAAAAACTAAAAGCAGAGAACGAGATAAAAGAGAGAGAAAACTTCGCAGCTGAAGAGGATGTACTTAACGCAATCCTGGATGAACCTGTACAGCAGGAAAAAGAGGCGTACGAAAAGAAGAAAAAAGCAGATGCTGAAGCCCGTAAAGAAGATATAGCAAAGAAAGCAAATGAACAGAGACGTGAACTCGAAAGACAGCTGTCCGAGAAGAAAAAACGGGAAGCTGAGGCAGGCGCAAAGACAGGCGCAGCGACAGACGCAGAGGAAGAAGAATTCCTTGATCTTCTGAAGGACGTTCCGGCCATGTCCGAGCAGGAGATGGCAGAGTTCGGTCAGACGATGGAGAACGGTGAAGTTCCGGTCGAATCTGATGAGATGGATTTCGAAGAGGAAGACTCGATCGCAGCGTTTAAGCAGGCGCTTAAAGATGCCAAGCCGCTCACTGAAGTTCAAAAGAGAGAGATCGAAGGGTATGACTATATGCCGTCTCTTGAAGAGGAGAAGGTTCAGGAGAAAGTTCAGGATAAGGTTCAGCAAACCGTATTATTTCAGATTCCGTCTGAGCTTGAGAAAAAATCCGATAACAGTTATTCGGGCAGTATCGGGAAGGTTGAGCAGAAGGACACGGATGAACTGGCCAGTGAGGTAAAACGTAAGGAAGTAAAGAGGCAGTTGGCTGAGGACCTCGCCAAAGAAAAGACGAATGATGTGACCCTTAAGGGTATACTTGATATGCTCAAGAAATATGCTCAGATCAATGATACGTTCGGTGATGCGGTAACTGCCTATGGAGTTAAGGACTCAAACTTCGATCAAATAACTGAAAATCTGAAAAGTGAAAGTGATCTTTTGTTTAAAGCTGTCAGCGCACTGTCGGATCTGAACCGCCGGATCAACGACGATAAGGATACAGCGCAGACCATGGATCAGGCTTCAAAGGCGCTTGTTAAAAAGTATTATGATCGCCTTAAAGATCAGTGCCTCGGAAAACTGACTTTCGATAAGGGTCATAAGGTTCATATAGCAAGAACTTCCTATAACAATCAAATGTATAACGGCGAAAATGCGGAAACAATATCAACGGAATTCAAGCATAAAGAGTTACTGTTTTCGCATGAGCCGTGTGTAAATGATGTTATTCAGGGCGAATTCAACGACTGCATGCTTTTAAGTGCGCTGACATCCATGGTTCACAAAGATCCGGAGATGATCAAGAATATGATGTACGATCACGGGGATTCTGTGACTGTGCGCTTTTTCCTGGATAACAAAACCGGTGGCTACGAACCTTATTATATAAATGTGCCGAAAGCCACCACGGATAAAAATTTAAACAGTGCTTTATGGGTGCGTGTCATGGAGACGGCCTATTCAACATTTAGGATTTATACAGCGCCTGAAGCGACCCGGAATACCGCTAATATGTCTTCATGGAAAAGAAATGCGAACAGCTTCAATAGGCTTGACGGACAGGTGAATCTGGCCGGGTCACCGGAGCTTTATGATGATCGGAACATGTTTGCAAATCTTCACTGGCTGATGTTTGGTGATAGCAGCTATGATGAGATATGCGGCGCTCTCATGGGTGTCAAAAGTGAGACAAACGGCCGGATAGAATCAGATACGGATTACTTTAAAGAGCGAAAGACCAACAATATGGTATTGTATCTTGAACAAATGAAGACAAATGCCGGCCTTGATAAGGATGCATATAAAGAATCTAAGGCTCCGAAGGATAAAAGCGCGTTTAAAGAATATATCACAGACAGGATCATCACGAAGCTTCTGTCGGTTCATCTGTTCCAGAGTGAGGCTTTCAAGGCTGTAGAAAACCCGGAAGATACATTGAGATTTTTCTCAAAAAAGGCCACGATAGAGGATGTGCAGGATCTTCTGGTTTCATTGGGTAAAGTGACGACTGATCTGCTGGATAATGGCGCTGAGTCTGCGGAAGTTGTCAAATATCTGAAAAAATATCGTCTGGATTCCAAACTTGGCAGCAGCTTATTGAAAGAACTTCAGGGTTTTGATCCGAATTGGACATCTCTCAGATCGGATCTTAAACAGATGATCGCGGAAAGACTTGCGCTCCTCAGTAAACAGGCTGATAAGGTCGATGACCTTGATCACAGAGGATTTGGCGGAGAATACACAGAGCATGCCGTACAGACCTTTGATAAGATTGCCGGCGCTCTTGCAGAAGGCAAAACCCTGGGAGCGAGCACCTATGCATTCCGTGGTAACGGAAAGGAAGTTGGGCAGGATGGGCAGCCTATGGATGAAGGGATTACCTATGGCCACCAATATACGATACTTGGGGTGGCAGAGGGAGAATTCAAAAATGCCAAGTATATCAAACTGAGAAATCCGTGGGGCCGTTATTCCAAAGAATATGAGGTCCAGGGCGATCAGGTCGTTTCGAAAGTAAAGGAACGTACAAGCGGTGACCCGAACCATGGGATCGTTTATGTTGAGCTAAATGAGTTTATGAATAAGTTCCGCGGATATACGATAGCACCAAAATGATATTCCGTTTTGCAGTTTTCGCACAGGGAAATCTAGTTGGGATTTCCCTGTGCGACCTGCGTGAGTTCAGGATAATCCTGCAAACCGAGTTTTATGATCTGTGCGTTGCACCGGCTTTTAATTCTGTCTGTCTTGTTTCTGTCTAAGAGTGAAAAATCATTGAACCGCTTGAACAGGGCATTTGCTTTTTCCGAATTCTTTCTGTATCCTTCAGCTCCCTCAGGAAGTGATAAGGCATATTTCTGTGAATGATCGGCAATGATTTCTTCGGGCTTAAAATGTTTGATCTTCATTGTTTTATTGTCAAATTCAGACAGATTCTTGCGTAATCCGGTGATCGTCTGGAGATCTATTGCCAGTTTCATATCTTCCTGTTCCATCAGATAAAAGATATACTGTATCCTTAGTTCTTCTTCAACCTCTGCCTCGACCTTTTGGCGTGCCTCTTCCTCGTTAAACTGTTCACCTTCGAGGACCTCATCGCGCATTTGATCGATCCGTTCATCTATCTCCTCATTAATATAAAGATTATCCCGGAACTCCTCAGGCACCTCGGTGACTGTTTTCGCTATTTTATTATAGGCGGCCAGGACACGTTTTTGGGCTTCATATTCGAGTTTCACATACGCCTTTATCATATCTTCGGTCAGCAGTTCGTCTATAATACGCTGGCACATTTCCCAGGCAATGATGCGGCTATGGATATTGCCCAACAGAGCATCTGCCGTACCATTGCTGACACCCATCTTAAACCGGGCCAGAATAAGCAGGGCTTTCCCGGGATCCTTTTCGGATCTGATCTTGTTTTTGATAGTAGAATATATCTTGTAATATTTTTTATCGACTTCGTCTTTCGCAGAGTTCGGGTCTCCTTCCAAGCGCATATTGGCTTGAACCATTTGAGGGAACATTATTCTGCTGTTTCTTATGATTTTTTCCTTTAATTCGGTCTGAACTCCGGGGTCTGCCCATTCCGTCGGCATGATGATGCTTCTGTTTTCAAGCGGAAGCTCCTTCTCTTTGTCGAGCTTATCGGCAAGTGTCTCTTTGATCCAGACAAATCGGGAAACGATCGCATCACGCTTATCTTTTGACAGCTTCTGATCTTTAAACAGATTCAGGACATCTTCGGGGGTGGCTGCAAGGATCGAGCTCACAAATTCATGGTCAAGGACAGGAAGCGGAAGTCCGTCCAAAGAGGGGAGTTCCTTGCTTCCTTTCTTAAGCGAAGCAGGACTCGTCTTGGAGAAAAAACCTTCGGACATTGGCATAAAGGCACCTGTCACGGTATAAACGGTCCGACTGCCAAAAGACTTGCCGGAGTAGATCAGGTTGATGTCTTCAATATCGTTGGGGTTTTCTTTTCCGGCGATCAGACGAAGCAGATAGAGTTTTGAAAACTGCTTCAACGCCTCGCCGGTAAACTCGATGGTCGTATTCGAATATTTTGCAAGTGAATTAAGATCGCTGTAAGTTAAAGACGGGTTCTCACTGTAAGCCTCTCCGATCTTATCTCCGAAGATCAGTTCACACTCCTGGGATAAAGAGGGGATTTGTTGTTTAACCTCTTCAGCCTCTTCGGACTGATCGATCTGCTGGATTTCCTGCTGTGCATTTTCTTCAACAGCCTGCTGCACCATTTCTTCGACCTGATCATCAACCTTAAGCTCATCAAGATCTTCATTCGGCAGGTTTTCTATGCACTCCAGCAGTCGTTGGTATTTCTGCTTTGAATCATCCATCATGATCTGCATCCGCTTTCCGTTTTTGGATGTTGCGGTCGATATGTGCTTCAGATCGCGGTCTCTGTAATAGGTGCTGGAGCATATGGCCATACGGGCATCATGGTAGGCTATCAGTATTCTGGCTGCGCGGAATTTGGCGTAGAAAGCCTTGCGCTCATCGGTTTTTTTGAGTATCTTATCTGACTTGGCTACGTCTGATCCCTGAAGGTACAGCATATCCAGTTTCAGCTTCTCAAACTTGCCTTTTAAAGAGCATATTTCTGTATAAGCGGAAAGAAGGACTTCGTCTTTTCCCATTTCCTTCAGAGTGTCACGGGACAGGAGATCATCAGACATGAATTCTTTCAGGTCCTTCGTGAATGTGGCATATAGATCATGAGAACTCATGGTCTCTATGTTTTCCTCATGATCCCTTATGTCGTTGTTCAATCTGACATTATATACTGTCGCGGCTTTCTGCATCGTCGAAGCCAGGTTAAAAATGTTGGATCGCCGGTCCTGTTCTGATATATTCCCGTTCCCCGCCATATGCGATTTTTCCTCTTCAAGCAGAGAACTGTTGATCTTCTGAAGACCTTTCTTGTTGTACTTTTTCCGTTCCTGTTCCAGCTCCTTAAGAGTCATAAGGCCCTGAGAATCCAGGATCAGATCCTTACTCCAGGTATCGTAGCCGTCATCGTGAACGAACTTATTTCTGTTTTTGTCGTGAAACAGCATATCCATGATTTTGCGCCTTTCTCCGATAAAGGAAATACTGTACTGTGATATAATAATATATTATATCCAAATCGGGAGGTTGCCAATGAATGTTAAAAAAACTAAAGACGGAGATGTCCTGACAGTAGCGATAGAAGGTTCTCTGGACATTAAGACATCACCTCAGCTGAAAGAGGCGTTGAAGGGAGAACTTGAAAATGTTTCGAGCCTGATATTTGATCTGGCGGATTGTAACTATACATCATCCGCCGGACTCAGGGTAATTCTGGAGTCGTATCAGATACTGTCCGAGAGAGACGGCGGTCTGTCGATCATAAACGCGAACAGCGTTCTTTACGATACATTGAAACTCAGTGGTTTTACTGATTTCATCGACATCAAACGTGCGGAGTGAGTGATCTGTGAAGCCCCCTTTTAGCTTTATCCGTAAGATGAATATGAGAGGACTGGCCGGTAAGCTTATCGGTTTTGTCGTTGTATTTGTCCTGTGTATCGGGTGTATCTTTATGGCTATGTCATATTCTCAGGTGAGACACCTGGACGATGTGGTCGCGAAGGAAAGCACGGCACAGTCCGATCTGGTGCGTAATGAATCGTCGAAGGCCATGTCGGACCTCACGGAGAGTTCGCTGTATCAGCTGAATATATGGGCTGCCGACAAGACTGATGATGAATTCTGGATCCTTGATCATGACATGAGGGTGCTCAGGACTCAGGTCGAAGATGTTTTCAGGCATCCGGATAATTATGAGCCGGTCGACGTGTATCCCCCGCAAAAGTCTGACGGCGGGGTAATGACTCTGCAGTTATTGGTGCCCGGAGGACGGGAGCCCGATGCCGGGAGCATGGACATTATCAGACGTCTGGCCAACCTCGCTCCGATGATGGAGGAGATAGTCCGTGGTAATGAGGGTTATGCTCTGGACTGCTATATTTCGATCCCCGACGGTACTACCCTTGTCATGGATGATCTCTCGGATAAGAAATTTGATGAAGACGGGAATATCATTGATTATGACCCTACTGTCAGGCCATGGTATCAGGGCGCTGTCAGAACAGGAGATGTGTTTTTTTCTCAGGGAGTCAAAAGCGCATTTTATGACTTCAACGAGGTTGTCTTCGGAGCCCCGGTCTATGTGGACGGAGAGCTTGTTGCCGTAATAGAGGGTTCGACCGGGCTTGACATTCTTGAGACCAAAATGGACGAAAGAACTGTTGATTACGACAGTTTCTCCATTCTTGTAACCGATGAAGGCCAGCTTCTGTGTTCATCCAGGAAGAGCGGTGAACTGGGAAGCGGCAATCTCCTGAAAACCGATATCGGGCAGGAGGTCAACGATGAACTCAGAGAGCTTATAGATCATGCTCTGGCTGGCGAAACAGGCATCGCAAGGACTGTCGTGGACGGTGAATACTATTATGCCGCGTACGCGCCGGTGGATACGGTCGGATGGAGCCAGATCACATTTGCAAGTGAGAAGGAGATCCTTGCTCCGTCACACGATCTCGGCTCACAGATCGATGAGTCATTCGGATCCATGGTTGCCGAAATTGACAGTCATTTCGGCAGATCATCTGTCTTCATGCTTGCCTTACTTCTGCTCATAATGTGTGCGGCCATTGCTTTTGCAAGTTTTATGGCCAGGAGAAGGGTAGCCCCTATTAACAGGATGACCAGAGCGGTTGGCGGATTTATCACCGATGATATGTCCTTTGAGATGGAGGATATATACAGGACAGGAGATGAGATAGAGGAACTCGCGCAGTCCTTCGAGACCATGTCCGTCAGGATGAAGCATTATCTGGAGGAGATAATAGAACATACGGCGGAAAAGGAAAGACTTGCAACCGAAATGGAATCCGCCAAAAAGATCCAGATGAAGATGCTCCCCCCTATCTATCCCGGCTTTAGCGGCAGAGCGGAATACGAATTGTATGCTGAGACGGTTCCCGCCAGAAATGTCGGAGGGGATATGTATGATTTCTTTTACCTGGATGATGATCATCTGGTCATCATGATAGGCGATGTATCCGGTAAAGGTATCACTGCGGCGCTTTTCATGGTTCTGTGCAAGCAGATGATCAGATCCATGATGGTCATACACGGCGGGGATGTAGTAGAAGCCATTACCGAGGCAAATAAAAGACTGAGAGAAGAATCGGTTGAGGGCATGTTTGTGACCGTGTGGCTCGGAGTCATTACGCTTTCTACGGGGGTTATGGATTTCGTTGACGGCGGACATATGTATGCAGCCATCCGAAGAGCGGACGGCGAATTCAGGATAGAGGAGGATGAGCACAGTATTCTGGTAGCGGCTCTTGAGGCGGCCAGATTTAAGCTTAATACGATGAAACTGTCTGCGGGAGATACGATCTATCTCTATACAGACGGAGTTACCGAAAGCTGTAATGAGGACGGAGAGATGTTTGGAGAGGGACGCATGCTGTCAGCTCTTAATGAGGCGGGCTCTCTACCTGTTGACGAAATGGACGGACTGGTCAGAAAGAGGATATCGGAATTCACGGGTGCAGCGGAACAGTATGATGATCTGACTACTCTGTGTTTCAGATATAAAGTATTTCTGAAATGAAACAAATCCGTATTAGACGACCCTTTTGATTATAATCTGCCTGCATTATGAAAAAGCGATCACACGGGAAAAAACTGTTTTTTTCATTGTGCATGATGCTCTGCATTATGATGCTTACCGGCTGCGGCAGCAGGCAGGATGGGGCCCCTGTGTCCGAAAATGCTTCCCAAACCATATCCGTGTCGGATAAAGAACAGAGGGAAGATACCCCTGAAACGGAACTTATGGAAAACGGAGAGTCGGAAGAAGCCTATGAGGAAGTCACGGAAGAACCCGAAGATGAAGAACTTCCCGGCCTTGGCTATGAAGTACTCTTTACCCCCGTTATCACGGAATCACTGGATGCCATAGAACACGGATACAAGGATGATCAGGAATATGAGTTTTTCTCGGTCGGTCTTATGGAAAAGATCATGTATGAGGACAGGGAATCGATTCTTGAGAATGTCGGATATGCGCTGATAGATATAAACGGTGACGGTTATTCGGAGCTACTCATAGGATATGATGACCGGGACCGGAACACATCGGAAATGGACAGCTATGTTCTGGACGCATATGTTTTGAGAGGCAATACTCCTGTTTGCATGATAGATGGTATTTATAATATAAGTCACTGTTTTACTACAGAGGGTGATGGGGTATGAATGAGATTTTAAAGGATAAATGTGATCTTCTTGCCGACAATTATATGGTGATACATAATGGGTTTCAGTTTGAAGAAGATCAGATCTGTAAGGTTGCCGGGCTCATCTTTTCTTCCGCAGACAGGAGAGCAGAGGCTGAGAAGTTGACGGAATGCAGAAAGATACTCAAAAAGCAGGCGAATATCTTTTCTAAGCTAAGGTCGATGACTGAGATCGTGGTCATAAGTAAAATGGCACTTTCCGGGAATCCTGAGAGATACCTTGATGAAGTAAAGGGTGCATATAAGATTATGCGCGAAGCGGGATTTGAAGACAGTTCCTATCTGGTACAGGCCAGTCTGCTGATATGTGATCTTGGTGTTTCGGACGAATGCGATAAAACGGCACACAAATCAAAAGAGATCATGAACCGTCTTAACAGGGAACATCCTATTCTGACATCCGCAGAGGACATTTCTTCAGCAATTCTCCTTGGCATCTCATACAAGGATGTCGATACTGTGATCAGGGATTTCGAAGAGGGATATGAGTATTTTACGGATCAGTATAAACTCGGGATCTCAAAGAATGCGGTTCAGGGGCTTTGTGAATTGCTTGCTGTCACTTATGGAGACATGCGTTCAAAATGTGATAATGTTGCAAAGATATATAATGCATTTAAGACTCGCAATTCAGATTATGGGAAAGATGTGGAATTTGCTGTTCTTGCATCGCTTGCTGATACAGCATTAAGTCCCGATGAACTGGCTGATGAGATCATTGAGGCGGCGGAGTACCTAAAGGAAAAGGAAGGGTTTGAAGATAAGTATCAGCAGGCCTACACAAAAAAGAGATTGATGTATGCTGCACTGCTGGCTGCCGATGTTTGCGGAGGAGACTCTCGTTTGATAAATAGCCCGGCTATCGGTAATGCTATTTCGGAGATAACGGCAAGAAGAACGGCACAGGCTGTATCTGCCACGATCAACATTGCAGCTAACCTGATCCCTGCATTACTCGGCAGTGAATCGGATGATCGGTAACAGTGAAAAAGTAGATGATGTGAGGAGACCAGCTATGAGTTCAGAGAAAAAAGAAGCCAAAGTAATCAATCCGGATTTTCCGTTTTACAACGATAATCCCCCTATCCAAACATGGGGAATACTGTTGTTTGCTGCGGCAGTAATATGGACAACGATATCCATATTTGCGGAGATTGAGTATCCCGGTTACTCAGGTCCCATTATATTCTGCGCAATTCCGCTCGCTGCCTATCTGATAGCTGCACGCGGTAAATTGTCTTATATCGTCAAGAAATTTAAGGCAATGGATTTTGTGCGCATCATAGTAACACTGATCCTTCAGTTTGTATTTACGATCGGGATCACTTTCATCCGCGTGATGTATTTTAATGCTGAAAAAACAGACAATTCCATCATGAATGCCGACATGAGCGGTGCTTTTTGGGGATTGATACTGGTACAGCTGCTCGGCGAAGAATTATATAAGCTTCTGACCTTCCTTGTTGTTTTGATCCTGATCTATAAACTGACTAAAAATCGTACGCTGTCCGTTATAGTTGCTACTGTAGTCATGCTTCTTGTCTTCGCCGTTGCTCATCTTACCGCATATGATTATAACTGGACACAGATCCTGATAAATCAGGGACTTGCCACTTTATTCTGCTTTTATAACTATGCCAAGTCAAAGAATATCCTGACATCATATATACAGCATGTACTGCTGGATGCAATTCCGTTTGTGATGGCAATGGCAGGCTTGTTTGACAAGATTCAGTGACCGATATGATAAATGTGATAAACCTGGTTTCCGATATAGCTTTCACCATAATCTTCATACTGTTATTCTACTTTTCACTGAAGATATGTTTTTTGCGGGAGGGCAAAAGCAAGGCTGTCCTTTTTTTCCTGGCGCTTCTGACCAACCCGTATACGATAGTTTGGATATCGCTGTTCATACCTGCATTTATCGGCGGATTAATCTTTGGGATATCCTACGACGGAGAAGGCATAATCCTGATAGGCGGTTTTCTGTATATTTTCCTGATAATCCTGTTTTCATGCCTGGTCGGACGATGGCTTAAGGCGCACAACATATCTTTGGTACTGTTCTTATATCTCATGTTCGGTGTGGTCTGCGCTTTGTCTGGCGATAGCGCCCCGGGTAATAATGTCGACTATGTGATATCTGTCGATGCCCAGACAATACTGCAGAACGTTCTGTATATTGCAGCTGTCCTGCTTCTGTACAGATTTGTGGTCAGGGATCTTTCAAAACTCACCGACAGAAAACGGCAAATAAGCTGGAAGATCTTTTTGATCCCTCTGATCACATTTCTGCCTGTCTACTATATATTTGATTACCTGACTTACAGATACGGTGACGGTATTTCCGATATTGTGGTACGGATATATTCGATGATAGTGCTTGCTCTGTTCCTGTGGGCATTTACCGTTATCATCAGAAATATCAATGCGACGAATGCAGCGATAGAAGCACAGTACGAAGCCGAACACGATAAACTTACCGGCCTGTACAATAAGGGCAAATACATAATGCTGAAGGAGGATCATTTCGGAAATCCCGGATCGATCGCACTCTTCAATTTCGATGTTAATAATCTGAAATATATCAACGATAATTACGGCCATGAGTACGGCGACGAACTGATCATAAAGGCAGCGCAGAGTATTCATGCGGTGACCTCAGACAATGTATTCGGCTTCAGAATGGGCGGAGATGAGTATGCAATGGTTGCGGTGAATATCACCGAGAAGGAAGCAGAGGAAATACATAGCAGATGGGAAAAGACCCTGGCTGAGTTGAATACGCAGGGTGATGTCTTCTGCGTAATGGCCTGCGGTATAAAATACTGCAAGGGCGAATTTGATGCGGATGAACTGTTCCATCAGGCCGATGACCAGATGTATCTTGACAAAAAAGCTCGCAAAGACAGAGGCGAAACGTCATATCTGCGTAATCTTGAATGATCGGTTGGTGAACTTCCGCAATAATCGTAAAAACAATCCTATGAGATGATAAAACTCCTGTGCAAGACTGAATTCTATTCCCCAAAAATCAACAATTGTTGATTTTGGGGAATGTCGTTATTTATCGCAATACTTAAGTTTGAGAACGAAAATCTTTCGATACCCTTCCCCGTAGATTTTTATGGCATTATCGCCGCCGTTAAAAGCATTTTTGTGAATTTACCGTTCCTTCTCCCGGAAAAATACCTCGATTTCCTGGAACCCTTTTATATGAGTACTATCCCCAACAAGTTCTATCATATATACCTGATACTGACACTTGTCGTTCTTTTGTTCGTAGATATCAAACCGGTCCTGTATTATATTTTCGTTTACGTTGTGTGGAGTATCATGTCAAAGATAACACCGGTGACCGGATATGTGGCACTCCTGCATGTGATGGAACTGGTATTTACATATATCATCATCATCAGCCGGGAACTGGGTGCCAAGTCGACCAACGCGATCACGATCAAGGATCTGTGTAGTTAACCGTGATCTTTCCGAAAGTGATGTTATCAAGGATCTTGTCGTTTTGCCCGACGGCATGCTCCGGCAGGATCTTGGCCTTATAGTAGTCACCATCCCAGCTCATGAGAGTCAGAGGGTCCTCGTTGTATCCCCGGAAATCATTGGTTTTTATATAATTCATCACGTACTTGGTTGCAAGAGCCTGCTTTCTTTTGATCTCCAGAATAATATCTTCAGTCAGCCCGGTTGCGTCCAGCTGGTGTTCGTCCATCGATTCATACATCTGCCTGGCTTCATTGGCTGCGGTGTTTTCTTCTGCGTCGGTGAGCGACATCCCCGAAGCGACAGCTTCGTTATAGAATATTTCCATGCATACATATGTGTTGATCGCACTTTTTTTCGCCATATCACACACAAAAGCCGAATCAGCCCCTGCCGAAAAATGGGTGTTCCACCAGAGATTGGGATTATCCGGATCGTATATCAGAGCCTGTTGCTGCACCATGGACTCCGTGTCATAGATATAGTATCCGAACTCTCTTAAGGTGATGGACGAATCGTCGACCGTGACGACAGGTTCATCCAGATGATCTTCATAATGAAAGGCCCTCAGACGGGCAATGAGAATGCATGCGACAATGCCGACGATGCAGATGACGGCTGTAATGATTATTGTCTTTTTGTGCATTTTAGTCATATTATGTGGCCTCCTGGGCAGTTGTCATGATGTTTAGGTATTTGGGGCTGAATGTCCGCCGCATATGCTATATGATTCAGTATAAATCATTTCTTCGCAGAATGAACACATGGAATAGTGTGATATAATGGAACCGAGCAAATCGCTGTTAAAATGGCACTTTGCCGGGGTGGTGAAATGACATCAGGCTTCGGCTTAGAGGTTCAAAATGATCAAGATCGATCTTATCACCGGTTTCTTAGGCTCCGGAAAGACTACATTCATAAAATACTACGCGAAGCATTTTCTGGACGCAGGACACCGGATCTGCATTCTGGAGAATGATTTCGGAGCGATCAATGTCGACCGGGTGCTTCTTCAGGATCTGCTCGGAGAGGACTGCGGCATGGAAATGATCGTAGGCGGCGACGGATCGGAAGCTCATCAGCGAAGGATGCGGACCAAGCTGATAGCGATGGCCATGAGCGGCTACGAGCGGATCATCGTTGAACCGTCCGGGATCTTTGACGTGGACGAACTTTTTGATCTGCTATATGATGAGCCGATCGATCATTGGTATGAAATGGGCAATGTGATCACGATCGTGGATACCGGGCTTCCGGATGATCTGTCGGACGAGTCCGACTACCTGCTCGCATCCGAGTGCGCGTATGCGGGCCGTCTGATCTTAAGCCGTACCCAGCTCCATGATGATCTCGTGCAGGAAAAAGTTATAGACCACATCAATTCCGCGATGGAAAAGATCGGCAGCAGGCGCCGCTTTTCACTTAAGGAAGATACGGAGACCGCAAACTGGGATGATCTTACGCCTGCAGACTTTGAGCGTCTGTCAGAATGCGGATATGTCCGCGACAGCTTCGTGAAGCAGCAGGTCGTGGAGAACGGTCATTTTTCGTCACTTTTTTGTTATTATCTGGAACTTGACGAAAAAGATCTCACGGACCGGATCGAAGCACTTTTCCGCGACCCCGAATGTGCCGGCGTATTCCGTATCAAAGGCTACATGCATACGAAAGAAGGCCGCCTGATCCGGATAAATGCCACACGCGAAGCAGTGGAGATCACAGACTGCGACGAGGTACAGGATGTCCTTATTCTGATCGGCGAGGCTCTTGATGCGTCTGCCATCAGGAGGTATTTCCCGGTACAATGAAACATCAAACGAGAAACTGAAAGAACAGTAATCATATATGTGACGTGAAAGGAGAAGACTGATGGATGATAAAAACCAAAAAAAGGGCGGACACCTTGGTGATGTAAGTTTGGCAGGGATAGCAAACGGGCCCGGAGAGATACCCGATGAAGCTGCAAAAAGATGTCCCAAATGTAACGTCGGCTCCATGAGGATGATGAGCGGGCAGGGAAAAAACTACTGGGTATGCATGAATCCCCAATGCAAAAACAGGATCGAGATTCCCTGACGGGTCTGAAATATACTGCGTACTCCGCCGGTTCAAAGATCCCCATGGATCGGATTTAAGCATACTTCGATGGAAAAACGTGATAAGACTCTCATAGAGTTTAAAAATGTAGGGAAGATCTACCATACGGGTGATATAGTCTATGAAGCCCTTCATGATGTTAACCTGTCGATAGACGAGGGTGAGATGGTCGTTGTCCTCGGACCTTCCGGTGCGGGCAAGAGTACGCTGCTCAACATGCTCGGCGGACTTGATTCCGCCACCAGCGGGACCATCATGTTCGGAGAAAAGGAAGTCACCGCGTTAAACGACAGAGAGCTGGGTGTATTCCGTGCGACGGATGTGGGAATCATTTTTCAGTTCTATAATCTCATCCCCACGCTTACGGCGATTGAAAATGTTGCACTTATGAGCGAACTCGGTATAGACATAATGGATCCCGGGGAAGCTCTTAAGCTGGTCGGACTTGAGGATCGTAAGAATAATTTCCCGTCGCAGTTATCCGGCGGCCAGCAGCAGAGAGTATCGATAGCCAGAGCCATAGCCAAAAGACCGAGGCTTCTTTTGTGCGATGAACCTACGGGAGCGCTTGATACCGTGACCGGTAAGGAGATCCTCAAACTGCTTCAGAAGCAGAGCACGGAGGGCGGACGTACCGTGGTCATGGTTACGCATAACAGTCTTTTTGCCGATATCGCAGATAAGGTCATCTATGTAAAAAACGGTACGGTGACGGAGATTACGATAAACGAATCGCCAAAGGACGCCGATGAGATAGACTGGTAATATGTCAGGATAATAAGGATAACAGGAACGGATCTATGGATGCTAAAAAAAGAAGGACGATAAGGATCATCATAATGATAGTGGCTGCGATAGCACTGGCTGTCGGGATCGCCGTATATATACTTGCTCCGGATGAAGTCGAAGCCGATGAAGTATCAAGGGGTGATGTCACCAGTACCATCAGGGAGATAGGAACTGTCATCTGTGATGATCCCGTGACCATATATGCTCCTGTCTCCGGCCGGATCCGAAGTGTGTGCTTTAACGTAAATGACAGCGTTAGATCAGGTGATGTCGTCGCAGAATATGACATGGAGTCATTTGAATATAGTCTGCTCAGTGCATCTCTGAATGTCGATTATCATGAAGACGGGTACAATGCTCTTGTGTCCGAGAACGATAAGAACAAGGCTGCCGCCGGTTCTGCTTCAAGCAATGCCGCCAGTCTGAAACAGCAGTTCATCGATGTCGAGTCCGGCATCAATCAGATAGATACAGATCAGGCTGAGCGTAATCAGTATGTACAGGCAACAATGCAGGGGATAGAGGCCGCGGTTGCCAATATGAACACCGAGCTGGAGATCATGTCAAAGGATGAAAATGTATCCAGAGAAGCTCTTGAATCCATGAAGGATAAAATATCCAAGAGCCGCGATGCCATGGCAACACTCCCGGTGAACGGGATGACCAGCGAGGAATCGGCGCACTACAATGAACTTAAAATGCAGCTTGAGCTTATCGAAAAAGAGTGGACCGAAAGTCTGAGCAGGAAAGCTGCTGCGGAAGAAAAAATAGTAAGCGAGGATCAGATCGAGCAGTTATCGGATTCTCTGGAACTGGCTAAACTTGAGCAGGAGAAAGCTCAGACCATGCACGATCTGGCCGATTCGGGCGTGATAAGCGCAGGAGCCGGAACTGTGATCGAAAAGATGATAGATGACGGTGCGGTGGTAGAAGCCGGTGCTCCCGTCATGGTCGTTCAACCGCTTACAGGTTTTAAGGCGACCGTGAGCATATCCAGATTTGATATCGATACGGTCAGTATCGGGCAGCAGGCCGTGATCAAACTCGGTGATAATGCATATGAGGGTATCGTTGACAATATAGTCCCCGTAGCGGTGTATGATTCATCGGGCAAGCCCAAGGTCAGAGTCGATGTGGTATTTGCCGACAAGAGCGTTACGCCTACCATAGGCATAGAAGCCGAGGTGACGATATATACAGGCGAAGCAAAAGATGTACTGACCGTATCCGACAAGTCCGTTTATACAGATGATGAGGGTGATTATGTCTTCGCTATCGTAAACGGAAAAGTAGAGAAACGCTATATCACCAGAGGACTCTCCGGGGATGGCAGGATAGAGGTTACAAGCGGCCTGTCCGAAGGGGAGAAGACCATAGTTTCTGCCGTTTCCGAAGATGACTTGGGCAGCAGGGTAACAGAGGAATAAGGCGGGGATCTGTTGATGCTGTTCAGAAAAGTATTACGTGATCTGAAAGAAAACTCGGCTCAGTTTCTGGCCATCTTTGTCATGACCATGATAGCGCTCCTTATCTCCTCCGGTTTCGACGCGAGTGATAAGGGAGTTCTGGAATCAGGCTCGGAATATCTCACGGATGTCAATTTCAAGGATATGGATGTATCCGGTGCATCATTCGGAAATGATGCAGTGGCCAGACTTCGCAACATGGACGGAGTATCTCATGTTGACGGAATATATCACGCTACCGGAAAAGCGCTTCTGGATACCGAGCGTCCGCTGCTCATAAGCTACGTGGGAAGCAATGATGTCTCATCGATGCTGCTTACCGAGGGCACCCCCTATACACCCGGGACCAAAGGGGTCTGGGTGGAAGAATTATTCGCACGTCCGATGGGCATAAGTCCGGGTGACACACTGACGATCCAATCAGAAGGAGTGACCTTCAAAGAGCAGGTCATGGGTCTCGTATACTCTCCCGAGTATATCTATTATGTTCCCAATTCATCATATTCAGAACCCGAATACGGTAAACACGGATTCGTGATAATGGATATAAGCGAAGCTCCCGGCGGACACGGCCTCTATGATCAGCTCATCATAGATCTGAGCGAGGTGACCGGTCAGGGTAATACGCTTACCGATGATGAGAAAGCCATATGCCGTTCTATGAGGGAACGGATCCAGAACAAACTCGAGGATCCGACGCTTCTGGTAAGGATCAAGACCGAGGATGATTCGTATGACGGATTCGTTGGTTCGGTAGATGCCAATGTGGCGATGTCCATAGTATTTCCATTCATATTTCTGGCCGTGGCATTTCTGGGGATCATATCTACGATGACGCGGCTTACCGCCAAACAGCGCACTCAGATAGGAACGCTTAAGGCACTCGGGTTTTCCAGGATGAAGATAACCCTGATGTATCTCTCGTATTCCTCCATGATCACTTTAATGGGATGTGTGTGCGGTATCATCATAGGCAGATATACGCTGGGCCAGTATCTGAACGACATGATGGATTACTATTATCAGAATCCGTACAGCAGGCTGGAGAATTCCTCCAAGGTAGTATGGATGACCGTGGCAGCCGTGGTTTTGTGCATTCTGGTCACGTACCTGTGCACCCGCAGTCTGCTCGTACAGAATGCATCGGATATACTGCGTCCGGAGCCTCCGAAGGTGAGCAAAGTAAGCAAAATTGAATTATCCAAAATGTGGGATACATTGAGGTTCATATCCAGATGGAATATCCGTGATATCATGAAGAATAAACTGAGGACGGCGATGAGCCTGCTGGGGATCGTCGTATGCAGCATGCTCCTGTTCTGTGCGGTGGGATTCTACGAGTGTCTGAAAGTCCAGTCCGATTGGATGTACGGTGACCTTATCCGTGCAAAGTACCGCATCACATTTGAAAACAATGTGCCTTACGGAACCGTATACGATTATGCCAGAGAGTATTCCGGACAGATGGTCGAGGAGGTCAATGCTACCGTATACGGTGCGGAATCGGATTCGGTAAGGCTCTTTACCGTACTGGATGACGGTAATCTCTACAGGCTTGAAGATGAAGATCTCGAGTCCGTATCACTGCCTGCGGACGGCGTGGCAGTGACTTCCAGACTTGCGGATGCTCTGGAACTGGAGTGGGGAGATATGATCCGCTGGAAAGTGGCCGGCAGTAATACGGTATACAGTGCACGCATAATGCTCATATGCAGGCAGGCTTCCGATCAGGGGATCATCATCAGCAGAAGCAACTGGGAACAGATGGGCGGCGAGTTTAAGCCTAATATGATACTGACCAACATGACCGTTCCCGATTCCGTAAAAACAAGCCCGGGCATAGATAATATGAATCCCGTAACGGAACTCAAACGTGCTTTGGAACAGGGCAATGCAGTCGGATATACCGCCTCGGGCATAATCATAGCACTCGCAGTGTCCATGGGACTTGTGGTCCTGTATAATCTCGGTATCCTGTCCTACTCCGAAAAAGTGAGAGAGATAGCGACCATGAAAGTCCTGGGATTTCAGTCCCTTGATATACGCAAAATGCTGATGCAGCAGAACCTGTGCATCACGGCTCTGGGTGCACTCCTGGGGATCCCGCTCGGGAGAGCGGTACTTGGTTTTCTCCTGGACATATATATGGGTGACGGAGACGATATGATCATCAGGATCACGGCTAATCCGTACCTTACGGCTCTTGTCGGAACGTTTGTCGTGTCGCTTCTGGTCAATGTATATGTCACTTCCAGAGTAAACGGCATAGATATGGTTGATTCACTCAAAGGTGTGGAATGAATTCTGAAGAAAGTACCAATACATTTGACCGTGTCCGGTTTTTTCCGATATTCATGGCAGCGACACTGTCGGCCTTTATAGATGTTATCGGAGTGCTTCTGGATGAAACGGTAATAGGTAATCTTTTCGGTGATACGGCTTTCGGAGCAGTCAATCTCCTGGGACCGTATATCACCACCGAAACTTTTCTCATGTATCTTTTATGCGTGGGCGGGGGAGCTCTTATCGTCAGAGCTCACGGCCGGCATGACAGGGATCAGATGGACAGGATCTTCAGTCACTGCCTTACCAGCTGCATCATGTTGGGACTGCTGTTTTTTGCGGTATTCGGCATTTTTGACAGACCGCTTGTTGATCTGGTCGCCGCAGGCACCCCGGCTTATGATTACACATATCGGGCATTTTTCTGGGAGAGATTCACGGCACTGGTCGCTCCTCTGTATGCGTTTCTTTTTACCTATATCATGTACATGGGCGGAAGCATATTCTGTATCGTGGCTACAACATCATTGCTCGGATCCAATCTTTTATTCTCAGTGGTTCTGGGCAGGATGATGGGGATTTCAGGTGTTACCTGCGCTACGTTCATCGCCAACGTCATCGGAGTGCTCATATTGCTCACGGCCTTTATATTCCCCGCATACAGGCTGCGTTTCAGGCTGTATTTCAGCGGCAGGACTGCTTTGGAGATATTTAAACTGGGCCTTGGAGAAAGCACGATCTTCATTTCTCAGATAATCATCGAGGCATCCGTAAACGCCGTATCTTTGCGTCTTTACTCGATACGCGGGCTCGCGGTCGCTGCGATCATCATCAATCTTTATGAACTGGTGGCTTATGTTTCCGAAGGGATCAGTGAATATGAGACGGTGGCGATCAATGAATATATCGGGCAGGGTAACACGGATGCGCTTTCGGCTTCGAAACTGCTGACGATACGGGCTGCTTTGATCGAAGGCGTCGTTTTCGGAGTCCTTTTCGTCGTTTTGGCTCCCTTTGTGCCTGAACTGTTCGGAATAGAGGATCCCGAGACCGTAAGGATTGCCGTCGCTACAGTCAGGATACTCGGTCTTTCTCCGGTATTTATATGTCTGGACAGGATACTGGCTGTTTTTTATCAGTATACAGGCAGGATAGGCCGGTGTGTGGCCACGTTCTTACTGGCCTGGGGGATCTGTCCGGCCGTATTCGTGTGCATGCTGGCTCCCATATCCCTGCATTTTCTGGGGGTGGGCACAGTGATAGGCCCGACAGCGGCACTGTTTCTGATGGCAGCATATGTGAAGTATGTCAGGAAGGAAGAAATGCTCACACTGGACGGAACGGTTATTTAGCCACAGCGTTTTGGGGATACGGGATCACGAAAGACAGTCTGTTGTATCCCGAAGTCATGAGGGATCGTACATCCTGATTTATGTTGAAAAGACCGGTGATCAGAAAGTTCCTCAGATCCTGGGAGAGCATATCCGGATCAGAGATGTTGGCAAGCTCGCCGTCATACCAGAAGACGATCTTTACGCCTTCCTTTTCCAATGCGGCAAATGTATCTATATGTATTTCCTTTTTCTTATTGATCTCCTTATTGATATCCGCAACGAGCAGAGGGACCTCCTCATATATGAGAGCGGCCCTTGTAGCGGTTATCGTATCGATATCGTGGTCTTTTAAGTATTCCGAAACCTTAATGCTCGCATTTACTGATTCTTCCGTTGTGATCATGAAGCTTAAGTTTAAGCAGGCGGTCTTTATGTTCACATCTATCAGCGGGAAATTGGTCCTGCCGTATCTTAACGAGATGATCAGATACAGGAAGAGAAATGAAACATATCCGGTAAGACCGCAGCCTATCCATACTCCTGTCATGCCGAAGGCACTCGAGAATATCATTATGAGCGGGGCTCGGAAAAGAAGAGAGTTAACCGCATTCAAGCCGATCGCAATGGCATATCTCTCGGTGCGGATATAGTACGAATTGAACAGGGCGATGAGGCTGTACGGGATTATCTCGATCGCGACTATCCGGCAGCCTATGGCGGACAGACGTATCATTTCCTCATCTCTGATACCGTATATGTAAGGAAAAACGGGCGCTATGATACAGATCAGGGCGATAAATACCGCCCCGATGAGCACGGCTATCTTAGCGGCATGATTTAACAGGTTTCGGATGGCATAGGGATTGCCGTCACCGCGGTAGGCTATGATCATGGTATCGCATGAAGAACTGATGCCGTCAGCGATGAACAGCAGATCCAGTATGGATGTGACCGTAGCCAGGACAGGAGTGAGTATCATTCCGAAGTGAGATATGAACCAGAATTTGATGAAGAGTTCAAATCCGGTATCAAACAGTAAAGAGATGGAATCCGCCGCACTGATCTTGAGTATCTCGAGTGTGTCCCGGAGAGAAAAGTACAGGACCGGACGCAGCGGATTGCTTTTCTTAAAGAAATGGATTAACAGTACCACTACCGAGAAAGATGATCCTATGATCGATCCGAGTGAAGCACCCGCGATCCCGATCTTAAAGCAGAAAATGACAGAAAGGCCTATATCGCCTATCACATCGAAGATCGTTGTTGCCATAACAAGCTTCTCGTCCCCGTCCACTACCGCGAATTCTCCCAGAAGCGTGGATATGGGGGTCAGGATGAACATGAACCTGGAGAAGAAGAAGTAATCGCTGGCATATTCCCGGATCTCGCCGGTCGCTTCTATCATATCGAAGAATGCGTTCTCTCCGGCAAATGACAATAACAGCAGGATGATGCTGACGGAAACCGTCAGGATGATCGTCATTCCCTCGATCTTTCTGGCTCTTTCGCCGTCAAAATCCGCGATCGCACGGGCATACATGACAGATGCTCCCGCCGAGAACAGCAGTTCAAACAGCATGAGGATGGTATCTGCGGGGGAAAGAAGCGAGATCGCAGCTACCGCATCCGGACTGACGATATTACCTGTGATGAGTTTATCGATGATGCCCATCGCGATAAGCTGGGCGGCATCGATCATGGAAGCGGCAAGAAGTGAATGGAATTTGCGTATTCCCAGATAACCGGCCGTATTGTGCCGGTCAACTCTTACATTAGTCAGATTTTTGGAAAGTATACTTTTCATGTGCTTGATCTGAGTGAGCGTTTGAATTGTTAACATCATACGCTTTTTGCGTCCCTGATGTAAAGATTGGCCAAAAATGTTATAGTAAAGTGGATCATGAAAAAGAGACACACACGCAGAAAGAGCCGGATATCGACAGTCGTTACGATAGTGGCGGCATTCGGTGCGGTTATGTATTATAAGAACCGTCTGATACCCAAGTATGCGGATGATTATCCGTATTCTTTTGTATGGGACGGAGAGAATAACGGTAATCTGGCATTCGGAAAACAGAATTACAAGAGGGTTAAGAACGCCCGTGATCTGGTCAGATCACAATGGTCACACTATCTTACCTGGGACGGCAGGACCATAGCGGAATCACTCGTTCAGGCATTTCTGATCCCGGATGACAAGAAGTACTTTGACAGAGCCAATACAGGCGTGATGCTTGCTCAGCTGTATCTGTGCGCATCTGTTGCAAAGGGCAGACCGGTCGGCCTGCGGGATATCTCCCCGAAAAATGCTCTGCTGCTCACGGCAGGGTTCTATGCATGCGCCCCACACCTCATAGCCAGCTGTTTCTGGCTTACCGGGTCGATGAACTATATGTGGGTCGGCTTGCTCCAGTCTCTTTTCGTATTGCCGTATTCGATGCATTATCATGCATCATCCGACGGATTTCCGCGACCTCTTATGTTTGTTCTGGGGCTTTTGGCCGGCTGGACCACCGAGACCGGTGCGGGTGCCGCGTTTATGACGGCACTCATGGCCACTCTGTATGCACGAAAGCATGACAGATACGGCAGATGGATGGCAGCAGGTCTTTTGGGTGAACTGCTGGGACTTGCACTGCTGCTCTTAGCTCCCGGTAATCGCAAGAAGTTCCGCATCGAAAGCGAGGAAAGTGATACGCTGCCCGCAACTCTTGATGATATGCTGCCGGGCTATGTTCCCGTGGAGTATCTCTATACTCCTCTTATGTTTAAGATGTGGTTTAAAGACGGTTTCATGGCCACCGTGATCCGCGAATTGCCGCTCCATATACCGGTCATCATGTATTTTGCCGACAGCAGGATACGAGATCATTCCACTGATCTGTTCATGATGGCCATGGAGGCTGTGACATTTGCGGTTCCCTCGGTGATGATGCTTTCTCCGGAATATCCGAAGAGGGCAACTTATCCGTCTGTCATATATCTCCTGGCGGCTGCATACAGTGCCATGGACAAACTTTATGTGCCTCCGTTTGACGAATGGAGCAGGGGATCAAAGAGAATAGCCGTATTTGCGGGTGCGGCACTGATCGTCAATCTGATCTCGGGTCTCATCGTTGACGCGGACATGTCGGCTCAGATCGAGGATCAGATAGGGATCGTCCTGGCGAACAGAGACAGGGAGTCGATCTATCTTGATGATATCGGCTGGCCGCCGCTGTACGGGCATCTTGCTTCCGACAGATCCGTTACCGATGATGTATCGATGGGACTGTGCATGGATAATCCCGACGATCCCTATAATAAAGCTGCTGCGGCATATTATGGTGTGAACGAGATCTACTGCGGAGATTATACGGATCACGAATATACGAAGACTGATCCGGAATCGGTGTTCAACAGCATCGTAAAACCTGTAAAGAATCTGATACGCAGAACGAAAGAACTTCTGAACTTATGATATTATAGTGATGATATAGTGTCATTTTCGTTATCACAGACCGGATGGGCAGAGAGTGAAAAGAAGTCTGATCATAACAATCAATCTATTGATAATGGGGTTCATCCTGTTCATTATCATCGGGTATGCCAACATCAGGGCGGAAGAGAGCAGTAAAAACGGGATCATCGGATTTGAAAAGATGACCGTGACCACCAATCAGATCATTACCAACTACCTTGATGATGAGCAGCATCTGTGTGATATATGGGCAGACTATATCAACAGTTCCGCTAAAGACGGTACCCCGATGAGTGCTGAGGATGTCATGGCTTTTATCAGGAAGGCCTCGATATCGTCCGAGATCGAGGGACATCTGATCTTTCTTGACAGTCCGGAACGGGCCGGACTCTCAACAACGGCTAAAGTGTCCGATCCGGATGTCTATACGGTTTCATATAAGAAAATAGATATCTTTGACAATATCGAAAACGTGGTCGATTCGACGGATGTTGTCAATCTTACAAGAGCCTATACAAACCCGATGAACGGTGTGCAGTCTATCGCTTTTTATAATTTTGTGACTGTCCTTGATGAAGATGACGGTGAGCTTAAAGACGCCCTTCTGATGCGTGTGGTTCCTCTGAGCAGTCTTGAGCAGAAACTCGTTTTCCTTAAAGGTGAGTACGAGAATGTGGAGATAAGCCTCGTGGACAGGGATGGTAATTACGTTATCCACGGCAGGTCCTTTAAGAACAGCAATTTCTTTGAGTATTACAAGTCATACAATGCAGCCTCGGCGGGGGAATATGAGCATGTGACCCGGGAGATAGCCGGCGGGACAGGTACCATGACCATCAGGAATCATAAAGGCGAGGATTGTATTTTGTCGTACACGCCTCTCAAGACCATGACGACCTGGATACTGCTTGCCTATATTCCTGCAAGCGATCTGGTCGCAAACAGATCGATAGACTGGCTGCTCCTTGCCATAGCGACATTTGGTTTTATGATCCTTCTGATATTCAATTCGATCGTCTTCATGACATACAACCGTAAGCTTGCAGAGGCAGCGCAACAGGCCAATGAGGCCAATGAGGCCAAATCCAACTTCCTGTCCACCATGTCACATGATATCCGTACGCCCATGAATGCGATCCTCGGCTTAAACGAGATGATACTCAGGGATTCCGATGACGACAATATCAGAATGTATTCGGAGAACATAAAAACCGCAGGAAGCACGCTGCTCGGAATCATCAACGATATTCTGGATTTCTCCAAGATAGAAGCAGGCAAGATGGAAATAATAAACGTGGATTACAGTTCTGCTTCACTTCTCAACGATCTTGTAAATATGGTGCAAAAGAAAGCGGATGACAAAGGCCTGTCATTTAATCTGGATATAGACAGGAACATTCCTTCGATCCTTAACGGAGACGAGATCAGGATCAAGCAGATCATCATCAATATCCTCTCTAATGCCGTAAAATATACAAAAGAGGGCAGCATTACATTTTCCGCACAAGCTCACAAACCGGAGGATAAGCCGGGGGCGGTTATGATAAGAGTAAGTGTTGCCGATACAGGTATAGGAATAAAACCCGAAGATCTTGACAAACTGTTCGTTGCTTTTGAACGTATCGAAGAAAAAAAGAACAGGAACATCGAGGGTACGGGTCTGGGAATGACCATCGTCCAGAGGTTTCTTGGCATGATGGGCAGTCATCTTGAAGTAGAGAGTGAATACGGCAGGGGCTCGGTATTTTCCTTTGAACTTGAACAGAAAGTCGTCAAATGGGATCCCATCGGCGATTTCGAGGAGGCCTTCAGACGGTCGTTAAGTGAACGGATAAACTACCGTGAGAAGTTCACGGCGCCTGATGCAAGAGTGCTCGTTGTAGATGATACTCCCGTAAATCTGACGGTATTTGTGAACCTCCTGAAACAGACCGGGATCCGGATCGATACGGCGGAAAGCGGTGACGAGGGCATTTCGCTTTTCAGGAACAAGCCGTATGATGTTATCTTCCTGGACCATATGATGCCTGACAAAGACGGTATAGAGACACTTCAGGAGATGAAGAGCATTAAGGATGCTCCGAATGCGTCTGTTCCGGTGATCTGCCTTACCGCCAATGCGATATCGGGCATGCGCGAGATGTACACCAATGCCGGCTTTGATGATTATCTGACCAAGCCGATCGATGCCGAGCGGCTGGAGCTGATGCTGCTTGAGTATCTTCCCGGGGATAAGGTGACTCCGGTGTCCGATGATAATGATGATACGGACGATTATGTGCTTCCGGATCTTCTGTACGGCATTAAGGAGATCGATGTGGAATCGGGACTAAATTATTGCGGTGACGGTGAGTCTTATGTCATGACTCTCGGAATGTATTCGGCAAGCGCGGAAAAGAAAGCGGAAGAGATCGAAAATTACCGGGCTGCCGGAGATATAAAAAATGCGACCGTTAAGATACATGCGCTTAAGAGCGCATCGCGTGCGATAGGCGCACTGGAACTCGGAGAATTCGCTGCAAAGCTTGAAAAGGCGGGAAACAGCGGCGATATCGAAACACTGGATAAAGAACTTGGCGAACTGTTATCCAGATACAGGCAATTGGCGTCGGATCTTGAACCTCTGAATGAAACGGAGTGACATGATGATCGTCTTTGATTGGAGGGAATGCTTATGAAAAAGACTATGCGGACTATATTACCTTTGAGCCTGGCCTTTATGCTTCTGCTGCAGGGCTGTGCCGGCGGGAAGAAGGCGGATGTTCCTTTTACCCCGAAGTATGACAAAGATACTGAATTTTCTCTGACCGTTGCGGGCAGTTACGGTAACTTTGAGTCACTTGAAGCCGAGTTTGAGCGTTTTTACGAATATTATCCCAATGCAAACCTGCAGTATGTGACAATGGATGATTACAATAATGTCATATCCAGCGCTCTGGCCGGCAGCGAACCTCCGGATATATTCATGACCAACGGCGCGATGATCGGAAACGAGATGTATGATGACATGTTTGAAGCCTGCGAGGTTTTGTCGGATCCTTCCTCGGGTATCGATTATTCCTGTATCAGAGATTCACTTATAAGGACCACGGATTCGGGGGATGTGGTCATGCTCCCGATATTCACCACTTCTTACGGGATGCTCGTAAACCTGGATATCTTTGAAAAAGAGGGTCTTAAGGTTCCGACCGACTTTAAGGAGTTTAAGGACGTATGTGCCAAACTTAAAAGCGCCGGATATGATTCTCCCGTCATGGGAACGGACAGGTTCAGCGGATCGGGACTGTTCAACTGCTTTGTATATCCTATGTTTGCATATGATGTCATCAATAACAGCGATAAGGTTGACTCCCTGAATAACCTCGAGCCCTCGGCGGGAGAACTGATGCGTCCCGCACTTGAGCGGCTTGATGAGTTTGTTAACTCCGACTGCATAGATGTGGCTAAATGTCAGGAGGAGATAACGGACGAATATGATTCGGTCATCATGAGATTCTTTGAGGGCGATGTGCCGATGATGCTCGCCGCGGGTGATGTGGTTTCCGGAACGGCCAAGAGAGAGAGCAAATCGGATGCTTTTTCGGCTCATCCGTTTAAATACGGGTTCTTTGCGGCACCTGCCGGTGACGAGGGCGGATATTTTATCAATTCGATCAGCGTCTGCTTTTCCGTTAACAAAAACAGCAGAAACCTTGACATGACCAATGAATTCATGCGCTTTTTGATCAGCGGAAAAGAACTTCGGAACATGGCCTCGCTAAAGCGCCTGATCGCGCCTGTCGATGATTTTTCGTCTGATGAGATGTATTCGGCGCTCGCCGGGATACCGGATAAGCGGAGCTTCAGTGACAAGGAAACCGGCCTCCTGGATCCGGCGGTCAGACAGTTCAGAGCAGCTATATATGCTGTCGGCAACGGACAGATGAGTGTGGACGAGGCTGTTGCCGCATACGGAAGTATTCCCGAGGAATGATCGCGCGTTAAATGCTCGTATTTCCGAAACTCACGACGCATAATGAGAATAAATTGACTTAGCGTTTAAATCTTAATTAAGGAGGTTACCAAAACAATGAAAAGATTAGGCAGCATTAAGTCAAAACTTATCATCATCATGGCGCTTCTGGTAATGGTCCCCGTTATCGTGTTGACCATCATAAGTATGGAGATATCCATAGACCAGACCAAAGGGGCCGCTGATGAAGTGAACGGCGCTCAGGCGGCACTGGTCGCACAGCAGATCGAGACGATCTGTGCATCGAACATCGAAGCGCTGAGGTCGTTTGCGGCATCTCCGATAGTCATTCAATACCTTGAGAATGGCGAACCGGATGAAGCGAAAGAAGCGGAGATACTTAAACAGATGCTGGTAGTGGATGCCAACATGAACGACGGAAACTCCACTGCACTGTCCGATGCTACCGGCGAACAGAGAGTCCGCACGATCGGCAAACTCGTAAATGTTGCCGAGAGAGAGTATTTCAAGGAGCCCATGGGAGGTGCACCCTACTACGTATCAGACCTGATAATATCCAAATCGACCGGAACGGCCATAACCACCATCTCGGTTCCTGTAATAGGCTCGGACGGGACCACACGCATAGGTATCGTTCAGCGTAACTATGACTGCGGAGTTCTGCACGACCTTCTTGCAGGCGAGGTTACTCAGGACAGGCAGGAGATCGTTATCGTAGACAGAACCGGTACGGTCGTTGCTCATTCCTTAAGAGAAGTAAATGTAGAAGAACCCGAGATGCAGGATCAGAATCCCTTCTACACGGATTCGAGAGGCGACAAGACCGAAGGTAACTACATCGCACCGTTCATGGGAGACACATGGGTCATCTCATGGGAGAAGATCCCGAGCAGTGAGTGGGTAGTTGCATCCTGCCGAGTACAGGAAGTCGCTCTTGCTTCTGCATATAAGACCGCCCTTATGCAGGGAATACTGGGTATCGTGTTCATTGCAGCCGGTATCGCAGTTGCCTATCTTTTCTCCAGAACGATCACAAAACCCCTTACCGCTGTTGAGGAATCCCTCGGAGCCCTTTCAAACGGTGAGTTCAAGAAAGCGGGCGGATATGACAAGCGCTCGGATGAGCTCGGAAGCATCATAAACAACACCAACAACGTTGTGGATAAACTTGACGGTATCGTGGGAAGCATCGTTCAGAGCGCCAACAACGTGGACAATGCTTCAAACGGCCTTGCAAATATGTCCGATCAGATATCCGGTAATGCACTCAGCGTATCTGATGCGGTTCAGGACATCGCATCCGGAGCGACCAGACAGGCAGAAGAACTTCAGATCGCAAGCAGCAACATGGCCAAGATAGAGAATGCCATAGCAAATGTTCAGAGTTCCACTGCGGAACTCGAGTCCATCGCTTCACGCATGCAGGATGAGAGTAAGGAATCCGCCGAGAGACTTTCGGAACTCAGAAAGACATCCGAGACTATGAACAATGCGATCAATGGTATCGCGGAGAAGATCGGTGCCACAAGCGATGCGGTTGAGCGAATAAACGGAATGGTTGAAGCGATCACTTCGATAGCCAGCCAGACCAACCTGCTGTCACTCAATGCTTCGATAGAGGCGGCGAGAGCCGGTGAGGCAGGACGCGGATTTGCAGTAGTTGCCGAGGAGATCGGCAAACTTGCACTCGACTCCAACCAGTCAGCCGAAAACATCAGAAAGGAAATGGAGGAACTCCTTAGCGAATCTCAGGAAGCTGTGGGAATGGCCGACAAAGTACAGAAGAATAATTCGGCTCAGCAGGAAGTCATCGAAGCTACATTTGATTCCGTAAGCAAGATGATCGAAGATATCGAAGAGACTTCGGCAGGCGTGAACACCATCACCGAGAATGCGAAGGCCTGTGTGAGCGCCAAAGACGATATCGCAGACATCATTTCTTCACTGTCCGGCATATCCGAGCAGAATGCGGCTTCTACAGAGGAGACCGGTGCTTCGACCCAGGAACTGTCCGCTACCGTGGAAACTCTTTCCGAGAGCGCAGGATCACTGAAGGAAGTGTCCGCCGCTCTGCTCAGCGAGATGTCATTCTTCAAGAGAAGCTGATCCGACTGTTATATAGCGAGGGGGGATTCGTTGGATCCCCCCTTTTATTTTTGTCAAAAAATATTCAACCCATTAACATGTAGGTAATACTTTGATATAATGATCTTTCGGATATGTTAACAGTTATATCCGGCATGATGTAGGAGGGATGCGACTGATGAAGACCTGGAAAAGCTGGCAGATCGTGTTGTTTACTGCACTGTGCATATGCCTGAACGTGGGCTTAAAACTTGTGGCTGTAAAATACGAATGGCCTATATGGGCCGACTCGTTCGGTACTGCACTGTGTGCGTATATCTTGGGGCCGGTATGCGGCGCCATGGTCGGATTGGCGTCAAACCTTTCGTTCAGTGTAGTTAACCACCTTTCTGCTGTTTATTCGGTCACCAGCATCGCTCTGGGCGTTATCGTGGGCATCGCCGCAAGGAAGCACTGGTTTGACAGATTCTACGGTTTCATGAAAGCTACTTCTCTCGTGGTACTCACGGGACTGCTGGTATCCGTTCCGATAGATCTCATTTTCTCCAAAGGTTATACAGGCAATAAGTGGGGCGATGGTGTCATAGATTATCTTCTGGGCAAAAACTGGCCGCTCCTGGTGTGCTGTTTGCTGGGACAGCTGGCTATCGAATTTGCCGATAAAGTCGCTACGACCGCAGCCGTATATATCATCATCCTGATTCGAAACTGGAGGGATACACAGAACAAGGAGAAGGATATTCTTCGCGGTAATACGGGTAATTCGACTTCGGATCCGGATCCCGCGGCTGCTTCGACTGTCGCCAAGACCGCACTCCTTCTGTGTCTTACGATCGGAATGTCATTGCTTACTCCCATAAGAGCATCGGCTGCAGAGACTCCGGCGACCAACGTCGTGGATTACAATGATTACGTCCAGACCGTATACAGCAGCAACAACGGTCTGCCCTGCGGCGAGGCCAATGCGATCGCCCAGACCAATGACGGTGTTCTGTGGATCGGTACTTATGCCGGATTATACAGATATAACGGCAGGGAATTCAGATGGGTGGATTACTATGATACGGTTAAAAACGTAAACTGCCTTTATGTGGATGAAGAGGGCCGTCTCTGGATCGGGACCAATGACAACGGTCTTGCGATCGTTATCCGTGAACAGGTTGCAAATGTCCTGGATGAATCCACCGGTCTTCCTTCCAATTCGGTGCGCTGCATCGTACGTGCGGAAGACGGATATTACTATGTCGGGACTACCGGCGCCATGCAGATGCTGGTGATGAATAACGGCTTAAAGGTAGCCAATACGCTCGAAGAGATCAATTATGCCGACAGCATTACCGCTGACGAGCACGGCCGCGTTGCTACCATTTCATCCGACGGACACCTTTTTCTCTTAAACGGCGGCATGATAGAGAACTCGATCATGCTGACGGGAGAAGACGAACAGTTCAACAGCTGCGCTTTTGCTCCCGACGGAACGCTGATGGTGGGTACTTCCACCAATCACATCTATCGCTATAACGTATCCCGCGGTGATTTTACTCTGATCGAAGTTGTGACCTGCGAGGACGTCAACTGTATCAATAACATTAACTTCTTAAGCAACGGTACGCTCTTTATCTCAACGGACAGCGGCGTGTCCTATATAGATGATGAGGGGTACCATGTCATCAACACCAACAATTTCAACAATTCCATTGATAACATGCTCTACGACTATCAGGGCAATCTGTGGTTCACGTCTTCACGACTCGGACTCCTGCGTCTGGCCAAATCTCCGTTTACCGATATCTACGGTTCCATCGGCATGGACAGACGCGTGGTAAATGCCATCGTATCATGGCAGGACAAATACTACATCGGTACCGACAAGGGACTGGATGTTGTGGATAAGACCTGCAGTGAAGAGATCGAGAATTCCCTGACCAGAGCCCTGGACGGAAAGCGCATACGTTGCATGTATGTGGATGATGACCAGCATCTGTGGGTATGTACCTACGGAAACGGTCTGATGGAGTTTGCTCCCAACGGACAATCTTGGGAATACAATGCGGAAAACGGCAGTTTCGGAAGCCGGGCCCGTATCGTGAACGGATTATCCGACGGAACCATTCTGGCAGCAGGAGATACGGGTATCAGCTTTATCAAGGATCATGAGATAATCCGGACGATCAAAAACGAGGATGGCCTGATCAATTCCATGATACTGACCATCACCGAAATGGCCGACGGAACGATATTGGCAGGAACCGACGGAGACGGTATCGCCGTGATCAAGGACGGCGAAGTGAAGAAACTGATCACCCGTGAAGACGGCCTCAGCAGTGAGGTGATCCTGCGTACCATCAAAGATCCGAAATCGGAAGCGGTATTCATAGTAACGAGTAACAGTCTGTGTTATCTGGATGCGGACGGTTCGATACGTGTACTGGACAGATTCCCGTATTTCAACAACTATGATATCTGGGTTAAAGACGAGGACACACTGTTCGTAATGTCCAGTGCGGGCATCTATGTGGTTGAACGTGACGAGCTCGTTGCCGGAGGTGATATCGCCTGGGAACTTCTGGATGCAAGAAGAGGCCTGGGTACATCGCTCACGGCCAATTCATGGAACTATTACAACGGTAACGGAGATCTGTTCCTTCCCTGCGATACAGGTGTCTATGTCATAGATGTTGATAAATATAACAGTGATGTCCGCTCTTACAGGATGCAGCTGGCTTCCGTCAATCTGGACGGAGTGCCGCAGCCGCTTCCCAGAACCGGAGCCATCACGGTGGGGCAGGGCGTCAGCCGTATCGAGATGTCTCCCGAGATCTTAAACTACACGATACAGGAGCCCAATGTCGGATATATACTTGACGGTTATGACAATCAGTGGACGATCGTTCCGCAGAATAACCTGACCAATATCATATATGTGAATCTCCCTTCAGGAAAGTACACGTTCCGCCTTGCCATTTTTGACAGTGCCGGTGAGAAGGTGCTTGAAGAGCGGAAGTTTGACCTGATCAAGGCCGGTGAATTCTATGAACAGCCCGGTTTCCTGATATATATGGTCATGCTTCTGACCCTGATCATCATCTGGTTCACATGGCTCATCGTGCAGAGACAGTTAAATGCCCAGCAGATCAAACTGAACATGGCCAACGAGACAGTCATGGCGATAGCAAATGCCGTCGATGCCAAGGATGTCCGTACACATGATCATTCACAGCGTGTTGCGGAGTATTCGGAGCTGATCGCGCAGGAGATGAACTGCTTCAAGTGGTGGGAGAAGGAAAAGATGATCTCCAACCTTAAGAAAGCCGCTCAGATGCATGACATAGGTAAGATAGGCATTCCCGACAGCGTGTTGAATAAAGTCGGCAGACTGACCGATGATGAGTATGCCATCATGAAATCGCATGTTACGCGCGGCGCGGAGATACTTAAGGACTTTACACTGGTCGAGCATGTTCAGGAAGGAACCCGTTTCCATCATGAACGCTATGACGGACGCGGATATCCCGACGGATTAAAGGGTGAGGAGATACCTCTGTTTGCACGTATCATCGGTGTGGCCGATGCCTTCGATGCAATGACATCCAACCGTGTATACCGAAGCAGCATGGATACCGAATATGTCATGAATGAAATGAAGCGCGGACGCGGTACTCAGTTTGACCCCAACGCTCTGGACGCTTTCTTGAGACTTGTGGATAAGGGCGTTATCGATCCGGATGCGATCTATGCCCAGAAGAGCTCGGAGATCCAGCAGGCAGGTAAAGAGGCACAGGAAGAACTAAAACGCCGCGTGGAAGAAGACAAGAAGATCCAGGAAACTCAGATGAAGAGAGAGGAGGGCGCTGAAGAATGAAACGCATATATATCATAACGGCGCTGACCAGCGTTTGCATGCTGGCTATCCTTATCGGAACACTCAGGTTCCTGGATCCTAACATCGGGAGGAATGACATAAAGGTCGGCTTCGTATACGACAATGACGAGAGTACGGCTTACACTTATAACTTTTCGCTTGCAAAAGATGCCGTCGAGAAGAAGTACGGAGACAGGGTCGAGATCTTCAGCTGCAGTAACGTTCTGGATGACGAGATCGAAGAACCCGTACGTGAACTCGTGGAAGACGGCTGCGATATCATATTTTTCAACGGATACAGCGAGCTGGTCAGAGAGATCGCTCCGGAGTATCCCAAGGTTCAGTTCTGCCAGACTTCATACATGGACATGAGCAATCAGACCGTGCCCGAGAATTACCATACATTCAAGGGTGAAGCCTATCAGGGCAGATATGTCAGCGGTATCGCCGCCGGCATGAAGATCAGGCAGATGATATCCGAGGGGACCATTACGGAAGATCAGGCGATAGTCGGATTTGTTGCCGCATTCCCCACATCGGAGGTCATTTCGGGTTACACGGCATTCATCCTCGGTGTCCGTTCCATCGTTCCGCAGGCTGTCATGAACGTCCGCTATACAGAGACCTGGAGCAGCTATGCTCAGGAAAAAAGAGCAGCTCAGGCGCTCATAGAGGATGGCTGCGTCATCATATCGCAGCATACCGATACCATAGGCCCTGCCATAGCATGTGAGGAAGCCATCGGTGAGAAGGAAGTATACTTCGTAGGTTACAATCAGAGCATGTCGGAGGTCGCTCCGGGAGCATCTCTTGTCACATCCAGGATCGACTGGGAACCTTATGTAGTCGGAGCAGTGGACGCGATCGCCCTGAACAGGAAGATCGAGGAGGTCGTTGCGGGCCGTGTTCACGGAACGGATATGTCGGCCGGATTTGAAAGAGGATGGGTTACGATGGACGATCTGAATATGCAGGTCGCCGCCCCCGGTACCCAGGAAGCTATGGACAGTGCCATAGAGCAGTTCAGGCGCGGAAACGGCGAGTATGTCTTCAAAGGTGATTATATCGGGGTCAATCCCGAATCCGTCTCGGATAAGTATGATCTGAGAAACGGCTATACAGAGAACGAAAACACTTCTTATCCTCTATTCCACTATATCCTTTCGGATGTGGTAAACATCGTGGAAGAAGAGGATGATACACTGATCATTCGCTGAAAAAGGCTCTGATCGCATCCGCCATTTCGTCCGGGTGGCGGGTATAACAATGATCGTCTCCGTGAATGGTGACGAGTTTTGCGTTCTGATATAACTCCGCGGCCTTCTGACCGTAGATGTAGGGAACCGCCTCGTCATCATCACCGTGAACGATGAGCACCGGACCGTCGTATCTTGCGATCTCGTCTTCAACGTGTATTGTCTGCGCCACACGGATATAATCTCCGGATAATTCAAGTTCATCATTAACAAGCGTCTCCGGGATGTGCAGGGGATCGAAGGGCATCCCGAGCAGATTGCCGCTTCTTGCACCCTCGGGTATCATCCAGGCGGGAGACAGGGGGAGTATGGCTTTTAAGTCATCACGGCGCATTCCGCCTATCAGCATCGTTAAGAGTCCGCCCTGTGAGTGACCGCACAGATACAGGTCTGTTACGAAATCAAGCTTCTTTGCGTAATCAACGACAGCAAGAGCGTTCGTTACCCATTTGTAGAGGGTATGATCCTTAAAGTCTCCGTCGCTTCCGCCGTGACCGTACATCTCGGCTCTGAGAACGGAGATCCCGCAATCGTTCATGGCTTTCTGAGCGGCGATGATGTGATCCTCCTCCATGTGTCCCGTGAATCCGTGGATCAGGATGCACAGAGGGCCTTTGGGTGAATCATCGGGACGATCCAGCTTTGAATGAAGACGGATACCGTCACAATCGATATAGAATTCTTTTGTTGTCATTTTTGTTCTCCTTTCCTTTTTGATATCATAATACTATGAAATCCAAATCATCAAAACATTTCGGCCCCATATTGGTGATCCTGTTCCTGATCCTGCTCATCTGCGCGGGCGTTCTTCTGATCCCTCGAAACGTAAGACCACTGTCGGGAGATTCTTCACGGGGGTCCTTAAGCATCGTCGATTCCGATCCGTCGCAGATACCCGATCATGCCGGTGAAGACTGCATAGAATTAAACGGCGGCATTCCGTGCTTCAATGAATGGGATATTGCGAATATGACCGGAGAGCATTACAGCGATCTTGATCTTCTGGGAAGATGCGGAACTGCCACGGCCATGCTTGACGATTCCATGATGCCGAAAGCACCCCGCGGCGAGATTGGTGAGGTTAAGCCCAGCGGCTGGAGGCAGGCCAGGTATGAAGGCCTCATAAGTTCCGATCCTCCTTTTTTGTATAACCGATGCCATCTCATCGCTTATGCACTGACCGGACAAAATGACAATCCGCTCAATCTGATAACCGGAACCTCTTATATGAACAAGACTCTGATGCTTCCGTGGGAAGAACAGGTCATACGTTATCTCGAAGGGTATAACGGCCACGTCCTATACCGCGTTACTCCTTACTTTTACAAAAAGGAACTGCTTGCCAGAGGCGTGGAGATCGAGGCTTATTCGGTGGAAGACAAGGGGGCCGGCATCTGTTTTCATGTATTTATCTACAATGTCCAGCCGGGGGTGGAGCTCGACTATTCCACCGGTAACAGCAGGCTTATGAATCCCGACGGGAAATAAGCATAAAACCGCTAAATATGGTATAATGGATAATGTATAGTCACAAATACTTGAATTTATGGGTTAATCATATGAAAAAACGGTTTTTTTCAATACTGATCCTTACATGTCTGGCGCTGACCGTTTCCGGCGGATGTGCTTCTTCCGGCCCGAATGACGGTACCCTCGTATTAAAGGCAGGGTTTTCTACCGGCGCATCGGACCCGAGAGTGGTATCTACACAACTTTTCAAAGAAGAAGTGGAGAGGGCCACGGACGGAAGGATCACCGTGGATATCCATACGGACGGAGAACTCGGCTCGGATTCCGAGCTTATAAGCGGAGTAGTCAATGGTGAGCTGGACATCACCGCATCGAGTGCCGGTAATTTTGCCAGTTATGCCCCGAATGTCGGAATATCCGCTTTCCCCTTTTTGTTTGATGATTTTGAAGAAGCGTGGGAGTTTGTTGACAGCGATGTGGAGACCAGAGCCGAAGCGGAACTCACCGAGGTAAACGTCAAGGTCCTGGGTCACTTTGACAACGGCTTCAGATGCGTTACCACATCGGAAGCAGCGGGACCGGTGGAATGTGTTGCCGATATGGACGGCTTAAAGATCCGTATCCCTGAGAATCAGATCGTCATGCAGACCATGCTTTTACTCGGAGCGGAACCTGAGGTACTCGGATTTGCAGAACTGTATGATGCTCTTAAGAACGGGACGTTTGATGCGCAGGAGAATCCGATCCCTGTCATATACAACAACGATCTGTACGAGGTTCAGGACAATCTGGCCATAACCAATCACAGCTATGATGTCATGCTTTTTGTTATCAGGCAGGATGTGTGGGATTCCTTATCGGAATCCGACCAAAAGATCCTTCTCGATGCTGCTGCTCATGCTCAGGAGAAAGACAGGGAGCTTATCAGAGAACAGACCGAAGATTATATTCAGAAACTTGAAGAAGCGGGGATGAATGTGACATATCCCAACCTTGAAGAGTTTAAAGGCGCTACTTCATCGCTGGTCGATGAGTTCGCGGGTTCATTCGATCCCGAACTTCTGGCCGAGATCAGATAACGGGGAGTCATCATTGAACATCAGTCCGGTATTCTTCATAGTGGCAGCGATCTCACTGGTATGCGTGATCCTCGGGATGCGGGTCAGGAGGAGAAACTATGGCTATATCCTGTCTGCTGCGCTGGTTGTTGTCTGCGATATTCTGTGCTATCTGCTGATCAATTGTAAGAGCATCCAGACGGCCAGGATATATTTCATTCTTTTCTTCATCGTTCATTCGCTGTTGTTCGTGACCGCTCTGTGGATGGTTGCCGGCATAACCATGGGCAGGGAGCATAATTCGAAGCCTTACATGATCCTTGCGGTGATATCCTGCGTATATCAGATCGCGATAATCGGCGCCAATTTCTTCGGGATCAAAACTCTCGGCTTTTCCAAACATGTATTCCTGGGAAAAAACTGGTGGTTTGCCGAAGGCTACAAGTCGTACACCGTGTTCTTCAGCTTTCCGATTTATCAGCAGCTTTCATTTTTTTCGGCCCTGATCATCATCATCATGATGATAGACAAGTGCGTCCGTTCGGCAGGGCTGTTCCGCCCCAGATTCTACGCGCTGATAGCCATACAGACTATCCTGTCTGCCGTAGAGAGCATGTCCGTATTCTTCAAGTGGCCGATCTGGCTTCCGGTCTTATTTATGACGGTCGTATGCCTGATCGTATTTTACTATGCGAATTATTACGCGACCAGGACACTTAGGGAGTGGTATCTGCTTACGTTTGCCAATGAGATGAGCGACGGCTTCATCCTGTACGATGAAAACAATGACCTGATCCACATGAATGAGCCCGTTACGAAGAATATGCCGGAGCGTCTTCAGAAGGCTTTTGAGGACATTGATTTTCTGAGGGAATGGCTTTCCCATACAGATATGGTAGAGGGAGTTGAGGTCGTGGATCTTCTTCATGATGCACCGCCGGATGCTCCTCTCATGGAGGAGGGATTCGAACTTTTCCTGAGTGCCAGTTCATATGATCTCGGAGAAGAAGGGACGCATGTGGGAACCGCGTTCGTCCTTCATAACAATTCCGAGTCCATACAGAAGATGCGTGCCATGCGGGCGGCAAATGAGGAACTCGAGCGTGCGGCACGGATGAAATCGGACTTCCTTGCGAACATGAGCCATGAGATCCGCACTCCGATGAATGCAGTTATCGGCATGGCGGAACTGTCACTCAGAGAAGAACTTCCGCCGACTGTCGAAGAATACCTGCTCCAGATCAAGAATTCGGGTCGAAATCTCTTAAATATCATCAACGACATACTTGATTACTCCAAGATCGAATCGGGCAAGATGGAACTGATCTCCGAGAAATACGAGCCCCTGTCCGAGATAAACGACATTGCCAATATCATGCAGACGCGTGTCGGTTCCAAACCGATCGAATTCTTTGTGCTGGCCGATCCGGATATTCCCCGTGTTCTCATGGGAGATGCGATGAGGATCCGTCAGGTCATCATCAACCTTGCCAACAATGCCGTCAAATTCACTCAGAAAGGTTTTGTTCAGATCAGGATGTCCGTTCACCGGATATCCGCTCTGGAGGTCATGATGGAATACCATGTCCGGGATACCGGGATGGGAATACGTGAAGAGGACCTCGATAAGCTTTTTGTCAGCTTCCAGCAGGTGGATTCCAAACGGAACCGTTCCGTTGAAGGCACCGGTCTCGGACTTGCGATCAGCAAGAGCATCGTGGAAGCAATGGGCGGTACCATCGGGGTGTCCAGTACTTACGGCGAGGGATCGGATTTCTTCTTCAGCATACCTCAGATAGTTGTGGATCCCACTCCCGATCTGACGGTTAAAGATGCGGAACATAAACATGCATTCTGCATAGATGATGATCCTCTGATCTACCGGTTATTCCTGGATGAGATGGAAAGACTCGGAGTTGACGGTCATGTTCTGAACAGGGCCGAAGAGTATGTGCCTACGGGCGGGAAGGATTACCTTTTTACGATGGAGAGCGATTACGGCGATCCCATGAGAGCCGTTCTGGATAAGTATCCGGAGCTTACCGGGTGTGTCACGGTAGCGTTTGATTCGGCTTTTACGCCTGACAGATCAAATCTCAGGATCCTTCGCAGACCGGAAACTACGCTTAACATGGTGCTCATACTCAATGACCTCGATGCTAAACCGCATGCTTCGGAGTCCGAGCGTTTTGCGGTCGATTTCACGGCACCCGAAGCGAAGATCCTGATAGTCGACGACAACAGGATAAATATAACCATCGCGGAAGGTCTGCTCGATCCCATACGTGTCAGATGCTCTTCCGCACTGAGTGCACGGGAAGCAATAGAAATGCTTGAGAAGGAAGACTTCGATATCATCCTGATGGACCATATGATGCCGGAGATGGATGGTATAGAGGCTACTCATTATATCCGTGAAAAGATCGATTCGGCCAAGGATACGCCGATCATAGCACTGACCGCGAATGCCATGGAAAGTGCGAAGGACATGTTCCTGAAAGCCGGAATGAATGACTTCGTTGCCAAGCCCGTGGAGGTACGTACCCTGATCAGATGCATCAGAAAGTGGCTTCCCGCAGGGAAGATCATCGAGGGGGCACCCGAGACCACGGCAGACGAAGGCAAAACGCTCGATACGGTGATCGAATATAAGGGCCTCGACAGCAGGAGCGCGATGAAAGCCATAGGCAGCTCCTCTCTGTATCAGAAGATCGTAGGCGAATATTATAAGTCCGGTCAGGAAAAGCATGACGGGATAAAGGATGCATATGAAGCCGGGGACTGGGAAGATTATACGATCAGGGTGCATGCTCTGAAGAGTTCATCCCGCCAGATAGGAGCAGCAGAACTCGGAGATATGGCCGAGATGCTGGAGCATGCCGGGAAGGCGGGTGACATCGAGACCATCCGGTCGTCTACAGGAGGCCTTCTTGATGCATTCAGCGAAGTCCTTTCGGATCTGGCGCCTTTCTTTGCGGCAGATCCCGATGAGGGTAAAGAACTTCCTCTCATAGACGAAAACGTTCTGTCCGGGATCCTGGATGAGCTGGCAGGCGCCTGTGACGATCTGGACATGGACGGCATGGAGGAGGCACAGAACAAGCTCAGAGGATATTCCTACCCGGATGGCGTAAGTGAGCTGATCGAAGAACTTTTCCGCGCGATAGAAAGCATCGATACGGAAGGCTGTATCGAACTGATAGATAAGATAAAGCAGAACTGATATATTCAAAAACCGGAATACGGGAGGTAATGAAGATGACAAAACACACCTATTCCCCCAAGGGGGTCTGCTCTACTCTGATCGAGTACGAGCTCGATGATGAAAAAAAGATCCATAATCTTAAGTTTACCGGCGGATGCAACGGTAATCTGAAAGCGATAGGAAGATTGCTGGAAGGGCAGGATGCCAAAGAGGCAGCCGATATCCTCAGGGGTAATCTGTGCGGATTCAAGGGCACATCCTGTGCCGATCAGCTGTCCAAAGCCATAGATGAGGCTCTTGCCTGACTATCAAACGTGACTATATAATCAAAGCATGACTTAAGTGTAGGGGGAGATCGCGTATGGAATTAATGTTTGTAGGTGCCGATCATGAGGTCACCGGAAGCTGTCATTTCTTAAACGTTGGAGACGTAAACATCCTGGTGGATTACGGTATGGAACAGGGCGTGAATGTATATGAGAACGCCAACCTTCCTGTCGATGATGCCATGATAGATGCCGTGCTCCTTACGCATGCCCATGTCGATCACTCGGGAATGCTTCCCAAGCTGTATGCGGGCGGATTCAGAGGTAAGATCTACTGTACATATGCGACTGCGGATCTGTGCAGCATCATGTTGCGTGACTGTGCTCATATCCAGCAGCAGGAAGCAGACTGGAAGAACCGTAAGAACAAGCGTAACGGCGGGGCCGAGGTCATACCGGCATATTCGATGGAAGATGCCGATAATACGATCCGCATGCTCGTTCCGTGTCCCTACGGGGAGAAGATCACCATAGCGGAAGGCGTGGATGTGCGCTTTACCGATGTGGGACATCTGCTCGGATCATCCAGTATCGAGGTTTGGGCCAGGGAGAGAGGCGAAGAGCGTAAGATCGTTTTCTCCGGAGATATAGGAAACTTCGACCAGCCCCTGATCAAGGATCCCCAGTACACAAGTTTTGCCGACTACGTGGTAATGGAGTCTACCTACGGCGACCGTCTCCATGAAAAGGCAAAAGGCAACAACGTTCAGGAACTTGCGGCTTATATCCAGCAGACATTTGACAGAGGCGGAAATCTCGTCATCCCTTCGTTTGCGGTAGGAAGAACGCAGGAGATCCTTTATTTCATACGTCAGATCAAAGCGGAGAACCTGGTTTCGGGGCATGACAACTTCCCCGTATACGTTGACTCTCCGATGGCCGTGGAGGCGACCAACGTATTCCAGAAAAACATCAGAGAGTGCTTTGACGAGGATGCTCTCGCACTGGTCAACAAGGGCATCAACCCTATCAGGTTCCCCAACTTAAGACTGACCATCACTAGCGACGAATCCATATACATCAACTCGGATCCCGAGCCGAAGGTCATCATTTCCGCATCGGGCATGTGCGAAGCCGGTCGTATCAGACACCACTTAAAGCACAACCTCTGGCGCCCGGAATCCACGATCCTTTTCGTGGGGTATCAGGCTGTCGGAACACTCGGACGCGCACTCGTTGAGGGAGCCGAAGAAGTCAAACTCTTCGGTGAGCCCATAGAAGTCAGGGCATCCATCTGTCAGATGACGGGCCTGAGCGGACATGCCGACAAGGAAGGCCTGATGAAGTGGGCAGCCGCTTTTACCAATGTTCCCGAAAGGTACTTCGTGGTACACGGCGATGACGATGCCGTAAAGGCACTTACTTCATCGATCAGGAATGACTTGAACGCCGAGGCTGACGCTCCTTACAGCGGAACCAGGTTTGACCTTATAGACGGGGAATACATATTCAGAGCGGAGCCGGTTCCGATCTCCAAGAAAAAGATCGTTTCCGAGGTCTTCGCAAGACTCGAGGCAGCAGGGGCAAGACTGCTTGCCGTCATTGCGCATAATAAGGGCGGAACGAACAAGGATCTGGCTAAATTTGCCGATCAGATCAATTCGCTCTGTGATAAGTGGGACAGATAATATGAGTAAAGCAGATGAGATCTTCATAAACATGTGCCGTGACATCTTAGATAACGGCACCGACACCAAGGGAGAACAGGTCCGTCCTCACTGGCCGGACGGTTCGAGCGCATATACCGTCAAGAAATTCGGAGTGGTCAACAGATATGATCTGAGAGAGGAATTCCCGGCATTAACGCTTCGGAAGACCGCGATCAAGTCGGCCACCGATGAAGTGCTGTGGATATATCAGAAGAAGTCGAACAATATCCACGACCTTCATTCCCATATCTGGGATGAGTGGGCAGATCCCGACGGGTCCATAGGTACCGCATACGGGTATGTGGTCGGAGAGAAGTTCATGTACAAGGGTGAAGAGACCGACCAGATGGATTACGTCTTAAGACAGCTTAAGGAAAATCCCTACAGCCGCCGCATCATGACGAACCTCTATCAGTTTCATGATCTGTCAACAGGGAAACTTGATCCCTGCTGTTACTCGGCGACATATAATGTGACACATGACACATCATCCGATAAGCTCGTTTTAAACATGGTACTCAACCAGCGCAGCCAGGATGTACTGGCCGCAAATAACTGGAATGTGGTCCAGTATGCTGTCCTGCTCATGATGGTGGCTCAGGTCAACGATATGATCCCCGGCGAACTCGTTCATGTGATCGCGGATGCGCATATCTATGACAGACATGTTCCGATAATCGAGGAACTGATCACCAGGGAGACTTACCCCGCACCGCGCGTGCATCTCAATCCGGACATACATGATTTCTATGAGTTTACCCGCAACGATGTGATAGTGGAGGATTACGTTACCGGTCCTCAGGTAGAGGATATCCCCATAGCGATATAAATACACGGAGGTACGCATATGAATATGATAGTAGCCGTAGATAAGAACTGGGCTATCGGCAACAAAGGCTCGCTGCTCGTCCGGATCCCCGCGGATCATAAGATGTTCCGCTCCGAGACCATGGGCAAGGTGGTCGTGCTCGGACGCAAGACCCTCGAGACTTTTCCGCACCAGGCTCCGCTCGAAGGCAGGACCAACATAATCCTTTCTCATAACAGGCACTATAAGGCCGGCGATGCCATCGTGGTTGCAAGCCTTGAGGAACTGATAATGAAGCTGCGCGATTATGATGACAAGGATATCTACATCATAGGCGGCGCAAGCGTATACGAACTGATGCTTCCCTATGTTGACACGGTCCATGTGACCAAGATCGACCATGAATACGAAGCGGACGCATTTTTCCCCAACCTGGATGCGAGCGGCGAGTGGGAGATCACGGCTGATTCGGATGAACAGGTTTATTTTGACCTTACTTACAGATTTCTCAGATATCAGAGGAAAAAGAGTCAGTCATAGATTTACACATCGGACTCATTAGGTGTAAAATTATTGAAATGTGCATGGAAGTGCATCCGTAAAAAATTGTGTTGGGATACAACACTGAACATAAGGGAGGAATTGTTATGGCAAAGAAAGACATAGACTGGGCAAATCTCGGTTTCGGTTATCAGGTTACGGACAAGAGATATGTATCGGAATTCAAGAACGGCGCATGGGATGACGGAGCGATCATAGATGACCCCAATATCGTCCTCAACGAGTGTGCGGGTGTATTCCAGTATGCTCAGACATGCTTCGAGGGACTTAAGGCATACACCACCGAGGACGGTCATATCGTTACGTTCAGACCTGACCTTAATGCAGAGCGTATGAATCAGTCCTGCGAAAGACTTGAGATGCCCGTATTACCCGACGGTCGTTTCATTGAAGCGGTTAAGAAGGTCGTTGCAGCCAATGAGGACTGGGTTCCTCCGTACGGCTCAGGTGCAACGCTCTATATCAGACCTTATATGATGGGTACCAACCCCGTTATCGGAGTTAAGCCTGCGGATGAGTATCAGTTCCGTATCCTGGTGACTCCCGTCGGACCTTATTTCAAGGGCGGAGCCAAGCCCCTGACCATCAAGATCTCGGATTTCGACCGTGCGGCTCCTCACGGAACCGGACATATCAAGGCCGGTCTTAACTATGCGATGAGTCTTCATGCTATAGTTACCGCACATAAAGAAGGATATGACGAGAACATGTATCTCGATCCCGGAACCCGTACCAAGGTTGAGGAGACAGGCGGTGCCAACTTCCTGTTCGTTACTAAGGACGGCAAGGTTGTCACACCCAAGTCCGATTCGATCCTTCCTTCGATCACCAGACGTTCGCTGATGGTAGTTGCCGAGAAGTATCTCGGTCTTACCGTTGAGCACAGAGAAGTGTTCTTAGACGAGCTTCCCGATATGGCAGAGTGCGGTCTTTGCGGTACTGCCGCTGTTATCTCACCCGTCGGCTGCATCGTTGACCACGGTAAAGAGATCAGACTTCCCAGCGGAATGGACGAGATGGGACCGATCACGAAGAAACTCTACGATACACTCACCGGTATCCAGATGGGCCGTATCGAAGCACCCGAAGGCTGGATCGTAACCATTAAGTGATCAGGTAATATAATCTGAAATGAGAACAGGCATGAGAAATGACCGTATAAGAAAAATACATACCGGGTTTCTGTGCCTGTTTTTATGTGCTCTGATGACTCTGTTACCGGGCTGCGGCATGGATCTGTCCGGGACCAAAGTGGTTCTTACGACCGGTTTGAACAAGGACGAGGTCTTCAGGATAGAGACGATAAGCTGCTCCCGTCCGGAGATGATGGTATATCTGACCAATATCCAGAACCAGTATGAAAATGTTTACGGTACCGAGATCTGGGCGACCGAAGCCGACGGCACCACTCTCGAGGAGCGGGTCAAGGATAATGCGCTCGCCAAGATGGCGCAGGTCAAGACCATGAATCTGATGGCGCAGACTCTCGGGATCGAGCTTACCGCCGATGAATCCAAGTCCGTCGAGAACGCCGCGGACATCTATTACGATTCGCTTAGCCGTCCGGAGATAGACGGGATGGGCATAGACAGGGATACCATAGCATCGCTTTACCGGGAGTATCTGATCGCCCGTAAGGTTTATGAGCATATCATAGCGGATGTGAATCCGGAGATCAGTGATGATGAAGCCAGAAACATCACGGTGGAATACATACTGATCAAGACGTATACGACCGATGCTACAGGCAGGAGAGTCGAGATGTCATCCGATGAGGCCAGGGAACTGTTCGTCAGGGCTGAGGAAGCGCATGACAGAGCCGTGGCCGGAGAATCTTTTGATTCACTTGTAGCCGAATATTCGGACTCCGATGAGATGATCAAATCTCTCGGAAAAGAGGATCTGGACAATAACTACTTAAGGACCGCACTGTTCGATCTTGCGAACGGAGAGATATCGGAGGTGCTGACGACCGAGGACGGATATCTGGTCGCACTGTGTTTAAGTACCTATAACCTTGAGGAAACTGACCTTAACAAGATCGAGATAGTCGAGCGGGAGCGTGAGACGATATTCGGAGAACAGTATGATGCTTATGTTCAGAATCTGACCCGGAAATTAAACGATCAGCTGTGGAGCGAGATAGAGTTTCTGCACGGAGACGATATCACCACGAGCGACTTTTTCACCGTCGCGGATGACAACCTGATATTGTCCGAACAATAGTTTATAAAATTTTTACTAGCACTCGCATCGCGCGAGTGCTAAAATTATGCTCAGAGTTTGAAAAACTGATCTTTTTCATCAGAAAATATACTTAAGGAGATGATAGCAATGGCTGAAAAACATGGCAATCTTTCGATCAATTCCGAGAATATGTTTCCCATCATCAAGAAATGGCTCTATTCGGACCACGACATATTCTACAGGGAGTTGGTATCTAACGGCTGCGATGCCATAACGAAACTCAAGAAGCTGGACATGATGGGAGAGTACGAACTTCCCGATGGCTTCAAACCGCTGATCAAAGTGATCGTAAATCCTGCGGACAAGACGATCAGGATCACGGATAACGGTCTGGGAATGACCGCGGATGAGGTTGAGGAGTACATCAACCAGGTGGCATTTTCAGGTGCTACCGATTTTGTGGAGAAGTATAAGGACAAGACCGGTGATGACCAGATCATCGGTCATTTCGGACTCGGTTTTTACTCATCGTTCATGGTAGCTGATGAGGTACATATCGATACCCTGTCCTATCAGAAGGGAGCGAAAGCCGTACATTGGGAGTGTACGGGCGGAGCGGAGTTCTCCATGTCCGATTCGGATAAGGCTGAAGTCGGAACCACCATCACACTTTTCCTTAACGAGGACTGCCTTGAGTTCTGCAACGAATACAAGGCACGGGAGGTCATAAAGAAATACTGCGGATTCATGCCTTTTGATATATATCTGGCCAAGGACGAGGAAAAAGATGAGCTTGAGAAGTTCCTGTTAAAGACTCCCGAAGAGATCGAGGCTGAGAAGAAGGCATATGATGATGCCGATGAAGAGCAGAAGAAGAACATGCAGCGTCCCAAGGTCTTTGAGACCTTAAACGAGACCACGCCTCTGTGGACCAAACATCCCAATGACTGCACCAGAGATGAGTATCTTGAGTTTTACCGTAAGCTCTTTAATGATTACAAGGAGCCTCTGTTCTGGATCCATCTGAACATGGATTATCCCTTTAACTTAAAGGGCATCCTGTATTTCCCGAGGATCAATACCGAGTATGACTCCATCGAAGGCACTATCAAACTTTATAACAACCAGGTATTCGTGGCAGACAACATCAAGGAGGTCATCCCCGAGTATCTGATGCTCTTAAAGGGTGTTATCGACTGTCCCGATCTGCCGCTCAACGTATCAAGATCCGCACTCCAGAACGACGGATTTGTTAAGAAGATATCGGAGTTCATCTCCAAGAAGGTTGCGGATAAGCTTTCCGGCATGTGCAAGACAGAGAAGGAAGATTACGAGAAGTACTGGGATGACATCGCTCCGTTCATCAAGTACGGGTGTCTCCGCGATGACAAGTTCTGCGAGAAGATGACAGATTACATCCTCTTTAAGAACATCGATGACAAGTACATGACACTTCCCGAGTGCCTTGAGGTCAACAAGATCGATCCCGATGAAACCGAAGAGGGAGAAGAGAAAGCTTCCGCAGTTGATGAAAACGGCGAGAAGGTTGAGACCGAAGAGATACCCGCCGATGCCGGATCGGATGAAGAAGAGGCAGAGGAAGAGAAGAAGGAAAAGACGATCTACTATGTGACCGATCCCGTTCAGCAGAGCCAGTATATCAATATGTTCAGGGCTGCCAAGATGGATGCGGTGGTGCTCACACACAATATAGACCAGCCTTTCATCTCACAGCTTGAAGCCAAGAATGAAGGTATTCATTTCCAGCGCATAGATGCGGATATAACCGATACCTTCAGATCCCGCACATCGAAGAAGGCTCAGGAAGAATATGATGCACAGGCCGAAGAGATCGCCGGCATCGTGAAGAAGGCTCTCAAGAAGGAAGAACTGAATGTCAAGATCGAGAAACTCAAGAACAAGAAGATATCTTCGATCCTGACTCTGTCCGAAGAGACCAGACGCATGCAGGATATGATGAAGATGTACAGCATGCCGGGCATGGATCCGGGACTGTTCGGAAAAGGCGATGAGGGTACGACTCTCGTGCTCAACGCCAACCATCCTCTTGTTCAGTACATAATGGATAACAAGGACGGAGAGAACACCGCGATGATATGCGAGCAGCTCTATGATCTGGCTAAACTCCAGCAGGCTCCGTTAGAGGCCGATGCGATGACCAGATTTGTACAGAGGAGCAACGATATCATGCTCCTTCTGACCAAATAAAAAATCAGAGCAAGCCCCCGTGAAAATGATATGTGTCCGGTAAAGAGGGTACATATCAAAACACGGGGGCTTTTCTTGTTTGTAGGCTTGAGATTTGGTATAATCTTTATATCTATGAGAAGAATTATCGAGAGCATAAATAACGGTCTGATCCAAAGGGAATTCGGTACCCTGACTTTTTCCGTCAGCAGAGTGGAACACACTATTCGCCCCGGTGCAACATGCGAGGGCTCTTTTAGTGTTACGGCTTCTTCACATGCCCTGAGTGAGGGCTATGTTTATTCCGACGATTACCGTATGGAATGCATAACTACCGAGTTCTCCGGAATGCAGGATGAGATCGCCTACCGTTTCAACGGTACGGATCTTATCCCCGGCCAGGAAGTCAAAGGCAATTTCGTATTGCTTTCGAACAGGGGAGAATACCAGATCCCCTTCAGCATAAGCGTGGAATCGGAATTTCTTCAGTCTTCGATAGGACCGATCCGCAACGTCTTTCATTTCACCAATCTGGCAAGGACCAAATGGGATGAGGCGCTGGCTCTTTTCTACTCCCCGCGGTTCGAGGAGATATTTACCGGCCCCGATCGCGAGTTCCTCGCTCTGTACAGATGTCTGTCCGGAGTAAAGGGTTCAGGGAGAAACATGGATGAGTTCCTGATCTCCATACACAAGAAGACCCCGGTCGAATACATACCCGCGGAGAAGAGCGTGGACATCAGCGACCCCGGTGATATTTCGCGCTTCAGGCTGGAGATCGTGAAGAACGGATGGGGCTATACACGCTTCAGGATCATGACCGAAGGAGAATTCTTAAGCGTTGAAGATTCCGAGGTCGACTTCGATTCATTCCTCGGCAATAAATATCAACTCTACTACTACGTGGATCCCGCAAAGCTCCATGTAGGCAGCAATTACGGTGCGATCAGACTCGTATCCGACCGCGGCGAAGAGACCATCCCCGTGGTGGTCAGAGTCACCGGTGAGCATCTCCATCTTAAGGACATGACCAAGGTCAGGATGCAGAGAGTCGTCTCTTTGATGGAATGCTATGAAGCTCATCGCCTGAAGAAGATAAGTACCAGAGAGTGGCTTGACAAGAGTCAGGCTATCGTGACCGATATGCTGGCCAGCGATCCCGAGGACCTGCGTGCCAGACTCTATCAGATCCATCTGATGATCACGCACGGGCGCAGCAATGAAGCCATGTGGAACCTGAGGAAAGTAAAAGACCAGGCCCAGAGCGTCCAGACGGAGAATTCATATCTGTGGTGTTACTACCTGTATCTGAACTCTCTCATAGACGAAGAAGACATGGATATCGATACTCTGACCGAAGAGGTGGAGTACTGCTATAAGACCGATCCCGATAACTGGCGTCTTTGCTGGCTTCTCTCCGTGATGTCGCCGGAGTACAAGGATGCCGGACGCAGATGGGAGATGTATGAGCAGGCCTACGACCGCGGCTGCAATTCTCCCGCGATCTATCTGGAAGCCGCACGCATCGCCATGGATAATCCTACGATCATCAGCAAGCTTGACGGCTTCGACATGATGGTGATCAGGTATCTGAGCAAGAAACAGCTCATGACCGAGGACCTGGCCGTAGCGGTCCGTACCATTGCGGAGCATACCAAAGAGTATTCTCCTTCCATGATCAGACTGCTTGCTTTCTGCTATCAGGACGATCCCCAGGATGATCTGCTCTCGATCATCTGCTCGCAGCTGATAAGTGCCGGACGCAAGGACATCAAAGCCCACAGATGGTATGACTACGCCGTCATGCAGGGACTTAAGATCACGCGCCTGTATGAATACTACATGATGAGCGTGGATAAGAACTCCGAAGATGAGATACCGCGCAGCGTGCTCCTGTATTTCTCATTCCAGTCGGATCTGGATTATGAGACCAATGCATATCTGTATGCGTATGTGGTGGCACATCGAAAAGAAGATCCCGAGATGTACTCCAAGTATAAGCGTCAGATATCGGAATTCGTGGCAGATCAGCTGAAAGCGCATCATAACAACAGATTCCTTGCGGTCCTTTATAAGGACATGATCGATGATGTCACTCTTTCCGATCAGAAAACGGCGGAAGATGTTGCGGATGTATTTTTCATCTACGAACTGGATACATCGGACATTCCCGATGCCAGATACTGCGTGCTCAGTTATGAGCACTGCGACGGGGAACAGCTTTTCCCCGTAACTGACGGAAAAGCCTATATCCCGATCTACAGTGACGATCACTGCATAGCGATAGAGGACAGCAACCGTAACCGTTTCGTGGGAACGGCCCGGACAGAGCCCATACGTCTCATGTCACCGGGCAGGATCCTGCTGTCTCTGCAGCTGCTCGTCAAAGATCATATCGGAATAGATACATACTGCTGCATAGAGCACCGAATGAGCGTTGATATCCGCAGCGAGAATGAGTTCAGGTTCAGAAACCTTCTGGAAAACGGAGGCTTTTCCGCGGATTACGCCAGGAACGTGACGATGAAACTTGCCCGGTTCTATTATGATCAGGACAGGATAGAAGAACTTGATTCGTTCCTTGAGAAGCTCGACAGCTCGGATGTAGCCGAATACGAACGCGCCGAGTGCATACGGCTCATGATAAGCCGCAGCATGTATGACAAAGCCATGGACTGGATATACAGATACGGTCCCGAGGGTGTTGACAAGGTTGTCTTAAGCGACCTGGTCTACGGCTGGCTTCCCGTTCACAGGGATGAGCCCGGACAGTATGATGCGCTCGTGACCCAGATCATTTTCGAGTGTCTCGAATCCGGCAAGATCAATCTCGTGGCCATGCAGTATGAGATGGCCCATATATACGGTACATTAAGGACTCTCAGAGACGTATGGAAAAAGGCGAGAGAGTTGAAGTCCGATACACGCGACCTTGAGGAGAAGATGCTGATCCAGATCCTCTATACCGGCGGATATGTTCCCGAGAGATCCGAAGTCCTGTGGAATTATGCGCATAACGAACCCGACCGTGATATCCTGACCGCGGCACTCGCAAATGCTTCTTTCGAGAACTTCGTGGAAGGCGCGGTGACACCCGATCGGATCTTCGACATCCTGACCGATGCATATGAGATGGGCATAAGTCTCGGCAAGATCTGCGATCTGGCCTACGTCAGACATATGGCCGAGAACAGGGACAGGATCGATGACCGCACACGTCCGCTCCTTAAGGAGGCTCTTCACAGACTTCTTGCCGATGACGTGGTGATCTCCTGCTTCAGGGAACTGGCCGATTTCATGCCGTCCATGGGGCGCTTTTCGGATTGCGTGATCATCGAGTACCGTACATCGCCCGATACCAGAGTTGACATACACTACATCATAGAGAGCGAGGATGAGGATTATCATACCGATCCTATGAGGGAAGTGTACAAGGGTGTATATTCCAAGATGTTTACGATCTTCTTCGGCGAAAAGATCATGTACTACATAACCGAAGAGACCGATGATGAGAATGAGAAACTGTCCGAGTCCAACACGCTCGCCAAGAACGATATGGGAGATTCTGCTCCCAGGGGACGCTTCGGACTGATAGACGATATGTGCATGGCAAGGGCCCTGAGGGATTATTCCACGGTGGATGCTCTGATGGAAGAGTATTACCGCCGTGAATACATGTCCGACAGGCTGTTTGGCATGCATAAGGGATGACTGGTATGGTAGTTGGATTTGACCTCGGAAAATATGCGGTGCAGATCAGTTACCTGCGTGACGGAATGGAAGCTCCGCAGATGGCGGAACAGGTCATAGGGTCGCAGGTATTTAACATACCCATGGTTCTGTGCAAGAGACATAAGGTCAATCAGTGGTTCTACGGTCGTGAAGCCATCAGGCAGCACGAACGCGGAGAGGGCACACTTGTGGACGGACTGCTCCGGAAGGCTGTCGACGGCGAACGTGAGGTCATAGACGGTGAGGAGATAGAAGGGATCGCGCTGCTCACTCTTTTCATCAAGAGGAGCTTATCGGTACTCGGCGGATCCCATGTAAGCGGCTCGATCACGGATATCATGTTTACGTGCGAGACATTGGATACGGATGTCGTGAACGTTATGAGCCGTGTGTCCGAAGGACTTCAGCTTCGTAACTGCAATGTCTATTTCCAGAGCTATGCGGAGAGCATATATCATTACGTGATCCATCAGGACAGGGAGATATGGCGCGAAGCCGTCATGTGCTCGTATTATGACGGTAATGACGTGACGGATTATACATTCAGCTGTAATCCCAAGACCACTCCGATAGTTGCGTTTGTGGACAAGTCGATGCCTTATAGGATGCCGATGCCCCAGATCGTGACCGAGGATGCCCGCGCTGCCGCTTATGAGAGGCTCGACAGGCAGTATTCGGACCATATGAAGGATGAGCTTGCGGATACGTATCTGTCGGCCATATATCTTCTGGGCGACGGCTTTAAGGAAGAATGGTATTCGAAGTCGGTCGGGATCCTTGCACGCAACAGAAGGGTATTTGTCGGAAACGACCTTTTCAGCCGCGGAGCCTGCTATTCGCTTCAGGATAAGTACACGCCGTCAGAGACGGCCAGGACTCATGTTTTCCTGGGTGTCGACAAGCTCAGGAGCAATATCGGCATGGATGTCTTAAGACGTGGCAAAGGATCGTATCTGGCACTCCTCGATGCCGGTATCAACTGGTATGACGTGAAGTGTGAGTACGAGCTCTTTTTGCCCGAGGACGGCAAGCTTCATCTGGTGATCATACCGCTGGACGGCGGAGAGCATACGGGGCGCGATATAGAACTCATGGATATGCCGGATCGCGATCCCGATACACTGAGGGTGCTGCTCAAGATGTCAATGAGTGACGTTAACACCGTCAATATCCACATAGAGGATCTTGGATTCGGAGAACTGTTCGAACCCTCCGGCAAGGAATGGGATTTCGTGATAGAGGTTTAGCATAACCCCATGGAAAATGTCAGATTAGCCTGCGGGCACAGAAGCAAAACTCCATATCTGATCGACAAGATGATGGTCAGGGTATATTCCCCCGAGGAACTGTGTTACTCCATCGTCCTGGATGCGTATCTCCTGGATGAGACTTTTGCATCCGAGGAACTTGCAAAGTGGCTGGGCGAGGAGTGCGGCCTTGACGATCTGTGCCGTGAACTGACGGAGCATGTCAGGAGAAAGGGCTCCGTTGAAGGATATGCCAGGATCATCATGGAATATGTCGGTTTCTACGATGATGAGAGCATCGCCGAGACCTGCGCGGTCATCCGCGACAACGCATCCCTGTCCGTATATGAGAAAAACAAAGCTCGTGCGGACTACTATCTGATGTGCGGCCGCGTGACCATGGCGCTTGAAGCATATAATGAGCTTCTGGAATCCATTCCCGAGAATGAGAAAAAAGTCCGTGCTTCGATCTGGCATAACTGCGGCTATGCATATACCAGGATGTTCAGGTTCGCGGAGGCGGCCAAGGCATATTACTGCTCATACAAGACTCTGCCCGGAGACGATTCGCTCAGGCAGTTCCTGACTGCGCTTCGTATATCCAGGGATGATAAAGAGTATCTGGATTACATATCGGGACATCCCGAGTTCTTCGACATGTCTCAGCGTGTGGAAAAGAGCATCCGCCAGGCCGAAGGATCTTTTGAGGGGACGGATGAGTTCCGCTCGATCATGGCGATGAAGATGCTCCGCGAGGAGAGCACCAGCTACGGCGAGCAGACCACTCCTTACTATGAACAGCTTGACAAACTGCTTGAGGATCTCAAAAGCTCATATCGTGAAATGGTGGCAACATAATGGGTTTATGGAACAGCTTCAAAAAAAAGATATCGAGTTTTTCCGACGACTGGGATGATCTGGATGACTGGAACGAGTGGGACTCCGATGCGGGCATCGACGAGGATGAGGACTACGGTGACGGAGACGAATCCGATGCCAAAGGGTCGCTTGGACGCGACTGGGAGCGTGTGATATATTCCCGCGAGCACATAGATATCCACGATCACAAGCAGAGGCACGACTATGTGGTCGGATGCCTCGAACAGATAGCCGAAGCGACCAGAGAGATCGAGAACCTCGAATACGAATACAACATGGTGACCGCCTATCTTAAGGATATGGAGGAGATAGAGGCTCTTCCTCCCGATGAAAAAGCGGCACTGGAATCGGCTGCGGCCAAGGTCTCCGCTATACGAAAGGACCGCGATAAGGAAGAAGCCAAGATCAACAAGGGAATGTCCGATGCCAAGTTCGCCCAGCTCATGATGCTGGATGAAGGAGTGGAGGACGGGATACGCAAGCTGACCGAAGCCGAGGATTATCAGCGCAAGATCAAGAACGACTTAAAGCAGCTGGACAATGAGAGGAGCGCTTTCAGGTACAGGCGGAGCGAACTCATAAGTGAGATGGAAGACTGTCAGGGAATGGCGGTCGTATGCTCGGTCGCGGTTGCGGTCTGTCTGTTCGCCCTCATCATCATGCAGTTCGGATTCCATATGAATACCACGGCGGGATACGTACTGGCAGCAGGCGGTGCTTCGATCTTCTATATATTTGTTTTCCTCAAATACAGAGAGGCCTCGAGTGAGTTTAAGAAGCTGAATTCCGAGACCAACAGACTGATACTTCTCCAGAACAAGGTCAAGATCAGATATGTCAATAATACTAACCTGCTCGACTATCTGTGCATGAAGTACAAAGTCGATTCCTCCAAGGAACTGGCAAAACTCTGGAAGCAGTTCAACGAGGAAAAAGAACGCAGGGCAGCCATCAGACAATCACAGATGGCTCTCGATCTGGTAGAGAACGAGCTCATGCATATACTGCGTAAATATCAGATAGGCGATACGGCGATCTGGCTCAACCAGACCGATGCGATCCTGGATCACAAGGAAATGGTGGAGATCAGACACAGCCTCATCCTGCGAAGACAGTCACTCAGGAAACGCATGGACTATAACCGTGAGGTGGTGGCAGCCAACGCCCAGAACGAGATCAAGGATCTGGTCGAGTCATACCCGAAGTATTCGGGAGAGATCATGGCTCTTGTTGAGGAATATGATGCGAGGGAAGGCGCCGGTCTTTCTTGACGCAAAACTCCCTGTTTGATAGGATTGTAAAGGTGCCCGTTCGGGCTTATTTCAGGAGGTAAACATGCCTACAGATGTATACAGTTCTCCGCTTTCGGAGAGATATGCCAGCAAAGAGATGCAATATATCTTTTCTCAGGACAAGAAGTTCACCACATGGCGAAAACTGTGGATAGCTCTTGCCGAGACAGAGATGGAACTGGGACTGTCGCGTGACGGCGAGCCGGTCATCGATCAGGAGATGATCGATGAGATGCGTGCCCACGTGGACGACATCAACTATGATGTGGCCAAAGCGCGTGAAAAAGAAGTCCGCCACGATGTTATGAGCCATGTATATGCTTATGGTGTTCAGTGCCCCAAGGCAGCGGGCATCATCCATCTGGGAGCAACGAGCTGCTATGTCGGTGATAACACCGATATCATCGTGATGAGGGAAGCGCTTGAACTCGTTCGCAAGAAACTCGTATGCGTTATCGATGAGCTGTCTTCTTTTGCGGATAAATACAAGTCACTCCCGACACTGGCGTTCACACACTTCCAGCCCGCACAGCCCACGACCGTGGGTAAGAGAGCGACCCTCTGGACTCAGGAGTTCGTTATGGACTTAGAGGATCTTGAGTATGTGCTCGGCTCTCTTAAACTGCTGGGTTCCAAGGGAACGACCGGAACGCAGGCTTCTTTCCTGGAACTGTTTAACGGTGATCAGGAGACCATAGATAAGATCGATCCGATGATCGCACATAAGATGGGATTTGAGGAGTGCTATCCGGTATCCGGACAGACCTATTCCAGAAAAGTGGATACGAGAGTCTGCAACGTACTCGCGGGCATCGCTGCATCGGCCCACAAGATGAGCAACGATATCAGACTTCTCCAGCACTTAAAGGAAGTCGAGGAGCCCTTCGAAAAGAGCCAGATCGGTTCATCCGCAATGGCATACAAGCGCAATCCCATGAGAAGCGAGCGCATCGCTTCGCTCTCAAGATACGTGATGATAGATGCACTTAATCCTGCCATCACATCGGCTACACAGTGGTTCGAGAGAACGCTGGACGATTCGGCCAACAAGAGGCTTTCGATCCCCGAAGCGTTCCTGGCCATAGACGGTGTGCTGGATCTGTGCTTAAATGTCGTGGACGGACTTGTGGTAAACGAGAAAGTAATAGCCAAGAGACTTATGAGCGAGCTTCCTTTCATGGCCACCGAGAACATCATGATGGATGCGGTCAAGGCCGGCGGCAACAGACAGGAACTCCACGAGAAGATCAGACAGCTGTCCATGGAGGCCGGGAACAATGTCAAGAAGCTCGGTCTTGATAACAATCTGCTCGAGCTCATAGCCGAAGAACCTTGCTTCGGAATGGATCTTGAAGATCTGAACGCCGCAATGGATCCCGCTAAGTATGTGGGCAGGGCTCCGCTTCAGGTAGAGAAGTTCATCGCGTCGGTCATCGAACCGATACGCGCTTCGCATAGGGAAATGCTCGGTGCCAAAGCCGAGATCAATGTTTAATACAGGAGGAATGAGATGGTAAAGGCAGTTGTAGGCGCTAACTGGGGCGACGAAGGAAAAGGCAAGTTTACCGATATGCTTGCCGAGGATGCGGACATAGTCATCCGCTTTCAGGGAGGAGCAAATGCCGGTCATACGATCGTGAACGATTACGGCAAGTTTGCACTTCATACCATGCCTTCAGGCGTATTTCATCAGAAGATAATGAATATCATAGGTAACGGAGTTGCTTTTGATATCGAGAAGTTCATGAAGGAACTGGATGATATAACATCCAAGGGCGTGCCTGCTCCTCAGATCATGATATCCGACAGAGTTCAGGTAATGATGCCTTATCATGTGACATTTGACACATTGGAAGAAGCCAGACTTGCAGGCAAGTCATTCGGCTCCACGAAATCGGGTATCGCTCCTTTTTATTCCGACAAGTATGCCAAGATCGGATGGCAGATCAATGAGTTCTATCAGGATGACGATGTCCTTAAAGAGAAGATCGCCCGCATAGCTGCCATCAAGGACGCTCTGCTCGTGAACCTTTATCATACGGATCCTCTCGATCAGGCTGCGATCCTTGACTGGATCAAGACACAACGCGAGCGTGTTAAGCCTTATCTCGGGGACGTATCACTCTATCTTGATAAAGCACTGAAGGAAAAGAAGACCGTGCTCCTTGAAGGTCAGCTCGGTACCATGAAGGATCCGGATCACGGCATCTATCCCATGGTAACTTCTTCATCACCTCTTGCAGCATACGGTGCGATAGGTGCAGGTATCCCTCCTTATGAGATACAGCAGATCGTAGTCATCTCCAAGGCATATTCATCAGCAGTGGGTGCCGGAGCTTTTGTATCGGAGATCTTCGATAAGGAAGCCGAGGAGCTCAGAAATCACGGCGGCGACGGCGGAGAGTACGGCGCTACGACGGGACGCCCCAGAAGAGTCGGCTGGTATGACTGTGTGGCATCCAAATACGGCTGCCGTCTGCAGGGTTGTACCGATGTGGCTCTCTCGGTTCTCGATGCGCTTGGCTATCTTGATGAGATCCCGGTATGCGTGGGATATGAGATAGACGGAGAGGTTACGACCGAGTTCCCCGTAACACATCTTCTCGACAGGGCCAAACCCGTACTCAAGGTATTCCCGGGCTGGAAATGCGATATCAGGGGAATAAACAAGTTCGAAGAGCTTCCGATCGAAGCACAGAATTATGTAAACTTCATCGAAGAGCAGATCGGATATCCCATCACGATGGTATCAAACGGGCCGAAGCGCAGTGATGTGATCTACAGGGATAGTAAGCTTAAGAAGTAAATATACATAAGGAGACAATATGCAGTCACGTACACATAACTGTAATCAGTTAAGAATAGAGAATGCAGGAGAGAAGGTCACCATCGTCGGATGGTACGAGAACCTGCGTAAGGTATCAAAGAATCTCGGTTTTCTGATCCTCAGGGATTTCTACGGAACCACTCAGGTAGTGATAGAGACCGAAGAGATGATGGAGATCATCGACAGTGTGAACAACGAGTCCACAATATCAGTCACGGGTACCGTGAGAGAGCGTTCCAGCAAGAATGCCAATATCCCTACCGGTGATATCGAGGTCGTTCCCGAAGCGATAGAGATCCTGGGCAAGTGCATCTATAACGAGCTTCCTTTCGAGATCAACAGATCCACCGAAGCCGATGAGAACATGAGACTCAAATACAGATACCTTGACTTAAGGAATCCTGCCGTCAAGAGCAAGATGGTCTTAAGAAGCCGCATCGTGGCCGAGCTCAGACGCCGAATGAACGAACTGGATTTTCTGGAGATAACCACTCCGATCCTTACCTGTTCATCGCCCGAGGGAGCAAGGGATTATCTGGTGCCCGCCCGTAACCATCCCGGCAAGTTTTATGCTCTTCCACAGGCACCCCAGCAGTTCAAGCAGATACTCATGGCTTCGGGCTTTGACAGATATTTCCAGATCGCTCCCTGCTTCAGGGATGAGGATGCGAGAGCAGACCGTTCTCCGGGAGAGTTTTATCAGCTCGATATGGAGATGGCTTTTGCTTCCCAGGAGGATGTTTTTGCGATAGTTGAAGAAGTGCTTCCTCCGGTATTCGAAGAGTACGGAGTATATAAGAACGCTTCCAAGGCTCCTTTTAAGAGGATCCCGTACCTTGAGTCCATGGAGAAGTACGGTACCGATAAGCCCGATCTTCGTATCGACTTAGAGCTTACTGATGTGACCGCGCTCATGAAGGATTGCGGCTTCCCTCCGTTCGGAGAGGCAGACGTGATCAAGGCTGTCGTGGTAGACGGCTTTGAGGCCACACGTAAGCAGATCGATGCGATCATGGCCGAGACCGAGACGATCTCGGGCGGGAAAGGCTATTGGTTCAAGGTTGACGAGACCGGTGCCATCGCCGGAGGTATCGCCAAGTTCCTTCAGGAAAAAGCGGATGAAGTAAAGAGCGCTCTCGGAATAAAAGCGGGAGACTTCGTCGGGCTTACATGCGGAGACAAAGGTGCCGCGTTAAAGAGCGCAGGTACACTCAGAAAGCTACTCGGATCCGCATCCGAAAAGCATATGAAGCAGGACGCATATGAGTTCTGCTGGATAGTTGATTTCCCGATGTATGAGATAGGAGAGGAATCCGGTGAACTCGAATTCTGCCACAATCCTTTCTCAATGCCTCAGGGAGGTCTTGATGCGCTTAAGACTCAGGATCCCTTAAGCATCCTGGCATATCAGTATGACCTCGTATGCAACGGCGTGGAACTCTCCAGCGGTGCCGTAAGAAATCATGATCCCGAGATCATGATCGAAGCATTTAAGCTGGTCGGACTCGGAGAAGAGGATGTGAAGGCCAAATTCCCCGCCATGTACAATGCTTTCTGCTACGGAGCACCTCCGCATGCCGGAATAGCTCCCGGCGTTGACCGTATGATCATGCTCATCTGCGGTGAGGAGAGCATCCGTGAGATCATTCCTTTCCCGATGAACAAGAATGCCTGCGACATCATGATGGGTGCACCTGCCGAAGTGAGCGAGGCTCAGCTTCGTGACGTCCATATCCGCATAGAGATGCCGAAGGAAGAGGACTGATATGAACCGGAGTGACGTACTTGAACTGCGCCGCAGGTTCAAAAAGGAAAACTGTACCATAAGCCGTATGGCCGGCTGCTATGTCGATGGCTATAAGAATAAGGTTCTGACCTTTAATGAGAATTTCCTGAATCTCCCCGAGGATGAGTTCTATAAGTATATGGAACTTGCCAAGAAGACTCTTGGCGGAGCTGTCGGAAACAATATCCTCGAACTTGAATTTCCCGCGGAAGAGGAAGAACCCGGCGGCCGCCAGCAGTTCTACATGGGATTGAAGAGCAGCGACTTGAAGAATGAGGACCTGCTTGAGAGACTCTATGATCTGATCATAGAAAACTACAGCCATACCGGTAATTTTCTGATACTGGTCTTCAAGGACACATATGATGTGATGACCCGCACTTCCGATCATCAGAAACTTGATGAGTCGGAAGAGGTCTATGAATATATTCTTGTCAGCGTATGTCCCGTTGATCTGTCCAAGCCGGGCCTGGGTTACAGGGAAGCGGAGAACAGGATCGGGTCGCGTATCAGAGACTGGATAGTGGCTCCTCCCGATACCGGATTTCTTTTTCCGGCATTTGACGAAAGAAGCGCGGACATACACAAGGTCGATTACTTCATCAAGGATCCCAAGGATTCTCATCCCGAGTTCATCGAGGAAGTTCTCGGATGCGGTGTGAAGAGATCCGCAACGGAACTCAAGAAAGCATTTCAGGCGATAGTCCGAAGCTCATGCGGTCAGGATACGGCGAAGGCCGAATCCATACTCACCGATATCAGCGAGAGCATAAACGATCGTGTTAATGAATTAAGGGCAGATGCGGAAGCCGGTATCGTGAGCGGTGCGCCGATCGTCTTAAACGATCATGTGATCGAAGAGATCCTTAAGGAAAACGATGTAGAGGAGACGAGCGCAAAAAGCATCCGCGAGATATGTCATGATGAATTCGCCGATGAAGCGCCTCTCCTGGAGAATCTCGTGACTGAGAAGGAACTTAAGGAGAGTCTCCGAGTTCGCCACGAAAAGGATCTCGTAAGAGAAAACAGTGAATTAAAGAGCAGATTATCTGTCATGGAAGCCGACGGAGGTGTTATAGTTAATGTGGATCCGTCTCTCGAAGGCCGTATAAAGACAGAGATCATCGATGCACAGAAGTTTGTGCTCATTCCCGTAACGGATGGAGATCAGATCATCATAAACGGGCACGAAAAAGAGATTTAGGGGTTTACAGCTGACAGAATGCAGATAACTCATATATATCTGATCTATGATGTATGTGCGGTCATGGCATTGGCCACGCTCATATTGGCCCTGGTTGCAAGGGGATTGTACAAAGGCAGGAGTAACAAACTGTTTCTGTTTTTGTGCGTCGTGCTCCTTCTGGCCGGGATCCTGGATATAGCTTCCGAATATATGGATCAGATCGCTGCGCATGCACAGTGGCAGACACCGTTAAGATATCTGCTCAATCTTCTGTATTATCTGCTCCATAACTTCATGTCGCCGCTCTACTTCCTGTATATGGCGTCCATCATAGGGATATGGTACAAGACCAAGAGGACCAGTGCCCTGCTGTATCTGTGGCTGGTTCCGTATAATGTCGATATCATTCTTCTGATCATAAACATCGCCAATCATAAGATGTTCTACTTCGACGAAAATCTGGAGTTTTTCCATGGCCCGTGGTTCATGGTCCTGTATTTCGTTGCTTTTTACTATATGTTCTTCGAGATCGTAGTTCTCACTCGTTACCGCAGGCTTGTTACAGGTCTGCGTTTCTGGCTTCTTATGAGCATGCTTCCTTTAAACGGTATTGCCGTTCTGATCCAGTTCTTCATACCCGATCTTCGTATTGAGATAATCACGACAACCATCATATGCATAGCGATAGCCATCACCGTTCACAGACCTGAGGATATGATGGATGAAGTTATGGGAATGCAGAGCTACAAGGCATTTCTCGGAAATGTTCACACCAATTATGTTGCTCATGCACCCATGAGTTATCTGATGATCCGTATCAATAACTACAGACTTCTTCGCAGAAGCCTCGGAATGACCAATTATACCGAACTGATCCAGACGGTTGCTGCCAGGATCAATCAGATATCGGCTTCCGTGAGCACTGTTTTTGAAACATATTATCTCGAACAGGGATCGTTCGTTATCACGGCGGATGCGGATTACTACAGTCCGCTGCTCAACGCCGGACATGCGATCAACGCATATATGAACAAACCCATAGCCCTCCATCATATGGAGGTAAAGCTTGAAACAACGGCATGCATGGTCAGATGCCCCGATGATATAGATACCGAGGACGGTCTGCTCAACTTCGAAGGAACATTTAATACCAAACTGCCCGTAACGGAGCGTGTAATCGTTGTTTCCGAACTTACCAAAGATAACGACTTCCGTATCCGCAGTGACATGGATGCGATCATAAGCCGCGCCATAGAGAACCATAAGTTCCTGATGTACTATCAGCCGATATATAATGTTGAAAAAGGCAGGTTTACTTCGGCTGAGGCTCTGATAAGGCTTATTGATGACGAGTACGGATTCGTATCCCCGGCACTTTTCATTCCTGCCGCTGAGAACAGCGGGGCGATCCATGATATAGGAGAGTATGTCACCGACGAAGTCTGCAGGTTCATAGGCAGCCATGATCTGAGCGCACTGGGTATCGAGTATATCGAGATAAATCTTTCTGCAGCCCAGTGCATCGAATCCGATCTGTACGAACGCATTCGGGCATGCATGGACAGGCACGGGGTAAGACCCGATCAGGTCAATCTTGAGATCACCGAGACGGCCGCCGATTATGATCCCGAAGTCACCGACAGGAATATCTCCAAACTTGCCGGGGACGGCATCAGATTCTCGCTGGATGATTACGGTACCGGATATTCCAACATCACCAGAGTGGTACAGCTCCCTCTGGATATCGTTAAGCTTGACAAGTCGCTCGTTGACGATATGGATATTCCTTCCATGTGGGCGGTCATCAGGAATACGGTCAGGATGCTCAAACGTATGAAAAAACTGATACTTGTCGAGGGCGTTGAGGATAAGCGCGCTCTGGACAAATTCACAAATATCGGCTGTGATTTTATACAGGGCTTTTATTTCAGTAAGCCGCTCCCGGAGAATGATTTCATCGCTTTTGTAAAAGAGCAGAACAAAGAGGCTGTCGGAGAATAAAGAATGCAGATACTTACATTTGACGAATGCGCTTTATTCATAATCCTTCTTTTCTGGGTTTTCGCACTTATCAGAAAGGAGTACAAGAACAGATCGGGTAAGATCCTGATGTTCCTGCTTACGCTGGTACTGCTTACCGTTATCGCCGATCTCGGCGGAGGAACGATATGCAACTATTGCAGCGGGGGACGGGCAAACCTGATCCTGGCGTATGTCTATAACTATCTCTATTTCTTCTGTCATAATCTGCTTTTGCCGGTATACATGCTGTATATATATTCCAGCCTGGATCTGTGGCATATTTTCAGGGAGTACAGATTCAGACATGCGCTTTGGTGGGGACTCATCATAGTGGATAACGTGGTGCTGGCTCTGAACGGTTTTGTGTTTGATGTATTTAAACTCACCGATGACATCACCTATGTCAGAGGACCCTGGCTGGTAGTCTTTTATCTGGTTGCGGTCATCTATTTAGGATGGATACTGGGGACACTGATCCGCTTCAGAACCTATATCCTGAAAGACAAGCTTTCCACACTCATATTCCTGTTTGTATCCGTCAGTACGGGACTTGCGATACAGCTTACCCAGACGGGGCTGCTCGTTGAGTGCTTCTGCATTTCTTTGGCGGTGCTCTTTTTCATGGTAATGCTCCGCAGGGCCGTAAATCAGGTAAACCCCATAACCGGTGCACAGAAGTATACTGCCTGCATAGAGAAGGTCACGATGAACTTCAAGTCGGCCAAACCCATTTCGGTCGTGTTCGTCAAGATCGTGAACAACAATAACCTGCATATGTATCTGGGCCTGAAGGGACATAACGAGTTTCTTTATTCCACTACTTCGAGGATCGATGCGATATGCGCCGGTCACGGACTGACTTCTTCCGTTTACTATATGGAGAACGGATTGTATGCCATAGTATCCGATGAGGCGGTTGAGGAGATAGTTGCGGATGCTGCAGAGGAGATCATGGCCTCGCTCACGGCCGAGCACCATATCGGCAAACTTACAGTTTTTGCGGACGTCAGGGTCTGCGTGGTGTTCTGTCCCAAGGATATGAGCGATTCGTCCAGCCTGTTCTCGCTGGGAACAAACTTCCACCGTACGCTCCCCGATACGCAGAATGTACATTATTACAGGGATTTCAAGGATAATGATGAGTATAAGGTCCGTAATGACCTGGACGATATCCTTCGCAGGGCTGTAAGAGACAATAATTTCGAGATGTATTATCAGCCCATATATTCGGTGAGGGAAAAGAAATTCGTGGCTGCTGAGGCCATGATAAGACTTAACGATCCGATATACGGTCAGGTGCCGCCGTCACTTTTCATTCCGGCTGCCGAGATAAACGGCTGTATACATGATATCGGTGATTTCGTATTTAACGATGTCATACGTTTCATATCCACGCTGGATATGAATGCGCTGGGACTTAAGTATATCGAGATGAACCTGTCGGCCAGCCAGTGTATCGAGGTCGATCTGGTCGATAAGATCAAGAATCTGATGTTTGAATACGGAGTGGATCCGAGGTTCGTGAGCTTCGAACTGACCGAAGCCGCGACTGACATGAACCCTGAGATAGTGGACATGAATATCAGGAAACTTCATGAATACGGAGTAAAGATCGCTCTGGACGACTACGGTACCGGATATTCCAACATCAAGCGTACCACGGGGCTTCCCATAGATCAGGTCAAGCTTGATAAGAGTTTCGTTGATATGATCGACGATCCGCAGATGTGCATAGTGATCCAGGATACGATATCCATGTTCAAGGAAATGGATAAGGAAGTGCTTGTAGAAGGCGTTGAGGAAGAGGCGGTTGCCCGCAAGTTCTCGGATCTGGAAGCGGATCTGATCCAGGGCTGCGAGCTCATGCAGGGATTCTTCTTCTGTAAGCCGATCCCGGGACCTGAGTTCCTGGATTTCATTAAGAGGTACAAGGACAAGGCTTTTGAGTCGATAATCTGAGACCTCTCGCGCATGATGCCGGAGATCGTCATACGATCTCGCGCATGATGTCAGCGATCGTTATCTGCGTTCGCGCATGATGTCAGCGATCAGGTCGCGTTCGTCCATAGGGTATTTGACACCCTTGATCTCCTGATAATCTTCGTGCCCTTTGCCGGCCAGGACTATGATGTCGCCGGGGAGGGCATTTTCTATGCTGTAACGGATCGCTTCCTTGCGGTCCGCGATCTCCACATACTTACCGTCTGTCTTGGAGATACCTGTCTTTATGTCGTTTATGATATCCTGAGGTTCCTCGTTTCTGGGGTTATCGGAGGTGATGATGGTGAGATCCGCAAGACGGCCGCTCACTTCCCCCATCTCAAAACGTCTGAGTTTCGATCTGTTTCCGCCGCAGCCGAAGAGACATACGAGACGGCCGGGTTCATAGGCTTTGAGAGTGGTCAGAAGACTTTCCAGAGCCATGGCGTTATGCGCATAGTCTATGAGCATCGTATAATCATCGGATATATGGACCGGCTCTACGCGCCCTTTAACACGGGCATTGGTGAAGCCCGTCTGCATGACGTCATCCGGGATGTTCAGCACATGGCAGATGGAGATCGCACACAGGGCGTTATATACACTGAAATAACCCGGCGTCGGAAGGGTGATGTGAGTATTCACGAGACCGTTTGCATCGAATTCCACGCCGAGAATGCCCGGACGGTTGATGAGTGTGATGTTTTTCGCGGTGATGTCAGGTGCGGTGGCAGCTTCTTTATCGATCCCGTATGTCAGTACATCGCAGGTGTGTCCGTCCATTATACGTGACAGATGCTCGTCATCGGCGTTGAATATGCCGTGGCGGCACTGCTTAAACAGCAGACTCTTGCATCTGATATAGTCGTCTAAGTCCTTATGCTCGTTAGGCCCGATGTGGTCGGGCTCGAGATTAGTGAATATGCCGATATCAAAGATGAATCCCTGGGTTCTGTGGAGCATGAGCCCCTGAGAAGATACTTCCATTACCACATGCGTCATGCCGGCAGCGACCATTCTCGAGAAGTATTCCTGAATGAGATAGGATTCGGGAGTCGTATTGTCCGCATGAATGTGCTCGTCGCCAATCACGATCTCGATCGTTCCGATCAGACCGCACTTAAGACCTGCGTGCTCCAGGACCGACTTGACCAGATAAGTGGTTGTAGTCTTGCCTTTGGTGCCGGTTATGCCGATCACGGTAAGCTTATCAGCCGGATGATCGAACCAGGCCGCCGAGATGAATGCCATCGCATATCGTGTATCATCGACTTTGATCACGGTGACTGAGTCGGGGATATCGGACAGCTCTTTGGATACTATAAGACATGAGGCACCCTTTTCGATCACGTCGGGGATGTAGTCGTGCCCGTCGGAATTTGCGCCCACTATGCAGATGAACATGCTTCCCGGGACCACTTTTCTCGAGTCGTATATCACGGCGGATACATCGATATCGGTTGTTCCATGTAAGCAGGTGTAGTCAAGTTTTCCCAGAAGATCGTTCAGTTTGGTCATGTGATTTACCTCGTTGGATATAGTTACTAACAAACTATATTATACCGCAAACCGGCGCATATTTCCCGTGCATATTGCGGCCGGACGGGGCCGGAATCCGAGATTTATGACTCAAAGATCATATATGAATATGATGGCGGCATAGGGTATAATTGAACATATGGAATTTGAATGTAAGAATGTAAAAAGAGCATACGGAAAGCAAAAGGTCCTGCGGGGCATCAGCTTCAGCGCATCAGGCGGTGAAATCATCGGATTTGCAGGGGATAACGGGTCCGGGAAGAGCACCTTGCTCGCTATCCTTGCGGGAGTTGAGCGCCCTGATAATGGCGAAGTGACGATAGACGGCCGGAGCATCAGCCGGATCCGGGATCTTGCGGACAGGATAGGATATGTTCCGCAGACGGACCCGCTTCCGGGCGAGTTTAAGGTCCGCGAGTGTCTCGGACTTTGGTGCGGCTCACCATCCAAACGCAAAGCTGCCGTATCCGATTATGATCTGGCCGAGATGGTGAATAAGCGCGTATCCAAGCTTTCGGGTGGTATGCGGCGAAGGGTATCGATTGCATGCGCCGCCGCTTCCGAACCGGACATCCTGATACTGGATGAACCGACAGCGGCTCTGGATATGCATTACAAGAAGATCATTCGCGCTGATATCCGAAGAATGGCAGAGCGGGGTACGCTCATCATTCTGGTAAGTCATGACAGCGAAGAACTGGATATGTGTAACACTTGTTATAGAATAGCCGGCGGAGTTAATGAAAAGATTTAATCTGTTTGTTCTGCAACTTAGATCGGCCGCTGAGCGGCTTCTTGCGGGACTGCTGATCATGGCAGTCCTTTTCGGAGTGATATTTGCCGGAGCTCATCTGTACATGCGCTCAGCGGAAGCTTCGGGCGGACTCATCCGTGTTGCGGTGGTCGCTGATGATTCCGGATTCTCGGATTATGTGTTCGAGATGGCTGACGATATCCCGGGGGTCAGCTCGATCTGTACTCTGGAGAAAGAGGAACCGGATGAGGCATTGGATGGCCTGCGCGGAGGTGAGATCGGGCTGGTCATAGAGATCCCCGATGATTTCTATGAAAAGACATCGACGATGCAGGAGGCGCATCTGAAGATATACACAAACGGCACACCTTCCAAATCCGTGTATAAACTTCTGGGAATGCTCGGGAGTGTATCCGGTCTTATGGAGATAACGGATGCTCAGATACTCAGCATGTACGACACGATCGAGGCTTATGATCTGCCTGTCACGAGAACGGCGATGGAATGGGAGTTCTTTTCGGGAACGCTTGCAAGGTTTGAGAAAAGAACCGACTTTATGGACGTAAAGACGGTATCGGCATACGGTTCATATGATCTGCTTAAGTTTTATCTTACAGGCGCATTCCTGTGTATGATGCTTCTGGGCGGTGTGACTCTCTTCGGGATGTATACCGGGGAGCAGATGAGACTGGAGAGGACATTGGACAGGGGCAGGACATCGTATCTGCGTAACAGCCTGAGCAAGATCTGTGCCATATGGATATCTATGGGCCTGATCGGAGAATTATTACTGATAATATTAAATCGCGTTTTAATATTTATAGATACAACCATACAGAATACGGGCACAGTCATGCAGTTTTCCACACGTTTTCATATATGTCTGTGGACAGTGGCTCTGTCGGCAGCACTGTGGATACATCTTATAGCCGGCCTTGTAGGGACGGATTCAGCTCACTTCAGAGTAGTCTATGTGACACTGATGCTTATCCTGCTCATAGCATCCGGGGTGATGGTTCCCGCGGTCTACCTTCCCGGCGCTTTTCGGAGTGCTGCAGGGATCATACCCACCGGAACACTTCACAGAATGCTCTTATCCGGGATGTGGGATACCGGACATATCAGAGGGTTGAGAAACATAAACGGTTTTATTGTCACATTAATAACGGATGATATCATATTTGTGATATCGCTTATCCTCTACAGGCGGAGGCAGTATATTCATGATTAGAATGCTGATTCAATGGGGGATAAACCGGGTCAAAGTCAATATCAGGAGCTTCTCGTTCTGGCTGATCACCGCGCTCATGACGATCACTTTTCTTCTGTCGCACAGTGTGTCGGGGCGATACAATGAAGATACTCTGGTTCTCGTGTACACTGGTGACGAATCTTTGGAAACTGCAGATGAGTTATACGCTGATATGACCGCGGATACTCCGGAAGGATTCAGATATGAGCGTGTATATGATGAAGAAGAATTAAGACGCCTTGTGAGCGTTAACGAGGCATCATGCGGAGTTGTTTTTGAAGGAATACCGGATGAATACCTTGGATCAGACGATGAAAGACTTGCGGGAACCGTCGCGGACAGGAACTTCGATGACCTGCATGTCACCATATATCAGGCGGCGGGAAGCGCGGACGGATATGTGATCAGAGAGATGGTATATCCAGTCCTGGCGAGAATGAGAGCTCCCGGGGAACTGACCGAATATGTGAACCGCGTGGCGGTAACGGACTTAGGCAGCATTCTTACCGGAGAGGCGGGGGAGAGCGCCCGGTATGCGGTGGAACGATATGAGATGTACACTCAGACCCCGGATACCGGGATCTATGAGGTATGTGACATAGGTGACCCGGGCGATATGGACGTGGGATCGCGCATTCATGAAGAACGCACCGCCTCGATCCTGAAGATCGTATTCTGCGCGATGATCATTCTTACGACGATCCTTACGCTTTATGATACGGCCCATACCGACAGGAATTTTTACGGTGCATTTTCACGCGGAAAAAGAGTAGCGTTAGTCATGGTCAGAGTTTTGACCACAGTAGTTATGTCAACTGCATTCGCGGTGGCGATATATGGCATTTATCAATTCGGATGAACACAAATTCATAGCTATAGACCTGAAGAGCTTCTATGCCTCGGTCGAATGCCGGCAAAGAGGAGTTGATGCGCTTAAGACCAATCTCGTTGTAGCCGATCCGACCCGTACGGAGAAGACCATATGTCTTGCCGTAACACCTTCCCTGAAGGCATACGGGATACCGGGGCGTGCGAGGCTTTTTGAGGTGGTGGAAAAGGTCCGTGAGGTCAACGCGATCAGAAAGCTCCATGCTCCCGGAGGCACATTCCACGGAAAAAGCTGTGATGCAGGGGAACTCGAGGCGGATCCCGGGCTAGAGCTGGATTATATAATCGCACCTCCGCAGATGAAGAAGTATATGGAGTATTCCACCAACATCTTCAATATATATATGAGATATGTGGCTCCCGAGGACATACATGTATATTCCGTGGACGAGATCTTTGCGGATGTCACGCATTATCTGGACACGTATCACATGACTGCAAGGGAACTCACCGTGAAGATGATCGCCGAGGTCTATGCGGAGACGGGGATCACCGCAACTGCCGGGATCGGGACGAACATGTATCTGGCCAAGATCGCGATGGACATAGTAGCCAAGCATATGGAGCCCGATGAGAAAGGAGCCCGCATAGCCGAACTGGATGAACATGAGTACCGAAAGCGGCTCTGGTCGCACCGCCCCATCTCCGATTTCTGGCGGGTCGGAAGAGGCATCTCCCGTAAACTGGAGGCTCAGGGACTGTATACGATGGGGGACGTGGCCCGCTGTTCGCTCGGCAAAGAGCAGGATTATTATAATGAAGACCTCCTGTACAAAATGTTCGGGATAGGTGCCGAACTTCTCATAGACCATGCCTGGGGCTGGGAAAACGTGAACATCGATGACATCAAGTCATACAAACCCGAGAATAATTCGATAAGTACCGGGCAGGTGCTCAAGGAACCTTATGATTTTGAGAAGACACGGCTGATAGTCAAGGAAATGGCGGACATTCTGGTACTGGATCTGGTGAAAAAGCATGTCGTGACGGATCAGATAGTCCTTACCATCGGATATGACGTTAAGAACATCCTCGATGATAAACTCAAAAAGGATTATCACGGGGAAGTCGTGACGGACTGGTACGGCAGGGAAGTTCCCAAGCATGCCCACGGAACGATCAATCTCGGCGAATATACTTCCTCTACCTCTGTGATCATGAAGGCTGTGCTGGAACTGTATGACAGGATCATGGATCCCGGACTGCTGTCGAGGCGCCTTTCGATAGCCGCATGCCGAGTCCTGACCGACAGGGCCGCGGAGCGGAAACTCGAGGAAGAGTCAAACTTCAGGCAGATGGATCTTTTTGCGGACTTCGGAGAGGAAGCGCAGAACCGCGAAAAAGAGAAGGAAGAGGAACGAAATGCCAGGGAAAAGGAAAAGCGTATTCAGGAAGCTGTCCTCGCGATCAAGAACAAATACGGCAAAAACGCGATCCTTAAAGGAATGAACCTCGAAGAGGGCGCCACGGCGATGGAACGTAATGCCCAGGTCGGAGGCCATAAGGCATAAATACCCGGACACGGCAGATCGAAGGATATGATATGAATGAAATGAATCGGGATTACAGTGATATAATAGACCTTCCGCATCATGTTTCGACCAGACATCCGCAGATGTCCAGACATGACAGGGCCGCTCAGTTTGCGCCTTTTGCGGCACTGACAGGCTACGGCGACATGATAGATGAGGCAGGGGAGAAGAATGCGGTAGCGGAGGATACGGTTGTATTTACCGCCGATGAACTTGATCTGCCTTAAACGAAGAGTTTACATAACATGACACAGAAACTATATGCAGACATCATAATAGAGATATCGCACGAGCAGCTCGACCGTCCGTTTCAGTACATCATCCCGGATGAGATGGTGAGCGAGATCAAGGTCGGGGACTGTGTGACCGTGCCTTTCGGACGCGGCAACAAGATCCTCAAAGGGTACTGCATCGAGATAAAAGATCATGCCGACTATCCCGAGGATAGACTGAAATCCGTCATGGAGATCTGCAACGATCAGGTGAGTGCTGACGGCAGCATGATAGCCCTGGCGTGGTGGATCCGTGTGCATTTCGGCGGAACGATGATACAGGCACTGAAGACCGTCATTCCGGTCAAGAAGAAGATGACGGTCAGAACATCCAAACGGGTAGATCTTACATTGGAAGCGGATGAACTCGATGCCGTGATCGAGGAGTGCGACAGAAAGCACCAGACTGCCAGACTCAGGATACTTAAGGCACTGCTTACGGAACCGACGCTTCCCTATGATCTCGTCAGGGATAAACTGTCCGTATCGGCACCGACTCTTCGAAGCCTTGAGTCCAAAGGCTACATCAGGATCACCGAAACGGAGTATTACAGGAACCCGATCGTCACCGACGAAGAGGCTCATAAAACCTATGAGCTCAGCAAAGCCCAGCAGCATATAATATCAACCGTTACCGAAAATCACGATGCCGGCAGGCCCGGTAAATACCTGATCCACGGCATAACCGGAAGCGGCAAGACCGAGGTGTATATCGGTATCGCCGACCATATGGTAAAGCGGGGGCTGCAGGTCATAGTCCTCATTCCCGAGATCGCTCTGACTTATCAGACATTGCTGCGTTTCTACAAGAGATTCGGCGACCGCGTGAGCGTGGTCAATTCATCCATGTCCCAGGGAGAGCGTTACGACCAGTTTCTCAGGGCAAAGAAAGGTGACATCGATGTCATCATCGGCCCGAGGTCCGCGCTTTTTACTCCTTTTTCAAGATTGGGCGCCATCATCATAGATGAGGAGCATGAACCCAGTTACAGATCGGAGAACACCCCCAGATATAAGGCGGTCAGCTGCGCGGAGTATATCTCCGAGAGCCGCGGCGTGAGCCTGATACTGGGGTCAGCCACCCCTTCAATGGAGTCATATTACAAGGCACTTCAGGGAGAATACGAGCTTTTCACGCTGGATGAGCGTCTGACAGGCGGTGCCCTGCCGGATGTCCATATCGTGGATCTCAGGGAAGAATTAAGAAAAGGGAACCGTTCGGTCTTTTCCGATAAATTAAAGGAACTGATGGACGACCGCCTCTCCCGCAGCGAGCAGATCATGCTGTTCATCAACAGACGCGGAGTGGCGGGGTTCATATCCTGCAGGAGCTGCGGACATGTGATCAAGTGTCCTCATTGCGATGTATCGCTGACCGAGCACAGGGGAGGGAGGCTTGTGTGCCACTATTGCGGTCATACCGAACCGATGCCGAAGACCTGTCCGGAGTGCTCATCTTCGTATATAGCCGGATTCCGTGTCGGAACCGAAGAGATCGAGGCTCAGATCCGTAAGATGTATCCCGCATCCCGCGTGGTCCGGATGGATGCCGATACCACCAGGGAAAAGGGCAGCATGGAGACGATCCTTCGGACATTCAGGGATCATGAGGCCGACATCCTGATCGGAACCCAGATGATAGTCAAGGGCCATGATTTTCCGGAGGTTACGCTGGTCGGCATGCTGGCGGCGGATATGTCACTTTCCGTCGGGGATTACAGGGCTGCCGAGCGCACTTTTGCTCTGCTCACCCAGGCGGCCGGCAGAGCGGGCAGAGGCACGAAGAGGGGTGAAGTGGTCATCCAGACCTACCAGCCCGAGCATTACAGCATAGTAAGCGCCGCGTCTCAGAACTACAAGGCGTTCTATGACGAGGAGATCATTTTCCGGACACTCGCTTCATATCCGCCCTTATGGCACATGCTCGCGGTCATGGTCGTCAGCGAAAAGGATAATTCCGGAGAGACTCTTGCGGAAAAGTACAGGCAGCTGGCCGACGCATGTATTCAGGAGGACAGCGCCGGAAAGGGCGAAGCATCCCCGCAGGGTTACACCATCGGTCCGGCACCTGCCTACATCAGCAGGATCAAGGACAGATTCAGACATGTCCTATATATCAAGCATGTGGATATGGATGTTCTGATAGCCGTCAAGGACCGGATAGAGAGTTTTGCGCGTGAAAGAAACGACTCCCGTGAGCTCACTTTCTTTGACTTTGATCCATGATGCATGTTAGAGTAAATAAGGTTTTAGTTTATCAGATTGGAAGGGTGGAATTATGGCACTCAGAAATATAAGGATCATGGGCGATCCCGTCCTTGAGAAAAAGTGTAAGGAAGTAAAAGAGGTGACCCCCAGGATAAAAGAACTGGTGGAAGACATGCTCGATACAATGTATGAGGCAAACGGCGTGGGGCTTGCCGCTCCGCAGGTCGGAGTCCTGAAGCGTGTCGTGGTCATAGATACGGTCGGCGACGACCCTCATGTACTCATAAATCCCGAGATCCTCGAGACGGCCGGTGAGCAGACCGGACACGAAGGATGCCTGTCGCTGCCCGGCAAGACAGGTATTGTGACCAGACCGAACTATGTGAAGGTCAAAGCATACGATCTGGATATGAACGAGTTTGAACTGGAGGGAGAGGAACTCCTCGCCAGAGCGCTGGTTCATGAACTTGAGCATCTTGACGGCCATATGTATGTGGAAAAGGTCGAAGGTGAACTTATGAACGTAAGCTCGTTAAGCAGCGAATCCGATGAGGGTGATGAAGAGACTGACGCAGACGCCGGCGAAGAGGCTTAAGACTGAATATGAACATTATCTATATGGGGACTCCCGATTTTGCCACGGGTCCCCTTGAAGCTATCATAAAAGCGGGTTACAAGGTCAGCGCCGTAGTGACTCAGCCCGACAGGCCCAAAGGACGGAGCGGAAAACTTGTCCCCAGTCCCGTCAAGGAAGTGGCGCTGAGATACGATATTCCGGTCCTTCAGCCGGTCAGACTGCGTAATCCCGAATCTGTGGAAGAACTTAGGAACTATCCCGCAGATATCATCGTTGTGGCCGCATTCGGCCAGATCCTTCCCAAAGCAGTGCTTGATATGCCCAAGTTTGGCTGTGTCAACATACATGCTTCGCTTTTGCCGCATCTGAGAGGTGCGTCTCCGATCCAGCATGCCATTTTGCAGGGAGATAAGGAAAGCGGCGTGACCATCATGCAGATGGATGAGGGACTTGATACGGGGGATATCCTGATCAGTGAATCCATCCCGATCGAGGACGATGATACGAGCGGTTCGCTTTTTGACAAACTGGCGGCTCTAGGGTCCGAACTGATAGTTAAGGCCCTCCCGATGATAGAGCGTGGAGAGCTTACCCCCATCCCTCAGGATGAATCCAAAGCCGATCATGTGGGCATGCTTGACAAGTCGATGGGTAAGATCGATTTTACACGGACGGCCGCCCAGATAGACAGACAGGTACGCGCTTTTGATCCCTGGCCGGGTGCTTCATGTGCACTTGGTGACAGGCAGCTTAAGATATGGAAAGTGAAGGCGGTCGATGTTTCGGATGTTCCCGACTGCGAGAAAGCGGGGGAAATTGTACCCGGATGCATCTATGCCTTTGACAGGAAGCATATCTGGGCAGGGTGCCGGGAAGGCTTGCTCAGGATAGACGAACTCCAGCTGGAAGGTAAAAAGCGCATGTCGACACACGACTTTCTTCTGGGTCAGAGCGTCAGCTGCGGTGAAAATCTGCAGCCGGAGAGTGTATGAGCAAAACAGATATCCGGGCTTTGATCGCAGACTCCATGCTCGAGATGGAGAGGACGGGTACTTATCTGTCGGTCGAAGTAAATGCCGTATTAGATAAATATGATTCACTGGATGCGCGTGACAAGGCTTTCTATAAGACGGTCATGGACGGCTGCTGCGAGCGGCGCATCACGACAGATTATATATTGGATCAGTATTCCAAAACTCCCGTACGGAAGATGAAGCCCATGATCAGGGCGATCCTTCGTATGAGTGTTTATCAGCTCCTGTGGATGGACCAGGTCCCCGATTCGGCGGTGTGCAACGAGGCGGTGAAGATCGCGGCTGCGCGGGGATTTTCCGGACTCAAAGGGTATGTCAACGGAGTTCTCCGAACCGTTTCCCGTGAGAAAAATAATATCCGTTATCCTTCGAAGGAAGATGATGCGCTTAAATATCTTTCGGTGGTCTATTCATGTCCTGAATGGATAGCAGGGATGCTTTGCGAAAGCTACGGGCCCGACAGGACGGAAAGCATATTAAAGGCTCTTCTTGATTCAAGATATATAAGCGTCAGACTGCGCACAGACTCTCGCAGCGAAGAGCGCCTGGCGGACGAATGGACAAAAGCGGGCGTTGATGTGAGTCCCAACCCTCATATTCCGTACGGAAGGCTCCTTAAAGATACCGGAGCAGTGCAGCGGCTTGCCGGTTATGATGAGGGGGCTTTTACGGTCCAGGACACCGGATCGATGATGGTTGCGGAACTTGCGCTCATCCGTCCCGGAGATACCGTCATGGACCTTTGTGCCGCTCCCGGAGGGAAAAGCCTCCACGCGGCAGATATGTTATGTAAACAAGGACATGTCTACTCATATGACATATCCGAGTCCAGATGCGAGCGGATATCGGAGAACATCGGCAGACTCGGGATGGAAGACATGATCACGGTCTCGGTACACGATTCCACACTGTTCATGCCGGAAATGGAAGAAAAAGCCGATGTGGTCATAGCGGATGTTCCATGTACGGGCCTGGGGGTCATAGGGCATAAGAGCGATATCAGATACAGGATCACTCCGGAGGATACGGATTCTCTGGTTCCCGTTCAGAGACAGATCATTGATTCCGCGGTCAGATATGTACGTCCGGGCGGAAGACTGGTCTATTCAACCTGCACGATGAACAAAGCGGAGAATGAGGATCAGGCCTCATATATCATGGAAAACTACGGTTTCAGAGACATTACGGACCGGGCACTTAAGCAGTCTGCGGTGATCCCTCCGAAGAATACGGACAATTCCTTACCCGGTCTTCGGATCCTTCCGGATGAGTGGCGCTCGGACGGGTTCTATATATGCGTTTTGGAGCGGGCTTAAGATGACTGATATCAAATCGATGACCTTAACCGAACTTACGGATCATATAGCAGGGATGGGAGAGCCGGCGTTTCGCGCAAGGCAGCTTTATCAGTGGATGCACGCCAAGTGTGTATCCTCTCTTGATGACATGACCAATATCCCCAAGTCGCTGAAGGCAAGGCTCAGGGAAACCGAGGAAACGAACACCGACAGTTCAAACTCAGTTGACATAACATGCCTCAAACCCATAGAAGTCAGGCAATCGGCCGACGGTACCCGCAAGTACCTTTTCGAACTGGCTGACTCCAATCTGATCGAATCGGTTCTCATGCGTTATAAATACGGCAATACTGTCTGCGTGAGCTCACAGGTCGGATGCCGCATGGGATGCAGATTCTGTGCCTCCACGCTGGGCGGCCTTACCAGGAATCTGACTCCTGCGGAGATACTCGACCAGATATATAGAATAACAAACGATATTAATGAACGGATATCCCATATAGTCGTGATGGGAATGGGTGAACCCCTTGATAACTACGATAACGTGATCAGGTTCTTAAACCTCATCATCTCTGAAGAAGGATATAACTTAAGCCGGCGGAACATCACGGTCTCGACATGCGGTCTGACCGGACGCATCAGGGATCTTGCGGATGAGGGGCTGGGGATCACGCTGGCTATATCCCTTCATGCGCCGAATGATGAACTCAGACGCACGATCATGCCCATCGCCGAGAAGTATACGATCGCAGAGATCGCCGAAAGTGCGGCATATTTTTTTGAGAAGACAGGACGCAGGATAACCTTTGAATATGCCTTAAGCCGCGGTGTCAATGATACCGATGAATGCGCGACCGAACTGGCACGTCTGTGCCGTGATCTCGGGGCACATGTAAACCTCATTCCGGTCAACCCCGTAACCGAGCGCGGGTACGAGCCTTCGGGCGCTGACAGGGTGTCCGCATTCAAAAATAAACTTGAAAAACAGGGAATAAATGTTACTATAAGAAGAGAATTGGGGCAGGATATCGACGGCGCTTGCGGTCAGCTCCGAAACAGACACGGGAGATAACTTATGATCGATTCCTACGGCGTGACCGACAGGGGTCTTCGTAGACAATTGAATCAGGACAGAGTATATGTTGCAGACGGTCCCGTGGGCCCTCTGCCGAATCTCTATATCGTGGCTGACGGGATGGGCGGACATAATGCCGGAGAGCTTGCCAGTGCCATCTGTGTGAGAGTGATCGAGGATGAACTAAAGGGGATGCGCAACGTTTCTCCCGAGAAGGCTCTCGAGACAGCCATCAAAGCAGCCAATTCCGCCATCTGGGAACAGGCTCAGACAAGAGCCGGATGCAAGGGCATGGGTACCACAGTCGTGGCGTGCACATGTCTGAAGGATGATATGCTCGTAGCCAATGTCGGCGACAGCCGTGCATATCTGTGTTCCTATGATGATGACATTCAGCAGGTATCCGTGGATCATTCCCTCGTTGAGGAGATGGTTCAGATGGGCGGGCTTGAGAGATCCAAGGCCCGTACACATCCGGATAAAAATATCATAACCAGGGCAGTAGGTGCCATGAGCGAGATTGATGTTGACCTGTTCAGGGTAAGTATCGAACAGGGCGACATTATTTTGTTGTGCTCAGACGGCATGTCCAACATGGTTGAAGATGAAGATATAGGAGATATCATATGGTCTGACGGAACGCTCAGAGAGCGTGCCCACAGGCTTGTAGATATGGCAAACGAGAACGGCGGTAGAGATAACATATCAGTCGTTCTTATTGAACCGTTTGCCGAATAAGTAAGGAAAAAGCATGATCAAGATCGGAATGATGCTCGGGGACAGATACGAGATCCTCGAGAAGATAGGCACCGGTGGAATGTCGGATGTCTATAAGGCAAAAGATCATAAGCTTAACAGGTTTATCGCAGTTAAGGTCCTTAAGCAGGAGTTCTCGGAGAATAACAACTTCGTGAACAAGTTCCGCACGGAGGCCCAGGCTGCGGCCGGCCTCATGCACCCTAATATCGTCAATGTTTACGATGTAGGAAGCGAAGGCGGTATTTACTATATAGTAATGGAACTTGTCGAGGGCATCACCCTCAAGAAATATATCGAGAAGAAGGTAAGGCTTTCTTCCAAGGAAGCCGTGAGCATAGCCATTCAGATATCCAACGGTATCGAGGCAGCCCACAATAACCACATCATTCACAGGGATATCAAGCCCCAGAACACGATCATCTCCAAAGAGGGCAAGGTCAAGGTTACGGACTTCGGCATAGCCAAGGCCGCTACCAACAATACCGTAAGTTCCAACGTGATGGGAAGCGTTCACTATACATCACCCGAGCAGGCCAGAGGCGGATTCTCCGATGAGAGATCCGATATATACAGCCTGGGTATCACGATGTTTGAGATGCTTACCGGTCGTGTTCCCTTTAACGGCGATACCACCGTAGCCATCGCTATCAAGCATATCCAGGAGGCTCTTCCTTATCCTTCGGATTATGCCGATGACATCCCTTACAGCGTGGAGCAGATAGTGCTCAAGTGCTGTCAGAAGTCTCCGGACCGCAGATACCAGTCCATGGGCGAGCTTATCGCGGATCTTAAGAAATCACTGGTAGATCCCGATGGCGATTTTGTCAGGATCACGGATCCCGATGAGGAGGCTGCCACACGTAACATTACCGAAGAAGACGTAAAGAAGATCCGCAGCGCATCCAACGAGCGCAGCGATATGGTCGGCGGGATCGCTCTTAAGGAAGATGTCGAGAGAGCGCAGCGCCGCAAGGACAAAGAACCGGAACCGGCACGCAAACCCGCTCAGAAGTCGGGCGGTAAATCCAAGAACAAGTCCAAATCCGGATCCTCATCCAAACAGGGCTCCAAGTCCTCATCTTCCAAGACTCCGGTCAGAACTTCCAGAGACGCCACCCGTGACAGGATGGAAAAGGAAGAGTTCAAACGCCGCAGATATGAGGAAGAAGAGGAATACGAAGATCCTTATGATGACGACGATGACGATGATGAAGGCGGGATAGGCGACAGACTCACGACCATCCTTGTCGTGGCAGGCGCTGTCATCGTAGGTCTGATCGTACTTCTGATACTCGGCAAGGTTACCGGCTTCATCGGATCTTCCTCCGGCGAAGAGACTGTTGAGGAGGAGCAGACCGATCAGATAATAATGCCCGAGGGCATAGTAGGTTCCAGGATCGATGATGCGAAGAAGATCCTGATCGACTTGGGGCTTACTCCCCAGATAGAATATCAGACTACACTTCAGTATGATGCGGGCACGATAATGGCTGCCAGCGTAGACCCCGGAACGACACTTGCCGAGGGCGATACCGTCATACTTACGGTCGCACAGAGCGAGGACGGTGTGCTCGTACCTGCGGTTGCGGGGCTTTCGCAGGCTGAAGCACGTTCCAATCTCGAACAGCACGGGTTCCAGGTCTCGATACTTCAGGCTGAGAGCGCCACTGTGGAAAAGGGCAGTGTTATCAGCCAGTCTCCCGAGGGTGATACTTATGCTCCCGCCGGAAGCACCATCATGATCACCGTATCTTCAGGCGGAACCGCATCCGACAAGATAAGCGTTCCGAGTGTTATCGGCAAATCCGAGATGGATGCCATGGCTATCCTTACAGAGAGCGGACTTACCATGGGTACCGTATCCGAGACCAATAACGACGATCCTACCCTTAACGGTCTGGTCTGCTATCAGTCACTGACCGCGGGCAGTTTTGCCGATAAAGGCGCAACTGTCGACCTTCGCGTGAGCATAGGTCCCAAATCCGCAACATATAAGTATTCGGGATCCATTACAGCTCCCACCGAAGATCCGGAATATCAGAGCGGCATGTATGTTCAGGTGACCATAACCACGGCAGACGGTACACAGCTGTTGAGTACGACCACAACATCATTCCCTCTGGATGTGAACTATACAGGCATCAATGCTGCTTCGGGAACGGTCACATATGTATTTACCGTAAGTACCGAAGAAGTGACGATCACAGATCCCGTAACCGGTGATGCAACTACCACGCCGGCTCAGACCTACGACAAAACCGTTACCAGAGAACTCACATTTGAGGCGGAATGATATATGCGCGGTAAGATCATCAAGGGAATAGCGGGGTTCTACTATGTATACGCTTTCGACGGACATACATACGAATGCAAGGCAAGGGGCGTATTCAGGAACAGGAAGATAACCCCACTGGTCGGCGATGATGTAGAGATCTCCGTTACGGATGAACAGACACTTACAGGCAACATAGACGATATCTTACCACGAACCAACAGCCTGATACGTCCGGCCCTCTCCAATGTGGACCGGGCTCTTATTTTCTTCGCGAGAAACGATCCGAAGCCCGATATGGGACTTATCGACCGCCTGCTGATCACGATGGACAAGGCGGGTATATATCCGATCGTTGTATTCAACAAGTCCGATCTGGACTGTGCGGACGACTACGATCTGGAATGTGAGAAAAAAGGTTTTTCGGATGCGGGCTACCCTGTATATGAGGTTTGCGCGGCATCCGGTGAAGGTATAGAAGGGGTAAAAAAAGAATTATTGGGGCATACCACGGCGATCGCCGGACCGAGCGGGGCCGGTAAATCGTCATTTATCAACAGGATATGTCCCGATGCGGATATGAAAACAGGGGTTATTTCTGACAAGCTCGGCCGCGGGAAGCATACCACGAGGCATGCCGAGGTTCTTGTCATAGATCATGACAGTTTCATTGTCGATACTCCCGGTTTTACATCATACAGCATAGATTCGATCCTTCCGGAGGAGCTCGGGAGTCTGTACCCTGAGTTTGCTCCTTTTGCAGCGGAATGCAGGTTTTCGGGATGCTCCCACACTCACGAACCCGGATGCAGGGTGACGGAGGCTGTGGAAGCGGGAGAGATCTCGCGTGAACGCTACGAACGATACAGGCGCTTTTATGAGGAATTACGAGCTGTCAGGAGATATTAAAGCATGAAAGACGGTAAATATGTTATAGCATACCTGGTCCACGAACTTGGTGATTATTATTCCAGGGAACTGGAGATCGGTGCCATGCAAAGAGCCGAGGAGGAGAATATCAATCTGGTATTTTTCCCCGGGAAATACATAGACAGACTGCTTACGGGCGATCTTAAATACGATTATCAGTACAACACCCTCTTTGAACTGGTCATTGAGGACAATGTTGATGCGATCATCATAGCAGCCAACTGCATTGGAAACTATGCGACGCGTGACCGTATATCCGAATTCATAGCCAAGTACAGCGAGATCCCGTGTGTTCTGGTCGCAACGAAGGAACCCGGCAAATCATGCATCTGTTATGAGAACTACAAAGGTATCGAAGCCGGAGTGGATTTCCTGATAGATACATACGGGTGTAAGAGATTTGCGATGTTCGGAGGTCCGGAATCAAATACCGACTGCGTGGAGCGTAAGGAAGCCCTGATCGACATACTGGCCAGGCGGGGGATCACTTTTACGGAAAAAAACTTCGTTGAAGGCCATTTAAGCCGTCAAAACACGGCAGAGGCTGCAAGGCTGCTCGATCTTAATCCCGATGTGGAGGCTGTGTTCTGTGTGAATGATGAGTGCGCGGTACCGCTGTATAAGGTCATGAACGAGCGCGGACTTGTGCCGGGCAGGGATATATATGTGCTCGGATTCGATAATTCCAGGCTCGCGGGACAGATGAGACCCACTCTGTCCAGCATCTGGGCAGACCCGATGGAACTGTCCAGACAGGCTTTTGACATGGCTCTCAATCTGATACGCGGCCGTAAGACTCCGAGCAGATTCCTGGACACGATGCTGGTCAAGAGGGATTCCTTCGGACATGTGACCGAGCATATGGATCTGACCGAGTGGGATACAGGTCACGTCAAAGCTCTGTACAACAAGGTCTTCTACAGGCTTCAGGGAGCCAGAGGGGTGGAGTACAAGGCGTATCAGCAGGTCATGAGAGACTGCATCGATCTGATATCGTCCGAAGAATTCGATCCCGAACTGCATGTCAGGCTGAAGGAGCATTTCCGGGATGCGCTGAATACCGGTATCACGGACTATGCGGATATGGAACTCCTTCAGGAGCTCATGGATGAGGTATATGAGCTCATATCTGCCGGTGAGGAAAAGAGAAAAGACCGCACGGAAGTAAGAGAAGGCTACCGTGAGATCGTCAAGATGCTTATCGCCTATCAGCAGGAGACACTCAGAAAGATCAATGATGCCAACCAGTCCATAGACCTGTCGCTCAAACTCGTAGCGCAGAATATGATGCAGTTTGAGCACGGATATGAGCAGGACTACGCGGTTCCGCTGGCGAGCCTTCCATATCTGGGGATCAACAACGCTTATCTGTACATGCTTGAAAATCCGATAGTCCATCTGGACGGAGAACAGATGGATACTCCCGAATATCTGTATTTAAAGGCGATTTTGAAGGACGGAGAGATCTCGAGCATCAAGGCTCCGCACCAGAAGACTTCCATATATGATCTGTATGCAAACGAGTATATCGGCGATGAGAGATACTCCGCGACAATGCTGCCGATCTATTCCAATGATGAGCTTTACGGCTATATCCTCTGTGACGTCAACGATCTGGTCCTGGATAACGGAGAGATGCTGGTCAATCAGCTCTCGGCCGCATACAGGATGCTATATATGCTTTCCAAAGCCCAGGATATCATGGACCAGCTTGAGCAGAGCAATGAAACCTTAAAGCGCCATAACATCATGCTGGACGGGTTATCCAAGATAGATCAGATGACCGGTATATATAACCGGCGGGGATTCAGTGAGGCGGCTGAAGCATGTATAGAGGAAGGAGCCGTGACCGGCATTCCTCTCATGGCAATGTATGTCGACATGGATAATCTGAAGATCGTTAACGACCGCTACGGCCATGATGAAGGCGATTTTGCCCTTAAGCTCATAGCCGAAACCCTTCATGAGTTCGCGGAAAGGGATAACGGAGTGATCGGGCGTCTCGGCGGAGACGAGTTTGCCTGCATGGTATGGTCCGATGTGGATCCCGAAGCGTACAAGCAGGCCATCAGGGATAAGTTTGATGCCTTCAACGTAACGAGTGACAAGCCTTATTACGTTACCGCTTCCGTCGGAATATACAAGGTTCCCGAGGGCGAAAACATAACTCTTGAAGAGGCTCTTGCCTTTGCGGATGAGGATCTCTACAGAGAGAAGCAGAACCGAAGCAGAAAGACAGCCAAAGACTGACATTTATTACAGATACGGGAGAAGGATATGGGAATTACCTATTACGAGAAAGAAAGATTATTCAAACTGGACACACCGGCTTCAACCTATATGTGCGCCGTTGTGGATGAGGAGAACTTCCTTGGACATGTTTATTTCGGTCCCCGCCTGGAGGATCATGATGCCGTCTATCTCATGAGGACAGGGGAGGCGCCTTTTGTTCCTTCGGCTAACAACAGAGAGAGACTGGCGTTCTATGATACTTTTCCGATGGAATTGCCCACCCACGGCCTCGGTGACAACAGGGATGATGCACTGGCGGTACGCAGCGCTCTCGGACATACCGCGGTCAAACTCGGCGTGGTCTCGCATGAGATATATAAGGGCAAAAAGGGGCTGAAGGGCCTGCCCGCAACTTTCGGAAAAGAAGACGAGTGCACGACACTCGAGATAACGATGACGGACGAGACTCTGAAAATGGACGTCATCCTGTCATATACAGTATTTGAAAAAGTCGATGCGATCACCCGCTCGCTTAAAGTGATAAATAACAGCAGTGATGATATAGTGCTCACACGCGTGATGAGCGCCTGCCTTGATATGGATAACGAGGACTTTGACCTGCTCACCCTTCACGGTTCGTGGGCTAGGGAACGGCATATCAACAGGCGGCCCCTGACGCGCGGATTCCAGGGACTCAGTTCCATCAAAGGTGAATGCAGCCACCAGGAGCACCCTTTCATGGCGATCATGGAAAAGGGTGCCGATGAAGATAGGGGCGAGGTTTTCGGAATGTCCTTTGTCTACTCCGGCAACTTCCTGGCGTCTTGTTATGTAAACCAATTTGATTCCGTAAGAGCTCTGATGGGTATCAATCCCGAAGACTTCAACTGGCTGCTTGAGCCCGGTGAGGAGTTTACCGCACCCGAGGTCATAATGGTCCATTCTTCGGAAGGTTTAGGCGGCATGAGCCGTTCGTTCCACGATCTGATCAGGAATAATCTGATCCGGAGTCCGTATAAGGACCGTAAGCGTCCGATACTCATCAACAACTGGGAAGCTACATATTTTGACTTTGATACGGACAAACTGCTCGGCATAGTCGATCAGGCTTCGAAACTCGGAATAGAGATGCTCGTTATGGATGACGGGTGGTTCGGACACCGCGATTTTGATGATTCCTCACTCGGAGACTGGTATGTATATGAGGATAAGATCAAAGGCGGACTTAAATACCTCGTTGATGAGGTGAATAAACGCGGAATGAAATTCGGTATCTGGTTCGAGCCCGAGATGATATCCCCTGATTCGGATCTTTACAGAGCTCACCCGGACTGGGCGATACAGATCCCCGGAAGGGTTCCCGGTCAGGCCAGGGCGCAGTATGTGCTGGATCTGACCAGACCAGAAGTGGTGGATAATGTATACGGCCAGGTTAAGGCTATCCTGGAAAGCGCCAATATCGAGTATGTGAAGTGGGATATGAACAGACCGCTGTCCGACATGGGAAGCGCATCTCTTCCTCCGGAGAGAATGGGGGAGATGTTCCACAGATACATGCTCGGAGTATATGAACTTCAGGAAAGACTGATCACGGATTTCCCGAACCTGCTCCTTGAGAACTGCTCGGGCGGCGGCGGACGTTTCGATCCCGGCATGCTCTATTACAGCCCTCAGATATGGTGTTCGGATGATACCGATGCGATAGAGAGGCTTCTTATACAGGAAGGAACGTCACTGATCTATCCGCTTTCTTCCATGGGAGCTCATGTGAGCGACTGCCCGAACCATGCGGTCGGCAGGGTGACTCCGTTTAAGACCAGAGGCTATGTAGCTCTGGCCGGAACCTTCGGCTATGAGCTCGATGTGACCAAGATCCCGGAAGAAGACCGGAACATGATCCCCGATCAGGTGAAGATGTATCATGCATACAACGACCTGGTACGCATGGGAGATTATTACCGTGTGGCTTCCTATTCGCAGAACAATGAATACGACTGTTACATGGTCGTTTCCAAGGACAGGTCCGAGGCGCTCGTGACCTTCGTACAGGTACTTAACCGTGTTAACTTCCATTCACGCAAGATCAGGCTTAAAGGTCTGGATCCCGCGAAGAAGTACTTCGTAACTTACGTGGATGACGATAAGGAAACTTCCGGGAAGAAGGGCGGGGAGCGCGTATACAGCGGCGAGATGCTCATGAAAGCGGGCCTCCTCATCCCGAGACCCTGGGGAGATTTTCAGGGTATGCTGATAAGCCTTAAAGCACAATAATTTAACTCTTATAAAGGAGAGAACAATGTCGGATAAATACACCATAGCGATAGCCGGAACAGGATATGTCGGGATCTCCAATGCCATCCTTCTTGCGCAGAACCACAAGGTATATGCGGTGGACATCATCCCGGAGAAGGTTGAAATGCTGAATGCTCGCAAGTCCCCCATAGCCGATAAGGAGATAGAGGAGTACTTAAGCGAAAAGGAACTTGATCTCACCGCCACGCTTGACGGCGAGATGGCATACAAAGAGGCGGATTTTGTAGTGATAGCGGCTCCGACCAACTATGATCCCCAGAAGAATTTCTTCGATACTTCGGCGGTTGAGGCTGTGATCAGTCTGGTACAAAAGGTGAATCCCGATGCCGTCATGGTCATCAAGTCCACGATCCCCGTCGGATATACAGAATCCGTGAGGAAAAAGTTCGAAACCCGGAACATACTGTTCAGCCCCGAATTCCTGCGTGAGGGCAGGGCTCTTTATGATAATCTCTATCCTTCCCGGATCATAGTCGGTACGGATATGGAGGATCCGGATCTTAAGGCCAAGGCAGAGACTTTTGCCCGCCTCCTCGAAGAGGGAGCCATCAAGGACAACATAGACGTTCTGATCATGGGCACCACCGAGGCGGAGGCCGTGAAGCTTTTTGCGAATACATATCTGGCGCTCAGAGTCAGCTATTTCAATGAACTCGATACCTATGCCGAGATGAAGGGCCTGGATACCAAGTCCATCATCGACGGAGTCTGCTTAGACCCCAGGATCGGAACACATTACAATAACCCCAGCTTCGGCTACGGCGGATACTGCCTGCCCAAGGATACCAAGCAGCTGCTCGCCAATTACTCGGATGTTCCCGAAAACCTGATAGAAGCCATAGTAAACGCCAACCGTACCCGGAAGGATTTCATCGCAGACCGTGTACTTCATACTGCCGGATACTATGAGGAGAGCGAGACATATAACCGTGATAAGGAAAAAACTGTGGTTGTCGGAGTCTACAGACTGACCATGAAATCGGGGTCTGATAATTTCCGCCAGTCCTCCATCCAGGGCATCATGAAGAGAGTCAAGGCAAAAGGTGCCTCGGTCATCGTATACGAACCCTCACTCGAGGACGGCTCCACTTTCTTCGGAAGCAGAGTCGTAAACGATCTGGACAGATTCAAGGCCGAAAGCAACGCGATCATAGCCAACCGTTATGACCCGGTGCTCGATGATGTGGCCGATAAAGTATATACCCGTGACATATTCAGAAGGGATTAAGGATAGGATGAACAGAACATTAATCAAGATAACGGGCGTTATATGCGCCGCCATGCTTTTTATGCTCATGCCTGTGAGCGCTCTTGCTGCCGAGGCTGTGCCGGAAACCGCACAGTCTGCCGAGACCGGAGAGGAGGCACTGTCCGAGACCGGAGAGGAGACTTCCGAAGCGGTTACCGTACCCGCCCCTGCGGAGTTCAGGGCCGTGTGGTTTTCGTTCAGGGACTGGCAGACCTATCTTAAGGGCAGGAATGAGCAGGATTTCAGGTCGACATTTCAGACCGTATGCCAAAACTGCAGGGATAACGGATTAAACGCGATCATAGTTCATGTCAGATCGCACAATGACGCTGCATATCCTTCATCTTACTATCCCTGGAGCGATGAGATGTGCGGAGGAGATCCCGGATACGATCCGTTTTCCATCATTACGGAGATCGCCCACAGTAACGGCCTTCAGGTCCATGCCTGGATCAATCCTTACGGATATCGTAACGGCAAATACTGCGGCGACAGATCTCTGGCGACTAAGGACAACATCCTGGCCGGAGTAAGGGAGATCCTTGATAAGTATGATGTCGAGGGAATTCACTTTGACGATTACTTCCCTCCTCTCGGAGCATCCGCGCATAATTCGCTGCTCAAGGATGTATATAACACGGTTCATTCATACGGAAAAACCTTCGGAGTCAGCCCTTCGGGAAACATAGACAATAACAGAAGAGCGGGCGTGGATGTGGATACATGGCTGGCAAACACCGGATATATCGATTACATATGTCCTCAGATATACTGGAGCAATGCCTACGGCAAAGACGGAAACGTGACGATGTACAGCGACAGGCTTGCCGCATGGAAAGGCCTGAACAAGGCCGGAATAAGAATGTATATAGGTCTTGCGGCTTACAGATGCGGGGAAGTATCCAAATATGATCCCGGGTGGAGTACGAGGAACACCAATCTTTCGGGGCAGGTCAGGGAAATGCGTGATAACGTCCTTGCGGGATATGTACTCTTCTCGTATTCGTCGATAGTGAGCAGCAAGTGCTCCTCGGAGATGAGCAATCTCAGGGCGCTCAATCAGTAAAGGAGATCCCCGAACACTCAATCAGTAAAGGCGATCCCCGAACGCCCATCCAGTACGCGGTACATGCTGTCGGTCAGTTCATCGCTGAAAAAGGCACGCCGGTTATATACCGCGATGATATGCGCAAGTTCGGAAGGCGTAATGGAGTGATGTTCCTTTTCATATACGATGCTTAGGAGCAGGAGCATGGACAGGTGGATGATGCCGACGCGGGCATGCCTTACGAAACTGTAATCCTCCCAGATCCTGAGCCAGTACTGATACAGATAGTGTGAGTAATAGGCCGCATAGCAGGGAATGATCTCGGGGTGCTCTGAAAAAAAGGATGTGTATTCCCTCTTCCAGCTGTTTTCGGATGCGAGACCTGTACGGTATTTATTGAAATAAAGTGAAAAGAGCCTGTAGAGACGGGGGTTTTTCTTTTTCAGGCGGACATGATATATGGATGTCTGCGTAAGGGATTCGATCTCATCGGCTTTCAGCGGGAATATGCGATCCCTGTCCTGAACTTCCGAGGCTTCGGTGCCGGGTGCTTCCAAGATACCGCAACTAAACGGAGTCTTATCCGAAAAGTCATCTTCACCGTGCAGATAAGCATCCTGAAGCTTCTTCGCATAACGGTCGATCGCATTTAACACCGAAGTCAGATCGTTTAAGCCGGTCACGCGTGAAAGCGCGGATAACATGTCGGAGCGGATGTTCAGGAGTCTTTCAAGCATATGTTCGTCATCGTTGGTGATGGTCTTGTCGCAGTCCGGATCACCCGTGGCGGATTCGAGGTACAGCTCCCCGGCATGAGAGACGAGCATATCGGCGGCTTCTATGCAGGACGGATCGAGATACGCTTCTTCGAATGCCCCGTAGTTTCGATAGAAACGCGGATAGTTTCGACAGGTTTCCGGGATGAAATCATGTCCCCGCTTAACCTGCAGGCTGCACAGGCCCGAGCGGTCATGAAAAGTGCATTCGCCGCATGAAGAATTAAAGACAGGGATCGAGTGTTCCGACATCGCGAGCATGAGACGGGCTTTCATCAGTCCCTTTTCCTTGGAGTATCGCTCGATGTCCTCGGGCTCAAGCGGGATAAGCCACCCCCTGCAGCATGTTTCGGGGCATTCAGCACCCTTGCATATGAATTCGTCGAAATATGAGATGTGCCGTATTTCCATAGAAAACAGTTTATCACATACATTAATGATGATAAAATAAAAGGTGGAGGTTCTTCGTATGCTGAGACTAAGACCTTACAAAAATACAGACGCTTCCAAAGTAGTATCCTGGGTCACTTCCGAAGAGATATTTGACGAGTGGTCTTTGGGGGAGATGGGGCCGTATCCCGCTTCCGTGGAGGCATTTGATGCATATTCAGCCGCTAAGGCGGATGATGATTCTTTTTTCCAGATGATCGCGACCGATGACGGTACTCCTGTGGGATACTTAACTTTGAGCATTCCTTCCGGAGACCTGAAGACCGTTCATCTGGCTTCTTTTATTCTCAATCCCGAATTATACGGGCACGGATACGGTTATTCGATGGTCACGCTGGCGCTTGTTTTCTCGTTTGATATCATGAAGGCCGAGAAGGTAAAACTCGCGGTATTTCCCGAAAACGAATTTGCACACAGATCATATACGGGAATGGGATTTACCGATACCGGTAACCTTTGGGAGATACATCTGGCAGACATGACGGTACAGGCCACCGAGATGATGATACGTCCGGACAGGATGAGAGAATACATGCCCGATACCAATGCTGTTCCGGAAGATGAGATGATCCGCGATATCATCAATGAGAACAAGTTCACCTACGCGCTCCAGCCCATAGTTGATGCAAGGACAGGAGAGATCTTCGGCTATGAAGCTCTGATGAGAACGGATTTCGGAGTGAGCGTATCTCCGATGACCATTCTCGATTTTGCTACCCGTAAGAATCTGCTGTATAAGATAGAAAAGCAGACGTTATTCAATGTAATGGAGTTATACAGGAATAAGTATGCCGATCTTGGAAACAGGAAGATATTCATAAACAGCCTTCCCGGATCACAGTTGGATGCGGATGATTTTGCAGATCTCCAGGCGAGGTTCGGGCGGTATTTCGATAATGTGATCTTCGAGATAACCGAGTATACCGAGTTTAAGGATCAGGAACTTGCTTCGCTCATCGAAAGAAGCGAAAACGGCGGCTTTGAGCTTGCCATCGATGATTACGGGACCGGATATTCCAATACATCCAGCCTGCTCAGATATCTGCCCAGTTACCTGAAGATAGACAGACTTCTGATCTCAAACATACATGAGGAGACCAAAAAGCAGCACTTCGTCAAGAGCATCATAGAGTTTGCCAAGGCAAACGGTGTAAAGACTCTTGCCGAGGGTGTTGAGACCGGACCGGAACTGCGTACCGTCATAGAACTCGGTGTTGATTATATTCAGGGTTACTATACCGGTAAACCTTCATTTGACATCATTGAAAACATAGATGAAGCCATCAAATCTCAGATCATCTCGAGTTCCGTCAAGGGGACAAATCTGGAAGTCAGAAGGATATACACCATTGACGGAGAGCCGGAACTTCCGATCATGCGACTGGCTCTTGAGAAATATACGGGTATCCTGATAGGCCAGGAAGAGTTCACTTTGGTCGGAAACACCGGGTACTGTGCCGAGATGTCCATCAAGATCAAGGACAATACCAAGTGCAAACTCACGATCAGGGATGTGTTCATAGAGAGCACCCAGCAGCTCCCCTGCATAGAGCTTGGCACCGGGAGCGAGCTTACCCTCGTGCTCGAAGGCGAGAACAGGTTGAACAAGTTCGGGATCCTGGTTCCCGACAGTTCCAGTCTGGTGATCACAGGACAGGGAAATCTTCAGATACGTGCGCAGGGAGTATCAAGTTTCGCCATCGGCAACTTCTGGAATGCAGGAGTCGGAGATATCACATGGCGCGGCAAGGGTTCTCTGGATATCCTTATCGAAGCGGATGAAGCCATAGCTATCGGCGGAGGTGAGTTCAGGGAAGGCAACGGCATCCATATACTGTCCGGAACCGTACGCATAGAACCCGCCAGTCAGCGTGCGATAGCGATCGGAGCGGTGAAAGGTCATTTTGCCGGAGTCGTATCGAACTGCAAGATGCATCTGGACATCAAGATCGATATGGGCGTGGGTATCGGAAGCTTAGAAGGAATACCGGATCTCCATTTTGTTAATTCCAAACTTAACATTTTGTGCGCCGGAAGCCGGATAGCGGCAATAGGCGGAATGGATTGCAAGAGCGGGTCCGTCAAGATGGAGAACTGTGAACTTGCGGTCGCTGCGAACGGTCAGCAGCTTTATCTGGTGGGAGCCGGGACCGGTTCGCTTGATATCGATTTCTACAATTCGGCTATCAACCTGCACGGTGAGGGTAACAATGTTCTGGCTCTGGGAAGCAAAGACCTGGATTCACACATCCAGTCAAAACAGACCATAGTCAATATCCGCCTTGCTTCGGGGACACCCGTCGTATACGGCGCAAAACCTGAGAATGTCATTTATGAGGGCGGATTACAGAGTATCAGTGTGAATGAATAAAACTCTGAAAAAGAACGGTATCATCCGAATAGCGATAATAGGAAGTGTTATCGTAGCTATCATCCTGACAGTCGGTACCTTCTCGCTTGCGAGGAGCGCCGGCAGGGACACGGAGGCGGCGGTCAGAAACGTGAGCCTCCTTTATCTGAGTGAGCTTGCCGGCCGACAAGGAGACTCTGTATTACGTACCGGTCCATGACACGGACTGGATGCTGACTTATCTTATCCGCGAGAGCGTTATCACCGAACAGATCAATAACATATCCGATTCGATCATAACCCGCGGCCTGATCCAGTCTATCGTTACGGCTCTTGTTCTGGCGGGAATGTTTGCGCTTATGATCATTCAGATGAGAAACTCATGGCTGCCGGATTTACCGATTATCTGTCCAAACTGCCTCCCGGGCTTCTCAACGCCAAAATGATCGATGTTCACAAGGGATTAAGCTATTGCGGCGATGCAGAGGATTATCTGAGTGCGATCGAGACGTTTTATACTTCCATGGAGAAAAAAGCCGACGCACTGACTTCGGCACTTGAAAAAGAGGATACGGATACCTTTACGCTCACCGTTCACTCACTCAAGAGCACCGCGGGAGCCATCGGGGCGCTCGAGATCTCTGACATGGCGAAGGCTTTGGAGCAGACCGGTAAAGAAAAAGACATGGAAACTCTCAGGAACGATACAAAGGTTTTCATAAAGGCTTTCAATGAGCTGAGAGAGGAAATATCATGGATTTTCAACAAATAGCAAATGCCTTTTATTCCTCAACATGCATTATGTCCGTAAAAAGGTCCGGTGATAACGGATATTCGGATGTATGCATTGCTGCGGTAAACGATAAATGTGCCGAGTATCTTTCATCACAGCGGGGGGCCGGATCGGATGCCGGTGTTTTAACGATCGCGCCCGGAACTCCTTATTATGAGTATTTTCCCCAGAGCAGGAACTTCGAAGATGCGGTATACCGTGCGGCCATACTTAAACATGAAGTACATACCTATGCTTATCTGAACAATCTGGATGTCTGGGTCGATATCTATGCGATGCCTCTCGAGCAGGAAGACGGAGATACCTGTTACTGTGTTTATACGGTTAATTCCGATAACAATGCCGATTCCGTCCTGGATACGTTCAACAGATCGTCAGTCGACGTCCTCAAGACCTGTGTAAAACTTCATAAAGCGGACAACATCAATGACGCGATGAAAAACGTTATCGGTGAGATACGCAGTATCTGCGATGCCGAAGGCTGCACCGTGCTCCTCATGAATTATGATGAGGAGGAATACTCCATCATGGCGACCAATTACGTCGAAGGAAGTCCGATCAAGCGCGTGACACAGTTTAAGGATTTCTACAGGATCGCGGATTCCTGGGAAAAGATGATAGGAGAGGCCGGTGACTGTGCTCTCATCAAAGATGAAGAGGATATGGAATATTACGATAAGCTCAATCATCCCTGGGTTGAAACTCTCATCGAAGCGGGTGTAAGGAGCGTTGTGCTTTTTCCTCTCCGCCAGGGCAGGGAGCTGTTGGGATATATCTGGGCCACGAACTTTGATACCGACAAAGCCATGCGTATCAAGGAAATGATGGAACTCACCACATTTTTCGTGTCCGCGCATATAGCCAGATATAAAGCGATCAACCGTCTGCATCATATGAGCTATACCGATGCGCTGACAGGTCTCCCGAACCGTTTTGCCTGTACGGAGCATATATCGGAGCATGTTGAGCGCGGTGAGAAATTCGCTGTGGTCTGCGTTGACCTTAATCATTTCAAGAGCATAAATGACACACTCGGATTTGAGGCCGGAAACTGCGTGCTCATTGAAACGGCTGAGCGACTGAAGGCGGTTGCGGGCAAGATCCATTCTGAAGCGGATGATCATATCGCACGTATAAGTGCGGATGAGTTTTATCTTGTTATAGAAGACTATGATACCGATGACGAACTCAGGGCGATGATCGACAAATATGTTGATGCGCTCGGCAGGAAACTGACCGTGGACGGCTGCGACCTGTATGTTACGGCGAGCTTCGGATATGCCGAGTATCCGACGGACGCGGATAATGCCGATTCCCTTATATCGCATGCGAATGCGGCCATGAATGAGATCAAAAAGGCCAGGAACAGCCAGCATGTCCTTCGGTTTTCTTCGGATCTTCTCGAAGACGAACACATCCTGGAGATCGAGCGCATGATAAGGACGGCGCTTGAACAGGATACCCTGTATTTCCAGCTGCAGCCGCAGTATGACATGGATCACAGGCTTCGCGGCTTTGAAGCCTTAGCCCGCATGAGGGATGATAAGGGGAACAACATTCCTCCGGGCGAGTTCATTCCCGTTGCGGAGAAGGTGGGGCTTATAGACAGTGTGGACGGAACGGTATTCAGGAAGGCCGCACTGTTTTTCGGCGAGATGATCAAAGAGACCGGCGCAGATCTTATACTCAGCATCAATGCGTCCGTGCGTCATCTGATGAAGAACGATTTTCCCGATGAGATAAGGAATCTCCTTAAGATCAGCGGTATTCCGGCTGATAAGCTTGAAGTGGAGATCACGGAGTCGATTATGATCGATTCGGTCGACAAAGCTTTGAAATGCATCGATGAGATCAAGGAGATAGGGATACATATAGCGATAGACGATTTCGGTACAGGCTATTCATCTTTAAGCTACCTGAACAGATTCCCTGCCGATCTTCTCAAGATCGATAAATCGTTCATAGATGAGATGGATATGAGCGAGTCCTCCAGACAGTATGTGGCCACGATAATATCGATCGGGCATATCATGGGGTTCGACGTTATATCCGAAGGCGTTGAAGACGACGGACAGCTTGATACGTTAAAGAGCATCGGCTGTGATTACGTTCAGGGCTTTGTATGGGGACGTCCTCTGTCTGCCGAAGATGCCGCTGAACTGATCAGATCCGCCTCCTACCCCGCAACCTGACAAAAGAGTATGAAGAGAGGGATAAGATATGGCAGACATGGATTTTACTCAGATCAGAGTGCCGGGGGCGATGATCCTGTGTATAACGATCGCAATGATCATAGCTTTCGGAGTCCCGATAGCGCTTATCATCATATGGAGAAAAAAGACCGGTGCAGGATTGCTGTCCGCTTTATGCGGAGCCGGTACATTTATCGTTTTCGCCATGATACTTGAATCGATCCTTCACAATGTTATCCTGTCCGTCATGGGGCAGGAAGCATTTACGGCGTTGCCGTTTTATGCCGTATACGGCGGATTGGCGGCGGGCTTTTTTGAAGAGATGGGACGTTATATCTCGATGCGCCTGTTTATGAAGAGATCGTTGGATAAAAAAGAAGCGATCATGTTCGGTATCGGTCACGGCGGTGCTGAAAGTATCCTTTTGCTCGGATTTACATCGATCTCGAATCTCGTCGTGTCGGTCATGCTGAATTCGGGCCTCGGCAATCTTATGGTCATGGGCACGGACGCTGATACCCAGCAAAAACTGTATGACCAGTTATCTCCGCTGTGGATGACGGCTCCGCCCATGATGCTCGTAGGTGCGCTTGAGCGTATATTCGCGATAACATTCCATATATGCGCATCATATCTGGTTTACCGTGCGGTAAAGGATCGCAGATTCACTCTGTGCCTGTTGGCGGTTATCTTACATGCTCTGATGGATGGGGTAATGGTCGTGATACTTAAGACGACCGGATCGACATTTTACGCGGAAGCATTCATCGGTGTCTTTGCGGCAGTGTTTGCCATAGTGACGATCAGGTCATATTCCGGGTGTTCTTGACAAAATATCGGGTTTGGTGTATTTTTTTTATGACCATAAGTTAGGCAATGCTAACTTCGCATAGAAAGGACTTACCATGTTACTGACTTTATTTCTTGCACTTGTTTTCTCTGCGTCCATTTCCCTGATGTTACTTTCGGCGGTCGCTTTCATTCAGGATAAAAAGTTCTTTTCTTCGGCCCCCAAAGAAGCTCAGGAGCTTATAGTTCCCAGAGATAAAGAATTGTTCTGCGGAGCCAGGACGATCGGATGGACACTCATGATATTCAGCATCCTCATGATCCTCGGAGTCGGAGTGATATCCATCTGGGACGGTATACGCAGCGGTTTTACATTCTTTCAGTTCTTTCTGAGATTTGTCCTTATTTTTACCATATACAAGCTATATGACATGATCTGCTTTGATTATTTCCTGCTCATGAAGTTCAAATTCTTTCAGTATTATTTCCCGGAAGTGGACAGCGTATACAGCGGCAGGAAGTACGGATATAACATCAGGAGCCAGCTGCTTAAACTGCTCGTTATCTTTCCGGCGGCTTCCACACTGGCGGCGTGGATATGTACACAGTTTGTGAAATGACCCGGGACGAGTCCGGGATGACAGGAGGTTAAAACATGAAACTTAAAGGAATAGGATTATTTGCACTGGGAACGCTGTTCGGATTGGAGGGTATTAAGCTGTTATCCTCTAAAGACGCCAAAAAGGTCTACACCCACTGTACGGCCGGGGTCTTAAGGGCAAAGGATTCCGTGATGGACCAGATCACCACTCTGCAGGAAAACTGCAGTGATATCTACGAGGAGGCCAAAGCTATAAACGAAGAGAGAGCCGGGAAGGAAGATGTTACCGAAGAATGAACTTTACGATCAGGCATGAACTCAAAAACCGGATCCGGCTGCATCTTCCCATGAAGCGTCTGAGCTTCATGGAAGCAGATATCTTTGAATACTACCTTAGGGGTTTTGATGAGATAGGTGAGGTCCGGGTATATGAACGGACAGCGGATGCGGTGATCTTTTTTGACTGTGACAGGTCACGTGTTACAGAGCTCGTCAAAGATTTCTCGTTTGAGGATGTTCAGGTACCCGAGCGTGTATTTGAATGCTCCGGCAGGGAACTCAGCGCCGGTTACTACGAAAAAGTGGTGACTACGGTGATCCTTCATTATGCAAGGCGGCTGATCCTCCCGTTTTCCATACGGAGGTGGCTGGATATCGTCAAAACGGTCGGATATATATGGCGCGGCTTAAAGACTCTCGGAAACAGGCGCCTCCAGGTTGAACTGCTCGATGCGACAGCCATCACGGCGGCGGTTTTGACAGGAGATTACAATACCGCTTCCAATGTGATGTTTCTTCTGAAGATCGGAGATACCCTGGAGGAGTGGACTCATAAACGCTCTGTCGATGATCTTGCCAGAAGAATGTCTCTGAATATCGACAGAGTATGGCTTCTTACGGATAACGGGGAAGTGCAGACTGATGCATCCGCGATCGAATGCGGTGACAGGGTTGTCGTGAGAATGGGAAATATGATCCCGTTTGACGGAGAGATCGTTTCCGGTGAGGCGATGGTCAATCAGGCTTCCATGACAGGAGAATCCACAGCGATACACAAGGGATGCGGCATGAGCGTGTTTGCCGGAACCGTAGTGGAAGAAGGTGATCTGACTGTCAGGGTGACCCAGACAGAAGGCTGCGGCCGCTTTGACAAGATAGTGAAGATGATCGAGGAATCCGAGAAACTCAAGTCCTCGCTGGAGAGCAAAGCGGAAAGGATCGCTGACAGACTCGTTCCGTATACTCTGCTTGCCGCCGGCCTGACATGGGCGATAAGCCGCAATGTTACCAAAGCCGTATCCGTGCTGATGGTCGATTATTCGTGTGCGCTCAAGATGGCTATGCCGATATCCGTATTATCTGCCATAAAAGAGGCAGCGGAATACGATATCACCGTCAAGGGAGGCAAGTTTCTGGAAGCCGTGGCAGATGCGGATACGATAGTTTTTGACAAGACCGGTACGATAACCAAAGCAAAACCGACCGTGGCCAAAGTGGTATCGTTTTGCGATGAATCCGAAGACGAGCTGCTTAGACAGGCGGCATGCCTGGAAGAACACTTTCCGCATTCGGTGGCCAGAGCCGTGGTCGATGCCGCTTCGGAAAAGGGATTGCTGCACGATGAGCTTCATACAAACGTGGAGTATATAGTTGCTCACGGCATTGCTTCCGAGATCGAAGATGAGAGAGCCGTTATCGGAAGCTATCATTTCGTGTTCGAGGATGAAGGTGCAGTCATAGCGGATGACAGGAGGGAGTTGTTTGACTCATTGCCGGACGGGTACTCTCACCTGTATTTTGCCAAGAACGGTAAGCTGTCGGCATGCATCCTGATAGAAGATCCGATGCGAAAAGAAACGCCTGATGTGGTCAGGCGGCTTTGTGAGCAGGGATTTGAGCATATCGTCATGATGACCGGCGACAGCGAAAGGACGGCTGCCGTGATCGCTGCACAGGCAGGTATCACGGAGTATTATTCGGAGGTGCTTCCGGAAGATAAATCAGGATATGTGGAAAAAATGAAAAAAGAAGGACACCGCGTGATCATGGTGGGTGACGGGATCAATGATTCCCCGGCACTGTCCGCGTCGGATGCGGGGATCGCGATCAGTGACGGTGCGGAAATAGCCAGACAGATAGCCGATATAACGATAGGTTCGGATGATCTTGAAAGCATCGCCGTGTTACGAGAGATCAGTACCCTTTTGATGAAAAGGATCAGATTTAATTACAGGACCATAGTAGGCTTTAATACGGCACTCATAGGACTTGGGATAGCAGGTGTTATGCCACCTGCAACATCCGCGATGCTTCATAACGGATCTACCGTGGCGATAGGACTGAAGAGCATGACGCACCTTTTAGGTGCAAAAGACAACATATCGGAGGTGACAGAAAATGGATGAGAGCTTTCTGGAGATCCGGGGCCTGAAAAAGAGTTTTGGCTCCGGAGAAGCAAAACAGGATGTACTCAGAGGCATGGATTTTACGGTGAGGAAAGGGGAGTTCTGCGTGCTTCTCGGTCCTTCGGGTTCGGGCAAGTCCACTTTGCTCAATATCATAGGCGGCATAGATACACCCGATTCCGGATTTGTGAGCATTAACGGAGACAAACTCGAGGACATGACGGAAAAACAGCTCACTTTATATCGAAGAAAGCATCTGGGTTACGTCTTTCAGATGTATAATCTCATCCCTAATCTGAATGTCAAAGAGAATATCGAAGTCGGCGCTTACCTTTCCGACGATCCGCTGGATGTTGAAGAGGTGATCACGACTCTCGGTCTTCAGGATCATAAATACAAGTATCCGAACCAGCTGTCGGGCGGCCAGCAGCAGAGAGTATCCATAGGAAGGGCTGTGGTGAAGAATCCGGACATTCTGATGTGCGACGAGCCGACCGGAGCACTTGACTATAAGACATCCAAGGAGATCCTTGCACTCATAGAGGATTGCAACAGCAAGTACGGCAGTACGGTCATCATGGTCACTCATAATGAAGCCATAAGATATATGGCAGACCATGTGATCAAGCTGAGGGACGGAGTTGTCCGTCATAACGACATCAACGAAGCCAAAACCCCTGCTTCCGAGCTCGAGTGGTAAGGAGGCATGGAATGAAAAATCCGCTTATAAGGCGTATCCCCAGAGAACTGATCTCCGACTGGCATAAATATCTTGTGATCATAGTTTTTCTCGTCCTGATGATAGGACTCGTTTCCGGCATGTATGTAGGTCATGACAGCATGCTGGCTTCGATCGATCAGGGAAAAGAGGAACTTAAGCTCGAAGACGGTTCTTTTGAACTGGCAAAAAAGGCCTCTCCCGAACTTCTTGCAGATATAAGTACAGGCAGGATGGCGGATGTGAGGCAATATTATCTGGACAAGGGCATGGAGGAGGCAGATGCCGAAGTTTCGGAAGCGATCGAAAAAGAACTCGATGAACAGGTGAGAAATTCGATCGAAGAAGCTGTCCGCGCACAGTGTGAAGCATACGGCATCACCGATGAGGATATGATCCTTGCTCAGATAGATGATGCCGTAGATGAAAACTATGAGAATGCGATAAAAGAGGCAAGAGAATCCGATGAGTTTACCGAAGCTTCTGATGAGGCATATGAAGAAGCACATGATGCCGTAAGGGAAGCGGTTGATGACGAGTGGGACGAGATCTCTGAAGAATACGGTCTTGATGATGAGGGATTTTCGGCCGTCCGGGTAAGCATTTATGAAGATTTTTACAGAGATGAATCCGAGGATGCCGACAATGACGGAACGCAGGATGCGACGATAAGGGTATTCAGAAGTGATACGCCGATAGATCAGGCCTCTTTTAACGAAGGACGTGCCCCCGGGACGGGATCGGAGATCGCCATCGACAGGATGCATGCCGATAACATGGGCGTCCATATTGGAGACACGATCACGGTCGGTGGAAAGGAATTTACCGTTGTCGGACTTTTGTCTTATGTCCATTACCTGACACTCCACGAATCCAATACGGATCTTATGTTTGATGCGTTCGGATTCGACGTCGGCATGGTGACTCCTGAGGCATTTGATTCCCTGCGGGCCAGGATCCACTATAACTACGCATATGTGTATGAGACCGAACCCGCGGATAAGATAGAACAGGCCGACACATCGGAGAGTTTCCTCAAGGCTCTGATCACTCAGACTCTCGTCCATGATAATGAGATCAAAAGTTATCTCCCGGAATATTTAAGACAGGCCAGCAATTTTGCACCTGCGGACATCGAGGGAGATTCAAGCGCTACGAGCATCCTCTGCTACATCCTTATCGCCGTGATCGCGTTTATATTCGCGATCACCATCAGCAATACCATCGATAAGGAAGCCCCGGTGATAGGAACTCTTCGGGCTTCGGGATACAGCAAAAAAGAACTCGCAGTTCATTATATGTCCCTGCCTGTCGTCGTTACACTGATCGGCGCCGTGATCGGAAATGTGCTCGGATATACCGCTTTTCGGGGCATGGCTGTGTCGCTTTACTATGAAAGCTACAGTCTTCCGTCCTGTCATCTGGTATGGAGTCCGACCGCGCTTGTGAAGACGACTCTCATCCCTCTTGTCCTGATGTTTTTCATCAATCTCATAGTCATTGTGAAGAAACTGCAGTTATCTCCGCTTCAGTTTCTCAGGCATGACCTGACGAAAACCAGACATTCCAAGGCCAGAAGGTTACCGGCCTGGTCGTTCCTCAGGAGATTCCGGTTAAGGATCATGTTCCAGAATATGCCGAACTATGTCGTGCTGATCTTCGGAGTGATATTCATAGAACTGATGATGTGCTTTGCGTTCGGATTGCCGGACTCTCTCGATCACTACGGGAGCAGAGCGCCTGAGATGGTATTCGCCGATTATCAGTACATGCTGATGGGGTATAAGGATTCTGACGGTAATGTGATCGAAACATCCGAGGACAGTGCCGAGCGTTTCAGCGCGAAGACACTGATGTATCCCAAGGAGACCGGAGGGTTCCGCTCCGGCATGGGAAGCGGCGGCGATGAAAGCGTGACCGTATACGGTATCTCCCCTGACAGCTCGTATGTGAGCATGCCCGCCGGACTGCCGGAAAACAATGTATATCTGTCATCCGCATTCATGCAGAAATTCGGACTGACCGCAGGTGATACGATCGCTCTCCATGAGGAATATGAGAATAAGACGTATGAATTCACGGTATACGGCACGATCGATTATGAGGGCGGTATAGCGGCATTCATGGATCAGGACGCATTTTTCGAGGTGTTTGACCAAAAGCCGGGCGAATTCACCGGATATTTCTCACGAAACGAGATAACCGATATAGACGAACAGGATATTGCCACGGTGATCACTGCCGAAGATATTTCCAAGGTCGCTTCCCAGCTCGACCATTCTCTGGGCGGGATCGTCAATGCTTTTAAATATGTGCTGATCGTTCTCGCGGCAGCGATGATATATCTCCTGGCAAAGATCATAATCGAACGGAACGAACGCTCGATATCCATGGTCAAGATCCTCGGATTCAAGAACACGGAGATAGGGTCTCTTTATATCATACCTACCGCAGCTGTGGTCGTGGCATGTGCGGTTGCGGGGTTTGCGGCCGGATATTTTCTCATGATAGAGGTGTTTAAGGTGTTCATGCTCCAGATGGACGGATATTTTGCATACTACATGACGCCGGCATCGATGATCCTGTCTGTCGTATACCTGCTGTTCGGATATCTTGCGGTGTCGGTCGTTGATTACATACGTATCAGAAGGATACCTCTGAACGAGGCGCTTAAGAACATGGAGTGAATACCGCTTTACAGGTTGGGGCGAATACATATGAAGAATGGGAGGAAATAAACTATGGGGCTGTTTAAGAACTATGTGAGTCAGACCAGGAAACCGGAAGGCTTCCTCGGAAAGATGATGGTAAACGGAATGAACGGCGGACATGCCAAACTGGCAGACTGGGGTATGTCTCATCTCAAAACGATCGCGCCGCAGGAGATAGTAGAGCTTGGATGTGGAGGAGGTCGTAATGCGTCTGCCCTTATGGAGAAATACCCTTCTTCAAAAGTTACCGCGATCGACTATTCCGATGTGTCCGTCAGGATAGCAGCAGACGTAAATGCAGAGGCGATCAGAGAAGGACGATGCACAGTGCAGCAGGGAGATGTATCTGCGCTTACTCTTCCCGAAGGAAAATATGATCTCGCGACGGCATTCGAGACCATTTATTTCTGGCCGGGGCTGGAGAAATGTTTCGGCCAGGTGGCTAAAGTCTTAAAGCCCGGCGGAGTATTTCTGATCGTTAACGAATCCGACGGCACCGATAAGACCGGACTTAAGTTCGAGAACATCATCGAGGGAATGAAGTGCCATACCGTGGAAGAGATCGAATCCGCACTTAAGCAGGCCGGGTTTTCGAAGGTGAAGTCAGATCATCATAAGAGTAAACCCTGGATAACGGTATTGGCGAAAAAATGATCCCCGGAGAAAGGAAGGCAAAAATATATGAAAGCTGATTATAAGAACTGGATGCCCAAAGGGATGGTAGCGGGATTTGCATGCGGGGCAGCCGTATTCCTGATCCTCACTGTTATATTTGCGGCAGTACCGATACCCGCAAACGTAAAGAAGGTCCTTGTAACAGTACTTCTGATCGCGACAGTCTTCTTTCTGGTCGTGACTGTGTGGATGTATCTGATGTACAGAGCTTTTTCCTATAACAGAAAAAGGAAGTTGTCAAAGCAGATAATAGACGGGGTTGCGGCCTACGTAAATGTACCTGACGGCGGAAAAGGACTTGATGTGGGCTGCGGAAGCGGTGCGCTTACCATAGCCTGCGCCAAAAGGAATCCCAATGCGTCGTTCACCGGAATAGACAGGTGGGGCAAGGAATATGCTTCATTCAACAAAGCGCTTTGCGAGAACAATTCAAAGGCCGAGGGCGTAAGCAACACGGCATTTATGCAGGGTGACGCGGTAAAACTTCCCTTTGAGGATGAGTCATTCGATGCCGTGACCAGCAACTATGTATATCATAATATCCCGAGCCGTGACAGGCAGGCAATCCTTCTCGAGACACTGCGTACCCTGAAGAAAGGCGGATGTTTTGCAATTCACGATATCATGTCGAAAATGAAATACGGAGACATGCAGGATTTTGTCCGGAAACTGAAAGCCATGGGATATGAAGAAGTTCAGCTGATAGATACGACAAAAGGTAAGTTCATGAACGAATTCGAGGCCGGCTGGATGGGACTTTCCGGATCCTCACTGCTGGTAGGAAAAAAATGACACGGTGACCGATATGACTTTACATGAATTCGGAAAAGAGAATAAAAGGGTTATTTTACTGATACATCCCTCAGTAGTGATGTGGGATTACTTCGAGTATGTGATCCCGCTGATGGAGGAAAAGTATCATCTGATCATCCCGGCTATCCCCGGATATGACCCCGATGTAAAAAGCGACTTTACGAGCGTGGAAGAGATCGCAGAAGATCTGGAAGACCTGCTTATTGAAAAGGGACTGACAGACTTAACCTGCATATACGGCTGCTCAATGGGAGGCAGTATAGTGACCAGGATACTGGCCGACAACAGACTTCATATCAGAAATGCGGTAATAGATGGAGGCATCACACCCTATCAGCTGCCGAGGTTCATCACACGGCTTATAGCTGTCAGGGATTTTCTGATGATAAGCGCAGGCAAGATCGGAGGTGCGAAGCTGCTCGAAAAGGCGTTTTCGACCGATGAACTGTCGGAGGAGGACGTGAAGTATGCGGCAAAGGTGCTTGATATGATAAGTGCCCGGACCATATGGAATACCTTCGACTCATGCAACAATTACTCTATGCCTGCGGATGTCCATACAGATTGTTTGAACATTGAATACTGGGTCGCAGAGAAGGAAGTACATGACAGACGTTGGGATGTCGCGTATATCAGGAAGATTTTCCCGCATACGGTATTCAGAAAGATAGAAAACGTAGGCCATGGCGGCCTGGCTCCGTTTAACCCGGAGAAGTTCGTCAGGGGGATCGAAAGCGTTTGCAGGGGATAAGGAAGATGAGTGTTAAATATGAGATCCTTAAGCGGATCGTAAAACTTATAGGACTTAAAAATGCGTGGAGCGGCAAAAGTGCCGCGGAAATAGTTGCTCAGAAAAAGAAGGAAAATGCAAAGAATAAGATCCCGCCGCTTTCCGATCCGGAATTTGAGATCACACAGATCCGGGTTATGGGGCATGTTGTGATCAGGATGATCCACAGACAAAAGACATCCCGTGCCAATCTGTTCATCATCGGCGGAGGAATGGTATCGGCGCCAAGACCGGATTCGATCAAAAAAGCTCTGCGGTTTGCCAAAGAAACTGGCGTTGATGTATATGTTCCGTATTATCCGCTGTGCACGGATCATCCGCTGACAGTGGCATATGAGATGATACATGAGACATATAAGGAGATGCTCAAAGATTACGAAGCGGAGAATATATCCGTTCTCGGAACTTCATCCGGCGGCAATCTGGCATTGGGCATGATACCGTACATCAATGACGGACATAAAGACATTCCCATACCGGGATATATCCTTGCAATCTCTCCCGGAACCTGCGTTGAAACGGATGAAGAATGGCAGAGGATGCTTGAACTTGATAAAGTAGATGTGGCGATCCCTGCCGAATATATGAAAACGGCCGTTGATATCATGCGACACGGGGACATGAGTGTTCCGGAGTATATGATATGGCTGCAAAAGGGCGACTTCACAGGCTGTCCGCACGTGACATTCGTATACGGGTCGGATGAGACTCTATACGCATGTGCCCCGTCTTTTGAAAAAGCAATGAAAAAGTACGGCGTGGATTATGACATGATCGTAGGAGAAGGAATGTTCCACTGCTATCCGGCTTTCCCAATCGTAAAGGAAGCGAAGGAGGGCTGGGAGATGATGGTGGAACTTGTGAGAAAACAGGGTAGATGAAACCATGAAAAAGTATATACCTGAGAAGATGGTCGCCATCAGCAGATACCGGAATTACATACCGGGTTTGTCGGAAGAGATAAAACAGGATATCTACGACAGGATGATGGAACTGATCGGGGAAGAAAAAGCGTATTGCGATCAAGGTAACTATAAGCATATGGCCCAGATATTCACATCGATCGCTCTCTATCAGGCTCTGCAGAAACACGGCAAGAGCGAGGAAGAAGCCTATAGGATAACTTCCGAGGAAATGTGGAAAGCACTGACTCCGGACAGCTACCGGAAGATGGCTAAGCTTCCTTTCTTTTTATCGATGATGAAAAAGATACTTCCGATAGGTTTTAAGAACGGGACGGGAACAGGCTGGCGATATCAGTGGCATTTTGATGAGGATCCCAAGGACAGATTTCATTTTGAATGCGTGGAATGTGTCTATCGTCACGTTTTCGAGGAACAGAACCTGATGAAGCTCGGAGCGATGTTCTGTCATTCCGATGTTATCAATTTCGGGAATCTGCCTTACACGGATTTTAAACGTACAAGGACTTTGTGTCAGGGCGGAGACTGCTGCGATTTTGATTTTATAAGGCATGATACGGATGCCGGAGATGGCTGGGAACGCAGCAAAAGTGTGTAAAGCCCGGACGGAGGAGCATGATGAAAAAGAACGGGAACAGCAGGAGTAAAAAGATATTTATTTTTGGCTTTGTTGCGCTTTTGTTATGCGGCGTGGGCGACTGGCTGATCGGATATGAACCGGCCGGCGGTCAGGAACTGATCTACGGAATAACAAGAACGACAATAGCGCAGGTACCGACGTGGTTTTATATAGTATCCATGATGTTCGGGATCCTCTCGGGATTCGGCTGCATGCTGTATGCACCTGAAATGATAAACGTTCTCAGACAAAAAGGGATTCCCGAAGATTCCGGGATGTTTAAGACGATGCGGTTCGCCTTAAGATCCGCACCGCTCATGTTTGTATCGTTTCATGCGGTGTGCTGCGTGGTGCTTCTTCTGATACAGGCCGCATTAAGAGCAGGGCTGGATATTTATTCCGCAAACGACATCTTCCTGTTGCCTGTTGCGGCTTCCATGCTTCCGTTCCTGATCTGGTGCTTTATCTGCGATATCCCCGCAACGATCGCATTTACCTACTTTGTTATCAAACGTAAGCTGGATCTTCCGATGATCGCGGTCGTCTGCAGTCCGATGGCAATGAGCATATTATCCAAGATCATCGAAGCGGTGCTGATCGCTCTCGGAAGCAAATTCGCTTTCCTGGTCGCATGCGGAGAATCATGGGGCTGGGCGTTTATGTGTCTGGCATTCTGTTTTGCGGTTTCCGGTAAAGGAAACGCAGGGAGAAGAGATGAAAGAAGTATATGGCAAAAATACGGATCCTGATTGGGCTAGGATCGCTCACTTATTCAAAATCGGCATTTTAGCATCTCTTTTGGCGCTGATCGGAGGGGATATGATTCTGGGATGGGGAACAGCAGACATGTCTTTAGCCGGAATGGAGCAGTATTTTTCCCGATATTTAAAAGTGTCCGATGCAAGGATATTCTGGTCGGGGGTTCTTGGAATGATCGGGATCACTGTTGAGACGCTTTGCTTTTTCGGTGTATACAGGATCATAGCTTCGAGATCTGAAAGATATGCGCATGCATACAGAGCGGGACTTATAGGAATGCTTGCACTTGGATCGTTCTGCCATGTCATGTGTTGTGCGACCATATACCATCATAACGCGCTATACAGAATTGACCCGGGCCTGGCGACGGAAGGGACGATGAGCTTTGCAAAATACTTCCTGTTTCCGGTGACAGCCATATTTTGTGTGTTTTTCCTCATAATGAATATCGTTCAGATTGTGGCATTTGCCAAAGGACAGACTCCGTATCCCGGGTGGTGCTGGGTTTTTACGATGCTGACCGGCCTGATCAATATTATCGCCATGAGAATTGCAGGTAACCGCCCTTGGGCTTATGCGCTGTCAACAGGATGGCTCAGCTTCGGTAGCCTTGTGACATTTACCGGACTGCTCATAAACATGCCGAAGGCAATAAGAGGGAGACAGAGATGAAGTACAGTGGAATGCCGGCAGGGATGTGGATCCTGTTTAAGAATTCATTTAGAAAGGCACTTACAGGTGATCTGGGATACAGCCTTTCAGATGCAAAGAGGATAACGAAGGTCGCAAAACCAAAATACAGGGAGATCATAGCAAAACTTCCCGAGTTTGAGGCGGAAGACAGATTCAAGACGAACATCGTAAACTGCGCGGTCTTGACAGCTTTTCTTCTAAGCATGAACAAAAGACCATCGGTAGAAGAAGCGACCCGGTATTATGAGCATGCAATGACAAATCCGGCCACAAAGAAATTCTGTCGTATGGGCGGTAAGAAGAAGTTCACCGACAGCGATATCGAAGGTATGAAAAAGACCGCTGTCTTAAAAGCCGCTGACCGGAATCCTTACTCGTGGAACATGGATTATATTCCGTATGATGACGGAAGCGGGTATGAGGCGAGGTTCTATAAATGCGGAATATGCGTGCTCATGAAAGAATACGGGTTTTATGATCTTGTTCCTGCGATGTGTCATCTGGACTATACTATGAGTGAACTGGGTGGCGCTTCCGATTTTGTCAGAGAATATACACTGGCATCCGGCGGTCCTTATTGCGACTGCGGATATAAGAAGAAGCAGTCTTAAAGCAGAAAAGACATCTGGAGGATGAAAAATGATAAAAGAAAAGATAACCGAAGGCTTTTACGGCTGCTATTGGCCATACGAGGGAGCACGAACAGCGCTCATTGCAATGCTCGGTGATGACTGTGAAGACTATATGGCAAAGTGTGCCGTAAAGTGGGTTCACAAAAAATTCGGTGTCAGCGTCATGACTCTGTCACCCGCTCACAAGGACTACGGTCATCACAATATGCCCCTGGAGCGTATCGGCAACGCCATCGAATATATGCGGCAAAAAGGGATCGATAAATTCGGCATCATCGGCGCATCTACTACCGGAATGCTTTCACTTGTGGCTGCGTCCTACTATCCGGAGATAACGCTTACTATGGCACTTTCACCAAGCGACTTTGTCATGGAGGGATTTTATCAAGGCAAAAGGGACGGTTATACAGAATGGCCCGGGGAGAATGAATCTACTCTCAGCTGGCAGGGGAAGCCCCTGCCGTATCTGCCCTATGCTTACCGGCATCCTGAGTATGGCCGTAAGATAAAGGAAGAATCGAAAGCAGGCGGGGATTTCTTGGCCTCACGGAAAATGTTTGATGAGTCCGAGAGACTTCATCCTGTCAGGGAAGAAGAGAAGATCAAGGTCGAAAGGATAAAGGGGAAGCTCCTTCTGATAGGAGCCGAGGATGATGTCCTGTGGGATACCGCCAAATATATCAGGCGGATGGAGTCGAGACTGAAAGAGAAAGAAAATGAGTGCACCCCGGAAATCCTTATCTATGAGCACGGAACCCATTTTATCTTCCCCGAGAGCCTTCTTAAAATGATGCTTCCCATAGGCAGCAGCCTGTTTATCCGCCTGTTCAAAGCGGGGAAAGACTATCCCGCAGAATGCAGGAAGACAAGAGAAGACCTGGATATCAGGATTTCCTGTGCGATCAATGAATGGAAGAAATGAAACGGGGTACCATGGAACATATTTCTGTCAAAAACATCTGCAAAAAGTACGGAGAGGGCGAGTCCGCAGTTAAGGCACTGGATGATGTGAGCCTGGATATAGCAAAGGGAGAGATCTGCGTGATACTCGGTCCTTCCGGCTCAGGTAAGAGTACATTGCTTAACATGGTCGGAGGCCTTGACCGTGTGGACAGCGGTACGATAACCGTGGACGGCCTTGAGATCACGTCTCTGGGCAGGAAACAGCTTACGGACTACCGCCGTGAGAAACTCGGCATGGTCTTTCAGGCTTATAATCTCATCCCGGAATTGAACGTGATCGAGAATGTCAGAGTCGTTAAGGATATAGCGAAAGATCCTCTGGACGAGACGGAACTCCTTCAGGTGCTGGGGCTTGAGAGACATATGACACATTTTCCTTCGGAGCTTTCGGGAGGACAACAGCAGAGATGCTCGATCGCGAGGGCACTCGTGAAGAACCCCGCACTTCTTTTGTGTGATGAACTGACGGGAGCACTTGACTCCGCATCTACCAGGGATGTCCTCCGGGTCCTTCAGGCCATAAACGAACGGTATCACACGACTCTCGTCATGATCACGCACGACGAGAGGATAGCAGGCATGGCGGACAGACTGGTGCGCATTAAAGACGGAAGGGTTGTGGAGAATACCAGTAAAGAAAGACTTAAGGCAGAGGACCTCGTGATATGACACTTGACCGTAAAGCTTTCAGATCCGTCCGCAAAAATCTGTCATTCTATCTTGTCACCTGTTTTCTTACAGTCGTAGCCGTGACCATGCTTACGGGTGCGCTTACGACCGCTAAAACGATCGGAGAAAACTGTGAGGAAATATACGGAAATCTGTATGTCGAAGATGCGCAGTTTGTGACTGAACGGATGATAACGGACGAAGACCTTACGCGGTACGAGACCGATTTTGATCTTATACTGGAGCAGCAAAACTATACGGATATCACAGCCGGGGATAAGACCATAAGGCTGTTTAAGGCGTCTTCCAAGATCAACCTTTCGTGGATATTCGAGACCGGAGACGGTGCAGTACATGATGTGGTTCCTTCGAATGCTCCTGACGGTAACGTGTATATCTGCAAAAAATACGGAGAGGCCAACGGTCTTCACATAGGAGACGGACTCCTGCTCGGGAATGAAAGCCTTACCATAGGAGGTTACGCCCTCCGTCCCGATTATCTGAATACGCTTAAAGAACTTACGGAGACGATAGGTGACTATTCCGATTTCACGACAGCGATCGTAAACGATGGGACCTATGAAGCGGTCTTAAACTCCGATCCGTCTCTTACGGATAATGCTTATTACAGTGTGATCTTTCATGACAGCAGTAAGATCAATCCCTTCAGACAGTCTCTTTACGCCGACTACAGACCGATCGAGTATTTTAATTCGGATATGAACTCAAGGATATCCATGCTCAGGGGTGAGGTTATCATGCTAAGGGAGGAATTCTCTTCTTACAGCATCATCCTGTTTATGCTCGTCACGGTTATAGTCGCTTTCATGCTTTCGCGCATCATGGATCGCGAATCGGTCAATATCGGTACGCTGAAGGCTTTGGGATATAAGGAGAGCGAACTTAACAGACATTATGTTCTGTATGCTCTGATCCCGTCTGTGACCGGAAGCTTTCTCGGAATCCTTGCGGGGATCCCGTTTTCGCGGGCTTTCTCAGCGTATTTTTTTAATGATATCGACAGCTTCCCTTACAGTGTGAGATACAGCGTCGTCATCATGGTCATCGCATTCATTCTGCCCATAGTATTCAACGTTGCGGTGACTCTTATCGTTACATCTGTTTTACTCCGCAGGGATGCATCCGTTCTCATGAAGAAAGGAAAGACCGTAAGAAAGGTCAGAAAACTCTTCAGCGGGTCTGATCTTAAATTCAGGACCGTATACATGCTCAGAGTACTCGCAGGTAATCCGGTCAGGACACTGGTGTTCATTATCGGCATGACCGTAGCGAGCATGATCATACTTCTCGGAGGAATGTGTCAGGACTCACAGCAAAACGTACTTGATAATGTACTTCCCGATATGATGGGAGAAGCTAAATTTGAGACCGGGCTTAAATCTTTCCGTACGGGAAATGTTGATAACGGACAGACGCTTATCGATGTCACATTCGAGGTGCCGGATACGAAGATAGCATTCAATCTGATCGGATACGATGAGGACAATACCCTGCTGAAAAGAGAGTCTTTGTCCGGAGAGCCTCTCACATACGGCGGATACTATATGACAAGCGGCGCTGCGAATTATTTCGGTATCGGCGCAGGTGATGATTTTACATTTGTTCACAGGATAACAGGAGAAGAGACGACCGTTCGTATAAACGATATCATAGATAATGATGCGCTCCGCCTGGTACTTACGAGCAAGGAAAACGCAGCTTATCTCGTGGGTGTATCTCCGGATGAATATAACAACATATTAAGTGCTGTGCCTGTCGATGTGCCATCGGAAGAGATACTTAAGATTGCGGATTTTGATTCCTATCAGGATTCCTTTGAGCAGGCCCTTGCCGCAACGAAGGTGGTATACGCCATCCTTCTGACGGTCGGGATCATAGTCTGCATCCTTATGGTAAATCTTCTTTCCGGAATGATAATCGATGAGAATAAAAGAAATGTATCGATGCTTAAGGTACTCGGCTATCATGGGCCGGAGATAAGCGGGATCATACTTCGCCCGAATCACTTTCTTTTGCCGTGCTGCTACATCCTGGCCATTCCGCTTACGATATACATGACTAAGCTCATGATGATGGGTTCTGCCGAGTCTTCGGGCGTATATATCGATGTTGTGGTAAAGCCTGTTACTCTGGTACTGTACTTCCTGATAGTCGTGAGCGCATATACCTTGTCGCTCATCTTCGGGAACCGTAAACTGGGCAAAGTCGATATGGCGGAAAGTCTCAAGCAGGAAGATTAATATCCGTTTTAAGGAGGTTTATGAATATGTCAGTCAGGATCAATACTTTAAGCGAAGAGGAAATCCGCTCCATAGGGGATGCTTTTGCGGATTATGAATATGCGGATTCCGAGTGGGGAATGAGTTTCCTCGGAAAGGGTAAACAGGCGGTCAGCGACTATATCTGTGCGTATGTCCGCATGGCGATCCGTGAGAGGGTCCTTTATTCGACAAGTGAAAATCACGAAGCATATATCGCATTTAAGAGGTCTGAGCACAAGATGAGCGTTTCATCCGCAGCAGGACTGCTGGGCGCTGTTTTCGGATGTGCGGATTATCGTAATATCCCCAAAGCGGCAAAAGGATTTATGCACTCGGAAAAGGGCTACGGCGATATTCTGCTTAAATTCAAAATCCCACACATCTACGTAGGCATGGTTGCCGTTACCGAACAATTCCAGGGACAGGGATATATGAGAAAACTCCTGGAGATCGCCTTTGAAGAGGGGCGTAAGCACGCTCTGCCCGTGGTACTCGATACGGATGCCGAACTGAAAAAAGCGAAATATGAGCATCTCGGAATGAAATGCGTAACGACGAAAAAACTCGCTGACGGTGTGAATCTGTACGGAATGGTGTATGAACCGGAGAATATCCCCAAAGAATGGAAGAGCGAAGTTGTGCTGGATGATTTCCGGATCATGAAGGAGAAAAACGAATCCGTATGGGATAGGTTTGCATCCGTGTACAGTGCTTTTGTCACGGGTACACCCGGGAATAAAAAAGCATACGAGGCAATCTATAAGCGTATAAGGAGTGTGGTACGGGATAAGGAAGTATTGGAGATCGCCACCGGCCCCGGAGTGATAGCAAAACAGGTTGCAGCGGAAGCAAAAAGCATGATCGCAACGGATTTCTCGGAGAAAATGCTTGCGGTTGCACACAGAGGCGAGGTTCCGGACAATCTTAAATTTGAACAGGCAGATGCCTGCAAATTACAGTATGCTGATGACAGCTTCGATGTGGTGATCATTGCGAATGCTCTGCATATCATCCCCGAACCGGAGAAAGCATTGTCGGAAATAAGACGTGTCCTTAAGAAAGATGGTATCCTTATAGCACCAAACTTTATTCATGAAAATAAAAACAAGATAAGCGGAGCTTTCAGCAAAGCTTTATCTGCCGCCGGAGTTAAGTTTGAGGCAAAATGGGATGCGGACGGCTTTATTGCCTTTCTTGCACGAAACGGATTTGAAGTGAGAAATTCAAAACAGTTAAATTCCACGATCCCGATGGTGTACGTGGAAGCAACGAAGAAATAAGATGATCCTGGCTAATTATCATACACATACCACACGGTGCAAACATGCTGTGGGAACCGAACGTGAATATATTGAGACCGCAATATCGGAAGGCTTTAAGATCCTGGGATTCTCGGATCATACGCCTCAGCCGTATCCGGAAGGATTCACATCGGGCATCAGGATGGATATGTCCGAACTGTCTGACTATACCGATACTCTCGTAAAACTGCGGGATGAGTATAAGAATGACATACAGATCCTGATCGGATATGAGGTGGAATACACTAAGAAGTATTTTGAGCCGTTGCTTACGGAATTAAGGAAGTATCCGCTGGATTATATCATCCAGGGACAGCATTATGTCGAAGATGAGGTGGACGGCTTCTACGCAGGTGCGGCAACCGACAGCGAAGAGCGGCTAAAATCATATGTCGATCATACGATAGAAGGAATGAAGACCGGGCTTTTTACCTATCTGGCCCATCCTGATCTGATCAATTACAAGGGGCCTGATGATATCTATCTGCGCCATATGAGCAGACTTGTCCGGGAAGCGGTGGATCTTAACATTCCCCTCGAGATAAATGTATACGGATTCGTGGATCACCGCTGGTACCCCTGCGACAGGTTTTTTAAAATGGCTGCCACATACAGTCCGGGATTTGTTATCGGATGTGACGCCCACACTCCGAAGATCATCCGTCAGCCTGAGCATATCGAAGGATTCGAAGACTTCCTCGGAAGAAACGGCATTGAATGCGGAGACAATATATTAGATACAGTCAAAGTCTGAGAGGGGACAGTGATCATGTCATTGGATAAACTGGTAAATAAGGGATTTGTCCGGTATGCAAAGAAGCATTTTCCGGACGAAGCGGATACGATCATAAAGAAGGCGAATGGACTCTATCCGAAGCTGCATGCCAAGGCACCGGATATCGGAGGCTCTGCCAACAATATGGCATATAATCTCGATATGATGATCACGGCAGTTTCATATTATGAAGCATCGGATCACAGAATAGGCGGGGAGGCTTTCGGTGAGATCGCGAGTACCTTGCTCAAGAAGTATGGCTTTGTGAAAAAGTTCATCAATATCAATAAGCCGTGGCAGATGAGACTGCTAAAGAAAGCTATGTATAACAGGTATGTGCCGTATTCAAAACTGGTTGACGAAAAACTGTCCAAAGGTGAATGGGGAAATACCTGGAGAGTGAAGATAAATCCAAAGAATATCGATGAAGGAGTGGCCTTCGATCTCGTGGGGTGTCCGCTTGCGGATTATGCAAAAGCATACGGCTATGAAGAACTGCTTCCGCATATGTGTGCTGTCGATCATCTGATGCCGCAGCTGGTACATGCCAAACTGATTCGAACCCACACCTGTGCGACAGGCAGCGACTCATGTGATTACTGGTATGTTGCGGATGAAAGTGAGACGGCGAGGAATTTCAAAGGTAAACTTGTATGAAATTTGAAGAATTCGGAACGGAAAATGAGAAGACAATGATGCTTCTGCCGGGGACGTGCTGTGACTGGCAGACTAATTTCGGTAATGTGTTTTCGGCTTTATCGGGCAGGTATGCGGGATTTGTAAAGATCAGGCAGCAGGCGGAAAACTGGCAGATCGCCTGACACTATCCTGTTTTCGGATATATCGTAGATCATGTGTGGTATAATCGTTTATATGAAATCTGTAAACGAAGAAAACCGCATACGTGAAACGACGCCAAACAGTACGGAAGAGTGGGGACAGGCCCCCAAAGGTGTATTGGTACTGCTGCTTTTGCTGTTTTTTGCCGCAACTTATGTAATAAGCATGTCTGCCGGTTCGGATCGGGAGATTGCTATCGGCAGTATACATTTTCCGTTCTATACGCTTGCGGGTATCTTTTCCGCTCTTTCCAATCTGTGTATCATCTTTATGGTCATCTTCTGCGGAAAAGCAGGGTTTATATCATCCATCATCGTTATGATCATGCAGATTCCGATCATCCTGATGGGCACCATGATAAAAGGAAACTTTACGAGTCTTCCGGGCATTTTTGTCGATATTCTTACGATCATTGCCGTTATCGTGATCTTTCGTAATAAAAGAAAACTTGAGAAGTATCAGTCAAGATTACGTGAACACGCAACGACGGATGTTCTGACCGGATTGCCGAACGGGATCGCCATGACCGAACTTATTGATGAGCTGATCCTGCATGATAAACCGTTTGCTCTGGTCAACCTCGACATCAATGACTTTAAGGGCATTAACGATACCGTGGGCTTTGACATGGGCAATAAAGTCCTGATCGCCCTGGCATCACGCTTTAAGGATATCGTGGACAGAAGCGATTCCGGTACGAACGACTCTATCTCGCGGATCAACGGTGATGAGTTCTGCCTGGTCATCCGTGATCACGGATCGGCGGAAGATATAGAAAAAACGGTCAAACTGTATGAAAAAGCCGTTACCGATAAGATCACGATAGACGGATACGATTTCTTTGTGAATGCAAGTTTCGGGTATGCTGTTTTTCCTGATGACGCTTCCGACAGGGATTCATTGATCTCCTGCTCGGTCGCTGCGATGAAGGAGATCAAACGCATCAACAGCAGTGTGCATGTAATGCATTTTTCTTCCGAACTGAAGACCGAGAACCATCTTATTATCGATAACAAGGTAAGGGAAGCTCTTGAAAATGATAATGTGTTTTTCCTTCTTCAGCCTCAGTACGACATGTCGCACGAACTCCGGGGATTCGAGGCGCTGGCCCGCTTAAGGGACAGCGACGGAAGCATGATAAGCCCCGTGGAGTTCATCCCTGCGGCAGAGAGGCTGGGAGTGATCGACAGTCTGGATCTGGCAGTATACAATAAGGCCGCTTCTTTCTTCGGAGAACTGATAGGCAGGACGGGAGCGCAGATCATACTGAGCATAAATGCTTCCGTGAAGCATATGATGAAGAGCGATTTCACCGATGAGATACGCGGACTGCTCGAGCGTTACCGTATCCCTGCGGAACAGCTGGAGATAGAGATCACAGAGTCCATCCTGATAGAATCAGCCGAGAAAGCTTCCGGTATCCTTAACGAACTCAAGGATATGGGAGTTCATATCGCAATAGATGATTTCGGAACAGGGTATTCGTCACTCAGCTATCTCAACAGTTTTCCGTCGGATACTCTTAAGATAGACAAATCCTTTATAGATAAGATGAATTCAAGCGATTCTTCGCAAAAATATGTGGAAGCGATCATATCCCTGGCGCATGTAATGGATCTTGAAACAGTCGCTGAAGGTGTTGAAACTGACGATCAGCTTGAAACACTTCGCAGCATCAACTGTGATACCATACAGGGATTCGTATGGGGCCGTCCTCTTCCGAAAGAGGAGGCTGAACAACTGGTAACGGATCTTCAGTGAGCTTTCCGGGGATGTTCATCCGTGCTTTCAAGGCGGGGTAAACCTTGCGTGAAAATGATCGATATGATAGTATAAATGCCGGATCCGGAAACGGATCCGGTAATTATATATGATGATAAACGGTGCCCGTAGAGATGCTTTGTACGACCGGTCCGGTCGTCGGCGTTTTGGTACGGGATAATAGGGAAACAGGTGCAAGACCTGTGCGAACTCGTCACTGTGACAGCGGAGCATACGGACAGGCCGCGATATATTGATAAGCATCAGTTATCGCGACAGTCACTGGTAATACCGGGAAGGCGTTCGTATGTGATGATGCTCAAGCCAGGAGACCTGCCGTTTACCGGTACTGGAATATATTCCGGGTCACGAGTAATTGGCCGTACGTTACCATAAGCTGTCCTGAATCAGGATAAGCTTCTTTTTGGTATGTAAGTTTACACGCTCCGAAATATATTTCGGAGTATTTTTTTTGGAGGAGAACAACCATGAAAAAAAGATCTGTAAAAGCTTTTATCGCGCTGGCGGCGTCAGTTGTGATGCTTGCAGGATGCGGAAGTACACCCACTGACACCGGAGAACCGGCTCAGACTTCGGAGACCGAAACCCAGGAGTCGGTGATCGAAGACGAGCAGGAGGAGGAAAACGTGGCGGAAGAAACTACTGCAGAACAGGAAGAAGCAGACACTCGCAGCGATGAGGAAAGAGCTCAGGAAGTAGCCGATCTCATCGATGCCATATATGTACAGCAGTGGACCGAGGAGACAGATGATCTGTGCGCACAGGCACGTGCTGCATGGGATGCTCTGACCGATGAACAGAAGGAAATGGTTGAAGGTGAGGATGCCGATCCCGATTATTTCGGACGGGATACCGGAGATGCATCTGCCGATGATCCGCTCAATTCGGACGGGATCGGTGAAAACGAGATTTTGGTCGTAAGCTTCGGAACATCCTTTAACGAGAGCCGTGCGAAGGATATCAGCTCAGTTGAAAAAGCTATTGCGGATGCCAATCCCGACTGGTCTGTCAGACGTGCTTTTACTGCTCAGATCATCATCAACCATGTACTGGCGAGAGATGGCGAGAAGATCGATAACATCGATCAGGCACTTCAGAGAGCTGTAGATAACGGTGTAAAGAATCTCGTTATCCAGCCTACACATCTGATGCATGGGGCAGAGTACGACGAGATCATGGATGCTTTGGACGGGTATAAGGATAAATTCGAAGCAGTTGCCGTAGCAGAACCTCTGCTCGGTGAGGTCGGCTCCGATGCGACCGTGATCAATGATGATAAGAAAGCCGTAGCCGAAGCTGTTGTTGCCGAAGCATTAGCCGAAGCCGGTTATGAGACGACAGATGAAGCGGCTGAGGATGGAACGGCATTTGTCCTGATGGGACACGGTACTGCTCACACAGCCAAGGTAAGCTACTCACAGATGGCTACACAGATGGATAAACTCGGTTATGAGAATGTGTTTGTCGGAACCGTGGAAGGTGAACCTGAGGAGACTGCATGCGAAGTGATCATAGACGCGGCTAAAGAGGCAGGCTACACAAAGATCGTACTTCGGCCCCTGATGGTCGTAGCAGGTGATCATGCCAATAATGATATGGCAGGCGATGATGAGGACTCATGGAAGAGCATGTTTGAAGCATCAGGTGCTTTTGACAGCATAGACTGCCAGATCGCAGGCCTCGGCCGTATAGACAGTGTCGAGCAACAGTATGTGGCTCATACAGCAGATGCGATCGCTTCACTCGGCGATGTCAGCGCAGCTGCTGATGGTGACAGTAAAACCTCACTTGCAGACGGTACTTATCCCGCTTATTTTACTACAGACAGCTCCATGTTCCATGTGAGTGAGGCTCTGGATGATCTCGGTGAGCTGACCGTCAAGAATGGTGAGATGACGATACACATAAGTCTCGAATCGAAGAATATCGTTAACCTGTTTCCCGGAAAAGCCGATGATGCGCAGAAAGCAGGCGCTGTACTGCTTGAGCCTGTTATCGATTCCGTGAAATTCGATGATGGCACCACTGAAGAGGTTTTTGGCTTTGATGTACCAGTTCCGGCGCTCGATCAGGAGTTTGACCTGGCACTCGTGGGTACCAAGGGCGTATGGTATGATCATAAGGTAAAGGTTACCATGGCCGGCTGATCATAGAAGAATATGATGAAGATATCACACAGGATCAAATTAATACTTATCTTCATGGGAATCATGCTTACAGTGACCTCCTGCGCATCGCAGGGGGTTACTTCGTATGATATCGATATCACGATGGAAGGCGGATCCGGCAAGGCCTGTATCATTTCACCGGTTACGATCACGGAGACTGCCGGTGAGATCACGGCTAAACTCGTTTGGAGCAGTCCGAATTATGATTACATGATAGTGGACGGAGTTAAGTATGATAATGAGACTCCCGGAGAAAACTCGACTTTTACGATTCCCGTAAATTCTCTTGATGAACCGTTGACCGTTATAGGCGATACGGTAGCCATGAGCACTCCTCATGAGATCGAATATGTGATCCTGTGGGGGGATCAAAGGGATAGTAATGCGACGGATGCAGATACCGGGGATCACACCGGCGGCGGGAACGGTGCTGCCGTAAATGATGTCACGGAAAACAGCGACACATCGGAAAAAGCCGCAAACAACGATGCTTTGTCTTATGAAGATCTTGAGCAGACCGGAGTTATGGATCTTAAGTATGCTGAAAGATTCAGCGTGACAATGTACGGTGAGTATAAGCTGATACATATCGATGAAGATCAGGACTTCCTGCTGGTTCCTGAAGGAGTACCTGTGCCTTCGGATGTTCCGGAAGATATCACGGTACTGCAGATGCCGCTTGATCATTCCTATATGGTATCCACATCAGCGATGGACCTGGTCAGTAAAGCAGGAGCTCTGGGATCGGTCAGCATGGCTTCCCTGGAAGCGGAGGATTGGCATGTGGACGAGGTAAGGCATGCCATGGAGAATGGTGACATCGTATATGCGGGTAAATACAAAGCACCGGACTACGAACTGATCATGGGCCGAAACTGTGATGTGGCGATAGAGAATACCATGATATATCATGAACCTGCCGTACAGGAAAAACTTGAGGAACTGGGTATACCTGTAATGGTTGAGATGTCGAGCTATGAAGAGCATCCTCTCGGCCGGCTTGAATGGATCAGATTCTACGGTACGCTGTTTGGGACTGAAGAGACTGCGGATCCATACTTTGATGATGCAATAAAAAAAGCACAGTTTATCATGGAACAGCCGGATACCGGACTTGACGTTGCTTTTTTCCATGTGACCGCATCCGGTATGATCAATGTCCGCAAACCGGGCGATTATGTCTCCAAAATGATAGAAATGTCAGGTGGGCATTATATAATCAAAAGTGATGATGAGGACAACATGCTGTCCACGATGAACATGCAGATGGAAGATTTCTATGGCGCAGCGGCGGATGCCGACATCATCATATATAACAGCACCATAGGCGGAGAAATCTCGTCATTGGACGAGCTTATATCCAGAAATAAGCTTTTTGCCGATTTCAAAGCGGTAAAAAACGGCAGAGTATACTGTACATCTGAGGATTTCTTTCAAAAAACCACGGGCATGGCGGATTTTATGAATGACCTGCATAATGCTTTTACCGATAGCAGCGATGAGTTCGTTTATCTTAATCGGGTTGAATGATCATGGATAATAAGAGAGTCACATCTGTTTTCATATTGATGTCGGTCTGTCTGGCACTGCTGGTCTGGATCAACATATTGACCGGGAGCATGTTCATACCTGCGAAAGAAGTGATATACGTGATCATGGGAAAATCCGGTAATGAGATGTGGACCAATATAATCATGAATATCAGACTTCCGAGGCTGATCGCTGCCATAGTGCTCGGTGGTTGCCTTGCATTGTCGGGATATCTGCTTCAGACTTTTTTTGATAATCCGATAGTAGGACCGTTCGTCCTCGGTATCTCATCCGGAGCAAAGCTGACTGTTGCGCTCACACTGATCTTTCTGCTGTCAAAGGGACGCAATATAGGATCTTTCGGAATGATAGTTTCGGCATTTGCGGGAGCAATGATGGCTATGGGGTTCGTGCTGCTGATCTCGTCCAGGACAAGAAGCATGAGCCTTCTCGTGATATGCGGGATCATGATCGGATACATATGTTCCGCGATCACCGATTTTGTTGTGACTTTTGCGGACGATTCCAACATAGTCAATCTTCATAACTGGTCTATGGGCTCGCTCAACGGCATAAATATGACTCAGGTCGCCATAATGTCACTTATAGCATTGTTATGTCTGATATGTGCGGTATGCATGTCCAAACCGATTGGTGCATACCGGCTCGGGCAGGATTATGCGTCCAGCATGGGCGTGAACATACGTCTGCTCAAGGTTATGCTCATTATGGTTTCAAGCCTGTTGGCGGCATCAGTGACAGCGTTTGCGGGGCCCATATCCTTTGTCGGGATCGCTGTTCCGCATCTGGCCGGGAATATGGTCAGGACTTCATCACCTTCGGTGATGATCCCCGCCTGTTTTCTGGGTGGTGCGGTTGTGACGCTTATGTGTGACTGTATAGCGAGGAGTGTATTTGCACCGACAGAAGTAAGTATCAGCTCCGTTACAGCCCTTCTGCTGGTTCCTGTCGTGATCTGGATGTTGCTGGGGAGAAGAAAAAATGCGGACTGACATGCAACCGGACAGAATCCTGCATACAGACGATCTGACCATCGGTTATGATTCTGACCTGATCTCGGGGATCGAGTTGAATGTGGCTCCCGGCAGGATAGTGACCCTCATAGGTCCCAACGGAAGCGGCAAATCAACACTGCTCAGGACCCTTACAGGGCAACTGGAAGCAAGAGGGGGATGCGTATATCTGGACGGCAGGGACATGTCGGGGATGAATGTGCTCGACAGAGCACGCGATATGTCTGTGGTAATGACGTCGTCGGTACGGCCGCGGATGATGACGTGTCGTGAAGTTGTGGCGATGGGAAGGTATCCGTATACCGGCAGGTTCGGCAAACTTCGCAAGGCAGACGAGAAGATAGTGGACCATGCTCTTGAACTGACCGGATCCGCTGAGGTGTCCGACAGATTCTTTGACAGGATCAGTGACGGGCAGAGACAGCGTGTGATGCTGGCACGGGCCATTTGCCAGCAGCCGCGGGTATTGATCCTGGATGAACCGACTTCATATCTGGATATCAGGTACAGACTGGATATACTTAACACTATCAGGACCATTGCGGATAGAGACAGTGTGGCGGTAGTCATGTCCCTGCATGAACTCGAACCCGCTATGAGGATCTCGGATACAGTGGTTGCGATCGGTGACGGACATATATTAAGAACCGGTACTCCGCAGGAAGTTTTTGAAGAAAGTTTCATTCGCAGATTATATGGAATAGAAGGCAGGGATATCAGTCTGCTCGGACCGGGACCGTGGATGGAAGGCGAGAGGACTGTGCCGGTCGGACAGGATGCCTCTGACATACATGGGACCGGGGCCAGAGCGATCATGATCCAGGGCACCATGTCCGGAGCGGGCAAGAGCATGATCGCAGCGGGATTATGCAGGATATTTGCCCAGGACGGGTATAGTGTGGCACCTTTTAAGTCACAGAATATGGCACTGAACTCTTATGTCACGAGCGAGGGACTGGAAATGGGACGGGCTCAGGTCATGCAGGCCAGGTGCTGTAAGCGGGAACCTCTCGTATGCATGAATCCCATTCTTCTTAAACCCACGGACGATTCAGGATCACAGGTCATAGTCAACGGTATTCCTGTGGGCAACATGCGTGCTGCGGAATACTTCCGGTACAAGCAGCAACTGGTCCCCGAGATACAGGCGGCTTACGATAAACTTGCCGGCATGGCCGATATCATCGTCATCGAAGGCGCCGGGTCTCCCGTCGAACTCAACCTCAAGAAGAATGACATAGTGAATATGGGACTGGCACGGATGACAGATGCCGCGGTACTCCTGGTAGGAGATATAGACAGGGGAGGCGTATTCGCCCAGCTCATAGGTACGCTTGATCTGCTCGAACCCGATGAAAGAGCACGTATTAAAGGACTGATCGTTAATAAATTCAGGGGAGATATCGGACTTTTTAAGGATGGCATAGAGATATTGGAGAAAAAGGGACATAAACCCGTTATGGGCGTGGTTCCCTACCTTGATATCAGACTCGAAGATGAGGACTCTCTATCGGACAGATTCTCTGCACGCACGAAACGGGATTTTGACATATGTGTGATCAGATTTCCCAGGATATCCAATTTCACGGATATGGATGTCTTCGAACAGGTACCTGATTTATCCGTAAGATATGTGGATGATCCGGATGATGTGGGAGATCCGGATATCCTGATCCTGCCCGGTACGAAGAATACCGGCGGGGATCTTGAGTGGATGAAACAGCAGGGACTGGATGCTGCCGTCATATCCTATGCACGGGCAGGAGGCGTGGTGATAGGTATCTGCGGCGGATATCAGATGCTGGGTATGCGTATCAGCGATCCGGACGGAGTAGAGAGCGGTGCCACGGTATGCGGGATCGGACTTTTACCTGTTGCGACCGTGATGAACCGGGAGAAGACACGTACAGAGTATATCGGATATATTCCGGCATGGAAGGGTGTGCTTGAGGACATGAACGGGATGCAGGTGACCGGATATGAGATACATAACGGGGTGACGGCTCTGGTCGGAAGAGAGCTGTTTGATACGGAATATGGGGATTGCGTACCGGTACCGGACGCAGATCCCTCTGAATGTGTCTATGCTCCCGACGGCACCGGATGTAACAGAGGAAATATATACGGTACTTACATACATGGCATTTTTGATGAAGAGGGTGTTGCGCCCCGGCTTATCAGTCTGATCGCCGCGCACAGGGGTAAGAATATCGACGTGAGCATGATGAGAGGGCATTTCGATGAAAGTGAAGACATGTATGATAAGCTCGCCGAACACTTGAGAGCATGTCTGGATATTGATGCGATATACGGGATGATGGGGATAGTCAGGCCATGACTTTGGATGATTTATACGGATTAAAGGCGGATAAGCCGTCTGAGAGCGACCGGATGGAAGCACGCCGTCGTCTGGATGCGATAGCCAAACCGATAGACGGTCTCGGGGATATGGAGAAGATGCTCTGCCGGATCGCAGCCATACGCCGGACACCGGATTTTGATATGGATAAGAAAGCGCTGATCATCATGTGCGCGGATAACGGAGTGGTAGCCGAGGGAGTCACTCAGACCGAAAGCGCGGTGACTGCCCGCGTAGCTCACCTCATGGGACAAAGAAAAAGCTCTGCGGGTATCATGAGTGTATCTTATCCGATAGATATCCTGACTGTAGATATAGGTATCGACAGTAACGCCACGATCCCCGGTATCATTGACCGCAAGGTCAGATGCGGGACGGGTAATATAACTGTGACCGCAGCGATGTCTGCCGGTGAATGCCTGCAGGCGATCGAAACCGGTGTGGATCTGGTCAGGGATCTTGAGAAAAGCGGATATTCCCTGATCGCAACGGGCGAGATGGGTATAGGCAATACGACTACGGCAACGGCAGTGATGTGTGCGCTGTGTAATAAGCAGCCTGAGGAAGTAACGGGACGCGGAGCGGGCCTGGATGACGAGGGGCTGAAACGCAAGGTCGGTGTGATCAAACGTGCGCTTGCTTACCACGGTATGGATAAGCCTGCGGATGATGAGATAACTGGCCGGGATATGGCATTTAAAGCGCTCCGTACTCTCGGAGGGCTGGATATAGCCGGATTGACGGGGATATTCATCGGTGGAGCTATATGTCATATCCCCGTGGTCATAGACGGATTGATCAGCGCGACAGCAGCTTTGTGTGCGGATATGATCGTCACCGGCTGCAGGGAATATATGCTCGCATCGCATAACGGACGTGAGGCGGGCTGTGGAGAGATCCTTGAGCGTCTCGGTCTGCACGCTGTCATAGATGCGGATCTGGCGCTCGGAGAGGGCAGCGGGGCGTTACTGTTGATGCCTATGCTTGACATGGCTTATTCACTCTATATACATGGCACCCGTTTCGGATCGGATGTCGGGATAGATCATTATGAGAGGTTTGATGAGAAATGACGGTGCTGGTATTGGGCGAACCCGACAGCGGCAAATCACGGTATGCCGAAGATGTGGCATTGACTATGTGCCAGGGCATCGGAGGTGAGCTGTATTACATCGCGACCATGAATATAGTCGATGAAGAGTCCGAAGCACGTGTACGTAAGCACAGACAGATGAGAGACGGCAAAGGGTTTGTGACTCTGGAGATCCCTTACAGAGTCGACAGGGCGCTTGAATATATCCCATCACCTGAGCGGGCTGTCGTTTTGCTGGAATGCATATCCAATCTGACCGGAAATGAAATGTATGACAACGCTGACAGGTCATATGATCACTGCGCGGGATCCGGTGACAGGTGGCTTTCGGATACGGCCGACGCGATCGTCGCTGATATACGGATGCTGTCTGGGGCGGTCAGGGATCTGGTGATCGTGGCTAACAGATTTGAGCCTGATGCGAAAGGGTATGATGATATGACGAGACTGTATGTCGAGCTGAACAATACGGTTAATGAACGCCTTTCGGAATTTGCAGACAGAGTGGCCGGGGTAGAAGAAATACGCGAAACGGTGAGCGGATCATGAAGTTTTTCAGATGGATGGCAGTAAGTTTTTCAATATATTCAAGGATACCGATGCCTCATTTTGAGTGGACAGAAGAGGATTACGGACACAGTCTGGTCTTTTTTCCTCTGATCGGAGCGGTGATAGGTTCGGTCCTGGTTGGTGTATATCAATTATCGGTTTGGGCCGGATTGCCCGAAACGGTGATATGCATAGCGCTTACGCTTATTCCGGTCATGGTTACCGGCGGTTTCCATCTGGACGGATATATGGATACGATGGATGCCCGCAGTTCCTACCGTTCCAGAGAGGATAAGCTTAAGATTCTGTCAGATCCGCATATAGGTGCTTTTGCGGTCATATCCCTGGTCACCGCGATCCTTATATATATCGGGGCAGCAGGTGTGATCGTACATCTTCATGACTTGCGCGCAGTGATGTCACTGGGGGTTCTGTTTGTATCTGCCAGATCTGTAAGCGGGCTTTTGGCCATACTCATGCCGGGGGCGAAGGATAACGGGATGCTTCACGCAGAGACCGGCGGAAACAGGAAGGGTATCCTGGTATCGCAGTGGATATGGCTCATCGTATCTTTGACCGGGATAGTATGTATCGGATATCTGTATGCTGCAGGTGTATTGATCGCATTGACAGGGGTTGCTTTATATTACAGGCATATGGCAGTCTCCGAGTTCGGAGGTGTGACCGGAGATACCGCAGGATATCTGTTGACCGTGAGTGAGGTGATCGGCACTGCAGCAATAGCTGCGGTAAGCCTTATAGTGTCATGAACAAGAGATGTATTTTGATCCGTCATGCAAAGACCGGAGGTAATGAATCCGGAAAATTTATGGGATGTCGTACCGATGAAGCACTGTCTGATGCAGGCAGGGCAGAGGCGTATGCGATAAACGAAAAAATATCGGGTATAACGGGAGAACTTTTCAGTCTGTATGTAAGCCCGCTCATCAGAGCCAAAGAGACTGCCCGGATCCTGTTTGGTACAAAGAATCAGACAGAAGTGGAAGATCTTAAAGAAATTGATTTCGGAATCCTCGACGGACATACACATGCTGAACTGGATAAAGATCCGCGTTATCAGGCATGGATAGACAGTGGCGGTCGGGATCGCATTCCCGGCGGGGAATCGATGGACGATCTGATCAGGCGCAGCATGGCCGGGTTTGAGCAGGTGATCAGACTTACACCGGATGATGATGATATCGTGATAGTATGTCACGGTGGCAATATCATGTCGGTGATGTCCACACTTGCAGGTAATGATTTTTATGCGAATATCTGTCCGAATCTGGACGGATACGTTCTGGAATTAGAGATAAGTGATGAGAGAATTGATCTGCTATCATATGATCGCCTTAGTGACAGGCTGCGTGCTTGATCTGTGTATCGGTGATCCTCACGGTATACCTCATCCGGTGGTCGGAATAGGCAGGATGATATCTGCTCTGGAGAAAAGACTGTATCCGGTGAGCCGGACGGAAGCAGAGGAAGAGTCTCGGGAAGGTTCTTTTATAGTACCGTCTCCGGGACGGATGATACGTCTCGGTTTCCGGTTGTGGATCACGGTCATGATCGTAGCGGTACTGATCACGATGCTCATGCTTGCGGCGGCCTATCTCATACACCCATACGCAGGCATCGCGGTTGAAGCGGTTCTTACATGTTACATTCTTGCTGCACGGAGCCTGTACGACGAGAGCATGAAAGTATGCAAGGATCTTGAGCGCGGTGATACGGAGGCTGCCAGAGGCGACTTATCCATGATAGTGGGCCGTGATACGGACAGACTGGATGAGACCGGGATGATCAGAGCTGCGGTGGAGACTGTGGCCGAGAATACTTCCGACGGTGTTCTTGCTCCGCTCTTATATACGATCCTGGGCGGACCGGTCTTGGGCATGATGTATAAAGCAGTCAATACCATGGATTCCATGCTTGGCTATCATAATGACAGATATGAGTATTTCGGACGTTTTGCGGCAAAAGCGGATGATGTGTTTAATTTTGTGCCGTCGAGAATGAGTGCGTGGTTTATCATGGCGTCTGCGGCCGTACTCGGACTTTTTTCGAATGATATTTCGGCAGCGGGAGCTTACCGTATCTGGCGTCGTGACAGACAAAAACATTTAAGCCCCAATTCCGCACAGACGGAAAGTGCATGCGCGGGAAGTCTCGGGATCAGACTCGGAGGAACATCATATTACGGTGGTGTTCCTGTGGAAAAACCGGCGATAGGCGATGACAACAGGCAGATAGAGACAGCGCATATAAGGTATGCCAATCGGCTCATGTTCACATCCGAATTGCTCATGTTCATCATATTCGGTGCATTATATCTGATCGTAAGGAAAGGTCTGTGACCATGACACATGGCGGGGATATATACAGACACGACATCAATATTGATTATTCGGTAAGCCTGAATCCATTAGGGCCACCACAGGAAGTATATGATGCGATAAAGGAAGGTCTTAAGCATCTGGGAGAGTATCCTGATCCCAAACAGGAGAGCTTACGGAGCGCACTTGCATATGCTGACGGTGTGAGACCGGAAAATGTCCTGGCCGGAAACGGGGCAAGTGAACTTATAGTGGGGACCGTAAGTTATGTAAACCCCAAACATGCTGTTCTTTTTACGCCCTGTTTTGACGGATACAGACATGCACTGAATGCACTGTCCGCATGCCGGGTGACAGATATCCCTATGAGCAGGGAAGATGATTTCAGGCTTGGGTCAGACATCATACAGCTGATGCCTGCGGATGCGGATATGATCTTTCTGTGCGACCCGTGGAATCCGGTCGGTCTGAGTATCGACGGGGCCGTACTGGATGATATCCTTGAATACGCATCAGATGCGGGTATCAGTGTCCTTTTGGACGAGAGTTTTTACTATCTGTCGGATAAAGCCATGTCTGAGCCCGGACGAAGCAGGAATCTGCAGGCTCTGATCGACCGGTATCCGGGGTTGTATATCATCAGATCATACACCAAGCTTTTTGCGTTACCCGGATTACGCATGGGCTATGTGATAACTGATGAGAAGAATATACCGGGTATCCGGAAAATGCTTCCGGAATGGAATATCAGCCTGCCGGCCGCATATGCGATGGAGGCATGTGCCGGGTTTATGTGCGAAAGGGATCATATCGCACGGTCTTTGGAGATGATCTCCGGGGAGAGACTGCACCTGTGCGGATTGCTTAAAGATGCCGGATGTAAGGTGTATCCAAGCGATACGGTTTTTGTGATGTTCAATTCGGATATTGAATTATACGAGCCATTGCTCAAACGGAATATTCTGATCAGAGACCTGTCCGGTATGCCCGGATTAGGGCGTGGCTTTTACAGGACCGCGGTAAGAAGCAGTGCGGATAATGTACTGCTTGCAGCCGCAATACATGATATCAGACACTAAGGAAGGACAGATGATCAAAACGCAGATCTCTCATATTCAGCCGGCTGATATAGAAAAAGAAAGTTTCAGGATACTGACCGAAGAACTGGCCGGTATGGGGATAGAACTGACCGGAGATACAGCACCGGTCATCAAACGCTGTATCCATACCACGGCTGATTTTGACTATGCTTCCACGCTTGTTTTTTCCGATGGGGCGATGGACAGGATCAGGACACTTATCAGATCAGGCGCAACCATAGTCACCGATACAAATATGGCACTGTCAGGTATCAACAAAAAGGAACTCGCGCGCTACGGAGGAGATGCCCGTTGTTTTATGGCGGATGAAGATGTGGCTGTGGAAGCCAAAGAACGAGGCATTACCAGAGCTTCGGTCAGCATGGAGCGGGCCATGAAACTGAAAGGACCTGTGATATTTGTCATCGGGAATGCGCCTACCGCACTTATCACTATCAGTGAAAAGACCGAAGCCGGAGAGTATTTTCCGGGGTTTGTGATAGGAGTGCCGGTCGGATTTGTAAATGTCGAAGCTGCCAAGGAACTGATCATCGCATCGGATATCCCTCATATTGTAAACAGAGGACGTAAGGGAGGCAGCAATGTGGCTGCTGCGATATGCAATGCGGTGCTGTATTCCATGAGGGACGGTTGAGCCTGATTCAAGAGTCCGGATCAGATACGGAGGATAAATGAACTACGGATTTACAACCGGAAGCTGTGCAGCAGCTGCTGCCAAGGCTGCCGTATATATGCTTCTGGGCGGGGTCAGACTCACACATGTGACGATCATCACCCCGGCCGGGATCGAGTATAAGCCTGAGATCGAGGATATGTCCGTATCACCCGATATGGTCAGCTGTGCCGTAAGAAAAGACGCAGGAGATGACCCGGATGTGACAAACGGTACATTGGTATATGCGATGGTTTCCGTGGTCAATGACGGACAAAAAAAAGTAAATATAGATGGCGGTCGGGGGGTCGGCAGGGTTACCCGCCCGGGGTTGGATCAGCCTGTCGGAAATGCAGCCATCAACTCAGTTCCGAGACAGATGATCGAAGACGAAGTTCGCAAAGTGATGAACGAATATGATTATCCGGATTCGCTGAGCGTCATCATATCGGTTCCCGAAGGCGAGGAGATCGCCCGTAAGACTTTTAATCCCAGACTGGGTATCGAGGGCGGTATCTCCATAATAGGCACGACAGGAATAGTTGAGCCTATGAGCACCAGGGCCCTGATAGATACCATACGGGTAGAACTTAACCAGATCAGGGCTGAAGGGGCGCAGACGGCAGTGATATCACCGGGCAATTACGGCATGGATTTTATGCGGGAACATTACGGGTATGATCTGGACCGCGCGGTCAAATGCTCCAATTATATCGGAGAGACTCTGGATATCGCCGTGGAACTCGGATTTAAGAGCGTGCTTCTGTGCGGACATATCGGTAAGCTGGTCAAAGTCTCCGGCGGCATCATGAACACCCATTCGCATGAAGCCGACTGTCGTATGGAACTGATGGCCGCTGCTGCTGTCAGAAGCGGGGCGGGCTCGGGATTACTGAATTCCATTCTGGACTGTGTGTCCACGGAGGAAGCATATCAGATCCTGGCGGATGCCGGTATAGCCGGGAAGTGCATGGAACATATCATGGACCGGATCGCATTTTACATGGATGCGAGAGTGAAAGGTCAGATAGCGACAGAGTGTATCGTATATGCATCCAAATGGGGCCTGCTTGGAAAGACCGCAGGCGCCGAAGAATTGCTGGGCGGGACTGCAGGGACTGATCGTCTGTCTGACCGGGGATAGGAGTTCGTATGGTTTATTTTGTCGGAGCAGGTCCCGGAGCGGAGGATCTGATCACTGTCAGGGGACAGAAACTCATAGAGCAGGCGGATGTAGTGATATATGCCGGTAGTCTGGTCAATCCGGAGCTGCTTGGATCGGCACGTGAAGATGCGAAAGTATATGACAGCTCGCGGATGACTCTCGAAGAGGTCATATCGGTCATCACAGACGCAGAGGCTGAGCATATGAATACGGTGCGTCTGCATACGGGTGAACCGAGTATATTCGGAGCGGTCAGGGAGCAGATGGATGAACTTGACAGACGTGGGATCAGCTATGAATCATGCCCGGGAGTCACAGCGGCTTTCGGAGCAGCTTCTGCCCTGAATATGGAATACACTCTGCCCGGAGTATCTCAAACGCTCATCATCACGCGTATGGAGGGCAGGACTCCGGTACCTTCATCTGAGAGTATAGAAAGTCTGGCCGCTCATCATGCCTCGATGGCAGTCTATCTGTCGGCAGGCATGATGGATGAGCTTGCCCGCAGACTGATCACAGGCGGTTACGGACCGGACACTCCGGCTGCCATCGTATACAAAGCTACATGGCCGGATGAGAAAGTTTTCGAGTGCACGGTAGCGGCTCTCGGAGACACCGCACGGGAGGCAGGCATTACCAAAACGGCTGTCGTACTTGTGGGAGATGCCGTTTCACACACTTCGTATTTAAGATCCTGTTTATATGATCCGGAATTTACTACCGGATATCGACAGGGCAGCAGGGACAGAAATGAATAAAGCGGCGATCTGTTTTACACATAAAGGGGCGGATGTGATCCGGAGAATAAACAAAGCGGCAGCAGCATGCGGTGTACTCGAAGCAGGTGGCATCGGGGACTCTTATGTCACACCGTATTTCGGGGCAAAGGACAGTGATGTCCCCGACGGTTTTCTGGAGATCGACGGTTCTCTTCGGGAATGGTGTTCACAGAGATTTGCCGCAGGGAACTGTATCATTTTTGTCGGTGCGATGGGAATAGCGGTCAGAGTGATAGCGGGCTGCGTATCCGATAAACTCGCCGATCCGCCGGTGATAGTGATAGATGATAATGGCACATATGTCATTCCCGTACTCTCCGGACACGTCGGAGGTGCGGATAAGATCACATGCGTGCTGGCATCACTCCTGGAAGCACAACCGGTGATAACTACATCGACGGATATCAACGGTGCATTCAGTGCAGATGTGTTTGCTGTGGAGAATAACCTAAGTATAGTTAACCGGGACGGTATTAAGAAAGTGAATGCAAAAGCCATAGAGGGCAAGCCGGTCACGCTGTCGATAAAGGATTATCCGCCTGACAGACCCGTAGATATCATCGTGGCGGATGATACGGACAGAGAGTATTCACTGCTGCTTAGACCTAAGCGATACGTGCTCGGACTGGGCATGAAGAAGGGAACCGCCCCTGAGGCGATAGAGGATTTTGTTAAAAGCATTCTCGGGCGCGAACATTTGGAATTGGATGACATCTATGCGGTATGCACCATAGATATAAAGGAAGACGAACCGGGGCTTGGATCTTTTTGCTCTAAATACAGACTTCCGCTTATCACGTTTGATGCCGGACTACTTAATAAAGCTCCGGGGACTTATGAGGCGTCGGATTTTGTGCGGGAGACGACCGGAACAGATAATGTGTGTGAGCGTGCGGCTATGCTGGGATCGGAGAACGGTGAGATAGTAGTACACAAGACCAGGGGTGAAGGACTGACATGCGCGGTCGCGCTCAGGAGGCGGTATATATGATATACGTGGTTGGGATGGGCCCCGGTAAAAAAGATATGATGACGGCCGAAGCTGCGGCCGTGATAGATGAGTGTGATGTGATAGCCGGATATAAAACATACACGGCTCTCATCAGGGATATCTGGCCGGATAAGGAATATTACGAGAACGGAATGCGCGGCGAGATCGAGCGTTGCAGGAAGTGTGCGGAACTGTCCGTTCAGGGCAAAAATGTGGCCCTGATCTGCAGTGGTGATGCAGGAGTATACGGGATGGCTTCGCCGATGATCGAGTGTGCCGTCGAAGCGGGATTAAGTGTACAGGATGTGACCGTTGTTCCCGGAGTTACTGCGGCACTCAGCGGAGCGGCTCTTCTGGGGGCTCCCGTAAATCATGATTTCTGTCTGATCAGTTTAAGCGATCTTCTCACCCCGTGGGAGACGATAGAGCGCAGGCTTCTGGCAGCAGCAGAGGGTGATTTCGCGATCGTGCTTTATAATCCTGCGAGTGCACACAGACCCGATCATCTGAAAAGAGCGGTTGAGATCCTGATGCGTAAGCTGGATGGCGACACATGCTGCGGTTATGTCGTGAACATAGGACGCGAGGGCGAATCCTCCGGTACCTGCACACTCAAGGATCTGCTCGGATTAAAGGCTGACATGTTTACGACCGTATTCATCGGAAACTCCCGGACATATATCAGAGACAACAGACTCATCACTCCCAGAGGATATGCATTGAATGGATAAGATCATCATTTTCGGCGGAACCACAGAAGGCAGAACACTGTCAGAGGCCCTGTCGCGGGCTTCGGTTTATCATACTGTATCAGTGACATCCGATTACGGTAACTCACTGATAACACCGAATGAATTTGCCGAAGTCCTGACCGGACGAATGGACCGGGACGGGATAGCCGCTTTTTTGAAAAACAGAGAGTACGGGCCGTATGACATCGTAGTAGATGCCACGCATCCTTATGCTACTGACGTCACGTCCAATATCAAAGCCGCGGTATCGGATACGGGATGCAGACTGATACATGTGAGAAGATCCGGGGCGGAAGGCGGACCGAACGACCGGGATGATGTGCAAAATGATAAACTGCGCATCTATGACCGCCCTGCCGCGTGTTTTGCCGCGCTTGATGATACGGAAGGAAATATTTTGCTCACGACAGGAAGTAAGGAACTGGCATCATACAGGGATACGGTTTCGCTTAATACCCTCCACAGGACGTATGTACGGGTGATCCCTTCGGTTGACAGTTTGAAGCTATGTGAGGACTCCGGAATAGAGCCATCCAGGATCATAGCCATGCAAGGGCCCTTCGGAGTGGGTATAAATGAAGCACTCATCGAACAATTCGGCATCAGACATATGGTGACCAAGCAGAGCGGTACTGCGGGGGGATATGATGACAAGATCAAAGCGTGCGATCAGTCGGGTATCACATGTCATGTGATCCGGAGGCCCGCAGATGATGCCGGAGTATCAGTAGCTGAAGCGTATAACATGATCACGGGCAAAGACTATAGTGATAATGAAGGATCAGCAGGCGATGGTGTTTTGCATAGAGTCATAACTATTGCGGGGTACGGTATGGGTAGCAGCAGAGCGGTCACGGATGAGGTCAGACGTGCTATCAGGGAAGCGGATGTCTGCATCGGAGCAAAACGGCTCATAGAGGGTCTTAAAGTACCGGAGAAGTATCCGGCATATCTGTTACCGGATATCACAGCCATCCTGAACGATCATCCCGATCACAGGCGTATCGTGATACTCTTTTCGGGAGACAGCGGATTCTACAGCGGAGCAGATAAGGTAAGGTCGGGGATCCGGGAATGGGATCCCGAGGCTGAGATCAGAGTCCTTCCGGGGATATCGTCGATATCCTATATGGCTTCGCTGACTGCGGAGAGCTACGATGATGCGGCCATATTCAGTCTGCATGGCAGGAATGGCGCATCCCGCTTTCATGCAGTGACAGAACTGGTCAGATACAATCGTAAGACATATGTGCTTCTGTCGGGTGAGCAGGATGTGCGCAAACTGGGAGAGTGCCTGAAGGACACAGCACCGGATTGCCGGATAACAGTCGGAGAGAATCTGTCTTATGAAAACGAGAGGATGACCGAACTTGCTCCTGAAGAAGCTCTGAATTATGAAAGTGACGGTATACTGACTGCGCTTGTCATCAATCCCGGATGGGAACGGAGACCGCTGATAAAAGTTCTTGGTGACGATAACCTGATACGAGGACAGATTCCGATGACAAAAGAGTGTATACGCCACGAGAGTGTTATCAGGCTTATGCTCCGGGAAGGGGATGTTGTATATGACATCGGTGGCGGAACAGGCTCGGTAGCACTTGAGGCAGCATCGCTTCATCCGTCACTTACAGTTTATACGGTTGAACATAATGCTGAAGCCGCCGGACTTATCAGACAGAATATCGAAGCCCTCCGTATGGAGAATGTTTATTTGATAGAAGGAGAAGCGCCTGATGTTCTGACCGGGCTGGAAGCCCCGGATGCGGTGTTTATCGGCGGCAGCGGAGGCAAACTTGCGCAGATACTGATGGCGATACATATGAAGGGATGCGGGATCCGCTTCGTGATCAACTCGGTAAGTCTGGAGACCTCCGGAGCGCTTAATTCGTTCATTGAGGAGCATGGCATAGATGGTGCAAGTATCATACAGATGCAGGTCTCCGATATCAGGACTGTCGGTTCGCATCATATGATGCAGGCCCAGAATCCCGTAATGATATATTCATTTACCTGGTAGATCATATGAGTGAAACAACGAAATGCATAATGATAGCAGCGCCCTCAAGCGGCAGCGGCAAGACCACTTTTACATGCGGGCTTTTGCGTATTCTTAAAGATATGGGACTTGATCCCGTATCTTATAAGTGCGGTCCGGATTACATCGATCCCATGTTCCACAGGCAGGTGCTTGAAATAGGATCACGTAACCTGGATTCATATCTCATGAACGAGACTCAGATAAAGCATGCACTCGGGGCAGCGGGTAACCATCCGGCCGTTGTGGAAGGCGTGATGGGGATCTACGACGGAACGGATGTGCGCGGGATATCGGGTTCATCCTATGAGATAGCCCTTATGTGCAGGATCCCAATAATACTGTGCTTGGATGCACGCGGTACCGGGAGAACCCTGATCAGCATCATCAAGGGTATCCTGGCGGATGATACAGGTCACCTGATCAAGGGGATAGTTTTAAACAGGATATCGCCAGGATTCTATGAAAAAACAGCTCCGGTCCTGACCGGGGAACTGGCGGATGCAGGTTATCATGATGTGAGACTTCTGGGATTTATGCCCAAAGCAGATGAGATCGCGATCGGCAGCAGGCATCTGGGACTTATGCTCCCCGGGGAAATCCCGGATATCAGGGAAAGGATAGCGGGTATCGCACGTCTGATCACCGGTCACATTGATATTGATTCCATCCTGCGGATAATGGATAAGCCCGGAGAGAATGCGGAAAGCGTCGCGGACGATGAGACCGGACGCGGCACGCCTGGAACGGACACATCGGAAGCGTTCACATCGGGGGCCGATATACCTAAGCCGGTGCTGGCAGTAGCACGCGATGAAGCTTTTTGCTTTTATTATCAGGATAATATTGAGCTTTTGGAGCAGATGGGAGTGGAAGTAAAGTATTTTTCGCCCATACATGATGAGCACATCCCCGAAGATGCTGACGGGCTGCTTCTCGGCGGAGGTTATCCCGAACTGTTTTTAAAGGAACTTGCCGGCAACAGGAGTATGCTTGATTCCGTACGAAATGCGATCAGAGGCGGCATGCCGTCTCTGGCTGAATGCGGGGGATTCATGTATCTGCATGAATCCGTTTACGACAGGGACGGAACGGGTTATTCACTGACCGGTGTGATAGACGGAGAGTGCAGATACACGGGGCATCTCGTGAGATTCGGCTATATGTATATAAGATCGTGTGATGAGCCGGAAGGCCCGGCATCCGCTCTTCCCGGGATCCGTGGGCATGAATTCCACTATTACGAGAGCTCGCTGAACGGTGATGCATGCACATGTGCCAAACCTGACGGTACGGAATGGAAAGGAATGATCGCCGACAGTGTATCTCTGTGGGGGTTCCCCCATCTGTATTATGGCTCCAAACCCGAATTTGCGGAGGCATTTACGAATTCCATGCGAAGATATGAAAGGACGGGCTTAAATGAATAATTCCAGCAGATTCTTTGCAAATAAAGAATGTGAATACTATCCCTGCCATAAGAGCAAAGAGGATCTGAACTGTCTGTTCTGTTTCTGCCCGATGTATGACAAGGATTGTCCCGGCAATTACAGAATGAAAGAGACTAAGGACGGTCGGCTTATCAAATCCTGTATCGACTGCATCTATCCTCATATGGCCGCAAATTATGATGATATCATGAAACGTCTTTCGTAGCACAGCACATATTTTTAATCCCAAAGTGTCAAATAAAGGTTGACAGGATAACAGCGTTATGTAATACTGCAGCAGTAACATAACACTGTTATTTTTCGTTTGATCCGGCAGGACAGACTTCAACCCGTGCAGGACGGGAACTCATGCAGGACGAAAAACAGACCAGACAAAAACTCATAGAAAGTGCCAAAAAAGAATTTCTTGAGAAGGGATATACCAAGGCATCCCTGCGCAGCATCTGTGCCGATGCCGGAGTGACCACGGGTGCTCTCTATTTCTTCTTCGAGAATAAGGAGGATCTGTTCTCGGCGATAGTAGATCCGCCGCTCAACGGGCTTAAGAGTATCCTTATTCAGCATTTCAAAGATGATGTAGAGGAAATGTCCGGGATCGATTCGCTGGATGATGTGGATATGGACCACTCCGAGATCAGTGACAGGATAGTCGGATACATATATGAGAATTACGACAGCTTCATGTTGCTTCTCAATGCATCGGAGAACACGGTATATGAAAATGTGGTGGATGAGTTCGTATCCATGCTTGACAGATCGATCCCTTTGATGATGACTAATCTGAAAGGATACACATGTGACGAATATATGTCACACTGGATGTCGCACATATCGATAGATGCTTTCATCCATGTGATCAGGCATGAGAAAGATGTGGAGACCGCGAAGATCAGGCTTCGCGCCATCCTTAACTATCTCGTGATGGGCTGGCTTCAGCTGGCGATGAGACCGCTTCCTTAAAAGAGCATTCTTATTGGGAAGCGGAAAAAAATAACATTTACATAACATTGTTATGTTGGGCATAGATCTAATGCAGGAGGAGAAAAAATGTATCTGGAAATTGAAAACGTTAAAAAGAGTTACGGTTCGGGCGGAAGCTATGTGCAGGTATTAAAGGGCGTGAACACCGGAGTTGAGAAAGGTCAGATGTGCGTTATACAGGGAACTTCAGGTTCCGGTAAATCGACACTTCTTAACTGCATCGGCGGTCTGGATGTCATGGACTTGGGATCGATCAAAGTCGACGGCACGGAGGTTTTCGGTATGAAAGGCGATGCTCTTTCCGACTACAGAAGGGATAACCTTGGTTTCATTTTCCAGTTCTACAATCTGGTTCCTAACCTGACTGTAAAGGAAAACATTCAGGTCTGCGAGTATCTGACAAAGGATCCGCTTGATATGGATGAACTTCTTGAGGTTCTCGGGCTGACCGAGCATCAGAACAAATTCCCGGCGCAGCTCTCCGGCGGTCAGCAGCAGAGATGTGCGATAGCAAGGGCACTCATCAAGAATCCGAAGCTGCTCCTTTGCGACGAGCCCACCGGTGCGCTTGATTCGAATACCTCCAGAGACATCCTGGTTTTGCTGGAAGAGATAAACGCAAAATACGGAACCACAATGCTGATCGTTACTCATAACAATTCGATCAAGAACATGGTCCATAAGGTAATCTTTCTTAAGGACGGGATAGTCAAAGATGAATACATGAACGAAACGAGAATTCCGGCTTGCGAATTGGAGGATCTGTAATGAACAGGATACTTAGAAAGAGATTTCCGAGACAGATAAAAGCCGATTTCTTCAGGCTCGGCTCTCTGTTTCTGATGATCGCACTGTGCATGTATATCGTCATTGCGCTTGTTGATGCGGCTGAAGTGATCATCAGGGGAACAGAAGAAAATCAGATCGAAACAAGTCTGGAGGACGGGCAGTTTACCGTATTTAACGCGTTGACCGATGAGCAGCTAAATGAGATAGCTGATGCCGGAGTGACCATAGAGCCGCATATCAGTTATGACCTGACACTTGACGACGGATCGGTCATCCGGGTATTCCGGAACAGAGAGCTGATCGACCGGGCCGTCCTTGATTCCGGAAGAGAGGCTTCCTCCGATAACGAGATCGTTCTTGAGAAAAGATACTGCGAGGAGCACGGCATAAACGTTGGGGACACGCTACGTATCGGCGGCGAGGACATAACAGTGACCGGTATAGGCAGCAGTGTCGATTATGACGCCGTTTTGAGGAACCTGTCGGATACCGCGGTTGACAGCACCATATTCGGGACCGGTTTTGTTTCGGCCGGAGGCTATGATCATTTAAAGAGCATCGGCAGGGCCGGAACCGAGGAACTGACCTATGCGTTTCTCTTAAATGACGCCATGAGTTCCGACGACTTAAAACAGATGATCAGGGATTTCGACTTCGATTACAAGACCGTGGACGATCCGTATTATCTGGAAATGCTTGATGATACATACGGCAAAAAGGATGAGATCACCGACGGCATAAACGATCTTGTGGAAGGTGTTGAGGAACTGCGCGACGGTGCTGAGGAGCTTAAGGACGGAGCAAATGAACTTAAGGATGGCACGGAAGAACTGTATGACGGAACCGGGGAGCTCTATGACGGCGCTTCGGAGCTTGAATCCGGCCTGGGAGAGTTGGAAGACGGCTCAAAGGCCCTGTCCGGCGGCATGAACGGATTCGGACAGGCTGCTTCGATGATCCCAGGAATGTCCGAAAGGATCACGCCAATCTCAGAAGGGATGTCAGCTCTTGATGCGGGTATACGCAAGGCACATGACGGCTCGATTAAACTGACGGACGGTGCATCGGAACTGAAAGATGGCGCTTCCGAACTGAATGACGGGGCAAATGACTTAAGCGACGGCGCGGATGAGCTCTATGACGGAACGGAGGAACTGTATGACGGTGTGCTCGAACTTAAAGATAAGTCCGACGAACTCATAGATGAGGTCTTCACGGAATCACCGGATAACCTGACTTCTTTCCTGCTTCAGGAAGACAACCTAAGGGTAGGCGGAGCGTCCGGAGACATAGAGATCAACAAGACTGTCGGCATGGTGGCCGGCATCGTGGTGATCGTCCTCTTTACATATGTGCTGTCGGTATTCGTGATACATCAGATCCAGGAGGAAAGCTCAACGATCGGAGCATTGTACGCTCTGGGAGTAAAGAAAAAAGACCTGATGAGGCACTACATTTTCATGCCTACCGTGATCTCTTTTCTGGGCGGATGCGTGGGCGCAGCCTTCGGTTTGAGCGGGATCGGTTCAAGCTGGCAGATGTCGGACTCGTATAACTATTATTCGATCCCCGCTTTTGATAAGGTGATCCCTCCCTATCTGCTCGTATATGCGGTAGTCATGCCTCCGGTCGTGAGCATTCTGGTTAACTTCCTGGTCATCAATAAGAGCCTGTCACGGACAGCACTTTCTCTTATCAGGAACGAACAGAAGATATCCCGGTCAAAGGACATTGCTCTGCCCGATATGCCTTTTATGAGAAAGTTTAAGATCAGACAGATGCTCCGTGAGAGGAGGATAGCACTGACAGTCGTCATCGGCATGGTCATTTCTCTGCTGATATTCATGCTGGGACTTAATTGTTATGTTCTGTGCAAGAGCATCGGAGAACGTTCCAGCGCAGATACCCGTTACGAGTATATGTACACCTATAAATATCCCTCGGAGGAAGTTCCCGAAGGCGGAGAGGCATGCTTTGTGACATCTCTTCAAAAAGAAAGCTTCGGATACACTCTCGATGTGACCGTGATGGGAATAGACGATGATAATCCCTATATCCCCGTGAAGACTGTCAAAGGAAAGAACAGGGTCGTGATCTCCGATGCCGTTGCGGGCAAATACGGACTGAAGATCGGAGACAAAATGATACTTACCGACAATGCGGAAGATATGGACTATGCATTCACGGTGGAAGATATCGTGCCGTACTGTGTGGGTCTGACCGTGTTCATGGACATAGACAGCGCCAGAGAGCTGTTCGGTGAGGATGATGATTACTATAACGTGGTCATGTCGGACAGGAAACTTGATATTGAAGAAGGAAGAATATATTCGGTAACGAGCAAAGCCGATATCGATAAGGCATCCAGTATTTTCGTGGATCTCATGGCACCGCTGTTCACTCTTTTGATGATCATGAGCACCGTGGTATTCTGCCTTGTGATATTCCTGATGACATCCGTCATGATAGATAAAGCATCCTTCGGTATATCACTGGTGAAGATCTTCGGATTCAATAAAAAGGAGGTTAAGAAGCTGTATCTGGACGGAAACAGAGCAGTCATCATGCTGGGCGCCCTGGTAAGCATTCCCGTTGCCAAACTGGTCACGGATAAGATGTTTCCGATGTTTGTCTCGAATGTGGCCTGCGGTCTGCCGCTTGAATTTAAATGGTACTATTATCCGGTGATATGGCTTGCGATCATAGCCTTCTACAGTCTGATGAGTCTGCTGCTCACCGGTAAACTTAATCGCATGACACCGGCCGAAGTCCTCAAAAATCGAGAATGACACCGGTATCTCATCCACATGGATCCTGAAATGCTTTATAATGATCTAAAAAGATCGGGGGGATGAGTTATGTCAAAGATTGATAAGTTTAGAACGGCTACATTTTTTCATCATATTAAGCTGGCGTCTGCAGAACGCTGTGAGTCGCTCGAGGATACGATCGACTGGGTGCTGAAGCTGGGTTATGAGGCTGCCGAGCTGGATGCCGACGATCTGGACGGCACAGAGCTCCTTAAGAAAAAGGGCATGCAGGTCAGCAGCATATACCGGAACTATCGCTGGAAGGATGAGATCGATACGGAATGCATGGAAGATCATATACGTATCGCGAAAAGTCTGGGAGCTTCGAGGATCATGGCGATCCCCGGACTTCACAGCGGTTCGGCTGATGATAAAAAGAGAGAACTTGAGAACATGCATGAAGGCATGAGAAAACTGTCCGCGCTTGCAACTGAGAACGGACTCGTGCTTACGATCGAGGATTATGACAATGCATTAAGTCCGATAGCAACGATGGAGGGGATGGATTCTTTTCTGGATGTGGCGCCGGACCTTAAGGTCACGCTTGATACAGGTAACTTCATCTTCAGTGCACAGGATGTCCTGACTGCGGAGCAGATGTTTTTGCCTAAGATCATGCATGTGCATCTGAAGGACAGATTGTGGAGCAGACCCGGAGAAGGCGAAACACTCGAATGCATAGACGGAAGGGTATTATACCCGTGTGCGGTGTGCGATGGAGACATACCCATGGGCGAGGTGCTTAAGACCCTTGCCGGAGCGGGATATGACGGATATGCGGTCACAGAGTTTTTCGGCAGTAAGTCATATGCCGATAATATCGAAAAGTCGATATTGAATCTTCGCAAGGAAGGATGGGTCGAATGATCAGAGTTACGATATGGAATGAATATGAGCATGAAAGGCGGATCCCTGCGATCATGAAGGTGTATCCCGAGGGGATCCACGGTACACTGAAGAAGGCCTTTTCTGCTGAAGAAGATATGATCGTAAAGTGTGCCACGCTGGATGAACCCGAGCAGGGACTGTCGGAAGAGATCCTGGCGGATACGGATGTCCTTGTCTGGTGGAGCCATGTAAGACAGGGTGATGTCACCGATGAGACCGTAGAGAGGGTTGTCAGACATGTTCACAGCGGAATGGGTTTCATAGCGCTTCATTCGGCACATTTTTCCCGGGTGTTCCGCCGGCTCATGGGAACGCCGTGTACGCTTAACTGGAAGGAGGGTGACCGGGAGAAACTGTTCTGTGTAAATCCGTCTCATCCGATCGCCGAGGGAGTGCCCGAGTGTATTGAGCTTCCCGAGGAAGAACTGTACGGGGAACCTTTTTTCATCCCGAATCCCGATGACATAGTCTTCATGGGCTGGTTTGAAGGCGGTGCGGTATTCCGCAGCGGATGCACTTTTACGCGCGGATACGGTAAGATATTCTACTTCCAGCCGGGGCATGAGGAATACCCGATCTACGAACACCCCGATATCCGCCGGATCCTTGTAAACAGCATCCGATGGGCTGCGCCTGTAAGGCGGCTTCCCGAACCTCCGGACAATGTTGCGCTTTGAGAATGTTCAACGGCATGCTTTTTTGCCGGATGCCTTGAGGAAAAATGACCGGAATGGTATGATATTAAAGTTGCACTGGTTTTCTGACGGCTCAAAGGAGATTAATACATTATGAAACTCGGAATCGTGGGACTCCCCAACGTGGGCAAGTCCACATTGTTTAATTCATTGACAAAAGCAGGAGCCGAATCGGCCAATTATCCGTTCTGTACCATAGATCCCAATATCGGTATAGTGCCGGTGCCGGATGAGCGTATAGAGAAACTCGGCGAGCTGTATCATACCAAGAAGGTGACTCATGCCACTATAGAGTTCGTGGATATCGCAGGACTCGTCAAGGGCGCATCCAAGGGTGAAGGCCTCGGAAACCAGTTCCTTGCCAATATCCGTGAAGTCGATGCGGTGGTACATGTGGTCCGATGCTTTGAAGATTCCAATATCGTACATGTTGACGGATCCATCGATCCCGTCAGAGATATAGAGACCATCAACTTAGAACTCATATTTGCCGATCTCGAAGTGCTCGAGAGGCGTATCGCCAAGGTTGCGCGTACCCGACAGATGGACAAGGCAGCAGGCAAGGAATACGATATGCTGATGGCTATAAAGGAGCATCTTGAGGGCGGAAACCGGGCAGCCACTTTTGAAGTCCCCGATGATGACGATCTGGCAGCGGCTTTTCGCGATTATAATCTGCTGACCGCAAAACCCGTGATCTATGCCGCAAACGTGGCGGAAGATGATCTTGCGGATGACGGCGCGGGCAACGAATATGTTCAGGCTGTACGCAAGTTTGCGGAATCCGAGGGCAGCAAGGTGTTCGTGATCTGTGCCCAGATAGAGCAGGAGATAAGCGAACTGGATGACGAGGAAAGGGCTATGTTCCTGGAAGATCTGGGTCTTAAGGAGTCCGGCCTCGATAAGCTGATCGCGGCAAGCTATGATCTTCTCGGACTCATGAGCTTCCTTACGGCCGGAGAGGATGAGTGCCGTGCATGGACGATCAAACAGGGCACCAAGGCTCCTCAGGCTGCAGGAAAGATCCATACTGATTTCGAGCGCGGCTTCATCAAAGCGGAGGTCGTAAACTACAAGGACCTGCTGGAACTCGGATCTTTGGCCGCAGCCCGCGAGAAAGGTCTGGTGGGCATGGAAGGCAAGGATTACGTGGTTAAGGACGGAGACGTGATCCTGTTCAGATTTAATGTGTGAGGCAAAAGCCGGTTTTGCTCTGAACGCCAAAAAGTTAAATGAGGAATTAATTTATGCAGGAAATGATGGGCGCTACCGACATAGCGTTTCCCAATCTCGGTTTGTATCTTAATAATGTACCCAAGTCTTTCTCGGTCTTCGGATTTGAGATAGCGCTCTATGGTGTTTTCATCGCCATAGGAATGCTCTGCGGCATATATCTGGCATCCCGCATGGCGGTTAAAAACGGTATAGACTCGGAAGTCATGTGGGACTTCTGGATCTACGCCATAGTCCTGGGCGTTATAGGAGCACGTATATACTATGTGATTTTCCGGTGGGACCAGTATAAGGATAATCCCCTTCAGATCTTCAATCTGAGGGCCGGCGGTCTGGCCATATACGGCGGGCTCATAGTAGGATTCACTGTACTCTTTATCTTCTGTCATATCAAAAAGATCAAATCTTTAGACTTCGCTGACAGTGTGGTTCCCGGCATCGCGCTCGGACAGGTGATAGGACGCTGGGGAAACTTTACCAACCGTGAGGTATTCGGCGAGTATACCGATAATCTGCTCGCAATGCGCCTGCCTGTCGAGGCTGTGCGCTCATCCGATATTTCCGAGAGTATCGCTGCCCATATAGCAGAGGGCACCAATTATATCCAGGTTCATCCCACATTCCTGTATGAGGGACTCTGGAATCTGGCGCTTATGTTCTTCCTGATCTGGTGGACACGCCGCAAGAAGTTCAGCGGCCAGGTGATGACTTTCTATTTCCTGGGATACGGCATAGGACGCTTCTGGATAGAGGCCATCCGTACGGATGTGCTCTACATCTGGAACACGCATATCGCAGCTTCCCAGCTCGTGTGCGTGGCGATCGTGATACTCGCGATCGTGATCAACGTCATCTTCCTACGTAAGAAAGCCGGCTCCGGTGACGGATCCGGGACTGCGGCTGAGTCTGAGCCGGACGAAAAAACCTGATAGAGATACGTAAATTGGGGCGCCCCTTCGAGGGCGCTTTTTTGTTGTGATCAGAAATAAAAAACTGCAAAAAACCTTGAAAAAACTGCTTTTTTCACTTGCATTTAGGGGACCGCACGGGTATAATGGTGGATGTAAGTGGTGACAAAGTGGAAATAAGTTCCACAAAGTGGAGATTAAAGTGTTTCATGGTGAGTTTTCCCATTCCATAGATGCCAAGGGCAGGATGATAGTTCCTTCCAAGCTCAGAGCAGAGCTGGGGGACTCTTTCGTACTGACCAAGGGTCTGGATGGATGCCTTATGGCGTATGCCGCCGAAGAATGGGAAGCGTTTGAGACCAAGCTCCGCGAACTGCCCGTCACCAATAAGAACGCACGAATGCTCGTAAGACACTTCTCAGGCGGAGCGGCTGACATAGAGTGCGACACACAGGGCAGAGTGCTCATTCCGGCAAACCTTCGTGAATACGCAGGACTTTCCAAAGAAGCGGTTTTCCTGGGGATGGGCAACAGGATAGAGATCTGGAGCAAGGACAGATATGAAGCTGACGCAACTTATGAGAATATGGATGAAGTCGCGGCTGCTCTCGAAGATATGGGACTTGGCATCTGAGTTATAGATCAGGTTTTAGGCTGAGGATATGGAATTTTCCCACACACCCATAATGCTGGACGAAGTCATAAGTGGACTGGACATCAAACCTGAAGGGATATACCTAGATGGGACGATCGGAGGGGCCGGCCACAGCATAGAGATAGTCAAACGATTAAAAGGCAAGGGCCACCTGTATGGAACAGACCAGGATGCGGCAGCCATTGAAGCCGCAGGAGCAAGACTTGCAGACTATGCCGACAGGACAGACATCATCAGGACGAATTACGAGAACGCCCTGCAGGAACTTAAGACCAGAGGCGTGAACGGCCTGGACGGCATACTTCTTGATCTGGGAGTGAGCTCCTACCAGCTGGATGACGAGAACAGAGGTTTTTCCTACAGATATGATACCCGCCTCGACATGAGGATGGATGAGCGGTCTGAGGTAAGTGCCGAGACCATCATCAACACATACACACAGACAGAACTGGCAAGGATCATCAGAGAGTACGGCGAGGAACAGTTCGCAGCCAATATAGCCAGACATATAGTTGAGAGGCGGAAGGACAAGCCGATCACCACGACGGGCGAGCTGAGCGACATCATACATGCCGCGATCCCCGCAAAGATGAGAGCCAAAGGCGGAAATCCCTGCAAGAAGACGTTTCAGGCGATAAGGATAGAGTGCAACAGGGAACTGGAGGTACTTAAGTCATCACTTGATGATTTCGCGGGAAGCCTCAATCCGGGCGGAAGATTTTGCATCATCACTTTCCACTCGCTCGAGGACAGGATAGTAAAGGAAGCCTTCAGGAGATACGAAAATCCCTGCATATGTCCCCCGCAATTTCCGGTATGTACATGCGGAAGGAAGCCGATAGGCAGGGTGATCACGAGGAAACCGCTTACGGCAGGCCCTGAAGAACTTGAAGAAAACCCCAGGGCATCAAGTGCGAAACTCAGGATTTTCGAGAAGGTTTAGCATAGAGATTTAAATAAGAAGATTCAGACAGGAACGAAAAGAGGTAAGATCATGGCAGGCAGATATCAGAGAACGGAATATCAGCAGTCTAATGTGGCAATAAGGATGGGAGAGATAGCCGATCCCGGCATGCGCGTTCTTCCCGGCGGCAGAGGTCACATAGGCTCACATATCGGATATATCATGTTCGTTGCGGCTGCTCTTGTTATCACGGCATTCGTACTGGTTCACTACATCACTTTAAGGTCCGATGTTACCAACAGACTGCAGAACATCTCAACGCTCGAATCACAACTTAATGAATTGAAGTTGGAAAATGACGCAACATATAGTAGAATTAACAGTAATATGGATCTTGAGCAGATCAGGGATACAGCCATTAATGAACTCGGCATGACATACGCTAAAGAAGGCCAGATAGAGTTCTTTACCAGTGAGAATGGAGATTATGTGAGACAGATTGCCAAGATCGATGAATAGGTTACACGGATCATGGCTCCTGTATATAATGACGGTAGAGTAAAAAAAGGTAATAGAAACAGGAATCAGATAAGAACGAAGCTGCGGGTATTTTTTATCATAATACTTGCGGCTTTTGTCGGTTTAGGGATCCGCCTGTACATGATATCGCGCAATAACGGCGAGGAATACGCAAGACAGGTCCTCTCGCAGCAGGAATATGACTCGGTTGTCATCCCCTACAGGCGAGGCGATATCTACGACCGGAACGGAATGATCCTGGCTTCATCCAACAAGGTTTACAACGTGATCCTGGACTGCTCGGTCCTTCTCGGGAAAGAGGAGTATCTGGATCCTACGCTCCATGCGCTCCATTCGGTTTTCGGGCTCGATGAATCCGAGATCAGGTCCTTTATCGTAGCCAATCCGTCATCCAAGTATAAGATCCTGGCCAAAAGGGTTGGATATGAGGAGATGATGGCTTTCCTGGATCTGAAAAAGGACGAGGAGACCGGCAGCCTGATCAAAGGAGTGTGGTTTGAGGATGAGTATGTAAGGCAGTATCCCAACTCCACCCTCGGCTGCGATATCATCGGCTTTACCTCAAACGATAACATAGGTAATTTTGGACTGGAACAGTACTACGACTCAACACTTCGCGGTACCAACGGACGTGAGTACGGATACTTAAACGAGGATTCGGACCTCGAGAGGACCGTTATCCCCGCAGTGGACGGCTATAACATCTATTCGACCATCGATATCAATATACAGAGTACCGTTGAGAAGTATCTGGCCGAGTTTAACGAGGAATATAAGAATAATGTAAATATAGCCAACGGAGCCGAGAACGTGGCCTGCATCATCATGGAGGTGGATACGGGCAACGTACTTGCCATGGCCCAGTACCCCGTCTACGACCTGAACGACCCGAGAAATACAGACAGGCTGATCGGCGCAAGACAGGTTGACGTCGAAGGCAAAAAGACCACGGGTAAACCCATCGAGATCACTGCAAACCTGGTCATGAACGATATGGTCGATCCCGATGCCATATCCACCGAAGAAAACGGGGAAACGACAGAAGAAGGAGCGGGAGAGAACACGGAAACCGCTGAAGACGCTGCTGCGACCGGGGGCGAGCCACTTCTCATGACAGAATCACTCTATGTGACTGAAGAAAGCCTCCGTCTCATGGATGATGATACCGTATATCAGAATCTGAACTCACTTTGGAAGAACTACTGCATAAACACGACTTATGAGCCCGGTTCCGTAGCCAAGCCCTTCACTGTTGCCGCTGCACTCGATTCCGGATCGATCACGGGTAACGAATATTATAACTGCGAAGGCTTTCTGAAAGTAGGCGATCACGAGATCAAATGCCATAATGTGTACGGTGACGGATATTTAAGCGTTGCCGAAGCCGTGGAGCGAAGCTGCAACGTCGCCCTGATGCATATCTCTTTTGCCTGCGGTAAGGAAACATTCTTAAAATATCAGCATGCCTTCGGTTTCGGACTTAAGACCAACATAGACCTGGCCGGAGAGTCCAGGACCGCATCACTCGTATATACGCCCTCATCCATGAGGCAGACCGATCTGGCCACGAACTCGTTCGGACAGGGCTTTAACTGCACGATGATACAGATGATCACGGGCTTTTGCTCGCTCATCAACGGCGGAAACTATTACGAGCCCCATATGGTCAGCAAGATCGTGACCTCTGACGGCTCGACCATAGAAAACATTGAGCCCAGAGTGCTCAAACAGACGATATCACCGTCGGTATCTGCGAAGATAATAGAATACTGTAATCTCGTTGTAGCAGGAGAGTACGGTACAGGTAAGACAGCCAGACCCGCGGGATACAGGATCGGCGGCAAGACCGGAACGGCCGAGACTCTGCCCAGAGGAAACGGGGAATATGTCGTATCCTTCATGGGATACGCTCCCGCAGACGATCCCGAGATAGCCATATATGTGGTCGTTGACAGGCCCAACGTAGGTACCTGGGGCGCACAGGCCGATGCAAAATATGCCACGAGGATAGTAAGGAACATACTTACGGATGTACTTCCTTATCTTCATATTTATATGACCGAACCTTTGAGCGATAAGGAAAAGGCCGAGCTTGAGGAAAAGAACCTGATGGATACTCACGGATTCAGCGGTGAAGGCGCCGAACTTGAGACCGTGAGCGAACCTTCCGGGGAAGAAACGGGCGCAGAGCAGCCTGCCGACACGGAAGCCGAGGGTGGAAACGTCGAAGAGGTGCATGAAGAAGCAGAGCAGCCCTGGAAGGATTTTGACATTGATCCCAATACAGGCTATGCTGTAGACCCGAACACCGGAGCATATGTTGATCCGGTAACCGGAGCAACGATCGGCCTTAACGAGAATCTTCCCGGCGGTGAAGCACCCGTCACTGCCGACCAGGATGCATCCGCTATCGGAGATGCACCCGATATCATTTATTGACATTGGAGAATACGATGAATCTCAGGATATTTACTGCAGCTATATTGTCATTTGCGATATCGGCACTACTGGGGCCGGTATTTATCCCGTTCCTTCACAAGATCAAGTTCGGGCAGACGGTCCGCGATGACGGGCCCGAGAGCCATCTGAAGAAGACCGGTACGCCGACCATGGGCGGCGTGATCTTTCTGGTCGGGATGCTGATCCCGGCACTCCTTCAGCTTAAGGAGAGTGATAAGGTCCTTCCGATATTGATCCTGACTTTCGGAATGGCACTCATCGGATTCGTTGATGATTATGTAAAAGTAGTGCTCAAACGCGCCATGGGACTTAAAGCGTGGCAGAAACTGAGCCTTCAGATAGTTCTTTCGGTAGCTTTCGGCCTGTATCTTAAGTATTTCACGGATGCCGATCTTACGATGAAGATACCTTTCATGCCCGGGCAGACGCTCGATCTGGGTTGGGCAGCCATCCCGTTCATGATATTCGTCGTGATAGCGACATCCAACGGTACCAACCTCACGGATGGACTTGATGGTCTGGCTTCTACGGTGACACTGGTCGTTTCGGTGTTTTTCTGCATAGCTTCGGTTATGACCGGGGCGGGAGTTGAAGGCCTGGCGGCTGCTTTCGGAGCAGGCCTTGCTGGATTTCTACTATTTAATGCTTATCCCGCCAAGGTATTCATGGGCGATACGGGGTCACTGGCGCTGGGCGGATATGTCGCAGGCATGGCCTATGCGCTTCATATGCCCCTTATCATTGTTGTCGTTGGTATCATCTATGTTATAGAGACGGTTTCGGTCATTCTTCAGGTGGGATGTTTTAAGATCACCCACGGCAAGCGCATTTTTAAGATGGCGCCCATTCATCATCATTTTGAACTCTGCGGATGGTCGGAGACCAGAGTAGTTACCGTTTTTTCCATAGTGACCGCACTTTTCTGTATCTTGGCACTTGTGGGGATCTGGTAGGAGGAAAAAGTGGCAGGGAGCAGATCCGAGCTGCGCAGAGCGGCTGAGAAAGGATTCAGGTATTTCGATTACAATTTAATAGTTATCGTTCTTTTTCTCCTGATCTTCGGGCTGGTCATGGTATATTCCTCCAGCTCTTATGATGCGTTTCTTACTTTCGGCAATGCGTCTTTCTATCTTAAGAAACAGATCATAGCTACCGTTGTCGGGCTTGCCGCCATGATCATCGTAGCCCTTATTCCCTATAACCTTTTTTACAGGGTCGGAATGCTGGCATATCTGGTGAGTCTGGTCTTCATCTTTCTGATCATTCCCTTCGGACATGAGGCCAACGGTGCGAAGAGGTGGATCTATATTTCAGGTATCTCGTTCCAGCCGGCAGAGATAGCCAAACTTGCCATGATAGTCTTTCTGGCCTGCCTGATCAGAAGGATGGGAGACGGGATCCATACCTGGAGGGGGTTCGGCTTCGTGCTTGGCATGACTGCCATCATCTCCGCTCTTTTGTGGGGAGTCACATCCAACGCTTCCAGCGCGATCATCGTGTTTGGCATAGCGCTTGTTATGCTATTCGTGGCTACCAGGGACTATAAGAGATATGTAATAGTCGGCGTGGCGGGAGCCATTCTGGCGGCGCTCGTGGTCATCATAATCCTGGCTAACGCTTCCGGTGTCGAATCCGGTAATGTCGGAGGTTACAGAGGCGAGCGTATCCTGGCCTGGCTCGATCCCGAAGCTTATGCATCAGGCAAAGGCTTCCAGACTCTGCAGTCGCTGTATGCCATCGGCTCCGGCGGTTTCTTCGGCAAGGGACTCGGCGAGAGCATGCAGAAACTCGGCTTCATTCCCGAGGCCCAGAACGACATGATCTTTTCCGTAATCTGCGAGGAACTCGGACTGTTCGGCGCGTTGGCACTCATGCTGCTCTTTATCCTGCTCCTGTGGAGACTCAAGATCATAGCCGATAATGCAAAAGACCTGTTCGGTACACTGATCGTGGCCGGTGTCATGGGACACATATCCATCCAGGTCATCTTGAATATCGCGGTCGTTACCAATACGATCCCCAATACCGGAATATCGCTTCCTTTCATCAGTTACGGAGGTTCCGCCCTGGTCTGCCTGATGTGTGAGATGGGACTTGCACTGGGCGTCGCCAAGGCCATCAGGGCGAGGGAATACTGATGAAAAAACAGCGAACACGAGTCAAAGTGCCGGTCTGGCCCTATATCCTGACCGGAGCCATAATCCTGGTCCTGGCGGTTGCGATCGCCTGCGTGATCAGGTTTTGTCATGTTAAGGCCGTGATCGTGGACGGAAACATACATTACAGCGACGATCAGATAGCGGCCATGGTCATGGACGGATTTCTCGGTGATAATACCGTTTTCCTCTATATGAAATACAGGGACAAAGAGATCAGGGATGTCCCTTTCATCGAAACAATGTCGGTTTCCATCGAATCCCGCGATACCATCAGGATCACAGTTTTTGAAAAGAGCCTTGCCGGCTATGTTGAATACATGGACCGCTACATATATTTCGACAGGACCGGAACGGTGGTGGAGAGCTCCCAGGTCCTGACGCCCGGAATACCGCTGGTCACCGGACTTGCTTTTGATCACTGCATTCTGTATGAAGTGCTTCCCGTGGAGGACCCGAGCCTTTTTGAAAAAGTCCTCGATATATCGCAGCTCATGGAAAAATACGGCCTTAAAGGTGACCGTATACATTTCGCCAGGGACGGCTCTTTGGTGCTTTTCTTCGGAGATGTGGAAGTATTCATAGGAAACGACGATTTTATAGACGAAAAGATGATGGTCCTGCCCGATATCATCAAACAACTGGACGGTCAGAAGGGCACCATAGATCTGACTGAATACGTAAGCGGAGATACCGTAACTTTTGAAAAATCTGATTGATAATCGCAGTTGTTTGATTTATTATATATGAGTGTATGTGTAATAATAGGTGTTAGGAGGTACCAGCCTTGCCACTTGAGATTAAATCCAACGAAGTTAATGCTGTTTCCAAGATAATAGTTGCCGGCGTTGGCGGTGCAGGAAACAACGCCGTAAATCGGATGATAGATGAAGGAGTTCAGGGCGTCGAGTTTTTGGGCATCAATACGGATCTTCAGGATCTGCGTTTATGCAAGGCCAAAACATTGCAGATCGGTGAGAAACTGACCAAAGGTCTGGGTGCCGGAGCAAAGCCCGAGATCGGACAGAAAGCAGCTGAAGAGAGTTCCGAGGAGATCACTCAGGCTCTTAAGGGTGCCGACATGGTATTCGTTACCTGCGGAATGGGCGGCGGAACCGGTACGGGAGCTGCTCCTCTGGTAGCCAAGATAGCCAAGGATATGGGTATCCTTACTGTCGGCGTAGTTACCAAGCCTTTCAGATTTGAAGCCAAGAAACGCATGGAAAATGCCCGTATGGGTATCGATAATATAAAGAACAACGTGGATACGCTGATCGTCATCCCCAACGACAAGCTCCTTGAGATAGTAGATAAGCGTACTTCCATGCCCGAAGCACTTAAGAAAGCCGATGAGGTCCTTCAGCAGGCAGTTCAGGGTATCACCGATCTGATCAATGTTCCCGCTGAGCTGAACCTTGACTTTGCCGATGTTCGTACCGTCATGGAGAACAAGGGCATCGCTCATATCGGTATCGGTTACGGCAAGGGCGATGACAAGGCTCTTGAGGCAGTCAAGATGGCTATCGAGAGTCCTCTTCTTGAAACAACGGTTGCAGGAGCAACAGATATCATCCTTAACTTCACCGGTGATATCTCTCTTTATGATACAAGTGACGCTTCCAATTATCTGGGTGAGATAACCGGAGATAATGTAAATATCATCTTCGGTGTTAAGTATGACCAGTCCATGACTGATACATGCAGCATCACTCTGATCGCTACCGGCATCAATGCCGAGAGCGTCGAAGCAAATGAAGCAGCCAATGCATCGGCAGCGAGCAGATTCATCACTCCTGCTTCACAGAGATCCGTACTTCCTCAGGGTACACGTCCCGCATCCAGCTTCCTTCAGGGAGCAATGACAGCGAGCAGACCCGCAGCAGGTGTTGCACCGGCAGGTACGTCTCACAGCGCCCCTCAGGCGGGAAACGCAGCACCCAAAGCTGCCGTACCCGTTACGCATACCCCTCCTGTAAGGGCATCGGTTGACACCAAATCTTTGGAGATACCGAATTTCCTTAAGAAAAATTGAAAGTTTGAGGTTATCGTTTTATGAAATGCCCCTTTTGCGGTCACGAAAACACGAGAGTCATAGACTCAAGACCTGCTGATGACAACAGCTCGATCCGTCGGCGCAGGATCTGTGATGAGTGTGACAAGAGGTTTACCACATACGAGAAGGTAGAGACCATACCTCTCATCATCATCAAGAAAGACAACAACAGAGAAGCATATGACAGGACCAAGATAGAAGCAGGTGTGCTCAGGGCATGCCACAAGCGTCCGATATCAGCCACTCAGATCACCGATCTGGTCGATGCAGTCGAGGTTGAGATCTTTTCCAGAGAGGAAAAGGAGATCCCTTCAAGCGTGATAGGCGAACTTATCATGGATAAACTCAAGGATCTGGATGCAGTCGCTTACGTAAGATTTTCATCCGTATACCGTGAATTCAAGGATGTAAACACTTTCATGGACGAGCTCAAGAAGGTTCTTGAATAAAACGATGATTTTTCCTGATTTTGGTGTTAAGTTTTACCCGATCCGGCCGATATAATATATGCAACGGAATAGATTCATTAACCAGGGACGGATAAGACAATGGCAATGGGAATAGGTTTTGATTATTCCAATTTCATAAGCAGCTACGGGATGCAGAGGATACCTCAGGTCAATCCTCAGGATATCAATCCCGAAGCTACCAAACCCGAAAGCAGACCGGCTGTTCCCGAAGAGGGCCAGACCGGTGTCAGCAGTGCGCAGGATTATGTAAGAGCTCCCCGTACCGCTAAGCTTGAGGATGTATCCCTTACATTCAACAAGCAGGACGATTTCGGAACCATCGGCATGGATGTTGATATCGCCAAGCTCGACATGGAGAAGGTCGTATCCGATTCCAAGAGAGACACCATCCTTGCAGGATATAAGACTTTTGTAGGTCCTACTCCCGAGCAGATGGTAGCCGAGTATGAGGACGGTTTGGTAATACCTAAATGATTACGAGTGATAATGACCCGCGATCCGTGGTGGATTGCGGGTTTTCTTTTTGCATTTGTTTTGATATGATGATTAATCATGTGGAATCTGTTACCCAATCTGTATTTAAGTTCAACGTACGACATAGATTTTGAAGAGATGTACCGCCGGGGATACCGGGGGGTTCTTTTTGATATCGACAATACTCTGGTAGGGCATAATGCCCCTCAGGATGAGAGGTCGCTGGCTCTGCTCGCCGGGCTTCATGACCTTGGATACAAAACAGCGGTCGTATCAAACAACAAGTATGAGAGAGTATCGAGTTTCGCGGATCCCGCAGGCATGTTCTATGTATATAAGGCCGGCAAACCGCTCGGACGCGGATACCGTCAGGCCATAGAGGATATGGGCTTAAAGAGCGAAGAGGTATTCAGTGTCGGTGACCAGATATTTACCGACGTATGGGGGGCGAACCGGGCCGGCCTCTTCAATATACTCGTCAGACCGCTCGGAAAAGACATCGGATTCCATATATTTCTGAAGAGGATCATCGAAAAACCGATCATGCTGGTCGTTATTCTCAGAAACAGACGTATGATGCGGAAGTTTGAGCAGATGTCGGAGCGTTGAGATCATGGCAGATATCAAAGTCATAACAGAAAATGATATATATACCGCCGTTTCCGGCAAAACCCGGGTCTGCGCTCTGATAGGGGATCCGGTCGAGCATACCCTGTCTCCGCTGATCCACAATTCGATTGCCGCCATGATGGGGATAGATATGATCTATGTCCCCATGCATGTGTTGCGGGGATGTGTCGACAGTGCCGTGCGCGGAGCATATGATCTGGATGTTCTGGGACTGAATGTGACCGTTCCGCATAAGATAGCGGTCATGGATTCTCTGATCTATACGGAGAAAAAGGCGCATGAGATAGGTGCCGTCAACACGCTCGTGCGCGATGACGAAGAAAAAGGATATATCGGATATAACACGGATTATCTCGGGTTGAAAAGAGCACTGGCAGATGATGATGTGACACTCGAAGGCAAAAATGCGGTCATACTCGGAGCCGGAGGTGCTGCGAGAGCGGCTGCTTTTCTCTGCGCTTTTGAACATGCGGCTTCAGTGCATATCCTGAACAGAAGCGTGGATAAAGCCGAAGCCCTGTGCAGTGATGTGAACGGGTATGTGTCCCTTACAGGCGGCACGAGCGGCAATCCGGATGCCGGGGAGTTATGTAAACCCGGTTCACTCGCCTATGCTTCATCGATCCCGTATGACGATCTCGTGGTGATCCAGGCGTCCTCTGTCGGGCTGCATCCTAACATCGAAGATGTGATCATCGACGATGAGGATTTCTACGGACACATCGCATACGGATTCGACCTGATCTATAACCCCGACGAGACGCGCTTCATGAAAATGGTAACATCACACGGAGGACGTGCTTCGAACGGTCTGAAGATGCTGCTTTATCAGGCTGTATGCGCTTTTGAATTATGGAACAGAGTGACGGTCCCGAAAGATGTCACGGATCGTGTCCTTGAACTTCTCAGATCCGCATCCTCTGCGAAAACGGAGGACGAGGGATGAATATCATACTGATAGGCTTCATGGGCTCGGGCAAGTCCACTCTCGGGATCAAGCTGAGCTATCGGATGAAGCAGCCCTATCTGGATACTGATAAATATATAGAGCGAAAGACCGGACGGACCATTTCCGAGATCTTCGAGACTGACGGGGAGAGTGTATTCAGGCAGATGGAAACGGATACGCTGGGCGCACTTATCGATGAAGATATCAAGGATCATGTCATCGCGACCGGCGGAGGAATGCCGGTAAAGCCCGATAACCATAAGCTGCTTAAGAGGCTTGGAGTGGTGGTATGGCTGAGGATCAGGCCGGAGACCGTGATCGAGAGGCTTTCTTCCGATAAGAACAGACCTCTGCTTCAGCGCGAGGACAGAGAGAAAGTCATCAGAGAACTCATGGAAGCACGTAACGAAGCATATGCGAAATGTGCGGATGTCGTGGTGGATGTGGATGATAAAAAGGTTGAACGGATCATGGATGAGGTCTTTACCAAGTCAGCAGGAGTCCGGAAACGCAAGAAGAGGATGAAATATGAATAAACTGCTCATCATAAACGGCCCGAACCTGAATTTCCTGGGGATAAGGGAAAAGGACGTATACGGAAAGGAAGACTATGACTATCTGCTGGGCCTGATCGCCAAAAAAGGCGAAGAGACCGGCTGCAGGATAGAGGTTTTTCAGACGAATCACGAAGGGGCGATCATAGACCGTATCCAGGATGCCTATTCTGACGGCACCGAGGCGATCATCATAAATCCGGGCGCTTTTACCCATTACAGCTATGCGATCCATGATGCACTCGCATCCGTCACGACGATCCCCAAGATCGAGGTCCATATCTCGGATATCACTGCCAGGGAGGAGTGGAGAAGGGTTTCCGTTACCGCACCTGCCTGTGATAAGCAGATCTACGGGCGGGGCCTTCAGGGATATCTCGATGCGATAGATGATGCAATTTTGATGTTGAAATAAAAGCCCTTATAGTATATGATGTTTAGGAATGTTACGTATATTTTCAGGAGGATTGATTCATGATATCAGCAGGTGATTTCAGGAATGGTGTTACTATTGAAGTGGAAGGTGTAGTATACCAGATCATTGAGTTTCAGCATGTTAAGCCCGGTAAAGGTGCTGCTTTCGTACGTACCAAGCTTAAGGATGTCATCAATGGCGGTGTAGTTGAGAAGACCTTCCGTCCTGTAGATAAATACCCGCAGGCACGTATAGACAGAAAAGATATGCAGTATCTCTATGCAGACGGTGACATGTATAACTTCATGGATACCGACAATTACGATCAGGTGGCTCTCAGCGCAGACACTGTCGGAGATGCACTTCAGTTCGTTAAAGAGAATGAGATCTGCAAGGTTTGCTCATACAACGGCAAGGTATTCTCCGTTGAGCCCCCTCTCTTCGTAGAGCTCGAGATCACTGATACCGAGCCCGGATTCAAGGGTGATACCGCTACAGGCGCTACCAAACCCGCTATCGTAGAGACCGGTGCCAAGGTTAACGTTCCTCTCTTCGTGGAGATGGGTGAGAAGATCAAGATCGATACCAGAACCGGCGAGTATCTTTCCAGAGTATAATCTTTTCATAATTAATTACATTGAGCTTGAAAGACAATGATCCGAAAGGAGCATTGTCTTTTTGCGTTTATCGGTCCGATCCATGAAAACGCATAATACATATCCCCTTGTCCGGAGAACATGGAGGTTGATATGAATTATGAAGATTTTTGCAACAAAGTAAAAAATACGGCTTCGGAGCTGTTCGGAGAGAACACCCGGGCTGAAATAACAAGCGTTACTAAAAATAACGGTCTCATTTTAAAGGGGCTTACGATAAAACATGAGGATTCTCGTATATCTCCGACCGTATATCTTGAGGCTTTTTATGAGATGTATGAATCGGGAACACCGTTTGGCGAGATCATGAACATGCTGTACAGATATGAGACCGAACACCGAAGGAGCGATCTTCACGCTGAGGAGTATACGGATTTTGAAAGCATAAAGGACAGGCTGATCTACAAGATCGTGAACTTCGACATGAACCGTGAACTTCTTGAGCATGTTCCGTATGTTGGCTGGAACGATCTTGCCATAGTATTCTGCTGCGTATTGGAAGGCAGCGCGAACGGATATGCGACTGTCCTGGTCCGTAACGAACACCTGAAGATGTGGGATATAGACAGGGATGAACTCTACGATCTTGCGCGCGTAAATACGCCGCGTATCATGTCGGATGAACTGAAGACCATAGATGAAGTGCTGCCGCAGCTTTTTTTGACAGAGGCACCGGATATGTACATCCTGTCGAACAGGCACAGGATATTCGGAGCGACCAGCATGCTGTATTCCGAGCATCTGAAGGAGGTGGCGGACAGTCATTCGGGCGGTTTATACATACTTCCGAGCAGTATCCATGAAGTGATACTCATGCCGGAAGAGAGTGCGTGTGATGAGGATTATATGAGAGAGATGATCCGCGATATAAACAGTACGGAGGTGGATCTGGAAGACAGATTAAGTGACAATCTGTATTATTACGACCGCGTTCAGGGAAGCATAACCATCTGCCCGGGCACTCAAAAGTAGACAAGGTGGGCGCAATGTGTTATCATAGTCGAGTATGTTTTAACAATTTTGTAACATTTTGCGCCCGTAGTCTAATGGATAGAACGAAGGCCTCCGACGCCTTTAATGCAGGTTCGATTCCTGTCGGGCGTACTTATTTGGGATTACTTATCTGTTTTTTTGTGCAAATAGGACGCTTATTTTATGAATACATCAAATAACAATATTATCGAGTTTATCAAAGACAAACTGGGTGAGCTAAAGGAGTTCATCTATAAGCATTTAAGGATAGTTCTGCCCATCGCAGTGGCTGTAGTGGCTCTTATCGTCCTCATCATCTCTCTGTCTGCGCATAATGCGAAGAAGGCAAGGGAAGCTGCCGAGGAAGCCGCAGCTCTGGCCGAGGAGGAGCAGCAGAGTCAGCTGAATGTGGAATCAGCGGTTCTGTCCGTACCCGAGGTTGCTCTCGAGGAAGATGCATATCCCGCGGTCAACGAGCTTATGAAGAAATACTTCATAGCCAAGGCATCGGGTGATATCGATATAGTTCGTTCCTATAATAATAATGTTGATGATACCGAGGCTATCCGCATAGAGGAGACTGCCAAATATATCGAGTCCTATGAGAACATCAAGGTATATACCAAGATAGGTCCCGCCCCGGGCACTTATGTTGCTTATGTATATTATGAAGAGAAGTTCAGGGATTATGACGATTCCATCCCCGGTCTTGAAGCCTTTTATGTATGTACCGATGAATCCGGAAATCTCTATATCAATGACGGAGAGGAATCAGAATCGGTCATCAATTACATCAGGGAAGCTTCTCTTCAGGATGACGTGGTCGATCTGAACAATGAAGTGGCATCCGCTTACAATAATATGCTTGCGGAGAATGAGAGCCTTTCGCTTTTCCTTGTAGATCTGACGGAGAGCATAGATACAGCAGTGGGTGAATCTCTTGCCCAGAGTGAGGTGGGAACGGATACCCAGACAGCGGAAGAAGAGACGGAAGAGGAGCCTGAAGAAGAGGAGGCTGAGCCGACCAATACCGTAACAGAGGTTAAGACGGTACGTGCCACCACTACGGTCAATATCAGAAGCTCGGATTCCGAGACTGCCGATAAACTCGGTAAAGCCAATGAGGGTCAGGAGTTTACCCTGATCGAAGAGCGCGGAAACGGATGGTCCGAGATCAGTTACAATAACTCATCCGCATTCATTAAATCAGAATATCTTGAGGAAGTATCCACGGAAACAGTGGTAACGGTAAATAACGGTAATGATGCCGATACGACCGATAATAATACCCAGACTGAAACCGCATCAGCCGCAAATGTGAGCGGAACCGTTACGGTCAAGGATAATGTACGTATAAGAGCAACGGCCAGCACCGAGGGTGAAAAGGTCGGAACCGCTTATATGGGTCAGAAACTTGATTTTATAGAGAAACTGGCTAACGGTTGGACCAAGATAAGATATAATGGTCAGATCGCATATGTAAAGTCCGATTACGTAGAATAAAACAATGGTTTCTATCAAAGACATATCGGCAGCCTGTGGCGTTTCAGTAGCGACTGTCAGTAAAGCACTAAACGATCAGAAAGATATCGGCGCGGCAACCAAGGCTCGTATCAAAGCAAAGGCCTTGGAGATGGGCTATGTTCCCAATTCTGCCAGCAGATCCCTTAAGACACATCATTCATATAACCTCGGGGTGATATATAAGGACAATGCCGAGAGCGGCCTTGCCCACGGTTTCTATGCCCAGGTTCTCGAAGGCGTTAAGAGAAAGGCCGAGGGCCTCGGATATGATATAACATTTGTGAATAACAGCAGTTATTCCGGTGGCAGGAAACTGTCATACCTTGAACATTGCAAATATCGTAATTTCGACGGCGTTGCTATCGTCTGCGTTGACTTCGAAGATCCCCAGATACAGGAAGTGATGGATGCGGATATACCTACCGTCACTCTCGACTACATCCATCCCGGATGCAGTGCGGTCATGTCCGATAACTACGGCGGGATCAGGGAACTTGTTAAATATGCATACGAGCAGGGGCACAGAAAGATAGCATATATCCATGGTGAGAAGGCCATGGTCACGGAAGAGAGAGTGCGCGGCTTTAAGGATATATGTAATGAAATGGAACTTAATATCCCTGACGAATACATAGTTGCCGCAGCATACAGGGATACCATGTCCACGCATCTTCGCACGGAGAAGCTTATCAAAATGGCCGATCCTCCGACATGCATTCTTTTCCCGGATGATTTTGCCGCGATCGGAGGCTTAAACTGCATATACCGTAACGGCATGACCGTGCCCGGCAGCTTCAGCATAGCCGGATTCGACGGGATCGAGATGTCCAGATATCTGGATCCGACCCTTACCACCTATGTTCAGAATACCGAACGTCTCGGTAATGAGATGGCGGATAAACTCATAGCTCACATAGAATACCCCGAAAAGACCGTAGTTGACACACGTACGATCTCGGGATATGTCTTCCATGGCGATTCTCTCAAGCCGATTTAGCTAAAATTCACATTTCGAAAACGATATCGTTAACAAATTGTGAACAAATATTGACAATTATATGTACGGTAGTTTAACGCGCAACTGTTAAATGTGAACAATAAATCTCTTTTTCTCTTGCCATATTGACAATAGGTTGTTATATTATTCTATGTTGGTATGGGATAGCAATAATTACTAACGAAATCGCAATTATTTTGAGGGAGAGGTTACTTATGAAGGTAAAAGCTTTTTTAGAGAACACCTGGAAACACAGGGCTCATGTAGTCATGGCACTTCCTGTTTTTCTGGTAATGTTCTTCATCTTCTATGTGCCTATGGCAGGTCTTGTCATGGCATTCAAGAAGTTTGACTACACGTTGGGAATATGGAGAAGTCCCTGGAACGGTCTTGAGAACTTCAAGGTTCTGATCGCATCCAAAGCTTCATTCATAAACATGACCAAGAATACGCTGATCTACTATGTGATCTTCACGGCTCTCGGTACTTTCCTGAATGTAGTACTCGCTATTGCGATAGATCAGTGTATATTTAAGAGATGTTCCAAAGTAATGCAGACGGTGATGATCGTGCCGGTATTCATCTCATATGCCGCAGTTCAGTTCATCGTATATGCATTCTTAAACAGCAGCACCGGTATTCTCGTGTCCATGTTCGGCATCAAGACGAGATTCTATTCGACGGCGAGTACGTGGCCGACGATATTGACGGTAGTTAAGATGTGGAACAGCGTCGGATACGGATCGGTTCTGTACATGTCCGTACTGGCAGGTATCGACACAGAGCTTTACGAAGCAGCTCAGATCGACGGAGCCAACAAGTGGAGACAGATCTGGCACATCACTCTGCCTTCCCTGATCCCCATGATCACCGTTATGCTGCTCCTGTCGGTTGGTAACATCATGAGATCCGACACCGGTCTTTTCTATCAGGTAACGAGAAACTCCGGCGGTCTGTATTCAACAACACAGGTTATTGATTCCTACGTGCTGAATGCGATCTTCAAGAATTCGAACTTCGGATTCACTGCGGCGACTTCGTTCTTCCAGTCCGTCGTGGGCCTTCTGATGATGTTGCTGTCCAATGGTCTGGTGCGAAAGATTTCGCCCGAGAATTCACTGTTCTGATAGGAGGGGGATAAGATGGCTAAGAATAAGAATTTAGATCTTGCACCTTCCAGAAGAGACAGGATGGGTGTAGGTCAGATCATATTACTGATACTGCTTCTTGCATATACCGTATTCTGTGCAGCTCCCATATGGCTGACCGTAGTTTCGGCATTCACCGATGAGAAATGGCTGACTACCAACGGCTTTTCGTTCTGGCCCGGACAGTGGTCCATGGTCGGTATGAATTCGGTGCTCCGCTACGGCAAGCAGCTGGCAACATCATACGGTATCACGATATTTGTTACGGTAGTAGGTACATTCTTCGGTCTGTTCATAATGAGTATGTACGCATACGCCATCAGCCGTCGGGAATTCTACCTTTCCAAGTTCCTGAGCATATTCCTGATCATCCCCATGCTCTTCAATGGCGGACAGCTTTCGGGATATATCATATTCACACAGAACTATCACCTTAAGGACTCACTTCTTTTGTTGATATTGCCGTTGTGTGTGACTACCATGAATGTTATCATCTTAAGGACTTACATAGCGAATTCCATTCCGAATGAGCTTATGGAAGCCGCTAAGATCGACGGTGCGGGAGAGTACAGAACCTTCTTCCAGATCACACTTCCACTGCTTAAGCCTTCACTTGCAGCCGTAGGTTTCATGATGGCTACAGCTTACTGGAATGACTGGCAGAACGCCCTGCTCTACATCGACTCCGCTAACAAGAAGCCCCTGCAGTTACTTCTTATCAATATCCAGAAGTCCATAGAGATGCTTCTTAATAACAAGAGTCTTCCTGCTCAGGTTCTTGCAGCCCTGGGTGGATCCGTACCTCAGTATTCGGCTACGATGTCCACGGTACTCGTCGTAGTAGGACCTATCATCATCGCATATCCTTTCTTCCAGAAGTACTTTGTAAAGGGTCTTACGGTAGGTTCAGTCAAAGGTTGATCCGCATTCGTGCGATTAACATATAGTAACTGTTGTGATCTCGCGAAAGCGGGATACGAATTACGGGAGGTAAAACCTAATATGAAAAGAAAGACCACATCTAAGATCATAGCTACTGGTCTTGTAGCAGCTATGATGATGGGCACACTTGCTGGCTGCGGCGCTGCTGAGGAAGCAGCACAGACAGCAGCAGACACAGCTACAGAGGCTGTTGAAGAAGTAGCTGATACAGCTACTGAGGCTGTTGAGGAAGTTGCTGATGCAGCAACAGAGGAAGTTGCAGATGCAGCTTCAGGCGATACAGTTGAGATCAGCGTTTACAGATGTACATTCAACCTTGCTTCTCCTGATGAAGCTCAGGTACAGAAAGTACAGGACGCTATCAACGATTACATCAAAGATAAGATCAACGTTCAGATCAAGCTTACCGATATCGGTTCCGGTGAGTACACAGAGAAGGCTAACCTTGCTCTGGCTTCTAACGAGATCAACCTTCTTTGGACTGCTTCATGGGAAGGCACAATCGGTACTAACGATCTTGTTCCTGCTAACGCAGTATATGATCTTACAGACCTTCTTCCCGGCACAGACCTTTACGCTTCTATGGACGAAGGTCAGTGGGAAGCTTCCAAGTATGATGGAAAGAACTTCTTCGTACCTGTATACAAGGACAACGTTGAAGGTTATGACTTCATGTTCCGTCAGGATCTGATCGACGAGTACGGATGGGACATCACTTCTGTTAAGAAGCTTGCAGACCTTGAGCCCATGCTTGCTGATGCAGCAGACGCAGGTCTTAAGTATCCTTTCCTTACCCAGAAGACAGCTATGTTCTACAGATGGTACATCAATGACTTCGATTTCTTCACAGCTAACGCTTCTTCAAACTTCGTAGCTGTTGATAAGAGCACTAACGAAGTAGTTGATACAGTTCTTACTCCTCAGTACAAAGAGTTCTGTACTCTTATGGCTGACTGGGCTGACAAGGGCTACATCTCAGAAGATGACGTAACAAAGACAACTACAGATACTACAACTCAGACACAGGATTGGGCTGTTTCATGGTGGACAGATATCCCGGTTAACGACGAGGCAGATTCTCGTTACGGCCAGGACGTTACAATGCAGCCTGCAACCGACAGATGGGCACACTCCACATCTGCTCTTGGTTCTTGCTACTGCGTAACCGCAACTTCTACTCCTGAGCAGGCTAAGGCTTGTGTAGACTTCCTTGGTCTTCTGTACACTGACAGCAAGCTTGCTGATATGTACACATTCGGTATCGAGGGTGAGGACTTCACTTACGATGCTAACGGCCATGTAACTCAGACTTCCGAGAAGTACAATCACTCCATGTGGGAGTCAGCATCCGCAACAATCGTTACTCCTCTTGACAATGAGCCCGACAACAAGGCTGATCTGTACAAGGATTTCAACGGCGGTGCTAAGACTTCACCTGCAGCTGGTTTCCGTTTCGATCCTTCACCCGTTGAGGCACAGTACACCGCTTGCATGAACGTATTCGATGAGTACGGATTCATCCTTGAGAACGGTGGTGTTGCACCTGCTGATGTTGAGTCTACTATCGAGGCTTATCAGGCAGCTCTTGACGAGGCTGGTTACCAGGATGTTCTTGCTGAGTTCACTTCTCAGTACGATGCATGGAAGTAATTCGCAGTATCATTTGATCTGTGATTAATAACAACTGACAGTTACTATAGGGAGGCGTCGCATATGCGGCGCCTCTTTTTTGCATATTGGGAGACATTATGATGGCTGCGCATATTATGCTATAATAATCATTATGAATATCAAACAGGCGAAAAAATACATCAAAGACATAGTAAGTCTCTATCTCATGAAGGATGAATACGGAGAATACCGCATTCCCGTCGTAAGGCAGCGTCCCGTATTCCTGCTCGGTTCTCCCGGAGTGGGCAAGACCGCCATCATGGAGCAGATCGCATCGGAACTCGGCCTCGCGCTCGTGGATTATTCGATGACCCACCATACCAGGCAGTCTGCACTCGGACTTCCTTTCATAGTGCATAAGAACTATGACGGCATGGAAGTGGACGTATCCGAGTATACGATGAGCGAGATCATAGCATCCATATACGAGGTTATGGAGAAGAGCGGTATCCGTGAGGGCATCCTTTTTCTGGATGAGATCAACTGTGTATCCGAGACTCTCGGCCCCGCGATGCTGCAGTTCCTTCAGTTTAAGGTATTCGGCAGATACAGCGTGCCCGAGGGATGGGTCATAGTTACAGCCGGCAATCCTCCGGAGTACAATAAATCCGTTCGCGAGTTCGACGTTGTTACCTATGACCGAATGAAGCTGATGGAGGTCGAGGCAGACTATTCCGTATGGAAGGAATATGCGACCGATAAAAGACTGCATGGCGCGATCCTCGGATATCTCGAGATCAATAAGGATGATTTCTATCAGATAGACACGACCGTCAGAGGCCGTGGATATGTGACAGCGAGAGGCTGGGAGGATCTGTCCCAGATACTTAAGCTCTATGAAGAAAAGGGGCTTAAAGTGGATGAAGGGCTTGTGGGACAGTATCTGCGTAACGACCGTATCGTACGTGAGTTCACTGCATACTACGACCTTTATCTCAGATATGTATCCGAGTACTGTCTTGAGGATATAGTGGAAGGCAGGGCTTCGGAACAGTCTGTGGATAAGGCGCGCAAGGCTCATTTCGATGAGAGGCTTTCCCTTACGGGCATATTCAGTGACCGGATCCTCGGTGAGATCAAGAATGTCACCGAGAGTTCGGATATCTTAAAACAGCTTTTTGTGTCCCTCAGGGCAGTAAAGGGTGCCGGTGATCCCGTAGAAGACATGCTTAAGAACATATGCAGCGCAAGACAGACTCTGATAGAGTCGCGCAGGTCGTCCGGAGCATATTCCGACAGGGATAAACGAACAGACAAGGCTGTTCTTGCTTTCCTTAAAGAGGCCGCATCGGCAGCCGGTGAGGCGTCCGGTGACAGAGCCGCAAAGTTTGCGCCCGCAGAGGCCATGTTCAATGCACGCAAAGATGCCCTGCAAAAGCAGGTAGCTTCCATATCTTCGATGATGGATCACATATTTGACTTTTGCATAAATGCATTCGGAGAAGGAAGCGAACTGGTTCTCCTCCTTACCACACTTACTGTGGATCATGATGCGGCATCATACATTTCACAGTTCGGACATGACAGGTATGTGGAACTCAGCAGCCGTCTGATGACGGGAGATCCTACCGAACAACTGACCAGGAGGATAGAGGCGCTGGATCTGTAAAGAAACATCAGCGCAGGATAAACGATCATGTATATGGAGATCGACACGGCCTCAGGCGTTCTGGGGTTGAATATATCCGAAGATGAGGCTGGAATAAGCACACACAGAGGCCGGGATGTAGAGATAAACATTCCGGCTTCAGTAAATTGTGCGGATAAGCAGGTCCCGGTCACATATATAGGCAGAAAGGCGTTCCTCTCGGATAAGAACATCAGGCAGATACATGTCCCCGACTCGGTGACGCGGATCGATGAATGGGCGTTTGCGGGATGCAGGGCGCTTGATACCATATCCATTCACAGGGCCATTTCGGTCTCAAACGGTGCATTTAAGGACTGCGTGAGTCTGGAATGTGTGGAACTTCGTGAAAAAGATGATCGGGGAGCCGTGGCCGATACGGGCTTTTTGCTGGCTGCATCCATAAGGCTGATGGAGGACAGATTCCTTTTTGACCTGACCGGCGCAGGGAGCACAGACTGGTACGGCAAATGGGATATGCGCCTCCGATCGATCATGGACGAGCCCGATGAAGAAGGATTCAGTTCGCTGCTGGCATGCGGTGAAGAGGACTATGAAGGCAGAGATAACTCCCTGGAAGCCTATCTTTCACGCCGCAGGCAGCGGAAGATCAGACTCTGCATGGTGAGACTCATGCACGACCATATGCTTGCTGAGGATATGAGGGAAGCGCTGGTGACTTATATATATGAGCATCGCGCGGGGACGGCGAACCCTGATTCCTGGATAGTTGTGTTAAATGAGCACGGAGATGAGGAAGCATATTATAAGCTCCTCGGAGACTGCGGATGCATAGATCCCGCTTCAAAGGAGATCATGCTTAAGGATATGGGCGAAAAGCATACCCTCTGCAAGTCGTTTCTCATCAGATACGATATCTCCTCCGGAGGCGATTCATTCTTCGATTCCATGTCCATATAGATCTCGCATATATCTTGAAGCTGCGGGCTTTTTGCCTTTTTTACGAAGGGCGGATTTATTGATAATGATCGCCACTTGTGTTAAATTATGTAGTGGCTGTGTTTTTTATACATTTAATATGAGGAGATTATATTATGAGCAAAGATCTTAAGGTTTTGATGATCCTTGACGGATACGGATTAAGCGATATCAAGGAGCATAATGCCATAGCGGAGGCCAAAACTCCGGTCATGGACAAACTGATGGCCGAGTGTCCTTTTGTAAAAGGATATGCAAGCGGCATGGCTGTCGGACTTCCCGACGGACAGATGGGTAACTCCGAGGTAGGACACCTGAATATGGGGGCCGGCCGTATCGTATATCAGGAACTTACACGTATCACCAAGGAGATACAGGACGGAACTTTCTTCGAGAATGAAGCGCTGATGGAAGCGGTCAACAACTGCAAGAAGAACGATTCCGCTTTCCATATGTACGGACTCGTATCCGATGGCGGTGTTCACTCACATAATACACATCTCTACGGTCTTCTTGAACTGTGCAAGAGAAACGGCCTTGAGAAGGTATACGTTCACTGCTTCTTGGACGGACGTGACACTCCTCCCGCATCAGGCAAGGGCTATGTTGAGGAACTCGAAGCCGAGATGAAGAAGATCGGTGTTGGTGAAGTTGCTACCGTTCACGGCAGATACTATGCGATGGACAGAGATAACAACTACGACCGTGTGGAAAAAGCATACAGAGCTCTCACTCTGGGCGAAGGTATCCCCGCCGATTCCGCAACCGAAGGCATTCAGGCTTCATATGACCGTGAGGAGACGGATGAGTTCGTAAAGCCCATCGTAGTCATGAAGAACGGTGCTCCCGTTGCCACCATAAATGACGGCGATTCCGTAGTTTTCTTTAACTTCAGACCTGACCGTGCAAGAGAGATCACCCATTGCTTCTGTGATGATGAATTCGATAAGTTTGACAGAGGTGCACGCAAGCAGATCGTATATACCTGTTTCTCGGATTACGATCCTACCATCCCCAACAAGCTGATCGCTTTCAAGAAGGTGCTCCTGAACAATACATTCGGTGAATGGCTCGCCAAGAAAGGCAAGACTCAGGCCCGTATCGCCGAGACAGAGAAGTATGCACATGTTACTTTCTTCTTTAACGGCGGTGTAGAGGAGCCCAATCCCGGTGAGGAGAGGATCCTCGTTAATTCCCCCAAGGATGTTCCGACTTATGACTTAAAGCCTCAGATGAGCGCTCCCGAGGTCTGCGACAGACTCTGCGAGTGCATCAGATCGGGCAAGTATGATGTGATCATCATCAATTTCGCCAATCCCGACATGGTAGGTCATACCGGAGTTGAACCGGCTGCCATCAAAGCCATCGAAGTGGTTGATGAGTGCGTGGGCCGTGCTGTTGAAGCCGTTAAGGAAGTGAACGGTACCATGTTCATCTGTGCTGACCACGGCAATGCCGAGCAGCTCATAGATTATGAGACGGGTGCTCCTCATACCGCTCATACGACCAATCCGGTTCCTTTCATACTCGTAAATGCAGATCCCAAGTATAAGCTCCGTGAGAACGGCGTTCTTGCAGATATCGTTCCCACCCTTATCGAACTGATGGGAGAGGAGCAGCCTGAGGATATGACAGGCAAGTCATTGCTCATACAGTAATCTGTATGTGCGATAAGTGATGTGATGATCGAGATCGTAAACATTACAAAGCATTTTGAAGATATTTGCGCATTAAATAAGGTCAGCGCGTCTTTTCCCGAAGGGGAGATAAGCGTAATACTCGGTACCTCCGGTAGCGGCAAGTCGACACTTGTCCGTATTATCGGAGGTATAGTGCGCCCTGACGGCGGTGCTGTCATAGTGGATGATATGCCCGTATATGACAATGAGACCGTCGGACAGCGCATCTTCCTGATACCCGAGGAACCGTACAGTCCCAGGTACATGTCCACGGCTGAACTTGTCAAGTTCTATGCCGGCAAATATGAAGGATATGACGAAGAAAGACTTAAGGCTCTGTGCGACAGCTGTTCGGTACCGATGAAGACTCCGATCAGGAAACTGGAGAAGAATAAAGGTCTGCTCGCTCATCTGGCCATAGCCGTATCGATGAAGGTTAAATATCTGATCTGTGACGATATCTTTTCATCCATGGATGAGAACAGCCGCAAACTTGCCGCCCAAATGATCAGCAGTGCGGTACGGGATTGGGGAATAACAGCCGTTATCGCCTTGCCGGACACAGATCTTTTGCCGAATATCAGCGGAAAAACATATGAACTGGAAACTGTTTGCCGATCATAAAAGAAGAATCCTGATAAGCCTCGGTTTCGCGCTTTTGATAGTTGCGGTGTATTCGGGTGCGATGCTGCTCCGCTACGGAGTCAGAGGAGAGATACCTTTTTATGAGGTTAAACCGCTGACCGAGAATTTCTGTATCGTGACGCTCGTCCTGGCGGTCTTTATCGGAGCATACGGTTTTTCCTATCTTCACTCGATGAAAAGGGTGGATTTCTATCACAGTCTTCCCGTTACCGCGGAAAAGAGATTCCGCTCCATTTATCTGAATACCTGTTCTTTTTATTTCATGGGAATAATAGTGGCGCTGGCCGTGTGCCTGATGTTCGGTGTCCCGGCGGGAAATCCGGGGCCTGCCGCGTTTGCGCGTTCGGGCATGGCACTGGTACTTACTGTACTGTTGTTTCTGACGATACTGAACATAACCGTATATGCTTTTACGTTATCCGGCAATACGGTCATAGCCATACTGATAGATATAGTCCTGATCTTTTACATAGATCTCTGGGAGCGCGTGATAGAGTTGACATGTGATTTTGCGACGCACTCGACTTTCTTTGCGACCAAAAGACCGGATATCTCTGTGATAGACATATATCTGGGAGCCATGTATCCGACCATCAGAAGTGATGTCTCGTTATCAGTGAGCGCCGGTTTCTTCGCCAGAGCCTGCATCAAACTGTTTATCTGGGCAACAATAACATTCGTTATGTGCCGTAGAAAATACTTGAGACGCCCTGCGGAAGCGGCCAGGAGCCTGGTTGCCTTCTATTCATCACATATGCTGATCAAGCTCATGGTGGTCGTCCCCGTCGCCTTGCTGATGGGTAACTCCACTTATGACAGTTTTTATGAATATAGGAACGTGATGCAGATCATATCCATGATCCTGACGGCCATAGTCGTCTCAATCCTGGTGGAGATCCTTTTCAGCCGCAGCCTGTCCGCTGCCGTGAGGAAATGGGGCAGCATCATATTTGCGCTTTTTGTGATCTTTACGATCTTCGGCATCATGAGAGGTGTCGAAAAGAAATACAATGCCTATGTTCCCGCTACGGGCGAACTGGAATCCTATGCCGTATTCGATCCTCTCGACAGCTATTACTATGGCTTTAACTTAAACTTCGATGAGGACGGGCATGTATATGATTACCTCGATGCGGCCGAATATGTCAAAGAGAATATGATCCTGACGGATACCGAAGCGATACTTAAGCTTGCCGGCAGGTCTGTGGAGAAGGATTATCACGAGATGATGTCTCCGCTTCCTCTTCAGGTCCATTACCGCTTAAATAACGGAACCGTGCGGAACCGTCTGATCTGGATCGATATGGAAAACTCCGGCAACCGCAAGATGCTAAACCGCATAGTCGGTCCTGCATATTATAAAGAAGGCATCTGGCAGGCGTTTACGGAGAACGTACCCGAAGATGCCAATGTCACGAGCATCGACTATCACGATCTCATGGAAGACGAATACCGGCACGTCGGAGAGGGACGGGAAAGTGCGAATAAGCTGATATCCGTATGGCGTGATGCGATGACGATGTATGACTATGATCATGTAAGGTATAAAGAAGTGGCGGCCGAGATAGAGGTTCACTTTGACGGTGGGATGTATATGTGGGTCCTTCCTCTTTATGAGGACATGATAAACGAGTTTGGCGAGGCAATGCTTGAATCGATAGAATGACCTTCGCTTGATAATGTATCCCATGAGGGCTATAATTCCTATTATGTCGGCGTTTATGCCGTCCGGGGAGTATATATGAGTGAATCCAAGGAAATGGTCATCCGTGTTCGGGACCTGTATAAGATATACCGGCTGGGAGAGACCAGAGTCAGGGCACTTAACGGGGTGAGTTTTGACATAGACCGCGGAGTGTTCTGTTCCGTTGTCGGTACTTCCGGATCGGGCAAATCCACGCTGCTTAACATGATGGCCGGACTTGAGCCTGCCACGAAAGGGCAGATAGTGATCGCCGGACAGCATATAGAGAAGATGAACGAAAGTCAGCTCGTTACATTCAGGCGTGAGCATGTGGGCTTTATCTTCCAGTCCTATAACCTCATGCCCACGATGAATTCCATCGAGAATGTGGCCCTTCCGCTCGCATTCCGCGGAGTCGATAAGAAAACAAGGAACAAGAAGGCCGAGGAAACACTGGAGATGGTCGGCCTGGAGAAATTTAAGAAGAATCTTCCGAATCAGATGTCCGGCGGACAGCAGCAGAGAGTCGGGATCGCCCGTGCTCTGGTGCTCGATCCCGAGATAGTTTTTGCGGATGAGCCCACGGGAAACCTGGACTCCAAGACATCAGAGGAAGTGATGGGCCTTATGCAGCGCATAGTTGAGGACAAGAATCAGACACTCGTAATGGTCACGCATGATGATCATCTGGCCAGCTATGCCGATATAATGATACGCATATCCGACGGCAAGATCACCGAGAACATAGATAACCGTAAACGAGACACAAACTGGATCGAATACTTCAGATAACAGGGGAGAAAGACTGCTTGATCATGAAAACATTAAAGAGATTAGCTTTTGCATTGGGGATGGTTTTATTGCTGTCCATGGCATACAGGAGTACAGCTCTTGCGGATCCTACCATAGACAGCGCTACCACGACAACCACAAGCGATTCCGGAAGGATAGATGACTTAAACAGGTCGGATGCCGATGCGGATCTGTATCATTACATGAACAGTCTGATGGTCCAGTATGAACTCAATGAAGTTCAGTATGACAGGATGCAGGATCTGTTCAATTCGGCTGTATATTACATTGCCAATACCGATATGACCGTAGCACAGCTGCAGTCATATGTTGCATCCGTTAAAGCAGACATGGTCAATGTCGCAAGCACCGATGTTACCACGATCACGAGCGAATTCCTGGCTGTTGCGGACAACTGGTCAACGCCTACCGTTTCATACGGACAGGCTGTATCGATCGTTCTTCCGATCATCAATGTCGGTACCGAGACACTTAACGATCTGGTCATTGAGCCCGAGATATCACCCGATGTCAAGGTATGGCCTTTTGTGCCCGATAAGACAGGCTATGTTCAGACGGAACCGTATATTCCCGGGTATGTAAACGACCAGTATGCCTTTGATAACAGAAGAGAGTTCACGTATCACTTCAAGGTCCGCGATGATGTAATGACCGGATATTATGAACTCAAGTTCAAGATATCCTTCCGCCGCGCGGGAGTAAGAGCCGAGGAATCCACCGAACTGAGCGTGTTCGTGCACACCTTCGGTAAACCCGAGAGCGGATACATAGGCGGAAACGGCAACGAAGACAATACGCCCAAGAGCAGGATCATAGTCACGGGATATGAGACCAGTCCCGCGCAGATCTTTTCCGGCGATACATTTAATCTGACGCTTCATGTTCAGAATACGTCCCAGACGACTGCGGTTTCGAATATACTCTTCGAACTGGTTGCGGCCAACGAGACCGTAGGCGGCGGAGGATCGGGATCGGGAAACAACAGCGCGAGCACGGCGGAGACGGTTTCTCCTCTGCTTCCCACATCCGGTGCCAATTCCCTGTACGTGGCGAGGATCGCACCCGGAGAGACTACGGACCTGAACATAGAGATGAGTGCCAAAGCCGGCCTTTCTCAGAAATCATACGTATTGGGGCTGAATATGACCTATGATTCCGGCACGCAGTTTGATCTGACCGGCAGTACCAATATCTCCATCCCCATATATCAGGAGGCGACCTTCGATACATCCACGATCGAGCTTGCTCCCGCGAGCATCAATGTGGGATCACAGACCAATCTGATGTTCAGCATCTATAACACGGGTAAGACCAACCTCTACAATACCCAGGTTACGTTTGAAGCCGATTCGATAGAGAACAACATGGCTTTCGTGGGCAATCTGGCCAGCGGAGCGACCGGCAATGTGGACGTGATGCTCACCGGTATCGCACCGACCATGGACGACGGTACTATAAAGATCATCATCTCCTATGAGGATGAGTCGGGTAATGTCTCCACGGAGGAAAGAACGGCAACCCTCTTCGTAAACGAGATCATGATGGATGATATGGACATGTACGGCAACGGATCCGGACGAAGAGATCTGGAAGAAGAGGAAGAAAGCAGCGGCATGAGCCCGCTGATCCGTGGTCTGATCATTGGTGCGGCAGCACTGGTACTCGGCCTGGTTACGGCATTCTTTGTGATCAGGAGCAGGAAAAAGAAAGAAAAAGCCCTTCACGAAGAGGACCTCAAAGACCTTGAGGAGATCAGGGATCTTGAGGAAGAACAGGCCGAAAAAGAAAAGAACGCAGAGAACAAGACCGATTCCGAGACGGAAACCGATTCCGATAAAGACTGATGAAATTTTCCGATATGTTGATAACCGGAGCTTCCAATCTCTGGAAGCGTAAACTGCGCTCGGCTCTGACCATCATGGGCGTTGTGATCGGCGTGGCTTCCATCGTGGTCATGGTGTCTCTGGGCCTGGGTCTGTCCCAGTCCATGATGGAGGAGTATGCTTCGTACGGCAGCATGACGCAGATCCAGGTTGAAACTCCCTATTCCGATTCCACCACTGCCGAAACTCTGAGACTGAATGATGCGCTTGTCGCTGATTTTGCTCAGCTGGACCATGTGGAACACGTGTATCCGGTCATTCAGATGCCCATCATATCCATATATGGCGCATATTCGGGGTATCTTCAGCTCAGGGCAACGACGATAGGCGGCCTCGAATCATTCGGCATCGAGGTAGGTGAAGGCCGGCTTCCTTCCGAGACCGACGAAGAGCTTATGTTCTTTTATGGCAAGGATGTGGCCACGGACTATTCCAATTCCAAGACGGGACAGGATTACTGGACCACCGGCGTGGCTCCCGATATAGATTTCATGGGCGGTTCGCTCTTTACCGTTTTTGATTCCAATTCATATTATTCCGCTAAGGATTCGGGCGGCTCGGTAACTCCACCGAAGAAATTCCTGATACCTACCTGTGGGCTTGAGCAGCAGTCTGATACCTATACCCAGAATTCCTGGTATGTTTTCTGTGATATCGAAAAACTGATCCCGAAGCTCAGACAGGTATTCAAGCGCGGCGTCATCCCCGGTCAGCCGGTCACCAAATCGGGTAAACCGTATTCGGAGATATTCTACACGCAGATACTTGTGGATGTGGATGATATGGAAAACGTGGCCGATATTCAGGCTTATATCCAGGAACTCGGTTATAACGCCTATTCCAATGCGGAATGGATATCGAGTGCGATGACCTCAATGGGCTATGTTCAGGCCGTGCTCGGCGGAATAGGTGCCGTATCGCTCTTTGTCGCGGCGATAGGCATAACCAATACCATGATGATGTCCATATATGAGAGGACCCGCGAGATCGGTGTGATGAAGGTGCTCGGCTGCGCACTTGAGAATATCAGGACCATGTTCCTGATAGAAGCCGGCATCATCGGATTCGTCGGCGGATTCATAGGTGTCGGGCTCAGCTATATCATATCCGCCATAATCAATTACGTTTCAAACGGAAGCGATGCACTCGGGCTCGGAGTGACGACGTCACATCTGTCACGGATCCCGATATGGCTTGCTTTCCTGTCTGTGATATTTGCGGTGATCATTTCCATGATAGCCGGATTCGTACCGTCGCAGAAGGCGATGAAGCTTTCGCCTCTTGCGGCTATCCGTAACGAGTGATATGCAAAAAATGACTGGGACACGAGAGGAAGAGATCCTGGAGATCGCAGGAGAGATAATCCGTGATGCGCAGAATAACGTGATCATGAATCTTCGTTTTCTGGGTCCCGCCATGGCTGCCCTTAAATGGGAGCCGCGCATCGGAACCGCCTGCATAGCGTGCAACGGCGCGGTTGTTTTTTATGATCCCGCTCTGGTGATCAGGAGGTTCAGGTCTGAACCCAACAGCATTATAAGGCTGTATCTTCACGTTCTTTTTCACTTTATCTTCCGGCACGAATATGAATATGATAAAAAAAGGACAGAAATCTGGGATCTGGCCTGTGATATAGCCGTCGAGAATGTCATCATGGAGATCGGTCTGTACCGGACCGTCATGAAGTCGGATGCGGAGAGCGCGCTTAAACTCAAGGTGCTTAAGGACAGAGCCGGCGCACTTCATGCTCAGGCACTCTATCGCATGATGCTCGTTGAGGAACCTTCACAGAGGGAAACCGAGGACCTGACCCGGCTGTTTAAGCGGGACGAACACTTTCTCTGGACTCCGGACGAGACGCTGGAAGTAAGCCTCGAGCAGTGGAAGAAGATAGCCGAGCGTGTCAAGGCGGATCTTAAGAGCTTTTCACAGGGACAGAGCGATTCCGATAGCCTTCGTGCCGCACTTGAGGATGCTACGAGGGAGCGTGTGGATTATACGGATTTCCTGCGCAGATTCATGGTTTCCGAAGAGAGCCTGCACATAAGTGATGAGGAGTTCGATTATATCTATTATACTTACGGGCTCTCAACATACGGCAATATGCCGCTGGTTGAGCCGCTTGAATATGCGGATGTATCCAAGATCAAGGAGTTTGTGATCGCGATAGATACGTCTTCATCATGCAAAGGAGAGCTTGTTGAGGCTTTTCTTCGAAGGACCGTCAGTATCATAAGTGACGCCGATAACTTCTTTAATCAGTACAATGTCCATATCATCCAGTGCGATAGTGAAGTGAGGAGTGATGTGACGGTCAGGAACAACGAGGAACTGGAGGCTTATATCGCTTCGGCAAAGCTTACCGGATTCGGCTCTACGGACTTCAGACCGGTGTTCAGTTATGTTGACGATTTGATAGAAAATAGTGTATTCTGTAATTTAAGGGGACTTATATACTTCACCGACGGATATGGGGTATATCCTTCCTCTATGCCCGATTATGATACTGCTTTTGTTTTTCTGAAAGATGACGGGCAGGCACCGGAGGTTCCCGACTGGGCTATACGTATAGTTCTGGACGAGGAGCAGGTGGCGACCGCTTAAGGGATTATGGTTACAGGGATGTCTGAGAATCCGAACAAAAAGAAATCAACCGACAAATCTACCGGGAAGCTGCGGATTCAGATCATCGCAGGTTTTGCCATATTGATACCTGTCATTCTCTGTCTGGTCCTCATCCTCTTCAATGCGAGGATGGGTAAGACCCTTAAGGAGCATACCGCCAATATGATCCATGATCTGAACAGGCAGATCAAGGTCAATATGGACGGCAGCATGGCTGTTTTGATGGCCAACGCCGGGATGGTCGCTTCCGATGATACCGTTATTTCTTATGATCCCGTTGAAAACGGAGTCGATCCCGATATCGAGGCTGAGATAGCCGAAACTCTGACTACATATGCTCTGCTTCCGGAGTATACGGATTTCTGTATTGTTTATTCCGATGGTTCACATATAGGCATGATATCGGATGAACTGGTCAAGGCGTGCGGAGACCGGCTTTATCCCATTTTGGAGAAAGCCCTGAAAAAGTCCGGCGGTTGGACTTCCGAACTCATCTCAGGACGCACATCCATGACATATCTCATCAAGCCCAATGACTCTGCGATCATGGTCGCTTCGCTTCCTTCTTACTGTCTCGTAAGAGACATCTCGGATTCCATGTTCATGGAAGGAATGAATGAATATGTAGCGGACAAATCGCTTGTGATCATTGCCAGCACGGATGAGACCGTGACCCCCGGAAGTTATCTGAAGACCAATATCAGTCGTCTGGTTGACCGTATAAATTCGCTCCCTCAGATAGGAGATCAGTACGTAGTTGATGCCCAAAAGATGAATAACGAGTGGTTTTTGATCACCACTGTTCCTACCGAAGAACTGCTCAAACCCATCAGGGAGGTTACCAAATACGCGGTCATTATCGCTGTTGTAGCCGCTCTGGCCGCGTTTGGCTATGTTCTGTTCATGACGGAGAAGATCGTAGGCAATGTATCTCAGACGGTGAACAGACTGGATGTCAAGGCACAGACCGATCTTCTTACCGGACTTGTAAATAAGCGTTCCTTTGAAGAGATAGTTGATATGACACTCTCCAATCCGAGCGATCGTTCGAGCTATGCTCTGATCTTCATGGATATAGATAACTTCAAGAGTGTAAATGACCGGTGCGGACATGATGTGGGTGACCTGGTACTCAAGAGCTTTGCGCATACCATAGATATGGTATTCCGTGAGACCGATATCAAGGGCCGCCTGGGTGGAGACGAGTTCTGTGTACTCATGCAGATGACAGAGGAGGACAGGAATCTTCTCGTAGAACATGTCGATGATGTATGCCGCAGGTTTGTAGACAGACTTCACCGTAAAGCCAATTCGGCCAGACAGTCTCTTCCCGCAGTAACATCCAGTATGGGTGCCGCGATATGGGAAGGCGGTCCCGAAGGATTCGAAGAACTGTATCATAAGGCTGATACCGCACTCTATGCCTCCAAAAAACGCGGTAAGGATACCTGGACGATCTATGGTCAGAATGACCTGGAAAGTTTAAGTGACGGTAGCGAAGAATGATCTTTGTTGAATGGCTTAAGAAGCAACTTGGCTTCGTTAAGATAACTCCATATGAGAAAAGATACATAAACGACGCGAACATCCACACTGCCGTGTATATGTCCTTTATCGTGGTCGCACTTGAATTGTGGATGCTCATGCGCTATATCCAGCAGCGTCCGGGGCTTACCGCCATGGAGTATTTTGACGGAGAGACCAATTATCTGATCCTGGGTTCTGCAGGCATCCTGCTTTTTATATTTGCGGTCAGATATATCAGAGAGATGGAGGAATGCCTTATCGGCAAGATCGTTTCTCTTGCGGTGGTCCTGCTTGATATTGTCATGATATCAAGGTTCCTGTATGCCAATCATGGGATCATGAATCCCCTGGAGTTGCTGTTCGGCATCAAATATCACTTGTTACTGATGGCTATGGCTGCAGTATATGTCGAGTTTGAATTTGCGGCAGCTTTTGAAACTTCGAGAGCGGATCTGTTCGGACAGACCATGTGTGTCATATTCGGATTAATCAATATCGGATTCGGTATTGAGACATCCCTGTATGATCTTTCCTGGGGACGTCAGATCCTATGCTTTGTGACCATGGTCGCTTTCTGCGCCTGCATGCTTGTATGGCGCCCGTTCATTTCCATCCTCATTCTGTCTGTTTCATTTTTCGTTTTTTACCGGAACTGGAAGCCTACCCTTCAGGAACTTGATCTGATATCCGGTAAGGTGTTGAATGCCGATACCATCAATTTCTTCGTGTTCTGGATCGTGCTGGTCATGATCAGTTTTTCCATATATCATCAGCGCCTGACGGAGGCACAGAAGGATGAGGACCTCGTTCAGACTTCTAACAGGCTGAACCGCATGGCGGTGGAGGACGAACTTACCGGCATCCACAATATGAATTACTTTAACCAGGAGGCCACCTATTCTCTCAGGGATAAAGCCACGGATGTAGATAACAAGATATTCCTTTTCTTCAATATAGAGAACTTCAAGACATATAATGACCAGATCGGATATCAGGCCGGCAATGCTTATCTGAAGAAAGTTGCCGAACTGATACGCGATACATTTGTGGGAGATCCGACGGCGAGATGGTCCGACGATCATTTCGTGGTCCTTACGGATGCCGATACCGCGGAAGAAAAGACCGAGATAATACGTAAAGCCATTCATGAAGAGACCGAAAGCGTGTATCTGGAACTGAAGGTCGGAGGATACAGACCGCTTGCCAGCGACCTGGATCCGAGGATCGCCATAGATTATGCGAGATATGCATGCAGTCTGACCAAGAACAAGTTCAATATGAACTTCAAGGAATACGATAAGGCTGTGGACGATCTTTTCCATAAGAGACAGTATATCGTCAACAATATCGATACTGCCGTGGCTAACGGTTATATACAGGTATACTATCAGCCCGTGGTATGGGCAGACAACAGAGAACTGTGCGGTACGGAGGCCCTGGCCAGATGGATAGATCCCACATACGGATTCCTGTCGCCTGCCGACTTTGTTCCGGTACTCGAGGATAACCGCCTGATACATAAGCTCGACGGGTTTATGCTCAGACAGGTGTGCAGGGATCTCAGGGCGGATCTTGACGCAGAACATCCTATAGTACCTGTTTCGATCAATTTCTCGAGACTGGATTTCGAATTGCTGGATGTAGTCAGGGAACTTGAAGAAAGCACGCAGCAGTATGAGATCCCGAGAGATTACATACATGTTGAGATAACCGAGAGCGCACTTACCGATGATGACGGTTTCATATACGATATCATGAAGAAACTGCACGAGTGCGGATATTCGGTATGGCTCGATGACTTCGGATCCGGATACTCTTCGCTGAACGTGCTGAAGGATTATCATTTCGATATGATGAAGATCGATATGAAGTTCCTGGCCAACTTCGGGACCAACGAAGCTGCGCCGATCATCTTAAATACCGTCATTAAACTGGCGGCCGACCTTAAGATGATGTCGCTGACAGAAGGCGTTGAGACGGAAGAGATCGCGGATTTCCTGACTAAGGCCGGATGTGAGAGACTGCAGGGATACTATTTCGGCAAGCCGATGCCCATAAAGGAGATCAAAGAAAGGATAAAATCCGGTGAATACAGACTCTCGGAAAGACTTGCTTAGAAGGTTTCGGAGGGATCGCATAAAAAAATCTTGCACATCGAAGGACGTGACATTATAATAAATGAAGTGGCCGATGACCCCGGTGCAGAGCCGGGGTTATTTCAAGGCCAAGATTGTATACAAGTATCCACGGATAAAGTTAAGGAGGAAGATCAATGTCATACGTAGATGAAGTTTATGATCGTGTGGTAGCACAAAACCCCGCTCAGCCCGAGTTCCATCAGGCAGTAAAGGAAGTTCTTGAGTCACTGAGAGTCGTTATCGAGGCTCATGAGGAAGAGTATCGTAAGGAAGCTCTTCTTGAGAGACTTACCACTCCCGAGCGCCAGATTCTCTTCAGAGTTCCCTGGGTTGATGATAAGGGTCAGGTTCAGGTCAACAACGCAATGAGAGTTCAGTTCAACTCTGCTATCGGTCCTTACAAGGGTGGTCTGAGACTTCATCCTTCAGTTAATATAGGTATCATCAAGTTCCTTGGTTTCGAGCAGATCTTCAAGAATTCACTTACCGGACTTCCTATCGGCGGCGGCAAGGGTGGTTCCGATTTCGATCCCAAGGGTAAATCGGATCGTGAGGTTATGGCTTTCTGCCAGAGCTTCATGACAGAACTTTACAGACATATCGGTGCTGACACTGACGTTCCTGCAGGCGATATCGGTACAGGCGCTCGTGAGATCGGATTCATGTACGGCCAGTACAAGAGACTTACCGGCCTGTATGAAGGCGTTCTTACAGGTAAGGGACTTACATACGGCGGATCTCTTGCACGTACTGAAGCTACCGGATACGGACTTCTCTATCTGACAGAAGAAATGCTCAAGTGCAACGGCAAGGATATCGCAGGCAAGACCATCGCAGTATCGGGAGCAGGAAACGTTGCCATATATGCAATCCAGAAGGCACAGCAGCTCGGCGCTAAGCCTGTCACCTGTTCGGATTCCACCGGCTGGATCTATGATCCCGAAGGAATCGATGTTGCACTGCTTAAGGAGGTCAAGGAAGTTAAGCGTGCACGTCTGACCGAGTATGCGGCAGCCCGTCCTTCAGCTCAGTATCATGACAAGGCTTCGGAAGGAACCAATCAGTGGAGTGTTAAGGTTGATATCGCACTTCCCTGCGCTACCCAGAACGAGCTGAATCTTGACGATGCCAAGACTTTGGTTGCCAACGGCGTATTCGCAGTAGCAGAGGGAGCTAACATGCCTACCACCATGGAAGCAACCGAGTACTTCCAGAAGAACGGCGTTCTGTTCTGCCCCGGCAAGGCTTCTAATGCCGGCGGTGTTGCAACAAGCGCACTCGAGATGAGCCAGAACTCCGAGAGACTCTCCTGGACATTCGAAGAAGTTGACAAGAAGCTTCAGGGCATCATGGTCAATATCTTCCATAACCTTGACGATGCAGCCAAGAAGTACGGCAAGGAAGGTGACTATGTTGCAGGTGCAAACATCGCAGGATTCCTTAAAGTTGCCGAAGCCATGAAGGCTCAGGGTGTAGTTTAAGAGCATAAGAGATACATCCGTGTTTTGCATATGATAAAGATATCTAAAGGCAGGGTCCGGGATTTTCCCGGACCCTCTTTTTATTGTCACCCGCCTGAAAATGGTATACTCTAACGATAAGCACGCAGACCGATAATGGGCATAAGCCCGGGGAACAGACCATGACACATGATGAAGCAATTGAATTGATCGAAAAACTGCCGGTGGATATGAATTGGAGGACTAACCTTCAACAGATCCAGAAAACCTGGGTGGAAGAGAATACCTTCTTTGAACAGTGCCAGGTTCCGGAATTCGGGGGATTGCTTAAGCGGAACAGAGCGGAACTGTTAAGCGACCATCCCATGGAATGGTATGTTGAAGATTTTCGCAGTGCGGCCATACAGCTTGGCGTGTATTCCTCCGAATATCTTGCGGATCAGTTGTATAAATACAGCACGGAGGAGCGCGAGCATCTTATACCGACAGGACTACGTGTACGATTCATTGACTCGAAGATCAACGAAAAAGACATTGCGATAGTTCTGGGAGCCAAGTGGGTATTTAACACGATATGGAGTGATTATATAGGCAGACCGTGGTACAGGATCAAAAAGGACCGGTGCAGCAAAATTGAGTTTGTCAGCAGGCTTCACGGCATACACAAGGTCATAATAAAACCCAATCGCGGATCCTGCGGCAGAAACATCGAAGTAAGGGATATAGGAGACGATCGGGAACTTGAAGCACTTTTTGATGAACTGATCCGTGAAGACGGAGACTACATAGTGGAAGAGTGCGTCATCCAGAAGGGGTTGCTCGGAAGCTTTAACAGCGACACCGCCAATACGGTCCGGGTCAATACATTAAGGGATGAAACCGGCGTTAAGGTTGTTTATTCTTTTCTGCGTGTCGGCAGAAAAGGATGTGTGGTAGATAATCTGCACGCAAACGGGATCATGTTTCCCATTAACCTGGAAACCGGTGAGATCAGATACGGGACCGACAAGTACGGTATCGAATATGAGAGCCATCCCGATTCGGGAGTCAGGATCAAAGGTGAGATCATCCCTTATTGGGAAAAAGTGTGCAGGATGTGCAGTGAGGCTCATCTTCTGGCGCCGAAGAATCTTAACTGGATCGGATGGGATGTATGCATTTCCGATGACAGGATAGTTTTTCTGGAGGCCAATACCAGATCGATGTTGAGCAGCCGGCCCGAAGATAAGCTGTTTGACATTTTCGGAAAATACATAGATGAACATCCCGTGCTCCCTAAGGAGAATGTCTTTATCCTTAAAGACATGACCGTTAACAAAAACCGTTGTGAATACGGCTTTATGATGAGGGGCCCCTGGAAAAAGTATTTTTCAAGAAAGAAGCTCATGACCAAATATCCCTGCGACTTAAGCGGCGTTCCTGCGGATATCATGATAATCCCGCTCCTTGGGACCATTCTTCCGCTTGCCTGGAGAACGAATGCGCTGGTCGTCGTGCCCTGGTGTTACAGAAAATATCTTGACCGGATGGAAAAATGCAGACGATCCTTTATGGAAAGGTTTCCGGAGATCGACTTTGAATACAGATTCTATGCGACTTCTTTTGAGGAGACCGAATATGAAGAGAGCGGACCTGAAATGAGCATCACACATTCATATGACGATCTCAAGGCGATAAACTGCTTATCCCCCGGAAACGGGCAGTTTGAGATACGATCGAATTACAGGTTCGTGTTCGAAATGGATGAAGAAGCCAAAAATGAATTATCCCCCGGTGAAGGGACAGACTGGTTTGAGGATTTTCAGAGAGATATCGCGATCTCTTCACATGCCGCCGTGCTTTCCTATCTGCTGGGCGGTAAATGGGAGATAGAAGCCCCCGGGGTAACAGACGGTAAATGACCATGGCTAAATGTGATGTGTGTTTCAGACAATGTGAGATAGCGGAGGGGAGTACCGGATTCTGCGGCGCGCGGATCTGCGCAGGCGGGACGGTGCGTGCGGCAAACTATGGACGTGTCACTTCCATGGCGCTCGATCCGATAGAGAAGAAGCCGCTCAACCGATTTTACCCCGGATCGATGATCGTATCCGTGGGCTCATACGGATGCAATTTAAGATGCCCTTTCTGCCAGAACGATGATATCTCATGGGGAGATATGGTCGAGGTTTGGCCGGACCGTGCAAGGTATATCACACCGGAGGAACTTGCCGACCTGGCGGAAGCTTATCGTGACCGGGGCAATATCGGTGTGGCATACACCTATAACGAACCGCTCATCGGATACGAATTCGTGCGCGATACGGCCAGACTCGTGCATGAACGCGGGATGAAGAATGTACTGGTATCAAACGGATGCGCTTCACGCAAAGTGCTTGACGAGATCGGACCGTATATCGATGCGATGAACATAGATCTTAAGGGATTTACCGATGAGTACTACAGAGATGATCTGCAGGGGAGCAGGCAGATGGTCATGGAGTTCATTGAGCAGGCGGTGAAGATCTGTCATGTCGAACTGACTACGCTTATCGTTCCGGGCAAAAACGATTCCGTGGAGGAGATGCGCAAAATGGTCGAATGGGTCTCCTCACTCACCGACGGATATGGTAATATATGCGGAGAAAACATTCCGTATCACGTATCCAGATTCTTTCCCAGATTCCATATGAGCGACCGTGATGCTACGGATGTGGCGCTTATCTACCGGCTTGCGGATACAGCCCGCGAGAAACTGAAATATGTCTATACGGGCAATTGTTAAACTATGTTACTCTTACAGCAAATGATCATATTGTTCCTGCTGATGATAGTGGGATTTGTGCTTAATAAGACCGGACTTCTCAATAAAGCGGGAGAAAAGACCGTCTCCGCGATCGTTGTGAATGCCGCAAACCCTGCCATGGTACTCGCTGCGTCGATAAACAAGGAAAGCACCATCCGGGGTACGGAACTTCTTAAGACTTTCGGACTGATCGTAGTCGTTTATATCATACTGGTGATACTTGCGTGGGTCATAACCTGGCTGCTCCGTGTTCCGGTCGGACAGCGCGGTGCTTACCAGAACATGACCGTTTTTTCGAATATAGGATTTATGGGCTTCCCGCTTGTGAATGCGATGCTCGGAAGTGACGCGATGCTGTATGCGTCACTGTTCGTGATCCCGTATAACATACTGATCTATACATATGCATATATCATGATGGACCGTGACCTGGAGGCAGCAGGATTCGAACCGGGAGGATCAGAGGCGAGACCATCTTCCCGTTCATCGGCAACTCTTCGCAAGATCATCAATATCGGTACGGTCTCAAGCATCGTGACCATCATCATATATCTGACGCAGGTTCATATTCCCGAGTTCATAGAATCCACAGTCACGCACTTAAGCCATCTCACCGCTCCGCTTTCGATGATCGTTATCGGTTCATCTATCGCGAACATGAAGTTCAAAGAGATGTTTACGGATATGAGGCTTAATATTTTTTCTGCCGTGAAACTCCTGCTCATTCCGCTCGTCGGAGTGACGCTGATAAGACTTACGGGCGCAGATCCGCTGTTCGTGGGAGTGTGCCTTGTGATGCTGGGCACGCCGATCGGAAGCATGACCGCGATGATCGCTCAGACCCACGGCAGCAACTACGAGCTGGCGGCGAGAGGCGTGGCGCTCACCACCGTGATGTCAGTAGTGACGCTTCCGCTGATGTCCATGATACTGCTGTAGAGTTTCTCTGAAATCAGACATGATAACACCCGATTACCTGCGGATATATATATCCGATACCAAGTTCATAAACGATTCGGCCGAATACGACAGGATATACCGGTCGCTTCCCGAATTCCGCATGAAGAAGGTGGATTCGTTCAGGAACGAAGAAGTGCGGAAACAGTCCATGACGGTCTTTGCATTGCTGGTCCTGGGACTTAAGGAGATCGGCATCGATGTTTCGGATGAAGCCGAGTGGGAGAAGCTGGGCTTTTCGCTGCGCACGCACGGAAAGCCGTATTTTACCGGCCGCAGGGACATCCATTTCTCCATGTCGCACACCAAGGGTGCTGCCATGTGCGCGATATCCGGAAGCAGCATAGGGTGTGACATAGAGCACATCAGACACAGGATGAGCCTGTACAGCGTGGCCAGGAGAGCGCTGACCGATCGTGAGCTCGCACTCTGCATGCAGTCACCGGGCGTTACCGAAGCGACCGATCCGAATGCCCTGAATGATCCGGGTGCCTCGTTTAGTACGGCCGGGATATGTATCGATCCGCGCAGGTTTTATCATATCTGGACACGAAAGGAAGCGTATGCGAAGTACACCGGAGAGGGACTTCAGCGCATCCTTACCGGATTTGACAGTGCCGAGGTTCCGGCGCACCTGTATTCGGAAGACTTAAACGATCATATCTGGTCGGTATGCATGCCCGCAGGTCTTTATACCGATTATGCGGTTAAAAATGCTCTCAAAGTTTGTTCTTCTTTTTCCGATCTTGCTTGAAAAATCCCGAGTTTTCAACTAAAATAATATTTTGGTATTTTATGTCGGAGGTTAAGGAATGGGACTTAACAAAAAGCCCGTTACGGGCATGAAAGATATACTTCCCGAGGAGATGGCCATCCGTGAGTATGTGATGGGCATCATCAGATCCACATACGCTGAATTCGGGTTCACACAGATAGAGACTCCCTGCATCGAGAGTCTGGATAACTTAAACTGCAAGGCCGGCGGTGAGAACGAGAAACTCATCTTCAAGATCATGAAACGCGGCGAGAAGCTTAAGATCGCGGAAGCCAAAGAGGAGAACGATCTGGCCGACGGAGGACTGAGATACGATCTGACCGTTCCGCTCGTCCGTTATTATTCCAATCATTCGGCTGAACTGCCGAATCCGTTCAAGGCCCTTCAGATGGGCAATGTATGGCGCGCCGACAGACCTCAGCGCGGCAGATACAGACAGTTCATGCAGTGCGATATCGACATCCTCGGCGATGCTTCCAATCTGGCTGAGATCGAGCTGATACTGGCTACGACCACGACGCTCGGCAGGATCGGATTCAGGAACTTCGAAGTCAGGATCAATGACAGGCGGATCCTCCGGGCACTGGCGCTTAACTGCGGATTCCCCGAGGATAAGCTTGATGAGATCTTTATCATCCTGGATAAGATGGATAAGATCGGCACCGACGGCGTAAGGGCGGAACTCATAGAAGCGGGATTTGATGCCGATAAGGTGGATTCATACATCGGACGTTATTCCGGCATGAAGGATGCAGAAGATCCCGTGTCCTATTGTCTGGATTATCTGGGCGACAGCCTTGAAGAGGGCGTTGCCGATTCGTTTAAGGAGATCATCTCCTCCGTCAAAGCGGCCGGCGGTGATCACTACAGACTTGTTTTTGACCCCACTCTCGTAAGAGGGATGAGTTACTATACCGGAACCATTTTTGAGATTGCAATGCCCGAGTTCGGCGGAAGCTGCGGCGGCGGCGGAAGATACGACAGGATGGTTTCGATGTTTACGGGACAGAGCGTCCCGGCCTGCGGTTTTTCCATAGGATTTGAGCGTATCATCATGCTCCTTATGGAGAGCGGATTCAAGGTTCCCGGTTCGACTTCCAAGACTGCTTATCTGGTGGAAAAGGGCGTTGACAGCGACACACTCGTATCGGTGTTTAAAGAAGCGGCGGGTGAGCGTGAAAAGGGCAGACAGATACTCGTTGTCCGCATGAACAAGAACCGCAAGTTCCAGAAAGAGCAGCTGACGGCACAGGGCTATACGGAGTTTAAGGAGTTCTTCAAAGAGGGCCTCAAGTAACATGAATGAGTTTTTCCTCTTTGTGGCAGCGACCGTCTGGGGAATCTCTTTTGTTTCCCAGTGCGCGAGCATGGAGTATATCGGACCGTTCACCTTCAGTGCTATCCGGTGTGCGATGGGAACCCTGGTGCTGATCCCCGTGATCCTGATCGCGAAGAAGGTAGCTCTTACCCAGCAGGGAAAAAGTGAAACGCTTGCGCAGTTTGAACGCATTTTCGGCAGAAGCACCGTGATCGGCGGGATCTTAAGCGGAGTACTGCTTTTCATTGCGACCAATCTCCAGACCATTGCACTTAAGACCGCATCCGCCGGCAAAGGCGGATTCATCACCGCGATGTACATCATCATGGTGCCGATCCTCGGGATCTTTATTCATAAGAAGATCGGGTTCAATGTCTGGATAAGCGTAGGGATCGCCACTGTCGGACTCTACCTGCTGTGCATTAAAGAAGGCTTTACGCTTCAGGTCGATGATATACTGCTCCTTGCATGTGCGCTCTTTTTTGCGATACAGATACTGGTCGTTGATAAATATGTGCCGGATGCGAACGGTATAGCGATGGCGGCCATAGAATTCGGCGTATGTTCGCTGATGTCAGCCGTGGTGATGGTTTTTGCCGAGACCCCCACATGGGAGCTCATAAACGAATGCATGGGTGCCCTGCTGTATGCCGGGATCGGAAGCTGCGGAGTTGCATATACATTGCAGATACTCGGACAGAGGGATGTCGATCCGACGATGGCAAGCCTCATCATGAGTCTGGAGAGCGTGGTCAGCGTGATCTCCGGCGCCGTGATACTTCACCAGATCATGTCCGGCCGTGAGATACTCGGATGCGCGCTCATGTTTGCAGCCATCATCCTTGCACAGATGACTGACGTGATTTATTCCCGGAGGAAAAAATGAACAGATCACACCTTGATGCACTCGCAGATCGGTTTGCGGAGACAAAAGACAATAATGCTTTTAACGAATTCATGATGGAATTGGAGAACAGTCTGGTCATGGTTCCTGCCAAGGCTCCCGCAAATGTGACCGAAGAGACCATGGAGGCTGCCAAAAAGGGCGCGCCCATACCGATCGACTTAAAGAACCCGCCTCAGGTCATGCTGATGCCGAAAAAGGACGGGGGTCTGCTTTTCCCTGTATTTACTTCACCTCAGCACATACCCGAGGATAAAAAACCGCCTGTTATCGTGAACCTCCCGTTCAGTGCCGTCATCGATCTGCTCAAGAAGAATGAGGATAAGGTAAGCGAGATCATAGTCAATCCTTTTACCAAATACATCATTCTGACGGATAAGCTTGTGGATCTGGTAGACAAGCGCATCAAGGCCGGAGTGATCGGACAGCGGGCGCAGAATGTACAGCTCACCGAGCAGCAGATCCATGCGATAGCCCATGTGAAGATGAGCAGGGAGGAGCTTCCCAAGGCTCTGTTTGAGGATCCGAAGAAGGTCCTGTCCGATATAAGGCTGGGAAAAGAAAAATATGTCATGGATGCATACAGAAAAGTGTATCCGCCGAATATCAAACCGCCGTACACAGAGGATGATATCTCTGTCATGTCCCTTCAGATCGATGAGGACATGCTCATCACACGTATAGATCTTCCCGAGAAATACACACAGGAAGGATCTCCTTTGCGGATATATATAGCCGAGCATGATTCCGAGATCGGATATTACATGATCGAGAAGGGCGGAAAAGACTCACCCGGGTATATCGCGAGCGTGGCAGAGGACGGTACTCACACCAAGATCGAGGAGGCTCCCGATAACGGAGCGGAGATCGAGGCCATCATGAGCCTGATCCGTCCGTCATGATGAGAGCAGAATGATCAGTTTGGAGATATGATGACTCATTTACATATGATTAAGAAAAAAAGGTTCATAGCCGCAGCGTTTCTTGCGGGACTTACGCTTTCTCTCATCGGATGCGGAGCCGCTCCGACACAAGGTCTGTCCGGCAGGGAGATCCATAAGGACGGCACGATCGAGGCCGTTATCGTCAGGGATTTTGACGAAAGCAGATACAGCGTTGCGGATCTGAAGAGCATGATCGACGAAGAGATTTCCGGATACAACTTCGACCATGCCGGAGATAAGATCTCTGCGGGCGACGTGAGCTGTACCGAGGGAGTCTTAACCTGCGTCATGAACTATTCGTCGGATGAAGATTACGCCGGGTTCAACAGCAGGAGGTTCGTCGTGGAAGATTTTGCGACGGCGATGGATTCCGACCTGGTCAAGATATCCGTCAAGTCCGTCAAGGATCTGACACAGGCCGATCTTGATACCGTGACTGACGGCGATGCATTATCCGTTCTGATCACTGATGAGCCGGGATACGTCATTTTTCCCGGAAAAGTGAGATACATATCGGACGGAGTCGAAATTCTGGATAAGAAGACCGTAAATGTCTCCGAAGACATGGACGGACTGGCATATATCATTTACGAGATCAAATAAAAACAGGAAAACACTTGGAGGATCATTATGGAAAAGACAATGGATAAGATAGTCACACTTGCGAAGGCCAGAGGTTTCGTTTATCCCGGTTCGGAGATATACGGGGGCCTCGCGAATACCTGGGATTACGGCAATCTCGGCGTTGAACTTAAGAATAATGTTAAAAAAGCATGGTGGCAGAAGTTCGTACAGGAATGCCCCTATAATGTCGGCGTGGACTGTGCGATCCTCATGAACCCTCAGACATGGGTGGCATCCGGACATCTAGGCGGCTTTTCCGACCCTCTGATGGACTGCAAGCAGTGCCATGAGAGATTCAGAGCAGACAAGATCATCGAAGATTTTGCCGCTGAAAAAGGGATCACTCTTGAGACATCCGTGGATGGATGGTCACATGAGGAGATGGAAAAGTTCATCAAGGATAACAACGTTCCCTGCCCTTCATGCGGCATGCATGACTTTACACCTATCAGAGAGTTCAACCTGATGTTCAAGACCTTCCAGGGTGTTACCGAGGATGCCAAGGACGTCGTATACTTACGTCCCGAGACCGCTCAGGGTATATTCGTTAACTTCAAGAACGTACAGAGAACATCACGCAAGAAGGTTCCTTTCGGTATATGCCAGGTAGGTAAGAGCTTCCGTAACGAGATCACTCCCGGTAACTTCACTTTCCGTACCAGAGAGTTCGAGCAGATGGAGCTGGAGTTCTTCTGCAAGCCCGGAACTCAGACAGAGTGGTTTGAGTACTGGCGTAAGTTCTGTTATGAATGGCTGCTCTCACTCGGTATCAAGGCTGAGAACTTAAGACTCCGCGATCATGATCCCGAGGAACTGTCATTCTACAGCGATCATACCACCGATATCGAATATGCATTTCCTTTTACGGACTGGGGTGAGCTCTGGGGTATCGCATCCAGGACCGATTATGACCTGACCAGACATCAGGAGACATCCAAACAGTCCATGGACTACTTTGATGATGAGACTAACGAGAAATATATTCCTTATGTTGTGGAGCCTTCGCTCGGTGCTGACCGTGTGACCCTTGCATTCCTTTGCGAAGCATATGATGAGGAGAATCTGGGGACAGAGGAAGCGCCCGACATGCGTACCGTGCTCCGTTTTCATCCGGCTATCGCTCCCGTCAAGATCGGTGTGCTCCCGTTATCCAAGAAGCTTAACGAAGGTGCGGAGAAGATATATGCAGAGCTTTCCAAGAAGTACAACTGCGAGTTCGATGACCGCGGAAACATCGGTAAGAGATATCGCCGTCAGGATGAGATCGGAACTCCGTTCTGCGTAACATATGACTTCGATTCCGAAGAAGACCATAAGGTTACGGTAAGATTCAGGGATTCCATGGAGCAGGAGCGCGTGGCTATCGATGAGCTCGGCGCATTCTTCGCAGATAAATTCGAATTCTGATAATGATCGGTGAGCCACCCTCGCCGGAGATTTACGTTAGATTTAGAAGGGAATACTATGGAAAAGTTTACATCTAAGCAATTAAGAAAAGAATGGATAGATTTCTATGTTAAGAGAGGTCATGTCGATGTCGGTGCCGTTTCGCTCGTTTCGGACGGCTCCACCGGCGCAATGTTCAATGTTGCCGGCATGCAGCCCATCATGCCTTATCTTCTCGGAAAGACGCATCCTTCCGGAACAAGGCTCTGCAATGTTCAGGGATGTGTACGTACCAATGATATCGACGGTGTGGGCGACAAGAGCCATCTTACGTTTTTCGAGATGATGGGTTCATGGAGCCTCGGAGATTATTTCAAAAAAGAAAGATGTCAGTGGAGTTATGAACTGCTGACCGAGGTTTTCAAGTTCGACAGAGATCATCTTGCGGCTACCGTATTTGAGGGCGACGAGAATGCCCCCAGAGACGAGGAAGGCGCAAAGTACAGGATAGAATCAGGCTTCAAGCCCGAGAATGTGTTCTTCCTGCCTGCAGAAGATAACTGGTGGGGCCTTGAGTACGGTCCCTGCGGACCCGACTCCGAGATGTTCTATGTTTCGGATGCAGAGCCCTGCGGACCTGACTGCAGACCCGGATGCCACTGCGGAAAGTATACCGAGATCGGTAACGACGTATTCATGCAGTATGACAAGCAGAAGGACGGAACACTTCTTCCGCTTGCCAAGAAAAATGTAGACACCGGATGGGGACTTGAGAGAAACCTCGCTTTCTTAAACGGTGTTGACGATGTTTATCTGACCGACCTGTTCACGGGCGCTATCGCACGTATCGAAGAAAAGTCGGGCATCAAATACGGATCGGACGAAAAGTCCACCAGATCCATGAGGATCATCGCAGATCACTTAAGGACAGGAGTTATGCTCATCGGTGATGAGGCCAAGCTTCTTCCTTCAAACGGAGGTCCCGGATATGTATTAAGGAGACTCCTGAGACGTGCCGTAAGACACGGACAGTCTCTTAATCTGTCCCTTGAGGATATGCTCGATGTGGCAAGTGTTTACATCGACGATGTTTATTCGGACAGCTATCCGCTCCTTACCGAGAACAAAGAGTTCATCCTTAACGAGCTTAAGAAGGAGATCGTCCGTTTTGAAGCGACTCTTGAAAACGGCATGAAGGAATTCAGGAAGATCGCGGATGAGAAGAAAGCGTCCGGATCCAAAGAGATAGACGGTAAATCGGCTTTCTATCTTTACGATACATTCGGATTTCCTTACGAACTGACGCTTGAAATGGCCGAAGAAGAGGGCTTGAGCGTAAATGAGGCCGGCTTCAAAGAGTCAATGGATGCTCAGAAGAAGATGGCCAGAGAGAATGCGAACTTCTCTCAGAAGTCAGCGGAAAACTCCGTTTTTGATTCACTTCCGGGCGATATCACGAGCACGTTTACGGGATATGAGACGCTTACGGATACCGGAAATATAGTAGCCATTGCCGACAGCGAAAAGCTTGTCGATGGATTAGCGGCAGGATCGGAAGGTACGATCGTTACCGACGTTACTCCTTTCTATGCTACGATGGGCGGACAGGTCGGCGATATCGGTGAGATCACCGCAGATGGCGCTCGTTTCACGGTTGAGCAGACAGTTAAACTCCCCGAATCGAGAGTAGCCCATATCGGTCGCGTGACGGAAGGAACATTTAAGAAGGGTGACAAGGTCACTCTTTCCGTAGATAAGGAAAACCGTGCCAGGACATGCCGTAACCATTCGGCTACTCACCTTTTGCAGGCAGCACTTCAGGAAGTGCTCGGCTCTGATGTACATCAGCAGGGTTCATATCAGGATCCCGACAGGACCAGATTCGACTTCAGCTTCGGTGAAGCAATGAGTGACGATCAGATATCGAAGGTTCAGGCCATCGTCAATGCCAAAATCGCCGATGATCTGGCTGTAAACACCGATGTGATGAGTGTTGATGAGGCTAAGAAGTCCGGTGCGATGGCACTTTTCGGTGAAAAGTACGGTGATACGGTCCGTGTTGTTTCCATGGGAGATTTTTCCAAGGAACTCTGCGGAGGTACTCATGTAGCGCATACAGGTGAGATACGCAATTTCAAGATCGTATCGGAGAGCGGTGTGGCAGCAGGCGTAAGACGTATCGAGGCCATTACCGGTGATAATGTTACGGCATATTACGAAGAACTCGAGAAAAAGATAAGTGAAGCAGCAGAGGCCGCCAAGACCAATCCCGCCGATCTGGTCAAGAAGATCGAGGCCATGCAGAAGCAGATCAAGGAACTTAATTCCGAGCTTGAATCTCTTAAGTCCAAAGCAGCAAAAGATGCCCTCGGAGACGTAATGGATCAGGTTGTCGAAGTTAAGGGAGTGAAACTCCTTGCTACTAGCGTGAGCGGAGTGGACATGAACGGACTTCGCGATCTGGGCGATCAGTTAAAGGAGAAACTCGGCGAAGGCGTTGTCGTATTGGCATCCGACTCGGACGGCAAAGTAAATCTTGTTGCGATGGCAACTGACGGAGCCATAGCGAAGGGTGCGCATGCGGGCAATCTGATCAAGGCGATCGCTCCGAAAGTAGGCGGCGGTGGCGGCGGAAGACCGAATATGGCACAGGCAGGAGGCAAAGATCCTTCAGGCATCGGTGCAGCACTTGAGGAAGCCAGGACTACACTGGAGGGTATGGTTTAAGTCATGGCTAAGATCAAGGACTTGCGATTCAGTGTGCCGATAGCAGTGATGCTGCCGTGGATATTCTGTTATTCCAGGGTTAAGTCACGCTATATGATGAAGCATCCCGAAAAGTATTCGATCCAGGATCGTTACGATTTCGGCATGAAGGTCATAGATCATATAGCCAAGCATGCCAGAGTTACGACTGTCGTGACCGGACGCGAGTATGTCCCGAAGGATGAGACATGCGTATTCTATTCCAATCATCAGGGGAAATACGATGCGCTGGCGATCCTTCGAAATATGGATGATATCCCGTGCGCTCCTTTGTGGGAACTCAAAGCGGCGGATCGTATGCTCGCTCACGAGATGGCGTTTCTGGTAAATGCGGTCCTCATCGATCTTGAAAGCATGAAGGGCAAGGCAAAAGGCATCGTGGATGCGATCGAACAGATCAAGACCGGAGGCAACATGCTGATCTTCCCTGAGGGTAAGACCGATCCCAATAAGGGGAACGCGCTCGGTGAATTCCAGGCAGGATGCTTCGCATGCAGTTTAAAGACTAAAACTACCATAGTACCTGTCGCGATATACGATTCGTACAAAGCCATGAACGGCAACAATATATTTGAACATGTTACTACTCAGGTTCATTTCCTGACACCGATCAGACCTGAAGAGTATAAAGACTTAAACAAGCAGGAACTGTGTGAACTTGTAAAGAGCAGGATCGCAGCGAAGTTATCAGAGATAGAAACGGCGAAATCATGATCTTCAGTTCCAATTCTTTCCTGTTTATCTTTCTTCCCATAACCCTTTTGGGGTACTATGCTTTTCGAGGGAGGCAAAGGAATTACTGGCTGCTTTTTGTCAGTCTGATTTTCTTTGGATGGTCACAGCCCGGATATCTGTGGATCATCCTGTTAAGCATTCTTATAAATTACACGTTTGCCCGGCTTGTTGACAGGACAACGGGTCGGGGGCGTGTTGCTTTTCTGGTCGCCGGAGTTGTATCCAATCTGGCATTGCTGTTCTATTTTAAGTATTTCAATTTCTTCTTCGGATCGATCGATACTGTTTTAGGCACACATTTTTCGGGAAGGGAAATAATACTCCCGATAGGTATATCTTTCTTCACATTCCAGGGGCTATCATATCTGATCGATGTTTACAGAGGTGATGTCCCGGTTCAAAAGAATCTCTTAAATATTGCTCTGTATATCGTTCTTTTTCCGCAACTCATAGCTGGACCTATTGTCAGGTATTCTGACATTTCCCGCGAGATTGACAGCAGAATCGTTGATCCGGAACTGTTTGCCGGCGGAGTGCAGCGGTTCATCATTGGACTGGCAAAAAAGGCAATACTTGCGAACACAATGGCTTCTCTTGCAGACGGGATCTGGGACAGGGCAGGAGGCGTGACACAGAATACCTGGCTGATAGCATGGGTAGGCAGTATCGCATATACTCTTCAGATATACTACGATTTTTCCGGATACAGTGATATGGCGATCGGTCTTGGCAGGATGTTTGGGTTCCATTTTGCGGAAAACTTTAACCTGCCATATATATCGAAAAGCATCAGCGAATTCTGGAGAAGATGGCATATTTCCTTATCCGGATGGTTCAGGGATTATGTATATATTCCATTGGGCGGTAACAGAAAGAGGGTATATTTAAACCTTACCATAGTCTTTCTGCTGACCGGGGCATGGCATGGAGCGGCCTGGCATTTTGTTCTGTGGGGGTTATGGAATCTGATCTTCATTCTTGTCGAGAGGGTCGTAAGGACACATTCCGGTAAAAAGGATTCGAGTCACAACTTAGTAAAAAACACAGTAGCCAGAATATATACGCTGTTTGTAGTTAATCTCGGCTGGGTTTTGTTCAGAGCACCGACTCTGCGTGCCTGCCTGGATTATATCAGGACCATGTTCGGAATATCACGCCCGGCCGAGCCTGATTTCACTGTGTTCTGGTATCTTAACAGATGGACGATACTGATAATGATCATCTCCGTTTTCTTTTCTTCGGAATTGCCGGAGAAAATCAAAAACTGTATAAAGGACAGGGTCAGCGTTTCGGTATATGCTTCAGTCAAATATGTAACGCTCATCCTGATCTTTGCACTTTCCGTTATCCGGATCGTATCAGGTACATATAATCCGTTCATATATTTTCAGTTCTAGGAATGTATTATGGGAAAAGACGGTACAGAGAAAAAGAACATACGGGATATCATCTTTATTGCATGTTTTATCGTGATGCTGGTACTGCCCCTTGTGACGGTTAATCTCAAGGATGAAACGATATCGGAATCCGAAAACAGGATCCTTGCGTCGAAACCTCACATAAGAACAGAGGACGGATCGATCAATACGGAATATATCCGGGATCTGGAAACATGGGTCAATGATAACATAGGATTCCGTTCCGCCATGGTCATGGCAAATGCAAGACTTTTGTATCACGTTTTCGGGGTGCTTTCCGAAGAGTCCGACATGTATCTTGGGCCTGACGGTGAATTCAATTATGCTACTGAGGCGATGATACAGGACTACTGTCATAATAACCGTTATTCCGAAGAATACCTTAATGAGTTTGCCTCATCATTCCAACGGATAAATGACAGTCTGGAGAAAGATGGAGCCAGAGTATACTATTTTCAATGCTGGGATAAGCATTCCATTTATCCCGAAAGTTTTCCCGCCTCGGTGATCAGTCACGGAGACATATCCAAAACCGATGAGATAGTCAAAGCCCTGGAGGAGGGGACGGATATATCTGTGATATCGCCAAAGGATGATCTTATCAGGGCCAAGGAGTCATATCCAACTTACGGTAAGTTTTCTGATCCTACTCATTGGACTAACAGAGGCGCGTATATCGGATATCTTGATCTCATGGAAGCCATTAATTCGGAAAGTGACATTAAATACAGAGTGCTTCGGGAGGAAGACTATGATCTTACACCGCGGGATTTCGGATATACGGTTTTTGGCGGCATACACGAGGAAGACTATCTGGAATCATTTTATATCCTGGAACCGAAGGCTTATCTGACGAATGAGAAGCTTACCGCTTACTCTGATGATGTAAGGCACCGATTCTACACTAACGACGCTGTGGATAACGATACACGCCTTCTTATCGTAGGAGACAGTTACTTCGCATTCTATTTGTTGGATGATCTGGCAGAAAGTTTTCATGAGACTGTTCTGATATGGGGAGATTACCTAGGAGACTTAAAGAAAATCACCGATGCATATGATGCGGATATTATCGTGGTTGAGGCGGCAGAGAGAGTTGACAGGACGGAAGGCATAATAAAAGCTTCCTCACGTTTTTAGCAGTACATGGCATAACCGTGTAGAATTATTGTTTATATGTCGGTATAATTGTTACGTGGTATTTGTTAGAACATAGGAAACTTTATCTGTGAAAAAGAAAATGAACTTTACGACCAGGTACATGATCATCATCTGCTCGGTGCTGGTGGCGATCAATCTGGTGACCGGACTCGTGCTCGTTAATCAGTCCAAGAATGCCATGCTTACGCTGATCAACGAGAGAATGCTTGATATTTCCAATACTGCCGCGGCTTCGATAGACGGGGATATGCTTGCGGGCATCACCGCTGTGGATAAAGGAAGCGATGATTATAATACGATCATCGAGAAGCTGAGACTTTTCCAGGATAATTCCGATCTGATGTATATCTACACGATCCAGGATATGGGAAACAACGAGTTTGGGTTCATTATCGATTCGGACCCCATTTCTCCCGGTGAGTTCGGCGAGAGCGTCGTTACGACGGATGCGCTGATCAGGGCGGCATCAGGGACGCCGGCCGTGGATGAGGAACCTTTTACAGACAGCTGGGGAACATTCTACAGTTCCTACAGTCCCGTTTTTGATTCAAAAGGCAAAGTGGCCGGCATAGTCGGAGCGGACTTCGATGCGAAGTGGCTGGATGATCAGATCATGAAGCACAATGTGGCCATCCTTCTGATCAGCATAGGCGCTGTCATCGTAGCTGCGACCATAGTACTGTTCGTTACACGCAGAATAGCCGACAAATTCCGCCGTTTATATGATGAACTGTCGGAACTTACGGAAGATATCGAGAAACTCAATAAAGACATAGCCGATAATCCGGATTACCGTGGGCTTGTCGAGAGCATGGGAGATGCTGCGGATGCCGATGCCGAAGTTCCTGTAGATGTACAGGCGGATCTGTCCAGGGATGCCATGGGTGCACTTTCCGATAAGCTTAAGTCAACTCATGATCAGATGCATCAGTATCTGGAGATGGTCCATAAGCAGGCTTATGTAGATCCTCTTACCGGAGTCGGCAATATAACCACCTATAATAATGCGATCAATGAGATAAATGCGGCCATAACTGCCGGTGAGGCCGAGTATGCCGTATATGTCACCGATATCAATAACCTCAAGAACATAGTATTTGAGCATGGCGAAGAGCAGGGCGACAGGATCCTGACCGGAATAGCTGCAATACTCAAAAAGGTATTCGGGACCGAGCGGCTCTACAGGATAGGTGATGACACTTTTGTGGCTATCACCGAGAGCATGACGTTCAATAAGATAGAGGAACTGTCCAAAGGCATCTATGATGATATAGAGGACTATATCAGGCAGTTGGGCGAGATCAAACTATCGGTATCCAGAGGTACCGCTGTGTACCGTCCGGGTATGGATTCGGAATACAGACAAACTTTCAAGCGCGCCTGTGACGACATGTATCAGCACAGGCAGGGACGGATGTGATTCCATGAAAAAAGGCAGCAGAATAAAAAGCGCCCTGACGGTGCTGTTATGTATGATCATTTTATGTGCCTGTTCTTCCGGAAAGGGAGAGCAGGCAGAACTGTCTGTGCAGAATGCGCAGGATGCTCAGATCGTGAGCGAGGCTGATGCAGGTGGAGTTCAGGAAGTGAGCGAGGCTGATGCTCCGGAAATGGATGAGGCTGAAATGCCCGAGGTTCAGCGACATGTGGAAAGCATAGAAGAAACGGATAGCAAGACATCGACTGAACAATCTGCTGATGATGTATCCGATGAGTCAGATGATGCTGCTGATTCCACTGACACAGCCGGTTCCGATGCCGACAGTACGGGTGCTGGCAGTGAAGCTAACGGAGAAACTGACGGAGAAGCGATAGAAGTCGATAATGCTGATACCACCGGTTCCACGGATGATACTGCCGATGCAATCAGTGATTCTACCGATTCCACCACCGATACCACCGGTGATACGGCAGATGGCGCGACTTCGTCCGGTTCGGATACGGTTTCGCATTCGGGCCGCCTGGTCGCCATAGATGCCGGCCATCAGTCACGCGGAAACAGCGAGAAGGAACCTCTGGGTCCCGGCTCTACCGATATGAAAGCGAAGGTCTCGAGCGGAACAAGAGGTGTATCGACCGGACTTTATGAGTATGAACTGAATCTTCAGGTCTCGCTTAAGCTCCGAGATGAATTGAAGGGGAGAGGCTATGATGTCCTGATGATCCGTGAGACCAATGATGTCAACATATCAAATGCTGAACGCGCGACCGTCGCAAATAACGCAGGTGCGGATGTCTTCGTCCGCATACATGCCAACGGCTCGGAGAATTCCTCGGTAAACGGGATGATGACCATATGCCAGACTTCGAAGAATCCCTACAACGGGTCACTTCATGATGCCAGCTATCGCCTGTCCTCGTGTGTCCTGGATGCAATGGTCGCATCAACCGGGGCGAAGAGAGAGCGGGTATGGGAGACCGACACCATGACAGGGATCAACTGGTGCCAGACACCGGTTACGATAGTCGAGATGGGATATATGAGCAATGCCGCCGAAGATACGCTGATGTCGACCGAGGATTATCAGTGGAAGATAGTGCAGGGCATCGCAAACGGGATCGACAACTATTTTGCAGGTCAGTGATCGTGCGCCATGATCTTTTCAGTTATCGGGCGCTGAGCCCAGATTGATCCCGACACGCTCAAGTATCTGCGGCATCACTTTTACAGAGTTGACAGCATATCGCATTTTAAGTGTTTCAAGCAATTCCTGACGATCCTTCTGTAGAAGCCGGATATTATTACAATATATGCACATGGCAGCATCGGCAGTCTGACGCCCGATGCTGTCTTTTTGTATGATCAGGCTGTCGATCAGCAGTGATATATTGGAAAAGACATCGTTGCCATAGGATGTAAATGACAGTTGCTGGAGGGATGAGAAAAGCTCTATATCAGAGAAGTCCAGATCTGCAGTATACAGATCCTCCAGATATCGGTTAACTATGTCCGTGAGCGCATTGCTGATATCTGATTCCCTGACCAGAAAACCGTCTGCATCATAACTTCTGGCGGGTATATTGAGGTGAAATGACTTCACTCCCCTGATGATGAACAGATTGATGGAGTAGCTGTCAGTGCCTTCCACATGAGAACCGACTGAATCGGCAAATACATAGACCAGCTCATCCCGGCGAATCAGGGAGTTTCGCCTGGAGATGCCGTTTCTGTTATTCTCATGAAATGATACGATGATCTCTTCATTTTTGGTTGCATCGACCTTGATATAGACTGAGATACGATAGAACTCATCCAGTACACATATAGCATTATCAAAACGCTCCTGTGTTTTGATCTCGGATATCATATAGGGCTGCAGATTTGAAAGATAATTCTTGATGAATTGCAGTCTGTCCAATCCGAGGTAATCAAGATATTTGAGCAGATGGAGATTCAATCCCGATGCATGTTCTGTTTCATCAAGACGGATCCGTGACAGCCTGGCCAAGCGTCTGAGTCTTCTGGTCAGATCCTTTCGAATCTGAAGATCAACATCAGATACAGGTTCTTCAGCTATCACATCTGCGGATCTGCCTGTATCATAAGTGATTTCACTGTTGTCTGAAGGGAGTATCTCATTAAGTTTTTTCGCATAGTCGATGAGACGGCTGCGCGTATTAGTATCGTAGCTGCGGAATAATTCAAGAAGAACTTTTTCATCCGTATTAATGTCGCTGTCATAGTCTGCTGATCTTTCGGGGATACCGAGTAAGTGTTCCACAGATACATCCAGTGTTTGGGCTATGATGTTAAGCCTCTCGGCGCCCGGATTGACTTTTTTCTTCTTCCAGTCACTGATCGTACTCTGGGCTATGCCTGTCATGAGGGAGAACTCTTTTTGAGTCAGTCCCCGTTCATTGATCAGTTCGAATATACGCTCCCATATCTGCATACGATACCTCCCTGAAGTCTGCTTTGAACAATAGCCAAGCAGAAAATCCGAATTATCGGATTCGCTTATTCGGATTATATCTGCGGCTGACGGACTTGTCAATATCTGGAGGTTATGTCTCCTTTCTGCACCCATTGAAAAATGAAAATGATTTTCAATTCCATATTGACTTTTGGGATTGCGAGATTATAATTGAGAATGGTTTTCAAATTCAAGGAGAATACCATGGCAGATAAGGGCAAATACAATACCAAACAAAGAGAGCGGATACTCGACTATCTTCAAGGTGTTCAGGGGGTTCATATAACCGCGGCGGATGTGTGCAATCATTTCCGTGATAACGGAACGACCATCGGTCAGTCCACAGTGTACAGACAGCTCGAACGTCTTGTGGATGAAGGTGTGATAAACAAATACACGATCGATAAGAACAGCTCGGCATGCTTTGAATACATCGGTCAGCAAGGTCACGGCGAAGGTACGGTATGCTTCCACTGCAAGTGTGAGAAGTGCGGAAAAGTGATCCACCTGCAATGCGAAGAAATAGTGGAACTTCAGGAGCATATGCAGAGAGAACATCACTTTCTGATAGATCCGATCAGGACCGTTTATTACGGAATATGCGAGGATTGCGCCGGGGGAACCGGGAATTGATCAGCCGGGTGATAACTGATCGAGAGGGCATTTGGCATGAAAAAACATATAACCATGTTAATGGCTGCCTTATTGGCAGCGTGTAATATATGCGGCTGTTCTGCAACTTCAGGACAGGCAACGGGCTCTGAAAGCCGCTCAGCCTCAGGTTCAGACGCGGATCTGAGGATAGTTACGACTATATTCCCGGAATACGATTGGGTATGCGAAGTTCTGGGCGACAGAGCCGAGAGTGCGGAAGTGACCATGCTTCTGAACAAAGGCGTTGATCTGCACAGTTTTCAGCCTTCTGCTGACGATATCCTTAAGATCGCATCCTGCGATATGTTTATATATGTAGGCGGCGAATCCGATGCGTGGGTAGATGATGCGTTGAAGGAAGCTGTCAATAAAGATATGGTAGTGATCGATCTGCTTGAAGTGCTCGGAGAAAAAGTCAAGGCCGAGGAGATCGTGGAAGGCATGGAGCACGACCACGAAGATGAAGACCATGACCATGAAGACGAGGATCACGACCATGAGCACGAGGAGGAACTTGATGAGCATGTATGGCTTTCTCTGCGTAACGCTGAAATATTTACGGATGCGATCGCTGACGGTCTGGCAGAGGCGGATCCCGACAATGCAGACAGCTACAGAGCCAATGCGGATGCATACAAGGATAGACTGAACGATCTTGATAAGGAATACGCCGCAGCAGTAGAAGCCGGATCGGTTCATACGCTTCTCTTCGGAGATCGTTTTCCCTTCAGATATATGGTTGACGATTACGGACTTGATTACTACGCTGCCTTCGCCGGATGCTCGGCTGAAACCGAAGCCAGCTTTGAAACGATAGTATTCCTGGCCGATAAGACCGACGAACTGGGACTCGGTGCGATCATGACGATCGATGGTACCGATCACAGTGTAGCGGAAACCGTACGTGATAATACATCCGGTAAGGATCAGCAGATCCTGACTATGGATTCCATGCAGTCAACTACTCAAAAAGACGTAGAGAACGGCACTTCGTATCTGTCTGTAATGACAGCCAATCTGGAAGTGCTGAAGGAAGCACTGAAGTAACGCCTGTACACAGTAAGAAGGTAAAGCATATGAGTTTGATCGCTGTAAAAGACCTCTCCGTGGGATACGACGGGATCGCCGTGGAGACGAATATCAATTTCAAAGTGGATGCGGGTAATTACCTGTGTATTGTTGGTGAAAACGGCTCCGGAAAAACCACGTTGATGAAGACGCTTCTTGAACTCCAGCCGCCTGTAAGCGGGGAAGTAATCTACGGTGACGGATTAACGGCCAACGAGATCGGTTATCTGCCGCAGCAGACCATCGTGCAGCGGGATTTCCCGGCTTCGGTTACCGAGATAGTGCTTTCGGGCTGCCAGAGCAGGGGCTCGTTTCGGCCTTTTTACAGTCGGGATGACAGGCAAAGAGCGGCGCTTAATATGGAACGGATGGGGATTACCGACCTGGGCAAAAGATGTTACAGAGAGCTGTCCGGAGGACAGCAGCAGAGGGTATTGCTCGCAAGAGCATTATGTGCTACGGAGAAACTGCTTCTTCTTGATGAACCCGTATCCGGACTTGATCCCAAGGTGACCATGGAGATGTATGATCTTATCCGTAAGCTTAACACAGAGGGCGTTACCATAATCATGATCTCACATGATATTACTGCTGCCGTGCGGTATGCCAGCCATATACTTCACATTGGGAGCGAGATATTCTTCGGGACCAGAGAGGAGTACCTGCATAGCGGTATAGGAGGAGAGTTTATAAACAGGGAGGAAGAACAGTGATGGATAAGTTTATCATGTATCTGGAATATCCCTTCGTCAGATATGCACTTATCGTAGGCGTACTCATCGCGCTTTGCGCCTCTTTACTGGGGGTTACGCTGGTATTGAAGAGATTCTCGTTTATAGGTGACGGTCTGTCCCATGTGGCATTTGGCGTTATGGCGATAGCTACCGTGCTCAACCTGACCAATAAGATGATATTGATACTGCCGCTTACTGTATTGAGTGCCGTTTTGCTGCTCAGAACAGGGCAGAATACCCGGATACAGGGAGATGCCGCAATCGCGATGATATCTGTCGGAGCGCTGGCTTTCGGATATCTGCTGATGCATCTGTTCTCAACATCTGCAAATCTGTCCGGGGACGTATGCAGCACATTGTTCGGTTCGACCTCCATACTGACGCTGACTTTGAGAGAAGTGGTACTGTGTATCGTACTTTCGGTGGTAGTGATAGCGGTGTTTATCGTCTATTATAATAAGATATTTTCGGTAACCTTTGATGAAAACTTCTCCAAAGCGATAGGCGTGAATACGGATTTCTATAATCTGATGATTGCGGTAATCATAGCAGTCATCATAGTCCTTGCGATGAATCTGGTGGGGTCGCTGCTCATATCCGCACTGGTCATATTCCCGGCATTGTCGGCCATGCGGCTGTTTAAGAGTTTTAAGTCGGTTATAATCTGCTCGGCATGTATATCGGTCGTATGCGCACTGGTGGGAATGATCATATCCATCATGGCGGGAACCCCCGTAGGATCTACCATAGTAGCAGTTGATGTAGCCGGATTTGCAATATGCGCTCTTGTTGGTAAGATCGCGGAGCGCGGATAAAAAAAGAGGGTGAGAATATGTACATCACCCTCCGTAACGCCAATATGTGTTAATCTTATCTCGAGACTATCCTCTCAACTGCTCTGGTCGTGTTTTCACGGCTTCCGAAAGCGGTCAATCTGAAATAATGCTCACCGCTGGGTCCGAATCCGGATCCCGGTGTTCCCACGATACCTGACTGTGTGAGCAACTGATCAAAGAATTCCCAACTTGTCATATTTCCCGGCGTCCTGAGCCAGATGTAGGGAGCGTTCACACCGCCGTATACTTCGTATCCGGCGCCTTTTAAACCTTCGTATATGATCTTCGCATTACCCATGTAATATGCGATCTGTTCTTCAATCTCACGTCTGCCGGCCTCGGAATAAACCGCTTCTCCTGCTCTCTGCACGATGTATGGAGCACCGTTGTATTTGGTCCCGTGGCGTCTTGCCCAGAGCGGCCAGAGTTTTTCGCCTCCCGTGGTGAGGTCCTTGGGAATGACAGTAAATCCGAGTCTGAGTCCCGTGAACCCTGCGGTCTTGGAAAAAGAGCGGAACTCGATCGCACAATCTCTCGCACCTTCGCATTCATATATGCTGTGGGGGATGGAAGGATCGGATATGTATGCTTCATATGCTGCATCGTAGAGTATCACGGAGTCATGAGCATTTGCGTAGTCTACCCATTCCTGCAGCCGCTCTTTGGTGATGACGGCACCGCTCGGATTGTTCGGATAGCACAGGTATATCATGTCCGGAACTTCTTTGGGTATATCCGGCACGAAGTCGTTGTCTTTGGTACAAGGCATGTAGATCACCTTGCCGTAGCGTTCGCTTGCCGTGTCATAGAGTCCGGTCCGTCCTGCCATGACATTGGAATCCACGTATACGGGATATACGGGATCGCATACCGCTATGGTGTTGTCTGTACTGAAGAGTTCCTGAATGTTTGCGCAGTCACATTTGGCTCCGTCCGATACGAAGATCTCATCGGGCTCGATGTCGCATCCGCGTGCCTTGAAGTCCTTCTCGGAGATCACGTTACGCAGGAAGTCATAGCCCAAGTCAGGCGCATATCCTCTGAATGTCTCTTCATGTCCCATCTCGTCGACCGCTTTATGCAGTGCCTCAATGACGGTGGGAGCGATGGGGCGTGTCACATCTCCGATGCCTAACCTTATGATGTCTGCCTCGGGATGCTGTTCGCTGAACTCACGCACCTTTTTGCCTATTGTGGAAAAAAGATAGCTGCCCTGCAGCCGAAGATAGTTATCATTGATCTTTGCCATATTTTTGCCCTCCGCACTTTAGAATAACATCTGAGCGCGAATGTGTGTATATATTTTCCGGCCTTTCGGGAAAAAAGTAAACTGCAGGTTTATTTATATCCGTCTCTGTCACGGCTATAATCTGTTTAAGACGGAACCCGGGCGGGTTCATAAAAACTCAGAGAGGGGAGATCGATGTTCGGATACGGGAAAACAGGGTTCGACGATGTGGATGAGCTTCTTCGTGCTTACAAAAAACAGCAGCGAAGAGAGACTATAAAGATTATATCCGATTTAATATATGAATGTTTTGACATGTTCTTCGGCTGTGTGTTCAGAAGCATCATTTCGATCTTTAAGGGCGGACGCACGGGCTTATTCAAAAGACTGATAGGATTTCTCGGAGAGATCCTCTTTAACGCTATTATAGGACCGTTCATTTTATTCGCACTGTGCAGAGTCAATATAATAGCAATGATATTGGTTGTGACGTTTTTTTCATCGTTCGCGGCCCTGGCCATACTCGGATCCGGTCTTGTCTGGATTCCGGCAGGCATATATATCTATTTCGTATTATTTATGACCTCCGATGAAAACTGGCAGGGTCGGCATAGATCGACATATGATAAAACCGACACAGATAATTTTGAAGAATTCAACGAAACCCATGAAAAGTTCAATGAAACCCATGAAGAATCCAATGAATCCCATAAAGGATCCAATGAAACTCATTCGGAAGAGCCCGCCCGGGAATACCGGGTTCCCGATAACATATTCTGGGGACTGGATATGATGCAGGCCAAGACCAGATACAGAGAATTGATGAAGCAGGTCCATCCCGATAACGGAGGCAGCTCCGAAGAAGCGTCTGATATCACCAGACAATTTCAGGAATATGTTATGAAGGTAAAGCAGGAAATATGATAGAATAATAGATACAGTGTCCGGTTGACCGGACGGGGGAAAGAAAGAGAGGTATTTAATATGGCAAGTCAGGCAGCTGAATTATTTATGGCTTTTATGGACGCACACGACATGAAAGTTAGCATGGTCAGTGAGGAACACAACCTCATCAGAGCAGGGTTAGGCCTTGAGAATACGCAGCTTGCTGCATATTTTCAGTTTGATCCTGACGATGAGTCCGCTCACATCGAGGGCAGAGAATTCGCTCAGATCCCCAAGGACCAGGTTGAAAAAATATACAAGATATGCAATTCACTTAATGATTCATACAGATGGGTCAAGTTCGTATGGGACGAAGAGGCTTCGGACCTTTGCTGCCGTGTGGATGCAGTGATCCAGCTTGACAGCTGCGCACAGGAGATGTATGAGCTGATGGCTCGCATGGCAGGCATAGTGGATGATGCATATCCGAAGATCATGAAAGCACTGTGGGCATAAGATATGATAGTAGATACTGATAACAAGATACTGAATCTTGCAAAGAAATTCTGCAAAAACCTTTCGGAATCCGTTCCGGAAGGTATTTTGTATGGTTATGTCAAGATGCTGTCCATGAGCGACGATTCTCTTGCCGAATATCTGAAAAACGGCGAGATCGAAGATGTGGACGGCATGATGAAGGAACTGAAGGGTGTAAAAGACTTCCTGGCGAGTAAGGATCTCGACATGGAACTCTTAAAGAACGGCCTTCAGATAGTCATAACGAAGCGCTTGGACGATCCTGACACAACCCTCAGTTACGGAACGGTCCTTTTAGGGTATGATGAGTCAACCGATGTAAGAGTGCAGATAAAAGATGTGCTGGATAATATACCTGCGGAAGAACTTGCGGTATTTAAGCAGGGAAGCAAACTGTCCGATATTGTCGCTTATTCCAAGACCATCGAAACCCGGTCACATAAAAGGAATGAAGAACCCCGCTCTCAAAAGGACAGTGCCGCGCCAGAAAAGCCCATCGAGATCTATTCGGAGGTACTCGCGGAATATCTTGATAACCTGCGAAAGATAATCCCGGCTTTTAAAGCAGGCGGCAATGAGAAACTGCTCTGGTCTCAGTCCTTACTCATATCCATCGATGACGGCAACGGACTTACTACATTCCTGAAAGCGCTGTCACAACTGTATGCGGAGTCTGGGCTTGCAGCCGTGAAAGCTGATGAACTGGTCATAAAGGAGAAAATAGGAGATACCGCAGGCCGGGATGAACGCTATCATGATTGGGATAAGCTCGCGCATAATGTCGAGAATATCACCAGATACTCCGAGAAGGAAAACAAACTCCAGAGGATCATAGACATAGATATATCCAGATGGACCGCGGAACTGAACACCACGAGGATCAAGGATTATCTGATCGCCATCAATGATGCCAATCCTCAGGTTCTGTTCATTTTCCGTGTTCCGTTCATGGAGTATAGGATAGTACATGATATCAGCAATTCCATATCCGACATAATAAATGTACGTCCGCTGATCGTGCCGCCGGCTGACAGCGAGCATATGCTCAAGTATATCCGGATAAAAGCAGCACGGTATGGGTATTCTTTTGCAAAAGACTGCGACGATATCCTGGAGCAGGGCATCGTCGCCGAGAAGAACGACGGCAGTTTCTACGGATACCGAAGCGTGGCCAAGATGGTCGAATCCATCCTCTATGACAGGATAAGCGAGGAGGCGGAGTCGAAAGCCGATCCGGAGAACAAAGAGATCACCGCGGAGGAACTGAAGCGGTATCTGGATGTGTCTGTTGATGACAGATCGAGCGAGGAACTGATAGCAGGCATGATCGGCGTGGATTCGATCATAGAGCAGGTCAATACTCTGATCAATCAGATCAAGGTTCAGCAGAAGATGACCGAGAACGGCAAGTCACTGGATCGCCCTACTATCCATATGTGCTTCACCGGAAGTCCCGGTACCGGCAAGACAACGATGGCGCGCATCATTGCCAAGAAGATGAAGGAAGAAGGGATCCTGAGCAAAGGTAACTTCTATGAGATCAAAGGCAGGGATCTGTGCGGAACATATATCGGCGAGACTACACCGAAGACCAGCGGATACTGCCGCTCGGCATACGGTTCGGTGCTCTTCATAGATGAGGCATACGAACTGTTCAGATCAGCTTCGGACTCTAAGGATTACGGCCGGGAAGCGATCACCGCTCTCATAGCGGAGATGGAGAATCACCGCGACGACATGTGTGTGATCATGGCCGGCTATACAGAGGAGATGAAGAATCTTCTTGAGAGTAATCCGGGGCTTAAGAGCAGAGTCCGGACGATCATCGAATTCCCGAACTATTCACGCAGTGAACTGGAAGAGATATTCATGGGTATGATCGGAGATTCGTTTGACTATGACGATTCATTCAAAGATGCCGTTCACACATATTTCGACGGCCTTGAGGATGAGGTGATAGAGGATAAGTCTTTTGCAAACGGACGATTCGTACGTAACCTCTATGAGAACACCTGGGGGATCGCAGCACTTCGCTACGAATTCGATGAAAACAACAGACTGAAACTTAAGGCTACCGACTTCACATCCGCCACGGAGAAGACCGATGCGAAGGCATCAGACGAGCCAAAACGCAGACCGATGGGGTTCGGGGCGTTCTGAAACAATAGAAGATTTTCGCAGTTATAGCTGAATTAGGAGGCATATTTCGCAAAACTGTCCATTTTATCTGTGGCAGTCATCATATATACTATTCTTACAATTCAATAAAACTCCATATAGACAGACACAATGGTTCAGGGATCCAGGTCCCTGAGCAAGACGATGGTTTAAGTATCCCCCGGAGACGTGGTTGTCGATTGCACAGGCAAGAGGATACATCGGAGCAGGTGGTTTGAATTCTATAAGGAGGCGATGATGAAGTATCCGGTTTTGGATGCCAAAGCGACAGGAGCTCACATTAAGGAATTGAGAATACAATTGAATATCAAGGTTTCAGATATAGCCGATTACATGGGATTTGAGTCAGAGCAGGCCATCTACAAATGGCAAAGAGGCGAAAGCCTTCCGGCAGTGGATAATCTATATGCGTTAAGCAAACTGTTCAATACCACAATCGATGAGATCCTGGTCGGCGAAGAATAATAACTTTAACGGGGGAGGGCGAAAGCTCTCCCTTCTTTACTAAACTATAGGTTTATGGGATTTTGCTCCATTCCGTCTCATAATCATGTGTAGAAGAGCATGTGCTCATCGGGGGGGCGGAAATGACTAATCTGGAACAGTGCTCATTTACTCGTGGCATATCATATGTGCTGGCTCAGCCGGATATGGACAGGATCATGATGAACCTGAAGGAGATGTATGATCTGTGCGCCTGCTCCGGCACCATGGAAGAGGCAGAGATCATCGGAGGCTTATATCTCAGGCGCCGGCAGGTGGAAGAACTGAATGACCGGGTTCGTAAAGGGAAGGGCCTTTCTTTTGACAGGATCGTCGAGGCCTCAAACTATGAAGAACCGGAGGAATGATCTGTGAAGATAGTATACGACGGAAACTTTATAACAGTTGATGATGTGATACTCTCATACACTCACAATAGTGACTGTGTCAATGTCCCGGCAAAGGTTAACGGTGCTTCGATCACACGTATCGGTACCGGGGCGTTCATGGGCATTCACAAGATGCGGGATATAACTGTTCAGAATGGGATCAGACAGATGGGGAGCAGGGCTTTTGCCGGTTGCGAAGCCTTACGAAACGTGGTTTTGCCGGAAAGCCTGGTTGAGATGGAAACAGATGCATTTGGAGATACACATCTTGATAAGATCAGTTTCTGGCTGAGGATCCCATATAACAAATATGTGACTGTAAGAGAGGGAAGCATACGGCTTACGGACGGAAGATATATCATCGATCCCAAGGCGCTGGGAGAGAAGAACGATGAGCTTATCCGGAGTTTCATGCCGAAGGCCGTGCCGAACATTTTTCCTGTGGACAGACGGATGGGGTATCTCTATACCCGGCCGATTACATATCCGGATCCGCAGATACTTGCTTTTGCGGATTATTTTGAAGAGAATCATCTGAATGTCGATGATATCCTTGAGAAGGATATGCGTTATCGGATCCTGAACGGCTATGAGATCTCCCTTACGGGAGAGGACATGACAAACAGAAAGTTCAGCGATGAGAGGTCGATGGTGGCACTTCTCATATGCGAAAAGGAAGGGAGCATATGCGATTCCGATATCAGTTTGCAATTAAGCCTTGCCAGGGACACGTATTTTTTTAAGAACCTTAAGAAGGTCAACTGGCATGGGGATTCATATTATTTTGAATTCAGCTGTTGCCTGACAGGTGATGACGGACATCCGTATGACAGAATAGGCTTGCTTTCCATTCTCGACTCAAAAGGAAATCCGGTTGGCAGATCGGATATTATGCGCGCGGTTACTGATAAATATATGCTTTTTTGTTAGGAGAATTTATGGATAAAGCGCTTGCGGATCATATATCGGAATTCAGATCAGAACTTATGAAGAACATGCCGTTTTTCGGCGATATCATGTCACATGTGGATGTCGTTGAGAACAACTCCGTAGAGACGGCCTGCACCAACGGCAGAGTTATTTACTATAACAGCTCCTTCATGCACAGACTTTCGGTCTGGCAGCAAAACTATATCATGATGCATGAACTTATGCACATAATCCTGTTGCACTTTTCAATCAAAATCGGCATGGATGAACATTTGTGGAATGTGGCATCCGACTATGTGGTGAACGGACTGCTTGAGGAGGGCCTGGGGATAAAAGAAGGTCCGTCGAAGAGGTATAACATCGGTTTCGACAAGCCCGATTTCGGATGTTTCCTTTCTTCATATACCGGTCAGGCTGTTGAACAGCTCTACCATGCTCTGTATCAGGATAATAAGAATAACAGGAGAAGCCCGTATGTGCTGCTGATCCGGGATGGTTACGGACTCCCGGTCAAACTAAAACCCGTGAAGAGAAAAATGGATCCGGGTGGCTATGATATCATCTTCGATCTGACGCCTGCGGAAGCCGAACTTCTGAAAAATGAGATAAAGAAGCTCGTTGACGATGCAACGAAAAGTTGGTCTGATGATCCCTCAATACAGATCGTGGCCGAGGAACTTAACATCCTGAAGCATGCAGATCGGTTGCCATGGAAGAAACTGCTTAAGCGGTTTCTTATGGAGGCCGAAGCAGAGGATACTTCATATGATCATCCCGAGAGAAAGTATCTGCATATGGAGCTCATTCTCCCGGGAGCAGGAACAGAGTCGGTCAGGTCTAACCTTGAGAATATATGGGCCTTCGTTGATTCATCCGGATCGATATCTCAGGATGAACTCAACAGATTCGTTTCCGAGCTTTATGACATATGCAGGCAGTTTGATTCCAACGTAAATATCGGATTCTGGGATACCTCAGTGCATGATGTTTACACTAATGTCGCTAAGGACGATATAGCACGCTGCAATGTGAACTACCGCGGAGGAACAGATGCCAATTCGGTATACGATTACCTGGAGAAAAACAGGATCGATCCTAAGGTTATGCTGATCCTGACGGACGGATGGTTTGAGCGTGTAAGTGATTTCAGAGCAAAACAATATAAACGAAAGACAATCGTGGTTCTGTCGGCTCCGACAGACAGAAATGTCAGTAACCTGGGTAAAGTTGCCAGATTGAACTGAGATACGGAGGAAACAAGATGACTATTAAGGATTTCGGAGATTGCATAGAATTTAACATAGCGCATAACCTGAAACACTCAGTGCTGGGACTCGGAGCACCGGGGATCGGTAAGTCGCAGGTCATCTGGCAGATAGGGGAAAAGTATGGGTATAAGGTGATCGATATCAGGCTCTCGCAGATGTCGGAAGTTGAGATCGGCGGGCTCATTTTTCCCAATGAAGATAAGACCAAAACAAGGTGGCTTACTCCCGAGATCTTGCCGGATGAAGAGAGGGACGGTAAGAAAACGATACTTCTGCTCGATGAGATAACATCATGCACTAAGCGCGTCCAGGTGGCGGCATATCAGCTGATCCTGGACAGAAGGATAGGACAGTATCACCTCCCGGAAGGCACTTTTGTCATAGCTCTGGGGAACAGGGAAGAAGACGACGGAGTGTATGTGCAGATGGCCGGACCTCTGGCTGACAGGTTCGAGATTCATAATATCGAAGTGGATTTCGATTGCTGGAAGAACGGATATGCTCTTGATCACGGAATTCATCCTTATGTGATCAAGTATCTGACATATAAACCCTCATCACTGCATACTCAGACGAGCGGAACGGATGAGATGGTATTTGCTACCCCCAGGTCATGGGAGAGGGTCAGTGATATTTTGAACCTGGATTCCGACGTGAAGAAGGATGTGATAAGAAACAAGATCATAGGTAACATAGGAGCGATGGAGGCCAAAGGCTTTATCACATTCTGTCAGAGTAAGAACGCTTATATCACTGTGGATGATGTGCTTCGCGGATGTATGGGACCGTCAGTCTCGGAACAGGCGGTGACGCTGATCAATGCTCTTACGGATACAGTGAAGTTCATTAAGGGATATAAAGAATTATCTGATATGAAGGCCTCGCAGAGAGAGCAGTTGAATAAGGTGATAGCCGGTATATTCAGATTCCCGAACAACGAGCACAAGATGCTGGGTGTCAGAAAACTGCTGGGATTGAATCACGAGGTCGTGAAGTCGGCACTATATGAGACAGACTCACGGGACATTGAAGAATTCGTCAACTACATGCACCGAAATGGGTTCCGTACGGCCTGACTAATTCGGCTCTTTATGATAAAATGGCATCTATATGAAGACGGAATCAGCTCACAATAAAATACTTCAATCTGTGATCGAGATGTTGCCGTATATGATAGTGGCTACAGCTCTTGTGATAGCTATCGTTGTGAGCGGGATTAAGATTTCGCCTCAAAAAGCCAAGATGAGTCTGGTAGATAATAGCCTGGCAGATCTGGATGCAGATGAATCTTCATTATAAGTAAATGTGACCTTCTGCGCAGTCAGGTCTTCCGATATGTAGTACAGATAGTCACTGCCTCCGTCGATCTTGCACACTGATGCGATGACCTCGGGTTTTCTTATAGCTTATCTTCATGCGCATTATTCTATCGTTTCCGATCGGTTTCCCATTTGGAGAGCATGAACGGGATTCAGTCTCTGCGATACTTATCGCGTGTGAGCCTCATTTCATACATCTTGTAGTCGGCGATCTCGATCAGTTCGTCAAAGCACAGAAGGTCGTCACTTACGGGCTGGAAGATCCAGCCGTAGCTTACTCCTACTTCATAAGGGTTGGGGTGGTCGCGGTTGTAATCTGCCAGCCCTTTGTCGACCTTGGCCCCCATTTCATCGGGTTCTGTGCTGTCTTTGTCCAAAGCGGCGAAAAGCAGAAACTCGTCACCGCCGGTCCTGACTATCCTCGTTCCCGTGGGAGAAGCTTTCAGCAGCTCTGCGGAAACTGCTGCGATGGCTTCGTCTCCGGCTGCGTGTCCGTAAGTATCGTTCAGATGCTTTAATCCGTTTAAGTCGGCAACACATACGAACAGATATTTTCCGGTTTTCTTCGCTTCATCGATCACTATATCCGAATAGTATTTCATGCCCTTTCGGTTGTAACATCCGGTCTGATAATCCTTCATGTTTTCTTCGAAGAGGGCGTCGTATTTATCTTTAAGAGTGTTGAATAACTTTCTTTCTTCCGCTTCGCGCTTGAGTTCACGAGTCTTTCTGACGTGAATATCCTTTATGAGAAAAAGCGCGGCGTTTCCGACAGTGCTGTCTTCCTTGGTAGTGTTGCAGAGAGTGACCTCGGACCAGTAATACTTTCTGTTTGCATGTCTGATCCTGCACTCCATGGAAACGTAGACATGCTTTTTCAGATGTGCGACAAATGTTTGAGGATCCATGAAGGCGGCGAATTCTTCCCTGTCTTCAGGGTGAATGTTACGATCGAAACTCCGCAGGAATACTTCGTGATCGAGTTTCTTTTTTTCGGGCGCCTTGTCCGGCATTATGTTCGCAAGTTCCGGATTATGATCAATGATCGTGCACTTACAGGTGCCGTCATCGATCAGAACGATCATCTGGAACATGCTTCGTATTGCAGTATCGATAGATCTGGAGCTCATATCTGTCAGTAGGACCGCCTTTCGTGATTAATGTTGATTACCATCATATTTTAGCACATAATCAAGTTGGTATAATATTCTGTTCAAGGGGGGTATATCATGACCGTATTATTTGAATTCCTGGATAAAGAACCCATAGAGAACTATATTACGTGTTTGAATTACAACATCGATAAGGTGTATTTTCTCGGATATTTTGAGGAGATCAAGAGGCAGAAGGAGCGTGTAAAAGCATTCCTTAAAGGGTATTGCGGCGTCAAGGAAGTGTCATTTGATCCTATATCCGAGAGTGATATTCAATCCGTCATCAAAAACATCAAAGATCATATCGAGTATGAAAAGTCTCAGAAAAACGATGTGTATTTTGACATCACGGGCGGAGAGAGCCTGATCCTTGTTGCGTTCGGAATAGTGGCTTCGGAGATAAAGGTTCCCATTCATTTCTTTGATGTTGTGGAAAACCGGATCCACGAACTTAATACCGGAGCCTCATCGTCTTTGAGCAAGACGGGGGCAAAGCGCGAGGTCAGGATGGATCTGGATGCTTATCTGATGATGCAGGGGGCCAAGATCGACCATGACCGCCACAAATCCAATAAGGACGCAACATCCACCAATATCAGCATAGCGCTTCAGATATGGGAGGTCATCAAGGAAGTCGGGGATCTCTGGAATCCGTTTTCCATGTTCATGAGCAGATATATGTCCGGTGATGATTCTCTTCATGTCTCAATGGATGCAAGACGAGTGATAGAGTTGCTCGGTAAGTCGAATAACGCTTTTGATACTCCCGCGGAGCTGAATGCGATCTTGGATAAGTTTGAAGAGAGAGGGCTGATCACAGACCTGGTTCATTCTGACGGCCGCTATTCTTTTACCTATAAGAATGCCAAGGTGAAGAAATTCATATCTGAAGGCGGCAGCGCACTTGAAGTCAGGGCCATGGAACTGGAATCCGTGAATGCGGATTACTATATGGCCGGCGTTCATATAGACTGGGACGGTAAGATCAACGGTCCCGATAAAGACGATCTGAAAAATGAGATCGATGTCCTGAAACTGAACGGATTTGTCCCTACATTCATATCGTGCAAGGGCGGAAAAAACGTTCAGCATAAGTTTCCGGAAGCGTTGTATGAACTGGATACTCTCGCCGGACGTTTCGGCGGGAAATATGCCAGAAAGAAGATATACATCACGCAGGATATTTCGGATGTTCACAGCGAGCGTGCCCGAGAGATGAATATCGAAGTCGTGAAACTGTAACGCGATGTTTGCCCATTTTCCCTTGACGAACAGGCATGATATCGGTATAATAGGCAATGGTCTCACGATTTGGCATATATATACGGGACCGAATAACCCGATCAGGTCTTATGCGGGTCTGAAGGGAGGGGAATGAAATGAGCAATATTATCGTAAAAGAGAATGAGAGTCTTGACAGCGCACTCAGACGTTTCAAGCGTAGCTGCGCTAAAGCGGGCATCCAGCAGGAGATTCGTAAGCGTGAGCATTATGAGAAGCCCAGTGTAAGACGTAAGAAAAAGTCAGAAGCTGCTAGAAAGCGGAAATACAACTGATAATAAGACCCTTCCGTTTAGGCGGAAGGGTTTTGTATGTATGACGTGATATTTTTATATGAAGATCTTTTTTTGCATAATCATCATATTCGGTCTGATATGTCTGATCTCGTGTATCATAGATACTCACCGGTTCGTGGTGAGAAGATATGAGATCCGTTCTCACAAAGTGAAGCGTGATACGAGATTCGTGCTGCTGGCCGATCTGCATAACAAGGACTACGGAGATCATAACCGCAGGGTCCTCGATGCGATCGAAGCAGAGCATCCCGATGCGATACTGGTCGCGGGAGACATTCTGGACGGACTTGCCGGGCACAGCTTCGAAACAGCGGTCAGACTGATCACCGATCTTGCAAAAGATTATCCCGTCTACTACGGACTCGGCAATCACGAGTACAGATTAAAGATCTATCCCGAAGAGTACGGCACGATGTGGGAGGAATATCTGCCCCGGATCTCGGTGGACAATGTTCATATCCTGGATAACGAGCGGATGACGATCCCCGATGCTGGCATAGATATCGCCGGCGTGTCGCTTGAGAAATATTATTATAAGAGGATCGCACAGACCGTGATGACGGATGAAGTCATAGACGGTTATGTGGGAAAAGCATCCGAAGAAGCATTCCAGATACTGATAGCGCATAATCCCGAGTACTTTAAGAACTATACAGCCTGGGGCGCGGATCTTACGGTATCCGGACATATCCACGGCGGGATCATAAGACTTCCTTTTATAGGAGGACTAATAGCCCCGAGGCTTTTCTCTTTTCCCAGGTATTCGGGAGGAGAATATGATGATAACGGACGCAAGATGATAGTAAGCTGCGGAATGGGTACTCACACGATCCATGTGAGAGTCTTCAATCCGGCCGAACTTGGCGTTATAGATATTAAGAGAGAAACAGATTAAGGTTACACGATGGCTATACCCGTAACACTTGAGGTATTTGAGGGGCCGCTCGACCTGCTCCTTTACCTTATAGAAAAGAATAAAGTAGATATATACGATATCCCGATCGTGACTATCACCGACCAGTACATGGCTTATATCAAGGCCATGGAGGACCGTGACATGAACATCATGAGCGAATTCCTCGTAATGGCGGCTACTCTGATCGACATCAAATGCCGTATGCTCCTGCCCAAAGAGGTTAACGAAGAGGGCGAGGAAGAGGATCCCAGAGACGAACTCGTACAGAAACTACTCGAGTATAAGATGGTCCGTTTCCTCTCCGTGGAACTTAAGGACAGGCAGCTTGAGTCGGGCTTTAATCTTTATCATAAGAAAAATATCCCACCGGAAGTTGCCAGCCACGAAGAGCCGATAGATTATGATGCTCTGATCGGAGACCTGAATCTGGCGGCGCTTAACGACATTTTCCAGTCGATACTCAAGCGTCAGGAGGATAAGATCGACCCCGTCAGGAGTTCGTTCGGCAATATCGAAAAAGAAGAGATAGACATATCCCTGAAGGCTACCTATATAGAGGCCTATACGAGAGAACATAAGAGATTCTCCTTCCGTTCACTGCTTGAGAAACAGGGCTCCAAAGCGGAACTCATAGTGACTTTCCTCGTGGTGCTCGAGATGATCCGCATCGGTAAGGTCACCATAGAGCAGAAGGAAAACTTCTCTGATATAATCATTACGAATAACGACGATAACAATGAGCGCATAGATCTTGCGCAGATCGGATAGATCAGGATAGGACTGATATGAATAAGAAAAAAGCGACAGCGACTCTTGAAGCGATACTTTTTGCCATGGGTGATTCCGTGGATATATCGCGTCTTGCTTCCGTGATAGAAGAGGATGTCGAGACTACCAGGAAGTATCTCGAAGAGATGACCGAGAAGTACAATAAGGGAAACGGCGGTATCATGCTCGCGTGGTACGACAACGCGGTGCAGCTGTGTACCAAACCGGAATTCTATGATGATCTGATCAAGATAGCTACCGCGCCCAAGAGATACTCCCTTACGGATTCCGTGATCGAGACTCTGTCGATAGTGGCTTACAAACAGCCTGTGACCAGAGCGGAGATCGAGAGGATCAGAGGCGTAAACTGCGATCATGCGATCAACAGACTGCTCGAACTCGATCTGATCTGTGAGCTCGGAAGACTTGATGCTCCCGGAAAACCGATCCTGTTCGGAACCACCGAGCAGTTCCTGAAGAGCTTCGGTGTCAGAAGTGTAGATGAACTGCCTCATCCGGATACACTGGTTGTTGAGGAGTTCAAGCAGCAGGCGGAAGAGGAAGTACAGCTTTCTCTGGATATATAAGATATTCCCTTTTCGGAATTGTGGGTTTGATATAAGGATAGAGGAGAAAAATCAGTTGAGTCACTATATAGGATACTATGGCAAAATCATTGTCAGGGAAGAGTTTTATGGCATTATAGAGAATGGGTTAGATTTAACAGGAACCACAGATCCGATTTTTATGCTTTATGAAAATTTGGAGGATATAGACCGGTTTGATAAAGGATTTGGAAATCTTATCTGGGAAACGTGGAGATTCGACAAAGAAAGTGGTTCTTGGGAATTTCGGGTAGAATATAATGAGAGTCATCAGGGTTACTCGCTTTTTAACCTGAGAGATTATTTTATTCCGTATATATCCAAAGAAATCATAGATGTTTTTTCTTTTGATGAATTCGGTCCTCGCAATAAGTCGATAACTAAATTTTTAAGGGAACAGATGGAACACCGTGAAGAAACCGTCAGGGAGATATGCGAAGAATTAAACACCTTCGGATAAGCAAAGCCGGCAGATATTAGGGACACTTTTCCGAAAAGGGATATAAGATATGCTGGCTGATAGCTTTATCAAGTACTATTCGCCCGAACTATCGGACTACTGTCCGGCAGTCATCAGGGCTGATGGCAATATATTCGATTCAAGCCTCGGGCATCTGCAGACGCTCGTGTCACTGAGCAACGAACATGACATACTCTCTAAGATACCCAAGGATGTGAGCCCGCTGTTGTATCTGGCAGCGCAGCTTAAGTGTGTTATCGTTGATTATGAGAATCAGATATATGTTGACAGTATGACGAGCGAGCAGGAGGCGGCGCTGGATGCGCTGGAGAAGGCCGGACTGATCAGCTCTCACAGAGTCAGGATGTCACATGAATCAGTCAAACTCTAAAGTAAAGTTTTCTATCAATATGCAGATCACACTGACTTGTCTGGGACTTATAGTCCTGGTGGTCGCAACCTGCATATTGGTCAATTCCACTTTCCTTGAAGATTATTATGTCAAAAATAAAGTCGGTGTGCTCCGCAAAGCATATCAGACGGTCAACTCGCTGATCAACGAGGAATCCGATACCGAAGAAGTCTCGCTCACCGTGCAGAGGATCAGCGATACCTACAATATAAGCATGGTCGTCGTGGATGAATCCATGGGCACGGTCATCACTTCCGTAAACGATCCTGACTTCCTGCAGAGACAGCTTATCAGCAATCTCTTCGGAAATCCCGGAATGGTCGGGGATGACAGACTCCTAGAGGAGAACGACAGGTATGTGATTCAGATAAAGACCGATGTGGTGACAGAGGATCAGTATGTCGAGATGTGGGGACTTATGGATAACGGCAGTCTGTTCATAATGAGGAGTGCCATGGAATCCATAGCTGACAGCGTGGCGATATCCAATCGTTTTCTGATATATATAGGTATAGCCGCAGGTCTGGTCAGCATCTTCATCGGGATCTGGGCATCCAGGCTGATATCGAAGCCGATCAGGTCGCTGTCGGCGATCTCGGAGAGGATGAAACAGCTTGATTTTGATGCCAAGTATGAGGGCTCTGCCCATAATGAGATCGGTGTTCTGGGGCAGAATATCAATGAACTGTCGGAAACGCTTGAAACTACCATATCGGAGCTTAAGACCGCCAATAACGAGCTGGAGAGGGATATAGCCAATAAGACGCGCATAGATGATATGCGTAAGGAATTCCTGTCAAATGTGTCGCATGAGCTGAAGACTCCCATCGCTCTCATTCAGGGGTATGCGGAAGGTCTGAAGGATTGTGTGAACGACGATCCCGAGAGCAGAGATTATTATTGTGACGTGATAGTCGATGAAGCCGGCAAGATGAACAATATCGTTCAGAAGCTCCTTACTTTGAACCAGCTCGAATTCGGACAGGATACCGTCAACATGGAGAGGTTCGATATAGTCGAAGTTATCCGCGGATATCTGGCAGCGGCGGATATACTGATCAGACAGCACGAAGCACATGTCCACATGGACGATTACAAGCCCGTAGAGGTCTGGGGAGATGTGTTTAAGGCCGAGGAGGTTTTCAACAATTATTTCACCAATGCATTGAATCACCTTGACGGAGAGCGTAAAATAGACATAAATATCAGGCGTTTGGGAGAAAAAGTAAGGATCTCGGTGTTCAACACCGGTGCTCCGATCCCCGAGGATGCTATAGACCACATATGGGAGAAATTCTATAAAGTGGACAAAGCCCGTACAAGAGAGTATGGTGGAAGTGGCGTAGGTCTCTCTATCGTCAGGGCCATACAGGACTCGATCAACCAGGCATACGGTGTGATCAATTACAACAACGGAGTGGAATTCTATTTTGAACTTGATGCGAGATAAAAGAATAACAGTTCTTATCCTTACCGCACTTTGTACTGTCATGCTCTGCGGATGCGGAGACGAGATACCGGAACTTACTCCCTCACAGCAGGAGATGATAACGGAGTATTCCGCAGCGCTTCTGCTTAAGTACGATTCAAACACGCCCAGCAGGCTTCTTCCCGAGGGCAGTGTGGTATCGATAGCTTATGTCGATCCGAACGATCCCAATGCGGTTTTGGTTGAGACTACACCTGAGACCGAGACAACTTCTGATATCGCTGTGGATAATGTGCCGGATGTCACATCCGAGGATGTGTCTGTAACCGATGTAACAACGGGGCAGACTACCGGCGGACAGCATGCCGGATTTTCCAATTTCCTGGCGGATCTGGGCGTTTCATTTGATTATTCCGGAGTGTATGAGGTAGTTGACAGTTATCCGGAAGGAAATGATGTCAATCCGTATTTTACGGTCGATGCTACGGACGGCAATAAACTTCTGGTCATACATTTCAACCTGACCAATAACTCTGCATCGGATATGGATGTGAACCTTAATACGTTGAACTTAAGGTACAGAGTTTCATTAAACGGCGGGAAGAATAAGTTCGTTATGACCACACTTCTCGAAAACGACATTTTATCCTATGTCGGAACCCTGGGCTCCGGACAGACCGAGGATATAGTAGCCATCTGCGAGATATCCGAGGCGGAGGGGGCGAATATTCAGACCATCGATTTTACTGTACGCGGGGACGGGTTTTCTGACGTGATGTCCCTTCAGTAGATATTTTTCCGATTATTAAATATCGTTTTGCATATTTGAGTGATTATGGTATAATTTACATTAATTGGTGGGTTGTTCTCCAATTATTTGTATAATTTTAATAGTGAGGTACACTAAATGGATACAAATATACTGCTGGAAAATGGTACAAATGAACTGGAAGTGCTTGAGTTTACGCTCGATGGCAACGCATACGGTATCAACGTAGCGAAGATCAGAGAGATCATCAATTATCAGGAGGTAACTCCTGTGCCCAACTCACATCCGAGTATCGAAGGTATATTCATGCCGAGAGATACGATGATCACTGCGATCGACCTGAAGAACTGTCTTCAGCGCGGTACATCCGATGCGGGCGGACTCTTTATCATCACGAACTTCAACAAACTGGATATAGCATTCCATGTTGATGCGGTTCTCGGTATCCACAGAGTATCCTGGACAGAGATCATCAAGCCCGGAACCACCGTATCCACTTCGGAAGACGGCGTTTCCACCGGTATCATCAAGATCGACGGAAGACTGATCATCATTCTCGACTTTGAGAAGATCGTATCCGATATCAATCCCGAAACCGGTCTTAAGATGGCTGATCTTGCAGAACTCGGTGTACGTACACGTAACGATATCCCGATCCTTATCGCAGAGGACTCACCTCTTCTTAATAAGCTGATCGTGGATTCTCTTAAGCAGGCAGGCTATGAGAACCTTACTCATACCGAGAACGGTCAGGAAGCATATGACATCATCGAGCATTACAGAGACGAGGGAACGGTTGATGAAAACATCAAATGTGTTATCACCGATATCGAGATGCCTCTTATGGACGGACATCGCCTGACCAAGCTCATTAAGGATGATGAGAGGACCAAACATATACCTGTAGTCATCTTCTCGTCACTGGTTAACACAGAGATGAGACGTAAAGGTGAATCACTCGGCGCCGATGCACAGTTATCAAAACCTGAGATCGGTAATCTGGTTAAGACAGTGGATTCCCTGGTACTTAATAAGAATGACTGATGACGTTAAGGGTATAAGCACAGTATTTCATGAGTAGACAAAGGGGGTATGATGAATGTCATCATGCCCCTTATTATTTTCGATGTGATTCGAGTTTGAGATGAACGATCAGGTCACTTCATATTACGCAAATTATACAGCTACAGGTGATATCCTGGTCCTGGCAATGTGTATATTATTCATTGTCCTGATACATACTGCCTATATCAAACGTACCAAGAACTTCATATATTTGAGAGCGATGATCGTTATGGTGATCATTGCTTCGCTTTCCGATATCTTTTTCCACTTATTCATGAATGGCATGGGGAAATACCCGAATATCCTGATCTATATCTTCAGGATCGTATTTCATATGTGTCTGGCCGGGAATCTCTGGATGTATGTGATCTATCTGAAAGAACCATTACATCTTGAGTACAGAGAAAATAAGAAATATGTGCTGATCTCGGCTGCGCTGTTTATTCTGATCGGTTTGTTTGAGATACTCGGGACAGTCTTTCGGTTCGGGTTTTATATTGATGAAGCAGGAAGTGCCCGTTCTGTTTTCCCTGTTTTCTTTGTCGGATATGTATGCTTCCTGGCGATCATTATGTATCTGGTTTATCAGTATCGTGACCGGATATTCAGGCCGATCCTCATCGGAGTTCTGGCTACAGTCGGAATATCGCTATGGCTGATAATCATCCAGCAGATACATTCGCAGTCGTCATTTACCACGGCTACTTTTATTTTCCCTATTTATGCGATCCTCTATCTGGTTCATTCAAACCCCTATGATATTGAGAGCGGAGCACTCGGAAAAGATGCTTTTCTCGATAAGATCAGGACATCCTATGAGAAGGGCAGAGATTTGCTCTTGATGAGTCTGTACCTTCCTGATTTTGATAAGGGGGATGGAGTTTTTCCGCCTGAGATTGCAAGTTCGATCCGATACTTCGTGGTTTATTTCTTCAGGGGCGCCACACTGTTCAAACTTACGAGCGGTCATATAGTCCTTGTTGTAGACATCCAGCGGAATCCTGATTATCAGTACCTGTGTAACAAAATGATCGATGAGTTCAACAAGGTATATCCGATCTATAACAGGAATTATAAGATCGTGATCATGGAAACATGGGACAAAGTAAGCCAGAATAACGATTATGAGGGGCTCATCCGCTACATTCATTCCCGCATGCCCGAAAACAGTATCAGACGTGTCGAGGTAAGGGATATAAAAGAGTATCTGGATACTGTCTTCATCAGGGATCAACTGGCAGATATAGCTAACAAAAGAAATCTGAAAGATGAGAGAGTGCTTGTTTTCTGTCAGCCGGTTTATAACATTCATACCGGATGCTACGATACTGCGGAGGCTCTGATGAGGCTCGACCTTCCGGAACTGGGCATAGTCTATCCGGATAAGTTCATTCCTGTGGCAGAGCAGAATAACGATATCCAGATACTGACCAAGATCATTCTGTCCAAGACATGCGCACAGATCCGGAAGATTATGGATGAAGGCTATATCATCAAGCGCATATCCGTTAATTTCTCGGTACTTGATCTGAGGGAAAATGATTTCTGTGCGATTGTGCAGAAGATAATCCGAGAGAGCGGCATTTCGTATGACAGCATCGCGATAGAGATCACCGAGACACAGAGTGAGAAGGACTTCAAACTCATTAAGAAGAGAGTCAACGATCTGAAAGGCAGCGGCATCAAGTTTTATCTGGATGATTTCGGGACCGGATATTCCAACTTTGAGAGGATCATGGAGATCCCGTTCGATATCATCAAGTTTGACAGATCACTGGTCATCGGTGCTGCCGGTGACGATAAACTTAAGAGTATGATGGCGCATCTTGCCAAGATGTTTGCCGATATGGATTATGATGTTCTGTATGAAGGGGTTGAGAACGAGGCTGATGAGACTCGCTGCATTGACATGAGTGCCAATTATCTGCAGGGATATAAGTATTCGAAGCCTATTCCGATAGAACAGTTGAAAGAATATCTTCAAAAAAAGACTGAAGCAGGAGTGGAATGATGGAAACAGAGAAGATTATCAAGGAGATGGAAAACAGAGGCTATACCGTATCTGATGAGAGCGGAGTGCTGATGTTTACCGGAGTGTCCGCTAATCTGGAGGAATCCATAGCGGCTATAAAGAAGGATCTGGAGAGCCTGGGATTCGGCGGAAGCTGGGGAACCAAAGGGTATCCCAAAGGAAAAGCACCGAAGCCGGTGGTGACTGACGAACCGGATATATCGGATTCTGATTTTACTCAAATGACATTTAACTTTACATAATATCGGGCGCACCCTTTACGGATGCGCCTGTTATTCTGTATAATAAAATGATGGGTTTCCATGAAAAAACAACAAAGTAAGGGAGTAGCAGGCTTATGGCTGTGGACGAGAATTATCTCGACAACCTGTTAAAAAGTGCAAACGAAAAAGATGCAGACATAGAAAATGCTATGGGCGCCGCAATGACCGCCGCGGATCGCCTTAAAGCTATGGGGGTTGTACCTGAAGAAGGACGTCCCAGTATCTTTGCGGATCTCGATGAACCCGAGCCCGAACCCGAACCCGAGCCTATTCCGGAACCTGAGCCGGAGCCTGAGCCTGTGGTTGAGCCCGCTCCGGTAGTGGAGGAGCCTGAGCTTGTGGTTGAGGCTGTGCCTATTCCTGAGCCGGAACCGGAACCCGTGATTGAGGCTGTGCCTGAGATAGAGATTCCTGAGGTTTCGGCAGAACCTGAACCTGCGATGGAACCGGAGCCTGAGGTTGAACCTACTCCTGTAGTAGAAGAGCCTGTGTTCGAGCCCGAGTCTGCTCCGGTAGTAGAGGAGCCTGTGGTCGAACCTGAGCCCGAACCGATTCCAGAGCCCGTTCCTGTAGTAGAAGCTCCTGAGCCCGAACCGACTCCTGAGCCTGCACCAGTAGAAGTAACACCGGTATCGGATGATCCAAATGCTCGTCTGACCCCGGATCAGATAGCAGCGATGTTCGCAAGTGCAGCCCCCGCAGAGGAAGCAGCCCCGGCAGAGGAACCTGCGCCCGAACCCGAGCCTACTCCTGTAGCAGAAGCTCCTGAGCCCGAACCGGCTCCTGAGCCTGCACCAGTAGAAGTCACACCAGTATCAGATGATCCAAATGCCCGTCTGACCCCGGATCAGATAGCAGCGATGTTCGCAAGTGCAGCACCGGCAGAAGAAGCAGCACCTGCAGAAGAACCTGCCGTTGAAGAACCTGCACCCGAGCCCGAGCCTATTCCCGTAGTAGAAGCTCCTGAGCCCGAACCGGCTCCTGAGCCTGCACCAGTAGAAGTAACACCGGTATCGGATGATCCAAATGCACGTCTGACCCCGGACCAGATAGCAGCGATGTTCGCAAGTGCAGCCCCTGCAGAGGAAGCAGCCTCCGCAGATGAACCTGTCGTTGAAGAACCTGCACCCGAACCCGAGCCCGTAGCAGAGCCTGAACCGGCTCCCGAGCCTGCACCGATCGAGGTTACACCTGTATCGGATGATCCTAACGCTAAGCTTACACCTGATCAGATAGCAGCGATGTTCGCGAGTGCCGCTCCCGCAGAGGAAGCAGTGCCGGCAGAGGAACCTGCTGTTGAAGAACCTGCACCTGAACCTGAGCCTACTCCTGTAGCAGAAGCTCCCGAGCCCGAACCGGCTCCCGAGCCTACACCGGTAGAAGTCACACCAGTATCAGATGATCCAAATGCTCGTCTGACCCCGGACCAGATAGCAGCGATGTTCGCCAGCGCAGCTCCCGCAGAGGAAGCAGCCCCGGCAGAGGAACCTGCCGTTGAAGAACCTGCACCCGAGCCCGAACCGGCTCCCGAGCCTGCACCAGTAGAAGTCACACCGGTATCGGATGATCCGAATGCGAAGCTTACACCTGACCAGATAGCAGCGATGTTCGCAAGCGCCGCTCCTGCAGAGGAAGCAGCCCCGGCAGAGGAACCTGCGCCCGAACCCGAACCCGAACCGGCTCCTGAACCTGCACCGATCGAGGTTACACCTGTATCCGATGATCCTAATGCTAAACTTACACCTGATCAGATAGCAGCAATGTTCGCAAGCGCGGCCCCGGCAGAGGAAGCAGCCCCGGCAGAGGAACCTGTCGTTGAAGAACCTGCATCCGAGCCCGAGCCTACTCCTGTAGCAGAAGCTCCCGAGCCCGAACCGGTTCCTGAGCCCACGCCGATCGAAGTTACACCTGTATCAGACGATCCTAATGCGAAGCTTACACCTGACCAGATAGCAGCAATGTTCGCAAGTGCAGCCCCGGCAGAAGAAGCAGCACCTGCAGAAGAACCTATCGTTGAAGAACCTGCACCCGAGCCCGAGCCTACTCCCGTAGTAGAAGCTCCCGAGCCTGCACCGATCGAAGTTACGCCTGTATCCGACGATCCTAACGCTAAACTTACCCCGGATCAGATAGCAGCGATGTTCGCAAGTGCCGCTCCCGCTGAGGAAGCAGCGCCGGCAGAGGAAGCAGCACCCGCAGAGGAAGCAGCACCCGTAGAAGAACCTGCTCTTGAATCCGCAGCAGAAGAGGCTGTACCCGAAATTGATATCCCCGAGATAGAACCCGCGATCGAAGAATCCGCACCCGCGGTTGAACCTATTCCGGACGATCCGAACGCGATGCTCTCTCCTGAGCAGATAGAGGCATTGTTCAACGGAACCGAAGAGCCTGTCACTATACCGGCTGATGTTGCGCCGGATGATAATCTCAGTGAGCAGCAGATAGAAGATCTGCTCGCCGGTGTAGAATCCGGCGGTGATGCAAGCCTGGATGAAGGCTTTGTTCCCGAGTCCGATGATAATCTGGATGCCATAGAAGAACTTCTGTCCATGTCTGATAATAACGAGATGGTTGCAGATGATCCCGATGGTATCGGAGCACTTGAGGCGATAGGCGATGACATAGGCGACGGCGAATTCGCAGTCGATGAGATGGATATCGATGCCTTACTTGCCGGTTCCATGGCAGACCGCAGTTCCGGCGGCGGATCCGACGAAGAAGAGGACGAAGAGTCCGGCAAGAAAAAGAAGAAGAAAAAGAAGAAAGCTAAAAAGTCCAAGAAGTCCAAGCGCGTTTCTCTGGAAGGCGAAGGTGAAGTTGATCTGGCCGATCTGGAGGATGGAGAAGAAGGAGAGTCGTCCGGAGGCATACTCGGATTCTTCAAGAGACTGATGGAGATGCTGACCGAGGAGGAGGACGAACCCACCGAAGCTACGGGAACCATGGTTTCCGAAGACGGCGTTCCCATTGCGGCAGCCGGAGAAGAGAATATAGCCCTGCTCGAAGAACTCGATGCCGAGGAAGCCGGTAAAGGCAAAGGTAAGAAAGGCAAGAAGGGCAAGAAGGAAAAAGAAGAAGATCCCAAGGCTAAGGCCAAAGCAGAAGAGAAGGCAAGGAAGAAGGAAGAAGCAGCCAAAGCCAAGGCTGAAAAAGCAGCCAAAGCAAAAGCGGCTAAAGAAGAAAAGGCTGCCAAGAAAGCGGAAAAAGAAGCTGCTCTCGGCCCGATCAAGAAACTGCCCAAGAAGAAAGTCATAATGATCTTCCTGGTATTTGTTCCGATACTTGCGGCACTTCTTGTGATAGGACTGGCCGTTCCTGCGGATATGAACCTGAAGGAAGCTCGCAGCGCTTACTACGAGCAGGATTATGATACGGCATATACCGATCTCTACGGAAGAAAACTCTCCGAGGATGATCAGCGTATATTCGATAATTCAAGCTGCATCCTGCAGATGCGCAGATGGGAAAAGGCATACCAGACATACAGCAGCATAGGAATGCCCAGAGAAGCACTTGATGCACTGATCAGCGGCGTGGGTTGCTATGATTATCTGATGAATCATTACAATACTTCGGATGTTCAGATGCAGATCGACACGAGTTATAACAACATCGTGAACCTGCTCGGACAGAACTATGGTGTGACACCTGAATATGCCCGCAAGATCATAGCCACGAAGTCCGACAAGGATTACACGAGATATATCGACAATATCATATTCGGAACACCCAAGCCCGGATATGACCGTGATCCCATGCCTTCAGCAGGCGGTGAACCTGCTCCGGATATGGCCGAGGGCGGAATGCCTGAAGAGTCTGCGGGTGACATGCCTTCACCGGAGGATTATCAGGCACCTCAGGAAGAAGGAGACCTGTACTATCAGGCTACCATCGATGCTAATGGTAATGTGATTTCCGACGCCCCTCCCACAGATCAGGGAGGACAGGTTGATAATCCCGATGCACTTGTGTATCAGATATATGCTAACTGATTGAGGACAGACAATGGTTGCTATCATAGATTATGACGCAGGAAACGTAAAAAGTGTGGAAAAGGCCGCAGTACATCTCGGATACGACGCAGCCCTTACCAGAAGCAGGACGGATCTGCTGAATGCAGACAGCGTGATCCTGCCGGGAGTAGGGTCTTTCGGAGATGCCTGTGCAAGGCTGGATGAGTACGGCCTTACACCTGTCATCCATGAAGTCGCGGAAGCGGGCATACCTTTTCTCGGAATATGCCTTGGCCTGCAGCTGCTTTTTGACAGCAGTGAAGAAAGCCCCGGAGTAAAAGGCCTCGGTCTGATCCCGGGACAGATCAAACGCATCCCCGATGTCGGACTTAAGGTCCCTCATATCGGATGGAACTCCCTTAGGTTCCCCAATCCGGGAAGGATGTTCAAGGGAATCCCGGAGGGAGCGTACGTTTACTTCGTCCATTCATATTATCTGGAGGCTGAGGATCCCGGCAACGTGACCGCTACTACCGAGTATGCTACTCTCATCCACGCCGCCGTAGAGAAAGACAATGTATTTGCAACTCAGTTCCATCCCGAGAAGAGTTCAGAGATAGGGCTTAAGATGCTCGCCAATTTCCTGGAGATAAAATAATGCATACCAAGAGGATTATTCCCTGCCTTGATGTCAGAGACGGCAGAGTGGTCAAGGGAGTCAATTTTGTGAATATCAGAGATGTGGGAGACCCCGCCGAAGTCGGTGAGGTTTATTCTAAGTCGGGCGCCGATGAGCTGGTGTTTTTGGACATAACCGCCTCATCTGATGAGCGTCATACGGCTGTTGACATGGTCCGCGCGGTTGCGGAGAGAGTTTTCATCCCGTTCACCGTCGGAGGCGGTATCCGGACAGTCGAGAACTTCCGCGATATCCTGCGTGAGGGCGCGGATAAGGTTGCGGTCAATTCCGCAGCCATCATGAATCCTGATCTGATATCGGAAGCTGCGTACAAGTTCGGTTCGCAGTGCGTAGTAGTGGCCATAGATGCGAAACGACGCGAGGACGGATCCGGCTGGAACATATTCAAGAACGGCGGTCGCGTCGATATGGGTATCGATGCGGTCGAGTGGGCGATCAAAGCCGCCAAGCTCGGTGCCGGTGAGATCCTTCTGACCAGCATGGACTGCGACGGGACCAAGGAAGGGTATGATCTCGAACTCACCAGACAGATAGCGGACAGCGTGGATATTCCCGTTATCGCTTCCGGCGGAGCGGGCACGATGGAGCATTTCTATGATGCTTTTGAAAAAGGGCATGCCGAGGCAGCTCTTGCGGCATCACTTTTCCATTATCGGGAGATGGAGATCCCGGATCTGAAGAAATACTTACAGTCACGCGGCATAAGCGTGCGTATATAGGCGGTAACAGATGGCTATGATTACTGGAGACTGGATGGAAGCGGTCTCTGATGAATTCCATAAGGATTATTACAAGAACCTTTACTCCTTTGTGCGGGAGGAATACTCCAGGACTACAGTTTATCCCCCTGCCGAGGATATATTCAATGCACTTCATCTGACACCTCTTTCGGAGGTGCGCGCGGTGATACTGGGACAGGATCCGTATTTCAATGAGCATCAGGCTCACGGCCTGTGTTTTTCAGTCCTTCCCGATGTGCTTCCCAAGGATATTCCCCCGTCCCTTAAGAATATCTATCAGGAACTTCATGACGATCTGGGCTGCTACATACCTGATAACGGGTATCTGGAAAAATGGGCCAGACAGGGAGTCCTGCTGTTAAACACCGTCCTCACGGTCAGAGCGCATCAGCCGGCTTCGCATCAGAATAAAGGCTGGGAACAGTTTACCGATGCGATCATCAGTGCCGTAAACGAAGTAGATCGTCCCGTGGTCTTCATGCTGTGGGGAAGTCCCGCCAGACGCAAAAAAGCCATGCTCAACAATCCTAAACATCTGTATCTGGAAGCTCCGCACCCGAGCCCGTTAAGCGCATACCGTGGATTCTTCGGCTGCAGGCATTTCTCCAAGTGTAACGAATTCCTTGAAAAAAACGGTGCCACTCCCATAGACTGGCAGATAGAAAATATCAGATGAGTATCCCGGAAGAAGAAAGATTCCTTGAGGAGGTTCTCGCTCTGATCGATGAGAAGATGCGGGAACTTGCCGAAAAGGTTGATATAACCGACAAGGATATGGCTGATTTCCATGAGTATTTCTGGAACAGTTATACCGAGTTTGATGAGTATGGCTATGAGCTTTATGACAATACCAATGCCATACGACAGAAGATCATGCAGAAGGCGGATTTCATCCGTGAGAGATACACGTATTCACGAATGAAGGATTCACCGTATTTCGGCAGGGTCGATTTCGTTTTTGACGGAGAAAAAACAGAGACTCCATGCTATATAGGAATATCTAATCTCTCAAAGAGCACCGGAGCGATGCCGCTCATTTATGACTGGAGAGCCCCGATCTCTTCACTTTTCTATGATTATGACGCCGGCCCGGCTTCTTACAAGGCGCCGCTCGGTACGATAACCGGCACCATCACTCACAAATACCAGTACAAGATATCCGGCGGACGTATCGTATATATGCTTGAGAGCGATATGAACATCGATGATGAGATACTGCGCGCCGAACTCGGGACTCATGCTTCCGCTTCGCTCAAGGCGATAGTAACGACGATTCAAAAAGAGCAGAATGCGATAATCCGTGATACCGATCACAGGATACTTGCCGTTCAGGGCTGTGCCGGAAGCGGCAAGACCAGCGTTGCGCTGCACAGGATCGCGTATCTGCTTTATCATAACAGAAATACTCTCAAGGCTTCACAGGTCCTGATCATCAGTCCCAACGGAGTTTTTGCCGATTACATCTCGCGTATCCTGCCGGAACTCGGTGAGGAGAATATATGCGAGATGAGTCTGGATGTCTGGGCATACAGGAAGCTTCGTAAGATAGGTGAGGCGCAGGACCGTTATGACAGACTTGAGGAGATCCTTACACCTGACATGCACATACCTCTTGCCACCGATGAATCCGAATACAAGCAGAGCAGGGAGTATGTCGAGGAACTGGACGGTTATATTCTGGACCTTGAATCATCCGCGGTCGATATCCGGGATTATCGTTACAGAGGACGCAAATACAGCGCTTCGTATATCACATCACTTTTCTATGAGAAACTCTGGGATGTCCCGCTCATGGAACGCATGTCCAGAGTCGCCGAATTTATCATAGATGAAGAAGAGACTTTGCGGGGCCGTGACATGTCGGCTGAGGAGAAACTGTATATCACGGACGGATTAAACGCGATGTACAGTGACAGGGATCTTTTGAGTCTCTATAACACTTTCCTGGAAGAGAGCGGAAGAGATGCAATAAATGTGACATTGGTCATAAATGATGACAGAAATACCGGATCCGATGATAATGACAAGGATTCCGATCCCGATTTTGACGAGAACGGGAATATCAGATATGTAAGGCCCAAGGACGAGTATCTGAAGGCAGATGTGATCCCTTATGAAGACGTATATCCGATCCTGTACCTGAAGTATTCGCTCTTTTCACAGGAACCGGCCAGACCCGTCAAGCATCTTATCATTGATGAGATGCAGGATTACACATACCTGCAGTATCGTCTGATCGAGAAGATCTTCCCCTGCCCGATGACTATCCTCGGAGACAAGGCACAGACCATAGACGAGAAGCACAGGGATGTACTTGAGTTCCTGCCTTCGATATTCGGCAGGGAACTGTATACGGTCGAACTCAACAGGAGTTACCGCTCCACGGTCGAGATCACGGATTATGCTGCGCGCATAGCGGGACTTGACACATACAGCAACATAGATCGCCACGGCGAGGAAGTATCGGAACATATATATGATAATGATGAAGAACTCATATCACAGCTGTGTGAGATGATAAAGCACTATGCCCCCGAGCAGGACACCATTGCGATACTGTGCAGGGACGCTTCACGTGCGGCGGATATCCACCGTAAGATCACCGCATCATATGGTGAAAAAGAAGACGGACTCGAGGTCTCTCTTCTCAGGGCGGATACTTCCTCATTCAAGACGGGAGTCAGCATAGCGCCGTTCTATTTGACCAAAGGACTTGAATTTGATACCGTATTCATCGTCGATGAGCCGTTTGAACCGGAGGATTTTCACAAACAGGCACTTTATATCGAGGCCACACGGGCCTTGCATGTTTTACATATTTTTAAAAAATGAGGAGATGAAAAAAGGATGCAGAAGAAAGAAACTTTCGTAACCAAAGAACTGGCCGAGAAGATAGCAAAGGAGTACCCGACTCCTTTTTATCTGTACGACGAAACGGGGATCCGTAAGAATGCGGAGGCTGTCCGCAAAGCTTTTGCCTGGAATCCCGGATTCAGGGAATACTTCGCGGTTAAGGCGAACGCCAATCCGTTCATCATGGGCATCTTAAAGGAATGCGGCTGCGGTTCCGACTGCTCGTCCTTTACAGAGCTCATGCTGTCCGATGCCTGCGGGATCACCGGATCCGATATCATGTTCTCGAGTAACGATACTCCTTTTGAAGAATATGAACTGGCATATAAACTCGGCGCGATCATCAATCTGGATGACATCACTCATATAGATTTCTGTGAGGAAGCCTGCGGCGGCAAGCTTCCCGAGACCATGAGCTGCAGATTCAATCCCGGAGGAAAGTTCACGCTCAGCAACGGCATAATGGATGATCCCGGTGATGCGAAGTACGGCATGACCCGTGAGCAGATGAGCGAGAGTTTCAGGATCCTGATGAGCAAGGGCGTTAAGCATTTCGGGATCCACGCCTTTCTGGCCAGCAACACCGTGACCAATGATTATTATGCGCAGCTCGCCGGTCAGCTCTTTGATCTGGCTGTTGAACTTAAGAATGAGACCGGCGCGCACATCAGTTTCATCAATCTCTCCGGTGGTGTGGGGATCGCTTATTCACCCGATCAGACTCCGAATGACATAGCTGCGATCGGAGCAGGCGTTGAACGCGTTTATAATGAAAAACTGGTTCCCGCGGGAATGGGAGATGTGGCGATATATACCGAGATGGGCAGATATATGATGGCTCCTTACGGTGTTCTGGTCACACGTGCCATTCATGAGAAACACACACACAAGGAGTACATCGGTGTGGATGCCTGTGCAGTCAACCTGATGCGTCCGGCCATGTACGGATCCTATCATCACATAACCGTTCTCGGAAAAGAAGACGGACCTTTCGATCACATGTATGACGTTACGGGCTCCCTTTGTGAAAACAATGATAAATTCGCGATCGACAGGAAACTGCCGAAGATCGATATGGGAGATATCCTCGTGATCCATGATGCCGGTGCACACGGATATGCAATGGGGTATAACTATAACGGAAAACTCAAATGTGCGGAGATCCTGCTTCAGTCAGACGGTGATATCAAGCTGATCAGACGTGCCGAGACTCCCGCGGATTACTTCTCGACATTCGATTGCTTTGATATATATAACAAATTGAAATGATGGTAATTGTGCATAATGATTATTGAATAGTTAGCACAATTTTTGTATAATTTGTTAGGTATTTTATAAATCTCTCATGGATGGAGGATTGTGATGTCTGAGGAAAACAAAAACAAAAAAAGCAGATCAGGTAGCCAGGTGGGATTCTTCGCATCGATCAAATTCAAGATAATCGCGCTTACACTGGTATCGGTAGTTGTAGCCGTAGTCATGATGTTTGTCGTGATCGTACCTACCGTACAGAAAGATATGAAGCAGACGATTCATAACTATATGCTCGATCAGGCGAAGTCATATGGTGAAACGCTTCAACTCCGTCTGGATTCATACAAGAGTTCGTACCTTAATGTGTACAAACTCCTTAATGAGGACTTCGGCAGCGTTAAGATCAATAATCTGAGCACATCTTATGCTTATATAGTTAACGAAAGCGGAACCATGATGTTCCATCCCAATGAGGAAAAGGTCGGTAATCCGGTTGAGAATGCCGCGGTCAAGAGTCTGGTCGCACAGATCCAGGCAGGCGTTCATCCCGAACCCGGAGTTATCGAGTATGAATACAAAGGAGCGTATAAGTACGCCGCTTACTATGTGGATAAAGATAATCTGTCCATCCTTGTCATCACCGTTGACGAAGATGAAGCAATGGGCAATATCGAATCGGTTAGCAGAATGGCATACATCCTTGCCGCAGTGATCCTTATCGTTGCACTGGGAGTCGCATTCCTGCTTGCGACCATGATCACCAGGCCGATTATTCAGATATCCGATTCGGTGGAAAAGATCTCCGGACTGGATCTTACCAAAGACGCTTCTCTTGAGACCCTCGCAAAACGCAAGGATGAGAACGGTGTAATGGCAAGAGGCATAGCCAAACTGGAAACATCGCTTTCTGATGTCGTGATCACGCTTAAGGATCAGGCCGATAATGTCAGGGCCGCATCGGAGACACTTGAGGAAGGCACGAGTGAGACTACCATCACGATAGAACAGGTGGAGTCAGCCGTAGCAGATATCTCCGACGGAGCAACTTCACAGGCTGAAGAGACTCAGAAAGCTACCGAAGATGTCATCCATATGGGTAACCTTGTGGAAGCAAACGGTAACGAACTTCAGACCCTCGTAGAGGTTGCCAGAAACATGCGTACAGCTTCGGGAGAAGCAAATGAGACGCTTCGTACACTTGAAGAGATAAACCGCAAGGCAGTCAACTCCATAAGCATCATTGCCGAGCAGACCAAGACAACCAATACATCCGCCCAGAAGATCCGTGAGGCAACCGGACTCATAACCGCTATCGCCGAAGAGACCAACCTGCTCTCACTCAATGCATCCATTGAGGCTGCAAGAGCCGGAGAACAGGGACGCGGTTTCGCAGTTGTAGCCGGACAGATACAGAAACTTGCCGAGCAGTCCAATGAATCCGCACAGCAGATAGAGGCGATCATAGATGAATTGCTTTCAGATTCGCAGAAGGCAGTGGAGACTATGACCGAAGTCGAGCAGATCATGAACGAGCAGAATGAAAATGTGGCTCTGACCGAGCAGAAGTTCGACGAAGTGGCCGACGGCATATCCGCTTCGATAGACAGCATCAGAGTCATCCGCGATAAGTCTGCGGAACTTGACAGCACACGTATAGAAGTGGTGGATATCGTTCAGAATCTGACAGCCATAGCCGAGGAGAATGCGGCGAGCACGGAAGAGACTTCCGCATCCGTTACAGAGGTTTCGGCCATCGTCAATAATATTTCGGAGAAGGCTCAGGAACTCAAAGCCATCGCAGATGAACTTGATGGAAATATGAGCAACTTCATTGTCTGATATCCGGCCAGCCGGAACTTGCATGAAGAGCATAGTCCGAAGTGATGAACATCGCTTCAACACCTTCGGTATCTTCTATCAGATCAAGCCCCTTCTCGACACCTGTTATCAGGCAGAGAGTAGAAAGAACATCAGCTTCTTCGGATGAAGATGAGATCACGGTTACCCCGATGACATTACCGTCAACGGGGTAACCTTTTTCAGTGTCAAATATATGATGATAGATATGGTCGTTCAGAGTAAAGTATCGCTCATATACTCCGGACGATACGACGGAAGCATCCCTTACGGATACGGTGGTTATGGGCTCGCCTTTATCCGCAAAAGGCTTCTGGATACCGATATGAAAATCCAAGCCGCCGGGCTTGTTTCCTACAGCTTTGATATTTCCGCCCAGGTCTATCAGGGCGCTTGCAACGCCTGCTTCGGCAAGATACTCGGCGATCCTGTCTGCGACGTATCCTTTGGCGATGAAACCGAGCGTGAGATGGGCATCCGGGTCGGATACGGTCACTGTGTTTCCGGACACGGTTATTTTTTCATGATCGACATGAGAAAGGGCTTCCGAAATACTCTCGTCATCCGGGATGTGATAAGATCCGCTCGCAACCTGTGAACTGATATCCCAGAGCTCGCACACACCTCCTATGGTAGGATCGATGAGCCCGCCGGAACTGCGGCTGTACTCAAGTGCATCGGATATGAGTTTCGCGGTCTCGGGATCGACGGTCACGGCCGATCCGCCGGCATTATTGATGCGCCATATATCCGAATCCGGGACCGTTGCGGAAAACAGGGATTCGTAACGTTCGCACATCTTAAAGCATTCATCAAAGATCCTGTCCGAAGAGCCTTCGTATTCATAAAGGGTGACAGATACAACCGTATCAAAATAAAGCCCCGTACGGCTTACGGGAATGACTGATCCTGAAGTATTGTGAGCGCATCCGCATATCATGCAGGGGATGATGAGCAGAAGCATGAGGGTTTTACGTAATTTCATTGGCGTATGATCTTTGTGATATAATGGCACATGGAAATACATCCATGTATTTCCATACATGTGCGAAATTAATCCATTAATTTCTACCCGAATAGTATATATATTATATGGTGCGACTGCAATGAGATTGAAGAACGATGATGATGAAGAATACAGCGGATTGAGCGTACGCATGCCTACCGTTATGCTGATAGCTTCGCTTGCTATTTTCGGTGTGCTCGCCATAGTGGTGCTTGCGAATAACAATAAGCGTCCGGCTTCGAATTCTTCCCAGACTCCCACACAGGCCACACAGGCGACAGCGGTGGAGGAACCGATGGAACAGGTCGATTCACTGAGGGCGGATGACCTTAACTTCTGGGGGATGTACGCCGATACGGATGTGGCTGAGATCTACGAAGAGGAGAATTCCAACGCATCCCGCAAGGATGAGCTCGAACAGCGTGAGGAAGAAATGAGAAGAGCCGAAGAGGAAGCTGCGGAAGCGGCTGCCAAGGAGGCTGAGACGAAAGCGGATCCTGCGACCGACGGCAAGCATACACTGGTCACGCATATAGATGGGACCAATGAGTGGATAGCGATCAATTCTTCCATCAAACTGAATACATATGAGGATACACAGTTCCAGAGTCAGAACGGTATCATCGGATACTATACGAACGGAAGGCGGTCCACCAAAACCGGTGCCGATATCTCCCAGTACACGACTACTGTCGATTGGAAGCAACTGGCGACGGAAGTGGATTATGTGATGATCAGAGTCGGTGCCAGAGGATATGACAGCGGCAACATCATCGCGGATACCAAGTTCATAGACAATGTGACCGGTGCCGTGCAGGCGGGCATCCCGTTTGGCGTGTATTTTTCCTCTCAGGCCGTCAATGAGACCGAGGCCAAAGAAGAGGCCACCTATGTGATGACACAGCTTGCGGCAGCCAAGAGTGCGGTAGACAGGCTGGGCCTCTCCGCGACGGGAACGACGATCACCAATAATACTAATAACGGTACCACGGCAACTACGCTTACGACCACGACCGAGACCGTGAAGGACAAGCTTCGCAAGATGGGGATCGAGACCGATCCGACCAAATACAATACCACGACATCCGTGAAAGATAATGACGGCAACACGACCGTGACGGAAGTGGATGATAAGGGTAATACAACAGTTACGGTCAAGGACGCCAACGGCAATCAGATAAGCAAAAAGACAGTCAACCTTGATCCTTACGGAAATGTCACGACCGTTGATACCAATGCGGAAGGCAGGGAGACAGTAGTCACGGAGATGGTGCCTGAGGCTGCGGTCGTGCCCGCTCCGGGTACCACGACGACACCTACACCCACTCCTACGCCGGATCCCAACTCGCCGAACGCGACAGCGACACCCACGCCTGATCCCAATGCATCAACAACGCCCAAGGTTACGCCTGTATTCAAACTGACTTATCCTGTGGCCATAGAGATGCATCTGATCTCGAATGATATCTCGAGGATAGAGAAGATCGATAAGACAGCGCGCACATCCGTGCTCACCACGTTCTGTTCCGTTATCGAGTCCGGCGGATATGATGCGATGGTAGAAGCAAACAAGGAATTCCTGCTGTGCCAGGTCAATCCCGCGGCGCTTACCAAATACGAGATATGGCTTTCCAATGAAGGAAATCTTCCCGATTATCCTTATGTGATGAGCATGTGGAAATACAATACGAAGGGCAGACTGTTAAACAGCCTCGCCGGTGATTACGGTGTGAGCGTGGGATTCATAGATTACTCAATCAGATAAAGAGGCGTCATAGCCGGTTACTGAATCGGAAATGTGCACGGAAGTATAGATGTCGGCATAGGCCTTGGGCGAGATGTCATCAATGTAATTGATGGAGTATTGCCTGAGAATGCCGGCATTTTTTAATGTATCGGCTGCCTTGTTGTACGCTATGGCGGCCTCTATGGCATCGGGATAGGTGCCGACCTTCAGATATCCGTTCACATGTATACGGACTTCATATCGGTTATCTGCAGTCATGCGGACTCCGTGGTAGGAGTTGATCACCTTGATGTTTGAATACTGCATATCCTGAGTGTTTCCGTTCAGGAAGACATAATCGGTGCCGGGTACCGAATGGCTTCTTATCCCGTATCTCGAGAGGATATTGATCTGCGAGCCGTAATCGGCCACGAAATGATGCCCGCCTCTGCGCTGGATCTTGTGCGCGGAATAGTAGAACAGGTCTTCACCGGAGAATATGAAGAAATCCCCCGGACCGAAATAATAGTAAAAAAGCCTCGGCCTCACATAGATGGGGTTTTTGAAATAGACACCGTTATCCCTGAAATTACAGAGTATCACCCATTTTTCAAAAGAGATGTGATGCTTTGAACTCCTGTGATCGTCAATGGTGATCCCGGGATCGTATAAAAGCTTCAGTGCATCGTTATAAGCTGCGTTAGCCTCTTTTTCGGTGGAAAAACTTCCGAGAGATATGTGCTTGTTGCGGTATGTCACCGATGCACGGAAATATTCGGTTTTGTCTTTCTTGACGGCCCTGTATACGCCGGGGAGCAGTTTTGACATATGCGGTAATATCGGAAATAGTTCAATGTTCTTGTGTGAATGATAACATTTTTGTGATATGATTGCACAGGAAACAAAATGAAACTATTCTAAGGAGACATTATGGTTGACATAACATATAGTTCCACGAGAGGGGCAGATGAGAAGCTTAAAGCATCCGAAGCGATATTAAACGGACTCGCATCGGACGGCGGACTTTATGTACCCGATCATGTGCCCGCGCTGGACAGAAGCCTTAAGGAACTGTCGGATATGGATTACAGGGGCGTGGCATATGAGGTGATGAAGCTGCTGCTTACCGACTTTACGGAGGAAGAACTCCGCGGATGCATCGCCGCTGCATATGACGATAAGTTTGACACCGAAGAGATCGCTCCGCTGGCAGAAGCATGCGATGCATATTTCCTGGAGCTCTATCACGGTGCGACCATCGCATTCAAGGATATGGCGCTTTCGATCCTGCCTCATCTGATGACTACCGCTGCCCGTAAGAATAACGTTAAGAACGAGATCGTGATCCTGACCGCTACGAGCGGTGATACCGGTAAGGCTGCACTTGCGGGATTCGCATCGGTTCCGGGAACGAAGATCATAGTCTTCTATCCCAAGGACGGTGTCAGCCCCATCCAGAAGCAGCAGATGGTCACTCAGCAGGGCGATAATACTTTTGTGGTAGGCATCAACGGCAACTTCGACAATGCCCAGACCGGAGTGAAGAAACTTTTTTCGGATAAAGAACTCGCTGAGTGGATGAATGAGAATAACATGCAGTTCTCATCGGCAAACTCCATCAATATCGGCCGTCTGGTCCCTCAGATAGTTTATTACGTATATGCATACACGAGACTTATGAAAGAGGAGAGGATCACCGAGGGCGCGCCGATCAATGTGGTTGTTCCCACCGGCAACTTCGGCAACATCCTGGCTGCATATTATGCAAAAGAGATGGGACTGCCCATTGCAAAGCTCATATGTGCATCCAATGAGAACAAGGTGCTGTATGATTTCTTCTCAACCGGAACATACGACAGGAACAGGGAATTCATCCTGACATCCTCGCCTTCGATGGACATCCTCATATCCAGCAATCTGGAGAGGCTCATTTATCATATCTGTGACAACGACGCCGGCAAGTGCCGCACGCTGATGGAACTCCTTACACGTACGGGACGCTATGACATCACGGATGCCATGAGAGCCAAACTCGATTCTTTCGTCGGCGGAACCTGCGATGAGGAAATGACTCTGGCTACCATCAGGAGCATTTTCGAATCATGCGGATATCTAATCGATACACATACCGCTGTGGCAGCAGGCGTATATAAGTCGTATCGCGCCAAAACCGGAGACAGGACACCCACGGTCATTGCATCGACGGCGAGCCCGTATAAATTCACGGGCAGCGTACTTGCGGCGATCGATCCGGGATATGCTTCCGATGATGATTTCGATAAAGCAGACCGCCTGTATGAATTGAGCAAAGTACCGATCCCGAAGGCTGTTTCGGAGATAAGGACTGCTCCCGTAATTCATAAGACGATATGTGAAGTTGATGAGATGGAAAAAACAGTTAAGGGATTTTTGAAATGAGTTTTAATGTATTTGACCTGCTGGTCATCGTATGCGGATTATATATGGCTTACTGCGCTGTGATGATGAAGGCGAAAGGACGGATCAACTCCGGCGTCGTGATGAGCCGCAGCTTGGATGAGAGCCAGCTCAAAGACAAGGAAGGATTCATCAATTTTATCTGGTGGAAACTTCTGATAGTGGGTCTTCTGTGCGCGGCATCGGGCATATTCAATCTTATCTATACCCGGTATGCGATCGAAGCGGAAGAATACGTGCTGGTTCAGATAGTGATCAACACGGTATTCTTCATTCTGCTCATCGTGTACGGCGTGATAGTCGTAAAGGCGCAGAAAAAGTATATGAAATGATACTGATGTGATATCAGTTCAGATAGCCTGAAAGAACGTCGAGCGCATCGAAAGGCTGATCGTTTACATGCTGCTCGTCGTATTTTGTAAAGAAATCTTCCAGAGCCTTGAGCATATTGGGCCTGGTTATCGTCTTTAACAGATATCCCTGGGGACGGAGAGACAGTACGCTCTGTACGCTTTCTCTGTCGCCTTTTCCGGTCAGGAAGATAACGGGGATATTGGCATTTGACGGATCGGATCTGATCATCTCCAGAAGTTTCGGCCCGGAACATACGGGCATCTCATAATCCAGCAATATCAGATCGGGCGTATTGGTAGCCAGATAGGATATTGCATTCGTGGCGGAGTTGACCATTATTACTTTATAGACGGGATCGAGCCATGTGCGTATCGCGTGCAGGAATGTTCCGGAGTCATCTACCACCAGAATGGTCCTGCGGTTTACTTTCTCAACCACATCTTCAAAAGTTACCATGATACTGTCTACGACATCACGGGTATTGATGGGACGCTCAAACCTGGCGATGATCGAAGCGTCTGTCAGGATCTCCATGCAGTCTTCGATATCATTGGGCATTCCCATGATCATGCATTTCTTGTCGTTGAAACACGCCTGATCCTTGAGGAACACCAGCTCGGCGCTGTGATGAAACGCCGTGTCCTTCTCCACATTGATGAACAGGCAATCGTATTTATCTACTATATTAGAGATCTTATCCACGTCATAGGATGTAGTCCCACAGACAAAACCCTCTTTCTCAAGGGTCGACATGATCGCATTTATAAGGAAACTGGACGATTCCTGAACGAAGAGTATGCCTTTATCCATTAGATAGACCTCTCTGTCATACTGGTAAAATTGGGCGCTGTTTTATTTATTTTATCAAATTTTTTGTAAACATTATACAAAAACAGTTAAAAAATCGGAAAATGTGATAAAATAAATGGATAAGGAGGTGGCCGGTATGGAACCTGTAAATATCAATCAGATCAAGAGTTCTATGCAGATGGGCAGCACGCTTCGTGCCCAGAATATCAGAAAAACCGATGCACAGGCTGAAAATCGAAATGTTCAGCAGGATAATCGCGCACAGGAATCATCCAAGGCGCAGGAGAATGCCGGCAGGGCGGCCGGACAGGCAGAAGATGCGGCAGCAAGAGGCATCTACGGAGACGTTCTCGATATCTCCGAAGATGGTGATACCGTTACCGCAAGGCCCGAGGCTCTCCAGAAACTGGATGACGGGATCGTGATGCTTCGAAGCGACAGCAATGAGGAAAAAACGGAAACAGTTGAGAAGCAGAGGGAAGCCGAGGAGCGCAGGGAAGAGATCGCTGCTGCTCAGGCTGCAAAAGCTGAGGAATCCCGTGAAGCGAGAGAGAAGATCCGCGAGGAGAATCAGCAGGAAACAGAAGCTGAGTCTGCAAATACCACGCAGTACAATTCACTGAGCGGCTATCCCGATAACATGGTGGATACGCTGTACAGGCAGGGCAAGATCGACAGTAATACATATAATGCCGAGATCGGCCGGCGCGAAAGACTTGATGAGATGCGTGGTGCGGACGAAGAAACCGAAACCGAGGAGAGGGTGGAGGATAACAACCGGTTTAATGCCGAGATGAACGGCATCAATGCCAGAGGTGAAGAGGACAATCGTCAGACAGAGGCTCTTTTTACTGCGGCAGAGAATGATCGTTTGGATATCGTGAAAGATATCTTTACCGATGATCAAAACAACTAATCAAGGAGGATGAAGAAAAATGAGTTCTTCAAAACAGAGATCGAAGAGCGGCAAGGGATTGTTTGACAATGTCAAGATCAAACTGACACTGATCATTGTGGTCATTATGGCCATTCCGCTTATCGTAGCCAATGTGATCAGTTACAGTTCCTCGCACAAAGAAGCCATTCAGAATATGGATGACATGAATGCGGCACAGGTTAAGCTTGTATCACGCGATGTCAGCAGGGTTGTTCAGGAAAACAAGAGAATGATCGAGACCGTGGCGGCATCCACTGTGGTAAGGGATGTGCTTGCAGGCAATATCACTCCCGAAGAGTGTGCGGCATGGCTGGCAAGAGCAGACGCCGTTTACGGCGACGGAAACGGCATGGTCGTTACCGGACCCGATGGCATGCAGGTTGCCAGAGCGAGCGGTGATCTTGTGGATGTTTCATCCAGAGAGTATTTCACTACTTGTCGTGATACCAAGGCTTTCTGCGTATCCGATCAGAACATCAGTAAGACCAGCGGGAAGAGGATCTGTACATTCATATGTCCGGTTCTTGATGATGACGGCAATTTCATAGGAGCCGTTCAGAGAAATTACACTCTGACCGAGTTCACCGACCTGGTTAAGGGAGAGATCGCTTCAGCCAATCAGGATATCTTCATCGGAGATAATAACGGTGATGTCATAGCACATACATCCATGGATCTTGAGACCGGTGAAGCCGTTAACTTCAGCACCCAGCAGTGGTACAGTGAATCCAGGAGCAATCCTGAGGCTTCCGGCGGCTATGATTCCAAGTTTAACGGCGGTAATTGGCGCATGTCATATCAGCGTGAACCTGAGACCGGATGGGTTACCGTTATAGCTACGGATAAGGATGTAGCACTTGCCGGCGCAAACAAGATGATCCGCACCAATATAATCGGCGGGATCATAATGCTTATCATAGCATCTGCCATATCGGTAGTGCTTGCAGGATCATTTACCAAACCCATCAATGCCGTTAACAGAACCATCGATAAGCTTTCAAACGGCGAGTTTGAGAAGCTCGACGATCCTTCACTCACCGGCCGTAAGGACGAGTTCGGAGATATCGTTAATAACATCAATTCACTTAACGATAAACTGTCTTCCGTAGTCTCCGATCTGAAATCTGCTATGGGTGAACTTACCGACTCTTCTCAGCTGCTTGCAGAGAGCGCCGATCAGATCAGTCAGACCACGGATGATGTATCCGAGGCCGTTCAGGAGATAGCAAGAGGCGCTACGGATCAGGCTGACACCATACAGCGTGCTTCCGAAAACATGGGTATGCTTTCGGATGCAATACAGGAAGTCGCAAGCAATGCCGAGGGTCTGGCTAACACAGCTTCTTCAATGAGCGATCAAAGCCAGTCGTCCGCAGGTGCGATGAGCGATCTGTCCGAGAATATGGAAGCCATGAGCCGTGCAATGGCAGAGATAAGCGAAGGCATGAATGCTACCAATTCAGCCGTTCAGAGCGTTAACGAGAGAGTTGACGGTATTACATCCATCGCAAGCCAGACCAACCTGCTCGCACTCAATGCTTCGATCGAGGCAGCCAGAGCCGGAGAAGCAGGTCGCGGATTTGCTGTCGTTGCCGAAGAGATCGGCAAACTTGCTACGGAATCCGCTCAGACTGCGGATGAGATCAGGGCTGAGATGGAGAAACTTCTCAAGCAGTCTCAGAATGCGATTTCCAAGACCAAAGAAGTTACCGAAATTTCGGAAACCGTTAATGCGGTCCTTCAGAATACCGTGGCTCAGATCAATGAACTGATCGGTGGTGTCGGAACTACCGTAGACGGAGTTACCACCATTTCCGGACTGTCACAGGAGAGTGCCGCAAGCAAATCCATAATCGTAGATGCCATGGATTCCCTCTCCGCGATATCCGAAGAGAACGCCGCATCCACTCAGCAGACATCAGCTTCGATGGAAGAACTCAATGCAACGGTCAATGTACTTTCACAGTCGGCTACCGATCTGAACGCACTGGCCTCCAAGCTTGAAGCCGAACTTGAATTCTTCAAGATCTGACATGGATTTTTGATCAAAAAACACTTGTTTTCATACGGTGCCCCGAACGGGGTACCGTATTTTTTGTTTGTATAAAATTACCATACAATATATTGGCATAATGGTTATGATGCACAACTATATATGGTTGGGTTCATGAAAGTGTCAGAAAAATTGTTGTATAAAAGGCATTTGGATGCTATAATTTTCTCTTATAGAGGGTAATTATACCCAAACTAAGACTAAAAAGGAGACTAGTGTATGAAGAAACAAGGCAAACTGGGATTACTACCCGTATTGTTGACTTTGGGACTGGCACCGCTTATCGTGACAGCTCTCATCATCGGAATTCTTTCAGCGAAAGAACTGTCAGCCAATATGGAAGAGGATGTCTTCAAAGCATTAAGGATAGCGGCTGAAGGTCAGAAAGCATATTATCAGTATGACCTTATGAATGGCGGATCGTTTGAATACGAAGAAAATCATGAATTTGTGGATTCTCTTCAGGCTGATGGCGTGGAACTTACACTCTTCGAAGGAGATACACGTTTCATGACATCCTTGCGCAAGGATAACGGGGAGCGTAATGAAGGAAGTCAGGCTGCTCCCGATATATGGGCATCAGTCAAAGCGGGTAATGACTATCAGGCAGACGGCGTAAACATAGGCGGCAAGGAATACTATGTATACTATATGCCTATCAAAGACAGTACCGGCACCGTAGTAGGTATGTCGTTTGCAGGCGAGTCCGAAGAGAAGGTTAAAGCTGCGATCAACAAGGTTGTAAGGATCGTTGTCATCGTAGCCGTGGTCATAGTTATCGCGTGTGCGGCACTTGTCCTGCTCGTAGCCAATAGGATCAAGAAACCCATCGGTCTCGTGGCAGAATCGACGGGCCATATGGCAAACGGTGACCTGACCAAACCGCTTGAAACGGAATCATTAATCTCGGAAGTAAGTTCCGTTATCGAATCGGTACAGTCGCTCCAGAGCAACATGACCGAAGTTATCGGCCGTGTGACCAGCGGAGCAGGAACCATCAATTCCGCTATGGGTGAGGTTAGTGAGGCTACCGATACATGTAACGCTGCAGCTGACGGCATCACCGGTGCCATCACCGAACTGTCCAAGGGCAGCATGGAAATGGCAGAGTCCGTACAGAATATCGCAGGCAGCATGACAGAGATGGGAGAGAGCATCGATGAAGTGGCTGAACTTGCCGTAACTACCAGCGATGTTGTTACTGCTGCCAAGGATGTATCGGAGCAGGCTAAGATCAAACTTGATGATCTGATGACAGCCAATGCGAAGACAGTTGAGATATCCGATGATGTTGCACGCGGTATTACAGAATCCAATGAAGCGGTTGAGAATATCCGTACCGCTGCCGAGACCATCGCATCCATCGCAAGCCAGACCAATCTGCTCGCACTTAATGCTTCCATCGAGGCGGCCAGAGCAGGTGAGGCCGGTAAGGGATTCGCGGTTGTTGCCGATAACATCAAGAATCTGGCAGCACAGTCCGATGAATCTGCCGGAGAGATCCAGACAGTCATTGCCGACATTATCGCCAAGTCCGCACGTAACGTATCTCTTGCAGAGCAGATCAAGGAAGCTGTATCCAACGAGGGTGCAGTGCTTACAGATGTGGGCGATGGTTTTAAGCAGGTTGAGAGAAGCATCGAGCAGTCCACGGATGCCATGAGACAGGTTACCGACAAGGTTGAGGTTATCAACCGCGTTAAGGACAGAGTTCTTGACGAGATCTCAACACTTTCATCCATTTCCGAAGAGAATGCGGCTTCTACTCAGGAGACCAACGCTTCGATGCAGGAGATGGCTGCAAACATTGCAATGATCCAGAACGAGACATCATCTACGAAGTCACGTTCCGACGAACTTCAGAGCGCTGTAGAGTTCTTCCAGATTTAATCTTTTGTTTACGGTTTTTATACATGTTTTACATGGGGCATCCTTGTAGGATGCCCCTTTTTTTGTTATGATATGCAGTAGCGTTTTTGCAGATTACAGATATATTTTGAGAGGCTTATATGTCACAGTTTGAACGCAGGTTCGGCAAGTACGCGATACGCAATCTGCCGCTTGTAATGATCATATGCTATGCAGTCGGATACGCGATCAGGTATATCAATCCTGATTTTTTGATGTTCTTAAATCTTGATCCTTATAAGATCGTGCACGGACAGGTATGGAGAGTGATCACCTGGCTTCTGGTCCCGCCGACTGATAATAATCTCTTCTGGATCATACTTATGCTGTTCTGTTATTATTCGATCGGTGTGAGCCTTGAAAGGACATGGGGGACATTTATGTTCAATGTCTACATTTTCTCCGGGATCCTGCTTACACTGGTGGGGGCATTTGTTATCCTGGGTATCGCCTATCTGATAGGCGGCGGGCTTTACGCGGCTGTATACAGTCAGTACGTAGCTGCGGTGTTCAGTACATATTACATCAACATGTCCATCCTGCTCGCTTTTGCGATGACATTCCCGGATGCGATGTTCCTGTTCATGCTCTTTATTCCGGTTAAAGCCAAATGGATGGCGATAGTCTATCTCGTGATCCTGCTGATCCAGTTCATCACGGGCGGATTGTTCGTCAGAGTTGCGCTCGGAATGGCGCTTTTAAACTTCGCGATCTTTTACTTTACCAACAGGAAGGGATTGGGGATCAAACCGGTTCAGATGCAGAGCCGTACCAGGACTCCCAAACCCGTTAAGCGTGATCTCACCCGCTCGTCGGGGATCGTTACCAGACATAAATGTGCGATTTGCGGACGTACCGAACAGGATGTGCCCGACATGCAGTTCAGATTCTGCACCAAGTGCGAGGGCAACTACGAGTACTGTGAAGATCACCTTTACACGCACTCTCATGTGAGGATGAGCTGATGAACCGTGATGCTGAATTTGCCGGGATACTTAAGAAACTCGTGGAACTCGGCCGGGATAACGATAACTTTCTGGAAGCTTCCGTAGTTGATGAGGCTTTTGCTTCGATGCAGCTTCAGCCCGGACAGCTGGAGATGATATATGAATATCTTCGGAGCAATCATGTCGGAGTCGGCGAACCGCTGAAGGATTCCGACTACCTGGAGTCCGAAGAGATAGATTATCTGAATATGTATCTTGAGGACTTAAAGGCACTTCCGTCCTTCTCCGAAGGGGAAAAAGAAGCAGTGACGATCTCTGCCATGGCCGGTGACGTCGATGCGCAGAGCAGGCTCATCGAGATGCATCTTGAGAATGTGGTCGAACTGGCCAAACTCTATGCGGGGCAGGGCGTATTCCTTGAAGATCTGATCGGAGAGGGCAATGTTGCTCTGAGCCTGGGTGTGACGATGCTCGGTGCTCTTGAGCATGAGAGTGAAGCCGACGGAATGCTCACACGTATGATAATGGACGGCATGGAAGAGTGCATAGCCGATCATGCCGAGATGACGAAGCAGGATGAAAAGAGTGCCAAGTCGGTAAATGATGTAGCAGATAAAGCCAGAGAACTTGCCGAGGAACTGGGCCGCAAGGTTACTATCGAGGAACTCATGCAGGAGACGGGATTTACCCGTAATGCGATACAGCGTGCACTGGTATTCTCCGGCGGCAAGATCGAGGATATAGACAGCGATCCTAAATGACAAAGTTCATCGATTCCCTTTCCGATAAAACTACATATGCGGATTTCAAATATGTGATGCAGGATACGGGAAGCTATGCTTTCGGTGCCAGATACACCTATGGTGAGCTCATGAGCGCGGATCCCGCGCCGTTTAAGTTCAGAGCGATCATAGAGCATTATATATATAAAGACACACTTCCCGAGACTTCTCTCGAAAGCCACCTTTACTATATGACTCCCGACATGTTCTCCGCCCGGACTTATTGCGAGCTGGGAGCTAAGGTCAAGATAGGTATTGACGAGCAGGCTGCATCTCTTTTCAGAAAAAAGAAAAGAATAGTCCGTAAAGAGCGCCTGATCAAGGTGGAAGACTTCATGGAAATGGATGTTGCCACAAAGAAACGCAAGAATGTGGCGGTCATGGAACTTGTTATTTCCAAGCTCGCACTTATGAGCTTTTCCGTATGATCGATTTAAAGTAAGGAGCGACAATGAACAAACAAGAACAACTCGAAAAACTAAAAGGAGTGAAAGGCTATTCGATCCTGGAGACCAGAGAGATAGAAGATCTGGATTCCGTCGGCGTGATCGCGCGTCACGACAGGACGGGAGCGAGGATAGTCCTGCTCATCAATGATGATGACAACAAGGTCTTCTATATCGGCTTCAGGACTCCGCCCGCTGATTCCACGGGTGTTGCCCACATCATAGAACACAGCGTACTCTGCGGATCGGATAAGTATCCGGTCAAGGATCCTTTTATCGAGCTTGCCAAGGGAAGCTTAAACACATTCTTAAATGCGATGACCTTTCCCGATAAGACCGTATATCCGGTAGCTAGCTGTAACGAAAAGGACTTCGAGAACCTCTGTGACGTATATCTGGATGCCGTATTTCATCCCAACATCTATCACGAGGAAAAGATCTTCCGTCAGGAAGGCTGGCATTATGAGCTTGAGGACATTGATGGAGAGCTTAAGCTAAACGGCGTCGTATATAACGAGATGAAGGGCGCTTTTTCATCTCCGGATGATGTAGTCGAGAGAGAGATGATGAACGCGCTTTTCCCTGAATCTCCCTACGGAGTTGAATCGGGCGGTCATCCCGACAATATCCCCGATCTGACATACGAGGCGTTTCTGGACTTCCACAGGAGATACTATCATCCGTCCAACAGCTACATATATTTCTACGGTGACTGTGATATGGCCGAGAGACTTGAATATCTCGACCGTGAATATCTGTCGGCATACGATGCTCTTGAGATCGACTCGACCATACCCGTTCAGAAGCCTTTTTCGGAAGTCAGATATGCGAAGAAGGAATACCCGACGGCAGAGAGCGCATCCGAAGACGGCCACACTTACCTGACCTATGAGATGGTCGTATCGGATAACAATCTGGACGCCGAGGAGTACATCGCCTTTGAAGTGCTTGATTATGCACTGTGCTCGACTCCCGGAGCGCCCCTGAAGAAGGCTCTCATCGATGCCGGCATCGGCAAGGATGTCTACAGTGATTACGGTAACGGCACGATGCAGCCTTACTTTGCGATCATAGCCAAGGACACCGACTATGACAGGCAGGATGAATTCGTTTCGATCATAGAAAAGATACTGAAAGAACAGGCTGACGGAGCACTTGACCATGAGTCGGTCCAGGCGGCCCTTAATCTGTTCGAGTTTAAATACAGGGAGGCAGATTACGGTTCATATCCCAAGGGGCTGATGCTCGGCCTTCAGATGCTGGACAGCTGGCTTTATGATGACATGAAACCGTTCATACATGTCATCTCCAATGATGTATATGCATCTCTTCGGAAGAAAGCGGATACCACATATTATGAGGATCTGATCAGAGACCGCCTGCTTAACAACACACATAAGTCTGTTCTGGCCGTATGCCCTGTCAAGGGACTCACTACAGCCAAGGATAAGGAACTGGCCGGAAAACTTAAGGCCTATAAGGATTCCCTTTCTCAGGAGGAGAAGGAGAAGCTGGTAGAAGCAACGCATGAGCTTGCGGAATATCAGGAAAAAGAAGATTCTCCCGAAGCTCTGGCAACGATCCCGCTTCTTAAGAGAGAGGATATGAAGAAGACCGCTAATCCTTTTGTCTGGGAGCGCAGGGATATCGACGGCATGGAATGCGTATTCCATGATATAAAGACCAACGGGATCAGTTATATCAGGTTTGTGTTTAAGACAGATAACGTGAGTGCGGATGACTGGATCTATGTCGGACTCCTTAAATCGATAATGGGACTCATGGATACCGAAAACTACGCTTATGCCGAACTGTTCAAGGAGATCAGCATGTGCACGGGCGGTATCGTTCCCGGTGTTTCGATCTATCCCGATGCCGCAGATCCCGATAAGTATGTGATCACATACGAGATCAAGGCAAAGACCTTCTCAAGCCGTCTTGCCGATGCGATCCGTCTGATGAAGGAGATGCTCCTTAAGACCAAATACGGCGATAAGGAGAGGATGCATGAACTTCTCGAGGAGACTCAGTCGCACATGCAGGCATCAATGATCTCATCGGGACATTCACTGGCAGCAGCTTCGGCCACTTCGCAGTTTGCCGAGAGCGACGCTACGATGAATGCGATGAACGGAGTTCCGTTCCTCAGAATGGTAGAGAGCGTGATCGCTGACTATGACGGGCATTTTGATTATATAGCCGGTAAAATGGATAAGTTATGTAAACTTATATTCACTCCGTCAAACCTAATTCTCGACTATACGGGATCAGAGGAATCCTTTAATGAATTTGCCGGGCTCATAAAGGATCTTAAGACGTCTCTTTATCCTGACAGCGATGTCAGAGGCGGAAAGGTACAACCCGTAGCCGGAAGCAAGGCATATACTTCTGCGGCTCAGGTTCAGTACGTTGCAAGGAGCGGCGATTTCATCCATAAGGGACTTAAATATACCGGTGCTTTACGTGCACTGAAGGTAATGATGGGATATGATTATCTGTGGACACAGGTACGCGTCCGCGGAGGAGCTTACGGCTGCATGAGCGCCTTTACCCGTACAGGCAAGGGCTACTTCGTATCATACAGAGATCCCAATTTAAGACGTACGGTCGGGGTATTTGAGGGCGCAGCTGATTATGTGAGAAACTTCGATGCCGATGAGCGCACGATGACTCAGTATATCATCGGAGCGATCGCAGATCTGGATGTACCCATGACACCCAAGTCAAAAGGCTCATACGGATTCAGTGCATATATGTGCAACCAGACCATGGACATGATCCAGCAGGAGAGAGATGAACTGCTCTCGGCCACTCCTGATACGATCAGGTCGCTTGCCGATTATATAGATGCTATAATGGATACGGGTGCATTCTGCGTAGTGGGCGGTGAAGAAGCCATAGGCGAATGCGCTGATGATTTCGGCGGTATCGAACCGCTGTTTTCCGAGTAAACACTCACAGGGTTTTGCGCGTGAGCGCGGGAGGATTACCATGAAAAAGAAAAACATGAAAATACTTAAGAATCTCCTGGGATTCTCGGCAGCTGCACTTATGCTGGCATCTATGCTTGCCGGATGCGGAAGTGACTCATCATACGCAAAATATGACTCTGCTGAACCTTCATATGCTGCAGGGGCAGTTGAATCGTCCGCAGAATATGCAGACATGGACTATGATGACTGGGGTTATGAAGAACCGGCAGAATATGAAGAATCGGTCGAAGCACCCGGAGCGGAAGATGTCGAAGTGACCGAAGGCGGTGCTCAGTCCAAGCGTAAGCTGATCCGGACCGTGAATCTGGATATCGAGACATATGATTTTGACGGAGTGACAGCTACGATAGCGGGCAGAGTATCTGCTCTGGGCGGATATATCGAGTCCAGTTCCGTAGATGGCAATAACTCTTCAAGCAGAAGATCGGCCAATTATACGGTGCGTATTCCCGCAAAAAATGCCGACACCTTCATTTCCGCGGTAGGAGAGAATTCCAATATCACACATCAGTCCGAGTCCATGGAGGATGTGACTCTTCAGTATGTGGATATCAATTCCCACAAGGAATCATTGCAGGTAGAGTATGACAGACTTGAGGAGCTGTTAAAGGATGCCGAGGACATAGAGGAACTGATATATATCGAGAACCGCTTGAGCGAAGTCAGATATCAGATAGAGTCCATGGAATCACAGCTCAGAAGTTATGATAATCTCGTGGATTATACGACCATATATCTGTATGTGAACGAGGTTCAGACATATACCGAGCCCGAGCCTGTAGACTATTCCGTAGGCGCGCGTATCAGCCGTGGCCTTAAGGAAGCATTTGAGAATATCGTTGAATTCCTCGGCGACCTGCTCGTATTTATAGTTGTGGCTCTTCCTTATCTGCTTGTGATCGCGATAGTCGTAGTTCTGGTATGGCTCATCATCAAGCTGATCATGACGCTTTCGCGTAAGTACAGGGAAAAGCATCCCAAGAAATATAAGACCGGTCCTCAGCCGATGCAGAATTATGTTGCACAGCCCGGACAGGGCGCTCCCGCACAGCCCGTGCCGACATTTGTTCCCCAGCCCATGGGGAATCCGGCTGCGACTGAAGAAAAGAAGGCTGACGAGGATCCCAAAGAGGATAAATGAGTAATACAAAATCCGGCTTCGTGGCTCTGATAGGCAGACCGAATGTGGGCAAGTCCACTCTGATGAACAGGCTCATCGGTCAGAAGATAGCCATCACGAGCCATAAGCCGCAGACCACCAGAAATAAGATAAGGACCATATACACCGATGAGAGAGGGCAGATAGTCTTTCTCGATACTCCCGGGATCCATAAGTCCCGCAATAAGCTCGGAGAGTATATGGTAAATGTGGCGGAACATACTTTAAACGATGCTGATCTGATATTGTGGCTCGTTGAGCCCGATGTCCGGATCGGAGCCGGCGATAAGCATATCATGGAGGAACTTAAAACAGTATCCACTCCCGTGATCCTGTGCATCAATAAGACAGATACCCTGGGTAAGGATGAGGTTTTGCCGGTCATAGCCGCGTATTCGTCCGAGATGGAATTCGCCGAGATCATACCGGTATCCGCCATGAAAGGTCATGGCTGCAAGGATCTCATAGATACGATATATGAGTATCTTCCCGAAGGCGAGATGTTCTACGACGAGGATACCGTGACGGATCAGCCGATGCGTCAGATCACGGCGGAGATCATCAGAGAGAAGGTCCTTCGCAGCATGGCGGATGAAGTTCCGCACGGAGTTGCCGTAGTCATCGACCGCATGGAGTTTAAGGAGCGCATCGTCAATATCGATGCCACTATCGTCTGCGAAAAGGATTCACATAAGGGCATGATCATCGGCAAGCAGGGCGCGATGCTCAAAAAGATCGGGTCGGCTGCCAGAACCGATATCCAGGCGATGGTTGAGAATAAGGTAAATCTGAAACTCTGGGTCAAGGTTAAAAAAGACTGGCGCGATTCGGATATGCTTCTTAAGAACTTCGGATACGATAAAAAGAGCATAGATGAGTGAATATACAGAATATACCGGGATGATCATAAGGACATCACCCGTCGGAGAGTATAATAAACGTCTTGTGATCCTGACTGCCGAAGCCGGCAAGATAACGGCTTTTGCCAGAGGCGCCAGGAAGGTCGGCAATCGCTTAATGGGGATCACCGAACCTTTCTGCTTCGGAAAGTTCAAACTTTTAGAGGGGAAAGATGCCTATACTCTGACCGATGCCGATATCTCGAGGCATTTCGAGGAACTCCGCACGGATTACGATGCGACTGTCATGGCGTCGTATTTTCTGGAAATAGCGGATTATTACACCAGAGAGAACATGGAGGCGTATGAGGAATTAAACCTCATATACGCCTCCATTCTTGCGCTTATCAGCGGCAAGTTTGATTTCCGGCTCGTGAAGAGCATATATGAGATCAGATCCTTGGTCATAGCAGGCGAGTTTCCCGGGATCCCGACGGACAGGAAGTATTCCGAGACGACTTCGTATACGGTGGACCGCATAGTGAATTCTTCGATACATGAACTGTTTACCTTCTCCGTATCCGACGAGGTCATTGATGAACTCGAACAGATATGCATGCGGCTCATGAAAAATATGGTCGACCGGAAGTTTAATTCGGTCAAGCTTATGTGACAATCTACTTGCGCGGGTATACAAAATATGGTATATTTTATCAAGTTGAAAACACATAAAACCTTTTTGTAAGGAGAATGAATATGAAGAAGCATATCAAGACACTTAATACCAGAGATCTTAAGAAGTCAGCAGTTAAGGGCGGATGCGGCGAGTGCCAGACATCATGTCAGTCAGCTTGCAAGACTTCATGTACCGTAGGCAATCAGACCTGCGAGAAGTTTAAATAAGCAACAGCAGGGGACAACACAGGTATTACTTTTTTCACAAAAAGAAGTACTGTAATTAAGCAGCGATCAAAGTCGCTGCTTTACCTATGTGTAGAGAACATTTTTTGACGGATGGGAATCGGTTTTGATCCATAAGTATAAAAACAACGGATACAATATAGTACTCGATGTATGCAGCGGTTCGGTGCATGTGGTCGATGACTGCGTATATGATCTGCTCGACATCGCCGCGGAACTGCATGAGAAGTTTGACCGCTTCTCGGTAATGGACCTGCTCGGTGCTGTCAGCCTTAAGTGCCAGACACCCGAGGGGAGTGCAAAATACTCGGTATACGGTACTCAGGAGATCTCCGAGGCGGCCGAAGAGATCACTCAGCTGATCGCGGAAGGCATGCTCTTTACTCCCGATACATATGAGGACAGTCTGGTAGATTATAAGAAACGTCAGACGGTAGTCAAGGCTCTGTGCCTGCATATTTCCCATGACTGCAATCTGGCCTGCAAATATTGCTTCGCTGAGGAAGGAGAGTATCACGGCCGACGTGAACTCATGACTCCCGAAGTCGGAAAGAAAGCGTTGGACTTCCTGGTTGCAAACTCAGGCAACAGACGTAATCTCGAAGTGGATTTCTTCGGCGGTGAGCCTCTCATGAACTGGGATACAGTCGTGGAACTGGTCAGATACGGTCGTGAACTTGAGAAGACTCATGACAAGAACTTCAGGTTTACGCTCACCACGAACGGCACGCTGCTTAAAGAGGATATGTTTGATTTCATCAATGCCGAGATGGACAACGTGGTCTTAAGCATCGACGGCCGCAAAGAGATCAACGATCTGATGCGTCCGCATCGCGGAGGACAGGGCAGCTATGACGAGATAGTGCCGAAGTATCTCAAGTTCGCAGAGGCAAGAAAAAAGAATGAGAGGGATTCGTACTACGTTCGCGGAACCTATACCCGTAACAATCTTGATTTTGCGGAAGATGTAAAGCATCTGGCCGATCTCGGCTTTGACCAGATCTCGGTCGAGCCCGTCGTTGCATCGCCCGAAGACGACTATGCTCTGCGCGATGAGGACATACCCGGACTGCTTGAAGAATATGACAAGCTGGCCAAACTTTATCTTGATTACAGAAAGGCCGGTAAACCTTTTAATTTCTTCCATTTTATGATAGATTTAGAAGGTGGCCCATGCGTCTATAAGAGGCTTTCCGGATGCGGGTCCGGCACGGAATACCTGGCAGTAACTCCCTGGGGAGATCTGTATCCGTGCCATCAGTTCGTAGGAAACGAAGACTTCCTGCTGGGCAATGTGTATGACGGCATTAGGCGTAACGATATCGTCGATGAGTTTAAATGCTGTAATGTATATGCTAAGCCCGAATGCCGTGATTGCTTTGCAAGGTTTTATTGCAGCGGCGGATGTGCTGCCAATGCATACAACTTCCACGGCAGCATCACAGATGTCTATGAGCTTGGATGCAAGCTTCAGAGAAAGCGCATAGAATGCGCGATAATGATCAAAGCAGCATTAGCTGATATTGAAGAAGGAGATATGGAAAAATGATGAAGAAGAGAAACGCCGTTATCTATCTGATCGTACTCGTACTTATCATGTGCGGTCTCGGATACATGGCGGTATTCGGTGTCGGAGCCGATAAGAGCGGTGCGGCATCAAGCATTGACTTAGGTCTGGATCTCGCAGGTGGTGTCAGTATCACATATCAGGTCGTAGGAGAGGAAGAACCCTCCAAAGAAGATATGGCCGATACCATCTATAAGCTGCAGATGAGGGTGGACAACTACTCCACTGAGGCACAGGTATATCAGGAAGGCTCGGATCGTATCAATATCGAGATCCCCGGCGTCAGCGATGCCAATGCCATCCTTGAGGAACTCGGTAAACCAGGTTCACTCGCTTTTTACGATAAGGACGGAAATGAAGTCCTGACAGGTTCGGATGTTGATACCGCCAATGCAGGTTCGCAGCAGGACAGCATGGGCAATCAGGAATATGTGGTCCAGCTGGTTCTTAACGAAGCGGGAACCAAGAAATTCGCAGACGCTACCGAAGCAGCGCTTCCGAATCATGATGTTATCTATATAGTATATGACGGAGAGGTTGTATCATCCCCCGCCGTTCAGGCCAAGATAACCGACGGTAATGCCGTCATCACAGGCATGGAGAGTTTCGAAGCTGCAGATACTCTTGCCAGCACGATCCGTATCGGCGGACTTAAGCTTCAGCTCGAAGAACTGCGTTCCAACGTGGTCGGCGCTCAGCTCGGATCTTCAGCGATCAGAACATCACTTATCGCCGGTGCGATCGGTCTTGCTCTTGTCGTTATCTTCATGATAGTCGTATACCGCATCCCCGGTCTTGCATCGAGTATCGCACTCATTCTTTACACGATGCTTGATATCATTCTTCTGGATGCGTTTGAGATCACGCTCACACTTCCCGGTATCGCAGGTATCATCCTGTCGATAGGTATGGCCGTCGATGCGAACGTTATCATATTCGCCAGGGTAAGAGAAGAGATCGCGGCGGGACGTACCGTATATGAAGCTCTGCAGACCGGATTTAAGAAGGCTCTGTCAGCTATCATCGACGGTAACATCACAACACTTATCGCAGCCATCGTCCTCGGATTCATGGGCACGGGTTCCATCAAGGGATTTGCTCAGACGCTGGCACTCGGTATCTTCCTTTCAATGCTCACGGCACTGTTTGTGACCAGATTCATCATCAGGATCTTCTTTGCACTGGGACTTGAGGATGTTAAGTTCTATGGCGTTGCCAAGGAAAGAAAAGCCATCGATTTCCTTTCAAAGAGATTTGTATTCATCGCGATATCACTTGCAGTGATCGTAGGCGGATTTGTTGTGATGGGCATCAACTCCTCGAACGGCAAGAATGCTCTTAACTACAGTCTTGAGTTCGTCGGCGGTACATCCACTACCGTAGACTTCCCTCAGGAATATACACTTGAACAGATCGATTCGCAGATCGTTCCTTTTATAGAGGATATCACCGGTGACGGTAATGTTCAGTCTACCAAGGTAGCCGGTTCCAACCAGGTCATCTTCAAGACACGTACGCTCAATGTCAGCGAGAGAGAAGCGTTTGTTACCGCCATGGTAGATAACTTCTCCGTTGAGGAAGCATCCATCACTGCAGAGAGTATCAGTTCTACCATTTCAAACGAGATGAGAAGTGATGCGGTCATCGCCATCATCGTAGCAACGGTATTCATGCTGATCTATATCTGGATCAGATTCAGCGATGTCAGGTTCGGTGCAAGTTCCGTGCTCGCACTTCTGCATGACGTACTTGTAGTGCTCGCGTTCTATGCGGTAGCCAGAGTCAGCGTAGGTAACACGTTCATCGCCTGCATGCTGACGATAGTCGGTTACTCGATCAACGCTACGATCGTTATCTTCGACCGTATCAGAGAGAAGATCAAGACCATGCACGATTCCAAGGATCCTGCGGAACTGAAGGATATGGTGAATGAAGCCGTGACACAGACGCTGTCAAGATCCATATTTACTTCCCTTACAACGTTCATCATGGTTGCCTGCCTGTATGTGCTCGGTGTGAGCTCGATCAAGGAATTCGCACTTCCTCTGATGGTAGGTATCCTTTGCGGTACTTATTCATCCATCTGCCTTGCGGGTGCGATGTGGTACATCTTCAGAACCGTCTTCTCCAAGTCTGTAAAGAGAGGATGATATAACACAATTTCAGATTCCGAAGGGCCGTCTTTTTGACGACCCTTTTTTGGAATCCGGGGGAAAGGTATGGCTGAATGGAGGATAGCGGCCAAGAGGGCCGATTTTAACCGGATAGCGGATCTGTACGGGATCACTCCCGTGACGGCCAGGATCATCCGTAACCGCGACATGATCACGGATGAAGATATCGATATGTACTTAAACGGTACAACCGAAGATCTGCATGATCCGACCCTGATGACGGATATGGTCAAGGCCTGTTCGCTGATACAGCAGTACATATCCGAAGAAAAGAAGTTCCGTATCATAGGCGATTACGATGTGGACGGAATATGTGCAACATACATCCTCATTCAGGGACTTCGCATGTGCGGAGCGGATGTTGATTATGCGATCCCTCATCGTATCCATGACGGATACGGGATAAATGAAGCGCTGATCGATTCGGCATTTGCTGACGGAAGGGAAGTCCTTGTCACATGTGATAACGGGATATCGGCATCCGACCAGATCAGGCATGCGCTGGACCTCGGGATGCATGTCATAGTGACCGACCATCATGAGGTGCCTTTTGATGAGGATGAAGAGAGCGGGGAGAGACTTGAACTCCTGCCTCCGGCTGAGGCGGTGGTGGATCCTCACAGAGAGGATGACGGATACCCGTTTAAAGGAATATGCGGTGCGGTGGTCGCATGGAAACTCATAGGGATACTTCTGCCCATGTGCGGTGTGCCGGAACCGGAAAGCAGGAGGCTTACGGATGAACTGATGGTCGAGGCTTCTCTGGCGACCGTATGCGATGTGATGGAACTGAAAGACGAAAACCGCATCATCGTACGGGAGGGTTTAAGACGCATATCCCAAACCTCCAATATCGGCATCAGAGCGCTGATCGATGCCACCGGACTCGGTGAGAAGAAGATCACTGCATACAATTACGGATTCATCCTGGGTCCGTCGCTTAATGCTTCGGGGCGTCTGGACAGCGCGACAGTCTCGCTGGAACTCCTCATGTGTAAGGACCGTAACGAAGCCGGACGCATGGCCAACGAACTGCGCAGGCTCAATGATGAAAGAAAAGCCATGACGGAGAACGGGATCAACCGTGCCGTGGCCGATATAGAATCATCTTCACTGGAAAACGACAAGGTCCTGGTCATCTATCTGCCCGGGATCCACGAGAGCGTAGCCGGCCTGATCGCGGGAAAACTGCGCGAGAGATACGAGAGACCCGCGATAGTCCTGACCGATGGCGAGGAAGGGATCAAAGGCTCCGGCAGATCCATCGAAGCTTATAACATGTACGAAGCCCTCTCCGAACACAAGGAACTTTTTGCCAGGTTCGGCGGGCATAAGATGGCAGCCGGGCTGACACTCATCGGCGATGTCGTGGATGAACTGAGAGCCGGGCTTAATGATTCATGCATGCTTACGGACAAAGATCTGACGACCGTGACGCTCATTGATACGGAACTTCCTTTTTCATATGTGACTTATGATTTCGTGAACGAACTCGAACGTCTGGAACCGTTCGGGAACGGGAATCCCAGACCGGTGTTTGCACTTCGCGCCCTGACGGTCAACAGGGTTGAAAAAGGAAGGAGCGAGAGAGCACCGTTACAGATCCATGTGACTGATCCGGGCGGAAGGAGATATACACTTAAGCTGTTCGACCGTGAAGGGATGTTCCTTGAGAGTGCGGATGCATTTTACGGACGGGGAACTGCCGGAGACCTGTGTGACGGTTCTGCGCATGGGGTCATCATCGATGTGATCTACTATCCGGGCATCAATGATTACAGAGGAAACAGGAGCCTGGAGTTTACTGTAAATGATTACCGCTTTAAGCGATAATTGTTGCGTCATCATCACGAAATTCATATAATCAATATATGAGCAAAGATAGAAGAGATAAGATAAATTATTACCTGGATCTCGCAGAGGTAGTGGCTCAGAGAGGTACATGTCTTCGCCGTAATTACGGGGCTGTGATCGTGAAGAACGATGAAGTCATCTCATCGGGATATGTCGGTGCGCCCAGAGGCCGTCAGAACTGTTCTGACATGGGAGTCTGCATCAGGGAGAAACTCATGATCCCCCGCGGAGAGAGATATGAACTGTGCCGTAGTGTGCATGCCGAGGCGAATGCGATCATTTCGGCGCCCAGACACGAGATGATAGGAGCGGCTCTTTTTCTTGCGGGAAAAGATGCCAATACAGGCGAATACATAGAGAATGCTAATTGCTGCTCCATGTGTAAGAGGCTGGTCATAAATGCCGGCATATCGACTGTATATGTCAGAGATGATAAAGACAATTACCGAAGGATAGATGTTCAGGACTGGATCGATAACGATGAGTCCGTGGAAGGCGTTTCGGGTTACTAAGACCGGGGAGGTTATGCAGGATGAAGAACATATTGTTCGTGGCTTCAGAGGGAGTTCCTTTTGTCAAGACAGGCGGTCTGGCAGACGTAGTGGGATCGTTACCGAAGTGTATCGATAAGAAATACTTCGATGTACGGGTCATCCTGCCCAAGTATGCCTGCATCAAGCAGGAACTCAAGGACAAGATGGAGTATGTGACTCACTTCTACATGGATTTCCATTGGAAAAATGAGTATGTCGGCGTGATGAAAGCGGAGGTCGATGGTGTTAAGTATTACTTCATCGATGATGAGATGTATTTCGGAGGACCTTCCGTTTACGGCAACGATCCTCTGTATGAGATCGAGAGATATGCATACTTCTGCAAGGCTGCATTATCAGTCCTGCCCGTGATCGATTTCCATCCCGATCTGATCCATTGCCACGACTGGCAGACGGGTCTGATCCCCGTATATCTGAAAGAAAGATTCGCCGGCGGAGAATTCTATCGCGGCATCAAGACAGTCATGACTATCCATAACCTGAAGTTCCAGGGTAAATGGAGCGTAAAGGATGTCATGGATATCACCGGACTTCCCGGATATTATTTCACATCCGACAAGCTTGAAGCATACAAGGATGCGAACCTCTTAAAGGGAGGTCTTGTTTATGCCGATGCCATCACGACGGTGTCCGCTACATACGCACAGGAGATCAGGACTTCGTTCTACGGCGAGGGTCTCGACGGACTCCTTAATGCGCGTGCAGGCGACCTGCGCGGTATAGTCAACGGCATCGATACCGAAGAGTTCAATCCCGAGACGGATAAATATCTTCCTCATACTTATAATGCTATCAATTTCCGCAAGGAGAAAGTGAAGAACAAGAAAGCTCTGCAGGAGGAACTCGGACTGGATGTAAATGAGAAGACCATGATGATAGGTCTCGTATCCAGACTTACCGATCAGAAGGGCTTCGACCTCATCGCATATGTGATGGATGAACTCTGCCAGGATGATGTGCAGATAGTGGTTCTGGGTACGGGCGAAGAGCAGTATGAGAATATGTTCCGCCATTTTGACTGGAAGTATTCGGGAAGGGTATCCGCTAACATATATTATTCCGATGAACTCTCTCACAAGATCTACGGAAGCTGTGATGCATTCCTGATGCCTTCACTCTTCGAGCCCTGCGGACTTTCACAGCTCATGGCACTCAGATACGGTACCGTACCGATCGTAAGAGAAACGGGAGGACTTAAGGATACCGTAGAGCCTTACAATGAATATGAGAACAAGGGAACGGGATTCTCATTTGTGAACTACAATGCACACGAGATGCTCGCAACGATCCGTTATGCAGAGCACGTATACTACGATAATAAGCGTGAGTGGAACAAGATCATCGACCGCGGCATGGCAGCAGACTTCTCATGGCAGACTTCGGCCGCCAAATACCAGGAGATGTACGACTGGTTGATAGGGTGATTCCTGAGTCAACGCATGGACGTTCATGAACAAGATGCCGCCGAGCTTGCTCGAAGCGGCATCTTTTCATGAACGGACATATGTTGCGAAGCAACAGCCCCGAGATGAAGCGAAGCGGAATCGAGGGGGTGCGTTGACGACCTCGATGATCGCGAAGCGGAATCGAGGCAGTCGTAATAAAGGCACGCGTTTTTACAACGAGCTGGTTTTCTCCCAAATCCGTTGATGTTTCTCCCAATATATATTATAATTTGGGAGAAAACAGAGGCGCTTGGGAGAAAGGAGATGGTGGATCGGATGAGAGAATTTGATTATTCAAAACTTGCCGATAGGACATGGGATAACGAAATTATATCGTATATCTCAAAGATCCATGAATATAAAGGAAAACAGGAGCTCTTTCTCAGGCAGAAACCTGTAGAATTGGAGCGCCTCATTGAGATAGCAAAGATACAAAGTACGGAAGCTTCCAATCGAATTGAGGGCATCATCACTACAGGATCGCGATTAAAGCAGCTTGTGGCAGATAAAACCACCCCGAAAAACAGAGATGAGGAAGAAATCCTGGGATATAGAAATGTTCTTAATCTTGTCCATGAGAATTATGATATGTTGCCTATCAAGAGCAATTACATTCTGCAGATGCACAGGGATCTGCTAAAGTATACGAACTATTCATATGGTGGTCAATTCAAGACAACACCCAATGAAATAGATATGGTTCTTGAAAACGGAGAGAAGGTTGTACTCTTCAAGCCGCTTGAACCTTATGAAACACCGGATGCTGTCAATATGATATGTGAAAACTATCAGTCGGCTCTGGGTAAAGAATTGGTAGACGAGCTAATCCTTATTCCGTGTTTTATACTGGATTTTCTGTGTATTCATCCTTTCAACGATGGTAATGGAAGAATGAGCAGACTACTGACACTTCTTTTGTTATATAGAAGCGGTTATCTTGTTGGACAGTATATCAGTATAGAAAAAGCGATTGCCGAAACAAAAGAGTCCTACTATGATGCTTTGCAGAAAGCAGATAAAGGCTGGCACAAAGAAAAGAACGATCCGAAGCCGTTTATAAAATACATGCTTGGAGTGATACTTTCCTGTTATCGCGAGTTTGAATCCAGGATTACTGTTGTAGAAAAAGCCGGAACCAAAAGCACTTCATATGACATAGTGAAGGCGTGCATTAGCGAAAGAATTGGGAAGTTTTCCAAACAGGAGGTTTTGGTATCCTGCCCGAGTTTGGGTAGTTCTTCTGTTGAATCCGCATTAAAAAAACTTGTTGACGACGGCACGCTTATTCGTATTGGAGCTGGAAGAAAAACTTTATACGCAAGAGCTGACAGTGTAACTAAGTAAAAATTTTTCCTTGTTCGATAAGACTACCTCAACCAAAAATAATAAAATTTGAGGCTCTGTCACCCAAGATGGTTGATAATTGATAGGAAATAAAAAGCATGTTATTAACACAAACAAAACAAATAAAAGATAAGAAAGTATATAGTTTGATAGATGTTTATAGTTATAGAGCAAAGAATCTATATAATGCTTGTAACTATATAATAAAGCAGTCTTCAAGAATATCTTATAAGTTAAGTAAAGAAGAAATCTTAGAGAATTGGGAACAGGAATTTATAGATAATTTGAATCAGCAGATAGATAACTATAATCAAAGTGGAAGAAAGCCTAAAAATATCACACATATAAGTAAAGAAAATGGTTATATAGCAGATGCTTATTTCTTATCTTGGTACTTAAAAACAACGGAAGAATATAAAGAATTGCCTATGGCAACTTGTAGTCAGATAGTAATACAAATATTATGCAGGAATTGGAAAGCATATTATCAAGGTATAAAGGATTATAAGAGAAATCCAAATAAATATTTAGGGAAACCAAGACCACCAAAATATTTAGATAAGGAACAGGGTAGATATTGGATTGTATTAACAAATCAGAATGTAAAATCAGTAGATAATAGGTTGCAATTACCAAAGATATTTGAAGGTTTAAAGATAAAGACAGATAAAGAAAATATACAGCAAGTAAGACTGATAACAAGGAATAAGAAAACAATAGTAGAGATTATTTACATGGTAGAAGAAAAGCCACAGAAATCATTAAATAATAAGTATATGGGAATAGATATAGGAGTAAATAATCTTGCCACGTTAACATTTACTACTGAAAGTACACCAATAATAGTAAATGGAAGACCCTTTGCACTAGTCAACTAAAAGTAGACACCAGTTACTATGTTTCTACACTGTGAGCATTCCGTGGTACTCCTTGTATTGTTTAGGAGTCAGATAGTTGAGTGAGTACGCAGGGCGTTCTTCATTAAAGAACACTATATAATCAGCTATCTCGCGTTCGATCGAATCGTTGCTTGTGATGTGTAGATCATTGAACATCTCGGCCTTTATCCACCCGTTGATGGCTTCCATAGCTGCGTTATCGGTAGGCGTCCCGGCTCGAGACATTGAATGGATTATGTTGTACAAAGGAAGGAGTTCATTAAAGCTTTTCGAGGAATAAACCGAGCCCTGATCTGTGTGCAGTATCATCTCTATATCAGGATATTTCGACTTTAAGCCGATAAGGCCTTCAAGACCACTCATGTACGTCATACGATCGCCTCGCTTTGATGAGAGCGAGTATGAAAGGATCTCGTTGTTCCACAAGTCCATGTAAAGGGTAAGCTCGTAATAGACCCCTTTGAGGCGAAAAGCTGTCATATCGCTGACGATACACTGTAACGGACCAGAGATGTTTATCCCGCTTAACATGAGATTGGGAAATAACTTATAAGGATC
>FMVL01000002.1 GCA_900102235.1 Lachnospiraceae bacterium XBB2008 | reverse complement strand
AGTCTGACTCCCATGCATCATCTTAATGGCATTCGCAGTTTGATAACCTTCGGTAGGCTTTGACGCCCCCTAGGGTATTCAGTGCTCTACCTCCACAAGACTAACATGAGGCTAGCCCTAAAGCTATTTCGAGGAGAACCAGCTATCTCCGGGTTCGATTGGAATTTCTCCCCTACCCACACCTCATCGCCACCCTTTTCAACGGATGTGCGTTCGGACCTCCACTACCTCTTACGGCAGCTTCATCCTGGACATGGGTAGGTCACCCGGTTTCGGGTCTACGCTTACTGACTTGACGCCCTGTTAAGACTTGGTCTCCCTTCGGCTCCGGATCTTAGATCCTTAACCTCGCCAGCAGTCGTAACTCGCCGGACCGTTCTACAAAAAGTACGCCGTTCATCATATACAGATGTTCGACAGTTTGTAAACACAGGGTTTCAGGTTCTCTTTCACTCCCCTCCCGGGGTCCTTTTCACCGTTCCTTCACAGTACTATGCTCTATCGGTCACTGAGGAGTATTTAGCCTTACGGGGTGGTCCCCGCATGTTCAGACAAGGTTCCACGTGTCTCGTCCTACTCTGGATACTGCTTCGCTTCTTTGGATTTCGTCTACGGGGCTTTCACCCTCTCTGGCCGGTCTTCCCAGTACCGTTCCACTATCCTAAAAAGTCAAGTATGCAGTCCGAACCCCGAAATGCACGCACTTCGGTTTGGGCTCTTCCGCGTTCGCTCGCCGCTACTTACGGAATCACTGTTGTTTTCTCTTCCTCCGGCTACTTAGATGTTTCAGTTCACCGGGTTCCCCACGCATGGCTATGGATTCACCATGCGCTGACGGAGGGCTTCTCCGCCGGGTTTCCCCATTCAGATATCTGCGGATCAATGTGTATTTGCCACTCCCCGCAGCTTTTCGCAGCTTATCACGTCTTTCTTCGGCTCTCAGTGCCAAGGCATCCACCCTGCGCTCTTTTTAGCTTCATCTTTCATGACTTTTAAAAAGTCACGCAGCTTGAGACGCTTCGTATATAGC
>FMVL01000020.1 GCA_900102235.1 Lachnospiraceae bacterium XBB2008 | reverse complement strand
GACTTCAAGAAGGCAGGCTGGCATGTAGTGGACGAGGCCGGAAGAGCCATCGCTACAGCAGATCTTGTGCAGGCACTTACAGATGCAGGTCTTGGTAAGTATGCTCAGTACTTCGATAACGGAAAGCTCAAAGTAGATTTCCTGAAAGATGCTGAGGGAAAGATAACCGAGACAGCTAAAGACTATGCGGCAAGAGTCGATGGAATCATCGAAGATATGAAGAGAGACTTTGCTAATAAGGGCTTCACACTCTCAGCCGATGCAGACGCCGATGGCATGTCAGGATTGCTATATGCTGAAGCTCATGCTGACAAGTACTCAACTTATAATGTTCAAATTGATAAGATCAATACTGATATCGCGATGAGCAAAGCAACACTGCTCGGTATTCTGAATGCCGGATTAGAACCTGATAAGCAGTTAAAAGAAGCAGACCTTATAGAAGTAACTGAAGATGGAAAGACTTATATAAAGATCGACAATCTTTCACATGAACAGCTGGATGCTTTAACTACATACAATTATGATTATAGTACTGTTTCTTCTGAGACCAAATACTATGTCAACGGCATAGAATTAATCGGAGCAGCTAAAGCTGAAGCAGCTAAGATTGCCGACTTTGAAACACTTAAGTTTACCATATCTGAAGACAAAGAAGGTAGAAAGACTGTTACATATAAGGTTGGCGATGTGACTCATACCATCGATAATGCTGATTTAAAGAAAGCCATAATAGATGCTAGCGCTTCTTCCGCCGAATATTACATTGGTGAGTATAAGGTTACAAAGAAAACTCTTGATGTAACAGAGGAGAACAATAAGTTTTATGTTACTATCCAGATTGATGGAGAAGATCAACAAATCGAGGTATCAGCAGATAAGGTTAAGCCCGCTCCTGGTAACTCTTCCGAGTATACTCTGACTGGAACGGATGGTAGAATCAGTTACTATAAGACTGCGGATGAGATTCCTGTATTCAAAGTTATTACTAAAGTCAATAAAAAAGATGTTGAAACCTATTGGGTAGAGTTGAGAGATCAAGATGGCAAAGTAGTTAAGGAAAATGGAAAGACCGTTTACATCCAGTTGACTGATGCGGATGTTTTACGTATTCGTCCGCAGCTTGAAGGCCGTACCTCCTCGCATACCATAACAAATGTTGACGGAACCAGCGCTTCGGCAGCAATTCAGCAGGAGACGATTGATTTCCTTAAGGAAGTCTCTACAACATCCAATTTTGTTGTCTATGCTGAAAAGGCTAGTTATGGTACCCATGTTGATGGAAACATCGTAGTCAATGAGTTTAGTAAATCGCTGCATGACTATACGATTACAAAGCAAGGCCAAAAAACCTATGTTATTGATTCCATGGATGGAATGACAAATAAATATCAAATTGTTGCCAATAAATGGAGTGATGCAAACAATTACCAAGGATATGTAGTCTATAGAGATGGCGTAAAACTGATAAACACCGAGGATAAAGAGCAGTCCACTATTAAATCGGTTGTTTTAGCTTATAAGACAGATGGCTATAGTCTTAAGAAAGGATCAAATGGCGAGTATGTTACTGAAAATGGACAATATGTTGTCCTGGATAAAAACGGTAATAAACTGGGCGACCAATATGGAGAAGAGGCCATATTTGTTAGAGACAGATACAGTACTTCTATAGAAGCATTGTATGGCAGTGGTCGTAATAAAGACTATGCTGGTTTGGATCACTATTCTATAATCTTAAACTCTAACGAAGCTAAGTTCGAAGTTATTACTTCCGGCGCGATTGTTATCGGAACCAATGTTACTTCTACAGTCAATGTTCATGATGGATGCGGTTTGGTTGATGTTGGAAACGGAGATTTGACCAAACTTTATAAGAGCAATGGACAGCCACTGCAAAAAGATCAGCAAGGTAATCCGGTAATTCCTGAGGACAAACTGCTTTATAAATCAGATAATCAGGCAGATAATGATCTTAAAGCCATAGTAGATAAGGTTGTAAAAGACAAATCGGTTCCGGGTGAATGTGATAATGCTCAACTTAAAGCGATTGTTTATGCAGCAGTTCGTACAGGCAACAAGATTCAGGTTGATGATTCAGGCAGAATTAGTAACACTTCTGACGTGCAGAAACTATGTGAGACCGCACTTAAGCAGACTCAGGTTACAAGCACCCTTAATAGTATTGCACAGGAAGGCCAGGATCTTATAGATTCATCATTAGAGTTACTGAACGAGACTAAGAACAGTTTTGACAAAAACGATTCTAAAAAAGAACTCTCAAAATTAGCTGAAACTCTTAGAACGGTAGCCGATTCTAATAAGAAAGAGCCTGATAAGATTTATGTTGCAACGGTTGAAACTTCATGGATTAATGAGACCAATGGAATAGGATATCTTGAAAGTATCGCTTCGTATTTGGCGAAGACCGAATCTAAAGTGATTATCAATGTTGTGACAAAAGACAACAAGCCGATTAATTTAGGTAAGGTGGACGGAAATGCCGGATATTCTGCAGCATCCGCATACATCTATTGGAACTTTGGAGAATATGCCGGAACTATTAACAGTATTGCAACGAATGATGGTACTGTTATCGCACCTAAGGCTACCTTCAAACAGGTATCCGGTTCGAGAGATGGTGGTGTTGTAGCAAAGACTGTTATAACCACAAACGAGATACACCAGGCACTTTCTCCCAGTTTCACGGAAGAAGAAATATATTCGTACAAGATTACTCCTGATGTATCGAACAAACTTATTACAACCGCAGATATAAAGATTGGTTCATCTAAGGAAACAAATGCAACCTATAAGATTAACAAGGAACTGTGGGAAGTTTATAAGGTAACCGGAACGCTCACGGGAACGCAGTACGATGCAGTGAAGACTCAGGGAACGCTCACGGGAACGCAGTA
>FMVL01000005.1 GCA_900102235.1 Lachnospiraceae bacterium XBB2008 | reverse complement strand
AAGTAATCAGCATATGTTCCAAGACCTGCATCTGTAAGTGCCTGCACAAGATCTGCTGTAGCGATGGCTCTTCCGGCCTCGTCCACTACATGCCAGCCTGCCTTCTTGAAGTCTTCCATCTCTGACTTGTCAAGGCCGATCTGCGCCTCTCCCTTTGCATCTTCTGAGAGCGTGAAGCCTTTTGCTGCCAGGGCTGTTCTTATCTTGCCCAGTTCTTCGGCTACCCTATCGGCATATTCTTTCTCTGTCTCGGTGGGCACTCCGTTCTCATCTACCTTCAGATCATAGATCTTGGTCAGCGTTCCGTTTGTAAAGTATGAAACATAATCACCAAGGCCCGCTTTGGTGAGCATAGCTCCAAGATTTTCAGGATCGATCTGTTTTCCGTCCGGATCAACAACCTTCCAGGTTGCATCAAGATCTTCATCAAGCTGCTTCTGGGTGAGTTCAGTCTTTGTCTGTACCTTTGTATCCTCTGAGAGTGTGAATCCCTTGTCCTTGAAGTCACGCTTCATGTCTGCGATGATTCCATTAACTCTCTCCTCATATTCTGAGGCGGTCTCGATCTTACCGTTTGAATCTTTCTTAAGTGCTATGGAGAGTTTTCCATCTTTGAAATACTGCGCATACTGGGATAACGTAGGTGATTTTTCCAAAAGGGCCTGGGCATCACTTCCTGAAACATCTTTCTTCCAGGTTTTTCCATCACTATTCAAAACCTTGATATAAGTATTGCCTACTTCATTAAGAATGCTGTCAATCTGTTCCTGGGTAAGTTCCGTAGCGCTATTGATGTCTTCTGTAGCGCCATTGATGTTATAATACTGTACAGCACCCGGTACTACAGTCCATCCATCTGCTACAGAATAAATATTTCCGGATGCATCCTTATAACCTATAAGTTTGCCGTCCTGCTCTATCTTTTCGAGATTATAGAAGGATCCGTCAGTGGTAGTATCTACGGATTCACCACCGTGAGTTCTTGCATATGCAACGAGTTTCTTGGCAAGACTATTGTCTTTATCAAGTGTCACATCGTTTCCAGCTTTATCTTTATATGTAACTTCGCCGCTGATCGTATTTACGTTGAAGCTGACATCTTCCATGCCCTCAAATACTTCTGAAGCATCAAGTGTCACATCGCCAAGGGTATAATATGTTTCGGTGTTCTTTGTATCACCAGAGTTTGCCTTGTTGATAAGATTCTGCTTAAGAGTGGCAGATACGGTATCAGAGAGAGTTTTTTCTACCTCATTGCCATCTTTATCTTTATAAGTATATGTAATAGTAGGTTCAGAATTACTGTCTGCATATGTAACAGTAAACTTCACGCCGGCCATATCGGTAAGGCCAGCATCATCAAGTTCGGATGCTTCTATCTCAACGTCTGTGCCTGCCAATACATAAGTAGTCTTACTGATAGGAGTCTTCTTGAATGCTGCTTCATCCTCTTTGGACATGGTCTGTCCTTTTTCATATGAAGTCGTAACGGTCTGCAGTTTGCCGTTCTCATCTGTATATGTTCTGGTTATGGTAGTGACTTCTTTACCATCAGCATCAACAGTTCTGTGTATTGTAGCCGATTCCTTGATCACCGATTTTGCTTCTGCAGCGCCAGTAATAAGATCAAACAGTTCCTTATGAGATGTTGTTTCATCATATTTGCGCTCGTAAGGCTGGCCGTTTCTTGTTCCGGTCTGAACAAGGATGGTCTCAGTAGCTTTACTGCCATCTTCATTCAATACATAATTGCCTTCACCGTCGAGTTTATCCTGAACAATGACTGTGAACTGATCCCCATTCAGTACCTGGCCATCGCCTTCACCCTCGAACTTAGCGAGATCTGCGCAAGGCTTACCGTCGAGATTAGCGCTTGCAACTTCCACACCATGAACAAGTTCAAGTGTAGTCGTGGTAGTAGACTGGATAACTATCCTGCCGCCAAGATAACTCTGCTCCTGTGTAGTTGTCTCAACAATCTTGCCAGTGCCGGGTTCAGTCTCATTATCACTGAAATACTGCTCGGTCTGCTCGGCAACTTCCTTACTGTTCGTTGTTACTTCAGTAGTTGAAGTGGTGGTTTCCTCATGGATCGGTACAGGCTCAGAACTGGTTCCGTCAGTATATACTCCATAATGTACCGTCTGGTTGCCTTCCGTATATGTGCCAACCTCCGTTTCTACGAGAGTAGAGGGATCTCTGTCCGTTGATTCAAAGGTAGTGGTGGTTTCAGAAGAAGTCTCGGTAGCAGGATCAACATCCTCGTGGAAGTTAGTTATTATTGCACCGGAAGCATCAGTTATGGTCGATACCTGAGCTCCAAAGTTGTCATCAACAGTATTGACAACTATCTGCTGAATCTCGGCGTCAGTCCCACCGTTGGCTACAGGAGTTACTGTAACAGCAGGGGTAGCGGGTTGCTCTCCGTTATTCGCTTCAGGATCCGGGCCGGTAGTGCCTGTAGGTTCGGGGGCAGTTGTCTCAACTGCATTTCCTTCTCCGGCTGCCTGTACCGTCATTGTGCTTCCTGCGAATACCAGGGCACCTGTCATCATGCAAAAGATACCTTCACGTATACACTTGGGGATGTTCTTTGATTTCATAGCTACTCTCTCCTTTTTTAGTTATGAATCTTTGTCCGCATGGTTTCGTTACTCTTGATTATCTAAAATCGCTTTGTTTCGGTAGATTGTTTCGTTGATTTACGAAAATCTACGAAACTTACGAAAACGTTTAAGTAAAGACAACCACAATTTATTCTCTAAAACATAAGACATATTATAACGGCAGAAAAGTCCAGAAGTTTATATGTACTTTTAGCCAAATTATAAGGGGTTTGATTGGGCAAAATGCCCACATTTTGATACCTTGTGACACATTTTGTATAATTCAAATTCATGTCATACAATATCTAGTTTTTGCGCATTTTACGCGGGTTTTCGTGGGTAACATAACTGTAGCACTTAGAAATCGCAATATTTGAACTATTGCACGAAGTGTAAGTATTTGTGCACGGAATGTGTGATTGTATCAGATTAGAAACATAAAAGTCGGGCGATCCGTGGACCGCCCGAAACGCCCGAATATGCTGATTGATTCGTTTAGAATACTACTCCGGAATCTCTATTCCATTGGCGATCAAAGCTTCCCTGTATTTGTCGATAGTCTGGGCTTGAGCGTCGATAGTCTGTGCCTGGGCTTCGATAGTTTGGGCCTGATCGGCGACAGTATCTTTCAGTTCTTCAAACATGTATTTGGTTGTGTTTCGATCCATGATCCTTAGAGCTTCTGAAAACATACCTATCACCTCCGCCGGATTTTTCCTGAACTCTGCTATGTCCCGGTATAATGGCAGAAATTCAGGACACTTTTCGATCAGTCTGCATACATGCTCCGTATCTTCATAACTGAAGAATGTGAGCCATGCATCAAGCGTTGTATTGATTTCATTTTGGCTTGATTCACGGTAAGTGTCAAGCGATATATAGGTTACTTCTTCCAGATCCGTGACACTTGCTCCGCTACTGTATGAAGTTGTTCTCGTATGAATGTATTGTGGGCTGACTGATCTGAATTCTGCAGAGCTTATATCCATTATCACTATCAGCCTGATCGGTTTCATGTCCTTGTAACTGAAGTCCTGCCCTCGCATAGATCTGACATTATTGTACTGTCGCATAGTCATATCAGCCAGGTAACAGTTAGTTCTCTCTCCCGGAAATCTGTAGCCTATCCGCTGCATCTCCACATTTGCGATAGAACCGTCTTCAAGTTTGACTATTATGTCCATGACTACCTGACTGCCTTCATCTATTATCAGAGAACCATCTCTTGGCAGAGGAGATACGACACTAACTCTTTGACCCAAGATGGCTGAGAGCAGGGATTCGATGCGTTCAGGTGCGATATCAGGACGTAAGACATACTGAAAGAATCTGTCCTCAAGGATCTGCAGACTGCGCTTGCCTTCCAGAAACAGCAGGATGCGTTCCCGATCCGTTTCAACAAATGATCTAAACAGATTAAGTGTATCCGGATGGGAATTGATCTCATTTAGGACATCCTCGCGCGATATAGATTCGCCAAAGATATTGTTGACAGTGACAGCTTGTTTTTGTTCCATAGAGTTCCTCCATTGAATGTGTGATGTGGCATACACACAGGACGAACTCCGAGACCCTGATGCGATGCCGTGGTCAATAGTTTTTCGGTGCTGTGAAATACAGAGGTTAATACCTCCGGAAGAAGCAGAAAGCTTCCTCATTTACTCGTGGAAAGAGTGATTATGAATGTAACACAGTTTGAGGAAGAACGCAAGGATTCTTCAATGAAAGGCCGGGACCAGTCGGGTGATCAACCCGGAATACTATTCTGCAGCTACATTGGATACAAACGGAAACCTGGTCACAAGTGTTTTATCCGCTTCAATCATACTGAGTAGTCGACTGGCAGCACCTGAAGGATGATTAGTTCCCGCTTCCCAGGCCTCGACAGTTTTATCGGATACTCCCAAATAACACGCAAAGGTTTTTTGAGACATTCCGGTAGTATTACGGATACTCTTGACCTCATCAGCCTCATATACCTTAACCGGTTCAACAACTATTTTCCTTCTCTTAAGTATAGGGTTGGGGCTTTTCGCATCTTCTATGGCTTCATTCAGTCCCGTCATTATGCTGTTAAAAGCAGTACTGTCACTCATTATTTGTACTCCCAAGACTTTTCTTAAGTGTCTCTATAGCTTTCCTGATTTGATTGCATTCTTCTTTCGAAAGATTAGCTTTTTCTTTTTTCCCGAATACCGTAATCAGATAAATGCTCTCGGCTAAAGCAAAATCAACAAAGCATACTCTGGCTCCACTACTTTTTCCTTTATTAATTGAAACTCTGGCTTTTTGAAGTCCTCCGGTTCCACGAATGAAGGGGAACCTGGACGGATCACTCATAATGTCGGATTCAAGCTTTCTTAGGTCATCATCATTGAATCCCATTTCATCCCACCTACGCGAAAACTCCCGAGTTTGGATAAATGTTCTGGTCATTTTCTCTCCTTTTTATTTTATACCCTATTCAATAGGGTGTCAAGTTGTCACGTTTCAATAGTTTTTCGGTGCTGTGGAATACAGAGGCTAATACCTCCGGAGGAAGCAGAAAACTTCCTCATTTACCCGTGGAAAGAGTGATTATGAATGTAACACAGTTTGAGAAAGAACGCAAGGATTATTACTCCTTACGCTTCTATCCCCATCGCCTCGGCGATCTTGTGGCGGGTGTAGGCGCCGATGTGCTTTGCATCCTCGGGATCGAGCTTGTCCAGGTAGATCGGCTCAAGGTATTCGATCTTCACCTTGGTACTCTTTATCCAGGGGAGATGATCCTCGAACACATTGCCGGATCCTGTGATCGCGATCGGAACTATCGGGATGCCGGTCTTGGTAGCGACCTTGAAGCTTCCCTCATGGAAAGGCAGAAGCGTACCCTCGTCATGATTCCTCGTTCCCTCGGGGAATATCGTGACCGAATATCCGTCTTTTACCAGTTCGATACATCTGAGAATGGACTGAAGGCCCTGCTTGATATCATTCCTGTCGAGGAAGATGCAGTGCATCAGATACATCCAGATATTGAGGCCCGGAACCTTGCGGGTTTCCTTTTTTGCCAGATAGATGGTGGGACGGGGAACCCTCGCGTAAGTGAATACGGTGTCGAAGAAGCTCCTGTGATTTCCTATATATAATACGGGGGTATCCATAGGCACGCGGTCCATCCCGACGATGTCAAGCTTCGCCCCGGCGAGAACGCCGATCACTCTGAATGCCCACTTGACCAGTGGATAGGACACGCGGTCCGGCGCTTTGGACCACTTGAAGCTTATAAGCCACAGCACCAGCTGCACGGGAAGTGATAACACCAGGAATACCACCAAGAATATAAACACCAATATCAATCTGATCATCTGCTCGTTACTCCCGATAATAATAATATGTAGAAAGCGTTCTGCTCGGGCTGGCGAAGTATGTCGCGCCCGGCTTCCGTATCCGATATGTTCAGGCTGCCGTATTGCCCCACATAACAGATGTTGTAGGGGTTGCAGCCCAGGAAATAATGGAGGTATCTCTCCATCACGTTTTCGTATTCGTTGCTGCTGACTATGTAGTTAGCCACAGTCAGCCTTGCTATCTCTGACAAAAGCGTGGAGTTCTCGACCGTTCCCGCCTGCTCGCCCATGAGGAAAAGCGCATCACGCCTCTCCGAAGCCATTTTTTCCGCATAGGAACGAAGGCTCGCCATCATGGCGTTGCATATATCCGAATTGGTCTTCTGCTTGGTCGCCAGATATGTCACGACTCCGGTGAACACCACGTTGTCGGACATGTTGTAGTCGGTGCGTCCCGCGCAGTAACTCTCCACGATCGTACGATAGCTGTAATACCCGGTCGCACGGTACAGCATCGATGCAGCCTTGAAATACGCATCCGAGTCGATCTTATCCGGGAACTTCGCGGCATACTTCATCGCGCGGTCAGCCGCCTGCAGACACACGGTCGCGTAAGCGGTATCGACCGTCTGGTACAGATAGCTGAAGTATCCGAGCGCCGATGCAAAAGACAGAGTCGCATCCATATCTATGGGAAGAACACGGCAGGGATTGTCATATCCTTTGCCCTGATCGGTGCTAACTATCCCCTCATAAACTCCTCCGGTGGAGGGATCCTGCATCCTGAGCAGCCAGTCCGTCTCCACTCGGATCTCGTTAAGTATGTCCGGCACTCCGTCCCCGCTCTCGGGGATATCGGAATCATCAGCAAAAGCATCCGTATTATACTCATACGCTATCAGCAGCGTCTCGATCGTATTGCATCCGCTAACCACATCGCGGTCGCCGGCCTGATTGACATGCCACCCGCCGGTCACATCCAGAGATACCGCCGCATCCTGCTGCAAGGTAACCGGATCGGTATGGCAGGCACTGTGCGCGCTCTCTCCGGCATACTTTGATGCAAGCGATGTTCCGCAGCGGTTTAAGTAATACTGCTTGAGCGCCACATCCAGCATATCCTCATACAGATCCTCTTTTATGGCAAAAAGATATGAATACCCGATGACATCGGTCTGAACGTAGTATGTGCCTTCCGTGGTCAGATCCGAAAAATCGCCGAAATAAAAAGTTTCTCCGCTTCCTGCTTCCGTCTTGGACCTGATATCTCCGGTATAGACCACATCGCCCGTTTCAGCGGATACGATGTTGAAATGCGAGTCCAGCTCCTCTCCCCTGAATATCGCAAGTTTCGGACTGTTCGGCAGATATCCCAGCTGGTCCACTTCGATATGTGCCTCTATCACGGGCCTCTCGTAATCAAGGTCCGGAGTAAGTCCGAGGCTCGTGATCTGGTTTTCATCGGCGCTTCCGGCCACAGGCTGGCTTGCCGCGGACGGCCACCAGGGGATATCAGACATGCTGCATCCGGTAAGGGATACAACGAGCAGGGCTGACATCATGCCGGCAAATATTCTCTTTTTCCGGTCGCCGGTTCGTCGGATCATATCACACGCGGTTATAGTTTATGAGACAGCCTTTAAGGATGATCTCTCTTTCCTTGGCGGTCAGATCGCCCAGATGCATCGTGAACTTAACAGGTTCGGATCCGTAGGAAACATCCTCCCCGTCACCCGATACACGGCGGATCACATATGCGCATATATCGTCTTCTGCGGATTCCACAGCCTTACGGATATCCGGTATGAAGATGTAATCCAGATTGGCAAAAGGAAGATCGTCGGTACTTTCTTCATATATAAAAGGAAGCATTCCCCAGTTGATCAGATTCGAACGGTAACGCTTGGTCGCGTACTCGCTCGCGATGTTGGCCCATCCGCCCAGAACCTTCTGGCAGCTGGCAGCCTGCTCGCGCGCGGAACCGTCGCCCGGCTTGACCGCATATATCGTGGATCCGATGCCGGTGTTATCTGCGGACACATCCGGGAACTGCTTACGTATCACTTGCGCTACGGCCGCGATCTCGGGCGAGTCAAAAGTGAATGCCTGAACTTCTTTTGCACGGCCCACATATGCGGGGTCCTTGCGGCTTAAAGCAAACTCGGCAAGCCCCAGAGGATTCGACCTGTAGGAGCTCGTTTCTCCCGAAGGGATCAGCTCATCGGTCGTGGTAACGGGATCGTGGATCTCGGATACGACCTTGAGGAGCAGATTGTCGGTAAGCGCGCTCATGGCCGGCCAGTCCTTGATGTTGGGACCGAATACGATCTCGGCATCGGGATCGGCTACGCCGTGAGAATCAAATACCCTGTTCTCATATATGGTCTTGTCGAAGTGATATGCGTAGTTCGTAAACTCGCCGGTGAACTCCGTAGCGGCTGTGAGCACTCCACCGTTCGCCGCGGTGGCTGCGATGGATCTCGCATCCATGAGCGCAACGGAAGAGATCTGGCCGTTCTGGAGCTTCGATCCTTCGCGGTTCGGGAAGTTCCTGGTCGAGTGTCTGATCGAAAAAGCATTGTTCGCCGGTGTATCGCCCGCACCGAAGCACGGTCCGCAGAATGCGGTCTTGAGCACTGCACCGGTCTGAAGGATATCGGCTGCGACACCGTTTCTGATGATCTCCATGTATACCGGCATTGAAGCGGGGTATACGCTTAATGTGAATCCGTCGGAGCCTATGGACTTACCGCGAAGTATATCTCCGGCAGCGCAGATATTCTCAAATCCGCCGCCGGCACAGCCTGCGATGATACCCTGATCTACACAGAGTTTACCGCCACGTATCTTATCCTGAAGCGAATAAGGTACCGCATTGTCCAGGGAAACCTTGGCTCTTTCTTCCACATCATGAAGGATGTCTTTGAGATTTAACTGAACTTCTTCTATGGTATATGTGTTGCTTGGATGGAAAGGCATAGCGATCATCGGTTTGATCGCACTTAAGTCTACCTCGATCACACCGTCATAATATGCGCACTCACCGGGTTTAAGTTCTTTATAGTCTGCCGAGCGTCCGTGGATATCATAGAACTCCCTGATCTTCTCATCCGTACTCCAGATAGAGGACAGGCAGGTGGTCTCGGTGGTCATTACATCCACGCCGATACGGAAGTCGGCGCTTAAGTTAGCCACGCCGGGGCCTACGAATTCCATTACCTTGTTCTTCACATAGCCTTTTTCAAATACGGCTCCGATGATGGCCAGTGCCACATCCTGAGGGCCTACGCCCTTGGCGGGTTCTCCGGTCATGTATACGGCTACGACGCCGGGATATGAGATGTCATAGGTCTGGCTTAAGAGCTGCTTAACGAGCTCGGGGCCGCCCTCGCCGACTGCCATGGTGCCTAGCGCACCGTATCTGGTGTGTGAGTCGGAACCCAGTATCATGCCTCCGCAGGTTGCGAGCATCTCGCGTGCGAACTGGTGAATGACGGCCTGATGAGGGGGAACATAGACTCCGCCGTACTTCTTGGCACAGCTAAGTCCAAACATGTGGTCATCTTCGTTGATGGTTCCGCCGACCGCACAGAGTGAATTGTGACAATTGGTGAGCACGTACGGAATGGGGAACTTCTCAAGGCCCGATGCCCTGGCGGTCTGGATGATGCCGACGAAAGTGATGTCGTGGCTCGTAAGCTTGTCGAATTTGATCTTGAGTTTATCCATGTCACCGGAGGTGTTATGGTCTTTCAGGATCTGATAGGCGATCGTGTTTTTGCGCGCTTCGGCAGGGTCGCTTACACCGCCGGCCGCGTTAACCTGTGCCGGAGCTTCCGGCCCGTCATAGACCAGAGTAGTTCCATTTATAAGATATGCACCGCCATCACTTAACTTTATGCTCATATATCTATCTCCTCTTCTTATCGATACTGCCCGGACCATATAGAGTACATTTACTTATATGATTCTATACCATAGTGTACTAACACGCTCACAGGTTCATCACAATGTATTAAACACACTCATATGATTTTATCATAAGGTATCTTGTTCATCAAAATGAAACTATCCATATTGTTATATCAAACCTATAACTGTCATTTCCGGTGCTTTTTTGTCTTCGGCGGCTCTGAAAAAGCACTGGGATTTGTGTTTTGCAGCTTTTCCGGTGCTTTTTTGTCTTCGGAGGCTCTGAAAAAGCACTGGGATTTGTGTTTTGCAGCTTTTCCGGTGCTTTTTGCCGCAGCAACGCAAATGTAAAAATGGCAAAAAGAAATAACCGCCCCTTGCACGGATTTGCGGTTATTTCTAAATAACTGAATAATTCGGGCTAACCGTCTATCGGTAGCACTTTATATATAAATCTTAAACTTACAGAGTCACCTTGTCAAGGTGCCAGATATCGTCTACATACTCCTGGATCGTACGGTCTGATGAGAACTTGCCGCAGTGAGCCACGTTGAGGATGGCGCTCTTGGCCCAGCCTTCCTCGTCGCGGTACATAGCCTCGATCCTCTTGTGTGCTTCGGCATAGGATCTGAAGTCCTTGAGGATGAAGTAGGTATCTGCCTTGGATGAGCTTAAGGTATTGAGCAGTGAGTTGTACAGCGGTCTGAACAGATCCGGATTCTGAGGCTCAAATGTGCCGTTGATCAGCTGCATCAGAACTCTGCGGACATCGGGATCGTTGTTGAAGATCTCGTTGGGATCATATCCGCCGTAATTCTCATAATGAATGACTTCATCGGATGTAAGACCGAAGATGACTGCATTCTCCTCGCCTACTTCCTCTACTATCTCGACGTTGGCACCGTCCATGGTTCCCAGTGTGATCGCACCGTTTAACATGAACTTCATGTTACTGGTACCGGATGCCTCCTTGGAAGCGGTGGATATCTGCTCTGATACATCAGCCGCAGCGAAGATCCACTCAGCGTTGGATACACGGTAGTTCTCGATGAATACGACCTTGAGCTTGCCGCCGATGGCCGGATCGTTGTTTACCACATCCGCTACGGAGTTTATGAGCTTGATCGTAAGCTTGGCGTTTGCGTAGCCCGCAGCCGCTTTTGCACCGAAGATGAATGTTCTGGGATAGAAATCCATGTCGGGATGCTCTTTTAACTCATTATACAGATGCATCACGTGCAGGATGTTCATCAGCTGTCTCTTGTACTCATGCAGACGCTTAACCTGAACGTCGAAGATGGATCTGGGATCTACCTCGATGCCGTTATGCTCGAGGATATATTTTGCGAGGCGCACCTTGTTCTGATACTTGATGTTCATGAACTCGTGCTGTGCCTTCTTGTCATCGGCATAGATGGCGAGTTTCTTCATGGCGGGCAGATCGGTGATCCACTCATCTCCGATATGATCGGTGATCCATGCAGACAGAAGCGGGTTGCCGTGGAGCATGAAACGACGCTGGGTGATACCGTTGGTCTTGTTGTTGAACTTCTCGGGCATCATCTCGTAGAAGTCGCGAAGAGTCTCTTTCTTCAGGATCTCGGTATGGAGACGAGCCACGCCGTTTACGGAATAGCCGGCTGCGATAGCGAGGTGTGCCATCTTGACCTGTCCGTCATAGATGATCGCCATCTTCGCGATCTTTTCCTGATTGCCGGGATACTCGGTCTCGATCTTAAGCACGAATCTGCGGTTGATCTCCTCGATGATCTGATAGATACGGGGCAGGAGTCTGGAGAAAAGCTCGATGGGCCACTTCTCGAGAGCTTCGGCCATGATGGTGTGGTTGGTATATGCGCAGGTCTTGGTAGTAACATCCCACGCTTCATCCCATGTGAGATAATACTCATCCATCAGGATACGCATGAGCTCTGCAACAGCCACGGTCGGGTGGGTGTCGTTAAGCTGGAATGTCACTTTCTCATAGAACTTGCGAACATCGCTGTGCTTACGCATGTATTTCTCAACTGCTTCCTGAACGGATGCGGAGATGAAGAAGTACTGCTGTTTGAGTCTCAGTTCCTTGCCTGCATAGTGGTTGTCGTTGGGATAGAGTACCTCGGTGATGTTGCGGGCGAGGTTCTGCTGCTCAACGGCTTTCTGATAATCGCCCTTGTCAAAAGAGTCGAGCGAGAAGCACTCAACGGGCTCGGCATCCCAGATACGCAGGGTATTGACTATGCCGTTGCCGTATCCGACTACGGGCAGGTCATAGGGAATGGCCGTTACCGACTGATAGCCTTCCTGATGGAAGTTGTTTCTGCCGTTCTCATCGACATCGACTGCCACATAACCGCCGAACTTAACGGTCTTGGCATATTCGGGACGTCTGAGTTCAAAAGGATTGCCGTTCTCAAGCCAGTGATCCGGAACCTCTACCTGATATCCGTCCCTGATCTCCTGCTTAAACATGCCGTAGTGATATCTGATACCGCATCCGTATGCGGAATAGCCGAGTGTTGCGAGTGAATCGAGGAAGCATGCCGCAAGACGGCCCAGACCGCCGTTACCGAGTGCCGGATCGGGTTCCTGATCCTCTATAAGATCCAGGTCGAGTCCCAGTTCATCAAGAGCTTCCCTTACCTTCGCATCAGCCTTCAGGTTTATGATACTGTTGCCCATCGTACGTCCCATGAGGAATTCCATGGAAAGATAGTAAACAGTCTTGGGATCCTGCTCTTCGTATTCTTTCTGAGTAGTCATCCAGTGATCTATGATCGCATCCTTAAGCGCATATGCTACGGACATGTACAGCTGCTGGGGGGTAGCCTCTTCAAGGGACTTCCGAAACAGCGTCTTCACGTTGTAGATAACGCTCTGCTTGAACATCTCCTTGTCAAACCTGGGAGCAGGTGACACGGTCTTCTTCGTTGCAGTTTTGGTTGATGAGCTTTCTGTTTTCTTAGCGGGCATATTAAACCTCCTGTTTACTTACTTCCGGTCTGCACGTCTTATACGGACTTTTCTATACAGATCGTAGCTTTTTCTCCGTTTATATTCCACTCTTTGGATACAGCCAGCGTTTCATCCGCAGTTATGGCTTCAGCCAGCACCTTGGTGGATATGGCATCATTGTTTTTATTGACTATTCCGAAGATCCGGTCATTGCCGCATATCGATACTCTGATATGGTCCATGACCTCGAGACCGGAATCACGCCTCATTGTCTGGATCTTGGAGATTACCTCGGCCACGAAACCTTCCTCGATGAGTTCGGGCGTCAGGTTCGTATCCAGGACAACCGTTACGGCGTTGTCAGCCTGGGTGACCATGCCTTCCTTCTCGGTAACATCTATGAGCAGATCTTCCTCCGCAAGTTCGATCGTCACACCGTCTACTTCAAATGTGATCTTGCCTTCGCTCTTGAGTTCAGCCATAGCGGCGCTTCCGTCCACATTGGTCAGATACTCTCTGATTCCGCCCAGCTGCTTGCCGTACTTGGGACCTACCGTCTTAAGCTGAGGCTTGAAAGTATATCCTGTCATGTCGGAGAGGTCGTCCTTGAAGATCACTTCCTTCACATTGAGCTCGTCCTCAATGACCTGCTTATAGGAATCCTCAAGTTCAAGCTGTGCCTTGACGAACATGCGTGACAGCGGCTGACGGTTCTTGATGTTTGCCAGGTTACGTGCAGCGCTTCCCATCGCCTTGATATGAATGATCTCATCCATTACCTGCTCGAGCGCGGTATCGATGAAGGATTCGTCCGCTATCGGATAATCGCACAGATGTATGGATTCGGGAGCGGAAGCATCCACGCTTCTTACCAGGTTCTGATAGATGTTCTCCGTGATGAACGGAACCATGGGTGCTGCGATCTTCGCGGTCTGAGTGAGCACGGTATACAGGGTCATGTATGCATTGATCTTGTCCTGCTCCATGCCGCCTGCCCAGAATCTCTCACGGCATCTGCGCACATACCAGTTACTGGTCTCGTCTACGAGTTCGTCGAGCACGCGCGCTGCCTCGGGTATGCGATAGTTGTTCAGATGATCGTCCACGGCCTTGATAGCGGTGTTGAGTCTGGAGAGGATCCACTTATCCATTACTGTCAGTGAATCTCTGTAAAGACTATACTTTGTGGGATCGAACTGATCGATCTCGGCATACAGCACATAGAAATAATATGTATTCCACAGAGTACCCAGGAACTTACGCTCTTTTTCCTGAACGGCCCTGCCGTCGAACCTGTTGGGCAGCCAGGGTGCGGAATTGATGTAGAAGTACCATCTTACGGCATCTGCGCCGTATGTGGCGAGCGCCTCGAAAGGATCCACGGCGTTGCCCTTGGACTTACTCATCTTCTCACCGTTCTCGTCCAGAACCAGGCCGAGCACGATGACATTCTCATAAGGAGACTTGTTGAAAAGGAGTGTGGACTCCGCCATCAGTGAATAGAACCATCCTCTGGTCTGATCCACGGCTTCGGATATGAACTGAGCCGGGAACTGAGCCTCGAAGAGATCCTTGTTTTCAAAAGGATAATGATGCTGTGCAAAAGGCATCGCGCCGGAGTCAAACCAGCAGTCGATAACCTCGGGAACCCTCTTCATCGTGCCTGAGCACTCCGGACAGGGAACTGTCACTTCATCTATATAAGGACGGTGAAGCTCGACTTCTTTTGCATCCTCGCGTCCGCTTAATTTGGCCAGTTCTTCTCTGGATCCGATGCAGATCTGCTTGCCGCAGTCAGGGCACTCCCAGATATTCAGAGGAGTTCCCCAGTAACGGTTACGGGATACGCCCCAGTCCTGGATGTTTTCCAGCCAGTTGCCGAAACGTCCCTCTCCGATCGTCGGAGGGATCCAGTTAACGGTCTTGTTATTGGCAACCAGGTCATCTCTGACAGCGGTCATCTTGATGAACCAGGATTCTCTTGCGAAGTAAAGCAGAGGAGTGTCGCATCTCCAGCAATGAGGATATTCATGCTCTACCTTGGGTGCGGAGAAAAGAAGACCTCTTCCGTCGAGTTCCTTAAGAACTTCGGGATCGCAGCTTATCGCACCTGCCTTGACTTCTGCCTCGGTGGGCTTGCATCTCATTCCGGCAAAAGGAGTCTCATCTCTCATCACGCCGTGCTCATCCACCATCTGGACAAAAGGAGCATCGTATTTACGTCCTACTCTCGCATCGTCTTCACCGAAAGCGGGAGCGATATGTACGATTCCTGTACCGTCGGACATCGTTACATAGTCATCGCAGTATACGAAGAATGCTTTCTTATGCTGCTTTTCCACGGAATCGGCAGCGCACTTGTAGAGCGGCTCGTATTCCTTGTACTCAAGGTCCTTACCCGTAAACTTCTCGATGACTTCGTATACGGGAGTACCTTCCTCGTGCTCGAGCACGCCAAGCACGGTATCAGCCAGCGCCTCTGCGAGGATATAGGTGTTGCCGTCGCAGGCTTTGGCACGGATATAGGTATCTTCGGGATTCACGCACAGAGCGATGTTGGATGCGAGCGTCCAGGGTGTGGTCGTCCAAACCAGGAAGTAGGCATCATCATCTTTGGCCTTGAAACGTACGATAGCGGTACGCTCTTTTAACGTCTTATAACCCTGGGCAACCTCGTGAGATGAAAGAGGGGTGCCGCAGCGGGGGCAGTAAGGCACGATCTTGAAGCCCTTGTAGAGCAGGCCCTTGTTCCAGATCTCCTTGAGCGCCCACCATTCGGACTCGATGAAATCGTCATGATAAGTAACATAAGGGTCATCCATGTCAGCCCAGAAGCCGACCGTACCGGAGAAATCCTCCCACATGCCCTTATAGTTCCATACGGACTCCTTGCACTGACGGATAAAAGGATCCAGCCCGTACTCCTCGATCTGCTCCTTGCCGTCCAGTCCGAGCTTCTTCTCAACCTCAAGCTCTACGGGAAGACCGTGGGTATCCCAGCCCGCCTTGCGGGGAACCATGTATCCCTTCATGGTGCGGTATCTGGGGATCATATCCTTGATGACACGGGTAAGCACGTGTCCTATATGCGGCTTGCCGTTTGCCGTGGGAGGTCCGTCATAGAATGTATAAGTGGGACAGCCTTCCCTGATCTTCATGGATTTCCTGAAGATGTCGTTGTCTTTCCAGAATTGCTCGACTTCCTTCTCCCTTACGGTGAAATCGAGGTTAGTGTCTACTTTGCGGTACATTTGGAAAATCTCCTCGTTTTAATATATTTATCCTTATAAACTCAACATTATCAGTTTACAACATACGCTACCCGTTTGAAAGTCAAACTTGATGCTCAATTCATGCCGCATTGCTCAAGAAGTGCGCTGATCCCCTGCTCATAGCCCTTTTTATCGCGTACATACGAATATGTGTGATCGGCTCCGGGAACGATCAACATCTTGCGGTACGGGGTGTGGAGCGTGGCTCTGTAAAGGCTTCGGCCCATCCACAGCGGTACGCAGGAATCCTCCGCACCGTGTACGAAGAATATCGGGAGCATCATCTCATCGGCTGCGAAGAACGGTGCTGCCTCGTTCATGTCAAATCCCAGGAAAAGCCTGCAAAGAGGCTTCGCGAACTGCATTACATACCAGAGGATCGACTTGGGCAGTTTGGAGAATTTATGGGCCGTGTCAAGCATCTGGGCTTCTGCGACAGCGTATCCGCAGTCATATACCAGGCCTTTGACATTATCGGGCAGGCCGTTTACCACAGCCAGATATATCGTGGCGGCACCCATGCTCCATCCGTGAAGCAGTATACGGCAGTCGCTTCCCGCGATCTCGATGATCTTGCCCACCCAGCGGGATATATCGTTCTGCTCTCTTGCACCGAACGTGATGAAGCTGCCTTCGCTGCGGCCATGTGTTCTCTGATCGATTATCAGCAGGTCAAAACCCTTATCCAGATAGTAGTCCGCGAAAACCACCAGGTCGCGATATCCGGATCCGCCGTATCCGTGAGAAAGGAGTACGACATTTACGGGCTCTGCCGGATCTCTTTTTACTTCCTTATTATGAACATAGTGGGCATGAAGAACGAGTCCGTCCTCGGACATGATATCGAGTTCCTCGGTCTCCTGCTTCTGTACCCTGGCGATATTCTTACGCCTGAGGTAATCCATGTGCATCGCATCCATGGATTCGATCTGTCCGGGCTTCTCGGCCTTGGGTTTACGTCTGGTGAAATTGTTCTTAAGGACCCAGCCTGCCGCTCCGGTCATCACGGTACTCATGCCTATCAGCGTTCCGCCTATCAGAATACCTAAGTCACGTTTTTTCATAATCAGATATGCTCCTTCTAGTCATTATCCCCGTCTCCGGGATCATCTTCATCATCTATACGGTTATCTTCGTCGTATACGTTATCTTCGTAATCTTCATCGTAATCTTCGTCGTCATCTTCGTCGTAATGACGTTTTTTGGACAGCGCCCACGCGCTTGCATAGGACGAATGCTTGACTACGGATTTGGCTGCTTCGCGGTTCTGTGCCGCGATCTCGGCCATGGCGGCGGAGTGATTTACGATCCTGGACGATATCCTGGCAGCCAGCATCTCGCCTATCTGCTCGGGCGTTACCGGACCTTCGGGCTCTGCTTCAGGCATCTTGATCGCCACTTCGAGTTTCTCGGCCTTGGTCCTGGTGTCCTTGTTTTCCTCATCCTCTATGGGTCTGTTCTTCAGATCGTCTTTGGATCCGCTCTCTATCTGGTCCACGATCCTGGCCACGTGCTCACGCTTCGCTTCACGCCCGAATCTGGCCCTGTACAGTATATATATGGCATCTTCCCTGATACCGCGTATCATTTCATCAAACATATCATATGCCATGAATTTATACGCGACAAGGGGATCCTTGCCCGAGTAATTCTGCAGATTGATGCTGGTCTTCAGCTGGTCCATATCCTCGATATGGCGGGTCCACTTGGAGTCGATGCACTTAAGGAGCACGACCTTCTCTATCTCATCGACATTATCGGTGTGTCCGAACTCGCCGATCTTGCCCTCATACAGATTGAGAGCCTCAAGCTTGAGCTGGATCTCCAGCGACTGGCGGTCGTTACCGTCGAGTCTGTCTCTGGACATGGGCTTAAGCGGTATGAGCGGAAGGAGCAGGGCATTCAGTTCACCGAAGTCCCACATGTCCGGTTCATCTTCGGTACCTTCGCCCACGACCATGCTCACGGCATCGAGGATCGCATGCTCTATCAGACGGCAGATACTGGGATGGATGGAATCCTCCGTGAGGATACGCTCCCTCTCCTCATATATGATCTCACGCTGTTCGTTCATGACCTTATCGTACTCAAGAACGTTCTTACGCTGTCCGTAATGGTTGAACTCAACCTTGCCCTGCGCACGCTCGATCGTATTGTGCAGCGATTTGTGCTGAAGCCTCTCACCCTCCTTGAAACCGAGCTTGTTGTAGATCGCGATCATCCTCTCGGAGCCGAAATGTCTCAGGATCTCGTCATCGAGGCTTATGATGAACTGACTGGCTCCCACGTCACCCTGTCTGCCCGAACGGCCTCTGAGCTGATCGTCTATACGTCTGGACTCGTGACGCTCGGTTCCTATGACTTTGAGTCCGCCTGCCGCGCGCGCTTTTTCATCGATCTTGATGTCGGTACCGCGGCCGGCCATGTTGGTCGCGATGGTCACCGCACCGAATTCGCCGGCATGGGATACTATCTCTGCTTCTATATCCAGATATTTGGCATTTAAGACGTTGTGCTCGATGCCTGCCTTTCTCAGGTGCTCACTGATCTCTTCGGAGCCTTCGACCGATACCGTACCCACGAGCACGGGCTGGCCTTTTTCATGAGCCTCTTTGATCTCATCGATCACGGCTTTGATCTTCTCATCGTGTGACTTATATACCGCATCGGGATAGTCGATACGCTGGATCGGACGGTGTGTCGGCACGGTAACAACGTCCATGAAGTAAACGTCACGGAACTCCCGCTCCTCGGCACGTCCGGTACCGGTCATCCCGCCTTTTTTCTTGTATTTATTGAAAAAGTTCTGGAAGGTGATGCTCGCTATCGTGATGGATTCCTGATTGATCTTCAGACCTTCCTTGGCTTCAAGAGCCTGGTGAAGTCCGTCCGAGAACTTACGGCCTTCCGCGGCACGTCCGGTAAAGCTGTCTATGATCAGGACCTGTCCGTCCTTGACCATGTAATCGACGTCTTTCTCAAGCAGGTAGTTCGCTCTGAGCGCGATATTGATATGATGGATGATCTCCAGGTTCTCGGGATCGGCAAGGTTTTCCACATGGAAGAATTCCTCGGCCTTCCTGACACCCTGATCGGTCAGGTTTATGATGTTGTCTTTTTCATTGGCATAAAAATCGCCTGTCTCTTCGGCGGCTCCGTCGAGAATGTACTCGATCTTCGATCTCTCCTCGGGAACCTCGCCGCGCTCAAGTGTCAGCACGAAACGGTTGGCAGGCTCGTAAAGGCTTAAGTCCTGGTCGTTTCGGCCGGAGATACGAAGCGGCATCCTGGCCTCGTCGATCAGAACAGAGTCGACCTCGTCTATGATGCAGTAGTGGAGGTCGCGAAGCACCTGCTCTTCTTTATATATGGCCATGTTATCGCGCAGGTAATCGAAAGCGAGCTCGTTGTTGGTAACATATGTGATATCGCAGGCATACTGCGCCTTGCGTTCTTCCTGCGGGGTATCCTTGGTCACGCAGCCCACGGTAAGTCCCAGAGCATTATGCACCACGCCCATCTCTTCGGCGTCACGCGCAGCCAGATAATCGTTACAGGTCACGACATGCACGCCCTTGCCTTCGAGCGCATTGAGGTATGCGGGAAGAAGACAGGTCTGGGTCTTGCCTTCACCGGTACGCATCTCGGCAACACGGCCCTGATGAAGGATTATCCCGCCCATGATCTGCTCCAGGTAGTGACCGGTATGGCGCACGCGGTTGGTGGCCTCACGGACGACCGCATAAGCATCGACCAGGATGTCGTCGAGCGTCTCTCCGTTCGCCAGTCTCTCCTTGAACTCCAGATGCTTGTTCTTTAAGTCCTCGTCGCTGATCATGGCGGTCATGGGTCTGAGCACGTCGATCTTATGCACGAGCGGCAGGATGAGTTCTATCTCATGGCGGCTGTGCTGACTGAGTGATACCGTATTCTGTTTTGTCGATTTCTTAGCCTCTTTCATTGCCGGGACATCAAATGATTACAGCGAATCTCTCCCCAAAAGTTCTTGATATGAAATAAATATCTCTATATATCCGGCTGCATACGATCCCATGTCGTAGGGCGGATAGATCAGGATGATGCCATCCTCGGTAAATTCGATATTGCTCGTCTCAAAAGACGCTTCCTCATATGCCTGATCGTATATCTCGCCTGCATCCTCCGAAAAATACGGAGAATCGTCATATGAGTAACTCAAAAAATCTTCTTTGGTCTTCTCTGCGACCAGTTTCTTGAACTCTTCCTCGGTACCGGTATAGAAATCAGTGAGTTTCTGACTCTCACCCGTATTCAGGTCAAACAGGTACTGGTTTCTGTTGGGATATCCGTGCGCTCCGCCTCCGTACCAGTAGCCGCTCATATCGACGGTCATATAGTGATCGCCTATCAGATGTACCCCACCGACATTCAGCTCATCGCTGACACAGCACTGCCATGGAGATTCCTTATGATAGTCACATTCCGAATCATCCACGACATTGGGATAGCCCAACGCCTCGTCCGGCTCCATATATGATTCCATCTTCTCTCTTAAGAAAGCATTGATCACATCGGCCTTCGGTGAGATAGAAGAGTCGATTATCATGCACTCCGCATATTTCTGATACAGGGGAACACCGCAGTAAGGACATTTATATGTGTCGGAATCGTAATCCACGGTTCCGTAGTCGTATATGTCTATCTCTTCGACCGTGCAGCCCGTATCGTATACGCTGAGTCCGTCGCCGTCATCTTCCATGCATACCCACTTAAGACTGTGATCATCTTCATCAAAAGCGATGATATAGATCCGCCCGTTTATTATCCTGAATCCGTCGATGCCGGGCGAGTATGATGCTCCGGGCATTTTCTCGACATCATAGAGTGTTTCGGTCTTCCCCGTAGCGGAATCATACGCGCAGACATAGTTATGAGTGCGGCCGTAGACTTCGGTATCTTCATAACTGTAATAGAGTTTGCCATCGTACAGCATGAGCATGTTGATAGACAGATAACGCGTAGCTATCCCGGTCGTCTTACCGCTCTTCAGATCGTACTCATATATGGTCACGTTGGAATCATCATCGCTGTCGGTGTAGTAGATCTTCTCCGAATCATACTGGGGGATATAAGAGTAAGGTTCAACCTCAAGATCCAGTTCATTGACGGTGCCGTCGCTCATGATCTGGTAAAATCCATCATCACCGACTCCGAGTACCCATCCGCACTCGGCTAACGTACGTGAGAATGAATCCCGGCCCGTCGTATCATATCTGGTAGGAGCGAGGGGATTGAGATTCCGGCGGCTTGCGGCATCAAGTACGTCCTGCGCCCCTGTGTCGACCTTTACGAAGTCTTGGGAATCCTCATCATATCTGAAAGCCATTTCTTCTTTTCCGCCGATTTGTCCGTCCGAAGTATTACTAAATGATACGGTGAAACGGAAAAGTCCGTCATAGAAACCATAACTGTCTAAGAAAGACTGGTCATCGGGATTCGACTGCCACAACAGATAGGGCGTATAATCGGTCGTATCTATGGCATATACGACATAACAATAGTCGGATGCGCCATCGAATTTCAGATAATCGTTGAAATACAGAAACCTTCCGTCATCCGCCGCTATGGAAGCGCAGTTATACTGGCTGACCGGATCATAGATATTGACATACGGTTCCGTATGTCCCTTCATCTGTTCATACAGTTCCTGATAGCTGATCGATCTGATCACCTCTCCGCTGCCGCTTACGGTATAGAAACGATCCGCTCCGTTATCCCGGATAAGCAGATAGGTATCCTCTGTCACACCGGATCCTTCCTGTCCGCCGCCCGATGTCATTTCGCGTAAGCGGTTCAAAAGATCCGAGCCCGCGCTGCTTCCCGAACCTGCGCTGCTTCCCGCGCCTGCACTCACGGATTCTCCCGGTTCTTCGGATGGCTGTTCTGGTTCAGCCGCAGTCTCGGGTTCCGTGGGGAGGTCCGGAGTTTTTTCTCCGAAAGAACACGCCGTCAGGCCGAGCACCATCACGCCGGTAAGAAGCAATGCAGTTGTTTTTTTGATAAGGTTACTTCTCTTCATGTCTTATACAGCCTCAAATAAGTGATGTCAGATTGTTGCACAGCTCTATGCATCTGTCGAACAGTTCATTCAGTCTCTCTTCGCTGAAGTTCTCGGGACCCGCCTTTTCTATTCCGAGGGCCATGTTGCTGATACGTTCGGCTCCGACCATGCCCGCTGCCGTTTTGATCGAATGAACGGTGATCATGACATCATCCATGTCATCACTGTTCTTATAGTTCCTGGTGGCTGCGATAGTCGGTCTGATCGAATCCGAAAAAGCTCTAAGGGCATTCAGATATATCTTCGGACTTCCGCATCTCTTAACGCCTTCGACCGGATTAAGATCGATCATCGCGTACAATGCTTCCGGCAGGACCGTTCCGTCTGCGGGTGCTCCGACGGATCTTGCGGATCCGGCAGATGCATCCGGACTCTCTTCTCTGTCATCATGCGCCATGTTCACCTTCGCCGACGGAAGATATGACAGGATCATCTTCTCGAGTTTCTTCGAGTCGATGGGCTTGGTGAGATAATCGTCAAATCCGGCTTCGAGATACTGCTCACGCGCACCGGAGATCGCATTGGCGGTCAGGCAGATAAAAGGGGTGCCGTCATTGATCTTTTCCCCGGATCCACGGATCTCCTTAAGCGTCTCGATCCCGTCCTTGTCCGGCATCATATGATCAAGGAAGATCATATCGTACCGGTTCTTAAGTGCCAGTTCTATGCCCTCGTCCCCGCTTCCCGCCGTATCGATCTTAAGTTCGGTCGGCTCGAGAAGCGATGTGAATACGAGCAGGTTCATCGGTGTATCGTCAACAACCAGGATCCTGGCATCGGGTGCGGTAAACTGTCTGTGATACCCTTCCTTGTGCGCGAGCGTCTTCCTGTATGCGGTCTCATAGTCGCCGATGGGTTCCCAGTCTCTTACTCGCTGGATCAGGTCGAATGAGAATTCCGAGCCCTCTCCGTACCGGCTGCTTACATTAAGCCGGCTGTTCATCAGCTCCAGCAGGCTCTGAGTGATCGCCATTCCGAGGCCTGTTCCTTCGATGTTACGATTTCGCTTTTCCTCTATACGTTCAAACTCGGAAAAGAGCCTGTTCATATCTTCTTTTTTGATCCCGATGCCGGTATCTTTGATCTTCACATGGAGCATGATCTCATTTTCACTGTATTCCAGACGGTCATGCGACATGGAAAAAGTCACGCTTCCGTGCTCGGTGTATTTCACGGCATTGGTCAGAATGTTCGTGATGACCTGCCGGATCCTGACATCATCTCCGAAAAGCTTCTCGGGAATGTTCTTATCGATATTCAGGATCAGATCCAGTCCCTTCTTATCCATTCTGGGTCTGACCATATTGACGAGGTCATTTAACATTGAGGCAAGCTCATAATCAGCGGGAATGATCTCGAGTTTGCCCGATTCGATCTTGGAGAAATCAAGGATGTCGTTGACGAGTCCGAGGAGTGTTTGTCCGGAGGATCTGATATTCTCGGAGTAGCTGATGATGTTCTCATCCCTGCATTCGCGCAGCACCACTTCGTTCATGCCCAGGATCGCATTTATGGGCGTCCTGATCTCATGCGACATATTTGAAAGGAATGCGGATTTGGCTTCGCTAGCCGCAAATGCCCTCTCTGACAGATCTATCAGGCTGTCTCTCTCTTTTTTCTCCTGATCTATGTTCTCGAGCATCCACAGGACATGGGAAACTTTGCCTTCCGGCGTACGCTCGCTGACAAGGAGTCTTGCACGGACCCAGATATTGCCGTAACTTAAATACTCGACCGTCGCGATATCGGTATCCTTCATGCGCTCGTCAATGGTGGACAGATCCGAGAATTCGACGGCAGCCTGCTTGGTAGGGCTTTCAGGCAGTCCGGTCATGATCCCGGCAAAAATCTCCTTCATGTTGCCGTCGCAGGATTCGACTGCTTTGGCGATAGCCGGATTCACATTCTTGATGCCGGTCACGGAATTGTTGATCACATCCAGATCGCACAGCGACATATAGATATCCGCCGATGAACTTAAGATCGATTGAAGGTTGTCGGCGATTATGGTCCTTTTGCCGGTCCGCAGCATGATCACGGTAAAGATAACGAAAGTCGCTATGATCGCAAAGCCGCTCGTGACAGCAAGGATGAGCAGCGGAAATGTCAGTTTTCTTGAATCGACAACGGATATACTGTACCAGTCTTTGCCGATCGGGACACCGTATACCGTATAATAATCACCCTGATACCTGATGTCGGTAAAGTCATTTTCCGAATTGAGAACGCTCGTCAGAACGAGATTCCCGAAGGTTCCGGTCTCCTCCAGATAATTGGCGGCACGTTCATCAATATCGGAATGAGCTACCACGAAACCGTTGCTGCTGATGACCATGCGCTTGGTATCGGCATCGTTTCCAACGTTCTCTTCCGTTATCTCCTGTATCCTTCCGAGCGTGATATCGACAGCTACGACATTCTCCCCGTCAGGAAGAGCCTTCGCTATGGTCATGACCACTTCTTCGGAGTACAGATCAAAATACGGATTGATCAGGACTATATTGCCTTTATCGGCGACAGCCTCAAGATACCAGGGCCGTTCCTGGGGAACATAGTCTTCGCCGGGATCCCAGCCGGATCCGTCAAAATATCTGTCTCGTATACAGCCGTAGATTCCGGTCGTTGCGGGCAGAATGGAGTTCTGGATGGTATTCGTTTCATATGTAAGATATTCCAGGATCTCTTCATCGGTCCGGTTTTCGGAAAGCATTTTTTCGACCGTATATTCGGCAACATCGATAACATCCGTACCGGTGGACAGATAAATATCTACTTCTTTGGCGGAGTTGATCGCGCTTATCTCACTCTCGGTCTGCAGGCTCCTGGTAACGAAATTCCTTAAGAGCATGTTGTAGACAAGGATCAGTGCCGCAAACGATAATGCGAGCAGCACAAATATCAGCGCGCGTCTGGGGCCGTAATGCTTTATGATCGCTGTAATGGGGATTCTGCTCTCTTTGATCGAATTCCTGTTTCCTTTACTCATAATCCGGTCATCTTTTCCTTCTGTCCTGATGTATCATATAGTATTCCTTCTTATCGGCATACATGGCCTCATCTGCCCGGTTGAATACTGTGGTGTATTCTTTATCAGCAGCCTTATCGAAAAATGCATATCCCATGGAGATAGCCGCTTTTTTCAGATTTCTCCTGAGTTCCTTCATCTTATCCTTCGGATCGTTTTCATCCAGTATGGCGGCGAACTCATCTCCGCCGATACGGTATACGGTATCTATTCCGAATACATGTCTGAGCGCGTCGGCAACCTCCTCTATCACACGGTCGCCGGCCTCGTGGCCCTCTTCATCATTGATCGTCTTCAGATGATTGATGTCAAACACGGCTACGGTAAATGCCGCGGTACCCTCCGCTATCTCTTTATTTATGCGTTCAATATGTTCCTCGTATGATGCGCGGTTCTTAAGACCGGTCAGGCCGTCAAAATATGCCTGAGCTCTGATAGCGGTAATCTGTTTACGGAGAGTATCCTGCATTGAGCTGACTTTATCGCCTATGACGGAGATCTCGTCCACTGCATTTTCCATATCGGCAGGATCCACGGTTTCGGTCCCTGCTACCAGCAGAGCTTCCGGGGATACTTCGCTGACCAGAGTCTCGATCCCCTCGGACAGCCTGTTCATCTCCTTATAGATCCGTGTAAAGCCGATCCTGTAACGAGCGGCGATCATGGATGCGATGATTATGCTGAACACAAGCGCAACGGTGATTATGATTATGATCGTCCATATATGGCGGGAGATCTGGTACTCATACCATTCGGCACTGAAATCGACTGCCACGATACCTGCGACATGTCCGGCGGAATCAAATACGGGTGAATAGGCACTGTAAAATCTGCCCCACTCATCCTCATACGGTTCCTCATCCACAGCCGAGGTTCCCTGAGCAGCCTGACCGAGCGCGGGAGTATATACGATGGGACTACCGAACTCTCCGGGATCTTCTATCGTCGGATCGACACTGAATACGAAGTTTCCATCGCCCAGATCGCGGATGCAGTAGATATATTCCAGTTCTATATTGTCCTGAAAATATGTGAGTGTCTTAAGAACGCTCTGATATTCCTCAGTGTCATAATCTTCCTTTTGGATCTCTTTCAGCTCATCTCCGTCCAGCATGTCCGCAGCGGTAGTGGAAATATCGAGCATACGGTCCCGGATCAGAGCCCGCATCGCATTCGCGGACTGATGCGTCAGAACGATTCCGAGGAATGTATTGAAGAGGATCAGTAAAATGCTGACCAGTATCAGCGTTTTTCCGGTTTGATTAATCTTTTTCATATTGTGCCTCCGCACATAGTCATAGATAGTATATTATACTAAAAATCAAGCGTTTTTTCAAATAAGAGGGGTGCAACATATACATTTACATTACCGGGAAAGTCGCGGTAAAATCAGATGGTTTGAAACTTACGGGAGAATACTTATGAATAAAGACAAACTTAAACCGATGTTATTCAGTAACCTGAAGCACTACAGCCTGAAGCAGCTGGGCACCGATGTGGTTTCGGGTATCATAGTGGCCATCATCGCATTGCCGCTTTCGATCGCACTTGCACTCGCCTCGGGCGTGGGTCCCGAAGAAGGCCTGTATACCGCGATAGTGGCAGGATTCATCATAGCTTTCCTGGGTGGCAGCCGCGTACAGATCGCCGGCCCGACCGCAGCTTTTGCGACCATCGTCGCCGGGATAATCGCTAGGAGCGGCATGGAGGGCATGATGCTCGCCACCATCATCGCGGGCGTCATCCTGGTACTAATGGGTGCTTTACGCCTGGGCGGACTCATCAAATTCATCCCCTATACGATCACCACAGGCTTTACATCGGGGATCGCCGTTACGATCGTCATCGGTCAGATAAAAGACTTCCTGGGCTTAAGCTATCCCGCCGGCACCGTCACGATCGAAACCACGGAAAAGCTTGTCGCCATCGGTCATAACATAGGGACCTTCAACCCCTACGCTTTACTGGTCGGAGCCATCAGCCTCGCGATCCTCATCATCATGCCGAAGATCACCGAGAAGATCCCCGGATCTCTGATCGCGGTCATTGCGGGAATACTGATCGTTAAGCTAAGCGGCATACCGGTCAACACGATCGGAGACCTCTATACGATAAGCAGCAAGCTACCCTCGCTCCATGTGCCGCACTTTTCCGTAGTGGCGATACGGACCGCGCTTCCGGACGGTTTCACCATAGCGATCCTGGCCGCGATCGAATCGCTCCTGTCCTGTGTGGTCGCAGACAGCATGATCAACTCACACCACCGTTCCAACATGGAGCTCATCGCACAGGGCTGCGGTAACATAGGCTCCGCACTTTTCGGCGGAATACCCGCAACCGGCGCCATCGCAAGGACCGCTGCCAACATCAAAAACGGCGGACGTACACCCATCGCCGGAATGGTCCATTCTGCTGTACTCGTACTCGTGCTCGTCGTGCTCATGCCGTATGCCGCACTGATACCGATGCCTACCATAGCAGCCATCCTGTTCATGGTCGCATATAACATGTGCCAGTGGCGCACTTTCGTTCATCTGTGCAGGACCGCTCCGAAGAGCGATATCATCGTGCTGGTCACGACCTTCGTCCTGACCGTCGTATTCGATCTGGTCATCGCGATAGAGATCGGAATGCTGTTTGCCGTTCTTCTGTTTATCAAAAGAATGAGTGAAGAATCTGCCGTAGTCGGCTGGAAATACTACGACCCCGACGAAGATCCCGACGGTCCCGCGCTCAAGGATATCCCTGCGCAGGTTCGTGTGTATGAGATATACGGACCGATGTTCTTCGGTAGTTCGGGGCAGATAGATACCATGAATTACAGAGATGAGACCCGCGTGATCATCATCAGGATGAGAGGTGTTCCGGCGCTTGACGCCACTGCAATGCATTCACTCGAGCAGTTCTTCGAACGCTGTGAAAAGCGCGGCATCACACTCGTTTTCTCCCATGTAAACGAACAGCCTATGCAGACCATGATGAAATCCGGGTTCGTGGATCGCGTAGGCAGAGATAACTTCCGTCCTCACATCGATGATGCGATCAGTCACGCAAAGGATCTGCTTGCTTAGCATACGAGCTTACGATCGAGGTAAGGACACGGACGACAGCATCCATTCCTTCGGCGGTTATGTGCTCGAGCGGACCGTGAAAAGCATATCCGCCGGTTCCGAGATTGGGACAGGGAAGACCGCGAAATGAAAGTCTGGCCCCGTCCGTTCCGCCTCGAACGGGAACATCCATCGGTTCCATGCCCTGCTTAGCGATGCATTTCTTCGCCGTTTCAACAATGTGCATATGCGGGCGGATCTTCTCTATCATGTTCAGGTACTGTTCGGTTATCGTAAGAGTAACCGTGCCTGCACCGTACTTCTCATTAAGTGTCTTCTCTATCATCCTGAGAGTCTCCTGTTTTGCTTCAAAAAGACCCGCATCATGATCCCTGACGATATATTCGATCACTGCATTTTCGACATCTCCCCTGATGTCGGTCAGGTGATAAAAGCCTTCCCTCTCTTCGGTATGCGAAGGCGTCTCCGCGGGCGGAAGCATCGAAGAAATCTCACATGCGACGAGTGCCGCATTGACCATGCGGTTCTTGGCATCGCCCGGATGAACGCTTATGCCTTTTATCTCAAAGATCGCTTTGGCTGCGTTGAAATTCTCGTATTCGATCTCGTTTTCCGGACCGCCGTCAACGGTATATGCAAAGTCCGCGCCGAACTTCTCAAGGTCGAGAAGATCCGCGCCGTGACCGATCTCCTCATCGGGAGTAAAAGCGATGCTTATCGCACCGTGCGGGATATCATCTTTCTCAAGATTCTCGATCATCGTCATGATCTCGGCTATGCCAGCCTTATCATCGGCTCCGAGGAGAGTCGTTCCGTCGGTCGTGATCAGCGTCCTGCCCCTGAGTTTCCTAAGATGAGGGAAAAGAGAAACGCTGAGCGTCCGGCCGTTGCCGAGGTCGACATCTGCGCCGTCGTAGTTCTCATGTACTTTCGGCTTTACATTTTCTCCCGAGCAGTCGGGAGCGGTATCAAGATGGGAGATGAAGCCGATCTTGGGTGAATCTTCCAATCCCTCGGATGCGGGGATATGTCCTGTCACATAGCAGTGTTCATCCACCGAAGCATCCTCTACCCCAAGTTCCTTAAGTTCTTTAACCAGAAGATCCGCAAGGTCAAACTGGCGCGCGGTGGAAGGGGTGTTTTCATTGCTCTCATCGCTTGTCGTGTGTATCACTACGTAGTTAAGAAGTCTTTCGTATGCTCTCATGTTTTCCTCTTTCTTTTGTGAATAGCCTGCTGTACCTTTGGTCGCCTTTGAATGTTGGCATTACATACCATCGTCCGGGCAAAAGTTCTGAACCGGCTCCATTTTTTTCCTGCGGTGCACCAAACGGAACACTGATCAGTTCATATCGATTTCCGAATAGTGTATAAGGCTTGCTTAGCCTATCGTGCACAGCTTGCCACGAAGGACATACCCTATCTTCTCATAACAGGCATTTGACGCCACATAATCCGCATCGGTATAAAGCATCGGTACATATCCTGCCTCTTTCACCTTCATCGTAACCCGGTAAACAAGATTTTCCGCATAATGTTTTCTGCGAAACTCAGGCCTCGTGAATACAAGATTTATAGATGCCATATCTCCGGTCGGCGCATATTTACAACTGGCTACACTCCGCCCCCGTTCATCCTTCCAAAGATACATATTTCCCGTTCGGATAAACTCTTCAGCATCCTCCCGGTAACCGGAAATATCCTTCTGATCAATACTAAGCTCCTTGTGAAAGATATCCATGAAGTCAACCACTTCTTCCAGATCTTTCATCTCACAACGATAGATTTCTCCATCTGCTTCTGTTTCAGGTCTGACAGGATCAAGGCAGTCATAGGCAAACATATTTGTAGTGATCTTCAGCTCCGATCCTTCTTCCGCTGCCCGTCTTATGAAATGCTCCGCAAGAGAATACTTGATATTAAAGTGATGTTTTCCGTCGAGTAGCCTGTTTTCTTTGGCCAGCTGATATGCCTTTTCCATTTCCTCTTCCGATGCATCATCCGCTGTCCAGATCCAGACCGGGAAGGGATGTCCCGTAAAGCAAAGGATCAGCCTCTCATGGTCAGACAGCAGCAGTTCACATTCTCCGCCCATGATCCGCTTTAGAACAAAGAAAGTATATTTGTCAGCTTCCAAAAGCTTGTAGTCTCTTTCATCAACATAAGTATCCATCAATCGAAGTTCTCCTTCAAAAACTGCAGCAGTATCAGGTTTTCAGTTAAAGCAGCCAAGCCCAATACACCGGAATAAAAACAATCCCATCCTTTTCAGCATAGTCAGCAGTGTGCAGAATATAGGGTACATCCAACTGCGCATTAAATCTGTTCATAAATTTTCCCAAAGAAGAATATGTATATCGCTTGCCGGATTTCACTTCAATCGGCGATACATTATGTCTGTTCGTCGGATCTTTTTTAGCGATAAGAAAATCGATTTCCATTCTTTCATCTTTATTTTCCCTAGACGAATTGGAATAAAAATATAATTTATGTCCGGAAGCTGTAAGCATCTGAGCAACTACATTTTCAAAGACCATTCCCTCGTTTACTTCCAGTTTTCCAAGCAGCAGTTTTTTATATATTTCTTCTTTCACCAAACCGTTTTCGTCAAAAGCATGGCTGATCAGGAGTCCGGTATCTCCCATATAGAGTTTTAATGTATTCCTGTCCCTGTTTAATTTAATGCCAACGTTTGGAGCCGTGGAATTATAACAAATGTTACAGATCATAGAGTCTTCAAGCCAAAGGAAAGAACTCTCGTAGCTTCGGTACTTCGCCCCTCTCCCAAGTGAAGACAATGTAAACTTTTTTTCGTGTTTTGACAGTTGCTCAGGGATTTCATCAAATACAGACTCTACCTTTCGTTCGTATCCTTTTGCATGCTTCGCTATATCTTCTCTGTAAAGTGAGAGAATATCTCTTTTTATTTCATCAGTTTTTTCAAAATTTCTTGTTTCAATATATGTATTCACCGCCTGTGGCATTCCGCCAACGATCACATACTGCCGGAACAATGTCATTGCCTTTCTATGAAGGGCCTGCCCCATTGCTTTCTTTTTATCAAACGATAAACGAATGACGTCTATAAGCGGTTGTTCATTCATTGCCCAAAGAAATTCTTCAAAATCCATCGGATACATCCTGATATGACGTTCCTCTGAAGGTATTACAATATCCTCTACATTTTCACGAATCGACATCAGAGATCCTGTTTCCATATAATGAAAGCGGCCATCTGCAACCAAATACTTTATTGCAGCCCGTGCTCTTGGAAACAGCTGCACCTCATCGAGGATGATCAAAGACTCCTGTTCATAGAGGGTAACGCCAAAAATTGCTGATAGATACATAAAGAAAGAATCCAGATCATTCAGGCTATTGCAAAACAGGTCCTTCACTTCATCTCCGGCCCTGTTAAAATCAATCAGAATATGAGATTTATAATTCTCTTTTGCAAATTCTTCAGCAATATAACTTTTTCCAACTCGCCTGGCCCCATCGATCAGCAGCGCAGTTTTTCCGGCGCTGTCTTCTTTCCATTTGAGCATCTTTTCGAATATTTTTCTTTTCATGGAACGCACCTTTTCGAAATCAATTCAATAATATATTATCACCTTTTCGAGATTTATTCCTAATTAGTTTTGCACCTTATCGCGATTAATAATATTCTAGTACCTTTTCGAGACTTAATCAACGTCAATCTATCACCTTTTCGAGATTATCGGGTCTGTCATGACAGAAACAGCCCCCTTACTACCTCTCATGGCAGCTTGGGGGCTTTATATTCCGTCCTAAGCATCAAGCGTGATTGTTCTCTCCCGGGTGTTGCTCATTCGTTGTAAAAGCGAAACACATTCCACATGCACCGAATTTGAGAACATATCGGTACACGAGGCCTTCTTAAGTTCATAATCGCCTGATGCGCACAGGTACTTTAAGTCGCGGGCGAGAGTGGCAGGATCGCAGCTGACATAAACGATGCGCGCGGGCTGCATCTTAAGCATGGTTTCAAGGCATGCTTCATCACATCCTTTGCGCGGAGGATCAACGACGATGACATCCGGTGTTGTGGCATTCCCGCTATCATGGGATACATCGTTGAGGTCTTCACTGTCAGATATGCTCCGGTTATCCGAATTATCCGAATGAGATTCATAGAATTCAGGTAGCACTTCTTCTGCCTTGCCTACCATGAATTCGGCATTATCGATCACGTTGATCCGGGCATTCTCACGGGCATCTTCAATCGCCTCGGGTACGACCTCCACTCCGTAAACCCTGCCTGCTGCCTTTGCGAGGAAAAGTGATATCGTACCGATCCCGCAGTAAAGATCCCATACGGTCTCTGTGCCGGTAAGTCCGGCGTATTCCAGAGCCTTACCGTACAGTTTGCGAGTCTGCACGGGATTGACCTGGTAGAATGACAGCGGGGAGATACGGAAACTCAAGTCTCCTATCTTATCCGTTATATATTCCTGACCGTATATTACAGTGAAGTTATCTCCGAGGATCACGTTGGTCGCATCGGTATTCGTGCTCGTGCATATGCTTACGATCCGCTTTCCGGCTTTTTCGATCTCATCAGCACATCTTAATCTTTCTGTCAGATCCTCCGCATGCGGCAGATTCTTTCCGTTTATTACTATGCATATCTGTATCTCTCCTGTCGCATATCCGGTACGGATCAGTATGTGACGGACCAGTCCATTTCCGCTCATCTCATCATACGCACTGATATGATGATCGGACATATACGCCCTGATCACCCGGAGTATGGGGGCATCTGTCGGAGCACCTATCAGGCATTCGTCACAGGAAACAATCCTGTGAGACCGCGGAGCATAGAAGCCCGTGACTATATGTCCGTCGGCCCCCGTTCCGACAGGGTACTGGGCCTTATTTCTAAAGCATACCGGAGATCCGGTACCTTCTCCGCTACCGTCATTTTTCTCGGGGGACTCCTGAAGACTGTATCTCTTCGGCACGTCATCATAGTATCCCATGATCCCCTCAAACACTTCATCTATCCTGTCCGGTGAAAATCCTCCGACTCTCACGAGCAGTTCGCGAACCTTACGCTCCTTATATCGCAGCTGCGCATCATAACCCAGGGCCGCTATCTGACAGCCGCCGCACCTGTCCGCGATCGGGCATGCACTTGTCACGCGATCGGGCGAGGGGGCGATGATCTCCACAGACTTCGTGATCCCGTATTTTTTCTGTGCCTTGATGATATGGGCGCGGATGGTATCCCCGGGAAGTGCTCCCTGTACAAAAAGGGTATAGCCATCATCCAGATGTCCTATACCCTCACCTTCCGAACCTATATCAGTGATCTTCAGTTCATATTCTTCGTTCTTCTTATGTACCGTCATTCTCCGTACCCGGCTGCGTCTTACTCCGTTCTTCGTATATTGGAATCAAATATCCTGCTAAATCCCATCCATCCGGTCTCATTGCTGCCTTCGAGCAGTTCCGTGAATGCCTCGAGTTTGGCATCGGTATTATCCGCATAGTTGAGCGCCACGGCTTCTATGATCGCCGGCTTCTTGGGAGAGCCGAACTCGTATTCACCGTGATGCGCAAGTATGCAGTGCTTAAGTTCCTGCTCGAGCGCAACAGGGAATCCGTCAATGCCTCTGACGGCTTCACCTATCATCTCTACTCCGATCACTATATGACCCAGGAACTGTCCGGCGTCGGTATAATCGTTCTGGGGATAGAGACTCAGTTCCCTGATCTTGCCTATGTCGTGACAGATAGCCGCGGTGATCAGCAGATCGCGGTTGAGCCTGTCATACTTTGATGCGAGAAAATCGCATATCCTTGCCACTCCGAGAGTGTGCTGGAGCAATCCTCCCGAAAAACTGTGATGGATCGATTTCGCTGCCGACGACTGTTTGAAGTTCTTCGCGAAAGCTTCATCCAAAAAGAAATGCTCAAGCAGCTGTTTTAAGTGAGGTTCACCAACGGACTCGATGAGCCCCAACAGTTCACTCCACATATCATCCACATTATACGGAGTGACCGGCATGTAATCCGCAGGATCATACTCTCCTTCCCTGCACTTTCTGATCCGTTTCAGGTTAACCTGAAGCGCTCCGTTAAAAGTGGTCACATCGCCGTTTACTTCTATATAATCGAGCGGATCGTAATCGTCTATACCGGCTGAATTTGGTTCCCATACTTTGGCATCTATCGATCCGGTCTTATCAAGCAATATGACATTATCATACGGCTTCCCGTTTCTCGTGACTGCGGAATTCCTGCTCTTGCAAAGGTATATATCCGATATATGATCTCCTTCTTTAAGTTCAGATATATATTTCATCATTCATCCTCCGGTATATATGATATGGATCCGAGAGTGACCTCGGCTTCTATCGGTACGTATCTGTCCACAGACGGTCTCATCAGCGACACCGTTACGGTGGTCTCGGGTGCCTCCTTGGACAGCCACAGTATAAAATCGTGATAAGTGTTAAATTCTTCCCCGTTTACGCTCACCAGAACATCTCCGTTCTGAAGACCGGCGTTCATCGCGGGAGAGTCTATCTCTATATATCGTAAATATATTCCGTCTGGCAGTCCGTACTCGGCTTCCATCTCATTAGTGATATCCATGGCCTTTATGCCCAGATATGCTCTGTCTTCCACATTGGAAAGATCCTCGATGAGGGGCTTGAGTTCAGTGATCCCGACAGCGTTGACCACATTTCCGGCGGCATCCGACTCGTAGCTGTTATCTATGATGCCGATCACATTACCCCTGAGGCTTACGAGCACGCCGCTCGAAGATTCTGTTCCGAGGATATCTGTGGTGATCAGCGTATAATCTGCGTCGGTCATATACAGCTGCTGCGCCCCCGACGTTACCATTCCGTATGCAAAAGAATCCGCTATGCCTATGGGCGATCCTAGCGCGATGACCGGAGTTCCTTTAAGTGTAGTCGACCTGGATGTTCCGAGACTCGCGGGGACTGCCAATGCACGGGTGCTTTCCGACAGAGCGGACTTACTTACCCCCAGGATCAGCATTCCGGTCGCTTCGTCACGTCCCATCAGGTTACATCTGGCACCTGAACCGTCGACGAATCTGACACGCATCTCATCCGCTTCGGTGAGTCCCGCATCCTTGACCAGTATGAGCAGCGACGGTCCGTTATCCGCGATGATCACGCCGGAAACCTGATCGCTGTCCTCATAGGAATTGTTGAGAAGATCGGTCTCCTCGGTCACGCCTTTAACGGTTACGAGAGAGTTGGAAACCTCCTCCGCCAGGGAACGAAGATCCCCGTAGAGCTTCTGATAATCTTCCAGTCCGAATTCGATGCCGGAGATCATCTCCTCTATATCGCGGATGTTCTGATTTACCTCGGATACATTGCCCTGCAGTGCTTCGGATATCATTTCCTTATCCGTTGCATACATATCCTCGGGCAGCATCTCATCCTCGGTGGACTCGCTGAAGTCAATGACAGACACTGCCGGCTCGGTCTCTACCTCCTTGCCGGAGTTGAGCCTCTCCGATATAAAAGGCTCAAGCAGAAGGAATGTAACGGTTGCGACCACAGCAAAAACAACGGCCGTCAGTACCGTAAACAGCGTCCTTCTTAAAAGCTTTCTTCTGTTGATGGGCTTCTGTTTGATCTTTTCCCTGACAAAAGCGGTATCGGGTGCCGGATCAAAACTCGCCTGTTCCTGTTTTATTTCTTCGCTACTCATATGTGCAATGATAGCGCAAGCCTCCGTTATTGTAAAGAAATCGCAACTTTGTTATATTAATTCTTATGAACGCCAAAGCATTGAAAATACTTGAATATAACCGCATTACGGACATGCTGGTCGCCAGTGCCGAGTCCGAACCCGCGAAGCATATGTGCGAGGGTTTGAAGCCCTCCGCCAAAAAAGACTGGATCGTCCGCAGCCTCGATGAAACTGAGGCAGCCGTGGAGCGCGTCTTAAAATCCGGTTCTATCTCCTTCGGTTCAAACCGCGACTTCGGTTTTGCCCTGAAGAGCCTGTCCATCGGCCAGTCCCTGTCGATCCCGGAGCTTTTGCATATAGCTTCTTTTCTGGAAAACGTGAACAGAGTCCGTTCCTATGGAGTCGGAGAAGAGACCCGTCGCCGGACGGACGACGAGGAAGAAGAGGAAAAAGGAGACATCCTGTCTTCCAAATTCGAAGAACTGACTCCGCTTCCGAGGATATCCGACGAGATACGCCGGATCATTCTCTCCGAAGACGAGATATCCGACCATGCCTCTCCGGCACTTTCTTCGATCCGCAGGCAGATAAAGCTCACCGGTGACAAGATACATACGCAGCTGAACTCGATGATCAACGGCTCAGCCAGAACCTATCTCCAGGACCCCGTGATCACGATGCGCGGCGACCGCTACTGCATTCCCGTTAAGGCAGAGTACAAGGGGCAGGTTCCCGGAATGGTGCATGACCAGTCCTCGACCGGTTCCACTTTTTTCATAGAACCCGCTGCAGTGGTCGAACTCAACAACAAGCTCAAGACACTCGCTCTTGAGGAAAAGCAGGAGATAGACCGGATCATAGCCGAACTGTCCGCACAGGTCGGCGAGCATGCCGAAGATATATCCGTCAACTGCAAGCACATGACCCATCTGGATTTCGTTTTTGCCAAGGCGAAGCTGGCACTCGACATGCGCGCTTCCAGACCTTTGTTCAACGACGATCATAAGATCAGGATCATGAAGGGCAGACACCCCCTGATCGATCCCGATAAGGTCGTTCCGATAGATATCTCGCTCGGGGATGAATTCGACATGCTGATCATCACCGGCCCCAACACGGGCGGCAAGACAGTATCTTTAAAGACTGCCGGCCTTCTAACTCTCATGGGCCAGGCCGGACTTTTCATTCCCGCAGGGGACCGGTCAGAACTATCCGTGTTTAATGAAGTATATGCCGATATCGGAGACGAACAGAGCATAGAGCAGAGTCTGTCAACCTTCAGTTCCCACATGACCAACATCGTGGACATCTTAAAGAGTGCGAATGAGAAAAGTCTGTGCCTCTTCGATGAGCTCGGTGCGGGTACCGACCCGACGGAGGGTGCCGCGCTTGCAACAGCCATCCTTGACAGCCTTCATGTGCGCGAGATCAGGACGATGGCTACCACACACTACAGCGAGCTGAAAGTCTATGCACTCACCACTGCAGGTGTGGAAAACGCATGCTGCGAGTTTGACGTGGAGAAGCTCAGTCCCACCTACAGACTTCTGATCGGAGTACCCGGCCGCAGTAATGCTTTTGCCATATCCAAACGCCTCGGGCTTTCCGATGAGATCATCTCATCCGCCAGACTGCATATGAGCGAGGACCAGGAACACTTCGAAGAACTCATGGCAGACCTCGACAGAAGGCGCCTGTCCATGGAGCGCAGGGAACTTGAACTTGCCGAAGACGAGGAGCGCATCCGCACCGATAAGGAACAGCTCGACGTTACGAAAGAGAAGCTCGATAACTCCAGAGATAAGATCCTCATAGAGGCCAGAGAGGAAGCCAGACGCATCCTCCAGGAAGCCAAGGACGAGGCAGACAATACTATCAGGATCTTCAGAAACGCAGGCCCCGGAGTATCGATGAGCGAACTCGAAAAAGCAAGGAGCGCCATCCGCGAAAAGATCAAGGAAAGCGACGCATCCATATCAGGCATGAGCGGACTTAGGGCCACCAAAGAAAAAGGAAAGACTCCCAAACCCGACAAGCTTAAACTCGGGGACAGCGTCCGTGTACTGTCTATGGGACTTAAAGGAACCGTATCTTCCCTGCCCGACAAATCGGGCAAACTCTGGGTTCAATGTGGTATCATTAAATCACAGGTCCGGCTCGATGACATAGAACTGATAGATGAAGCCGATATCACCGGTCCCGGGATCAAGTCATCTCCTTCGAGCCGGAAGGTCACTCCGTCAAACAGGACGAGGATCAGCAAGACGCAGACCATATCTACTGAGATCAATCTCCTGGGCATGACGGTCGATGAAGCTATATATGCTCTCGATAAGTATCTGGACGATGCTTATCTTGCGCATCTTCCCAGCGTGCGCATAGTGCACGGCAAGGGAACGGGAACACTCAGGAACGCAGTTGCGGCCCACTTAAAGAAGACCCGCTACATCGCATCTTTCAGGCTGGGAGAATACGGCGAAGGCGATGCCGGTGTTACGATCGCCGAGTTCAAATAATACGAGAGGTTTAACATGGCTACAAAACAGAAGATCCTTATAGTAGATGATGATGAGAACATCGCAGAACTCATCTCTCTGTATCTGACCAAGGAATGCTTTGAAACGATGATGGTCCATGACGGTGAGAGCGCACTCACCGCGATCGATTCCTTCGGACCCGATCTGATGCTGTTGGACATAATGCTTCCCGGCATGGACGGCTATCAGGTGTGCCGTGAAGTCAGAAACCGTTCTTCCCTGCCCATCATCATGCTGAGCGCCAAGGGAGAGGTTTTTGACAAGGTACTCGGGCTCGAGCTCGGTGCCGATGACTATATGGAGAAGCCTTTTGATTCAAAAGAGCTCGTAGCCAGAGTAAAAGCAGTCCTCAGGCGCTTCAGGAATACGCCTGCCGAGACCGCGACCGACGACTCCGAATGCGTTGAATACACAGATCTTAAGGTAAACCGTACAGACTATTCCGTTATCTACAAAGGCAAAAATATCGACATGCCTCCGAAGGAACTGGAACTGCTGTATTTCCTTGCATCATCACCCAACCATGTCTTCACCAGAGAGCAGCTGCTCGATCAGATATGGGGCTACGAGTACGCGGGCGATACCCGTACGGTGGACGTTCACGTCAAGAGACTCCGCGAAAAACTCGGCGACCACGAAGAGTGGAAGATCTCTACCACGTGGGGTATCGGTTATAAATTCGAGGTACGCAGATGAGGAAGACCCTCTATCTGAAATTCATTCTTGCATACATAATCTTCGGTTTCTTCGGATTTATCGTTGTGGGCTCTTTTGTTTCAAATATGATCATGGATCATCTGACCCGCGAAAAATCCGAAGATCTTTATCGTGAAGCGAGCATCATCGCCAACACCTATGCCAACGACCTGTATAATGCGCAGACTTCGCTGGACACAGTAAGCACACAGATCAGTGCTCTGTCCAGATACCTCAATGCGACCATATGGATCATCAACCCTTCGGGACGTATGATCCTTGATTCATCCAAGATCCTCTCACCCGATTCCGAAGTGATCGTTGAGAACTTCGATCCGGCAGTCACGGCAGGATCGTTTTATACGGAGGGAGATTTCTTCGGATCTTTCAGGACCGACATGCTCTCGGTACTTGCACCCATTACCAGTTCTTTTAAGATAAACGGTTATGTGGTGATCCATTATCCCATGCATGAACTGGAAAAATCCTCAAACGAGATACTCAACATCTGCTATATCATGCTGATCATTCTCTTCCTGCTCTCGATGATCATCCTCATCTTCTTTACCGAGATGGTCTATATCCCCTTAAAGACCATCACCAAGGCGACCGAACAGTACGCCTCCGGAAACATGCACTACGAGTTCAATGTGGACAGTGAGGATGAGATGGGATATCTGGCCGCAACGATCAGTTACATGGCCGGTGAGATCGCACGCAGCGAGGATGACCAGAAAAAGTTCGTTGCAAACGTATCTCACGATTTCCGCTCACCTCTTACATCGATGCACGGTTATCTTGAGGCGATGGTGGACGGAACGATCCCGCCCGAAATGCACGAAAAATATTTAAAGATCGTGCTCAACGAAACGGACCGCCTGACCAAACTCACCAATTCTCTGCTCACTCTCAATAACTTAAATACTTCGGGAATGCTCCTGGATATCCAGGATTTCGATATCAATGCCGTGATCAGAAATGTCACGGCGACATTCGGCGGCACATGCATGGAAAAAGGGATCACTTTTGATCTGATACTCACCGGCGAAACACTTTATGTATCGGCGGACCGCGGTAAGATCGAGCAGGTCCTTTATAACCTGTGTGACAATGCGGTGAAATTCTCACATCACGATTCGTCCATTACCATCGAGACCACCGAGAAACACAACAAGGTCTTCGTCAGCGTCAAGGATTCCGGCATCGGCATCCCCAAGGATGATATCAAGAATATCTGGGACCGCTTCTACAAATCCGACCTGTCCAGAGGTAAAGATAAAAAGGGCACCGGATTAGGTCTTTCCATCACAAAAGAAATAATCCGTGCCCATAACGAACACATAAATGTCATCTCTACGGAAGGCGTCGGAACAGAGTTTATATTCTCGCTTCCGGTCTCCGAAGCCTTCGATGATGACGATGACGAGATCTGATCACCTGAAGATCTCCATGAGTTTATCTTTAAGTTCCGAAACATCTATGGGCTTCGTAAGGAAGCCGTCCATGCCTGCGTCATAAGCCTCTCTCTTGGTGCTCTCAAATACATCTGCGGTAAGAGCCACGATCGGAAGAGTCTTTGCGTCCGGTCTGTGAAGTCCGCGGATCTCACGTGTGGTCTCGTGACCGTCCATCTGAGGCATCTCGATGTCCATAAGGATCAGATCGTAGTACCCGACTTCATTGGAGCATATCATATCGATGGCCGTGCTTCCGTCCATCGCACATTCTATCTCGGCACCCAATCCGCTGAGTATCGTTACCGCAATATCGCTGCTCACCTGTGAATCATCGACTACCAGGATACGCTTACCTGCGATACGGCGCTCGGCTTCTTCGTTCTCCAGTTCTTCGGGAGGAATCTGTTCGTCTTCATTAAGAGAAGCCAGTTTTAACTCTATGTCTATCGTAAAGCGGCTGCCCTTGCCTTCTTCGGTATCGATCCGCATTATTCCGCCAAGAGCATTTAAGATGTTTCTTACTATCGGTATCTTCACGCCCGAATCATTCTCGGTCGATACGCCGATGCCGTTATCCTCTACACAGAATGTATATCTGCGGTAATCGGGATCGAGAGATGATGAAGGGGTGATGGTCAGGGTTATGTTTCCGCCCGCTTCGGTAAATCTTGATGAGTGGCTGATAAGATTTACGAGCATCCTGACCATATGGCCGTCATCCATGATGAGCGCCGGATTGGTCGCATCCATGTTGTGGATGATGAAATCAAGTTTCTTGTCTCTTACCTGGCTCTGCACGGTCTGCATGACCTGTCTCTCCAGGTCTGCCATTGTGAGAGTATGTTCGGTGAGGTTGATCACGCCTTCCTCAAGTTCATTCATGTCAAGGATCTCACTGATGATCGAAAGCACCTGATGGCTGGCATCGTCGATCCTTCCGAGACATTTCTTGAGCATCTTGGTATCATCGCAGTTATCGTTGGCAACCGTCGTGTAACCCATGATGGCGTTAAGCGGGCTTCTGATATCGTGTGACATGTTGTACATGAACCTGTTTTTGGCCTGTGACGCACGCTCGGCTGCCTTATAAGCATCGCTCAGCTCATTCTGGCGGATCTGATCAACATGAACCTCACGGTCCACATCTCTTACGGCGAGCAGGAATTTTTTGTCGGACTTCGCATCAAACCTGCGTATCTCGGCCCGAACATACTTGATCGTATCGCCTTCCATCTTGCGGACAATCATGGAGAAGCTCTCTCTGGATGAGAGTTCGTTACGGATATTCTCAAGTTCAAAACAGTTCCTTACGGATTCACGATCTTCCACATAGATATGATCGTCCAGATATCTGTGAACTATCTCTATGAAAGACAGATTCGATGACAGATACTGCTCAAGTGTCTTGACCGAACCCGGCTCACACCTTACAACTTTGAATTCCTCCGACTGTGCATCCACGGCTACGATGATCATATAGTCTCTTGCCAGAGCCTGTAACACCTCGTAGTCTACATTACCAAGAGAACCGCTTCCTGACTTCCTCTTGAACATTATGCCCTCCTAATACGCAATAGCTTAATATGTGAGAATTTCACAGCCGTCTTCCGTTACGGCCAAAGTCACTTCCCATTGTGCCGAAGGTTTTCCGTCCTCGGTATAAACGGTCCATCCGTTTTCTTCATCGGTATAGATATCCGCCTTACCCAGGTTGACCATCGGTTCTATAGTGAATACCATTCCCGGAACCATGAGCATTTCGGTACCCGGTCTTGTAACATAGCTGACAAAAGGCTCTTCGTGGAACTCAAGTCCCACAGCATGTCCGCCGATCTCACGCACTATCGTGCAGCCGTTGGCTTTGGCGTGGGAGTTTACGGCATCGGCCATATCTCCCAGGAATGCCCACGGACGAACGGCTTCTATGCCCTTTTGCATGCACTCTTTTGCGATCCGTACCAGCCGTTTCTTCTCCTCGGAAACTTCGCCTATACAGAACATTCTCGATGAATCCGAAAAGTATCCGTTGTATATCGTGGAGCAGTCAACATTTATGATGTCCCCGTCTTTTAAGATGATATCCTTGGACGGGATCCCGTGACATACTTCATTATTCAGCGATGTGCATACGCTTTTGGGAAAGCCTTCATATCCGAGCGGAGCGGGGATACCGCCCATCTCTTTGGTACGCGTATATACGATATCATCTATATCCTGCGTACTCATTCCGGCCTGTATCTTTTCGGCTATCTCATCAAGGAGCGCGATGTTTAACTTGCTGCTTTCTCTGATGCCCTGGATCTGAGCCTCGTTCTTGATCTGTGCATGTCCCGGAACGATGTGTCCTTCGAGCCTGATCGCCTCGATACGTTCATCCATTCTTGCATGACATACTTTGTATTTTTTTCCGCTGCCGCACCAACACGGGTCATTTCTGCCCAACTTCATAGTACTTCACCCGGCTTCGTTTTACTTAAGAGATCCACATATCTGCGGGCATTATCCGCAACATCTCCGTGGAATATCGCACTCCCCGCAACTATAACACTTGCACCCACTTCGATGACTGTGCGGGCGGTCTCTTCGGTTATCCCTCCGTCGACCTGTATTTTGGTCTGCAGTTCATTGGAGTCGATATAGTATCTTGCCTGAGCGATCTTCGCAGTAGAAGCGGGGATATAAAGCTGGCCGCCGAAACCGGGCTCAACTGTCATGATGAGTACCATATCCACCTTGTCCAGATACGGATACACATCCTCTACGGGAGTACCCGGTTTGATAGATATACCGACCTTACATCCTGCTTCCCGGATCGCATCGATAACTGCATCCGGGTCATCTTCGGATTCAAGATGAAATGTGATGCTGTCGGCTCCGGCTTCCGCGAAGGCCTGTACATATTTTAGCGGATGTATGATCATCAGATGAACATCAAGTGTCAGGTCAGTTATCTTTCTGACGCTGCTCACAACCGGTATGCCGAACGAGAGAGACGGAACAAAAACGCCGTCCATCACATCGATATGTATATATTCCACACCTTCCGCTTCAACGGTCTTTATCTGACTACCCAGATCGGCGCAGTCAGCTGCCAGTATTGAAGGTGCCAGTATATTGTGTACCATTATCTGTTCAGGAATCCTTTCACACTCTTAGCTACGCCTGCTGCATCCAGGCCGTACTTTTCAACGAGTGCTCCGGCAGATCCGGACTCGCCGAACTGATCGTTGATGCCGATCTTGTAAACCGGAACGGGATGCTTTGCAGACAGACAATCACATACAGCGGAACCGAGTCCTCCGATCACGGAGTGCTCTTCAGCGGTAACGACCTTACCGGTCTTGGTAGCGGACTTGATGATAAGATCCTCATCAAGAGGTTTGATCGTATGAATGTTGATGACTTCCGCATCTATGCCTTCCGCTGCAAGTGCTTCCGCAGCGTCAAGAGCATTGGCTACCATGATTCCCGTTGCCACGATTGTAACGTCCTTGCCTTCTCTTAATACAACGCCCTTGCCCATCTCAAACTTGTACGTCTCGGGATCGTTGATAACGGGAACGGCTGAACGGCCGAATCTTAAGTAAACAGGTCCTACATAATCTACTGCAGCATGAACAGCCGCACGTGCTTCGGTATCATCTGCGGGAACGATGACTGTCATTCCGGGGATGGTACGCATGAGCGCGATATCCTCAAGACACTGATGAGAAGCTCCGTCCTCACCTACGGTGATACCTGCATGTGTAGCACCGATCTTAACGTTCAGATGAGGATAACCTATGGAGTTACGAACCTGCTCATAGTTACGTCCTGCAGCGAACATGGCGAATGAACTGATGAAAGGTATCTTGCCGCAGGTAGAAAGGCCTGCTGCTATACCGGTCATGTTACATTCTGCGATACCGCAGTCGATATGTCTTTCGGGGAATTCCTTCTGGAATACACCGGTCTTGGTAGCGTTAGCCAGGTCGGCATCGAGTACTACCACATCGGGGTTTTCTTTTCCTACTTCAACGAGTGCGTTTCCGTAGCTCTCGCGTGTCGCAATCTTTTTTACATCTGCCATCAGTTTGCACCTCCCAGTTCTTCGGCGATCTTATTCAGATCTGCCATAGCAACAGCATACTCCTCATCATTGGGTGCCTTGCCGTGCCAGCCGACATTGTTCTCCATGAAGGATACGCCCTTGCCCTTGACTGTCTTGGCTATGATGGCTGTGGGCATTCCCTTGGTCTCGCGGGCCTCTTTGAAAGCTGCCTCTATCTGGTCGAAATCATTACCGTCGATATTGATCACATGGAAGTTGAATGCTTCGAACTTCTTGTCGATCGGATAAGGATTGTTTACCTTGTCGATGGGACCGTCGATCTGAAGATTGTTGTTATCAACGATCACTACGAGATTGTCAAGCTTCTTGGCGCCTGCAAACATGGCTGCCTCCCATACCTGACCTTCCTCGATCTCGCCGTCACCGAGAAGTGTGTATGTACGGTAGGATGCATTGTCAAGCTTGGCTGCAAGTGCCATACCTACTGCTGCGGAGATACCCTGTCCGAGTGATCCCGATGACATGTCAACACCGGGAGTCTCCTGCATGCAGGGATGGCCCTGAAGGTATGATCCGAGATGTCTTAATGTCGGCAGATCCTCAACGGGGAAATATCCTCTGTTGGCAAGTGCGGAATAAAGCCCGGGAGCGGTATGACCTTTTGATAATACGAAACGGTCTCTGTCCTTCTTCTTGGGATCCTTGGGATCGATGTTCATCTCCACGAAGTAGAGATATGTGAAAATATCTGCTGCGGATAAAGATCCGCCGGGATGTCCGGCTCCTGCTCCGTGTACGGCAGTTACGATGCCCTTGCGGACTTCATTCGCGGTTTTCTGAAACTCCAGCTTATCCATATTGTCCTCCTTAGTTTTAACTCAAACAGTTCCGGCCGGATGCGGTCATCTCTGTCCGTAATACGCGTTTGCCCCGTGCTTGCGGGTGTAGTGCTTATCCAGAAGTGACTGGGGCGCGGGCTGGATACGGGGATTGATCTGCTCGGCCATATATGCCATCCTGGCTACCTGCTCGAGTACGACAGCGTTGTGTACCGCTTCACTTGCATCCTTGCCCCATGCAAAAGGACCATGGTTCTTGCAGAGTACTGCGGGGATTGCTTCGGGCTCAAGGCAGAGTCTTTCAAATTCGTTGACGATCAAAAGACCGGTATTTTTTTCGTAATCCTTGGATATCTCCTTTTCGGTCAGAACCCTGAGGCAGGGTACCTCACCGTAGATGTAATCGGCATGTGTTGTTCCGTAACAGGGAATGTTTCTTCCCGACTGTGCCCAGCTGGTAGCGTAGGGTGAATGTGTATGTACGATACCGCTCACGGAAGTAAATGCCTTATACAGTTCGATATGGGTAGGTGTATCGGATGAAGGTTTGAGGCTGCCCTCAACAACATTGCCGTCCAGGTCTACCAGGACCATGTCATCCGGAGTGAGTTTTTCATACTCCACACCGCTGGGTTTGATCGCGAAGATCTTGCGCTCCGCATCGATCTCGCTGACGTTTCCCCAGGTAAAAGTAACGAGCCCGTGCTTCGGCAGGAGCATATTCGCTTCATATACCCGTTGTTTCAGTTCTTCTAACATAATACCCGCCTCCTTGTCTTACTTGAGAGAATCGACGGCGGCTCTCTGTGCCGGCAGACCGGCCTGATAGCCATTCATGAATCTCTCGAATCCGCTCACATCAGATGCGACCGGTGATACGGTCTCTCCGCTCTCTCCCTTGAATACTTCGTTCTCAAGGAAGTCGCCGAGAGTACCCGCGCTGTCTTTTTTCATCATATATGCAGCAAGCAGAGCCATGCCCCAGGGGCCGCCCTCGCCCGCTGTTTCCATGCAGGTGACGGGAGCATTTAAGGCTGCTGCCATTATGCGCTGTCCCACGACGGGAGTCTTGAAGAATCCGCCGTGTCCGGTTATGCGGTCGACACCGACTTTTTCCTCGTTAAAGAGGATATCGTTGCCGATCTTAAGTGCCGCAAGGGCGCTGTAAAGATGTGTTCTCATGAAATTGCCGAGGCTGAATGATGCATCGGGCATACGAACAAACATCGGACGGCCTTCCTCGAAGCCCGTGATGTTCTCGCCGGAGATGTAGTTGTAGGACAGAAGTCCGCCGCAATCGGCATCACCGTCAAGTGCCTTCTGGAAAAGCGTGGTATAGAGTCTGTTCATATCGACTGACATGCCCATGCTCTCGGCAAACTCCTTGAACAGGCCGGCCCATGCATTGATATCCGAGGTACAGTTGTTGCAGTGCACCATGGCAACGGGATCGCCTGTGGGAGTAGTAACTATATCTATTTCTTCGTAAGGTTTGGAAAGATCTTTTTCAAGAACGACCATGGAGAATACGCTCGTTCCCGCAGACACGTTACCGGTGCGCTGCTTAACGGCGTTCGTAGCCGTCATGCCGGTTCCCGCATCTCCCTCGGGAGGACAGAACGGGATGCCTGCCTTAAGCACGCCTTTTTCATCAAGCATGCGTGCGCCTTCTTCCGTCAGTGTGCCTGCCTCTGCACCGGCACTTGCAACAGCCGGAAGGATGTCGGCCAGTTTCCAGGGATAACCCTTGTCTGCTATCAGGTTGTCAAATTTCTCTATCATGCCGGTATTGAACTGTCCGGTGGCCTGATCGATCGGGAACATTCCGGATGCTTCTCCGACACCGAGAACCTTTCTGCCGGTCAGCTGCCAATGAAGATAACCTGCAAGAGTGGTCAGAAAACTTATATCCTTAACATGCTCTTCGCCGTTTAAGATGGCCTGATAGAGATGAGCTATGCTCCAGCGCTGGGGAATATGGAAATCAAATACTTCGGTAAGTTTGTTCGATGCGGCTTCCTGCATGGAATTGCGCCATGTCCTGAACGGAACGAGAAGTTTGCCCTCGGAGTTAAAAGCCATGTAACCGTGCATCATGGCCGATATGCCCATGCTGCCTATGGTGGTCAGCTCCACTCCGTACTCGGAGGAAACATTGGCTGCCAGATCGGAATAGCATGCCTGAAGTCCGCCCCATATATCTTTCAGGGAATAGGTCCATACACCGTTCTCAAGACGGTTCTCCCAACCATGGGAACCCTGTGCTATCGGTGCATAAGTGTCATCGATAAGCACTGCTTTGATCCTGGTGGAACCAAGTTCTATACCAAGATATGTCCTGCCGTTTACGATAGCATCTTTTGCATTACTCATTGTAACCCTCCGTCATAAAGAAATCATTTAACCTGCCGAGCATTTCCGTAAGAACCCCGACTTCCTCTTCACTCAGTCCCCCGATGATCTCATCTATCATTTTTCGGTGAAAATCGACATGCCTGCGATCGATCTCGCGACCCAGATCGGTCAGACTGATCAGCACGACCCTGCGGTCCTCTTCGGATCTTACCCGTTTGACCAGCCCCTTGCGGACCAGAGAGTTTACGGATATCGTCAGCGTTCCGGTGGTGACATCAAGAGCCTTGGCAACAGCGGTCATATTCTTGTCGCCGTCCTCGCCGATCGCTTCGATCACATGGACCTCATTCAATGTGGTGTTCTTGAATTTGTCCTGACAGATCGCCTGTTCCTCCAGATCGTTTATCCTTCGAAACAGCCGCACCAGGACCTGATTGATCGTGTCGCGTGCATCCATAGTTTGCTTTACCATTTAGATTGAAGTACCAATCTTTAGTGTATCAAAATATCCTATGGATGTCACTATCACAAAGCCTCATCCGGCAAAAAGATCATGGTCTTTTTGTCGGGCATTTCGGCATATGTTCCGGTTATGATCTTACCCGTGCATTTGTCCTTGTTGTCCGTGGGAATGAGAACGTTTATGTATTCCGGGGTGTGACCCGTCAGGTATGTTTTATCACCCACGGTCCTGTATTCTTCGGTGAGCACCGATGATGCCTTACCGAGATGCCTCTTCATGAATTCAGAAGCCAGCTCATCTCCGAGGTCTATCAGGATGTCGGAGCGCTGTGCCTTGACGCGCTCTATGATCTGCCTGGGCATTTCGGCCGCTTTGGTTCCCGAGCGTTTGGAATACTTGAACACATGCAGTTCGAAGAAGCGTACCTTTTTGATGAACTCACAGGTCTCCACGAATTCCTCAGGTGTTTCCCCCGGAAATCCCACTATCACATCGGTAGTGATCGCGGGGTCGTCATACACTTCGCGGAGCATTTCGACTTTTTCATAGTATTCGTCAGGCGTATAATGCCGGTTCATGCGTTTGAGCACACCGGCGCTTCCGCTCTGCATCGAGAGATGAAAATGAGGGCAGACTTTCGTAAGCTCCGATATTCCCTCCACGAACTCACGGGTTATGATCCCGGGTTCCAGAGAACTCAATCTGATCCGTTCGAGGCCATCGATCTCCTGGAGTTTACGAAGAAGCGTGAGCAGTTCGCTTTCTCCCCTGTCGGTACCGAACGAACTGATGTGTATTCCGGTGAGCACGACCTCAAGGCATCCGTCCGCGACCATGCCGCTCACTTCGCGTATGATATCTTCCTGCTGTCTGCTTCGGACTCTGCCTCTGGCATAGGGAATGACGCAGTACGTACAGAAACGGTTGCATCCGTCCTGTATCTTCACAAAGCCTCTTGTCCTGTCGGAATATGAGCCGACCTGCATCTCTTCGTATTCGAGCTTGTCAGACATCTCGGCCATACGGATGCAGGGTCTTTCAACCGTACCTGCGGTGAGATCGCTCTCATATGATCTGAGGATATCGAGGATATTGCTCTTGACGTTATTGCCGATTATGACATCTATGGCGGGATCGGCCCGAAGAGTATCCAGACCGGTCTGGACATAGCATCCGCAGGCTACCACTACAGCTTTCGGATTCGTGTTTTTGGCCTTATGCAGCATCTGCCTGCTCTTATGGTCCGCTATATTGGTCACAGAGCAGGTATTTACGATGTATATATCAGCAACGGAGTCAAATGGCACAATAATATAGCCGTTTTTCTCCAAAATTTGTTGGATTCCTTCAGTCTCGTATGCATTAACCTTGCATCCGAGGCTGCGCAATGCTACAGTTTTCATCTTTGGAATGCTTATTTTTGTAGGGTTTTACATTGACTTTTAGATTTTGAGCCTTTAGTATTATAGCATAGGCTTTACACTAAGAAGGAGGTAATTTCTAATGAAAACAGTACAGATTTCTTTGAATTCGATTGATAAGGTAAAATCATTCGTTAATGACATTACCAAGTTTGATTATGATTTTGATTTAGTATCAGGCAGATATGTAATAGATGCAAAGTCGATCATGGGTATCTTCTCTCTGGATCTTTCAAAGCCTATAGATCTTAACATCCATGCAGAAGATAATGTTGACGCTGTTCTTGAAGCATTAAAGCCGTATATGATTTAATCATAATTATCGGATTTAAAGAATCCGCACCGGACAAACCGGGTGCGGATTTTTTTTGCCCTTCTGCGATCTTTTTTCAAAAATGCTACCTGACAATGATAACTTCATCCGTATCCAGTGCTTCCCGAACAAGCCTGTCGATATCTTCCGTCAGGTTCTGTTCATGTCTTACGATCACATCCAGTCTCGGCTTTGTCACGGGGTGCTTCGCCACGAATATCGTGCAGCAATCCTCGTACGGCAATATGGATGTTTCGAACGTTCCGATCTTCTGCGATATCTCGACTATCTCGTTTTTATCAAAACCTATCAGAGGCCTGTAGACGGGTATATGGCACACCTCATCGGTGCAGGCCAGACTCTGCATGGTCTGCGATGCTACCTGGCCGATCGACTCGCCCGTGATCAGGCCCATGCTGCCCGTATCTTCGGCTATGGTCTGGGCTATCTTCATCATGTATCTGCGCATGATTATCGTCAATTCGTCATGCGGGCATTTCTCGTATATGTACATCTGGATCGCGGTAAAGTTGATCACATGCAGATATATCGGTCCGGTGTATGCGGACACGATCCTTGCCAGATCGACGACCTTCTGCTTCGCTCTCTCGGAAGTATACGGCGGTGCATGAAAATACACGGCATCGATCTTCACACCGCGCTTGGCGACCATGTAACCTGCGACCGGAGAATCTATGCCTCCGGATAAAAGAAGCATGCCCTTGCCGCTCGTTCCCACGGGCATCCCGCCCGGTCCCGGTATCACCCTGGAATAAATACTTACGGTCTCCCTGACTTCGATATAGAGATTGATGTCGGGATGGTGCACATCCACTTTAAACTCCGGATACGCATCCAGGATCGCTTCTCCGACATCCGCATTGATCTCCATGGAATCCTTGAAATAATCCTTGCGTGCGCGTCTTGCATTGACCTTGAAAGTAAGGCCCTCTCGTTCCGGATACTCTGCTCCCATATGCTCTACGGCGGCGCGGCATATGCCCTCGAAATCATCGTCCTCGAGATTGATGATCGGGCATATCCCCACGATACCGAATACATGCTTAAGCGCATCGATCACTTCGTCATCATCGTATGCATCGCCGTCCTCAACATCGACATATATCCTGCCCTGAGCACGCCTTACGGCATATTCGCATCCGGTCTTTTTGACCGCATATTTGATCTGCTGAACGAGCGCTTCCTCGAAGAGGTGCCTGTTCTTGCCCTTCAATGCTATTTCGGCGTATTTAATGAGAAAAGTGTGTGTCATATATGCTGTTCTCCTTTATCCTGCATGCCTCATCAATGTCTGGTAAAACGACGCAGGGTGGGTAAGAGGTCATTTAATGCCTCAAGAGTGTAGTCCAGTTCTTCTCTTGTCGTAAATGTCGACATGCTGAAGCGTATCGTCGAGTCGAGTAGGTCCTTGCGTAGTCCTATCGAAGTCAGCGTTGCGGATACATGCGGTCTGTTCGATGCACATGCGCTGCCCGCGGATACATAGATCCCCTTATCTTCAAGTGCGTGAAGCAGGACTTCGCTGCGCACTCCCTCAAATGATGCGCTGATGATGTGAGGAGCGCCCATGCGCTTACGGATATCTGCCATGTCCTCTGTTCCGGCATCGATCGCAGGGATCACACAGCCGGGATCCATCCCGGGAATGCCGTTGATACTCACCTCGTCTATAGATACGAGTTCTTCCATGAACTGTTTCTTCAATCCGTACATCCTGCGAAGATCAGCTTCCAGATCCTCATAGGACTTCTTCGCAGCGACTGCCATTCCGTATATCCCCGGCACATTCTCGGTTCCGGAGCGCATGCCTTTCTGCTGGCCGCCTCCGTAGATTAACGGATCGATACGGGTTTTGTCCTTGATATACAGGAAACCCACGCCTCTGGGACCGTGGAACTTGTGTGCGCTTACACTCATCAGATCAATGTTGAGTTTCTTCGGGATGATCGTATCCTTCGCATACCCCTGTACCGCATCCACGTGAAAGATGCATTCGGGGTTTTTCTTTTTGATGACAGCGCCTGCTGCCTCCAGGGGCTCGAGTGCACCTATCTCGTTATTGGTATGCATGATCGATACGAGTATCGTATCGGGACGGATAAGGGTTTCGAGTTCATCCGGATCTATCCGTCCGTATTCATCGGTGCCGAGATATGATATCTCATATCCTTCCTTCTCCAGACAGGCACAGGGCTCCAGGATCGCAGGATGTTCGATGCGTGTGGTGATGATATGCCTGCCGGAGCGTCTCCTTGCATGAGCGACTCCGAACAGAGCCGTATTATCGGACTCCGTTCCACCCGAAGTATACAGTATCTCCGACGGTCTGCACTTAAGAGTGCCCACGAGTATGTCCGTTGCTTCCGTCAGATATTTCTCGGCTTTGACCCCCATCATATGCATGCTGGAGGGATTGCCGTATGTTTCGTACATCACTTTTGCAACGGCGTCCGTCACTTCGCTGTACGGTCTTGTCGTAGCTGAATTATCAAGATATGCTTCCATCATTTTTCAAAAAGATAAGTGATCCATGAAAGGATCGCGATCGGTGCTGTTTCCGTTCGTAAGATACGGTTGCCGAGGGTTATGATATGTGCGCCGGCTTCGCACGCCCTGTCTACTTCTGTGATATCAAACCCGCCCTCGGGTCCTATGAATACGCCTAAGGATTTAACTTCGTGCGATCTGAGTTCGTTTAAGATACTCCGTGTCCTGTCCATGTCGGACAAAGGCTCGCTGCTTCCGCCGTCTTTCTCCGAAACAGGTGCTGACGCCAGCTCGTAGGGCAAAAGGATCGCTTCACACTTTCCCGCATCCGCGATCGCATCTTCAAATGACATCGGCACAGACACTTCCGGGATCACGCCACGCTTGCTCTGCGATGCTGCGGACTCCGCGATCGCATTCCACCGTGCACACTTTTTATCAACTTTAGACGGATCGATCTTAACTACGCTCCGCTTCATGTTAACGGGTACTATGCGTACGGCGCCCAACTCGACTGCTTTCTGTATGACGAATTCGAATTTGTCGGATTTGGGCATACCCTGATATATCGTGACCGCCACGGGCAGCTCGCGGGATTCGGACTGAACATCCTGTATCTCGCACACAACACTGTCCGGCTCTATCGACACTATATCCGCATAATATGTCAGTCCGCTTAACTGTTCGACCAGTTGAACGCTCTCACCCTTGCGCAGCCTGAGCACGTTGGCTATATGATTTACATTATCTCCGGTCACGGTTATCCGGTTGCCTTCCACTGCGGAAGGATCTATAAAAAACTGATTCATGTTACCTCTTCGGTTTTTTTCTTCATGAGACGTCCGGATATGCAGCGGATCACGATCCATATGAGGACGATGGCGATCAGAGCGCCCAGTGTATCCACGAGCACATCCCTCACTTCGCCGCTCCTGCCGTCCACAAATGTCTGGTGAAACTCATCCGTTGCTCCGTATATCAGACATATCAGAAGTGCCGCGATCGCTCTTAAGTAAGCAGCAAACGGTCCTGATCTCATACTCTCACGCTTGACCGGATCCGTTCTGAAACCCGCGTATCTCCACGCATCGCAGGCGCATCCGACCAGAGCTCCGAGTACTGCGAACTCACACATGTGAGCGAGCTTTCGAACTGTCTTTTCTATGCTGCGCGATAGTCCGTAGATCCGGTCTTCATCCATCCCAAGACCAAGTATGTCATTCACGGACTTGACCAGATCATAGCTTACGGATCTGCTCGTCTGCATGGATACCGATCCGGGCGCATCCGAAAAAGAAAAGATCCGAAACATCCATATGACCGCCAAAACGGCAGACGCTATTCTGACATATCCGTTTATCTTCATAACGATCTGTGATCAGGCCGGTTTACGTCCGGTCACGCTTCTCCACTCGCCCTGAGACGATACGTCTATGACTTCAAGTCCCTCGCGCTCCATGGCTTCCTTAACGATCGTTTCCCGGCCCTCTATGATACCCGATGTGATCACTACGCCGCCGGGGCGGACCGCTGCTGCGGCAGCCGGCATCAGAGGCACGAGAACATCGGCGAGGATGTTGGCCGTCACGATATCATACTTATCATATCCAGCCCAGTCCCTCACGCGGGGATCGTCTATCATGTTTCCTATCCTCATATCGAAAAGCGAAGCATCGATATGGTTGTTGTTCAGATTATCTTCCACAGCGGGCACAGCACAGGGATCAAGATCGGTCGCTCTTACCGATCCGGCACCGTACATGAGCGCTATGATACCGAGGATACCGCTCCCGGTTCCGATGTCCAATATCGCGTCTCCGGATGACAGGTGGGTCTTTATCTGTCTGATGCACAGCTGTGTGGTCTCGTGCATTCCCGTTCCGAATGCGGTTCCGGGATCTATGTGAAGGATCTTCTTATCGGCATCTTCGGGCTTTACTTCCTCCCACGAAGGGATCACCAGAAGGTCATCGATCGTGAACTGATGAAAATATTTCTTCCAGTTGTTTATCCAGTCTATATCCTCTGTCTCATCCACCGTGATGGTCAGATCCCCCAGATCCATATCGAAGACCGCGAGTTCATCGAGTTCCTCTTTGACCATCGCTTCGACTTCATCCGGTGTATATCTTTCATCATTTAATACAACACGTCCGTCATCTTCCTTTTCCACATAAAAAGTAAGATATGCCGTCCCGTCATCCTCACCGATCTCGGGAAGTATGTCGACGAACATCTGCTCTTTCTCGAGCGGTGTAAGGGGGATGTGATCTTCGATGCGCGCACCCTCAAGCCCTCTTAAGTAAAGCGAGCCGATGATCAGATCCTCCGCCTCCGTGGTAGTCTTAATCCTGATGCTTAACCATTTCATATATTTTTCCTTGATATAATAAAATCCCGACCAGGATATATATATTCACAAGCAGGTAGTTAGAGCTCGTCGTTACTTGGCGAGGTTCTTTCGAGCCTAGTAACGCAACGAAGCGATACTAGCGAAAGCGTGCCTGCGGTGAATGTATATAGCCTGGTCGGTTTCATATTTTACTTCCGTATTCTTTTCTTCTTAACGTCCGCAGATTCCGCGGATGCGCGTGCTGCCGCATTAAGTGTATCACCCGTCAGCTCATCAAATTTCTTGAGCAGATCTTTGGCTTCGCGACTGATCTTTTCGGGAGTCTGGATGACCAGAGTCACATAGTGGTCTCCTCTGACATCTTTGTTGCGAAGCGTGGGCACGCCTTTGCCTTTGAGTCTTACGCGCGTATCCGTCTGGGTACCGGGCTTAACATCATAGGCCACCCTTCCGTCTATGGTATCGATGATGACCTCTCCGCCGAGTACTGCCACGGCATATGATATCGGTACCGTCGAGAACAGATTCGTATCCTGTCTCTGCAGGAACGGGTGTCTGGATACAACGACTTCCACGAGAAGATCTCCTCTGGGGCCGCCGTTTATACCGGGCTCACCCTTATCTCTTATACGTACGCACTGTCCGTCATCGATACCGGCGGGAATGCTTACGGATATTTTCTTACGCGAAGAGATATAACCCGTTCCGCGGCAATCCGGACACTTCTCCTTGATCACTTTTCCGGAGCCTCCGCAATCGGGACAGGTCTGAACGTTTCTGACCGTTCCGAAGAAGGACTGGGAAGTAAATACTACCTGGCCTTTGCCGCCGCACTTCGTACATGTATCGGGGGTTGTTCCGGGTTTTGCTCCGTTTCCGTGACATGTATTACAGGTATCCTTAAGCGTCAGTTCCAGTTCCTTCTCACAGCCGAATACGGCTTCTTCAAAAGAGATGCGGACACTGGTACGGATATTGGCGCCCTTCATCGGAGCATTGCCTCTGGCCTGAGACCTCCGGCCTCCTCCGAAGAAATCGCCGAATATATCGCCGAATATATCAGCGAAATCCATGCCGTTGAAATCGAATCCGGGACCGCCGGTCCCGTCAAAGGCCGAATGTCCGAACTGATCGTACTGTCTGCGCTTCTCGGGATCGCTTAAGACTGCATATGCCTCAGATATCTCCTTGAACTTGGCCTCTGCATCAGCGTCGCCCGGATGTGTATCCGGGTGACACTGCTTGGCTAAAGTCCTGTATGCTTTTTTCAATTCCGCTTCATCAGCGGTCTTACTTACTCCGAGTACCTCGTAGTAATCTTTTTTGTCTGCCATTTTAATTATTTACCACTCACACTTCTCTGAAGTCTCCGTCAACCACATCATCGGGAGCATCATCCGAGCCGCCTGCTGCCTGACCCATGTCGGGGCTCGCACCGGTGAATCCGCTCATGTCAGGGCCTGCACCTGCACCCTGAGCACCTGCTGCCTGCTGCATGTTCTCATACATCTTGGTGAAGAGTGACTGCGCATCTGTCTCCAGTTTTTCCTTTGCGGCCTTCAGTTCATCGAGCTGTGAATCGCTCATCTCCTGATCCTTGGTTGCTTCAAGTATCTCTTTCACTTTCGCAAGGTCTGCTTCAACGCCTGACTTCTCGTCTGCCGAGATCTTATCGCCGACCTCGTTTAATGCCTTCTCTGTCTGGAATACGAAGGAGTCTGCATCATTCCTTAAGTCGATGGCTTCCTTACGCTTCTTGTCCTGAGCCTCGTACTCGGCAGCTTCCTTAACTGCCTTCTCGATATCATCATCGGACATGTTGGAGCTTGCGGTGATGGTGATGTGCTGCTCCTTGCCGGTACCGAGATCCTTGGCGGATACATTAACGATACCGTTGGCATCTATATCGAATGTAACTTCGATCTGAGGAACACCTCTCATTGCCGGAGGGATTCCGTCCAGTCTGAACTGGCCGAGTGACTTATTATCCTTGGCGAACTGTCTCTCACCCTGAAGTACGTTGATATCAACCGCTGTCTGATTATCGGCTGCGGTGGAGAATACCTGGCTCTTCTTGGTAGGGATCGTGGTGTTACGCTCGATCAGTCTGGTAGCTACGCCGCCCATGGTCTCGATGGAGAGTGAAAGGGGAGTAACATCCAGAAGAAGGATCTCGCCCGCACCTGCATCGCCTGCAAGCTTACCGCCCTGGATGGAAGCACCGAGTGCTACACACTCATCGGGGTTAAGGCTCTTGTTGGGCTCTTTGCCGGTCAGCTGTTTAACCTTTTCCTGAACTGCGGGGATTCTTGTTGAACCACCGACAAGCAGGACCTTGGTCAGATCGGAATTGTTAAGACCTGCATCTCTCATGGCGTTCTGTACGGGGATGGCTGTCTTCTCAACCAAATCATGAGTCAGCTCATCGAACTTGGCTCTGGTCAGGTTCATGTCAAAGTGCTTGGGGCCTTCTGATGTAGCAGTGATGAAAGGCAGGTTGATGTTTGTAGTCGTAGCACTTGAAAGTTCCTTCTTGGCTTTCTCTGCAGCTTCCTTAAGTCTCTGAAGAGCCATCTTGTCGTTGGACAGGTCTACGCCTTCCTGTGCTTTGAACTCTGCGAGCATCCAGTCGATGATCTTCTGATCGAAGTCATCACCGCCGAGGTGGGTATCACCGTTGGTTGAAAGAACTTCGATAACGCCGTCACCTATCTCTATGATAGACACATCGAATGTACCGCCGCCGAGGTCGTAAACCATGATCTTCTGCTCGCCTTCATTATCAAGGCCGTATGCAAGTGCTGCAGCGGTAGGCTCGTTGATGATACGCTTTACATCAAGACCTGCGATCTTACCTGCATCCTTGGTTGCCTGACGCTGTGCATCGTTGAAATATGCAGGTACGGTAATAACTGCTTCGGTAACCTTCTCACCAAGGTAGTTCTCAGCATCAGCTTTCAGTTTCTGAAGGATCATTGCCGAGATCTGCTGAGGTGAATACTTCTTGTCATCTATGGTACGTCCGTGATCGGTACCCATGTCTCTCTTAATAGAAGAGATGGTCTTCTCTGCATTGGTGACTGCCTGACGCTTAGCCGGCTCACCTACCAGACGCTCACCTGTCTTGGTAAAAGCAACTACAGAGGGAGTAGTTCTTGCGCCTTCTGCATTTGCGATGACTGTGGGCTGTCCGCCCTCCATTACAGCTACGCAGCTGTTTGTTGTTCCTAAGTCGATACCTATGATCTTGCTCATTTTATTTTCCTCCTCATTCTGATTTGAGTTTGTTTCTGTTGTGATCGGTCCGTTGTATTTTGGTTGGCTACTGAACTACCGCCACCATCGAATGCCTTACAACGGTTCCTCTGTATGTATAACCCTTCTGAAGTTCCTGGGCAACTATACCTGATTCATACTCATCCGACTCTACCTGCATGACCGCATTGTGAAGTTCGGGATCGAACTCACATCCGACAGCCTCGATCGGTTTGACATCCATCTTATCGAGCTCGTCTATGAGCTGCTTATAGATCATGTTCATTCCGTCGCAGAAAGGTTTGCCGGCTTCGTCTTCGGGAACTGTTGCGAGTCCCCTTTCAAAATTGTCGACAACCGGAAGGATCTTCTCGATCACGCTTCTTGCTCCGGTCTCAAACATCTGGGACTTCTCTTTCTCAGTCCTCTTACGGAAGTTATCAAACTCCGCCATCTGTCTTTTGACTCTGTCCTCAAGCTCTTCTATCTTCGTCTGAAGCAGCTCGGCCTTTTTATCTTTCTTTTTCTTTTTCTCTTTATCCGGTTTTGCTTCTTTAGCCCCGGCTTCCTCAGCCGGTGCTTGAGCTTGCGTCTCTTCGGCCGGAGTTTCTTCCGCGGGCTCTTCCTCTGAAGTATCCGCCGCATCCTCTGACCGGACTTCCTCGGTCTCTGCTTCCTGACCTGCTTCCTGCTCCTCACCGGACTCAGTGCTCATAATCTCTTCTTCGTCCTGAATTTCCACTGCCATGTACTCGTATCTCCTGTCTGTGTTTTATTCTGATCGGATCTCTAATTCCGTCTGTGGTACACATCATCAAGCTGATGCAGCATAGCCTTGACGGTTCCGATGACTTTGTCATAATCCATTCGTTTGGGACCGATGATGCCTATGGTTCCCTTCATGCCCTCCTCGAGTTCGTAGGTCGCCGCTACGACGCTGCAGTCTTCCATTCCCTCGACCGGAGTTTCCTCTCCGATGTAAACCTGAATCCCGTTCGAAGCATTGTCGTCCGACAATGTCTCGGTAACCAGATCTCTTAACACGGTCTTCTCTTCAAGTGAGGTGATGATCTCGCTCGCCTTGGAGTGGTCGCTGAGTTCGGGATACTTGAATATGTTATGCGTACCGCTCGTGTAGATCTTGAGTTCTTCGTCGGTCTTGATCGCAGCTGCGACTGCATCGATGACCTCACCTATGATATCCGAATGGATCCCCGCCTGCTGCTTCATCGCGGTGATCATGGCAAGATTGATCTCTTCCATGGCCAGCCCGTTCAGATGAGTGTTGAGCAGTATGTTCAGCTTCAGCATGTTCTCATCGCTCAACTCCTCCGCAACTTCAATGATCGTGTTCTTGATCATATTGCCTTCCGATACGATTACCAGAAGCATATGCTGCGAATCGACTCTGGACAGCTGGAGGAACTTAAGCCTGTTGCCTCCCTTGGGCGCGGATACCATCGCCGTGTATTCGGTAGTGGTCGCGAGAGCCTTAGCGGTCTGCTCAAGAAGTCTGTCCATCTGATCCGATTTCTCAAGGAGCATCTCCTTAAGCTCGTCAACTTCCTTCTCCTTCTCGGCAAGCATCTGATCGACATAGAGTCTGTATCCCTTATCCGAAGGGATGCGGCCGGCAGAGGTGTGGGGCTGAATGATATATCCCAGTTCCTCGAGATCCGCCATCTCATTTCGTATTGTCGCCGAACTCAGGTTTAAGTCGGTATACTTGGAGATGGTCCTGGATCCCACCGGTTCTCCGGTCTCCAGATAATTGCGTATGATCGCTTCAAGGATCTTATATTTTCTTTCGCTTAAATCGTGCATCATACCCTGTCGGAATCCGTTTACACCTGTTAGCACTCAACCTATCCGAGTGCTAACATTAAGTTATCACTTACCCTTCTGCATGTCAACCGACTATTTCTAAAAAAACCTCTGTATTTCTTAAAAAAAAATAAAACCCCGAAGCCGGTGCTCCGATGCCGTGAGCGCAAAAAAAGACTGCTCCGGAAAACCGGAACAGTCCTTGTCGAAACTTTGTGTCTGTCAGTTCAGTGTCGATCAGAAGTTGAAATACATATCGAATGAATCGTTGATCTCACCGTTGATAACACTGTATACTTTCTGCTCTGCAACATTTACATAGATGTCGATGCTCTTGATGTCTGCACTCTTGAGGCCGAGATCATATTTAGCACGATCCTTAGCGGTCTTGAGATACTGCTTCATAAGTGCATCAGCAGTTACGTTCTTGCCCTCGTCAAGTGAGAATACAGCGCTTGTCTTAACAGCTGCCTTCTTTGCTGCTGCCTTCTTGGCAGGTGCCTTCTTAGCGGTAGCTGCTTTCTTAGCTGCGGGCTTTGCTGCAGTCTTAGCTGCGGGCTTAGCTTCTGCCTTCTTGGCGGTAGCTGCTTTCTTAGCAGGTGCTTTCTTTGCAGGTGCCTTCTTAGCTGCGGTCTTCTTAGCAGGTGCTGCTTTCTTCTCCTCAGCTGCGGCAGGTGCTGCTGCAGGTGCTGCTGCCTTTGCGTCTGCTACGGCTACTTTAACGTCTGACTTTAATGTTGCTACAGGTTTCTTAATGTCTGCCATCGGTATGGCTCCTTTCATAAACATCTAGGACAACAAAACTGTCCACTCCTCACGAAAAATCCTATTAAAACTCGGATATCTCAAGTTTATTAACATAATAAAGGGGTGTCAATTAAATAATTGAATAATTTTCTACAAATATTTCATTGTTAATTAGAAGTTTTATACAAAACATAAGGGCATTTCTTCTAATTAATTTTGTAATGATATCCGTGTGATACTTTTACCTGAATGCAAAGTATCCGAACACGGCAAGTCCCAAAACGATGCGATAGTATCCGAACACCTTGAAGTTATGTTTGCGGATATATCCGAGCAGGAATCTGATGATCAGAATGCTGACTGCAAATGCGGTGAGCATACCGGTGATCAGTACCGCCGCTTCAAGACCGGTAAAATCAAATCCGAACTTCACGATCTTAAGCAGGCTCGCTCCGAGCATGACGGGTACTGCAAGAAGGAAGGTGAACTCAGCCGCTGCCGCTCTCGATACGCCTATCAGGAGAGAACCGATTATCGTGGATCCCGACCGGGAAGTACCCGGAAAGATCGCTGCGATCAGCTGCCAACAGCCGATCACGAGAGCCTGTCTGTATGTGATGTCATCGATCGACATATCCGCGGAAGCGTTTTTAAGATCCAGCGATTCGACCACGATAAATGCGATACCGAATACGATCAGCGCCACGGCAACGCATGTCGGATTATAAAACAGCGCATCGAGTTCATCATCGAAAAGCACTCCGACTATCGCTGCGGGAACGCATGCGATAAGTATCTTTGCCCACATGATCCAACGCTTTTTAACGAATACTTTCAATATCCCGGTGTCCTTTATCGGATCCGTGTTCTTATCCGCTTTTGCAAAAGGCCACAGTTTATCCCAGAACAGGATCACGACCGCGAGTATCGCCCCGAGCTGTATGACAACGAGAAACATCGAGAAGAATTCCTCGGACTGTTTCATCTTCACGAACTCGTCCAGCAGTATCATATGTCCGGTGGAACTTACGGGCAGCCACTCCGTGATGCCCTCAACTATTCCGTACAGTATTGCTTTTAAAATATCCGTCATCAGTCATTCCTCCCGGGGTAACATTCGTTTACAAAGCGTCTGAATGCCTCCAACGATCTGTTTACTTTTTCGGTCCCGATACAATATGCCATCCTGAAATATCCGGGCGCTCCGAAGCCGTCCGTCGGAACGAGTATCAGGTCGTATTCTTTTGCCTTTTCGCAAAAAGCAACAGAGTCATCTTCCAAAGCTTTCGGCATGATATAAAATGTCCCGCCCGGCCTTACGATCCTGAAACCGAGATCCGTAAGAGCATCATACAGGATGTTCATGTTGGTCTCGTATACCGAGATGTCTGAGGTGGCTCCGAGAGTGTTTGCCACTGCGAGCTGTATGATCGACGGCGGACAGTTATGACCTAGGCCTCTCGAGATCTGTGCGCACATAGCGGAGATCAGACCGGCGTCTTTTGCTTCGGGATTGATCGCAACATAACCGATCCTCTCACCCGGAACCGACAGTGATTTCGAATATGAATAACAGGTCAGTGTGTTCTCATAAAACTTCGCGGGATAAGGACATGTATTCCCGTCAAAAACGATCTCGCGATAGGGTTCGTCCGAGATCAGGAAGATCTCGTGGCCGTACTTATCCTGCATCTTATGCATGATCGATGCAAGGGTCGTAAGCGTCTCCTCGCTGTACATCGCACCGGAGGGATTGTTCGGAGTATTGATGAGGACCGCCGCGGTCTTTTCCGTAAAAGCGGAACTGAACGCGTCAAAATCTATCTGGAAGTTTTCGGTATCAGCCGAAACGATCTTCAGTTCGGCACCCGTACGGTTTATGTACTGTATATACTCGGGAAAAAACGGTGCGAAGGTGATGACTTCATCACCGGGTTTCGTGACCGCTCTTGCGGCATGAGCAACGGCACCGGCAGCCCCCGTCGTCATGAACAGATGCTCTGCGGTATAATTCATCCCGAATCTCTTATTCAGATAGTCGGCGTGTTTGCGTCTTACTTCGGGAATACCCTGACTCTGCGAATACCCGTGAAGCTTCATCGGATCCTCTTCCTTAAGAAGCCTGATCATCTCATCCGTAAAGGCCTGGGGGGTCGGCACACCCGGATTGCCGAGGCTGTAATCAAACACATTCTCATATCCGATCTCGGCACCTCTGGCAGTAGCGTATTCGGCCAGCTGTCTGATGATGCTTTTTCCCTGTAACATTGCTTTGTAATCTTCAGATACCATATCCTAATCCTCTGCCCATGCGAGTGCGGCTCTGACCGCACGCTTCCATCCTTTAAGTAGGCCCGCTCTGGTCTCTTCGTCCATGGTGGGTTCGAACGCTCTGCCCTGTGACCAGTTATCAACTATGTCATCACGATCTTTCCAATACCCCGTCTCAAGGCCTGCCAGATACGCCGCACCCAGAGCGGTGGTCTCTATGCACTTGGGCCGTCTTACGCATCTGCCTATCAGATCGGCCTGGAACTTCATCAGGAAATTGTTGGCGCTCGCGCCTCCGTCTACTTTGAGTTCGGGAAGCGATACACCGGCATCAGCCTCCATTGCGCGAAGAACTTCCTCCGCCTGATATGCGATCGACTCTAACGTCGCTCTTATGAAATGTTCCTTCCTGCAGCCGCGTGTTATGCCTACCACGGTGCCTCTCGCGTACTGGTTCCAATACGGTGCGCCCAGTCCCGTAAAAGCCGGAACGATATACACGCCGTTGGTATCAAATACCTCGTCCGCATACTCCTCAGACTGTGCCGCGGTCTTGATCATCCTCATGCTGTCACGGAGCCACTGGATCGATGCACCCGCAACAAAAACGCTTCCCTCCAGAGCATACTCAACTCTGTCCGCGGTGCTCGCTGCGATCGTTGTGAGAAGTCCCGACCTGCTCTCTATTGGTTCGGTACCCGTATTCATCAGAAGAAAGCATCCGGTACCGTATGTGTTCTTGGCTTCACCTTTGTTAAAACAGCACTGCCCAAAAAGCGCCGCCTGCTGGTCTCCGGCCACTCCGGTTATCGGTATCGATCCGCCGAGCACATTGGACGCGGTCGTTCCGTACATATAACTTGAGGGATGTACTTCGGGAAGGATCGCACGCGGAATGTCAAACAGCGCGAGCAGTTCATCATCCCAATCGAGCTTATGGATATCGAACAGCATCGTACGCGATGCATTGGTATAATCCGTCGCATGTACCGTACCGCCTGTCAGGTTCCAGATGAGCCATGTATCAACCGTTCCGAACGCGAGCTCTCCGCGCTTTGCTCTTTCACGTGCACCGTCTACATGATCCAGTATCCACCCGATCTTGCTTCCGGAAAAATATGCATCGGGGATGAGTCCGGTCTTTTCACGGATCATGTCGCTCTTACCTTCGGCGACTATCCTGTCAATCATATCCGCAGTCCTGCGGCACTGCCAAACGATCGCATTATACACCGGCTCGCCGGTCTTACGGTCCCAGATGATGGTGGTCTCACGCTGGTTGGTTATGCCGATGCCCGAAATGCTTTCGGCACTCGCTCCGATATTGGCCATGGCTTCGGTAGCGACTGCCAGCTGCGATGACCATATCTCACGGGGATTATGCTCCACCCATCCGGCCTCCGGATAAATCTGGGTAAACTCCTTCTGAGCAAGACTTTTTATCTGTCCACTCTTATCAAACAGGATACACCGCGAACTCGTAGTCCCCTGATCCAGTGCAAGTACATATTGTTCCGCCATACCAAAACCTCCCTTCTGGGATGGACGCATCACATCACATCCGAAAGTGTATTTACCATGTCGTTAAAGAAAAATGTCTTATACGGCAGCACCAGCACGCCGTCGTCATAAGCCTTGTGAAGATAGAGTGCAAAATACATGATGCTGACAACGATGAGTGCAGCGTAAAGAAGTTTTTTGAGCTTTACGTTTTTAATGCCGTGTATCAGCATCGGCACGAAGACTATGTGGCTCACCGTGAGGTAATAACCTATACGGCTGACTATCGGAAGGAAAGATCCGAACAGATAAAGAGCGAGCGCGCCGATGTTTAACTGGAAATAGAACATGCCCATCCTGTTGTCTTTTACACACTCCCGGTAGCAGTATACCGACAGTGCGAGCACCGCTACGCATCTTATGATGTTTATCCACGAAAAACCGCTGCCCGCAAGATACTCCGTGCCCTCGTAACTCGGATACAGTCTCACGAGTATTTTCATATAAATATCTTTCAGAAAAATGCATGAAACGCCTGCCACAAGAAGGATCGCATAACCCCATTTTTTCCAGGTAAAAGATGCCAGAAAATACAGCGGCAAAATGACGAGAAGGGATTTGTGAAATCCGCTGCCCAAAAGCACCATGATCACGAAAGGTACCCACCTCTTCTCACCCACCAGTTTCATCGCATATAAAGCGATCGCAAGAGCCATGTAATATCTGACCGTCGAGAAGCTCTGGAAGTAATATCCGAATGTCATGAAGAGCAGAAAACTCAGTCCGAAATCGACGCTTAAGCCGCGTATCGCCATCAGGAAAAAGAGTATCGTCACGAACGCATATATCGCGAACACCAGGATATAATTTTCCCCGCCGGAAAGAGCATAGATCACACGGGCAAGAAGATTGAAGCCCCACTCCGTCGGAACGCCTGCATCGGCGATATATTTATCCGTGTAAAGCCTGTGCATGAACTCGACATAGGTTCCGTAATCGTTACCGACATTGATACGGAAGGCCGAGAGAAGAAAGAGGATCGTAAAGATCGCGACCAGGCAGGCGCCTTTAAATCTGCGTGCTCTGGAATCCGCACCGAATGCCGCGCCGTTTTCGTAAGCGGCATCAGGACGGCAATACATATAAGCCAGAAATATGGTTATCAGAGTCACAAAGATATACAGGATCACTGCATACTCCTTATCTCGCGCATGCCCTGTTTCATCAGTTCGTAAGACTTTCCGAAACCGAGTTCCTCATACATATACTTATGTCTTATCAGAAAGATCAGAGCACGCATCTTGGCAAAGGCACCATAGAGTTTCACATAGAGCGCGCCCCTGCCGATGAAAAATCTCTCGTTATATCCGTTAAACCATGTGGACTCCCGCTCGGTCTCCTCACCGAGACATACGGGCGTAGCATAGATCTTCACTCCGCTATTTAACAGTTCATGAAGAAAGATCGAGTCCTCACCGTTTGCATACTTTGCACCGCCACCGAACTCTGTAGAAAATCTCACACCGGACTTCATCAGCGCATCCCGTCTGATTGAAATGCTGTAGGCGGGATATCTGCCGTAGTTGTGGAAACGGATCCTCTTTACGCGATCGTTCCAGTATGTCCTTCTGGCCTCGCATACCCGGATGTTGAACAGCAGTGCATCCGCTTCGGGATGTGCGCTGTATTCATCCTCGATCTTCTTAAGATATCCCTCGTCATAGATGATATCTTCATCGGTAAAAAGAAGCACATCGCACCCGGGTGCATTGTCGATGCAGGTATTTCTGTTGGCACCGACACCGCGTCCGGTAATGTTGATCAGCCGGATATCGTTTCCGCATATATTAAGTGAACGTTCATCTGCGGCGTCACATTGATTAACGACGACAGCATCCGATTCCAGATGCATGCCGTCGATCATATCCTCGATATTTCCGTTTACTGCCGAGATCAGCGAAACTATCTTCATCTTATCCCTTGGGTACGAATGAATAATAAGCTTTAAGGAACTTCTCATCGGCATCCGTGATGATGCATCCTTCCGGTTCCGTTCCCGAAGCTTTAAGCCTGTCAGCGAGTAACTTAAGTGCGGATGTCGTAACTTTGCCGTAAGGGACATCCACTACTGCCGAAGATCCTGCCGGAACTTTGGGCAGTTCCTCTTCGGTATTCTGAAAAGCAGCTGCATCGATATGGAAGAGTTCTTCTTCCGATCCTGAGTCTTCCGCGAAGACAGCGTTCAGTCTTGATTCGAGCGCCTCATTTTTATTTTTCGTACGGATACCTTTAAGTTCAAGTCCCGTACCAGCCAAGTCGGATGCTACTCTGACCGAATCATCAAGCGTGTATATAAACTGTAATATGATGATCGAAAGAATGAGACCGATGATCGCACCGAGCATAGCCGCCTGAGGCGTTCTGTCATCGGTTATCATCCGTTCGGGAGTTACAGTCTTGATCAGTGTTATCTTCTCAAATTCCTTCGCATCTTCTCCGAAGCTGACCAGCGCATTTTCGGTCGCGGTCTGGATCTCCCTGCAGAGGGTCTCATCGGTATCGGTGATGGTTACAGTGAGCAGTCTGATATCCGAAAAGATATCCGCGCGCGTAACCTGTTCGAGCTTGGCGATATCCGCTTTTCCGCCCAGGTTTGCAAGCGTACGGTCAGCGATGATGTCCGTAGTCATCAGATCGTTCCAGGTATAACCATTGTAGTAATCGTATGCGGCGCCATTCTCCATAATGGCAAAATCCAGATAGAATTCACTGTAAGCTTTGTACTCGGGTCCGACTGCCACAGCATGATATCCGAGGTAAATGAGCACTCCCAGGATCGCTCCCGCCAAAGCGGCGAGGATCACCTTCCACAGATCGCGCACAAAAAGAAGAGCAGTTTTTCTGGAATCGATTCCCGCTCTCCAATATCCGTTCATATCTTTATTCTTCACTGCGTTGCCCATAATCTCTCCGCCGGATCAGTTTTCCGGACCGTCATTTTCCGCTGCCTTCATCGCGGTGATCTGATTATCATCCACGCCCTCCGTAGTCTCCGGCTGAAGAAGGATCTTAAGTGTCAGGATCATCAGTTTGATATCCATCCATACCGAATAATTCTCTATATAGATAAGATCGAGTTTGAGTTTGTCATACGGCGTCGTGTTGTATCTGCCGTAAACCTGAGCATAGCCGGCAAGACCCGCTTTTACTCTCATGCGATAAGCGAACTCGGGCATCTCGTCCATATACTGATCTATGATCTCGGGGCGCTCGGGGCGCGGTCCGATGAATGACATATCGCCTTTAAGGATGTTGAACAGCTGAGGCAGTTCATCTATACGCACGGCACGGATGAATTTACCGATCGGAGTTATGCGGCTGTCATCTTTGGATGCAAGGCGGGCTACTCCGTCTTTTTCCGCATCCGTCTTCATGCTCCTGAACTTAAGTATCCTGAACTCTCTGCGATCACGTGTGCATCTTATCTGGCTGTAAAGGACCGGACCGCCGTCGTAGAGTTTGATGCAGATCGCGGTGATGAGCATGATGGGCGAAGTGATCACTGCGAGGAGCAGCGCACACACGATATCGATAGTTCTCTTGGTAAATCTCTGTCCCGCTGTCAGAGCATACTCTCTGGTCAGCATGATCGGAGTATCAAAAAGATGTATAGAATCCGAACCCGCCACAAGCACATCGGGGATCTTGGGCATCATATATACGCGCATGTTTACGCTGTAAAAATACTTAAGAAGCACATTGCGGTCGGATGTCGGGATATCCCAGAGGACCACGCCGTTATAGCGGCCGCTCATGCCTTCGGCTTTGACCGCTTCGATACCCCGGGATATGTTCATCGAGTCACGTACCAGATACTTATCCGGTCTGGTCGAGAACTTATTCAGAATATCGTCTATGGATCTGTCACCGTGAACAAAAAGAAGATTTCTCGGAGGGAATACTCTGTGATAAAAAGAATTGCACATGAATGTCCAGAATATGCTGAACACTATCTCAACCAACGAGCAGAATACCATGGGGCGTACGGGCACGAGCCAGTTGCCCATGAGCGAGAGCTGGAAGAACGAGATGACGTTAACGGCGATTATTCCGAAGATCTGACTGAAGATGATATCTCCGGGTTTCAGATATCCGACTTTGAGTCCTCCGAAAGTACTGGTGAAAAACAGTATGAGAACAAAGTAAATGAGGATGACCAGAACGTGTCCTCTGAAATAATAATTCAGACCTCTGGCCCTGTTAGCCAGTACGGGATAATACATTCCGAACCAGAAGCAGGCATATATCGCCGTGTCTATGATAATGCCTATCAAAGACAGCTGAAGTATGATTATTCTTTTCAGCGATTCAAGTTTTTTCATATATATCAGATACGTCTGAGCGTTGCCCTGAAAGCCCATCCGATAAAGCACACCGCACTCCGGATCACCGGGAGATGCTCAACATTCCTGTAGAGGTTCCAGATGCGCCGGATCGCCACGGATTTATCGGATGATAATGACGATGCCGGTCTTCTGTATATGGCGGTCACCCGGTCTATGCCGTAAGCCGTATGTCCTGCTCTAAGTATCTGCCACCAGGTAGCCGTATCCTCGCTCCCCACCTGAGGCATGTGTATGAGACTTATAGGTATTATTTCAGTATCAAATAAAGTTGTTGTGGTAAATATCACTGTCCGTGATAATGCTTGTTTATAATCCAGAGACTCCGGAACATGAACTATGCGTCCGGTCCCTTTAGCGTTCTCATCTCCGAATTCATATGCCGAAAAAACAAATCCCGCCCCGGGATGTTCTGACATGTATTCCATCCCGATCTTCAATCTGTCCGGGTACCATACGTCATCGGCATCCAGAAAAGCTATATATCTTCCGCGAGCGCTGTCCAGTCCCGTATTTCTGGCATGCGCCGCACCGTGGTTTTCTTCACATTCGATCAGTCTGATCCGCTCATCATCAAGTTCGCCGATCAGTCTTTTTATTTCTTCCGCCGTACCGTCGCCCGAATGATCATCGACCAGGATGAGTTCCCAGTCGGTATAGGTCTGAGCCCTTACGCAGCCGATCGTATTCGCGATATATTCTTTTGCCCTGTATACCGGTACGATAATACTGACCATCAAAATTCATCCCTGATCAGATACTGCGGTCTGTTCTTAACTTCCATATAGGTCTTAGCCATATACTGGCCTATGATCCCGAGACAGAACAGCTGCACTCCGCTTATCAGGGAAATGATGCAGACAAGCGAAGGCCATCCGGACGTGGGATCTCCGAACAGAGTCTTGCGCACGATGGTAACGATTATGAGTACGAACGCCAGCACGCAGAACAGCACTCCCATGAATGATGCAATGGCAAGCGGTGCCGTCGTAAATGCTACGATCCCGTCTATTGCATATATGAACAGCTTCCAGAACGACCACTTGGTCTCACCCTTGATGCGCTCGACATTCTCGAATTCTATCCATCTGGTCTCATATCCGACCCAGCTGAATATGCCTTTGGTGAAGCGGTTATACTCCTTCAGTTCAAGTACAGCATCGACAAACTTTCTGGTCATGAGACGGTAGTCTCTTGCGCCGTCCACTATCTCGGTTTTGGACATGCGGTTGATCAGACGGTAAAACCTTCTGGCAAAAAAAGATCTGATCGGGGGTTCGCCTTTTCGCGATACACGGCGTGTGGCTACCGATTCATAGCCTTCTTCGATATATCCGAACATCTCGGGGAGAAGTGAAGGGGGATCCTGAAGATCGACATCCATTGTGACCACAAACTCACCCGTCGACTTCTTAAGTCCGGCATAGAGGCCTGCTTCTTTGCCGAAATTACGGGAGAAAGAGACCATGTGTACGTGCGGATCCTCTTCGGCGAGCGCACGTATCTGAGAAACGGTGTTATCCTTCGATCCGTCATCGATGTAGATGATCTCGGGCACCAGATCCTTCTCCTCAAAGAAATCCGCGTTCTTCATCAGTTCATCATAGAATACGCGAACATTCTCCTCTTCGTTATAGCACGGAACCACGATACTGATAGTACGCATAACCACCCCGAAATCACATTCTCGCCTGATCGACGTTTTCCTTGAACCACTCGTAAGCCAGTTTCACGCCCTCTTCGAGATCCACCTTATGCTTCCAGCCGAGGCTGTGCAGTTTGGTCACATCGGTAAGCTTCCTCGGAGTACCGTCGGGCATGTCTTTGTTCCATACGATCTCGCCTTCATAACCGACTGTCTTCTTCACCGTCTCGGCGAGTTCCTTTATGGATACTTCCTTGCCGGTACCGATATTAACATGCTGCTCCCCGTCATAATTCTCCAGAAGGAAAACACACGCATCGGCCATGTCGTCAACATAGAGGAACTCTCTTAAAGGAGTACCCGTTCCCCATAATTCGACCGTGGGATTTCCGTTCACTTTGGCCTCATGGAACTTACGGATCATGGCGGGCATTACATGTGAACCGCTCAGATCATAATTGTCATGGGGGCCGTAAAGATTGGTCGGCATGCAGCTGATATAATCGTCGCCGTACTGTCTCTTATAGAACTTGCACATCTCAAGGCCGGAAATCTTGGCGATCGCATATGCCTCGTTGGTCGTCTCGAGAGGTCCTGTCAGAAGCGCGTCCTCAGGGATCGGCTGGGGAGCCATTCTGGGATATATGCATGTGCTTCCGAGGAAAAGCAGTTTCTTAACGTTATGCTTATGGCTCTCGTTGATGATGTTGCACTGGATCTGCATGTTCTCGTATGCGAACATCGCGGGCTGGGTATTGTTGGCATTGATGCCGCCCACCTTGGCTGCAGCGAGCACGACCACATCCGGTTTTTCCTCATCAAAAAACGCACGGACCGCTGCCTGATCGGTCAGATCCAGTTCCTTATGTGTCCTTCCGATGATATTGGTATAACCCTTGGATTCCAGATTTCTGACTATCGCAGATCCTACCAGTCCTCTGTGTCCCGCCACATATATCTTGTCATTATGTCCTATCATGTTGTCCTCCATCAGTATCTTTATCTCGGATCATTCTTAAATCCGTTATTTATATCACGTCCGCGCAAAACGATCATCCCGTCCATGTCCCAGGGAGATGAGGGAAATGCATCATATCCCGCGCAGTCTCCGGAATCCGGCGCATAAAACTCAAGCGTGTATGTTCCGGTATCATCGCTCAGCTCATATGCATGCACATCGAACCTGTCGTAGTCCTGCTGCCTGATCCAGGTATCCGATCTGTAAACGCGAACCGATTCGATGACCAGCATGCAGCTCTTATACACCAGCAAAAGCGCCAGCGCAGCATACATGATCCTCATCAGCCGGATATGTCCGGTGAGAATACGGACCAGCACTCCGCCCCAGATAACCGCATCACACAGGTACACATACAGGCATCCGTATCGCATGAGCGGCGAGGTCAGAAGCCAGAATAAAAATCCCGCGCACACAACGCCTTCAGTATAGAGCTGATATACGTTCTGCGACCCGAAGTTTTCTTTTTTCCTCAGGCACACATAACATATACATTTTATCACAAAGTACACTACTCCGACTATAGCGGCGCAGATTAAGATACGATCGGTGAGAGGTCTTGCACGGAGCCAGTCCGGAAACCACGCCGTCACGGGATCATCGTACCGCGAAACGTCCGTAAATCCCCTGCCGTAAACCTGTATCTCCTTATAGTCGTAGGAAGCGATGTCGACAGGTACTTTCCAGTCAAAGTCAAACAGGTCTATCGTGACCGAAGGATACAAAAGCCAGCCCGAAAGATATGCGTTTCTGATCAGGTAAGGACATACCGTCACGATGCCGGTCAATATGCACAATACAAACTCTTTTAAGCGGTGTGATCTTATCAGAGTCACCGCCGGTATCACAGCCAGCAATATGAACAGCACACCGGAGAGTTTTACCGTCAGGATAAAAGCCGCAAGGAACGACAGCATGCAGCACTGTCCGGACGCATCCGCTTTTTCTCCCGCATCGATCCAGCGTATGACAAGAACGAACGCAAGGCAGACCATGTAATAGTCCGATGCGGGCGATACCATCTCGTCATATATCGTAAAGAGATAATACAGTCCCATTACACGGCAGAAACCGGATACGCTTATCAAAGAAGATTTTTGGGTAACGAGTGGAAGCACGCATTCACACGCAAGGATCAGTGCACAGAATGCTCCGGTCACATGAAATGACTGACCGGTCGGTGAAAAACTGTATAACGCATTCAGGACGAATGCGGATGAATTATACCCGAGTCTGGTATGCAGATTGGCCAGTCCCGGAACGGATCCGAATTCCTCGATCCACCGGATCGCCTGAGCATGATAGAGTCCGGTATCGTAATGCATCATGCCGTGCGATGCGCCGTATGCCATCACGATCATTATGATAAATGCGACAGAAATATATGCACGGTGAGAGAAAGCGGGATCTGTTGCATCACGTGCCGTTAACGTAAGAGGCCGCCTGAAGACGAACGCACAGACGGCAAGAATTACACATAAACATATATTGGCTGCGATACCTACTCCGCCAAACAGGCTCCAAACCTGCGCATATACGGTCACAGCGACCAGACCGGACAGAAGGCACGCCATCGGATCATGCGGCCGGTAGCCGAGCAGGCGCTTCGACATGCATGCCGTAAGCAGCCCTGCGGTACCGATCGTGACGATCATATATATCCATATCAGAAGAACAGAGATCATCTGCTTTTCTTATATTCCTCACAACTCATTCCGACGATCGCACGCATGTCAGCATCCATCATCATCTTGACAAGACCTGCGAAATCGGTCTTACGCTTCCAGCCGAGTTCTTTTTCGGCAAGTGAAGAATCGCCCCAGAGGAACTCAACCTCAGCGGGTCTGTAGAACTCCGGATTGACATCCACGAGCAGTCTTCCGGTCTCGGCATCATAGCCCTTCTCGTTAACTCCCTCGCCTTCCCAGCGGATGGAGATGCCGAGTTCACCGAAAGCGGCTTCAACAAACTGTCTTACCGTGTGAGTCTCATTGGTGGCCAGCACGAAATCCTTCGGAACATCATTCTGAAGTATGCGCCACATACCTTCCACATAGTCACCGGCAAAGCCCCAGTCTCTCTTGGCGTTCATGTTTCCGAGAGAAAGCTTTTCCTGATTTCCCGCAAGGATATTGGCGATCGCCAGAGTGATCTTACGGGTCACAAAATTCTCACCGCGTCTGGGTGATTCGTGATTAAACAGAATACCGTTGCATGCGAACATGTTATACGACTCTCTGTAGTTTACGGTGATCCAGTATGAGTAAAGCTTGGCCACTCCGTAAGGGCTCATCGGATGGAACGGAGTCTTCTCACTCTGAGGAGCGGTCTCCGGAAGTCCTCCGAAAAGTTCCGATGTGGACGCCTGATAATATCTGCAGGTGCCGCCGTTTACGCGGAGAGCTTCAAGCAGCTTAAGAGTGCTGACGCCCGTCGCCTCAGCGGTATATTCGGGAACTTCAAAAGAGATGCCCACATGTGACTGTGCCGCAAGGTTGTATACCTCGGTAGGCTTGATCTCGGCCACGAGACGCATAAGATTGCTTGAGTCCGTGGTATCGCAATAGTGAAGGAAAAACTTTACGTTATTATATTCCGATCGGATGATATGATCGATCCTTGCCGTATTGCTTATGGAATGCCTTCTGACAAGACCGTGAACCTCATATCCCTTTTCGAGCAGAAGCTCTGCAAGATATGATCCGTCCTGTCCGGTAACTCCCGTGATCAATGCAACATTTCTCATAAATGATCTCCTTTATCCTCTTATTGATTACTTAAATATCAGCATATATTCCGCGATCGCCACTATCACTCCGATGACGGCTCCGACGCATACCTGAAAGCCCGTATGTCCTACGAATTCCTTGAGTCTTTCATCGGGTGACATGGACATGACCGACATTCCGCGTTCCGTGATCTCGGTCACGATATCGTTGATGATGCGCGCCTGTTTGCCCGTCTCCTGTCTGACACCCATCGCATCATGCATAACTATTATAGCCAAAAAGAAAGTGATGGCAAATGCGGTGCTTCCCAGCCCTTCCGAAAAAGCGACTGCGGTAGCGAGCCCCGCAACGGTAGCCGAGTGACAGCTGGGCATGCCGCCGTCACCTATGAGGCGCTCTACCCTGAACTCTTTGTTCACGATCAGATATACGATCGTCTTGATAATCTGTGCGATGATCCAGCAGGAACAGCCGCAGATCAGGATATGGTTATTTAAAAGTGTATTGATAAGCTCCATCAGATCAATGTGCGAGTTCGTCCTTCATATACACTTCGATGGCATCGTGCCAGTCCGCAAATGTATATCCGCCCGTAAGCCTGAGCATATAATTATCAAGTATCGAATAGTTGGGTCTGTTCGCCGGAGCTCCGTATTCTTCGCTGGTAATGGGTATGATCTTTGTGTCGGAGCCGGCCAGTCTCAATACTTCGGTCGCAAAATCGGCCCAGGAACAATCACCTTCACAGGTTCCGTGGAACAGTCCGTAGTTGTCCGTATCAAGAAGGCTCACAACACACTTCGCAAGCTCACGTGCGGAAGTAGGGGATCCCACCTGATCGTTTACGACACGGATCTCATCATGGTCTTCGGAAAGCCTCATCATGGTGCGTGCAAAGTTCTTGCCGTCACCGTAGAGCCATGCGGTCCTTACGATATAGAATCGCTCGCCGAACTGTTTTACCATGTTCTCTCCGGCAAGCTTGGAAGCTCCGTATACGGACTGAGGGCCGGTCGCGTCAAACTCTATGTAAGGCTTGCTGCCATGACCGTCAAATACATAGTCCGTGGATATGTGCATGAGTTTGGCACCGTTTTCACGCGCCGCTATAGCCAGGTTGCGGGGACCTATCGCATTGATGCGGTACGCAAGATCAACCTGTGTCTCGCATGCGTCCACATTGGTATGTGCCGCACAGTTGATTATCGCATAGGGTTTGATCTCCCGGACAAAAGACTGTACCGCATCTATGTCCGTGATATCCAGTTCGGCCACATCGGTATTTACGAGTTCAAAATCATCCCTTCCCGAATACTCGATATTGACTGCTCTTCCGAGTTGTCCGTTCGCGCCGGTGACTATGATCTTATTCATATTGACCTCCGATTATTATCTGATGCCGAGTCTGTTTATTGCAGAGAAGATTGCACGCAGCGATGCTCTGGTTATGTTCGAACTTACGCCGACACCGTAGGTAGCTCTTCCCGAATCCGCATCGAGCAGATGGATGTAAGCGGCAGCCTGTGAATTGGCACCTGCCGAGATCGCATGCTCATCGTAATCAAGGATCTTGATGTTGCATCCGAATACTTCACGCATGCCTCTTACGGTAGCATCCAGCGGTCCGTTTCCGACAGCGTCAAACGACTTCTCAACACCGTCGTCGGTGTATCTGACATGAACGCATGTATCGAATTCGGAATCGATATCATCGCTTAAGTCATCCACTTTCAGCTTGCGGAAGTGAATGGGTTCTTTCTTGTCAAGATACTCATCTCTGAATGCCTGCATGATCTGTTCGGGTGAAACCTCACCCTGCTTCTCGGATATGAGCTGGATGACGTTCGCAAACTCTCTGTGCATGCTCTTCGGAAGTTTGAATCCGAAATAGGTATCCATGATGAATGCGACTCCGCCCTTGCCGGACTGGGAATTGATACGCACGATGGGCTCGTACTCCCTGCCTATATCCGCAGGATCGATCGGCAGATAAGGAACCTGCCAGTGATCTCCTCCGCGCTCCTTCATCGCCTTGACTCCCTTGTTGATCGCGTCCTGATGCGATCCGGAGAAAGCGGTAAATACCAGTTTGCCGGCATAAGGGTGTCTCGGATGAACCGGGATCTTGCAGCATCTTTCGTATATCTCTATCGACTCATTTACGTTCTCGATCGCAAGCTCGGGATCGATGCCCTGACTGAACATGTTATATGCGATATTGAGTATGTCCACATTACCGGTACGTTCACCGTTACCGAAAAGAGTACCTTCGACTCTGTCGGCACCTGCAAGGATCGCGAGCTCCGCGCTTGCAACACCGGTACCTCTGTCATTGTGAGGATGTACGCTTAAGATGATCGACTCTCTGTTGGCCAGATGCTTGCTCATCCATTCTATGCGGTCTGCAAAAACGTTCGGAGTGGTCATCTCGACAGTCGAGGGAAGATTTATTATGATCGGGTTTTCGGGAGTGGCACCCCACTCTGCAACCACCGCATCACATACCTCGAGAGCATAGTCAAGTTCGGTGCCGGTGAAACTCTCGGGAGAGTATTCCAGTATGATCTTGCCGGGAAAGTTCTCCGCATGTTTTTTGACCATGCGGACACCTTCGATCGCGATGTTCTTGATCTGCTCACGGTCCATGTTAAAGACTACATCACGCTGAAGAGTGGATGTCGAATTATAGATGTGAACTATCGCCTGAGAGCATCCTTCGATAGACTCAAATGTTCTGTCGAGAAGTTCCTCTCTGCACTGCGTGAGGACCTGAACCTTCATGTCATCATCAACCAGTTTACGGTCGATAAGCTGTCTCAGGAAATCAAACTCGATCTGGCTGGCAGCCGGGAATCCGACCTCGATCTCTCTGAATCCGAGTTTGGCAAGATACTGGAAAAACTCGATCTTCTCATCAACGACCATCGGATCGATAAGGGCCTGATTACCGTCTCTCAAGTCCACGCTGCACCATATGGGTGCCTTTGTTATCTCCTTGTTCGGCCATTCCCTTTCGGGATAATCCACTACGGGATTTTTTTGGTATCTCTTATAATTCAACATAATATCTCCTCATCAATATGCTTATACTAAAAACGAGCCCGCTGTCCTTCAGCGGGCCCGCATCATTTATTCTCCCAGGCCTTTTTCTATGGCTGTTACCAGGGTATTCAGCGCTTCCTCTTCGTCTGCTCCGTCGCAATGGATCTCAATCTCATCACCGCATTTTACGCAGGCACCGAGAACGCTTAATACACTTTTTGCATTAGCCGTATTTTCTCTGAAGGTGAAAGTTATGAGCGATTTAAACTGCATAGCTTCCTTGCATAGGACTCCCGCAGGCCGTAGATGAAGACCTGTTGGATTCTTTATAGTAACTTTTTGACTAACCATTATTCTGTGTGTAACCTCCGAGTAAATATGCGACTATGCATATAACATTATAAATATATCATCTATGTCTTTTTCTATCAAGTATCGTTCAGTTTTATCCATACCTGAACGGGAGTGCTGACATTAACTCTCGAACCCTCGCTTTCGAAATCCAGGACCACATGATAATGGTCACCTACAGGATCTGTCTGTTCAAGAATATTCTGAAGATCCGCAGAAGCTATGATGTTTGAAACCTGCAGCGCATCGAGGTTCTTCTGAAGGCCTTCGAATGTGACATTATATCTGTCCTCAGGATCCACGAGTTCCACCGTATATCCTTCGGGAACATTGATCCAGCGGATCTCAGCCGCTGACAGCTGCATCATCCTCGTCGTTGTTTTATCGATGTAAACCGTTACCGATATCTTTCCGTCAAAGCTTGTATCCGCAAGTCTGACGCCTGTCGGAAGACTGTCTTTGATGTCCACAAGAGTCATCATGTTACCGGCCTGGCCGGTGATGTTGATCGGTTCCTCGACAACTATGCTATCCAGTTTCTGAAGCGTTGCGGCACGCCCTGCGACCAGTATGGTATCCGGCTCGCACGTAACAGCTCCGGTGGCCTCATATCCGTCTGCCGCCTTTCCGCTGGTGGAAAACTCCACTCCCACACGTTTGGTCGGAAGCAGCTCAACCTTCACGCGAACCTTGCTTATATTGGACGTGATGTATCCGGACTTGACGGGATTGCCTTCAGCATCCATAAGCACGATGTCCACATCCGTGATGATGTCCTGACTGAATCCCGTAACGGGAACATTCACTTCCGCTCTGACGATCTCGTCTATCACGGATTCGGGACCCGAGATGCGCACCTGGTTCTCGTCCGTTGTCACCTCGCCGATGATATAGCCCTCGCTGACCGTACCTGATGTAACGGTACTTAGAGCAAGCGTCTTGGTCTTGAGGTTTTCGATGTTCAGCTGAACCGTATCTATGGTACCTCTGATACTCTCTATCTGACTGCTGTACTTATTCGTCGAGAGTTTGATCGCAACGGTATTCTGCAGTGTCAGATCGTTGAAGTCCGCTACGGCAACTATATTCTCTTCATTCAATGCGTCTATCACGGAACGCGGTCCCGTGACGGTCACGGTATCGATGACATTTGTATTGTCAAGGACCTCGTATGTCTGTCCCTGATCCGTGATCACATTGGTGTTTCTGAAAGATACTTTTACATTGTATACGCGATACTGAACGACAGGATCGTTGAAATTGGTAACGATGAACCAGACGAGTATCGCGAAAACGACAGAGCCGAGTTTGAGGCCCCAGTCGTCAAAAAGCTTATGCTTCAGCTTCATTCTTCGGCCTCTCTTTCTCTTTTCTGCGCTTGCGCTTACGACCTTCTTCGGTCGGTTTGTTCTGTATGGATTCCAGTTTTTCCTTCAGCAGTTCGGGATCGCGCATCGTCTCGAGCTGTCCCTTGTATGCTACGGAAACACGCCCGGTCTCTTCGGATACTATGACCGTAAGCGAATCGGTAACTTCCGAGATCCCGACGCCTGCTCTGTGCCTTGTTCCGAGATGTTTCGGGAGACTTAGGTTATCGGACAGCGGAAGGTAACATGTTGCAGAGCAGACCCTGTTTCCGCTTATGATGACCGCACCGTCATGGAGCGGTGTGTTCTTTTCGAATATGTTGATCAGAAGCTGGCTTGTGACGGCCGCATCCACTTCTATTCCGGTCCTCTCAAACTCATCGAGAGGCTGATTCTGACGGATGACTATGAGTGCGCCGGTCTTTTCCTTGCCCATCTCAAAGCATGCACGAACGATCTCGTTGATGGTCTTATCGGAGAAGCGCCCTTCGTCATTTGATCTGGTATTGTCATTTAAAAAAGTGTTGAAGAAATTCTTTTCACCGAGATCCTCCAGTGCCTTACGAAGCTCGGGCTGCAGGATCACGACAACCGAGATCGCAGCTATGCTAAGGACATTCTGGATGATCCAGAGGATCGTATTCATGCGGAATACGGCGGCAATGCCGACGAAGATCAGGATCACGAAAAACCCTTTGAGCAAAGACCATGCTCTGGTGTTCCGTAACCATCTGAGAATATGAAATATCATATATGCGATGATCAGTATCTCGACGACATCGGTAGCCCTCGGGGTGATCATATGAAGATTTGTAAAATATGGCAAAATACTATGTATGCCTGACATTATGTATTCCCGTTAGATGACTGACCTTTTTTCTTCGTTGAGTTGATCTTTTTAACTTTCTTCTGTGTACCGGGAACCGTAACCTTCGGGATGGCTTTTACATAATAGTAATACTCGTCATCCTCAAACTGCAGTTTCTCCGTACGCGCATAATCCACATGGAAGAACAGGAATGTCAATATGATGCCTATGATGATCGCAACGACCGATCCGAGGATCATATTGCCCCCCGAAACATGTGTATCGAATATCAGATCGAATATGAGCAGCAGGACTATGTCCGCCAGAATTCCTGCGCCGATCGCGATATACCATGAATAAGTGATCTTCAGTCTCCTTATCACATAAACGATCACTATGGTTATGCCGAAGGCAAGCACGAACGCCAGCATCGGCTTGTTGTTCAAGACCGTATCGATCACGAACTTAAGTCGGGTGGTCATCTCTTCATCGGCAAGTGAATTGATGGAACCCGCACCGCCTATTATGGCTTCAAGGACATAGTATACGATCACGCCGCATCCTACGGATATGGCCGACGCCGGGGTGCCGAGAAGTCCGGCTGCTATCGGCATCACATAGGGGATGTTGAGTATAAAACATATGGGCGTGAGCAGGACCGCTATGGTATCCTTCGGTGAAAATCTGAAGTAGAGCAGGAACAGTATCAGGAACAATGCACCCACTACGAGCAGACATTCCAGCGACAGCTTGTATATGTGCCCCAACACAAAAAGCGCCGCCACAAAAACCGTGAAATTGAGCGGCATAAACGAGCACATCAGCGCTACCATCAGAACTATCACAAAACTGTTTAATTGTGACATGTAACCAAGTCTTTTGTTAATGACGGACAGACATATCAGTCCAATCAGAAACTTGATGATCGGAAGAACAAACGCTTCATACTTGCTGTAAAAACGTTTGATCATCTGCTTGGCCATAACCAGAGAAGTCATATCCGGCCTCCGTTATTCGTTATTGTTATATGTCTTGGAGAGTTTGTTCAGATTGTGCGCATATATCCTTAGATTCTTACGTGCACCGGCATATCTGAATGCGAATATCACATATGTGATCACCGCATAAACTCCCACGAAGATCACATACTTGATAAGGATCCCCTTGGCATATTCAAGAAGATCCATCTTGTATATATCAAGCATGAAATTCTCGAAGTCGTAGACAACATAGCCCGCCAGAACGATCATGAAGCAGATGGTTCCGCAGACTATGCTTCCGAGAACCTGCCATCCGATATAGTCGCCTCTGAAAAAGCGCCCGATGGCTTCGTTCTTCTTTCCTTCATTTTTCTCATACGAAGCAAGCCTCGACATGAGGATCACTTTTTCCTGGTCTATCATTACGAAAGTCTACCTCACGAGATCAACCGAGGAAACGCATCTTGGGACCGCCGGATCTGTCATCGCGGCTGGGTCTGGCGGGTGCATCCTGCTTGTATACGTTGTTCAGGCTGTTGACCATCGAGTTCTTGCATTTGTCGCAGAATCTTCCGCTGGTGATGGGAGTTCCGCACTGCTCACAGCAGATCTCGGATGCGCCCGAAGCAAACTCCAGACGTTCCTCACGTATCCACTGTCTGACCTGATTTGCGTCTATATCGCAGGCCTCGGAAACATCCGCAACAGTCACTCCTCTATTCTCCTGAATGTACTTCTTAACTTCCTGGAACTTCTCTTCGAGTTTCTCCCTGCAGGCGGGACACATAAACGGCCCGCTGACATAGTTAAAAAGTTTTCCGCAGCCTCTGCAATTCCTTACGTCCATAACTACCTCCTTGCTGTTAAGGATCTCTTTTAAACGCCTTTTCCCGTTGCTAGCGTCGCAAAGAAAACATCCCTTGCTCCGTTCTTCAAAAAAACATCCGCAACGGCATCAACCGTAGCACCGGTTGTATATATGTCATCAATGATTACAATCGTCTTTAATTTTACATCATTAATGCCCAATTTGAAAGCCCCCCGCAAAATAATGTTACGCTCCGAAGGGGTCAGATCCTTAAGCGGTGCAGTACGTTTTATGCGCTTCACGGCATCCTCCCAGACAGGTATGTTTATCCTCTCCGAAAGTTCCCTCGCGATCAGCGCCGACTGGTTATAACCGCGGCTCCTCATTTTGGAAGAATGTATCGGGACCGGAACAAGCGCATCGGGATGAAGCCTGATCAGATCGCCGCCCATTCTCTGCGCCATCATGCGTCCGTACCAGGCCGCGTATTCCCGCCTCCCCCTGTACTTGAATCTGTATATCGAATCGGACACGGATCTGTACTCAAAAAGTGATATGCCGCGTTTGAAAACATGCCTCGTCCGTGCACAGTCTTCGCAGTATTCCGCGCTTTCATCTTTCAGAGGTTTGCCGCATTTATAACATGTCGCGCCGTGAACGTACTTAACTTCACCCGCACATGCATCACATGCAAACGCTCCGTACGGTCTGACGGGCCGGTCGCATATCGGACATCTCCTGGGAAAGACCAGACTTATGAGAGCTTCCCCCGCAGGTTTTAACGATGTCATAAACACACCTCTCTTATCCGGTCCGCAAACCCGGTGTGACGCATATTGATCCTGTCGTTATCCACCATATTGTAAAAAGTCTGCCGGTTCCCCATCAGGACCACACTGTGCCTTGCTCTGGTCACTGCGGTATACAGGAGATTCCTGTTGAGAAGCTGGGGCGGTCCGCTGATCACCGGTATGATCACCGCGGGATATTCACTCCCCTGCGATTTATGTATCGTCACCGCATATGCAGTCTCAAGATCTTCAAACAGAGAATACTCATAATCAACGAGATGACCCTCCTCGAATTCGATCGTCATCATGCGCTGTTCCTCGTCGATCGATCTGATGCATCCGACATCGCCGTTGAACACTCCCGTTCCGGATTGGACTCTTATGTTGTACTCACCGGTAACATACCATTCCAGCTGGTAGTTATTCCGGACCTGCATTACCTTATCGCCTTCGCGGAAGATCGTTTCACCGTATTCGATCTCCTTCTTATCATCCGAAGGAGGATTGATGTACTGCTGAAGGATCCGGTTTAACGACTCGACTCCGAGGGGGCCTTTTCGCATCGGAGTGAGCACCTGGATGTCCATGGGCTGTGCGGAAACATACCCGGGCAGCATCTGCGTGATGAGCTCCACCATATGTTTATACATGACCTTCACGTCCGAACGTTCGAGGAAGAAAAAGTCTTTGCTGTCCGTTCCGAGAACAGGATATCTTCCCGCGCGGATGCTGTGCGCGTTTGTGATGATATCCGATCCTTCCTCCTGTCTGAATATCTGTTCAAGCATGACCACCCTGAACGCGCCGGAATCGATCATATCTTTCAGGACCTGGCCGGGCCCCACGCTCGGAAGCTGATCGACGTCGCCGACCATTATGAGCCTCGTTCCCGGAGTTACTGCTTTGAGAAGCGACAGGAAAAGGAATATATCGACCATCGACATCTCATCGAGAATGATCACATCGGTCTCAAGCGGGTTGTCTTCGTTACGCTCAAATCTGGCCCTGGAATGATCATCATCCGGAGCTCCCGACAGTTCAAGCAGCCGGTGTATGGTCTTGGCTTCGTATCCGGTCGCCTCGGTCATCCTCTTGGCCGCACGTCCGGTCGGAGCGGCGAGCATTATATCCATTCCCTCATCGGTAAAGTACTTTATGAGAGCGTTTATCGTCGTGGTCTTTCCCGTTCCGGGACCACCGGAAAGGATCAGTATGCCGCCTGATGTTGCGGCTTCTATCGCCTGTCTCTGGAGAGGATCGAAATGCATTCCTGTTTCCGTCTCGAGGCGTTCTATCCTGGCTGCGAGCGCCGCCTTCTTTGTATCCGAAACGATCTGTTCGGTATAGGAATCTATATCGTGGAGAAGCACCGCACATTTCAGTTCGGCATAATAGTACTCGGCGGCATAGACATCCTCACCCTTTACGACTACCTTTCTCTCCACGGCAAGATTGGTGATCTCCGTTTCGATCAGCGCCCGGTCGATATCCAGAAGTTCCGCCGCCTTGCCGGTAAGTTCGGCGGCGGGCAGAAACATATGGCCTTCCGCTATGGCCTGGGAAAGAACATACATGAGTCCGGCTCTTATCCTGTACTGCGAATCAACTCTGATCCCGCTCCTTTCGGCGATCTCATCGGCGGTCTTAAAACCGATCCCTCGGATATCCTCCGCCAGTTTGTACGGATTCTCCCGGAGTATCCCGTATATGTCCTCGCCGTATTCATCATATATTCTGACGGACATGTTATTGGAAATGCCGTAACCGCGAAGGAACACAAACGCCTTTCGGGTCTGTGCCTTTTCCCTGAACTGCAATGCGATGTCCCTGGCCTTACGCTCGCTGATGCCCTTTATCTCCGCCAGCCTTTCGGGTTCGTTCTCGAGAATGTGCGCGGCGTCCGAACCGAACTTCTCGATTATCCTCGATGCCATGGTCTCGCCGACTCCCCGTATCGCACCCGACCCGAGATACATCAGAAGACCGTCCGTATCGTCGGGAACCGAGACTTCGCATACGGAAGCATTGATCTGTTCTCCGTAAACCGGATGCATCACCATTTCACCGGCCACATGAACGTTGGCACCTTCATCTATGTCGGCGACCTTGGCTATCACGGTATAGCCGATATTATCGCTCACAAGTTCAAATACCGTATAACCCGTTTCTTCCCTGCGATATCTTATGCTGCTGACATAACCGCTTAATTCCATTCTATCCCCCTGATACACCGCTACATAAAAACCACCAACTGCATAGACCCATTATTCGGTCTCATTACAGTTGGCGGTCTGTAACGAAGTAGAAAAAATCATTTACGTTTTTTCTTTTTATTCTTTTTTATCGATCTCTTCCGGAGTTGTTACTCCGATCCCGTAATTTCTCTTAAGTTGTTCGTAAAGTCTCATCGCGAGTGAATTATCGCCTTCACCCACACTCATCTTTGACACTTCCTGAATCAGGTTATCCGAGAACATATTGACCATGTTTCCGGCATAGCTGCCGTCCGACTGGCTGCCGAATACATTCGTGGTCTTGTCGACATTTTTATATACCTGCTCCCAGAGATATGCTTCAAACTGCTTGCATGCATCCAGCAGCTCGGCATCCGTCGAATCTTTGCTTATCGAGTTTACCTTGGAGCTGATCGCGTTGTTTACAGCCGTGCTCTGTGTATTTGAAAGGAGCGCGGAACTGTAATCGGTCAATGAGGATATATCGAAGTCTGACATTGTTCCTACCTCACATTATCGTTTAAGATTGTTGGCCTGCTCCATCATGGTATCGGTCGTGGTGATGACCTTGGAGTTCATCTCGTATGCACGCTGGGCCACGATCAGGTTAACCATCTCATCTGCCACGTTTACGTTTGAGCCTTCCAGATAACCCTGGATCACACGGCTCTTGGTGACCGCATTGCTGGTCGCTTCATTGATCGCAGCACCGCTGACGGGTGTCACTGACCAGAGTGTGTCACCGTATCTCTCCAGGCCGGCAGGATTCTGGAACTGGAATTTACCTATGGTGAAGCCGAGTCTCTGAGGCACGTTATTGGCATCGGGGTACAGGAGGCTTCCGCTCTGATCGACGGTGATCTTATTGACTATATAAGTATTAGCCAGGCTGATCGGACGTCCCTGCTCGTCAAGTACGGGATAACCTTCGGAACTGCACAGAACGATGGTATTGCCTGTTCCGAGTGACCAGTTGAAGTCTCCGTTTCTGGTATATCTGGTGGTACCGTCTCCGCATCTGACACCGAAGAATCCGTCTCCCTCTATGGCGAAAGCGGTATCGGACTCCGAGTCGAGCAAAGCTCCCTGAGTAAATATCTGATTGATGGATGCTACTCTGGTACCCAGACCTACCTGTGATGCTGTAGGCTTGGCAGCACCGTTGGCTGTCGTGGTCCTGGTCTGGAGTGTCTGATAAAGCAGTGTCTTAAACTGCGCTTCCTGAGATTTATATCCGTTGGTATTGACATTAGCCAGATTGTTGGCGATAGTATCCACATTGGTCTGCTGTGCGTTCATGCCGGTCGCGCCGGTCCATAAGCTTCTAACCATATCGTCTCCTCTCTCTTATCTGTCGCTTATCAGAGTTTGCCCAACTGATTTGCCGCTATGTCCAGACTCGAATCGAAAGTCTGGATCAGTTTCTGGTTTGCTTCATAGGATCTCTGTATCGATATCATGTTGACCATCTCATCAACGATGGACACATTACTCTGCTCGAGGTATCCGGAATATATCTGGTATGGTGTCTGGACCTGTGTCGCACCTTCCACGGGCTGATAATAGTTTTCACCGTATTTCTCCAGATAATCATAATTCTGAAAATCGGTGATACCGATGGTACCGACCAGATTGCCGTCCTGGTATATCTGTCCGGCGCGGTTGATCGCCGCCTCCTTAAGAGGATCCAGGCGGATATGGCGCCCGGTGGGATCGAGCACAAAGTCACCATCGTGAGTGACCAGATCACCACGCATGTCTACGGTAAAATTCCCGTCTCTGGTATATTTGGTTGAAGTCTGTCCCGATTTGGAAGTAAATTCAACGGTAAAGAAACCTTTACCCGCGATCGCAAGATCGAAAGTATTGCCGGTTTCCTTGAATGATCCCTCTGACCAGTCAACATAGTTCTCGCCTATCTTGACACCGGGATTGATGATGCCCATACGCCTCGGCAGATTGCCGGCTTCAGTGACATCCTTGATCTTATATGCCAGCACATCGTCAAAGGCCTGACTTGTCGCTCCCTCTTTCTTAAATCCGTTGGTGTCAAAGTTGGCAATACTGTTGGCGACCGTGTCCAACCTGTGTTGCTCATTGATCATTCCGGTATAGGAAGTGTAAAGACCTTTAACCATGTGATAACCTCACTTTTATTCTTCTTTGTAGCCCGCCAGGAACTCTACGTACTTGCCGGTACCGATAGCGACAGCCGTCATCGGATCTTCAGCTGTCATCGTATTGATACCTGTCTGAGACGAGATCAGATCCTCGAGTCCTCTGAGCAGCGATCCGCCTCCCGTGAGGACTATGCCTCTGTCGACGATATCAGCTGCGAGTTCCGGAGGGGTTTTCTCCAAAACGCCCTTGATCGTATCAACGATCTGTGATGTAGGCTCTTTCAACGCATCTTCCGTCTCCTCCGAGCTGACCTTGATGCTCTTCGGAAGACCCGATACCAGGTTACGTCCCTTGACATCCATGTAATCGATCTCGGGGCGCTTGTAAGCGGTACCGATATTGATCTTGATATCCTCCGCGGTGCTCTCACCGATCAGAAGATTGTGTTTCTTACGCATGTAACGAACAAGTGCCTGATCGAAATCATCTCCGGCTATCTTGATCGAATCGCTGACTACCGTTCCGCCCAGAGAGATAACGGCTACGTCCGTTGTACCGCCGCCGATATCCACGATCATGTTCCCGCAGGGTTTGGATATATCCACGCCTGCACCGATCGCAGCTGCGATAGGCTCTTCTATGATGAACACTTCACGGGCACCGCACTGGATGGTCGCATCCTCAACTGCCTTACGCTCCACCTCGGTAACTCCGCTGGGAACGCACACGGCGATCCTGGGTTTACGGAAATTCCTCTTACCGAGTGCCTTCTGGATGAAGTACTTCATCATCTTCTCGGTAACGGTATAATCGGAAATAACACCCTCGCGAAGAGGTCTTACGGCTACGATGTTACCGGGTGTCCTTCCCAGCATCAGTCTGGCATCTTCGCCTATAGCCTGTATCTTATGAGTATTGCTGTCGAACGCTACGACCGAGGGCTCTTTTAATACGACGCCTTTGCCTCTGATATAAACAAGAATACTCGCTGTACCTAAGTCGATTCCTATGTCTGTGTATTGCATCTTACGGTTCCCTTTCTATCCTGAAAAAGCCTCATACAGGGGCTGATAAGTCATAATATCCGATATATTATAACCCAACGGGGGCTATTAGAAAAGGACTTTATAAAATTTTCAGACTCCGTAAAATGCAAAAGCGCACTGACCCTCCGAATCCTTTCGGTGGTCAATGCGTCCATGCTGTATATTATATCGGACGGTCCTGCCCTTTACTTAACCTCTGTTTTTTTCTTTCCGCCTGCGGGTTTGGCCGCAGGTTTCTCCCGAAGCATCTTAACCAGATATTGGCCGGTATAAGATTTTGTGACTTTGGAAACTTCTTCGGGCGTTCCCTGTGCTATGACGGTCCCGCCGCCGTCACCGCCCTCTGGCCCCATGTCGATGATATAGTCCGCGCACTTGATCACATCCAGATTGTGCTCAATGACCAGAACGGTATTGCCGCCCTCGGCCAGGCGCTGAAGTATATCTATAAGTTTATGTACGTCCGCAAAATGAAGGCCGGTCGTGGGCTCATCAAGGATGTATATGGTCCTGCCTGTTCCGCGTTTGGACAGTTCGGTGGCAAGTTTCACTCTCTGCGCCTCACCTCCGGAGAGCTCCGTCGAAGGCTGTCCCAGACGGATATAACCGAGTCCGACATCATACAGGGTCTGTATCTTATTCCTGATCGAAGGGATGTGCTCGAAGAAGACAAGCGCTTCTTCCACCGTCATGTTCAGCACATCATATATGCTCTTATTGTGATATTTGACCTCCAGAGTCTCGCGGTTGTACCTGTGTCCGTTGCACACCTCGCAGGGTACATATACATCCGGCAGGAAGTTCATTTCTATCTTGATGATACCGTCGCCCGCACAGGCTTCGCAGCGTCCGCCCTTGACATTGAACGAAAATCTGCCCTTCGTATAACCTCTGGCCTTGGCATCCTGCGTTGAGGCAAAAAGATCCCTGATCTGATCGAATACACCCGTATAGGTGGCCGGATTGGATCTCGGTGTACGTCCGATGGGTGACTGATCTATGTCTATAACCTTGTCAAGCTGCTCGATGCCTTCTATGTTCACGTGTCTGCCGGGTATGACCCTCGCGCGGTTTAAGTCTCTGGAGAGCCTCTTATTTACTATCTCGTTTACAAGAGAAGATTTGCCGGATCCGGATACACCGGTAACACAGGTGAATATTCCCAAAGGAATGTCCACGTCGATACCCCGAAGGTTATTTTCGGCCGCACCGATCACTTTGAGCCATCCCGTGGGCTTACGTCTCTTACCGGGAATCTCTATCTTACGCACTCCGCTCAGATACTGTCCGGTGATCGACTCCGGAACCTGCATTATCTCTTCCGCGGTGCCGGTAGCTATGACCTCGCCTCCGTGCTCTCCCGCGCCCGGACCGATATCAACTATGAAGTCCGCCTCTCTCATGGTCTCTTCATCATGTTCGACCACAATGAGAGTATTGCCCAGATCGCGCAGATCCTTAAGCGCCGAAAGAAGCTTGCCGTTATCGCGCTGGTGGAGACCTATGCTCGGTTCATCCAGAATGTAGCACACTCCTACCAGACCGGACCCTATCTGAGTCGCCAGACGGATCCTCTGCGATTCCCCTCCCGAAAGAGTTGAAGCACCACGGGCGAGAGTAAGATACTCAAGACCCACATTGACCAGAAAGCCGACTCTGTTTTTTATCTCGCGAAGCAGGCGTTCTCCGATAAGAGCCTGCTGCTTCGTCAGGTTCAGCTCATCAAGAAAAACCTGAAGATCCCTTATGGCAAGAGATGTGATCTCATATATGTTCATGTCACCTATGGTCACTGCCAGCGACTCGGGTTTAAGTCTCATTCCGCGGCATACGGTACACGGCGAAAACCTCATATAGGATTCATATTCCGCTCTTGCGTTCTCTCCGTAGGCTTCACGATAGCGGCGGTTTATGTTTTCCAGAAGTCCCTCAAAGACCATGGGGTAATCCCCGGTGCCTCTCTGTCCGGTATAGTGAACGTTCACTTCATCAAAGCCGCCGTTTTCGAACCTGTCGCGTATATCCTCCGGAAGATCCTTATACGGAGTATCCAGACTGAACTTGTATTTCTTTGAGAGTGCATCCAGAAGAGCATGAGAAAAGCTCTTCTTATCCTTGCTGTTCTGCCAGCCCATGACCTGTACCGCACCTTCGTTAAAGGACAGTCTCTTATCTGGGATCATGAGATCTATGTCAAATTCCATCTTATATCCGAGACCGGTGCACTCGGGGCATGCGCCGAAAGGATTATTGAAAGAGAAACTCCTGGGTTCGATCTCACCGATGGATATCCCGCAATCGGGACAGCCGAAGTTCTGTGAGAAAGTAAGCATGTCATCGCCGGTATCGACCATCACAAGACCGCCGGATAATTTCAGGGCATTTTCCTCCGAATCGGTGAGTCTGGTCTCGATACCGCTTCTCACCACCAGTCTGTCTATGACGATCTCGATATTATGTTTGATGTTCTTGTCGAGTTTGATCTCCTCGCTGAGTTCATACACGCTGCCGTCGATACGAGCTCGGACATAGCCGCTGCGCACGGCACTCTCGAGGACTTTGGCATGCTCACCCTTTCGTCCGCGGACTACGGGAGCCATTACCTGTATCTTCGTCCCCTCGGGCAGCGACATGATCTGATCCGTGATCTGGTCCACGGTCTGTCTGGATATCTCACGTCCGCATTTCGGACAGTGCGGAATGCCCGCCCTCGCATAGAGCAGACGCAGATAGTCATATATCTCCGTGACCGTTCCCACTGTCGATCTAGGATTGTGGTTTGTGGATTTCTGATCTATGGATATAGCGGGAGACAGGCCGTCTATCCTCTCAACATCGGGTTTTTCCATCCGTCCGAGGAACATGCGGGCATAGGAAGAGAGTGACTCCATGTATCTGCGCTGCCCCTCGGCATATATCGTATCGAACGCGAGAGAGGATTTCCCCGAACCGGACAATCCAGTGAAGACCACCAGCTCTCCTCTGGGGATATCGAGATTCAGATTTTTGAGATTATGTTCGTTGGCCCCGCGGATCTTGATATAATCCTTCGGGCGCATTTTGACTGCAGGCATATTACCCTCCCTGATCATATTCACAGTAAGATAGCGTTACATATCATACCACGACATCGGGAGGATTTCATTCAAAATTATCGTGATAGATCTTCTTGAGCTCTATGAGCTCATCTCTGAGCTCGGCAGCGGATTCAAAGTTCAACTCCGCGGCTGCTTTGCGCATCTGTTTTTCGACCTTGTCGATCAAAGCCTTAAGTTCATCCGCATCCATGGACTCGGGATCCTTGTCAAGCTTCGCTCTGCCTTCCTCGACTTCTCTGGTAACGGCGATCAGGTCTCTGACTGCCTTCTGTATCGTCTTCGGAGTGATGCCGTTCTCCTCATTATACTTCATCTGGATCTCACGCCGGCGGTTGGTCTCATCGATCGCCGTTTTCATGGAATCCGTCATCGTATCCGCATACATTATGACATGACCTTCCGAATTTCTGGCGGCACGACCTATCGTCTGGATAAGAGAAGTACCGGATCTTAGGAACCCTTCCTTATCCGCATCGAGGATGGCAACAAGAGAGATCTCGGGTATATCCAATCCCTCTCTTAAGAGGTTGATGCCGACGAGCACATCGAACACATCGAGTCTCATGTCACGGATGATCTGAGCGCGTTCAAGAGTCTCCACATCGGAGTGCATGTATTTGACACGGATGCCGACTTCCTTCAGATAGTCGGTCAGATCCTCCGCCATGCGCTTGGTCAGGGTCGTGATCAGGACTTTGGTATGTTTGTCGGTCGCTTTACGGATCTCTCCGATCAGATCGTCAATCTGTCCCTCGACAGGCCGGACATCTACCTCTGGATCGAGCAGACCGGTCGGACGGATCACCTGCTCGGTACGCAGCAGTTCATGTTCCTCCTCGTAGTCGGACGGGGTCGCCGACACGAACAGCATCTGATCTATATGCGATTCGAACTCCTCGAAGTTGAGCGGTCTGTTATCGAGTGCGGACGGAAGTCTGAAACCGTAGTCGACCAGCGTGGTCTTACGCGACCTGTCACCGGCATACATGCCTCTGATCTGAGGTATGGTCATATGTGATTCGTCGACGATGATCAGGAAATCATCGGGGAAGAAATCGAGGAGCGTGTAAGGCGGTTGACCGGGTTCCAAGTTGTTCAGATGCCTGGAATAATTCTCTATGCCGCTGCAGAATCCGGTCTCTCTTAGCATCTCAACATCGAAACCGGTGCGTTCGGATATACGCTGTGCTTCGAGCAGTTTATCCTCACTTTTGAAAAATTTCACCCGCTCCTGCAGTTCCTCTTCTATCGCATCACATGCATGGTTGATCGTATCCTGTGCGACCACATAGTGGGACGCAGGGAAAAAAGATACATGAGTGAGTGTTGATTTCATGCGTCCGGTCACGGGATCGAGTTCGCATATCCTGTCGATCTCATCACCGAAGAACTCCACACGGATAAGCGTATCCGAGCTGACCGGAGGATTGATATCGAGGACATCTCCGCGCACCCTGAAGCATCCGCGAGCCAGGTCCATGTCATTGCGCTCATACTGCATCTCCACGAGAGAACGTACTACGCTCTCACGGCTGATCTCCATTCCGGGTCTGAGGGACAGGATCATGTCCAGATATTCCGAAGGAGAACCCAGTCCGTATATACATGAAACGGACGCAACGACCACCACGTCGCGGCGTTCGGTAAGTGCAGCCGTTGCCGATAATCTCAGACGGTCTATCTCATCGTTGATCGAAGAGTCCTTGGCAATATATGTATCCGATGACGGAACATATGCTTCAGGCTGGTAGTAGTCGTAGTAGGACACAAAATACTCTACCGCGTTGTTCGGGAAGAATTCCTTCATCTCGCCGTAGAGCTGGCCGGCGAGTGTTTTGTTGTGTGAGATGATCAATGTCGGCTTGTTAAGAGCCGCAATGACATTCGCCATCGTGAACGTTTTTCCCGATCCGGTCACGCCAAGCAGAGTTTCAAACTGGTTGCCCGCTTTGAAACCCTCTACCAGTTCCTTTATGGCCCGGGGCTGGTCGCCGGTAGGTTTGTAATCTGAATGAAGTTCGAAGTTCATTTTGGCCAAAATCCTTCAAAATCTTGTAGTAAAAAGTTCTTCTATAAGTGCTATTTTTGTCCGTCATGCGTTTCCAAAAATCATTAAATAAGGTCAAACGGACAATTGGGTAAACTGGTCCAAACTGTATGGAATACATAACACCATACGGACGATATGGACAATATACCACTCATCGATACCACTTGGGAATTGGATTCTCCATATCGTCAAAAATCTTAAGGATGCTCATGTTTAGTCCCATGATCTTATCCAGTTCCTCCGGGGCAAAATACTTTGCCCAAACGATCGATGTTATCGCGCTCACGGAAATATATAGTGCAAACAGACGCCAAAACTCTTCGGGAACATTACCGTTAAAGTATCCGTCTATCTGCCCTTTTGCGAATTCAGGATACTTTGTATCTATCCTGTTGAACTCATACCAGGGATCGCCTGTACTATCAAAATCCATCGTATGCCAGTCGATCACACTGACTTTCCCGAAATTGATGATCAGATTGCCTGTGTGATAATCACCATGATGATGACACATCGGACGCTCTTGCATAAGATATTTATTGTCTTCGAAGTACTGAAGTATCTTTTCGGATCCCGAAAAAGGAATACCTTCATCTCTATATGCGTCTATACGCGGATCAATGGTTTCCGTGTACAGATCATACCATTTCTTTTTGACACCCGTTTCGGGACAGGTATCATGTATCCTTCGAAGAATGCTTCCCGCCTGATTTCCGATCTCATATTGCTCGCTCAGAGACATATTCGAAATAACGCCTTCCAGATCTTCACCCGGCATCCACGTCAACAGAGTAAAGACTTTTGAACCGTCATCATTCTTTATGAATTCTACGCACCCAGGGACAGGCAGTCCCGCATCGCTCAGTCTTTTCAAATACGCAAATTCTTTTTTCTTCTCATCATATTCTTCACCGGCAGCGACTCTTAAAAGGTATTCCTCTGCGCCACGTCTGCAGCGATACTTAATGTCTCCTGCCATGCCCTTATCAATCTTTTCCGCCTTGTCAAATCCAGACAGATAGGTTTCGAGATTCATGTATTCGCCCTTCTTAAAGCCCTTCGGTTAATTCCGGCATTGCTTCCTGCCATTTGTTCAGCCAATATAACTGTCCGTCAATAAAACCTTCATCTATGCAATCCGCTCCATGTATCTCAAGTATCGTGGCCTGCAGTTGAAAATGTCTGATCGCAACCCAATATAGAAAAGAGCGGATTTCTTCACGGCTAAGCGTATGATGATCTGAATATCCAGAAAGAAACTTCCTATACACTTTCTTAGTCAGTTCAATATCTTTCTGCTTCAGATTGAAATAATCCGTCATGTCACACATGACCATGACATCAAACATGTATGGTGCCCGGCAGGCAGTATCAAAATCCACAAGGTAGATCTTTCCGTCAGGATTCTGCAATAGGTTTCCTCTGTGCAGATCTCCATGACAGATTCCCTGCGGAAGATCTTTTACCTTATTCCACAAACAATCTCCCAGTTCTTCATACTCTGTAATACGGGGATAGTTCTTTTTACGAAGGAAATCCAAATACCTGTCTATGAAGAATTCTTTTCCATGCAAGGTAAGCTCTGCAGGATATTTCTCCATAAGCTGATGAAATCTTCCGACCAGGCCTCCTACCTCGGATGCACATTTTTCAAGTTCGGGCTCGTCTCTATCGATGAATTTCATAAGAACGATCAGTTTCTTCTCACCCTCATCATCTGTTTCAAAAATCGCATCGCCGCTTTTTGTAAGTATTATTGCAGGAACCGGAAATCCGTTTTCCTCCAAGTATCTCATAATAGATACTGACTGCCTCGCGGTCTTAGAAAAAGCGGAGCCGATAACCTTAAGCAGATGTTTCGGCTTTCCGTTGACAATATATGTATGGGTGCCGCCTTCTCTTAAAAATTCCAAAGAACGGTTTTCAATCCCATAGTATTCGGTCAGAATCTCTTGCAGATATCTTTCATCCATGATCATTATTCATATTCTTTAAGATACCATTTGCTTACCAGTACCAGTTTCTGTTCACCTGTTTTTCAGTTAGATCCTTCTCATCCTTGTTCTTCCCGTGATCTCTTTTCCCCAAATACTCATCTTCCCGCGCAATCGTCGGATCATACCAATCCGCCTTTTCTTTTGCCCATTCAATCCATTGCTGCGTTACAGATTCATCACCTTTTTCAATCATCGCAGTTATATAAGCTCTGATTTCTGAAGCAATTCTGTAATCTTCCGCCTTGTTGGCAAGTTCCTTCGTTAATCTAATCTGCTCTTCTTTTCGTTTACGAATCTCTTCCTGTCTTCGAGCCTCCGCTTCGCGTCTACGCTGTTCTTCTTCATGTCTTACGCGTATTATTCTGTTCTCTTCGGCTTTTTCATATATAGTGATGAGAATATCCCCTAAACGGTCCTCCAGTTTTTCTTTCTCAGAATCTCGAATATAACTCTTTTCGCCAAAAACTATACGCAATCTTCCATTGAACACATGATCATATTGTCTGATTTGCGGTTTCGAAGCCCATGAATGTCTTTTTAGTTCATCCTGATACTTTAGAAGTGCCTGCGCTTCCTGCTTTGTCAATTCATGCCTGATTTTGTCCTTTGATTCAGCTACTCTGAGCCTGACAATATCATCATTGAGCTTTATTGACAGATCCTCATTTACTGTTCCGCCCAATTTCTCAATTGCTTTATAAAGTGCATCCAATATAACCATGATTCTCTTTGTACCTTCGGCCGAAACCTCGCCAAAGAAACTCGGTTCATCTGCCGGTTTATTATATCGTGGGTTATAGTATCTCTGACTCTGCGTATTTTTTAACTGTTCGTTATAATCAGCAATCCTTTTCTTGTATTGAGACAAAGCCTTATGAAGTCTGTTATTGCCCTCTATCTTCAGATTACACGCCACAGCAAGGACTTTTATCCTTTCCTCATTACTAAGAAAACTCAAAACCTGCGATTGGGTAGCACTATCATCATAGGCATCTATCATATTGGGGGATTTGTCCTCATTTCCCTGTTCAACAGGCATATTACTAGCAATAATGTTTTTTCTTAGTCTCTTTACCACAGAATCATTGGTGAGTAATTCTACTATTTCATCTTCATCTCCACTAAGCAGTATTATCTCCGAAGAAACATCTTTTCCACAATTCCGTCTCGTCCAGTAGCCCGAAGATGGAAACGGAATATCTGATGTCCTGCATGCCTCAATCAGCCTAGCATAATTCAGATTATACTTTCGAGCAACTCCTGCAACAGACATTTCCCAAATATCATTATAGAGTTGTTTTCTTGACAACTTTACTATTCCTTTTTTACTCTCCATTCTGGTAATTCTTTCCCTTCATATCTCTTTTGTGGATCCGAATACTTGCCAAGCGAAAACGCGTAATCAAACAATTCTATTTCTGCTGATCCCCGTTTTCGCTTAATAGAAAAACCAGGTCTTTTTTCATTTCCTCAAACTGCTCTATTATGGTTGACAGATTCTTTTCAATGTTTTGAACCTGCACTTCCGAGATTCTCCCATACTTGTATGCTATTAGTCGCTCTGCAATAATCTGATATGACCAACTTTCTGAATATGGTCTATCGTTTTCTTCATTATGTATTGCAAATCCAATAGGTAAAAGATTGTTTCTCATTCCAATGCTCACAGCCATCGAAGATATTCCCAAATACTCACCTGCAATCTTACATGTAATCTTCTTCATATTTCGTATTTCATCATCTGTATATTTAGGCATATTCTTTCCTTCCCACTAACTGATGCATCAATCCCTATATTTTCTAATTCTTCAAGCATCCGATAGGAATAACAAAAACACCATCATCTCTTTTGTAACCATACTCTGTACCGGTAATCACCAGTTTCAGATCCGGCAATCTTAATGGACATTGCGGTTCGTTCTCATTGTGCATAGCAACAAGCTTCTCTATCTCACACAAATGCTTTGCTCCCTCATCAACCTCTGTTTGTCCAAGCTTAAACTCTATTAAAGCGTATCTGCCATCATTAAGGTGAAGTACGCCATCTGCTTCAAGACCATATCTGTCATGATAGTAAGACATATATCCATCGTATACAGACGAATACACTTTCAGGTCACGAATGCACAATGATTCAAACAGGAAGCCGAGTGTTTTAAAATCTTTATTAAAGTAATCCGGAGACAACCCAAGTGCTGCAACGGCAATGGACGGATCTATAAAGTTGCGCTTCTTGCCGGATCTTATGACCGTCTTTGAACGTATAGAAGGACACCATGCGTCTATATCGTCGATAATATACAATTCGGTAAGCGCATTTATATAGTCATACAAGGTCGGGTCTGAAACCGTATTATTCGCTTTAACATCTGACAGGATTGTTTTTGTGGCCGCAAAAGTACACAGATTCCTACTGTATGATTTCAGTATATCCATGGTTATCTGCGAATTACGTTTTACATTGTCGATATTCGAAATATCCGTCGAATATGTTTGCTTGTATATATCTTTCGCAACTAAAAGTTTTGCTCTTTCTGTCTTAGCGCCAAGAGCACCCGGCCATCCTCCGCGACAGATTGAAAAAATAATGTCATCTATACTCATATCAGAATGGCAGCCGTCGAATGAATCCGGATCATCAAACAGCTGGATCAAAGAAATTGAACCGTTTGAATCTCCGCTCTCATAAAGACTCATCGGATACATTTTCAAGCGACTGATCCTAAGCGTTCCCGTATGGGGCGTCTTAACCTCTTTTGAAGATGATCCCGTCAGTATATAGCATCCTTTTTCTCCGGTATCGTCTACATCCTTCCTGATTGCGCCGAAGAGTTTCGGTGCATCCTGCCATTCGTCAAACAGGATTGGCTTGTCTCCGATCAGCAATTTGGAGGGCGCAGTATTTGCTATCTTCAAAAGATTATCTCTCTTTTCCTCGTCCTGAAATTCAACAACAGACCTGGCTTTTTGCTTTGCAGTTGTCGTTTTTCCGCAACCTTTTGGCCCCCTTATCCAGGTGGCTCCAAATGCCTCCATATTTAGTTCAAGCAAATCGTCGATTATTCTTTTTCTGTATTCTTTCACGGTGCTCACCTCTTTGGATATCTTAGTGTATTATCGGCATTTTTGCAACTTTTGTTTTAGTATTTTGAGGTTTTTTATTTTAGTATTTTGAGGCTTTTCGCTTTAGCGTTTTGAGTTTTTTCGCCGAATATGCGATAGTGACGTCGTGGACAATTGGGTAACCAATAGTATCCTGTCCATATAGTCCATGTATTCCGTATAGCGTTACCTTGACACCATATCTTGTAATATCATTAGAGACTTCACCACCAGATATTGTGGTAATCTATGAAAGAATTAATAGGACACAAAGTACTCTACCGCGTTCTCGGGGAAGAACTCCTTCATCTCTCCGTAGAGTTGGCCGGCAAGTGTTTTGTTGTGTGAGATGATCAGCGTGGGCTTGTTGAGCGCCGCGATCACATTCGCCATCGTGAAGGTCTTACCGGAACCGGTAACGCCGAGCAGGGTCTCAAACTGGTTACCCTCTTTGAAACCCTCTACAAGTTCTTTGATCGCCTTCGGCTGATCGCCTGTAGGCTGATATTCGGAATGTAATTTAAATTCCATATTTTTCACCAGACACTTACTCTGTTCTCCGGTGCCAGGTACATGGCATCGCCTTCTTTTATATCATACAGAGAAAGAAACTCATCAAACTGCTGCAAGGTCACATTGACCCTCTGATAGTCCATGGGGTGGGGATCATCGGCATAAGCTCCGGCAAATTCAGGTGTTTCCTTTATAAGCCGTCCGTGAGCATACGCCCTGAAGAAAGCATCGTAATCAAATTCCGGATCCTTCGCGGCAAGACGCAGGATACACTTCATGCCCGTGATATCGGCAGCAGCCTCGCCGGTCTTGATATTGCCTCTGGTGTAGCATCCTTCCCATGGATGTATACTGCTTAAGTATATCGCAAGTTTCTCATTTTTTACCCTGAAACTCTCAGCGTCCTCATCGGTCCACCAGTTTTTGCGGTTACCGTCCTTATCATACTTCGATCCGTTATAGTCAAAAGCATGACCGATCTCATGACCTATCGTGGTTCCGACCAATGCGTAGAGTTCTTCTTTGGTGGATGCACTGCCATACCTGGTTCTCACATATGCCCCGCATATATATATGCTGTTGGTGTACGGATCATAAGCGCAGTTTGTACTGGTGGGAGCGTTATCCGGTGCTGATGACCAAAGGTCTTTATCAACAGGTTTCCGGTATTCCTCTATGCTCTTTAATCTGTCATAACGCTCCAGAGCAATATATGCATCCCAGAAAGTACCGCCCTCCTCCGGAGATATTATGTCGAGGTCTTCATAACTGTACGGCGTCCAGTCATCAGGATACATGACATGCAGTTTCATGGTATCTAGTTTGGCCACGGCTTCCTTCCGGGTATCCTCTGACAGGAAATCCGCCTCTTCGATAATGCCATGATATTCCTCCACGACTTCATCTACCAGAGCTCTTACGGTCTCCTTGTCCCGTTCGGTCAGATAAGCGTCCGCATACAGCTTTGATACCGGCCATACCAGTCTGCCGGAAACCAGAGACACGCTTGTATCTGCGTAATCCGCAAACGGGTCTTTAGAATCAGAATCGTCTGCCGGAAGACTCCATATGTAGCACTGACTGTCGAGTCTGGAAGCAACCGCAGCGTCCGCGCCTCTTACTATGAGCGCGTCACGTATGAGCGGAAGATTCTCCTGTGTGTACACTTCACTCAGTCTCTCCAGATACGCAGGCCATGTCACTCTGAATTCATCAGCCGCGGGAAAGGCGCATCCGCTCTCGATCGTATCTAAGACAGGCAGATCCTTTTGTGCCGCCAGGAGTTCCTCTCTGCTGAAATAATTGGATGTCCGGCGAATGTAGGACGGGCTGCCCCTTTCTGCCTGAGTAGGGCAGGAAGAAGCGATCAGTTTTTCAAATTCGATACAGTTTTCGATCTTTTGCTCCGCCTCTTTTTTCGTATAGCCGATCTTCTCCATGAGATTTATGAAAAGTGCCGTCTTCTCCTCCCTGATCTGTCTGCCCTCTTTTGTCGGATTAAGATACTCCGCACTGTCCTCGAGGAACAGTCCGGCTGGACTCACCGTAATGATATACCTGTCCGCATCGTTTGGATCCAAACGTATCTCACAGTTCCACAATCCGGCAAGTGCCTCCTCGGGAGGTGTCTCGGACAGATAGTCTGACAGCTCTTCGATGGTGGAAAGAGACTCAACCTCATCCGTGAGTTCCTTTAAAGGGGCGGCGCCAAGGGCATCTCTCCCGGTCCAGTCGTTCATAAGCCTGTACATGTCATAAGCCAGTCTCGGATCGTGACCTTCCGGTCTTTCGCCTTCAAAAAGTGCCTGAATATCACTGATATTCTGCGCATCGAATTCAGCTCTGAGACCTGCGAATGATTCACCCTCCGGGATCTCAAGCTTCAGGATATCCTCTTTATTGGCATAGAGCGCGAAATTCTCCTTCGCGGAAGTCTCGGTCTTCTCCGTAACGTTTCCTTCTATATCAGGTGACATCCATGGTGTACCGGTTGAATAGTCTTCCCTGCTCCCCTTTGCGGTAACTGCGACCAGAACTGCGATCGCAGCCATCGTCACAGCCCAGGCGACAGCAGCTTTTCTGATGCCGGCCTGATTGTCTGCGGGCGTGCTTTGCACTCTCTCCTGACTGATGATCTCTTTTCCGCAGATGTAGGTGATCGCAAAATACCCGCCGTATATCAGGAGGATCACACCTGCCGTTATGAAGACCGAGAATGACATTCCGCCCATGCCCATCAGGGATATGAGCGGAAGCAGAGCTTTGACCGCAAAAAGCGCATGGAAGAGAGCCAATGCGAGCGGTAGCACGAAGACAACCGCTGTCTGTGCAAACAGGGATCTGCGGATGGTCTTTTCTTCCACTCCGATCTTACGCAGGATGGTGTATCTGGGCACGGAGTCAACACAGTCAGACAGGCAACGGAGTGCAAGGATCGCGCCGCATGCGATCAGGAAGATTATTCCCAGATAGAGACCTACGATCGTGAGATTGGCGGAAAAGCCAAGGAACCCCGCTATGGTCTCACTTCTGGTAGTCATATGCAGGAAATAGTCGGTCGTTATCAGCCCTTTCTCCTGATCATCGCTCAGCCTCTCCTCGACCATGTCTCTGTCATTTCTGCACAGGGCATCCAGGTCCTCACGTTTCTCGCCTTCTTCAAGTTTATAGTTACCAATGAAGTAGTCTTTAAATGCCCAGGATTCATCCACGGCCGGATCGGGAACGATAAACAGTCCTCCGTTGGTACTGTATCCGTCAATCGAGATATATCCCTTCTGAACCGTCGGATACTTCGAAACAAGAGTGTGCCCGAACAGCGTCATCGTATTGTCTCTGCCAAGGCTTTTGTTATATATCGAAACGTATTGAGCGTATGTACACATGAGGATGAATTCCCCATCTTCCAGGGAGACCCCGGGCTCACCGTAGAATGCCGCCAGGGTGTTATAATCACTCACTTTTACAATATCAAACGGCAACGCATTATCCAGCCTGTCAAAGTCTTTGCCCGTAATGTCACCGCACTCAAGATCGGGATCAAAATAGGTATGGAAATGCACATAATCGTCAAAACGTGATGTGAGGTCATAACCATAGGTACGATAGCGCTCAACTACATCATCAAAGCTCTGCGTTGCCTGATCCCTGCCGACCACGATCTCGTTGTATCTCAGCTGCATGTCGGCCTTACAGTTGTTGATGGAATCACTCAGTCCCTTGCGCATGGAAAATGCGGCGATCAGAAAAGTGAGTGTGAGGAACAGCATAAGACAGATGACCGTCATCGAGGATACAATGGTCCCCATCTTGCTGGTTATCTGCCGGACGGTAAATGTATTGATGCCGGAGTAATATGCTTTTTTGAATCCCAGCGCCACGCGCAGAAACATCCCGGATACCGACCACATGATGAGAAAAGTCGATATACCGACGGCAATCACACAGGCGACCAGCTTGGATATCTCCAGTTCCGAGGCCGCGACGGTGAGCATGTAATATGTGAAACCCAGCATCACAATGCCCACTACAAAGACGATCACTCGCAGGATCGGTCTTCGAAGATCCGTCGATTCATTCCTTTTCTCGGACTGTATCAGGTCGATCAGCTTCATTTTCCCTACGGCCAGACTGTTAAAGACCATGGTCACCAGATACATGACCAGGAAAAAAGCTATCGTCTTAAGGATATCTTTTACCGAAACGGTGAAGCTGTAGGCGCTCATATCCACCTGGAACAGCTTAATGGTAAGGATCCCCATAAGCTGGGAGACACCCATGCCGATGAACAGTCCGGCAACGAGGGAAACGAGGCCTGTGAGTACAGTCTCAATAAGAAGGATCGCGGACACCTTGCCCTTGCCCATACCGAGGATCATATAGACCGCGAATTCACGGCTTCTGCGCTTCATGAGAAAGCTGCTGGCATATACGATCAGGAGCCCGAGAACGACAGCCACAAAAACGCTCAGGCCCGAAGTGAGCATGTTAAGCGTATCGGCAGTCTGTCCTCTGGATCCTGTAAGTTCCCGCAAAGATTTCTGACTGGTAACGGAATTGAATGAATAAAAGATCGCCACTCCGATGACCAGGGTGTAGAAATAGATCGCATAGTCCCGGAGGCTGTTTTTGATGTTCTTAACGGCAAGCTTAAAAAGCATCTTACTCCTCCTCTCCAAAAGCAGTGACCATCTCTATGATCCTTTCGAAAAAGGCCTTGCGATCGTCATTCCCTTTGCGGAGTTCGTTGCGTATATGGCCATCCGTCATGAAGATGACACGGGTGGCATAACTTGCCGAGAAATTGTCATGGGTTACCATCAGGATGGTAGCACCCAGTTTCCGGTTAAGCTCCTCGAGTTTTTCAAGAAGCATCCTGGAGGCTTTTGAGTCCAGTGCACCTGTGGGTTCATCCGCAAGAATCAATTTCGGATCCGTGACCATGGCTCTGGCTGCGGCGATCCTCTGCTTCTGTCCTCCCGACATCTGATACGGATACTTCTCAAGAACCTGTGTGATGCCAAGCTGCTCCGCAACCCGTTTTACTGCAGGTTCGATCTCCTCCTGCGGGGTATTCCGGATCGTCAGAGCAAGCGCGATATTCTCATATGCCGTAAGAGTATCAAGAAGATTGAAATCCTGGAAGATAAAACCGAGTTTATCCCTTCTGAACTCATTGAGATCTTTTCCTTTAAGAGTTGTTATATCCGTATCCTCGAGATATATGTGTCCGCCGGTAGCGGTATCTATCGTGGATATGCAATTTAGAAGCGTAGTCTTGCCGCTTCCCGATGCGCCCATGATTGCCACGAATTCACCGGATTCCACGCTTAGGGATATACCGTCCACGGCCTTGGTGATATTGCCATCTTTTCCGTAATATTTCGTGACGTTTTCGATTCTAAGGATTTCCATTCCATTCTCCTCTCCGATATATGATTCCGCCTGGGAACCGGATTTCCTACAGGTCAAATATGCTCATCTGCTCGTACTTGTCAGGCAGTTCATTCATGAATCCGAAGCATTCGTCGGGAGTTGACATGATGCCGTTTTCCTTACAGATCTTTTTAAATATCGCCGTCAGTTCCCCGGCATTCGGGCTCGCAAGTTCATAGGAGTTACCGTACTGCCTGATGTAGCGCTCCTTCATCCCCGGAAAATGCTTATCAAGTGCCGCATAGTAGTATTCCCGGTCGCCTTCCCTGAGAGTCAGCCCCATGCCGAAATCTATGATCCCCTTAACTCCTACGCGAACACATTCATTCAATATCGAAGTGAGGTTTTCTTCCGTATCATTGATGAAAGGCAGGATCGGTGTGATCCATACGATCGTCGGAATGCCTTTTTTCTGCATCTCTTCGAGGACTTCTATACGGCGTTTCGTATTGCAGACATTCGGTTCAAGTATACCGCATAGTTTATCATCGTAGGTCGTAAGTGTCATCTGTACCACACATTTTGCGGATCGGTTTATCTCATCCAGAAGACCGATGTCCCTTAGGATAAGGTCGGATTTAGTCTGTATGGCAACTCCGAATTCATACTTCCGGATGATCTCCAGGCACTTTCTTGTCAGGCACAGATCTTTCTCGACATGCATATACGGGTCCGACATCGAACCGGTTCCTATCATGCACTTTTTTCTTTTCGACTTAAGCGCTTTTTCCAGGAGTTCCGGCGCGTTCTGCTTCACTTCGATATCTTCGAACGGATGCGTGAACTGATAGCAGCGGCTTCTGCTGTCACAATAGATACAGCCGTGAGAGCAGCCGCGATAGATATTCATGCCGTGACGAGCGCCGTTTGCGGTCAATATTCCTTTTGCATTTACATAGTGCATTATTGTACCACCTGTCGATCCATGGGGCTACAGTATCTCAAACGCCATCTCGTACATGGCCTTCGCGTCCACGGTGTTACGGATGTAATTGGGATTGTCCGGCTCATAGCGGACATATTTTTCCACTTCTTCGATGAGCGCCAGATAACATACTGTCAAAGCGTATCTGATTTCCGTTTCTTTTGACAGAACGATCTTCTCTTCAGCAAAAGAATTGTATATTTCCAGTGCTTCTTTTTTCTCGGATAACGGAGATTTCTGTCCGGGAGCCAGAGTTATGAAATCGCCTATCGTGTCGCCCCAGAAACCGCGCTCCGGATCTATCAGGCAGATCTTCCCGTCGTTATACAGGACATTGCTGTCCCAGAGATCGAAGTTCACCATCCGGCAGGGGACGGTCTTCAGGAGATCTGCGTGTTTCTCAATATACCCGACGAATCTTTCTCCGTACGGAGTTTCATATCCCAGGGCCCTGCAATCCGATATAAGGCTGTCTGCCATGGACTTAAGAGCTTCGTCCCAGGTAGAATACCGCTGCCTGTGTCTGTATCCGAAACCCGTACCCTGTATCCGGTGTATCTTCGACAGAACGGAGAGTTTCTGCCGAAGGATGCTGTCGCGTTCATCGTCCGACAGATTCAGTTCGGTCAGAGGCTTGCCTTCCATCATCTGCATGATGAAACAGTTGCAGCCTATTATCTCGCGTGAGAAGTCTACGGCATAAACCTTCGGACAGAGTATATCGGTATTCTCATGCATCATTTCATACCAGAATACCTCGGACTCCATCATGTTCTCTTCGTAGCTTAAGACCTTCATCCCTTCGGGCGGTGCGATCTTAAGCGCATAGCGAGTTCCGTCATCACATGTAACTTCATAAGCTGCGTTAAACTCTCCGTTCCCGAGAGGCGAGATGTTTGTCACACTGCCCAATCCATTCCTAAGAAAAAGTGCGTTAATCTCTTCTATTGATGCTTCATATTTTGTTTTGCTCTCGACCATGGTCCCTCCTGTGGTGTGCGTCTGTCCGAATAACATTTAAGCATGTCAATGATCCCCTTACTTTATAATCATAACATCACTAAGGCCAGTTTCATACGATTCCTGTCCAGCAACGCTTCGATCGTATCACGGGACTCATACAATTAGAGCTGAGCGACATCTTCCGGAGATTTATTTCGCATAATACCGCGAAAAGCGGAATCAATGGCAGCGGATATTCTGTGTTCGCCTCTTGCCGAAGCCGTATAAGAAACCGTACCGGGGTTGTAATGTGCTCGATCGGAGTCCATGCGCTCATCAGGGTGTCGGCATACAGATCGCCGTCGAAATACAGACAGAAGTTCTTCAGATGATCACTGCTGTAATCGTTTCCAAGATACTCTTTTAACATGTTTTTCATATAAATATACCTCTCATAATACATGTGCTGTTAATGTTTACACCTGTAATATGAGAGGTATCATCTTTAGATGTTGACGATCCGCGACGTTCGGGGACCGGGTCAGTGTTTCGTTTTTACGCATCATCCCGCGATACGTAATATTCCTCGCCCGTGTCCAGGCATATAGCCGCGAGACGTCCACCCCGGAAATAGCATCCGCAATCGATCGCTATGTGATTGTTTACCCTGTAGATATATCCCGGATTTGGATTGCCCGTAATTCCCTGTGTCGGTGTGTGCCCGGTCACCACGTATTTATCCGGGTAGTATTCAATGTCATACTCTGCCCTGCTCCATACGAGATCGGCCAGCGAGTAATCCTCTATATCTTTTCCGGGATAGAAATTCCCGAGACCGGCATGCACCAGAAGATAGTCGCGTCCCGCAACGCAGATTTCTTCATAGATATCAAACTCTCCGATGAAATCGATCACATCCTGACGAGACTGCGCATCCAGCGTGCGGAATTCATCCAATGTGGTCCGTCCGCCGTTGTGATCGATCCATATGAGATACCCTTCCAGCATATCCCGGTCAAGTCCCGCCAAAGCTTCTTCCGTAACTTCCTGCATGAGAAACTTAAGACACTCGAGAGCCATAAGCTCATGGTTGCCGACTATGCAGATCGCATTGGGCATTTCCATGAGCTTCCTAAGCGTCCTTATCGGATGAGGCCCTCTGTCCAGGACATCACCCAGCACATAGAGGGTATCCTCATCCTTAAGCGAGATCTTCTCAAGCATCTTAATGTACATATCATATTGACCGTGAATATCGGATATTACGTATGTTGCCATTCATCCTCCTTAAAGATTATCTTTTACGCATAAAACCTTTCTCCCGTATCCGGACATAAGCAAGCAAGCCGGCCACCAGGCAATCCGCATCCGCAATCCATCATATATACGTTTTCCGCAGAATTTAGCCAAATGGAAGCTGATTCCTCATCCAGATATCTACCCCTCGGGTTCTTCCACTGATACTGTGTATCACGATGTCCTACCAATGAAATATAGCCGTCCACACCGTGATCCCAATACTCCTGTATTGTTCCGAGGCCTTCAAGATACGCCGTCTCATCCTGTTCTTTCCCACCCGGATCAAATGTCATCGCATGCGCAAGAAGGTATCTAACTGAACTTATCTCGATTTCAACCTGCAACGGAAGCCGCATTATCAGATCGGCAAGATCCAGCATATCCACCGGGGTAAGTCTATCCTTCATCAAATCAAATGAATTATACCGGTATGGTCGTAAATTGCCCCGTTTCTTTTCATCAGTTCCATAAAAAAGATATATGTATTCAGCCAGAAGTTTATCATGATTGCCGCGGATCCACGTAACATTTGCGTTTAAACCGCAGATCTTAAAGTAAACACCTACAGGGTCAGGCTCCGCGCCTCCGCGATCAAAAAGATCCCCCAAAAGAAGAACCCGATCCTGTATTGAAGGTGATATTAGCGAGAGCAGCTTATCAAGTTTCTTTATCGAATTGTGAATATCACCGATAATATATGTAGCCATTATTCCGAATCTTCCTGTCAATTTTCTTCTTTAAGAAGGCTCTCCAGTTCCCCTTTGATACGCTTCCATGTTATCAGCTCATTGTCGTTCAAATCACCTTCCATAACAATCGGCTAATTCCCGGACGTTTGTATTTTCCAGAAAAGAGTATCCTTCATTAGACAATCTCCGCATGTTCGAGGACCAAGCACGCCGAAAAAAACCATCTTCGGTGGATAATCCCATCCACTGTTAAAAGCCTCCTCATCGGTAATAAACTCCTTTTTCCCGCATACTTCACAATAATGCCAAAATGGGCGGGTCTTTGTACTCTCCAATCCAAGTTTTCTATTCTTATGAGGCATTAGCGTTCCATTGGATCACTGATGTAATAGTTCATTTTCTACCCCCATTTAGATACTCATCTTTCGTAATAATAAATTCACATATCTGAACAAAGCCCTGCTCTGTTCCCTCATCATCCATAAATATCCGGAATGAGGCAATCTTTTCTGTATTATCATGAAATCCACAGGAACGCATCCTCTTTTTAGAGTATTCATTTTCCACTCTTACAGTGGAAATAAGCTTTTCAGGGAATTCCATTTCGCGTACAAATGAATATACAGGTGGCGGAGTCTCAGATTCTTCTCTCCGGATTTTAAGCAAGCCTTCATACCTCCTCTCTGATAAACCGCCTTGAGTAAACACAATTGTATTACTCTGTCGATTATAGAATACTCCATCCATCTCCGTAGGATCGCATTCCCATCCGCTGTCACTCATGAAATGAACATCCTTCGGTATGTTGTTTTCTTTAATTATCCGTTCAAGAAGTTCCATCGTCATTCTTCAAAGTCCTCCCAAACTATCTTCATGACTTACACATTCAAGGTAATCAGGCTCCTAAGAGCCTGATTAATCAGCTTGCCCTTAGGGCTTCTAACAGTTCCATACGTTTATTAACCTGCGTCATGAGAGAAAGAATAAGCATTCCTTTATTCTCTCGCACGTCCCCGTCTGCCAGTATCCGGCTGAGAACTTTCACAACCGTTGCTTCACGGATATAGAACTTTTCACCAAGAAGCAGAGCCATCTCCCTCATAAGATCTGAGTGCTCCTCGGTTGTCAAACTTCCGATGTACTCCTTAATAGCGTCTTTTAATCCCTGCGGAATGTTCCTATCCTCCTCCTTGTAATTGCAACAGGGTGTCTTGTCACTTGCAAACGCTGTCCACCCAAAACAACAACTGAATTTCATTACAAATTGTACAGCTTCTGCAAGTTTGTTTCTGTCATCATACCATTCCATAGCACGTCCTCCTTCCGGATTCATCCAAACACAGTAACATTACGGAAGCAATAAAAATCCCATAATACAAATGGTTTATTACTTACACTTATATTATGGGATGGGGCATGTTTAAGATGTTGAAGAGGTTACGGTTGTCGATATATTTCTCAAAAAACATCAATCTTCACCGAAATTGGCTTGACACAAAATCCATAATCGCCTTAATGCATTCCTCGTCTTCCTCTGTCAATTCATCCGGTTTCTTCTCCTTAATACGATAGCTTCTTTGGATTATCAGTTTTGTATTAGTGATCAACCACTCCTTCCTGTTTTCTATACAAAACAATGGAATATCCGTTCGCGGCTTATAACTCTTATCTACATAATCAAATAAAAAGTTTTCGCTTACAAAAGTTTCCCATTCATTCCAATTTTTCTTTCTCCACGTCGGCAATAGTTTTGTAGGCTTCACTGTCTGTCCCGTAATTTCTCCATCTATCATTTTTTTATAGTAGTCGTTATCAATTATGTCTTTGTAAAGAGTCATTATTTTATGAATACCCTCATCTGATTTGCCCCTCCAATTACAAATAACCGGCATCATATTCCCACACCAGTAATATACATATGTAAAAGTTTTTAAATATGGTTGCAGATCTTGCAGTTCCTTCCCATTGCAACTTTTCAGTATTATATTTTTTGGGCTACGTATAGATGTAAGAATATCTGCCGTAAGCGCAATTTTACTTTTATTATTCACTAATAAATGAGCGCCCAGATACTTTTTAGCTTTAAACGATTTTCTTTCTTCTTCCGTACAATGAAAATAATTAAATACGGAACCTTGAAATTGAACTGGCCTCCAACCTTTGGCATAGCATGGATACTTTTGATAACTCTCCATAGCTTTTTCACACACTTCAAACTCACAAGTATCTTTTTTTTCTCTTTTAATACCAACGACCTTTATAAATTCATTTATGTCAAATATCGGTCCTTCACTTTTCATATAGAATTCTCCCAACAATATCTCCCAACAATGCTTTCCCTTCCACTCTATGCTCTTTTGTCTTATCGCCCGACACAGAGGTTAATATGGCAAGGTTTATATCTCCTCTTATCGAAGCCGGAAGTGTAAGGTCTCCGGTCTCGCACTTCAGACCGACTTTATACTCTATCCCATCGAAGGCAAAAGTTACTCTGTATTCCTCTTCCTTTTTTCTTCCCGGATCATTAAGCTGATTCAACTGCTTAAGATCATTGATTTCCACATTCTCAATTTCAGACCCGTCCGATGAAATCACCCTATGATAGCGGATATCTGAACATTTTGCATAATACAGTTCCATGATCAGTCTTCTTGCCATGTTGCTGTTATACCTGTTATCCGCTTCCGTCTTTGTCATATCCCCTGTAATGCCTTCAGACGGATCATTATATTTAAATGTACTCAGATAAAACCAGTCTTTAGAAATGGTAACATGGAATATCTTGTATATCTCATCATCCGGAGATAACCGGTCCATATTTCTCATCGTTTTCTCATATTGACCGGATTTCTTTAATGTCTCGATCAAGGTATCCGATAGTTTAGGAGGAAAAGGATGAATTATCAGCGGTGCGGGGAGTTCTACGGGATCTACTTTTACATCAAAGCCGTTGTACTGTGCGATCTTATACGCAAATGCAAGATTTATTGCTTTTGCATTCAGGTCTTCATTGTTATCAGCATCTTCAATAAGCCCCCGCAATATCTCCCGACGTTCTTCTATCGTATACATCGGACTTATTCCTGTCTGATATACCTTCCATATATAACGTATCCGAAGAGTATAATCCGCTTTATCCTCATTCATGTTTCTCAGATATGTTGAAGCCCTGTCTATCATTTTGAGTATTTCTCCAATACATCCAAAAAATCGATCACCGTGACAGTCGGTGTCTTTGCTGCGGCTACCGCCGATTCTATACCATTTCCCCGGGTGTCTATGAAATTCTCCCAGAGTTTATTGTCATCCTCATAATCGAATTTCTGATCATCGATAATAACGAACTCATCGATATCCGGATTTTCTTCCAGATAATCCCGTATCCCGACTCCTCTCGGAGCAAACCCCGGATCGACGGTCTTGCCCAGAATCGCTATCCCGTGCTTCTCAAGTGCTTCTTTTAAGTACAGGAAGTCCTGACTGTCGGGTCTTATGCTCTTCCAGGTTGTGGTCAGAACCACTCCGTCAACGCGGCAGTCCTTCATTGCTTTGCTCAGGATCTCAACTCTTCCGTCATCAACGCCTCTGTATATGCCCGATGGTGCCCGCTCAACTGTAGCATGTGAATTAAGCACTCCGTCTATATCAAGAAAAACAACAAAACTCATAGGCCCTCCTTCCAAGCGAATCCATACCCGATCTGCTGTAAAGCCTGCTGTACTCACTGTAGGGATTGAACTGAACCTTCTTACGTACTTTATCATAAAAAGGATTCTTATAATATAAACTGGCGGTACACATGATCTTGCCGATCAGTGCTTCCTTATCCTCAGGTGATATGCCGGCGGACAGTGCGACCGCACTTATCAGCTTGTCCATATCTTCATAACTGAAATCATGAATATGTTCTTAAACAGTTTACGACCGCAGCCTTATATTCTCTGACATTTCCCGATTTGCTGATGGCTTTGATCTGTTTTTTATTATCCGGAAAAGAGACCGCCATAAAATTCCATAAGTCCTTCATTTTTGCGATGGCCGCACTTTCAGATAGTCCGCGCTCATATTCATCATACAGTTCTTCCAAAAAGCCCGACAGGATCTCCTTTTCCCCGTCAGGAGAAAGGTCTCCTGCGGCATCATCTCCCCGCCGGATCCGCTCGGGTAAAAACAGATCCGCCAAAAGCCCCCGTCCGATCATGATACCCGAAATCTCCGGAAAAGCCTCTCGGATCTTTCTCACGTCTTCCGGAGTCCTCAGATCGCCGTTAAATACAAGCGTCTCATGAGGTATCCTGTCATAAAAGATCCCAAAAGCCTCCCTGTTCGGCTCATTTTTATAAAAATCATCTCTTATGCGGGGATGGACTATGACTCTTGAAAACGGATACCGCGAGTACAGGTCCGCAATATCCTCCGCTTCGAGGTATGAAGAGACTCCGACTCTTGTTTTTACGGATATCTCCGGAAAACTCCCGCTTTCTTTTGCTAAAAAGATCTCATCCAGAAACGCTCGAAAAGCCCGGATATCTTCGAGCATTCCGGCGCCTTTTTTCTTCGTTGTGACGGTGGCCGAGGGACATCCCGCATTCAGGTTCACCTCTCCGAATCCTGCCTTTTGAAGTTCAAGTGCGGCCCAGATAAAGTGCTGTGCATTGTTAGTCATGATCTGCGGCACCAGATCCTGCGAACAGATTTCTATCTCTCTCTTCTCCCTGGTCTTGAATCTGTGTGTACTGTTGGCAACGAGAAAAGGGGTGTACATTCTGTCTATCCCCTTAAACCACTTCGTGTACACCCTGCGAAATACTGCTGTTGTGATGCCTTCCATCGGCGCCATCTCAACCGATACGGAAGATTTTTCTGATCTTTTATCCATGTTTCCTCAAATATATGCAATAGAGAAACGCAACCACTATCGTTGATATGATGTATATCCAGTCGATCAGCATATTATCCGCGCCGATCACCGATAATGCATCGATCGCGGAGTGCGCTATGATACACGGTATGATGCTGCCGCTCTTATAGCATACCATAGTCAGGATAAAGCCCCAGCTGATGGCAAAGAGGATCTGCATCACGGTCTCAAAGCTTGCCTGTCCGGTAAACAGGTTCACGATATGACCGATCCCGAATGTAACGGCTGATACTATGACCGCCACGACCGCCTTATTCTCTCCGAGCATCGCCCTGAAGAGAAATCCTCTGAATATCATTTCTTCCACAAATCCTACCAGGATCATGGAGAGGAGCGCAAACACAAGTGACGAACCCTGACATGAAGGTGAATAGCCATCCCAGATATTGCCTGTTGCAAGTACCCACATAGGTATGAAGAACAGATATTTCTTTGTATCCTTCGGCCATCCGGCAAGACCGTATTTTTCTTCCAGATGATTAGCCTTTACGAATGCGATGATCCCGGCCGAGAAAACGAGCAACGCTATCAGACTGTAGATACTCTCAACCCCGAGATTACCTTTTATGGTACCGAAAATGACGCAGTACGCTACGATCCAAAGCACCGCGAACAGTATTTCTTTCTTTTCATATAATTTACGCATATCAGGCTCCTTTCCCGGCAGCGATCATTCCGTAAAAAACGTTCTCCAGCATCTTTTTGCACTGCTCCTCATCATATTCCATTGAATTATTGGCAAGCAGGCTTGCCATCCCGTGAGCCACGCAGAAGAACGACAAAAACATCTCCCTTGCCTGCTCTGTATCTGTCTTAAGGCCTGCTGCCATGATCTTAAGTATCTCCGAAAGCCCCGGATCAGCCATAAGATGGGCTACATCCTTCCCGCCAAACTTGTCCGTCTGGAACAGAAAACGGAACAGGTTCTTTTCTTCCTGACCGAATCTCACATAGTTAAGTCCCAGCGTCAGCATCGGATTCTCATCGGCCTCCTTCGGCATGATGAACCCGGTATGATAACTGTCCGCAATCTCATAGGCTGCTTCCCTGATCTCGTCAACCGTCTTGAAGCTGTACAGCACCGGCTGGGTTGAGCATCCCAGATATTCCGAGATCGTTCTGGCATTCAGATTCTCATGTCCGCTTGCCCTGATCACCTCAAACGAGGCATCAGCAACCATCTGTTTTGTTACTTTCACTTTCGGCGGCATAGTTTTTCTCCTTGTATAATCATTGTTATATAATGCTAATTATATTTCAAAATGTCCGTTTGTCAAGCCTGTTTCCATCGCATCAGTCTCAACACGCGAAACCCACATTAGACCGACGATACAACTCAGAAGACGATGACGATGGTGTATACTCCGGGATATCGCGCTCTTCTATCGTCGTGATCAGTTCATTCGTAAGCTCACTCTCGCTCATGCCCATCAGGCGTTCGGCAATATTCATCTCCGCCTCTTCGAGCATCTTGCGTACGAACCGGCCGTTGCCGTAATCATTCTCATGCCGCACCGACTTATAGATATCGCGCAGCTTATTCATTGCAGCATCAGTGATAGTCATCTTTTTATTCGCTGTCATAAGCCGTGTGATCGCGCACAACTCGTCGATATCGTAGTCAGCAAACTCTACATGAAACGCAATGCGGGACTGCATGCCCGGATTCCGGTCCAGGAACTCCTTCATCGGTTTCGGATATCCGGCAAATACAACGATCACATCGTCCCGATGGTTCTCCATCTCCTGAACGATGGTATTGATCGCTTCGTCTCCGAACCCGCCTTTATGGCCGTCGCAGAGAGAATATGCCTCGTCTATGAACAGCACGCCTCCCTTTGCCTCTTTGAACTTTTTCTTTACCAAGGGAGCGGTGGATCCGACATGATCGCCTACCAGATCCGCGCGTCCCACTTCGACAAACACACCTGTAGGAAGCACATTTTCATCCTTCATGATCTCTGCAAAAAGTCTTGCCACCGTCGTCTTGGCCGTACCCGGATTACCGGTAAAGACCATATGCATCGAAGCCTTATCCTTTGTCAGGCCTTTATCCATACTGAGTTTTTGAAGTTTGAAATAAGCGGTCGCTTTATGGATTACCTCTTTCACGGATTTAAGACCGACCATATCGTCCAGTTCCTTCATTGCCGTTCCCTCAGGCCGACCTGCTTTCAGGCCTTCATCCAGCATACATATATCATCTTTCTCAATCCTGAAGAGAGTGTTCTTCCTTATAGCTTCCGGGTTCTCACGGTCCGACATAAGCCTGACCGCCTGATTCTGCGCGGCGCGCTCCATCAGGTTTCTGACATATCTGCCGTTACCGAAGTTGTCGGTATATCTGACCTTCTCAAAGATGTAACAGGCTTCCCTGACGGCATCATCCGTGGCTGTGAACCCGCGTTCTTCGAGCATCATATTAAAGATTTCCGTCAGTTCATCGACAGAGTAATCAGGGAAATCAACCCAATGAGGTATTCTGCTCTTTAACCCTTCATTTGTCTTCATGAAATCCTGCATGCGCTCGTTATAGCCCGCCAGGATCACTATCACATCATCTCTCCGGTTTTCCATTTCCTGGATGAGCACCGCGACAGCTGTGTCACCGAACATGGAATATGCCTCATCGATAAAAAGCACACCGCCCTTAGCTGCGGTGAACGCTTCTCTGATAGCGTGCACAGCTCCTAATCCGCACAGATCCATACCGCCGCGTTCAACGAATGCGCCGCTTTTTAATATACCGCGGTCCTTTGCGATACCGGCAAACAGTTTTGCGACCGTTGTCTTTGCCGTTCCCGGATTTCCCGCAAATATCATATGCATGGAAGAAGGCTGATAATCCTTGCCTTTGCGCCTTTCACGTTCCTTTTCAACCATATCCGCAGTGATGATACGGTCTATCTGTTTTTTGACGATATCCAGTCCGATCAGTTTGTTTAACCGTTCGTATGCGGAGCCTTCATCACGATCGAGCATGAAACAGCGCGAAGTATCATAATCATATGCTTTCAGGATATTCCTGTTGATACACCAGCTTTCAAATCGCTCAAAGGCATTCAGCACATCTGTCTGCGTAAAAACATTTCCGGGATAAAGCTTCATGAATTCGCCGGCCTGGCCTGCATAGGCGGAATACTCAGAGCCTTTTATCAGCGACTTCATGTATTTGACGGCAGCCTTTCTGTCGCCGCTTCCCTCACGGATCATGACAGGGATCACGTATTTACTTAAATTCGGCAGCAGCTGATAGGAAAAGCCCGGATTATCAATATTGTATGTGAAGACGAAAAGACAGTGATTCCGATACTTCTTCAGCAGTTTTTCAAGATATTTACTTGTCATCACATAATCCACAGGATCACATCCGAACTTTTCAGTCAGGTCAAAAACGATCACGCCTCCGTAATTATTCTCAATGAGATCCTCTATATGGTTGTTTCCGCTGTACACAAGAGGTTCCATTTCGCTTATAAACTCCATGCGTCTGCCGCCTATACGCCCTGCAGCGTACAAGCCCTGCATCAATCTGGCGATCATATCTTTAGACGCTTCCGCACTCCTGGCAGATATGATGTAATGAACCAGGTTACCCTTGCAGCCGGCAACATTCGAATGGGTTTCAATGTTATTCAGTTCATTCATCAGGCTCTGATCATATATCCCTGATACAGCGCCGGTTCCGTCAGATATGATACGTTCGTCGAATGTATAGTGCAGACTCAGGTGATTATCACCTGAATTAGATTGATAACTGCGTATCCACAGTCTGGCTGCTTCGACATAGCTGAGAGTCCTTTGTATATACTCTCTTCTTTGTCCTTCCTCCAGTAAGTCCAAAAACCGATACATGGTTATCTCATGCGGTTCCTCCACGACTTTCTTGATCCGAAAAACGCCATAAAGCTCTCCTTTGATATATTCATATGTATCCTGGTATGTGATCTTTGATTCATCAAATGTGAATCCGGCACGGACAGTATTATCATCATTTCTGTAGGCAAAAAAACATATGCTGCTTCTCATATTCCGAAACATATGTTCATTCACACAGGATAATGGTGATCTGTACCATCCAAACTCTCTGAAATCGACTTTTGATTTTTTCGGTAGTTGGTCAACATCTGTGCTAAAAGCATAATCATAATATCTCATATTCGTACCTCCGATTAATCAAACTGCAATTCTCTATTCCGGGATGATGATCTTGTATTCCTTCAGGATCTCCTCCGGTGTCTGATTGTTGAGGCGCAGGGCATCCAGTTTTATCCTGCATACCGTGTTTTCCTCCGAACCGTCAGCAGCCTCCAGGCTCAGATCAAGCCATTCATCTCTGTTCCACGGCAATTCTATGCCCATGGAATCGACGCCGTATTGCGTCTCCTCAAAACCGGCGCTTAATGCATTCAGGTGATAGAGTTTGGGCTGGAAGTATCTGCCGTAATACTTATTGATATAGACATAGGGCTGAGGAAGCGATATGAGCACTTCGTATAACTCGCGGATCTTATCTGATGTAACGCCGTCGGGGATTTCAGCTGCATAGTCGATTTTGTCTTCATGGCTGGTCGTACAGATTTTTCTTTCCTCCTCTTCAGCCTTCAACACCGTGAGTCTTGCCATCAGGAAGTTGATATTATACTGAAGCATATCTTTAAGCTTCTGCCCTTCATTAAACCACCTGGGCTTGTCAGCCGGCTGCAATTCCGAATACGGTATCACGTGATCTCTGTCTATCACGCCGTCCTTAAATCCCATCTCCAGATGTTCACTGATGATCCAGCCGATGACTTTTCCTCTGTCCACCTGACCGTATCTGTTCAGGAAAAATCTGCCGAGGCTGTCAGGATCAAATATATGAGACAGTGTCACCGGCACTTCATCGTAGAGCCATGTATCTCTGCCCTTGATCGTCGTCCTGTATCTGGCCGGATTCATGTCCCTGTCGGGCAGACAGATGAAGTTGCATCGAAGCTCAGCCAGTTCCAGGAATCTGTACAGCAACTGTACCAGCGGGTGTTTCCGAGGCAGATAGACATCCGGATTTTCCAGCAGCAGTTTCAGATAATGACCGGGATCATCATGATTGCGGGCCACTTTGCAGAACTTCATTCCATTCTCCTCATTGACGTATTCCGCCACCCATTTGATCGGCGTCCACGCGCTCATCAGAGTGTCGGCTCTTAAGTCGCCGCCGAAGTACATGCAGTCAAGATCGTTCTCTGCTCTCCAGGTGTCTCCGCTTCCCTCTGATGCCTTCAGCCAGTAGCGGCAGAAGTTCTTGATCTTGTTGTCGGTATATTCTTTTCCAAGGTATTCACGCATCATATTTTTCATAGTTATTTTCTCCTTTCATGTTCGCGATTCCTTTACACTTATTAATATGCGTTCAAGCATCTTCAATTTTTTGAGGTTATCGCCTCCGACATAAGCTGCATTATTTTTTCTTTTGTACGGCCACGCTTACACAGCGATTCATACATTTCAACGAAGTCATGTCGTACAGTGACATCGGTCTGTATCCACTCAGGGCGGCGTCGCTGACACCAGTACTTTGACCAATAATCATCTTTGCCTCTGCCTGTATGAAGTACATAACTCCAAATGTCATGTGGATCAGCGATTATTTCGATATCACCATCTTCCGTCAATCCCCACGCTTCAATATGATCGTGGATATAACCCAGGCTGATCAGGCTGACACTCACTTTGCTCTTGTCAACAAACATTATGTAATTTTTCATTTCTGTATCGGACATAACAAATCCCTCCATACTTTCAAGTGCGTTTTCGTTACACTTTTTAATATGGAGGGAAGAATCTTCAGTTTTTTGAGGATTGGGAAAAATTCTCGCGTCTATCAGTCGATACCGTCCAGGATTTTCGAGAATATCTCGACCTGCTCATCGGTCAGGTCACACGACGCGCCCTCCTCATCGAGTCCGCAGATAACGGCGTTTCCGTACAGGATCGGTGTGGTTTCCGCATACTCCAGTGCAAAGACCGATGCAAGTGTGTTTATCTTAAGCCCGATTATCTTACCGATCTCATTAAGAAACATGATGAAGTCCGTGTGCCCCGCATAGGTCACCCCTTCAAGATCTCCTCCGATGATCTCTTCGATGGACTTGCGTCCGTTCTTAAGCTCCGTCACCTCGTACTCACCGTTTGTTTTAATCGTAATAGCTCTCATATCAGCGCCTCCTTTAATCGTGTTTTCGGTTACACCTATAATATGTGCGGAGGCATCTTCATTTTTTTGAGGATTGGGAAAAAATATTTTTGAACTTACAAGAAAAGAGCATAAAAAAGCGCCGGATTACGCGAAAAACAATAATCGGGCGCTTGTATATCGAACATATGTTTGGTATAATATTATAGGTGCTACCAATAACGGTAGGCGGTTAGCCTCCAACGCCGTAGAGATACGGGATCACCTATCCGACTGTTCGGAAAAAGGTAACATGGAGGTTCTGCATATGATATCAGCTATAGAGATTATAGGTGCGATTGCATCTGCTGTAACAATCTTCTCGGCTGGTGTTGCAGTCGGGAGATACTTATCTTCAAAGAAATAACCGCCCGAGCCTGACAACTTTGGCGGTTATCTCATAAATAACTAACAACAGGCTAACCGTCTATCGGTAGCACTATATATATGATAACACTGATGCTATGCATCGTCAAACTATACTCTTCGGTAGATGAATGCATCCGCATTTGTAATTATCCGATTTACTTCTTCTATGTATTTACAACTTTCCACATATTATCATTTCTAATGGTAATATAATCTTTTGTAAATAGCCCTATTTCGTCGTATACTGCACTTTCTAACTCCAGACTCCAGAGAAAACTATCGAATTTATTCATTTCCCTTTTCATGCTTCCCAAATGATTCATCCATTCTATATCTACAGGATCTTTGACTAAATCTTGTTTCTTGTCTTCATAAAAATCTTTTATCATCCCCATTAATATCTGTATGTTCTCTTCTATACCACCATTTTTTCGTCCTTTTTTTTGATTAATTGAATTATTATGACATGGCCAAATAAGAAAACTGCCAAAACGTTTATATTTTCCCTGTTCATACCCCATTTTTCTAATACTCTTTATTGATATTCCATCAGAAGTTAGTTTCACTTTAGCAGTCTTATTATATGTTCCTATAATAGCAAATGAATTATCCACAAAAACCACTTTATAATCATCTAGGATCCCCTTATTAATCAAAAATCTTCCCCACGCCATATATAAATACAACGATAGCTGATCAGGATCTTTATAGCCATCCTTATACCACATACTTTCAGCAAGACTTTTCGCATCAACTGAAAAATCAAGTTCCTTCAATTTATTTATATTCATTTCTTTCATTGATGGTAGCGAAGCCAATTCAGCAAGAAATTCATTTGTCTGTTTAATATTTTGATAATTAACTACATCTTTAATTGTGTTTTGTATAAAATCCAGATTCGGCTCTTCAGATACCCTTTTGATTATTTGATTTCTAATATCTTTGGGAATATTAGGTTTTCTCCCCATCATTTTTCTTCCTTCATCCTATGCTATCTCTATGCATTTATCCCAATCCTTTTTCATACATAACATTCATCTCCTTCAACTCTTCCCTGATCTTCCCGCGTATCTCTTCATCCAGTATCTCGACTGAGGTTCCGTACTGCAGAGCCCAGTGGACGATCATATAGGGCGAGGTCCTGACAGTCACAATATCGTATCGGATCTCGTTACCGTCGGCATTGGTCTCCGTGACGCTGTCGACCTTCTCATAATGATTTCCAAACCAATTGTGGAGTAGCGTATATTCACTATCCCTGAGCTTGATTCGTATCTCCCGCGGATCATCATACGCCATATTGATGTGCTCGGACATATACTTCTCGGGATCCCAGTATGCGTTTGATATCGGAAGTCCGTCGAAATCGCAGACCTCGATCGGTATATCATTACCCTCTTCGTCCCGGGCGATCTCGATATCCGACATCAGATCGACACGGTAATGAAGCACACGTTTATCACCCCATGCCTGGTTTAAACCTATAACATAGTAGTTGTCATGATAAACGACCATATGGTAGGGGCTTAAGATGCTTACACGATCATACTTCGGAACCAGCCTGTGATCGGCCGTATAACGGTTGAACTTAAATGTGATCTGTGAGAGCGAGTTGATCGCACGCTGTATCGTCTTCAGATTCTCCGTAAGCTGATTCCGGTCGCCGCCGTTTCTGTGAGCAAATCTTCCGTGTATCGCGGACGGATTGAACTTCATATTGTCGCCATCCATAAACGGCGTGCGGTAATATTCGCTTGCGGTCGCAACGAGTTTCCTGATGAGTTTCGTCTTTTCCTCATTTGTAAACATGTCGGAGAAACTGACCATCTGTATCAGCTTATCCAGCGTTTCATTGTCAAAATCATGCGTATATGAAAAATCGCTTATCGTCGGTGCCTTCTGCCCCTTTTCCTTGTTCAGTTTCCTGTAAAGAGCATCCTCCTTATATCCGGAATACCTGATCCGGTACTCATCATCATTCGCTCCGTTAAATTTCAGCGGATCAAGTTCCTTAAGCATCTCCGTGATATCGCTTGTGTACGTATTATCATCGGAGTCGAGTTCGGGTACCGCTTCCCCGTCATCATTAAGTCTGTATTTCAGCGTACTGTCATTACCGTATTTTCCAACCCGATAGTAATGGAGTTGCTCCAACAGGTCGGTCTTATTGAGACTGTGGTCTTCATCAGTCAGTTTCTTAAGTACTTCGATCATCTGAAGTACACGCCTGGCCTGCCCGAAATTATCATGTTCGGTAGGAGCAGCAACTGTCATTCCCGATTCAGCTTTCCGCGACATCGCATGTGAGACCTGTGCATCAAAAGCCCTCTGCTCATCCTCGGTGGTGCCGGCTGCACGCTCGACCCTGAGCCGGACTCCCATCGGTTTTTCCGTGATCCCATCGCCAAATTCGAATTTGATCTGATCTGAGATGGCGTGGTCTATATCCTGTCTGGCATAGGTGAGAAAACCGGCTTTGCCGGGCTCATACCTCTTAAGAGCCTGCGCGAATCCGATCCATCCGGCCTGAAACAGTTCCCGCTCCAACCTCGCGGGCTGTTGTATATCACGCCCTTTTATTCTCTCCCAGGCTTTCCTGTGTATATATGCTTTGAACTGTCCGTAAAGTTCGGTCCAGGCCTCATTATCTCCGCCCTTAGCTTGTATCAGAAGTTCGTCTATCTGTTCATTACTTAATTGGTTCTCGTTTTCCATACCCTCTCCTGTCATTTGCCAATACAAGATCATCCGTCCCTTCTGTCTTATATATGAGCTAGCTTCCTGACTCTCGCGTAACTCCATAATGTAAGGATAATATACAGAGCCGAGACGATAAGGACCAGAAGTTTCAGATCCATAATAAAGCTGAGTACGATCATGAGTGCGATCACGATCATCGTTCCGAACAGATTGGGCAGCACATAAGTATTAACGGCAGGTCCGTTCTTAACGACTTCCACTTCGTTTTCCCAGTCAAGCTTCACATGCTTGAGACCGCACTTCATCCCATAAACTGTCGAGAACAGTACGAGCACGACTATCAGATAGATACTGATCAGATAATCCACAATCCCGCCCTTCATGGCATGACACCCGCTGAGTACGGCAAAGAGGCCGGCAGGCAGTGTCAGGCACAGATTAAACAGCATCCTGCCTCTGCAGACAGTCATCTCATCGATCGGCATGGTCTTGATTATCCAGTCGTTCTTACCCTCCAGTGACGGGCTCGGAGCCGTGGAAGGAACCATTCCCACAAAGAAATAAACTATAAAAGGCCAGATCAGTCTGTAAGGAGTGACATCCGCCGGATGACCGTGAGTGAACAGCAAAATCACGGAATCTATCTTCACAAAAAGTAAGATCACACCGACCAACACTGCCATCACCATGCCCATGCAGATATTGGTAGCGCAGGTGGTCGATCCAGTGATCCTCTTGAATTCCTTGTATGCGATACTCCATACCAGAGGCTTCTTCTTATATATCCCGGAAGCATCCTGTTTCTTTGCATTACGCTTGACTTCAAATCCGGCAAGGTTGGAATTGATGCGTCTGTAACTTTTACCTATCAGGATGACTGCTCCCACATATATGATCAGAGACACCGCAAGCAATAATACAGCGGAGAGAACATCTGTCTCATTGATGGCTTTACCGAACCATCCCACAGTCGGTATCGCTTTGGATATACCCGCAAAAAGATCGGATGAAGAACTTAAGACATCATCAACCTTATCACTCCCGATGATGTAATTGATAATATACTGAATGAAGAACATCGGAATGACGAAAATGTAGATCAACACGATCTGGATCACATTTCTGTGTTTGGATCTCGACCCTATACGCGCGACAAGAACACCGAGCAGCGCGGATATGACTGTCGGCACCAGAGGGATGAACGGGGTGAGCAGGATCCATAAAACATAGGTGAGCACTGTCGGCCGTACCGCTATCGCATATCCGACCAGAGCAGACAGAGATATGAGCGTATCCCAGCGTAAGTCTCTCAGATACATGAACAGGAATCTGTCGGACACCACTTCGTTCACGGAGAAAGGCATCGCCATGATCATATCGTATTCTTTGAAACCGTACAGATATCCGTTTGACTTAAGTAACGTAAACACCAGAGACATGATGGTTATCACACTGGCCACCATGCCCGGGACCGCTTCCTTAAATCCGAATCCGGCCATGACTCCTGCTATGAGGCCCACCATCACAGCTCCGTAAACGGCCAGTACGGCCGCTCCCACTATAGCCCCTATATGCTTTTTTCTTATCTTCTTATCCGTAGTATGCTTCAGAGCATTGATCCGGCTTGTTGACATGAACATTGCTCTGAGCAGGATCAGGCTTTTACTGTTCATCTTTCACCGCCTCCAGGAATACTTCCTCAAGAGATTCATGGTCTCCGATCAGTTCTTCTATCTTACCGTTGGCTATGATCCGGCCTTTCTTGATGATCGCGATCTTGTTACAGAGTTTCTCGGCAACATCGAGCACGTGAGTCGAGAAGAATACGGCGCTGCCCTCCTCACACATCTCATGCATGATCTCTTTGAGAATAAAAGCAGCCTGAGGATCGAGTCCGACAAACGGCTCATCGAGAACCAGCAGTCTGGGATTATGGATGAGCGCGGATATGATCGCAACCTTCTGTTTCATGCCGTGTGAATATGAAGAGATCGGATCGGGAAGCGCGTCAGTTATCTCAAAACGTGCAGCATAATCGCTGATCCTCTGCCTGCGGTCTTCTTCGCTCACATCGAAAGTGTCTGCCACAAAGTTGAGATACTGGAGACCCGTGAGATTCTCGTAAAGATCCGGATTGTCGGGAATATATGCGGTGATCTTCTTGCATTCTATAGGCTCGGTCCTGACATCATGCCCGTCGATCTTAATGGTACCTTCTTCGAAATCAAGCACGCCTACGACAGCACGGATCGTGGTACTCTTGCCCGCACCGTTGTGTCCGATGAAACCGAAGATATCTCCGCTCTCCACGGTGAGACTCACATCATCACACGCCTTCTTGTCTCCCCCGTAAACCTTGGTGTAGTTACTGATCTCTAAAACATTCATGGCTCTGTCCTTTCATCAACTAATCTATACGGCGATATATGCACCCGCCTGTGCTTTCCACATCTGTGCATATCTTCCGCCGAGCGAAAGCAGTTCCTCATGGCTTCCCTGCTCTACTATCCGTCCGTCCTCCAGCATGATGATCCTGTCCGCCTTACGCGTTGTCGATAATCTGTGAGAGATGAATATCACGGTCTTATCCCCGGTAGCATTAAGCATCGCATGATTTAGCTGATACTCCGCGATGGGATCCAAAGCGCTCGAAGGTTCATCGAGTATCATAAGACCGGCATCCTTGTAGAATACCCTGGCTATTGCCAGTTTCTGGCTTTCACCGCCCGACAGGTTCACGCCCTCTTTGGAAAACTCCGTGGTGAGTTCGGTCTTAAGACCGTTCTTAAACCTGTCTATCCTTCCGATCAGCCCGCTGTCTGTCAGCGACCTGCGCACTTTTTCCTCATCGGAATTATCAACTGTATCTAATATAACATTTTCTTCAACGGTACCGGCGAATATCTGGAAATCCTGGAATACGGTACCGATGGTATCCCTGTACTTCTCAACATCATACTGTCTGATGTTTCTGCCGTCTGCGATTATCTCTCCGGAATTCACATCATACAGACGCATAAGGAGTTTGACGAGCGTGGTCTTGCCCGCTCCGTTATATCCGACGAGCGCGATCTTTTCACCGGGTCTGATATGAAGATCGATGGACTTGATCAGCATATCCTGATCTTTACCGTATGCAAATGATACGTCTTTAAGCTCGATCTCCTTGGCGTCTTTGGTTGGCTCAATGTTTTCTTCGGAAACTATCTGCGCCTCATATCCCAGGAATTTCCTGATCTTATTGATATACAGGCTCGTCTCGAACGCATAAGGATACGACTCCGAGAAGACTCTCATGCTCCGCTTTAACCTGCCGAACGACCCGTACAGTATGGCCACGGTACTGAAAGACAGGTTGTGAAGGACCGCCGACTGGTATACGAGGTATATGATAAAGAGCACATCGCTGAACAGCGAGTTGCACACGAACCCGCGGATGAATCCGAGGATCCATTTTTTCCGTGCATACTTCTTCTCGATCTTATAGACTTCGTCATTCGCATCTTCGAACTGCTTGAACAGAACGTCCGACACATCCGGATTCAGCCGGATCTCCTTCGCATAATCGCTCAGATAATAGATCCTCTTGGTATAGTCCCTTTTCCGGGAAAAGGGCAGGCTCTCTATCCTGACCTTGTAGTTGAGCTTATTGTAGATCTGCTCGAATACCACCGAGAGCACAAAGGAGAGTATCGCAAACACTACCGACGCCGGATCCTTAAACAGGAAGAAAACACCGGTCAATATAAACGCGGAAAGCCCCGAGAGCACGTTCTTAACAAACTCAAGAACTCTCTCTATCTGCTTGTCGACCTCGGATATCGCAAGTACCTGCTCGTTATAGAAATCCGGATCATCGTAACACTTAAGATCGACCGATCTGGCTTTCTCATAGAGCATCATCTTGATCTTCTGTCTGACCTTCGGACGTTCCTTCTCAGCCATGAAGTCGCCCGCAAACACCGTAAAGACCATGCCGAGAGTGATGGCACCTGCCAGTATCAGGATGAAGCGAGCCACCTTGGGAAAAGGATAGCCGAACTCGGCCGCTTCGAGCACATAGCCTATTCCTATCGTATGCTCAAAGAAGATCGAGATCTGGTTTCTCATCGCATCGAGCACCTGGAAGATGACATATCCGGGTGATGCCTTAAGCATGAGTTTTAAGAAGAAGAAGTTATTTCCGAATACCTGTTTTACGGATTGTTTTGTCTTTTCCTGTTCCATGGATCCGCTCACAGTACCACCTCCTCTTCGTTCTCCAGCGCCAGATAGTTCATGGCCTGTGTCTTATACATATGCGCATAGCTCCCGCCTGCTGCCAGAAGGGACGCATGCGTTCCTTCCTCGATAAGCCTTCCCTTCTCGAGCATGAATACCTTATCGCAGTCCCTGACCGATGATAACCTGTGGGATATGAAAAGCATCGTATGATCCTTCGCTTCTTTAAGGATGCTCTTAAACAGTTCGTACTCCGCGATCGGGTCGAGTGCGCTGGAGGGCTCATCGAATATCTTCATGTTCGCTTCTTTTGCAAAAGTACGGGCAACGGCGATCTTCTGTGTCTCGCCTCCGGACAGGACGGCGCCGCCCTCATCAAACTCTTTGGTCATCATCGTGTCCATGCCGTCTTTTAATGTCATGACCTTATCGTATACGCCGGATTTCCTAAGTGCGTCTGTAACGACACTGTCGTCATCGCCGAAATGCCTGCCCATGAGGACATTGTCCTTTACGGACATTCCAAACATCATGAAGTCCTGGAAAGTCGTTGCAAAAACATCCCTGTAAGCCCTTAAGTTATATTCTCTGATGTCCCTTCCGTTATAGAGGATCACTCCGCTCGAAGGATCATAGAGCCTGAGCATCAGTTTGATTATCGTGGTCTTGCCCGCGCCGTTATGGCCGACGAGCGCAGCGGTCTCGCCTTCGTTTATCACAAAAGAAAGGTTATGGATGGTCTCTTTTTCGTCATAAGCAAAGCATACGTCCTTAAACTCCAGGCTCTTAAACTCCGGATCCGGGATATCACCGTCCCAGTCCTCGGGAATGGTCTCCTCATACTCAAGGAAGCCTCGCAAGTTATTTATGAACATGGCGTTTTTCATGATCGCCATGAGATTATCGAAAACACCTATGAGAAGCCATGCCATGGCCACCATCATGCTGGTCATGATCGTCAGGTCGGCAAGCGTTATCGTGCCTGTCACTCTGTTTCTGTATATCGCATACAGCAGCACGCCTTCAAAAATCACGGTAAAGGTAAACGTGATCCGCCAGAAGTTCATGGTCGCTACGACAGGAGCATACTTCAGAGCTACTTTTACGTTCTTACCGGTCGCGTCCCGATACTGCCTGCGCATCAGCTCGAATACGTTGGAGAGACGGATTTCTTTGGCTCCGTCGGGAAGATACATCATCCTGCTGACGTAGTTTAAGACCTTTTCATTCGGAGCCTGGTCCTTGTATCGCTTGAACACGTACCGGTTGTTCAGGTTTCCGAACAGGAAATTACCGAGCATGGGCGAGATGATGAACAGTATGGCCAGATGATCGATCTGATACATCAGCCAGAACATGATGCCGGCTCCTGCCGCTCCGATGACGGCACCGAATATGCCCCTCACAACGGCGGTCAGTTTTTCCTCCGCTCCGTCCATCGCCATGGTGTATCTGTTGTAGAAATCGGGATCCTCATAACAGCGCAGTTCCACATTTCTTGCTTTGGCATACATCTTCTTATAGATCCCGCCGAACACTCTGTTGGTCTGAAGCGGATATACCACGTTTTCCACATAGTTGGAGTAAATGGCCAGCACTCCGAATACCGCACCGCAGATCAGGATGAATCTCGCTATATAGCCGAAACTCTGCCCCGAATCCAGCGCATTCACAACTACCTTCATGAACACGCCGTCAAAGAACACCCACTCTCCATGGCCGATAAGCCACAGAAAGAATGAATGCCAGATGATGGCAGGGCCGGTCTCGGCCGTCAGTTTGAGCGCATACCACGCATTTTTTGCAGTCACGCCGAGTGACAGTTTTTCTTTTTTGTTTTCCGTTTCGGCCATTCTACTCCTCGGTAGGATTAACGTGGACCATCACGTGCTTTACTTCTTCAAAACTCTCTTCGAGCAGATCGTGGACCTTTTCCGCTATGGCATGGCCTTCGCCAACGGTCTTGTATCTGTCCACCCTGATCTCAAGGTCTATATATATACGGTTTCCGAACATTCTGCTCTGTATGGAATCCACACCCTCGACACCTTCCTGCTTCAGGACGAGGTCCGTGATCTTCTTATCAAAAGCGGGACCGGGGGATGTATCCATCATCTTATTCAGGGCATCCTTCAGGATCTCATAGGCTACCTTCAGGATGAACAGACAGATGATTACTTCGGCCAGCGCATCCATGACGGGATATCCGAGCCGCGCTCCGGCTATACCGATGAGCGAAGCGACCGATGAGAGCGCATCCGTTCGGTGGTGCCAGGCATCGGCCATGAATACATCCGAATTGAGCATGATCGCGTATCTTCTGGTGTACCAGTACATGGCCTCCTTGGTCACTATGGATACTACCGCGGCGATCAGCGCTATCCGGCCGGGTACTTCCAGTGAGGCAAAGTCACCGGATATGATCTTTTCCACGCCCACCTTTCCTATTCCGATACCGGTTATCAGCAAGACCATGCCCAGGATCAGAGATGCAACACACTCGATCCTCTCATGGCCGTACGGATGCTCGTTATCGGCAGGCCTCTTCGACATCGCGGTCCCGAGATATGCGATAAATGTCGCAAATACATCCGAAAGCGAATGGACCGCATCGGATATCATCGCACCGGACTTGCCGAATATACCTGCGAACAGTTTGAACGCGGTAAGCAGGACATTACCCGCTATGCCCACAATAGTGATCCGGGATATGATCTTTTTTTCTTCTTTTACAGTCTTCATAATTCAAGTTGTTTCCGTAAAATGTGCAAATAAGGCCACCGCCTAAGATGAGTGCGGTGGCCTTATGCGATCGTATTCTACACTAAGATCGATTCATCAATAATGGCAGTACATGAAATACTTATATCCAAGAGGATTGGAGAAGAATCCCTGTACGCTTGAATCCAGCATGTAAATGTCTGTGTAGAAGTACAGAGGGCAAATGCAGCCTGTACTCATCAGCAGATCCTCTGCCTTATGCATGAGCTCATAACGTGTCTTGCTGTCTGTACATGTCTTAACATCAGAGATAACTACGTCATAAGTCTCAGCCCATGTTCCGTCTGTTACGTTGGTATCATAACCAAGGTCAGTAAGGTCAATGCTGTAAGCCTTTACGGAAGCGTTGTCACCCTTACCGAACTGTACATCGTTGTTACCCGAAGCGGTTACCCACATATCAAGGAAGCAGATGGGATCGTTGTAATCAGCAAGCCATCCGTTACGTGCGATGGAGTAGTCACCGTTCTTACGTGTCTCAAGGAATGTGTTCCACTCCTGGTTCTCAAGGTTCATAGTGATACCTACCTGAGCAAGTGCGCTCTGGAGATACTCACCGATAGCCTTGTGTCCTTCGGAAGTGTTGTAGAGATAAGTCATGGTAGGGAAGTCAGTGAACTGACCGGTAGACTCATCATATGTGTAATACTTCTTAAGAACCTCTACAGCCTCATCAAAGTTGGACTGAAGTGATGCGGTATCTACTGCGTAGTATCCGCCCTTGCCGCCATTGGCGTTGTTGTAGAACTGTGATCCGTCTGCATCGGTAAGACCCATGGCTACGAATGAAGCTGCGGGAACCTGACCTGCCTGACCGATCTCCTCTACGATGTAGTTACGGTCGAAGAGAAGTGATACGGCATTTCTGATCTCAGCTCTTGCCTTTTCGGCATCTGCACCTGAAAGGCCGCTGCCTGCAGGAAGGATATCCTCGTTAACGTTCCAGCATACATAGTATGTACCGAGCTGACCTGCAACTACGAACTCATCCGGATACTTATCCTTGAGTGCTGCGATCTCGTTTGTGGGAACGTCATCGATCATCTGCCAGCTGCCGTTCTCGAAGTTGGTCAGCATGTTGTTGGCATCATCGGAAAGATAGAAGTTGATCTCATCCATTGTGATGTCGGCTGCATCTGCAAAGTTGGCATTCTTGGTAAGAGTGATCAGTGAGTTGTGATCCCACTTGGTCATGGTGTATGCACCGTTACATACGAATGTGGAAGGATCTGTTGCCCAGCTCTCGTTTGCTACTACGTCCTCACGTACGGGGAAGTATGTAGGGAAAGCAAGGAGCTCGTTCCAGTATGCAACAGCGTTCTTTAATGTAACTTCGATAGTCTTGTCGTCAACAGCCTTGATGTTCATGGAATCAGCTGAACCTTCAGCGACCTCATCATAACCGTCAACAACTTCGAACATATAACCGTAGTCAGCGGCAAGATCATCGGAAGCTGCACGGTTCCATGCAAATACGAAGTCGTTAGCCGTTACATCCTGGCCGTCAGACCACTTAAGGCCGTCACGCAGAGTGTAAGTATAAGTTACGGTTCCGTCCTCATTCTCAACACCCTCGGGAAGCTCTGTTGCGGCATCTGCTACAAGTGTAAGAGTACCGTCTGCAGTCTGATCCCATTTAGCGAGACCTGAGAAAAGGTGTACGAGAAGAGTAGCGCCATCTACTGCGCTGTTAAGCGCGGGATCGATGGAAGCGGGCTCAGAAGCAAGACATACGCTGATGGAATTACCTTCTGTTGTGGTATCTTCTGCAGCGGCGGTGTCTGAAGCGGCAGTAGTATCTGTGGTATCCGCAGAAGTGCTGTCAGTTGTTGCTGCGGTGTCAGTAGAAGCGGCAGGAGCTGAAGTCTGAGCTGAATCGCCGCAGGCTACCAGTGAAAGACACATGGCACCGGCAAGTAAAAGTGCTACTAGTTTTTTCATAATAATCCTCCTTATATTTTTATGAAACTAGATCTATTTCAAAGCGTCTGCTTAGCAGCGCAGTGAAATCAATTAACCTCTTTGACCCTGTGGCATGCAACGAATCTTCCGGTCTCGACCTCTTCGAATGAAGGCATCTCCTCTTTACATCTGTCCGTCGCATAGGGACATCTGGTGTGGAACGGGCATCCGGTCGGAGCATTTAAGGGACTGGGGATCTCGCCCGACAGCTCAATACGCTTATTCGCCTTGGCGATCTTCGGATCCGGTACCGGAACCGCGGATATAAGAGCCTTGGTATAAGGATGGAGCGGTCTGTCATATATCTGGTCCGCATCGGCAAGCTCTACCATATGTCCGAGATACATGACCGCTATCCTGTCGGATATGTGACGCACTACCAGTAGGTCATGGGCGATGAACAGATAAGTAAGGTTCATCTTCTCCTGGAGCTCGTCAAACATATTGATGACCTGGGCCTGAATGGACACGTCCAGAGCAGACACGGGCTCATCGCAGACTATGAAGTCGGGGTCTACCGCAAGTGCTCTAGCGATACCTACACGCTGTCTCTGTCCGCCCGAAAACTCATGCGCATATCTTGCCGCATGCTCGGAGTTAAGGCCCACATGATCCATTAGAGACAGGATCTTATCCCTGCGCTCGTTTTTGGACGAATACATCTTATGTATGTCCAGAGGCTCACCGATTATGTCTTCCACGGTCATCCTGGGATCCAGTGATGAATAGGGATCCTGGAATACCATCGTCGCATGCTTTCTGAATTCCTGTATGTCCTGTTTGGTCTCTATCTTCTTTCCGCGGTAGATGACTTCACCGGCAGTGGGCTTATACAGATGCAGGATGGAACGGCCGGCAGTGGTCTTTCCGCATCCCGACTCTCCGACGAGACCCAGGGTCTCACCTTCTCTTATCGAAAAAGAGATATCGTCCACTGCTTTAAGAGCCTTGGACTGGAAGAATCCCATGTTTATATCAAAGTATTGCTTAAGATGGTTAACCTGAATGAGCGGTTCTGTAGTATTACTCATCTGCACCGCCTTCCTTTTCGATCGAATTCTTAACGTTCATCCAACAAGCAGCCTGATGATCCTCATTGATCTGGATCCTCTCGCAGGTCTTGGTCAGACATATCTTCATAGCGTTATCACAACGGGGAGCAAAAGGACATCCCTTGGGGAGATTGAGCAGATCGATGGGCGTACCCGTGATCGGCTGGAGCTTTTCTCCGTTGTTGTCGGTCGTAGGGATGGACCTCATCAGTCCCTTGGTATACTCATGGCAGGGATTGTAGAATATCTCATTCTCGGTACCCTGCTCGCATATGCCTCCGGCATACATTACTATGACTTCGTCGCATAACTGGGCCACTACACCGAGATCGTGGGTGATCATGATGATCGCCATGCCGATCTTCTTCTGGATGTCTTTCATCAGTTCCAGGATTCCGGCCTGGATCGTAACATCGAGAGCCGTCGTGGGCTCATCGGCTATCAGGATATCCGGTTCGCAGGCAAGAGCCATGGCGATCATGACACGCTGTCTCATTCCGCCCGAAAACTCATACGGATACTGTTTCATGCGCTTCTCGGGCTCGTTTACGTTTACGAGCTTGAGCATCTCGACCGCGCGGTCATAAGCTTCCTGCTTATTGCGCCCGGTATGCAGGAGTATAGCCTCCATCAGCTGCTTTCCGATACTGTAAGTAGGGTTTAAGGACGTCATCGGATCCTGGAAAATGATGGATATCCTGTTTCCGCGGATGTCCTTCATGACCTTTTCACCGGCTCCCACCAGTTCGATCCCGTCGAACTTGATGGATCCCGAAACGATCTTTCCTGTTGATGCGAGGATCTGCATGATCGAATACGCGGTCACGGATTTGCCCGAGCCCGACTCACCTACTATGCCAAGCACCTTACCGTGATCCAGATTGAAGGACACGCCGTTTACCGCACGTACTTCACCGGCATCGGTAAAAAATGATGTATGAAGATCTCTGACTTCAAGTAATGCCATTCCTGTATCCTCCTTAGTTGTTCAGTTTGGGATCGAAGGCGTCCCTGAGCCCATCGCCGAACAGGTTGAGTGAAAGCACGATAAGTGAGATCACTATTGCGGGAATGACCAGTCTGTACGGATAGGATGAAAGTCCGTTAAGCGCATCGGATGCAAGCGATCCGAGCGAAGGCATCGGTGCATTGACACCCAGACCGAGGAACGAAAGGTAGCTCTCGGTAAATATCGCACTGGGGATCTGAAGCGCCGTGGATATAACGATGACGGATATACAGTTGGGGATCAGATGCTTCCTGATGACCCAGCTGCCTTTTGCGCCAGCGGTACGAGCCGCCAGAACATACTCCTGCTCTCTTAAAGACAGGATCTGTCCTCGTACAAGACGGGACATGCCCACCCAGTACAGGAGTGCAAATATTATGAACAGCGATATGATGTTGGATCCGATCGAAGCAAGCGGCGTTCCGTCTATGGCGGGACCGAGCCGCTGCCTCAAAACTGCCGCGAGCAGGATGACCATCAGCATATCGGGAAGCGAATATATGATATCCACTATTCGCATTATTATCATATCGACCGCGCCGCCGGCATATCCGGATACGGATCCTACCACGATACCTATCACGAGCACGATGATACTTGCGAAGAAACCTACCGCCAGGGATATCCTTGTTCCGTAGACAACACGGATGAAGTAGTCGCGTCCCTGGGAATCCGTTCCGAACAGATGAGGAAATACCGACTCGCCCTCATCTATCCGGGCCAGTTCGGTAGAAGAATACTCAAAAGGCTTAAGGTTATTGAAAGATGCATCCATGGGTTTTCCGGGCTGCATTCCGAGCATCTCTTCATATTTGTACGGCCAGAACATGGGGATGAAGATAGCCATGAGAGTGATGATCACTATGATAAAGAAGCTCACCATGGCGACACGGTTCTTCTTGAGTCTCTCCACACCGTCATGGAAGAAGGTCGTGGAAGGTCTCATTGTGACCATGTATTCTTTTTCGGCATCGGTTGCAGGAATGAAGCTGTCAAGATCGACCTGCATGCTTAATCTTTTCAAGTTCTCGTTCATTTACGGCACCTTAATCTATTCCAGATTGATACGGGGATCCACGATCTTGTACATGATATCGCTGACAAGGTTCATGATGACTATCAGCGAAGCAAGCACGATCGTAGTACCCATGATCAATGTGTAGTCTCTGTTGATGATACTCTGCACAAAAGCGCGGCCGATACCGGGAACGGCAAAGATCTGCTCAACAACGAGCGAACCCGTAACGATATATGCGAGCATCGGACCGAAATATGTTATGACGGGGATAAGTGCATTCTTCAGGGCATGTCCGAAGATGATACGGCCGCCCGATACGCCTTTGGCCTTGGCCGTACGGATATAGTCCTGACCGAGGACATCCAGCATGGATGAACGCGTAAGCCTCGTTATGTATGACATGGGATATAACATGAGCGTGATGATCGGAAGAACGAGACCTCCCTTGCTCGCTCCGTTTGCGGGGAACATATGGATCTTGATCGCAAACCCGACGAGCAGCAGCGAACCCATGATAAACGAGGGCATTGACACGAATGCCGTGGTTATGATCATGATGATACGGTCGATCACGGTGTTTCTGCGAAGAGCGGCAACCGCACCGAGCACTACACCGATGACCAGCGCTAAAAGCGCGGCCACGATACCGAGCTTAACGGACACTTTCAGACCGTCACTCATGATATCGATGACCATACGGCCTCTCTGCTTGAGAGAGGGACCGAACCTGAACTGGATAACGTCCGTCAGATATGTGGTGTACTGAACCATGAGAGGTTTGTCCAGACCGTACTTAGCCTCCATCGCTGCCTGAGCGGCAGGAGATACCGCCTTTTCCGAGAGGAACGGACCGCCCGGAACCGCGTGCATTATAAAGAAAGTAAGCGTAATGACAACCCAGACGGTGAATACGCCGAGCACCAGACGCTTCAATATATATCGTAATGTTTTCGGATTCACTCAGATACCTCGCCTAATTTTAATATCCGTAACTTTAATATTATTGTATTATTCACAGTATTTGTCAACTGTTGTATACTATACGCACTATGCAACTTACATCTGTGGTATTTTTGATCTTCTATATAATGATGCTCGCGCTGACCCGGATCGTTCCGCAAAGGATACGTAAGTACGTGCTTTTGATCGCCAATATCATCTTCTATCTCTCTTCGGGACCGGTAGGAGGTGTGTTTTTACTGGGCGTGGCTGCGGCTGCTTTTTCCCTGGGGATCTTCTTTGAAAACCGTCGCCCCGGCCCCGTTTCGCTATGTCTGCTGGGGATAGTTCCGATCGTTCTCATGTTTGCTTATCATATGACCGGAGCATTCTATCCTCTGGGCTTTTCGTTCTATATGCTGATGGCCATAGGATACATAGCAGACGTTATGACAGGTAAATGCAAACCGGTCAGGCGCTTCAGCGATCTGTTCATATGCCTCTCTTTTTTCCCTGTGATAGTATCGGGCCCGATCGAGAAACTGCAGGATATCTCGGCTCAGCTCGATGACCCCCGTGAGAGCGACTTCACATATTCGTTCCTGCTCATCCTCTGGGGGCTCCTGGAAAAGATCTCCATCTCAAACATCGCAGGGCTTCTGGTCGGAGAGGTTTTCGATCATTACGATTCACATTCGTGGGCGGCCATAATGGCGGCAACTGTCATTTATGCCTTCCAGCTGTATGCGGATTTTGACGGCTACAGCAATATCGCTTTCGGATGTGCCGGGCTCCTGGGCATCAACATCAAACGAAACTTCAGACAGCCCTATCTTGCCGAAGGAGTGCGCGACTTCTGGCGAAGATGGCATATATCTCTTTCGGAATGGCTCAGAGACTATATCTATATACCTCTGGGCGGAAGCAGAAAAGGAAACATGCGCAAACAGTTAAACGTCCTGATCACTTTTGCGATAAGCGGTCTCTGGCACGGAGCCGGGTTTAACTTCCTGGTATGGGGACTTCTTCACGGCATCTATCAGATCATTGAAAATCTCTCAAAGCATCATATAAAAAACAGGATCGTCCGTATCGTCCTGACTTTCGCTGCCGTCGATCTTGCCTGGTTTTTCTTCAGGGCAAGGGACTTAAGTTCTGCTGTCGGAATGCTTAAAAGGTTCGGATCCGGGATGAGCATCTCTCCTGTGTCCGTCCTCAATGAGTTCGCATCATCCGGGCTCAACTACATACATATCATGTATCTGCTGGCTGCTTTTGCTGTTCTTGTGATCACGGATGTTATGCGAAACAAGGGCGTGAAGATATATGAAATGTACTTAAGGCTCCCCACAGTCATCAGGTGGGCAGCCTGCTATATCGTGATCTTCTGGATCATACTTGCTTCACTTTCTGTCATGAGCATGGATATTTCGGGATTTATATATGGAAGCTTCTAGAACGTACAATATCAGTAAGAAAAAGATCATATACGGCCGCATAGCCTTTGTGCTGATACTCGCACTGCTCCTGTGCGCTTTTGACTATGCGTCATATAAGGGACCTCTTCGCAGTTACATCAATAAGGTTGCCAACTTAAACGGGAGCCGATACGGATATGAGGAGGTCGCACCCGTCCTCTCGTTCGTATCCGAACAGGACGCGACCACTTCCCTGATCCTCGGAGATTCCGTCGCCAATCAGCTGTTTGACGGCGTGCTCTACGATAATCCCGATTTCAGGATCTGCCCCGTAAACCGTGCGATCACATTCGCGGGTCAGTATATCCTCGTAAAGGAATACCTTAAAAACCACCCTGACGCTACCGATGTGTACATAGTCTTTTACTCGGGGACACTTGCATCCGACATAGATCCTCTGCTGTCATACCAGTACATCGCAATGCCCTTTATCATTCACGGATACGGTGATGACCTGGATCCGCTGGTCATGGGAAAACTTAAAGCGACCTACGGTTCTTTCTTCTTAAAGCCCGCAGTCCTTGACTATATAAATGAGTCCGGCTTAAACAGGGCTCTGTATCTTAATGCCATAACAAAACTAAACGGCGATCCTGCGGATAAAAAGGAGACACCCGTTATTTCGGATGTCTCCATAGATTATCTCAAACAGATATATGCTCTTTGTTCACAAAACGGTGTAAGCGTTCATCTGGTCTCCACTCCTCTGTGTGATATTCCGTCCAGAAGGAGCGAGTGTGATGAGATCCGTAAGGTCTTCGCTGAAACCGGTCTTGATGAACTGTACCCGGATTACTGTGACAGCTTTGTTTTCTGCGAAAGTTCAATGTTCATGGATGAAGTCCATTTCGCTCCCGAATACAAAAACCGCGAAACCTTAAATCCTTACATCCGTCAGATGATCCCTCTCTTACTTGGCAGCGATAGCTAATGCGTGATAGTACTCATCGGCGCCTCTCTGGATAGCCATCTGAACGGTCTTACCCTTAAGAAGCAGAGGGCAGTTGGTATAATCCGTATTCGAATCAAGTCTGATCTCCATCGTACCGCCGCTGGTCTGAAGATGGATCGTGCTTTCCGAAGAACCGTCTCCTACCGTTCCCGTTACGGTTACGGTGTTTCCGTCGAGAGTGGTGACTGCAGCCTGCTTGGATGAACTGTTCACTATGCAGTTGGTGTGGAGATACTCATCGGATCCTTTGTAATAAGTAACGCTTGCAACTGTTTCGGGCATAAGTACATGGCCCTGGGACAGGTCAACATTTGAATCTATCTTGATCTGCATCTGTCCGCCGGTGGTGTTGAGTACCAGTGTGGATGCCGTTGTAGCCTTATCGATCTTGCCTACAGCTGTAGCGGTTGCAGTGGCAGCGGAAGACTGGCCTGCGCCCTGGTAACCGTTCACGCTCGTGATCACGGTATATGCGGATGATGATGTATCGGATATAGTCTGTGCATGCAGGGAGCCGTCGGTTCCTTTTGCAGCTATTACCTGAAGCTGTCTTCCCAGGATAAACATGCGTACGCCGCTGCAATCGGTAGTGGGGTCGATCTTGATCTGTATCGTTCCGTCACTGAGCTTTAAGAGCAGGAGTCCTTCGTTGGTTCCCTTGGCTACGGTTCCGGTTACGGAGTAGAGTTTGGAAGTATCTACAGCAGCAGCACCCGGAGTGGAATTACCCTTAATGTTGGCTGCATGCCAGTACTCATCGCTATCTGTAGTGTAGCAGGTACATTCAAGTTTATAACCCGGAAGCAGGAACTTACAATTCTCGAGGTTAGTATTGGCGTCGATCTTGATCTCCATCGTACCGCCCTTGGTTATCAGATAAAGAACATCGATCGTGGTCTTTTCGGAAACGGTTCCGATAAATGTTCCTGTTGCAGCCTGTGACTCAACCGGAACGATCATAGCACATATTGTGACCATCACTACTGTCATCAATACGCCTAATGCACGGGAAAACAATTTTTTCATTACATACCTCCTGAGTGAATAACACAAGATATTACAAGTAGACATAACAAGTATACATCATGTTGTGTTTTATGTAAACATAAAATAACAAATGTTTACAATTTTTTTCAGGAAAGCCGTAATTTTGCACAATCAATATATTGTGGTTGCCTGTTTTTTCAGCCTTCGATGTATTTCAGGTTTTCGAAATCAATATCTCCGACTCTCTTCGCAGGTTTCGCCAAAGGGAGTCTGTGACCCGGTCGTATGAATACCGCAACTTCGTTCAGGGCCAGATCTATGTGATGAGTGCCTTTATTCAATATCTCCGTATCATAATCTTCTGCGCTTCTGAAACGGACAAACTTCATGTTTTCGGGCAGATATACGAAACGGCCTTTTGCATTCTGCTCATATACCGGAGCGATCATGATACTGTCTCCTACCAGGAGCTGGTCTTCGATATCCCTGCAGTTTTGATCCGATCTGTAATCAAAAGCGAGCGGCTTTATGTACATATCGTTTTCCTTGGCTGCCTTTACGAAGGAATCATATATATAAGGGATCAACGCATATCTCAGTTCGATCAGATGCCTGAAGTCCTCTTTTCTCTTAAAACGATAGAGTTCCTGCTCTCTGGTTCCGAGTGCCGAATGATTCCTGAACAGAGGCGTGAACATGCTGAACTCGATCCATCGCATCATCAGATCTTCCGTGGTATCTGCTCCGAACCCGCCCGTGTCGGCACCGCTGTATAAGAATCCGGTCATGTTAAGAGACGGCATCTGCTTGATGTTCAGCAGCAGATGGCTCCACCAGGACATATTGTCGCCGGTCCATACTCCGCCGTACCTGTGCGCACCGATAAAGGATGCCCTGGAGAAGAGCAGTATCTCCTGGCCGGGATTATTTCGCTTAAATGCTTCGCCGGCGGCTTTCGTCATATTGAAAGAATAGAGGTTATGCACTTTGTCATGACGGACTTTTCTGCCGTCCATGTCATGATAAAAACGCCTGTAATCCTCGGGATTATTATCGATGGACTCCATCAGCTCCTTGAATTTAAAGAAGCCCCAGATATCCATCTCCCTGCCCTTTAACTCTTCCAGTTCCTCATATACGCCGTTTAAGATCTCATCGGTATAGAAGATGGCCGGCTCGTTCATGTCATTCCAGAAACCGTCTATTCCGAGATCGGTCATGACTTTATATTTGTCGCCGAACCATCTGCGCGCATCGGAATTCAGGAAATCGGGGAAGTGGATCTTTCCGGGCCAGACTGCTGCCACAAGCTCGGTTCCGTCCTCTTTTTTGCAAAAGTGCCCGCCCGACAGGCCTTCTTCGTATACGCTGTATCCGGGCTCGATCTTTACACCGGGATCCGTATTCGGAACCACATGGATCCCGCGCGCCTTCATCTCAGCCACAAAATCAGCCGTGTTCGGGAATTTCTCCGGATCGACCGTAAAAACCTTGAAATCAGTCATATAATCGATATCCATATATATCATATCTATCGGGATATCGAGTTCATCGTACTTATCGGCCACTTCGCGGATGTCTTTGGCGCATTTGTAGCCCCATCTGCTCTGGCCGTAGCCGAAAGCCCATTTGGGCGGGATATAGCTGGTCCCTATTATCCGGCGGAACTCCCTCACGATCTCAAGAGGCGTATCACCTTCTATCGCATATACATACAGGTCCATATCATCAAAGGAAACCGTACATGTATCGATATCCGTATATCCGATGTCAAAATATACTGCGCCCGGGTGATCAAAATAGTATCCGATGCAGTCTGTCCCGTCATCGAGGAGAATGAAGTTCTGGGATGCATAAAGTGAATTTTTGCCCTCCTCATGATGGGGATCGTCGGCATTGAAGCTTTTATACAGCCAGCCTCTCTTGTTGATACCCCTTACGGTCTCCCCCAGACCGTAAACTATCGTATCTTCGCTCATCACACATGACATGGTTTTTGCGTTCGCATCGACCTTCAATCCCCGGGGATCACCCGGCGAAACAGGTATCCCGACCGTGACCGCATCCGTCTCTATCGGGTCTCCATATCGGAATCTTTTGATATCAGCTGCCATTTGCCATACCTCCTTGTTACAAAAATCCCCTCGCGATATGCGAGGGGATCACATTATTTAACAGAACATATCAGTTACTCAGCTGCTTCCTTATCGTTCTTTTTCTTAGGGATCATGGTGAAGCATACGATGCAGGCCAGGACATACAGACCGAGAGTCACATAAAGAACTGTCTGATAACCCTGAGTATTAACGGAAACTACCGTACCGTCCGAAAGAGTAGTATCCTTGAACTCGCCGACATGCTTAACGATGAATGTTGCAAGCTGGTTTCCGGAAAGACCTGCCATTGCCCATGCGGAAAGGCACATGCCGTGAACCGCGGATATGCTCTTCATTCCGAAGTGATCGGAAAGAAGTGTCGGAACATTCGAGAAACCTCCGCCGTATCCGGCGTTAACCATGATCAGAAGCGCTACGCATAAGAATACGATCTTGTTATCGATCCCGTGAGTGATAACGACCGCTCCGGTAAACAGGATGGAAAGGATGAAGATGATCTTATAGATCGTATTTCTGTCCTTGAACATATCTGCCCATGCGGAGAAACCGAGTCTGCCGGCCGCATTTGCGATGGCGGTGACCGAACCGAGCGTTGCTGCTACGGTGAGGCTTAAGCCGATCGAGTTAAATATTGCCTTTTCCTGAGATATAAGAGCAAGACCGCAGGTAATGTTGATGTAGAACATGATCCAGATACCGATGAAGGTCTTGTTCGAGAACGAGGTCTTGAAGTTTTTGCCGAGTGTGGCAAAGAATTCCTTGATGCCGCCGTTTTCCGAATGTGCTTCTACCCAGTCGGAGGGTTTCTTGAGAAGCAGATGTCCGATGAACATCATCACGCAGTAGATAGCGCCCATTATGAAGAACATGTATGCGGGGTTATTGTTAAACTTCGTAAGGAAGAACTGCATAACGGGTGTTGCGATAGCCTTAGCAAGGCCGAAGCCTGCAACCGCAAGACCGGTTGCCAGCCCCTTACGATCCTTAAACCACAGCATCAGTGTCTTTACGGGGCTTAAGTATCCGGTACCGAGTCCGATACCCATGATACATCCGTAGAACAGGAATACCAGCGGAAGTGATCTTAATAGGATCGCAAAACCGGTTCCCACCATACCGAGTGTAAAGCAGACAGTGGCGATGAGCGACGATCTGTGAATGTCTTTTTCAACTACGTCTCCCAGGAAAGCCGCTGACATGCCGAGGAAGAATATCGCAAGTGAGAATGCCCACTGTACGGCACTTGAATGTGCCTGGAAATTCTCGGCTCCGTATATGTACTCCCCGATCTCTTTTGAAAAAGTACCCCAGCAGTATACCGTACCGATACTGCAGTGAAGAAGTAGTGCCGGGATCGCTGCGCATATCCATTTGTTCTCGCGCCTGCTGCCGGCTTTGGTTGAGTTGTCTGACATGTTTTTACCTACCTTCTTAAAATGATTGTTTCGATTGCCGCGCAATTAACGGATTAATTGAGCGCATGTCCGGAAATACACGGACGTATTTCCATGCGCCATTAACGGATTAATGCAGCGCATGTCCGGAAATACACGGACGTATTTCCATGCGCAATTATACATCTTAATCACTTCAGATGCAAAGATTCCCGTATCTGTCGAAGAATGTTTCTCCGTCCGTCATCAGATACATATCATCATCCATTATGAGATCGATGAAATCCCGGGGGCTGTTTATCGGTGTTGATGTAAGTATCCCCCCACCGTAGATAGTGACGGAATGAACATCGGATCCCGCGGTCATCGGCTTGTTATTTGCCCTTGCAAGCTCTATCGCCTGCGGGTTCCACTCATCGCTCTTATGGGACTTGCTCAGATGGCTGGTATGCGTGGCGTTGATGCCCTCTATGGCATCGGCATATTCGGGAAAGAGCCTGATCTCGGGTATGTAGAATTCCTCCCTGTAGGGATGGGCCTGAGCGACGATCCCGCCTCCGGAATGAATGATGTCAAGCTGTTCGGGAATGGTCGCATCATGAAGTTCTTCGTGATCTGCCATCCATTCGGGAGTGATCCCGTAGATCAGGAATTCCGTACCATGATAGCCCGATTCATATCCGAACCAGACCTTAAGTCCGTTCTTTTCACCCCACTCATGCGCTCTTTCATAACCGGTCACAAACTGTCTCACCCACTCGCGCCAGGGAAGCGACCTGTCTACTGCGGTATTGCCTCCCCAGGCATGATCGGTCACAAAGATCCCGTCATATCCGGCTTCCTTGCAGGCACGGGCCATATCTTCGCCGTGGTCATGACCGCAGGCACTGCCTTCGCATGTGTGCAGATGTGTTTCATATTTATATCTGAATTGTCCGATGTCCATCACAGACCTTGTTTCCTGTACTTTATTTCATTTGGGACCGGAGTACTTCGATCGCCTTATCCAGCTGCGTGTCGATGCCTTCATCATAGTAAGCGTCAACATCCAGATCAACCTCAACATCGGGTGCGATGCCGGTTCCCTGAATATTATCACCGTTTGGAAGGTAGTATGCACTGACGGTAAGTTTCACGGCCGATCCGTCGGACAACTGCTTGACGTCCTGAACGATGCCTTTGCCGAATGTATTTTTGCCAACGAGAGTTCCGACGCCGTGATCCCTTATGGAGCCGCTTAAGATCTCGGCTGCACTGGCAGAATACTGATCGACCAGAACTACCAGCGGTATATCTATCTCATTCTGACCGTCACACGGATAGTCTATCCGTCTCCCGTTACTGCCTTCCTCATAGAAGACCAGTCCCTCGGGAAGAATCTGTTCGGCAACTCCAACAACGCTGGTCACAAGACCTCCGGGATTACCCCTCAGGTCTAATATCAGGCCCTTTGCGCCATGATCGCGGATATCCTTATATGCTTCCGCAAACTGCTCTATCGTAACATAATCAAAATGCGCGATGACTATATAGCCTATATCGTCTTCGAGCATCTCATGGGCTACGGTCTGACTCTGGACCTCACCCCTCGTTACGTCGATCTCAAGGTAGTCTCTTTCACCTTCGCGATATATCTTAAGATGGACCACGGTACCCTCTTCACCCCTGATATGGGCGACCGCTTCATCCAGATCCCATCCGAGGACCGACTCACCGTCGACCTCGACTATGACATCGCCGGAGCGCAGCTGTGCCTTCTCGGCCGGGGTGCCCTCCATGATACCGCTAAGGTAAGGGTAACCGTCCTCCGTTAATGAGACATATGCACCGATCCCATAGTATACGCCGGCATTATCCTCAAGTTCCTCCGCAAGCTCCTCGGCAGTCATGTATGCGGAATACTTATCGCCGATAGCATCCACTATCCCGCGATAGAGACCGTCCCGCTTTTCTTCGACGGTATACTCATCATTCATGTAGTCATAGGAATATGTATCTATGACATCGGATAAAAGATTGATCTTTTGGATCGTAAACTCATCAACGACCTTACCGGGAGCAATGAGCCTGGTATAATGTCTGTAAGCGGCTATTCCTACAGCAACGGCTGCGATCAGCCCCACACAAAGACCAATGATAAGACCGGCCGCAAATGAAGCTTTCTTCTTCACCGGTTCCGGTCTCTGTTGCTGATATTGAATTTGATCTTGAACCTGATCTGGGTTTATTTCAGATAGTTCCATGGACTTACATAATTCCCGTTCTGTCTTACTGAAAAGTGTAAATGGTTACCGGTAGACCGTCCGGTTGAACCGACGGCTGCTATGGTCTGGCCTTTGCTCACTTCCTGTCCCTTCGAAACGTAGAGAGCGGAAGCATGCATATATATAGTATATATCCCGCTGCCGTGATTGATCATGATGTAGTTACCCATCGATGATGAGTAATCGGCTGCGACCACGTCTCCGTCGTATGCCGCTAGGATCGAGGATCCGTAAGGGGCTGCGAGGTCTATTCCGTTATGGAATTTCTCCACCTTGAGTATGGGATGGATACGATTGCCGTAGTCGTCCGATATACGTGTATATGCAGGGCACGGCCATGCGAACATTCCTCCGTTATACTGACGGCGATTGGCTTCCTCAAGAGCAGCGATCTCATCGGCTATGGCCTTCTCAAGAGCTTTGATCTCGGAGTTCATATCATTGATATAAGCTTCGTATTCTTTGATCTCAGCCTCTTTATCCTTGATCTCCGCATTTACGGAGTTTACCTGCTCCTCTTTCTCGACCATCAGCTCGTTTACGTTAGCCTGCTCAGCCTCGACTGCTTCCTTTGCTGCATCGAGAACTTCCTTCTCCGCCTCAAGTTCCGCCTTGCACGCACTCACATACTCCGTAGTCTCGATATATTCGTCGAGTTTGCGCCTGTCATATGCCGAAAGCATCTCGATATAGTCGGCCTTGCTGATCATATCGGAAAAGTTTCCGGCTCCGAACAGCATGTCCAGATACATGACATCTCCGGATTCGTACATGAACCGGATGCGCTTTTTCATGGACTCATACTGGTCTTCCTGAACGCGCTCCGCTTCTTCAAGATCGAGCCTGGACTGCTCGATATCGGCTTCCTTCTCACTGATAAGACGGTTATATTCATCAATCTTAAGCGTCATATCGGTAAGCTGGGCATCAAGCTGTGTAATATACGCATCCAGATCGCTCTTCTTGCTCTCGAGCTCATCCTTGATGCGCTGCACATCGGTAAGGCTGCCTTTCAGTTCGGAAACCTGTTCCTTCGCTCCGGCAAGTTCGTTCTGCTTGTTCTGAATGCTCGCGTTGGTATATGTCGCGGCATGCAGATCACCGGTCATGCTGCAGAGCATGACTGTGACCAACGCAAATCCGACTGCCCGTCTGATCTTGTTTTTATTTCGGGAAAAAAGATTCTCAGAAAAACCGATGCTCATATATCATACCCTGAGATGCTTGCGTACTGTGATGATACTTCCGAGGAAACCTATACCCAAGCCGATCGCAAGACTGACGGGAACCAGCACATGGAAGATCTCCTGTATGGAAAGGAATGTCAGCAGCTGTGACAATACCGAAAACCTCTCCTTGATGAAACCGATAACGACATCATACAGGAAATAGATGAGTGCGAGAGGAATGATCGTTCCGATCACGCCTATGAGCATACCTTCAACGACGAACGGTGATCTTACGAAGAAATCCGTCGCCCCGATATATTTCATGATCTCGATCTCCTCTTTTCTGACAGAGATACCTATCGTAATGGTATTGCTGATCAGGAAGATGGATACAGCAAGCAGTATCGCGATGATCCCGACCGAGATATATGCCACCAGTTTGTTGATACCGGTCAGTGTGGTCGCCGTCATCTCTGACTGGTTAACCCTTCGGATACCGTTCAGCCCGTTAAGCATATCCACAAGTTCCTGCTGTCTGGAGACATCCTTAAGATATATCTCGTAATGCGCGGAATCTGCCAGAGGGTTCTCCGTGAATCCGTCGGCATACTCCCCGAGATATTCTTCCTTGAAGCTCTCCCATGCATCCTCGGCGCTGACAAATACGACATTGCTCACGATATCGGTCTGGGAGCGTATCAGATCACCGATGCTCTGAATGGACGCATCATCCAGTCCTTCATCGAAGAATACGGTTACACTTACACCGTTTTCGGCATTCTTGATGATGTTCTCAAAGTTCGCCAGAATGGAATACATTATGCCGAACAGGAAAAGGCATGCACCTATCGTGGCCAGCGATGCCAGTGTAAACAGTTTGTTTCGGAATATGTTCTTAAAACCCTGGTGAAGAGTATAGAAAAAGGAATTAATCTTCATCTATATATCCCCCTTGTTCCTCGTCGCTTACGATCACACCCTTCTCGAGTGTAACGACTCTCTTCTGCATGGAGTTGACTATATCTGCGTTATGTGTAACCACGAGCACCGTGGTTCCCTGCTCGTTGATGTTCTCGAGCAGTTTCATGATCTCCCATGTGATCTTCGGATCCAGATTACCGGTAGGCTCGTCGCAAAGAAGGATCGAAGGCTTGTTGACGAGAGCTCTCGCGATAGCCACACGCTGCTGCTCACCGCCGGAAAGATGCTTGGTCTTGGCCTTGTACTTGCCTGCCAGGCCGACGCGTGCGAGAACGGCGGGGACATTTCTTCTGATCTCTTTGTTGGATTTCTGGATTATGCGCTGCGCGAATGCGACGTTCTCATATACGTTACGGTCATTGAGCAGGCGGAAGTTCTGGAATACGATACCGATGTTGCGGCGGAATTTCGGTATCTTATGATGACGGATATGATTAAGATCGTATCCCATGACATTGATCGTTCCCTCTGTGGGAGTCAGCTCTCTAAGGAGCAGTTTGATCATAGTCGATTTACCTGATCCGCTCTCACCGACTATGAATACGAATTCACCCGGTCTGACCTTAAGACTTACATCATGTAGCGCATGCTGTCCGCTGTTTGCTCCGGTAGAACTGTCGCGATAGATCTTGGTCACATTATTGAGTTCAATAATGTAGGGTGAAGGTTTGGCGCCTTTTTTCTTCTTCTCAGCCACTTATCAAATCTCCTCGTGATCGGTGATGTCTTATTGACATCAGAATTCAAACTTCTCCATATAATTCATATATTTAACCACCATGAGCGCGATCTTGAAAGTAATGGCGTCCTCGAAAACCCTGATATCCAGCTTTGTGGATTTCTGAAGTTTATCCAGCCTGTACACGAGAGTGTTTCGGTGGATGAACAGCTGTCTGGATGTCTCCGATACGTTCAGGCTGTTCTCAAAGAACTTATTAATGGTGGTAATGGTCTCCTCGTCAAGATCCTCGGGGCTGTGCCCGTCGAAGATCTCCTTGATGAACATCTTGCACAGCGGGATGGGCAGCTGATAGATCAGACGGCCGATACCCAGTTCGGAATATGCGATGATGTCCCTGTCATCAAAGAATATCTTGCCGACATCCATGGCCATCTTGGCTTCCTTATATGAGCGGCTGACTTCCTTGATCTCATTTATGACGGTACCGTATGCAACGCGGACGTTCTTTTGTCCTTCTTTCTTAAGATAGGCAACGATACCCTTGGTGACCTTGTCAAGTTCCTTATCTATGTCACCTTCGGACATATCCTTGACTATGATCACGTTATTCTCATCGACTGCGGTAACGAAATCGAGATTGTTGGGTCCCATATAGAGACGGGCAAGCTCCAGTGTATTGCTGTCCTTATCGGCCATGGTCTCGACTATGATGGCCACACGCTTGGCGTCTGTCTGTATATGGAGCTTCTTTGCACGGCTGTAGATGTCCACGAGCAGCAGGTTGTCGAGCAGGAGGTTCTTGATGAAGTTGTCCTTATCAAATCTCTCCTTGTATGCGACCAGCAGGCTCTGGATCTGAAAAGCGGCCATCCGTCCGGCAAGATAAACATCCTCGCCCGATCCGGCAGCTATCAGGATATATTCGAGCTGCTGCTCATCGAATATCTTGAAATACTGATAGCCCTGTATCTCCTGAGAATCGGCGGCACTTGCGGCAAACTCCGATGCCGATGCCTTGCAGTTCTCCAGCGAGTCCAGTGTGCTCGCAGCGGTATTGCCCTCCGCATCCATCACACAAAGATCAACTCTTGCGATACTCTTTAACCCATCGATCGTGTTCTGAAGTATCTGACTTGATATCATGCTATACCTCCTTATCCCCCTCCGATAAGACATTTTGCATAATAAATATGCCCCCAATATGTTCACATTATAGCAAAACTACAATGCATTTTCAACAAAAAGGAGGCATTGATAATATATATCTTTTACTAAATATACGCTATATGCGCCTTATCGCGGTATCCGTCTTGATGACCTTCCCTTCTTTCATCAGACGGCCGAGGGCCCTTTTGAACTCATTCTTGCTCATGCCGGTATGGAGCTTGATCACCTCCGGAGTAGCCTTATCGGTAAAAGGAAGGGCGCCGTCATATGAATCCACGAGTTTAAGCAGTGCTTCCGCATCTTCGTCCATCTGCTCGTAAGCTTTACGCCTTACGCTCAAGTCCAGCTTGCCGTCTTCCCTGACCTGGACCACGCGGGCCGATATGTCCGCTCCGAGCTTTATGTCTCCGTAGCACTCTCTTCGCGGGATGAGGCCCTGATACATATCGTCAACGGCCACGAATATCCCGAACCGCTCGCTGTCCTGATACGCCGTCCCGTGAACCGTATCACCAAGGATATACGGACTGCCGGTCTTAAGATAAGGGTATACGTTCATGGTCGCACACAACCTATTGCTCTTATCAAGATACAGTGCGACAAGCACGCTGTCACCGGCATGAACCTTATATGTCTGCTCCGCATAGGGAAGGAGAAGATCTTTTTCCAGTCCCCATGACAAAAATGCTCCTATCTTTCCGACCTGGGCCACCTCAAGGCGGGCGGTTCCGCCAAGCTGTATGAGAGGAGTCCTTGTCGTCGCGATGAGCCTGTCTTCCGAATCCTTATAGAGAAAGACCGTGATCTCGTCACCTGCTTTAAGATCCGGAGCAACCTGTTTGGAGGGCAAAAGAACGCGCTCCGAGGCCGGAGCATCCGCATCGTATGCCAGATATGCACCGAAATCGACTTTCTTTATCATCCTGAGCTTATGGGTTGTTCCCGGAGTCAGTTGTCTTTTCATGGTTTTTGTATTTTCAGGTCTCATAAAGTAAATTCAACCAAAACATAAGGATTGGTATCCCTGTCCGACAGGACCACGGTGATGATGCCGTCCCGCCCGTTCTCATTCACATAGGGCATGATGATATCACCTCTCCTTGCGCTTGCTCTGTATTCCACGCGAATCTGCCGCGCCCTGCGTCCCGATTCGACCAGATCCTCTGCCATGGAGATATACTGCGCGTTATTTACATGGTCATTGGAATCCAGATTGTGATATCTCACCTCTATCGGCTGCAGTGCAGCCAGTTCCTCGGGGATCTTTATCTTTCTCGGAGCGTACTCCATATCGATCTTTTCCTCCGGGGCATATGCTCCTGATATGTCGGCAGGTATCCTGGTCAGTGTCATGTTTGCGATATCCACAAAAGACCAGATCGAATTGGCGCATGCCAGACGCTCACCGTCCGGTGTCTCCAAAACGAAATTACGCATTCCCATGACGCCCTTGAACTCATAGGGAGCCGTACCCACACGCACTTTTTCACCAAGGCGGGGATACCTGTTCACCACTATCTGCCAGGAGGATGCAACCCATCCGAATCCGCGCTCGCGCAAGGGATCCATTCCCACGCCCAGTTCGTCGGACTGAAATGTGCACACATCCTGGAAGTAATCGGTCATATCCGTGATCTTTATCATGCCGTCAGGAGCGACTTCACTGAAGGCTATCGTTTTATTTATATAGAACATTACGTATATATTCCTCTGCAAAATTAATCGTTGCCGAAGTGATCAGCATCCTGACTACCTCCTTCAGCATCTGTGCCGTTTCCTCATCAAGTTCACGCAGAGTCTTATTGATCTGAGCAGCGTTCTTAATAAAATTGGCAAGAAAATCAACGCGGTTATCCGCGTCACAACTTGTGATTATATCATAAAGGCCGTCGACGAACTTCTGTCTGCTGTTCTGATCGAGCCCTTCGATCCACTCATTTACGGTCCGGTCGAGGATCCGTGTCCGGTTATTGATATTATCCTCAACGACGAGTTCCCCGCGTTCGATCTCCCATTTATACAGGTTATGCTGCAAAAGGCCGATGCCCGAACTCTTTATGACCGTGTATCTGTCATCCCGCTCAGAAAGCATCCCAACAACACTTGACTGAGGGATCAGTTTGACGATCCGCTCTCTGATACGGTCATACCCCTCACTTTCCAGCATGCTTTTCATGAAACCGGGGCCGTCCAGACAGTAGATATTGATCAGCCTGTCCTGGATCTCTTCCGGCACATGCATGGACGAATAGATCGAAAGATGGCCGCCCTTGGAATGTCCTCCGACAAAAAAGCGCCCTTCGATCAAGTCGGCCGCCTCTGTAAGATACTCGACTGACAGTCGCTGTGCGGGAACCTGATCCATATAGGTCAGATTAAAATCTTCCTTCCAGCCGACCATGGTCTCATCCGTTCCCCTGAAGGCAACAAAAACTATGTCTTCGGGCAAATGGAAGGTCATCGCGCAAAACTGCGTCTGAAGTTCTTTATCGATTATGTTTCTGTAATGGGATATCTTAAGGTCGCGGAATCTTATGCTGTTGGACATCCGGTCAAAAAGCCTGCCGTTTTCCCTTGCATACTTGGGATCCTCAAGCATCACTGCCATGGACTTGTGGTTATGAAGGCCTCGCAGGGTGACGGTGTCTCCTTCTCCGATCAGGCCGTCGAACTTTAAGTAACACAGTTGGGACAGAGCTACAACATCAGGATTGCCGAAAGGACGTTCAACGAACGTCCTTCCGCCATATTCTTCAAGATAATCCAAAATCGAATCAGACATCTGCTTTTGTGCTCATTTTCCTGATAACGAGCAGTGTGCCGACCATCAGGATCAGGCCCAGAGGAAGGCATACAAACCATGTACGTGCAAATCCCGCGATGATATATGCCACGAATGATACGGCTGCCACGGTAAATGCATAAGGTATCTGAGTCGATACGTGCCTTATGTGATTACACTGTGCACCGGCACTTGCCATGATCGTAGTATCCGAGATCGGTGAGCAGTGATCGCCGCAAACGGCACCTGCCATACATGCGGAGATAGCGATTATCATCAGCTCGTTGTTCAGATCCGAACCGAATACGTTGACAACGATCGGGATCAGGATTCCGAATGTACCCCATGAAGTTCCGGTCGCAAAAGCAAGGAACGTACCCACAAGGAATACGAATGCGGGAAGGAAACTCATGATCGCACGGTTATCCGCGATCTGTTCCACAAGACCTGCGACATATTCGGCAGCTCCGAGTGAATCGGTCATGGCTTTAAGTGTCCATGCAAAGGTAAGGATCATGATGGCGGGTACCATGCTCTTGAATCCCTCGGGGATAGCATTCATGCACTCGCTGAAGCTTAATACTCTTGTTGCAAGATAGAAGATGATCGTGATGATCAGTGCAGCGACCGAACCGTAAACAAGTCCTACCGAAGCGTCCGAATTAGAGAAAGCATCGATAAAGGTCTCTCCCTCAAAGAATCCGCCTGTATAGATCATTCCGATGATGCAGCAGATGATGAGTACGGCGATGGGAAGCACGAGATGCATCACTTTTCCCTTGGAGGATACGGGAGGATGAGGCTGGTCCTCGGCTCCGGTCATGGCCGAAGCGACCTTGTCTTCTTCTTCCTCGGTCTTATAGTTACTGAGTTCCGCTTTCTTCATTGCACCGAAGTCAAACTTACCGTATGTAAGAGTGAACATCATGGCGATGGTAAGAAAAGCATAGAAGTTGTAGGGGATGGCCCTTACGAAAAGCGTGAGTCCGTTTGCTCCGTCAACGAAGCCCGTAACGGCTGCGGCCCATGAGGATATGGGAGCGATGATACAAACGGGAGCTGCCGTAGCATCGATCAGATATGCCAGCTTTTCACGGGAGATCCCGTGCTTGTCGGTGAGCGGCCTCATGACCGAGCCTACCGTAAGGCAGTTGAAATAGTCATCGATGAAGATCAGTACACCCAGGATGATCGTGGCAACCTGTGCTCCTACTTTCGTCTTGACATGCGCCACGGCCCAGCGACCGAATGCAGCCGAACCGCCGGCACGATTCATCAGCATGACCATGCTTCCGAGTACTACGAGGAATATCAGGATACCTACATTCCATCCGTCGGAGAGCTGACCGATCATACCGTCAACAAATACATGCTCCATGGTACCGGTGAAACTGAAGCCCGAATATAACAGACCTCCGCACAGGATACCGATGAAAAGAGAAGAATAGACTTCCTTGGTGATCAGTGCCAGTGCTATCGCGATGATCGCGGGGAGCAGTGACCAAAATGAATCCGCAAACATAATGATCTCCTTTATAAATCAGACATTGGATACTCTTATATCTTTATCACATTCTTTTGATATTCACAAGTAACCGGAAACAATATGTAACAATTGTGGTAAAATGGCATTTATGAACAAACACGAAAAGCATACTTCGAATATCCTCGATATGACGGAGGGAAAGGCTGTGAGCCTGTTGATCCGTTTTTCGATCCCAATGCTTATCGGTAATATCTTCCAACAGTTGTACAATCTGGCCGATTCAGTGATAGTGGGACGTCTTGTAGGTGCCAATGCGCTTGCGGCCATAGGGGCATCAGCCTCGGTGACCTTTCTGTTCTTTGCGCTCTGCAACGGTGTAGGGACCGGCGGCGGTATCATCACTTCCCAGCATTTCGGTAAAAAAGACGATGCAATGGTCAAAAAGTGCATCACAAATACCGGATACATCATGCTCATTTTTCCGGCTGTAGTCGGAGCGATCGCTTACAGCCTGGCCAGACCGATACTCAATCTCCTGAAAACTCCCGCCGACATAATGCCCGATTCTCTGGCCTACATCCGGATCATGTGCGTAGGCATTGTTTTTGTTTCCATATATAACTTCATTTCTTCGATGCTGCGGGCTCTGGGAGATTCCAAGACCCCGCTGTACTTCCTTGTTTTTTCATGCATTCTTAATGTAGGACTGGATTTCCTTTTCGTGTATTATCTGAAAATGAGCGTGCGCGGAGCCGGTATCGCAACCGCGATATCCCAGTTCCTGTCGGGAATTGGATGCATCATCTATGCTGTCCGCAGTAATCCGTATTTCAAACTGAGATCCGAAGATTTTAAGATCGATCGGGATCTCATGCAATCGATCATACACCTGGGAGTACCCATATCATTGCAGTTTTCCATGATCGCCATATCCTGCATGGCTCTCCAGCGTGTAGTCAACGCATACGGCGCCGTCGCTGTAGCAGCGTTTACCGCGACCAGCAGGATCGAGCAGATCATCCATCAGCCTTATCAGACACTTGGTGCCACCCTGTCCACCTATACCGGACAGAATTACGGCGCAAGACAGAACCGCAGGATTGTCGACGGTTACCGCAAAGCCATGATCATGATGGCCGTGTTTTCTCTGACCATGCTCATTGTGATGCAGCTGTATGGCAAGACCTTTGTAAGACTGTTCGTCGAGGATGCTGCCGTAATAGAAATGGGCGGTCTTGCCGTACGGATCACAAGTCTCTTCTACGGTGCGCTTGGTCTTATATATATGGTAAGGGGCGTGTTAAACGGTCTCGGCGACGCATTCTTTGCGCTGCTTAACGGCATCGTCGAAGTGATCGGCAGATTCACCGTTCCCTTCATGCTGACAGCCATACCTGCCATAGGAGTATGGGGAATATGGTGGTCCGTCGGAGTCGTATGGATCCTGAGCGGCTTCACCGCATGGCTCAGATATCTCTCCTTCAGAAAAAAACTGTTCCCCGAAGATACAGTACTAAATCCGCCTGACAACGGGAATTCATAAAAATGCTTTATATCATACGACACGGACTTACAGACTGGAATACAAAACATAAACTGCAGGGACAGACTGATGTGCCTCTGAATGACGAAGGCAGAGCCATGGCCCGCGAGGCGCATGAAGAGTACATGGATGTCCATTTTGACGTATGCTTCTGCTCACCCCTGATCCGCGCCAGAGAAACGGCCGGCATTCTGCTCGAAGGCCGCGATATCCCGGTATATTTCGACGACCGCATAAAGGAGATGTCTTTCGGATCATATGAAGGGATCGAGAACAGTTTCGATATACCGGATTGTCCGATCAATAAGTTCTTTTTCGATCCCGCAGGCTACACTGACCCTCCGGGCGGCGCAGAGAGCCTCGATGATCTTTTTCACAGGACCGGAGAGTTTTTGGAAGAAAAGGTATATCCTCTGCTGGATGAAGGCAAAGATGTCCTGATCGTCGGCCACGGCGCAATGAATTCGAGCATCGTGTGCAGGATCAAAAACCGTGACAGAGCCGACTTCTGGAAGGAAGGGATACCCAACTGCAAACTTCAAAGGCTGATCTGAGCAGATGCTCTTCTTAACGATAATGACGCAAAAAAAGATCCCGGCGGAGAAATCCGTCGGGATCTGTTCATTTTATGAAACTTATTAAATCGGATCAGAACTTGCCGGCCTTAGCTGCTTCTTCGATGGAAACTGCGGTGGAAACGGTCATGCCGACCATCGGGTTGTTACCTGCACCGATAAGACCCATCATCTCAACATGCGCGGGAACTGAAGAAGAACCTGCGAACTGAGCATCTGAGTGCATACGACCCATGGTATCTGTCATACCGTAGGAAGCAGGACCTGCTGCCATGTTATCGGGATGAAGCGTACGTCCCGTACCGCCGCCGGATGCAACCGAGAAGTATTTCTTGCCTGCCTCGAGGCGTTCCTTCTTGTAGGTACCTGCAACGGGATGCTGGAATCTGGTGGGGTTGGTGGAGTTACCGGTGATGGATACATCAACGTTCTCTTTCCACATGATGGCAACACCCTCGCAAACATCGTTTGCACCATAGCAGTTAACCTTTGCTCTGGGTGACTCGGGATCCTTGGAATAGCACTTTCTGGAAACTTCCTTAACCGTGTTGGTATAAGGATCGTACTCAGTCTCAACGAAGGTGAATCCGTTGATACGTGAAATGATCTGTGCTGCATCTTTGCCGAGTCCGTTAAGGATAACGCGGAGAGGTTTCTGACGAACCTTGTTAGCCTTCTCTGCGATACCGATAGCACCTTCAGCTGCTGCGAATGACTCGTGGCCTGCCAGGAATGCGAAGCACTCGGTCTCCTCCTCAAGGAGCATCTTGCCTAAGTTACCGTGTCCAAGACCAACCTTACGGGTATCTGCAACGGATCCGGGAATACAGAATGCCTGAAGACCTTCTCCGATAGCAGCTGCAGCATCTGCAGCTTTACGGCATCCCTTCTTGATGGCGATAGCCGCACCAACGGTGTATGCCCACTTTGCGTTTTCAAAGCAGATGGGCTGAATGCCCTCGATCAGATGATAAATATCAAGACCTGCATCCTTGGTTATCTTCTCAGCCTCATCGATTGACCCGATACCGTACTCAGCGAGTTTGGCAAGGATCTGGGGCTCTCTTCTTTCGTATGATTCAAATTTTGCCATTTTCTAATCCTCCCTTAATCACTCTTTACGAGGGTCAATACATCTAACAGCATCCGCTACACGTCCGTACTGGCCTGAAGCCTTCTCAACTGCAGTTGCAGCGTCATCGCCGGCCTTGATGAAGTCCATCATCTTACCGAAGTTGATGTACTTGTATCCGATGATCTCATCGTTCTCATCAAGTGCGAGCTGAGTGATGTAACCATCGGTAAGCTCGAGGTATCTGGGGCCCTTCTCAAGTGTTCCGTAGGTGGTACCTACCATTGAACGTGCGCCCTTACCGAGGTCCTCAAGACCTGCACCGATCTGAAGTCCGTCCTCCGAGAATGCACTCTGGGTACGACCGTAAACGATCTGAAGGAAGAGCTCTCTCATGGCGGTGTTGATGGCATCACATACAAGGTCTGTATTGAGAGCTTCCATAACCGTAAGTCCGGGAAGGATCTCTGAAGCCATGGCTGCGGAGTGGGTCATGCCGGAGCATCCGATAGTCTCAACGAGTGCTTCCTGAATGATACCATCCTTTACGTTGAGTGACAGTTTGCAGGCACCCTGCTGAGGAGCACACCAGCCGATACCGTGGGTATAGCCGGAGATATCTTTTACTTCTTTTGCTTTAACCCATTTTGCTTCTTCCGGAATCGGAGCAGCGCCATGATGCACGCCCTGATGTACCGGACACATTGCTTTTACTTCTGTAGAATAAATCATGTAAACGACCTCCTTAATAAGTTTTTACACATAGTTGGATTATACCTTTTCTAAAGGCTCATGTATAGAGTTAAAGTGGCTTTTTGCGTCAGAATAAAGACTGAAGCCCGGAGAGCGCATCCTTTATATCGGGGTTGTTTATAAGCGAACCCAGGATGCCTCCGATCTCATCGTTTTTGCTTTTTTTGAGGAGCGCCATTGCCGCTTTTTTGGTCTCGGCGTCAGCGGCCCTGTACGCCTGTATGAGCTTCTTCTCATCGGCGCTGACCTTCATGGTGTTAGCGGACGAACCCGAGGTCTTGCCTGACGACGATGTCTTGCCCGATGAAGATGTCTTGCCGGAAGATGATGTTTTGCCCGATGAAGATGTCTTGCCGGATGAAGCCTTCTTCGGAACCGGCGCCTCCAGGAGTGATTTCTGGGTAACTCCCGTTGCTTTTGCGATCGCCTTGACCTGCTCGTTGGTCAGAGCGATCTCGTTTCTTTCCGCCTTGCTGATATCCGAAGCGCTTAAGCCCTTAACCTTCCGTGCAAGCTGCTCCTGAGTCATGCCTGCTGCCGTCCTGGCTTCCTTTATCAACTGCCCTCTGTTTTTTGCTGCCATAGATATACCTCCTCCGTGAATGAGCTGATACCGTTTTTCACGGATTAAGTATAGCACACCGGAATAGCACTTGAGACTTATCATGACATTTATTATTATGAAATCAACGAAAGGAGCGTAGAAATGCGCAGAAAGAATATAGCACTTTTTACGGCCCAGCCCGAAGCTTCGCACGAGATCCGGATAATAAAGGGAATAGCAGAACAGTGCAGAAAATACGGTTATCATTTTTCCGTATTCACTCCGCTGACACATCTGGAGTTTAAACGGACCGCCTACGTGGAAGCCGAAGCGGATATATTCCGGCTGTGCAACTTCGATAGGATCGACGGACTTATCCTCGACGCGGTGAACCTCGTCGTCGGTGAAGGGCAGAAGATCATCCCTTCCCTGCTGGAACGTCTGAAAGAATACCCCAACCTTCCGGTCGTTTCCCTGGAAATGTCCATAGGTGATATTCCCGTGATCAAGAGCAATAACGAAGAAGCTCTCCGCGAAATGTGCCGGCATGCGATCGAAGTTCACGGCAAAAAGAAGATCTGTGTCCTCACCGGTCCTCAGGGCAACGAAGTAGCCGAATACCGTCTGGATATCTGCCTGGATGAGATCGAAAAGCACGGCCTTAAAGTGAGCCCGGATCACATAGTATACGGAGATTTCTGGTATTCAAGCGGTGACACACTGGCCAGAAAATTCGCCGCCGACAAGACCGGTCTCCCGGAAGCGGTACTGTGTACCAGCACGCATATGGCTCTCGGACTTATATACAGACTCAGGAAACTGGGGATCTCGGTCCCGGAAGACATCATTGTCATAGGTTTTGACACGACCAACGAAGGCTGCTGCAATGATGTCGTTCTCTCGGCATATGATGCCGCAGATGCATTCTCTGCGGCAGAGACGGTGGACTACATCAGGAAGATCATAGATCCCGGTAAGGAGATACTTCCGTATGAATCCGATGTCAAAAAGATGTTTTTCCCGGGTATGAGCTGCGGCTGTAATCCGGATATAACCCGTGCCCTTGATGCATTCCGCCACGCAGCCTATCTGGTGGCATATAACAGTTCTTCCGATTATGAACAGAACGAGATCGGTTTCGGCAGAATGATGGAAAGCTATTGCCTCGAGGAGTTTACTGCTTCGGGATCACCGGAAGAGCTCTTCGAAAAGATGGATGAGATGATCTACCTCTTAAAGCCGTTCAGAAATTATCAATTATGCTTAAAGGAGGATTGGCTCGATGAATCTGCCGCAGATCAGGCCGGATATCCCGACAGGATGATGATCGCCCTGTCCGCACGCATGACTCAGGAGTTAAACTCCGATGTCAACCGGACGGCGGAAGTATTCGACACGGCGGATATGACCCCTCTTCTTAATGATGAAGCACTGGAACCCAGTATTTTCTATTTCTCCCCTCTTCATTTCGAGCAGATCACATTCGGATATTCCGTGATTAGAAGATCATTGGAGGATTCCTGCATACTGACGCTTGTATACCGCACCTGGCTTCGCTTCGTCAATAACGCGCTGGAGATGACCAGGACCAGAAGGCAGCTCCTGACCATGTCCGTACGCGACAGCATGACAGGTCTGTTCAACCGCCGAGGCATGAACCTTCAGCTTCAGAAAATGCCGTTTGGGGATCACATTGGAGAAAAGCTCTTTGTGGCCGTTTTCGACATGAACGGTCTGAAGATCATCAATGACACCTACGGTCACGCGCAGGGAGACAATGCGATCTCACTGATGAGCAGCGCCGTAAAGAAGGCCACTCTGCCCGGAGAGTTCTCCGTCAGAGCGGGAGGAGATGAATTCTATATCATCGGAATAGGTGATTATGATGCTTCGGATATCCCTGCCCGCAAAAGTGAGTTCCGCAGGATCTTAAAAGGCCTTTCCGACGCTTCGCATGCGCCTTATGAGGTAACGGCCAGTATCGGCATAGTAACGGAACCGGTATGCGAAAACACCAGCATCGATTCCGCGATCAGCCGCGCGGATGAGATAATGTACGAGGAAAAAAGCCAAAACAGATCATTTCATCGATAATTCTTTTCTCGCTTCATAATCAGATTCCATGGCCCTTCGGAATGAACTCCACCTGTACTTATTGCCATCGGCTCCTATGATATGAAAAGAGTCTTTTTCATATCCGAACAGCCGGTATATGTAGATAGGATAATCCATGGTATCGTCCTTCACTTTGTAAGCGCCGACGCAGAGTATCGGATCCTTGCCTCTCACCATGAACTTCCGTTCAACATTCAGCCACTCATTCAACCAGGGTTCAAGAACATCAATGTAGCGCTCAAACTCCTCATCGGAGGCAAATTCAAACCATATCTGTCTGTCAGCGCTTTCGAAATATCTGCTTGCGCCGTAAGAGTGTACGATATTTGCTTCATCAGAATAATTAACTCCGTCAGGGAGCGGATGATCCTTCATATAGTCTGACAGGACCAGGTCACTGTAATCGGTCTTCCATCCGTAGTAGTAGCCCAGCCCGAAAAGAGAATCATACTCACATGAGCGCAAAACCGTAAACTCAAGCCCGCGGTCAGAGGTCATCGTATATATGGCATCGATACCGTAGTAATCGGCTCCTGCGTTTCTTACATCCTGCACCGAGAGCACTTCGGCGCCTTTTATTCCCATCTCCTTCTCTACGGCTTCAAGTGTTTCGGCTTCGGTCGGGATATCGGGATCCCTCTCTCTCTGCCCTCCGCATGAGGTCAGAAGTATCATCAGAACGGCAGCGCTCAGTAAGATGATGATTCTGTAAACAGCAGGTTGACCGGGTCTCGTCATGAACTGCAACTCCTCCTTTGTATTTAAGAGCGGCTTTATACGGGATCAGAAATCAAGTTCCTTTTTCCTAAACAGCAGGAAAGATACAACTATCGAGAATATGCAGATCTTGGCAACCGCAAAAAGGATCCACAGCCATCCGTAAGGCTGTCCGAGAAGGATAGCTGAATTGGCACTTGTCAGCATACCATCAAATATGTATGTATCCAGATGATAAAACTTCAATACGGGAATACTGTTCAAAAAGCTCAGGAGCGTTGCGGCCGAAAACAGTAAGATCGCATCCGTGACCGTCGCAAGGATCACGTTTTTGGTCCAGTATAAAACTATCATCGAGAAAGTGGCATAGCCCAGCGACCGAAACATCCATACCAATATGAGGCCGCTTATATATCTCAGTTCGGAAGAGTTTATTCCGGCACCAAGTGCAAGTCCCAGCATCATAGTGAAGAAATAATAAATGAGAAAAGATGCGACAGTCACTATGACGCAATCGATAAATTTGGCGAAAAGGAGTCTGAACCGGGATATGCCGTGTCCTATGAGACACTGCATGGAATTGGACGAGAATTCATCGGCATACACACTTAAATATATCGATATACCCAGGATCAAACCGGAAATCTTCAGAACTCCGGCCTGACCGGTCACAAAAGTATACCCGTTCCATACGTTCACTCTGGTGCGGATCGCCCAGATGAGGGACAATCCCAGACACACAAGCAATGCCACGCGATACGTCGGTTTTCTGAATATCCTTGTAACATCCGCGATAATAAGGTCTTTCAAAATTCAAACTCCTTTCTGTTAAAGAAGATGATGGTGATCGAGACGGCAGCGATGATATACAGGAATACCGGAATGATCTGCAGTCCCGGACCTCCTGCCTCTATGCTCTTATATACCCAGTCAAGAAGTCCGTCGATGGTGTAATCATAAACTTCGATACCGCCTAATCTGGATAAAGCCATAAACCCGATCCTTAAAACAAGGGTAAACGCAACGCAGACTATGATGCCCAGGGAAGTGGAATTGGCGATGAACATTATCATGGCCGAAAAGCATATATATCCGAAAAACCTCAGTGCCCTCAGCCATATGGCGATGATCCCGTTTGTCATCTGGCGACTGCTGATGGAGTATTCCGGAGAAGCCAGAACTATCGCCGCGATCATTATGATCGCAAATATCCCTGCCAGCAGGATCGCTGCCTCCAGAAGTTTGGATGTTATGAGCTTTCCTCTGGTAAGACCATGCCCCAATATGCACTGCATGGATTTGGAAGTAAGCTCATGCGAAAACACAGCGATAAAGACCGGCAGCGCAATTACAACGGGAAAAATGAACCCGTCCAGAGCGCTGTTAAGACCGCTCATATATCCTGTGGCGTTTCTTCCCGCTGAAGTCAGGCTTCGCAAGATCGTGAACACCAGAACCGCTACGGCGATCACGGTCCCAACATATAACATTTTGGTTTTAAGTATCCTGCAGAGATCAGCTTTTATGAGATTTCTCAATCTGCTTCACCTCCGATCAATTCGAAATAATAATCTTCAAGAGTGACCTTTTCCTTGCCCTCCTTAAGAATATTGATCCCGCTCTGCGAAAGGACCTGTCTTGCCTTTTCAAGATCATCCATCGATACCGACAGCTCTATCTCGGGACGCTTGAGGCTTAAGTCTTCCTGGGTTATCTCTTTGGCAATGACCCCGTTATGGACTATTCCGAATCTGTCAGCCGTATTCTCAAGTTCTCCGAGGATATGACTTGATACGATCACAGTCATTCCGTATTCGTCACGGAAACGTCTGACCATATGACGAATGTCGGCTATACCCTGAGGGTCCAGTCCGTTTGTGGGTTCATCCAGGATCAGGATCTCGGGATTTCCCAGGATCGCATTTCCGATACCGAGTCTTTGCTTCATTCCGAGCGAATATCCTTTGACAGGCTGTTTAACATCCTGCAGCCCGACCAGTTCAAGAACCCTGCTTATCTCGTCCTTTATTTCATTCCTCGGAATTCCCTTTGCTCTTGCATAGTATTCCAGATTAGCCTTTCCCGTAAGATAATTATAGAAATTGGATCCGACGAAAAACCCGATCTTTCCTCTGTTTGTATACAGTTCTTTTTTCGTCGTTGAACCGGCGATGGATACCGATCCCGTTGTGAACTCACTTAAGCCCAGGATCATCTTGAAGATGGTAGTCTTGCCTGCACCGTTTTTCCCCACCAGTCCGTATATATCGCCCTTGTTGACCTGCATCGTAACACCCTTGAGTACGTGATGCTTGCCATAGCTCTTCTCCACCCCATCAAGCCTTATAACTGCCTGTGTATCTGTATTACTCATGTTTCTCCTCCGTTTTGCGTTTAAGAATTACCACACATTTATTCTCTTATCGGGATCCAGATACATTCCGTCTCCGGGCTTTATGTCATAAGTATCCAGAAATTCATCAAACTGCTGCAACGTGATATTGACTCTGTGAAAGTCCAGCGGATGTTCGTCATCCTCGATGGCCTCCACTTCAAACTTCTCCTCCGTCTGAGTAGCATAAAGAGCAGCGTATCCCCTAAAGAAACTGTCATAATCGAATCCTTCGATATCGCGGGCCATATACAGTACAGCCTTGATGCCGGCCATATCGGCAGTTGCTTCGTTCATGACCCTGATCCCTTCAACCTGCTGCTGTCCGGGAATTGGTCTTGCAAGAGAAAAATAACTTCCCACGCGGCCCACTCTTTCATCCAGACGTGACCTGTCTTCCGTGGACATCCAGTCGGTCTCCTGACCGGAATCGTCGTATCTCCTTCCGTAGAGATCATTATGTGATCCGTTGCTGTCAAACCCGTGTGATATCTCATGTCCCGCAACTGATCCGACACATCCCATGAATTCCTCATCGGTTATATCTTCGCCATAGATCGTTTCACCGATAGCTACGAATCCCGCCATTATGAAAATGCTGTTGCGCTCGCGATTATAGAAGCAGTTGACAGTGGTTGTGGAAAAGCCCTTATCATATATATCCCAGAATTCTCTGTCAATATTGGGATCGGAGGCTCTCTCTGCCATATGGGCACAGAGCAGTCTTGACGCACTTGCCGCAGCATCCAGGATTGTTCCGCCCTCATCATAGCTCTTTACGGTGACCATGGAATAGTCTGCGGTATTTGACGGTCTTACCACCTGTATGACCATATGGTCAAGTTTCTCGACAGCTGCTGCCTTGGTTTCCTCACTGAGCCAATCCTCTTCGTATATCATGATCCTGTAGGATTCTTTAAGTCTGTCGATGAAATCCCGTATTTTATCCGTACTTGTGTCATCCGGGAAATACTTTTCCAGATACAGTTGATCCATGGCCGGCTTAAATGAGCAATCCGCTATCATCGCGGAGAATTCCTGATCATCTGTCCTTTCCACGATCTCACCGTCGTGCTTTTCGGTTTTGGAGGCTCCTATCTCACGGGTCTTTTCTATAGTCTCCCGGTCAAGCATCGAATATCCGTACTTAAGCATCTGTACTGTTAAAAATGCCTTCAGTTCCTCCAAATGGTCCTGATCATAAATCCTGTTCAGTCTGCTGAGCAGCATATAATCCACATTAAAGCTTTCCGCTTCGGAAAACCCTCTCCCGTCGAGTATCTCAAAAAGAGGATAGCCGCATGTGTAGGACTCAAGAGCGGCACGGTCAGTCTGTACCTTGTTCAGAATTTCGTTCCGGTTATACAGACTCATGCATTCATTGGTCGCCAGGAACTGTTCTATCTCATAGCATCCCCTGAGAGTATTCTTTATGCTTTTTTCATCATATCCGAGACGCCCGAGCAGGTACGAGATCGTATCATCCATCACTTCTTTTAATTCAAGTGAGCTATCGGAAAAATCCAGATAACTGTCTCTGCTCCCCAGAGTATAAGCCGGGACCTTCAGTACCAAAGTACTCTGATCCACATGGATCTCCTGCGCATTGACGGTTGAAGGCATGATCAGCCCCAGATTAAACGGGTTTCTCTCAAGACTTGACTGGTATTCGGTCATTTCTTCGATCGATGAGATGCTTTGAATGTCATCAATGTATTTGCGGATAGGTTCAACGCCCAGCCGGTCTCTCTCATCCCAATCCAGAACAAGACTCTCAAAAGTCCTCATTACTTCCGCATTCGGCCCTGTAAGGCTCTCGTCCCTAAGGAGCTCCCTGAATCTGGTCTGCAACAGATCGGTCGCATCTGCGCCAGTGGTCCATATCAGCTGATCCTTTACCCGTGCTGAAGTAATGGTCTCCTTATTGGCTGAAGCAGCAAAATCATCCTGAAGCCTGATCACGTCGTCCGCATTTACACTGCCCTTCAGATCGGAGTCAACCCACTTTCCGTATCCGGGTTCATCGGCCAGGCCGCTGCTACTGTCTGCTCCACCGCAGGCAGTCAGCTGGATCAGCATGGTAAGCACCAGTACCATCGCGGTCATACGCCTGATCTTAATAGAAAAATCCTTTTTCATCCTGCTCCTTTCGAATTGCTGAAGTAGCATATTCCGTATGCCATAAAATAACACACGATGATTATATCATCATACCTTCATACAAAAAACCCCAATAGTACTGATGCGCTGTATCCATTCTGATCATGTATTTATTCGGTAAGTATTTTATGGACTGGAGATAAGCAGTGCATTATAATTTATCTATGGGAATACCTGCATCATTTTATGCGGAGAATAGGTGTGGCACGTAAATCAGAAAGGAGACTTTTTGCATGAAAAGAAAGTTTATGGCAGTGTTGCTTTCAGCGGCACTTGTGATGTCTTCCACTGCAGTTGCGTTTGCGGAAGATGTCGAAGGCGTTGCAGCATCTCAAGATGTCACAGTCAACGGAAATGTGACTTCAGCAGGTGTAATTGTTGAAGGACCTGTTACAGTTGACGTTACAGGAAATGTCACAAACAACGGAAGCTCTTCCGGTATGCCGGATGGTGTTAATGCTCAGGTCGGTGCTACAGTTACTGTCGGGGGAGATGTAACATCCGATACCGGTACGGGAGTCGTGGCCAGCGAAGGCTCAACAGTTATTGTTGAAGGAAATGTTACCAGTAGCGGGACAGGTGTTGAAGCTGAAGGTGCCGGAACAATAGTAGTTGAAGGAACTATCACCGGAGAGGATGATGCCGTTCTGTATACATTTTCAGAAGCCCCTTCCTCGGACGATGTTCAGATACTGGCTTACAAAGTAGAAGGTACGGTTTCTCAAAGAACTGATCAAGGTGGGGAACAATATAGTGATAAATCCGATGCTTCCGATCTGATCAACTACATCATTAAGAAAACTTCCGAGTTCATAGGATACCGGAGCGGAATAACAAGCTTAACCGTTAACGGGACTGATTATGATACGGCAAAGGAAAATGATGTAGTAGTAGTTACCGTTGGGGAAGGATATCGTGTTTCAGCCGGTACGATAGCGGTTACAAAGAATGCTGACGGTACATATACACTTACTGTTCCTAAAGGTGGCGGAGTTACTCTGACAGCCGAGCAGATCCAGGAGGCTGTAAAAGAGACAGAACAGCAAGCCGAGCAACCTGCAACACAGCCTTCATTTAATCCCGAGCAGGTTGCCGCACTGCTTAAGGCGCTGAACGCACTCCAGCCTGCAGCAAATGAGCCGATTAAGGAAGAAACAGCTTCGAACAGCAATCCAAATGCTACGGCATCAAGCGTTGTTGTTGTACCCCCGGTATATGTAACGGCCGATCCCGCCACAATTGGTGAAACAGCATATGTAGCCGGTGTTACAGCGTCTATAGCAAATGCTCCTTATGGCGGTACAGTTAAACTTACGACTGGAGATGCAGCATTTATCAATAGAAGTATCATTGATGCGCTTGAGACCAGAAGTGATGTGACGCTTGAAATTTCAGTTCTCTATGGCGGGGTGCCTTATTTGATACATATCCCGGCAGGGTTTAAGCTAAGAGAATTGCTCGGCTCCAATGGAAAGATCGATATGAATAAACTCATAAGTATGTTTGGCGTCCAGTTATAATCTCGGGTAAGTTCTTCGGATATAGCCTGATTTAGCCACAAAAATCCCCAATAGTACTGATAACTATTGGGGGTTTTCTTAAGCAGCGGTACAAGGATTCGAACCTTGAAATGACGGAGTCAGAGTCCGTTGCCTTACCATTTGGCGATACCGCTAAATATGTGTTCGACAAGTAGGTATTATAATGCAAGGAAATAGATTAATCAAGTTTTTTTTGTAAAAACATATTTGTTTGAAATCACTGAGTCATGCTCAATAAAAACTGAACGTACGCGCTTCGTCCAGATATCTTTCCACCGTTTCGTAAACAAAGATATCGGGATCATAATATTCTATCGAACCATAGACATAGGAAAACTTATGCCTGCAGATCGTTTGGGTAAATTCAGCACCGATATACGGAGCCATATTGGATGCAAATGAATCCCTGTATATGTATATTGTTCTGGGATCCGCATCCTTGGCGGTAAAATCTATCTCTCCGTAAAAATCGTTCGCAGTGTTCAGCTCGTTATGCTCATCGTATCCTTTAACCGTATATTCCGGATCGCCTGACTTAAGATAAGCAGAAAGATGAAGCATATCTGCCAGGTCACCCTGATGATCTCCTGCCCGGTTGAGAGTGATCTCCACTTCCCATGGAGCGGGAATAGAGATTCCCAGCTCACGGAGCAGAGCACGTGCGCCGACATATCCTCCGATCCGGTTCCAGTGAGTATCCGTATGGTAATATATATCCTGATCCAGATGTCCCCTGGCCTCGATCATATCTTCGTAGGGATATACTACTCTGATCTCGGTATTTTCACGAAGATACTCAACTATCTGGCGGGTCCTGTACATTTCCGCGGGCTTTCCGTAGAAATCGGGCATGTATTCACTGTATATACGCTCTTTATCCGGGGCGATGAACAATATGAATTCCTTGCCCTGACTGTTCATGAAAGCAGCAAGTTCTTCACAGTTGGCCGCAAAATGTCTCAGTTCTTCGTCAGTGTAAAGGTTAGTGCCCTGATAATTGGCTATCGGATCTCCGAGTCCCCCTTCCTTGTCGGCATCAGTCGTATCATAAAACAGCCACCCGGATTTACCGATTATCACATTAGGACTGCTCGAGCGCCTGAACACGTAGAGATCAAGCGCATTATTGATAGTCATGAGATAATTCCTGAAGGGGATATGGTCATTGTAATATGTCTCATAATCCCCCGAATAAGTCTCATAGGTCTCATTTGTCAGCACGGGTTTTTCCGCAAGATCCCTGTTTTCATAGTTTTCATTGTCCAGTATTCCCTGCAGGGGGAGCCAGATCACATTAAGAAGGCAGATAAGCACTATGAACGCTGCCAATATTATATTTTCGGCCTTTTTTTCTTTACTCATCGTATCTTTATACTAGAACTGGAAATATATGAACGGGTTGTATGTATTGGATGTGATCGCCGCGATCGAAAGGATCAATATGATCACGCAATAAACTGCTTCATATATCGAGCCTTTCCATTTGTCCGCTATCTTTGCGGGAACAAGACTCTTCAATATGCCGGCTCCGATCAGCGCACACGCAAATATAAAAACGGTCTTGGCATCCATATATAGCCTGTAATCAAGATTTAATCCGGAATGGCGAAACGGCAGGAGCATCCTTGTAATGAAACGCAATCCCGTAAGTGTATCATCGGCACGGAATAAGACCCATCCGAAGTTTACGATCAGGAAACAATATATTTTGGAAACGATCTTAGTCCTGTCGAGCAGTTTCTTAAGACCGAGTCTTTCCATTATCGTGAAAAATCCGTGATAGAGTCCCCATATTATGAACGAGAAATCCGCCCCGTGCCAGAGGCCCGTAAGGAAGAAAACTATCACAAGATTGATGTAGGTCCTTGCTTTTCCCTTTCTGTTGCCGCCGAGCGGGATATATACATACTCCCTGAACCAGGTTCCGAGAGAAATATGCCATCTGCGCCAGAATTCCGTTATGCTGCCGGACAGATAAGGATAATAGAAGTTCTCCGGTATCGTAAATCCGAACATCTCTCCCAAACCTATGGCCATATCGGAATAGCCGGAGAAATCGTAGTATATCTGGAATGTATATGCGAGAGCCGCTATCCACGCGGCTTTGGCATCAATGGATGTGATGTCATAGGAATATACGGTATCAACACACAGACCGAGAACATTTGATATCAGGACTTTCTTGGACAGACCGTATATGAAGCGCTTAAAACCGTGGGAAATCCCCGCCTTCGTAATGGTCCTGTCCATTATCTGGAGATTGATCTCCCTGTACTTGACGATGGGTCCGGCTATCAGCTGGGGGAAAAACGAGATGTAAAGCGCGGTATTGACTATGGAAGGCGAGGCTTCGACCTCCCCTCTGTACACATCGGCAATGTAGGATATGGCCTGGAAAGTAAAGAACGAGATACCTATCGGAAGCGCGATACCGGGATCGGGGATCAGCTCTTTCCCGGCTATCCCGTTAATTATCGATACGAGAAATCCGTAGTATTTGTAGTATCCGAGGAAAAGAAGGTCAAGAGAAACACCGGCTATCAGCCACGCTCTCTTAGCACCCGTATTCGTTGCTTTGGCGATAAATCTCCCCGCCAGGTAATTCACGATAATGGAGAGTATCATGAGGAAGACCAGGAATGGTTCTCCCCATGCATAAAATATCAGGCTGGCGATCAGAAGGAATATGTTTGAATATTCCTTTTTTATTATGAAATTAAGAACAAATACTACCGGCAGAAACACCAGCAGGAATACGGCTGAACTGAATACCATGTTCTCTTCTTTATTACCTGTCTGTCAAAAAACATCAGACTTCAAACATCAACTCCGCATAGGTCGGTATGGGCCAAAGCGACTTATCGACGATCATCTCAAGCTCATCGCAGGGTTTTCTGAGTTCGTCCATCGTAGTCTTGACTTCATCCTTAAAATAGAATGCCCTGTCCTTGGCTTCTTTGATCGTTACGGCCTTTGCACTGACCTCCTTGAGCTTATCGTAAGCTTTCTGGGCATCATTGATGTATCCGACAACTTTTCCGAGAAGCTCTGCTTCGGCGCTCGCGTTGACTCCGGCTGATTTTACCTCATTGATCGTACGGGCAAGTACACCCGAATACTTAACAGCGGCAGGGATGATCTGCTTGCCGGCCATGTCGATCATGGTCAGAGCCTCGATGTTTATGCTCTTCGCATAGGTCTCGTAGATGATCTCCTCGCGGGACTCAAGCTCGGGTCTCGTGAAGATCCTGTATCTCTCAAACAGCTTAACGGCCTTATCCGTGGTAAGTGCGGGAGCAGCCTCTATCATGGTCTTGATGTTCGGAAGACCTCTTCTTGCCGCTTCCTTTACCCATTCGTCAGAATATCCGTCACCGTTGAATATGATCCTCTGGTGTTCGGTCATGTACTTTTTGATCAGATCATGAACCGCTATCTCGAAGTCGTCCGCTGCCTCCAGGACATTTGCCGCTTCATCAAAAGCCTCAGCGACGATGGCATTTAATATCGTATTCGGGCTTGCGATGGAATCGGAACTGCCGACGCTCCTGAATTCGAACTTGTTACCGGTAAAAGCAAAAGGTGAGGTTCTGTTCCTGTCGGTCGCATCTTTTTCAAAATCAGGCAGAGTGGAAACACCGGTCTCCAGCTTGCCGCCCTGAATGGAGGAACTTGCAACTCCGGTCTCGACCAGCTGCCTTACCACATCCTCGAGCTGCTCGCCAAGGAATACGGATATGATAGCGGGAGGTGCCTCATTGGCACCGAGTCTGTGGTCGTTTCCGACATCGGCTGCCGACTGTCTTAAAAGATCAGCATGATCGTCTACTGCTTTCAAGATGCATGCAAGAACAAGCAGAAACTGCATGTTTTCATTGGGAGTATCCCCCGGATCGAGCATGTTCACGCCGTTGTCGGTATTAATGGACCAGTTGTTGTGCTTACCGGATCCGTTGACTCCCGCATAGGGCTTCTCGTGAAGCAGACATCTTAAGTTATGTCTTGTCGCTACACGCTTCATGGTCTCCATGACGAGCTGGTTGTGATCGACTGCGATATTAACGGTATCAAATATCGGCGCAAGCTCGTGCTGAGCCGGTGCGACCTCGTTATGCTGGGTTTTGGCCAGAATGCCGAGCTTCCAGAGTTCCTCGTTTAAGTCCTTCATGAAGGCTCCGACTCTTTCTCTGATGACGCCGAAATAATGATCGTCCATCTCCTGGCCCTTCGGTGCCGGGGCGCCGAAAAGAGTCCTTCCGGCAAACATCAGGTCGGACCTCTGCATGTAAAGATCCGCATCAACCAGGAAGTATTCCTGCTCGGGACCTACACAGGGAGTGACTTTCTTTGCTTCTTTATTGCCGAACAGCCTGACTATCCTCAATGCCTGCTCGCTGAGCGCCTCGGTCGAACGCAGAAGAGGTGTCTTCTTATCCAGAGCCTCTCCGGTATATGAACAGAAGGCGGTCGGGATACACAGGATCACTCCGCAGGAGGATTCCTTGAGGAATGCGGGAGAAGTAATATCCCAAGCCGTATATCCTCTGGCCTCGAATGTAGCTCTTAAGCCTCCCGAAGGAAAAGAGGAAGCATCGGGCTCGCCCTTTATGAGCTCCTTGCCGGAAAACTCCGTGATCATCTTGCCGTCTTCATCCGGAAGCGATACGAAGGCATCATGCTTTTCCGCCGTGATGCCGGTAAGAGGCTGGAACCAGTGGGTATAATGCGTCGCTCCGTTCTCCTCTGCCCAGTCCTTCATGGCTTTGGCGACCACGTTGGCGGCTTCCATCGAAAGCTCGCCGCCCTGATTCATGACCTTGATCAGTTCCCTGTATACATTCTTGGGGAGACGCTCTTTCATCTTCCCTAGGGTAAATACATTTTTTCCGAATAATTCAGATACTTCGCTCATTAATATGCTCCTTCTTTATCAGGCCTGTCCTTTTTGGCGGATTATGTCTCCGGCCTCCGGTGTCTCCGAAAACAGTGCGTATATCATCTGTCTCGAATGAGGACAGGAATCCACTTCCTCACCCTCGGCAGTCCGCATCTTCAAAACCTCAATTTCTATATTATGAAGACTTTTCTTCATAATCTCAATAGTATCTCCCACACAGAACTTGTTTTTTTGCTCAAAAAGCGCAAAACCGTCGTCCGTGACCTCCTTTACGGTTCCGAGATACACATATTCGTTGACATAGGTATTACTGTCGTAGATCTGCGTTTCGTGAGTGGGCTTCCCGAAATAAAACCCGGTCGTGAACTGTCTGTATGTGCACTTTCTGATCTCTTCGCGGTAAAGCTCGAGATTGGATGCATACAGGGCCGGATCCGTAAGATAATCGTCTATCGCCGCACGGTAGGTCCTTGCGACCGTAGCCACATACAGAGCCGTCTTCATCCTTCCTTCGATCTTGAAACTGTCTATGCCCGCATCGATCATCTCCGGGATATGGTCTATCATGCACAGGTCTTTTGAATTGAATATATAGGTCCCGCGCTCGTTCTCATACACGGGAAGATATTCTCCGGGTCTGGTCTCCTCGACGACCGCATATTTCCAGCGGCAGGGATGCGTGCAGGCGCCGTGATTCGCGTCTCTTCCCGTAAAATAGTTACTTAATAAACATCTCCCGGAATAGGATATGCACATGGCTCCGTGAATGAAACTCTCGATCTCCATATCCGCCGGGATCTTTTCCCTGATCTGCTTTATCTCCGCAAGCGACAGCTCCCTGGCCGAGACCACGCGCTTAGCGCCCAGCCGGTGCCAGAACAGATATGTCTCGTAATTGGTATTATTCGCCTGAGTGGATATGTGTATATCGATCTCGGGACATATCTCCCTCGCCATGGTGAATATCCCGGGATCCGCGATTATCAGGGCATCCGGGCGTATCTCATGTATCTCCTTAAGATACTCCCTGACTCCGTCCAGATCATAATTGTGCGCAAGGATATTCACGGTGACATGGACTTTTACGCCGTTTGCATGTGCATAAGCAATGCCCTCGGCCATCTCCTCCGTGGAAAAGTTATGGGCTTTGGCTCTGAGCCCGAATTCCTCTCCGCCTATATATACCGCATCGGCACCATAATCCACTGCGGTCTTTAACACATCCAGGCTCCCTGCGGGAACCAGCAGTTCGGGTTTCTTCATCATGTTCCCAATCTTACGCTGAGCGAAGCTCCGTCTGCAAGCGGAACGATGCTCGTGGAATAATCCTCATCATGTGTCAGTTTATACAGATAGTCTCTCATCCGGCTGTGGATGGTCCTGTCTCTTCTGGTCACGGCATAACGGCTCTCCAGGATATCGCCTTCCTGAAGGATGTTATCCGAGATCAGCACGCCTCCGGGCGGGAGCAGACGTTTGATATCTTCGTACATGTTTATATACTGACCCTTGGGACCGTCCATGAATATCAGGTCATATGCTTCACCCAGATCCTTTACGATCTCCACGGCATCCCCCTCTATAAGCCGGATCCGTGAATCCGGATCATACTTTGCGAAATTAGCCTTTGCCTCGGCGATCCTGGGTTCGTAGTTTTCTATGGTTGTGATCCTGCACTCTTCAGGTGCATATTCTCTCATATATAACGCAGAAAAACCAACGGCGCACCCTATCTCGAGTATCGTCATTGGTCCGTGCATCAATATGACAGTACGCAGAAAGTCCCTCATCGGGGGCCGGATGATCGGAATGCCTGCCAATCCGGCGCTTTTTGCCAGTTCCTCCAGATATGCGGGAGCCGGTGATCCCAGTGACTCTATGTACGAATCAACCCTTGTTTCATCCATCATTCAGCCGGTTCCGTAGCGGCCTCCCCTTCGATCAGCGTAGTTCCCTCTCCCATCATGGATTCGGCATCCTCCTCGGAGATATACAGTTCCTCTTCCTCCGCTTCCTCGGGGATGACCACGAGCTCCTCTTCGCTTTCTTCTTCAACGGGTTCCATGGACATCACCGCAAGCATCTCTTCGGCGGTCATCGCAGTGCTCAGGTCATAGATGCCCGGAGTTTCTTTTCCGTGATATTCACTGAGCAGTTCCTGCAAAAAGAATATCTTCGAATCACGGATGAGTCCCTTCTGCTGAAGCATATCTCCGAGTTCCCTTGAAGACATGTCTTCCTTGACCTCAATGGATATGATCCTTCCTTCTCCGACAGATACGGGGGCCTCGGTGAAAACACGATAGCCGTAATCGTACGCCATCAGTGCTCCGCGGTATATGAGCACTCCCAGAAAGATAAATATGGCAAGTTTAATTATCGTCTCCAGAATGGATCCGATTATCTCTCCTGCTTTCATAACACTCCTCTTATTACTCGAAATCCAGATGATCCAGGATCAGTATGTTGAGCTCCTGCATCATCCTGCAAAAAGCAAGCTCAGCCTGAAGGAAGTTTTCCACGAGCGGGTTTTCCCTGAACGACTCATACTCCTTCTCATAGGCGTCCATCCTGTCAAAAAGCTGGTCCTGATCGGTGTTGTTCTGCAGTTCAAAGGTCGCCCTTCTGTACTCGTTTACCTTCGCATACAGTTCGGGATCCTTTTTTATCTGCTCACGGGCTTTGCAATAGTCGCGATAGATGTCCGTCTCCTGTATCTTTGCGGCGTATTCTTTTGCAGCCATTCCTATCTGTTCGACGGTCATGTTACACTCCTGCTCATATCTCCTGGATTATCGGAAGTATCATGGGTTTGCGCTTGGTCTGCTTCCATATATAGTCTCCGAGATTATCACGTAATATCATCTTCATCCGGTTCCAGTCCGTCTGTCCCCGGCTTAAGCATCCGTCTATGGTCTCGTAAGCCACTTCCCATGCCCCGTTCATCAGTTCATCGGATTCTTTCACATACACGAATCCTCTTGAAACGATATCCGGTCCCGCCAGAACTTCTTTATTATACTGGTCCAGAGCAACAACTACAATCAAAATACCGTCTTTTGCCAATCTCTGACGGTCTCTTAATACCACATTCCCGACATCTCCGACGCCCAGACCGTCTACCATGATCGCTCCGACGGGCACTTTTCCCCTGACTTCCGCGCTGTCGGGACTTAAGCACAGCACATCGCCCGTGGAGATGATGAAGATATTCTCCTTCGGGATCCCCAGATCGGCGGCTATGCTGGCCTGTGCCTTCAGATGCTTATATTCTCCGTGCACCGGGATCGAATACTTCGGCTGGACCAGAGTATATATCAGCTTGATCTCTTCCTGGCAGGCGTGGCCGGATACATGTACATCCTGGAAAATAACCTCCGCGCCGCGCTGAAGGAGCTCATTGATGACATTGGTCACCGCTTTTTCGTTTCCGGGGATCGGATGTGAGCTGAAGATGATGGTGTCGTTGGCTGTAATGCTTATCTTACGATGGTTGCCGTCAGCCATGCGGCTTAATGCAGCCATGCTCTCGCCCTGAGACCCGGTTGTGATGATGACCATCTTATCATCGGGATAGTTTTTGATCTCTTCTATGTCTATCAGTGTATTGTCCGGGATGTTCAGGCATCCCAGATTGGATGCGGTATCTATGATATTGACCATGCTCCGGCCTTCGACCACAACTTTTCTGTCAAAGCGGTAAGCCGTATCTATGATCTGCTGCACGCGGTCAACATTGGATGCAAACGTCGCAACTATGATCCTTTTTCCCTTATGCTCGGCAAAAAGCGCATCGAATGCGACACTGAGCGTCCTTTCGGAGGGGGTAAAGCCCTTTCGCTCGGCATTGGTGGAGTCGCACATAAGGGCCAGAACACCATCTCGCCCGATCTCAGCAAACCTCTGCAGATCTATCGCATCACCATACAGAGGAGTATAGTCAACCTTGAAATCCCCCGTATGTATTACGGTACCGACGGGACTGTATATGGCCAGAGCCGCAGCATCAACGATACTGTGATTCGTCTTGATGAACTCTACCTTGAACTTGCCGAGAGTGATCGTATCTCCGAAGGCCACCTCATGCCGCTCAGTCACGTCAATGAGTTCATGTTCGATCAGCTTGTTTTCGATAAGTCCGAGGGTAAGCCTCGTGGCATATATCGGGATATTCAGGACCTTTAAGATATAGGGAAGCGCTCCGATATGGTCCTCGTGACCGTGTGTGATCACAAAGGCCTTAACTTTGGCCTGATTGTCCAGAAGATATGTTACATCAGGGATCACCAGATCGATTCCCAGCATATCATCAGTAGGGAACGCCAGACCGCAATCCACCACAATAATACTGTCTTCGTACTCGAAGGCAGTAATGTTCAGTCCGATCTGCTCCAATCCGCCAAGAGGGATTATCTTCAGTCTGGAGCCCTCGTCCTGTGACTTTCTGTTATCACTCATACAATATTCACGTCCTCTAAGATGCTCTCAAAGACCTTTCCTACGGCCTTCAGCTCATCTTCATCTTCCACCATCTCGTACAGAGCCTCTTCATCGCCGGGATCCGAGAGATCCTTCATTATATAGGCCTGGCCATCGCCCTCGGGCTCTTCCGTTACCAGGATATAATCGACGCCGCCGAGTCTCGTTGTCTCGAGTATGTAAAAATCTATAGTTTCCTCCCCCTCAGGGGCAAATGTTATCTTTTCCAAATCAATCCTCTCCGGGTTTATCCCGGGTTTCGTCAAGATAATTCTGAAGAATGATCGTTGCCGCGATCTTGTCTACATATTGCTTACGGTCTTTATGATGAATGCGCGCCTCACTCATGATTTCGTCTGCTTCGACCGTGGTCAGCCGCTCATCCCAAAGGACCACATCAAGTCCTGTCCGGCTCTTCAGTTTGCGGGCAAGTTCCTCGCTTGCCAAAGCGCGCGGGCCGCGCGAATCATCCATGTTTAAGGGGTATCCCAGAACGATCAGACCGACTTCGTATTCCTTTATCAGTTCATCGATCCGCGCCAGAGTCTTTCGCATATGGTTTTCTTTTTCCCTGCGTATGATCTCTGTCCCCTGTGCTGTTATGTGCAGGGGATCGCTCATAGCGACTCCCACCGTTTTGGAGCCGTAGTCCAATCCCATTATGCGCATGAGAGCTCTCCGGTATTACTTCTGGTCCCAGCCCTTGCTGTGGATATACTCGCTTAAGAGTTCCTCTACAAGTTCGTCTCTCTCAACCTTCATGATAAGGCTGCGGGCACCCTGATGATTGGTGATATATGTGGGATCGCCCGACATGATGTATCCCACGATCTGGTTAACGGGATTATAACCCTTCTCGGTGAGGGCTTCATATACCGTGGACAGCACGAGCTTTACGCCCGTTTCTTGCTCTATGGCCACATTGATAAATTGGGTATCGCCTAAGTTTTCCATACTGTATTTCCTTTCTTAATGATCAGAATTTGTATACAAGTGCGGTGTAGGGCGGAAGGTCCGCTATCAGATACTGTTTCTGTCGTACGCAATCTCCGGCCTGCGCGGTGAGTTCGGACGGGAGTTTGTTTCCGTTTCCGCCGAATCTCTTATCATCGGAATTAAGGATCAGCTTATATTTCTTCTTGACCGGAACGGGGATCCAGTAATTATCCCAGCGAATGGGAGTCATATTGAATACGAAGAGAAGTCTGCTCTTTCCCGTGTCATCCCTTCTCACGAAACTGTATACGCTTCTGTCGGAATCATCCGCATTCATCCATTCGAAGCCTGCCCAGTCGTTATCTATGCGATACAGGCAGGGGTTCGAATTGTACATCTCAAGCAGTTCTTTTACATAGGTCTGCATTCCGCGGTTATATTCCCGGTCGAGCAGGAACCAGTCAAGCTCCCTCTTTTCGCTCCATTCTCTCTCCTGACCGAACTCCTGGCCCATGAACAGAAGTTTCTTGCCCTCGTGACCGATCATGAACGTATATCCCAGGCGGAGATTTGCATATTTGTCTATCTCGTATCCGGGCATCTTGTTCACCATGGAACACTTAAGATGTACAACCTCATCATGCGAAAGAGGAAGAATGTAATTCTCGCTGCTGTTATATGTCATGGCAAAAGTCATGGCATAATGATTGTTTTTCCTGAAATACGGATCCAGCTTCATGTATTCGCAGAAATCGTGCATCCAGCCCATGTTCCACTTGAACGCAAAGCCGAGTGACTCCGTTCCTATATTACCGGTAACTGCCGGCCACGCCGTGGATTCCTCCGCGATGGTCAGGAAACTGGGATAGGTTCCGCGGACAACGGAATTCAAGTGCTTGAAGAACTCGATCGCATCATAGTTCTTGTTGCCGCCGTCGCGGTTGGGCAGCCACTGACCGTCCTTCTTGCCGTAATCAAGATAGAGCATGGATGCCACGGCATCTACTCTGATACCGTCCACGTGGAATTCCTTGATCCAGTAAAGTACGTTGGCTATCAGGAAATTCTTGACCTCGGTCTTGGCATAGTTAAAGATCTTGGTTCCCCAGTCGGGATGCTCGCCGAGTCTCGGATCGGGATGCTCGTAGATGCAGCTTCCGTCGAAGCATGCCAGACCGAAATCATCGGTTGCGAAGTGTGCCGGTACCCAGTCAAGGATGACTCCGATGTTATTCTTATGGAGCTGATCGATCAGATACATGAAGTCCTTGGGCTCGCCGTATCTGGATGTGGGAGCATAGTAGCCTGTCACCTGATATCCCCAGGATCCGTCAAAAGGATGCTCTGCGATACCCATGAGTTCGATATGGGTATAGTGCATATCCTTTAAGTAGTCGACTATCCTGTCGGCAAACTCCCTGTAATTGTAGAAGCCGTCCTCCGTTCCGTCGGGATGCTTCATCCATGAGCCGATATGGCACTCGTATATTGCCATGGGCTCCTTATTGTAATCTTTGTTCTCGCGGGCTCTTGCCCAGGCGGAATCGCCCCATTTATACCCTGAGATATCATAGGTCCTGGATGCGTTTCCGGGACGGAGCTCAGCATAGGATGCATACGGATCGGCCTTGTAGATCCGATCTCCGTCGGCAGTGGTTATCAGGAACTTATAGTACTGATTGGCGCAAACTCCGGGGATGAACTTCTGCCAGATCCCTCCCGGGCCTATCTTTTCGCAGGGATCCGCCCACTCATTCCATCCGTTAAAATCGCCAACAACATGGACGGCCTGTGCATTAGGTGCCCATGTTGCAAAAAAATAACCCTCTACGCCTTCTTCATTTGAAGGGTGTGCTCCCAGTTTCTTGTAAATATCGTAATGCGTACCCTGCGCAAACAGAAACTGGTCCGCCTCCGATATAAAAACAGTGTTTGACTTAGCTGAAGCCATATTTTACCCCCTGTGATGCAAAACCTAGTAGTGCATGAAATCCTTCTCTCTGAGGATGATCATATCCTCCTCATCGTATCTCTTATGAAGAATTATATCAAATAAATGCGTAAGATTCTTCTTATCGGCATAATAAATTGCATCATCCACCAGATCCCTGACCTCCCCGACAGATACCTGATGTGTGCTGGTCTGCATCTCCGCGATACGGGTATGAAGTGCCAGCAGTGCGAATTCATCTATCGTATGCTCCTGGCTGAGCGCGTATTCGCAGGCATAATCAACGAGCGCTTTATCATCCAGAGCCTTCAGATCTATACGCACATTGAACAGTTCGCCGAGCTTCGGAAGCGTGCCCACGATCCTGTCCATGCCGTCCGATGTATCCTCAAGGATGGCCAGAACTCCGAGATTCTCGTTCTCAAGAACCTTCATGAGCTTCTGTACCGTGCTCTTCTTCATTCCACGGGCACTCTCGATTATGATCGCACCGCCCTTGATCTTCTCGAACAGAGCCGCGATATCCTTGTCGTTCAGGCCCTTGCCGCTTACCTTGGCTACCTGTGGATTAACAAAATTGGAATCGATGGCCTGCATGTATTTGATCAGCTTCTTGGCAAGGTCTATCGTTCCGACGCCTTCTTCACCGGTCACGATGACATTGCCCGTATATGAAGCCATGCTCATATTGTCAAGTGCGTGGCAGATCTGCCTCTTGGTGCTCTTTCTGGTCAGATACGGACCGAACAGCTCTATCTCGTCGTCGTTGAGCGCACGCGAGCCGTCGGAACTCTCATCTTCATCGGAGCTCTCAGCTGTTTCATTCCCGCCGTGTCCCGTAGTGGCTTTGGTCTCGCCGCTCCGTTCTTTGCCAGCGGCTTCCTCTTCGTCTTCCCTGAGAGCCTCCCTTACAGCCGCTACTTCCAGAGAATCGGTACCGTCCGGAACTCCTTCGGATACTTCCTCAGGTTCCCCGGATTCGTCCGCGGTTTCATCGGCTGTCTCGTCAGCCACATCGGCCTCAGCCTCAGCCTCAACCTCTTCCTCGGCTTTCTCTTCCTGCGCCTCTACGGGTTTTTCTTCTTTCTCTTCTTCAGGCTCCTCGATCTTTGCGGGCTCGGCTTTTTCCTCGGGTTCAGCCTTGATAACGGGAGTCGGCATGGTCTCTGCGATCTCGGCTACGCCCTTTCCTATCACGCCGTCCATGGTCATATATTCAACGGCACGAAGTGCTTCCTTACGGATCTTCTTTCCGAGGTTCGCGTCAACTACACCGCCGCGGCTTTCCTTCATGATGGCCTCGGTAAACGCTTTCTCGAGCTGCTCGATAAGCGATGCCTTGGTATCCTCATCAAATTCATCGAAGAGTGAACCTGTATGCTGCATTATTCGCTGGCGTACTTCCTCTTCGCGTTTCTTTTCGTTCTCGAGTTTGGTATTCTCCCAATCGGCCAGAACATCATCGATGCTGAGCTGACCCGTTATCTGCTTCTCAACCTGCTCTGCCTCGTATATCGCAAGTCTTATCTGGCCGCTGTATTCCTCGGCGAGCATCTGATCGTAAGCGCTTGAAATGGTATCCGCTGTATCAAGCTGACCGGTGACGGCTCCGGGGATGAGCTCGGCCTGGCTGGTTGAAGCCTTCATGGATGCCGATGCTTCCTGCATCTCCTGCATGAGACGCTGCGACTCCAGATAGTCAACAACATTATCCGTATCTATCCGCTTGGTATCTCCGGACATGATCTCGGGAGTGATCACGGGTTTTGCCTGCAGAGCGGACTCGATATCCGGGATCAGAACAGTCGACTCGACCAGTTCGGGAGCGGGTGCGGGTTCATATTCGGGTTCCGGTACGGGCTCGGGTTGCGGGATCTGAACCGGAACAGGCTCGGGAGTCGGAACCGGTATGGGCTGTAGTTCGGGCGCAGGCACGGGCTGAGGCTCAGGTGTCTGAGCAAACTCGTGTCCTGCCATCGGAGATGTGCCGAAGATCGTATTATCCTCGATATCCTCTTCGGGTGTTGAGGGGATCATGGAGTCCTCATCGTTTTTATCAAGGATCTCCTTCATGCTCTCGGCAAGCGCTTCCTGAAGATTAATGGTATTATACTGTCCGACATCCACGGTCTTAACCTGGATATCCATCTCCTGGGGATCCTTGGGAAGTTCTGTCGTCGGAGCCCCCTGAAGGTCGGCGTTATCGGTGGAAGAACCCACATCGGATATGCTCTCCCTAACCTTGACCTGCGAAGCGTCCTCTTCGGTCTGAACAGGCTCTGTGCCTCTGTGGTCTCTCGTCAGTTCATCGTATTTCTTCTGCTCGGACGGAGAAAGAGGTTCATGCATGGCCTTGAGTTCCAGAGCTTTGAGCACATATTTACCTCTTCCGAAGGTAACTATGAGTTCCTCGCACTCATCCACGCATTTGCTCGCAAGCCCCATCCTGTGATAAAGGTATGCAAGTTCATAGCCCCATTTTTCCCGATAATCCTTGCTCTTAAATTCCTCAAGAATGCCGACGCGTTCCTCGAGGCTTAAATCAACGGACTCACCAATACGATACTGCAGGATATATCTGTTCGTATCGCTTGGTGCCAGCTTCTGAAATTCCTTATAGTATTCGGTTGCCTGAATGAGTTCATCGAGTTTTATGGACAGTTCACAGAGGGAATAGACGATGAGTCTTCCGGTCGGATATCTCTGATAAGCCATCAGAAGGATCTCTTTACTCTCCTGATAACGTCTGTTTGCCTTATACAGATCGGATATGCGGCACAGGGTCTTGATGCTCTTGACCTTGCTCCAGTCTATCGTATCGGCTATTTCCACAGCAGCGGCATAATCGCCTTCTCTGATCAGTTTATCGATCTCCTCCGATCTGACTTTAAATTCATACTTGTCCACGATATCACCTCTTAAAACCGACAGTTAATCAATCTTTAGTCTACCATAGGGTATCGGTGATGTAAATATCGAAGGGGCGCAAAATCCACAAACTGTGGTGTTTTTTACATGAAATGCAACTATATATTGTTGTCAGGATTTAATATACAGAAGCTCTGTAAGCCTGGCAAAATCCTCCAGGGAAAAAGTCTCTCCGCGTACGGTATGAGGCAGGTCCATCGCATCCAGAGCTTTTTCCACCTGAGCCCTTGACAGTTCGCTGATGCCTGCGCTCAATGCGTTCGGCAGAGTCTTTCTCCTCATGTTAAATGTGGCTCTGATAAGTCTGAACATGTATTCAACATCCGGGACCTCGACGGGAGGATTCTCCCTGGATTCAAGCGAGATCACGGCAGAGTCCACTGCCGGTGACGGATAGAAGCGGTCCGAAGGGACATCTGCGATAACCACGGGGTCGGAATAATACTGTATCGCCAGCGACAACGCGCCGTAATCCTTGCTACCGGGCCCGGCCTGCATGCGCTGTGCCACCTCTTTCTGGACCATGACCGTGATATTTCTTATGATATCGCTGTATTCGAGAAGTTTGAGGACTATCGGAGTCGTTATGTAGTAAGGCAGGTTCGCGGCAACTTTTATGCCGTCCCCCGTCCCGTACCTCTCATAGAGTTCACGTACATCACATCGCAAAATATCCGCGCTTATGATTTCCACGTTATCAAAACCGTCCAGCGTATGCTTAAGTACCGGGATCAGGGCTTCGTCTATCTCCACTGCGACCACCTTGCGGGCAGCACCGGCGAGTTTTGCGGTAAGAGTACCCAGACCGGGGCCTATCTCCAGTACGGTATCGTCCGAAGATATCCCGGCGCCCTCGACTATCGTATCCAGGATCGTCTCGTCCGTAAGAAAGTTCTGGCCGTACTTCTTCTGCGCGGATATACCGTATCTGTTCATCACTTCGCGTACTGTGCGAATATCACTGAGATTCATCATATCCTCCCCGGTTCTTATCCCTGTGCGGTATCCATGTGATACAGGCGCAACGCGTTATCCCATGTGGCGCGTTTTACTTCATCTATCGTAAGCCCCCTGATATGCGCTATCTCCTGTGCCACGTAGTTAAGATTGAGCGAAGAATTGCGCTTTCCACGGTTCGGTTCCGGTGACAGGTAAGGGCAGTCAGTCTCCAGAACTATGCTTTCAAGCGGCAGAGCCTGTGCACACTCTTTAAGCTTGCGGCCGTTCTTATAAGTCACAACTCCGCCGATGCCTATATGCATGCCCATCTCCACGTATTCACGTGCCATCTCAAGCGAATAGGAATAGCAGTGAACCACACCGCCGATGTCTTTAAGATCGTAGGAACGCATGATGTCCATCGTGTCTTTTGCGGCATCGCGGGAGTGTATTATGACCGAAAGGCCGTGTTTTATCGCGATCTCAAGCTGGGCGGCAAAGAATTCCTTTTGCATCGCCGCATTTGTGTCGGGATAATGATAGTCGAGCCCGATCTCACCCACTGCTACTGTTTTCTCGTATGAGCACAGTTGTTCAACATATGAGAGTGCATCTGACGTCAGGTCATATATCTCCGTCGGATGCAGTCCGGCGGAAGTATATATATGGTCATACTTTTCAGCTATGCTCCTGCTCTTCTCAAGGGATCCGAGAGTGGATGTAACATTTACGACTCTCCCCACCCCTCTGCCGGGCAGAGAAGAGAGCAGTTCATCACGGTCTTCATCGAACGCGTGATCATCATAATGGGCGTGTGTATCGAAGATCATAACTACCTCATAAAAATGTACTAAAAACAGCGTTAAAAAAATGTTAATTTTGTCTTGCAAAACAAAAAGCATTATACTATAATAACTTTTGCGTTGCAAAAAGACATTATGTCAATCTGCGCCACTAGCTCAGTTGGTAGAGCACCTGACTCTTAATCAGGGTGTCCAGGGTTCGAGCCCCTGGTGGCGCATAGAGTCTCAGTTTCGTCGGTCAACGGCGGGGTTGGGGCTTTTTTTTGCGCTTTTTTATTCTGACATACAGTTAAGGCGCGACATGAGTGTCGCGCCCCGTGATCGATCCTATTTCAGTACAAACGGACTTAGTTGCCGGACAGATATTTCTCGATACCGTCAAGTGCGGCTTCCTCATCCGCTCCGTCAGCCGATACCGTAAGAGTTTCGCCCACATCCATGCCCATGCTCATCATGCCCATGATGCTCTTGGCATTGACTCTCTTACCTTCTGTCTCCATGTAGATGTCTGACTCATACTGGCTGGCAACCTGTACGAGCATAGCAATGGGAGTCGCTTCCAGACCATCTGCAAGTCTGATCTCCATCGTCCTTTTTGTCATAATAATCTCCTCTTCTTATCCCTGTCGCAGCGACTCAGCAAACTCACTTAACTGTCTGAGCCTGTGATTCACTCCGGATTTTCCGACCGGCGGATCGAGTAGTTCCCCGAGTTCCTTAAGACTTGCCTCGGGATTCTCCAGTCTGACCTGAGCCATTTCCTTAAGTCTGTCGGGAAGACTGTCCAATCCGTGATGATCTCTGATATATTCTATATCCTCGCTCTGCTTGGAAGCAGCGCTGATGGTCTTGGCTATGTTGGCAGCCTCGCAATTTACCCGTCTGTTGATGGTATTGCTTATCTCCTTGAGTATACGGGTATTTTCGAGATTCATGAGCGATGTATGTGCGCCCATGATATTGAGCAGGTCAACGATCGCTTCGCCCTCTTTGATGTAGACTATAACGTGGTTCTTGCGAAGAACGCTGTGTGATTCAAGTCCGAAATCCGCCATCACCGATCTGAGCTGCCCGGCCTGAACGTCATTCCTGCAGACGAACTCAAGATGATAACCCTTGCTCGGATCGCTTAAGGAGCCGCTCACGAGAAATGCCCCCCGGAGGAAAGCTCTTCTGCAGCAATCCTTGAGAAGAAGCCGCCCGTCAACCGGTCCGTCATTTAGCACCGAACCGTCTTCACCGACAGCGATCTTCAGAGCCTGAAAAACATTTATGTCGACCGAATTAATGTTAAATGTTTTCTGCAATAAAGTAAAGTATTTTCGGGAAGCATACTCATTTTCTACGGGAATGTCAAAACCCGCCGTACTTTTGCCGATTCTTCCTGCAAAATGCACAATGGAAGCGAGCTCCGCCAGCTGGCAGTGACGTGCCTGTCCGATGATGTTATTCAGTTCGTCTTTTACATCCGAGGAAAATGACATGAAAATACGCTTAAGGGATCATTTACCCGCTTTGGTAACGTCCCTGTGAGAAAGAGTAAGACCGTACTGTCCCCTGCCGCGCATGCGCTTATAAAGCTGATCGGCCAGAGTGACCGATCTGTGCTTGCCGCCGGTACAGCCCACGGCTACCACGAGTTTATACTTACCTTCACGTACATAGTTGGGGATCAGAAAATCCAGCAGGTCCACGATCTTGTCAACAAACTCTCCGGCCTCCGGGAAGCTTAAGACATAATCTTTGACCTCCTGATCAAGACCGGTTTTGGTCTTCAGTTCGTCAATATAGAAAGGATTGGGAAGGAAACGAACATCAAATACCAGATCGGCATCCTGAGGCACCCCGTTCTTGAATCCGAACGAAAGAATGGATACGATCAGGCTGTTGTAGTCTTCGTTATCGATAAATATGCGGTCAAGCTCTATCTTAAGCTCTCTGGTGAGCAGATTGGACGTATCTATGACATAATCGGCTTTGCTTAAGATCCCCGAAAGGACCTCCCGCTCACGTCTTATACCGTCTTCGAGCCTGTCATCCTGAGTTGTCATCGGGTGATTGCGCCTGGATTCCTTATAACGCTTAACGAGCACTTCGTCGGAAGCGTTCATGAAAAGTATCTCGAAACTGCGTCCGGCATTTCGCAGATTATCGAGCATTTCCATCGTATCGGACGAGTTTAATCCCGCACGTACATCAAGACCCAGAGCAACCTTGGTATACTCGCTCCCGGGCTGGTCGAGGAGTTCCATAAGCCCCGGGATCAGCGGTATGGGCAGGTTATCGACACAGTAATAGCCGGCATCTTCCAGCATTCGAAGTGCCGTTGCACGTCCGCCTCCGCTCATTCCGGTTACGATAACAAAACGCATATCAGAAGTCTCCCAGAAGAATCACTTCACGCTCCAGATCAACGCCAAATCTGTCTTTGACCCTCTCCTGAACCTGACATATCACATCATATATGTCCGCAGCGGATGCATAGCCCTGATTGATCACAAATCCGCAATGCTTATCCGACACTCTGGCTCCGCCGATGGAAAAGCCTCTGAGTCCCGCATCCATGATCAGTTTTCCGGCATAATACCCTTCCGGTCTCTTGAACGTGGATCCTGCGCTTGCGTACTCGAGCGGCTGTTTCTGCCTGCGCTTCTCGGCGATCTCGTTCATTGCCGCAAGGATCTCGTCACGATCGCCCTGAGAGAGCTTAAATGTCACATTAGTTACTATATACTTTGATCCTTTGATCACGCTGCGGCGGTAACCGAACTCCATGGTATCGTTCTCAAGAGTCAGGATCTCGCCGTTTTCGTCCATGATCTGTACCGATTCGACGATCATGCTCATATCTCCGCCGAATGCGCCGGCGTTCATGACCATCGCTCCGCCCACGGAACCGGGAATGCCTGCCGCAAATTCCATTCCGGTGAGTGAATTGTCGGCAGCCGCTCTGGCAACGACAGACAGCTGCGCCGCCGCTCCGCTGTTTATCCGCTCACCCGAAACTTCATGATTGGCGAATTCTCCGGAGAGCCTGAGCACTATCCCGTCATAACCCTTGTCGGAAACCAGCAGATTACTGCCGTTTCCGAGTAAAAAGAACTCCCGGCGTATGGTATTGAGATACTTCACGATACTTGAAAGTTCTTCGCCCGTTTCCACGATCAGCATGAACCGGGCAGGACCACCCACCCTGAAAGTGGTGTGCGCATCCATATCCTCATTCTCAAGGATCCGCTCCTCGGGAAGAATGCTTTTTATAGCCTGCAACACTTCGTCGCTCAATTTTGTCTCCTTAATGCGTTTTGATCAGGCGTCCTCAAGGACCAGTTTGGCGGCACCGTATATTCCGGCATCGTTGCCAAGTGTTGCCAGTGCAAAACGGGTATTCTTTGACCCGTGGAAAACGGTCTTTTCAAAAGATGGTCTGATGTAATCAAACAAAACCTCTCCGGCCTTGCTCACTCCGCCGCCGATAACGAAGATCTCGGGGTTTACGACTCCCGCTATTATAGCGAGACCTTTTCCGAGATAATCGCCGAACTTCTCCGCAACGCGGATCGCAAGAGCGTCACCGGCCTTAACTGCGTCAAATACGGACTTAGCCGTGATCTTCTGATCGCGCAGTACCGAAGGGTCATCGCTTGCTGCAAGTTCTCTGTTTGCAAGTCTTACTATGCCCGTAGCCGAAGCATATTCTTCAAGGCAGCCGTAATTGCCGCAGCCGCACGCCTCGATTTCGTTGTCTTCAATATGGATATGGCCTATCTCTCCGCCTGCTCCCGTTGAACCGTTGACCAGACGGCCGTTTATGATGATGCCGCCGCCGACTCCGGTTCCGAGAGTCACTGCGACAAGGTTGCTGCAGCCCTGTCCGCCGCCCTTCCACATCTCTCCGAGTGCGGCCACATTCGCATCATTTCCGCCCTTGACAGGCATATTGGGAAGAAGCGGAGCCATGGCATCCACCAGACTGAAATCACGATCCCATCCCAGATTTACAGCCTTATGCACCACGCCTTTATCATCAACCGGGCCGGGAACTCCGATCCCGACTCCGATCACATCTTCAGCACTGATATCATGTGCCACGATCTCCTTTTTTATGGAATCGGCTATATCGGGAAGAATGAGCTTTCCGCCGTCTTCGGTACGCGTGGGAATCTCCCACTTGGCCGTAACGTCTCCGTTCACATCGAACATACCGAGTTTAACGGTAGTTCCGCCTACATCTACACCTACCACATACTTACTCATAAAGAGTTACCCTCCTCTTCCTCTTCGTCACGTTTTCTTGCAAGATTTTCCTGTACTCTCTTGTACAGCTCCTGTGCCGCATTGTAACCCATCTTCTTCTGACGGTGGTTAACAGCGGCTGACTCACATATGATCGCAAGATTACGTCCGGGACGTATGGGAATATTGTGACATACTACCTGGATCCCCAGATACTCGGTATATTCCTCTTCCAGCCCCAATCTGTCATATTCCTTATCCTTATCCCAGTCTTCCAGACGGATGACCAGATCGATATTCTGTGTCTCGCGTACGCAGGATGCACCGAAAAGTGCCTTGACGTCGATAATACCGATACCGCGAAGCTCTATGAAATGCTTGGTCACATCGGGAGCGGTTCCCACAAGCGATGCATCGGAAACCCTGCGGATCTCAACGACGTCATCGGTCACAAGGCGGTGGCCTCTCTTGATGAGTTCAAGCGCTGCCTCGGATTTACCTATTCCGCTCTCACCGGTTATCAGCACACCCACGCCGTATACATCAACCAGAACTCCGTGTACGGAGATACAGGGTGCCAGCTTGACGTTCATCCATCTGATGATCTCTGCGGAAAAGGCCGATGTGGCTTTGGGAGTGTTGAACAGCGGAACGTTATGTCTGATAGCTGTTTCGAGGAAGAGCTGATTCGGCTTTAAGTCACGGCAGAAGATGATGCAGGGGATCGGGTAGCTTAACAGCTTCTCAAAGATCTCCTTTTGATCCTCTTCCTTTAAAGCCTCCATATATGAATACTCTACGTATCCTATGATCTGAAGACGCGTGGCCTCGAAATGCTCGAAATATCCGGCCATCTGCAATGCTATACGATTGATATCGGGCTGATGTATCCGGATGCCCTGAATATCCACTTCCGGTGTCAGAGAAGTAAGATCCATCTTCTCGATGATGGATTTCAGACTGAGTGTCGCCATAAGTAACCTCCTGAAATTACAGAATACGCATGAAATGCTAAGCAATACGCCCACATTTCATCTTATCATAATGAATCGGGGAATTAAAGAATTACTCTTCCCGGCAGCCTCCCAGGTAACCGCTTATCTGAGTACATACGCTCAAAGGTATCCCCGTCTTTGATGCTATATCCTCTGGCGTTGCAGCCTTAAGATCATCAATGGATTCATATGCTTTCATCAGACTCTTTCTTCTGGAGGGGCCAACTCCCGGGATCTCATCGAGAACCGAATGCACCTGATTGCCCGATCTTAACGACCTGTGGTATTCTATCGCGAACCTGTGAGCTTCGTCCTGAATCCTGGTCAGCAGTTTGAATCCTTCGGAGTGTGTATCTATAGGGATCTCGACATTATTGTAGTAAAGGCCCCGGGTGCGGTGGTTGTCATCTTTGACCATGCCCGCTACGGGTATATCAAGTCCGAGTTCCTCAAGAACGCCCAGCGCGATATTAACCTGTCCGCGCCCGCCGTCCATCAGTATTATGTCCGGAAAAACACCGAACCTGCTGTCATCCTCGGCATGCGAGAACCTGCGTGTCAGCACTTCCTTCATGCAGGCATAGTCATCCGGTCCCGCAACGGACTGTATCCTGAACTTGCGGTAATCGCTGCGCTTCGGACTTCCGTCCTCATATACGACCATGCTCCCGACATTGGCAAATCCGCTGGTATTGGAAATGTCATATGCCTCCATGCGCTTAAGCCCCTCTGTTTTGATCCACTCCTCTATCTCGTGAACGGCGCCCGTGGTCCGGGCCTGTTCCGAACGGATCCTTTCCTTATCCCTGTCAAGGATCAGACGGGCATTCTGCGCAGCAAGCTCCACGAACTTCTCTCTGGTGCCGCGTTTGGGGGTCAGTATGCGGACTCTGTTACCGCGGATCCCGCTCAGCCAGTCTTCGATCAGAGTCTTTTCTTCTATCTCGCAGCTTATCATCAGTTCTCTGGGTATGAACGGAGTTCCCGCATAAAACTGCTTTACGAACTCCTGAAGTATATGGCCGTCCTCACGGTCAGAGGTATTTTCCATATAATAATGCTCTCTGCCGATCAGCTTCCCGTCACGAACAAAGAATACCTGAACCACCGTATCCGAATCATCACGGGCCATTGCGATCACATCTCTGTCCTCGCCGACGGAATCGGTGATCTTCTGTTTCTGGGTAACACTTTTTACGCTCTCGAGAAGATCCCTTACTGACGCCGCCTCCTCATAGTTCATTTCTTCGGAAGCCTTCAGCATCTTCTCTTCAAGTGATCTGACAACAGACTTATGGTTTCCGTTCAGGAAATCCAGTGCCCCGTCTACCCTTTCCCTGTACTCTTCTTCGGTCAGGTCGCCCTGGCACGGAGCGTCGCACTGAGTTATGTGGTAGTTCAGACACGGTCTCTCCGCACCTATGTCTCTGGGCAGAACACGGTTACAGCTTCTGAGCCTGTAAAGTTTGTTCAGAAGGTCTATGGTCTCCCTGACCGCCTGCGCCGAAGTAAAAGGCCCGAAGTATCTCGCGTGGTCCTTTTTCATCTCTCTTGAAAAAAGGAGCCGGGGATATGCTTCGTCAACGGTCACTTTAATGTACGGGTAAGTCTTATCATCTTTTAAAAGAGTATTGTACTTGGGGGAGTGTTCCTTGATCAGGTTGTTCTCGAGGATGAGAGCTTCCAGTTCGGAATCCGTGACTATGTACTCAAAGTATTCTATCTGCTCGACCATACGGTCGATCTGCGGACCGCGTCCCACGATCTTGCGAAAATACGAGCGCACACGGTTATGAAGATCCACTGCTTTGCCCACATAGAGTATAGTATCCCCGGCGTCGTGCATGATGTAGACGCCGGGGTTATGAGGAAGTTTCTTTAATTCTTCATTTATATCAAAATTCATCTATATCAATAAGATCTTAACTGGTTCGATCATGACTGTCCGGAGAATACGCCGCCGCTCGGAAGAGATGAGCTGCCGGAACCGGGATCTTCATCGGAGTCGTTATCCTCCGCTTTCGGAGCCTCTTCGGGCTTATCCTCCATATCTTCCTTATCTTCCGGATCATCCGGATCTTCGGTATCGGGAGCAGAGTACGCACCGGTCTGCGTGTTCTCCCTGGCTTCATATTCGATGGTCTCCGTTTTGGTAACGGATATGCGATCGTCCACAACGGCCTGGAAGCTTTTCTTTATCTGCGTCTGAAGATCCTGATCGTCAGCAGGTGTCTCCGGGTCGGTTGCAGATCTTGCTGCAGCCTTTTCCGCGGCTTTCTGCTCCGCAGCCTTTTTCTCCGCTTCCATTTCCGTCTCGAGTTCCTTCAGATACTCGTCAAGATCCTCTTCGTCGCTCGCTGTATCGCTATCGGATTTGGATGACTTTTTCGCCTTTTCATTGATGCGGCTGGGAGTCTTGGGATTTTCCTCATCCTCCTTGGGCTCAGGCAATCCCTTGGCCTTCCTGTATATCTTCATGAATTCCTTGCCGGTGATGGTCTCCTTCTTGATCAGGTAGCCGGCCAGTTTATCCATCAGGCTGCGGTTTTCCTTGAGAAGCTTCTTGGCCTCCTTATAGCAATCCTTCAGGATCTTCATGACTTCTTCATCTATATCGGCCGCAGTCACATCCGAGCAGTTAAGTGCAAGTCTTCCGTCCAGATATCTGCTCTCCACGGTCTCCAAGCCCATCAGGCCGAAACGCTTGCTCATACCGTACTGGGTGACCATGGATCTTGCTATGGAAGTAGCCTTTTCTATGTCGTTTGCGGCTCCCGTGGTGACCGTATCAAACACGATCTCCTCAGCTGCACGGCCTCCGAGAAGTCCGACAAGCATGTCGTGGAGTTCAGCCTGTGTATTTAAGAACTTCTCCTCTTCCGGAACCTGCATCACGTAACCGAGTGCTCCCATGGTCCTGGGTACGATCGTGATCTTCTGTACAGGTTCGGAGTTCTTCTGAAGCGCGGAGATGAGGGCATGTCCCACTTCATGGTAGGATACGATCTTGCGCTCCTCGGCGCTCATGATGCGATCCTTCTTTTCCTTGCCGACGAGCACCTGCTCAACGGCATTGAACAGATCCTTCTGGCTTACCAGGTTTCTTCCCTCTTTGACCGCATTGATGGCGGCCTCATTTATCATGTTGGCCAGATCGGAACCGACCGCACCGCTCGTGGCAAGTGCTATCTCGTTAAGATCGACCGAATCATCCATTAAGACGTCCTTGGAATGAACCTTGAGGATCTCAACCCTTCCCTTAAGATCGGGCTTATCTACGATGATACGCCTGTCGAAACGTCCGGGACGCAGAAGCGCCTTGTCCAGTATCTCGGGGCGGTTTGTCGCTGCCAGGATGATTATTCCTTTCTTGCCATCGAAACCGTCCATCTCCGAAAGGAGCTGGTTAAGCGTCTGCTCACGCTCCTCATTTCCTCCGCCGTACTTGGAATCACGGCTTCGGCCGATAGCGTCTATCTCATCTATGAATACGATACAGGGTGCGTTTTTCTCGGCTTCCTGGAAAAGATCGCGGACACGCGATGCACCCACGCCGACATACAGCTCGATGAAATCGGAGCCTGCCAGAGAGAAGAACGGAACATGAGCTTCACCGGCAACCGCTTTTGCGAGCAGCGTCTTACCTGTTCCGGGAGGGCCTACAAGAAGAGCGCCCTTCGGAAGTCTCGCACCGATCTTGGAATATTTGGCCGGGTTATGCAGGAAATCCACGACTTCGACCAGAGATTCTTTTGCTTCGTCCTCACCGGCTACATCCGCAAACGTTACTCCGGTATCTTTCTGAACATATACCTTGGCATTTGATTTGCCGAAGCCCATGCCCATGAATCCGCCTCCGGACTTGTTCATCTTCCGGAAAAGCAGGCTTAAGAGCACCCACATGAGAAGGATGGGCAAAACATATGTGAGCAGGATCGACATGAGTATGCTCGACCCGTCGGACACTTCGCCGCTCACCTCTACGCCCGCATCGAGAAGCCTTGCACTCACGGTGTCATCATCCTCGATCTTACCGGTATAATATAGGGTCGCCGAGGGTGAAGTAGCGTAGAAGAACAGGCTGCTCATATCAGGCTGCGCACTCTCTTCGCTTTTTTTGTTGAATTCGATCCTGTCGGAACTGATCGATGCCTTCTCGATCTCTCCGTTCTCCAGCATCTGGATGAACTCGTTATAAGTCACCTCCTGAGTGCCGGAGCCATTGATCAGCCTCATGAAATAGGAAACCATGAGGAGCGTCATGAGAGCGGCGATTATGAACATGAACACGCTCTGACGCCTGGGACCCCTGTCATTATTGTTTCCGTTGCCTCCGGGCCTGTTGTTTCCGTTGCCCTGTGAATTGTTGGGATTCTGATTATTATCCATCTTATTACCTATAAGAAAATTACAGTTTATGGTACAGTCTGTCTTCTTCCTCGTACCTGGGTTCACATGTGAGCTGTATGCCCAGTCTGCGGTATGTACCCGTATCCGCAGCGGAAAGGATCACGGTGGAGTGAGCATCGCATCCTCTGAGTTTGGGAAGCTGTCTTATCGCCTCGGCTGCCAGTTCATTGGTTCCCGCGGAGGATGAGAGCGCGATCAGGATCTCATCCATATGGAGATTGGGATTATTGCTTCCCAGATAGTCTGTCTTAAGTGTCTGGATAGGGGTGATGTACTCCGGCGCGATCAGTTTGATCTCATCATCGATGCCCGCAAGAGTCTTGATCGCATTCAGGATCATGGCCGCGGAAGGCCCCAGCAGATCCCCGGTCTTACCCGTTACCAGGGTCCCGTCGGGAAGTTCGATAGCCGCAGCCGGATGCCCGGTGTCTCTTTCTTTGGCCAGAGCAGCGCCGACTACTCTCCTGTCCTCTATAGTGATCTCGGCCTGGTTCATCAGAAGCTCGAGTTTACGGATATCATCCTTGGCCTCACCGGTGATCCTCTTGTCGTTAAGTGCTTTATAGTAGCGGCGGATTATCTCCTGAAGCGATGCCTCGCGGCAGGCTTCGTCATCGACGATACAGTTACCGGCCATGTTCACACCCATGTCCGTGGGAGATTTATACGGGCTGGTTCCCATGATCATCTCAAGCATGGATTTGACCACGGGGAAGATCTCGATGTCGCGGTTATAATTGACCGTGGTCTCACCGTATGCCTCAAGATGGAACGGGTCGATCATGTTCACGTCTTTTAAATCTGCGGTAGCCGCTTCATATGCAAGATTGACCGGATGCTTTAAGGGAATGTTCCATATGGGGAATGTCTCGAATTTGGCATATCCGGCCTTGATGCCGTGTCTGTATTCGTGATAGAGCTGGGAAAGACATGTTGCCATCTTTCCGCTTCCGGGACCGGGAGCGGTCACGACCACGAGCGGCCTGGATGCCTCGATATAATCGTTTCTTCCGTATCCCTCATCACTCACTATGGATGCGGTATCGTAAGGGTATCCCGGTATCCTGTAATGTCTGTAGGTACGGATCCCCAGATCGTTAAGTTTTTTCTCAAAAGCTACAGCCTCCGGCTGGGAGTTGTACATCGTAAGTACTACGCTTCCGACATAGAGATCTTTGCTCTGAAACGCATCGATCAGCCGCAGGACGTCCATATCGTAAGTGATACCGTAGTCTCCGCGCATCTTTCCGGATTCGATATCCTCAGCATTGATGGCTATGACTATCTCCGCCTGGTCTTTCAGCTGCATGAGCATCTGAAGCTTGGAATCCGGCTGGAACCCGGGCAGAACTCTGGATGCATGGTAATCATCAAACAGCTTGCCTCCGAATTCGAGATAAAGCTTGTTATCAAACTTCGCAATCCTCTCCCTTATATGTTCCGATTGCATCGACAGATATTTTTCGTTATCAAATCCGATCTTCATATGTCCTCACTTCATCCGCTTTTATCGCTAATCCAACAACACTACGTATATTACCTTACCGGCGCTGAAAATGCACCGAATAAATCATGAAAAAAAACTAAACAAATTATAACGCGGGGTCTGTCCCGTCAGTATCCGGCGCCGGGTCGGATGGTACGTCGGTCGTCGCAGACTCCGTGGTATCCAGCGCGACGGGTTCCGGTGTATCTGACACAACAGGTTCCGGTGTACCCGGAACATCCGTTGATACGTAAGAAGTCTCCGGTTCCGAATATGTATCGGTTGAAACAGGGATTTCGGTTGCGGCTCCGTTGTCCGTACTTGCCGGTTCAGGCGACTGCGCGGGTTCTTTTTCTCCCTCTTCGGCCTTCTTTTTCTCCTTATGCTTATAGATCGCAACACGGATCATCGTATAGATGTTTACGATCAGTCCTATGGCTGACACGATCAGAACGACCCACCACACAAACGACGAATACTCGATCTTTTCGGGAGCGGGCTTCAGGATCAGGCTCACGCCCGAGATGATGGCCAGAACGGCGAGTACTATCACAAGCCCCCACACGGCATCACCCATGCGCTTAAGATCAAGCGAATGCTGAAGCATGATCACGCCCATCAGAAGAACGGATGTGCCCAGGATCAGATCTATCACGCCGGCGATCACGGCTGCCCTGATCAAAACGCATACACCCAGGATCACGCACAGCGTACCTGCCGAAAATCCGTATTCATTCATGTTCTTATAGGCGTCAGTGATGAAATATCTGACTATAAGCACTATGCCGGTGATGATGATCACGCCTCCCACGACATAGATCAGGTACTCCGGCTTGATATTCGCCTCCGGCATGAACAGCATAAGCGCCGAAAGCGCGATGAAGATCAGCGCCATCAGAATGACGAGAAGGTTTGTCGTACTCTTCTGTTCGCCGTTTTCCTTTACGGGAGTGTTTTCCTCTGTTTTCATTTTGCCTCCTAAAGCCGCCGCTTGTTTGTGATATACTGACCATATGGAAACCGCAGCCGATCAAAAACCGAATACTCCCGGTCTTACCGGACAGGGGCTCAAGGTCATCGCAGTCATATCGATGATCATAGACCACATAGGCTATGCTATTCTTAAACGTATGCCCGCCGTGAGTGTCGAAGGTTCTGTGACAAATATTGTCTACTATCTTATGAGGACTATCGGCAGACCGGCTTTCCCCATATATTGCTTCCTGCTTGTCGAGGGAGTCCTTCATACGAGAAATATCGGCAAATACGCTTTTCGCTTATTTATTTTCGCCCTCGTCTCCGAGATACCCTTCGATCTGGCTTTTTACGGAAAACCTTTCTATAACGAGCATCAGAATGTCTTCTTTACGCTCTGTATCGGAGTCCTGATGCTGTGGGCCTTTGAAAAGATCGGTGCGCTCGATGAAAAGAGACTGCCTAAAGGATTCTTATATGTAGCGGTAATGATCATCCCGCCGGCATATCTCACATGGAGTGTGGAGAGGTTCATTACCAGGAAAACGGATCTGTCCGTTCCCGGGATGATACTCTATCCCATATGCGCTGCAGTCGGTCTGGTCGTTGTTTATCTGGCCGTATCACGAACATCCGAAAAATATAACGAGCGCACAGCACTCATACTGTGCGCCGATCTTATCGTTTTATCAGCGGCCTGCCTGGCAGCCGACCTGCTCAATACGGACTATATATCCGCCGGGATCATTACGATAGCTCTGATATATCTGTACAGAACTGACCATGTATCGGCTGTCGTATACGGCTGTGTCGCTCTGACGATCCTGTCCAGTCCTCTGGAGGTTGCCGCCCTGCCTGATGCCATCGCGATATCAAAATACAACGGTAAACGCGGAAAGGGGATCAAATATCTGTTCTATATCATATATCCCCTGCATCTTGTGATCCTGTATCTGATCGCATACGCCACGGGCCTTTGGCACCCTGCCGTATTATGACCTCATCTTATCCTGACTCAGTCTTCATCCTCGTCAACTGCCGCCGCTATCGATGACACAAAGGTGCTGACTACCGAAATAACGACTGCAAGTATGATTATGAGGAGTCCTCCACCTATTACTACCAGCATACTTTCATCCTTTCCTGATCACGAAAACCTGTCAAAGGTTATAACTGTTCAAGTACTTCTCCTGCTCCGGAGTGAGCACGTCTATCTCTTTGCCGAGGAACTTAAGCTTCCTGCGGGCTACATCCTGATCGACCTCAAGCGGCACATCTATGAGTTTCTCGGTCAGCTCGCTTCCGTGCTCTACCAGATATTTCGCTGACAGGGCTTGGATCGCAAAGCTCATGTCCATGATCTCCGCGGGATGACCGTCGCCGCATGCAAGGTTTACGAGTCTGCCTTCTCCGAGCACATGTATCCACTGGCCTGTCGGCAGTTTGTATCCCATGATATTATTTCGCATCTCACGGGCTTCGACAGCGATCTTACGAAGGGTCGCCATATCGATCTCGCAGTCAAAATGACCCGCGTTGCAAAGTATCGCGCCATCCTTCATCACTGCAAAATCTTCTTCATCTATTACTTTTTCGCATCCGGTCACGGTCACGAAGAAGTCACCGAGTTTTGCCGCATCGTTCATCGGCATTACGTCGAATCCGTCCATGACCGCTTCAATGGCCTTGATGGGATCGATCTCGGTCACGATGACTCTGGCGCCGAGGCCCTTGGCTCTCATCGCGGTTCCCTTGCCGCACCATCCGTAACCTGCAACTACCACGATCTTGCCTGCAACGATCAGATTGGTCGTGCGGTTGATACCGTCCCATACGGACTGACCCGTACCGTATCTGTTGTCGAACAGATGCTTGCAGTCGGCATTGTTTACCCTGACCATAGGGAACCTGAGCGCCCCTGCCTTATTCATGGCTTCAAGTCTGATGATACCGGTCGTGGTCTCTTCGCATCCGCCGATTATATTGGGAATCAGATCAGGCATCTCATTATGGACCATTGATACCAGATCGCCTCCGTCATCGATTATGATGTGGGGACCGTTCTTAAGAGTGTTCCTTATATGTGATTCATACTCCTCAGGTGTGGAATTGTACCATGCGTGAACCTCGAGTCCGTCATCCACGAGCGCCGCTGCCACATCGTCCTGAGTGGAGAGCGGATTGGAACCCGTTACGAACATCTCGGCTCCGCCGGCCTTTAATACCTTGCACAGATAAGCCGTCTTGGCTTCAAGATGAACCGACAGACATATCTTTTTGCCTGCAAAAGGCTTGCTTACACTGAATTCCTCTTCAAGGGTCCGAAGCAGGTCACAGTTTCTCTTGACCCACTCTATCTTGCGGTGTCCGGATTCAGCCAGATTTATGTCTCTGATCTCACTTGCCATTTATCAGTACTCCTTTTTATCAAGACCCATGCGTTCTATGATCGCATTCACTTTATTATACACCAGTTCCTCGTCTATCGTCAGCAGTTTGCGACCTTCCATGGTTATCCGGCCGTTGATGATCACGGTATCAACCTCGGAACCGTTTGCTGAGTAGCATAATCCGGCAAGAAGATTGTTTTTGGGCTGAAGAGAAGGATTCTTCAGATCCAGGATCGCAAGGTCTGCCTTTTTGCCCGTCTCGATGGAACCGATCTGATCCTCAAGACCAAGAGCCTTAGCACCGTTTATCGTGGCTATCCTGAAGCCTTCGGCAGCGCTCACGCACTGGGGTGTCCTGCCGGTTCCCTTATGGATAAGGGTAAGAAGGCTCAACTCATGGAACATGTTGAGCGAGTTATTGGAAGCGGCTCCGTCTGTACCCAGGCATACATTGATGCCTGCATCCAGCATCTTCTGGATCGGCGCAAAACCGTTACCGAGCTTCATGTTACTGGCAGGGTTGGTAACTACACTTACACCCTTATCTGCCATGATCTTAATATCGTTATCATCTACCTGAACGCAGTGCGCAGCTATGCAACGCCTGTCGAAAAGGCCGTTCTTATCCGCCATCTCGATAGGACTGCAGCCGTACTTTTCACGGATCTGCTCTATCTCTGATACGCTTTCGGACAGATGAACATGGATGTCCATATCATGCTTCGCAGCCTCATCGGCTACTATCCTCATGTATGCGTCGTCACAGGTATAGGGCGCGTGAGGTCCGAATCTGAAAGTGAGACGGTCACAGTCCGCAAATGCTTGCTTTTCCTCAAGGGTCTGGTTGATACGCATACGGCCGCCTTCATCATCGCCGCTTCCGACCAGGCCTCTGCATATCACGGCTCTCATTCCGGTCTCTCGTACAGCGCGGGTAGTTTGATGTATGTTCATCTGCATATCGTTGAAGCAGGTGGTCCCACTCTTCATCATCTCAACGATCGCGAGCATCGCTCCCCAATATGCATCCTCATCGGTCATCTGCTGCTCTATGGGATCGATCGTACCGAACAGCCAGTCCATGAAGGAAAGATCATCGGCCACGTTTCGCATGAATGCCATGTATGAGTGGGTATGGCAGTTGATAAGGCCCGGGATAACAAGTCTGTCAGCCCCGTCTATCACCTTATCGGCGCTGAATCCGTCAGGGACATTTGCGTCTGCCGATGCGTTCAGATCATCTATCCCGACGATACGGTCGCCTTCTATGTATATGTTGGCCCTTTTTACACGGTCCTTATCACCTTCGGGCAGTATCGCAAGCGCATTTTTTATAAGTATTCCCATTTGCTCCTCCTCTCTGTGATCAATATCTGCTCAGTTTCTGATCCATTATCAGTATATACTCCAACATAGAGCTGTCGGTCACTGCTCTGGCCTTATCTCTCTGGTCCTCCCAGTAGGACTTAAGCTCTTCATCGCCCATAGTCTCAGCCAGAGACACCATGGTCTGATCATAGAAATATCTGCCGAGACTGAAGAATCTCCTCGTAGACGCGGGGGGATTGCCTAACGGTTCGGAAAGTTTGACATATTCCGCCAGTCGGGCGTATTCCCCTTCCTCAACGGCATATTTGAAGGATGATTCGCTGTACTGCGAGACCTCATAACGCTTGTATTCGTCTATGAACTGGAATATAAACGCTATCGTGGAAAAGATAAGTATCACCGTAGCGATCGTTAAGATCATCTCTATCACTTTAGAACCAAGAGGTTTATTGGTCTTATTATTCATAAGTCACATCCCCCTCTCTGTCCTCCACGATCTCGTTATATTTATCCTCCAGAAGAACGCTCCTTCTGGCCTCAGTCATGGTATGAAATTCGGCTGTCTCCGCCTCGGTGAATCTGAAATATCTGATGAGAAGAGCATCGACAAGGGAGTTTACGTCATCGATGGTCCGATCCACCATTCCGGGATCTCCGTGATCGTATAATCCTCTTTCATCGGGATCGTTTATATAGTCATAGAGACGGTTCAGGTCGTCATTAAGCGTGGAAAGCCTGCTCTTTCTTTCAGAGGGAGTATCGCTGGTCGCTATCTGCATCACATCCTGATATACGTACTCATATCTTCTGGCAATCATGATCACGGGGTAATATGAGTCAAACACGTCATCCTTGCCGAAGCTGGTCCGGTCGAGCGCGTAATAATCTATATAAGATGCAAAAGAGACATAATCCTTGTGCGACATATACTCATCCATCTGCGTCATGACCATTTCCGAATGATTCCTCGCGTACTTGTTCATCCGGCTCCGGTGTACGCTGTACGCGCTGTTCCACATTCCGAAAGAAACTATGGTGGTGATAAGCGCTATGATGAACAGGATGAGTCTCGCGGTTATGCCCTTATATGCGCGCAGAGTACCGTGAACACCGCGGCGGGTGTTCTCAAACTCATTACGGTAACGGGCCATATCTTCGCTGTGTCTTACAGCCTGGATATTGGGCTGTCCGCAATGGGGACAGTATTTTTCTTCAAGCGTAATCGGCGCGCCGCAATGCGCACAGTTCATGATATTCCTCCGAATTTATACCCGGCTCGTCAAAACCACCAACGCACAAAATCCCATAAATACAGGATCCCGGAAAGCAAAAGGATCGCTACGATAATTATCACTATCGTCCTGAGAGTGCTTTTGGCGGCAGCCTTAAGCTCGGATTTTGTCTCCGACAGGGCCAGACCGTTCAAGTCTTCCATGTCCTCGCGGATATCCCCGAGTTTCCGCATATACTGTTTCTCGGCACCGGGTTCGTACATGGTCCCGCAGTAAGGGCACCTGGCTTCATGAGATTCAAATTCGGCTCCGCAGTTTAAGCAATGAACCCCGGTTGCAGTCACGTTAGAATCCATGTCCGCCGCCGCCTCCGTGGAAACCGCCACCGCCGCCACCGCCGAAGCTTCGGCTTCCGCCGCCGCTGCTCGATGAACTCGGCGGATCATAGATCCTCTGCGTGGTCGTATGGACTATATTGGGGTTGGACATATTGATGTAGCGCTCGATATTTGCCAGAACATCCGTATCCTTAGCCTTGCGCGACACTGAGGTCACATATGCAAAAAGGAAGGTTATTACAGCGGCCAGTATCAGGGCAATGCTGAAATTCCCGGCCGTACGTAATGGGCCTGCGATCCTGGCTCCTCCGACTCTGGACACGATCTGCCTGAAACCTTCGATGGCACATCTGGCATAATTTCCGTCTGAAGCATATCTGTATACATTATCCGTGATCAGATTGGCATAATCGGGTGTCACGCTTTTCTTAAGTTCGCCGTATCCGGTGATCCAGAGCAGGCGGTTATCCATATCTATCAGATATATAACGGAATCCGTACCCTTAAGCTGATCGCTGGTCTGATACAACATCTCGATATAATCCTTGGAATCATATCCCATGGAATCATCGATGGTGATAAATACCATGTTTCCGTAGTCTGTTCCGTCCTTCATCACCTCATACAGATCGTGCTCCTCCGAATCGGTCAGAAGATCTGCGCTGTCGGCAATATAAGCACGTCCGGGAGTACCGGCATCCGATGCCTGGGCACAGACCGGCAGCATAAGAAAAGCTATGATGAATGCGGCTATTATGACAGGTATACGGATCATGTGGGTTTTACGCAAGGTCATCACCGCCTTTCTTGTTAAACTGAGGCAGGGGTCTCGTCATTAACTGGTTATAGTAGAACAGAACATCAAAGAAGCACCATACCACGCATACCGTCATCAGCAGACAGCATATATAGTAGACTGGGTCCTTATAAGGATTAAGGAGCCATACGATAATCGACAGTTCCATAACACCCATCAGCGCCCAGTTGCTGACAACACCTCTCTTATATTCAAGCTCGGAGAGAGACAGCTGAGCGTATACAGCCATAACGACCGGTGCCGCCAGCATAATGATTCCGAGTTCCATAAATACCGCTATGCCGCATACGGCAATTATGATCGCATACATTATAAGGATACCGCCTAATCCGAGATCCGATTCTTTCTTTAGTTTCTTCTTGGATTTTTTGGCTTTTTTCGGTTTACCTGTGCCCTGCGGCCCCTGTGCGGGTGCCTGCTGAGCGGGAGGCTGATCGCCCATTGCCCGCTCCCACTCACGGTTTAAGGTATCGCATTTTAGTTTATCAAGTACCAGTCCGTAAACCAGTCCTCCGAGGAGAGCACATGCGAGCACGGTCATAACTATTCCTCTGAGGGAGGATATATTGAATACCTGTAGGATTCCCCATATTATAAGCGTTAATATGGCTGTAACGAGCAGATATTTCTTCTTGTCGATCGGGATGTCGGCCATCATCTTGCCGGTCTGACCGTTGATTGCGGCATATGCGACCCTGTCTCTGTTCCTGTAGGACAGAAACCACACCGGGAACATCGCGTTGGCAGCGGACTGCAGCCTGGTCTGCGTCCTCGTGATCTTGCCGTCATCTTTGATGCCGGAAGTATTGTAACCGCCGAAGCCGGGTGTCCTCAAAACGGTGTCGAATGCATCCTGAGCCGCTATGAGCGCGGCGTCATGCTCATAAGTTGCCGATTCGGTATCGGGGATGTCAGCATAGAATCCACTCAGATATGCCGTTCTGAACGGAACCGCATCCTTAGTATTATACGGAGCAAGACTCTCGGATATATTATCTTCAAAAGAAGACGATGCATCATGAGATATGCCCCTGTACAGGTTATCGGCATCCACGCTTAAGTTGTAATGATCGATGATACGGTAATTGCCGCTTCTGTGCTCCTTGGTCCCGTTGATGTTGATCTTGCCCTTCTGAGTGAAATTGTAGAACCAGTAGGGCATATAAATACCGCGGAATTCATCGATATACTGGGGATTCCTGAGTATTTTGGGAGCAAACAGCATCTTCTTAAGCTTATTCCCGTAGATCTGCTTGCACTGATCCTTTGTGATCTTGAACGGAATGATATGATCCGGCCTCTTCTTAACATCAAGTCTCTCCTGGAGGATCTGATGTGTGCCGCAGTAACTGCAAAAGGCCGTTGCGTCATTATCGGTACTCATGAGCTCGGCACCGCACTGCGAACAGGTATAGATCTTGACCTGCATCATATCGGACTGACCGACATAATCGCCGTTAACCTCCTGCATGTCGGCCCCTTTGGCAGCGTCATACCTTTCATCCGTCGGCTCGGAATAGGTACCGCAGAAAGGACACAGCATCTGCTGACTGGCAATGTCAAATCGTGGATTTGCACCGCAATTAGGGCATAAGATCATATTTTCTTTCTCCTAAAATGTTGCGTTAACGAAAAGCACATACATTATTGATTATACGGGGAAAAAACGCATATATCAAATCAGTTTCTCATCATAATGAGCCCGTTCTCCGCCTATGAATTTGGGTCTTACTCTTGCGGCGGTGATATGAGCCCGGCCTATCTCGTGATTCGTCAGTCTGACGGGAACGGCAACTTTCTTAAGATGCATGCCTATAAAAGTATCTCCGATATCGATCCCTGCATCGGCTCTTATCTCCTCGAGCGCGACCGGATCCGAAAAAGCATGGTATGCGGTCGTTGCAAAAGAACCTCCGGCCTTTGGCTGCGGAACGACATTTACGATGTCCGCCCCCGGAACAGCCGCTCTTTCTATGATGATCGCACGGTTTAAGTGCTCACAGCACTGCGCGGCGATATATACTCCTTTTTCCCGGGCCGCTTCATATATTCCCTTAAACACGGCCTCTGCGACCTCAAGATTTGAGTTGGAGCCGATCCTGTCACCGCATACTTCCGATGTGGAACAGCCGACCACCAGGATCTGACCGCTCTTTAACCCTGCTTTTTCACATAGTTCCCGGCAGACCAGCTCTGCCTGGGCCGTAATTTCTTCAAACATCTTTTTTCTCCTCTTTGATCATTTATCACGTCGCAGTAAGCGTATAGATCAGCACCAGTATCAGACCTATGCACACGAGTATCAGACCGAATGACAGGCTTGAATAGATAACCCGCTGGGTTCGTGCCGCCCGCTCCTCTTTTTCAACATACTTCGGTATGTGGGACGAGCCGTCGGAATTCGGATGTATCTTATCCATGACCGATCCCAGTTCCACGGCCAGATGATCATCCAGGGACCCCGTGGCGATGTGGGTGGAGATCTGTCTGAACAGAGTTCTCCGCATGATTATGATGAATGCGTCGGTTATCTGGCCTGTGATCGCACTCACGAAACCGAGCACTCCGGGGATCACCTTAAGTATGAGCGGTCTGTATATGAGGTCCTCCAGATCCAGTTTCTTCGGCCATCTGTCGGTATAGGTATATCTTATTACAAAGAAATACAGGCAAAGGCCGATCGCTATCGAGATAAGGGATCCGCTTAAGTTTTCCCATGAAAAATACGCTACCCTCTCGGCCATGATCCCGGCCGGATCAGCACCCATAAACGGTGCGCATAAAGCAGCGATCCTGTCCATCAGCAGGTAAGGCAGCACACCGAGCAGGAAGAGCAGCACGGCCGGTACCACCACGGCGGATCTGCTCACATTATTCCAGTAACCGGTCTGTGAATCATATTCTGCCTGCACGGAATCGTCTTCATTCTTATGCACGAATATGGTCATGAAGAGTTTGAGCATGTAGCTTAATGTCATTCCGCCGCTTATAAGGAATATCCATTCGACAACCGGAAGCGCGATGCTCTCGTGAAGCAGGGTTTTGCTGATATATCCGCTCGTAAGAGGGATACCGCTTATGGACGCTGCACCGATCGCAAAGCAGATCGCAAGGAGCGGTTTCTTTCTTCCGTATCCGCGGATCTCGTTTAAGTCAAGCTTGTGAATGTTCATATATATAACGCCTGCTGCCATGAACAGAACAAGCTTTATGAGTGAATGATTGACCATGTGAAGGACCGTTCCTCTGGCTGCGATCACCCCGGTCTCTCCGAGGATCGAATACATGCCCGTGCCCACCATGATGAATCCTATCTGGGACATCGACGAGCAGGCGAGGGTCCGTTTAAGGTTTACGGACAGTACGGCAAGAAGTGCGCCGGTGAACATCGTGATCGTACCGAGGATCAGGACCGCTCTTCCCCATGCGATATCCCCGAGGAACATGTTACATGTGATCGCAAGTATCCCGAATACGCCCGATTTGGTCAGTATTCCCGAAAGGAGCGCGCTTGCGGGAGCCGGAGCGACCGGATGTGCCTTGGGAAGCCATATGTGGAGCGGCCATACGCCCGCTTTGGCGGCAAAGCCGAAAGCGAGAAGCCCGCCTGTGATGTACAGACGGCTGTGCGTGACTATGCCGGTATCATAGGGAGGCGTAGCAAGCAGCCATGATCTGCGGATATTCTCTATGGCCGCGGGGATCTCGGACAGGGTAAGCGTTCCGATGGTCTGATGCAAAAGGAAAAGCCCCATGAGCGTGACCAGTCCGCCGATTATCGCGACCGCCAGATACGTGCATGCGGCGCGCATCGCTTCGGGCGTTTCGTCGTGAGCTACCCATACAAAGGAAGTGAAGGACATCATCTCAAAGAAGATGAATACGGTAAACAGGTCGGAAGCCAGGAATACGCCCATTGTCGCACCGAGCGTCATCAGATTGAACATATGGTATCTGTTCCTGTTCCTGTAATGAGCCAGATACTGCACGGAAAAAGCAGCGGTTGCAGCCCACATGAGGACACACACGATCCCGTATATGCTGCGGAAGCCGTCCAGAACGAAATGAAGTCCCATTCCGCATATCCCGTCCATGTCGAAATACAGATCCGTACCGCACGCCAGCCTTTTTACAAACAGACCTATGATGAGCGCAAGTTCCGAAAGGCATGTGAAAACAGACCAGACGTCCCGTCCGGCGCGCGTTTTGCGTCCCAGGAGATATCCGGCTATCGAAGCGGCGACCGGCCACAATATGAGTAAACTTAAAAGTGCACTACGTTCCATACGCGATACCCTGCAAAATATCCATCAGAGGTTTCGAATATATACCCATAACGGTAAATACGATCACAAAAATGATGAGCGGAACAAGCATCTTCCATCCCGGGTCGGTCACGCCTTCGTTACGGCCAAGATCCGCATCTTTGGGCGGAATAAACGCACGGACCGTAACGGACAGCATATATATGGCCGTCATGAGCGCCGAATACAGAAGGATCACTATGGCGCATGTACCCAGAACCCCGCCTGCATCCAGTGCTGCCGATACTATGTTCCATTTGCTTATGAATCCCGCAAAAGGCGGAACTCCCATAAGCGAAAGAGCGGAAGCCGTAAAACAGATGAATACGACCGGCATCTTATAACCCAGCCCGTCAAGTTCATATACATAGTTCCTGTCGGCTTTATGCATTACCGCACCGGCGCTGAAGAAGGAACAGATCTTCATGAATGCATGAAATACCAGATGCGTAAATGCCGCGATCAGTCCGAGAGGTGACATCATGACCACCCCAAGGAGTATGTAAGAGACATTGCTTATGGTCGAGTAAGCGAGTCTTTTCTTGAAATGTATCTCCTTGACCGCCATCGTGGATCCGTACGCGATGGTGATCAGCACAAAAGCCGCAACAAGATAATGCGCCCATGTACCTTTAAGGAAATCGGCACCGTAGCTGTAGTAGGTCAGCCGGATTATCGCAAAAGCACCGGACTTAACGACAGCCACCGCATGGAGCAGCGCTGTGACCGGAGTCGGAGCAACGCTCGCTGCGGGCAGCCATTTCTGAACGGGACAGATGGCGGCTTTTACGCCGAATCCAAAGAATGCGAGCACATACATCAGGAGCAGGATATTCGGATCAAAGGTTATCGATGCATTCCTGAGTACTCCGCCAAGGGTAAAATCCGTGGTCCTTCCGCAGGTCAGTACGAATACCAGTCCCATGAATGCGCATGCCGCGCCGCCTATCGAATAGTACAGATACATACGGCTGGCCCTCCTGGCTTCTCTGGTCCGGTCGTGGAGCACCAGCGGGAAAGTGACCAGAGTGAGCATCTCATAGAATACATAGAGCGTGACCAGATTGCCGGCCATCGCGATACCTAGAGTCACTCCGAAAGTCATCGTATACAGCGAGAAGAACGACCTGATATGTTCGCCGTGTTCCATATATTCAAACGAATACAGCGTGGCGAGCGGCCACAGTACGGATACGAGCCCGGCAAAAACACACCCGGCTCCGTCGAGTTTGAAATATACAGCCAGATCATAGGTCAGCCTGAACAGGACCGCACCGGCGCCCCTGCCCATCCCGGTCAGGATTATGATCCATACCAGAATGCTGTTTATCAGCACGATCGATTCAATGAACGGCTTGCTGTATGTTTTTTTCCTGGGTTTGATCGCGATCATCAGGATGCCCGCCACTATGGGCAAAAACACCGGGATGATCAATATGTTCTGATCCATGTTCTACCTCAAAATACGACCATGGTTATCTTTTCTATCACCGAGCAGAGGATCCCGGGGAAAAGTCCGAGGATCACGGTCAGTGCAGCCATTATGATCATGGGCGCGTACATGACGGGATCCGGCTCCTTTTTCCTCCGGAGATCGTAATCATATTCTTTTCCGGGGAAGAATCCCCGTATCGTTATCGGAAGCAGATACCCGGCCGTGAGAAGCGCACTGATGAGAAGTATCACGGGGCCGGCCCAGGAATAGGGGTCAACACCGGACATGAGTGCCCCTGTCGCCAGATACCATTTGCTCACGAAACCGCTTAAAGGCGGGATTCCTATGAGTGCGATCGACACTATCGTGTAGCACCAGATCGTGATCGGCATGTCCTTGCCGATGGCCTTTAATTCATCAACGCGCGTATGCGCCGTCTGATGGATCACGGCACCTGCCACAAGGAAGAGTGTGGTCTTGATCAGTGAATGGAATACGATATGGAGCACCGCACCGGTAAATGCCGTCGAGTTAAGGATTGCGAGTCCGAACAGCATATACGAGACCTGAGATACGGTGGAATATGCCAGTCTCTTTTTCAGAACAGGCTCCCTGTAGGCGAGCATTGAGCCCATGAGCACCGTGAGCAGAGACAGTACCAGCCACGTTCTCTGTACCCAGGTTCCGGCGATAAGCCTCGGTCCGATCGCGTAGTAGATCCCTCTTATGATGCCTATCACGCCGCTCTTGGTGATCACACCGGATAATACCGCACTTGCGGGAGCGGGAGCTTCGGGATGGGCCGTGGGAAGCCATGCGTGCATCGGGAACATGCCTGCTTTGGTACCCAGACCGATGATGAGGAGCAGTGCGGAGATCAGAAGCACGTTCTCGTGTCCGGTCAGGGCTTCTATATCCAGGATCCCGCCGGGCATGAAGTTTCCAAGCATCCCGTAGGGCTTAAGTTCGAATATCGCAAAAAGAGTCATCAGAGCACCCGCTACCGAATAGAACAGGTACTTTAATCCGGCGCGGATCGCGGCAGGTGTCCTGTCATGCATTACGAGCGGGAACGTTAAGATAGTCATCATCTCAAAAAACATATAGAACGTGATCATATTGCCGGCGACGGCGATAGCGGTCAGCATTCCCTCCGCCATGAGATAGAATCCGAAGAAGGATATGTACTTTTCCTCATGTCTCATGTACTCGCATGCATAGACTCCGACCAGGAACCATACGCATACGACCAGGATCCCGAAGATCCGGGAAAGATCGTCAACCCTGAAGAATATGCCTATCTCGTCGTTAAGCTTCCACAGAAACAGGGACTTTCCCCTGGAAAAGATCAGGATGGTGAGCACTGCTTCCGCGGCGAGCATCACTAAGATACATACGCCTCTTGATCTGTTTGCGGGTAGCCGCTTTCCGAAAAGGCAGAGCAGCAGACCGCATAACACAGGCAGCAATATGGGAATTATAAGCTGAATATCGTCATTCATATATCTGTCCCGTCATCACGCGAACATATCCAGACCGCGTGAGATCAGTGCTATCACGACCTCGGAGAACAGCCCGAGGAAAAGATTGAGCAAAATAAGTGCAAGAGAAGCGAAACGGTTGCTTACAGTCGATTCCGCTATGGCCTCTCTGATAAACCTTGCGGTACTTACGGCTTCTCCGGGTCTTCCCGAATATATGGTGACCACCTGGCGAAGGAAGTAGATCGCATTAAGTATCGTCGATATGATCAGGGCTATGAGCGTGATGATCATCTTATGCGGTCTCTCCAGCGCAGCCGTGGCAAACAGATACTTGGAGATGAATCCCGAAAGCATCGGGAATCCGACCATACTGAGGGCTCCCACGGAGAAAGCAAGACCGGCGATACGATTGCGGTAGCCGGCATTACGAAGGCCCAGATAATCCGTCCTTCCGTCCGAAACCTCGTAAAGTCCGACCGCACTTATGAACAGCAGAGACTTCGTGGCCGCATGCGTGAGCAGGTGGAAAACTGCGGCGATCATGCCCGCTTTGGTTCCCAGACCGATGCCCATATATATATATCCGATCTGAGCCACGGACGAATAGGCGATCATCTTGCGGCAGTCGGTCTGCAGGATAGCATGCACCGATCCCATGATCATCGCGATCACGCCGAAAGCAAACAGGGCATTGAGCACATGGCTCGAAACCACGATATCAAAGCCGATCACGCGGTAAAAGATCTTGATAAGAAGTATGATATATCCTTTTGAGACCAGACTCGACAGGATCGCGCTCGCAGTCGGAGTCGCATATCCGTATGTCTCGGGGATCCAGGAATGGAAGGGATAGAGTCCGCTCTTGATGGCCATTCCGACGGATATGAGAGCTATGATGACCAGAAGCGGCGTGACATATTTCCCGTCAGCCACGACTCCCTCCACGGCAGTGTGCGCCGAAACCATGAGCAGATGTCCCGTCACATCATAGAGCAGGCTGATACCTATAAGGAAAAGACCGGAACCGATAAGGCTCATTACCATATATCGGATCGCAGCCACGATACCGTGGCCGTTCTGCCTGATCATGATCATTCCGCACGCGGCGATGGTGTTGATCTCGACGAATACATATCCCGTAAAAAGGTCGTTCGTGTAGATCATCGCGAGCAGGGAAGCCATCATCAGATCTATCAGGACATAGAAGAGATTCTCTTTTCCGACTTCTATATCGGCTGCGGCGTGACTCCATCCTCCGAGCACCGACAGAAGCATTATCACGGAAAAGTAAAGCGCAAGGAAAGCTTCGAGGGAACCGAAGCGGATCTCGTTTCCCCAGGGCGCGGGGAAGTGGCCCATCATGTAGGTGATGCTCTCACCCAACCCGTCAACGTAATACAGGGTAAGCGCGGACATGACAAGGACCGCGGTGACCATGAAAAGGCACAGTCTGCGGGCGATCCGTCCGTTTACTGCAGATGAGACTATGCCGGTGAACATTGCGAGCATTATGCAAAAGAACGGGAGGTTTCGAAGGAAGTCCATCAGGCGTCCTCCTCCTTTCTCCATTCCGTGATTATCTTGTCCAGATCAAGCGTATGATATCTTCCGTACAGTCTGATCGTCAGGGAAAGGAGCAGAGCGGATACGCTGACGGATACCACTATACCGGTCAGGACCAGTCCGTCCGGGATGGGATTCGTGTAAGCATTGGGATCCGTTATCCCGTCAGTGAGGATGGGTACCATACGACCGTAGATATAGCCTTTTGCGGTAAGAAAAAGGTATATCGCCGTATCCATGATGTTCAGCCCCATGATCTTTTTGATCAGATTCCGGTTCAAGAGCAGAAGAGAGAATCCGATACCGAAAAGGATCATCGCCGTAGTCTCTTCGAGATGTGAATTGAACAAAACACCGATATCCAGCATCAGAAGTTCCCCTTTCTGAATAATGTGTAAAAAGCATACATCGTGCAGGCTACTACGGAACCCACGCAGATGTTTAAAACAAGTATGAGACCGGAAGAAAGGATCGCTCCGGGAGTTCCGAGCGGTATATGGCTCTCTAAATGATTGGCTCCGGTAAAGAATGAATAACTCTTGGCCAGACAGTATGTGATCAGCGCCGCGAGGGAGATGACCCTGAAGGTTTTGATCGTGAAGAATCTCTCGGTCTTCTTATATCCGAAAGCGCACAGATAAAGGATCATGCCGGCGCCCATCACCGCACCTCCGGAGAAGCCCCCGCCGGGTGAAAGATGGCCGTTTAATATGATGTATGTCCCGAAAATGAAAAGAATGGGGACCAGGATCACGCTGACTTTCTGAAGTATGATATCGTTCTTCGGCTCGAAAAGCCTGTCCGTCTCGGCTTCGTTACGGCGTTTTACGATCGCCGGATCGGTCTCCTCGGGATCCAGACGCAGTAAGATCTGCACGCAGATCGTGGCGATGAACAATACACAGGATTCACCGAAAGTATCGAACGCCCTGTAATCCAGGATCATGCCGGTTACGTAGTTTATCGCGCCGGTCTCCTGGATCCCGCTTCCGATATATCTTGCGCTGACTTCGTTGTTCACGGGATTATCGTACTGACCGAAAGGCGGAAGATACTGCACCATCCAGATCAGTGTACCTATCATGAATATGCACAGTAGTACGGAAAGCACTCTGTATATATATCCCGATATACGAAGGGCTTTGTTGGCCGAACGATCATATACGGAATCACTGATATAAACCTCGTTCCTTACGCTTTCGGCCGGATCGGACGCATCTTCTTCCGTGACCGCATGAATATCCATGCGCTCATCCATGGGATCGTAACCGTCCTTATACCAGGCCTCGAATTTTCCGGCACGGCTGTTTTCGTAATTATCCTTAATCCTGCTCATGATCCGATCTTTCCTCGAAACCGTCTATCTTCTTAAGCGTCACAAAAAACAGAATACTCGTGACTCCGGCACCTACCGCAGCCTCTGTTATCGCCAGATCCGGCGATTGCAGTATGACCCAGATGACACACATGATCAGGCTGTATGACATGTAGATCACTATCGCGGTCAGCATCCTTTTGGTAAAGGTAACCGACAGCGCGCATATGATAAGACCTATGAGTAAAAAGACCTCAAACAGTTTCATCATCTTTGATCACCTCGATCTCACCGAGTTCTTCGTTGGTGGTTGCTTCCATCTGGGCTATGATATGCCCCGAAACAGGGCTCGCAAGCCAGAAGAAGAACAGAACAACGGCCATTTTTAATGAAACAAATGTAAAGCCTCTCCATACCACGAGAGACAGGAGTATCAGAAACAGGCCGAGAGTATCGCCCATGGCTGCAGCATGCATACGGTTAAGAGGCTTCTTAAATCTGTTAACCCCGATGGTTGCGGAGATAAAGATAAAAAGGCCCGCTATAAGAAGAACTATGCTCAATATAAGTCTCGGCATTATCATGACGATTCCTCCGTTTCGCTGTCGCTTGATGTCTCGGAAGGCATCGTACGCTCCTCGGAATGCCCGCAGGTTCTGAGTTCGGGCTGGATCGCAAGATTATCGGCTATGGCTTCGGGCCCCGCTTTCATCTTCTTTTTCTGGAGATAGATCCCGGTATAGACCTTGGTCAGTATCACGACGGCCAGAAAACTGATCATCGCATATATCAGACACACGTCGACCAGATAATCCTCGGCCATGTATATCGCGAGCATGGCTATCAGCGCGATGGTCATGGTTCCTATCATATTGACCGCAATGACACGGTCGGTCATGGAGGGACCGATCGCCGAGCGGATGATGGCGGCTATGATAAGGATCGATATTATTATCATTCCCCAGAGCAGGAACACCTTAAACAGTTCCATTTACCACATGGCCTCCATTTTCCTCAATATACGCACGAAACCGCCTTCTTCGATCCCCTCGACCAGAGAGATATCCAGAGCGTGCACGCAGAACTCATCATCATGCACGGAGACCGTGATCGTTCCGGGCGTCAGCGTGATCGAATTGGCAAACAATACCTTGGCAAAGCCGCTCTTTAAGTCGACCTTGAAATAACTTATGGTGGGTTCCGGGATGTATTTGGGTGAATAAACGAACCTCAGGACCTGGAAATTGGCCTGAACTATCTCTTTTAACAGGACTGCCACATACCAGAGGATAAGTCCCGCCGACTTTAAGAGACACAGATCCTTTCGGGGAGAATACCCCATGAATCTGCACATAAAGCCATATACCACAGCTGATATCACCAATCCGAAGATCAGGATCTCAACCGTGAACCGTCCGTTTAACAGGATCCAGAATAATACAAAGATGATATACATACTATTTAAACAAAGTTGTTTGCTTACTAATATAATTAAGAAAAAACGATGTACGAAATCGTTTTTAATCATAAACCAAAAGCCTGATATATGCAAATCGACGGTACATATGAGAGATGTGTTATCACAAGTGTCACAATCGTTATTTTATGGTAAACTGTGTATGGAAATTCATCCGTGTATTTCCATGCATATACCGATTGCATCCATAAATCGTTCTTTCCTGGGGGTTATATGAAAAAACGCAGTGGGTTACTCACTCATTTTGCCATCATCTTTATCCTGTTTGCGCTGGTCACGACCATCGCTACAAGTGTTATAACATACTTCGTTCAGATGCGGACATATCGCGAGCTCTGCTGGGATACGATACAACAGGTCGACGATTATCTTACCAATCTCATCCTTGAAGACGGAGATGATTTCCTGCATTACACGAAATTCTATCAGGAGCATTACGAAGACTTCCGTATTCCGATCGACTTTGACGGATATGAGGACGCCAGGACCAAGTTTACGGATGCATATACACACGCATATCCGGATCAGACTCTGTTTACGGATATCTCCGTTTCCGATCTTCCTTACGATCTGCAGCTTCTCTACTATACCTATCGCCATGAATACTGGCTCACCACATTCGAACAGGCCCGGAAGTCGTTCGATCTTCCCTATACATATTTCCTGACCATGAAGGAAGACAGTTACGACGTGGTATATCAGATAGACGGTGAGCGGACCGAGGATAAAGAACATCCGGGGTATCTGTATATGGCCGATGAATACCACAATCCCCCCGAAACACATCAACTGATCTGGAAAACCTGGAGCACCGGTCAGGTCTACGACGAGGTATACGAGTGGGATAATGCATGGGGGAATACCTATTCTCATTACAGGCCGCTGATCATCAACGGTCAGAAGGTCGGTCTGGTGGTCGCCGAAGTCGCCGTAAGCCGCGTAAACCGTGAGATCCTTTCCAGCTCGGTCCAGCTGGGTATCAGGATCGCCGAGGTCTTTTTCTTCGCCATACTTATCCTGCTGTTCATGGTAAACGTAAAATACATCTCCAAGCTGCATTACCTTGCGGAGAAGATAGAGCGGTATGCCTCTTCGCGCGACGAAAACACGGTGAGCGACTTAAGAAACTATTCCTTCGGTAAAGATGAGATCGGTTCTCTGGCGGAAGAGACCGCCAATATGATAGAAGAAATAGAAAACCACCAGGATGAACTGGAAAGAGCCGCCCGCATGAAGACGGACTTCCTGGCTAATATGAGCCACGAGATCCGTACACCGATGAATGCCGTTATCGGCATGGCCGAGATGGCACAGCGCGAGGAAATGTCCGATCCCGCCCGCAACTATCTGGGACAGATCAAGGCTTCGGGCAGGATACTGATAGCGATCATCAATGATATCCTGGATTTTTCCAAGATCGAATCGGGCGAACTCGAGATCCTCTCAGGAGATTATGTACCTACATCCATGTTTAATGATGTATCCAATATCATCATGATGAGGATAGGAAGCAAGGATATCCATATGGATCTGGATCTTCCTCCCGATCTTCCGGCAGGTCTTCGGGGTGACAGCATCCGTATACGCCAGATCCTGATCAATCTGGCAAACAACGCCGTCAAATTCACCGAAAAAGGCCGTGTATCCATACGCGTACGCTATAAATACATAGAAGAAAACACGATAATGCTGACCATCAGCGTCGAAGATACGGGGATCGGTATCAAAGAAGAAGACCTTAAAAAGATCTTTGAATCCTTCTCACAGGCAGACAGCAAGAGAAACCGCTCCGCCGACGGTACGGGCCTGGGGCTTGCGATCTCACAGCGTCTTATCAGTCTGATGAACGGAACACTGGATGTGGAAAGTACACCCGGAGAGGGGTCCGTTTTCACATTCAGCATACCTCAGACCGTAGTGGACCGGACTCCCTCAATGGCGGCCGAGAAGCCCGATAAATGCGTAGCTCTTTCACTTCTGAGTGATGAGACGGTCCGTGAAGGTCTTAAGAGAGACTCCATCAGGCTGGGCGTCAGCACACTCACTCTCCCCGTTGATGTCGACCTCGGACCCAGGATCCGCGAAATACAGTATCAGTATCCCGGAGATGAGATCTTCCTGTTTACCGATGCTTCGCAGCTTACTCCGGACAGGATGCAATTTCTCGAGAGCACTCCCGAAATCATAGTCGTGCTGGTTACCGACTTCAACGAGCGAAGCGATATCAATCTTCCCAATATGGTCCAGATAAAGAAGCCCCTCTCGGTCATGAACGTCTCCATGGTATACAACCATGAAAAGATCCTCTTTGATATCTCAAGAAGCGATGATAAGAGCGAATATATCGCACCGGATGCATCCGTACTCATAGTTGATGACAATGCGGTAAATCTGACGGTTGCCGAAGGTCTGCTCGAACCGCTGAAGATGAAAGTGATGACCGCGGAAAGCGGTAAAGAAGCCATCGAAATGTTACGCACCAACCACTTCGACATGATCCTGATGGATCACATGATGCCCGAAATGGATGGTGTTGAGGCAACTCATATCATCCGCGAAAGATACCGTGAATACGAGGATATCCCTATCATCGCACTTACCGCCAATGCCATAGGAGATGCAAGGATCAAATTCCTCGAAGCCGGGCTTAACGACTTCATCGCCAAGCCCATAGAGGTCAGAAATCTGCTCGAGAAGGTCCGCGATTGGCTTCCTCCCGAGAAGATCCGGTATCTGACCGATGAAGAGATCGCCGAAGTGCATCATAAGGAAGCTGCCGTGACAGGTCCCGATAATATACCTCTGATCGGTGATCTGGATACAGAGTCCGCCATTTCGATGATCGGCAGCAGAAAGGTATTCTGGAACATACTGAAAGAATACCACCGCGTGATGACTGCAAAAGCCTCGGCTATAAAGAGCACTTATGAGGCAAAGGACTGGCCGTCATACACCATAGAAGTCCACGCCTTAAAGAGTTCATCACGCCAGATCGGAGCGACCGAGCTTTCCGATATGGCTGCAGCACTCGAAAATGCAAGCAAAGAACAGGATACAGCTTTCATCGAAGCACATCACGAGACCATGCTTGACAGATATCTGTCCTACAAGCCTCTGCTCGACCCGCTGTTTATTGAAAAAGCACCTGCCGCCGATCTTCCTCTTATCGATCCGATGACTCTGTCCGGAATATTCGCAAGACTGCTGTCGGCTGCAGAGGATCTGGATCTGGATGCGATGGAAGAAGTGGCTGCGGAACTGGATCAATACAGTTATCCCGACGATCAGGCGGAATATGCCCTGAAACTAAAAGAAGCTGTCGGGAATATAGATCCCGACAGCTGCGCTTCAATTATTTCTTCGTGGAAAGAGGTTATGTAATTAATCGAGCCGCATATATATGATCCTCCTTGCTGCGACCCGTTAATTCTCGCTGCGGAGGACATATATACGTGGCTCTTACGCTTTATATATACGCGTGTCTTTGATTTTATAATACTTCGTTGATTTTCGCTTCGAGGCCGGCCTGGGAGAGGGCACCGACTGATGTCACTGCGGCCTTGCCGTTCTTGAAGATGATCACCGTAGGGATGCTCATGATGCCGAATTTCTCGGCCAGATCTCCCTCATCATCTATATTGCATTTGCCTACTTTGAGCTTGCCGTCGTATTCTTCGGCAACACGCTCAACTATGGGGGCCATCATCTTGCAGGGGCCGCACCAATCCGCATAAAAGTCCACCAAAACCGGAAGCTCTGACTTGATCACTTCCTCTTCGAAGTTCGCGCTGGTTATCTGTAATTCCATTTTGTACTCCTTTCAGACCTATATAAGGCCATTTTATTGGACACATCCCATGGTACCATATCTACAGAACAAAAAAAGAGCCGCAAATTGTTCCGATGAGAACGGCTCAACCCTGAACAGGAGGTATACCATGGATCTTACAAACACTTTCTTTACAGTAATCGTAATCTCGGTCGATATGTTTGAATCAAGTATCGTAGATGAGCGCCATTTCGGCTCGATTCAGGAAGCGATGCGATTCAAGAACAGCCTTCCGGATGATCTCCAGGGACTGGTATGCGAGATCGCTGCCTGAACGCTTATCATTTTTTCAGTGCGCCGTTGACTACTGACATGAGTTTTTCCTTGTCAATAGGTTTGAGCAGATAGCCCTGCGGACCGAGACTCAGAACTTCCTTGACGCGTTCTCTGTCAGACACGCCGGTCAGGAATACTATCGGTATGTTATCAAGCTCGTGACGGGTACGAAGATTTAAGAATACCTCCGGACCGCTTTCTCCGGGCATCTCATAGTCGAGCAGGATCATATCCGTAGCCTTGCTCTCAAGGAATTTATATGCTATCTTGCCGCTGACAGCGGTCGCAACATCATAATTATCATGAAGATATTCCTTGATAAGCTTGAGCATCAGGGGATCGTCGTCTATGACAAGTACATGCTTGCGCCTTGCAGGATCGGGAGCCGGAGCCGCAGTTACTGAAGCCGGAGCCGCAGCCTCCTGCTCTTTCTTACGATCTCTGTCCAGCATATAGGCATATATGTTTCCGCGGATCACATCATAGGTCAGGGGTTTGGCCAGTATGAGATCCGCCATGAAATTGGTCTTATTCTGGAATGTATCACATTCTTCTTTGGATCCGATGATCGCGAATCCACATCCGGCCTTTTCGATATGCCTTCTGAACTCATTCATCTTGGCATAATCATCGGCTGTCTCATTATACAGGCAATAAACGTAAAGATCCGGTTTAAAAAGCTCAAGGTTCTTAACCATATCACGGAAGATCGTAGAAGAACTGAGCAGGTCATATCCGTTATCCATATGGTTGTAGAACTCGTCTATCACAACCGAATTTTTGCCGGAAAGCAGAATCTTGTAAATCATATTTGACCCCCAATATTCATATAATATAACTTATTGATATTTTAATATAGTTATATCAGATTCTGCAATATATATGAGCGTCTTTTGTCTATTCAGATGCTTTCGTGGAATGTTCTGCTTATAACATCGGCCTGCTGCTCGGGTGTCAGTTTTATGAAATTGACTGCATAGCCGGATACTCTGATGGTAAGCTGTGGGTATTTCTCGGGATGTTTCTGTGCATCGAGCAGAGTGTCTCTGTTAAGAACGTTAACGTTAAGGTGATGTCCTCCTTTAACTGCATAACCGTCGAGTAAGGATACAAGATTGTCAACCTGTGCTGTGTTTGCTGCCATAATTGTTACCTCCTTTAAATCAAAACAGTAATGGTTACTATTATCTTAATTAGAATGTAACACCGGCAGGTTATCTTGTAAAGAGATATTTTGTATTTTTGGAGGAGCAATCAGATACAGAGGGACTACTGTCTGTCGAAATAGTCCTTACTTGCATAGTAATACGTCCGGATGAATCCGTCTGTCGAAACTACAACGAACTCCCGTGTATCTTCCAGATAGAAGACATCATCACCGTCTTCCTCTTCGAGCTTATGGAGGGCGCGCGGATCAGTAACTACGGCGCTGGCTGCCGCTTCATATTCCTCAGCGGAAGCAAACCCCATTTCGATCCCGTGTTTATCGTAGTGTTTATCCAGGAGATTTCTGTTCCTGAACTCATATCTTATCGGTTCTTCTTCAGCGGCTCCGGTATCCGGCTCATCTGCCGTTTCCTCTTCAGCAGCACCGGTATCCGGTTCATCCACGGTTTCTTCGGTATCCGCGGTCTCTTCGGTCCCGACGGCGGATTCATTCCCCGTGATTACTATCGACGGGGGCTGATCCTGTACGGGGTCCCTGTCAGAGTCACCCAGCTTAAACCATCTGCTTATAAAGAAGATGATGAACAGTACGATGACTATCCTGAATATTATTTTTCCCCAGTCTTTATCATTATTCTTCATTTGCTATAAACAATACTCCGAGAGTCCCGGGGCCGCAGTGGCATGAGATCACGCCGCCCGCTCTTGTCTCATGGATCTCTTCGAACACATCCAGGCTTTTAAGATATTCACGTACGCTGTCGACTACAGCCGGGGCGATGGAAGAATGAGTGATGAACACCCGATCCTTTTTGGCTTTCTTAAGTTCCGGCTCCATGTCTTTTACATAATCAAGCACGATATTGGAGTATTTTCCGCGGTATTTCTTCTCCGGGTGCATGGCACCGTCCTCGACCATTATCTTGGGATGGAGCTTAAGTGCAGTCCCGGCCAGAGCAGCAACTCCGCTGCATCTGCCGCCGCGATGAAGATATACAAGTGTATCTACCACAAAACTGGCTCTTACGAACGGCTTGTATTGTTCGATCTTTTCCGTGATCGCATCACGGCTTAAACCTTCGGAAGCCATGACCGCCGCTTCGATGACCAGAAGTCCTATTCCGGTGGACAGGTTGGCCGAATCAATGACGGATACGCTCTCCTGCGCGTCCAGAATATCGACTGCCATTTTGATATATTCGTAGGATGCGCTCATGGAGGAAGAGATTGAAAAAGCGATTATCTCATCTCCGGCTTCCAGCATGGGCTTAAATACCGCCACTGCATCCTCGGCGCTCGGTGCCGATGTCTTAGGGGTTGTCTTATTTGCGTCCGCCCATTCGTATATCTCTTCTATGGAAATATCCACTCCGTCCCTGTACTCTTTATCGCCGAGAAGAACGTGTAGCGGAAGTATCGTGATACCGTATCTCGATATAAGTTCCGGGCTCAGATCACATGTACTGTCTGCAACTATCCTGATCATATCTGTGCTCCCTTCGTATTTACCTAGTATAACACATCTTTGAGTTCAAATATGCCCTGAGGATCTCAGCCGTACTCCAGGCCTGAGTATAACAGCCGCGCCCCGTATGGGGAGCATCACCCTCAAACACTTCACAGAATCCTCCGATACAGTTTGCTTCCGACAGATGAGCGATGACCGGTTCAAACAGAGCCTGCAGCCTGTTCGAAAGGTCTGCGTCCTGCCGATGAACTTTAATAACTGCATCTATATACGCCCCGAGCAGATATCCCCAGGCAGTTCCCTGATGATAGGCAAGGTCTCTTTTTTCCAGGGCACCTCTGTACTGTCCGTGATAATCGGGATTATCGGGTGATAAGGATCTTAATCCCACCCCGACATAGAGCTCACTCTCCACCTTATCGACTATACTACGTGCGGTGTCATCACTTACCGGTGAAAAAGGAAGTGAAACGGCGAAAATCTGATTCGGCCGGAAAGAATCATCGCAGTCCGAATACCTGAATCCGGGTTCGCCTTCAACTTCGGTATATCCGTCAACCACATCATACAGATAACCATTCGATAAAAAGACTTTTTCAAATACCGATCCAACACGATCGGCCAGATGCGTCCAATGTCCGGCCCGGTCGGAATCGCCAAAGCGTTTCGCCAGTCCGGAACCGATTCTCAGAGCGTTGTACCAGAGCGCATTGATCTCGACCGGACAGCCGTGGCGCGGAGTTACGACCATATCTCCTACCCTTACATCCATCCATGTGACCTGATCCAGGCCGCTTCCGGCATGTATCAGACCGGACGGTTCCATGCAGATGCTGTTATCTGTGCCTTTTTCATAGGCTTCAAGGATATGTATGAGAACAGGATATATTGAGGATCTTATGAACTCGACCGAATTTTCGGCATTCGAAGGATCCGCTTTTTCCGTATATCCCATATAGTTATATACTGCGATAAAATACCAGAGGGATGCATCGGCGGTGTTATACAGAGGCTCAGCCCCGTCGTCCGGGAACATGTTCGGGATCAGGCCGTGCCTTTCATACTTTGCAAAAGACAAAAGGATCTCGCGGGCATCATCAAATCTTCCGGTACAAAGCGTAAGCCCCGTAAAAGCTATCATGGTATCCCTGCCCCAGTCGGTAAACCAGGGAAGACCCGCAAGAACTGTCTTAAGCCCCGTAGATCTTCTGAATGCGATAAAATGATCAGCATCGAGCACCAGCCTGTCAAAAAACTCCGGGATATCCGTCTCTTTCGTCAACTCCCTGTACACTGCTCTTCCGCGCTCCTCGCAGGAATGATAATATTCCCTCACTCCCTCAATGAGCTTATGTGCAGTGCCTGCTGCCACGAACCGGTCAACTGCTGCCTCTAGGAGTTCTTCTCCGCGAAGAGGCTTTTTCGATGTTTCACTTTCCGCTTGCTCCACCGTACATATGACCGAGACATGTTTCTTTTCTCCGGGGGCGACCAATATCTCTATATCATAAGGAATATACGAGGTTGTCAGCCCTTCGGTCTCCAGATCGACTTCGGTCTGAAGCTCCACATCAGCGTCATACTTATCCGCAAGTTCAAGAAACCTCCCTTCACTCACGCTTAAGTCTATGCGTATATCTTCTTTTTCATGAGGGATCAGGGAGAGAGTATCTCCCGTGATAAGATCCGTGAACTTAAGGTCTTCAGCGGATTTTAAGGTATTGTGCTCTCGGAATGTAAAAGCAGGAGTCAGGCAGACTGCCGCCTCCTCTGCTGAATAATTCGTAAAAGTATAATCCACCGCTATGGTGTTCTCATCTCTTAAGAGCGCGATATGTTTTGTCTGGGTAAATACACATACCCCTGACTCGCACTCGGGCAGGCTTTCCGCATCAGTTCTTACCGGCCCCAGTTCATAGTCGAACCTGATCGTTCCGTCGTAAGTCACCTTTTTTAGGTATTTCTGACCTTCCGAATAAACTTTGCCGCGATGCTGCAAGGTCTCAAGATCATATTCGATCCCGCCGACAGAGATAAACTCCGAGATCTGCTCAAGAACCACGAAACGCTCAGTCGGCGGATTAAGAGCCGCTGTCAGATAACCCTGATGAGTCCGGTTCCTTGCACCGATGAGCGAACCCCCGGCATACCCGCCGTTACCCGAGGTCATTACCCACTCAAGAGAGTTTCCTTCTTCAAAAGTGTTCCACCGGGACGGATCATATGTATAAGTCGTCATGTCTTCCCCTGCGCTTTCTTCTGCGCCTGCGCTTCCTGTCCTCGTGTTTGTTTGAGAAATGATAGTCTCTCCCCAGACGGATCAGCAGCACGATAATGCTCAGCACCACAGCCACGCCCGAGATCGTAAGCAGGATCACCTTTACATTAAGGAAGATCGTCCTGTCCTCGTTTTCTATGGCTATGCCGCTTTGTTCCTCTTCGATCTGATCGGGGGAGATATGCTCGAATTCGTATTCGGGCTGGGTATTTTCAACGATCTCCACCAGCGCGGAGCCCAGTTCCTGACCGCTGTACGAGAAGAATACCTGTGCCACCGCATCCTCGGTCTCAAAAGACACTTCCGTATCGAGTGTCTCAAACTCAACATTATTCGGAAGAACAATGCGACTGTCGGGATTCAGCGCAAGGAACGGTGCGGAATTACCGAACACGTCAGATCCTGTCTTAAAGAAGCTGTTCTCTTCCGTGGTAAATTCGGTCTTATGATCGGAGACCTTGACCAGAGAGAAGTTGCTGTAACCGTAATCAAAGAGCGTGACCGTATCATAGAACTGGTTCGGTGTCTCTTCCATCATGATCACGCAGACCAGACGCATGCCGTTCTGCTCGCAGCATGTGACCAGCGTCTGTCTTGCATCGTTTGTATATCCGGTCTTTCCGCCCAGTATGCCTTCATATGGGATACTGCCCGTGATCAGTTCATGCTTGTTCTTCAGATAGAAGTCGTCAGGCTGTGTTTCGGTCGGTTCGAAATGGTATTTGGGAGTATTGGCTATGCGGGCGAGCATATCGTTTGAAAAATACTCTTTGGCGATAAGCGCCAGATCATATGCCGAAGTATAATGATCCTCGTCATGAAGACCGTTGGTATTGGTAAAATGAGTATTGGTGCAACCGAGCTCTTTCGCACGCTCATTCATCATGTCCGTAAACGCATCGATGGAGCCTGCGGTATACTCGGCAACTGCGTTGGCCACTTCATTCGCGCTTCCGACCAGGATACCGTACATGCACTGTTCAAGAGTGATGGACTGTCCCGCATCCATTCCTATGCTCGATCCGTCAACCGGAACGGAATGCACTGCTTCATAACTGAAAGGAACCATATCCGTCATAGATCCGTTCTCCTGAGCCAGAAGACAGGTCATCAGTTTGGTGGTACTTGCGGGATAGAGCTCCTCATGGATGTTTTTGGCATACAGTATCGTTCCTGTGTCAACTTCCATAAGGATGGCCGCTTCGGCACCGATCTCGGGACCGGCAGGCCAGCCCGGTATCTCATTGGATTCTACCGGAAGGCTCTTTCTTGCTTCGACGGCCGCATCCAGTTCTTCCTGACTGGCAGCAGCGCCCGACTTGGCAGCGTAAACATCCGCAGACATAAACACTGTTCCCGAAAAAAACAGGACCAGTGCGATCAGCAGCGCACCTGCGGACCGGATACGGGATCCGTGCGGATGCGGTCTATTCTTTTTATGACAGGAATTTTTCTCAAAGATCATTATTCCGATCCCAGGATAACCTGTGCAGGTTTCCGTGTTCTTCAAGCCCCGCAAAGCCCTGTTGTCTGAGTGCCTCATACAGGACTATGGCCACGGCATTGGAGAGATTGAGGCTCCTTATGTCCGCCTGCATCGGTATTCTTATGCAGTGATCTTCGTTCTCGACAAGAATCTCCTCGGGGATCCCGGCGGATTCTTTTCCGAACATGATAAAGTCACCGGGCTTGTATTCCACTTCGGCATACGTCCTGCGGGCTTTGGTCGTTGCCATCCATATGGTAGCGCCGGGGTGCTTAGCGGTAAAATCCGCATAATCATCATACTTGGTCACATCAAGTTCGTGCCAGTAATCAAGCCCTGCCCGTTTAAGAGCTTTGTCGTTTAACTGAAATCCGAGAGGCTCGATCAGGTGCAGCGGCGTACCGGTAGCTAGGCAGGTCCGGCCGATATTACCCGTATTGGCGGGCATTTCCGGCTGATGCAGAACTATATTCATCTTTTCGGACTCCGTATTATGTATTTACATATGGGATTGCCGACAGAAGAAAACTTCTCTTCATATTCGGTCATTATGTTTCCGGCCATAAGCGCTTCATCTGAGTGAAGGTCGTAAGTGCATACCTCCATATCCCAGCCTGCCAGGGACGCTTCTTCAACGGCAAAATCAAACAGATCCCTGTTATCCGTCTTAAACTCGACGGTCCCTCCGGGGATCAGTATCTTTTCGTATCTGGCAAGGAATTCTTTTGACGGAAGACGCCTTTTGGCATGTCTATCCTTCGGCCAGGGATCCGAGAAATTTAAGTATATCCTGGATATCTCGCTTTCTGCAAAGACCTCCGTGATGTACTCTGCCTCCATGCGGATGAGCATAACATTGGAAAGAGGCTCGGCCTCCAGCTTCTGGATGCCTCTTAAGAGCACGCTTGAGTATTTCTCGATACCTATATAGTTGATCTCGGGATACGCGATGGCATTATCAATAAGAAAACGCCCCTTACCCATACCTATCTCGGCATAGATCGGGGCATCGTTTCCGAAATGCTCCTTCCATCTGCCTGCCATATCCTTGGGCGTTTCCACGCACCGGTCGCTTTCCGCGATCATCTCTCTTGAACCTGTGATATTTCGTAAACGCATAAACTTAACGTGCGCCCTTTTGCGCACCGATTAAAGCCCGCCCCGGGATCAGGGCGGGCTTTGATATCATTTGTGTGCCGATTTTTGGCCGCCCGGACGGGGCGCAGGACCCTGAGGATTTGAAGACTGGTGATGTATCCTCTGCTGTGTCGTATTGATGTAGCGATCGTCCTTTCTTGCAAGCGCGAATGTTCCGGGTTTTTCATACTGTTTTGCGCCGGTCGCGGTATGAACACTCTTCATGCTCGACGAAGCGATAAAGCAGGCTATACCTGCCACGATCAGGCCGATGATTATGCATAATCCGATGCTGATACCGGACCCTCCGTCATAATCGCTTGCCGCAAATACGGTCATGGTGTTCATCAGTATGAGGCATATGAAAATAGCTGTAAGTGATAATCTCTTCTTCATCGGGCACCTCCTCAAAACAGTAACTGGAACAATCCGCAGATCACTGCTACCGGAATAAACCATTTAAAGAAGAGTCCGACAAGTCTTCCCTTATCGATGGGAAGATCGCCGACCATCTTGCCCGTCTGACCGTTCATGGCAAAAGTATAGGTTTCTCCGTTAAACTTGGTAGACAGCATCCATACCGGGAAAAGAGCATATTCAACTTTTCCTCTTCTGATACGGACATTCTTCTGACGCATGTTTACCGTACTGTATCCCGTAACAGTCTGGCTGAGATCGTTAAGAAGCGTGTTCTCGAATCTTACATCCGCTCTGGGAGCCGATGTCTCGATATCGATATCATACTTGTCAGCCAGAAATCCGGGCAGATATGCCGTTGAAAAAGGCCTCAGATCCGAATAATCATAAGGTTCTATGGAATCCATATGGCCTGAAGGCATCTTGGATGATGCATCTACGGGAACATCTTCAAAATCCACCTTACCGGACCTCAATACTTCGAAATTCTCCGTATAGATGATCTCATCATCACCATGGCGTTCACTTCTGGTCTTGGTGGTGTTATATACCACGTCGGCAGATGCCGATCCGTCGAACAGCCAGAACGGAACATAAACTCCGGTTATCTCCGAGATGCTGTTTGACGACGCAAAAGACTTGGGCAGAAGCTTCTTGCCTTTATAATGGTTCTTCAGGCCTTCTATAGCCTGTTCCTTGGTTATCTTGAACGGAATGATCTTATCGGGTTTTCTTCCGTCTTCGAACTGACCGGGTACGACATTGTTGTTGCCGCAATAAGGACAACAGCTGGCTGCCGTGGTCGCATCGGCGATAAGCTCCGCACCGCATGAAGGACATGAATAAACCTTCATGCCCTGGGCGTCGCTTCCCCAGGATTCCGCTCCGGAATCAGCCCAGCCTTCGCCTGCTGCCTGTGCGGCAGCATACTCTTCCTTGGCTTTGGCTTCCTGCTCGGCGTACAGTTTCTCTATCTCGGGAACCGAATATGAACTGCCGCAATAATCACATTCCAATCTATCGCTGCTACCTACGTAATGCAGCGGACCGGTACAGGCCGGACACTGATAATTGTTTAACTGAGCTGCCATATTATACTAAATCCTCATCTCCGAAGGGATCGCCGCATTCAGGACAGAACTTGGGAGGATTTGAAGGATCCTCGGGCATCCATCCGCACTTGTCGCATTTATACTGAGGTGCACCTGCAGGTTTCTTTGCTCCGCATGATGTACAGAACTTGCCCTGATTAACGGTACCGCAAGAGCATGTCCATCCGCTGGTCTCGGGACGCTTAGCTCCGCACTCGGGACAGAAGTTACCGGTGATACCCTTCTGACCGCATGCGCAATCCCAACCTGCTGCTGCGGGAGCTGCCGGTGCTGCCTGCTGCTGTTGCTGCTGAGCGCCCATGGCATACAGGTTCTGAGCGTTGATCCCGCCTGCCTGCTGTGCCATGTTCATGCCCATGAAGCCGATAGCTGCTCCGCCTGAGTTGCCGGCTGCGGTCTGCATAGCGTTGGATGTAGCATTGACCATGGCTGCTGCCGCAAGATTCGGATTGGTATAAGCTGCTGCTTTCTGAAGTTCCTTGAGTGTCTTCTCGTCTTCCTCATCAGCCTTGATGGAGGATACGCCGAAGGATACGATCTCGATACCGCGGAGCTCTCTCCACTTCTTGGAAAGTACTTCGTTGAGTGCATCTGCAAGCTCGGTGGTGTGTCCGGGAATAGATGAATATCTGATGCCCATCTCGGAGATCTTGGCAAAAGCAGGCTGAAGAGCGGTAAGAAGCTCTGTCTTAAGCATGCTGTCAAGCTGTTCTCTCTTATAATCCTGGGCTGCATTTCCGCATACGTTGGTATAGAAAAGGATGGGATCGCATACACGATAGCTGTACTCACCGAAGCACTTCATGGAGATATCCATATCGATGCCTGCGCGCTCGTCAACTACTCTGAAAGGTACGGGATTGGGAGTGCCGTACTTGTTGCCGATCAGCTCCTTGGTGTTGAAATAATATACTCTCTGATCCTTGGGGGCTTCTCCGCCGAAGGTGAATCTCTTGCCGATATTGGCGAATGTCTGCTTGATGGCCTCGCCCAGATTACCTGTAAAAAGTGAAGGCTCGGAAGATGAATCATAAGTAAACTCGCCGGGCTCTGCACAGATCTCTGTAACCTTACCCTGATCTACGATGATCATGCACTGTCCGTCTGCAACTGCGATAACGGAACCGTTGGAAATGATGTTGTCGCTTCCGTTGTTGGAGCCTCTGCCGGACTCTCTCTTATGACCCTTGGTCATGATGACTGTTTCAGGTAATGCTTCACAATAGAAATACTCTTTCCACTGGTCCGCCATTACTCCGCCCGCTGCGCCTAATGCTGCTGATATTAATCCCATAATAACCTCCTGTTATGAAAATAGTACGTCAAAGACGCCGGTTGACATTGCTTTTTTATGCAATATATATACTATACTATATTTTCGGCTTCATGTTAATTGTGTTAGGATAGGAAATGTGAACTTTTCATGATGAAAGGCAGCTGTTAGATGGACGCTCCAAAGGATCTGCGGATAGATTATCACGGCGATGATTATGCCGCTTCGATAAACAACTCAAAAAGAATGCTCGAACTGATCAGGGCGGGCAAACTGGACAGCATAAGCATCTTCCCGAATATGGCCGCTTACACGGACTGCATGGAGATGCTCTGCCGAAACTGGGATTCTTTTGAAAAAAAGCCCGCGCTTTCCATTCATTTAAATCTTATCGACGGACATTCTCTGTCCGGCTGCGATGATCCGCTTCTGTGCAACGAGGACGGCTACATGTGCGCATCCTGGGGGAAGCTTTTCATCCGATCTTATATTCCCGGGAAAAAAAGGACCGCTCTTCGCAATAATATATGTGCAGAGCTTAAAGCACAGATCGAACGAGTATATGAAGATTATCCCAAAGATGCTGCACTGAGACTCGATTCACACGTTCATACCCATATGATCCCCATGGTCTTTGAGGCTCTGTTCGATGCTCTGACGGAGCTGGATCTTCTTGATTCGGTCGAATACATCCGCATTCCCGATGAACCGCTTTCTCCTTTTATCTTCTCAAAAGAACTCTCCGGGACCATTCCGCTCGTGAACATCATCAAAAACCGGGTACTGCATATCCTTTCACGGCGTGCCGTCAAGAATCTGGACAGGTTTAATATATCCCACTGTCCGTTCTGGGGTGTCTGCATGACCGGTCGCATGGATAGGAAACGCATGGAAAAAGCAGCACCCAAAGTACTGGATGCTGCTCGTAAGTACGGTGATACGATAGAGATAATCTGCCATCCCGGCATAGTCAAACAAGCCGAGGATTCACCGGAATTCGGTCCCGATGACAGACGTGCCTTTTTCTCAAAGGACAGAGATGTCGAATATAATGCGGTCATGAACCGTTCGATCTGAATCTACTGAATTAATTATGGTCCCTGAATATATATCTGGGGCGGTTCTTTACTTCATTGAAAACCTTTGCCAGATATACCGAGATTATCCCCAAGCTAGTAAGGATCGCTCCGGTCGAAAGAGTGATCAGGATCACCAGAGAAGGATATCCCCCTACGGCTTTTCCTTCAAAATAAGTGATCACGGCATCTATCCCAAGCCATGCTCCGATCAGCATAACAACTATTCCCAGAACCATTATCAGGTACAGCGGAGCATAGGTGAACTCGATCAGATTCCTGAATGCGTATCTGATCAGCGAGGAACTTCCCCATTTACTCTTGCCGGCGGCTCTTTTCTGAACCGCATATTCCACTGAAGTGCTCTTAAATCCCGTCCAGAAAGAAAGCGCCCTGAAGAATGTCTCGTGTTCGGTAAAGGTGCCCAGCACATCTATGACCTTGCGGTCAAGAAGCTTAAAATCCGAGGAATTCCTCATGTCAAAACCGGTCTGTGAACTGATGATCCTGTAAAAAATTGCCGCCAGGATACTGTGATCACCGCGTTCCTTTCCCCGCGAATTCTTGATACCCTCTACGATCTCATATCCGCCTTCCCACGCTGAGATCATATCGGGAATTACTTCTACGGGATGCTGAAGGTCGGCGTCCATGACTACCGCGCAGTCACCGCTGCACAGATTAAGACCTGCAAACATTGCGGCTTCCTTACCGAAATTCCTTGTAAAAGAACCGTACCTGACTGTATCGTCCTTAGCCAGAATACCAAGTATCCTGTCGCGGGTCTGATCGGTCGATCCGTCATCTACAAAAACCAGTTCCAGCTCGTACTGAGCCAAAGCTTCCCTCCAAAAGGAGGTAAGCTTCTCGTAAAACACATCTATTACTTCTTCTTCGTTGAAGCACGGAACGATGACGGATACTTTTTTCATAAACCTTATTTCTTAAGTCTTACGCTCACTACGCTGCAGGCCGGAAGGGTGACCTTGATGCCGTCGGCGTTCTTGGAGTAAGCGGTGAAGGCTTCCTCTTTGACCACATCGGGAGCTTCGAATGTGTTATGTGCGTTCATCTTGCCGGTAACTACGGCTGCCTCACACACATCATATGAACTGCCGTCTTTGGTCAGCCGGATCTCTACATCCTCTGAGGACTCCAGAGAGTTATTCGTCAGAGTGATCGTAATCACACCGTCAGAGTTTTCGGATACGGATTCATATACCTTGGCAAGTTCGTTCTTACCGCTTCCTACGCTGCCTGCCTCAAGCAGTTCGCTGGAGAGCAGTTCCGCACCCTGATGAGCCGCATACATGTGGAATACGGCGTAGGTGGGAGTCTTGATCATCTTCGCACCTTCTGTCAGCATCACTGACTGAAGTACGTTGATCAGCTGTGCGATATTGGCCATCTTCACACGATCCGAATGCTTGTTGAATATGTTCAGCGTGTTTCCTGCAACCAGAGCATCTCTCATGGTGTTCTGCTGATACAGGAATCCGGGGTTGGTTCCGGGTTCTACATCGGTCCAGATACCCCACTCGTCGACCATCATGCCGATCTTCTTGTCGGGATCGAACTGATCCATGATCGCACCATGTCTGGTCACGAGTTCTTCCATATACATGCCGCGCTTCAGAGTCTGGTAGAATACCTCCTCGGTGAAATCGGTAGCCGAACCCTTGAAGTTCCAATCATCCTCAGTTTCGGGCAATGTATAATAATGAAGTGAAAGACCATCCATAAAGCCGTGCTGATGAGGCTCCGAATGGTCGAAGCAGGTCTCCAGAACCTTGCGCGTCCAGTCGTAATCACCGGAGTTGGCGCCGCAGCAGATCTTTTGAATCGGAGCCGCTCCTGCGTATCCGCGTACATAAGTCTGATATCTGCGATATTCATCGGCATAATACTGAGGACGCATGTTGCCGCCGCAGCCCCAGTTCTCGTTTCCTACGCCTACATAATCCAGAGTCCAGGGTTCCTCGTGACCGTTTGCCTTACGTAAATCGGCCATCGGTGAAACGCCGTTAAAGGTTATATACTCAACCCACTCGCTCATCTCGCGTACGGTTCCGCTTCCTACATTCATATTTACATAGGTCTTGCAGCCCAGCTGCTTACACAGTTCAAAGAACTCATGTGTACCGAAGCTGTTATCCTCAACAACCCCACCCCAGTGGGTGTTGATCATCTTCTTGCGCTTTTCCTTCGGTCCGATGCCGTCCATCCAGTGATATTCATCCGCGAAACATCCGCCCGGCCAGCGAAGTACGGGAATCTTCATCTCCTTAAGCGCATCTACGACATCAGTACGCATTCCGTTCACATTGGGGATGTCCGAGTTTTCGCCTACATACAGGCCCTCGTAGATACACCTGCCCAGGTGCTCAGAGAAATGTCCGTAGATCTCGGGAGCTATCGTGCTCTTCTTTGATTCATTGTTGATAACCAGTTTTGCCATTTGTAACCTCCAATTTCGACTATAAGTCTGTTTATATTCTTGCCACTCCGCTGTCACGTGCTGCCTGCGCTGCCGCTTTGGCTACCGCATCCTTGACTCTGGGGTCGAATGCCTTGGGCAGGATGTTATCAGCCGAGAGTTCATCGTCCGGGATAAGTCCGGCAAGCGCCTTTGCTGCCGCGATCTTCATCTCATCATTGATATCGGATGCGCGTACATCGAGAGCTCCGCGGAAGATTCCCGGGAAGCAGAGTACATTATTGACCTGATTAGGATAATCACTTCGACCCGTGGATACAACTGCCGCACCTGCTGCTTTTGCTTCATCCGGGAAAATCTCGGGAGTGGGGTTCGCACATGCGAAAACGATCGGATCTTTTGCCATGGATCTTACCATATCCTGAGTAAGAGTGCCGGGAGCTGATACTCCGATGAATACATCGGCGCCTTTGATCACATCGGTGAGAGTACCCTTTTCCTTATTAAAGTTAGTGATCTTGGCCATCTCTTCCTTAACGGGATTTAAGCCCTCACGACCCTCATAGATGGCGCCCTGACGGTCGGTCATGATGACATTCTTAAGACCCATCGCCATCAGAAGTTTGATGATCGCAATGCCTGCTGCCCCTGCTCCGGAAGTGACGATCTTGATATCCTCAATGTTCTTGCCTACCACCTTGAGCGCGTTCATAAGCCCGGCAAGCGTTATCACGGCCGTTCCGTGCTGATCATCGTGGAAAATGGGAATATCACAGCACTCCTTAAGTTTCTTCTCTATCTCAAAGCATCTCGGAGCGGAGATGTCCTCAAGGTTTACGCCGCCGAAGCTGCCTGCCAAGAGTCTTACGGTGTTAACGATCTCATCCACATCCTTGCTTCTTACACAAAGAGGGATCGCATCCACATCACCGAATGCCTTGAAGAGTACGCATTTTCCTTCCATTACGGGCATACCGGCTTCCGGTCCTATGTCTCCGAGCCCGAGAACCGCAGTCCCGTCTGTTACTACGGCAACGGTGTTCCATCTCCTGGTGAGTTCGTAGCTCTTGTCTATATCCTTCTGGATCTCGAGGCAGGGCTGTGCGACACCGGGAGTATATGCGATGCTCAACGCTTCGGATGAATCAACTGCCGCTCTGCAGTTGATCTCTATCTTGCCTTTCCATTCGGCATGTTTTTCCAATGATACTTTTCCGTAATCCATTTTAATCTCCTTAGTATGTATGTTTACGGCGATGATCCGCCGGTTCGTGTTTCTTTACAGGAAATGTGCGCGGATCTCATCTCCCGAAAGTGGTGTAAGATATGCGGGAGCTATATCGAACACGGTCTTTGCACCCGTCACGCCTTCGGCGTTCAGTCTTGCTACCGCTCTGGCATAAGCTGTGAGCACGGATCCGGTAAACTCGGGGTTGGAATCAAGCTGCAATCTGTATTCGATCACATGATTGCAGCCGTCGGCACCGGTCTCTCCGCTGTAAAGAACGCTTCCGCCGTGGGGAAGTCCCGAGTGATCGCGCTTCATCTCTTCTTCGGTGATGAAGTGCACGGTAGTGTCATAATCCGCGAAATAGTTGGGCATGGTCTTGATCTGCTCTTCGATCCTTGCCTTATCGGCTCCGTCCTCGGCTACCACGAAACACTCTCTGGTGTGCTTTTCTCTGGTGGTGAGTTCGGGATTTTCTCCGTTTCTTACACGCTCAACGGCATCTTCTACGGGGATCGTGTACTGTCTGGCATCTTTTACTCCCTCGATCCTTCTGATCGCATCGGAGTGTCCCTGGCTTACGCCCTTACCCCAGAAGGTATAATCTTTTCCTCCGGGCAGGATCGAAGATGCATACAGACGGTTAAGCGAAAACATTCCGGGATCCCATCCGCATGAGATGAGGCCGACTTTTCCGCCTTTTTTCGCTGCTTCATCAACATTGGCAAAATGGGTCGGTATATTGGCGTGGGTGTCAAATGAATCTATCACGTTATAAAGTGCCGCATACTTGGGTGTCATCTCGGGCAGATCCGTTGCGCTGCCTCCGCATATTATCAGGACATCTATGTCCTCTGCGCCACTCTCCAAGTCAGCTGCACTCTTAACGAGCGCCGTAGGTGTCTTGATCTTAAGACCTGACGGATCACGACGGGTATATACTGCTTTCAACTCAATGTCATCGCATCTTGCGATAGCGGCTTCAACGCCTTTTCCAAGATTACCGTAGCCTAAAATACCTGCTTTCATCCTTTTCTCCCATTCTTAAAACTGATTATTACGCACGTTACTTTCTGTCTCTGTGCGGACTTTATAATTTTATATTATATTCATCTAAACCTCAATCAGAGAATGTGTGTTAAGATATTGATATTACAAGAAAACGAGGTAAGACCATGGACGCTTCAACCGTGATGGCGCTGGCTACGGGCGCTGTCGTATCCGCTATTTTCATAATCATAGGTATCGTACAGATCAGGCGCAAAACTCCCGTCGGGTTCTATACGGGAGAAGTGCCTCCTCTCGAATCCCATTTAAAAAGCGTCCGCGGATGGAACATATGTCACGGCCTGCTCTGGATCGGTTACGGCCTGATCCTGATCTCAAGCTTTCTGGTGACGGCTTTCTGGGATGCTGATTCGCTGTACAAGTCCCTGCTTCTGTTTGCCGCAGTGATCCTTCCGCTGTTTCTGATGGTATTGGGTCATCATCTGCTCATTCGCAAATTCCTGATTTGACCAGGTCCTGATATATTAGTTATGGAAAAAAATCTGTCGCACGGAAGTGTGTTCAAAAATCTGATACTCTTTTCTCTGCCTTTTCTGCTCTCATATCTGCTGCAGACTCTTTACGGTCTGGCCGATCTGTTCATAATAGGACAGTTCGATCCGACTTCGGGGACGAGCGCCGTTTCGATAGGAAGCCAGGTCATGCACATGCTTACCGTCATGATAGTAGGACTTGCGATGGGATCGACTGTACTCATCGGAAGATCCGTGGGAAGCAAAGATACCGAACTTAAGAACCTCTCCGTCGGAAATACGGTCACCCTTTTTCTGCTGATATCCGCTGCTCTGACCGTCCTTTTGCTGATCTGTACCGTCCCGATAGTAAACGTGATGTCCACGCCCGAAGAAGCGGTAGCGGGAACATGCGCCTATCTTCGGATATGCTTCGCAGGTATCCCCTTTATCACGATGTACAACATCATCTGCTCGATCTTCCGCGGTATGGGAGATTCCAAAAGCCCTATGGTGATCGTGGCTGTCGCATGTTTCTGCGATATATTCCTGGATCTGATCTTCATCGGATTGTTTCACATGGGACCTGCGGGTGCAGCACTCGGCACAACCGCATCGCAGGCAGTAAGCGTGATACTCGCTTTCCTTGCGATCCGGTCCAAACAGATGATATCAGGCCTGACGAGGCGCCATTTCAAGCCGGATCCCCGTATAATAAAAAACATCCTGTCGGTGGGTATCCCCGTTTCCGCACAGGATGGATTTATTCAGATCTCGTTTATCGTGATCACAATCTTTGCCAATCAGCGAGGCCTTGCCGACTCGGCAGCGGTCGGTATCGTAGAAAAGCTCATCGGCATACTCTTTCTGATCCCCTCAACTCTGCTTGCTTCGGTTTCCGCGATCTGTGCCCAGAATATCGGGGCCGGAAAAGAAGACCGCGCAAAACAGACAATGTGGTATGCGATACTCATAGCCGCACTCTGCGGACTGGTCTTTGCAGTAGCCTTTCAGTTTGCGGCTGCTCCGGCAGTCGGACTTTTCTCCCGGGATCCGGAAGTTATCAGGCTCGGAGATCAGTACATGCGCTCATATGTATGGGACTGCATCCTCGCCGGGATGCACTTCGTCTTCAGCGGATATTTCTGTGCATGCTCCAGGTCAGGCCTGTCGTTCCTGCACAATGTCATATCAATAGTCTGTGCCAGGATCCCGATCGCCTACTATACATCCGTCCATTTCCCGGATACGCTCTATCCCATGGGATGGGCTGCTCCGACAGGCTCCCTGCTTTCGGTCATCGTGTGCCTTATCGCTTACCGGTATCTGACACGAAATTCCCATAAACAGATCTGACCGTTATGTACGCGGATATCTGTCAGCTCTGATGTATCTGTGTCTCCGTCAGCTCGTCATCCTCCGAATACACCAGTTTCACTGAAAAGAAACCTTTATCTTCTTCAAGGAGTCTGAAGAAGACCTTGTCACCTTCCCATATCGGAAGATTGCATACTTTCTCCTTCTCGATCCATACCAGCTCGCCTTCGTCACAGTCCAGCATATCTCCGGTATATCTGTCCGCCGTATACAGATGCATATACTCCGTTACATCCTGACCGTATACAAAGGTGATGATGCCCCGGGCACGATACGACGTGAGAGTAAGTCCCGTTTCCTCTTTAACTTCCCGCAGGAGGCACTCGTCCGGACTCTCTCCGTATTCAAAGTGTCCTCCCACGCCGATATATTTGTCCTTATTGATGTCCTTATCTTTTTTGACCCGGTGGAGCATCAGGTATTTCCCGTCATGCTCGATATAGCAGAGGGTAGTGAGTTCGGGGATCTTTTCCATATGATCTTAAGCTTTGCTCCTTACTGCATGAAGAATAGTGACAAGGGCTCCGTAAAGTACGCCGGCTACCGGCCATACGATCCAGCTTCTGTCCCACTTTCCGGTGATAAAACTGTATGCAAGATATCCGGCAGTTACAAGTCCCCAGTACACACCGGCTATGGGATCATTCTTACCGTTCTCTGCTTTCTGATCTCTCGTGTAACTTCCCTCTTCAAGGAGCATCTGCATTCCGCCCCAGATCACGCTGACCCTGACTATCAGGAACACGCCTATGGCAACGAGCAGGAGAAGAACGGCTACTGCCACGCAATAATAGAAATCCTTGCCGTCGTCACCCAGAATGATCAGTGCCACGAAGATCGGAATTGCGGAGATCACGCACATAACTATTCCGACGGTAAGCTGGGTTGAGAAGATTCCTTTGAAACGGTCACGTCTCTCACGGACCATCCCGTCAACGCCGTACATCGTATCTATCATCTCTTTTTCGATATATTCGTATCTGCTGTTTGCTATACCTGAAATAACAAAAAGAGCCACAGCACTTCCTATCAGAATAAACATATATAACAGACCGATGCCTGTAGCAGCCGGATCCGAGATGCGGATGATACCGTCATCAGCGGCGCTGCATAACAGCATTATCGCTATGGGTGACAATATGCACAGCATTACACCGATTGCGATCCTTGATGCAAATGTGTTCCTGAAATCCAGAAAAGAAGAAGCTTCTTCCATGGTTACGCTCTTTGTGCTGATATACGGCTCGTTCCCGAAAGGGTCATCCGTCTGACCTACGGGCTCGAGCTCCAGGTTATCCTTTAATAAGTAATCGGTGCTGACTCCGAACAGTTCGGACAGCTTGATGATCTTATTCATATCGGGGACCGACTGTGCGCTTTCCCATTTGGAGATCGACTGTCTGCTGACGTCAAGTTTCTCTGCAAGTTCCTCCTGGGACCATCCTGCTCTTTTTCTTAATTCGATTATTTTATCTGCAAGTATCATGTTGTCTCCTTTCTGTGACCCGGGGCTTGTGCCCGACCTGTTTGATACGGTCACAGAATACATTTTCAGCCGGTTGCAACCTACCAATCGCGCTTGGAAAATACGCAACCGGCGGTTGCAAATGCCGTAACCGGGGCGTTTTTTACATCTGATGTCTTACGACCAGATATTCATCTCCGTTTTGATAATACGGGCAATCCTTAAAGCCCCTTTGCATCAGAGAGCTGTAATCATCCTCATCCATGTCCACGTCGCAGACATATTCTTCGAGGTCTTCATCGTATGTATAGTAGGCACATTCTTCACACATAGTCATTTCCCTTTAACAAAATCACAAATAACTGCTTTTTATCCAAAAACAAGGGCGGGATCACTCCCGCCCTTGTAACCTTTCTGTCAGGATCTGTATTATTCGAAGAGGCTGGTCTTTTTCCTCTCCTCATCTTCCATCCGGCGTCTCTGCATCAGGATCTCCACATCATTGAGCGTCTGCTGCTTCTTAAGTTTCTGGATGTAATCACCGTAATCGGTATCTCCGGTACGGCTCGTCGCGGAAGTCGTATTGTACGCGATCACATCATTGGATCTGATAGCTGCCTCAAATGTATTGGTCGTGGCGCCCATCGATGCGCGGCCCTTGTTTATTGTAGATATGGCATCATCTATAGTCTTCAGATCAAAATCACCTGTCACATCGAAATCGGCAATTCCGAGAGCCTCTACAGTAGCATTCGTTGTAGTAAAAGACCTCTCTGTTCCGTTTGCATCGGATGCAAGTTTGAAGATCTTGCCGTCTTCATTGTCCAGAAGCGGAACACCGTTATAATTCGTACGGTCCGCAATATCAGCTATTCCCTGCTTAAGACCGTTGATCTCTTCCTGGATGTAGGACCTGTCTTCATCTGTCAGAAGTCCGTTGGAAGCTTGAACCGCAAGCTCTCTCATTCTCTGAAGGGAATCCGTGATCTGTTCCGTTGCTCCGTCTGCAATGTTCAACGCAGCCGTAGCGGATTTCATATTCTCGGTGCCTGCATTAAGTCCGCCAAGCTGTCTCTGGTGTTCCTGAAGGATCGCCATCTCCGACGCACCCTGTGCGGCGGTCTGCACCTTGCTTCCGCTTGACAATGCCGAATATACATAACCGGGAGCACCTATTCCTATTCCGTTTACTCCACTCATATCATCGCCTCCGTATATGTACAACTGTTGCAGGCTAACATCTTTCTTTGTGAAATATAATTATATAAATTTTCTGACAATTTGTCAATCTTCCGGGTGACGTCTGTCAGCGTGCGTGCTGTAGTATTGGCGCTTGTTCTCATACATCTTCTGATCGGCTTCTTTTTTAAGTTTCATGAAATCTTTCTCGCCGTCGGAGGCAAACGCTGTACCTATGGAAACACAACAGCCTTTTTCATCCAGGATGGCCTTTGCTTCATCCACTTTTGCCTCAAAATCTTCAAGAGAATCCGCATAGACATATGCGGCAAACTCATCTCCGCCCATCCTGAACACGCCGTCATTTCCGAATATCTCGGTAAGACAGTTGGCAACGTTCTGTATCATCTCATCGCCGGCTTCATGTCCCTTACTGTCGTTAACGGACTTAAGGCCGTTGATGTCACACATCATATATCCGTAAGGTCTTGATGTGTCTAATTCCTCTTTTTCATATCTGATGATGGCGCGGCGGTTTCCTGCGGTGGTGAGGGCATCATGATAACTGAACTCGATCAGCTGGTTACGGTTATCCCTCTCTAAAAGGATCTCCGACAGGAAGAACATCAGCAGCCTTATGATCTCCGAGATCTCCTGCATGATATCCTCCGGAGGATTATCAACACCGAAGAATCCGATATACTCACCATTCATGGACAACGGACCGGTAACCAGTGAATGGATATCCTGCGGCTTAAGAACCTGATACATGTTCTCGCTGACCGATCTGTATTCCTCGAGATCATAGATCAGGATATGTCCGCCCTTGCGATACTCGTTATACCAGGTGTCCACAACCCCTTCATACGGCAGACCTTTCAGATTGTCGATCTGAGGGGTCACTCCCTTTGCGCAGTACTCATAAGTATTATCAAAGGTTCCGTCCTTCATGTCCTCGAAGATATATGCGCGCTCGGCATGAAGCTCCGTACACAGATATTCCAGTACCTTGTTGATCTTAACTTCCGGATCATCTACTCCAGTGATGTACTGTAAGAGGTGGTTGACGAAACGGTCTCTCTCCAGAGATGACTTCTCGTATGACCACCAGTTAAATATCTGGGCTGCCATAAAGACGAAGAAGATAACGAGTCCGAGTCTGAACCAGTCGCCGTGTCTGACTGAGCCACCCATATCCATCAGATACCGGATCATATCTATAAAGGAAGAAATAACGAAGATCATTGCTCCGATATAGAAATATCTCAGGTTGGTGGAAAGACCCCTTTTACGGCAATAGAATTCGTTATCGATAAGGATCACCGCAAACCATATCAAAGCGCTCGCATACGAGAAATAGATGATCCCGACCATTACGTGCATATCCAGTCCGAGAGCATATCTCGAGAAAAGGATCGCGCTGAAGCTGATTATAGAAGTAAGAAAAGAAAGCACAAGATAGATCCGCCTCTTGGGCTTGGTGATCGAGTTGGCAAAAAGGATCAGCGGAAACTCCGCCATATGAAGGATGCCGTAGACCATCTCACGGGATAGGAAAATACTGCCCGTAAGGATCTGAGGAGTACCCGTATCGGCCAAAGCCCATAATCCGAAAAGAACCGAGGAAAGGCCCAGCGCCCACAGGGTCTCGGTAGTGGGATTCTTGCGGTGTGTGCCGAAATATACGAAGATCACGACCAGGCCGAAGAAGATCAGGATCATGGAAAGCAGATATCCTGCCAGACCGTTCCTCATGATGAAATATCTGTATTCATCCTGCGAAGAAAGGAGGATTTCGTTAAATCTACCGCCCTTATGATTGTCAAAGACGGTCTCCGCCTCGATCTTCACGGTCTTTCCCGCATCGGAGGGTGAGAGCTGGATTATATGATACGCTATTCCGTAACCTTTTCCGGTCAGATTTTCTTTAGTGTCGTAACTGTATACGGGAGTCTGCTCAAGATAGACCGTAAGCTTCAGATTGCTGGTGGAAAAGCAAAGATCGTCTGTATATTCCACTTTATCGGGAAGAACTTTGGATACAGTCATGCTCCCGCCGTATTTGGATGCGGCTACGGTATCCAGATCTACGCTTTCACCCGAGTCCAGACTCCATCCTTCGGAGTAATCATGGGCCAATCCGTTCTTTCGGGCATTCAGGAATTCACCTATATCCGTAAAAAAGCAGACCCTCACCAAAAAAGCGGTCAGGAGAAGAAAGTAAACTATGCACAGCGCTGCTGTTCTGGTTATTCCTTTTTTCTTCTTATATAACATTTCTTCGGGCAGTATTAATTGAAGTGTAATATACAGAAAAGATAAAAAAAATAATACTATATAATTCCCGTTATTTCAATTAATTCTGCCTTTTACGATATTAATCACCGGGCATAAGCTCTGAAATGATCATGTCAATAAGCCAATATCCGGCTTTGGATCGGTCGGTGCCTACTTCTTCCACATAAGCAAGCCCCTCTCCCCTGATGCCAAGCTCTCCTTTTGAAGCAAGTTCTTCGGCTTCAGCCGCGCTCAGGGAATAATACTTATTGCTGATACCGTTCTTATCATATTCATCCGTGTTAACTGCGTATATCTTAAAGTTCAGGCGCAGGAACTTATCATATTTTCCCTCGATCTCCCCGGCATCTGTCACTACGGTAAACGCATTATTGCGATACATTTCTCCGCTTCCGTCCGGCTCGGAATACCACGTCTTATTGCCTTCGTATTCAACGCGTCCTCCATACGGATTATCGATATTCAGATCATACAGATCACTCTCTTCAAAATTGGTCCCGAAGTATCTGTCAAGCAGTTCATATGTTTTGTCCGAACCGACCCGGACTCTGCCATCTGCGTATTCAACGCTTTTGGGATCATTTATCCTACACCACTCAAGTACAAAATGAGCATAATCGTAAGGCCATTCGCTTCCTTCGAAGTTCTGCTCGGAAAAATTGGACAGAAATACGTTAAGCCCTCGCTGAAGATCACCCTTAAGAGCGACGGGAGCACCTGTAACATCATAAGGCCAGTTCCTGAGCAGACTCATGTCCACATCTAGTCCCGAACATTCATAATCTCCTTCAACAAGGTATTCGGGAAAGAAGTTCATTCGAAGATATGCTGTTCTGTAATCAAAAGTCTGTGAGGGGCCGTCCTTACTTCCAAGATCGAGCAGCAAAGTCTGCATACGTACATCCGCTACCCTTACGGATCCCGCCTCGTAGGGCTTTCCGGTCTCTTCGGTGATCAGCTTCTGAAGTTCGCTCGAATTGATCACGCTTTCCTTATCGATCACGGGAAAATCTCTCCACTCTCCATCCTGCCAGGAATATACAGTCGTATCCCACACGGTCGGTCCGCCGGTACCGAACGTATAATGGACTACCTCTATCTCATCGAAATTCCTGCAGCCGAGATCCTGAAATTGGATCACTTCGCCCTCATTGGGGCTCGCAGAGTAATCATCCGTCGAAAATGTCCCTTTGCGGCTCAGTTCGAAGACATAGTGGCATCCTTCACGCTTAATCACATCCGGCTTATGATCACCGTCCAGATCTCTGCCCTTGTATTCCGGTATCACATCTCCGATATCACCTTCGTAATCGTGGTACCTGCCTCCGTCAAAAAGCGTGATAGCATACTTTTCCACCGCATCCTCGATACACATCCGGTCTGTAGGAAGTGTAAACTCATCGGCCAGAGATACCCAGTCGGGACCTCCATCATACGGGTTTTCTTCCGATCCCGTATCCGAGCCGCTGTCTGCGATTTCTCTGTATTTCCCGATCGGTGTCCAGTCGATCGGAACACATCTGTCACTAAGCTCGACCCGCTTAGCGTTAAAATCTTTTTCCGACATGTCCAGTTCTTCGGATCTTGATGCTTCCAACAAGCCCTCTTCATTGTGGTAAAAGCCGATCCCACCGTCCTCCTTCTCATCCGAGAAGTAGAAATCATCCCATATGACCTCACCGTACCGGTTTAAATGATTCTCTCCGAACATCAGGATCGACGCTCCCAGAGTGCCCTCAAAATATAAATGCCCGTCACCCATGGAGCAATAAGAGCTGTCCGCACCGGTCGTAAGGATACTGACCGGTTCATCATTCTGAAGCGCGTCTACCATATATATATAGCTGTATGTTCCGTCATCATATTCGGCGTCTGATCCGATCAGCAGTTCAGGTATTCCGTCGCCAGTCATATCGGTCAACTGATACCCGATGCTGTCGAACAGATCATCGTCACCCGAGTACATGACCTCATCCGACAGAGCGCCCGATACATATCTGTATTCCCTGTCAATGTTGAAGCCGTAATCAAGAACGTCAAACACTTCCTCAAACACAGGTGCATATAGACTTAAGTAGCCCGCATCGGCCGAAGCTTCCGACTCGGTATTGTCCGCCAGGGATTTCCTCAGCTCATCCAGATACGCCGCGTTACTGTTTTCACCCTGTATATCTGCCGGGTTACTCTCATCGTCTGCCGTAACTTCCTCTTCGGAAGCCGGATTGACATCTTCGGGCTTGTCCGAAAGATCGGATTCGGATGGCACAGAGCTGCCGCAGCCGGCAATGAGCATTACAGTAGCCATCCAGATTGAAATCGTTGCAAGTGTTTTTTTCTTCATTCTCCGATTCTCCTATATAAGAATGTCTTATTCTAATATTATACAAACAGATGGGGGTACAACTACCCCCAAAGGTCTATAAGCCGGGAAAAATATACGAGATAGTAACTATTTATGTTGTTCCGCAGAATTTGCGGACATACATAGAAAAAGGTGTATATTTATTGTAAAGTGATTTCTAATCGGACGGGAGGCGATCGTAACTATGCACACTAATAAATCGGAAGTACTTGAAAACCGCAAAAAGGCTTTGGAAGGCGAATTTGAAAAGATCCGAAACGAGATGAGCGGACATTACGTAAAGGTAAATGATCTGATAATAAACGACGCGGGAAAATATGATGACGAGCGGATAGACGGTTTGATCAATAAACTGATCCTGTCACTGGATGAGCAAAAAAAGGCATCCGGAGAAAGCCCGCTGAAAGACGATTACAAACAGTGGCTCAGGGCCTATCTGTATTGCGCTATTACGGGGCCGGTGGTTTCGGAGAGCATCTTCGATCCCACACATTTCTTTATCGAGAAAAGCTTCCGTTTCATCATAGACGGTGCAAAAGAATGCTCATGCGCAGAATCCGAAGAAGCCGAGTCGGGCGTACTGTTCAGTCTGCATCGAGCTTATTTCGCATTAACAGGAAAAGACTTTTCCGACAGTGAGAAAAAAAAGAAATCCGAGCCTGTCGATCTGACCGAAGAAGAGATTGAGGAAGAAGTCATAAAATCTACATCTGATGCGTGGGATGAAGATCTGGACCGCGCTGCAATGGAAGCGTATGAAGAGAAGGTTCAATCCTCCAATGCTTCCGTTGATCAGTGGAAGGAAATGTTTGCCGAAACCGATCGATTCGTTGAAGCGTATCAGCTTATGCGAAAGCCGGAACAGTCCGTCGATCTTACCGAAGCCGGAAATGATATCGAGCTTATATGTGACCGGTACCTGTATGAATCCGGGCTTAGTCCGTATTCGTTCGATGATGAAATATTCGATCAATTGCTGGATGTCTTGAAACAAACGAACAGAAAGATTGATTTCCAGGCCTCCAGAAGCAGAATGAGAAATGTACTCCGTAAGAACCTTGGATAATGAAAGGCGTGAATCATGAATTCAGATACCAATCCTATCAGATCCAAGAAAGATATGTATCGCCTGGCCCGCGAAGAATGGGACGATAAACAGAAAAACGGCACCCATCAAACTGCTTTTGCCTACAGATACCTGATAGGGCTATCAAACAAAAAATCCGAAAAGCTCGCTCCTGAAATAAACGAAGAGAGAATCGGACTATATATAAATAAGGATAAAGAAGCTTTGAACAAATGGGGGAGGCTTAAACAGTACGAACTCATAAAGGCAATCTGTATCGCCCATGAAAGCGGTATTATATCCGGTGAATCCGCTTTGAGATGTATATCCGACATCCTCAGCCAAAATGGCCGGAAAAAAGGCACTGTCCTGAAGAATCTCGAAAAATTGATCTCAGAGAATAGCGATCCCAATGTTTTTTTCTCGGATAACGATCTGCTGGATCAGTATCTGGAACAGCTGAGGAAAGAGCTTGTAAATGATTATTTACGTCCCGTCCGCTGCAATGACGCTGACGATGATAACGGAGATGACCTCTATAGCGATCCGGTGGCTTTCGCCATGGGATTGTTAGCCGATCTGACCAAAAACGAATCTCATAATTCCTGGATGACCGATAATGATTATCTTGAAAAATGCAGCGCCGTCTATGAAACGATATGCAAAAAGGAAAAAACATGTAACCTCTTTTTCCCTATAGGGTTTGATTCCCGGACCGGCAGCGGCATATATCTGGTCGGCAAAAATCATCTTGAGAAGCTGAAGCTCCCGTATGATCCGAGTATGAAAAACAAGCATTGCATTTGGGGCGTAAGCAGATTTGATTATGCTGATATAGAGGCCGATGACCTGGGGTCATACTTCTATGCCAGCACCTCCCTGTTTCCTTGTTCCGATTTGAAAGATGCGATCAAAACAATAAATGCTATCAACTTTGACTCGTATGCCACCGAAATGTTTTCTTATGATATCCCCGGCGATGTTATAGATGTACTCGAAGATCTGGTAGGAGAAAAACTGCACTGAAAACAAAGGAATAATGCAAGTCTGTAATGGTGATAATAAAAAGAGGAATGAGTATGGATACACAACTTAGAGAAGTTTTCACAGATTACGTTATGAAGAAGTGGGGAAAAATTTTTGAACTTGACAGAAATGCTGTATCTGCAAGTTTTGATAGGTTGATTGATTGCTCCGGAAAACGAAAGGAACTTGTTTTTAAAGCCTGGGCCTATTGGTCGCCTTATCTGGTGCCCTCATTGCTTTTGGATGATGTGTTTATAACTAATGTTGTAAATACAATTACAGACGATAAGCCACATGTGCCGGACAGTTGCAAGGATCTACAATACAAAGAGGATCCGACTGAACAGCTTATTGATATCAGCTTTGAAAGATATGATGAACCTTTATGGGATATGTTCTTCGAAATAGCAAGCGAAGGATTTAAAGCATATGTGGATTTATTTAAATATCAGAATTTATTGATAAAAGACGTAAGCAGTGTCCAATTCGAGTTTGTTCAGGATATACTGAATCATATAGGTGTGATGATCTATCATTTTTGGACCAGTGACCCTTTTAACATCTACATTAACAGCATTTTGACCAATTATCCTAAGTGGATCGTCGATTATTATGCATCAGAATGGTGTTTAAAACATAATAAAATTGGAGGGTGAAATATGAGCGATTGGGGATTGGTGTCATTTCGGTATGACTGTGAGCAGATCATAAAACATGTAGGAAAAAAACGGCGCGTAAAGGGGCTTATTTCAAAAGCATATGATTATCCCGGTATGGAAGGCATTTTATTACATGCTTATAACGGGGTAAAATACTTTTTGGAAGCAAAGAATTATAAAACCCTTTTCTTCGGTTTGAGTAAACGTGATTTAGAAGGATCCAACTGGGCGGAATTTGATACCGCCTTTGATGTTTTTTGGGATTCCGGTGTAATCAAGCCGGGATATGATAATGTGAAACACGTAATGAATCGATGGGATCAGTTGGGTGGATATGACTCTGATGAGAAACTGCAGTATGACCTTTTTTCTTGTGAGGGCATGTACGGATTTCTGCATATCAGTTATACAAGCAACCTGGATGGTGAGGAAGAACTGAAGTATGGGTATTTATATGAGGATAAAGTATTGGATATAAAGGGAGCATTGGATGAATATGCCAGAATCCGGGATATATCTGAAGATCTACCTGATTATTTGAAGGAAATAATTACTTTTTTCGATGATAATGCAAAATTTATCGGATCAGAGGATGCGTATTGGGAAATGGAAAAGCAAGGTGTTGCTCTGATTCATGATGTAATGGAAGGCAATATTGACCCTTATGGTTGAGAATACTATATTACATTAACAGGTAGGACAAAATAGCCTCCCCGCAAAATTTGCGGGGAGGCTATTTTGTTTTTGGTATAGTGGTATCGTGCAAGGGGCCAACCCTTTTATAACAGTAAACAACAAGACCTCTTGATGACCTCCTTCATAGTTGCAATACCGGGAACGTCCGTCGGGATGTTTCCGGTATACGCACCTAAAAAAGTAAGGTCAACGTACTTGAACATAACTCTAATAAACCTATAATATAAAGATCAGTATGTTGCTCTTTCCGATAGAGCTCTTATCAATACTATGAAAAAATGCACCAGATTCTATGTTCTTTGATTTCTCCTTCGATCTTTGAAGCCTTATATGCAAAAAACGGAGGATAATGAGATGTATTCTTACGAAATCTCCGACGAAGTTATAAACGTACTCGAAGATCTGGTAGGAGAAGACCTGCACTAGAACCATATAACCGTTCTTTTTTCAGCTACTATGACAAAGCAGAGAAAAAACTCATGTGCCGGCTGCCTCGGGACGCCCCGCAAAATTTGCGGGGTGTTTTTTAATGTTTTGATATATTTGTCCTGTGCAGGGGATTTTTTGCACGCATAACATAAACCCGTATTTCTCAACACAGATAGGAGGGACTCTATTATGAAAAACGCATCTTTATTTAAAGCAATATCGGATTTTTCCGGAGAATGGTCAAGAAATCAAAAATCTTTATCCATACAGGAAGCGGAGACTTTAGTAAACAATATTAATGAGCTCTTTAAGCCGGATAAATCCCCATTAACTATAGACGAGGACAAATTAAAGGTTGTTTTGGAGGCTGCTGTACAGAATTATATAACTGATAAGAATAACACCTCAAAAGCCGCAAATTGGATAGTTGATAATCCTTTTGATTATTATTTTGAAACTGATGAGTGGGATAAACTAATCGATGAATATGAAAAAAGTGAAGATCTTAAATCGGTAATTGAACTTATAGACCAACTCGATGTGGGGTCAGCATTGTACGCGTTCAGACTGAAAGGGGATTTGTTTGTTGATTTAAGTCATTTTTCGAACCGCACTTTTTTATATAAACTGTGGTTTAAGCTCAAAGATGATTATATATGTAGAATCAAGGATTCTTCGCACGAATATGATGAGTCGTTTAGAACCTTTTATGAAGAGCTTGCCATTGTGCTGGAGATTGTTTTTAAGGAGTATGTAGGGGAAGTCGTAGCATTGGAAGATGTAGAAGAAGGAGCATGGGAAGAAGTAGATGAAACAGTAAATATCTATACGCTATACAAGGAGATAGCGAAAGAATTTGCGGATGGAGATGAGTCGCATCTGGGGATTTACCATGCACTGTATGCCATCGCTTATATCACAGAAAAAATGTCACTTGATGAGCTTATCAATATAGTGGGAGATCATAATCAGAAGGATTCCGAAATAAATAAGAGAATATTAACAGCGTGTGAAAATATAAGGATGTTTGCTAAACAAAATGGGATTAATCATCGCGCTGTATTAAAGGTATACCCGAATTACAGAAAGGAACTTAATGAAGATTCCGGAGATGAAATTCTTCTATCAAGGAAACTACTGTCTGATATTGAGAAAACTACAGCAATACAATTTGTTGATAAAGATAATGCCTGGAAAGCACGATCCATGTACAGGGTATTAGAAGCAGATGAATGGAAGAGTACTTGGAGTTCAATTAGTGCGGAACTGCGGTTAGTAAAGGATTCACATGTTCCTCTCCCGGAAGAGAATATGACCGGTCTACCCGATGCCAGATTCTGGATAGAAGCTTTAATGGTGATGAAACTGTTTGCGAAAAATAGTAAGGAAAATGGGGTTTTTACGGGAAAACTATACCGACCGCTGGAACAGGTCATTCATTATCCTGCTCCGAACTTTTCCCCGTTGGAAGAAAAAAAGGGAAAAAAGGTTATTTTCACAGATCCAATAGGAATGGGAGAGGAAAATCACAAATCACTGACAAGGGGGTTTACCGATGAAAATGGTAAGGTATTCGAAAAAATAACAGGACAGGATCGTGCTGTACGTAAATTTATAGATGCATATGAGGACGCTCTTTTGTTTAACAATAATCCGAACAGGCCAAAGGCTGTTTATCTCTTTGTGGGACCTCCCGGGGTCGGAAAGACCATGCTTGCTGAGAACTTTGCAGCGCTCTCGGGAAGACCATTTAAAAGGTTTGATATGAGTGAATATACCGGAAATCGGCAATCGGCGGAAGGACTTATCGGTTTTGAAAGCACATATATAAACTCACAGCCAGGAGTTCTCACGGAGTATGTGGAGAAGAATCCTTATGCAGTGATTTTGTTTGACGAGATTGAAAAAGCAAGCAAAGAGGTTCATAGGATTTTTTTAAGTGTTCTGGAAGGAGCAAGGCTTACCGATAAGTTTACGGGAAAGGCTGTTTCATTTTCCGAAACAATACTTATCTTTACGACAAACGCCGGAAAAGATCTTTATGAAGACAATGAAGATATGGATCTATCCACGATATCAGACAGCGCGGTCATAAAAGCACTTCGAGGGACAGAGTTTCCACCTGAACTGGTGTCAAGGTTTGCATCGAACAATATTATCGTATTTAATCATCTTGACAAGATTGCACTTAAAAACATCGCTGAGAGCGGTTTTAACGCTATTAAGCAGAGTTGCCTGAACAGTGAAGAAGGATTTGATATTGACCTTAGCGACGAAAATCTATCAACTGCATATATGTTCAGTCAGAGTAAGTTAGATGCCAGAATTATTTCGAGCGGAAGTCGTAAGTTCCTCGGTGGTATCGTTAGGGATGCTATAAAACCGTATAAGCCATTTGGCGGCGAAGCCAAAGAAACGGAGGTACATTTAACAAAAGCAGGAGCTAAAGGCCTTAAGATAAAGATTTCTGTGGATGTTGATAATGTAAAAGATAAATCCATCAAAGATCTATTCCTGCCGGTTAATGACGAGGAGCTTACAGAATCCAATGTGGTTCGTGCACTGTATGTTACAGATCACAAGGATCAGGATATTAATCCCACATGGTTGAAAAAAGAGCGGGTTTGCTCCTTTGAAGAGTTCAGACAGAAGGTAGATGAATCCAGAGATCCTTATGATATGTATATCATTGATTTGTCTACAGGCGGGAATACGTATTTATATAATAGCTCCGCTGAAGGCGTTAAAGTCATAGATGAATTGTCGGATACTCCGGGCAACCAGATAGTGTGTGTTGTTGAAGGCAAAGGGATTGAATTAACCGAGTTGGATAAAGAGTCGCTGATTAATAGGGGAGTCAGCTGTTTTCTGTCTGAAAATGAAAGTGGTGAAAGCTGGAAGAGAACAGTGTGTGATGCATATATAAAGCGGAGTCTGAGATTACTGGCGGATGAAGGGTATGTTCTCGGATTTGATACGGATATAAAGATGGAAAATAAAGCAGAAGAGACGGCTGAAAAGACAGTCAGAGTAAGCCTGACGAATCTGCGATATATCGAAGCAGAAGTCGAAGATGCCGGAACCCGACGAAAAGACCTACAAACGCTTGTTTCCGAATCAGAAAGACCTAAGGTTAAGTTTGATGATATCATCGGCGCAGATAGCGCTAAGCACCAATTGCAGGATATTATCGCATATGTTAATAATCCGGCTAAATATGAGATCATGAATTGTCCGGCTCCACGCGGGTTACTTCTTCACGGATTGCCGGGAACCGGTAAGACCATGCTTGCGAAAGCTCTTGCCGGTGAAACCAAGATGGCGTTCATCGCTACTACAGGTTCGGAACTTGCTACAAAAGGGGCAGAGGGAGTAGAGTATGTTTTTGACCTTGCCCGAAGAAAAAGAAAAGCGATCATTTTTATCGATGAGTTTGACGCACTTGGATCAACAAGAACGGGCATTCAGACCTATAAGGAATTTGCGGTCAACCGTCTGCTCACGGAAATGGACGGCTTTTCAGCTGATAAGAAGCGATTGATATTCGTAATTGCTGCGACCAATGCAGCCTATGAGGATAGAGACTTTGGTATAGACGTAAAAATAGATGAAGCAGTTGCAAGACGCTTCGGTAAGAGCCTGGTTATTGAGCTGCCTTCAAAAGAAGCGCGGATAGAGTATATAAAGAAAAGACTCAATGAGATGAACCAGAAGCTGGAAGATGAGGTAATAGAAGTTGCAGCCGATCTTACTATAGGAAGGTCTCTGGCGGTTATAGAGTCATATCTGCAGAATTGCATAAGGCACGCCATAAGGGATTCAAAGGATTCTGAAGAAAAAGTGCTTATGTATAGAGACAGGTTTCTTAATTATCTCCAGGAGGAACTGTTCGGAGACAGCAATGAAGAAGGGCGTTCAGGCATGGATGATACTAAGACAAGGGAAATCACTAAAACGGAGGATCCGTCTTATCATGTAGCAATACATGAAGCCGGACACGCCCTTCTCAGTTGTATAACCGGAAATGAGCCGGCAATTCTGACAATCTCAGGTAGGGGACACTATGCCGGCTTTTATCTTCCGGCAGAGAAGCAGGATAACAAAATCCCAACCAAAAGAGAAAAACTCAATGATATTGATATAAGCCTGGCAGGTGGTATTGCCGAAACAGTAATCTTTGGCGAGGAAGAAGGAACGACCATAGGTGTTTCATCTGATCTTGAGAAAGCAACTTATATTGCTCGCATGATAATCACAAAATGGGGAATGACCGACAACATTGCCGTAATAAGAAATGACAGATTAATAGATAGAGCAATCGGTGATACCACACTAAGCAAAGAAATATTAGATGGAATCAACGCTATACTTCGTCAGGAAAAAGAGCATACCTGCGATCTGATCGAAAAAAATAAGAATGTTCTTGTAGAACTTGCTGATGCCGTTTACGAATCCAAAGGAAAGTTTCTTACCGGCGAAGAGATAAAAGCCATATGTGACAAGGCAGTACAGTAAAACCGATATCCGGGGCAGGAGATTAAACTCCTGCCCCGGTTTTAGTATAACGACAATTCAAAAGCAATATAGGGTATCTGCTCGTTCAGGAGACGATCATAAGAATGCAGGATTACCTATGAACGCTCTTTATCCTCTTTCTGTATACATCGACAATCACGCCGCTACAATCTTCATCCGACAAAACAAACTGCTTATGGTCAGTCTCCGTATCGGATTCGTTGCGCTGCATAAATGAACCGAAACCGCATACAAATTCGATTCCGTGCTGCAGATCTTCATCATCCGTATCAAGCATACCGGGAGAAGCTTTTGTCAGGATTTCTGAGAAAATAGATATATTCTTGCACTTTGCCCTGGTGAGCGCCACATTAAGCCGGTTTCTGTTGAAGATAAACTCGCCCTCCGTCACCGCACTTTCAAGATCAGTCACTCCGTAACTTACGATCACGGCTTCTCTCTGCTGACCCTGAAGTTTATCAACAGTGCCGATAAACAGAGTATCCCTGTCTGCGCCCGTATCGCTGCAGATCCTGTCCTTAAGTCTTTCTATATGCTTATGATGTGGGGAAACGATTCCGAGCACACCGTCTTTTGTACCGTCACCCCTCCATAACATAGCGTCATCCCGGGGCGCATAATCAACCCTGTCTCTTATCGCTTCTGTAAGCATTGAGGCAAGCATGACCTCCGCATTGTTCTGACTCAACGGATCTGCGCCGCTTATCCGGCAAAAGATGAGCGGCCAATATTCTTCTTCATTATCCGTATAGCCATCCAAAATGTAATCAATGAGGTCCCCGGTGCCGGCACTGCCTGTTACATATCTTAATCTGCGCTTTGCTATGTCCGGATTTGCTGATGTGTACTCATCCCCGTATATCCTTTCTGCCGAATAACGGAGTAATATCTCGTTCATGCGGAAATTGTCGCACAGCATTAGTTTTTCTTCGGAAATCTGTTCTTTGTAGAAATCAAAAACCGAGCCATACAGATACCGTTTATCCGAATCTTTGCCGTACTGACCCTGGATTATGGCCGGAAGCTGGTCTCCGTCGCCTACGATGAGATATCTCGTTTGATCGGACCTCCTCATACCAAGGGCAAGAAGTGCATCCATGACTCTTACCTGTGAAGCCTCATCGATGATGATCAGATCAAAGGAGACATCGGTATTATTTTTCCCGGCACAATCACACAACTTAGAGCATGACCAGTTGGTCGCACCCAGGACTACGGGTCTATTAGTATCGTTTCTTGCAACGGCCAGATCATAAGTATACTCATCTCTCCAAGAATCACTTACGAGCTGCACTCTCGTATTTGAGGCATCCGTGTCAAATCTGGCAGTTTTATACAGACTAATATCTGATTCCTGTCCGATTTTTTTATCCAGCATAAAAAGAACATTCTCTATCGCCGCATGAGAATTTGCCGATACAAGCACTCTCAGATCCCTATGCTCTTCATTATGGAAATACCTGCACAACGTAATCACTGCTCTGGAAATGAAATCGGTTTTTCCGGTTCCGGGAGGACCCTGAAGGATCGTCAGAGTGTTTTCATACAGGTGACGGAACGCTTTTTTCTGGGACGGCATAAATGTATATCCGTCCGGACTGCTGTAAGTGAGTATCTTATTCTTTAGGCTGTCATAATCATCTCTGATCTGCCTGGAGAGCATATTGGGATTCAGAAGATCGGCATTGTGACCGCTATCCAGCAATGAAAGGGCAGCATAGATCCTTTCGGTGTTTAGATCCGTATATCTCGGAACAATATATACCTCTTTGCCTATATCTGTATCACTTAACGCGTTCCCGCATAGTTTGCCATTAATAGTCAAGGTGCAGCCGGTCTTATTATATTCAAGGAAGTTCAGGATGTAGATGTTATCCGGGGCTTTTTTCTGAAAAAGCCCGCTGTTCTTATAATCGTCAAATCTGTACAAGGCATCGACATCGCTAACTTTTACCATGACCGCAGAATACCATTCACCCTTAAATTCGGGGTCCGTAGCATCACATTCAAGTGTCACTAAGGTATCCCACCCCATCCGATTGATACTGTCTATCCGCATTCTGAAAGCATCGCCTGTTTCCTGCGCTGCTTCGATTCCCTGAAGCCGTGTGTTCCTTATCTGATGATATGCCAGCAGGTTTTCAAGTTTCACCTCGAAATACCATTTCCGCAAAAGTTCCGTATTGAAATGAACTTTACCTGACAAGGCAAAAGGAGAAAGATTGCGGATGAGACTTTCATTCGTACTTCCTTCCATCTGCATCTTTCTGAGGATACCTCTCTCGGCATAAAGGCGCTTCAGGATGTGCTCTTTTATTTCAGACTCCGCCTCTGCTCTCCCATCATGCCAGAATTCATGGATAGCATCCGATTTCATTACGTTTGAAATGTTCTCAAAAAAGACCCTGAAATCGTCCGCGTCAAATCTCATATCCGCATCCATCCATATGTTCATTGCGGAAACGATCTCCGGCAACCGATATGAGATCGCCACCGGAAGCGAAATGAGCTTTCTTATCTCATTGTTAATAACGATCACCGGAAACTCAGCTTCAGATATCGGCTCATCCGAGCTTTCCGATACGAGCTTTTCTCCCTGCATCCAGAAAAGGATCTCCATTGCCTTCTCTTTTGTATCCATATCAAGACCGCTTTCGAGCAGATCATAGAGTACTTCCTCGAGGTTCTTCAGTTCATATGAATCCATCACGTATCCCTGAAGGGATTTCTTTACTGTTCCAACGCCGGAGTTATGTTCATGGTAACGCAACAGTATGCCGTGAAGTTTTTCAACAAATGCGGCTGCATTTGAGTAATATGCTTCATCTGAACTGTTCCCGGCTATGAAAACTTCGGAATCTTCAGTCCATTTTTGATCCGGATCATCCGGATTCTCACCATCACGGCCTGTATATTCCCGGACATAGAGGGCGAAAGCGTATACCCTTCCGGTACCGGCGTATTTCTGCGCTGTGAGAATGACCGTGACATCCTGCCATTTCGGCATCGTTAAAGACTTACGATTTTTCCATCTGTATCCCGTCTCCTGTATGTCACTCCAGTCATAAGGAGAAGCCATTTCCTGTATATCGATGGTTGTTCCGTCGCTTAAGATATACTCCCAGGAACGGTTGCAGGCAAGGAGCTTCAAGTTGTTTTCATCTTCGATATAAGCTTTAAGTCCGCTGACCGAATCCGGAACTCCCAGGCTTCTGGCATGCTCCTGTGCATATCCGCTAAGATATGGGATAACGGACGTGCTCCCGGATTCCTTGAGTTCGCCGAGGCATTGCGTACAGTTCTCGCACCATTCGCATTGCGGTCCGACGCACCTTTCCAGATCATCTTTTATATCCGTTTCCCGTCCGGCTGAGATGCCCGCATGCATCTTTTCTGCCAGCATCGGAATGACCCTCTTAAAATACTCATCCAAAAGGCTGTCGGTGTCTTTCAGCCTGAAAGCCCTCTCACGGGGCTGACCGCCGTTCCACAAAAAGCCCTCCCTGTCATTAACTTTTACGTTAAGCCTGTCTGATTTCGATCTTCCTTCGTTGTACAGGGCTATGGCCCCTTTAAGGAGTCTGACATAGAGAGTTACCTGAACCTTATGGGAAAGCTTCATCCTCTGTGCCAGTTTAATATCGATGATCGAGAATACAACACAGTTTTCCCGGTCACTCCAGTCTGCTCTGATGAGATCGGGATAGGAATTGGAAAAGGAGATCTCCAGGTCATCATCACCGCCCTGATAGAGTTTCGGTTCAAGTTCGCCCGTACCAAACCATGCCTTCTTACAGTCATCCGTCGCTGTCAGGCACCCCTGATACAGGTATTCCGCAGAATGCTTATCTCTGACAGAGCGTTCCATCGCCACAAGCTCTGCGATCGTTTCTTCGGGATCATATGGAACATAAGCAGGGGTGCCGTCTTTTTCTTCGGTCTTTCCATGAAGCTCTTCCGGCTTGATGTAATTGGTAACGACATATTCCTCCCATTCATTGCCGGCCTGAGCTGTAATGACACTTCCCGTTCCCATCGGCAGCGTCAGACCAAAAGAACGGCGATCCCTTCCGGGAATGCCGTTATAGAAAAGGTTTCTTTCGCATTGATGGGTAAAATATCCTTCAACACTGCTTGATGCTTTGATGTTAAATGTATGTTTGGCCATTTTTATGCTCCTCCGAACATTCCTGCAACAGGCACATTAATGAATAGTATGAGCTCAAGTAACGTTCACAAATATTATACGCCAAATAATGTAAGCTGCCTGTCGATAAGCGGTTTCGCTTTCACAATGGTTGCGTTCTTTTCTTCTTCCTCGGTAATGCTGTCGCAGAGGATCGGAGAGTCGGGATCATATTTTGCCATGTTTTCCCGGACACTTGCGGGACTGAAATTGGCATAGCAGTATCTGCATCCGTTCGCGCAGGGCATCTCTCGCTCTGTCATCTCACCGACGCCTATCTCCTGCATATTCTTCTGTATATTGGAATACATATCCACGAAGCTGATCACGCACTTTTCGGTATACCCGTTTATTTTTCCGCTATCTGTGATAAAGCATTCAAATGGTACTCGGATGTGTAGGTCTCATTAAAGGCGATTGGATCATAGCGCCATATCACGCGTTCGGGGCCGATCTTGTCGGAAAGCTGCTTAAATGCCGGGACCAGCGCTTTCTTCTTGTCCGGGAGATTTGCTTCCATGTCCTTACCGTAACCGGTAAGCGTGAACTGAAAATAATAGGTATAATCCTTTAATTCATCAAGCCTCGGGATCCAAGGGAATCCTGCTTATCTGATGGGCATTCATGGGGTTTATGCTGTATACGAACCCCGCTTTTATCCTGTTTATGAACCATTCTGAATAATATGCCGGGATGTCGGTTTTCCTGCTTGCGCTTAATATCATTATCCAATCATTTCTGTATGATGACCTACATAGTTATGATGGTTTTCTCATCTACTAAATAATCACTTCATATAAATCATCTGAAATAATGTCTTTATATAGGTAGTAGCTTTTTACTGGTTTCCCTTTATTACTGGCCTTTTCATTCATAAACATATATATCCCGGATTTTGCCCGGGTGATAGCAGTATATAGGTATTTCGCTCCCTCATATTGGTCAGTATATTTTGTTGATGGGCCGTAGAAAGTATCATAATCAAGAAACAGCATAACTACATCATATTCCAATCCTTTATTTTTGGCAGGATTTGTTATTCTGAGGCCTGGTTCCCCCACATCGCTCCCGCTTTTGCTATCATCGATAACTTCTATTCCCTCATTAAAAAACCTTGCTTTTAGGCTTTCTACTGAACGCGGATCTCCGTTGTTTTTATTACAGATTATTGCCAAACTTTTTTCATTCAGATCAACCTCTTTTACAAGAGCTACAAGTTTGTCCACCTCATCATCTACGCTTTGGCATTTAACAAGCTTAGGCATTAGCTCCCTATTCGGATTATCCGTATCAAACGCGCTTTCCTCAGATAATCCATACTGGTCCGTCTTAATAGATCTCTGTATCGCCATCGCAAGCTTATATATTTCAGGAGTCATTCTATGGTTTCCGCCTAAAGGTTTTATTTCAAACTTCTGATTATTTAAGTATTCATAATCCGTTAAATCTCCTGGCACATTATTTATGAACAATGCCTGTGATTCGCTAAAAGTGACAATGAGATACTCTTTTGCCATCATATCGAGTATATCAAGAACATCCTTTTCCATATCCTGCACTTCATCCACCAACACGCAATCATAAGAAAAACGATCTGATAATGGTCCCTCCATTATACTTCTTATACCATCCCAATCACGATTCTGGATTTCATCAGGATCTAAGTCAAGTACAGCGCTTTCAATCTGTTGTGGAATATCGTCAGTAATTGTATAAGTGACTTTTTCCTTAGGAAACGCACCTGAATAATTGAACATTTTTTCGAGATAGTTTTTTAATGCATTCTGTTTAGCAACAACCAGTAAGGATTTATTCTGTTCACACTGTTCTTTAGCATATTCCGCTAGTCTCTTACTCTTCCCGGTTCCTGCACCTCCAACAATCGCTATCTTCTTTTTTTCCATTTAATTCTTACCTCCAAATGTCTACATTCACACTAAAACTTTGAAAACCCATTATTACTTAATTTGTTTATGTTTTGTGCCTCCTCTTCTGCGTCAAATTTCCGTCCGACTTTTAACATTTCTTTCAGCAGGCTTTCTATATTATCCGAATGGGATTTGTTCCATTCATCTATCTGGTCTTTGCCATATCTTAGAAGCTGTCCGTCCGGACTATTATTTCCACATTCGTAAATATATCTTTTCTTTATCATGAACTCGATAATGTCTTCCAGCTCGGATTTAGCATAATTGCATGCTTGTCCAAACCCTGGCAAATCGGCTAAACGTTTCCCTTGGGGTCTTTCTTTATTTATTATTTTCGTCTCGTTCCCTGCTAAGAAATCTATTACTGTCGGCTTCCAATAGCTAAAACCATCATCATTATTGTCCATCAATTCTGATAATGATAAATATACTATATTGCAAAGATTATATATATTTTTTACGTGTTCTCTTCCATTTTCAGGAATAAATGCTTTAATTCTTTTTTCTAAGAGCGTTTTTCCATCTACAGTATCAAATTCGCTTGCCAAATCTTCACGATCTACGCTTTTTCTTTCGTCCCTATTTGTTTTTTCTTCTTCTTTCCATTCTTCTAGTTCTTTACATTCAAACCCTATCTGTTCAATTCTATGATCCGTATCCTCCTCTAACAATTCCGCTATAAAGCAAGACCTCTTTTTTGTTTCTTTCGGACAAAGTAGGTATACCCGGTTTTTTGTTCTGGTCAGTGCTACATAGAATAATCTTCTCTCTTCCGGATACTCTATAACAACTGAATCGGTATCCATCTCTGAATCACATTCTTCGCTGTACTTAACGTAATTCAATATTTCATCATCCTTTATTTGAGAAGGAAAACCATATTCCTTGTTTTCGCAACTGATAAGTATAACATCCTGATACCCTAATCCTTTTGCATCATGTATCGTTTTAAAATCAATTCCTAAATCCCGATGCTTTTTACATACTATCTTCCCGTTTTTGTATTCAAACAGGTCCGCTATCCCTTCGCCGTTTCCTAACCTTCTACCTTCAAAAGAATATCTACCCAGAACCAGTATATCTTTTTCGTCTGCTTCACTCCGCCGATTCTCTTCTTCCCTGTCTTGGATGATCTGTTCCAACGCCTGCTCCAGTGCCCACCTTACCGCACCATCTTCATAACTGATTATTTTAATAGGTGGCTTTGGATCTCTCCCTGCTAAAGATTTTAGGTTTTTATCAATTTGTCTGGAGTTCCTTTTTATGAACCTTCCAGCTATATCGAGTATCCCCTGTCCATTTCGATATGTGTTCTCAAGAAGTATTGTATCTCCACCGAAAATCTGTTCAAAATCAGTAAACAATTTTATCTTAGCTCCGCTGAAAGCATAAATCGCCTGCCAGTCATCTCCGACTGCAATAATGTGTGAGGATTTGCCTTCCTGCTGAAGCAGTTTGTCTGAGTATTCTGCAAGATTTTTAATCAGATCAAATCTCTGTTGGGATATATCCTGATACTCATCAATAATAATGTATTCATAAATGTTAATGTTGTCTTCGGTTTTCCCGTCTTTTAAGCACCTGTCTAAATACTCCGCGCTTATATTTATCATATCGTCATATGTGTAATTCTTTGAGTTTTTTGTTTTCGCAAATTCCTCATTGTATAATTCAAAAATCTCAAGAAAACGGCTCTTTCTATCGTCATCCCTGGCATCTTTCTTCCACTCCTCAATACTGCTTTTGTTCAGATTATTTACCTCAAACAGCCCTTGAAAGTCCATAAGCAGTTTTACCAGAACTTCAAGAACTTCCTCCGATAAATCAGATGTTACACTATCTTCATCAGACGAATTACCAATGAACCCCAGGATGCTTTCCTTTAATCCGTTTTCATCACATTTCTCCTTAAGAAAAACCTTCGTAAATTCATATATATCATTTTCTTTTATCAAACGACCATCGGTTCCTTTGGCCTTTCTAAGTATTTCCATACCTAGCGAATGAAATGTACAGATACGGCAGTCTAAAACATCCAGCTTATCATGGATTCGATTTTTTAATTCACTGACGGCTTCATTTGTAAGTGAAAGGACTAGTATTCGCTTGGGATCTATGTTCATAATTTCATCTAAATATTTTACTTTCGCGGCTACGGTCATAGTTTTACCCGCACCGGCCCCTGCACATACCAAAATGTTTTTTTCTTCTGTTTCGAGTACCTCAATCTGCTGTTCGTCCAAAAAAACAGTGTTTTGTGGGTCATCTGACCAGACATCTGTTACAAACGGCATTCTTGTATGACCATCATCATCTATCGCTTTCTCAAAAACCGCTGGATATGGTTCAATCCGCTGAATCAAATCTCTTTTCGTACCGGAATTATCAGGATTCTTTTTCAAGTCTGCCGGCAATTCATCTATCGGATGCATATTCCCTGCTTGAAAATAATAATTCGGTGCATCCATTGGAGTTTTACTCTTGCCAAATAAGGCCCCTTTAGGAATATATCTCCTCTCTCTTATCATTTTTACAAGTTCATAATATGTAATAAAGCCAGCAAAATCATACTCCCATGATTTATGGCAGGCTGTTTCGATCAATATTTTTTTTATTTCATCGGTATTTTTCTCTTTTAGATTTGGTATCTGCTTTATTATGTCTTCGCCATTTGGTTTGAATCGGACAAGGATTGTGTAATCATATAAAGCGTTATTACCATTTCGCTTATTCGGTTTATACTCCCCATTCTTATTCCAATCTTTTGTTTCAAGTAACAAAAGCTGTCCCAAGGATTTGGTAGATTTGACTGAAATATGCTTTTCATTCCCGCTTTGCAGATCGAAAGAATCCCAAATACCCTTACCATGTACGGATATGTCTGGCGGATCTAGTTCAATTCCTTTAGACTCTAAATACCTGTAAACAGCGAACTCGGCCATTTTACCCTGAAACGCATTAATAAATATTTCTTCTAATGATCTTTCATGGGTTCCGCCGGACCTATTGGCACGATGCTCTCCTTTTCCTCCATATGTCATGTCAAAGGCATAAACAAAGCTTTGATCCTTGTCTTCTTTACTCATTGATGCATATGTTTCAAATCTTCTTTTACTCTGTACCTTATATACATTATTCTCAACCAGAAGATCGCCAGCAGTATAATCAAACATTTTTAGTTCTCCATATTTAGATAAGCATCGGCAATAGCATCAGCTATTCTTTCTATAACAGATACGCAAACTGAATTCCCGGCTTGCTTATATAATCTTGCATCGCTTACGTCATCCGGAAGCAAAAAATCTTGAGGAAACCCTTGTGTATTAAAACATTCGTGCGGAGTCATTTTTCTGATGCCATATTTTGTTTTTATAAGGCAGACGTTATGCCCGCCTTCTCCCTGATTGGCAGTAAGAGTCGGCACTACACCGCTTTTATTCTTCCTGACATATTTTCTGCGCCATTGATATACTGAATCATCATCATCCATGGCCTCTGACAGTTTTTCAAATATATCTCCTTTGTATTTTCCCTCTGTGTAATAGTATTTTTCATCAAGCAAATTATTAAAATCTATGATATCTGAAAGCTTCTTATCAAGCGGGATAGCATCCGGAAATTGAAATCTCTGACATGCATTCTCATCTCTGAAGCAGACAATATATATTCTCTCCCTATTTTGAGGGATATTGCCATATTCCATAGCATTCAGGACCTTCGATTTAACAAAATATCCGTTTTCTTCCAGTGCTTCCATAATAACCCTGAAAGTGTTACCATCGTCATGCCCTACAAGATTCTTGACATTCTCCAAAAAAACTATCTGAGGTCGCTTCGCTTTGATTATGCGAATAAGTTCAAAGAACAGAGTTCCGCGTCCTTTTTCATCCTCAAATCCTTTTCGATAGCCAGCGATACTGAATGCCTGGCAGGGAAATCCGGCAAGCATTACATCAAAATCAGGAATTTCATCTTCTTTAATATCATGAATATCCCTGCAATCAACTTTTATTTCCGAGTTCAATTCGTAAGTCTTGACAGGATATTTATCAATTTCATTTGCATAAATGACGTTAAACAGATCATTCTTTTCAAAACCTTTATCTATACCGCCCACTCCGGCAAAAAAAGATGCACATTTCAACATGGTTATACCTCTAATAAATCCGATTCTGATTCTTCTTCCGCTTCTTCATAAAACTCCTCATATGTTCCAATCTCAGAAAAATCGATGGAATATTCAGAGTTCGATATTTTTGTAAAAATCACGCTATCAACGCCAAATTTCTCAAGCATCTCATATGTTACTACCGTTCCTGGAGCTAGCTCAAACACTTTTCTGAGCAGCCACTTGCCAAGTTCCTTATTCGGGTTGCTCATAATCGCTTTACCTTCTGATCTTCTCTGATCCTCAACACGCTTTTCATCATCGGAGAGTTTTTCATATTCTTCATCAGGCATTTTTGCATATGCAGCTTGACAAACCTTTGCAGACAGCTTCGTTCCATCTGGAAGATACAGGTCAAATGGGGTATCGCGTGGCGGGAAAAAAGACTTATCACGATTTCGATCTTTTGTCAGATACGGAATATAAATCTCATTTTCATCTCTGCTTCTTCCGTCTGCATTCCATTGGTTCAGGCCGCTCTTTTCTCCCACGAATTTAACGCCATCCTTAGATACAGAATATAAACGTAAGCATATCTGCTGGCGATGCTCCCTATAAGTATCGCTAAGCATCGTATGATTAAAAGTATAATCAACTTTCGCAGTTCTGTCTGAGGATATCGTTTCAATATTCTCTGTAACCTGAATCTGTGCCTCTTCTCTTAGTTTATTAAGATACAAATAAGGATCCGCCATAATCTGCACATCAAAGCTATCCAGTTCATTCAAGTCTGAAAAGATCATGTACAGCGTATTCTTTGAAATACTGAAATGATATGTGTGACGCCCATCCGTGAAATATGTGTTGTTGCTGTTTCCCTTGTTCTCTATGATCTGTATGTTGTCAATATCAATATAGTCAAATGCATGTTCCAGTATTTTCATTTTGCCGGGCACTCTTTTCACAATATGATATATCATTTCATCTATTCCGTGACTGTTTTTGGTCACACGGATTCTTGCATTTCTGTACTCGGCTATTTTCCTAACTAGTTCTATCCCCTCAAGGCCTTCATACGCCGGTCGAAGTTTTCCGAACTCCGCCACCTTTTGATCGTCACTCCCCATCCAAGTCTTTAATCCGATTCCTATCCTATTCTTTTGTGCATCAGCTGAGCAATCCAAGCGGCCAAGATTGACTGCTTCAAAATATTTGCAAAAGATATTCTCATGACACCGATATGGCAAATATGGACAGTCACTATCCGAAAAAAGCAATGTAAGATTGCCTATTATCTCCAACATGGCCTTATAATTGTTCTGCTGTTCCTCAGTCTGAGATTCATAAAACATTACGGCTTCCTCCTTCCTTTTGAACTAATCTAATCATACTCCTCTTCAGATAATAAATCTTCGTATTCACTTTCTGATTCAGACATTTGTAAGTCAAAAATGATTTCCTTAATAACTTTTACGCATCCGTCTATATCTTTAACAATATCTTTTCCCCAGAAATGAATAACTGTCCACCCCTGTTCCCGAAGCAGCTTATCATTCTCCTGGTCCCGTTTCATATTGCATTCAATCTTTTTAACCCAGTAATCCGCATTTTTCCCTTTTTCAATTTTACTTTTTTGCTGATTCCAATCTTTACCATGAAAAAACTCACTATCGCAAAATACAGCGATTTTGTATTTAGTCAAAACTATATCCGGCTTTCCAGGAAGTTCCTTATAGTTCTTTCTATAGCGGTAACCTTCGGCCCATAGAGCCTTTCGAAGCGCAACTTCAATACTGGTATCCTTTGCACGGATATGGCTCATATTTTTATGACGTTTTTCAGACACTTCTCCGCTAAACCGCGGTGCAATTATCTTTTCGTCTTCATACATAAACATTTTTTTCATATTACCTTACGATACTTTGGTCAGTTTGATGATCAGCATTGCGATGTGAGTGGCTCTCGATATCATTCTTTTATATCCGGGAATATCCTTATCTTCAAGTCTATCGGCATCAAAAGCGGTTATATCCCTTTTAATCTGTCCTCCGAAAGCATAATCAAGAACATCTATATATGAGGAATGCTTTCCGTAATCATCCACAAATTTATGGAATTCATAAGCTTTATCCGCCTCGCCCTCACTGTTCACGCCCGGGGAGAGCTCGAACCCGCGAATGCCGAAGTTCGTTGAATACAGCGGTGACCTTTCAAGTATATTTCCGGAAATGCTGTATTCATTGTGATAATTTAAGACCTCGATCATCCTTCCGGCACAGCGTAAAGCATGCCCGTTATGCAATGCGTTATAACTGTGAGAGATCGCAATGTAGATCTCTTTTTTCTTAAAACATCCTTTTTCAGCCATCTCGCGGATTCCGGATATTATGGCTTCCAACTTCTTTGCGCTGAGCTCATTCAGGATTTTGGGGAAAAAGAGTATATTGCAGTCACCGATCACACTCTGATATTGCGGATCCGTAAAGACTTCTGCTATATCAACGCCTTCGCCTGCTGCCGTAAATCCGTTGATCCACGGCATGTTCATCACCTTATTACCGGAATCGTCATAGGTTACAAAGCACTCATTTACCCGGGCAGGTCTGCCTGTCGAGTTCCCGTTTGCATCATACTCCACTGATTTCGCCCCGGCGAAATACACTTCCCATGCGGCTCCGTCAAATCCCCGGTAGCTTAAGCCGATTTCCCTCATAGTAGGAATATGGGTTGTTTCACTGAGCTTCATTTTTGAATAAGCCAACGCCCAGGCATCGATCATCGAACCGCAACCGAAAGACGCCACGTTTATTTCCGACGGATCATCCGATTGTGCGATATCCCGTAATATGGCATCATATATCACCGAATACTCAAACGCATAACTCAGTCCATACCTAGCGAAATAATATGCATTCAGAAGGGGCTCCATATACTCTTCTCTCGATGGACCGGGAAGACCGTCGCTGTCACGTCCGGTGAAATTCAGTTTCGGAACGAGCTCTTTCAACCGTTCGAATTGCATTGGATCAGTCATTGCGGACTCAAGTACACCCAGGCAATGCTTCAGAGAATTTTTGAATTCCGATAAAAGTTCGTCCTTTGTAGGCATTATCTTATCTTCTCCAGTTTGCTGATCCGGTCATTAACTTCGTCTAAAGAGGGCTCCACAGTCCCGGGTTTATAGATATCCCTTAATTCCTTGTAATACTTTAATGCGTTTTCGGGATTTTCCGCTTCCTGTTCATCTTCGGCCAGCCTGAGAAGCACATACTGCAGAGGCTGATCAAAATCTCCGGGGTTTCCCACTTTATATGTCTCATATATCCTGGTCCTGTATTCGATCGCTTTCTTAAGGTTTTTAGCGAATGGCAATTCTTCGATAATAGCCAGAGAATCCAGTACCTTTACGGTTATTTCGTTATCGCGGCCGAATTGTTCGATCAGCTTTTTGTACAGGCCGGATAATATATCTCCGGTATAGTTAAGACCATTGCGTATCATGAACTGCTCCGCTTTATCCAGTATTTCATCAACCTGCTGCTTCGAGAATTCTTCCGTTTCGGCTAATTCTTTGCAGATATCCTTATATTCCCGGTACATTTCTTCTTCATAGTATTCATAATCTGATTGCAATTCATCCAGAGAATTCAGATAATCCTGATTGTTTAGATACTTGTCGACCTCTTCATTATATCGGTTCCATTCATCGATCTCACTCAGGATTACTCCGACTTCGGGATCATTACATATACTCTCCGTCCGGGCCAGCTCCAACATGTAATCTACAACGTAATCATCCCAATCACCGGTCTTATCTCTCATATCATACAGAAATCTGATCGATTCCAGAGGTTCTTCGGAGTGATCGTTCTTAACCCGTTCAAAGCAGTCACGGAACAGATCGGCGCTTCTTTGTTCCGCTCCTTCCTCAAATGACATATAAAATGCAAAATCGTTCTTTTTCTCAAGAGTTGACCAGGCCGAGGCGCCGTTTTTCTCCTCAAGGATCCTCACAACATCAGCAGCGGATCCTGCCGCCTTATGGATGTCATCCTGATCGAACTGTCCGTTGAAGCGGGAAAAATAGAGAGCAGGCAGTTTACCCTTATATTCAACGAATTCTTCTTCCCAGCCTTCATGAGTCTCACCCCATATCTGCCAGCACCTGCTTGCCTCTTCATAATACAGGATCTGTCTGTTCAGCATACCGCTTTCCCCGCACAGATCGGCATACTCTTTCATCGCACGGGTTATGGCATCGAGTCTTTCTTTGATGAAATCACCGGCGTTTTTCAGCACAGACTCACGGATGACACTGTGGATGCGGTATCCTGAACCGTACTCCTCAAATGCTACGGTCTTAAGCAGGCTGTTAAGAACACCCAGGTCAAGCCTTATGCCTGTCCGGTCACCAGTTTCGGACTTCATCATATCGTATATCACGAATGCATTATTCTGAGTCCAGCCGTCAGGAATACAGCATAAAAACAGCATTGCGCTTTTCTGGTCTTCACTGTAATTATCAAAGAATCTGACCAGTAGTTCGGTTGTGTCTTTACCGAATGCATCTATCGTAATATGTTCTTTGTCTTCGTATCTTTCGTAATTATCCAGACATAGCCTCAGGTAGATCGGAACCCCACGAGTCAGCTCCCATATGGGATTTATGAGGTGTTCGGGAATTTTTGAGGAACCCTGAGCGCCGTATTTTTCCCAATACAGATCAAAATACTCACGCACTGTGCTCTCGCTGAAATCGTCAAGACATATCTGTGTTTCTTCAGACAATCCGTATCGATCTCCCCAGTTCAGTTTTTCTCTGCCCGCTATGACCCAAAGAATGTTAGGCAGGCTTTCTATCAATTCTTTAAGCCAGATAACCTCCGCTCCGGACAGCTCGGGATCCCTGACCTCATATTTTTCAAACCCGTCGAGAAATATCACAAAAGGTTTCCGTAATTCCCGAAAGTATGCATAAGCTCCATCCGCAAGCCATTGATGAAGCTTTTTCCTTAGCTCATTATCCGCATGCCCATCTATCTCCGATCGGACATTTTTCTCAAGGAATTTTTCAAAATACTTTTCCGAGGCACCGTCTATCAGCCAGTCCGCCAGTTCCAGGACCGTATTTGCCATGGGGATGGATTTTGTGATCATCGAAAGTACATCAATAACTGCAGCAATCCAGGTCTTGAGCACTCCGTTTCCGATGCTGATCTTTTTTCTGTCCATGGTCTTCAGGTCATCGATCACCATGCGTGTCGAATCGGTCTCGAGCAGGCTTTTCCGATACGCATACAGGAATTTGGAAAGATCGGTACGGGCATCGTTTTTCAATATCATATAAGCAAGATAAAAGAGAAAAGATTCCTTCTCCCGGTCCCTTCTTACTTCAAAGCTGTAGAACGTGCAGTTCTTTTTATCTTTCATCTTTCCGTATTCCTGTTCCGTAATGTCACGAAGTCTTTCCAGTACGGATGTCTTGCCAATCCCGCTGATGCCATAGATATTCAGGATCCGATATTCCATATCCTCGTCAGTCTGCGCATCGCGAATACTCTCCGCCAATCCTTCGTATTGCCTACGAAATGCCTTTTGCACCTCGTTCCTGTCTGTGAAAATTTCAGATGTCTTGACTTCGGAAACCGTCAGTTTTTTTGCTTTGGGCATAAGCATCTCCCTTTGTGATCATGTAATGGTATTTCCGATATCAAACCGGAGCAAATTGTCTATATCATTTTATCGTGCGGGCAGCGGTCCTATCAAGACGGAAAACACGTGCTCCCTGTGTTATAATATGTGGCATGAAGAACAGTTCAGTACTCACTTTCACCGGTGATATCGGATTCGATAAATATATGAAGGATAAATGGAATGACGCATCCCTTCTTTCGGAGGAGGTTTCTTCATTTATCAGGGAAAGTGACCACGTCATCACAAATGTGGAAGGCCCGCTCTATGACGGCAGCTCATCCGATCCGGTCAATAGGGATGCTGCAGCGGCAGCGCTCATGCACAGCATGGATCCCCGGGTACGCCATTTCTTAAGCGGGATCGGATCGGATATCTGGAACATATGCAATAACCACATAATGGATGCGGGGGCCCCCGGCATGGAAAGCACGCTTAAACTTGCTGCCGGCTGCAATGCGCAAACTCTCGGCGCAGGCATGAACATTGACGAGGCATCCGCGCCCGTCATACTGGAAGAAGCCGGCGGAATAGGAATGATAGGCGTCGGTTATCAGCGTGCCTGCAGAAAAGCAGATGATGAAACACCGGGGTGTTTTTCCTGGAGTGATACAGATCTTATAAGAAAAAGGATATCCAAGATAAAGGAAACCTGTCGCTGGTGCATCGTGGTTGCCCATGCAGGCGAAGAGTTTACAGCCCTGCCGTCGCCGTATACAAGGGAGCGGTACATCTCATTTCTTGATATGGGAGCTGACATCGTTGTAGCTCATCATCCTCATGTCGTCAACAATTACGAGCTCATCGGAGACAAAGCCATATTCTATTCCCTCGGTAATTTCATATTTGACACTGATTATCAGCGAAGCCAGATTTACACGGAATACGGGGTGCTGCTTAAGATAAGATTCACAGCTGAGACCTTTTCCTTCGAGCCTCTTTGCATAAGAACAGACCGGAGCACGGAGCAGATCGTTTCCGAAGATATGCTGCCGATATTCACGGATGTGCCGGCAGATGCATACGAAGAACTCAAAGGCCTTGCCGCCAGAGTTCTCATCGAGAACACCAAACGCCAGCTTCGCTATATGAAGCCCGGCGAATTTGCAAATGCATCCGAGGACGATTTCGTCCGGAATTTCTATGAACCGCTCAGAAGCGGCCGTGTCCCCGGCGAGACACTCGACATGCAGATCATCTATCCCTTGTCTTTAACCTTCACCGGCGATGTGCGTGTTCCTGCCGGGATGCAGGGAGTCGTAGATTATATGCTGTCACAGCTATAACAAACAGATGATATAAGACCGGTTTTATTCGATCGAATAGTATTCTTCCGGAACAGTTACATCCGTAACTCCCATATAACGGCCGGGATCTCCGAAAATGTATGTATCCTGATAAACCAGGAATATATTGTCAAATGCTTCTCCGGTTTCGGCAACTGTATACTTTGCACCGTTCCATTCGGTCTCGGGAGTATAGATCTTATAGGCTTCTCTGATCGCATTCAGATCGGTAAGCTTAGATTTCCCCAGGATAACGTTGCGCGCATGTTCCGCAAGACCTGCCGAATTAGCATAACCGTAAGATGAAGTCCAGGTTCCAAATCTTCCCTCACCCCCGGCGGCAACAACGGCTTTTTCGACTTCCGCCGTTATCTTGGCAAAATCTCCTTCAGCTCCTGTCAGATCCAGATCGAGTGCTCCGGGGTATCCCATGAGCGGAGACGGAAGGTCTGCTTCGATAAAGTATCCTCCGTTTTCGATAAGGCCCTTGATGAGCGGCTCTGTATGTGCATCATTTGTGCAGAAATACGCGCTCTGCTGACCGTATTTTTTTACCCATTCGGGCACATGCTGCGTTACGTATTCCTGTGCGCCGGGAACACCGACCTCGGTAGTGGGATCGGGCGCTTCTTCCATGGCAAATTCCATTCCGAATTCTTCACAGGCAGCCTTCATGATATTTACACGTCTTGCATATGTTTCATATGAGAGATGTCTCGGGAATGAGATATGGACAAATGTATCACAGCCGAGTTCATGCGCAGTCCGGATCATCAGATATCCACGGGAGACGAAATCATTATTGACCACCAGATCAGCCACTTCACCCATCTCCTCGAAAACGTCGAAGGTCTCTCCCGCAATACATAAGATGTCCGGCCTTTTCTCCTTTATCCTTCGAAAGGCCTCATCCGTTCCTTCAACGGCCTGATTGACAATGATGGCTTTGATCTTGGGATCATCAGCCAATCCTGTTATGACCCCTACGGTTGTCTCAAACTCATCAGTGAAATTGTCCGGATAAATGGCAAGTGTTACCTTGTCGGATCCGTATTTGTTCTGGAAAGCCTCGGCTCCGCGCCTGTCATCTTCGGACTGCGAGAATGATCCGGTAACGATACCTATACGGAAGTCTTCTTCATCATCTTCAGACTGTGCCGGCGTCTCCTCATCTGCGGATCCGGAGGCAGTATCAGCTTCCGAAGCCTGAATCTCTTCCTGAGTATCCTGTGTTGCAGAGCCCGCTTCATCGGATCTGCCGCAGGCTGTCATGGAAAGCATAAACAATACCGCCATAACAATACATAATCTCTTTTTCATGGCTGTCTCCTTGATATCGATTTTATGATCTGTTCTTTTCGACATATTTTGCCGCGCTGTCCATATCTTTGACAAAAACTCCCTTGTATCCGCCTCCGAGTAACTCTTTAAGATCACGCAGTTTGTCGGATGATCGGGAGATCGCGATGACAACCGGCTTTTCTTCCTCCGCCGGGTTCTCTTCCTGAGCACTCTTAGACTCCTCATCATCGTTTTGTATCAGCGACGGATCAAGATATCTGATAAGCAACTCTTCAAGTGCCTCGTACATAACGGGTTTGCTCAGATAATCCGTGAAGCCTTCCCTGAGATAATTCTCCTTCGCTCCGACGATCGCATCTGCGGTAAGCGCTATAACCTTCGTATCATCCGCAATATGATCGCCGCGTATGGCTTCAAGTGTCTGGACTCCCGACATTCCCGGCATCATCTGGTCAAGGAATATCAGATCAAATGCATTCTCCCTTAGTATTTCTATACATTCCCTGCCCGATTCGACGGTTGTGACCCGTATCTTTGTATCTTCAAGAAGTGCCGCAAAGACCTCCAGGTTCATATCATTATCATCAACAACAAGTATTTTGGCTTTCGGAGCTACAAATGCCGGTTTATATTCCTCGCCTGCATCCTGAAGTCTCGAAAGATTGTCCGCAAAATCTCCGACAGGAGTCCTGTCTACCGCCTCCTGTTTCATCGTAGCCGTAAATGTCGTTCCTTCTCCGTATTTGCTGCTGACACCGATCGTACCTTCCATCATCTTTACAAGACGCATCGTGATGTTAAGCCCCAGACCGGTACCTTCGATATTCCTGTTCCTGTCCTCATCCAGTCTCTGGAAGGATCCGAACAGTTTCCCGAGATCCTCATTCTTTATGCCTATACCGGTATCCGACACGATCACACGGAGCATATCGGTGTTATCATCAAAAGAAACATCAACAGCCACGGTCCCTTCATGGGTATACTTGATCGCGTTGTTGATAAGATTCAGCATGACCTGACGGACTCTTATCTCATCGCCGAGAAGAACGGAGGGTATGTCTTTTGATACGGTAAGATCATATGTAAGGCCTTTATCCCGGGCCTTCTTCATGGTCATATTCACGATATCGTTCATCACGGATGCAAACCCGTATTCAACCGGGACAAGTTCCATCTTGCCGGATTCGATCTTGGAAAAGTCGAGTATATCATTGATTATGGACAGGAGTGTCTTGCCTGCGCTTTGGATATCAAGGGCATATTTGCGGACCTTATCGGATACCTTTTCACGAAGTATCATCTCATCCATTCCGATGATCGCATTCATCGGTGTTCGTATCTCATGGGACATGTTTGCAAGAAAATCACTCTTCGCCTTGTTTGAAGCATCCGCCGCGTCTTTCTCAAGCTCGAGGACCTTACGTTCATATGCGGTCTTTTGCTCTTCGAGCCTCATCTCCTCCATCTCTTTGTTGTACTTCTGTTCATTCCTGTGTCCTACATAATAGATCGCGGTGATCATCAGGAATATGAGGGCACAGATCAAGATGATGATCACTCGCTGGCTTCTGACTTCGGAATACAGATCATGATCGCTTACGACCAAAACCGTATTCCAGTCGTTTGCTATCTTATTGACATATACCGTGTTCAGTTCGCCGTCCCACGTATACGTAAAGCTCCCGGAATCAGCCCCGTTAATGGCATTGAGGAATTCCCGTCCGCCTTCCGTATCACATATGTTTGTCCCCTTTTTGGAGCCATCGCGATGAGCTATCAGCATGCCGTCCCTGTCGATCACAAATCCGTAACCTTTTCCGTTAAGCGTAAGCTCGCTCATCATCGACTGTATTCCCTTAAGCTGGACATCAAGCGCGATGACGCTTTGTCTGTCCGGCAGCATTCTGCAGACCGATACTATAAGATTACCTGTCTGTGCATCGATATAAGGCATCGTAAATACAACATTTCCATCGGCAGCCATTGCCTCTGTGAACCAATCGCGGCTCTTCGGGTCATAATCTTCCGGAGGGACCCAGTTAAGACCGTCTATGTATTTACCCATGATATAGCCGTAAATACCGGTATAATTCTCGTCAAACTGCTCGGTGACATTTTCGGTTTCATCTACAAGGAATTCATGTATCCTCGCCGTGGTGGTACCGCTTATCAGCATGTGGTGTACGCTGTCGCCGGCAACATGAAGTACGTTCTCCGCAGTGTTTATATGATTGTTGATCATTGCGGATACCGTCAGTATCCTGTCTTCCATGACAGCATTCGAATTGGATACGGCTACGTTATACATAAGCTTTGTTGTATAGATCACCATGACCGTCATGAATATGAACAGAAAGATCATCGGTATGATCATTCCCGACTTTTTATGTAAGCGTATCTTTATTCGTTCTTTTATGCTGTTATTGACAGTATTATTCATATGCGATTCACCTAGATAGCCAGTATCGTAAATGTCTCGTTCGAAAGAACGTTATATAATCTTCCGTTTTGCTTGCCCTTAGCGGGGCAGAATTCACCGTATATATATACACCCTGTACATTCAATCCGTCCGGAAGACGTCCTTCGTAAGCGCGGCCTTCAGCATTTTTATCTGCCACCAATAAACAATAGCGCGCCGCGCAGGAAGAGCAGAATATGCTGCTGTATGCATAATCCCGGGATTGTGAGATCTTCTCCAATATCTCATCAAATGCCATCTTGACCGATGCTTCGATATCCTCCTTGGATATGAGCACCATATTGAGTTCCGAGCCCTCATCGATCCTTCCGATGTATCCGCATGAGTGATTTTCATGATCTATGACTCCCAGACAACGAAGCGTATCTATCTCATCCCCGTCGCTCGTTTTCTGCGTAGCCAGAAACGGCGTCCCGAGGAAATCAAGGATCACCTGCGTCTTATCGGTTATAAGTCCCATCTCCCGGATAAAATCGGTAACCGGACGTCCGTCAAGCTCATACACAACCGTGCCTTCTGCTTTAGTAACTGTTTTATGAAGGTTAGTAGTAAGCGTAGTAGAGTGTTCTATCGTACATATCGGCCTGACATTACCGGACACCACCATCATTACGCCACAGCTTTGCGAAATACCTTCATTCGTAAACACATATGTTGAATCAAACGTCCAACCGTCAGAAGCTACTCCTCCGTAAACAGGGACCTGACCCGATTCTTTGTCAAGAAGACTGACGATATCATCAAACGTGACATTTGTAAGCCATGGAACATATGTAAATATCAGCTTTGCTTCATCATGAAGTAACTCTCTGCATTCATTATATGTATCCGCAAATGCGCATATATCGTCTGACCCTTCTATGTCACGTGTCATCCCGATCGAAAAGCTGACATCGTCCGCCGTAAGAACAAGCAAAGATATACTGCTCTGCGAGTAGCCTTCGGTTGAGAGGATTCCTATACCGGTACACCCGAAAAACGGAAAATCAAACGCCTCGCTGAGTCTTTTTACAAGTTCTTCCATATCCGGTTCGAATCCGCAGAAAACAATACCGCATGTGTTGTTCATAAGAAGAGAAGTATCAATCCCGTCTCGTAGCTGTGAGACCGCCATTGCGATATCATCCACTTCTTTTGTAAATGCCTGTAATGACCTCACGTCATGCTCCTTCCGTCTCTGATCACATAATCGACCGTATGCTCTTTAAGATACCTTCCGGCCTGTTCGTCGTTCCTGACAAACACTCCCTTACACCCTTTTCCAAGAAAGCTTCTGACCTGTGAGAGTGTTGCAGATGAATCGCTGATGACAAGCACGACCGGCAGCGCATCAGCATCCTGTCCCAAATGTTCATCCGTATCGATCTTATCTTCCGGAAGATACTTAAACAGTATTGCCTCAAGTTCCTCGTACATGATCGGTTTTGACAGATAATCGGTAAATCCTTCTCTCAGATACATATCCCTTGCTCCCACTATCGCGTCCGCAGTAAGCGCTATCACGGGAACATTCTCTGCAAGTTTTTCATCTTTTACTACTTTCAGTGTGGACGTTCCGGACATACCCGGCATCATCTGATCCAGAAATATCATGTCAAAACTGCTCTCACGCAGATATTCAAGACACTCCGGTCCCGACATGGCATTTGTCACCTGTATGCGGGTATCCGAAATAAGGCCGGTTATCACCTCGTGATTCATCTCATTATCATCAACGATAAGTATCCTTGCGTCAGGAGCATATAGCTTCGATCGTTTGGATTCATTCTCCACAGCTGCTTTTTCGATGCTTCGGCCAAAATCCCCTATAGGTGACGGATCGATGCATTTTTGCACTATACTTACGGTAAAGACCGTCCCGCTTCCGTATCTGCTGCTGACACCTATCTCTCCATCCATCATGTCAACCAGTTGCTTAGTGATATTGAGTCCGAGTCCGGTCCCCTCTATATTCCTGTTTCTGGTCTCTTCAAGCCTGCTGAAGGAATCAAACAGTTTCTGCTGGTCTTCTTCGCGAATACCTATCCCGGAATCACTGACCCTGATTATGAGCTTCTCCCGATCCATGTCATATGACGCATCTATGGATACCTTTCCTTCCTCGGTATATTTAATGGCGTTGTTTATTATATTGAGCATGATCTGACGGACCCTGATCTCATCACCGTAAAGCGTTGCAGGAATATCACCATCAACATTCATTTCATAAACGAGACCTTTATCGTTTGCCCTCTTCATCGTCATGTTTACGATATCCGTAAAGACGGAAGAACTGTCATACTTTACCGGTATGATCTCCATTTTGCCGGATTCTATCTTGGAAAGATCAAGAATATCATTAATGATCGACAATAACGTTTTCCCTGCACTTCGGATATCAAGTGCATGTTTTCTGATGCTGTTGTCCGTCGTTTCGCGAAGGATTATCTCGTCCATTCCTATGATCGCATTCATAGGTGTTCTGATCTCGTGGGACATGTTGGCAAGAAAATTGCTCTTGGCATTGTTGGCGGCTACAACCTTTTCCTCGTTGAACTTACGCAGCCTTGATGCATAATCATTAAGATTGGACAGCATTGACAGATCCTGCTGTAATCTCCGGTACTCTCTCTTTAATATATGATTTTCTTTTTCAAGTTCTTTTATGCGGACATCTTTATCCATGTTCACATGCCTTTCTACACAACGTTCATGATCCCCGAGGTCTCATGCGTCTTAAGAAATTTATCCTTTGCGGCTTCCCCGACCACGCATACGCATTTATATATTCCGTCGAGTCTTGTTTTTTCCTGCTTCAGTTTTTCCGGATCATCGCCCCATATGAGCATTACCGGGAGCTCATCCGCACCGCTCGGAGACAGTTGTTTTTCCTTCGGTATATACTCTTTAAGGACCGCTTCCAGAACTTCATATTTTACGGGTTTCGATATATAATCGGTAAAACCTTTGGCCAGATAACTTTCCTTGGCACCTATTATCGCGTCCGCTGTAAGTGCGATGACGGGAGTGCCTTTAAGGATATCCAGCCTTACCATCTCATTTAATGCTTCCTCCCCGCTCATGCCCGGCATCATCTGATCAAGAAGGATACAGTCATATTTGGTGCTTTGAACCTTCTCAATGCATGCAGCTCCCGACTCCACATAATCGGTGGGGATCTTTGTATCCCGAAGAAGCCCTTCCATTACATCAAGGTTCATTTCATTATCATCGACAACCAGCAGCCGTGCTGACGGGGCGTACAATCCAACCTCATCCGTATCCATGTTCCCGAGATACTCCCTGACCGCTTTTGAAAACTCTCCTATCGGCGCAGCCTTGACTACCTTCTGAGGTACCGTAATGCTAAATACGCTTCCTTTACCATACTCACTCTCAAAGGAAATACTCCCATCCATCATCTGAAGAAGGCTGCTTGTGATATGAAGTCCCAGGCCTGTTCCTTCTATGCTGTGATTTTTTCTCTCATCAAGCCTCTGAAAACTCTTGAAAAGCTTGTCCTTGTCTTCCTCTTTTATGCCCATTCCGGTATCCTCTACCCTGACCAGCAGATTGATGGAATTGCCCATCATTATCGGTTCCGAAGATACATCCACCGAAACACTGCCCTCCTGTGTATACTTGATGGCATTGTTGATGATGTTGAGCATTATCTGACGGATCCTGATCTCATCGCCCTCAAGGACTGAAGGGATCGATTCGGATATGTTTATGTCAAAAGCAAGACCTTTCTTTTCGGCCCTGTGTTTTGTCATATTGAGTACATCATTCAGAACCGAGGCAATGTCGTATTCCCCCGGAATTATCTCAAAATTACCGGATTCTATCTTGGAAAGATCCAGAATATCATTGATTATCGAAAGCAGCGTATTGCCTGCGCTCTTGATCTCAAAAGCATATTCTCTGATCCTGCTCTCCTTTGTGTCCCTGATGATCATCTCATCCATCCCGAGTATCCCGTTAAGCGGAGTCCTGATCTCATGGGACATATTTGCCAGAAAATCATCCTTGGCCTTGTTTATATGAATAAGCTCGTTTGCTTCAAGTCTTATGCCGATGAGCTGTTTGATCGTATGTATTATGGAGCAGATCATGAATCCGAACAGGCCAAGCGCCATGAACAGCCCGGAGAACACTCCGTTGTGAGCAAATGCATACGCAAATATCTGAATGGTTGCCGCAACAGCCAGAACAACAAAGCCTGCTGCCACAAACCTGTATGATGTCAGCAGATGTTTTTTCAGATCCATCAGCAGTGTGGCAAACATTATGATGATCCCGACAAGTGCACATACGGCAGAGCTTAGAAAACTGTCAACCAGCGGTACTTTTCCTGATATGAAAAGCACTGTGCAAACGGCAAAATTCAGCATCACAACGATCGCTGCACACCCGAGCGGTTTTGCGTAACGGCCTTTTTGGAGCGAATTCAAAAAAACAAAGAACGGCAGCGGCATGACCATTACCATCAAAAACGGTATATCGGACATGACCGAAATATTCCTTGTGTAAAGCTGCCTGAATATAGAATTGGACAATACCCAGCAGGCGCCTATTATGACACCGATGGACAGGTGCTCCATTTCCAGATATTTGTGATGGATAAACTTGTATGTTACGGCCGCGATCAGGCAAATGAATCCCAGAAGCAAAAGTGCCATCCCGACAAACAATTCCAGTCCGTATGTTCTGAACAGATACGCCAGTATCCCCAGTCTTGTTCCGATACATACCTCATATACCATGCCGGAATTGTACTCGTAGTGTACGCGAAGCACTTTTCCCGCATCATCGGGATATATCGAAGCCATGACATAGCATTCGGCGGACCTGTCTCCGAGCAGGCGGTAATCTTCTGTTTTATATACCGCTCTTTCCTCACCGCCTACATAGACCTCCATGTCCATTCCGCGGAAGCATAATACGTTGTAATCTTTGTTGAAATGTTCGGGGAGTTTGGTTTCAAGAGTAATGTCAGAATCAGTCCTTCCGGGAACGGAAAATGCCTCTTTTGTCCCGTCCGGACCGATCTTTTCCCAATTATCACCGGGAAGCGTATCACAGACGTTTCCGTTCATGGGAGTATTGGCCGGCATGAATATCTCACCGGCTATGATATATCCGAATACGGATATGAGTATGATCGCAAGGATCGTTTGAATCTTCTTCAATATTTGCAGCCTATTCTATCGTCATAGCGATCTGTCTGATAATGTCGGCAGCCTCGTCGTACATAAAATCCTCTATGAACGCAACAGCGTCCTTAAGTTTTTCGGCCTGTGTCAGTCTGAAAGGATATCCGGACAGCACTTTCGCCAGTTTCTTTGCTTCTTCATCATCAAAATCATCAAGTGCCGAAAGGAGTTTATCAACCGTCTCCTTCGCAACTTCCGCCGAAATCTCATCAGCTGCCCGAACGTCACCCAAACTTTCTATGGGAGCCAGTTTCTGTATGAGGACGTCATATTCCCGTAAAGCGGTTGCGTTTGTGGCATCGATAACATCGAACTCATTGTTTCGCGCTGCCATCTCAAGCGTCTCAAACAGCGCCGACAGATCCTGTGCTCCTATCATCCTGGCGTTGCTCTTCAGGGCGTGAACGGTGATCATATAACTCTCGTAGTCCTTAGCATCAAGGTACTCCGATATCTTGTTCCTGTTTTTTTCATGATTCTTAAAAAAGCGCTGCACGGCTGAAATATACTTATCATGCCCGCCGGTATATGACATTCCCGTTTCGGTATCAAGTCCTGCTTCATTAAGCCATGTAAGATCCGTTCCCATATTTTCACCCCAAAATGTCTATGATCTTTGCCACAAGCGCAGATTTCTTTGCGGGCTTTACTATGTATCCCTGAGGTTTAAGTTCCGCGAGCGTTGCCAAAACTTTTTTCTTCTCGGTCATCCCGGTTAGAAATACGACCGGGATATCTTCCAATCCCGGTGTATCCTTAATATTTCGAAGAACGTCGGGACCGTCCATCACCGGCATCAGATAATCAAGCAGGATCAGGTCGGGTGTTTTCTTCGCAAGGTATCTGAATGCATCAGCTCCGGACTTTACACACGTAACATTATAGAATTCATCAAGCTGATCCCTGATATTCATGAGCTGTTCGGAATCATCATCAACTACAAGAATATGTTTCCTTGCATGGGCTTTTCCCGCGTTCTCGCTGACATATTCTCTGAACCCGGACACCCCGTTCTCCTTTTCGCTCTCAAGTTCCTTTTCTATCTCCGCGAGTTTTTCATACAGAGCAAACAGTGAGACCGGCCTTGAAAGGAAAAATACTCTTTCCAGTTCGGTATTGTTAATAAAATTCTTCTCATTCGCTTCATCGGTAACGGCTATGATCGTGATATTCCCCTGTGATATGGCAAGTTTCAGGACATTGTATGCCTGAAAGGAAGCGGGGGTTTCATCGCCGAGACAGATGATGACTACCTTGGGCAGTTCCGATATCATGCTGTCGAATACCGCTGTTTTGTTCGGATCGCATTTGATCGTCGCATATCCTCTGTCCGCCTCCAGATGCTCGCAGATATCTATGGCTACTTTGCGGTTTTTCCCGGTAACAAGTACTTTTAACTGCATATCCGTTCCTTTTTTATTCTTTCTCCTGTTTATGGATGCTCTCGAGCTGATCGTTCATCTCATTGACTGTTCGTTTCCAATAAAGATAATTGATGAGCCATATCAGCGCATAAATGACCACATATATCACCATGGCGATCGCGAACTCTGCGCCCCATGAAAACCACTTCATCGGAAGCTCGATACACAGTATCGTGGCCAGAGTTATCGTTGCATGGACTACCGTTGACTTAGTCAGCCCCCAGCTTTCGATCTCATATACAGTCATCGCGCCGCAAGGTATCAACCCGTGCAGTCCCGACATGATCATATGAAGAGCGAAGTTTGTGTTCCCGTGTCCATCCGGAGAGTTTAGCATCCACATTATTATTCCGACGATCATCCCGGCTATGATGCCTATAAGTGAGTTTATTAAGAATCTGCTTTTTAAGTCCATCTTCTAAACCCCCTTTATGCTGTTGTGCTTAAGAAGCGCCTTGATCTGCTTGACACGGCTTCTTGACGCCCATGATTTGATACCGCAGTCAAACTCAACTCCGATCGTTCCGGCCAGATTGAAATCAAAACTCCTGACCTTATACAGATTTATGATCTCCGACTGGGATATCCTTAAGAAACGCGATGGATTAAGCACATCTTCCAGACCCGCAAGAGTCCTTTTGACCGTAAATACGTCTTCTTCCGTCTGTATTACGACCTTACGGCCCTCCGTATGTACCCTTACGATATCCCTCTGGGGAACAAATACCACCACTTCATCTTTTACCGCGGCTATCTGCGGAAAATCACTGTGCGATGCGTCTTCGATAGCATAAATGATATTCTCGACCTGTTGTGTATTCGATCTGGTCCTGATCGTAACAAGCGGATCTGTATATCGCTCATCAAGGACCACCTCGATCTCTACCATATCTTTCATCTGATCACCGTCCGTTTGCTGAAAGTATAACTAATTTATTATATGATATCCGTTATTGCTCCGCCGAGGGCGTGTTTATTCGGTCGTTTTTCGTGTCTATTCGGTAAAAAATAAAACAAAAAAAGGAGCCATATTGGCTCCTTTTTCACGTTCCCGACGGGAATCGAACCCATAGCTAGCGCTTAGGAGGCGCTTGTTTTATCCGTTAAACTACGGGAACAAACTAACTATAATATAATACCACATTTACAGCTCGGGGTGAATAACCATACCCTGAAGCCAGATATTTCCTTTAAACCTGCGGCCTTCTGCCGGTTCTCCGACCAGATCGGCTTCATTTATGCACACATCCATGTTCATATCGTTGACCTGAAGGACGAATTTCCAGACGTGCTCACCGGTCAGAGAGTTCTCCACGCGATTACACTCAAGGATCTCGCCGAGTATCGAATACTGGTCGCTCTCCACACCGTAAGGCATGAAGTACGTATCAACCAGAGAAAAAACATCCGTCTCACGGATCCGGTCCTTCAATACGGCATATCGATCCATGTCTTCCATCGTGATGGTATCGATCGCTTCCTCATCTCCGTCTTTTGCTTTGTTCAGAAGTTGGAGTCTCTCGGTGGATGCCCTGCGGATCTTACGGATATCTCTTTCGTTCTTCGCGATGGGAAGAAGGATCGAGCCCTGGATGGACAGACCGCTTAAGCTCAGAGAAGTACCAACCAGTGGTAACTGTCCGGAGCTTAATACTTTTACATACGGAACCATGTTCTGCAGATAGAAGATGAGCGACACGCCGATCTTGTAATCATCACAGATCCCGGCGTAGGCTTCTTTTTCCGCATATCTCTCAACCGTGATGTCTTCGAGAGAACTTATCTGGGTCCCGGTCAGATACGGATAATAATAATCATAGGAAAAGTTTTCCTCGGAATCGAATATGCCGCATACGCCGACACCGATCCCGGGGGCAAAGTCCTTGTCAAACTCCGCCAGAAACTCGTCCTGTCCGTAGGATGTATATCTTCTGTTTGTTGGATTTATGATCACATCTGTGATAAGTTTCTGCTGGCTCTTTCTGTCAGACAGGCCGGCAAAACCCACCGCACGCATGTATTTGTGCATACTTACCTCAAAAAGTCAGTTGAGAGGAGTAAGTTGCGACTTACCACCCATGTATGGACGGAGAACTTCGGGGATCGCTACCGACCCGTCTGCTCTTAAGTTATTTTCAAGGAATGCGATCAGCATTCTGGGCGGAGCAACAACCGTGTTATTAAGTGTGTGGGCGAAATACTTGCTTCCGTCCTCACCTTTGATCCTGATGCGAAGTCTTCTTGCCTGGGCGTCTCCGAGATTGGAGCAGCTGCCTACTTCAAAATACTTCTTCTGTCTGGGAGACCATGCTTCCACATCATAAGATTTAACCTTAAGATCAGCAAGGTCGCCGGAACAGCACTCGATAGTCCTTACCGGTATGTCCATCGATCTGAACAGATCGACTGTGTTCTGCCATAGTTTATCAAACCACATCGGAGACTCTTCGGGTTTGCAGACCACGATCATCTCCTGCTTTTCAAACTGGTGAATACGGTATACGCCTCTCTCCTCGATACCATGTGCGCCTTTTTCCTTGCGGAAGCAGGGCGAATAGCTGGTAAGAGTCTGAGGAAGATCAGCCTCGGGAAGCATCTGGTCGATGAACTTACCGATCATGGAGTGCTCGGATGTACCGATCAGATACAGGTCCTCGCCCTCGATCTTATACATCATAGCATCCATCTCTGCAAAACTCATGACTCCGTCAACTACGGCACTTCTGATCATGAACGGGGGAATGCAATATGTGAAACCTCTGTCGATCATGAAATCCCTGGCATAAGCGATCACTGCGGAATGGAGCCTGGCGATATCACCCATCAGATAGTAGAATCCGTTTCCGGCTACTCTTCCGGCTGCGTCCATATCGATACCGTTGAATCTCTCCATGATCTCGGTATGATAAGGTATCTCGAAATCAGGGACAACGGGCTCGCCGTATCTGGTGACCTCGACATTCTCACTGTCATCCTTTCCGATCGGAACGGAAGGATCGATGATGTTCGGGATGGTGAGCATGATCTTGCGGATCTTCTCTGCAAGCTCGGTCTCATCTTCTTCAAGTTCAGCGAGTCTCTGAGCGTTTGCCGCTACCTTTGCCTTAAGTTCCTCGGCTTCTTCCTTTTGGCCCTTCGCCATCAGTGCACCGATGTCCTTGGATATCTTATTTCTGTCGGAGCGAATCTGGTCAGCTTCCTGCTGAGTAGCACGGCTCTTTGCATCGAGCTCGATCACTTCGTCAACAAGCGGTAATTTGTCGTCCTGGAATTTCTTTTTGATATTTTCCTTTACCGCATCCGGATTTTCCCGTAAAAACTTGATGTCTATCATTGTTTTTTCCCCTTTGAATATTTAATCTACATCTTCTATGAAGAGAGTAGTGTATTTGAGCAGGTCTTTGATTATTATATTTTTCACCGGATTGCCGTCCTTATTCTTGATGATCCTGATAACGGGTCTGTCCGGGAATTCACGATTCTGTCTGAGCACTACGGCTATCTCACCATCACTGGTCCTTACATAACTGCCGACCGGATATACGGCGATCAGCGCCAGGAAGTCCTCAACTATATCCTTTTCAAATTTCGTTCCCTTATATATCTTCAGATATTCAAGTGCTTCATATACTTTGACACGCTCACATCCGATACCGCAGATGTACTCATCAAATACATCGCATGTCTGGATTATCTTGCATGACTCCGACATATCCAGCCCCATTACTTTGCCGGGATATCCGCTCCCGTCTATTCTCTCATGATGGAAAAGGATCATGTCCTTAGCACTTTCGGACAGCCATTCTTCGGTTTTGACGATATTGTATCCGTATATCGGGTGTCTCTTATATTCGGCTGCCTCCTCATCGGTCATCTCGAATATCTCCCGATTCTCGTATTCGATCTTAAGATCTTTAAGTCCGATCTCATGCAAAAGACAGGCAACACCGATATCGTGAACCTTGTCTTCGCTCATGCCTCTCTTCAATGCTATCAGCGTAGAGATCGAGCATACTGAGATACAGTGTTCATATATATCAGCGCTCCTGCTGCGGATATCATAAAGTTTTTCGACAACATCGTCTTCTTCAAGGATATTACTGATAATTACATCTGCCGTCTCGCTTAATTTTGACAATTCCGAGTTTCCCGTAAAGGAATGCTTTTCTATTACGGCCTGCAGTGTATCGTGAACCTCATTTCGAACATCCGCTTTCAGTATTTCCATCTCTCCGGATATATCTTCCGTACGGATATATACCTCAGTCACGTTGGCCCGTTTAAGCCTGTCGATCAAATCCTCGGTCAGGTTTGTATCTGCGGCCAGTAAAACCGTATAGTCCGAATTGAGTACATCAACAGCCAGAATATCCGATTCTCTTAGATCTTCGACCTGTGTTAATCGCATTACTTAAGTCTCTCCTCCGTTTAAAGCAGCATCAAGAGAATTCTGTTCTTCGGCTCCCAGATCGATCTCGCATCTTCCGCCTCTGATCTGCTTTAGATAATTATAACACCCGGCAGAACTGTGTACAGAATTAAGTATGAATCCGTCATTATCTTCATTAAGTAGTGTCAGACAAAAGCTCAGTTTTCCGCCCATCTCCTTAAACGCATCATATCTGATGATGGAGCATTTCTGATATACGCCTCTCATCTGTCTGTATAAGGATCTGATGTCGCGTCTGTTCTCGGTAATCTGTTCCTTCATTGATTTATTGTCTTCGAATAGTCCGACGATCTCTTTTTCCAGACTCTTCACATTACGTCCGGTCATGAACTGCTTATAACTCTTTTTGAGATTAGCGGTTTTGATCAGCAGGAAGACAGAAAGACCGACAAGTACAAGCACCAGCACAGCCAGGACAAGAATGACTATACTGATATCCATGTTGCCAAGTCCCATTGATTCGAATAATGTATATTTCATTTCTTCTCCATTATTTAGCGGTCAGCAGTGATGTGATCCTGTCCAGATCGTCATGCGAGTAAAAATCTATTTCCAGTTTTCCGGAACCATCGCCCTTTGAACTGATGGCTATCTTGGTACCGACCGCTTTCTTCAGTTTTTCTTCATACTCTCTGTAGATGGTCTCAAGCTTTTCATCTGTCTTGGCTGACTTACTCTTGGATGAAGTCTTACCCAGATCCTTTACCATCTTCTCCACTTCACGAACGTTTAAGCCCTTATCGTATATCTGCTGAGCAAGTTCGTACTGCTTATCGGGATCTTCCACTCCGATCAGTGCTCTGGCTGCTCCCTCGGAGATCAGCTCATCGATGATCATTTGCTGAACATTTTCGCAGAGTTTGAGGAGTCGGACTGAATTGGTTACTGCGGACCTGCTCTTGGATACCCTCTCAGCTACCTCATCCTGCTTCATGCCGAAATCATCGAGAAGTTTCTTATATGTAAGGGCCTCCTCGATGGGATTTAAGTCTGTTCTTTGAAGGTTATCTATGAGGGAGATCTCTACTATCTCCTTTTCAGTATAGTGACGGATCACTATCGGAATCTCCGTGAGTCCGGCCATACGTGATGCTCTCCATCTGCGCTCACCGGCTATGATCATGTAATGATCTTTATCGGATTTCCGGTCCTGGACTATGATGGGATTTATCAATCCTACCTGCTTGATGGAATCGGATAATTCCTGCAACTCATCCTCGCTGAATGTCTTTCGGGGCTGATCTTTATTCGGTTCAACCTGAGTGATCTTAACTATATGAACCTGCTCACCCTCTTTTGCATCCAAAACGGAAGAAATCTGATTTTTCTTATCTCCGCCGCTTTTTGATGTAGGTATTAATACATCCAGTCCTTTCCCCAATCCGCCTTTTTTGGCTGCCATGATCTTTCCTCCTTAACCAATTACTTCTTTTGCCAGATTCATATATGCTTCCGCTCCGGATGATTTCGGGTCATACTCCGATATGGGCTGACCATAACTGGGAGCTTCCGCAAGTCTGATATTTCTCGGAATAACTGTTTTATATACTCTGGTTTGAATGTTTGATTTAACATTGTCTACCACCTGAGCAGACAGATTTGTTCTGGAATCATACATGGTGAATACAACACCTTCCAGATCCAGTTCCGGATTCAATCCGGACTTCACGAGATTTACGGTATGTATCAACTGGCTCAATCCTTCCAACGCATAATATTCACACTGTATCGGAACGAGCACTGTATCTGCCGTTGTCATTGCATTGACTGTCAGCATGCTTAGTGAAGGAGGACAGTCTATTATTATGTAGTCATATTTATCCTTAACCCATTCGATCTCATTTCTTAATACGAAATTTCTGTTGTCATCATCTATGAGCTCTATCTCTACTGCTGCAAGATTAACATTGGATGCGATCATATCTACTCCGTCTCTTACATTCTTGATGATCGCTTCTTCGGTTGAACAGCTCCCAAGCATTAATTCATATACGGTATTTTCCACCTCGTTTTTATTGATTCCGAAACCGCTTGTCATATTCCCCTGGGGATCAGTATCTATGACCAGGATCTTTTTGCCCAGCTCAGCCAATGCAGCTGCCAGATTGATAGCGGTAGTTGTTTTGCCTACTCCGCCTTTTTGGTTTGTTATCGCTATTGCTTTTCCCATATTTCTCCTCACTTTTATCTTTATGAAACGCTTTTTCTTACGTTTCACGTACTCTTAGTTTTCGATGTTTCACGTGAAAATCTACAAAATGTAGTCTCGAATATTTTTTTAGAAATCTATATCTTGTATTTCATCAGGTGCAGATAAAAATGTTTCACGTGAAACAATCACATGTCTGTAATCTCTACCCATGTATGGCCCCCATCAAATGAATGATTATACATTGACCAATATTTCAGGGTATTCTCATCATCATATATTGAAGTATCGTTTTTCAGATACTTGCTGTAATATGAATCTTCGGTGCTTGGATATGCCAGATATATATATATGATATTGTGCAGATCATCATCTATAAGTGCATATTCATATGTGTTTGCGAAACCATCGATAGTTATATATGAAGGTTCAGGATAACACTCTTTATCATAAAATACATGATTAGTATATTCTGATCCGTCACTATCCTGTATCGTTGCTGACAGATTACTGATACGTTCGATTTCATTTTCATATTCCTGTTTGGAATATGTACACTCAAGAATGATCACTGCATCTGTATCAAAAAAACTATTCTTAAGTGTAGCTGTGTAATTCACATTTTCCACATCATCAGAAATCCGATCAGGGAACAATGAAAGATTAGAATCCAGATCAGCGGAATAGTTATCAACTAAATATTCCTTATTATATTCAGAAGGATTGGAGACCGAATATATGACTGTGCTAGATGAAGCAATCCATGGGATCAATGATAGTGTCAATATGATGTATTTGATAATACTCTGAACCCCAATATATTGTTTCACGTGAAACACTCTTTTCGATCATATTATTGTAATAATTTCCCTGATCTTTGAACTGATGTTACTAGTCACGATCGATAATATGTCGTATGAAATAGAATTAACTTATGTAAAGTACAAGGTTTAGTACCAAATCTATATAAACCACAACATATTGTTTCACGTGAAACAATCATCACCTCAAAGCACAAATGCTATTTTACACGATAGAGTGATAAAATAAAAGTACAAAAAAATATACAAATAAGGTAAAATATGTTCTAAAGGAAGGAGCATATATGTCTAAAGGAACAGGGCTAATAAGAAATATCTCCATACTGACAGGATTATCAATTGCATCAATTCATGTTCTCAACAGAATTGAAACTACATCCGCCTGTGCAGAACCCACTTCACGAACAAGAGAAGATAAAACATATAACTGGAGATACGGTATCATTGACTATAAGGTTAAAGGATACGGAACTCCGATCCTGCTTCTTCATGATCTGACCATAGGAAGCAGTAAGGCCGAGTACAGATATTTATATGACACCTTAAGTCAGAACCGAAAAGTCTATGTTCCCGATCTGCTCGGTTACGGAATATCCGACAAACCTGTCATGACATATACCGCATCCACCTATGAAGATCTGATCGCTGATTTTATCAAGAATATCATCAGATCTAAGACTGATGTTGTTGTAACAGGTACTACAGCTCCGATAATCATCAAACTGGCTCATGCCAATCCTAAGCTGATCAGAAATATCATCATGATCAACCCCTTGGGATTATATGATCAGAATCTCATTCCTTCAACGCAGACTAAACTGCTTAAGATCCTGATCAATATTCCCGTGATCGGAACATTTTTCTATAACCTTAAATGCAACCGGGCAGCCATAGAAGGTCTGTTCAAAAAAGAATATCTCTACGATCCCGATTCATTTGATAATGATAAGTTCAATGATATAGTGACCGCATACTATCGTGCTGCTCATGAAAAAGGTATATTCTCAAAGCATGCTTACGCGAGCTATCTGTCTCAGTACATGAATTGCTTTATCTTAAGTGAACTCCAGGAAACCGATCATTCAGTACTGATAATCGGCGGAGAGGGCGAGAAGGATATAACCGATAATATAGAAAACTATAACTATTACAATGGTGCCATAGAATCAGTCATCATACCAAAAACCTCACATCTTCCTCAAGTGGAAAGACCGGAAGAAGTCATAAGTAACATTGAGGTATTCTTAAGCAATGACTAATGATACTATAGCATCTATATCTACGGCTCTGTCCGAATCCGGGATCGGCATCATCAGGATAAGCGGACCGGAAGCCGTCAGTAAAGCAGATAAGATCTATACCGACAAGACAGGATCTCATTGTCTTGGTAAATACAAAACCCATACCATTCATTATGGTTTCATCGTAAACAGTTCAGGAGATATCATCGATGAAGTGATGATATCCGTCATGAAGTCACCCAACTCCTATACCAAAGAAGATGTAGTCGAGATAAACTGTCACGGCGGGGTAAGACTATGCCGCAATATACTCGATACGGTACTTGACACCGGAGTGCGATTAGCCGAGCCCGGTGAGTTTACGAAAAGAGCGTTTCTAAACGGACGATTGGATCTGACCAGAGCAGAGGCGGTAATGGATACTATCAGAGCTTCATCCGATGCTGCCCTCAATCAGTCGATAAAACAGCTGAGGGGTGACCTTTACAGTTTGTTGAATAACATATGTTCTGAAATATTGTATGAAATAGCAAGAATAGAAGCAGCTCTCGATGATCCCGATGTTTATGACCTTACAGGATACGGAGATGAACTTCTCGAAAAAACAGAAAACATAGAGAACGAACTGGACAGGCTCATCCGTTCATACGATGAAGGAAGGATACTGTCCGAAGGGATACATACGAGCATCCTGGGTAATCCGAATGCAGGAAAATCCTCTCTCCTGAATTTTCTGCTCGGTGAATCCCGTGCGATAGTAACGGACATACCCGGAACCACCAGAGACACTCTGACGGAAACCGTCCGCATGGATGATATCACCATAGTACTGACCGACACAGCAGGGATCAGACAGACCAAAGACATGATCGAGCAGATAGGAGTGGACAAAGCTCTGAGTTCAGCTTCCGATGCGGATCTTATAATCTATGTAGCCGATGCTTCATCGGATCTTTATTTGGATGATCCGGCAGTCATGAATATTCTTAAAGAAAAAAAGAATATCGTGCTTCTTAACAAAAATGATATTAAGGACATAACTGACGAAGATAAGAAAGCAATAAAAGATAAACTTAAAGAATCCGGGATCATACCCGCTGCCGTGATATCTACATCAATGATGACCGGCGAAGGAATAGATGAACTGAAGAGCAGCATAAGAGAGATGTTCTATAGAGGAGATCTGTCAAACGACCATCAGATCATAATAACAAACCTGCGTCACATCACCAGCCTTAAAAAAGCAAAGGATTCGCTTGAAAAAGTAAAGGCATCGATCCGGGAAGGAGTATCGGAAGATCTGTACTGCATAGATCTGACAGATGCTTACAGAGCACTTGCCGAGATAACCGGAGCGGAAGTAACGGAAGACATAGTTGATCAGATCTTCTCCAGATTCTGTATGGGAAAATAAATGAGATCGGTATATTCAGATAAAAAAACGGAATACTTTACAGACGTATGTGTCATCGGAGCCGGACATGCAGGGTGTGAAGCTGCACTCGCATGCGCACGACTCGGATTTGAGACCGTCATATTCACGGTATCGATAGAATCCATAGCACTCATGCCGTGCAATCCGAATATCGGCGGAACGAGCAAGGGCCACTTGGTAAGAGAACTTGACGCATTGGGTGGTGAGATGGCCAAGAACATCGACAAGACATTCATACAATCACGTATGCTCAATGCATCCAAAGGTCCCGCCGTTCATTCACTCAGAGCGCAGGCTGATAAATCCGAATATTCCAGGTCCATGAGAAAAGTTTTGGAAAACCAGGACAATCTCTATATCCGCCAGGGAGAAGTCTGTGAGATTTTTACCGAGGAAGGTGAGGATGGCAGCAGGCCCAGGATCACAGGAGTAAGAACTTTCAACGGAACGATATATCATTGCAACGCAGTGATCCTTGCCACGGGAACATATTTAAGTGCAAGGTGTCTTTGCGGAGAAGCGATCACCTATACCGGACCGAATGGTCTGCAGGCAGCCAATCACTTAAGTTCATCTCTTGAAAAAATCGGTGTGAAGCTTCGCAGATTTAAAACAGGCACTCCGGCAAGGATGGATTCAAGAAGCCTCGATTATTCCAAAATGCAGGAACAGAAAGGTGACGTTCCGGTCATTCCTTTTTCATACAGTACCGATCCCGAATCCGTTCAAAAAGAACAGATCAGCTGCTATCTGACCTATACCAATGAAAAAACTCATGAGATCATAAGAGCTAATCTTGACCGTTCACCTATCTATGCAGGGATCATCGAAGGAACCGGCCCGAGATACTGTCCCTCGATAGAAGATAAGGTGGTCAAGTTTGCCGATAAGGAAAGACACCAGATATTCATAGAGCCGGAGGGACTCTATACGAATGAAGTTTACTTAAGCGGCATGTCATCCTCGCTTCCCGAAGATGTTCAGATTCAGATGTATCGGACACTTCCGGGACTTGAAAACTGCCACATGGTCAGAAACGCTTATGCCATAGAGTATGACTGCCTGTGTCCGGGCCAGCTCTCACTTTCTCTTGAACTGAAAAATATCTCGGGACTTTTCTGTGCGGGACAGTTCAACGGTAGTTCAGGATATGAAGAAGCGGCAGCTCAGGGTCTTATGGCAGGTATAAACGCATCCATGAAACTTATGGGTAAAGATCCCGTAGTTCTCGACAGATCGGAAGCATATATCGGAGTCCTGATAGACGATCTGGTGACCAAAGATAATAACGAGCCCTACCGGATGATGACTTCAAGAGCCGAATACCGTCTGATATTAAGACAGGATAATGCAGACTTGAGATTAAGACACATCGGACATGAAGTCGGACTGGTATCCGATGAAGAATATGAGAAAACCTGTCTTAAGCAGCAGATGATTAAAGATGAAATGGAAAGACTTTCTTCGGTAAACATAGGAGGAAAGGCATCCGTACAGGAATTTCTGTCGCAATATGATTCCGCTCCGTTAAAGACCGCATTTTCCCTGGCTGATCTTATATGCAGACCCGAGCTTGATTATGATATCCTCGCCGAACTCGATCCTGACAGAAAACCGCTGCCGCGGGATGTCATAGAGCAGGTTGAGATCGAACTTAAATACCGCGGATACATTGACCGGCAGAACAGTCAGATTGAAGACTTTAAGAAAAACGAAAGAAAGAAGATCCCTTCTGACATAGATTATGACGATGTTGAAAGCTTAAGGCTTGAAGCCAGACAAAAGCTTAAAAACTTCCGTCCCGAAAACATAGGGCAGGCTTCGAGGATATCGGGTGTGTCTCCTTCGGATATCGCGGTACTTCTCGTATATCTCGGTAAAAAACACAACTGAAATACACTAAAGATGAACGATATAAAGATACTTACGGACTCACTTGAAAAAATGAATATCAGCTTAAGCGATGATCAGGTATCAAGATTTTTAAGATACTATGAAATGCTGGTTGAGACCAACAAGGTCATGAATCTCACTGCGATCACGGAATTCGATGAGGTCATGATCAAGCATTTTGCAGATTCTCTTTCCATCGTAAAACTGTTTGATCTGTCTGCAGAGAAAGACATAAAAGTCCTGGATATAGGTACCGGCGCGGGTTTTCCCGGAATACCGCTTAAGATTGCATTTCCCGATATAAGGATCACCCTTCTTGATTCTCTTACCAAAAGGATAAGATTCATTGATGATGTCATAAATGAACTTGATCTTAATTCGTCGGGAAGCATAGAAACTACGGATATGCGTTCGGAAGATTATGTCAGGACTGAAGATGTAAGAGAATCCTTTGATCTAGTTGTATCAAGAGCAGTAGCAAATCTGGCTGTTTTAAGTGAATATTCACTGCCCTATGTCCGTATCGGAGGTTCCTTTATATCATATAAAGGAGATAAGGCATCCGAAGAACTGAACGAAGCCAAAAAGGCAATAGATATCCTGGGTGGAGAAGTAAAGGACGTTATGACCTTTACTCTTCCCGGCACCGATATAAGCCGCACGCTCATAAACATAAAAAAGACCCGCCCCACGCCGGATAAATATCCCCGTAAGGCAGGTCTTCCGAATAAAAAACCTCTTTTATAACAGATCCATCAATATCTGCGTCCGCGTCCTGAACCGTATCTTCCTGATCCTTTTTCGTTGTAGTACTCGCCCTTCTTGGGAGTGATGACTACATATCTGTAAGGTTCCTCTCCCTCTGAATGAGTCTCTACGTACTTATCATCCTGAAGTGCGGAGTGGATCACTCTTCTCTCATAAGGATTCATGGGCTCAAGTGAAACCGCACGGCGTGATCTCTTTACCTTGAATGCCATATTCTTGGCAAGATTTTCAAGAGTCTGCTTACGGCGCTCACGATAATTCTCAGTATCAAGCTTAACTCTGATATACTCGCTTTCGCCCTTGTTTACTACGAGTGATAAGAGATACTGAAGTGAATCAAGGGTCTGTCCTCTTTTTCCTATAAGTACTCCCATCTCATCTCCGGAAAGATCAACGGAAAGTTCTTTTTCGATATCATCATATGTTGCATCGGTATTAACAGCCATCTGCATTGAAGCAAAGATGTCATTTAAAAAGTTTTTTGCTTTGCCGACTACATCAGTATCCTTTACTCTTGCCTTGATGGTAGCCTGCTTTGCACCGATCCCGAGGAAACCTGAAGCTCCCTCTTCAACTACTTCATATTCAACCTTATCGCTTGTGGCACAGAAATGCTCACATGCTGCAGTAAGCGCTTCATCAACTGTCTTACCGCTGAATTCCATAAATTCCATTTATATATCCCTCCGACTACTTGTTATTTCTCTCGTTATACTCTTTTACCATATTTGCTTTTGCGGTAAGACTTCCGGGTGAAGGCTTTGCAGCAGTGGTGTTTGCTGCATTTGCGCTATCTGAATCTGTAGAAACTGCATTTGATCCGATATTTGCTCTTTCGCTTAAGCTTCTGGTATTCATTGCGGCGTACTGCTGCATCTTCTGAGCGGTAACTCCGTTCTTTTCGATCTTCTTCTTTGCTTTTTCTTCGTTCTTCTTTATGATCTCATCGATATCCATCTTGTCGATGTGCTTGTTGATGAAGATCTGCTGAGCGGTCCTGATCAGCGAACCTGCGATCCAGTAGATACCCATACCGATGGGAAGAGTGAAACAGAAGAATGCCGACATAAGAGGCATCATCATGTTCATCGTCTTCATTGACTGCTGCATGGCGGCACCTGTATCATTGCCGTCCGCATTCTTACCCGCGTTATTGTCGCCTGCCTGAGGCATGAGTTTTACGTTGAGCCACTGGGTAGCTGCCGAAAGAAGAGGGATAAGTATCGCAACAAAGCATAATAAATACTTATGATCACTCCATGCATTTGTAAACATGAACTGGGGTGAGTTTGCGATATTTAAACCGAGAAAAGTATTATATGTATCGATAAGTCCTTTGCTTACGACATTTCCCGAAGCATCAAGAGTGCTTAATATCTTCTGTCCGTTAAAAGTAAGATCCGAAAGACCGTATTTATCGGCAAGTGTCACCATATCGGATGATGAAACCTTATTAAGTACGTCTATGATACCGTTGGTGATGTTATCCGTATCAGCCAGATTCTTTGAATACTTTACTGCCGAAGCAACACTTTTCATATCATCGGCTGAAGCGTTTAAGATAAACTGTCCGCCATCCTGTCCGACGATCTTTTCAGCCAGGACTCTGAATGTATCACCGACTTTGGTAACGTAAGCGGGTATTGAATAGATAACCCTGTAAAGAGCAAAAAGAATTGGCATCTGTATCAGGAGCTGAACACAGCTGCCTGAAGGAGAAACCCCGTATTTGGCATATACAGCTTTGGTTTCCTGCTGCATTGCCATCTGTGAATCGGTATCTCTTTTATCCTTATACTTGGCCTGAATAGCCTGGATCTCAGGATTCATCTTGGAAGAAAGCTTCGAGAACTTCTGCTGTTTGATGGTAAGAGGCATGAGCAGAAGATAGATGACTATCGTAAATATGATGATACTGAGACCTATACTAGGGATACCGATCTTATCAAGCAGAATAAATATTCCGTTCATCAGGTATCCGAGGACTTTGGCTATGGGTCCCAGGATCATGCCCGAATACGGAGTAAGTAATATTCCTGACAAAACAATACCTCCAAAAAATTAAAATCAGATCCGGTCACGGTACCGGATCATATCCTCCTTTTGAAAAAGGATTACATCTCAGAACTCTCCATGCTGCAAGCGCACCGCCTTTTACGGCTCCGTATTTTTCTACGGCTTCAAGTCCGTATTCCGAACAGCTCGGATAATAAGGGCATTTGGTGCTCTTAAGCGGGGAAAGATACTTTCTATACAGTTTGATCATCTGAATCATTATTTTTTTCATCATTTGTTTCCTTATATATATGATGAATCTTTGCCAGATGGATCAGGGATCTCTCTATTTCGTAAAAAGAACACGAATCAGTCCCTTTGCGCACAACCACTGCTATGTCCAATCCGCTATCAAACATATCCTCATGCAGTCTGTATGATTCTCTGAGCAACCGGCATAAATGGTGGCGCACTACACTGTTGCCGACTTTTTTGCTAACAGAGATTCCAAATCTGTTTCGATCCGTCTTGTTATCCAGGACGTACATTACCAAATACTTGTCGGCATGAGACTTGCCGCTTGTATATACGGATCTGAACTGGTTTGTGTTTTTTAGTGACTCTGTCTTTTTCAATGCTTTAATTTTGTTGATAAAAAAAGGCCACATGCATATGCGGCCTAATCACTGATATTAGACTGTTAATTTATGTCTGCCTTTAGCTCTTCTTGATGCTAAAACCTTGCGTCCGCCGGCAGTACTCATTCTTGATCTGAAGCCATGAACCTTATTACGCTGACGCTTCTTGGGCTGAAATGTCATCTTCATAAGTCAAACACCTCCCTTTCTTAGCCCGCCTTCCATGATACAGGAGTCACACTGAATATAGGAAATACAGGATTCTTTGTGTCCTAAACGATAACAAACCGATTATATATAAAGGAAATAGTGAAGTCAAGCAAATATATCTGATAAAAATCTTAAATAAGGTTACCATAATTTTATCCCCAATATGTGGATAATTATGTGGATAACTTGTTGATTAACTGTTAATATGTTGTTGATTACTTTTATAAATCCAGTATTTAAGCCATTTGTAAGGTTTATATCTTTGATTATCCATGATGAACATAATAAAATATCCTGATAATAAATATGTAAACTTATACATCTTATCCACAAAAGTTATCCACATAATGTAGATATTCATTAATTGAAAAAAAGGACCTGTTAAGGTAAGATAAGACACAAAGCGTTTTGAGGTAGATACATATGAGTGGAATAAAAGAGAGCTGGGAACAGATAAAAGAAAAGATAGCTGATGAATACGGTCTTTCCGATGTTTCTTATACTACATGGATAGAGCCTTTAAAGATAGGACCTGTTACGGATGATACCGTGACCATACTCATCCCGTCGGATCAGTCTCATGCACTTAATTACATATCCAGCAAGTATAAAAACTTCTTCCAGGTTACAATATCCGAAATGTTTGATAATAAATTCGAGATATTTTTCAGACTGGAAAAGGATTCTGATAATCCGGTAGCGGATAGACCTGCTCAGGATCCGATATATAATCTGAACTACGAGACAGCCAATCTTAACCCTAAATACAAGTTCAATTCATTCGTTGTGGGAGGCAGCAATAAATTTGCTCATTCCGCATGTCTTGCCGTGGCTGAATCTCCCGGAGAGATCTATAATCCTCTGTTCTTATACGGAGGAGCCGGACTCGGTAAGACTCATCTCATGCATTCGATAGGACATTTCATACTTGAGAACAATCCCAATACCAAGATCCTTTACGTTACTTCCGAGCAGTTTACAAACGAAGTAATAGAATCTATAAGAAGCGGTAATCCGGCATCTACCAAGAAACTCAGGGATAAATACAGATATGTCGATGTCCTGATAATCGATGATATTCAATTTATAATAGGAAAAGAATCAACACAGGAAGAGTTTTTCAATACATTCAATACTCTTCATCAGAACGGAAAACAGATAATCCTTTCATCGGATAAGCCTCCGAAAGAAATGGAAACTCTTGATGAAAGGTTCAAGAGCAGATTCGAATGGGGTCTCATAGCAGACATCCAGCCTCCGGATTATGAGACAAGGATGGCTATTCTGGCCGAAAAAGGCAAATCAATAGGAAAAGATATAGACGAAGAAGTCTATAACTATATCGCTACAAACATAAAATCAAATATCAGGGAGCTTGAAGGAGCATTTAATAAGATAGTTGCTTTTTCAAAGCTTAACAATGTCGAGATAAATATGACAAATGCCGAAGAAGCGTTAAAAGACATCATTTATCCGGATAAACCCAAAGATATAACTCCTTCTTATATATTGAAGGAAGTCTGTGATGACTATAATGTCCTGATCGAAGATATAGCCGGCAAGAAAAGAGATGCAAAATATGTCGAACCCAGGTTCATAGTAATGTATCTTTGCAGAGAACTTACCGATGCTTCTTTATCCGATATAGGCAAGCTTCTGGGCAAAAAAGATCATACCACCATAATGAACGGGATAAATAAGATAACAGACAGGATCAAAAACGAAGAAGAGTTATCAACAAGGGTAAAAGCAATAAAATCCAGGATAGTAGAAAAATAACCTCATACTAACCACATGATATATGAGTTATGCAATACCTTATCAACAAGTAAAAGTTCCAATTTTCGTTGATATTTAGTATAATGTATAAGGTTATACACATTTAAACATGCTCTATTATTATTCTTACTTTTAAACTAACAATAATAAAAAGAAAGGGCCATCCATGAAGATCATTTGTTCAAAATCAGAACTGCTTAACGGAGTATCCACAGTATCAAAGGCTGTACCTTCGAAAACAACGATGTCCATACTTCAATGTGTGCTCATTGATGCAGAAGGAGAACGCATCAAACTTGTTGCCAATGACATGGAACTCGGTATTGAAACCGTTATTAACGGTAACATACAGGAAAAAGGAAAGATCGCCCTTGATGCAAGAATGCTTCTTGATATCATAAGAAAGCTTCCTGACAGTGATGTAGCCATTACAACAGATGAAAAGCTTAAAGCAAACATCACCTGTGAAAAATCAAAGTTCAATATCATAGGCAAGCCTGCCGATGAATTCCCGGTTCTTGAGCAGATAGATCATTCGGACAGCATAGTTCTTTCTCAATATACTCTTAAAGAAGTTATAAGACAGACTATCTTTTCAATTTCCGATAATGATAACTCTCCTCTTATGACCGGTGAGTTATTCGATATCAATGAAGATAACTTAAGAGTTGCTTCACTTGACGGACACAGAATATCCATAAGAAACGTAAAACTTAAAAACGTATATTCTGCAAAGAAGGTAGTTGTTCCCGGAAAGAGTCTTATCGAAGTCAGCAGGATCATAGGTGATGACACCGATAAGAATGTGAGCATCTTCTTTACTCCCAATCATATCCTGTTTGAGTTTGATGAAACCGTTGTTTTATCAAGACTTATCGAAGGAGAGTACTTCAACGTGGATCAGATGATAACCAAGGATTATGAGACCAAGGTTACCGTTTCAAAGAAAGATCTGCTGGATTGTATAGACAGATCTACCCTCCTTGTCAAAGAAGGTGATAAGAGACCTATCATCGTGGATATCAAGGATTCGGTTCTTGAACTTAAGATCAATTCAACCTTCGGAAGCATGGATGAAGAAATTGATATTACCAAAGAAGGTAAGGACATAATGATCGGATTTAATCCCAGATTCGTTATGGATGTACTTAAGGTAATAGACAGCGACGAGATAAGCATGTATATGGTAAATCCCAAATCTCCCTGCTTTATAAGAGATGATGAGGATTCATATATCTATCTTGTTCTTCCTATAAACTTTACTACCGTATCATAAGATCAATATGAATGAGATCACCATCAGAGACGAATTTATCAAACTCGGTCAGGCTCTTAAGCTGGCCGGGTTGTCAGGTAACGGAGTCGAAGCAAAAAACGATATAACGGAAGGTCTTGTCAAAGTTAACGGAGAAACCGAACTTCGGAGAGGCCGTAAGCTTTACGATGGTGATGAATTTGAATATGACGGAAATAAAGTCAGGGTCATAAGTCTTATGAAGGGTGAATCATGATAATAAAAACCCTGGAACTTACGGATTACAGGAATTATGAATCCTTAAAGATAGATTTCGGTCCGGGTGTAAATATTCTCTACGGCGATAATGCCCAGGGAAAGACAAACATACTTGAAGCGATATTTCTGGCAGCTACTACCAAATCTCATCGCGGAACAAATGATAAGGATATAATAAGGTTTGGTGCCGAAGAAGGTCATCTGCGTATCCTTTTATATAAAAACGATGTAGATACCAGGCTGGATATACATATTCGTAAATCCAAGACCAAAGTAATTGCGATCGATCAGAAGAAGATAAAAAAGGCTACCGAGCTCCTCGGACTGTTGAATGTGGTCTTTTTTTCTCCGGAAGATCTGAATATCATCAAGAACGGTCCTGCTGAGAGAAGAAGATTTACGGATATGGAGTTGTGTCAGCTTGACGACTTCTATCTCTACAATCTGAACAATTATAACAAGATAGTTAATCAGAGAAATACTCTTCTCAAGGATATCTATTTTAATCCTTCTCTTAAAGAAACCATAGAAATATGGGATTCTCAGTTAGTCAGTTACGGAAGCAAAGTAATAGAACGAAGGAAAGCTTTTGTTGACCAGCTTAATGAGGTGATCGGGCCTGTACATGAGAAATTATCGGGTCATAAAGAATCACTTCGGATAATATATGAGCCGAATATTGAAATAGAAGACTACGAACAGGCTCTGAGTTCATCGACCGAACGGGATATAAAGACAAAAATGACCAATGTCGGTCCTCACAGAGATGACTTCGTATTCATGGTCGGTGACATCGACATCAGGAAATTCGGATCTCAGGGTCAGCAGAGAACCGCAGCTCTTTCTCTCAAGCTTGCCGAGATAGAGATAGTAAAAAGACTCACAGGCGATATTCCGATACTTTTGCTTGATGATGTTTTATCGGAACTTGATTCCGGAAGGCAGAAGTTTCTGCTTGATTCGATCGGAGATGTGCAGACGATCATAACCTGTACGGGTGTTGAGGATTTTGTAAACAGCAGGATAAAGATAGACAAACTGTTTGAAATATCGAACGGAGCACTGATAAGTTCACAGTAAAATGTGCACACTTTATTGTGCAGCAGAGGTTATTATGGCTGAAGAAAAAGTAAAAGAAAACGAATACGGTGCCGACCAGATACAGATACTTGAAGGTCTTGAAGCAGTAAGAAAAAGACCGGGTATGTATATCGGAAGCACTTCCGCAAGAGGACTCCATCATCTTGTATATGAGATCGTGGACAATGCTGTGGATGAGGCGCTTGCAGGATTCTGTACCGAGATCGAGGTGACCATAAACCCCGATAATTCCGTTACCGTAATAGATAACGGACGCGGGATCCCCGTAGGTATCAACCATAAAGCAGGCATTCCCGCTGTTGAGGTTGTATTTACGATACTTCACGCCGGCGGTAAATTCGGCGGTGGCGGATACAAGGTATCCGGCGGTCTTCACGGTGTGGGCGCATCGGTTGTAAATGCTCTGTCAGACTGGCTCAGTGTAGAGATCAGAAGAGACGGAGAACTATATGAGCAGCGTTATGAGAGAGGTCATACATGCTATCCGCTTAAGAAGATCGGTACCTGCGGTGAGGATGAGAGCGGAACCAAGGTTACCTTCAAGCCCGACGGGACCATCTTTGAAGATACCGTATATGACTATGAGACCTTAAAGACAAGACTTCGTGAGACTGCATTCCTCACAAAGGGATTAAGGATCACTCTTGTGGATACAAGAGAGGGAAAAGAACAGGAAAAGACTTTCCACTATGAAGGCGGTATCAAGGAATTCGTTCAGTACCTGAACAGATCAAAAGAAGCTCTTTACCCTACGATCATGTATTTTGAGGGCAAAAAGAACAATGTACTCGTGGAAGTATCCATGCAGCATAACGATGCATATAACGAGAGCATTTATTCTTTTGTAAATAATATCAATACTCCTGAGGGCGGAACACATCTCGAGGGATTCAGGAATGCCCTTACCAAGACCTTCAATGATTATGCAAGAAGCAATAAGCTGCTTAAGGATAATGAACCAAACTTAAGCGGTGAAGATATAAGAGAAGGTCTGACCGCCATAATTTCTGTTAAGATCGAGGACCCGCAGTTTGAGGGACAGACCAAACAGAAACTCGGTAATTCCGAGGCAAGGGGAGCGGTCAACTCAGTTGTAAGCGAACAGCTCACATATTTCCTTGAGCAGAATCCCCAGGTTGCACGTACCATTCTTGAAAAATCGATCCTTGCACAGCGTGCGCGTGAAGCGGCAAGAAAAGCCCGCGATATGACGAGAAGAAAGACGGCTCTTGAAGGAACCTCACTTCCCGGTAAGCTGGCCGACTGTTCCGAAAAGGATCCTTCGAAATGCGAGATATACATAGTAGAGGGAGATTCCGCCGGCGGCAGTGCCAAGACAGCAAGAAGCCGTGCGACTCAGGCTATCCTTCCGCTTCGCGGTAAGATACTTAATGTTGAAAAAGCCCGCCTCGACAGGATATATGACAATGCTGAGATAAAGGCAATGATCACGGCTTTCGGCACAGGTATCCATGATGATTTCGATATCACCAAACTCCGTTATGACAAGATCATCATCATGACAGATGCCGATGTTGACGGTGCGCATATAGCTACACTTATGCTCACTTTCATATACAGATTCATGCCCGAGCTTATCAAGCAGGGTCATGTATATCTGGCTAAGCCCCCGCTTTATAAGCTCGAGAAGAACAGACAGGTATGGTATGCATACTCTGATGAAGAGCTAGATAAGATATTAAACGAAGTGGGACGCGATACGAATAATAAGATCCAGCGTTACAAAGGTCTGGGCGAGATGGATCCCGAGCAGCTTTGGGAGACGACCATGGATCCCGAAAGAAGGATCCTGCTCAGGGTCAACATGAACGAAGAAGAAGAGTCCGAAGTGGATCTTACATTTAACACGCTTATGGGTGATAAGGTAGAGCCCAGACGTGAATTCATCGAGCAGAACGCTAAATTTGTTAAAAACCTGGATATATAGAATCTCATGCAGATATTTCGAACCAAGCTTGCTTGAGTGAGAAATATCTATATGAGATTCAGGCAACCATGAGGAAGTAGCTCGATAGAGCGGATTCCGAATGGTTGTAGGATTGCGAGAGTAACGCAGTTACGTAGCAATCCGTATATACAGATAGATTTAGAGGGAAAAAATATGGATGACAAGATCTTTGACAAGATCGAAGAAGTAGACCTGAAGAAAAAAATGGAAGACGCGTACATCGATTATGCGATGAGCGTTATCGCATCACGTGCGCTTCCGGATGTCAGGGATGGTCTGAAGCCTGTACAGCGAAGAGTCCTGTATTCAATGGTCGAACTGAATAACGGTCCCGACAAGCCGCATCGTAAGAGCGCGCGTATCGTCGGTGATACGATGGGTAAATATCACCCCCACGGTGACAGTTCCATCTACGGTTCTCTGGTAAACATGGCTCAGGAATGGTCAATGAGATATCCGCTGATCGACGGACACGGAAACTTCGGTTCGGTCGACGGTGACGGAGCTGCGGCTATGCGATATACCGAGGCCCGCTTAAGCAAGATCTCCATGGAACTCATAGCCGATATCAGAAAAGATACGGTCGACTTCGTCGATAACTTCGACGGAACGGAATCCGAACCGGTAGTTCTTCCTTCCAGATATCCCAATCTTCTCGTAAACGGAACCACGGGTATAGCCGTAGGCATGGCTACAAACATTCCTCCTCACAATCTCCGTGAGGTTACTTCCGCAGTGGTCAAGATCATCGAGAACAGGATCGAAGAAGACAGAGATACCGATATCGAAGAGATCATAGATCTGGTCAAAGCACCCGATTTTCCTACCGGCGGCATAATCCTCGGAACCAGGGGAGCTGAAGAAGCCTACAGAACGGGACGCGGAAAAGTGCGTGTCCGTGCCGTGACCGATATGGAGACAATGGATAACGGCAAGACCAGGATCGTGGTAACCGAACTTCCTTATCTGGTAAACAAGGCAAACCTGATCTTAAAGATCGCGGATCTGGTAAAGAATAAAAAGATCGACGGGATCACGGATCTTCGCGACGAATCAAGCCGTGAAGGCATGCGTATCGTCATCGAATTAAGAAAAGATGCCAACGCCAATATCATCTTAAACCAGCTCTATAAACATACACAGCTTCAGGATTCCTTCGGTGTGATCATGCTCGCGCTCGTAAACAATGAGCCGAAGGTCATGAACCTGCTCGACATGCTCACTTACTATCTGAAACATCAGGAGGAAGTGGTAACACGCAGGACCAAATTTGACTTAAATAAAGCCGAGGAGAGAGATCACATATTACAGGGTCTGCTCATCGCGCTTGATAATATCGACGAAGTCATCAGTATAATCCGTGCAAGTGCTAACGGAAAAGAAGCCGAAGAAAACCTGATGAAGAGATTCGGTCTCTCCGAAGCCCAGGCTCATGCGATAGTTGAGATGAGGCTCCGTGCTCTGACAGGTCTGGAACGCGAGAAGGTCGAAGAGGAGCATAAGGAACTCGTCAAGCTGATCGCGGAACTGAAAGCGATCCTCGGTGATGAGAAACTTTTGCTCGGAGTCATCAAGAAAGAACTCATAGAAGTAGCCGATAAATTCGGTGATGACCGCCGTTCGCAGATAGGTTATGACGTATACGATATCAACATGGAGGATCTGATCCCCAATGAGAATACCGTCATTGCCATGACGAATGTCGGATATATCAAGAGAATGACCGTGGATAATTTCAAGGCCCAGAACCGCGGAGGTAAGGGAATCAAGGGTATGTCGATCATAGAAGATGACTATATCGAGGATCTTCTGATGACCACGACTCACCACGATGTCATGTTCTTCACCAATTTCGGAAGGTGCTACAGACTGAGGGCTTATCAGATACCTGAGTCCGGACGTACTTCGAGAGGAACGGCGATCGTCAATCTCCTGCAGCTTTCTCCCGATGAGAAGATAACGGCGATGATCCCGATCCCGATGCCGATAACCGAGGAGGATTACAACAAATCACTCTTCATGGTCACCAAGACGGGTATCATCAAGAAGACCAACATAACCGAGTTCGCTCACATAAGAAAAGGCGGTATCATCGCCATGAACTTAAAAGATGATGACGAACTCATAGAAGTTAAGCTGACCGTTCCGGATACCGAGATATTCATGGTCACCAAGAACGGCATGTGTATCCATTTCCGCGAAGGCGACGTACGTAACACCGGCCGAAACACCATGGGTGTTAAGGGCATGAATCTCGACTATGATGATGAGATAGTCGGAATGCAGTTAAATACTCAGGGTGAGAGCCTTCTCATAGCTTCCGAGAACGGAATGGGCAAGAGAACGAACATCAGCGAGTTTACTCTCCAGAGGAGAGGCGGCAAAGGCTTAAAGTGTTATAAGATCACAGAGAAGACAGGATATGTTGTAGGTGTAAAAGCGGTCAACGACGATCATGAATTGATGCTGATAACCAGCGCAGGTACGATAATCCAGATCCGGATGGGTGAGGTAAATACCCTGGGCAGGATCACCTCGGGTGTGAAGCTGATCAATCTGGATGATGATATCAAAGTCGTTAAGATAGCTAAGGTACGCGAGAAGGTAAGTGACGGATCCAAGGAATATGACGAAGTCGAGGATGCCATGGAGGATATCCCCGAGAGTGAAGCAGTGTCATATGAAGATGATGACGAAGAAGTTACTCTTCCCGTAGAAGACAGCGAAGACTGATCTGAAGATCAAAATGTAGAGATGTTACCCTGCCCTAAATTAGGGCAGGGTTTCACTGTAAAGAAAAAAAAGAAGGTGATTGTATCATGGAAGCATATTCTATATTGCGGGATCTGGCAATAATCATCATCGTAGCCAAGTTTTTCGGCATACTGGCACGCAAACTCAAGGCTCCCCAGGTAGTGGGAGAGATAGTTGCGGGATTACTCATAGGTCCGAGTGTATTAGGTCTCGTATCCCAGACGGATTTTCTTGCCCAGATGGCAGAGATCGGCGTTATTCTGCTGATGTTTTCGGCCGGTCTTGAGACAGACTTAAAACAGCTCATCAAGCTCGGTCCCAAGGCGGCTCTTATAGCGACCGCAGGCGTATTTGTTCCGCTGGTCGGAGGAACTTTACTGTATATGGGATTCTATGGTGCGGCACCCTGGGGTTCCGAAGAGTTCTACAGAGCCGTATTTATAGGAACCATAATGACCGCAACCAGCGTAAGTATCACGGTTCAGGCGCTCAAGGAGATGGGCAGGATCTCTGATGAAGTGGGAACGACCATAGTCAGTGCCGCGATCATCGATGATGTTATAGGCATCATAGTCCTTACCATCGTCATAGGATTCAAGAAACCCGGTACGAGCATAAGTTCCGTTATACTTTCAACCGTTGCCTTCTTTGCACTGGCTGTAGGCGTAGGTTTTATCTGCTACAAGATATTTGCCTGGGTTGACAAAAAATACCCCCACACAAGACGTATCCCGATAGCGGCTCTGGCACTGTGCTTTACTCTTGCCTATATAGCCGAGGAGGTATTCGGGATAGCCGATATCACGGGTGCTTATGTAGCGGGCATCATCCTCTGCTCGATCCAGGATTCCCATTATGTGGACGAGAAAGTGGATATCAACTCATACATGCTCTTCGGACCGATATTTTTTGCAAGTATCGGTATCAAGACGAGCCTGGATAACATGAACATGCAGATCCTGTGGTTTTCACTTGCATTCGTTGCGGTTGCGATCATATGCAAGATCATCGGCTGCGGTCTGATGAGTCTGGTCTGCAGGTTCAACGGCAGGGATTCATTGAAGATAGGTGTCGGCATGATGACCAGAGGCGAGGTTGCGCTGATAGTTGCGCAAAAAGGCCTGGCCGAAGGCTTTATCACGTCGGTATATTTTACTTCCGTGATCCTGCTCATCATAGTATCTTCGATATGTACGCCTATTTTCCTTAAGTATCTGTATTCCAGGGATCCCAAACCCGAAGTCAACTACAGCGTTGTAAGAAAGAAAGGTGAAAAGTATGGGGCATAGTATCGTACTTACCGGCGGCGGGACAGCCGGACACGTAACACCCAACCTGGCACTTTTACCGGCACTTAAGGAAGCCGGTTTTGATGTCACATATATCGGATCTTTGGACGGTATCGAGAAAAATCTCGCCGAAGATGCCGGGCTTGACTATTACGGGATAGCTGTCGGAAAGCTGCGCAGATACTTTGATCCCAAGAACTTTTCCGATCCTTTCAGGGTCATCAAGGGATTTTTTCAGGCCAGGAAGATCTTAAAGACCGTTAGGCCTGAAGTAGTTTTTTCCAAGGGAGGATTTGTGGCGGTACCCGTTGTAAGGGCGGCTGCTTCACTTAAGATTCCCTGCATAATACATGAATCGGATATCACGCCGGGACTTGCCAATAAGCTCTGTATCCCGGTTGCGGATATCGTATGCTGTAATTTCCCGGAGACATTCGACCTGATCCCGCCCAAGAAGGCTCACCTGACCGGATCTCCGATCCGCGCGGAACTTTTTAAGGGAGACAGGGAAGCAGGAAAGAAGTTTGTCGGATTTACGGATGACAAACCTGTGATCATGGTCATCGGAGGAAGCCAGGGATCGGCTGCGATAAACGGAGCGATCAGAGATTCACTTAACGATCTTCTGAAAGATTTCAACATCGTGCATCTTACCGGTAAGGACAAGACAGATAACATGCTCCTTACCGTAGAAGGATATAAGCAGTTTGAATATATAACCGATGAACTTCCCGATATTTTCGCACTTGCGGATATCGTGGTATCAAGGTCAGGTGCGAATGCGATAGGGGAACTGCTTGCCCTTCATAAGCCGAATCTGCTCATTCCCCTGCCGTCCGCATCCAGCCGCGGCGACCAGATCATGAACGCCAGATCTTATGAGGATCAGGGCTTCAGCATGGTCTTAAACGAGGAGGATATGACATCCAAACTCCTGATCTCCAAGATCCGTGAGCTGTATGAAAATAAGGACAAATATATAGAGGCCATGTCCGAGAGCAAGCAAAGAGACGCCATCTCAGCGATAATGGACCTTATAATGAGTGTGATCAAACACTGATATGCTTTTTAATTCATATATATTTATCTGCATACTTCTGCCCGTAGCTCTGCTCGGATGGTTCGGACTTAACTATTTCGGTCATACCAGACTCGCAGGTCTCTTTCTTACGGGTATGTCACTCTGGTTTTACGGATATTTCCATGTATCATACCTGCTCATCATCGTATCGAGCATTGCCGTAAACTATATCATTTCGCTGACAGCGGTTAAACTCGAAGACAGGGAGGGTCCCGAAAAAAAGATCCTTCTTGTCGTGGCTGTCGTTATCAATCTGGGTATCCTGTTTTATTTCAAATATACGGATTTCTTCATCGAAAACCTGAATGCGCTGACCGGAAGCGACTATGCGCTGCGTCATATAATGCTTCCCTTAGGCATCAGCTTCTTTACTTTCCAGCAGATATCCTATGTGGTAGACAGGTGTCTGGGCAGAGCACCTCATTACGGACTTATTGATTATATGGTGTTCGTGACCTTTTTCCCGCAGCTGATCGCCGGTCCCATAGTCACCTATGATGAGATGCTCCCACAGTTTAAGGATATGACCAGGCGCCGGATCGACCGCGATAATATGCGTACGGGCATCAGATACTTTGTGATCGGCTTCGCCAAAAAGGTGCTCATTGCGGATACTCTGGCAGGTCCGGTAAACTATGCGTTTGTAATGCCGCGCGAGCTGGACAGTCTGACCGTTATCATAGTCATGCTGCTCTATATGTTCGAGCTTTACTTTGATTTCAGCGGATACTGTGATATGGCTTCGGGTATCGCGAAGATGTTCAATATCGACCTGCCGGTGAACTTCAATTCGCCCTATACCAGTCCGAATGTAAAGGAACTCTGGCAGAGATGGCATATCACTCTGTCCAGATTTTTCACAAAATATGTGTATATTCCTCTCGGCGGAAGCCGAAAGGGCGAGCTTATGATACCCGGCACGGACATTAGGGTCAGGGCGCTCGTCAACATTTTTATAGTATTTACGATCAGCGGACTCTGGCACGGAGCGGCGTGGACCTATGTGCTCTGGGGTGCGGTCAACGGCGTGCTCGTAGTCTGGGATAACATGTGCATAGTCGGAGTGCGCGGATGCGACTACCGCAGAGAATGCAAGGTTTATATCCCGAGAAAAGCCGGACAGGTGATCACGTTTATATTTTTCCTGCTTTCCTTATGCTTTTTCAGGAGTTCGACGATTCCCGATGCGCTTCATCTGATAAAATCAATCTTTACATTTAACTGGAACGGGAGACTGTTCGAGGTTCTCGGATATCTGGAGGCTCCCGAGTTTTATATGGTGAGACAGGCAGCAGGCATGATATCGGATGCGATGGTCGGCTATGCCGATCTGGCTCTTACCCTGATAATGCTGATCCTGAGTTTTATCCTGATAACCAGGCCCAATTCCCATGCCATCGCACCGTTAAATGACCACCCTGTCAGGGACGGAGTGCTGATGGGACTGCTGTTCACCTGGTGTTTCATATCACTTAACCAGGTAAGCACCTTCCTGTATTTCAATTTCTGAGAGACATCGGATAAATGGAAGAGACTAAGAGAATCAAAAAGTTCATACCGGTCTTTTTTGTAGCGGCTGCGGTCCTTCTGGTGGCGATAATGGGTCTGGTCGTGCTTTTTGACCCGTTTTATGCATATCACAAACCGCTTCCGGGCTTAAAAGCCGTGCTCAACGATAAGGAGTATCAGTGCGTGGGTACGCTTAAGCACTTTGATTATGATGCTGTGATCGCGGGATCGAGCGTGTGTGAGAACTTCAATAACGGATGGTTTGACGAGAATTTTGACTGTACCAGCATCAAGGCGATCCGTTCATACGGCGCCACCGCAGACCTGATATATCTTATGGATATAGCGTTTGAGGAGCAAGAGATCGGGACCGTTTTTTACAATATCGATCCTTCAAGCCTGTATTCTCCGACCGAAACGACCTATGAATCCACGGGCTGCCCGGTCTACCTGTATGACGACAATCCTTTCAATGACGGGAAATATCTGGTAAATAAGGAAGTTTTGCTGGAGAAGATCCCTTTCATGCTCGCCAAGTCATATTCCGATTATGACGAGGGCGATTCCTATAACTGGGCGCAATGGAAGACCTTCCATCATCTGATGTGCATGACGATGTATGAGAGGCTTGAAGAAGTTAAGCCCATGGAAGATGCACATATGTATGATGAACTGGCCGTTCAGAATACGAAGCTCATCACGGATATGATCGACAGCCATCCGGATACGCGGTTTCTGTTCTTTTTCTCGCCGTATTCGATGTGCTGGTGGGACAATGCTTACAGGAACGGCGAGAGGGATGCGGTCTTAAATGCGGAGCGCATATGCATAGAAGAACTCATAAACCATGAAAACGCCGAAGTTTACTATTATCAGGACGATGTGGACATAATCACCGACCTGGATAATTACATGGATACCATACACTTTTCCAAGGATATAAATCATTATGTGTGCGACAGCCTGGCCGAGGGACGCGACCGCATCACGCCGGATAACGTCGAAAGCGTCTTGGACGGGATGTATGAGCTGTCCGAGGATATCGTGAATGACTACATTCACGAATACTATGACGATTGAAAAAAGGGGGTAAATTTGTTAAACTTACATCGATTGTAAGTAACAAGCGCATTACCCTATGTTTAAAGGAGAAAAGCTATGAATAAAGTAACATTTGACTATTCCAAAGCAATGAGTTTTGTCAGCGAGGCCGAGATCAAAAAGATGGCCAAAAATGCCGAAAAGGCAAAGGAAAAGCTGGTATCCAAGTCCGGCGAAGGCAACGATTTCCTCGGCTGGGTAGATCTCCCCGAAGAATACGACAAAGAAGAATTTGAGCGCATCAAAAAGGCTGCAGAGAAGATCAAATCGGATTCCGATGTCCTGATCGTCATCGGTATCGGCGGATCTTACTTGGGTTCAAGAGCAGCGATCGAGTTTTTGCGCCACAGCTTCTACAATCAGGTAGACAAGTCGATCCGCAAGACTCCCGAGATCTATTTTGCGGGACACTGCATCGGATCCACCTATATGAGACATCTGATCGATGTTATCGGAGAGCGTGATTTCTCGGTAAATGTCATCTCCAAGTCGGGTACGACCACCGAGCCTGCCATCGCATTCAGGATCTTCAAGGAGCTTCTTGAGAGAAAGTACGGCAAGGACGGAGCAGCCAAGAGGATATATGCAACCACCGATAAGGAAAGAGGCGCATTAAAGAGCCTGGCTACAGAAGAAGGTTATGAGACTTTCGTGGTTCCGGATGATGTCGGAGGACGTTTCTCCGTACTTACCGCAGTAGGTCTTCTTCCGATCGCTGTCAGCGGTGCCGATATCGATAAGCTCATGCAGGGTGCCCGCGAGGGAAGACGCATGGCATTGGAGAATCCTTTCGAAGAAAACGACGCAATGCAGTACGCCGTGCTCCGTAACATCATGAGAGAGCAGGGCAAAGAGATCGAGATCCTGGCTAACTACGGTCCCTGCTTCCATTACGTCTGTGAGTGGTGGAAACAGCTCTACGGAGAGTCCGAGGGTAAGGACGGAAAGGGAATCTTCCCTGCAAGCGTTGACTTAACGACCGACCTTCATTCCATGGGTCAGTATATTCAGGACGGTAACCGTATCCTGTTTGAGACCGTGCTCATGATCGAGAAATCCCGCGAAGAGATCATCATCGGACGCGAGCCCGTAGATCTTGACGGACTTAACTATCTTGCAGGCAAGACCGTTGACTTTGTGAACAAGTCAGCAATGATGGGAACCGTTCTTGCTCATACCGACGGCAATGTACCGAACTTCGTTCTGACTCTGCCTGAAGTTAATGAGTATTATCTGGGCGAGATGTTCTACATGTTTGAGTTTGCATGCGGCGTGAGCGGATACATCCTCGGAGTCAATCCTTTCAACCAGCCCGGTGTTGAGAGCTACAAGAAGAACATGTTCGCTCTCCTCGGCAAGCCCGGATACGAAGAGCAGAAGGCCAAACTCGAGGCAAGACTCAAATAACCCGAAATTAACGATTCAAAGGGAGAAGATATGTGCGGAATAATAGGATATACCGGTAAGAAACAGGTAAAACCTATCATAATCGATGCGCTCACCACGCTGGAATACAGAGGATACGACTCAGCGGGCATGGCTGTGACCAATTCCGCGATGAACCGCACCGATGTATATAAGTGTGCGGGGCGTGTCCGCGATCTGGAGAAATCCACGGAAGGTGTGGACATAGATTCAACATGCGGTATCGGACATACCAGATGGGCCACACACGGAGGTGTGTGTGATTCAAATGCGCATCCTCACCGGCAGGGCAGCGTTACTCTCGTACATAACGGTATCATCGAGAATTACAAGGATCTTATAGATGAATTCGGTTTTGAAGGTGATCTCAAATCCGAAACCGATACCGAAGTTGCCGCCGCCGTGATCAATCATTATTACGAGAAGACACATGATCCCAAAACAGCCATTACCAAGGCAGTCAAAAGACTTAAAGGTACTTTTGCTCTGGTCATCATGTTTTCGGACATACCCGATGTGATCTATTCCATCAGAAATGTCAGTCCCATCGTTGCTACTTTAAGTGATGAAGGTGCTATGCTCGCATCCGACCTGACAGCGTTGTGTCAGTTCACCGACCAGTATTTCGTCGTTCCCGAGTATACGATAGTTGAGCTTCATAAGGACTCCATAGCGATGTGGTCGCTCGACGGCAAGGAACTTAAGCCCGAGTATCTGACCATGAGCTGGGAGAAGAATTCCGCCGAGAAGAACGGATATCCCTTCTATATGGAAAAGGAGATCATGGAGCAGCCCAAGGCTATCCGTGATACCATTGCGGGCAGGACCAAATCCGGTATTCCCAATTTCGAAGCCGATCAGATCCCGGATTCGCTTTTTACCGAATGCGAGAGGATCTGCGTGATCGCATGCGGTACGGCGATGCATGCCGGACTCGTATTCCAGTCACTGGTCAAGACCCGCTTGAACATGCATATCGAAGTCGAGCTGGCATCCGAGTTCATGTATTCGGATCCTGTCATAGACGAGAAGACTCTCGTGATAGCGGTATCACAGTCAGGAGAGACGATAGATACTCTGGAAGCGCTTAAATATGCCAGACGTAAAGGTGCCAAGAGCCTCGCGATCATCAATGTCAAGGGTTCATCGATCGCCCGCGAGAGCGATTATGTGCTTTATACCAATGCAGGTCCCGAGATCGCGGTAGCCAGTACCAAGGCGTATACGACGCAGTTATCGTTATTCTATCTTATCGTATATAAGATGGCTCATATCAGAGGCATCATGAACGATGATGAGGTCCGTGACTGTATACGTAATCTGAAGAGAGTACCTGAAGTCATAGGCTCCGTTCTGGATGAAAAGAATGCGATACATGTCATCGCCAGAGGTGTGCTGGAAGCCAAAGATCTGTTCATGATAGGCCGCGGTCTGGATTATTCCATACTCCTGGAGGGATCTCTTAAACTTAAGGAAGTATCATATATACATTCGGAAGCATATGCATCCGGTGAACTCAAGCACGGACCGATCGCGCTCATCACGGACAACACGCCCGTTGTAGCCGTAGTCACTCAGACCAGGCTAATGAGCAAGGAACTGTCCAACATCAGAGAAGTCAAGTCCAGAGGCGCGCAGATAGCGCTGTTCATCAAAGCTGATCTTATGCAGCAGAGCACCAGGGAGTTTGATACATTCGTACTTCCGAATCTGCCCGATGAACTCATGGTATTCCCCGCATCCGTAGCCCTGCAGCTGCTGGCTTACTATGTATCCAGCGATAAGGGATTTGATGTAGATAAGCCGCGCAATCTGGCCAAGGTTGTTACCGTTGAATAACAGCAAAAAGAAAAGAGTATTCGAAATCCTACAGATCGGACGCAGCGATGACACAGCAAGCAAGGCGTTTGATTATTTACTGGTCCTGGTGATCGTCATCAATATCCTGGTGATGATCCTGGAGACTTTTGAATCTTTTTCCGGATACAGAAGCGTATTTGCGATCATAGAGATATGCTGCATCATATTCTTTTCCATTGAGTACACACTCAGGATATGGACCTCGGATCTGCTTTACCCCGAAGAAACAAAAGGTCGTGCAGCATGGCGTTTTATGACCAGTTATGACGGCATAGTGGATCTGTTCACGATCGTGCCTCTGTTCTTTCTTTCAGGATTCGTCGCATTCAGGATGCTTCGGGTGGTCAGGATATTCCACCTGTTCAGGCTGAACACGAATTATGACTCATTCCATGTTATAACCAGTGTCATTAAGCAGAAGAAGAATCAGATCCTTTCTTCTCTGTTCATCCTGTTTGTTTTGATGCTCGGAGCGTCATTATGCATGTACTCGGTTGAGCACGAGGCACAGCCCGAGGTCTTTGACAACGCCTTTTCGGGCTTGTGGTGGAGTCTTTCGACCATACTTACCATCGGCTACGGAGATATGTATCCCGTCACTCTGCTCGGACGGGTGATCGCGATATTCATAGCCATACTCGGTGTCGGAGTCGTGGCTATCCCTACGGGTATCATATCCGCCGGCTTTGTTGAGCAGTATAACCGCATGCAGCGGGAAGCCATCAAGAGCAAGGGAACGGTCGCCTTAAATGCCGAGCCCGGTTCTGCTCTTATCGGGTTGGATACGATAGGTCTGCTCAGGGAATTCGGCATTTCTCCCCTGGTCATTATCCGGGACGGCTCGGTCATAATCCCTACGGATGATATCAGGATAGTCGAAGGGGATACGCTGGTTTATTATGAAGATGAATTTGGAAGAACGCTTTGAAAACTGGCTGAAACGCTGGCCTAAGATACATGAGCTCTACGTAAGATATGAAGAGATCATTACATACCTTGTAGTCGGGTTTCTGACTACGGTGGTGGCCTGGAGCTGTAAGTTCCTGGCCAATCTTATCTTTTATCGCGGGGCTTCCTTGCATACTTCGATACAGACCGCCATCCTCACGATTATCGATTGGACTGCAGGTCTGATCTTTGCATTTTTTACCAACAGGAAATATGTGTTCAAGAGCACGGCGCCGATCTTACCCGAAGCCGGGAAATTCGTAGTCTCAAGGATCTCCACTCTTTTCCTTGAGTATATATGCATGCTGATCATGGACACGGGTCTGGGCATCAACTTCTATATCGCGACCGTGATCACCGCCGTCATCGTAGTTGTGGCCAATTACCTGTTCAGTAAGCTGATCGTATTCAGAAACAAAAAGGAAAAAACTCCGTAACATATGAACGAAAAAGACCAGAAGACAATAAAAAGAATATATTGGGTACTGTTTGCCGTACTGACGTTAGCGGTCCTCCCGTTATGGTATCTGGGAAGATATGATGTGATCGGTCTGGATGATTTCGGTTTCGGGACCATAACTCATATCGCGTGGAAATACACTCATTCCCTCAAGCATGTTTTTATAGCGGCATGTGCCCAGGTAAAATATATGTTTTACGTCAAGCAGGCCACCTATTCATCCATATTCCTGATGGGATTTTTCCCCGGTGTCTGGAATGAGAAGTATTATTATATCGTTCCGTTCATACTGACGGTCACGATGATAGGTGCTGTTACGGCCATAGTTCATGTGATCATAGCGGATTGCGTCGGGGTAAAAGACCATTATCTGTCCGGGATCATCAATATTCTTCTGGTATTCCTTATAGTTCAGACCATACCTTTTCCGCTGGAGGCGTTTTTCTGGTTTAACGGATCCCTCCACTATGTTTTCATGCATTCCATGATGCTGTTTGAGGCCGCCGTGATCCTTCATGGTGTAAACAGTGAGAAAAAGAGCGTGCGTATCTGCACGGTTGCGGGCGCTGTACTTTTAGGCGCCATAGTAGGCGGCGGTAACCTCATTACCGGGCTGCAGGCATGCATACTGATCTTTTTCCATGTGATCTGGCTGATCATCGGCAGGCGCAGGTCCGGAAACAAAAACCTGATCTTCCTTATACCCGAACTTGTGACCGTAGCGGGATATATGGTGAATATCCTCGCACCCGGCAATCATCAGCGCATGGGTGTTGAGACGCAGATGAATCCGATCAAAGCCATCATCATGTCATTTTACTGGGGAGGAGCACACGGGATCTCATGGATCAGCCCGATGATGATAACAGTCATGGTCGTAGCCGCAGTGATATCGGTCATTATAGTCAAAAGATCGGAAAAGAGATTTCTGCATCCGCTTATCCTGCTTGTCATCAGCATATGCGTTTTTGCAGCGATGTTCACTCCCACTTTTTATGCGACGAGTGAAGATGCCCCCTCCAGAGTCAAGAATGCGATATATCTGTCGGAAGTCCTGATCATTTTCATAAATATAATCAACGATGCCGGGTATGTATATAAGAACGCTTCCGGGACCAAACCGGGAATTACGGCTTTCTGGAAGGATCTGTTCGAACTGATGACATCGCGGATCATACCCGTAGTGCTGACTGGAATCGCGGTCGTTATGCTCATATTTGTATTCTCGGAAGATAAGAACACTTATACAAGCATTTCCGCGGTGAGATCCATCACAAACGGCGAAGCGGAAAGATATTATGACCAGATGAAGGAAAGAGCGGCTCTGTATAACGATCCCGAGATAAAGGATGTTACCATAAACGCTCTGTCCGATGATGCGAAGCCTTATCTTCTGTTCAAGGAAGATGTCGGGAATAAAGACGGCGAAGAGGGATACTGGCAGAACGTATCCCTCCGTGAATACTACGAAAAAAACAGTATAACCGTGATCCGTGAAGGATCTGAATAAAGATATCGAAGACTGTTATGACTGCGCCATGGAGCGGACGCGGCTTAACGCCGTTTTGACCGGAGGCAGGCTGATCAGGATAACGGTGATGATGCCCTCGCCGATTATATAAGCGTAGTTATAGACGATCGGGTATATGACCGCGAGACTTGCGGGGAACTCTTCGGGCATGTAGTCCATCCAGTAGAGGTATCCGCCAAGTGCATGGAGAGCGCCTCTTACCAGGATTCCTATGATATAGCCGATCAGCAGACCGTTCTTTTTATCCTTAAAGAATCCGGTAAGACCCAGTGCGGTAAATGCGACAAAGTAGTCAAGACACACCTGCAGCGGACTTAAGACATAGGCTCCACCCTGGAAAAACTGGAGTACTCCGTAAATGAAAGCGCCGATGAGTCCGACAACGGGACCGAAGAAGTAGCCTATAAGGGCTACCATCAGCATGGAACACAGTGTGATCGAACCGCCCCAGGGGAAATGGAAGATCTTGACGAAGCTTAATGCATAGCCAAGAGCAATGCACACGGCGCTGAATGTGAGTACTTTTGCGTTAAATACGGGTTTTGTTGAAGATTGGGTTTCTGACATTTTTTTCCTCCTTATGAATACGGAGGGGTGTTTAGACATACAAAGAAGTCTCTTGCTTCCCTACGCCGGTATTAACCGGATCAGGTAATGAGGGTCAGGATCACAGATCCACTCTCAGCGCATGCGCACCCCTAGCAATATTTCAATTAACAAATATACATACATGGGCGGGGATTGTCAAACATCCCGGCCGACATGATCACGGGAGATTTATGAGACTTCTTTTTATAAGGCACGGAGATCCGGACTATGTTAATGATTCGCTCACCGAGACCGGTGCGAGAGAGGCGGCATCTCTGGCCGGACACATTGCCGAATGGAATATTGATGACATATATCTGTCTCCTCTCGGAAGAGCCAGGGAAACGGCCAGGTATTCGATTAATGCGCTCGGATTGGATTTTGATGAGATATCTGAGAAGTATACCAAAGACTGGCTTATGGAGTTTAATGCGGTAGTGGATGTACCCGCGATGCCGCATTATCTTGAAGCATATCCAAACAGCGTTCTGCCGGACGGAAGCCTGCGTAAGCGTATATGCTGGGACATGGTTCCCGCGTACTTAAACAGACATCCCGAATATCTTGAGACCTGGGGCTGGAGGGATACGGAGCTTATCAGGGATACCGACGTTGCCGAGCAGTTTGACTGGGTATGCAACGGACTTGATGCCCTGCTTGCCGAATACGGCTATGTCAGAGACGGCATGGGGTATCGTGTGGAAAAGGAATGCGATAAGACTATCGCCTTTTTCTGCCACTTCGGAGTATCCTGCGTGATGCTCAGCCACCTGATAAACGCTTCGCCTTTTTCTCTGTGGCACGGACTGTGCCTGGCACCAACCTCCGTGACTGACATATATACCGAAGAGAGGCAGCAGGGATACGCTTCGTTCAGGGCATGGAAAACGGGAGATGTATCGCATCTGATACACGATGGCATAGAACCGTCATTTTCTGCACGTTTTGCGGAAGTCTATTCAAACACGGAACAGAGACACTGATTCGCGGGAGCAGAAACAGGAGAGTTGATATGGCTAATGAAAGAGACAGCGGTGAGCTGATAAGACAGCTGGCAACATCATTCGGAATGGCTGACACATATAATTCCAGGATTGAAGGCTCCAGATTTGATCCGGCAACCGGGACACTTTACTGTGACGGGATAGCGGTCCCGAAATCAAGCATAGAATCCGCCGAGGAGTTCTTCGCGAAACAGCGCGACTATTATCGCAGCATGGCGGGTAAAGACAGCGCTGCGATGGAACAGTTCATCAATTTCTCGGTTGCATATAATGCGATCGTGATGATGATGGCACAGAAATCCGATAACGACTGAACCTTCGGCCGGGATTAAGAGTGATTATCACAGATGAAGACGATCAAAACCGTAAACATGATCGGCCTCGGAGCGCTTGGAATGCTGTATGGCAAGAACCTTACGGATGCCAGTGCGCTTGAGGATATGGCCCAAAGCGAAGAAGGTCATATATACTGTTGTGGGGCAAATTCATGCTCAATGTCGGCGTGAACCAGACCTGTATGGTATACGGGACCACATACGGCGGGGTGATAAATGAAGAGGAGCCTCACCGGACTTTCATATCCGCGATGCGGGAGGTGATCGCAGTCGCCAATGCGGAGGGGATCGCTTTATCCGAGAAGGAACTGAACATGTATGTTTCCCTCATCGCGTCCCTCCAGCCCGATCTGATGCCGTCCATGGCTCAGGACCGTATCAATAAAAAGCCGTGTGAGGTTGACGCTTTTTCGGGAAAACTGATAGAATTGGCCGAGAGGCATGGATTACATGTGCCCGTTAACCGTTTCCTGAACAGACAGGCCAAAGAAATAGAAAGCGAATATATCTGAACATAAACGGAGAGAGTGTATGAAGATCAAATGTGATTATTGCGACAATACATATGAAGATACACTGCCCCAATGCCCGTACTGCGAGGCACCGAACCCTTCCCACCAGCAGGTTCACGGCCAGCCCAAGACCATAGCCGAGCTGCAGAAGTGGTATGCGGACAGGAATCTTCCGCCCTATGAGGTCACCAGATTTTTCATAGGAGAGGATCATAAGGGTCCCAGAGCGTTCGGTATCTATCAGGATCCCGGGAACGGACAGTTTATTGTCTATAAGAATAAGGACGACGGGTCGAGAGCGGTGCGTTATCAGGGTACCGATGAAGAGTATGCGGTCAATGAACTCTATCAGAAGCTGAAGGATGAGATCGTTCATCAGAAAGCCAGAAACACAAGCCACTCATCGTCACAGACTTCGAGCAATAACCAGAAGACCATAGGCAAGGTCGGGATTGCTCTGCTTGCAGGATTCCTTATCGGAGGGTTTGCCCTTTCATCCCTAGGCCACGAGCATGACGGATATTATAACTACAACGGCACCACATATTACAGTTATGATAATAACTGGTTTTATTATAATGACGATTATGATGGCTGGTATCAGACCGATTCTTACGATCCCGGCGTAAATGCCATTTCGGAGTCATATGATGATTATTATGTTTCCGAGGATTGGAATTCCGGTATCGAGGCTTCCGATTGGGATAATTCGGAATTCTATGACGATTATCATTCCTCTTCCGATTATGATTCGGACTATGATTCGGATTCCGATTCGGACTGGGATTGGGACTCTGGCTCGGATTGGGATTCCGGCGGAACAGACTGGGATTCAGACTGGTAAAGATTAGGAAATAAAAACCGCATCCTTTAGGGGATGCGGTTTTTGTCTGCATATATACGTACGGTCGGTCCGCCGCTTCCGAACTCAAGAACGGATGTAAGATCTAAGCCGTTCAGCCAGGCAAGATCAGTGCTGTCGGTTGAGATGACCGGTTTAAAGTCTCCGTCGTGGCCCTGATTGACGATATGCATGTTGCACAGGGCGCCGTTCCTATCCAGTCCGGTCAGGGTGTACTCAGCATGGAGGTGCCAGTTTCCGTCAGGCAGCTGCTTTTGAGAATCTACACCTTCGCTCTGAATAACGCCGCGGAAGATAGGTGAATCACAATAACCGGTGAAATAGACATTATTCGTTTTGGTCTCGCCGTCGGTGCCGGGTTCACCGTGCGTTATCAATATCTGTACAGTCAGGACTTCTTCCCTGTCAGCGAGAAACTGCTTTATGGATCCGAATGCGCTTTGGAACTGACCATCGTCAAGTCCGTGGTCCATGCTTCGTATAAGCTGGAGATGGCACTGTCCCGGTGCATAGTTTTCCTTTGCGCGGATTGCATATGAATAGTTAACGACATCATCCTCAAGGCCCTGCAGGATCAGGACAGGTCCGGTATATGCGGATAATTCCAGATACGGATCGCGCCCGACGACATCATCATGTATGCATCTGCCGAGTTTCGTCCTGCCTATGTCGATGATGTCGGGAACGGCATCCGGACTGTATGAGGCTCCGGCAAGTCTTCCCTGTCTGGCATGATCGGGTATGCAGATCGCGGGGAAGATCATAACAAGACGGCTTATGATGTCGCTGTGTTTAGCTGCGGTGAGACCGGACACGAATCCGCCCTGGCTTTCGCCAAGCAGGATGATACGAGTGGGATCTATATAGCCAAGGCCGCTTATGTGCCCGATCACGGTTTCCAGATCCGCGATCTCGGTTGAGATGGTCATGTCGGTGGTAGCTCCCTCGCTGGAGTATTCCGGATCATCTCCGATGCAACCGCCGCCGCAGAAACCGTAAGTGACACTTACATATCCCATCCCGGCAAAAGCTTCACACCATCTGATCATGCCCCTGAAATTCCCGGTAAAACCGTGGCTTGCTATCAGGCAGGGGTACTTTCGGTCTTCACTGAAATCATCGGGATAAACTATCACTCCACGGATGGTGAGTCCGTCTCGCAGACATGATAAACGTTGTTCTTTCATATCGCTCCTTTTTGTTTGTTGCCGGTACAAGTATTTATGATCTTTGACACAGATACTATGATATCACATCATCTGAGCAGAAGTCTTTTTTCGATGTTATATCTTTACGCAAGCCGTTTATAAGGGTATAATCTTATGAGTGCGAATGATCACTAAGGATCATCGGGCGTGGGCTCGGTGGTGATCCTTGTATTATCGGGGCGTGGCTCAGTTTGGTAGAGCGCTACGTTCGGGACGTAGAGGTCGTGGGTTCGAATCCCGTCGCCCCGATTACTGGAGAGTATCGAAGGATACTCTCTTTTTTATGCGGGGGCGTGGCTCAGTTGTGCACCTGGTGGAACACCAGGTACACCGTAGAGACGCTACGTTCGGGACGTAGAGGGCCCACGACGTCCGGTGGACGTCGGTATTGGGCCGACCGGAGCGGAGCGGAGACCGTGGGTTCGAATCCCGTCGCCCCGATTACTGGAGAGTATCGAAGGATACTCTCTTTTTATTTTGTTTTCACTGCGCGTAAATTGACGGATACACTGGGATCCGCAGAAAACGAGGATCCCAGTGCTTTTTACGCCGTAAGTCCGGTCAAAATACACTGGGATCCGCAGAAAACGAGGATCCCAGTGCTTTTTACGCCGTAAATCCGGTCAAAATACACTGGGATCCGCAGAAAACGAAGATTCCAGTGCTTTTTACGCCGTAAGTCCGGTCAAAATACACTGGAATCCGCAGAAAATGCAAATCCCAGTGCATTCAACGTCGGGAAACGGTCAAGTCCTTTTTCTCTTTTATATAGTTCATGATAGAATATAACAAATCGCAGTAGACTGAGTTCTTCAGGGTTGCGAGGCACCGGAAAATATTGAAAATGTCACGGGAGGATGCCTATGCTGTTTGAGGAAATATCTGTTAAGGACAAACTTGGCAGAACTGTAGTGTTAAGAAATGCAAGGCCGGAAGACTCGTTGGATCTGATACAGTATCTGAAAACCACAAGCGAAGAGACACCGTATCTGATCCGAGAACCTGAAGAGATCACGATCACGGAAGAAAAAGAAGAACAGTTTATCCGGGCGAAGATGGAAGCCGAACGGGAGCTTATGCTGGTCGCATTTACAGGCGGTAAGCATATCGGCAACTGTTCTCTTATGTCTGTAGCTCCGTATAAGAGATACAGACACAGATGTGATGTGGCGATTGCTTTGTACAAAGAATACTGCGGAAGCGGTATCGGAAAAATCATGCTGCAGACGGTTCTTGATGTTGCGAAGAGCGTGGGTTATGAGCAGGCGGAACTTGAAGTTATGGCTGAGAACAAAGACGCCATAGCCATGTATGAGAAACTGGGATTTATAAGGTATGGCACATTTCCCTATAACATGAAATATGCAGAAGGATCCTACATGGATGCATACTGGATGATGAAGAAGCTGTGAAAAGGTTCTTGTCAGACACAGTACAAATGATATGTACCGGGAGGAATCAATGGAAATCAGGCGGGTTGAAGAAGACGCAAGAACGGGCGAGTTCATAAATGAAGAGTTCACAGATTATGGTGAAGAATGCGGTGTGGATCTGAACTACGAAGAATTCTGCTTTATGGCAGAGGATAACGGAACAATCGCAGGAATAATCACAGGTCGTGCGTATTACAACGAGGTTCATATCGGGGATCTGATCGTTGGAAAAGCATACAGAGGAACAGGTGTTGGCAGCAGGCTTGTTGCCGCTGTGGAGGACGCTTATAAGGGGAAAGGTTATGAAAAAATAGCGCTTACCACCTTTGGATTTCAGGCCCCGGACTTTTATAAGAAATTAGGATATGAACTTGAATTCGTTCGTGAAGACGAAAATGCCAAGCTAAGCAAATATTTCTTTTTGAAGAAGATCATGTAAAGGCATTAAGCAGACAGACACAGAAAATGAAGGAAAACAGAAGTAATACAGAAAAAAATAAAATGCTGTGGCCCGCTATAGCGGTCATTTCAGGAATGCTGATCATTGCAGCTGTTCTGGTCATCTTTGTGATACCGAACCTGAATACCGACATCAAAGCCGAACGGACCGGCCGTATAGGAGAGCACATCTATTATCCGAAAGATTCGTTTTTCTCCGAAGAGCGAACCGAAGAACAAAACACGTATATCAGAGACTATCTTGAGTCGATCGATCAGACGCTTGATGATGATGTATATCTCACTCATTGTATGTACTATCCGTCGACCGGACGTATCGAGATCTCCGCTACCGCATATGTAGACGGCGTTGCATTAAGTTATTATCCGTATACTGCGACCACGGAAAACGATGAGGGTTTTGTTCAGAAGTTTTCCCGCATGGAAAGGCCCGAACTGGATACTTCCGGATTGCTTGATCCGAAGAAACTGATCCCGGATGTCAGAGAATTTGCATCCCAGAATACGGATAAGATGCTCATGGACAAAGGCGATACCATTTACGGAACATATCTGCTCAGATACGATATGGAGAAAAAGCGGCTTTATTACGAATTTACTCTGAATTACTGGAGTTACGTCAATGTTGACGCAAAGACCGGGGAGTTCATCGGGTGGCGTTTCTATGACGGAGCCGTATACTAGTACAGACAGCAGCCATCTTGTAATAAATGCGCAATGAAGGAGAATGATGATAATTCGTATCGCTGACAAAGAAGATATCAAAGACCTGCAGCAGCTGTATTACGAACTGGAAAATGATGCTGTCAGATTCCAGCCCGAGCATTTTGTTCACGGACAGCGGGATGAGGAGTTCTTTGACGGGATCTTTAAAGCAGATAACCAGGATATTCTTGTAGCAGAACAGGATGGAAGGATCATCGGATTTGCACATGTGATGATCCTGGACCAGAAAAAGGTTCCCTGTCTGAAGGCTGAAAAGGTGATCTATCTTCAGGATCTGGATGTAACCGAAGAACTGCGCAGTCAGGGTATAGGTGCAAAACTGATCGAGGCCTGTAAGGAATACGGAAAAGAGAAGGGCGCCGATTTCATGAGGACTCAGGTTTTTCCGCAGAATACCAGAGGCATGAAGTTCTATGAAAAAGCCGGTTTCTCGGAAAAAATGAAGACCATAGAGACATATCTGTAAATTCAGGTCGTGGAGAAACAGTGATGAAATATGCGGTTTTGTCGGATATACACGGCAATCATCCTGCATTACTCAAGGTTTTGGAGGATGCGAAACATAGAAATATCGATCACTTTATCCTGGCCGGAGATTATTGCCTGAGCGGGGCGTGGCCGGATGATTGCATACAAACGGTCAGCGGGATCCCCCAAAAGATGATCATCCGCGGCAATGAAGAGAAATATCTGGAAAACCTGACCGGAAAAGACCAGTCGACATGGACGGACGGACAGATGCAGATCTCCTATTGGTGCTACCGTAACATCAGCCCGGAGAATCTTGAGTATCTGTTATCCCTGCCGCAGACGGCGGAGTTTGAGATAAACGGCACAAGGATCCATGTTGCGCATTCTTCGGATCATTTTCTCGGAGAATACGAGTTTCCCCGCTTCGGTCCGGGTCCCATTGCCGAAAGATACGCCTCCATGCGAGTGACGCCTAAACTATTGAGCCGGGATATCCGGGGGATCCTGGATAATGATCCGTATTTTTCCGAAAAAGTTCGTGAGCTTGAGGATGGCGTTTATATTTTCGGTCACAGTCATGTGCAGTGGAGTTACAAGGTCAGTGACAGGGATATATTACTTGTGAATCCGGGATCCTGCGGATTGCCGCTGGACGCTGTCGAAGAGAGCGTTCCGTATACGGTATTGACGATCACGGATGAAGGTAAGGCAGAAGCGGAAGAGATCAGGATCCCTTTTGCAAAAGAAGAATATGTGGAAAGATTAAAACAGACGTCGCAGTATGAGCAGGCGCATGTATGGAGCAAGCTGATCACGCAGGAACTTCTTACCGCGAGGGAACATGTGACATTTTTTCTGCAGTTTGCCGAGGAGTATGCAAATATGAAGAACGACTCCCGGCGGCCGTTTTCCCTTGAAACCTGGGAAGAAGCATATGCGGAATGGGAATCACGTCATCCGCATTAATGGGGTGTAAGCATGAGAAAACAATTATTGGGGATATTCAGCGGTTTTCCGGATCATCATTTTCCGGAAGAGATAGCAGACCGCATCAGGAAAGAACTCCCGGTTAGAAAGAGCCTGGTATTCATAAGTGCGTGGCCTGATGAGCACGAGCGAAACGTTGAGGACCGTGACGGCATGCATGCCATGTTTGCGGAAAAGGACATGCCGTTTGACAGCGTTTGTGTCATAGACTCCGTGACGGACAGTGCTGAAGCAAAAAGACTTATCTCAGAGGCCGACTGCATCTTTCTGATGGGAGGAAATGCGACCGCGCAGATTAAGCTTATCCGTGAAAAAGAACTTGCGGAAGCCATAACAGACTCCGATGCCGTGATCCTCGGCGTGAGCGCCGGCGCCATGAATATGGCGAAATATGTTGTGGACATATGGGAGTCGATGACGCCGTATGAGGGCCTGGGCCTCGAGAATATCACGATCATCTCCCACTATGACCCGTCGGATACCGAGCGGCTTGATAAGACGGTCCGGGCGTCGATGGATCATACCGTGTTTGCGCCGGAGGATGAGAGCGCCATCTTCGTAAAAGAGGGAAAGATCGAGACTGTCGGAAATATCTTCCGGGTGGACAAGGGTGAGACAGATCCTTTATCGGAGGATGATATCAAAGAGCTGATGCAGGACGAATTCAGGAAAGTCTTCGATACGATCCCCGATCAGTTCGATGAATTTCGTCCCAGATACAGCGATGAACTGTTTGAATATCTGATAAAGGAGGCACAGATCGGCCCCGGGAAAATGGTCCTCGAGATCGGTCCGGGAACCGGACAGGCCACCGATCCCATACTTGATACGGGATGCGAGTATCATGCCATCGAGCTCGGTGAGCATCTGTACCGTAAGATGAAGGAGAAATACGGCTCCCGGTCGAATTTCAACATCGTCAATGATGATTTCATAACCCATGATTTCGGCGACATGAAGTTTGACATGATATATTCCGCGGCCACGATACAGTGGATCCCCGAGGATATCGCTTTTTCCAAGACATTCTCGCTCCTTAAGCCGGGCGGGACTCTGGCCATGATGCTCACTACTTCAGAGTACCGGTCGAATAATGAAGAACTCTGGCAAAGGATCCAGGCCCTGTATGACAGATACTACAAACCGGATATTCCGTATACACACGGAGGATTTCACTATACAGCAGCAACCGAATACGGTTATAATATAGTGGAAAAAAGAGAATTCAAAGGCCGGCGTGAATTTACAGCAGATCAGTATGTAGCCTTTTCAGGAACGCATTGTGACCATATCGTTATCCCCGAACCGCTTAAACAGGAGTTTTTCGAAGGATTGCGAAGAGCGGTACAGGATGCAGGAGACATGATCACATTTAATGACACATATGTCTTATATCTGACAAGGAGGCCGTAATATGGAAGATAAGAACAGAGATGAGAGTTTGGGTAAAGCTATCGTCGGGGTTTCGTGGGTCTTTTTAGCGCTCAAGTTTATCGTGATATTTACGCTGATCCTGATAGTGATCCTGCATTTTATCGGCGCGCCGCTGTGGCTCGCTCCGATCATCGCGGTAATACTTCTCGGAGTATATAAACTGATCCTGATACTGATCGGAAAGTTTGCGGAGTGGTCAGGGAAGCAATAGACAGACCGGTATAAATCCTCAGATCTCGATCTTTAAGCCGCATCTTAACTGCATAAGCTTATCGCCCAGTTCTTCTTTGAGTATACGGTAGGGACCATCCCCCGTGCAGTGACCGGTACATACATATTCGATACCGGTTCTGTTAATTTCGGCTCCGACATTGCGTATAACGGCCTCCGGCTTGGTGAACAGATGAAACCCGCCGATCAGGCCGTATACTTTTTTGTCCGGAAAAGTGCTCCGGACCTCTTTTATGATGTTGACCGCACCGCCATGGGAGCAGGAATTGATGATCACGAGTCCCCTGTCCGTGTCAAGCACCAGACTCTGCTCATGTGAGAAATCGTCCGGGATCCAGCCGTGAGAGGTCTTTCTGTACATTTTCTCGGCTTTGCCGATTTTATCCAGGCCCTCCGTTTTATGGGGGATGAGCCATACTCCGTCGGCGATCTGTGCATCTCCCGAGACTTTAATGATCCTGTCGGGATAGTCTCTCAGGACATTTTTCGGTATCCCGATATATTTATTGTAGAAAAGTATCCTCCTGTAGGCGTTCGCTTCAGTCGTATCCCTCACATAGAACGGCGCTTTCCGGTTGTGCTCAAAAAAGTAAGGCATGCCGTTTGCATGGTCGTAATGTGCATGGCTTAAGGTTGCCAGATCGATATCTTCAACGTCTATCCCCAGCTTCTCAAGATTTTTCAGAAAAAGGTCGGAGGAGCCGGCATCCGTCAGGATCTTTTTGTCTCCGTATTCAATATACAGGCACAGTCCCCATTCTCCTGTCAGGTCATTATCCGATATATTGTCGACTACTACGGTTATGACTGTTTTCATGTTTTTCCTTTCATCAGTACGGTACATATTTATATTGATTTTTCATATATCCAGATGATACCATTTAATCAGGAAGAAGAAAATGCACGGAAGCCTTTGTTTGGACTTCCGCGTTTTATTGTAGGCAGAATGCACATAGAATTACCATCGGATGTAAAAACCATAATATCCCGCATAGAGGCAGCAGGCTTCGAGGCATATGCCGTCGGCGGATGCGTGCGTGATTCGCTGCTCGGCAGGGAGCCGAATGACTGGGATATCACCACTTCCGCCAAACCGACTGAGATCAAGAAACTCTTCAAACGGACGGTGGATACCGGGATCCGGCACGGAACGGTCACTGTTCTCATGCAGGGAAATACATACGAAGTCACCACTTATCGCGTGGACGGGATCTATGAAGATGCCAGGCATCCGAGCAGCGTATCGTTTACGGATGTCTTAACAGAAGACTTAAGGCGGCGGGACTTTACGATCAACGCCCTGGCCTACAATGAGACAAAGGGTCTTGTTGATGAGTTTGACGGCATTGGAGATCTTGAACGCAAGGTCATCCGCGCTGTCGGAGATCCGTCGGACCGTTTTTCGGAAGATGCCCTTCGCATGATGAGGGCGGTCAGATTTGCGGCCCAGCTGGGCTATACCATAGAGGACAAAACGGCAGCGGCGATCCGTGTACACGCAGCTAATCTGAGTAAGGTCAGTGCCGAACGCATCATGACCGAGCTTACCAAGCTGATCACGTCGGATCATCCGGAGATGCTCCGAGACGCATACGAACTGGGCCTGACCGCGAGGTTTTTCCCGGAATTCGACAGATGCATGAACACGCCGCAGAACATCATCCATCATTGTTATAATGTCGGCGAGCACATCCTGCATACCATGATGGCGTCCAGGCCCGACAGAGTGATCCGTTTCAGCCTGATGCTCCATGATATCGCCAAGCCAAATGTGCTCACGGTGGATGAGGACGGCATAATCCATAATAAGGGCCACGCCGCTGTCGGAGCGGACATGGCAAGAGATATACTGCATCGCTTGAAATCGGATAATGATCTGATAAATATAGTAACGAAACTTATCACATACCATGACTGGCGGATACAGGATAACAAAAAGAGCGTAAGAAAAGCCGCATCAACGCTTGGGCATGAGCTTTTCCCTCTGCTTCTCGAGGTCCAGAGAGCCGATGTTGCGGGACAGAGCGATTACATGCGCGAGGAAAAGTACGAAAAACTCGACAATATCACCCGTCTGTATGAAGAGATATTAAAGGATAACGAAGCCATATCCGTAAAGGATCTGGCTGTGAGCGGCAAGGATCTGATCGAAGCCGGCATGGAAGAGGGCTCTCGGATAGGTGATACGCTTAAGCTTATGCTGGAGCATGTTCTGGAGGTTCCCGGGGACAATACAAAAGAAAAACTCCTGACTTTTGTTCGCTCGGGAAGTTGGTGATATACTGAATAGGATATGGTGTTTGCACCGGACCGGATATGAAGAAAAGTGATTCAGCCAAAAAATTCGAATACAGATCGGGACTGCTTAAGAAACTGACGATCAGCGCATTTCTGGGAGGTCTTACCGCGATCGCACTCTGCGGATGTACGCCCGAAGCCTTTAACATAGGCCAGGCTCAGGATCTTGTGGGAACAGGTCAGCCCGGATCACCTTCCGAGGCAGTGGTTTATTCCACTTATAACTATCTGCCCGTGGGAACCTATGATTCAGCGGATACCGCCATTCTTAAGACGATCGATCGTGAGAAAAAGACGGTTACCCTCTACAACACGGTTGCCGCCAGGACTTATACCTTGAATTATGATGGCACCACATATGCTTTGGACAAGTACGGAACTACGATGTCCATGGCACAGATGACAGAGGGTACCATCGTAGACGTCAATTTCTACAAGGCTACCAAGCAGCTTGTAAACATCCAGGTTTCTCCCGATGCGTGGACTTACGAATCCGTGACCAGGTATGATCTGGGCGGCATAAACTCCACTGCTACCATTGGTGACAGGACTTATGCCCTGACCAGGGGCGTACAGGTCTTCTCCGAAAACGGGGAAACGGATCTGATGAACATAGTCGACGGTGATACGATCACTGTATCGGGCATCGGTTATGATATCTATTCAATAAAGGTAAACAGCGGACACGGATATGTAAGACTCACCCATGACGAAGCCCTCGTCGGCGGATGGATCGAGGTCGGCGGGTCGCTGATCACCAAGATAACCGAACCCGGCATGCTCCTTACCGTACCCGAAGGGACATATACGGTGCGCATGTATAACGACAACAGTTCCGAGACTCAGACCATCAATGTGGACCGCAATCAGGAGGTTGTCCTGGATTGCAGCGCTATTACCGCCCCGGAAGAAACCTTTGGACAGATCCTTTTCCATGTGACTCCGGAGACGGCAGTGCTTAAGATGGATGGAGAGATTAAGGATATCTCCGGTATCATCAAAGCTGAATACGGAGTTCACGAGATAGAAGTATCGGCCCAGGGTTATGATACATTGCTCAGATATGTGAATATCGGGACCGAGCTTTCGGAGATCACGATCAATCTGGATGAGACGGTCACATATGTGAGCGACAATTCTTCAATATGGAACAACCTGTTTAATACGGTAAGCGGCAATTCAGCGAGCGGGAACTCCGTAAGCGGCAACTCGGTCAGCAAGAACTCGACAAGTTCCAACTCGACTAGCGGGAATACCGCGAGCGGAAATAAAAAGACCGTGACGGCGAACGGCTATAACAGGGTTTATGTATATTATCCCGACAGCGTCGAGGTATATGTGGACGGAATATATACAGGTCTTACCCCCATGAGCTTTAAGAAGACTGTCGGCGCGCATACCATAATCCTCAAAAAACCCGGATTTGAGACACGCAGCTATACGATATATGTGGCCGATGACGGCGAAGACATGAGCATATCCTTCTCCGATCTCGCTCCTGTAAATACCGCAACGACAACCGATACATCCGGAATGACAACCGATACATCCGGAACGTCAAACGGAACATCAACTGACAGCTCAGGTACATCAGGCGGCACTGCGAACGATACATCTTCAGGATCCTCAGGCGGGGCCGCGACCGATACATCCGGAACGACAACCGATACATCAGGGTCTTCGTCCGGCGGAACAACCGGTGATACCGCAACCGATACGTCGTCCGGTTCGTCAGGAGATGCATCAACCGGTACATCCGGCACTTCAACGGATACCTCCGGTTCATCCGGCACTTCATCCGGTTCCGGTTCAACGGGCACGGATACCGGTGGTCAGGCCTCATCCGGCGATTCCGGATCCTCTTCGGGTACCTCTGACACCTCGTCTTCAGCGACAGGAGATACGGGTACTCAGACCTCGGGTGAAGGGAGTGGTTCAAACACCTCCGAAACTGGTCAACATAACTCCGCAAACCCTTGATTTTACTGGATTTTTTGCCGTTTTTTCCTTGACAAGAAAGGCTTAAAAGTTTATATATATTATAGGCATTAGGTGATAACCAAATGTCAGAACGACAATTTTTTGAAATAGGAGGAGTTCATAATGAACAAGACAGAATTAGTTGATGCAATCGCTAAGCAGGCAGGTCTTTCCAAGAAGGATTCTGAGGCAGCTCTTAAGGCTTTCACAGACACAGTAGGCAAGGCTCTGAAGAAGGGTGACAAGGTTCAGCTTGTTGGCTTTGGTACTTTCGAAGTTTCCAAGAGAGCAGCCAGAGAGGGTAGAAATCCTCAGACAGGCGCTACAATGAAGATCAAAGCTTCTAAGGCTCCTAAGTTCAAAGCTGGTAAGGCTCTTAAGGATCTTGTAAACGGCTGAGAATAATAAACAACATCAAAACCAAAAAAAATTTTTCTTGAAAATGAGAAAAAATGTACATAATTCCCACTAAACTAAATTATTAGATTTAGGTTCATGAGCGAAAAATGTACATAATGATTTTTGGTTAAGAGTTCACTCGAACATCAAATAAAAGGCTACGGATTTTTGCCGTAGCCTTTTCATATTTTCTAAATACTTATTTGTAAGTGAAACTTTTCTTACGTCTTCGTCCTTTGCAATAACAGCAAGGATCTCTGTGTCTTTTTTGAAAGAACAATCTGTCAGATGGTGTCATTTCATAATGATGTGTGCTGTCTTTCGGACAAATCCACCATACTTTTTTACTAAAGGTATCAAGTATATTATCCGGATCTATACCAAGGCAGTAGTTAGCTAAAGTATCCCATTCTTTCATCAAATCAGGGTGTTTTGCCTTAAAAGATGTTTTCCCAGGCATTGCTTTTCTGCCATTACAGTAAGGACAATCATAGTTTCCATTTACAAAACTACTAATGATCTCATTTATAGGATTCCCACATTCTGGACAGCTAAACCATGCAGCATAGCCAGATGTAGTAAACACTTCATCAACTTTTAAGGTGTTGATATCAAGCCAGTATTTTGCTACATCAGGTCTTAATGCCTGTAAAGAATTAACTTCAGGGTGTAGTCTTCTGCTGTTACAAAAGGGACAAGCATTTTCTGTATCATTTATAACAGTTTTTATTTCATTCCCAAATTCATTTCCGCATTCCCGACAGATCCATTTAAGCCATTCTGGACTTGTATAAAAAATCTCAGAAGGTTTTCTTTCATTATTATCGGAATACATATCCAAATAGTCTGGATAAACGGCTGCAAAGGACTCTATTGTAAGGTCTCTCCCTGCCAAATAACAGATTGGACACTTTCCATGTCCCATATGTCTTAATACAAATGAAGCATCCCAGGTATGTGATCTGTCATTTCTGCAAACCCACTTAACAGTTTTCTTTGAATTAGGAAAAACGCTGAATGGATCAATGTCGTTATTTTCATCATATTCATCGAGGAGTTCAGAGTGAACATCTCCAAAACTCTCACCAGGACGTAATTTAGTATGTGAACAATAAGGACATCCTTTTGTTGATGTGGTTTGGGCGGCGATCATGCTTTGCAGGCGTGACTCAAATTGTTCCTGACAAGTAGGACATATCCATTTTAAAAGAAGCGTGTTTGACTCGTAACTGGATATACTGCTCAGATGCCTCTTGTTTGCATTTTCATCATACATTTCTGCCAATGCTGGATATTGAATGTCATAAGTCACCTGACGATGCTGTTTATTGCTACATTCAGGACAGTCTCGAAGATAATAGGTACCATCTTTCATCTTCCGAACACGGTTACTTATTGTGTCATGCCATATATAGCCACATTTTTTACAGCGAAAGACATATTTATTCCTCGAATTTGCGGGTTTAGTAGATAAATCAAGATTAGGATTATCCGCTATATCCAAGATTGAGACTATATCCGGACAGAGGGTTAATACATCATTGATGCCAGATTGGACATATTTCCCACTGTCACAGCATGGACAAGCCCCATTTTTCGCTTCATATCTTGATTTTGGTGAGGCTTTCCATGCAAAACCACATTCTTTACATTTAAAAAATATAGGATCTGTTGAATGGACAGATACTTCAGAAGGACTTTTCTTATTTCTTTTTTGATCGTAGAACTTCAAAACCCATGGAACATCTGAAATAGGAGTAATGCGCTCTATTTCAGATCTATGACATTTTTGGCATTTTCTAAATCTGTAGGAACCGTGTTTGCCTTCTATCCTGCTTGCTACAGATGCTGACCATGTATTATTGCATACGGGACAGTGCCAATTCACAAGGGTTTTATCTCGTATTGACAGGTTGTTTAAATCTACTTCAGGGTTTTCTTCTGGTAAAAGGTACGATTTAGCCTCTGGTACGAGCGTCAGAAGGTCATTTACGCCACTTTTAGTAGTTTTATTAAGCTCACAACACTTACAGAGCATTTTGCCTCTAAAAAACGATCTTATGCTGGTATTCCATGTATATCCACAATTATTACATTTAAGAGCAACTGATTCATTAGAGTTTATTTTTGTATGTCTTGGATCAATACTGTTTATTTCATAGTCAAAGAATCGCATAAAGCGTGGTTCATCGATTAGAAAAGGAATATCATCACTTTGACGCTTCATAGTATTGTAATGAGGGCATCCTACGGCTTCGTATGTACCATCATTAAGTTTTCGGACTTGTGCCTTTATAGACGTATTCCAGGTTCTACCACAGTCAGGGCATTTATAATTTACTTTACTGTTACAGTCTACTCCTGCAGAATATATGTCAAATTCGGGATTATTGTCGAAATCATAAAACTTATCAAAATCCTTAACTTTGGAAAGCACGTCATTTACACCGGCAAAGATAACCTTATTGGTATCACAACAAGGACATTTTCCAGAACCCCGATTTACTGCCTTTGCAGAAACATTCCGAGAATAGCCACATTTTTTACAAGTCCAGAAAAAACGCTTGCTGCTATTTATAGATACGGTACTCGGATCTTCATTATTCTTTTCAAAGTCCCACATATTGAGCATTTGCGGGACATCCACAATAAATAATTTACCCATTTTTATTTTATGTTTTCAAACAAACCATTTATAACATTGCTTCCAGACTTTGAATTATTAACAGGTGTTTTAGCAGTTACTATCTGTTTATCCATTTTTTCGGTATCGATAACACCAGTTGTTTTTATTTTTACACGTTCTTTAGAAAGCAATTCATTAGCAATCTCGGGATAAACATATGTTTTAATGACTGAATTAAGAACCATGATTTCTTTCTTAAGCGCAGCCAATTCCGCATTTGCCTTTTTCTGCTTTTCTTCTGCTTTTGTTAAGTTTGATGTATTTTCATCAAGAGCAGCTTTAAGCTCTTCGTTCTTTTTTATAAGACTATTATGCTCATTGAATATCTGTGCTGCGGAATCGGCAACGCGCTTATAATATGCGTCCAATTCGGCCAGGGAGCGTCTTAATTCATTTGCACTATGATTATTCTGTATAAATTCATCTATATTAAGAGACTTATAAGTCACTACCGTAGAAATAATCTCATCTGTACTGATTTCTTTTAAGCCTTCAATGTACTTTTTGGCCGTGGCGTTACGACGAAGAGAGGATGCCATGTAATTGGGATATCCATTTTCCCGAATATAATTTGCGATGGCCTCATATTTCATTTTTTTGATATTTCCGGTACAGTGTTCCTGAAAATAACGGCTTATCAGCTTAATAAGTTCGTTATCATCAATCTGTTTCGGTCTTGCCATTTGTTTTACCCTCCAATCTGTATTTTTCTTCGAGATAATCCTGGTATGAATAACAATCTGCTGAATACTTTAAAATTGCTGCGATGATATCTTCAGAATATCCTTTATTCTGTCTTACAAGAGAAACGGTATATGCCAAGAATTCGCTGTCATCGTTGATTTTTTGTTTGTATTTATCATCTATGGAAAAATAGGACATTTCCTTGCGCCTATAGTACGGACATTCAGGGCAATATCCGATCTCTCCATTAGGGCCTATACAATCAAGGCAATCATCGGTAATTCCCTCTTTATATTTCTGTGAATAGCACATACCACCATCTGATAATTCCACACCATCACAAGGAGGAGGAAGCAGATTCTGAGGTACTATTTCCAGTTTCTTGTCTGTGCTAATGCATTTTATGTGCTGTTGATACGTCTTACACTCAATCAAGGTAGAAACATTTGAATAATAGTGAGCAGTCATATTGATGTCTTCATGTCCCGCAAGCAACATAGCTGCAACTGGTGAACCGCCTTCTTGTAAGATGTTTATGAGTGCTATATGCCTTGTATCTCCCAAATGGATGTAGCTGATCTCATCATCTTCCAGATGACCGTCTTTGCCGGAATATATTACCTTATACCCATATTTACCTTGAATTACCTCTACATAAAAATATCGAAGTATGGTATTCATATTGACATATGTAAGGTAACGGCTATCAGAGTGTTTATTATGTCCCCATTTCTTGTAGTGAGCATCGGTAATAAAGAGAGTATTTAAGTCCGTATTATCGTATGCTTCTGTTAGTCGTTTGTAGTTTTCGATCAGTTCACCTAAATAATCCGGAACAGGATAGGTGTTCGTAGAATAAGATTCTCTGATAGTATAAGAAACAGAGCTTCTTGTTCCTTTTAGTTTATTCCTGCGAAGTCTAAGGTGATATTTCCCTTCTGTATCTTTTGTAAGGCATTCTCGTTCCGTTAGAAGAAATTCCCGTGGACGAAGGGGAATGACTCCAGTTATTATCCACCATAGATATAAGGGATAATAGAAAAGCCGATCATCTTCCGTCAGGTCTGATTTCCAGAAATCCTTGATGATATCGTTGAATCTGAAATATGTATCAAAATCAGCAAGAGTGCGCTTTAGATCACCGTGAACCACGGAAGTGTTTTCACAATATGCCTCCAAAGACTGGATTAGCGTGTTTAATTCCCCATTATCATCGTCAGTGGAAACTAATGAAAAAAAATCTATGCATCGATTAGGGAAATAAAGCCGTAAAGCATCCGTGGTGCCAAATATGTCATTTATATCAGTTTCGATAATATGTCTGAGATCCAGAATTGTACTCTCAATAGTCATGAGGACATTCTTCCCGAATAATGACAGGCAATATATCTTTACGTAATCAACAAAAGTATTAAATTCAAGATTCAGTATTCTCTGGTATTTCTTGTATGCAAATCTATTGAATGTGAAGTGAAGGCCGATATTTGAATATTCATCAGTCGTATACCATGCCTCATCTTCAAAATTACTTACTTCCTTGATTACCCCTGCCTTTTTATATGAAACAAACTTATTCCGGGCATCCTCAAGAACGTTATCGTTGATCATGATGTAATTTAGTGATGAAGAAAACAATTCTTCGGCTGTTGTTACCTGCATGTATTCTCCTTTATAAGTTGTTCGTATTGAAGATATGTTTCCTCGCCGTAGTTTTCTCGGATGCAACTAAGTATCTCATCCATTTTAGGGATTATCGTGTTAACAAGAAGACTTCTGTTCTTCTTCCGTTCGAGTTCATTATCTGAATCTTCATATAAACAACAAAGACGATTGTATTCAGAAATAAGCAGATAAAGTGTCGATTTAGTGCTGATCTCATATTCACAGCCGACGCACTGCTTCTTTTTCTGATAAGGACATATCTTTTCAAGAGCAGTTATTATACACAAGCAACCGGATTCCTTTGATACTGCTTCTCCATTTCCTATATGGTGCAATACCGTAATGATGTCCACATCCGATGAAATCAGTTGTTTTACAATCTTTTTAGCCTGCGATTTGCAATCATCAACGGTTGTTACGATCGTTTCTATCTCTAACGGTGACAGCTCAAGATTTTTAATGACAGATGTTTGAGTTTTCACCGAAGTATGCGAAAAATCTTCCTTTGTCAGTATATTCAAGAGCATTGACGGCATGAACGATAAGACTCCACGTTCAAGTAACTCAAATGCTACAAATTCTGGTGTCAGAGCAGAAAACTGAAGATCCTTAAGATATTCGAATGTAGTCTCGGCAAACTTACCATAACCTCCTTTATGACTTCTTGCTTTGCTTGCCAACAGATAACCTTTTGTCTTAATGGCAGAATTGGGAGTGTCCCCGGGCATTTCGTCGCTTATCATATATAGTGACTGAAGATATGATTTTGTTGCTGAACGGGATCGGAAATCTGACACAAGGAATATCCCTCCGATATCGTCTCCCATATATCTTGTGATTTCCTTATAAGTGCATATTTTTCGGACTATAGGCGTATCTTGCAATCCATTGATCTGCCTATGGGCTTCAGCTAAAGCAAACAGTTTTCCGAATAATACTTCACAACTGACCGGAATATGAAAACTGATATAGTCTACATTATTGCGATGAGAGGTTTTATTTGGTTTTAAGGGCAGGACAGTCATGCGTTGGATTATTGAAAGCAGTATCAGTCGGGCATCATTATCTGAGAAAGTGCCGTCTGCTATCATTTTTAATGTGTTTTCCGGTGTGTCTGTAAGAGTGGGGTGGTAAATTCTCTCCAAATCCGTAAACCGTAAAGAGCAGATAAAATGTAGAGCAAGAAATAGCCAGGTATCTGTGTAATTCATAGATTCAGCAGCCTGCTTGAACATGGCGTTGTCTTCTATGTAATCTTCACAGAACAGTTTATACATCAGCTCAATATAGTCATCAAATTCATAAGCTCCATTAGATGAATCCATGACATATCGCTTTTCCATTGTATAATCCCTATAATAATGGGTACGCATATTAGCTCTTAACCAAGCAAGGAAAAATGTAAGATAGTCTCCGTGAGCCTTTATGAGGTCAAATGAGGCTTTTTGGAGAAGGATCTTTATTTCTTCATCTGTATATAGAAACAAGTCTTTCTCGAGCTGATAAAGCAGAAAATCAGCAATATATAGAAGAAACTCTTCGTCTGTGTGTTCTTCCTCTGCAAAGGCTCTCAATTTCTTTGCTGTTTCAGGATATTTCTCTTTTAGTCTTTGGTAGATATCTGCTCTGGTACCATTTATAAAATCAGTAATCTTCGGGGCATACAGTCCTTCTTGTTCATCAGATAAATAAAAGTCATCATCAATTTTAGCCGGAACGCTGTTAAACCACTCATTATCTATCAAAAAAGCCATAATGTCGCGGATATCTTTCTTTTGGTCAATATTCAGTTTCTCTAAAAAAGATTTAAGTTCTATCATGACTGTTTTTTAATGGCTGCCCATTTCAAATAATCGAAATTCTCAGCATTTACATGCTCATACATCTTTGCAAGTTCACTCTTGTTGTTAAGATAAGTCAAAGAGCTTTCTGGAGAAGTATCGCCGCGATAACTCATTATTGTTCCCACATTTGTTTCGCCTGATAATATGATTTGAACGGTATACCAATGTCGGAATATATGCGGTGAAAGCCTCTTTTCTGTAAGAATCTGTCCGTATGTGACCAATTCCGGATCATTACTGTCAAGATATAAGGGGATCATTTCATCTCTAATGATATTTTGAAAATGAACTCGATATGATGCATAAGTATAAGCCTTGCCTTGTTTATTCACGGAAAATGGGCCATAAGCCGCTTCAAATGGTTTATCGTTCATATATTCGATATAGATGTTATATAGCTTTTGAAAGGACTCAAGAAATATCTGTGGAACCGCTTGAATCCGTTCCTTCTTGATATTGCCGACTATTACATAATCTGATCGCAGGTTCTGTTCTTTAAGGAGATCGATCTTAACATTTCTGAATTCTCCGTTTGTTATCTCGAATAAGAATCCGGAACCGAGCGGAGAATCGGCTCTTCTGACATTGCAGGCTTCTGAAGGACGTAAGCCCGCAAATGCCTGTAGTATCACAAGCCCCAAAATCTCCTTATGATTAAGGATTATATTTTCAAGGAGCATGTTGAAGGCTTTATTAGGCATATCCCTGTATATTTTATGATCACTTCCCTTATATACGACATCAAAGCGCGGTACCTTTACCTGTGTCACTTTTCCTTTCTTATCGCGTTTATTAACTTTTCGAAACAGATCCTCTTCCTTAATGCTGGGTTTTTCATGTTTATCATTGATGTATGTTTCGAGAAAATCCAGGATAGTATTTACACACATCTTTACTGTGGACTCGCTCCTTGTAGTGAAATCATCATCATCCGGCAGTTCACAAAGACCATATTCATTCAGAAAACTTTCAACAATCTCGACAGTCAGTTCATCAAGAGTATTGATTCCTGCATAAAAATACGCATAATTCAGTAACTTTACGACAAAGTAGAAACGGTTATTCCCATTTTCCGATACTTTTTTAACACGTCGCTTTGGATTCTTAACGTATTTATGAAAATTCGTGAACTGTATTGTTCCGTCTTCTTTCTTGAGAACAATGAACTGTCTTATTATGAATTGTGAATCATCAGTAACGAATTTATGCTTGTACACTGCAAACCGTTCCGACATCTGTTTCTCCTTGAGGCATTGAATTATTTTTCTATTACATTGGCGATATGTACACAAAATACAAGCATATAAACGCATGGTATATGCGGGAAATAACCATTATTATGTACATTGAGAGTTTATAGAGAACTTCCTATTGAAAATAAATAGATTAAATGATATATTTAATTCAATAGATAGTTTAACTCTATCAAACATCGGGATGAGTCGCCAAACTTATGATCCCGATGTTTTTCTTTATATAAACATTATATAATCTATCGAACATATATTCTATTCGAAATATTTACAAAAAAAATACATCTGATGTATATTGTTTGACTATTTTTTTATTTTGCAAGCAACCAATGGTTTAAAATGTGGAACGAATCAGATAAGTGCTTTTTGAAGCATATTGGAAAAGTCATAACTCGAAAAAGAAAGAAAGCAAGCTTAGATCAGGATAGCCTATCGGCTAAATTAAAGATCTCACAAGCGACATTGAGCAGGTATGAGCAAGGGAAGACAAATATGCCCGTACTTTCGCTCAAGAGAATAGCTGATGAATGTGATTTTGATGTCATAGATTATTTTATTGAAAGCAAAACTCCAAGCAGAATGTACAAGGAGATTGTAAAACCTGAAGCAGTTGACCGCATAACTGAGAAAGATCGAGCATTTGATGAGATTCTGCGCCTGCCTCAAAATATGGATAAACTGAAATACCTGTATCATGCATCAGAGGCAATACAGCTAATGCAGAAAACAGATATAACAAATTATCATGCAGATAATCTTGTTGATGGGGTGAATGATATCTTGATAGAAACAAAAACCCCAAACAGTAGTAGAAATATAGAACTATTAGGCGAATACATAAAACAATTCAATCAAAATCTCAAATAAACCTATAGATATAGCAAAACCATGCATAAATGCTATTACAATTATCGTGATTTCTGGATTGTATCCCGTACAATGGATGTATGAAAGATATCGAACGCTTTGCGCGTGTATGCGACATCATCTCTGCACAGACATTTGAAGATGGTTATAGACAAGGATGGCTGTCCACCATAGAAATACTAAACATAATTGCTTTACGTGACGGAGAGGCTCCACGAGAGTTTCTTACCATTTACCCCGAACAGACTAAGGCTTTGATTCGCTTTTATAAAGTGCTAAAAGAAATGATGACTAATTAGCGAGCCCCTTACTGACTTATGCCGACAAATAAACAATTAAACACATTTATATTATGACAAAACCCCTCTGTTTAAATCATGTGATCCTTACAGAGGGGTGAACAATATACATATCAATCTTTATAAATCAGTTTTCTCGTCCTTTACGGGTGCAATCTTTTTGAGATATTCTTCCAGCGCCATTTCCAATATAGCCGTTTTAGGGATTCTGCTTTTCTCTGAATATTCATCAAGCTGCTTACATAGATCTGTCCGAATACGGAAAGACCTGGGTTCAGATTCTTTTACCTTATTCCTTGCCATATTATTATCCTCTTATGTCATTGCGGTGAGTTCTTCGTGTTTGATTGCAATATCCCACAGTCCGACTTTTTCGCCATAATGCTTATCTATTCCAGTATATGAAAGACTGGACTCTTCATACCTCCTGAACGCTGCCACAGCCTCATTCATAGCAGCTGAATTGAACACCCCGATATGTACCAGCTTATCAAAGTCTGAGACTTCAATACCGGTAACCTTTTTGAACAGTGCAGGTTCGACTTTCGTAATCACGTCCATTAAAGTCTGCTCACGCTCATCTGTCAGGTACATAAACAGCGGTATTCTGGTTGCAAACTTACGAAGATTCTCCTGAATCTGTTTTCGTTGAGACTTTAGCTCCTTCTCTTCCTCAGATATTTCTTTCTTTGTTTTTTTATCGGTCGTTTTATCACCAGTATCCTTGGTTTTCTTATCTTTTATAGCATTAGATCTATTGATAATGGTCTCAAATACATCTGAATTCATATTACGGAAGCCTTCAATACTCATAATAGCATCTCTGGCTTCACTATCATCGATAATAGCCTGAATCATCTCATTAGAGACATTTACAAGCAGTGCAGAATCCCATTTACGAGCCAATAATGTTGCTGTTGTACCAGAAGCCACGTAATCCAAAAGTTCTGTTGCATTGATTGGGCTCATACCAGTACCATCGAAGGCAAGCACGGGCAGGAATTTGATGAACTCTCCGACCTTTTCCTCGGCACTTTTCGTGTAATCGGTATTCAGACCGCAGGCATATTCAGAAAGCTGTCTCAAAGCCCTGTTAGGAGCGAAATCAAACACATAACACTTAGGTTTCTTTATGATATCCAGATCATCCACATTATCGGATTTTACAGTCCAACTGCTCTGAACTCTGAATGCAGACTGAAAATATGACTCAGGAGTCGAAATAGCAGTCAGCATAAAGATTGCGGACCAAGGACGAACAGTTACACCCGTGGTAAGCTTACCGCAAGTAATCGTAATCGTCTTAGTCTCAACAGGATTTTTCATAGCCTGCCTCACCGGATCAAGAGCTGCGGCACCACTTCCTGCCTTATTACCGGCTGCCACTACTATAGTATAGTCGTGATAAAACTTATTAACATCAGATTCAAGCAGATGCTTCATAGCATAACAGCTTGCTACAGAATGCATATACCAAAGCGTATGATTTATGGTATTCAACAAAGTAATATCGTAATACGGAAGCACCGGCTTTGTTGCCCCCATAGCCTTCTGATGCTCTGTAGATATATCTGCTTTACCACGGATAATATCAAGCCATCTCTGAACCTCGTTATTATGAACAAACCGTGCCGTATCATAGATTTCCTTACCATTATCATCAAGATCACACTCAGCACGGAAGAACTCATTTAAGTCAAACTCATTCTGTTCTCCCTTAAGGGCAATCTGCGTGCAGACTTCAGGAAGTTGATAAGTCATAAGGATCATCTCAGGCATTGCTGCATAAGGGTTTATACCATCATTATCGTCCCAATTAGCCTTTGCTTGCTGTTCATCGCTGTAAGTCCAGTTATAAATCTGATCTTCAAGGAATTCACCGACATTAATAGCCCTAAAAGGTGTTCCTGACAGGAATAACATATAATCCGTAGTAATAGGCATTACAGCATCATCCAGAAGCTCCATATCACTGCCGTCATCAAACATATCCTTTGCACGGTCACGCCATGCACCAAAATGATATTCGTCAAAAATGATAAGATTCCAATTCATCGTATGGATCCATTCATTCTTAATCTTGATACCACCAAGGTCATTACGACCAAGAAGATCTTGAAACGATCCGAACGCCACCATAGGCTTTGCCGTATCACAGGCATCAACAGACGACTTATCCTTGACATCTACCCACTGGTAATCAACAAAATCTTGATGTCCTAAAAGCTCGTTCTTCCACGAATCCTTCACTTCAACCTTAAAAGATATGATAAGGATTTTCGTAAGATCCATGCGGTTAGCCATCTCAAGAGAAGTATAGGTTTTCCCAAACCTCATTTTTGCATTCCAAAGAAACTTAGGGGTCTTTGAAGGATCTGATAGCTGCTGATTCTTGAAAGACGTTATAGTCTTTTCCATGGCTTCGGCCTGTTCTGCTCTCGGACCATAATTATTGATGCGTGATGCGGAAATATCCTTATCAGACACCAGAGACTGCACTGCAGCTTCGATATCCTTGATCTTACACTCAAAAAACTCTGTAAGCTTACCATCGTCATCACGAACCTGCATGAACCCACGGTTACGAAGAAGAGCGTGAACATCGTGATCCGTAAAGGCATCACCGGTCTGCTTAATAGCATCCCAGTGTCCTACAACATGAGCTTTGATGTGCATCTGGCCTTCCTGCTCATGGACACGATCCATATAGTCTTTTCTCGTAGTATATCCGACCTTTATCTGCCCCGGACGAATATTATTACCGTTCACATATGCTTCATAAGCATATATCTGCGGAAATATGCTCGGGATTTGTGGCATGTACCGGTCTCTTAATTCTTGTGTATCAGCCATAACAATACCTCTCAATCCAAATCCATAGGACGCATAGTTTTATCTATGAGCTCCCTTTCCGATTCAGATAAATCGAAATAATCATAGAGTTTCTCATCATTCCAAGACTCATTCATGTTCATAATCGGAACAAAACAGAAGTTATTTTTTGATACATGAACCGATGAATAAGTAGTGCGCATAAGAAAACGCACAAATTTAGTTGAAATATAAGTAACAAAATTTTCAGCCTCTTCCTGAGTGTCATAAAAAGCAACATTCAAATACGAAAACGAATCCACTGTACCCGGGGGTAGTATTTGAGGTGTAGAAATGGATCTGTATCCATTTGCCGGATTTATACCTACTTCACCACCTTGTGGAACCATGATAGATATTTTTACTTTGTATTTATCTACAAGATCCTTATTCTTTTTGACATCATTCAACGAAATATAACTCTGCGATTGACTGTTATATCCTGCACTACTCACCAAAATCACATCATTCTTGCGTTTATCTGTATGCCCTTTTTCTTTTGATGGAATACCGAAGGTGTCAATAGCAGATACTGTTTCTGACATAAAATGCTCTGATTTATTCAGCACTTTTTTGATTATTGAAATTGATTCATTGGATCTTACAAAGAAACTTCCAAATTCATTTAATTCTCTATCGTCCTCTGAAATACTATTTCCGTATCTGTTAATAACATGACATGTTTTATATTTGCCATCTCTTTCCCAAAGAAAATAACAAACACCTCCAGCTATATCGACTCCTGAAAAACAGTCTTTTGAATTATTAAAATCCACAAGAACTGACAAATGTTCGTTATTTAACATATTATTTCTGAATCTATCAAGCCCCATGCCACCATTATACCAACGAGCAGGAATGATCATGGTGATATACTTAGGATTAAGACGCTCAGCCTGCTCGATAAATTGATGATAGATGGGTTTGGCCTGAGTTGCAGATTTTTTTTCATCAGTACCACCACCAGTTTCCAGCTGATAAGGTGGATTTCCACAGACTACTGTAAATTCCATATTTCCTAATTCCTTTCTGATATCTTCAATATCCTTGTGAATAAATTCATACGCATGTGCTTCTAAATCATCAGGACGATCAAATTGCTCAGCAGAAGCACCACAGTATTTACATGATGTCCCCCTGGGGTATGTCCCGTTTCGACGCCTCGGTTTGTCCCATATATGCCCCATAGCCTTAAAGCGAATATTTCCGTCGGCATTTGCTCCAAAGGCTGTCCCTGCTACGGAATAACGACCAGAAGCATCCTTAGAACAGTACAGACTTCTTCTTGCAAGCTGGGCTGTGAGTTCCGTAATGGCAATGCCGAAAATCTGTTCCTTAAGAATATGGTCGAGAGCATCCTGAAGATCAACTTCAAAAGTTAAGAACTTATTTGCATCAGGATGTGCCTTAATTGTAGCGTCACCAATTCTGCGGGCTTTATCTTCATAATCCTTGTCATCCAAATCAAGACTTCCCGAACGCACGGCATCCTGTATGGCTTCTTTTGTGATATGTTCAATTTCATCAGCTGTAGCCTTATAATCAGGAACCTGATTTTCAAGAAGTCTCTTGGTAATTTCACGAAGAAAAACACCAGACTTTGTAAACGGATCAATAAATGTAGTCTTTTTGCTCATGAATACTTCTTGCGGGAGCATATCGAGCATCTGATTTACAACTGACGGTGGTGTAAACACTTCATCATTTGATAAATTTGCCAGACAATCTAATACATCTGGAGTGTAGTTATTCCTGCTCAGCATAATCGAACACCTTTCTATAATCTATATTTCCGTAATCCTTAATCTCTTTCGGGATATAATAAGGTACCTGTGTATCTGACAACGGCAATGCTTCATCACCCTTTTCAAGCAGATCCTCAAAAGCATATTCTTTACGGTTTATCCAACCATTAAATGGATTCTTCCATTCAGAAAATACGATTGGATTACCCTTATAATCTTTCATGTCCAAAGCGTTGCCACATACGATATTCCTTGCAAGGATAAACCGGACTCCTCGTTCAAGATCTTCAGAATAAGTATCCTTAAATCGCTTCTCATATTCATCACATACGATTTTATAAAGTCGGGCAACACATTCCTTTACGTTATCCTGCATAATATCTATTCCATATATAGAACCTACTGCCACAAGCATTGCCTTTTCGTATGCAGGCTGATCCTTTTTGTAATTAGGTTTTTTGCTGCGTGCAATAGCAGCGAGCTTTCTGGTGATGATTTCCGCAAGAAAGTTGCCGTCACCACAGGCAGGTTCCAAGAACGTAGACTCGATCCTATCGGTTTCTTTCTTAACCAAATCAAGCATAGCTTTTACTTCACGGTCATTCGTGAAGACTTCACCATGCTCGGACACTCTCTTCTTTGATTTGATCTGTGATTTATTCTGCAATTTAGGCTCCTTTTAAATCAGTATATATAAATTATACTATAAGCATCTATTTATGCAATACAAAAAGATACATTACAATACAAATCATCATTCAATATGATCTGCTTTACTATTTACCAGAAAGGCTTGAATAATTTCTTCCTTATATAATATGATATTTACAGTTTCCAAAATGTACAAAACTATATTTGCCAATTATACAAAAAAGGGATAAAAGAAATAGACATAACTACATAGAAATAGTTTTGTACATTATGATAGTTATGTATATTATAGAATAATGTACATAACCCCAATACTAATAGAAAACATACGGGTTCTGTATAACACTATAATTATGTATATAATTTTTTAGTTTAGTTTAGCGGAGCCCGTGCTTGCACGGGCTCTGTTTTTTTCAAATACTCTCTTCTATTCAAAAAAGAACGATAAGCAAGAAGGAAACACAATGAGACTGGATAAATATCTGAAGGTATCAAGACTGATAAAAAGACGGACCGTGGCAAACGAGGCATGTGATGCCGGCCGGGTTACCATAAATGATAAGCCCGCAAAAGCCTCAGCTAACGTAAAAGTGGGAGATATCATCACCATACAGTTCGGAAACAGGGAAACCAAAGTCGAGGTCTTAAGCGTGGCTGAAACCGTAAAAAAAGAGGAAGCCGCGGAATTGTACAAATTTGTATAAAAAATAGAACAAATGCCCTTGACGATTTACATAGTTACATAATAAAATATTTTTATGTAAACAACTTGGGGGAGGTTTTGTTTTCTTATGGCGATTCGCCAGGCCGCACACCGCAAAAAACACAGCAATCGGTTTTCAATGCTGCTCATAACCGCAGTAGTACTTATGATAACCATAGTCGTGGCTGTTAAGTGTACGGAGCTCAGCCGGAAGGTCGCCGAGTATGAAGAACGCGAAGCCCAGCTAAAGGTTCAGATAGAGGAACAGGAGGCAAGGGCCGAGGAACTGGTCGAATACGAGAAATACACCCAGACCATGAAATACATCGAAGATGTCGCAAAGAGCAAGCTGGGACTTGTGTATGAAGGCGAGATCATATTTAAGGAAGAGAATTAAACCGGAGCGATTGCTTCGGTTTAAGTTTTTGGTAAGATGTCTGATATCTATTCCCGTGTAAGCAATTACATAACCGAGCATAAGATGCTGGAAGAAGATGACCGGATCCTGGCTGCGGTAAGCGGAGGTGCCGACTCCATGTGCATGCTCGATCTTCTGATACGGTTTTGTGCCGGGCACGGGCATAAGCTCGGTGTAGTGCATGTGGATCACGGATTCAGAACGGAATCCGCCTCCGAAGCTGCCTATGTTGAGCAATTTTGCAGGGAGCGGGATATCCCCTTTTATCTGGAAAAGATCATTCCCGGGAGCATTCCGAACTCCGAAGAAAGCGCAAGGATCAGACGTTATGAGCTGATATCCGAAACGGCTGTAAAGAACGGATACACACGCATAGCACTTGCCCACAATATGCAGGACAGGGCGGAAACCATACTTTTTAACATGTTCAGAGGTACCGGAATCAGCGGCATGTGCGGTATCAGACCCGTAAGAGACGAATTCATACGGCCCATCATGTGTCTGGACCGTCGTGAAATAGAGACATATCTTGAAACTGCAGGCATTAAGTTCTGTACGGACCGGACCAATCTCACGGATGAGTATTCCAGAAACCGGATAAGACACCACATATTGCCGGAGGCTGAGGGCATAAATGACGGAAGCATACGGCATATGAATGAAACGGCAGAAGATGTGTCCGCAGTCTGCGATCTGATCTCGGGGCTGGCATCGGATGCGTATTCGGATACGGTCAGATCCGTAAGCGGCGAGGAGTATCTGATCGATGTGTCGCGATTTTCGGCGCTTCATCCCGTAATAAGGGACGAAGTCATAAGAATGATCCTTCATCATATGACACCCCATCTTAAGGATATAAGCCGTGAGCACATATCCGGAGTGGAGGATCTTGCCTGCAGAAACTCGAACGCCCGGTTCGATCTTCCCTATGGGATCCGGGCATACAGATCCTATGAGAATATATGCATCCGTAAACCGGAGGAAAGATCCAAAGAAGAGGCCGAAAGTCTTCCCGAAGGAGGGATCAGAGTCGATCTTACCGGGCTTAAACCCGGAGGAGAGCCCTTAAAGATCCGTACAGACGCATCCAGTGAGGTGATCTTTTCCCTGACGGAGGCGGCGGATTCCGCGGCCGCAGCCGAAATGATAACCGACTGCGATTATGCTAAATGCTTTGATTATGATAAAATAAATAAGTTGTTGGATATACGCTACCGACTCGAAGACGATCACCTGATCATAGACGCCGGGGGACATGTAAAAAAGCTTGCCAGATACATGATCGAGAGCAAGATCCCGGAGTATATGCGTGATAGGATACCCGTTATCGCGGACGGATCGGAGGTCATATGGATCGCGGGGTACAGAGATTCATATGCATACAGGATAGACGATTCAACAACGAGGATACTTAAGATACAGATCACGGATTCTAATACCAAAGGAGAGAATGATGGCTGAACGAGTGGAGATTATGCTGACTGAAGAAGAAGTTGACAGCCGTATCAGAGAGATCGGCGAGCAGATCAGCAAAGATTATGCCGGCAGGATGGTACACCTTGTATGTGTCCTCAAAGGAGGAAGCTTCTTTATGACGGAACTGGCCAAGAGGATCACGGTGCCGGTTTCACTTGATTTCATGAGTGTGTCAAGCTACGGCGGAAGCACGAAATCCAGCGGAGTCGTGAGGATCGTCAAGGACCTTGATGAGCCCCTTGAAGGCAAGGACGTGCTCGTAGTTGAGGATATCGTGGATTCCGGAAGGACATTAAGCTATCTTCTCGAATTGCTTCGTGACAGGGGACCTGCGAGCGTGAAGCTCTGTACACTCCTTGATAAGCCCGAACGCAGGGTGGTTGATGTGCATGTGGATTATACAGGGTTTGAGATACCCGATGAGTTTGTGGTAGGTTACGGACTCGATTATGATCAGAGATATCGAAATCTTCCGTATATCGGAGTAGTAAGATTCGATTAAGAGGCATGAAATGAAACAGGAGAAGCAAAAGAATTACGGTTATCTGATATATTTTGCGGTGATCGTCGTGCTGCTGTTGTTCACGGCATGGATCGGCAACCGCAATAACGCGGATATATCCTACACAAAGGGTGATCTGTATCAGGACATAGAGGACGGTAAGGTCGTATCCGTTACGATAGCCCCCTATAAGCAGACTCCTACAGGTGAGATATCCGTCCAGCTCAAAGCCGGAGAGGTCAGGACCGTATATGTAACTGATGTAAATGAAGCGGAAAGGGAACTTCGCGAAGAATACGGTATCGATCCCCAGGTCAGACAGGTTGAGCAGGACAGCTGGTTCATGACGAGCGTCCTTCCGGTTCTGATCGCAGTGATCGTATGTGTCTTCTTTTTTGTGATGTTGACAGGCCAAAGCGCCGGAGCCGGCGGCGGCAGCCGGATGATGAATTTCGGAAAAAGCCGTGCGAGACTCGATACAGGCGATAAGCCCATCACTTTTGCCGATGTGGCAGGTCTCAAAGAGGAAAAAGAAGACTTAAACGAAGTTGTCGATTTCCTGAAAAACCCCTCGAAATACACTAAGGTCGGCGCACGGATCCCCAAAGGAATCCTGCTTGAAGGAGCTCCCGGTACAGGAAAGACCCTTCTTGCCAAGGCGATCGCAGGTGAGGCCGGTGTTCCGTTTTTCTCGATATCCGGATCGGATTTCGTGGAAATGTTCGTAGGCGTGGGCGCATCCAGAGTAAGGGATATGTTTGATGAAGCCAAGAAAAACAATCCCTGTATCATATTCATAGATGAGATCGATGCCGTAGCAAGACGACGCGGTACCGGACTCGGTGGCGGACATGATGAAAGAGAACAGACTCTTAACCAGCTCCTTGTGGAAATGGACGGATTCGGAGTAAATGAAGGCATCATAGTCCTGGCAGCGACCAACAGAGTAGATATCCTCGATCCCGCGATCCTTCGTCCGGGCAGATTTGACCGTAAGATCACGGTCGCAACTCCGGATGTCGGAGGCAGGGAAGATATCCTTAAGATCCATGCCCGCAACAAGCCGCTTGCCGATGAGGTCAATCTTGAACATGTGGCACAGACAACAGCCGGATTTACCGGAGCGGATCTTGAAAACCTGATGAACGAAGCCGCAATCTCCGCAGCTAAAGACAACAGGGCATATGTCAATCAGGATGATATAACCAAGTCATTTATCAAGGTAGGTATAGGAACCGAGAAGAAGAGCCGGATCATCTCCGATAAGGAAAAGAAGATCACCGCATATCACGAGACCGGACATGCCATTCTTTTCCATCTGCTTCCCGATGTTGGCCCCGTATATACAATATCGATCATCCCGACGGGCCTCGGCGCTGCCGGTTATACGATGCCGCTGCCCGATAAGGACGAGATGTTCATGACCAAGACCAGGATGCTTCAGGATATCATGGTATTGCTTGGCGGACGTATAGCCGAAGAGATCATATTCGGTAACGACGACATAACGACCGGCGCATCCTCCGATATCAAGAAAGCGACTGCCATGGCCAGACGTATGGTCACCAGATACGGCATGTCACAGAACATAGGCGTGATCAACTATGATGACGACGATGATGAGGTATTCATCGGCCGCGATCTTGCTCATGCCAAGAAGTATTCCGAAGAGATGCAGGGCAAGATCGATGAGGAAGTCAAGTTCATAATCGATGACTGCTACAGCAAGGCGAAGGCCATAATAGAGGAGAATATGGACATTCTCCATGCTTCGACCGAGCTCCTTCTTCAGAAGGAAAAGATCACCCGTGAGGAATTTGAGGCATTGTTTGGCAATAATGCACAATAATTCACATAGCCGATTATAATATTTGTCGAAAGTTGGCATTGTTACAGGGGATATCGCAGAGTATTATAATATGCGTAACCCCCCAATACATTTAGTTTTTGCTATACCCCATAAGAAAGAAATACCTTCTCTAAAAAGGACAGCTACTTGTAGTTGTCCTTTTTACCGTTTTGAGATAGAATAAACAAGGACCACAAGATGTTGTCCCCGATGAAAGTCAATGTCACAGATTTAGTATGGACTATAATTTTCTAAACAAGGCAGCTGCCAATCAGGCATATATCGCGGGAATGAGACCGGTTTTACGTAAAGGAGCACTGTTTTCGGACACTACTGCCGATTATGTGATCCCCGCGGAACCGAGTCCCTACGGTCAGGTGACCATCAGGTTCAGGACTGCTCATAATAACGTCGATAACGTGTTTATTATCGTAGACGGTGAGAGATATCTGATGTACCGCGAATCCCAGACGGATAACTTTGATTTCTATGTCGAAGAGATCCAGTTGGAAAATCAGCGTATTTCCTACTATTTTGAGATCCATAGCGGTAAGATCCAATGCTATTTCGACATCCGTGGTCTGTCCAGGGATGTCAATCCCGCTTATCATTTCAAGATCATTCCCGGATTCAGAACGCCGGCCTGGGCGAAGGGCGCGGTCATGTATCAGATATATGTTGACCGTTTCTGCAACGGCGATCCGACCAATGATGTACTGACGGGCGAATATTCCTATATCGGAGACCGTGTGCAGCAGGTGACCGATTGGAATAAGTATCCCGCATCCATGGGTGTTCGCGAGTTTTACGGCGGCGATCTTCAGGGCGTTTTGGATAAACTTGATTATCTTGAGGATCTGGGGATAGAGGTCATTTATTTTAATCCCCTCTTCGTTTCTCCCTCCAATCATAAATACGATATCCAGGATTATGACTATATAGACCCGCATTTCGGGAAGATCGTTCATGATGAGGGCGACCTTATTCCCAACGGGGACTGTCCCAACCGCGAGGCTACGCGCTATATCGACCGTGTGACCAATAAGCTCAACCTGGAAGCGTCCAATGAGTTTTTTGCGAAGGTGGTCGAGGAAGCACATAAGCGCGGGATCAAAGTCATCCTGGACGGAGTGTTCAATCACTGCGGATCCTTCAATAAATGGATGGACCGCGAGCGCATATACGAGAACGTGCCCGGCTATGAAAAGGGCGCATATGTGGATGCCGCCAGCCCCTATCATGACTATTTCAAGTTCCTGGACGGCGGATCCTGGCCGTATAACCGCAGTTATGACGGATGGTGGGGACATGATACCCTGCCCAAATTGAATTATGAAGGTTCACAGGAACTGTATGATTATGTGATGCATATCGCGGCCAAGTGGGTTTCTCCTCCTTACAATGCCGACGGCTGGAGACTTGATGTGGCTGCCGATCTCGGTCATTCTCCGGAGTTTAACCATAAGTTCTGGAAGGATTTCAGACGCGCGGTCAAAAGGGCCAATCCCAATGCCCTTATCCTTGCCGAGCATTACGGCTCCCCCGAGGCATGGCTTCAGGGACGCGAATGGGATTCCGTCATGAACTATGATGCGTTTATGGAGCCTCTTACCTGGTTCCTTACCGGCATGCAGAAGCACAGCGACGATTTCAGACCCGATTCCATCGGCAATACCGATGCTTTCTGGGGTTCGATGTATCATAACATGGCCTGCTTTACGATGCCTTCTCTCCTGGTAGCCATGAATGAACTTTCCAATCATGACCATTCCAGGTTCCTGACACGTACCAACCACAAGGTCGGACGTACCAATAATCTGGGACCGGAGGCCGCCAACGAGGGCGTTGATAAGGCTGTCATGAGGGAAGCAGTTATGGTACAGATGACATGGCCCGGTGCTCCTACGATCTATTACGGAGATGAAGCCGGTGTCTGCGGATTCACCGATCCGGATAACCGCAGAACCTACCCCTGGGGACACGAAGACCATGAGCTGATAGATTATCATAAGAAACTCATAGCTATCCATAAGAACTGTCCCGAGTTCAAGACCGGGTCCCTGAAGTTCGTGGATAAGGATTACAATATGCTCGCATTCGGCAGATTCCATGAAAAAGGAGGACACAGCCTCATCGTCATAAACAATGCCGATTATGAGATCGAAAAAGTGTTTAAAGCATGGTATCTTGGCGTGCCCAAAGAGTGTGAGATGGAAGTGATCATGGAGACTCACGCCGACGGTTTCTCCACCGGCGGAGCAAAGATTCCCGTTGAGTCGGGCAAGATCAAGGTACACTTGGGACCGAAATCGGGCATGATCTTAAGATATCGCGATGATACGCCTGTTGAGGCGGTTACCAAAGCCAATACGGCTTCCGCGGGCAGCGACAGATACGGCGGCGCGCCCATGCAGAGGTCAACGTGGTTCAATTTCGGTGACGGTAAGTAAGCTGTCTTTCACCGAGAAACGGAAATTATATCCGGCATAGGTCATTCCGTATATCCTGTCCGGATCGTCATGATATGAAGGCCGTGGGTCCTGTGAAAGCAGTTCACCGACGGCTTTTATTATATCCTCCGGTATACCGGCGCACAGTTCTCCGGGGATATATACCTCAAGCTTATCATTAAGATGATCATCCGCAAATCCGCCCGAAGCATCAGGGTGTGCATCCGTATAGGGCAGATAGGGTTTGATATCGAGGATCGATGTCCCTGATCTTAAGTCGGCGCCGGCTACACGTATCAGAGGACCTCTGTTAGACATTTCGATACCGATCAGTTTTACGCAGGATAAGCCTATGGGATTCGGACGATTCGGAGATCTTGTCGCGAATACTCCCATGCGTGTGTTTCCGCCGAGTCTCGGGGGCCTCACCATCGGAGACCACCCATCCCCCTCTTCACGGTCAAAAGCCCAGATGAGCCAGATATAGGTGTATCCGTCAAGGCCTTTTACGGCATCGGGGTTTCTGAACTCCTCTTCAAAAACTATCGTGGAGATCACATCTTCCACCAGGCCGCTCTGTCTCGGGATACCGAACTTTTCCGACATGTCATTCTCGATATGTGCTATTCTTGTCATAGGTTACTCCGTAGTGAGTCTGTTGATTTAAGGAGAGTATATCATATATGAACGCGGATCATGAGGGCAGGAGCCTTCTTACCCGTTTATTCCATATCTGGTCGGTCATTTCGCTGATCGCGATCACGGCCGCGCTCACGTTTTACTTTAATCAGGGCTATTATGAGCTTGGTGAGGAAAAGTTCCGCATCTTTATCCGTGTATCGTGCGTCTCAGTGCCCGTCTGGGCTATCCTGGGACTGATATGTCTGATAAGAGCACGCTTAGTGATCGATCCGGTATCTTCAGTCAAAAGCATAACCGCTACGGGCTGGTTCATGATCCTTCTTGCCGTATCCGGCCTTATCTCCACTCTTACCAGCGACTACAGGGAGGTTTCCTTCCTGGGATTCGACGGCTGGCACATGGGATTTGCTGAGCAGATGCTCATGATGATCTTTGCTGTCATGGCTTTTTTTCTTTTTTCCCGGGGAGAAAAGATACTTTTATATATCATCGGATCGGTGATCCTTCTGATCACGGCAGCGGCGTTCGTTCTCGGAGTTATGAACCGCTTCTCTATCTACCCTCTTCATATGTGGGGACAGGCAGACGATTTCATCTCAACTCTGGGTAATATCAACTGGTTCTGCGGATACTGGTGTGTGTGGACAGGCATAGGCTGCGGGCTTTTCCTGTATGCACAAAAGCAGTATATGAAGATCCTGCTGGGGATATATGTGTGGATATGCGCGGTGACCGGAGTCTGTTGCGGTGCGGATGCCTGCTATCTGGCGTGGGGCGTGATCAGCATAGCGGGGCTTCTCTGGGCGCTTCCGTCCTCCGCCAGGATGGTCCGCCTGTGCACGATGGAGATCCTTATGTTTGCTTCTTTACCGATGATCGCTCTCATAGGGGCATTAAGGCCTAACCGGATGTGGTATGATTCTGCGTGGTTAAGGGGCGTATGCTATGAGGATAAGTGGATAATGCCGTTTATTGTCGCGATGATCGCGCTTTCTGTCCTGAAGGAGATATTCGCAAGGCGCGATCGCGACAGGAGTGCTCTCAGGCCCCTCATCTGCGGTGCTCTCATCGGTTCGGCAGTTGCGATGGTAATGATCATCATCCTAAATTCATCGATCGAGGGCGGCATCTGGCCGGTCCGCGGCATGGGGATCTTTACCTGGAGCATAGGCTGGGGAAGCGGACGAGGCGGTATCTGGACTGTCTGCATCCGGCTGATAAAGAGTCTTTTCCCGCTCAGGATCTTCTTCGGAGTGGGATGTGACGCTCTGTGTTCATACGCCTATTCAAACGACGAGATCGTACTGATGCTGAACAGATACATTGGAAACCAGTACCTTACAAATGCCCATAACGAACTGCTCTCCATGCTGATCAACGAGGGCATTCTGGGTGCATTTGCATATTTCGGTTTACAGTTTTCACATATGGCGGGCTGCATAAAGAGGATCTCAGAAGATGAGTCAGATCCCGGTCAGACACCGGAAGCAGGCGGCGTGCCCGTAAATGTTACCATACAGGGCTGCCTTCTCGGCGCGGCCATGGCTGCCGCGGCGTATATGGCTGTCGGAACTGTCGGATTCATGCAGATACTGTCTACGCCTTTTCTGTTTATGATCATAGGCATGGCATCGGGCTTGATAAAAAGGACGAATGAATATAAAATATGAAAAAAATCAGTAAGGGAGAAATGTAATGGCTGACAAAAAACTGGTTGAAGCGATCACTTCGATGGAAGAGGATTTCGCGCAGTGGTATACGGATGTAGTCAAAAAGGCGGAACTTATCGATTATACGACCGTTAAAGGTTGTATGGTCATCCGACCTGCCGGTTATGCCATATGGGAGCTCATACAGAATGACCTTGACAGACGTTTCAAGGAAACGGGCGTGCAGAACGTTTATCTGCCCATGTTCATTCCCGAGAGTCTACTTAATAAGGAAAAGGATCATGTAGAGGGCTTTGCACCCGAGGTCGCATGGGTAACTCACGGAGGATTGGAACCGCTTCAGGAGAGACTCTGTGTACGTCCCACTTCCGAGACTCTTTTCTGCGATTATTATAAAAATGTAGTCCAGTCATACCGCGATCTGCCTCAGGTGTGCAACCAGTGGTGCTCGGTTGTCCGCTGGGAAAAGGAGACCAGACCGTTCTTAAGGAGCCGTGAGTTCCTCTGGCAGGAAGGTCATACCGCTCATGCAACGGCTGAGGAAGCCGAGGAGAGAACCCTGCAGATGCTTAATGTCTACTCCGATTTTCTGGAGGAGACGCTTGCCATCCCTGCGATCAAAGGCCGCAAGACCGATAAGGAAAAATTTGCGGGAGCCGTTGCCACATATACGGTGGAAGCGCTCATGCACGACGGCAAAGCACTTCAGTCGGGAACGAGCCATAATTTCGGCGACGGATTTGCCAGGGCATTCGGCGTTCAGTTTACCGATAAGGACAATACTCTTAAGTACGTACATCAGACTTCTTGGGGCATGACCACAAGACTGATAGGTGCCGTGATCATGGTTCACGGTGACGATTCGGGACTTAAGCTTCCGCCCGCGGTCGCACCCGTTCAGGTCATGATAATCCCCATCCAGCAGAAAAAAGAAGGTGTGCTGGATAAGGCATATGAGATGCGCGACCGCCTGACTAAGGCAGCCGGCGGGACATTACGCGTCAAAGTCGATGATACCGACAAGTCACCCGGATGGAAGTTCTCCGAGCAGGAGATGCGCGGCATACCGATGCGTATAGAGATCGGCCCTAAGGACATGGAAGCCGGAAAATGCGTGATCGCGCGCAGGGATACCGGAGAAAAGATCGAAGTCGCAGATGCAGATCTGGAAACAAAAGTACCCGAGATCCTTGCATGCATACAGAAAGATATGCTCGAAGCAGCCCGTGCTCACAGAGACGAGCATACATATTCAGCGGCGGATATGGACGAGTTCAGAAAGATATTTGCCGAAAAGTCCGGATTTGTTAAGGCTATGTGGTGCGGTGAACAGGAATGTGAGGACCGGATCAAAGAAGAGCTTTCCGTGACCAGCAGATGCATGCCTTTTGAACAGGAAAAGATAAGCGAGACCTGCGTATGCTGCGGCAGACCCGCCAAGCATATGGTTTACTGGGGAAGGGCATATTAAAACGGAACTTTGATATCGATGGCTCTGGGATGGACGATGATCTCGGTGCGGGTATGCTCCCCTCCGAACTCTCCGTCCCGGGTCCAGCTGACAGGCTCGTCGGATTCAAAACTGATCCGGCGGCTTTTTATTTTGATGATATGATCGGAATCCATGCGTCTGTCGGCAAGTGAACGGACTATATCGGACAGCTCCACCGGATTGGTGGGGTTTCTTATGAGCGTTACTTCATGATATCCGTCATCGAGATAAATGTCGTTACCGGTGATACCTTTAATTCCGCCTACGGACACAGAGTTCGTTACCATGCCGAACAGAAAATCATCTTCGAGTTCCCCGTCTTCCCATTTTATGCGCATATGGCAGGGTTTTACCTGGGGAAGGGTCTTGATGGCTTCGATCACATAGGCCGAATATCCGAGAGTATTCTTTATGTTCTGCGGGGTGGCGTAGGTAACATCCGTGAAGATCCCGAATGCAGCAACATATACATAAAATTCGCCGTTCAGAGAACCGATATCGCAGCTGTAGATATTTCCGTCCGTTACGGTTTCGGCAGCCTTGAGCATGCGGTTGGAGATCTTTAAGGATCTGGCAAAATCATTGGTACTTCCCGCGGGAATATAACCTATGGGCAGCTTTTCCGGGCTTTTCATCATTCCGGAGACCACTTCGTTTAAGGTTCCGTCGCCGCCGGAGCATGCGACGATATCATATCCGGGAGATCTGTCCGTAACGGCGCTTGTAGCATCGCCGTGGCCCTGTGTCGGGTATGCGGTCACTTCGTAGCCTGCTTTAACGAATATATCTATGATATCCAGAAGGTTTGAGCGTATGCTCGCCTTGCCGGAATGGGGATTGTATATGAAGAGAAGCTTTTTCTTTAGCATCATAATGAGAGTATAGCACGAACGGGGAAATAGTGGTAAAATACGATCATGTAAAAGTTGCCGGCAACTTTTAATACAGAATAAATTTAGGAGGATCAAATATGTCATTAGTTACAACAACCGAAATGTTTAAGAAGGCATATGACGGCGGATACGCAGTAGGTGCTTTCAATGTAAACAACATGGAGATCGTTCAGGGCATCACAGAAGCCGCAGGCGAACTCAAGAGCCCCGTTATTCTTCAGGTTTCAAAGGGAGCAAGAGCTTATGCCAATCATACGTATCTTGTAAAGCTCGTTGAGGCTGCAGTTATTGAGAATCCCGAGATCCCGATAGCACTTCACCTTGATCACGGTGATACTTTTGAACTTTGTAAATCATGTATCGACGGCGGATTCACCTCTGTCATGATCGATGCATCATCCAAGTCTTTTGAGGACAATATCGCTCTTACCAAGCAGGTAGTTGAGTATGCTCACGCTAACGGCGTTGTTGTTGAGGCTGAGCTCGGAACTCTTGCAGGTATCGAGGATGAGGTTGTCGTAGAGGCAGGTCATGAATCCTACACCCGCCCCGAAGAGGTTGAGGAATTCGTAGACAAGACCGGCTGCGATTCACTTGCTATCGCTATCGGTACTTCACACGGTGCATATAAGTTCACTCCCGAGCAGTGCACACGTAATGCCGACGGCATTCTTGTTCCCCCTCCGCTCCGTTTCGACGTACTTGAAGAGTGCATCAAGAGACTGCCCGGATTCCCGATCGTTCTTCACGGATCATCATCCGTTCCTCAGGAATTCGTAAAGATGGTTAACGAGCACGGCGGAAAGATGCCCGATGCAGTAGGTATTCCGGAAGAGCAGCTCCGTCAGGCAGCTAAGCTTGCAGTTTGCAAGATCAACATTGACTCCGATATCCGTCTTGCAATGACAGGAAATATCCGCAAGTACTTCGATGAGCATCCCGATCACTTCGATCCCCGTCAGTACTTAAAGCCCGCTCGTCAGGCAGTTAAGGACATGGTTGCTCATAAGATCAAATATGTTCTGGGATCTGATGGAAAAGCGTAAATCCCTATAGCTCGGGACGTGAAGTTAACAAATTGTTCACATTTAATTAAAAACATGTTAATTGAACAAACATTTTTTTGACAAATGTTGTCAGTATCATAATAAATGTAAACAAGATATTTCCCGAGTGGTTTATAGATAAAACTTTTTCATAATAAATGCCAGATGACTTGACCAAGTCATCTGGCATCCTCCCTTTTATGGGGGTATTTTTCATTTACAGATCAAGTGTCCATTCGGACAATCCGTCGTTTAACTCTTTTCCCCGGACCATATCAAGCTTGGTGCACAGGTTCTGTGAAGCAGCATTATCCTCCCGGACGCGGGCGCGGATCCTGGAGATGTCTTCTGTCTGCCTTGCGTATTCCACGATCGCGCGGCAGGCTTCATAGGCATAACCCTTTTGTCTGTATTTTGCGCTGATCATGAACCCGAGTTCCACGCAGCCGGCTTCATCCGTATACTCTATTCCGATGCGTCCGATCACAGCCCCTGTTTCTTTTAGTATGACGGTCCATATCCCGATACCGTAGAAAGCGTACACATTTTTGATATAGTTTATCTGATAGGCCTCTTCCTCTTCTCTCGGATAAAGAGGCTCCATAAAGCCGGAGATCAGAGGATCTTCATACATCTCATAGAAACTGTCGAGATCGCTTAAGGCAGTTTCACGAAGCAGAAGGCGTTTTGTTTCAAGGATTTCAATGGGAAGGCCGCTCAGGCGACGAAATATGTGATCATAGTCCTCGAGAGATATCTGTTCGGGATCCTGAAGGAGATATCTTACATGATCAAAAGAGGCGGACGCGTTATTTTCATGGAGAAGAGCCGCTACGGGAAAGCCTTTATCGATGAGTTTACGGCATCCCTCGGGAGTATCGCATATATACAGGGAGTCGGAAAAAGGGTACATCCCGTCGGAATAAGTCAGAATACGGCTCAAGACCCGTTCATCGCCGGTCCGTCTGAACGCTTCCAAAGCGTTAACATCTTCTATTGACAGGATTATCCTGTTCAGACGAATTGATTTCATTGTCTTGCCCCGTTTATTAATATAATTTATAATGTATTACGCGTTTTTTTACAATAGGCGTAGTTTTGTTATTTAGGAGGAATTTATGATCGAGATCATAACAAAAGTCAACGATACCATTAACGGACTTGTTTGGGGATGGCCTGCGCTGATACTTCTTGGAGCTACCGGAATACTTATGACCGTTCTGACCAGGTTTTTTCAGATCAGTCATTGGGGACACTGGTGGCACAATACTCTGGGTGCGATATTCAGAGATAAACATGTTATCACTCATACATCCGACAGACAGATCTCTCAGTTCCAGTCATTATGTACGGCGCTTGCGGCTACAGTAGGTACCGGTAATATCGTCGGTGTGGCGGGTGCGATCGCGACCGGCGGCCCCGGAGCCGTATTCTGGATGTGGGTCATAGCTTTCTTCGGTATGATGACCAACTATTCCGAGAATGTTCTCGGTATCTTATATAGAAGAAAAGATGAACATGGCGAATGGCACGGCGGAGCAATGTATTATCTGCGCGACGGTTTAGGCGCAAAGAAAGGCTGCAAGACTGTCGGCGCGGTGCTTGCGGTACTGTTCTCCGTCTTCTGCCTGCTTGCAAGTTTCGGCATCGGTAACATGAGCCAGGTCAACTCCATGGTGTCAAATGTTAACAATGCATTCGGCATTCCCAAGATCGCAGTCGGGATCTTCCTCGTTATCGCAGTCGGTCTTGTCGTTATCGGCGGACTTAAGAGAGTTGCGAGCGTGACCGAGAAACTGGTTCCTTTCATGGTCATCCTTTATTTCATCGGAGCGATCATAATCATCATCTCACATGTTACGATGATCCCCTCGATCTTTGTTGCTATCTTCAAGGGCGCTTTTTCGCTTAAGGCTGTAGCCGGCGGCGGATTCGGAGCAGGTCTTGCTCTGGCCATGAAGATGGGATTCAAGAGAGGCGTGTTCTCAAACGAAGCAGGTCTTGGTTCTTCTGTCATGGTCCACTCAAGCTCCAATGTAAAGGAGCCTGTAAGACAGGGTATGTGGGGAATTTTTGAAGTCTTTGCCGATACCATCATCGTTTGTACACTGACAGCCATCGTACTCTTAAGCTCCGGTGCTATCGATCTCGGAACAGGCGTGGCTGATGAAGCTATCCTTGAGCAGATCGGCGGTTCATCCAACCTTATGAGTTATTCCTTCGGTCAGGCATTTGGTGTTGCGGGTTCAGGCTTTATCGCCATAGCGATCCTTCTTTTTGCTTACTCCACCGTGCTCGGATGGAGTCACTACGGAACAACTGCCTGCAGATATCTTTTCGGTGAAAAAGGTGTATGGCCGTATCGTATATTCTTTGTAGCGCTTGTTCTGGGAGGATCCATCATGGAAGCACAGCTTGCATGGGATATATCCGATACGTTCAACGGTCTGATGATGCTTCCCAACCTTATCGGTGTGATCGTTCTCTCGCCGCAGGTCATGAAAGCGACTTCAAACTACGTGAGCCGTATCATCGGTAAAAAAGAAGATGTAGAGCCTATTCTGTCGGTATTTCCCGATATCCAGGAACAGCAGGCTGCTGCCCTTAAAGCCGATCCTTCGGAGGATGAGCAGTAAACCGGAGGATATATTTGAAGACTCGTAAGCTGAAGCAGACTATAGTTGCATATCTGTCGATCCTGACGGTGATCATTATGACCATGATCCTTGTGATCGTGGTCGTGATCCAGGTTGAGACTGCCCAGAAGAGAGCATATGCCCAGTCTCTGGAGATATTTTATCAGGTAGAGAACATACTTGAAGGAAACGAGGCGGAACTTGATCAGATCACTATGGAGTACTCAGCCAGCTGCCTTGCGAATGCACAGACTATCGCATATATCATCCAATATCATCCCGAGATCCTTGATGATATTGATGAGCTGAAGAAGATAGCGCATTTCGTTCAGGTGGATGAGATCCATATTTTCGATAAGAGCGGCTCCATATTCTTCGGAACACATCCCGAGTATTACGGGTATAATTTTGATTCCGGAGAGCAGATGAACTTTTTTAAGCCGCTGCTGAATGATCGGAATCTGAGGCTGGTTCAGGAGATCACTCCGAATACCGCAGAGGGTAAGCTCGTGCAGTATTCCGCTCTTTGGAGCGAGGATGGCGAGTTCATCGTTCAGGTGGGCATGTATCCGAGTCATATCATGAGGATGCGGGAGAAAAACGAACTTCCGTATATCTTCTCAACGCTGGTGGCTAATCCCGGCGTCAGTCTGTACGCTATCGATCCTGAAAGCGGAGAGATACTCGGTGCGAGTGAGCCTGAAAGCGTAGGACTCAATGCTTCAGATATAGGGATCGTTCTCGAGGTTTCACGGATCGAAGGAACCGGAGTCATACAGAGCGTGAATGACAGGTCCAGTTTTACTTCATTCAGGGAAGTAAACGGTACCCTTCTCGGATATGTCGTTCCCCTTTCGGACATATATTCCGGGATTCCCACGACATCTTTTATCATTCTGCTGGGGCTTGCCATAATATCCGTGATACTGGTCATGAGCTTCACCCGCTGTATAGACAGATATGTTATCGATAATATCAATATCGTTAACGATGATCTCAGGCGGATCAGCAACGGGAATCTGGATACTACGGTAGATGTACATAACAGTCAGGAATTCTCGGAATTAAGTTCTCACATAAATGAGATGGTACACAGTCTGCTTGCGAGCGTCGAGAAGATCTCTCACGTGCTTGGCAGAGTCAATCTGCACATCGGCGTATATGACTGTAAACAGTCCGGATCCATAGTCCGCTATACCGAATATGTGGGCAAGGTTCTGGGACTTGAGCCTGATACGAACGGAAGGCTGTATGCCGACAGAAATGATGTCAGGAATGCTATCGAAAGCCTTACTCCCGCCAATATCGAAGGAGAAGAAAATATCTATGTGATCCCCGATAATGACAGCTTTATCGGAGGAGAAAGCTTCATCCGTCTGGAGGAGGTAAGGACCGCCAACGGAGATTTCTTCGGTATCATTACCGATGTGACCGAGAGCATCAGACAGCGTAAACAGATAGAGATGGAGAGGGACGAGGATGTACTTACCGGATTATATAACCGCAGAGGCCTGGACAGTTTCCTGCTGAAGTATTCGGGTGAGGAAGATAAGGACAGGTTCTGTGCTCTGATCATGATAGACCTGGATGACCTGAAGGTCATAAACGATAAGTACGGACATGATGCCGGCGACGGATACATAAAAAGTGCCGCATATATCATATCAAGTTTTGCGACCGGACCTAATATCTGTGCGAGACAGGGTGGCGATGAATTTGTCGTATTCCTGTACAGATACGGGGAAGAACAGCTGCAGGCCGATCTTGATCATCTTAAGTCCATGCAGAGCGGACGCAGAGCCGATCTTGGAAACGGGATCAAGGTCGCACTTAAGTTTTCGATGGGATACAGCATCGGCCACTGGACCGGAGATTATGCCGGTATGCTCAAAGATGCAGATGAGCTGATGTATCAGAATAAAAAGCAAAGAAAGGCGGAGGAAAACAGAAATGTCTGAAAAGAACCCGATAGTTACAATTACGATGGAAAGCGGCGATATCATCAAGGCCGAGTTATATCCCGATATCGCACCTCAGTCTGTCCGCAATTTCATAAGCCTGATAAACAAAGGTTTCTATGACGGGCTGATCTTTCACAGAGTCATCAAAGGTTTCATGATCCAGGGCGGTGATCCCGAGGGGATCGGTATCGGAGGCCCCGGATACAGCATTAAGGGTGAGTTCGCGATAAACGGTTTTCAGAATGACTTAAAGCATACGGCAGGAGTCCTGTCGATGGCAAGAAGTCAGATGCCAGATTCCGCGGGCAGCCAGTTCTTTATCATGCATAAGACATCCCCGCATCTCGACGGACAGTATGCGGCTTTCGGTAAGGTGATCGAGGGACAGGATGTGGTTGACGGCATAGCAGAGACGGAGACCGACTTCCAGGATCGTCCCCGAACTCCTCAGGTCATGAAGACAGTGACCGTGGAGACTTTCGGTGTGGAGTACCCGGAACCTGATAAACTGTAAATATATGAAAACGGGGGGGTAAGATATGAAGTATTCAAGGTATATCGCATCCGTATTGTCGGCGGTCCTGATGGCTGCGCTGCTCACAGGCTGCGGACTGGTTGATAAGATCAGGGATAATGTCGAAGAACAGGTAAATGCGCCCGATACGGTGACAACGCAGACAACCGATACAGATGACAGTACGGCGCAAACGGACACGGATACGGATCCCGCACCCACACCCGTGACCGCGACCACCGGGGATTCTCCCCTTGATGACATGGTCGGCAGCTGGACATGTATCTGTACCACATATTATTCCGAATATGCCGACGGAGAGACTTACTCATCCTCGGCTATGCTCGCTGATGAGTTTTCACCGGATTCGAGGATCATCGTCCGTAAGGATGCGGACAGGTATATTGCGGATTATCTGTGCCTGAACTATGAGACCGAGACACGGATCTACGGTACCGAACTGGAAATACAGGATGATGCCGCATACAGGGACTGCCCCAATCAGGAGTGGTGTGCTCTGTTGGATGATCCGTTCAGAGATATGGATTCGATTGACCGCAAGCTCACCCTGGCTGATGACATGCTGATCGAGGCGGAAGAATACTTTCATAAAGCCGAGGATTCAGAATATGATGAGGATTACTATTCCGTCACCACTCATTTCTATCTTCCCGAAGATTCCCCCCGATTAGCCGATCCCGAGAGCCTTCGTTACTTCGATACCGTTACGGTTTCGGATGCGACGGAACTGCTTAACAGCATTCAGAATAACCGAAAGATCATTCTTGAAGAGGGAACTTACGATCTTACGGGCGTATCTGTGAGAAAACTGGATAATCCCCGTATTTCAACGGAAAGCTATGAAGGATATTCGATCAGAAACGTATCCAATCTGTGCCTGGAGGCAAAGGACGGAGCGAAGGTCCTTATCTGCGTTGACGATCCGTACTTTGACGTGCTTTCCCTCTATGATTGTGAGCATGTAACTTATAAGGGACTGACGGTCGGACATGACGTGGAGCCCGGAACATGCTCCGGAAGTGTGCTCGCGATCAATTCTTCTTCTTATATCACGGTAGAGGATTGTCATCTCTACGGCTGCGGAACATATGGTATCGAGTCGATGTATTCCTACGGGATCGATGTCAGGAATACCGAGATATATGAATGCACATACGGCCTTCTTGATCTAAACGGCGTAAACAGCGTATCCTTTGCCGACTGCTCCTTCAGGGACAGCGAAGGCCTTGATATGATCAGTCTCTATAACGGTAGTGACGTGTCATTTACCGATTGTGAGTTTTCGGATAACAGATGCACCTATAACGGATGCGATTTCGTTTCTCTGGAAGAATACTGCAGTGCCCTGTTTACGGATTGTGAATTCAAAAACAATGAGTATTACCTGTTCTCCAACATGGAAGTGAGCATGGAAAACTGCACCATCGACGGAGTCAAGAAGACTACTGTCACCGTGGATACGCTTCTCAGTGCCGATGATGTCATGGCGGCATATGATAAGGTTCGCGAGCGTGACAAAGAGATCGACGACATGATCTATGAAGGCACGGCGGATCAGAGCACACAGAATCAGTTGTGCTACGAAGATTACAGTAACTGGGATTCTCTTCTGAACGGGATCTGGGGATATCTGGGCGAGACGCTGAATGAGAATGATATGGAAACCTTAAGGACCGAACAGAAGAAGTGGATCAAGGAAAAAGAGACCGCGATGCAGGACGCTGCCGAGAGTTTCGGCGGCGGAACGATGCAGCCTCAGGTAGAATACGGAACGGGTGCAAGACTGACCAGGGAACGCGTAGAGCTTTTGATACATAAATATCTGGAAGAATGAGTTTTGGCGGATTTATCCCCAACAGAATAAGTAACCGGACTGTTTTAAGGATACTTGACTCCATGCGTAGGATTCAGAAACGCTTCCACATCGCATGGGGTGTAAGCAAAAAGAACATAAACAAAAACCGGATAGCAACGGACAGACTCCTCGGCTCCTTCGGGGAGGGGAAGCGACCGGATCCGGACGGCATCGGTCTTTTGGAAAAGCAGAACAGTTACGGAGACATCGCATACGGAAGATCCGACATGGCTTATGCCGGATGCGAGATCATCGCGGTGTATAATGCGCTCCTCAGTCTTGGCAGGAGAGCAGACCTTCAGGAACTGATCAGGGATTTTGAACAGGACGGGATGGTCTTAAGCGGGAGGTTCGGAACGGCTCCGCTTGCGATCCGGGACCATCTTGTCAAAAGAGGAATGAAGGTCAGGACCACGCTTGATCCCGAGGAATATGATGAACTGGCTGCGGATTCTGATGTGTCGATCCTTACGCTGTACAACGACAGCCGGAGCATATTCCATAAGATCCATACCATCTGTATCACGCATGGGGATAGAGGTTATACGGCACATAACACATACGGCGACGGGATACTGATCGGACCGTATCCGTCGGTATCCGAGCTCATGTCACACATAAACGGCGGATATGCCAAAGGAATAGTGATGTTCGGGATCAAAAACTGACAGCATCGTTAACGGCACATAAAGTTTCGATATGATACGACCGATATAAAGAGTAGGCACAGGGAGGTGCCTGCTCTTTTTCATGTTTTTCATTACGAGGTGCAAAGGACTGCGCGTATAAGTGTGGAGGGTTTTTGTATGAAGATCAACTTTGACACCGAGTATCGGACTGCGTCGCCTGCTTTCGGCGACAGGATTCAGAATGATAATAAGATAAGCAATTCCCCGAAGGGCTTTATGGATACGGCAGCTGCGGGCGGAGTTATGATGTCTCAGGGAATCATGGGCGATATGCCTTTTGCGGATTCCGGAAAAGAACCGGTGACCGATCTGGCAGCAGGCTTAAGCGCTACCGACGTTCAGCTGAAAACCGACTATATGTCCGTCATGAGTCTCTCCATGTCTGATGAGGATTATTCCGAGCTGGTCCGTACCGGACAGATGCCCGAAGATATGGATGTAACCGATTCCGTGACGATCCTGGATGAGATCAAGGCTGCTCTGATCAAGGGCGGGGCCGATGTTGCCGGCTTCACGGACACTGTAGATGATAAGGTTCTTGCCGAATTACTGCACGGACAGGATCTGAACGTATCTTCCGAGGTAGTGACACAGGTCAAAGATGCGGTATCCATGGCCATGGAAGTGCTCCCGATAAACGATACGGCAGCTGCATATCTGGTTGAAAACTCCAAGTCGCCCACGGTTGAGAACATATATCAGGCATCTCATGCCGGAGTAGCGGAAGCAAAAGGCGGCCGCCGCTACTTTTCCGAGGACGGATATATAAACATGGGCGGAGTTCAGTCGGATTCATCGGATATCGAGGCTCTACGACCTCAGATAGAGGAAACCATCCGTAAAGCAGGCCTTGAAGTGGACGACCGGAATTATGAAGACGCGAAACTGCTCATAAACTACAATATCCCGCTTACTCCCGAGACGCTCCTTTCACTGGAGAGCATTAGGGATCTGAGGGAGGAACCCGATCCGAATAAACTCGCAGCATCCGTCAGCATCGCTCTGAGTGCCGGGATCCCCGGACAGAAAGCCAATCTGACCTATGAGGAATCCGTATATACTCAGGCTGAAGAACTGACAGAGCTTGTACGCTCGATCCCGGATGAAGCAGCTGATGCCGTAGTCGGCGAAGGTCTTCTTCTGAACCTCCGAAATCTCACGAAGGCAGCCGAAGATCTGCAGGCAGCTCCCCAAACGCAGGCTCCGGTGATCGATACCGAGTCCATGACCAGGGAACAGATCCACGCCCGCCGGGTACTTGAGGAAGCCCGTATAACGATGAGCGTTGAAGCAAACCGTTTGCTCCTTCGCAGCAATTACCGTATAGATATAGCTCCGATGGAGGAACTGGTCGATGCGCTGAAAGAAGCAGAAGCAGCGCTGGCACACAGGCTTTTCCCTTCCGATGATGAAGAGGTATCCTCATCCCGGATGAAGATGTACACCGATGTAAAGTCGGAGCTTGGCAGCATCCCTTCAATGCCGGCGGCGATATTGGGTCAGTACAACGGCTCAGGCAGGCTTCAGTTCGGTATGAGCGAGAGCTTCACTCTGCATGAAGTATATGAATCCGGAAGCGTAAGACGTGAAGCATACATAAGAGCCGAAGAAACATATGAGGCACTGATGACCGCTCCCAGAAGGGATATGGGCGATTCCATCACCAAGGCATTTAGGAATGTCGATGATATCCTCGAAGACCTGAACATGGAGCAGAATGACCTGAACAGACGTGCTGTCAGGATCCTCGGATATAATTCCATAGAGATAACCGTTGAAAAGATCGAAGAGGTCAGGACCGCGGATATCGGTCTCCGGGATGTGCTTAACAGACTTACTCCCGAAAGAGTCCTTAACATGATCCGCGAGGATGTAAACCCTTTAAATATGCCTATTCAGGAGCTGGGCGACTATCTGAACAGGCAGGATGGCGAACCCGAAAGACAGGCTGCGGATTTTGCCAGATTCCTGATGCAGCTCGAGAGGCAGAATGAGATCACGGATCTGGAGAGAGATTCTTATATAGGAATATACAGAATGCTGGCGGGGCTCGACCGGACGGATGATGCGGCAGTCGGCAAGCTCATGGAAATGGGGCTGGAGATGAGTTTTGCGAATCTTCTGGCGGCCATGAGAAGCACGGCTAAGTCCGGCATGGATTATTCCGTGGGCGATGATTTCGGCGGAGTGGATTCCATAAGGAGCAATGCAAGGATAGATGAGCAGATAAGTGCGGCATTTACGACCGGAAGATTTGCGGAAAGTGCCCGGGCTAACGAGAGCATCATCGAAAATCTGCTTATGTCCGGCGAAGGAGTTTCCCTGACCGGTATCGAAGCGATCAATGCTCTTAAGCACAAAAGGGGCGATTGGCTGGCTCCGATAACCGACAAAATCCTTCGGTCAAAAGCGGGGAACGATGCTCCGGCACCGCTTTCCGCAGATGACTTAAGCGACAGGGTAGACGATCTTCTGGAGCATATGACGGGAGCTGATGAAGCCGTTTCGGCATATACGTCCATGCTCGATGAGTTTAAGGAGGATCTGGCCGACATGACTCTCGAGGCAGACAGTTATCTGGATGTTAGAGCCATCCGGACGAGCATGAAGCAGTTAAACATCCTGTCATCACTTGCCCGTGATGAAGTATATGATATCCCTGCCGATATTGACGGCGAGTACACATCCATCAGGCTGACGATCCGCCATGAGAGCGGAGCAGGTCGTGTTGCGGTAACTATGATGACCGAGAGCATAGGAGTGATCGCTTCCGAGTTTTCATTCAGGGGAGAAATGAGCGGGATCATCGCCTACGAGCAGGAATCCGCTTTTGACAGACTGTCACAGATGACAGAGAACTTAAGTGAAAAGCTTCGGTTCAAGCCCGAACTGGTCCATACCGCACATATCGATCCCGACAATTTTACCGACAGTTTCTTTGATCGTAAAAAAAGCGGAAATGAGATTAAGGATGGAGCGGATACGGCCGATATTAATAACATAGAGCTCTACAGAGTGGCACGGGTGTTCATCTCAGCCCTCAGAGCTATCTGATGATCAAGCTGGATGATAAGGATATCATCCGTTTTCCGGACAGGGACGTCTGAATCGATTCACCAGGAGGTTTCATATGAGGATCAACTACAACGTTCAGGCGATGAATGCTAATCTGGCACTTAATAAAGCTGATGCCAGAGTTTCCAAGACCATAGGTCGTCTCAGTTCCGGTCTTAAGATCTCGGCAGCGAAGGATGAACCTTCTGGATACGCTATTTCCAAGAGAATGAATCTGCAGATAGAAGGTCTTTCCAGAGCAACCCAGTCTTCCAATGATGCGATCAATATCATCAGCATCGCTGACGGAGCACTTCAGGAAGTAACCGACATGGTCAACAGAATGAGTGAGCTGGCTGTCAAGGGCGCTACCGATACGATCACCGATGATGACAGAAAGCTTATACAGGAAGAGATCGTCCAGCTGAAAAAAGAGATCCAGCGTGTTGCCGATACAACAGAATTTAACGGTCAGACGCTGCTTGACGGAAGCTTTGACCTGAAGGGCTATACCGACAATCTTTCCGTAAAAGTTGCAACATACAGCGATGAGACACCGGCAGGCAGATATGCACTTTCCGGTATCAGTCTGGTATGGAACGGCGGTTCATTGGATGCTGATGCTACGCTCACTGCCAATGACACCTTAACATTCCCCACACCCGACTATCCTTCAAATACCAAGGTCAGCGCTGTTGACGGGACACTGCTTACCATAACGGGTGACGGTGACTTCTCGATCACACTGGATGTGGAAGCGCTTTCCGGACAGACAAGCGTCCCTACCATTAACATGGATATCACCGGTCTCGGTGCCATGGATATGCAGATAGGTGCCAATGAGGATCAGATCATCGGTATCCGTATCCCCGCACTTTCGCTTAAACTCATGAGCATAGATGACGCCGATGCGGGAACGCAGGCCGGAGCATCCAAGCTTATAGAAGATGCAAAGACAGCGCTTACATATGTAAATGACCTTCGAAGCCGTCTCGGCGCATACCAGAACCGTCTTGAGCACACCGTGGAGACCCTCGGCGTTACCAATGAGGCTCTGACCAGCGCATATTCCGGACTCGTAGACGCAGACATGGCAGAAGAAGCCGTTGAATACTCAACCGCTCAGATCCTGACAGAAGCTTCGACATCCGTACTTGCCCAGGCTAATGACAGACCTTCATCCGCACTTCAGTTACTTCAGTGATCGAGCTAGGCAGTATCTGACTTAAGGGTTTTGGAGGCGATCAGATGGTTGACGTTAAGAAGCAGGAATTTACCAGACGCATATCCCAGGCTAATACTACGGATATGGTAGTCATCATATATGATATAGCCATCAGCTACATTGATGATGTTAAGGACGCGATCGAAGAATCCGATCAGAATAAGTTCATGGCAAACATCGTACGCATCAGAAGTTGTATCAACGAACTGATCGGATCGTTAAATTATGATTATTCACCGGCGGGAGAACTCCTGCAGCTCTATATCTATTGCAGCAGACGTCTGGCAGCGGTCCAGACAAAGAAAGATACAGATGCTCTCGCCCAGATCAGATCCATCATGACCAGACTTCGTGATGCATATGCTCAGATCGCGGATACCAACACTTCGGGACCGGTTATGAAAAACTCAGAGAATGTTTATGCTGGACTCACTTACGGACGCGGTACACTTAATGAGGATGTAGTGAGTACTCCCAATCGAGGTTTCCTTGCATAACAAAACGCCCACGCCGGTAAAAAGCGTGGGCGTTTTCATGTGTTCTTATCAGAATCTCTTCGGGCCGTCTCCTACGGAAACCACATAGAATTCGGGCTCAAGATCGCATTTTTCCTTATATGCCTTAGCGAGGGCTTCCTTGAAGCTCTCGATCTTATCGTCAGCTACGATGCTTACGGAACATCCTCCGAAGCCGCCTCCGGTGATACGTGAACCTACCACGCCGTCACATGCCCAGGCTGCATCCACGAGAACATCGATCTCAGGACATGAAACCTCATAATCATCTCTGAGTGAAATGTGGCTTTCGTTCATCAGCTTTCCAAACTCAGCCAGATCTCCGTTCTTTAACGCTTCTACCGCTTTTATGGCTCTGCGGTTCTCATATACCGCATGATGCGCTCTGCGTACACGCGTCTCATCCTTGATCGCGCTCTTATACTTTTCGAACTCCTCTTCGGTAAGATCACCCAGAGAACTTATATCGGTCACAGTCTTTAATTCTTCCAGCGCTTTCTCGCAGGATGAACGTCTGTCATTATATGCGGAATCTACGAGAGAGTGTTTAACCTTACTGTTGGTAACGACGATCTTGTATCCGTCGAGTACTATCGGAGCATACTCATATGACAGGGTATTGCAGTCAAGGAAAATGGCATTGTCCTTCCTGCCCATGGCGGATGCGAACTGGTCCATGATACCGCAGTTCATGCCGTTATAGTTGTTCTCACTGTACTGTCCGATCTGAGCCAGTTCGACGTTGGTCACACTGTCAAGTCCATACAGATCCCTGAGCATGAACCCGGTCAGAACCTCGAGAGAGGCCGATGATGAAAGTCCGCTTCCCGCCGGGATATCACCGCTTATGACCATGTCAAAGCCCGTATCGATCTTAAGTCCTCTCCCGAGAAAAGCCCATACAACTCCCTTCGGATAGTTGGTCCAGCCAGCCGCATCCGAAGGATTAAGATCATCGAGCGATGTCTCTATAACCCCTTTTGAAAACTGATTGATCGAGAAGAATCTGATCTTACGGTCGTCTCTCTTTCTCGCAGCCGCATATGTTCCTATCGTAAGTGCGCACGGAAATACATGTCCGCCGTTATAGTCCGTGTGCTCTCCGATCAGATTTACGCGGCCCGGGGCAAAGTAGGTGCGGATATCTCCCTCCGCCCCAAACAGTTCATGAAATTTGCTGAGTACTTTCTGCTGCATATCTTATCCTTTCTTTCTCGTTAGAATGAAATAATGTATATTATTAGATAACGCAGGAATGAAACGAAGCAGGTTCCTAAGCAGGTGCTGTGAGCCCGCCGGCGCTTGGCGAGGTATTTTCGAGCCTAGCGTCCGTTGCTGGGCGAAAGCAGCGAGAGCGTGCCTGCGTGGAACTGATTCGTGACATTCCGGATTCTTATATAATAATATACATTATCATCATTCGGTTTGGAAATGAAAGTGAAAGAGAAAAAGAAAGACCGCGACGAGCGGGTAATAAAGATCCTCGAGAGGCTGGATGAGCATTACGGGACGGACTTCGTATGTTACCTTGAGCATGAGAATGCCTGGCAGCTTCTGATATCGACGATACTGTCCGCACAGTGTACGGATGCGAGGGTCAATATCGTAACTAAGGATCTGTACCGGAAGTATACATCGGTACGGGATTTTGCCGAGGCGGATTTAAAGGAGCTGGAGCAGGATATCCATTCGACGGGATTCTACCATAATAAGGCAAAGAATATCATCGCCTGCTGCCGGAAACTGATCGAAGAGTACGGTGGAGAGGTTCCTTCGGATATAGATGCTCTTACCGCGCTTCCCGGTGTCGGACGAAAGACCGCCAATGTCATACGCGGAAATATCTACGGAATGCCGAGCATCGTAGTGGATACGCATGTTAAGAGGATATCGCGGAAACTGGGGCTTACGGAGAATGAGGATCCGGTAAAGATAGAGTATGATCTGATGAAGATCCTTCCCGAGGATCACTGGATCCTGTGGAATATTCATATCATCACGCTGGGGAGGACGATCTGTAAGGCTCCGAAGCCCGATTGCAGCGAATGTTTTTTGTGCGATCTGTGTCCTTCGTGCTATACTCAAAAGTAGTGTTTTACATATTATTTTCCCGATGGTCATAGTATGAAATACAATATTGACTTTAATATCTTAAGCGCGCTGTTCCTGAGCGTATATTATGTATTTCTGAAAGTGCAGTATAATTCCGATGTCAAGTCCAACCGGGTGTTCAGAGCCCTGGTCCTGACGGTCGTGTTTGCTGCGATCATGGATACCGTTACCGCTGTTACGATCTCTTTTTCGGAGATGGTTCCCGTATGGCTGAATTTCCTGCTGAACCTGATCTATTTCATGATAGCGGCGTTAAGCTCGTATCTGCTCCCGATATATATCCGTTATCTGCTCGATCCCGATGGAAAAAAGAATACATATGACCGTATATGCGGTGTGGTTTTCTGCGCTTATGAGCTTCTGATCGTGACAGATCCGATCACGCATCTGATATTCTACTTTGACGAAAACAGAGAGTATACCGGTGGCCCGCTATATCTTGTAACCTTTGTTATCCCGTTATTGTATATGACATCTTCGCTGGTCAGGATGATCATCCGGCGGATGCATTTCACACGTAAACAGTTCGTAGGAACGGTCGCTTTTATCTTCATAGCCGAGATAGGAGCTACCGTCCAGCTCATATGGTTCAGGAACATTCTGCTCGGATTTCCTTCCATAGCGCTGGCGCTCATAGTTTTGCTTTTTACATATGAGACTCCGGACTATCAGAAACTGGTAGCTACGACACGTGAGCTGGAGGAAAGCAAAGCGCAGCTTGAGAACGCCAAGAATACCGCAGAGGAAGCCACGCGTACGGTGCATGAGATCATGAAGACCGCATCCTGGTCATTTGATCTGGATGAAAACGGAGAGATCATCGGTGTGAGCAGCGGACCGGAATTCAGATATCTTCTGAATGGAAACAGAGATATGGAGATTCCTGATTTTCTCTTGTGGGGTGAATCGCTTCATCCTGATGACAGGGACAGGGTTAACGTAGCTCTGGACAGAGCCTGTAAAGGACTGAGCGCATATAATGAGGAGTTTCGGCTTCATGATAAGACCGATACTTACAGATGGTACAGGGGTACCGGCGAACTCTTTGAAAATCCTGACGGGATCGTACAGTTTCACGGTGTAATCCAGGATATACACGAAGAAAAACTGAAAGAAAAGCTCCAGGAGGAGAAACTGGCTGCCCTCGAAGATCTGGAGAGATCCCAGGCAGCGCTTAAAGAGGCTCTTAAGGAAGCACAGCAGGCGAACAAAGCCAAGAGTGATTTCTTAAGCAACATGTCGCATGATATCAGAACTCCGATGAATGCCGTCATAGGATTTACCGAACTGGCTGTAGAGAACAGTGAAGATCCCGCTGCGGTCAAGGAGTATCTGGAGAAGATCCGCACATCCGGTAACCACCTGCTGATGCTCATAAATGATGTCCTTGACATGAGTAAGATCGAGAGCGGACGTATCAACATAGAGCCTGTAAAATGTGACCTGACGTCGCTGGTTTATGATCTTGAGAAGATAGTCGATTCGGAAGTTAAGACCCGCGGACTCAATTTCAACATCAATATGGAAAACATGGATGAGAGCATAGTCATGTGCGACAGGCTCCGCTTAAATCAGATCCTGTTAAACTGCGTCGGTAATTCCGTCAAATTCACCCCTTCGGGCGGATATGTGGAGCTGAGGGTTCAGAAGACCGGATATACGGATCCCGATCATGCCGACTTTGCGTTCATAATCGCCGATACCGGTATCGGCATGAGCAAGGAGTTTCTCGAGCATATATTTGAGCCATTTGAGAGGGAAAGAACGTCCACGATCAGTAAGACTCAGGGCACGGGTCTCGGAATGACGATCACCAAGAGACTGGTCGAGATCATGGGCGGGACCATAGATGTGGAGAGCCGTGAGGGAGAAGGGACCACATATACTATCAACATAAACTTTGAGGTTCTTCACGAGCACAGCGCAGTTCAGGACAAAGAGGAGGATATCAACGAGGTATCGTTGGACGACATGATCGAGTTCCTGAAAGGCAGGCATTTCCTGCTGGTTGACGACAATACCACTAACCGCCTTCTTGCCAAGGGCGTATTTAAGGCCCGCGGAATGACAGCCGATGAGGCCGTAAACGGAGAGGAAGCGGTGAAGAAAGTACAGGAATCCGCATTCGGCGAATATGACATGATCCTGATGGATGTGCAGATGCCTGTAATGGACGGCCTTACAGCTGCCGACAGGATCCGTGAACTGGAGGATCCGGAGCTTGCAAACCTCCCGATCTTAGCCATGACCGCAAACGCTTTTGCGGAAGACCGTGATGAATGTATGGCTCACGGCATGAACGACTATATCGCCAAACCTTACAAGCCCGATGAACTTATCCGTAAACTATATACGTGCCTTAAGAATTGATTGCAAAGATCTCTTCTGTGGTGATATAATTCATTGGCGTTGTTAAAGCACTATACCCTGATAAAGGGACAGTAGCAGGAGGAAAAAAATGAATACTAAAACAAAAAATCTCGTTGGCATCGGTCTGTTGACCGCAGTAGTTGTGGTCCTTCAGGCACTCGCACTCGGAATCAGATTCGGGATGTTTAACATCACCCTCGTTCTTGTTCCGATAATCGTCGGAGTCGCACTGTACGGATATCTGGCAGGCATCTGGCTCGGAGCGGTATTTGGTCTCATAGTTCTGTTTACGGATGCCGGCGTATTTCTCGCGATCAATATCCCCGGAACCATCATCACATGTATCTTAAAGGGTGTACTTGCCGGTATGCTCGCAGGTCTGGCATATAAAGCCCTGGAGAAAAAGAATACACTCTTAGCGGTTATCATCGCCGGAGTTGTTGCTCCCGTAGTCAATACCGGAGTATTTCTTCTCGGATGCCGTCTGTTCTTCTACGATACGATCAAGGAGTGGGCAGCAGGCGCAGGATTTGCCAATGCCGGAGTTTACATGCTCACAGCATTTGTCGGGCTTAACTTCCTGGTTGAGCTTGCGATCAATCTCGTACTTAGCACCGTTATCGTTCGTATAATCCATATCGGACGCAGAAGCGGAGCATCTGCAGAAAAAGTTGAAATGCCGGAAAAATCCGCTGAGGAGACAAAAGAATGATCCTTGCAATAGACCTGGGTAATACTAATGTTACTTTCGGCTGTCTCGATTCTAACTCCGGAGATATAGTCTTCGAAGAGAGGATCCATACAGATTTCAAAGCCACATCCATGGAATATGCCGTCCATTTCAAGACCATCATGGATATCCGCGGAGTATCTCCTTCCGATATCAGTGGCGGCATACTTTCATCTTCGGTTCCTCCGGTCACCAGACAGGTAAGGAATGCGGCAGAGATGATCCTGAAGAAGCCCATAATCGAGGTGGCACCCGGGATCAAGACGGGCGTTGATATCAAGATCGACGATCCCGCTTCCCTCGGTCCCGACCTTCTGGTAGGAGCGGTAGCAGGACTCAATGAATACGGTTCACCCATAATCCTTGTCGACATGGGAACGGCTACGACCATATCCGTTATCGACGATCAGAAGCGATTTATGGGCGGTATGATCATGCCGGGTGTCAAGGTATCGGTAAACGGTCTGACCGCGAATGCCGCACACCTGCCCGATATTGCGATAGAACTTCCGGATAAGCTAATAAACGGAACGACCGTCGGAGCCATGCAGAGCGGTAGCGTATACGGCCATGCCGCATGTATCGACGGCATGATAGAGCGCATATGGGATGATCTGGGATATAAGACAGCAGTTGTTGCTACAGGCGGATTTGCCAGAACGGTCATTCCCAACTGCAAGACGGACATAATCATTGATTCGGAACTGCTGATAAAGGGTCTGTTCATCCTGTATCAGAAGAACATGAAGGACTTTCAGTCCAAATAGGTTTTAAGATTGCTTACGATCGAGTCTTTGAGCGGAGTGTTCAGTGACTCGGCGACCGGGATCAGAGCCTTAATGGAATCCGTATCACCGGATTCGGAATATATGGAAGCAAGACTTTTATAGGTGCTGCTCACATCGGTCTTAGTGGATACCGCGTATTCCAGGACCGTGCGGGCAGCTTCTTTTTCATTCAGTTCTATAAGAGCAGCCGCCCACTTCTGTAGCGTTGAGGCAAGCAGCGTGTATCTCTGGTCGTAGAGTGTCAGAAGAGTGATATTCGGCGCTCCGTATTTAAGTTTTAGGTCAGTATTACTGATACCTGTCAGATTGACAACGGGAGACTTGGAGAGTTCGCCTATAGTGTCTATACAGGATGCTATGGTATCATTATCAGTGTGAAGTCCTGTCGGCAGACTGTCCATGGGTATGGTGATGTAATCCAGACCATCCAGGGATTTGCGCCTGACAGAGTTGGCAGCCCGCTCTTTTTCCCAGAATGCCCGTTCTTCCTGTTCATATTTGTTCTTGGTACTTCGTACCGAGAAAGCAACGATCAGGCAGACGACCAGGAAGGTTGCCAAAATTATCAAGTTCATCTATAATCCTTTCTGAAAAAACATATTACAGGGAGAGATCATGCAGGGTCAGAGTGGAAAAAAACGCCGCAGACAGATAGTAATTTCAATCATTGCCATTATCATCGTTCTGATGATGGTCATTCCGACGGTACTCACTCTCGTAGGTTAATCATAGCATATTTGGAGTTAGTGATGCGTATCAATCATAAGCTGATAACGGGATTAATGATCACAGTGACAGCGGGGCTGTTCACCTGTATCAATGCCCAGGCTGCACCGGGGTCGAATATCGAGACCGGTGTTTTTGTTGATGATATAGATATTTCGGGATGCAGCCGTGATGAAGCAGAGAAGACCGTAAAGACCAGAGTCAACGAATGGCGCGCATCTACGATAACGATCACCGACAATGCGGATTATTCCTACTCTTTTACGGGTGCGGACGTTGATTTTAACTGGGTCAATAAAAATGTCATCGATGAAGCACTGTCTCTCGGCAAATCCGGAGACATAGTATCAAGATACATGCAGCTTGCGGATCTTAAGCGCGAGCCCAAGGTATATGATCTTGAGTATTCCATAGATAACGAACTGCTTTCGAGCATCATCGCCGCATGCGCCGAAGAATATGACAGAGATGCCGTGAATGCTTCGATGGTGAGAGCTGCTGAAGGTTTCAGCATTACCGAAGGTCAGGCCGGAAGAGCCATCGAACAGGATACTGTTCTGGCAGGCCTTACCGACTACCTGATAAACGAATGGGACGGCAGCGATCTCACATATGATCTTACGGTCGATGTACTTGAGCCTCTCGGAAGTTACGAGGAACTCTCCAAAGTTACCGATGTTCTCGGCACTTTTACCACGAGCTACTCGACTTCGGGTTCTTCGAGATCCGCTAACATAGCCAATGCATGCGGGCTGATAAACGGGACCACTCTTTATCCCGGAGAGGAATTCTCCACACTTGAGAAGATCACTCCTTTCTCGGAAGCAAACGGATACTTCATGGCGGGATCCTACTTAAACGGTCAGGTTGTGGACAGCCTCGGCGGGGGTATCTGTCAGGTATCCACGACGCTGTATAATGCCGTACTCCTTTCGGAACTTGATGTTACCGAGAGACATTGCCATTCCATGATCATCGGATATGTTAAGCCGAGCATGGATGCAGCCATAGCCGAATCCTCGGGAAAGAACTTCCGGTTCGTAAACAACACGGAATATCCTATATATATAGACGGTCACACTACCGCCGAGAAGCAGATCACATTCACGATCTACGGAGTGGAGTCGAGACCGGCATCACACCGGGTAACATATGAGAGCGAGGTTCTTGAGACCAATGTGCCCGAGACCGATGCGATATATGCGGATGCCGGACGCCCGGCAGGATACAGTTCGGGTATCCAGTCAGCTCATATCGGATATAAGGCGAGATTATGGAGAAATACCTACGAAGACGGAGTTCTGACAAGTCGTGATGAGGTAAACTCTTCTACATATAAGATGTCTCCCAGGAGCATAACGATCGGAGTTGCGACCGATAATCCCGATATATATAACTATCTTATGGAGGCCGCGGGTTCCGGAAGCGCCGATGTAGCTGCCGGCGCAGCAGCTCAGGCTGCAGCGATACTTAATCCCGCACCGCCCGAGGAAGTTCCCGCACAGTAACGATGAGAAACGGCTCTTTACCGTCAAATATATATGACCGGGCTGTATATAAGCCCATATATAAGTACAATAAAGACAGGGGTACGATCTGCGCGGCAGACAGTACCTCTTTATGTTTTGCTCCTGTGACGGTCAGCGGAGAGGTAGAAGCAGAAGACCCGGCCGCAAAAGAGATCCTGAACACATACATGCTCCGGCTTATCGGAAACTGTATCGCGGCTTTCCGGGCTGTACCCGATACGGTGGGGTTTGATCTGACGCTGCCCGTATCGGCAGAAGAATCCGACCTCAGGACCATCATGGGAATTCTGATCGAGGTTTGTTCCGCCCGGGACATGTCCATAGGAAAAACCGTTATCCGATCCTCGGAAGGGGTGTCGGTACCGCAGATATATATGACGGCCTATCCCGTAAGGGGAGCGCAGCCATGCCTGACCGGGGAAGGTCCAGCCGCGAAAAAGAAACCGGATCATGCGGGTGCCGGAATAGTGATGACCGGTTTTGCAGGTGCTTCCGGAACCGTGATCCTGGCTGCCGGTCATGAGGAGGATCTGAAAAAGCATTTTAACGACAGTTACTGCGACAGGATAAGAAACATCCCGTTAGCGGGGATTGAGGATCTGAGGACGCTTTGTGAGATCTTCGCAAAAGAAACGGATGGCGAAGATGCCGGGACCGGTTACATCAGACCGGTCGGAGAAGGCGGTGTATATGCCGCGCTCTGGGATCTGAGCGAGGATATGAATCTCGGCTTTGACGTGGAACTTAAGAGTATCCCGATCCTGCAGGAAACAGTGGAACTGTGCAACTGTCTGAATGCCGATCCGTATGAGATGAGCAGTGACGGAGCTTTTCTCATAGTTACAGCGGACCCGGAAGGACTGATGGGCCGGTTATCGGAGAGGAATATGGATTCTGCGCTCATTGGGTGCTTGACGAGGGAGCGCAGTCGTGCAATCATTAACAGAGATGAGATCAGGTGTCTGAACAGACCGGATATGGATGAAATCCTTCGTCTTAATATCACGGAGAGCAGCACAGGGGGAAGATAAATGGAAAACATACGTGAAGCGATACTGACCACGATCGAAAAGAACAGCCGTATAGACATCGGTGAACTCGCCATCCGCCTGGGAACAGAGGAAGTCGAAGTTGCCAACACTTTAGAAGAGCTGGAGAAAGAGGGCATCATCTGCGGCTACCATACCATGATCGATTGGGACAAGACCTCCATAGAGAAGGTTTCCGCGCTCATCGAAGTGCGTGTGACGCCTCAGAGAGAAGAGGGATTCGATCGTATAGCCGAGCGCATATATAATTATCCCGAGGTGACGAGTGTATATCTGATCTCGGGAGGGTATGACCTGCTCATTTCCCTGGAGGGCAAGTCCCTTAAAGAGGTATCCCAGTTCGTTTCCGAGAAACTCTCAACGCTCGATACCGTAATATCGACCGCAACTCACTTTATCCTGAAGAGATATAAGGACCACGGTACCATCATGGATACCAGAACTCAGGATGTCAGAGAGAAGGTGTCACCTTGAGAAACCCTCTGTCAAAGACGATCGTTAATATCAAGCCTTCGGGTATCCGCAAGTTTTTTGATATAGTAGCGGAGATGAACGATCCCGAAGTCATCTCTCTGGGAGTCGGTGAACCCGACTTTGATACACCATGGCATATCCGCGATGAGGGTATATATTCCCTTGAAAAAGGGCGTACCTTCTATACATCCAATTCCGGTCTCATGGAACTGCGCAAAGAGATATGCAATTATCTTAACCGGAGATTTAATCTGTCCTACGAACCCGCCAAGCAGGTATTGATCACGGTGGGCGGATCCGAGGCCATAGATATAGGCCTACGTGCGCTCCTGGATCCCGGAGATGAGGTCATCATCCCCAAGCCCTGCTATGTATCGTATGAACCGTGTACTATCCTGGCCGGAGGCGTGCCTGTAAGCATCGATCTGAAGGCTGAGAACGAATTCCGCCTGACGGCTGAGGAACTGGAAGAAGCCATCACTGACAAGACCAAGGTAGTTGTTCTTCCTTTCCCCAATAACCCTACCGGCGCGATCATGGAAAGAAGTGATCTGGAGGCTGTAGCCGAAGTCATCATCAAACATGATCTGATAGCAATGTCGGATGAGATATATGCAGAGCTTACCTATAAGGATAAGCATGTTTCGATAGCAGAGATCCCCGGCATGAAGGAGAGAACTCTCCTTATCAACGGCTTTTCCAAGGCATACGCAATGACCGGATGGAGACTCGGATACGTATGCGGTCCCGAAGCCATTCTCGAGCAGATGACGAAGATCCATCAGTTCGCCATCATGTGTGCTCCCACCACCAGTCAGTATGCTGCGGTGGACGCTCTCAGAAACGGAGATAAAGACGTGGAAGAGATGAGAAATGCGTATGATCAGAGACGGCGCTATCTTGTACACGAATTCAGGGATATAGGCATGGATTGTTTTGAACCTTTCGGTGCATTCTATGTATTCCCTTCAATACAGAGATTCAATATGACTTCCGACGAATTTGCTACCAGACTTCTGAAAGAGCAGAAGCTTGCGGTCGTTCCCGGAACGGCATTCGGCGACTGCGGAGAAGGGTTCCTAAGGATTTCCTATGCTTATTCGATAGATAATCTTAAGAAAGCAATGGGCAGGATACGCGAATTCGTTGCTACTCTGTGATATTCGATTAAAAGAGATAAAATGAAACAGCTTGGTTTACAGGAATACATAACTACATCGGATGAGATCGCGGCGCTTTTGCAGGCGGCGAATGTCGGAAACGTGGCATCGGAAAAGATGACACTCAAGGAGATGCTGCACTTCGAACTCCTCAAGTTTGCCGTATATCTGGCAGATGCCGACGGTGATATGGACGAAAGAGAAGTCAGTGTCATTCAGGAGTCTCTGGGAATAGAGAGTACGGTAGAAGAACTGGCTCAGATGAAACGCAAAGAGATCGTTGCAGGCCGTTTCGGAGAGAAGATCCCTTCGGTCCTTAAATACCCCGTGCTTGCCGATGCTGCTCACAAGATCAGTCCCGACCCGTACCGCGGACAGAAGGCAATGGTCTTTTTTGATACGTTCAAACTGTTCGGACAGACCATTCTGGCGGTCCATAAGGACGAGGCTAACGAGTTCGAAGTATCACGTTATACCGAATACGTTGAACGGATGGAGAAATTCATCAAGAGCTATGGCATCTGGTATGCGGGAGATCAGAAGATATACAGGCCCATAGAACCGGCCATGGAAGAGACTGCCGAATCCAAAGAGGAACAGGCGGCCAAGCTCGAAGAACTTCTGTCGGAATTTAACGGGTTGACCGGCTTAAGCGGAGTTAAGCACCAGGTCAATTCCCTGGTCAATCTGATGCGGGTGCAGAAGATGAGGCAGGAACAGGGACTCAAGGTCTCCGATGTTTCAAAGCATATGGTCTTCTCGGGTAATCCCGGTACAGGTAAGACCACTGTCGCCAGAATGCTGGCTGAGATATATAAGTATCTGGGTGTGCTCTCCAAGGGACAGCTGGTCGAAGTGGACAGAGGCGGTCTCGTAAAGGGCTTTATCGGTCAGACCGCTACGAGAGTGCAGGAGGTCGTTGACGAAGCCCTGGGCGGTATCCTTTTCATAGATGAGGCTTATACGCTCACCGTCGGAAAAGGCGACGGTGACTTCGGACAGGAAGCAGTGGACACGCTCCTTAAATCCATGGAGGATCACAGGGACGAGCTCATCGTCATAGTAGCCGGCTATACAGATCTCATGGAGCAGTTCCTTAATTCCAATCCCGGTCTTAAGTCGAGATTCTCCAATTTCATATTCTTTGAGGATTATACGGCTGACGAGCTCATGGACATTCTGCATAAGAATCTTGAAAAGCAGGAATATGTCTTATCCGAGGCTGCCGAGAAAGAAGCCCGTCGCATGATAGAAGAGCGGGTAGCCAATAAACCCGATAATTTTGCAAACGCCAGAGATGTGCGTAATTTCATGGAGCATGCGATCTCTGCGCATGCCTGTCGCGTCGTGGAACTTGAGAATGTGGATTCGGACAAGGGTCTGCTTTCCACTTTGGAAGTCGAAGATCTGCAGCCTTTCGATTCCTGATCCTGCGGCCGCTCTGATCGATGAGAGTAGTATACGATACCGATCTAATCGAATATATGACATCCCGCAATAAAGAGAATATCCTGGTGGAAGTCGCTTCAAGCAACACGAGTGATTTTGATGTCACAGAGTTGTATCTGAGATTCATTCCCGATAAACATGCCGACAGACTGCTTGCTGCCGGTAAAGGCTACAGGGCACAAAAAGCGCCCGTCGGCCGGCTCATCATTCCCCCGTATCATATGCATATCGCCGATGAAATAAAGATCTCCCTTAAATCATTTCTGTTTATTCACTGGCTCAAACAGGAAGGGTTTAAGCTTTGATCTTTTATTTGGAATACCAGTCCACGCTGATGGTTTCTTTCCAGGCATCCACTCCTATACCGCCAAACTGAAAAGCGGTCATATGCGGCAGTTTGGAGCCGTCAGGCGCATTCAGCACCATCTCCAGCTCATCCAGTGTATCCGGAAGATAATCAAGAGAAAGTCCCGATATAAGATTGGGATATACTGCCGTTCCGTAAGCTGCCTGCCCGGAATCGTAAGTGATGGAGATCTCCACGGGACCGGTTCTCCAGAAGAAATCCTTCACCTTTCCGGCGATACTGTGTTCCATATGTATGACCATGTAGTCCGCATCGGCCGGTACTTCCACGGTATCGTTTTTGCCGTATGTTTCCGTGCCCAGCCAGGTATAGCCGGTATCGGCTGAGAGTATGGCGCCGTCTCCGGGCTTTCGGGACAGGAGGTTGATGACTTCTTCGGGTACGGTTTTGGTCTTTTTAAGCAGATACATCCCTTCCGAACGATCGACGACCGTGTAATGATCCTTGAGTGCCTCCCATGTAAGAGGGTTTTCCATGTACTTCACATGACCGTGTATGGTGTCATTCTTTACTATCAGATATTCGGGAGCATCCTCGCCAGCAAAATACAGCGCGGACAACCGGTCCAGCCAGGGAATGAACTCGTTGCAGTTCTGGACGGACGGGCTGTAGACCACATTAAGCGAAGGATAGATCGTCTTATATCCGGTTTCCCACGGATAAGCCGTCACCGTATCGTTACCGATAGTCTGAATAAAACTGTCGGGTACCGGGTTTTGTGCGAGGATGGAGTCGGTATCGACTGAAACTTCCGTCAGATGAGTTGCCGTATGGACTTTATCGGTGATGGATTTTTTAATGTTCGCAAAATTGGAATCCAGACGGTATGCCTGCAGTATCGTGATCAGGCAACAGAACACAACGGTCGCGGATATAAGTTTTTTATATTTGACGGACCTGTCAGTGCTTGAAGTATCAAGATCCAGCGACAGGAATATAACGCTGAATAAAAGCGAGGTGAGCCAGATCGCCGCTGCGATCCCGTGTGTCACAACTCCGTATTTATATGCAAAGAACAGGGAAGCGCATCCGGCAGCCGCGATATAGCTTCTTTTAGGAGAGCGGATAAGAGTAATGATGATAACGGCCAGATACAGGACTACGATGAGACCGAACGCTGTCCAGTCGGTCCGCGTAAAGGTGGTCTCTGCCTGCTGTGTCTTCATCCAGCCGGAGGAGATCTTCAGCACGCCGCTGACATATGCGGCCAGTGACCGGAAAGAATGCTCGTATATCAGGTAAACGACCGGCGCCGAAACGATGCCGGGCAGCACCAGGAGCGGCGCGTGTTTATCCCTGTTAAAGATCAGACGCAGAACTATGTATATCGTCAGAAAAGCCACGCTGCTCGTAAACGTTGAAAATTTGCCGAAGAACATGATCACGAGCATTATGTTGGTCGCGGCGGCAGCTCTTTTTCTGCCCAGATCGTAGATCACGACGGACAGGAGAAGAACATAGAGCATATAATTATCCGCGGTAGACTTGGATATGAGACACAGATAACTCAAAACGGATAGCATTATCTGAATGAAAGGGAGCTTTCCTTCTCTGTACAGCTTATACAGGTTAATGAGCATCCATATGTGCAGAGCAAAGATCAGGCACCAGATCGCTACACCGAGCCAGAAGCGGATGCCGTTTCCGGTATTTATCATGTAGCACAGATATCCCAGCGGTCCGTAGGTAAAGAAGACATCGGTTCCGAATTTATAGCCTTCCTCTCCGGCTATATTCAGGAAATACCGCCAGGAGGGATCCAGATGTATATTGTCCAGAGTATATACGATGTTGGGGATCATGATCAGGAACTGGATCGTTAATGCTGCGATCACCGCCACATCGGAGATTTTGGCAGGAACTGTAAGTCCCCAGACCGAAGCAAGGATATATGTGAATATGAGCACCAGCATGATCATTACGGCCAGGCGGACATAATCGCTTACGGGTGCATTGAAGTCAAAAGCAACAAGAGGAGCGAGGTCGGTTACGGACTCCCCGCTTTCCGCAGAGCGGATGACGGCCGCTTCTCTTGAAGGGATGCCTTCTTCATCTCCGGACATATCGTGTGCATCGGAAGTCTTGTAACTGCTTTGCAGCTGTGATTGCGGGAGCACACCGATCCATATCTCGCTGTTCCCGTCAAGAGTGATGGAAAGAGAATACAAGTCGTTCTTTTTTATCTTCGTATCGATCTTGGCACAGTTCCAGTCGGCATTGACCAGAGTGTCCAGGGGAAGTCGTGATTCCGATACGGATTTTCCGTCAGTATCCGTGATCCGGATGACTATGGCGGCGTCAAGCTGTTCGGCATCGATAATCGGATAGAAGTATATGTTATTAAGCTTCCGGTTCTCGGATGAAAAGTTAAAGGATATGGTATCTCCTGAAGCCAGATAGGCGGTTGAGATATCTCCGTTAAGGGGATAAGCGACATCGGTCGGGTGCGTGAGGACCTGAAGAGGCCAAAGACCGATGGCAACGACGATCAGGATCAGAACGCTCATAGCGGTGATGATCCCTTTGGAGAAATAAGTCGGAATGTTTTTAGTCATATCGTTCACCTCGCGTTAGATATTATCATTTCAAAGTTTTTTTGGCAATGCGATGGAGTGTATATGCTACCTTTATTTCCGTCTCTATGTTAATCTGAAAAGAAGAGATGCTCGAAGCAGACAGGAGGGTATATGGATACAGAGAAGATACTTGGCGCATGCGATCACACTTTGCTTAAGCAGGAAGCGGGTTTTGAAGATATCAAAAAGCTTATCGACGAGGCGGTGGAATACAAGACCGCATCGGTATGTATCCCGCCATGCTTTGTAAAGAAAGCTTCCGAATATGCGCAGGGACGCACAAAGATATGTACCGTCATAGGATTTCCGAACGGATACAGCACTACCGAAGTGAAAGTGTTTGAAACATCCCGTGCGGTTGATGAAGGCGCGGATGAGATAGACATGGTCATCAACATCGGAATGCTAAAGAGCGGAAATGACGACTTCGTGATGGATGAGATCAACCGGATCAAAGAAGCCTGCAGCGGCCGGATACTTAAGGTGATCGTTGAGACGTGTCTGCTTACCGAAGAAGAAAAGATCCGCATCTGTGACATCGTAAACCGATCGAACGCCGATTATATCAAGACCTCAACCGGCTTTTCTACAGGCGGCGCTACCTTTGAAGACATAGAACTCATGGCGAAGCACATGGATCCGGGCAAGGGTATCAAGGCTTCGGGTGGAATATCAACACTCGAGGATGCGCAGAAGTTCCTTGATCTGGGTGCCACCCGTCTCGGCACCAGCAGGATCGTGAAACTGGTCAAAGGGTAAAATCGTAAGCACGCTGTCCTCAGGGAGGGGCATATATGGGCAAAAACAAATATCAGAAGGTAGAACAGGAACTGGCACACGAACGGACCGAATTGTCGTATGACAGGACGGGGCTGTCGATCCTTCGGACCAATCTTGCTTTTCAGAACACTAAACTCTCGGTCGAGCAGACACATCTTTCTTTTCTTCGGACCATAGTAACTCTGGTCGGATCTGCTGCCACCGTGTATAAAGCGCTGCCCGCACTCGGTGTATCGGGAGCGTTCAGCACGATCCTTTCGTTGTTTCTGTTGATCGCCGCGATATTCTTTATCATCAAGGACCGTCTTACTTATCCGAAACTGAAAGCAGAGATAGAACTGATGGAGAGGCAGAGGGATGAGCTTATAGCCCGCAGCAAGGCCGAACTGCCCGAGCTGCCCGAGGAGGATGCAGGATCATCCGATGACAGCGAACAGCCGCATGATCCGGAATCAGGTAAAAATGCATGAGTGATAAAAAGATCAGTCTTCTTTTCCCCGTAAAAGACGGAAAAGAACCCAAATACAGAAGTCTGAGCGAAGAAACGATCCACAATCTTGGTCTGGATGCCATCGTTCCCGCGCTCAGTACCATGGAGGCCGAGCGCTCATATATACTCAGGGTCCTTTCCCATATGACGGATGACCCGTTCGTAGCGGCGTATCGTGCGGATGTGTTCGAGGATATACTGAATTCGCCGGAACTTCGCGACAGGATCATGAAGATCCTGGATAAGATCAGGTTCCTCAGGGAATACGGGACTTTTAAGAGAGATTATGAAGAGTCTGCATCAGCTTTTGAACTGATCCACAGGCTCGAGGAGATCAACGACTATATCATCAGCGTAGAGGCGATCCACGAGTGTCTGGCCGATGCGTCGCTTAAGTCGGAAGGCTTACGTGAATTAAAAGAGTATGCCGATGCCATATATAACGACAACGCTTTTGCCGAACTGAAAGAAGACATATCCAAGGTCCGGGCGTCTACCACCGATCTAAAGAGCATTACTCTCGGCGTGAACTTAAATCCGAGGTTTGAAGCCGAGAGCATCGGCGTTGTGTCCATCAATAACAAGCCTTTTACCAAATCGGGCGTGATCGGGGCGTTCAGTGACGCTATCACCTCCAGACGCGATCATATTCAGGATGGGAATGAATGGAACGGAAACTTCAAGTATCAGCCAATCAACCCTACTCAGTCGGAAATGACCGGTATTCTTGAGCAGATAGGCAGGATCAGGATCGCAACGAGCGGCCCCATAGGCTTTCTGACCATGGCGGCTGTTCCCGAAGGCGACAGTACGGTCGATGTTACGAGATATATGGACAGGATCACGAATCACATGCTCTTCCTTACGGTCCGTAAGTTAAGGAACGTGCTGTCCAAGTATGTGAACGTGACCATTACGAACATCACGGATCTGATCCCCGAATTCATGTATTACATACGCTGGGCGGAATACGTGGAAAAGGTCCTGGCAGCAGGTTACGTATTAAGGAAACCCGAGGTCGCAGACAGTGAAGATCCGGTATATACGGAAGCACACGGCGTGTATAATCTCCTGCTTGCGCATTCCCATCTTCAGGACAAACTGCAGATAGTACGAAACGACCTGGTATTTGACAGAGAGCACAACATATACATCCTGACCGGAGCTAACCGCGGCGGCAAGACCACGATCACGGTTGCCGTAGGGCTGCTTTTTGTGCTGGCTCAGGGAGGGATATATATTCCCGGAGGGTCATTTAAATACATGCCGGTGGACTGCATTTACACCCATTTTCCGGCCGATGAAGACAAGACGATGGATCTGGGCCGTCTCGGTGAAGAGTGTAAAAGGTTCAAGGTGTTATATAATCTTGCGAACGGAAAGAGTCTGCTCCTTTTAAATGAGACCTTTTCGACCACTTCGTTTGAGGAAGGGTACTATATCGCCCGCGATGCGGTCCGCGCGATGCTTAAGAAAGGTGTTCGTACTATATACAATACGCATATGCACAAACTGGCCCGCGACATAGAAGAGATCAATTCCGAAAGTAATAACAGTTACGGCGCCAGAGCTCAGTCTCTGATCGTAAAGACCGACGGTTCAGATCGTTCATTTAAGATCGCTGTCGCTCCGCCCGCAGGAATGTCCTACGCTGAGGACATCGCCAGAAAATACGGAGTGACTTATGATATGCTGACAGGAGAAGACAACAAAATGTCTGATATCTGATTTTATCTGTTAAGTATTTTACCGGGGTTGCCGATAAAACAGATAAGGGTATGTATCCGAAAAGGATTTTGGATGTGAACGCATGGAGGCGTATATGAATTTGGCAATCGTACAGGGCAACCCCGCTCATTCATATTTCCCCAATAAACAGCAGACATATTCTAACCATGCCTATGACTCCGGGAGTGATCACGGAGCTGTTTCCATGCGCAAACGCGAGTCGATGGAGCGGCAGCAGGCGAAGGCTGAATCCGGCAACCGCATCGTATCCCAGGCTCAGAGCTACGGTCAGCAGCTGAAAGCCCAGCGCTCCAAAGACAAGCAGACCGCACTTGAGAAAAAGAAAGTGCAGTACAACTACAAAGCCATCTCGGGTCAGCTCGTCAGATGTAAAAAATCGACCAATGCGAGCATGATCGCATCCAAAGCAAAACGTGAAGTCATGAGGCTTAAACGTCTGTCGCGTTCCGGTCAGTATGATGAGGAAGATATCCAGGCAGCACTCGATCACGCCAAATCCATGGAGCGTGTAGCCAAAAAGAAAGTCGCACATCTGCGTCAGGAGGAGATGATCGAAAGGACCGGCAATTCCGTACCGGAGCAGATGGAAGAGATCGAGGATAAGAAGACCGAAGAGGAAGCAGAGGATACGGAAGAGAATCCCGAAGAGTTCCCTGAGGAAGATATCCCGGCCGATGCAGCTGAGGAGGTCTCCTATGAAGAGCAGATGGAGATCATGCAGCATATGCAGATCGAAGCCAGGGAAGCAGAGCAGAGTGAGATGGCAGCACTGACTGAGGAACTGATGTCCGAGCTGGCCGAAGACATGTCCGAAATGCTTGAAGAGGCAGGCTTGGAGGAATTGGCCGATTCCGTGCTCATAGTGGATCCGAACATGAGCGAGGATGAATTGAAACTCCTCAAGATCAAACACCGTACCGATGAAGCAAAAGATATAACCAAAGCGGATGCGGATTATCTGAAGTACCTGTTTGATAAGTATCAGAAAGAAAAAAGCGGCGGAGCTTCTCCGACGGGAACAGCAGGACAATCGGCATTTGCGGGCATGGGAGCGACAGGAACACCCGTATCGATTGCTGACGGACTGGCCGGTTTGGGCCTCCCGACCGTATCCGCACCAAGTATCAGCATAGATATAAGCGTATGATCGCTTCGTGAGCGGCAGATCATCTGCCGGCTAAAAAGATTTACAGAAGATTAAATTCGGCTTATCATTATTCCAAACGAGGCTGAATTTAATCTTCTTTTCTGTTTTACATAGAGATATATGTGAGGAGGGGATCGTTCATATGGCAAAAGCGGTCAAACTTGCAGATATAGCCGAGCGCGTCGGCGTCAGTATCGTAACGGTGTCCAAAGCCCTGTCGGGGCAGAAGGGCGTCAGTGAGTCCATGCGCGTACGCATCCAGGCAGTTGCGGATGAGCTGGGATACAAACAGCCCGGCGCATATCGCAGGGATCTCGAGGAATCCAGGCGAAACAGAGGATACAACCTGGGAGTATTGGTGGGAGACTACTATCTGGGCAAGTACGAGAGCTTCTATTCCCAGATGTATCAGCAGTTTGCCGCACGCGCGGGGGCTAAGGGAAACTTCTGTCTGCTGGAATTGGTAAGCTCTGAACAGGAGAAGGAAGTCAGAGTTCCCATGATGATCGCGGACAACCGGATCGACGGTATAGTGGTCATCGGTAAACTCTCGGATGATTACCTGAATATGATCTCGGATTCGGGTATCCCGATGGTTGGAGTGGATTTCTACACGGATGACGAGAGCCTGGATTCCGTTATCAGCGACAGCTATTTCGGCGGATACAGGATGACCAAGTATCTTATCGGCAAAGGTCATACTCAGATCGCTTATGTCGGGACACTGGGTGCAACGACCTCCATCAATGACCGGTATATGGGTTATCTGAAGGCGTTAAACGAACATAACATACATCCCAGAGAAGATTGGATAATCGAGGACAGAAGTCCCGTCGACAAGATACTGGATCCGGTGGAATATATAAAACTGCCGGAAGAGATGCCTACGGCCTTTATGTGTAATTCCGATCAGACAGCAGGGATGCTTATCAATAAACTGGAGGTTGCCGGATATAGGGTTCCCGATGATATATCCGTTGCTGCTTACGACAACTTCCTTCCACCCGGAATATGCGATGTCAGGATCACTTCATATGACGTGGATATGAAAGAAATGGTCAAACGTGCGGTTTCCATGATCACTCACAAGATCGCCGGAGAAAACTATAAGCAGGGGACATACATCGTCGGCGGACATGTGGTTGAGAAAGAAAGCGTATTACCGAGAACCAATTTAGCTTAAAAATATAATTTACCTAAATTTAGCCTATACAGATTGGGCGAGAGCGGATCTGTATAGGCTATTTTTGTGCCTTTTTAACAAATATGAATGACAATATGTGGCAATAAAGTAAAAATTGAGCAATTTTCGAGAATAAACTTGACTTAAAAAATAAAATCCGTTAACTTAAAATTAAGTTCAAGAACGAACCACCATGAGTAAAAACAAACTTGTGGATAAACATCATTCTCAAATAAGGGAGGAAAGCTAATGAAAGCAAAAAAAGTATTGGCACTTACACTCAGCGCTGCTATGCTTCTCGGACTGACTGCCTGTGGTGAGACTGCTGAAGCTCCCGCGGAAGCACCCGCTGCAGCAGAAGAGACCACGGAGGAAGCAGCACTTGCAGCCGAGGAGACCGCAGAGGAACCCGCTGCTGAGGAAGAGGCAGAAGCGCCCGCAGCCGAAGCAGGTGAGCTCAGCTATACAGGCCTTAACCTGGCTGACTACACCGACACTACCGCAACGATCAAGTTCATCCATCACAAGACCGACCGTGCAGAGGACGGTACCATGGATGCGATGGTAGCAGAGTTTAACAAGACATTCCCCAACATCACCGTCGAGATGGAAGCAGTTACCGATTATGCAGAGGACGCACTTCTTCGTCTGTCTACAGGCGACTGGGGCGATGTAATGTTCATCCCCGCTATCGACAAGAATCAGCTTGAAGAATACTTCATGCCTTTTGACACTCTTGATAATCTGTCGGGCGTTCTGAATTTTGCAAACCAGTGGGAGTACAACGGATTAAGCTACGGTATCCCTTACATGGCCAACGCTCAGGGTCTTCTCTATAACAAGAGGATCTTCGAGGAGGCAGGCATCACCGAGCTTCCCACTACCCCTACCGAGTTCCTTGCCGATCTTCAGCTGGTCAAGGACAACACCGATGCGATCCCGCTCTACACCAACTATGCAGCAGGCTGGACAATGGGTGCATGGGACGCTTATGTAGGATGCGTATCCAATGGCGACAACACCTATATGAACCAGAAGCTCGTTCACACTGCTGAGCCTTTTGCTGATCCCGGTGATGACACAGGCGCCTACAATGTATACCGCATCCTTTATGATGCATGTGCACAGGGGCTGATCGAAGACGACTACACCACTACCGACTGGGAGAGCTGCAAGGGTATGATGAACCGCGGCGAGGTAGCTACGATGGTACTCGGCTCATGGGCATACGCTCAGATGTGTGAAGCAGGCGATACTCCCGAGGATGTAGGATATATGCCTTTCCCGATCACCGTAGGCGGAACACAGTATGTACTTGCAGGCGGCGACTACTGCTACGGCATCAACGCCAATGCTTCCGATGAGAACAAGCTCGCATCCCTGATCTTCGTTAAGTGGATGACCGAAGAATCCAACTGGTGCTTCAATGAGGGTGGATATCCCGTAGTTAAGGGTGGTGCTACACCCGATATGTACGCAGCATTCGACGGCTGCACAGTTCTGTCCGACGAGCCTGCACTTCCGGGTGAGGAAGACTTCCTGAACGAGATGAACGCAGAATCCGAGCTGTCCATCAATGCAGGCGGAAACGACAAGGTTCAGAGGATCGTTGAAGCAGGCGCTACCGGTTCCGAAGAGTTTGCAGACATCATGGCTGACTGGAACAGCGTATGGCAGGATGCTCAGGAAGAGCTCGAGATCGACGTACTGTACTGATCTGATCAAAGAAACGTAAATACCGATTAATTGGTTGAGACGGGCCGGGGGGAGCTATCTCTCTCCGGCTCAAATCATCTTAAGTTTTGGGGTGAAACTATGGCAAAAGCAAAAACCGCCGCAAAAGTAAAAAAGACCTTTCCCGAATGGCTAAGGAGCAGAGACGGACAGAAAGTCCTCGTCATGGTCGCATTCATGATCGTGCCGCTCGTACTTCTCTTCGTGTTCACATATCTGCCTTTTGGCCAGATGTTCGGATTCTCGTTTTATAACATGAAGTACATCGGAGCCCGTAAGTTCGTGGGACTCAAGAACTATATGAAGGTCTTTTCCAGAAAGGACTGCTTCGGAGCGCTTAAACTGTCACTTTACTATATGCTCGGTTCCGTGGTCCAGCTTGCGATCGCGCTTTATCTGGCTACGATCTTAAGTTTCAAGGTAAAAGGCGGAGATATCTTCAAGGGATTCATGTTCTTTCCCTTCCTGATAAACGGTATCGCCATAGGTTTCATATTTAAATTCTTCTATACCAGAGGGTTCGTGTTCGATACCGTGCTCCAGTGGTGCGGTTTTGAACTCGACAACCTTCCCTACTGGCTGAGGGACCAGAAGATCAACAACTTTTCCCTGGTGGGAACGAGCGTCTGGAGGTATTTCGGGCAGAATATGGTACTGTTCATAGGCGCGATCATGTCCGTGGATTCCGAACTGTATGAGGCTGCGACGCTGGACGGCGCAAACAGGCTGGCTCAGTTCAGATACATCATCCTGCCCAGTATCAAGACGATCGTCACGCTGAATGTGATCCTTTCCATCACCGGTTCCTTAAGCGCTTTCGAACCGCCCTACGTAATCACGGACGGCGCGAACGGAACGGGAACTTACTTCGTGGTAATGCATGAGATAGCTCATACCCAGCAAAAAGTCGGTCTGGCCTCGGCCATGGCGATAGTTTTGCTGATCATTATCCTGGTCGTGACACTTTTGCAGAAACTGTTCTTTAAATATGTGTTCAAGAGCGGTGAGGATGAGGATCCGAAGGCCGCGCTCAAGCGCGAAAGGGCGCTTGCACGCTTAGCACGCAGAAACGGCACAGTGAGAGGAGGAAGATAATGAAGACCAATACTCAGGCCAAAGCCGGCAAAATTATCTGGCTCATCATAGAGTACATATCCCTTGTCTTTTTCAGCCTTGTTGCGCTCATCCCGGTTGTCAGCTGTGTGATAACGGCATTCAAGACCGATACCGAGTATCAGAATACGAATGTCATGACGCTGCCCGAGAGCTGGTTTAACTTCGAGAATTACACCCAGGCCTTCGTGAAGGCCAACATGGGAAGAGGATTCCTCAACTCGGCGATCATTCTCGTATGCGTGCTGATATTGTCCACTTTCATAGGTACCCAGCTTGCATATGTGCTGGACCGTTTCAAGTTTTTCGGCAACGGACTGATCCGTAACCTGTTTCTTTTTGCATCACAGTTACCCGGTGTTGCGATGCAGGTCGCACTGTATGAGATCATGTACAAGCTTCACTTCATCAATTCGATGATAGGGTACATAGTGCTGATGTGCGGAACGGATATCATCTCGATCTACATATACATTCAGTTCTTTGAAAACATCGACTATTCGCTGGATGAATCGGCGATAGTTGACGGAGCGAATTACTTTACGATCTTTTATAAAATATTATTGCCTCTTCTTAAGCCTGCGATCGTAACTTCGTGTATACTAAAAGGAGTGGGTACTTATAACGAATACTATTGCGCAAACCTGTATCTGCAGGACAAGACCAAAGTGAACACGGTGGCGACGTCGCTGTACACTTTCGTCGGGCCTTTGGGCAGCAAGTATAACCTGATCTGTGCGGGCGTGATCATATCGCTCCTTCCTGCACTGATCGTGTTCATCACCTGCCAGAAGCAGATCTACAGCGGACTTACCCAGGGCGCAGTGAAGGGATAGGAGATATGTTCAAGTATAAAGAAGAGATCGAACACCATCTGATCTATGACATCATTCCTTTTTGGAAAAAACTCCGGGACGATGAGTACGGCGGATATTTCGGGTATGTGGACTATGACCTGAATATCAATGAGAATGCGGTAAAGGGCTGTATCTTAAACAACCGCATAACCTGGTTTTTCTCAAACGCCTATGCAGTGACCTCGGATGACAGCCTGCTTGCCGAAGCCAGACACGGATACGAATTCCTGCGTGATAAATGCTGGGATCATGATAACGGCGGAGTCTTCTGGTCACTCAATTATGACGGAACACCTGCTGATACCACCAAGCATACATACAATCAGGCTTTTGCGATCTATGCCCTCAGTTCATATTATGATGTCAGCCATGATACGGAGGCGCTGAATCTGGCATTTGAACTTTTTGATATCATCGAGGAAAAGTGCCGCGACGAAGAGGGTTACCTTGAGGCGTTTACCTATGATTTCCGCCCGGAATCCAATGAAAAACTTTCCGAGAACGGCGTCATGGCCGACAGGACCATGAATACGCTGCTCCATGTTTTCGAGGGTTATACCGAGTTGTACCGCGTATCCCGCAATGAAAAGGTCGGAGAAAAGATGAAGTGGATCCTGGATGTTTTTGCATCAAAGATCTACAACCCCGAAAGGCACCGTCAGGAAGTATTCTTCGATTCGGATTACAATACCCTGATCGACCTGATCAGTTACGGACACGATATAGAGTCGGCATGGCTCATCGACAGAGGCGTCGAGATCCTGGGTGATCCCGGATATGAGGCAAAGATCGGACCGGTAACCCGTGATCTTACAGCTAACATTTACAAGACCGCTTTTGACGGTCACAGTCTTCCGAATGAATGCGAGAGCGGAGTCGTCGACGAGAAGAGAGTCTGGTGGGTACAGGCGGAAGCCCTGCTCGGCTTCCTGAACGGATACCGCAAGACCCCGGAGCATACCGAATACCTTGAAGCTGCCGAGGCTGAGTGGGAATTCATAAGAGAACACGTGATAGACCCCAGATGCAGGGAATGGTTCATGCATGTAGATGCAAAGGGCAATCCCGAAAGGGGAAGACCGATAGTGGAAGAGTGGAAATGCCCGTATCACAACGGAAGAATGTGCATAGAGGTGATCAAATGATACACGAGAAATACTTTGAACTTCAGAAGGATTATGAAGCACTTGTGACCAGACCGAACAGGAAGAGCGATTTCTACAACGGGATCTATGACAGGTATGTTTATCCCGTTCTGACCAGAGACCATCTCCCGATCAGCTGGCGCTACGATCTGGATAAGGAGACCAACCCCTATTTCATGGAGAGGCTCGGGATCAACGCTGTTATGAATTCCGGCGCCATATATCTGGACGGAAAATATTATCTGGTGGTCCGCATAGAGGGCAATGACCGCAAGTCCTTCTTCGGAGTGGCCGTGAGTGATAACGGAATCGACAATTTCCGCTTTGCGGATAAGCCGGTCCTGCTTCCGGACACCTGCCCCGAAGAGACCAATGTTTACGATATGCGTCTGACCAAACATGAAGACGGTTATATCTACGGAGTGTTCTGTTCCGAGAGCAAGGATACCACGGTTAACGATCTGTCGGCAGCCGTAGCGGCAGCAGGCATTGTCCGTACAAAAGATCTCGTGAACTGGGAGAGACTCGATAACTTAAAGACGCTTCGCTCACCTCAGCAGAGAAACGTGTGCCTTCATCCGGAGTTTGTGGACGGCAAGTATGCTTTTTATACCAGACCGATGGATGATTTCATCGAGACCGGATCCGGCGGAGGCATAGGGTTCGGACTGTCGGAGTCCATAGAGCACGCCGTTATTGACGAGGAAAGAATGACGAGCATCCGCAGATATCACACGATCACAGAATCCAAGAACGGTGCCGGCGCGACACCGATAAAGACGGACCGCGGATGGATCCATATCGCTCACGGTGTGCGCAATACCGCAGCGGGACTTCGCTACGTCATATATGCTTTTGCAACCGCGCTTGACGATCCCGGACGTGTGATCGCAGAGCCCGGCGGACTTCTCATCGGCCCCCGCGGTGATGAGAGAGTCGGCGATGTGAGCAACGTGGTATTTACCAACGGCGCCATAGTTAATGACAAGGATGAAGTGTTCATCTACTATGCTTCATCAGACACGAGGATGCATGTGGCGACTACCACTCTCGATAAGCTGATAGATTATGTATTCAATACACCGGCAGATGCATTAAGAAGCGCGGACTGCGTGAAGCAGCGGATCGAACTGATAGATAAGAACCTGGCACTTTTAAACGGCTGAGGCATATGTCCCGATGCGGACATGATAAGGAGACGTAAAATGAAATACAAAATGATTGCACCCGCAGTACCGAATATCCCCTGGCAGGAAAGACCCGAGGGGATAAAGGGAGCACCCATCTGGAGATATTCCGAAAATCCCGTTGTGGACAGAAATCCCGTCGACGGCGTAGCCAGGATCTTCAACTCGGCCGTTATGCCTTATGAAGGGAAGTTCATCGGCGTATTCCGCGGTGAACAGACTAACGGTATCCCTTATGTATATCTGGGACACAGCGATGATGCGATCCACTGGACATTCGATCCCGAAAAAGTGCCTTTTGTTGATGAAGACGGGAATCCTTTCATGCCGGTATATGCTTACGACCCCAGGCTTGTCAAGGTCGAGGATACATATTACATCATCTGGTGCGGAGACTTCTACGGGGCCTCCATCGGCGTGGCCAAGACCAGGGATTTCAAGACATTCGTACGTATAGAGAACCCTTTCATTCCTTTTAACAGGAACGCGGTCCTCTTCCCTCGTAAGATAAACGGCAACTTCGTTATGCTCTCGCGCCCTTCCGATTCGGGACACACTCCGTTCGGAGATATCTTCTTAAGCGAGAGTCCGGATATGACCTACTGGGGCAGGCATCGTCATGTGATGGGTGCAAGCCACGAATGGTGGGAATCCGTTAAGATCGGCGGAGGTGCTGCTCCCATCGAGACGAGTGAAGGATGGCTCCTCTTCTATCACGGCGTGGCCACAACCTGCAACGGATTCGTATATTCAATCGGCGGAGCGATCCTCGATATCGATCATCCTTCGATCGTGAAATACCGTTGCGAGAACTTCATCCTCACGCCCGAAGCAGAGTATGAGGAGAGAGGGTTCGTGCCCAACGTGGTATTCCCCTGCGCTACGATACATGACTCGGAAACAGGCAGGATTGCGCTCTATTACGGGGCTGCGGACAGTGTTGTGGGGCTTGCGTTCTGCGAGCTGGACGACATCATCGACTATATCAAAGACCACAGCGTGGTGCGCGAGACAGATACTGAAATTGGCAGACGCTGAGCATATTGAGGGCGGTTCGCAAGACATATTCACAAGCAGGTACTGTGAGCCCGCCGGCGCACGGCGAGGTCTTTTCGAGCCGATGCGTCCGCTGCTGGGCGAAAGTAGCGAGAGCGTGCCTGCGGTGAATTGATCTTGCGAGCCGTCCCGAAAAAGCGAGAATGCGTAGCAGAACGAATAGAGATATGAGTGAGCATGAGAAGATAAAATTTGAAGACGGATTGGTAGAGAGCGGCGATGAGACAGCTCTTAGCAGATTGTTTGAGCGGGCTGAAGCCGGTGAAGAACTCACAGTCGGCTTCCTTGGCGGCAGTATCACTCAGGGATCGGTCGCTTCGGATGATACGCTGTGCTATGCGTACAGAGTATACGACTGGTTTGTTAAGACGTTTCCGAAGTCGCATTTTACATATGTGAATGCGGGTATCGGAGCGACGGATTCGGAATATGCTGCAGCGAGAGTCGCTGAAGATCTGCTGAGTGTGAAGCCGGACTTCGTTCTAATGGAGTTTGCGGTCAATGAAGGACCGACGGATCATTATACGGAGACATACGAGGGGACCCTCAGACAGATACTTACTTCAAAGCCGGACATAGCTGTCGTTCTGATGTGCAATGTCTTCTATGACGAGGGCAGAAATGCGGAGCGCATACACAGACTGGTCGCCAGGCATTACGATATTCCGGTGCTCAGCATGCGCACGACGATATATGAAGCGATACTGTCCGGTGACCTGGATAAGAGCATGATCACGTCTGACGATCTTCATCCCAATGATTACGGTCACGGACTCGTAGCACGTGTGATCACGACATACCTTGAAAGCGTGTCGGACAAGTGCACAGCTAAAGCCGCTGAAACTGAGAAGACGGACGGTAACGCTGGAAGACGGGAGATCCCGGCGCCGCTGACGGCTAACCGGTATGAGAAGAGTGTCAAATACGATAAGCGCAATTCCGATGCTGTGATCAGGGGGATTCAGGGTTTTACGCCGGATGATACACCGAGAGAGGCTGTAAGAGATTGTTTCAGATACGGATATTCGGCCACTCAGACAGGAAGCTTTATCGAATATGAAGTGAACGGCGCGTGTATAGCGGTCCAGTTTAAGCGTACGGTGAATCTGCCGGCACCTGTTGCGCATGTTACGGTAGACGGAGATGAGTCGGCAGCGACGATGCTGGACGCCAATTTTGATCAGACCTGGGGAGATTTTCTTGCTCTTACGGATATTTATATAAGTGATAAACCGTCAGTTCACACAGTCAGAATAGAGATCACGGAGTCTCACCCCGATGACAAGGGAGATTTTTACCTTGCGGGAATACTGGTATCGGGTTAAGGTTGAATAAAGTCGGGAAATGGATCCCGGCTGCATTCAATGTTATAGGGGGTTGTGAGATGGATCAGAATATCATCAAGAGAAACGAACTGCTGGCTCAGAAAGTTATCGAGGGCCTTAAGTCCCGAAATATGACCGGATACTATGCTGCTGACAAGGACGAGGCACTCACCAAAGCCCTGGAACTGATACCCGAGGGTTCATCGGTTACGATGGGAGGTGCCATGAGCGCCCGCGAGATAGGACTTGTGGATGCGCTGAATGTAGGCAACTACAACTTTATCGACCGCGATAAATACGAAGACAAGAGGGCGGCAATGCTTGCCGCATATGATGCGGATGTATATCTGGCAAGTGCCAATGCGATGACCGAGGATGGCGTTATGATCAACATTGACGGAAACGCCAACAGGGTATCGGCCATAGCTCAGGGACCGAAGAAGGTTATCTTCATCGTGGGCATGAATAAGATCTGCAACGATGTGGATGCTGCGATGAAGAGAGCCCGTAATGTGGCCGCTCCGATAAATGCGCAGAGATTCGGCCTTTCGACACCCTGCTCAAAGACCGGTTCCTGCATGAACTGCAAATCGCCTGATACTATCTGCTGTCAGATACTGATCACCAGATTTTCCAAGCACAAAGACCGCATACACGTAATCCTGGTCAATGACAACCTGGGATTCTGATCGGTCCGACAGACACAAACTTATTTGACCGGACATGAAAGACAGATCACATCACTATACCGATATTCGGCGTTTGACCGATAACCGTTTTCTGAATCTGTATGAAATGGATGCCCTCGCTTCGAGCGGGGCACCGTTTCATTATTATTTTGCCAGCCGCAGGCCGGAGGAGAGGATCCACATCCGCACCGGAGTATTCGATCCGGAAGGCGTTCTCGTATACGCTGTAGATGCCGATGATCCGAACCGGATCCTGATGATACATCAGTACCGCTATCCCGCAGACAGATATCTCTACGAACTGCCCGCAGGGCTGATCGAGGACGGGGAGACTCCTGAAGAGGCAGCTGCCAGGGAGATTCTGGAGGAGACCGGGATGATATTCAGCCCCGTAAGCATACCCGACAGCGTACTGACCCGCCCGTACATGCTCGCACAGGGTATTTCCGATGAGGTCGGGATCAATGTGTTTGGCACCGTGACTGGGGATATGTCCACCGATAATCAGGAGGATACAGAATATATACGCCCTTTCTGGGCAGATAAAACGGAGGTAAAGAGGATACTTTCGGAAGAGATGACATCCATGAGAGCCCAGCTTCTTCTTGCGATGTTTTTGAAGTCCGATCCGGGTGATCCCTTTGGTTTTTTGAAAGCATGAATCAGGTAAATAGTGAAAAACTGATATTCTTACGTCCGGGTTTCTATCATTCCGTCTGGGGCGGGACGAAACTCAGGACCATGTTCGGATATGACGAGCCCGGCGACGATGTGGGTGAGTGCTGGGGTATCTCCGCTCATCCCAAGCATGACTGCGTGGCCATATCCGGTTCTTTTGCGGGCATGAAGCTCAGCGAACTCTGGCGTGATCACAGGGAACTCTTCGGTGATGCACCGGGAGAGGTTTTCCCGTTACTGACCAAGATCATATCGGCTCAGAGCGACTTGAGCATCCAGGTTCATCCCGATGATGATTATGCATCGGATCATGAGACCGGTACACTCGGCAAAACGGAATGCTGGTATGTCCTGGATGCCGATCCGGGAAGTTCTCTGATAGCCGGTCATAACGCAAAGACCAGGGCTGAGCTCTGCGAAATGATAGATAACGGACGGTGGGATGAACTGATCCGGCATATCGATATCACACCCGGTGATTTCATACAGATCGACCCCGGAACGGTCCATGCTATCTGCGGAGGCGTGACTCTCCTTGAGACTCAGGAGAACTCCGATATCACATACAGGATCTATGACTATGACAGGCTTGTGGACGGCAAACTAAGAGAACTGCACCTGCAGCAGGCCAAGGATGTTATCACGGTGCCCTCGCCCGATATCTCCGGGCTTGTCATTCATGATGATTCGGCCGATGACGTGTTCAAACTCATATCCTGCAAAGAATATGAGGTCTACCGCATCTGCTGCCGGGACGGCCTCGGAGTGGAGTTTGAGCGGCCTTTCATGCTGATGAGCGTAGTCGACGGCTCGGGAGCCGTTGACGGATGTGAAGTTAAGAAGGGTGATCACTTCATCGTTCCTTACGGCTATGGGCTTATGTCTCTTACCGGCGACATGAAGATCATCGCCTCCTGCCTGCCTGCGTAAACCTGCTCATTTATATATCTATATCCGGATCACCAGATCTCCGTTATATATGGTCACCGGGATATCTGTTCCGAATCCGTACAGCCCGGCCATGTCCGGGCTTTCTGCCAGATATACCGATACCGCTTCTTTTTCAAGGTCTATCACCCAGTATTCACGAACCCCGTTTTTCATATACTTACTGCGCTTTTCGTTGTAGTCACGTTTACGCGTGGCCGGGGAGGTTACTTCTATTATCCAATCCGGGGCCGAAGTGGTGCCGGTCTCGTCCAGAATATCGGGATCGCATATAACCGCGATGTCCGGGATGAGATTGGTAGAGTCATCTCCGGGAAACCGGACATTGATGCCACCGATAAATACTTCGCACGGTCCGCCCCTGTCACTTATAAAGTTTCCGATCGTTCTTCCGACATCACTGATGATCCGTTGATGGCGGACTTTAGGATGGTCATTTACTATAAGCTGACCGTTTAGCAGCTCATATATCCGGCTTTCGCCCAGCGCCGAGTATTCCTCGAGTGACATCATCCCGCTCATACGGTACGCAAGGTTGCCGATCGATTCCCTCGGCTCATCCAAAGACCGCGCCAGCGGAATCGGTGCATTATCCAGCCGGTTCTCTTCACGGTATATCCGGTCGAACTCCGTCTGGTCAAAATCCGTGTCCGGATGTGCTTTTATGTATTCCTCCAAGGCAGCCAGATATGTCTCGATGCGGCGATCAGCCTCTTCCTGCATGATCACGAGATCCAGCTTTTCGAGAGTTACATATGAGGGATTTCTGGTCTCACCCGTCATTATCTTGCTGACGGTACTCACCGGAAGCTCGGCTCGATAAGCCAGTTCTTTGGTCGTGAGTTTCAGGGCTTTTTTTCTTCTTCTGATATCATCGGCATTCATCAAAGCACCTCCCTTTTAACTCATTCTATTCTCTTTGATCATTGAAATCAAGCACTTTTACCCAAATCCGGGTACGAAGGAATGGCCTTGCAGGCGACCTGTCTGTTTTCAGGGAGTTCAGACTTCGTACCGCCGTTTGCTTCGGTTGTATTTATCCCCCATTTTTAGTAAAATAAAGTATCTATATGCTGAAGGCAAAAAGGGGGATTTACATGAACATAGTTCTGCTCTCGGGCGGCTCGGGAAAGCGTCTGTGGCCGCTTTCAAATGATATCCGGTCCAAACAGTTCATCAAGATATTCCGCATGGAAGACGGAAACTACGAGTCCATGGTCCAGCGGATGTACAGGATGCTCAGGGAAGTCGATCCCGACGCGGTCATCACCATCGCAACATCCAAATCCCAGGTTTCATCCATACATAATCAGATAGGCCCGGAAGTGGGCATATCCGTGGAGCCGTGCAGGAGGGATACTTTTCCCGCGATCGCACTTGCGACCTCATACCTTCGCCACGTTCAGGGTGTCGGAGAGGACGAGCCCGTGATCGTATGCCCCATAGATCCTTACGTTGATCCCGATTATTTCAGGACGCTGTCCAAACTCAGCGATCATGTGGCTTCCACGGACACAAATCTGTCCCTGATGGGGATCGAACCCACATATCCCAGTGAAAAATACGGTTATGTCATACCCGAGGACCGAGGTGAGTTCAGCGCAGTCAGGGAATTCAAGGAAAAACCCGATAAAGAGACGGCTGCCGGATATATCAGTCAGGGCGCTCTCTGGAATGCGGGTGTATTCGGGTTTAAGCTCAAATATCTGCTCGGGAAGACAGAGGAGACCCTGGGGACTTCGGATTATCAGACGCTGTTTGACACTTACGATACGCTGACCAAGATCAGTTTCGACTATGCTGTCGGTGAGAAGGAGGACTCGATAGACGTGCTCAGATTCGCCGGTCAGTGGAAGGACCTGGGTACCTGGAATACGCTTACCGAGGCCATGGATGAGCCCATCATCGGGCAGGGCATCATAAACGATACATGCGAAGGCGTGAACATCTTAAACGAACTCGACATGCCGATCATCGCGATGGGGCTAAAAGATGTGGTGGTAGCAGCCAGTCCCGAAGGGATCCTGGTATCCGATAAGGAGCAGTCGAGTTACATCAAGCCCTACGTGGATTCACTTGGCGGAGATGTCAGATATGCGGAGAAGTCCTGGGGTGAGTTCCGCGTGATCGATGTCGAGGACGATTCGCTGACGATCCGCGTGACATTGAATCCCGGTAACGAGATGAACTATCACAGCCACGAGCACCGCGACGAGATATGGACGGTTCTGAGCGGACAGGGAGCAGCGGTCGTAGACGGAGAACTAAGGATAGTCGGTCCCGGGGATGTGATATCGATACCTGCGGGTGCCAGACACATGATCCACGCATTCAGTGCTCTTCGCATCATGGAGGTACAGCTCGGCAAGGAGATCCGGGTATCGGACAAGATCAAATACGATAAGCCTTTTGACAGTTTTGATATTTGAGGGGATACGATATGAAACTTAATTACAAAAGAACATTTTTCATCGGATTGGCATTCCTGTCGATCTGCGCATTCTGGCAGATGTATGACAACATCATACCGCTCATGCTTCAGCAGACGTTTCACTTAAACGAGACGATCACCGGTGCGATCATGGCGCTTGACAATGTACTTGCGGTATTTCTTCTGCCTATCCTGGGTACGATCTCGGATAAGGTGGATACCCCGATCGGCAAAAGAACCCCGTTCATCATCGTCGGAACGATCCTTGCCTGTGTTTTCCTGTACCTGGTCGGTCTGGCAAATGCGCGTGCATCGCTTGCGATGTTCATCATCATGCTTTTCCTGCTCCTGATCGCCATGGGTCTGTACAGATCCCCGGCTGTCGCACTGATGCCCGATCTTACACCGAAGCCTCTTCGAAGTCAGGGTAATGCCGTCATCAATCTGATGGGAGCCATCGGCGGCGTATACACGCTGGTCCTGATCTCTCTCCTGTCCAAGGACGATAACGACTACATGCCCATACTTCTGGGCGTCATAGCTGTCATGATCATCGCAGTGATAGTGCTGGTTCTTACCACCCGGGAGAAAAAGATCGCTCCTCTCGTGGCGAAGGAGAACGAAGAGTGGGAAGCTCTGCAGGCAAAGGAAGCCGCAGAATCCGAAGATGAAGTCATAAAATCCGCAGTAGAGACTGCCGAGGCTACCGAATCCGGCGGTGAGCTTCCGAAGGATGTCAAGAAGAGCCTTTTCTTCATCCTGCTATCCATAGCGCTGTGGTTTACCGCATATAACGCCGTGACGACCGCATGGTCCAGATATGCTACTACCGTATGGAACATGAAAAACGGCGGATATGCCAACTGCCTGATGGTCGGTACCGTGGCGGCATGCTTAAGCTACATCCCCATAGGTATCCTGGCAGCGAAGATCGGCCGCAAGAAGTCCATACTGATCGGACTTGTAATGCTGATCATATCCTATGCGGCTGTCGGAATGTATGCCAACTTCTCAGCTTCGATCAATGTCTTTTTCGTCCTTGTCGGAATAGGCTGGGCTGCAGTCAATGTCAACTCACTGCCCATGGTAGTTGAGATGTGTAAGGAATCCGATGTCGGAAAGTATACGGGCCTTTACTATACATTCTCGATGTCGGCGCAGATAGTGACACCGATCCTTTCGGGCGCACTCCTGCAGTACGTGTCGTACAAGACTCTTTTCCCGTATTCGGTCTTCTTCATGGTCCTTGCGTTCGGAACCATGATGATGGTCAGGCACGGTGATAACAAACCTCAGAAAAAAGCAAGCAAGTTGGAATATCTTGATGTAGATGACTGATAAGACAGAGGATTTACCGATGATAAATAAGCAGATAGTTATAATAGGAGCCGGTGTGACCGGAGCTTCCGTTGCCAGGGAACTTTCCCGCAGGCAGCTGGATGTATTGGTCCTGGAGCGTGCATCAGACGTATGCGAAGGGACCTCCAAGGCTAACAGCGGTATCGTGCATTCCGGATATGATGCCAAACCCGGCACATTAAAAGCAAAACTGAATGTCGAGGGAAGCCGCATGATGGCAGAGCTGTCCCGCGACCTGGATTTTCACTTTAAGAACAACGGATCGCTGGTTCTATGTTTTGACGAGGCGGACAGAGGTGCGCTTAATGACCTGCTCTCCCGCGCCGAGACTAACGGAGTAGAGGGAGTACGTATCCTTGAAGCCGATGAGCTACGCAAGCTCGAGCCGAATATCTCCGACGAAGTGGTTGCTGCTCTGTATGCACCTACCGGGGGTATCGTCGATCCCTTCATGCTGACGGTCGCTCTTGCCGAGAACGCTGCCGTAAACGGTGTGGAGTTCTCTCTTGATACCGAGGTCATGAGCGTATCCAAGGATGAGAAAGGGTATCTGATCGAAGCCGTTAAGCATCCTTCGATCACCAATAAGCTTGAGAGCGACGAGAACATTCGGATACATGCGGACATAGTGATCAACGCGGCAGGCGTATATGCCGATACCTTCCATAACATGGTCTCTGCAGACAAGATCCATATCACCCCGAGAAAAGGCGAGTATTGCCTGCTGGATAAGAAGGTGGGCGGATATGTTTCGGCTACGCTTTTCCAGCTGCCTACGGCAAAAGGCAAGGGTGTGCTCGTTACCCCGACGGTTCACGGAAACCTTCTCGTGGGTCCTACCGCCGAGGATACGGAAGACCATGATGCCACCGATACCAGCGCGGAAGGTCTGGCCAAAGTCGTGGAAGTGGGCTCCCGCAGCGTGAAAGCACTTCCTTCCAGAGGCAATATCATCACTTCTTTTGCAGGCTTAAGGGCTCATGAGGACGGCGGCGATTTCATCATAGGTGAGGTATCCGATGCTCCCGGATTCATAGATGTGGCAGGCATTGAATCGCCGGGGCTTTCCGCAGCTCCTGCCATCGGAGTATATGTGGCCGGGATAGTAGACGGAATATGCCCCTCTGAGAAAAAGACTGATTTCATCGCAACGAGACAGGGGATCACATCCATGGCACTCTCGGACATCGAGACCAGACAGCGTAAGATAAGTGAAAATCCCCTCTATGCCAAGGTTATCTGCAGATGCGAGCTTGTGACCGAGGGAGAGATAGTTGATGCGATCAACAGACCGCTTGGGGCCACGACACTTGATGGCGTAAAGAGAAGAGTACGTGCCGGAATGGGAAGATGCCAGGCGGGATTCTGCACGCCCAAGCAAGTGGCGATATTAGCCAGAGAACTGGGGGTAGATATATCCGAGATCACTAAGAAAGGCTGCGGTTCCGGATTGCTGACGGGCTACCCCAAGGATGAGACCAAAGGAGGTGAAGCTCATGAATAAGCATGTGAAGATCCTCATTATAGGCGGAGGTCCCGCGGGACTGGCCGCAGCCGTATCGGCACATAAAGCGGGAGTGGAAGATATCCTGATCGTGGAGAGAGATGTAAGGCTCGGAGGGATCCTTAACCAGTGTATCCACAACGGTTTCGGTCTCCACACGTTCAAAGAGGAACTGACCGGTCCCGAATATGCCGACAGATTCATCAAACAGGTTGAAGAACTGAAGATACCGTACAGACTGGCTACAATCGTGACGGACCTTAAGCTTTCGGATGACGGAAAGACCAAGATCGTGACTACGATGGATGAAGAAGGCGGACTTAACATTTATGATGCCGACGCCGTCGTCCTGGCCATGGGATGCAGGGAGAGGGCAAGAGGAGCCTTAAATATCCCCGGAGAAAGGCCTGCGGGCATATATACGGCGGGAACCGCGCAGTATTTTGTCAATCTTGAAGGACGCATGCCGGGACGAGAAGTCGTGATCTTAGGCTCCGGCGATATCGGACTCATCATGGCCAGACGAATGACTCTCGAAGGCGCCCATGTTAAGCTGGTCGCTGAACTCCAGCCTTATTCGGGAGGCCTGAAGCGTAACATAGTGCAGTGTCTGGACGATTACGGAATACCGCTCATGCTTTCTCATACAGTAGTTAAGATCCACGGCAAAAAGCGGCTTACGGGCGTGACAATAGCAGAGGTTGATGACAGGTTAAGTCCCATCCCCGGGTCGGAACAGTTCTATGAATGTGATACGCTGCTGTTAAGCTGCGGTCTCCTGCCCGAAAACGAACTCTCAGGTCAGCTGGGTGTAGATCTGAGCCCCGTGACGAGCGGTGCGGTGGTTAACGAAAGCCTCGAAACTTCGATCCCGGGAGTGTTCTCCTGCGGAAATGTCCTTCATGTGCATGATCTGGTGGACTATGTATCGGAGGAGGCTTCGGCAGCAGGCGCCCATGCGGCTGAGTACATAAAGTCCGCGTCCGGCGGAAAAGCCGGCAGCGACGGTGATGAGACTAAGGTAAAGGTCGTTACCGACGGCGGAGTCCGTTACAGTGTTCCGTCTATCCTGAGACCCGATCATATGGCCGATCTTACTACGATCAGGTTCAGAGTCGGTTCGGTATTTAAGGATGTGGATGTTGTAACTTATGCAGATGGTAAGGAACTTGCCAGACTGCACAAGCGTGTGATGGCTCCGGGCGAGATGGAACAGCTTATCTTACGAAAAGCCGACCTGATAGCCGACGGAATACCGGCTGAATACCGGATAACCATAGAAAGCAAGTAACAGCAGAGGTTTTGCCATGGAACATAAAGAACTGATATGTATCAACTGCCCGCTGGGCTGCATGCTCAGCGTGGATATAGACGATAAGGGAGAGATGACCGTTACCGGAAACAACTGTCCCAGAGGAGATGCCTATGCGCGGAAGGAACTCACGAATCCTACCCGGATAGTAACTTCCATCGTCAACGTGAACGGGGGAGAACTCCCGGTCGTTTCCGTAAAAACCCGGGATGACATCCCCAAGGATAAGATAGGCGATATCATCGAAGCGCTTAAGTCGGTTACCGTAGAAGCACCCGTGACCATCGGAGAGGTAGTCCTTAAGGATGCCGCCGGTACCGGTGTGGATGTGATAGCCACCAAAAATGTCGGATGCAAACACTAAGATGAAGCTCTCGATCATAGTAGTTACGCTCAATGCCGGCGACGAGCTGAGAGCGACCGTAAAAAGCATAATCACCCAGACCTATAAGGATTTTGAGGTTCTGGTCAAGGACGGGGAGTCAACGGACGGCTCGCTGTCCAAACTGCCTGAGGATCCCCGTATCCGCGTGATATCAAAACCGGATCTGGGCATCTATGATGCAATGAACCAGGCTCTGGAGGAAGCTGCAGGAGAATACATCCTTTTCCTCAATTGCGGTGATTACCTGTATAACGAGCATGTGCTCGAAAACATCGTGGCCCACATTGACGGACCTAATCTGCTGATATACGGGGATATCTATGATCGTGCGGCCAGATCGAGGGTAGCGTCCAATCCGGAGATGGATGAGTTTGCGCTTTTCCGTAATGTTCCGTGTCATCAGGCGTGCATATATGACCGCAAGGTCCTGCTCATGCATCCGTTCAACACAAAATACAAGGTCAGGGCCGATTACGAACAGTTCCTCTGGTGTTCATACATCGCCAAAGTGAAGTTCGTATATACCGGCGAGATCATCAGTTCATATATGGGCGGAGGTTTTTCCGAGGAAAAAAAGAACAGACGCCTGTCTGCGGCCGAGCATATCGACATCGTGGAAAACTATATGCCGCATAAGCAGATAGTCAGGTACAGGAGAAGGATGAGGCTCACACTGGCTCCGCTTCGAAGGCTGATCGCCTCAAACCCCGTTACCGGCGGATTATATAACAGGATCAAGAAATCAATCTACAGCCGGAAGGCTTAAAGTTACGGCAAGAAGGAAAAGGCATGCGGGTTTTATGGGTATGTAATCTGGCGATACCTATGATCGCCGAACAATTAAATCTCCCTGTTTCAAACAGAGAAGGCTGGCTTACCGGTCTTATAGAAAAGATAAGTTTAAAGCCAATCGGAGACCGGCTTACTCTAGGGATCGCCTTTCCGGTCGAAGGGGCGGGACTGGTCATAAACCGTGTGGTCACCGTCAGCGAAAACTGTACCGTCAAGGTATACGGATTCGGTGAAGATACAGGTAATCCCGACAGATATGACGATTCGCTCGAAGATACCTTCAGGGGGATAATAGGTGATTTCAAACCGGATATCGTGCATGTATTCGGCACGGAATATCCGCACGCGCTCGCCGTTACGAGGGCGTTTAACGATCCCGATCATACTATCCTCGGTATTCAGGGACTGTGTTCGCGCATAGCCGAGCATTACACCGCGGATATTCCGATCGGGGTGAAATACGGCATCACATTCAGAGATCTGGTACGCCGCGACAATGTATGGCAGCAGATAGAGAAATTCAAGAGGCGAGGGGTCAATGAGACTCTTGCCATCGGACTGGCCGGACATGTAGCCGGAAGGACCGACTTTGACAGGATATCGGTAGAGGATATCCATCCCGGCGTGAAGTATCATCATGTCGGGGAGACCATGAGACAGCCCTTCTATCAGGGAAGCTGGAAGGTCGAAAACTGTATTCCTCACAGCATATTCCTGAGCCAGGGCGACTATCCTCTCAAGGGATTTCATTATGTACTCAGGGCCATGCCCCGCATACTTAAGGAATTCCCGGATGCTGTCGTTTATGTGGCCGGCGCCAATCTTCTCGCAAACGACACATGGAAGGACCGTGTCAAGAGATGCTCATACGGCAGGTATCTGTATAAGCTCATACGCAAGAATCATCTGAAGGGGCACGTTGTGATGCTCGGTAAGCTCACTGCCGATCAGATGAAGGATCAGTATCTGTCGAGCAATGTGTTTGTATGTCCCTCTTCTTTAGAGAATTCACCGAACTCTCTCGGTGAGGCCATGCTTCTCGGAGTTCCGTGTGTAGCCTCCAATGTCGGCGGCATCCCGAGCATGATGGTGGGAGGACAGGATGGGATCCTTTTCCCTTCCGGAAACGTGGACGCGCTGGCGGATGCGATCATCGAGATATTTGCACAGCCCGAGATCACCAAGGCATACAGCAGAAATGCCAAGAAACATGCACATGAAAACCATGATTCCGACAACAACTATTCAGCCCTTATGATGATGTATTACAGCATGACCGTTTTTGCGGAAGCGGAGGATATCACATAATGACTTTTACGTTTGTATCTAACTACATCAACCACCATCAGCAGCCTTTATGCGATGCGATATATGAAAAACTCGGTGATGATTTCGCATTTGTGGCTACCATGCCCATGGAGCAGGAGCGTGTCGACATGGGATGGGATACATCTTTAAGCGAGCTCCCCTATGTTAAGAAGCTGTATGATGATCCCGCGTGCGAGCAGCTGATCTACGACAGTGACGTCGTTCTGTTCGGATGGAGCGAGCGCGAAGATATCGCGCAGAAGCGTTTGAACAGCGGTAAGGTTACGCTTCGCGTTAGCGAGAGACTGTACCGTGAAGGTACTTACAAGGCAATAAGTCCCCGCGGTCTTATCGCCAAATACAAGGAGCACATACGTTACAGAAACGCAGCTGTATTCATGCTCTGCGCAGGAGCTTATGCGGCAGCCGATTTTCACATGATACATGCATATCCCGAGAAACTCCTTAAATGGGGATATTTTCCGCCGTTCATAGAATATGACGTTGATGAGATTGACAGGAGGCTGGAATCTGCCGGGACCAAGCAGATCATCTGGGTGGGCAGGTTTATTCCGTTAAAGCATCCCGAATTCATAGTCAAGCTCGCCGAACGTCTCAAAGAAGAGGGCGAGGACTTTCATATCCATATGGTCGGTGACGGGGAGCTTTTTGAGACGATAAAGAACGAAGTCCGGGAAAAAGTGCCCGATGAGATCACGTTGCACGGAAGTCTGGCAGCTGATGAGGTCCGCGCCCTGATGAGCGAATGTCATATGCACATCAGCACATCCAATCATCTGGAGGGCTGGGGTGCTGTCATCAATGAGGGCATGAACAGCGGATGCATCGAGATCGCATGCGAACAGATGGGAGCGGTCCCGTTCCTCATTAAGGATAACGAGAACGGTCTGACTTATCCCACGGATGTATACGAATCCATGGAACAGGATGTGCTCAGGGTTTTCCGCAACTGGCACGGCTACACCCATCTGGGCAGTAAGGCATACAAAACGATCCGTGATGAGTGGAATGCCGATATCGCCGCCGAAAGACTGTTAGGTCTTGTAAAAGCACTTATGGGTGAAGGCGAATTCGTTTTACCCGAAAGCGGCCCGCTGTCTCCGGCCCCGATCATCCACAGCAATTGACGAGGAAGACACACTCATTAAGCAGATATGAAGATTAGCATCATTATTCCCGTATATAATACCGAGGACTGCGTTGAGAGATGCGTCAGGTCCTGCCTTGCGCAGACCTGTAAAGATATCGAGATCATCGCTGTCGATGACGGATCGACCGACTCTTCGCTCTCTATTTTAGAGAAAATGGCTTCGGGTGACAGCCGTATCAAGGTCCTCCATCAGGAAAACGCCGGATCCTCCGCTGCCCGTAATGCCGGTATCCGTATGGCGACCGGGGACTTCCTTGGGTTTGTCGACGCCGATGATTATATCGAACCCGACATGTATGAGAAGCTCTCAGCCATGATCCGGGAGGAAAAAGTGGATGTTGCCCAGGTCTGCAGAGATGAAGTCGCACCGGACGGGAGTTCTCTGCCGATGGTCGTGACCGTGCCTGATGGTCCGGTCAGAGTTTCCTCGGAGGATTTTCTTAAAGAACTCCTGCTTCATCGCGGTGACTGCTCCTTCTGTACCAAACTGATAAACCGCAGCCTCTTTGATATCGCGCTCTTCCCCGCAGGGGAGCTTAACGAGGATTTCAGGCTGTTTACAACTTTCTTAAGAGAGATAGATTCAGTAGGTATCCTGCCGGATATCTGCTATCACGTCTATTATCGCGAAGGGAGCAATACCCGGACGTCAAAGTCCGAGTTTTCTCGCGTATTTAAGGATATCGTGGTAAATGCGGACAGGATGGAGAGGATGATCGAAAGGGATTATCCGGATCTTAAGGAATACGCTGTAAGGTTCGCCCTCGTGCAGAGGCTCGATTACATGCTCCATATCCCCGTAGGAATGATGAAGAGCCGCGATGAATTCTATCACAGCGTAAAGGCATACTTACGCGCGCATCGCGACGATATCAGAAACAATCCCTATCTGACGGATGATCAGCGCCATAAGCTGGGGCTCTTGGCTGCTGCACCCCGTACCGTAAGATCGGTGCATGCCTTGAGCATGAAGCTGCGGGGGATACATTAGTGTTTATGGATAAAAAAACCGGAGTTTTGAATATTTGCGCATTTGTAACGGCAGTCGTGATCTGTATGATCGCGGCTGTAGTTTGCTGTTGTAATAAGCAGGGGATGCATGAGGACGAGTTCTACTCGTATTATTCGAGTAACAGGACTGCGGGATTCTATGCGGACGGTGCGGTCTCTCGGGAAGCCGTACTGGATGAGCTGAGGGTTTTGCCCGGACAGGGCTTCAACTTTCCGCTTGTAAAAGAAGTGCAGTCATGGGATGTGCACCCTCCGATGTATTATTTTCTGCTGCATCTGGCGTGCTCTGTGACACCCGGCAGGTTCAGCATGTGGCAGGGGCTCACCATCAATCTGGTGTGTCTGCTTATTGCGCTGCTTCTGATGAAAAGACTGGGAGACCGGCTGATACCGAAATCCCCGATAGTTGTGGATATAGTATGCCTCGCATGGGGGATAAGTGCTGCAACCCTGACCGGGGTTGTGTTTATCCGTATGTATATGCTTCTCACAGTGTGGATACTTGCGGTGACTTTGCTGCATGTATCTCCTGCTGTAAGGGAAAAGGCAAACGATCCGGACATTACGGAAGCTTCAGGGGGAGATGTCCGTATGCAGGGCTGGTTTTGGCCCGTGCTGGGTGTGCTTACTTTCCTGGGGTTCATGACCCACTATTATTTCTTCATATGGCTCTTTTTCCTGGCGGCAGTATGGAATATCAGGGAGATCATACGGACTAAATCGGTCAGGACCACGCTGCTCTACGGGGCGACCATGGTCGTCACATTCGGGTTATCCTATCTGTTCTATCCCGCTTTTCCCGCGCAGATGTTTCGCGGACAGCGCGGTGCTCAGGCAACCGGCAACTTCTTTGATATAGGCAATACCGGTGAACGGATAGCCTTTTTTGCGGATAAGATCGATCGTATAGGATTCGGAGGACTGTTGTGGATAGTGGTCGGACTGGCTGTCATAGCCTGCATCATGAATGCGGACAGGCTTTATGGGTTTAGGCCCAAGATCAGATGGTCAAGAGTGTATGATCAGCGCTCCGGCGCATATTCCGCGATCAGATACGAAGAAGCTGATGATGCCGTCAAAGAACTGATGGTGAGGAAATTTCCTTCCCGCAGCAGGTCATTTTCGGATATGAAAGTGATGATCGCAGCAATTCTGGGATACTTTCTCGCAGTGTCGAAAACGGCACTCATGCTGGGTGACAGTTCGATAAGATATGTAATGCCCGTGCTCGGGATCCTGTATCTGTGTCTGGCAGCAGGCTGCCAAAAAGGGATCAGCGGTATTGCTCAGAGCATGACGCACGATGAGAGCAGGGGAGCACGTCTGGGTGCGATCGTCACTGCTACGGTCATCGGAGTGATCGCGATCGTAAATTCGGTATCAGACCTGCACGGTAATATTTCATTCCTGTATCCGGAGAAGAGTGAGCATATCGCAACGCTGTCAGAGTATCAGGACGTCGGTGTGACCTGTGTCTACCCGTCGGGTCAGTCCTGGATCGTATGGGCGGACATGACGGAACTTATGACTTTTGACGAGGTCACATACATATCCGAAGACGAATGTCCGGACTTTGCGGATCTCGAAGGGATCATCTTCCTGGATAAGGGTATAACAGTCCCGACGGAAGCGAAACTTGATCCGCTGTATTCGAGCGAGTATTTTGACGTGTATGCTTCTAAATGATCGTTGTTCACAGAGTTGAAAAAAGCCTGTGTTTTTTGGCATAATTAGGTCACTGGCGGAGGTTCTTATATGATATGTCCTAAATGCGGAAAAGATGTGCCTGATGGTACGAAATATTGCCCGAACTGCGGTATGGTTTTGACCGGAGACGAGCAGCCGCCGACTTCGCAGGGGTCGCAAGTGCAGACGCCGTATGTTCCGATACCGCAGCCCGAGGTAAGCTCTGCAGCGGCGCCGGATCGTTCGGGATCCGGGACCGGAGTGATACTGGGGATCATAGCACTGCTGCTGGCGGCTGTGATCGCGGTCGTTGTGCTGTTTGTATATCCGGGATTTCTGGCGGACAAAATGGCCCCGGCTTCAAGTGAGCTTACAGAGCAGGTTCAGCAGGCGGATCCGGCAACGGCTCAGAGTTTTGAAGAGGATAAACAACCCGCAGAGGAGACTGCCGAAGCTGAGCCCGAAAAAGAACTTACCGAGGAGATATCCGAGGAGGTCGTCGAAGATGAAGAACGAACCTCTCTGGAGATCAAAGCGGTAAGTGTATATGATGAAGCGGATCTTCTGAGTTCCGCTGAAGAAAAATCGCTGTCGGACATAATCATGAGCTGCGAACGCGGAACAGGCTGGAAATTCCTGTTTGTGACAGCGGAAGGTATCGCTGAGAACGGCACTGATCTGTATGCGGAAGACAGATATGACGATCTATACGGTGCCGGGACGGATGGTATGATACTGCTCATCGATATGGATAACCGGATGATATGGATCTCATCCTTCGGAGAGGCAGAGCGGTATCTGTCTGCAGAGAAGATAGACAGCATACTGACATTGGCCGATGATAACCTCAGAGATGAGGAATACGGGGATGCGGCCAGCCAGGTGATCGCAGCCTGCGCGGAGACCAAGCTTTTTGACGGTGAGGAGACCGTCGAGTGACACCGGCATAAGACCGGTCAGGTCAGTTGTTAAAAGTCAGATGTAAGGAGGAGGCTTATGAGGAGAAGATACGTCACTTTGACAGTAACGTTGTTGATATCGGCACTCTTGCTTGGAGCGTGTTCGACTGCACCGGCTCCCGATGAGAGTTCTCAGGAATCCGCAGCAGTTCAGGAAGCACCCGCGGAACCTGCTCCCACTCCGGAACCGGAACCCGAGCCCGAAGAGGAGCCGGAAGAAGAGGTTCCCGAAGTCCCGGAGGACGATCTGACAGGTGTTTTATACACAGATGAATTTACACCGGCAGCCTGGGCGGATTTCGGATCCGAGGAAAAATCCGGTGAACACGGTGAGGATCTTATCTGCATCAGAGGCACTGTCGGTGATTACGATGAAGATAAGCATGCGCTTACCTTAAAAGCGGCTGACGGCGACTGGACCGTTAACTGCGGCCAGGCTCTTTCTTATGCTTACAATGAAATGATGGTCGATCTGCGCGGTCAGGAGATGAGAGTATTCGGTACTTATGCCGGATTCTCACAGTCTTCGGGCACACCGCGTATATCGTTCATCAAAGGTGTTCCCGAGCACGCCTGCCGAATGGAGAGTCTTGACGGCGAGAAGCGGATCACCTATCTCGATTCCATCTGGGAGAACATAAGAGCCGACAAGGATTATGCTCTCGGCCACCTTACCTGGAAGGGAATATCCGATTGGGAAGATATGAATGAGGTTGGCGAAAGGGACGGAAAACAGGTCGGTGCGGTCCGCTTTTTCCCTGTATCGGACTATGGTGCCGGAATCTATATCTACTACGAGGAACTCCCCGATGATCTGAAGGACTGGAAGAAAGCAGATGATGTATTTAAGATCATCGTAGATGATTACTTTGAAGATGTAGAGGTGGAGTCTACCAGTTCTGCCGAAGCGGCGGGGCTGGAGGGCCGGAGAGTCATCTCGATCGTAAATGATGATGATATGGACTATGCATTATATCAGGACTCCTATGTACTGCTTGATACCGATGCATATTATGTGATCATGTTCGGAGAGCCGTATTTTACCGGAACCATGCTCGGCGAATATGCCGAAGAGTTCATGGATTCGTTAGCTTACAGCGAAGACGGTGCACCTGCGAAAGAGGCTGAAGAGGATAAGAAGCAGGAAGAGGAAGAGAAGAAAGATGAAGATGCAAAGACCGGGTCTTCGAGCAGTTCTTCTTCAAACAGCTCCTCATCAGGCAGTTCTTCGTCCTCAAGCAATAAGAAAAAGACCGAATATCCCAAGTATGGGGACATAATGGGTACGTATTCTATAGGATTTGCTTATCAAAAATATGATCTTGAAACAGGTGAGCTGGTTGAGGAAAAATCCAGCGATCATATTGACACCATAGATGGCAGTGAGCTGGTCAGTTACGACGAGGATACAGGTGTTGCGATCATGTTGTGGCAGCTTATGGAAAATGATTCACGCTCCGACAATATTCCGACGTACTTCAGATGGACTGATGACGGAAAAGTTCAGTTCGCTTTTCAATATGAATTTGATTACAATGATTATCACTACCATATTTACAGATATGGCTATATGCAATGATCCGCGGTAACGACCGGGTGAGATCAGGAGAGGATTAATGTATACACCATCAATAAATGAAGTAATAAAATACAGCGGCGAATACCGTTACTGTCCGATCAAAACGGAGATACTGTCCGATATCCGTACACCGATCGAATTGCTGAGGATCCTTAAGAACGAGAGCGCTCACGTATATATGCTCGAGAGCGTGGAGGATCAGGAGCGATGGGGACGTTATACGTTTCTCGGATATCGTCCGAAACTGTGCGTGACCTGCACGGACGGGCATCTTACTGTTACCGATGATACGGGCAATGTGATACATGAGGAGGAAACATCTCATCCCGCATCCTATATCAGATCGGTCGTAGATGCCCACAGATGTCCCAGACCCGAGGGCTTTCCCACTTTTGTGGGCGGTCTTGTCGGATATTTTGCTTATGATTACATTAAATACGCCGAACCGAAACTGAAACTGGACGCAGAAGACAACGAGCATTTCAGGGATGTAGACCTGATGCTCTTTGACAGGGTCATCGCTTATGACAATCTGCGTCAGAGGATAGTGATAACCGCGCTTGTGGATCTGAGCAATGCGGAAGAATCCTTCTGTGAGGCTTCAGAGGCGATAGAAGATATCGTCGGTCTGATACGTCACGGAACTCCTGCGAAGATAGAGCGCGGGGCTCTTAAGTCAGACTACAGGAGCCTTTTTGATGAGCAGTCGTTCTGTGATATGGTGAATAAGGCCAAAGGCCATATCTATGACGGAGATATTTTCCAGGTGGTGCTGTCCAACAGGCTGGATGCCGATTTTGAGGGCAGTCTGTTTGATACATACAGAATACTGCGAACTATCAACCCGTCTCCCTACATGTTTTATTTCTCCGGAGACGATATGGAGGTCGCGGGAGCTTCTCCCGAAACTCTCGTTAAGTGCGAACAGGGCGTGCTGCACACTTTTCCGCTTGCGGGCACTCGGCCCAGAGGGGCGGATGACGCAGAGGATGCGGCACTTGAGAAGGAACTCCTCTCCGATGAAAAAGAACTTGCCGAGCACAACATGCTCGTAGATCTCGGACGTAACGATATAGGTAAGATCAGCCGGATAGGCTCCGTGGAAGTTGAAAAATATATGTCCATTGAGAGGTTTTCCCACGTGATGCATATAGGCTCCACAGTCCGGGGAGAATTAAGAGACGGCTGTGATGCGCTTGATGCGGTCGATTCCATCCTCCCTGCGGGAACGCTTTCCGGCGCACCCAAGATCCGTGCATGTGAGATCATCAACGCACTTGAGAACAACAAGCGGGGAATATACGGCGGCGCGATAGGATATATAGACTTCACGGGTAACCTCGACACCTGTATCGCGATCAGGATAGCCTATAAGAAAAACGGCAGAGTATTCGTAAGATCCGGCGCCGGCATCGTTGCGGATTCCGATCCGGCCAAAGAGTATCAGGAGTGCATTAACAAGGCAAAAGCAGTCATGTCTGCGATCATGATGCAGCAGGATATGCGGGACGGAGGCATATTATGACACTGCTCATAGATAATTACGACAGTTTTTCATATAATCTGTTTCAGCTTATCGGAACAGTTGATCCTGATATAAAGGTCATCAGGAATGATGAAGTGGAAGTCGAAGAGATATCTTCGATCGATCCCGACAGGATCGTGATCTCTCCCGGACCGGGCAAGCCCTCGGACGCAGGGATATGTGAAGCGGTTATTGACAGATATAAGGGAGTCTACCCTATTTTGGGCGTTTGTCTCGGTCATCAGGCCATATGCGAAGTCTTCGGCGCGACCGTGGGCCATGCGCACAAGCTCATGCACGGCAAAAAGAGCCTGACCAAAGTAGACAGCGATTCCGTACTTTTTAAGGGGATGCCCGCTGAGATAGAGACTGCCAGATACCATTCACTTGCGGCAGATGCCGATACGATGCCTGAAACACTACGAGTCACTGCCACCAGCGATGACGGTGAGATCATGGCAGTTGAACATCGGGACTATCCCGTATACGGCGTTCAGTTCCATCCGGAATCGATCCTCACTCCGAGAGGCAGGAAGATCATTGAGAACTTCATGGGACTGAAGAAACAGATATAAAGAAGGCAGATATTATGAAACTGAAGAAAGCTTTATCCCTGATACTGATATCGGTTATGGTCACTTCCGCGGCTACAGGCTGCGGTGCTTCGGGTGCGTCCATTTTCATGAAGGACGGATCAATAGTAAACATAGGTGATACCAATCCGCAGGTTCAGCAGGATAATTCCAATGCTTCCGGAGGAAACGGAACGGGAGGCGGCATCGGCACCGGCTCAGGAGCCGATGCGGGTAACGGTGCGGATGGCGCTACGGCGGATTCAGCGACCCCCGGCAGCACCGGTCCCCGATATACATATGAGGGCGAATATGATCCCAGCGCGGATCCGTTCATCACAGGCGGAGGTATATCTCCTTTTTACAATATCGGAAACACATCTACCGCGGATCCGGGAACAAGCGTCAATACGGATCCGTCCGGAAATACAGCTGCGACCGATACTTCGGGCACTCCCGCGACATCTTTGCCCGACCAGTCCGGCACGACAGGTACTGCCGACGGCTCAGGGGGTACGGGTGCTCCCAGGGAAAATGCAGCCCTCGGAGGAACCGCCGCAGAGATCATCTCCAATGTATCAAGCGCAGTCATAGATGAGGCAAGCCGCCAGAACAGGGATCTGTATGTTGCGACCACCGGAAACGATGATGTGAACGACGGTTCATACGACAGACCTTTCTTTTCCGTACAGAAAGCGATCAATACGATCACACCGGGTCATACCATATATCTCTTAAGCGGTATCTATAACGGTGCCAATGTAATGACCATATCCGGCACCGAAAAGGAACCCATAAACATCACGGCATATCCCGGAGCGAGCGCGACGGTTTCTCTCGGCGTGGGAGAACGCGGAGCCGTATTTGATATGAACGGACACTCCAATATCAACATATCCAAGATCCGCATAGGTTATTCGTATGCGACCTGGGTATACGGCGTGTTCATGACTGAAGGGGTTCATGACATCAAGATCACTGAATGCGAGTTCTGTAACATGTCCTGCACCGCCGCACCCGGCTATGGCGGAGCATATGCGGTACTCATTTACGGAACAGGAGACACCGAAGATAAAGCCATCAAGAATATCACTGTCTATAACAATGACGTTCATGACTTAAATACCGGCTACAGTGAAGCCCTGGCTGCGTCCGGTAACGTGACCGATATCAAGTTCACGGGTAACACCGTTTACGGAGTATCCAACATAGGCATCGATCTGTACGGCGGCGGCGGTTACTGCTCATCGCAGGAGTTCGATCAGCCCAGGAACTGCGAGATCTCGGGCAATACCGTATACCAGTGCCAGTGTCCTTTCTGGTCGTGCGCCGGTATATATGTGACCAATTCCAGAGACTGTGTGATCAAGGAGAATTTTGCATATGAGAATGCATACGGCATAGAAGTTGCGGCCGAGAATAATCATTATCAGTATCCGACCACCAAGATAGCCGTTACGGGTAATACCGTACATGACAACCATGACGGCGGCATAACGATCGGCGGAGTGGATGCTGTTACATCCGGATTTGTGACGCAGAGTGAAGTCACGGGAAACATCCTCTACAACAACGGTGCTCTGGTCAACGACGGAGTTAACGGAGAGATCCATTTTGAAAAAGTAGACGGGATAAATGTCACCGACAACATCGTGCGCAATCATGACTACGCTAATGCGGTCATCGGCTGCGGCAAGACAAGCGAATATGTAAAGAACGTCAAGTTCAACAATAATCTGTATGCATATGACAAGCCTGACAAGATCTATTTCAAGTTCCAGGGTAATGACTACGTGGGCCTGGATGCCTGGAATAAGTTCACGGGCGGAAAGGACATAAATACCGTTGCAAGCTCAAACCAGACCAAGTGACCGGCCTGAGCTGAACTTTCTGTAAAATCATATTGACACGCAACTGTTATGGGTGTATATATAACACATAAACAGTTGCGTGTTTTATTTTTTTGGTCCAAATTCGAGCAATGCGCTTAAAAGGAAAAGGTAAATGCAGTTATCACAGAATTCCGACAAACCGATCTATCAGCAGATCGCAGACAGTTTCAAAACGGATATCCTGTCAGGGAAGTACAAACAAGGCGAGTATCTGCCGTCGATCAGAGGGCTGGCCAGGGACTTAAGGATCAGCGTCATCACAACCATGAAGGCATATGAGGTCCTCGAAGCCGAAGGACTGGTCACGGCAGCGCAGGGCAAGGGCTATTACGTGAACGCGCAGAACAGCGAGATGCTCAGGGAACAGCACTTAAGGAAAGTCGAGGATGCGCTTACCGATGCCATTAATTCAGCCAAGATAGCTAATATGAGTGAATCGGAACTGATAGAAACACTGAAAGCTTTATACGAGATTGAGAGGAGCACATTATGAACTACACAACAGCAGTCAAAGGCACAAATCTGGTGAAGGAGTACAAGAATTTCAGACTGGATATACCGGAGTTTGAGATCCCGCAGGGTTTTGCAACGGCCCTGATCGGTGAAAACGGCGCGGGCAAGACCACTCTTCTCAACATGATGGCCGGGATCAGACTTGATTTTAAGGGTGATTTTACATTCTTTGAAAAATACTCCAATGACGAAAAGGAAAGAAAGCCCGAAGTAAAGAACAGGATCGGCTATACCGGAACCGGCAAGTATTTCCTTCCGACATGGACGATAGGCGACATAGAAGGAATAAGTGAGCTGATATTCGGCAATTTCGACAGGGACAGGTTCAAACAGTTATGCACCGAGCTCGCACTTTTCGGCGATCAGGATTTTGATCCCAAGAAGAAAAACTCGGATCTCTCCGACGGAACCAAGATGAAGCTGATGCTCGCAACGGTCCTGGCCAGAGATACCGACCTCCTCATCCTGGATGAGCCCGCTTCACCTTTGGACCCTCTCATGAGAGATGTCTTGAACTCGAGGATCAGCGAGTATATCAGCAGCGGCGAGGGTTCACGCACGGTATTCTTCTCCACTCACAATGTGGCTGACATGGAGAGCATTACGGACTATGCGATCATCATGGAGCACGGAAACATCGTGGAAAAAGGCTTCGTGGATGAACTTAAGGAGAAATACGTCCTGGTAAAAGGCGATGCGAGTGACACGGAAGCCGCCAAGGGCATCCTTTATTCAATAAATGTTAATCCTTACGGCTTTGAAGGGATATGCCTCGCGCAGGATCTGGACAAGCTTGCGGGAATGAACCTGACCAAAGAGACTCCCACGCTTTATCAGATAAGCGTCGCTGTCATGAAGAAAAATACAAGGATGGTGATCTGATATGCTTAAGAGTCACAAGAAAATGCTGGGCAGCCGGTATTTTAACATCACTACGATCATCATACCTCTTGCGTTTATCCTGATCGGCACGGTCGTCAGATTCATCTTCGGTAATGTCGAAGCAAACTTTTTCCTGTCCGTTCAGGCATGGCTGATGATCTATGAGATATCAACCGAATATTTCGGCTTCGGTCCGATCTACAGGAAGAACAATTTCGGCATGGAATATCTGAAAACGTCGGTGATCGGGATGGATTTCGTCAAAAAAAGCATGCTGACGGATTCGTTTATCAGGATCGTGAGGACATTTGCATACACTTTTCTGCCGGCGATCTTCGTACTGAGGAGCATTGGGGATCCCAAAACATTGCTGATATACGCGCTGGTACTTGCAAATGTGTCCGTATGGTCGGTGACCTTCACACGATTTGTGTCCATGTACGGTTTTCTGCTGCTGGTCGCAATGCCTGTGCTGCTGATCGGGATCATACTGGATGCAGTTGGCATGCTGGTACCGTCCGCCGCTTACCCTCTTATGGTCATAGCGGTATTGCTGCTGGCGGGAGGCGTTGTATTCACACAGAAATTCGCTGAGAAAAAGATCAAGGCGTCATATTACGATCTCAGATAGATCAGACAAAATTATTACTACCGGGAGAAAAAACAATGAAAGAAATCAAAGATTTTTTTGCACTTTGCAAATACAGTTTTAAATTTTCGACCAACATCACCTTCATGCTGATCTTTCTGGGCATAGGTGTGGTAACCGAGGTGATGAGCAAGGGAACCCAGTATCTGGGCGGATTCTATATAGTTCTCTGCAGCATGTACATGTTCCAGTTCATCATGTCGCTGTCGATGTCGGATATGATACAGTCATCCGGGATCGGACGCAGGATCCAGCTGGATATACCGGTGAAACTCAATTTTACTTTTTCGTTCGTGCTCTTTACGTTACTGGTAATCTTCAGATCCATCATGGCTGCCAGATATCCGGAAAAGGCAAGCGAGATCGCGACCTCACTGTTCGTGATAGATATACTGATCTTCCAGCTGTTTATCTATACTGCTGTGGTATATAAGTATTTCCTGGCATCCATCATCATTTTCTGCCTGTTGATCGGTTTTATCACTGCGGGACTTACTTTCATCACCAACCTGGATATATTCAGCAGACTGACTCTGAATACCCCGATAATACTGGGGTATGTACTTATCGCAGTGGGTACGGTACTTCAATACCTGATCTGCAGATTGATCATCAAAAAGCCCATATCCCAGCGCGCATTCCGCGGGGTATTCAAAGACGCGAAGTAATGAAAGAGACGCCGGGGCAGTGTTTACGCCCCGGTGTCATTATTCGCTCAGGATCTCTATCATTTCACGGACCATTTCCTCATCCTTCAGACGGAAAAGGAATTCCACACGGCGGGAGGCAGCCATGTCTATCTCGCCGTCTTCATCATAGATGGGATTGCTGTAAGAGCGGCCTGAAGCTGAGACGAGAGTTCTCATGGCCTCTAACTGGCCGTCTGTCAGGATCCCGCTCTTTTCGGACAGGCAATACTCCGCTACGGCCAGTGCTCTCTTTTGAGAAAGACCCAGGTTGGTCAGATAGCTTCCTTCGGTATCCGTGTGTCCCTCTATGAGGATCTCGGAGATATTGTTCCTGTACTTGGGACTCAGGAGAACATCAACATATCTGGGCAGAAACTCTGCCAGAAACTCTTTTCCCGACGGTTTTAAAACAGACTTATTATAATCAAACAGGATACTGGCATCGAAAGTGATCGCACCTGTGGTCTCATCCACGGTGACCTTGAGGTCTGAGTCGTCAAACTCGCGGCTCAATTCCTCCACCAGCTCCGCTCTGACGCCTATGATGTCATCGAGCTTCTGCTGCTGTTCGCTCATTATGGCTTCCAGCTTGTTCAGCAGCTCATGCTGCTCCCGCAGGGTCTCTTCCTGAATGGCGATCTTTTCGCCCTGCTCTGCAAGAGCCTCTTCCTGGGCGTTTAGCATTTCGGCCTGTTCGTCGAGAGTTGTCTTCTGCTGTGCGACTATGTCTCTCTCTTTTTCAAGCTCATCCGCCTGTACCAGGAGTTCCTGTTCCTTGCCGATAAGCTCTGTCTGCTTCTCGTCATACTGCATCTTGGCATGAAGCATGGTAAAAGCGATTATCAGTACAAAGACGAGCAGGAGTCCGGCCATCATATCGGAGTAGGACAGCCAGTATGTGGTTTCTTCGTCAGTCTTTCTTCTGCGTTTCATCTTATCATCCATCACCATTTATCTTCGGAATCCGCATTCTGTATCGTGTTCTTCAGTTCATCGAGAGCCGTTTCCACCCGGCCGAGAGCCTGCTCCAGGCCGCGATATGAGTAGTCCACGGTCTCGGGAACGCGTGTCACGGTATTATTGATATCCTCGATCGTATTCTTGAAATGCGTTTCCACCACCCGAAGATTATCATTGATAATGTTAAAAGTATCATTTACTTCGTCGGGTATAGCCTCTATGAGTTTCTGCATATATCCCAGAGTCGTACGTATATCCCGTTCAAGAGCTGTCACATTGTCGGCGTACTGTTTCAGTGAATTTGCGATGGCCTGTGTCTGTGCGGCGACAGTCTGCGTCTGTGCCGCGGCTGCCTGCGTTTGTGCGACGACGGTGCTCATATTTTCGGCGTTGCCGATACTCTTCTCATAAAATCCCTGCATCATCCTCTCATTGGCTTCCTGCGTGACAATGGTGCCATCCACTTTTTCGGACAGCTTGGCGAAAGAATCCCCGAGAGACCGGTTCATTTCCTCAAGAAAAGCATCGACTACCCTTGCGAGCTGCTTCATCTGGTTCCTGGTAGCCATGGTCGCAAAACTCTCGATGGTGCGGTCGAAGCGGTCAAACTCCGGCTCCAGAAGGTCTTTTAACCCTTTTGCGAGCTGATTAGCGAGAGTATCGGAAATCCCGATTATAGCATCGGTCTGCTGCCTTTGCAGCTCCATCAGACGGTTAAAGCCGTCGGTCGCGGTATCGGGCATGACATATTTTCTGTATGCGCTTAAGAAATCCCTGACTGCGTTTTCCGTATCATCAAGCCGCTTCTTATACACATAGTTGAATATCAGGGAAAAGACCATGCCGTATATGGATGTATGAAAGGCAACCTTGATACCCTCCATCAGAGGCTCTATGCTGCCGGTTATCTCGGCCGTGGAGCCCGTATTAAAGCTTTGAAGTCCCAGTGACAGACCTATGAAGGTCCCCAGTATGCCGAGTCCCGTCATGACTCCGGCAACCTGATTAAGGCGTTCCCTGTGTATCACGCTGTCGACCAGATCCATCCCGATATAGTCTTCGATATCACACTTGTAATAGGTTTTGTCGGTATGGATTATGCGCTCAAGCTCGAAACGGTAATCCTGATACTGCCTTCTGAGGATATTTGATGTGAAAAGCTCCTCCTTGTCCTCCCTGTACTTCTCCCAGAGAAATCTGTGAGAGTTCCGTGCATCGTTCTCGATCCTCATCGTGACCATGATCAGGTCCGCCGTCATCCGGGATGCGGGAATTAAGCCTTTTGCACAGGCAGATAACAGTATCACGGCGACCAGGATGAACATCACCAGGTTCACGATGATATTCGTCAGGTCACCCGCCTGGGTATCCGTAAAGAAGTTCAAGTAAACGAATACCGCAAACATGGCGAAGTATGTTATCAGCAGTAAAACCTCATATCCTCTTTTTCTCATATCGACCTTCTCCCTTTTGGTATCGGCTCGTGTTTTGATATTTGATACAAATATCATATCAAAATATACCAAATGCTCAAGATACGTATCGTTTTAATCACACCTGTCATCCATATTATGGTATACTGTTATGAAGTATAACTATGCCGTCGGATGAGCATCTGACGGACGGAAACGGAGAAGATATGAATAAACTTGGATTCATAGGAATGGGAAATATGGCTCAGGCCATAGCCGACGGGTTTATCAAAAGCGGAGCCGTTGCGGGTGAGAATATCCATGCTTACGCACCTAACGCCGCGAAACTCAAGGCAAATGCCGACAGGATCGGGTTTTGTGCGGTCGGTTCGATGAAGGAACTTACCGATGCCTGCGATACTCTGATCATGGCCTGCAAACCTTACCAGATTCCCGCTATCATCAGGGATCACGGGGATTCTTTCAGCGGCAAAGCGCTCATATCTATAGCGCTCGGATGGGATTTCGTGACATATTCAAAAGTCCTGCCGGATGATACCCGTGTGCAGTTTGTAATGCCCAATACCCCGGCTAAAGTCGGTGAAGGCGTTTTCCTTTTCGAGGCACTCCATTCCCTTGAGGATGACGAACGAATGCAGGTGATGGATGCTTTCTCCAGGCTCGGAATGGTGACCGAACTCCCTCCCAATCTGATGGGAATAGGCGGAGCGATCACGGGCTGCGGACCGGCATTCATCGATCTCTACATAGAAGCTATGGGTGACGTGGCCGTGAAATACGGTCTGCCCAGAAAACAGGCATATGAACTTGTCAGCGCCACGGTAAAAGGAAGTGCCGCGCTCCAGCTTGAAACGGGGATCCATCCCGGTGAGCTCAAGGATGCGGTATGTTCTCCCGGCGGATCCACCATCCGCGGAGTGAGCGCGCTTGAAGCGACGGGCTTCCGTGCATCCTGCATGTCGGCGATCGACGAGATCATGAGCATGTATGAAGAATGACAGAAAAGAGGACTACACAATGAATAAAGGACCTTACTATATAACCACCGCTATCGCATATACATCGGGAAAGCCGCATATCGGCAACTGCTACGAGATCATGCTCGCCGATGCGATAGCCAGATATAAAAAAGCAGACGGATATGACGTGCATTTCCAGACAGGATGCGACGAACACGGCCAGAAGATCGAGACCCGTGCGATCGAAGAAGCAATGACTCCCCGCGAGTTTGTAGACAAGACTGCCGGCACCATCAAGCATCTCTGGGATCTGATGGGAACATCATATGACCGTTTCATCAGGACCACCGATGAGGATCATGAGCGTCAGATCCAGAAGATCTTTAAGAAATTCTATGATCAGGGAGATATTTACAAGGGATCATATGAGGGACTTTACTGTACCGAGTGCGAAGCGTTCTATACACAGTCACAGTTAAAAGACGGTGCCTGCCCGGTATGTGGCGGCCCGGTCCATCCCGAGAAAGAAGAAGCTTATTTCTTCAAGATGAGCAAATATGCTCCGAAGCTCATAGATTACATCAATTCTCATCCCGAGTTCATACAGCCCGTATCCCGCAAGAATGAGATGATGAACAACTTCCTTCTGCCGGGACTTCAGGATCTGTGCGTATCAAGAACCTCATTCAAGTGGGGCATCCCGGTTGATTTTGATGATAAGCATGTGGTCTATGTATGGCTGGATGCATTGAGCAACTATATTACTGGCATAGGCTACGATGCCGACGGCAACTCGAGCGAGCTGTACAAAAAATACTGGCCCGCCGATCTCCATCTGATAGGTAAGGATATCATCAGATTCCATACGATATACTGGCCGATATTCCTGATGGCACTCGGCGAGCCGCTTCCCAAGCAGATCTTCGGTCATCCCTGGCTCCTTCAGGGCGGCGAGAAGATGAGCAAGTCCAAGGGCAATGTCATCTATGTAGATGATCTGATCGATGTATTCGGCCTGGATGCGGTGAGATACTTCGTTATACACGAGATGCCGTATGAAAACGACGGGACCATCACATGGGAGCTCATGACCGAGCGCGTCAACTCCGATCTGGCCAACACCCTCGGAAACCTCGTAAACCGCACGATAGGCATGAGCAACAAGTACTTCGGAGGCACGGTCGTAAACAAGGGCGTTGCTGATCCGGCTATAGATGATGACATGAAGGCTGTTGTCACCGGCGCTTACGACAAGGTGGAAAAGTGCATGGAGACACTTCATGCGGCAGATGCCCTGACCGAGATCTTTGACGTATTCAAGCGCCTGAACAAATACATCGATGAGACCGAGCCCTGGATACTTGCAAAAGACGATGCGAAAAAGGACAGGCTTTCCACCGTACTGTATAACCTCTGTGAAGGTATCATCTCGGGGGCTTCCCTCCTTGCGCCTTTCCTTCCGGATACGGCTGACAGGATAGCTGCACAGATCGGCGTCAGCTTAAAGACATTTGACGAGCTTTCCGTATTCGGTACCGAAGGTCAGGATACGATCAAAGTAACAGATGCACCGGAGATACTTTTTGCTAGACTGGATAAGGATGAGATCCTCGCAAAAGCAAATGAGATCCAGACCAGACAGCGTGCGGAGTTCATTGAGCATCAGAAGACTGCGTTCGCCAATCTCCTGAAAGCGGGCAAGATGACCAAAGAAGAGGCAGATGCCGCACTTAAGGCTCTGGAAGGCGGTTCATCTGCTGATGCCGCACCGGGTGAAGTGATAGATATAGAACCCAAGCCCGAGATCACATACGACGATTTTGACAAACTTCAGATCCAGGTAGGTGAAGTCCTGGAGTGTGAGGAAGTGCCCAAGAGCCGTAAACTCCTGAAGTTTAAGATCCGTATAGGTTCGCAGACCAGGCAGATACTGTCCGGAATTAAGGCCAGCTACAAAGCCGAAGACCTTGTCGGAAAGAAGGTCATAGTGCTTGTTAACCTGAAACCGCGTGAGATCGCGGGAATGATGAGCGAAGGCATGATCTTAAGCGCCGAGGGAGCCGACGGGGAACTCTCTTTACTCGCACTGGAGCATGACATGCCTGCCGGCGCAGAGGTCGGATAAGAGAAGTGTAAGAGCGTGGGGAATAAATGTTTCCCCGCAGCGAGTACTGTCGGGTCGCAGCAAGGGGAAATCATTTTATTCCCCACGCTCGAGGGGTTATTCAACATAGTGGAGGAGGAAAACATGCGTAAAGAAGAGATCACTTTCGAATCCAGAGATGGTGCATCGAGCATCTACGCCGTTAAGTGGATACCTGATGAGACTCCGAAGGCTATCCTCCAGATCACCCACGGAATGGCTGAACATATCGGCAGATATGAGGATTTTGCCGCATATATGTGTGAGCACGGCTTTCTGGTCATAGGTGATGATCATCTCGGACACGGACGCACATATCACATCAACGAGGGAAAGCCCGGATATATATGTGCGCGTCACGGTGATACCGTAATGGTCCGCGATGAGCACAGGCTTAAGAAGATAGTACAGGGCGAGAATCCCGGAATCCCGATCTTTATCATGGGTCATTCAATGGGATCGTTCATCCTTCGTAATTATATGTACAGATACGGTACCGGAATAAACGGAGCGATAGTGATGGGCACAGGCATGCAGTCCAAGGCTCTGCTGACCGTATCAAGGTCATTGGCCGCCGTGTCCGGCTTCGTTCTCGGGGATGATCACATTCCGAAGCTGCTCAACAGCATGGCATTCGGAGCGTACAACAAACGCATTCCCGATGCCTCCAATGATTATGCCTGGCTGTCCAAGGCGGATGAAGTACAGCAGAAATACATAGCCGATCCCGATTGCGGATTCACATTTACGGTCAACGGCTTCAAAGTGCTGTTTAAGCTGATGTGGAAACTGACCGATAAGACAAATGTGGAAAAGATGCCTAAGAATCTGCCGGTATTACTGGTTTCCGGTGAAGAGGATCCCGTCGGAAACTACGGCGAGGGCGTTAAGCAGGTATATGAATCCTACAAAGCTCTTGGCATGGAGGACGTCACGCTTAAACTGTATAAGGACGACCGCCATGAGATATTAAACGAAACGGATCACGATCAGGTCTATGAAGATATCCTGAAATGGATCGAGGAGAGATTATGAAAAAAATACTGGGTTTGATAGCGACGATCGCAATGATCATGCTGATGCAGATGACCGCTTTTGCGGCAGATAAGGATACGGTGGTAGCTCTGGGAGCCGACCTTACCGATTCCCAGCGTGCCACGGTCCTTTCTCTTATGGGACTTACCGAGGCTGATCTGCAAAACTGCACGGTCATCAAGGTCACCAATGCCGAAGAGCATCAGTTCCTGGACGGCTACATCGACAGCGCCGTAATAGGTACGAGAGCCCTCACAAGTGTCAAAATGACCAAAGCCGCCGCCGGAAGCGGGATCCATGTGACCACACAGAATGTAAACTACTGCACGACAGGCATGTACCGAAATGCCCTGCTTACGGCAGGTGTGGAGGATCGGGATGTTCTGGTCGTAGCTCCCACGCCGGTATCCGGAACAGCAGGTCTGATAGGTGCTGTCCGTGCTTATGAGACATCCACCGGCCAGCCGATCAAAGATGAAGTCCTGGATGTAGCCATGAATGAGATGATCATGACGGGTGAGCTTAACGAGCAGATCGAAAATGTAAGCAACGAGGATGTGGAAGCGCTGATCGCATGGCTTAAGAACATGATCGCAACCGGCAAACTCGATACATCCGATGAAAGCAGCATCAGAAGCACCATAGCCGAGGGTGAGAAGCAGTTCGGCGTAACACTTGATGATTCCGAGAAGAATCAGATAGTGGACCTGCTCAAGAAACTTGATGCTTTGGGACTCAACGGATCATATCTGATCGATCAGGCTCAGAACCTGTATAACAAATACGGAATGGATGTGGTCAACCAGGCACAGGATGTTATCAATGAAGCTGTGGGTAATGCCGTAAGTCAGGCGACCAAGAGCTTTTTCTCGAGTATCAAAGACAGCTTCACGGGATTCTTTTCGGGGTTGTTTAACAGGAATTAGGCTATGGACGAAGTCACATACCGCGCGGCATATAAGTCCGAGTGGGACATCTGCATGGATCTGGCATGGCGTACTTTCCTTAAGTTTGATGCGCCCGATTATCCTCAGGAAGGAATAGATAATTTCAGGGAATTCGTAACCGATGAAGTCTTAAAGAACATGTTTCATTCGGGCGAATATCAGCTGTTTGTGGCTGTCTGTGCCAAAAAGATCATCGGTATCATCTCACTCCGCGACAGAAATCATATATCGCTTCTGTTCGTTGAACCTGTCTTTCACAGACAGGGAGTAGGTACCGGGCTTTTGCGGACTCTGACGGAATACATGTACAGCGAGATGGGACAGACCTCCGTCACGGTCAATGCATCACCGTATGCGGTAGGCTTTTATCATAAGATGGGATTTGAAGACACGGATATACAGCAGCTTGTAAGCGGTATCCTGTACACTCCCATGATACTTTACATATAAAAGGAGACGTTTATGGGCAAGTTATTTAGTCTGGACAGTCCGGTCATGAGATTTCTGTCCAGGATGGCGGATATCATGATACTCAATATCCTGGTCCTCATCACATGCATTCCGGTCATCACGATCGGAGCGTCATTTACGGCGATGCACTATGTGCTGATCAAAATGATCAGAAATGAGGAATCATACATCGTTAAGATGTATTTCAAATCCTTCAAGGAAAACTTTATTCAGGCTACGATCCTCTGGATCATAATCCTGCTTGCGGGACTGGTCTTTGTCGGAGATTACTATGTGTTTGTAAAATCGGGTCAGGAGTTTTCTCTTGTGTTCATGCTGGCGGTCCTCGTGATAGACATACTCTTCATGATGACGGCAATGTATGTATTTCCTTTGCAGGCAAGATTTTATAATACGATCGGAAGAACCCTGAAAAATGCGTTCCTGATCATGATCGCCAACTTCCCCAGGAGTATTCTGATGCTCATTCTGTATCTGCTCCCGGTGGCTCTGCTTTTGCTGTCACCGATGGCAACGCCGTTTCTGATCATGTTCGGCGTGGCCGCTCCCGGACTCGGAGCTGCATATCTCTATCGCAAGATCTTTTCCAAGATCGAACCCGAGCCGGAGGAAGTTACATCCGATATGGATTTCAAGGTTGATATGGAAGGCGTGGAAACGGAAGAGGATGCCGTCGGGGAGGCTGCGGATGAGGCATCCGATGAGCCTTCGGAGGCCGCCGAATCCGAGGATGATCCGGTCATTTAGTCAATTTGTATATATATCCGGAATATCTTTATGCATTTGACGAATAGCGTGATTTTCACCGAAAAGATATACTTTTAAGCAGATTGCGGGTGTACGCCCGTGTAAATAACCAAACAAACAGGAGGTCAAAATGGCAAGTTTAACATTAACAGACATTTGTAAGGTTTACCCTAACGGATTCGAAGCGGTAAAGAACTTCAACCTTCAGATCGAGGACAAGGAATTCATCATCTTCGTTGGTCCTTCGGGTTGTGGTAAGTCTACTACTCTTCGTATGATCGCAGGTCTGGAGGATATCTCTTCCGGTGAGCTCAAGATCGGTGACAGGATCGTTAACGACGTAGAGCCCAAGGATCGTGATATCGCGATGGTATTCCAGAACTACGCTCTGTATCCTCATATGTCAGTATATGACAACATGGCATTCGGTCTTAAGCTTCGTAAAGTTCCGAAGGATGAGATCGATAAGATGGTTAAGGAAGCAGCTAAGATCCTCGACCTGACAGCTCTTCTCGATCGTAAGCCGAAGGCTCTTTCCGGTGGTCAGAGACAGCGTGTTGCCATGGGTCGTGCAATCGTACGTAATCCTCAGGTATTCCTTATGGACGAGCCTCTTTCCAACCTGGATGCCAAGCTTCGTGTACAGATGAGAATTGAGATCGCCAAGCTGCATCAGAGACTGGGAACCACCATCATCTACGTTACACATGACCAGACAGAGGCTATGACCCTCGGCGATCGTATCGTAGTTATGAAGGACGGTGTTATCCAGCAGGTTGATACACCTCAGAACCTTTATGAGAAGCCCGGTAACCTCTTCGTTGCAGGTTTCATGGGATCACCTCAGATGAACTTCCTTGATGCCGAAGTTGAAGTTAACGGCGAAGAAGCAAGCCTTAAGATCGGCGGCAAGGCTATTCCTCTTCCTCCTGCAAAAGCTAAGAAGCTTGTTGAAGGCGGCTACAACGGAAAGACCGTTACATTCGGTATCCGTCCTGAGGATGTATATGATTCCGAGATGTTCATCGAGACCGCTAAATGCGTATTCGAGTCCAACATCAAGGTTTACGAGCTCCTGGGTGCTGAAGTTTATCTGTACTTCGATCTTGAAGAGTTCCCGATCACTGCAAGAGTTGATTCCAGAACTACCGCAAGACCCGGCGATACAGTTAAGTTTGCATTCGACGTTGAGAAGATCCACATCTTCGACAAGGAGACCGAGCAGACCATTACTAACTAATCAAAATATGGTAAGATATGGGGGATGGGAAACCATCCCCCATTTTTTTATTTTGCGAGGTGAACTTATGATATCCGTTCAGACTGTCAGAAACTGCATTGATGATCTGAAGACCATCACAAAGACCGAATTCGGAGTGTATGACCCGACAGGCAATCTACAGACTTCCACAGGTGACGCGGAACATCCGGGAGTGAATGTGATAACCGGATTTGCCGGGTCGGCAGCCGATTCGCAGGTTGTCGGAGAACATCACCTGCTCAAGGTATATGATGGCGAAGAGGTTATGTATATCCTTGATGCAGTGGGGGCATCCGAGGAAACATATACATACGGCCGTATAGCTGTCAGCTCTCTTCAGAATCTCATTCTGGCCTATAAGGAAAAATTCGACAGAGGCGGTTTTTTCCAGAATCTGATAATGGATAATCTCCTGCTCGTTGATATCTATAACCGTGCAAAAAAGCTTCATATAGAGAGTAATGTCAGACGTGTAGCCATGCTTATCGAGACCGAACCCGATAAAAACGCCCTGGGCCAGGAGATCCTCGGCGGAATGTTCACACCGCAGAACGGGGATTATATCACCGCAATAGATGAGAATGGGATCGTTCTCATCAAAAAAGTGGAAGAGGATCAGGACTATGAGGACATCCGCGGAGTGGCTGACACCATAGTCGATATGATGCAGATGGAAGCCATGATAAATGTCCGTGTCGCATACGGAACCATTGTGGATGAGCTGAAAAATGTATCCAAATCATTTAAGGAAGCCATGATGGCTCTTGAGGTGGGGAGGATATTCTATAACGAAAGCAGAGTTGCCGCATACAATAATCTGGGGATCGGGCGTCTTATCTACCAGCTTCCCGAAAACCTTTGCCATATGTATGTAGAGGAGATCTTCGGAGATAATGTTCCGGATGATCTGGATGATGAGATGGTGGGTACCATCAATAAGTTCTTTGAGAACAGTCTGAACATATCCGAGACATCCAGACAGCTCTTCGTACACCGAAATACGCTGGTTTACCGTATAGAGAAACTTCAGAAACAGACAGGCCTGGATATCAGACTGTTTGATGATGCACTTACATTAAAGATCGCTCTGATGGTAGTGGAGTATCTTAAGAATCTGGAAAAACAGAAAAATTAAAAAACCGTGCGCCTTCCGTCGAACCGCCATCTGTATAGGTTTCCTCTGCAGTTGGCTCCGCCAGGCACCCTCACGGCACATGGGACATTCCGCTTAGTGCTGCTGCATTCCTGCCCTGACACGATTCACGGACACCCATTGCGTAAGACCCAAACTTCATCACCACTTACAGAGGGCGTTTACACGGACTTAAGCCCTCGGGTCGGCATAACCCCTGCTGGAGCGGATTGCAGGTACAGGGCTCCGCTACTTCCCCGGTTGCACGGCTTATTTAGTATATTGAATTGAACGGCTGTTGTCAAACCGATACAAGGAACAATGAGTCAAGATTATTCCCCTGAAGATATCAAATACATGAAGGAGGCGCTGCATCAGGCTTACCTTGCCTACAAGCACGGTGAGGTTCCGATCGGCTGTGTGATCGTGTATGAAGACCGCATCATAGGCAGAGGGTATAATCGTCGTAACACGGATAAATGTACCCTGTCACATGCAGAGATAACCGCGATCCGGCGTGCCAGCAAAGAGATGGGCGACTGGAGGCTCGAGGAGTGCACGATGTATGTGACGCTCGAACCCTGTCAGATGTGTGCGGGTGCCATCGTTCAGGCCAGGATCCCGACTGTATATGCGGGTGCGAGCAGCCCCAAAGCGGGATGCGCCGGCTCGATACTGGATATCCTGACCAATAACGAATTTAATCATCAGGTAGAATACGATCAGGGCCTTCTTGAGAAGGAGTGCTCGGATCTTCTGAAAAAATTCTTTGTCGAGCTGCGCGTTCGTAACAAAGAAGAGAAAATGCTTAAGAGGGAAGAGACGTGAATTATATTTTCGATGTGGACGGAACACTCTGGGATACGACCGAGATAGTTGCTATAGCGTGGAATGATGCCGTGGAAGATGCGGGGCTCGGAGAAGAACTTGGCAGATTCATCAAGGCGGACATGCTGAAAAAAGAGTTCGGAAAGCCGATGGATGTGATCATTGACGATCTTTTTCCGGGGCAGACTCAGGATAAAAAAGACGAGATCATGTTAAGAGTAAAGATCCGTGAGCAGGAGTACGTCAGCGGGTGCACTGAAGATCTGTCCTATCCGGGTGTGGTTGATACCATTAAGAAGCTGGCCGAAGATAACGGTCTGTATATCGTCAGCAACTGCCAGGAGGGCTATATCCCGCTCGTGACGGATAAACTGGGAATTACAGAGTATATAAAAGATCAGGAATGCTTTGGAACAACAGGCCTTTTGAAGGCCGATAATATCAGGCTGGTACTTGAAAGAAACGGGATTTCGGCAGAGGATGCCGTATACATCGGCGATACCAAAGGTGACTATGATTCTGCGCTTGAAGCGGGTGTGGGGTTCATCTATGCGGCGTACGGATTCGGTGATCCGGTACCGGTTCCCGGTTACGAAGGAAGAAAAATAGACAGTTTTACGGAACTTAATGCATAAAGAATGCGGACTGACGAGTCCGCATTCATTTTTTCATATTCTGTTGTGCGTTCTTCAGGACGTCAGATCCAGCTGGGCAAGCGTTCCGACCTTGCCGGATTCCCTTAAGAATATGCCGCTCGATCTCATGAAGGCGTTGGTATGGTTGAACCTGTCGTTTAAGGCAAACTGTGTTCCCACACGTCCCAGACATATCGCTCCGACATCGGCATCCTTTAAGTTGATAAGTGTATCGTTGCCGTTTTCGTCTTTGGTCCAGACGCGGAGTCTTTCGAAGATCTCATCTCCCTCGTCTATCCAGCCGTTTCCGTCGGAATCGTATTTTGCCAGATCCGCAAAGCCGTCTCCGCTCTTTGTTCCGAATAGCTCACTGCCGTCGTTTATGACGCCATCATCATTTAAGTCAAGTGCCAGGAACCCGCTTCCTGCTCCCGCAAATGATATGTTTTCCCTGATCCCGTCACAGTCTAAGTCAAAGAGTAATTTCTGGTCTGATACTTCGGTGAGATCCGAATCGATATTGATCACGAGCGGATCTGTCACAAAGTAATCCTGAGCCGTAAGCTGCTCAAACACCTGACAGAAAGATCTGGACATGCTAAATTCAACTCCGAACTCGATCTGACGCCCGTCGGAGGTCCTGACGATCCCCTGTGATGCAAAAGAGGTGGTCTCCTCTTCGTAATACATAAATGAAGAAGAAACCCCTTTTTTCCATACCGATGCAGGATAAACACTGCCGTCATTTGTGCCGACGGATACAGTCTCACCGTTCGACACATCATAGACGTTGGATGATCCGTAATTCGTAATGCCGCGCAGGAAGTCGAATATCCGATGTAAAAGCTGCATTCGGATAGACCGGATCGAATCGGCGTTGCGCATTCTCTCGGGATTGGCTCTCAACTGATTCAGTTGTTTCATGGGTTGATTCAGGAATTCCTGATAGAATCCGGGCATGGTGTCGCCCGAAGCTTTCTTTTTGCGGTAACCGGATGACCTGAGAGACGCATACTCGAGGTGAGTACGCGAAGAAGCCATGGATACCGCGCTTTCTGAGATTCTCATGCATACCTCTTTCCGGGGGCGAACGTATCTGACTGACCTGCCCCCTTACAGATGAGGTGCTCCTGCTCAGTAGGGTAGATGTCCTTACCTCTCCTGAAGCTGATCAGTTACACATTTACGTTGCTGTCTCCCCACGGTGTCCGTAACGTGGTAAACCTGAGACATATATTATATCGGCGCATATTTGGGGATTCTTTACTTGCAGTGTATAATGATAGATGATATCATTTAACATAATTTTATTTAGGAAAGGATTTTATTTTGGATACCCCAGGTGTCATACAACTTATAGTTTTGATCGTACTGCTGATCCTGTCAGCATTCTTTTCATCAGCGGAGACCGCTTTTACCACAGTCAACAAAGTGAGGATACGCACCCTTGCGGAGGACGGTAACAAGCGGGCCGTCAAAGTGGAGAATATCTTATCCAGATATTCCAAAATGCTCTCCACGATCCTCGTAGGCAATAACATAGTCAACATTGCGGCCACTTCGATCGCCACTGCCCTGACGATACGTCTTTGGGGCAATGTATATGTAGGTATATCTTCGGGTATACTCACTTTTGTCGTGCTCATATTCGGTGAAGTGGTTCCGAAGAACTGGGCGAAGATAAACAGTGACAAACTCTCTCTTGCATACTGCAATGCGCTCAGATTCTTTATGGTGATACTCACTCCCATCGTTTTTATAGTAGACAAGCTTTCCAGAGGAGTATTAAGGCTCGTGCGCATAGATCCCGATGCACAGGAGGAACAGATAACCGAAGATGAACTCAAGACCTATGTGGACGTAAGCCATGAAGGCGGCGAGATCGAATCCGAAGAGCATGAGATGATCTATAACGTTCTCAACTTCTCGGATTCCGAGGCAGAGGACATCATGATCCCGAGAGAGGATATGACTACTGTTGATGTGAACGCCACCTATGATGAGATCATGGAAGTCTTTAAGGATAAGATGTTCACCCGTATTCCCGTGTGGGAAGAGGATCATGACAACTTCATAGGTTTGGTCAACGTTAAAGATTTCATCCTTGTGGAGGATAAGGAGCAGTTCGCCATCCGTGACATCATCCGCGAGGGAATGTATACGGTAGAGCATAAGAAGACTCTGGATCTTCTTAAGGAAATGAAGGAAAAGACCTTAAGTCTGGCCTTCGTCCTGAACGAGTACGGCAGCTGTGTCGGAATGATCACCATGGAGGACCTTCTCGAGGAGATAGTGGGTGATATCCGCGATGAGTTTGATGAGGATGAAGAGGAGCTGATCATAGAGCTGGGTAACCGCTCATACCTGATCGAAGCTTCGATGAAGACTGATGATATAAATGATGCGCTTGAAACGGAGTTGCACTCTGATGATTATGACTCGATCGGAGGTCTGATGATAGAGGCGCTGGAACGGCTTCCCGAGGACGGAGAGGTCGTTGAACTCGCGGACGGGACTCTGCTCCAGGCCAAGGGCATACACCAGAACCGTATCCTTAAGGTTCTGATGACCGAGCCCGAACCTAAGGCGGATGCGGATGAGGAAGAAGATGTATCCGAGCCCAAAGAAGTAGAGATCGGCGCGGATGTTGAGGTATGAAATGCAGATAACCGTAATATCCGTAGGAAAGATAAAAGAGAAGTTTTTTAAAGACGCTGTCGACGAATATTCGAAGCGTCTTTGTCGTTACTGCCGTTTAAATATCGTGGAAGTGGCTGATGAGATGACACCTGACGGCGCATCAGACGCCCAGGTCGATCAGATCCTTGCAAAAGAAGCCGACAGGATCTTATCCAAACTCCCTGCAGGTGCACATATCATTACTCTTGAGATAAGGGGAAAAGAATTCTCTTCGGAAGAACTTGCTTCGCATATAGAAGCACTTGGAACGGGAGGAGTCAGCCATATCGTTTTTGTGATAGGAGGATCTTTGGGTCTTCACAGAACGGTCACGGAACGCGCTGATACACACCTGTCATTTTCGCGGATGACATTTCCTCATCAATTGATGCGGGTAGTCCTGCTTGAGCAGATCTACAGATCCTATCGGATCATCAACGGCGAACCTTACCATAAATGAAAGAGTTTTACGCATATCGCATCTTGCGATACTGGGTAGGCGTCATGCCCTTGATCTGCTTAAACATACGTATGAACGCGGACAGGCTTTCAAATCCTGATGAGCTTGCCACGTCGGTGATGGACAGATCCTCTCTTGCGAGCAGCAGTTCCGCATGCTCGATACGCTTATGACTTACATATTGATAGAATGTCTGCCCCGAGAACTGTTTGAAGAGGCGGCTGAAGTGGAATTTGGAGAAACCGCTTAAGTTTGCCATGTGATCAAGCGAAAGATCCTCGGTACAGTTATTTGAGATGTAATCGCAGATGGATATGAACTTGGCGGTATATTCCTGACGCTTGTCCGTAGTAGTGTCAAAGGATGTCGCATTGGACATGTAGTATCTGCCTGCGATCACGAGCATTTCCAGCACTTTGCTGTAAATGACCGCTTCGGAGAGTGAATTGAAATACTGATACTCATCCGCGATACCCAGAAGCAGCTCCCTGATCTCCGGATAGATATCGGGTGCATTGTGGGCCGTGATGAGTCTCACCGGTGCCATGAGTGAGAGTATCGCATCGATATCCTTTAACTGGTGCAGAAACTGCATTTCCGGCTGAAAGATGATCCTCTTGCCCTTGGGCGGAGCATAGAGAGTATGCAGATTACAGGGGAAGATCATGAGTATGTCTCCCTCGCGCAGCTCAAACCTGTGACCGGCTACTTCTGCGATGTAGTAGCTCTCCAGGGGCATTATTATCTCCATGGATGAGTGCCAGTGCGGAGGATAATCCTCGGCCATGTCATTCATGTACAATCTGATATTGGTGTCATCACGATGGTTGACAGTCTCAAATATACCCTGCAGATTCTCTATCATGAATTCTCACCTTTCTTTAGGGTGGCGCTTTTGGCTGAATAAGACCTCCGGGAGAACCCCCCGGAGGTCTTATGGTTAATGTGAGTGGAAACCGTTACGATTTACTGAAGCGCATTCTTGGCGTCTATCTGAGGCTGCCATTTAGCGCAATCGAACTCATACAGATCCTGGAATCCCATACCATCCAGGGTATCAGTCATCTCATCCCACATGGAATCAAATGTTGCATCATCATCAACGAAGATCATCTGCCATGAATAATCACACAGCGTCTCGTTGCACTGATTACGGATTACGGAGATGTCTGCTGTATCGGAAGTAAGCGGAACGGTTACGTTAGGGCTGATGACCAGTTTGCCGTTTTCCTGCATCCAGTCTGCGGGCTCTTCCGCACCGAATTTCTCCTGCCATTCCTTCTTCATCTGAGTCTGGGTAGAAGCTTTCCATGATGCCCAGTAATCCTTAGCATAGGGTTCGCCGGTGTTGGGGTTAACTGAGTTGGCACTTACGATCCACTCGTTGATCTGGTTGTTACCATCGCTGTAGCCTGCTCCGCCGTACTCTTCGGGAACCGGAAGGTTGTCCATAAGAGCGTTGTCGTTGATGGCTGTGAACTTGCCGTCATCGCCTACAGTATAGGTGAAGTCTTTGATACCTACATGCTCGAATTCAAGACCTTCGGGTGATGCATACCAGTCAAGGAACTCGAGGATGGTCTTATACTTCTCATCATCAACGCCTGAACCGATACCGAATACACGGCCGCTTCCATAGTAAGCGTCAGCATCTGCATAGTAGTTCTGATCTGCAACGGGAACGAAGATCATAGCGGTACCGTTATCAAGACGCTCCTGGCTGTTCCAGAAACCTACCTGCCAGCTGTACCAGAAGAGGTTAACCTGACCTGCACTCATCTTGGCGCAAGCTGCGTTCCAGTCCTGAGTACCTGAGTCGGGATCAACCAGTCCCTTTCTGTACAGAGTGTTCAGGAACTTAAGCATCTTATAATATGTAGCATTCTTGTCGGTGATGGGTGTGAAGGTCTTGCCGTCAGCCTTGAGAATAGCTGAATCCTTGATCTTCTCGCCGTACCATGTGGTCAGCTGAACAACATTAGCGATACCGAGCATGTTGTCATTGCCGTCCCAGTCGGGCCAGAGTGAAACTGCGTAGCAGGGATCACCGTCAGCATTGGTGGGATGTGCATCCTGCATCTGGGCAAGAACATCAACAAGTCCGTCCAGATCCTTGATATCGGGGCATCCGAGCTCTGAATAATAATCCCAGCGAAGCAGAGGACTTGAGTAGATTACATCCTGTGAATAGGATGTGGGAGAAGTATTCATCATCTGGGTAGGGATACCGTAGATCTCACCGTTGTTGCCCTCAAGACCTTCGTTGTAAACCTTAATCTGCTCCATATAAGCATTCAGGTTGGGATAGTTGGCAATGTCGGCTGAGATGTCCTTGATAAGACCTGCCTTAACACAGTCAGAGAAATCTACTGCATCAAGGAGAACGATATCACCGAGGTTACCGGAACTTGTTCTGGTCTGGTAGATAGCATCGCCTGCTACCTGAGGAGCGATGATGTTCAGATCGATGTTGAAACGGTCCTTAACTACCTTGTCGAACCAACCTGTCTGAAGACCCTGATAGTTGGCAGCGGCATCGTAGACCTCGATCTCCATGGCTCCGCTTGATCCGCCGGAAGTATCAGCAGCTGCTGCATCACTGCCGGAATCGGATGATCCGCCTGCATCAGAAGTCGTGGTAGCGGCTGTATCCGATCCACCTGCTGCTGCGGGCTGGTCTGTCCCTGTGCTTCCGCAGCCTGCAAGAGTTCCTACCAGCATTGCGGTCACAAGAGACAATGAAAGTAATTTTTTGATTTTCATCTTGTACCTCCCTTTAGAGTTTTTGTTATCTGTTATATGATCCGAAGACCATAATCGATCGAATTGTTTATCCCTTTACGGCACCGATCATGATACCTTTAACGAAGTACCGCTGGAAAATGGGATATACCAGAAGGATGGGGGCCACGACAACGATCGTAACGGTCATTCGTATGGATGTCGCGGTGGCCGCATGTGCGAGAGAAGCCGCGAGCGAAGCGGCGTTACCCGTACTGTTTACCAGAGCCTTAAGCGAACTGGCCTGATTGATGTACTGATACAGCGTGAACTGCAGAGTGGAAAGCTTCGGATCGCTGGTAAGGAGCAGTGTATCCTGGAATGAGTTCCACTGTGCGACCGCACTGAATATCGCGACCGTGGCAAGTATCGGTTTGATGACCGGAATGATCACCGAGATAAAGGTCCGGATAGTCCCCGCCCCGTCAAGTTCAGCGGCATCGGTGAGTTCCTTGGGAACCGACTCAACAAAAGTCTTGCACAATACAATATAGAAAGGAGACACGATCGTGGGCAGGATATATACCCAGAAAGTATCATACAGGCCGATGTTCTTCATGGTGATAAAGAACGGGATAATGCCAGCGTTGAAATACATCGTGGCGATCACCAGACGATACCACAGCTTTCGATGCCACATGGTCTCGCGCGTGAACATATATCCCAGGAAAGCTGATGCACCTACCGTAAGCAGAGTTCCGAGCACCGTTCTTGCGAGCGATATGCGGAAAGCACTCATAAGTGAAGGGATATGGGATACATTTATATAGTTGGTGAAGTGAATCTCTTTGGGCCAGAATGTGATCTTGCCTCTGGCACTTAAGTCATTGGAACTGATCGTGTTTATAAATATGTAGTAGAACGGATACACACATACAAAGGCAAAGAACGTATAAACAATGTATGTGATGACGGTCATTATAGTATCCGCGGGATCCAGTTTCTTTCTTTTCTTATTAGTATGGTCTGCCATCAGATGAAGCCCTCCCCTCTGGTAAGTTTGGAAATGCCGTTCATGGCACAAAGGAGAATGATACTGATCAGACTCTTGAGCACGCCGATGGCGGTAGAAAGCGAATATCCGCCATTACCCATGGCCAGATTGTATACATACAGGTCAAGCACCTGAATGTACTTCGTATTAAAGGAATTCTGGAATACGAAGAACTGCTCCATGCCGTTGGAGAGGAAGTTCGCCATATTCAGGAACAGCAGAACCAGGTAGGTGGGCAGGATGCTGGGGATCGTGATGTGCCATATGGTCTTCCAACGGTTCGCGCCGTCAACCCTGGCGGCATCAATGAGCTCTTCGTCAATACCGGTTATAGCGGCGATGTACATGATAGCCGCCCAGCCTGCATTCTTCCAGGTGAGCCACAGCCACATCTTGAACCAGACGTGCTTGGATGACTGGAGGAACATTATGGGCTTCTCTATAACACCCCATGTGGTCAGCAGCGAATTGACAACACCGGTACTGTTGAATACACAGAAGGCGATGGAATAAACGAGCACCCAGCTGATGAAGTTGGGAAGTGTCGTGACCGTCTGCACGAATTTCTTATAGGGTTTGCACTTTATCTCATTAAGAAATACCGCAAACATCATGGGGAACCATGAGAACAGCATGCTCAGACCGCTCACTGCAAAAGTGTTCATGAGCACCTGAAGGATCTGCTTACGCTTCACCTCATTATCGATCATGTAGTGGAACCATTTAAATCCCACAAAAAGGTCCTTGGATAAAGGTGCCGGCGGTTTGTAATCATAGAACGCATATACCCAGCCGTACAGCGGATAGTATGCAAAGATCAGCACCAGAATGATAAAAGGAAGGACATAAAGAAATTCCCTGTAGCCGCGTAGTTTCTTCTTATTCATGTAACCCCTCTGCAATTATATTAGTGAAATAATGCAAAAAACTAACCCCAACACCAAAATTGTATGTCATATACCTGGTTAAGTCAACAAACGGGTTTCGAATTATTGCTGAACAGGACAAAAAAATTGTCATTTCCTATAAGAAAGTTGCAATTATTAATAAGCGGAATACATAGAATGGCCCAAAAACATACTAGTATACCAGTAAAACGGGGCTGTAAAGAGCAATAATTGATAACCAAAAAACAATATTTCGAAAGAAGACCTATTTGCGGTGTGATAATTTTAGAGTAGTCACATTTGCGACAGCATTCGTGACGAATGGCAGCATAGGGTTGCCGAAAACCATTCTTTATAGGAGGTATTATTATGAAAATGAAACGTTTAGTTTCGGTCCTCTTAGCAGGCGTTATGACACTTTCGCTCGTTGCATGCGGAAGCGCTGCAGAACCTGCTACAGAGACAGCTCCCGCAGCTACTGAAGAAGCAGCTGTAGAAGAGCCCGCTCCCGCAGCTGAGGAAGCTGCACCGGCAGCTGAAGAAGAAGCTCCCGCTGAGGAAGTTGCTTCTGATGAGCCTGTAACTCTTACCATGTGGTGTATCGCTACTGAGGGTGACTCAAACCGTCACGCTTATGAGCAGGCAATCGCTGATATGGAAGAGAAGTATCCCAACGTTACTCTTGAGTGGGAAGCAATCGAGAACGAAGCTTACAAGACCAAGATCGCTACTGCTATGGCAGACGGCAATGACCTTCCTGACATCTTCTTCACATGGTCATGTGCATTCCTTGGCGACTTCGTAGAGCAGGGCAGAGTATATTGCCTTGACGATACTCTTGCTAAGTATTCAGACGAGCTCCCTGAGAGCATGCTGGGCAACACCACTTATGACGGAAAGCACTATGGTGTTCCTACAACTATGAACATCGTTGCTCTGTTCGCTAACATGGATCTGCTTGCTGAGGCAGGTTGGGATCATGTTCCGGTTGATTACGACGAGCTTATCCAGTGCTGTGATGACCTTGTAGCAGCAGGCATCATTCCTTTCGGATGTGCAGGCGGCGAGACATGGTGTGTTACCGAGTATCTTGAGCCCATCATCGAGAAGAGCATCGGTGCTGACGCTCTGAACGACATCTTCCTTGGAAGAGCAACCTATAACAACCCTGACGTTGCTAAGGCTGTTGATACTTTCCAGGAAATGATCGACAAGGGTTATTTCGATCCCGCAGGCGCTTCACTTCCTAACGATGATGTTAAGGCTAACTTCATGGCAGGAAGAACCGCTTTCTATCAGAACGGTACTTGGAACTGCGCTGACTTTGCAAATGACGAAGAGTTCCTTCCTAAGGTTCAGGTTACTGAGTTCCCTGTAATCGATTCCAGCAAGTCCAAACTCGGACAGCTCATCGGCGGACCTTCCGATACTCTTGCAGTAGCAGCTACTTCTGAGAACGCTGAGCTTGCAGCTGAATATGCAGCAGAGCTTGGTAAGCTGATCTGCCACTATGGATATCTTGATGGTTGTGGACTTCCCGCATGGATCCCTTACGGTGATACCAGCGACATCAATCCTCTTACTCAGTCTGTAGCTGAGATCTGTGCAAACGCTGATGCATACGTTCTGTTCGGTGATACAGCTATGAGCGCTGTTGACAAGGATCCTTACCTTGACGCAGTTGCTAAGGTTTATGGCAAAGAGCTTGATGGCCAGGGCTTCATTGATGAACTGGCAGGCGCTATCAGATAATAATCTTATCTGAAAGTGCACGGATGACCTGATCTGATCAGGGAATCATAAGTAAAACATTAATAGTGGCCTTTCCCGTTTCTCCCAAATGGGGATGGGAGAGGCCACATTTTTCTAATCATTTTCCTGATGACGGAAGGATATGATCATGAACAAAAAAGGTAAACCATTTACAATTATAGCTTTCCTTCTCCCGGCGCTGATCCTGTTCGTAGGTATTCTGATCTGGCCTATCATAGCATCGGTACATCACAGTTTATACACATACCCCACTTTTGCGGATCCGGGAGAGTTTGTAGGTTTTAAGAATTACACAGATCTTTTTTCATCTCAGTATGATTTCGGAAGAGCCATATTAAACGCTTTGATCCTCGCGGCTCTGTCTGTATTTATCCAGCTGCCTCTGGCTTTGGGGCTTGCGCTTATGCTGGGTAAAGGAATTAAAGGCGAACGTTTCTATCTCTCAGTATATTTCGCACCGGTGCTTATTTCCGCGGTTGTTATCGGTATGCTGTGGGAGAAAATATACAATCCCATCTACGGTCTTGTGACCAAGGCCGCTGAAGCTCTCAGCATATCTGTTCCGCCTGAGGGACTTCTGGGTAATCCGAAGACGGCTCTTCTGGCTGTTTTCATCCCTACGATATGGCAGTATGTCGGATATCACATGCTTCTTATGTATGCCGGTATCAAAGGTGTTTCTCCCGAGTTGCGCGAAGCTGCGAAGCTTGACGGAGCAACCGATGGCCAGGTTAACAGATATGTCGTTATCCCCTGCATCAAGCCGATCATCAAGGTCAGCATCATATTTGCCATTACGGGATCATTAAAGTCGTACGATCTTATCAAGGTATTTGCAAAGGACGCCTACAACTGTTCTTACAAAGTGCCTAGTTTGCTGCTTGTTCGGTATGCATTTCATAATGCCGGAGGTATAGCCAGTGCCATCGCGGTCATAATGATCGTCATGTGTTTCGGCTTTGCTATCCTCGTAAACTGGTTGTTTAAGGAGAGAGATTTGTATGGCAAGAAGTGATGTATTTTCATATAACACAGATATCTACAGTGTCAAAAAGACGAATAAATTCGTTAATGCACTGATATATGTCGGACTTGTAGTCTGGCTGCTTATCGATCTGTTCCCGCTTTATTATCTGTTTACTTTTTCTCTTAAGAGTTCCAAGGAGATCACGGGAACAAACGTTATCGGTCTTCCTCAGGAATGGCTTTGGAGCAACTACGCCAGAGTTTTCCAGTTAGGTAAGAAGACCGGAAAACCCGCCATGAGACATTTCTTTGCGAACGGCGGAATTGAGAAGTGCTTCTCTAACAGTGTTCTGGTTGCGGTAGCGACCATCGCCATCTGTCTGATCGCCGGCCTTATGGCTACATATGCGATCACCAGGATAGCATGGAAGGGAAGTAAGACATTAAACAGCATATTCATGCTCGGTATCACTATCCCCATGCATGTGGCTCTGTATCCTATCTACTCTTCATTCGGTAAGATGGGTATCCTTCACAGCTATGCATCACTCATCATCCCTTATGCGGCGTTCTCGCTATCGATGGCGATCATGGTCTGTACCGGATTCATGAATGACATACCGAAGGAACTGGATGAATCGGCATGTATCGACGGATGCGGATCCTGGGGAATATTCTTCCATATTATAGTACCGCTCATGAAACCGGCACTTGCCACCATGAGTATCTACATCTTCCTTCAGTGCTGGAACGAGTTCATGTTCTCCAGCGTTTTCGGAGATGAAGCACATTACACACTGCCCGTATTCGTATCCAACCTTAAGGGCAGCAACATTACCGACTGGGGTCTTGTGGGAGCCGGACTTGTGCTTGCAACCTTCCCGATGCTCATCACTTATGTATTCATGAGCAGACGTATTCAGGAAAGCTTCATGGTCGGTGCAGTGAAGGGATAAAGCGAAGCTTTATCCCGAGCGTAGAGCAAAATAATAGGAAAGATTAATGAACACACACGAATTAAGAGACAAAGCCAGAGCGGAGGCACGTAAGAAAGCCGAAGAACTGGTATCGCAGATGACTCTGGAAGAAAAAGCGGAGCAGCTCAAATACGATGCGCCCGCCAACGAGCGGCTGGGCATTCCCGCTTATAACTGGTGGAACGAGGGCCTCCATGGTGTAGCCCGTGCGGGTGTTGCAACCGTATTTCCCCAGGCTATCGGCATGGCTGCTTCCTTCGATGAGGAATTGCTTGAAAAAGAAGGCGACTGTGTAGCGATCGAGGGCAGGGCAAAATATAACGCCTATTCAGCTCTCGGTGATCGTGACATATACAAGGGCCTGACCTTCTGGTCTCCCAATATCAACATTTTCAGAGATCCCAGATGGGGTCGCGGACATGAGACATTGGGTGAGGATCCTTATCTTACATCCAGACTCGGACTTGCTTTTGTAAAAGGTCTTCAGGGCGAAGCCGGCGAACTTAAAGCCGCTGCATGCGCCAAGCACTATGCGGTTCACTCCGGCCCCGAGGGCATCAGACATGAATTTGACGCCAAGGCTACTCCCAAAGATATGGAAGAAACCTATCTGCCGGCATTCGAAGTTCTGGTAAAAGAAGGCGATGTCGAATCCGTAATGGGCGCATACAACCGTACCAACGGTGAGCCCTGCTGCGGCAGCAAGACCCTGCTTAAGGATACCCTCAGAGATAAATGGGGATTCAAGGGTCATGTCGTATCCGACTGCTGGGCTATCGCGGATTTCCATACACATCATATGGTCACATCCACACCGCAGGAGTCAGCGGCTCTCGCGCTTGAGAACGGATGCGACTTAAACTGCGGCAATACATATCTGCATATGATGAGTGCATATGATCAGGGACTTGTTACGGAAGAGCAGATCACGGAAGCTGCCATAAGGCTTTTTACCACACGCTACCTGCTCGGGATCATGGATGGCTGCGATTACGATTCTGTCGGATTCGATCAGGTCGAGTCCAAAGAGCACATTGAACTGTCGAAGCGCGCAGCACGCGAGTCGGTTGTCCTTCTTCAGAATAAAGAAGGGATCCTGCCCCTCAATAAGGATAAGATCAGATCCATCGCAGTGATCGGACCCAACGCCGACAGCATCAAGGCTCTGGAAGGTAACTATCACGGAACCAGTTCACAATATGTGACCGTGCTTCAGGGTATCAGAGCATATGTAGGCGACGATACAAGAGTATATTACTCTCCGGGATGTCATTTATTTAAGGATCGTACCGAGCATCTCGCAGTTCCGGATGACCGTATCAGCGAGGCGGTTGCCATCGCAAACTTAAGCGATATCGTAATACTTTGCGTGGGTCTTGATGAGACCCTTGAAGGTGAAGAGGGTGATACCGGTAACAGCTATGCATCCGGTGACAAGAACGATCTGCTCCTTCCCGAATCACAGAGAACCCTTTGTGAGGCGATCGCAAAGACCGGCAAGAAAGTCATCTATGTCAATATGACCGGTTCGGCCATGGATCTGTCATTTGCATCCGATCACTTTGACGCCATACTTCAGGCATGGTATCCGGGCGCAAGAGGCGGCGAAGTATTGAGCGAGATCCTGTTTGGTGATGTTTCGCCTTCAGGTAAGTTACCGCTGACCTTCTATGACAGCTCCTATAAGCTGCCCGAGTTTACCGATTATTCGATGAAGGGCAGAACCTACAGATATATGGACGGCGAGGCACAGTATCCGTTCGGATTCGGTCTTACATATTCGGACGTAGCTGTGCGAAGCGCTACGGTTATACGTCAGGATGTTACCGACATATCCGATGAGGAAAAAGCGCACCGCGCACTCGTTGCTTCGGATTCCAAGGTATATTCTGCCGAGATCGAGCTGGTTGTTGAAAACTCCGGCAAGGTCGACACCGATGAAGTAGTTCAGATCTATATCGGAGCAGAAGGCTGTAAGGATGCTCCGCCCAATCCGATACTCGCCGGATTCAAGCGCGTACATGTAGCAGCGGGAACGCAGGTCACAACGACGATCACGTTGGAAGATCCTTCCTTCAGCGTTGTTACCGATGCCGGTGAAAGGGTACATGCGCAGAATTCGTTCAGGCTCTATGCAGGAATCTCACAGCCTGATTCGCGCAGTTTCGAACTGACCGGACACGCACCCATGATAGTTAAGCTTACATTCTGATCCGGTACAAAACAAAACGCATATTAGAAATGGTTTTACCACTCTCTCAAAAGTCGCAGGTCCAACGGGCCTGCGGCTTTATATTGTGTACTTCGCACGCAAGTGCGAAGTACGTGCAAGAAGTACATCAGTACTTCTTGCACAGTTAAGGATAAGTTAAGGTTCACCGATCTTGACAGAAAGGTTTCCTCTGTATGATGTACCTGTAAGCAACAAAGATACGTCGTATCGAGACGTTGCACGGATGTGATAAAATCTAATGGAGGAAATGAAAAATGTGGACAAGAAAAGAACTTAAGGAGCAGGGCAAGGCAGCCTTCAGACGCAATTACTGGAAGAGCGTGCTGGTAGCTTTCATCATCTCGTTGATAGTCGGAGGAGGAGCCGGCATCAGCAGTTTTTCAAACGGAGTCAATTCCGCTTCACATGTAGGCAACAGCACCGATTCGAGCATATCGGTGACAGGATATCCTGAGGACACACAGATCACCATAAACGGTGAGGAGGTTAACCTTTCCGCAGAGATCGCAAACGATCTGATCGAGGATCTGGGCGAAGACGGTGTAGTGATCAACATGTCTGAGGAAGATGCACAGGAATTTGCACAGGTTTTAGCAGGCCCCGCAATGGGAGCAGCCATAGGCGTCATGATCTTTGCAGCACTCGTAGCTTTCGTAGTGGTAATGGCAATCATACTTGCGCTCAATGCATTTATCATCAATCCTTTTGTAGTCGGCGGTTTCAGATTCTTTACCAAAAACCTGGATGAGGAAGCTAACGTATCCAATCTGGGTTACGGATTTGATAACAACTATAAGAATATTGCGATCACGATGTTCTTCAGAGACCTGTATATCATACTGTGGACTCTGCTGTTCATCATCCCCGGTATCGTTAAGGCTTATGAGTACCGCATGATCCCTTACCTGCTTGCAGAGGATCCGACCATGACCAGGGAACAGGCATTTGCGATCAGCAAAGAGATGATGACAGGCAACAAGTGGAAAGCTTTCGTACTTGACTTATCCTTCCTCGGATGGCATATCTTGAGCATCTTCACACTGGGCATCCTCGAGATCTTCTGGGTACAGCCTTATGAGTATTCAACCGATGCCGCACTCTACAGAAGACTCCTTATGGAGCGCGGGGCAGCAAACTACGATGCACAGGCAATACCTGCAGAGGTTACATACACACAGGAGAACGTAAATTCAGATGAGTTATAAGATCCTGATAGCAGATGATGAGCCGGAGATAAGAGATCTGCTCCGGCTCTATCTCGAAAATGAACAATACGAAGTCATCGAGGCGGAGAACGGCGCTGAAGCCCTCCGCCTTGTAGGCGCAGAATCACCGGATCTGGTCATGCTCGACATCATGATGCCTCAGATGGACGGGTATCAGGCGCTAAAGCATATACGTGAGACCAATAATATCCCTGTAATTATCATTTCCGCCAAGGACGGTGATTCCGAGAAGATCCTTGGCTTAAATCTCGGAGCCGATGATTATATATCCAAGCCGTTTAATCCGTTGGAGGTAGTTGCCAGGGTCAATTCCAATCTGCGCAGATTCTATTCACTCGGAGCTACGGCCCATGAGAAAGAACTCATAAGCGTACGTGATCTGACTCTGGATCCCGAGAGTTTCACACTGATGAAGAACGGGGAAGTCATCGAACTGACCGGAGTGGAATACAAGATCATGGAATTGCTCATGATGCATCCGGGTAAGGTATATACCAAACAGCAGATATATGAGTATGCCTGGGGTGATGAGTTCTTCGTAGCGGATAATAATATCATGGTATGCATCAGCAAGCTCAGAGCCAAACTGTCCGATGACACCTCGGAGTATATCAAGACTCTGCGCGGACTCGGATACAGACTGGAGAAGTGAGCCCACATATCTTATGAAAGATCTGAAAAGCCTCAAACACTTTCTTATAGTCAGATTTATACAGATCGTTGTCGCCTGTGCTTTAGCGGAAGCGATCGTTTTTCGGACGTTCGGGGATGCGCTGATCAGGAGTTTGATGCTCGCTTTTTTCCATACGGACGATATATCCGGCATGGGACTCGCCGAACTGGGAATGGTGGCACTTGCGGTTCTGTCCGGGGCGATCCTCGGTTTTGTGAAAGCTGTAGTTCCCCAGCAGATGGTCAGGCCGCTGGAACTGATCCTGAGTACGCTTAACCGCTTCTCTGCTGATCTCATCCATCTTCCGAGTACGGGATCTCAGGTTTCCGATCTGTCTCCCGTCATGCGGTTTGTGCTTGCCATAGTTATCACCGGCATTTTTCTTATCATGCTCCTGCCGTATATCATAGCGGGTATCGTTTTCTCCGGAATGGTCATCAGGGAATTCAGGGCTATCGAGGAGCGCGAGAAACAGGAGCGGGAGGAGTACGAGCGCAAGCGTAATCTTATGCTCTCCGATATAGCACATGATCTTCGGACGCCCATGACTACGGTGGCCGGATATGCCAAAGCGCTTGAAGACGGAATGGTACCTGAGGAAAAAATAGCCGAGATCTGTCAGGCCATACAGACCAAGACCGGCAGGATGAGCGATCTTATCAATCTGCTTTTTGATTATGTGAAACTCGACAGTGACGGTTTTGTTCTGACTAAGGAGAGCACCGATGTCTGCGAAATGGTCCGTGAATGTGTGGCTTTCCAGTATCAGGACATAGAGGATGCCGGAATGGAAGCCGATATAGATATCCCGGATGAACCTCTGATGATAAATGCAGACAGGATCCAGATGTCCAGAGTCATAACCAACCTCATTACCAATGCGATCCGGCATAATGATGCGGGAGCACGTATAGGTGTATTCATCACGCATGACAGTGAACGGATCGATATCATGATATGTGACAGCGGTGATGCCATTCCACGTGAGATGGCTGAGCATATCTTTGAGCCCTTTGTTACCGGAGATGAGTCCAGGAACAGTCGCGGAGGCACGGGCCTGGGCTTATCCATCGCTCACAAGATCGTTTCCATGCACGGATATCGTATCCGTCTTATCCAGAGGCCCGATATCGCCGGGTACAAACAGGCCGAAAGCTATTCCAAAATGTTTCGCATTACGATCCCCCGTGGTTGATAGAAAAGCCGAAAAGTGCTACATTTATTAATGTGTTTTTTGAACAGACACAGACATTGGCAGTTTTCGGGAGGAATGATTATGAAAAAGAGACTGATGGCAGTATTATGTGCTGTTTCCATGCTTGTTGCACTTACCGCGTGTGGTGCGCAGGGCGGAGCTTCTTCTGAGAGTGATGTTGAGTATATCAAGAATAAAGGTACGCTCGTAGTCGGCATCACGGATTTCGCACCTATGGATTATAAGGATGACTCAGGCAAGTGGATAGGCTTTGATGCTGATATGGCGACCAAGATCGCTTCCACTCTGGGTGTTAAGGTTGAGTTTGTTGAGATCGACTGGGACAACAAGATCCTTGAGCTTGACAATAAGTCTATCGATGTGGTCTGGAACGGAATGACTCTGACAAACGAGGTCAAGAATTCCATGGAATGCACCAAGCCCTATCTTAATAATGCTCAGGTTGTCGTAGTTAAGAATGACCTCGCATCAACCGTTACTTCCGTCGAGGCGGCATCTGAACTTCAGTTTGCGGTTGAGGCAGGTTCAGCGGGAGAGGCCGCTGCTTCTGACAATAATTTTAACTTCACTTCCGTCAGCAGCCAGTCAGACGCCGTTATGGAAGTTGAGGCCGGTACATCGGATGCATGTATCATCGACCTGCTGATGGCAGGTGCCATGGTGGGACCGGGAACCAGTTATCCCGACCTGACAACTACAAGTGTTGAGCTTACAACTGAGGAGTATGGTGTCGGATGCCGCAAGGGCTCAGACCTCGCAGCTTACATCAACGATCAGTTCAAGGCTCTGTATGATGACGGAACTATCGAATCCATAGCCACGATCTATGGGGTTCAGTATGCGGTAGTCGCTCAGTAATATATGTTTGCAACAGTAACGCTATCCCTTCTTGAAGGGTTTTTAGGGACAATCAAATTATTTGCGCTTACGCTCCTGCTTTCTCTTCCTCTGGGACTTCTCTTAAGTTTCGGATCGATGGAGAAACTGGGCGTGATCAAGTACCCTATCAGATTCCTGATATGGATCATCAGGGGAACGCCTCTGATGCTTCAGCTCCTTATCATTTATTACGGCCCGGGCATTTTCTTCGGGGTAAATATATGGGGCGGATCTCCCAACGGAAGGTTTATGGCAGCGCTGGTTGCGTTTGTTATCAACTATTCGTGCTATTTTTCGGAAATATTCAGAGGCGGTATCCAGTCGATACCTGTAGGCCAGTATGAGGCCGGACAGGTCCTGGGTATGACCAAAAAGCAGATATTCTTTAAGGTTGTCCTGCTTCAGGTCATCAAGCGTATAGTTCCGCCTATGTCAAACGAGATCATAACTCTGGTCAAGGATACATCCCTGGCCAGGGTTATTGCTGTTTATGAGATCATTTGGAACGGTCAGGCGTTCATCAAATCCAGCGGTATCATCTGGCCTTTGTTCTATACAGGTATCTTCTATCTGCTGTTCAGCGGACTGCTTACTCTGCTGTTCGGCTATATCGAGAAGAAACTGAGCTATTTCAGATGATGAACCCATTTGCACGGAGCGTATAGATACGGTATGTCTATTCTCGAAGTAAACAACATTCAGAAAAGTTTCGATTCGGTGACCATACTTAAAGGGATCTCTTTTTCCATGGAGGAAGGAGAGTCCGTCTCGATAATCGGGTCGTCCGGAAGCGGCAAGACCACGCTTCTTCGGTGCCTGAATTTCCTTGAGAGTGCCGATGAAGGAACCATTGCGGTTCGCGGAGAGACGATATTCGATGCACATGCTCCCATTCCAGGTCCGGAGGAGATCCGTCGCAGACGTCTGCATTTCGGATTGGTATTCCAGCAGTTTAATCTTTTTCCGCAGTATACCGCACTGGAAAATGTGTGCCTGGCACCGAAGCTTACGACTCCGGATCCCGATATCAAAGCCATAGAAGAAAACGGCCGAAGACTCCTCGATCAGATGGGGCTTTCGGACCGTATGAATAACTATCCCCATCAGCTTTCGGGCGGACAGCAGCAGCGAGTTGCGATCGCCAGAGCTCTGGCGCTAAAGCCGGATATACTGTGTTTTGATGAGCCCACTTCGGCTCTGGACCCGGAGCTTACGGGAGAGGTTCTTAAGGTCATCAGGTCTCTTGCGGAGCAGAAGACCACGATGATCATAGTTACGCATGAGATGAGTTTCGCTCACGATGTATCCGACAAGGTCATCTTCATGGACGGCGGAGTCATAGTGGAGCAGGGTGTACCGGGTGAGGTTATCGATAACCCGAAAGAGGAGCGTACGAAGCAGTTTTTGGCCGGTTATACCGGTTGAGGTTAAGTCGAAGGCAAGAAGGAGATCGTGATATGAGACTGGATCTTAAAGGAATAGCTGACAGGAAGGCATGGGAGGATAAGGGATACAGACTCCCAGCTTTTGATATAGAGGAAGTTCGATCTGCGACCATGGAAAAACCGGTGTGGGTGCACTTCGGAGCGGGAAACATATTCCGTGCTTTTCATGCGATGCTCGCGCAGAAACTCCTTGACTCGGGAGAGATGGACCGGGGGATCACCTGTGTGGAAGGTTATGATTACGAGATCATCGAGAAGATGAACCGCCCTCATGACGAGCTGTCCCTCATGGTAACGCTGCGCGCGGATGGTTCCACGGAAAAAACCATAGTAGGCAGCATCGCGGAATCATGCATTCTGGATTCCGAAAACGATGCGGAATTCGGGCGTCTTAAAGACATTTTTGCATCCCCTTCTCTTCAGATGGCCACTTTTACCATTACGGAAAAGGGTTACAGCGTTAAAGACGGTTCCGGAAGTGTTCTTCCGGCGATCAGTGCGGATTTCGAGGCAGGCCCCAAGAAGCCCGGCAGTTACCTCGGTAAGGTTGTTTCTCTTCTGTATTCAAGATTCGCAGCCGGGGCATACCCGATAGCGATGGTGAGCACGGATAACTGCTCGCATAACGGCGATAAGCTTCACGACGCTGTATATGCTTTTGCAAAAGCATGGACAGACAGAGGACTGGCAGATGCGGGATTCTTAGACTATGTGGAAGACGCATCACGCGTGTCTTTCCCCTGGAGCATGATAGATAAGATAACTCCCAGACCTGACAAGTCCGTAGAGGAGATGCTTGAAAAAGATGCGATCGAAGGACTTGAGAGCGTCATCACATCCAAGAATACATATGTCGCATCCTTTGTTAATGCAGAGGAGTGCGAATATCTGGTCATAGAGGATGCATTCCCGAACGGCAGGCCTCCGCTGGAGAAAGCCGGCGTCATCTTTACGGCCAGAGAGACTGTGGATAAGGTCGAGCGCATGAAGGTCTGCACATGCTTAAATCCTCTTCATACCGCTCTGGCAGTGTACGGATGCCTGCTTGGCTATGACAAGATCTCCGAAGAGATGAAGGATGAGGATCTGGTCAGACTTATCAGACGGATCGGATATACCGAAGGCCTTCCGGTCGTTACCGATCCCGGTGTCATCGATCCCAAGAACTTCATCGATACGGTGGTCGGCACCAGACTTCCCAATCCGTTCATGCCCGATACTCCTCAGAGGATTGCAACGGATACTTCACAGAAACTGCCGATCCGTTTCGGTGAGACTGTGAAAAACTATATCAAGAACGGCATGGATATCAATTCTCTGAAGGCTGTTCCGCTCGTTTTTGCAGGATGGCTCAGATATCTGATGGCTGTTGATGATGAGGGAAATGAGTTTGAGTTAAGTTCCGATCCGAGATTTGACGACCTGCTTCCTGTTATGAAAAAGGCAAGCCTCGGGATGGATGAAAGTAAAGCCCGCGAGTTGATCAAACCCATTCTTGAGGATGAGACGATCTTTGCGGTTGACCTGTGGGAAGCCGGACTGGGTGAGAAGGTAAGCGACCTGTTCGTAAAACTTACCCGTGGAACGGGTTCCGTCAGGAGTACGCTTATAAGCATTACAGGGATGTAACCCCTTTGAAACGCAAAAAAACGGGTCGCATATGCGACCCGTTTTTCATGTATTATATTCTGTATTTATTTGAAATATCTCTCGAGCAGGCCCTTAAGAGCTTTGCCGTGTCTTGCTTCGTCGCGTGCCATCTCGTGAACTGTATCATGGATAGCATCGAGGCCGTTCTTCTTGGCGCATGCTGCCAGATCGAACTTACCCTGGGTTGCACCGAACTCGCAGTCAACTCTCCATGAAAGATTCTGCTTGGTTGAAGCAGTCATGTTCTTTTCCAGATCGGATCCGAGGAGTTCTGCGAACTTAGCTGCATGCTCAGCTTCCTCAAAAGCTGCTTTTTCCCAATAAAGGCCAACCTCGGGATAACCTTCTCTGTGAGCGATGCGTGCCATGCACAGATACATGCCTACTTCAGAGCATTCACCGTTGAAGTTTGCAACCAGCTGGTCATATATGAACTTCTTATCCTCTTCAGTTATATCGGGATTGTTCTTAACTGTCTTCTCATAGATACCGAACTCATGCTCGGCTGCAAGTGTAAGTTCACCTTCTACTACCTTGAACTTATCACCGCTTGCGTGGCATACGGGGCACTCTGCAGGTGCTGCGTCGCCTTCGTGGATATAACCGCATACGGAACATACATATTTCATTTCTTTTCCTCCTTAAACATTGGTTTTTGCTTTATGACTTCGGTATACAGCGTCCGCATATACCGGAGAAAGTGAGATTATGAGATTCGATGATACCGTCAAAAGTCTTGGAAGCGATATCGTTGATCTCTTCGATAGCGTCCATGTCCATGTCGATCACGGCGCCGCATTTATTGCAATAGAAGTGGTAATGTGTGCTGGTGTCAGCATCGAAATGGTCCAGACCGTCGCCGACCCGGATCTTCTGAAGTTCACCAAGCTCAGTAAGAAGCTGGAGATTACGGTATACGGTGCCCAGAGAAATATTGGGATACTCCTCACGGATGCTTAAATATACAGCATCTGCAGTGGGGTGATCCCTGCGGGACATAAGGTTTTCTTTTATGGCTTCTCTTTGGCGGGAATATTTAAGTGCCATATATCCTCCAAATCAGTAATGATTACTGATTTGATTATAAAGGCATGCTGCCTCCTGTGTCAATCCAAAAGTGTAAGGAAACCGGCGTAAAATGATCAGATCTTAAAGCGGTATCCGACACCCCAGATCGTCTCGATATACTGAGGGTTTGAGGAGTCTGCTTCGACCTTTTCGCGGATCTTCTTGATGTGGACCGTGACGGTTGCTATATCGCCGATGGATTCCATTCCCCATATCTCACGGAAAAGTTCGTCCTTGGTATACACATGATTCGGATTCTCCGCAAGAAATGTCAGCAGGTCGAATTCCTTGGTGGTGAAAGTCTTTTCCTCACCGTTTATGTAGACACGTCTTGCCGTCTTGTCGATCTTAAGTCCTCTGATCTCAATGATATCGTTAGGCTTATTGCCACTGCCAATCAGACGCTCGTATCTGGCCATGTGGGCTTTTACCCTGGCGACGAGCTCGGAGGGGCTGAAGGGCTTGGTCAGGTAATCGTCGGCGCCGAGTCCCAGTCCTCTGATCTTGTCTATATCATCTTTTTTGGCTGAAACGATGATGATCGGTATGTCTTTGCTGTCGCGGATCTCTTTGCATATGTCAAACCCGTCAACTCCGGGCAGCATCAGGTCGAGGATCACGAGATCGTAGTCGCCGTTTAAGGCTTCGCGTAATCCATCCTCACCATTATTTTCTATATGAACGTCAAAATCGGATAACTCCAGATAATCCTTTTCCAGATCCGCTATTTCCTGTTCGTCTTCTACTATTAAGATTTTGCTCATTGTGGTGTCCTTTCTTATTATCTCTGTCCGGTGTCTGCTTATTCTTCTTCGGTGGTATCGGGTTCATCCGGTTCAAAATACTTTCTCAGAACGAAATGTATGCAGGTGCCTTCGCCTTCTTTGCTGGTTGCCCAGATGTAACCGCCGTGGTCTTCGATGATCTTTTTGACTATGGATAATCCGATGCCGCTTCCGCCCTGAGAGGAGTTGCGCGACGAGTCGGTACGGTAGAATCGCTCGAAGATCCGCGCCAGATCTTTGGGGGCGATGCCTTTGCCGTTATCCTCGATCTCGATCCTGATGGAATCGACCTCATCCAGGATCCTGATATCTATGACTCCGTTGGGCTTATCGATGTATTTGACGGAGTTACTGATTATGTTGTTGATGACACGCTTCATCTGCTCCGGGTCAGCGATTACCATGGTGTCGGGCGCTGTGATATTGGAGTAGTTGAGCGTGATATTGCGGCTTTCCAGGTCGAGCCCCACTTCCTCGATGCAGTCTCCGAAATAATCGGCGATGTTGATACGGTGGAAGTTGTAGGGAATCCGGTTCGTATCTATACCTGCATAGATCGTGAGCTCGTTGATGAGCCTGTCCATGTCATTTGCCTTGTTATAGATGGTCTTGATGTATCGGTCCATCTTTTCGGGTGTATCGGCTACTCCGTCCATGATCCCCTCGACATATCCTTTTACGGAAGTGATGGGGGTCTTTAAGTCATGGGAAATGTTGCTTATGAGCTCGCGGTTTGCATGTTCATGCTCCATCATCTCATCCTGGGATTCCTTCAGGCGCAGGCGCATGTCCTCATAGTTGCGGATCATGTCGTATATTTCGCCCTTATCCTTATATTGCTCGGGATCGAGCTGATAGTTTAAGTCCCCTTCCGCGACCTTCTGCAGGGCTTTGTTGAGCTGTGAGACCGGGTCAAGGAAACTGGTCCATATCCATATGCACAAACAGATGGATGTGATCAGAAGGATCAGTACGAGCGTGAGTACCAGTCTGGATTGAGCCATGGTCGTATAGGGCCCCGTGAACATGAACGACACGGATGCCAGCAGGATGGGCAGAAGTATGATCGCGCAAAAAGTCGCTATTAGCCTGGTACGGAGTTTCATAGGTTAAGTGTAGCACAGAACGAGCTCAGTACAATTAAAGAAAGATAAAATATGTGTAAAGTTCCGCTTACGCATCGAAAACCACCGAATAGACATGATGTGCTGAAAAGGCATGTGCTATCTGATAGGTTTGTGTTACCGGAGGTCTTCTTACGGAAGATCTCAAATAAATGAAAGAGAGGTAACACATATGATGAATACTCGGAAATGGAGGGGTGCAGGTGCCCTTAGATCATTAGTTGCTATCATTACAATGGCGGCGGTACTGGTGCTGACGCTGCCGGTGTTTAAGCTGGATGCGGGGGCGTATAATCCACCAACTACGGTATTACCAAGCTTTGATTATACCGCTTTGTATGAAGGCGTTGGAGGTAATGGGACTTTTCTGCTTATATCACGGGACACCTTCAGTAATCTTCTTACCAATCAACAAGAGACAGGTAGCCCTCTGCCATTTACGGGAACAATCCCTAAAGATACGGTCATTATGAAAATTACCGGTAGTGAGGCTGGCGACTTAGTTCCGGTAGCCGGGTTATCATTAACCGGGTTGACAGAGAATGCAACTCTGATAGAAACGGGTTCATACAGGGACTATCCTGAAGGTTATAATATTGAATTTAGTTATGAATTATATAAATTCAATTCAGATGTAACCTATGAGATAGATGGTACAAGTTTTGCATTCAGCCCGGTTGTAGTTGCAGATGAACAAAAGATTGCTTCATCTCCGATGCAGCAGATGCAAGCTATGAACTGGGCGGAACTGCTTTCACAATTAAATGCTTATCTCAGCGCACGGGATGCCGCTCTTGCCCGGCAAAGAGCCGATTATGAGAGCCAGCAGGCCAAAATAGCTCAGGCGAACAGAGATAACCTTTATTTCCGAAATTTGAATGAAGCTATCCGAAACGGTAAGAGCATGGTGGTATTTTCCGACCATTCCGCACTCAGATCACAGGTAAACGGTACATATCTTGCCAACAGCGTGCCCGGATTTGCAGCTCTGTTCATGGGGCTTCCGAATCCCAATCTTCATATAGAGACCTGGAATATCACATCCAAGAATGCTCCGGACGCAGTTAACGCGATTAATGGAGTAGCTGAACAGAACGGATATACCGTAGGTGCAATGCTTCAGGTCAATATCGGAGAAAAAGGCTCCGACGGTAAGCCTGTATATGAAAGTACCAACAAGGAACCGGTAGCCAATATTGTTATGGGAGTTCCCAACTCTATCAGAGGTGATGGTGCTGAGTATGGTGCGGTTCAGGTTCTTCCCGGTGGAGAAATGCATATATATAAGGATATTCCGTTTAATGATAACACCGTATCTCTGCCGCTTGGTATCGGACGGTTCGCAATCGGTCTGGTACAGACTAATTGATCTGAATGATCTAAGTCATCTCATATCATAAAGAAATCCCGCCGCGACTTTTCACGGCGGGATTTCACATCTTGGTTTTGTTATTGTTTCATCTCATCGATTATCTTCTTTAGTTCAGCGATTTCATTTTTTAGCTCGGTAATTTGCTTGTCCTGTTCGGTAATCTTCTTATCCTGCTCGGCGATCTGCTTATCCTGTTCAGCAATCTGTCTATCCTGTTCGGTAATCTTCTTATCCTGCTCGGCGATCTGCTTATCCTGCTCGGCGATCTGCCTGTCCTGCTCGGCAATCTGTTTATCCTGCTCCGCGAGCTTCTCGCGCCGGCGGATATCTCCGCGGATCTCTTCGTCGCGTTTGCGGCACATATCAAGTATGGCAGGATCAGTGACGCTGCTGTACATTGAATGAGCTGCTGATTCAATATATGGATCTGTTTGAGCTAGCATTTTTATCTCCTCCCATGTGGTTGCTTTGAAGAGTGAAGCCCATGTATCGATACCATAAGCTTTATCCTCTTCGGTTGCCATATCCGTATGGTTTAATTCTATCACTGACAGCGAGAAAAAGTCACTATACAGATGGTTGTCTTTATCGTTTCTCATATGGTATGTGGCATAAAACTCCGGGTGATCCGGAAAGAGGGTATAGTCAAGGAACCCGACATGGTATGCGGACTTAACTTTGTCGTAATCGTCTCCGTGATCGAGTCTGTCGAATTCCCTGCACAGATAGCTGAGAGAGCGCGGGATCCAGTTTTTCAGATTCTTGACTTGCATCTCGAGGTTCATGATGCTGTCATCATTGAAACAGATGAGGATGTCGAGTATGAAGGATTTTTCCGAGATATGATCTCCGATCATGATGGGGTTTCGGATCTCAAGCGAATCGATAAAAGCGGGGTCCTTGTGGAGCAGGGCCGAGATCAGGCCCTTCAGAGCATACTTGTCAGTCTGTAAGACATGATGAAAGAGATAATCGTTTGTCATGTTGTAGGCTACCTGACCGGATGCATGAGAAAAGTCAGGTGTGCTGTACGGAGACATGGTGAGTGTAACAGTTTCTTTTTGCATAAAACCTCCTAAAAAAAGATAAACTTATCAGGCCGTACGCAAAATCGGTAACTGACTGCAACAATTCCCGGGCCGCGAACGACAGGTTACATAGGGCGTTGTTTGGAATATGGAAGACTAATGTCTTCCGGGAAAGATGAATCTCTCCCGACACTCATGAAGTGAGTGTAATGAATGTATCACAAGCAGAAATGTTATGCAAGGGATTTATTTCCCTTTCATGTATGCCTGCATAAGGCCGACGCGGGTTCCCGTACCGGTTTTTTCATATATGGAAGCACAGTAGCGGAAGACGCTTCTTTCGGATACTCCCAGATCCGATGCTATGGCTTTGACGGTCAGTTCCGTGGAAAGGAGAATGACCGCGATTTCCTTTTCTCTGGGGGTCAGAGGATAGGAGGACAGGAACGAGTCCAGATCCTGAGGCTGCTCTTGTGCGGATGTGGGATCAGCTCCGGCATCCGTGCTCTCAGCCGAATCCGGCGAAATGGAAGGCTCAAATCCCATGGCGGAAATTGCAACATAGACAAGCGCCACAAGAACAGTGGTCACGAGCGCGGTAAGCATGATTCCTTTTTCACCTGAGTCGACATGGAGGTGGACAAAGATAACAGACGTTATAAGCGTATATATCTCAGCAATGTACCGGCCGGCAGATGCCCATAATTCCGGACGCGTAGTCTTGGGAGCAAGCCGCTGGAATACGAATACCAGGAAAAAGATATAGAACGATGCGTAGAAGTAATAGATACTCATCAGTGCCATATACCCTGATTCGGCCGATGCAACGAGTCCTATCGGAAAAGCAAGCAGTATTCCTGCAAAAAAGAGTGTATTGAAAGCGCTTTTTCGCTTGGAATCGGCGGCAAATCCCAAAAGCAGGTAGCCCGGGATCATGAAAAGACGCGGATAGGAGTATATATCTATGGTGTCATTTAACTGCATCGATATGAATGCCATATCGGTGCGGATCGAGATAACCGTTATCAGAAGCAGGATGATACATGCGATGAACATCTGCCGTCTGACACTGCGGATCCAACGGTCGGTTTCATCAGCGTAGGGAAGAGGATTTTCCAGGATATAATCGTCCGGAGGGCGAAAAGCGATATATATAAGGATGAACCATAAAATAACGGCCGTTGCCACAGCTCCGGTCTCTCCCGTGGCTTTCTGCAGGATGAACTGTATGAGTATGGACAGAGACAGCGCACCTCCGGTCATGCGTCCGCTGAAGGGGTTGGCTGACATGTACGTCGCCATCATGTAGTACATGAGCCCGCCCAGGTGTCCAAGTGTAAAAGCCAGTATGAATACGGATATCAATGTAAGTACGGGTGATACACCGATCGTGATGACGATAACGGATGAAACAAAGAAGATGCTGATGATCACGAGGAGGTTTTTGCGCGATCCGGTGCCGGGCAGGAGCCTGCGCGAAAACGCAAACGAAATAAAACCGATCACTCGTGTAATGTTAGGAAGATAGTGAAGTATGACCCTGGTGCCGTCGTTCATGCCGGCCCACAGGACCCCTGATGCGGCAGAGGATGCGCGGTCCATGAACGGGAGCATGATGGTATAGGTGAATAGGAATGCGGTGAAAATGAGAGTATGGAGTATGTTTTTTCCGGAATTATTGCTCATGGTATTCTCGATAGAATGCTGTTCATTATTGTCTGCTGTTTAACTTCCCGATGTTTAATTCTACCACAGAACGACACTGTCAGATACTGACATTTATTTAACGATGGTCGGAAAATAGCCGAAAATGCATCCGATCCTGCGGTATGTCATAAACATGACGTATGTGAAAGTACTGCTTCGGTGGTAGTGTAAACTTACATTTCGTATCTGCAGGGATGCGATTGATACCGGTCACGGACGACCGGCGATTTAACTAATCATGAAAGAGAGGTAACGAGATGATGAAAGAAAGACAAATTGGGGGAAAGTTACTTAAGAGTGCGATCGCGGTTCTGATGGCGGTGACCGTGGCGGTGCTGACGCTGCCGGCATTTAAGATGGATGTGAAGGCGGCAGAAACTACAACTTATGTAGCCATGCAAGGATTTGATGCGCCTGCAAATATATTTAGAGCTATAGAGTTTGAGCGGATTGGATCCTCCGCTACGCTAAAAGCAGGGGAAAGCATATTTGTTCCTGATTGGTCTAACCAGCTCGTTGTGAATGGACTTGACAGGTTGGCTGAAGTGAACAATAATGCGAGCGTTCAATATGATCTGGGATCACAAGGGCCTGAATCGGGTACCCTCTACACTCTTAAAAGAGATGTGACATTTTCAATAAATGAAAACACAATTGAGTTTTTCGATGCCGGCGGTGGTTCTTCCGCTGAAACTCCCGCGGCACCCGGATCGGTTAAGCCTGATCCTGCCGCTATCCAGAACGCCCTGGCAAGGATAGCTGCTGAAGAGGCTGCACTTGCGCAGCAGAGAGAAGCGGACCGCATCTATAAGGATAAGCTTCTTCAGTCTCAGATAGATAACCAGTATTTCCGTAACCTCAATGAGGCAAAGGCTCGCGGTAAGAATATGATAGTACAGCCCGACACTCATGCCGTAACAGCGTCTACGGTGAAGGGTACCTATCTGTCCGAATATAGTAACGGAATTGCCGTTACCGCAGTGAATTCTCTGGCTAATCCCAACCTGTATATTGAAACATGGGATATCACAGATAAGAAAGCTCCCGACGCAATGAGATCTATCAACGATGAGGTAACCCGACTGGGCGGAACTTTAGTAGGAGCGCTTCAGATCAATATCGGTGTGAAGAACGGTAAAGGCGAAACGGTTTATGATGGTGACGGAACATCCGTTGCCAATGTGAAGTTCGGCATTCCCAATGATGGCGGAAAATATGCTATCGTTCAGGTTCAGGCACTCTCCGACGGACCGTCAATCAAAACCTTTGGTAATCTTGATATCGAGAATGGTGTAGCTACCCTGTCCCTTCCTATCGGTCAGGCTGCATACGCAGTGGTAAAGCTTCCCAACTAAATAATTACATTCTTCCGTTCATAACGGAAATAAAAGATCAGGCTGCGATTCCCCTTGCAGCCTGATCTCTTTTTGCTTTTATATGATCATTGATCCTTTAGCAGATCTTCAAAATGCTGTTGTTTGTTCTTCTTATCCCGGTACATGGCTTCATCGGCCGTATGCACCATTTCTTCTATGCATCTGTTCATCACTATCGGATCGGATTCTATGATGTGACAGCCGCTTCCGATGCTGGCGGTTATCGGATACGGTTTTTTCGCGGCCTCAGGTACGCGGCGTATTACGGAACACAGCCGGTCGCGGACCTCGTCGGCTGACAGTTCAAGCGGAGCGTCCGTGATGATAACGCAGGAGAATTCATCACCGCCATATCTTGAACAGAAACCGTTTCGAGCAGAGAATGATCGGATGGCATCCGCTACTATACTGATAGCGTAATCACCTTCGTCGTGACCATACTTATCGTTTATGCTTTTAAGACCGTCCATATCAATGGAAAAAAGCGACAGATATCTGCCGAAATTAGCAGGATCGGTAACCGCCTCACGAACCTTTGAAAAGAAACCGCGCCGGTTAAGGATTCCGGTAAGATAATCCGTGACGGATATGTTTTCGATCTCGTTATTTGCTTCCTGAAGCCGGTGGTTTAAGTGCCGAAGTCTTATGTTGGCAAGCGCTACGGTTATCGCTGTCGAAATGAATGTCGCGAATTCCTCGCCTCTGTGTATATCCCTGTTGGTTATCTCTTTAAAGCCTTCGACATAATATCCGTATGGTATATTTCCGGTATGAAGCATGCGTATGATCAGCATTCGCCTCAGGTTTCTGTCGGAGATGATGCTGTCCAGTCCGGGAAGGAATACCTGCTCGGAATATTCATCTCCCGTTTTGCCGTATGAACCGTTATCGTTTCGATACAGGATCCTGTATGTCTGACCGGATGTCTCGGACGGACTTTTGCCCATCAGTTCGGCAAACACTGCAACATGATAGAAATTGTGGATCCACATGCCTATCTGTTTGTCTATGGAATATGAAAGATCATCGATCGAATCTACGCCGGAGGCGTCAGATACTACCCTGTTCATCCCTTCCATTACCCAGTAGACATCGCTGAAACCGGCTGACAATTCCGATACTATCGCTTCTATGTTCAGATCCAGCGGACCGGTACAGCCGCATGAACGGTTCGGGTTCAGGACATAACACAATCCTTCAGACCCGGACTGACCTGTTTCAGGATCTGCGTTACATATATGATCGAGGATTATATCGACTTCTTTTTGATAGTCGGGGGTCATGGTGGAGATCGGAGGCACATTAAGTTGTCCGCTCATTATGCCGTCAAAACCGGTCACCAGTACGTCTTCGGGAACGTTTATTCCGGCTTCTTTTAAGGCCTGTGTTACCGTAACGGCCATCGCGTCGTTCGCGCAGCAAATAGCCTGAGGAATGTCCCCGGATTCAATGATCTGCCTGGTCACGTCATATGTCGGTCTTTCCCAGAAATCACCGTAAAAGAGACGGTTTTCTTTCAGCTCGAGACCGTATTCCGCTAAAGCTTCACGGCAGGCCTCGATCCTCTCGTCTGAGAATTCATTATTTCGCATCCCAGCTATCATCGCGATATCCGTACACTTATGCTCTTCCACTACATGGCGTATCATCATCTTGAAACTTTCTTTGTAATCAAAAGTGATATTGATACATCCGGCTGTGGGTTTTTCAACGGAAAACACGGGGATGTCCCGTTTTTTCGCGAGTTTAAGGATCTCGTCGACGAGCATCAGGCTCGTAAGAGATTCTCGCATGATCACGATCCCGTCAAGCGGTATGTCACGGATAAGGTTGATCAGGGTAAACTCCGCTTCAAGTCCCTGACCGGTCATCATGCTTTCCCCGGAAAAGGAAAAAGCCAGAACAAAAAAGTCCCGTTCTTCGCAGGCTCTTTCCAAAGTTGAGATGAAACGGAATTCCTTTTCGCTGTGAAGCGCGCTTCCGAATACTGCTATGACAGGTTTGGATAGATTGCTCATGTAGATAATTATAATAGAAAACAGGTATCTTCGCTACAGATGTGATACGATTGTAACAGGCGTACGTTACGAGTGTCAGATATGAATCCTGAGATAATATACGAAGATAAATACATATTGGCGGTGCATAAACCGGTGGGGATCCCGAGTCAGACCAGAAGTGTCTCGCAGCCCGATGTGGTAAGCTTTGCTCAGAAGTATCTGGGTCAGTCCTTCATCGGTATGATCAACCGCCTCGATCAGCCCGTCGAGGGAATAGTGCTTATGGCACTTAATTCAAAGACCGCTGCGAACCTTACAGAGATGCTTAAGAAAGGCCGTATCCGCAAGAAATACTATGCAGCAGTATTATCCGGATCCGCACCCGACCGGGAGCAACAGGACCCGACGACTGAGATCGCACAGGACAGCGGCTCTCAGATTACGCTGACCGACTACATTTTCCATGATAAAAAGAACAACTTCTCAAGCATAGTCACCCCGGATCATGCGGATGCAAAGAGAGCCGAACTGAAATACACGATCATCGGATCAGCTGAGTCACATGCAGACTGTGCCGGGGACGCGCATCCCTTACTTGCCGACATCGATCTGATCACCGGTCGTCACCATCAGATCCGTGTTCAGATGGCTCATGCTCACCTTCCTCTGATCGGCGATACGAAGTACGGAACCGACGAAGCCTGTGCTTTGGCGAAACAGCTGAAAATAGCAGGTGTTGCTTTATGTGCTTACGAATTATCCTTTACTCATCCCGTCACAAATGATATAATTACTTTGCGAGTTAAACCACGGAGCGAGTGGTACGGTTTATTTATAAACTGATTCTGCGGGCCTGTTGTCGGACGCTTCTTATGACGTCTGGTGACAGGCCTTTCCAATGGAAATAAGAGTATGGAAAAAGAGAGTTACGTATATCTGAATTGCCCGATACCCGGTGGCGGATATGTGACCGGCTTTGTTTTTCATGAGAAAAATCCGTCCATTATGTACATCCGGACCGATATAGGCGGTACTTATGGCTATGACCGTGCGTGTCACAGGTGGTACAGTCTCATCGATCACGTGACTATGAAAGATCTGTCGGAGACTTTTCCGGCAGCACTTGCCCTGGATCATTCTGATCCGGATTATCTTTATATCGCCTGCGGAGTCCGTGAGAAACCACACGGAGTTTTCGCTGTATCACATGACAGAGGATTAAGTTTCAGATACTTTGATATGCCCATGCCCGTACATGGCAATTTAAACGGCCGGGGAACGGGATTTCGTCTGATCGTGGACAGGCAGGATCCGGATCTTCTGTATTTTGCGAGCCAGACATCAGGGCTGTGGCGATCCAAAGACCAGGGAGAAGAATGGGAGCATCTGAATTCTTTTCCCGATGAATATATGACGTTTGTGGGCGAAAGCCCGGATGGAAAAGTTCTGTTAGCGGCATGTGCGGGAGTTAACACGGCTGTTTCTGACACACTTCGAGGACGCAGTCTGTACGTGTCTACGGATCAGGGCAAGTCTTTTGAGCCTCTTAAAGGCCCGGCAAACCGGGAAGTAGAAGGCGTTAAGTTCGCCGGCTACGTTGCGCAGAGATATTCCATGGATGAAAGATACCTCTACGTGACATACTCGATGATGGGCCGGAATGCCTATGTCCATGAACTCGGATACAGCTGCGACGGTGGCTCCTGTATCGGAGGACGGATATTCAGATATGACTGGGATACGATGAGCCCTGAGGATATCACGCCGGAATTCTCCGGTGGAGAAGGCGAGATCCTTGAGTACGGATTCAGCGGGATCAGTGCCGGTACGCAGACCGGCGGACTTCTGATCGCATCAACGATCTGTGCGGAGGACGGTGACCGTATATACAGATCCTTTGACTGCGGCTCGACGTGGGAGTGCATACTGCATGGGCTTGATACCGGACGCATGGATTTTCGCACTTCATATATGAAACCCGAGTACAACGGCGGGCGAAATCTCATACACTGGCTCACCGACTTAAAACTTAATCCTCATGACGATCACCAGGCGTGGTTCAATACCGGGACCGGTGTGTTCCTGACGGATGACGTTCAGGCTGATGTCGTGACTTTCCACGACGAATGTGCGGGGCTGGAAGAGACGGTACACCTTAACGTATATTCACCGCCGTCAGGTGATGCATATGTTTATGACATTGTCGGTGACCTGGGCGGATTCGCTTTTACGGATCCCGGACAGGAATGTATGAATTCATTTGCCGACGATCGCGGAAACCGCTATATCACCTGCATCAATGCGGATTATTCGGATGAAGACCCCGATACCTTACTTGTCACACCGCGAGGTAACTGGACGGGTGAGACCAGAGGAGGTTTGATCCTTTCCCATGATGGCGGAAAAACCTTCGAGCGGATTCAGCTTCCCTACGGAATATGCGATGAGCTGGACAATGCGTTCAGACAGATAGAAAAACCCAACGTAAACAGCGGGTGGGCGGCTCTTTCTCCCGATACGAACCATATCGTATGGTGCGTGGCCGACGGGATAAATCTGCCGATATCCCGCGTGATCGTAAGCCACGATGCGGGACAGTCCTTTGAAGTATCGGTCTTCAAGAATACGGAAGGTGAGCACGTACTGACCGGCGGCATCAAGGTCTTTTCGGACCGTGTGGACAGTTCGCTTTTCTACGGGTTCGGAGACGATTCGACCTTTTATGTGAGTACGGACAGCGGTGACAGCTTCGTTCAGCTTAAAGTCCCGGAAGTATTCCCGAAGGTTGATTTTGCGAAGATCGACTGCGCGAATAAAACCGAGGTGCGCGGTGACTCAGGAAGCCGCGGAGTATTCTATGCCGCAGTAGGCAAGCCCGGACTCTGGAAGATCACTTTTGATGCAGAAAACATGCGGCTGCATGTTTACCGCCTCAGCGAACAGGGAGATGCGGTCTACCGCGTGGGACTGGGGCTCGGAGCGCCCGGTGCAGACTATATGAAGGATCCGAAGGCCCTGTATCTGGTCGGTTCGATAGAGGGAAGTTACGGATTTTACCGTACCGTCGATGAAGGCGGGTCATATGTACGCATAAACAATAAGTATCAGATGTTCGGAGATATCAACAGTATTGACGGAGATCCGAGGGTTTACGGCAGATTCTATATCGCCACGGGAAGCCGCGGACTGCTTTACGGCATCCCTGAAAAAGGAGAAGCCTGAAAGATGAACAGATCGTCCGAGAACTCGACCATATATATGGATCATGCCGCTACAACGCCGATGTATCCCGAAGTGAATGAGGCCATGTTTCCCTACATGGAGGAAATGTTCGGAAATCCGTCTGCGGTCTACAGATTTGCGGGTAAATCCGCGCGGGCCGTAGCCGATGCCAGAGGAAAGATCGCCCGGACCATCGGAGCACTTCCCGAGGAGATCTATTTTACATCGGGCGGAAGCGAGTCTGACAACTGGGCTCTTTTCAGTGTGTGTGAGGAGCGCGGCTTTAAGAACTGCCATATCATCACGACGCAGATAGAGCATCATGCGATCATCGAGGTCTGCAAAAGGCTTGAGAAGCTGGGGGTAGAGGTCACTTATCTTCCGGTATCCGCAGAGGGCCTCGTGGATCCCGCTCTTGTGGAAAAGAGCATTCGGCCGGAGACTGTGATCATATCCGTCATGATGGCCAATAATGAGATAGGAACGATAGAGCCGGTTGCAGAGATCGGACAGATCGCGAGGGAAAAAGGGATACTTTTTCACACGGATGCAGTGCAGGCGCTCGGTCATATCCCGATCGATGTGGGAACGATGAATATAGATCTTATGTCCGCATCCGCCCATAAACTGGGAGGCCCCAAGGGCGTGGGACTTCTGTATGTCCGGAAAGGCCAAAACATCACACCGTTCATATCCGGCGGTTCCCAGGAGAGGGGGAAACGTGCGGGTACGCTGAATGTTCCGGGTATCGTGGGATTCGGAGAAGCCGCTTTGCGCGCCTGTTCCCGGATGGACACGGACAGCGCCGAAGTCACCCATATGCGCGACCATATGATATCCCGATTGCTTACAGAGTTACCGGGATCGTCCTTAAACGGACATCCGACGAAAAGGCTTCCCGGCAACGTAAATATATCTTTTGAAGGGATCGAAGGAGAGACTGCACTCATAATGCTGGACCGGGCAGGGATCTGCGTATCCAGCGGTTCGGCCTGTTCTTCCGGGGCCCTGGATCCTTCGCATGTGCTGCTTGCGATCGGCAGGAGCCGTGATGAAGCACGTAGCGCGATCAGGATCACGCCGGCCGCATCAAACCGTATGTATGAGGTTGACGCCGTAATCGATAAGTTAGAGGAGATCATCAGGCAGCTTCGGGGTATCTGAACCCTCTGTCTTACAGGATAAATGGACATAAATTCTGAAGCACGTCTTGCAGCGATGCGCAAAGCAAAAAAACGCCAGGAGATCAGGCGGCGCATCACGCCGTGGCTGCTCCTCGGAATACTCATCACGATGGCCGTGGTTTTCTTCGGGGGAAAGATCCGTGAAAGCATAAGCTTAAAGCAGGAAAACACCGGCGATTCTGTCATTGAAGTGGAATCCATAACATCAGAGGATACTTCCGGTCAGGAAGAGCAGGAAGAAGAGGCAGTGCAGGATGAAGAAGTTGAGATCATCGGCGACGGCGTCCTGGGCCCCTATGCGGAAAACTATTCCGAGGAAAAAGAACTCTTTTTCGACGGTTATGAAGTGACCGGGATGACGGAAGCCAAACCGGCACCGGAGGAAGTGATGAGTGATTATGCGGTTCTGATCGATGCCGATGAGGGCACTGTGGTTGCAGCCAAGGATGCCGATATCAGGATCTATCCCGCATCCATGACCAAGATCCTGACGGTTCTGGTCGCAGCCGAGCATGTCACCGATCTGGACGATCTGTATATGATGGACATCTCCATTACGGATTATGTGTATAAGCATGATTGCTCCGCGGTCGGTTTTTCGCTGGGGGAGAGAGTCACGGTCAGAGATCTGATGTACGGAACGATCCTTCCTTCCGGTGCGGATGCCGCGCTTGCGCTGGCGGAATATGTGGCCGGGAGCGAAGAACTTTTTGTCGACATGATGAACGATAAGCTGGAGGAACTCGGACTGTCCGACACCGCGCATTTCACCAACTGCATCGGTGTCTATGATGACGATCACTACTGCACACTGACCGATATGGCGATGATCATGAAGGCGGCGGTCGAAAATGATCTGGCCAGACAGATAATGAATACGCGCATCTATACGACCTCTTCCACCGAGGAGCATCCCGACGGGATAGAGATCTCCAACTGGTTCATCCGCAGGATCGAAGACAAGGATGTTCACGGCAAAGTGATGTGTGCCAAGACCGGATTTGTCAACGAGAGCGGATGCTGTGCAGCAAGCTATCAGGTTTCTAATGAGGGGAAGCATTACATCTGTGTGACCGGGAACGCATGGAGTGCATGGAGATGCATTTACGATCATGTGGCGATGTATGATGCTTATACGAATTGATGCCGGGCTTTTTTAGTTAAGTAAAAAAAGTCCTTCGGATCAGCCCTTTTGACAGGCTCCAAATGATGTGATCTACATCGTTTGGGGCTTGTTTTTGTGTCTGTAAAAATCCGTTTTTTGTCAGAATCTCACAAAACTGATACCAACACGATCTTTTTGAAAAAAAGGTATTGCATAATCTGAAAACAGATTGTATGATGCATTTCACACCGAATTGATGCATCTGCATCAGATGCGTGTACCGACAGGTACACATCTTTCCGGTAATTTCCACGACCGGTCAGAGGGACCTATTTCAGGTCCAAGTTCAAAACATTTTATACAGACGAAAGGAAATCTTATTGTTTCTGTGTCTCGTTATACTTTCGGTCGCAACAGCGCACGATGCGTATGACGGGCGGGTCCCGAGAGAAGTCACGACGATCGGGATGATCATATCCCAGGCATGGGTGATCTGCCACTCATCCGTTCAGGATGCACTCATTGCGCTGATCTTTGGCTTTTTGCTTCTGCTCATACTGTATCCGCTGTTCATGATCGGAACGATCGGAGCCGGAGACATCAAGCTGATCATGATACTCCCCGCCTATATGACTTTTCCCGATGCCTTGCAGACAGTCTTTATCTCATTTGTTTGCGGAGCATGTATAGGGCTGATCAGGATGATCAGAGCACGTACGCTCATCACAAGATTGAAAGTCATGAAAAACTATATAGTCACCGTACATTCATCGGGAAGGCTCATTAAGTATGACACGCCAACGGCGATGAAGGGTATGCAGCTTTACGATCATCAGATCCGTTTTACGATACCGCTGCTTATCGGTACGGCGATCAGTTTCGGAGGATTTGTGCATTTATGAATGACAGAGTCATAGCCGTATGTGACATGGATCCGTGCTACGCCATGAATCTGAGCGGAGCATTGGATGAGGCTCTATACGGGAATTTCAAAATATCGACATTTACCAGCAGTTCGGCTTTATGCGAATACGTGGCGGCACATGAAGTCGATACCGCGATCATCAGCGAATCATCATATGATTCCGATCTTATGCAGGCGTTACCGGTGTCTCTTATACTGCTGAGGGAAAATCCGGACTTCGTAGCGGAGAACGCGATACTCATAGACAGGTTTCAGAGTCGGGAAGTTCTTATCAATTCGGTGCTTAAAGTTCTTCCCGAGGGCATGAACTCCTCCTCACAAAAACGGCTCGGATCCTGTGCGTGGAAAGTGATAGGTATCTATTCTCCGATACGAAGATGCCTGCAGACAACTTTTGCTCTGGCCATGGGGCAGCTCCTGGGAGCAGACCACAGGGTGCTGTATATGAATTTCGAAAACTACTCCGGTTTCTCGGGATGGTTCAATACGGAATTCGGAAACGACGTAACGGACCTGCTTTATTACTTTGACTGCGAGAGGGACAAACTCTCGCTCAGGATCCCGCTGATGGTACACCGGATCGGAAACCTGGATATACTTCCCCCGGCGCAGTCATATTACGACACATATGACCGGACCGGCAGCAGGTGGGTGGAAATGTTTAAGGAAGTCGAGGGAGCCACGGACTATGAATATCTGATCCTCGACCTTACGGATTCCATGAACGGATTGCTGGAGGTGATGGAATATTGCGACCGGATCTACACGCTGGTTCGTGATGATATCATATCCCGTTCGAAGATCGAGCAGTATGAAAACTGGATGGTGGAACACTCACGTGCAGATATCATGGGCAAGACGCTCAAGTTTGATCTGCCGGAATTCATCGATGTACCGGTGAAGCCGGACATGTTTGCACACAGTGAGCTGGCGGGCTATGTAAAAGCAGTGATAACGGATGACCTGGGAAAGATCGGAGATCTGAGTACTCATGCCGGAGATTGATGAACTGAAAAAAGAACTTCAGACAGAGCTTATCGGAAAGATCGACTACTCAAAGGACACGACTGATGAGGAACTGTATGAACTTATAGATACCATGATCATTTCGGATATCAGAGTCAGAAAACTGGGTGTGACGGACAGAGAACGGCTGAGGACGAAACTTTTTCACGCACTCCGAAAGCTCGATATCCTTCAGGAACTTGTGGATGATCCGACGGTTACCGAGATCATGATCAACGGTCCCGATACGATCTTCATAGAAAAAGCGGGGAAACTCTCGAGATACCGGATGAGATTCGAATCCAGAGAAAAACTGGAGGATGTGATCCAGCAGATCGTATCGGGGTGCAACCGCGTGGTAAACGAAGCTAACCCCATAGTGGATGCGAGGCTCGAAAACGGCGCCAGAGTAAATATCGTTCTTGCTCCGGTCGCGTTAAACGGACCGATCGTTACGATCAGAAGGTTCCCGGATAAACCGATCTCCATGGATGATCTGATAAGGTTCGGATCACTTAAGCAGGAGATAGCCGATGAACTGGCCGATCTGGTGAGGGCCAGATACAACATTTTCATCAGTGGCGGTACGGGTTCGGGGAAAACGACGTTCTTAAACGCACTCTCGGCTTATATACCAAGGGACGAGAGGATCATTACCATCGAAGATAATGCCGAGTTACAGATCCTTGATCTGCCGAATCTGGTCAGGATGGAGACCAGAAATGCAAACGTTGAAGGCTGCCGGCCGATATCCATACGCGATCTTATCAAGTCAAGCCTGCGTATGAGACCAGACCGCGTGATAGTCGGCGAGGTCAGAGGCGGAGAAGCATTCGACATGATGCAGGCTATGAACACGGGACATGACGGTTCGATGTCGACGGGACATGCCAACAGTTGTAAGGACATGCTTTCCAGACTGGAGAACATGATCCTGATGGGAATGGAGCTCCCGCTGGGAGCAATCCGAAGACAGATCGCTTCGGGCATAGACCTCGTGGTGCATCTGGGAAGGCTCAGAGACAGGTCCAGGCGTGTGCTCGAGATCACTGAGATCATAGATAACGGGACTGACGAGATCGGTCGTAATGTTCTTTACAGATTTAGGGAGACCGGAACTGATGAAGACGGAAGGATCATCGGAGAACTGCATAAAGAAGGAGAACTTATCTGCACGGATAAACTCTGTGCGGCAGGCATACGCTCCTGAGGAAAAGAGGATCGATTACAGAAATTACAGATTTACTATGTCGGAACTGATATTGAATCTGCTCATCGGGCTAATGCTTGCCTGGGCCATCGGACATTTTTTCTATGATTCACTTATCGTTTCCGCAGGACTCCTGGTATTTATCCCGGCTTTCCTGAGGTACAGGCGAAAAGACTACGGAACCAGGCGCCGGAACGAACTGGGAATGCAGTTTAAGGATGCGGTGGCTTCCATATCCGCCAATCAGAAAGCCGGTTATTCGATAGAGAACTCCTTTCGCGAAGCGTGGAAGGACATGACCCTGCTCTATGGGACGAGAGGGATCATTGTGAAGGAACTGAATCATATCAGACGCGGTCTGGATAACAATCTCGTGCTCGAGCAGATGCTCTTAGACCTTGGGGCAAGGAGCGGGGTGGATGATATCAGACAGTTCGGCGAGGTGTTCGCCATAGCCAAGAGAAGCGGCGGAAACCTTACCGAGACGATCGAGATGACGGCGGGAATGATCGAACAGAAAGCGGATGTGGAACAGGAGATAGCGGTAATGATCAGCTCCCGGAAAATGGAATCCAATGTGATGAGTCTCGTGCCTTTTTTCATGATCCTGTACATGGACTTATCGTCGGCCGGATTCTTTGACGAACTCTATCACAACGTGGCCGGCATAGCGATCATGACGGTCTGCCTGGCGATCTATGTGTCGTCATATCTGATCGCACAGAAGATGGTAGACATACGAATTTAGCGGAAGTTAGGAGAAGAAGATGATCATCTTATACATCATTATCTTGGCCATTTTAATAATTCTTTGGTTAACTGCAAAGATATCCAAAACAGAGTGCCCTATCACGGAAACAGGCTATTCGAGAGTCTTTCTGGCTCCTGCCGTTCTGGTCCATACATGGGGGAGGCGGATATTCTTCCAAAGGATTAAAGGGCGTTGTGGCGCAGGTAAGAGAAGCATAAAGAATCGGAAACTTCTTTCTGACTTACAGACACTTTATCCCGGTGAGATGCCGGATAAGCGCATGGAGATATTCCGTATAGAGATCATATCGACCATCATGCTTTTGGCGGCCACAGGTGCGATTGTTTGTCTCGCGGTATCTTTACTGTCAGCGGATCAGGCGGTTCTGAAGGATGGAAACGTTATCTACAGAAATACCTACGGGGGTATGGACATAGAGGCGGATCTGTCCGCCGGGATAACAGTGGATGATGAAGAAAATGAGTACCCTTTGAGCGTGACTTTTCCCGCACGGGTTTATTCATATGATGAGGCCGATGCTCTGTTCCCGGAGATGTCATCGAAGATCGATGGGATCCTTCTCGGGGAAAATGACCGGGCGGATCACATATTGTATCCGGTATCGATGGTCAGATCGGTAGAAGGTTATCCTTTCTCGATCAACTGGGAATGCAGCAACTATGAACTGCTGGATTATGACGGGGTTGTTCATAACGAAGAACTTGAAGAACCGGTCATGGTGACACTTACGGGAGATTGTTCGTACAGACACGATCATTGGTATCTGGTCAGGGATCTGCGGATATGTCCGCGGGAGCTTACTGCGGAAGAGACCATAGCAGAGGAGATCCGGGAAGCCGTAGACGAGGCTGACCTGAAGAGCGAATCGGAGGAGAGCGTTCCGCTGCCCGAGTCGATCTCATTCGGGACGATCAGGTGGAGTGAGAAAGTGGACGACGCAGGCCCGATGATACTGATGGGCGTGATCCTGGTCTGCATCATCCTTATCCCTTTTAAGGAGTCAGAGGTCAATACCGCCCTGAAGAAAAGATCGAGGCAGCTGCTCATAGAATATCCGGCTTTTGTCTCTCAACTGACCCTGTATATGGGAGCCGGAATGAGTGTAAGGAACTGTCTGCTGAAACTCGGGCACAGGGCTTCGGATCTTCGACCGGCGGACAGAACTTCTCTGGATAAAGAACTGGTAATAACGGCGCATGAACTTGAAGTCGGGATTTCCGAAAGCGATGCGATAGAACATTTCGGAAAAAGATGCGGAACGAGGGAATATATGAGGTTTTCGGCTCTTTTGATCCAGAACATGAAGAAGGGGAGTACCGATCTGATAGGGATGCTCAAGGAAGAATCCGAAGATGCATTTACCCTGCGAAAAAATGAAGCCCGCAGGCTCGGAGAGGAGGCATCCACCAAGCTGCTCCTTCCAATGGTAATGATGCTGACGGTAGTCATGATAATCATCATGGTACCTGCATATATGTCATTTTCATCTTAATTTAAGGAGGTTTTTTATGAAGGAAAAAGTATCAGGCGCAATAAGCCGGGCAAAGGAAAGGTTTAAGAACAGATTTTCCGGACTGTATGGTCCCGATGACCTGGCTTGCATGGAAGAAGGAATGGGAACCGTCGAGGTCATATTGATCATCGTTGTACTGATAGGACTTGTGCTGATCTTTAAGAAACAGATCAGGGCCATTGTGGAGACCATCATGAATAAGATCTCATCGGATTCTGATTCCGTAATGTCATGAAACGCGGGTATATGACAGTTTATCTGTCGCTTACCTTAGGCGTACTCCTTTCATTGATTCTGGCACTCGTGGAGGGTGCCAGGATCAACGCGACAAGGATGAGGGCGCTGTGCGCGGCTGACACGAGTATAAACTCGGTATTGTCTGAGTTTAACAGAGAATTATTTGAGCAATATGACCTGTTGTTTGTGGATACCACATACTGCGGAGGTGCAGGTGGCATCGAGGCAGTCAGAGCAAGACTTACACATTATCTTACAGAGAATCTGGACAACTCGACACCGGCTCTGTCCAGGGATCTTCTGGGAATGAGACTTCAGCGCGCAGACATTTTGGAATATGCGCTGGCTACGGATAATGAAGCCGAAGCGGTACGCAGGCAGGTAGCCGATTATATGGATACGACACTCAAAGGGGTATTAATCAGCGGAGTTGACGAACTCACTTCTGGGTTTGGTGTCGGAGGTTTTGATTATGATACCGAGAGCGAAAGAATGGGGGTTCAGGGGCAGATCGATTCTACGGAACTGCCTGTGGTAGAAAATGAGGACGGGGAGCTTGAGGAAGTCCCCTTAAACAATCCGGCGGACAATGTCAATTCGATACGAAATGCCGGAATCCTCGGAATGGTGCTTGATGATACTTCGGAAATATCCCGTACCAAGGTGGAACTTGAGGAATACCTTTCTCATCGCACTCTGGCCAGCGGTATGGGGATAAGCGAAGAAGAACGGAGTCTGGGCCGATGTGCCGGAGAACTCACATATGATGAGTACATATTTGATAAATACGGATTCTACGGACACTTAAAAGAAGGATCACTTTTATCATATGAGATCGAATATGTGATCAAGGGAAAAGATAACGATTGGGATAATCTTGAAGCCGTCTGCAGGACGCTTGCACTGTGGCGCGAAGGTGCAAATTACTGCTATCTGCTCACCGATGCCTCCAAGATGGAGGAAGCCAGAGCACTGGCGCTGACACTTGCGGCGGTTCTCATGAATCCTGAACTGGAGGAACCCGTGACCCATGCGATACTGCTTGCCTGGGCATATGTTGAGGCTTTGCAGGATATAAAGATCCTGCTGGAAGGAGGCGGGGTTCCCATAATAAAGACTCCCGAGACATGGCATACGGATATCACATGTCTTTTTCACCCGAAGAGTGCTCTTCGCAGCTACCCGGGCCAGGAGGGACCAAAGTATGATTCTTATCTTAAGACGATGCTCGTTCTCACCTCTTTTTCCAAGGTGCTGCCGCGCTCGCTGGATGTGATGGAAATGGATGTACGGCTGACTCCCGGAAATGCCGCTTTCAAGATGGACTATTGTATGCAGAGCTTCCTGGTGGATATAGTGACAGGCTCAACACACGGGCATAATGCCGAGATCATAAGACGCAGCGGATATTACTATGCGTAGGCTTTTGCAGTATCCGATGAGACTCTTCTGGGAGAATCCATTCCTGTTGTTGTTTTTGTAATTCTTAAGCTAAGGGCTTTACTCCGGACGAAAAACGATATAAAGGGGATATGTATGTGTTTGTGAGCAGGACCATATACAGAAGAGTTTCATCGGGTGCTGCAGGGTCGATGACAGTTGAGGCGGCACTTGTTGTACCGTTGTTTATCCTGTGCGTGATAAATCTGCTGTTCGGTCTGCAAGTGGTGGAAACATCGAGCAGGATCACGGCGGCGTTGCATGAAACATCCAATAACATATGCAGTTACGGCTATGCGATAGAGCATGGTGTGGGCGAGGGTGTTCCTTCAGGTATAGGCTCTACGGTGTATGCCATTTCATCGGTTTCGGGGCATCTGGGAGAGACCGTTGAACGGCGCGGAGGAATAAGAGGCGGTAAGTCGGGATTGAACTATCTGGGTTCTTCAGTCCTGACAGACGGTGGTCTGGTCAAACTGTCTGTCACATATGCTCTGAAGTTTCCGGTCGATATGGGAATAAAGACTTACAGGTTGGGTACCTCCGTATATTCCCATGCCTGGGTCGGCTATGACGGTGCCGGCGGGATTACGGATATGAGTGAGGAGGATCCTATCGTATACGTGACCAGAACTGGAACCGTTTATCATACGGATATGAACTGCCGCTATCTGAATCCGAGTACCAGAAGCGTTGCCGCTTCATCCGTGGACGGGCTTCGCAATCATGACGGCTGTAAATACTATGCGTGTGAGATCTGTGGCGCGGGATCGGGTATCGGAAGCGTATACGTGACAGATTACGGGACACGATATCACAGTGACCTGTATTGCTCCGGGATACGACGGGACATTCAGGCGATTCATCTGTCGGAAGCAGGAGGGCGAGGGCCATGTTCGATATGTGGTGGATGGTAGCGGGGATCGCGATTCTGGCGGTTCTGAGCATATATGATATCCGGACCAGAAGGATTCCCGCATGCGGTTTTGCGGTGGTTTTTATATTTTCGATCGTCTCTTTGATCTGTTTTGGAGATGGATCATTCATATGGATGGATATATTTCTTTCTACGGTTCCCGGACTTGTGCTGATCGGTCTCGGCATCATTACAGAAGGGAAAGTCGGGATCGGAGACGGGATCTTAGTTGCGGAGCTCGGCCCGGCACTTGGATTCGAGAGATGTGTATATATGCTGACAGGCGCGCTTATCTTTAACTGCATTTTCGCGGGAGGTTGTCTGGCGCTGAAAAAGGCCGGACCGGGAACAAGGATACCTTTTGTTCCTTTTATCACTTTAAGCATGGGGGTGATCTTGTTTGTATTCAGATAGTTATCGCGATCGCTTTTTTCTGACAAACGGGTATATGACCCTTGAAGCTTCGCTGGTTGTTCCGTGGGTCATATTCATAGTGGTCTGGATCATATATCTCGGGTATTTTGAGTACGACCGGTGCCTGCTGTTCCAGGACGATTATATGCTGGCTGCCCAGACTGAAGAAGGGATCAGGACTGTTGAAGACCAGTCATCATGGATGCACGGACATATGGCGGGACAGTACGGAAGCAAGTATATGGGAACACGGCATGTGGAAACCTCAGGTGAGGTCACGGGATCGGAAGTCAGAGTTTCCTCTTCTTTGCATGTCTCTCATCCGCTTTCGTACCATGCGGGAATCATCCCCGGTTCGAACTGGGATATCTCGGATACCGTACGTATCGATAATTATTCTTTTACTAAAAGGATAAGGCTGTTTCGGTCGGTGGGAAGAGTTTTAGACGGAGGATGATATGGATATCAGATATTATAAGGAACAACATCATAACTATATGGTCATCCGAAGGACCGAGGATGAGTCCGTGGTCGGGTATCAGCAGAAGATGCTTGCAGGTCACAGGATGGAGTATCTTATCCCGTCCAGAGTCAGGGCTGTGGATGGCTGTGAATATAACTATTACGATATTACGTCCAAACTGACGCTCAGGCAGATGTTTGGCAGCAGGCTCTTTGATATGGAAGATATCCGCAAGTTGATGAGTGCGATACGCGGAGCCTGTGAGGAAGTGGACAGATATCTTCTGGACATCAGGCGCCTGTGCCTGGATCCGGATCTGATCTTTTACGGTTATGCGCAAGGCAGATACTGCTTTTTATATAACATATCGACCGAAGCCGATGATTCACTGGCAGGGATAGGTGTATTTATGGATTACCTCCTGGAACGTGTTTCGCCGGACGATAACGAGGCTTCGGATCTCGTATACCGAATGTATGAGGTCTATGAAAAAGCGGGGTTTGATGTATGGGATGCTGTCCTGCTGGCGGAAGAGAACGGAGATCTTACTGATAATGCGGAATCAGGGACGGAAGAGAGATATGATACGGTCTGCGAACCTCTTTATGAAGGCCTGAAGACGGATGATGAGAACTATCCGGGGGAGGAACCTTCAGTGACGGGGATAGAACGTCCGAAGTCAAGGGTGCTCCCTTATGTCCTGATGGCACTTGGCGCGATCGGTCTGGCCGCCTGTGCATTGATCTTCTTTTTCATATATTTAAATGAAGATGAACTTATGCTGCTGATAGCCGGTGGCGGAGTTGCCGTAGTCGTCTTTATCGCGGGTATCATCATGTTTGTAAGATCAAAAATCTTAAGTTCACGTGAGATCCGAGAAGGAGAACGTAAATATGCAGATGATGATCTGTATGCAGCCGAGCATTATTCCGCCATGCCGGTCATTCATATGGAAGAATTCATTTCACAGCCTAAACCCGGATCACGCAGAAGGGTGGATCGTCCCGATGCCGGAGGTACGGATGCTGATCGGTATGCCGGCATGGTTAATGAGGAGAATCCGGCCGATGCCGGTCAGACGGTCTTTTTCGACGAAAAGATCGACAGCGGAAGCTATAAACTGTATGCGATGGACAGAAAGAACAAGCAGCATATAGAGCTTGATTCTTTTCCCTGTACCATAGGAAAACTGAAAGGATATGTGGACTGCTGCATAGATCATCCGTCAATAAGCAGGATGCATGCAAGGATCGAAAAACAGGATGGTGTACTTCTGCTGAAGGATACGAATTCCACGAACGGAACGTGTTTGAACGGGATCAGGCTTGCGCCCAACGAGCAGAGGATCATAGAAGTCGGGGATGAGATCAGGTTTGGAAGTCTGAATTATTGCCTTCGCTCCAAGGGTACGGAATTCTCATGACAGACGGCTGCATGATGTGTGTTTTGCCTCAAGATATGGTATACTTACGAGGAGTGAGCACCATACATTTTGGAGGTCATATGCAGATCAATATTTATTATGGCGGCAGAGGTCTTATGGATGATCCCACACTGTTTTGCGTGGGCAAGATGCAGGAGGTTCTTGAGGAACTCAGGGTGACTGTGGAGACATATAATCTCTACGAGCTGAAGAACAGCATCACTACCCTTCCTCAGACATTGAAGAATGCAGACGGTATCATCCTCGCCACTACGGTAGAGTGGCACGGGATAGGCGGATATATGCAGCAGTTTCTCGATGCATGCTGGCTGTACGGCGACAAGGAGCTTATATCCCGCATCTATATGTGTCCGGTCGTGATGGCGACTACATACGGTGAACGTGAAGGTAAGCTCCATCTCTCCGAAGCATGGGAGATACTCGGAGGCATACCCTGCAACGGTGTGTGCGGATATATTCTCGACTCGACCGTGATCGAGAACAATTCGGAATACATTAATATAATAGAAAGAACCGCAGAAAGCCTCTACAGAACGATCAATCAGCACATCCCTTCGCTCCCGGCGAGCAACCATGCCGTTAAGCAGAAGATCTCCATAACCAAGAATATCGATCTTACGCCTCAGGAATCGGAACAGCTGTCTCAGTATGCATCCGACGAGATCTATGTTCAGCGTCAGAAGGAAGATATTCAGGAACTCACCACTCTGTTCAGGGATATGATGAGTACCGACGACGAAGATGACGACAGCAGATTCATAAATGATCTTAAAGCTACATACCAGGCACAGGCCGGGATGACAGGGTGCTATAAGCTCACGCTCGGAAACGGGATGCCCCTTACCATAGCAGTGAGCGAGAATGAGATGAACTGCTTCTACGGTGATGTAGACAGATATGATATAGAACTGCAGATGCCGGTTGACTGCATGAACGAGATCGTATCGGGAAGAATGACTTTCCAAAGAGCGTTCATGTCCGGAGACATGACTATGAAGGGCGATTTTAAGCTGCTTCGTAATCTTGATATTCTGTTCCCGTTTGGCGTATAAGGAGGCCGTAAGATGAAAGACGATTGTATTTTCTGTAAGATAGCAGCCGGAGAGATCCCTTCACAGACCATATATGAGGACGATTCATATCGCGTGATCCTCGATCTGGGACCTGCCGCAAAAGGGCATGCGCTCATCCTTCCCAAGGAGCACTACGCCGATATATTTGAACTTCCCGAAGCAAAAGCCGGTGAGGTTTTCAAACTTGCCAGGAACATGGCGGTAAAGATGAAAGCCGCACTTAAGTGTGACGGCTTTAATATCGTTCAGAATAACGGTGAAGTGGCAGGCCAGACCGTTTTCCATTTTCATATGCACCTGATCCCCAGGTATACAGATGACGGTCAGGATATCAACTGGAAACCGGGCGAACCCTCTCAGGATGAACTTAAGGAAACCGCAGATATCATAAGAGGTGAGATCCAGGATGCGTGAGATTTCCGTACAGACCATAACCGCACAGATCGAGAAGATGTGCATCGAGGTCAACCACTTCTTAAGCGAAGATATGAAGACTGCCCTTGACCGTGCGACGCACGAAGAAGAGAGCGAACTTGGAAAAGGGATATTTGAGCAGCTCCGGGAAAATTTACGCATAGCCGGTGAGGATATGATCCCTATATGTCAGGATACCGGCATGGCGGTCGTTTTTCTGGAGGTGGGTCAGGATGTGCATCTGACCGGCGGAGACATTGAAGAAGCCGTCAATGCGGGAGTGAGCGCCGGGTATACGAACGGATATCTGAGAAAGTCCGTAGTCGGCGATCCCTATGAGAGAGTTAACACCGGGGATAATACCCCCGCAGTGATCCACTATCAGATAGTTCCGGGTGATAAGGTGAAGATTACTCTTGCTCCCAAGGGCTTCGGCTCCGAAAACATGAGCAGGGTATTCATGTTAAAACCCGCTGACGGAATGCCCGGAATAGAGAATGCGATACTTACTGCAGTAAAAGATGCCGGACCCAATGCCTGTCCTCCCATGGTGATCGGCGTGGGTATCGGAGGAACATTTGAGAAATGTGCGCTGATGGCTAAGCAGGCACTGACCAGACCGGTGGGAAGCCATTCCGATATCGGATGGGTTGCCGATCTGGAGAAACGCATGCTGGAGATGATCAATGAAACCGGTATAGGCCCCGGCGGGCTCGGGGGAAAGATCACCGCACTCGGCGTCAACATAAACACCTATCCGACGCATTTCGCCGGACTGCCGGTGGCAGTCAATATATGCTGCCATGTGAACCGTCATATTTCGGTCGAGATATGATCCGGCATCGGTTGTTCGGATGAGCCGTTACTATATATAGAAGAAACCCGATTACCACATTACTATATATAGAAGAAATACATTCAATAATATCTCATACATATCAGTATCGGGAAGAGGATCAGATGGAGATAAATATCACTACCCCCATAAATGAAGAGGTGACCTGCAGCCTGCATGCAGGTGATATGTGTTATATAAACGGAACAATATATGTGGCCAGGGATGCTGCCCATAAGCGTATGGATGAGGCACTCGATGAAGGTCGCGAACTTCCCATGGAGATTAAGGATAATATCATTTATTACATGGGCCCCTCTCCCGCCAGGGAAGGTCATGTGATCGGAAGTGCAGGTCCTACGACTGCGAGCCGCATGGATAAATACACTCCGCGCCTTCTTGACCTGGGACTTAAGGGAATGATCGGCAAAGGCAAAAGATCCCCCGAAGTCATGGAGGCCATCCTCAGAAATAAAGCGGTATACTTTGCGGCAATAGGAGGTGCCGGCGCACTCCTGTCCAAAGCCATCACATCCTCTGAAGTGATAGCATATGACGATCTGGGTGCCGAAGCCGTCCGTAAACTGACCGTAAAAGATTTTCCCGTTATTGTTGTCATAGATACATTCGGAAACAACCTTTACGCCAATGTCGGAAAAGGTTAAAATCCCCCAAATTATTAATTGACAAACAACAACCTCATAGATATAATTATGCTTGCGTCACCTCTAAGGGCTGACGCAACTTTTTACGCAATAATTTCATATCCTTATTTTATTTCGGAATAATGAGGGGTCCCCGCGAAGCCTGCTTCGTGGGGTAGAGGAGACACAACGGAGCGTAACGAGTTTCGACATAGTCGGAACGAGAAAGAGCGGAGTTTGTGTCGACGGGGAGAAGTACTCAAGAGGCCGAAGAGGCGCCCCTGCTAAGGGTGTAGGTCGGGCAACCGGCGCGAGGGTTCAAATCCCTCCTTCTCCGTTCGAAGTAATTTTTTTAAAAATACTTCAAAAAAGTCCTTGACGCAGATGACAAGTAGTGCTATCTTAATGTAGTTGCGTCTGTGGACGCCGAACCTTGAAAAAGTTATCAATCAAATTTGATGATCACACAGCAGTGCGACCTCGAAAATTCTAAAGAAATTTTTGAGAACAAACAACCAAAGAATTCGTGATAAGAAGCCAGAAGGTTTTGAATCAGGAAAAAAACTTAATTCGAGAGTTTGATCCTGGCTCAGGATGAACGCTGGCGGCGTGCTTAACACATGCAAGTCGAACGGAGTATTGACGCTGAACAAACGATTAGCTTGCTAAAAGTGAGTTCTTGTTGATACTTAGTGGCGGACGGGTGAGTAACGCGTGGGTAACCTGCCATGTACAGG
>FMVL01000015.1 GCA_900102235.1 Lachnospiraceae bacterium XBB2008 | reverse complement strand
TGAGTATTCCAGCGTGATTTACACCGCCAATCCGGACGTGGAAACCGACGATTCCGGAAAATCGGAAACCGACATTCCGGCGTAGGGAACCGCGATTCCGGTAGTTCCACCCTTATAATGGAATTATGCGCCAATGGCGTAAATTCATTGTAAGGAGGTCACAGATATGACCAAGTACCGCGAGATCATCCGGTTGGCCCAACCAATCCTGCAACTAAGCCAGGAAAAGATTGCTGCCAGCTGCGGTGTCTCAAAAAAGACCGTCAACAAGGTTTTGGCCGCCGCCAAAGAAAAAGAACTGGCATGGCCATTACCGGCATCTTACACAGATGCAGTGATCGAAGGGATCCTATTCCCACGGGAAGAAGAAAGTTCTTCTCCTTCCAAACGAATGCCGGATTATGACTATATCCGGAAGGAACTGCTCCGCAACGGTGTGAACAAGAAGCTCCTGTGGACTGAGTATCTTGAGGACTGCCGTCTTAACGGCGATAATCCGTTGATGTATTCGCAGTTCTGTTATTACATCCAGCAGGATGAGCAAAAGCGTAGAGCAACGATGCACATCGCGCGGAAGCCCGGTGAACAGATCGAGGTTGATTGGGCTGGCGATCCGGCCCAAATCATTGATCCCGATACTGGTGAGATCATCAACGCCTACATCTTTGTTGGTGTCATGACGTATAGCCAATACCCTTACGTCGAGGCTTTTCTGAATGAAAAGCAGGACTCCTGGATCAGTGCTCATGTTCACATGTATGAGTACTTTGGTGGCGTTTCAAGGATCCTGGTGCCTGACAACTGCAAGACGGCTGTAATCCATAACAATAAGTGGAATGATCAACAGATCAATGCTGTTTATCATGAAATGGCTGAGCATTACAACACCGCCATCATTCCCGCTCGGGTTAGAGCACCGAAGGATAAGCCGAACGCAGAAGGCTCTGTTGGGAACATTTCCACATGGATCACCGCGGCACTTCGCAATGAACAGTTTTTCTCTTTGGCCGAATTAAACTGTGCCATCCGTCAAAAGTTAAAAGATTTCGTGAATCGGCCCTTCCAAAAGAAAGAGGGTAGCCGTTACGAGATCTTCCGCGACGAAGAACTGCCATTGCTGGCACCGTTACCTGCTACCCCTTATGAACTGGCGGAATGGAAACAAGCCACCGTTCAGTACAATTATCACATATCCATTGACGGAATGCTATACTCCGTCCCTTACGAATATATCAAGCGTAAGGTGGATGTGAGGGTAACCGGCACAGCCATTGAAATCTTTTATAAGCAAAACCGTATCGCATCCCACAGAAGACTCTATGGGAGAAAGGGACAATACAGTACCATAACCGAACACATGCCGGAGGATCATCAGCAGTACCTCGAGTGGAACGGCGACCGTTTCCGAAGATGGGCCATGCAGATCGGTCCGTGTACTGGCGAAGTTATCAATTCAATACTTACCTCTCAGCGGGTGGAACAGCAGTCGTATCGAAGCTGTATGGGGCTTTTAAAGATGGCCGAGAAATACTCTCCTGAACGTTTGGAAGCCGCCTGTAAGAAAGCTTTGAGTTACACTGCATCTCCTAGCTACAAGAGCATCAAAAACATTCTTGTAGCCGGTCTGGACGATCAAGGTTCCTCTGATACGTCAGACAAGAATACATCCACCACCAACCCGCACGCCATTACTCGTGGCGCTGATTACTACAGGAGGTAAGAAACATGACCATACAGAGTACCATTGATAAGCTGATCGAGATGCGCCTGACCTCTATGGCGGATGCATTCATTACCCAGAAGGATGATCCGAAAATGAAGGATCTTGCCTTTGAAGACCGCTTGGGAATGCTCGTGGATATCGAGTACAACAACCGTAGATCCAACAGTCTTAAGCGTCTCATCAGACAGGCAGGCTTTGACCAGCCTGAAGCCTATATCGGAGACATAGATTATGTATCCGGCAGAAAACTCAACCGGGAACTGATCCAAAGACTCGGAACCTGCGAATACATCACAGATCACAGAAACATCTTCATCACCGGTGCAACAGGTAGTGGCAAGACATATATGGCATGTGCACTTGGTATGGAGGCCTGTAAGCAGCGTTATAAAACTCAGTATGTGCGACTGCCGGATCTCCTTATGGAACTGGAGATGGCTCGCGATAACGGTTCATATGTCAAGGTGCAAAAGAAGTATGCGAATCCGCTACTCCTCATCATTGATGAATGGCTGTTGTTGAAGCCAACCGAAACCGAACAGCACGATATCCTTGAACTGCTTCATCACAGGCGCAAGAAATCTTCTACGATCTTTTGCTCTCAGTATGAGTTCAGCGGATGGTATGATCAGCTGGGCGGTGACGATAGTCCTTTGGCAGAGGCGATTCTGGACCGGATCAAGTACGATGCGTACAAGATCAACATCGTTCCCATCGATCCTGCCAACAACAGATCCATGCGGGAAGTATATGGTATGGATCCGCGGTTAAGCGAGTAAACTCGCAAAAGTAACTATATCGGTGTGGCGGTTCCCTGTTCCGGATTCACGGTTTCCAATTTTCCGGAATGGCGGCTCCGCCGCACCGGAATATTCAACTTATCCATATCATCTAGGAATACAATAGCGGGAGAGTTTTCCTTAGCCAAATCGAAGGTTCTCTTTATTTCCTCAACAAAAGCATCACTCGGCATATCTTTTCGGAGAGTATAGTTGTTGACACCACTCTCTTCTATAAAACATCTCGCCATTAGGCTCTTCCCAAGGCCTGGATTTCCATATAACAGGACCCCATGTGATGGTTCTACCCCTAATTTCTTATACTTCTCTGGATCCTTTAACACATCACAGATCCTAATCAGTTCTTCCTTTATTGATTCGTAGCCTATCACTTTATCAAAAGCTCTCATTATTTTTCCTCCTAACTTTTTTTTGAGATTTTTATTACAAATGTCTACCCGTTTACCTAATAACACCAAAAAAGCGGAAGCCTAAATACAGGCTTCCGCAATTATCATACTCGAGCGAGAGGGGGATTCGAAGATTCTCCGATTGTCCCCAATCGCGTAAATTCACCATTTCTGCTGCGTCACATCGTCCGAGTCACCAAATAGTCACCAGGATCCCCGCATTAATATGCATCACCATTTATATATTAGTAGAAATCAACCCTCTCCGTTCTTTGCATCATTCACTTCTTGTTCAATCTTTTCTTAATATTAGCTCGTTTTGTTCTATACATGTTAGATTTTTTAAATCTATTAAAAAGTGCCGATAATAATTCTCTCCTACGTTGTTAATGTCATATGTAAATACGAGATTCACGTATCTTTTTCCATCTTCAGTGATGGGGTAGATTGTTATTATATTCTTGGTTGTTTTTATATAAATTCGTTTTGCCCACTTTCCTGAAATCCCAAATCTCCTAAACCAAAAGATATTACTATAAAGCAGTTTCACCCTTTTCAAAGTATATTTTTCTTCTATTCTTAAATCGATAACATTAGCTCGTTTTTCAGGGGTAAGTTTAAACGTTCTTGACTGGTCTAGGTCCCACTTGTATTTCCCTATTATTTTGTCATAATTGTGGTATATGCAATCAGTAATAAATCCTCTGATGAAATAATCAATTCCATTGTGGCTCACAGATAAAACAAGTCTTTTTCCATATGAATAACCGTTTATGTACTTTATTAATTCTGATACATTTTTCTTAATAAGGTCGTCATATTTTTTTTGTGGCATAAATAACAAACATAGTCTATTTTTGCTATATTCTAATAGCCTATCTATTCTTCTCTCGGTTCTATATTTAAATTCATTATAGAATGCTTTATCAGTATATTTGTAATACTCTGCTTTATTTTTTAATTCTAGTATCGCCTCATTAATCTTGTCGTAATCCAGTTTATTCTCTTGTAATAGACTTGGTAATGTCTCGCCAATCAAGTCAGAAAAGCTCTTTCGAAAAGCCTCGCTCATTTGAGACCGACGCATTTGTCTCCATTCATATACCAAAGCCATAGCCGAAACAACAAAAGCAAGGAACTGAGCGTTAGCTAACATCCATTTAATTATTTCTGTAATCTTCTCAATCACCATCACTTTCCTCTGTTACATGTTAAATAGTCATCATATGACGCATTTATATCTGTATAATGGGGGTGATTATTATCTATTTCAAAATGCTCACGCCTATACTCCATATCTATAGTATTTTCATATTTTGTGAAAAAACCAGTGAAAAATGAACCCACGACATCTTCAACATGATTTGGAAAGTGCAGGATATTCACATATCCATCTCCTAGTGCAATACAATTCTCAACCGCCAAAAACGCTTTCTTCCCCGTGCTTTGTCCTGAAATAATTAATTCGTCTTCATTAAATTTAAACTCTGGAAGATCATTACGTGTTTTCTCCATCTCTATTCTCCTTTAATAAGATTAAACGAAAAATTATATGCGACTCCTGGCATATAAAACTCTGTATGTAAAATATTATCATCAATAATTGGAATGTCTTCAATATATTCATGCTTTTCATTAAACCCTATAAACCCATCTTTTCGCTCTATATAATCTTTATTAAATACTATGGCGTTATGACCAGTTAAAACAAAACATAGATTCCCCGATGTATGATTCAAAACCTCCATAAGCTTTGATAACCCAACTCCACCATCGGGGCGGCTCGAATCTCTGCAGGATAATCCCTGAAACATAGAAATATTGCTAAAATCATCCTTTGTGTATTGCTCATCAAATCTCTCTTCATGGTTTTCACGAGCTTGCTTAATTGCATTTGCAATTCTAGCCTGTTCTTCGACTAGATCTGTTCTATTTATCTTTCTTTCTAATGCATGCCACAAAAGATTATTAGAAAAATTATAAACTACCACATTAACAGCAATTGTTGGGATACTGCCATCACGCGAAGTGGCTTTATCGGTAATATCTATATCCAAAAAACAAGTATCTGTATTTCCATGCTCATGACCATTACCAATTAACTCTCCTATCACAGAGTATATATACCTTATATCAGTTTTATTAATCGGGTATTTCTTCAATAACCGATAACACTCTGTTACAATTTTAGAATCTTCTCCTTCCTTGCAGAATGCTCTAATTCTTACAATTTTAGAATCTTCTCCTTCCTTGCAGAATGCTCTAATTCTTACAATTTTAGAATCTTCTCCTTCCTTGCAGAATGCTCTAATTCTACCATCCTGCGCGAAAAAATACTTATCATATTCTTCGATACTATTCGGCACAATTCCATTCTCTAAAAAACTGATAAAAACGGGAGTTCCCTGTTTAATTTCAGTATGATCTGCTTTAGCCCAGGCGAATCCGCACCTGATTGCTTTTCCTCTTATTCCACCATTCGCTATGTAATCTGCTATCTTCTTCCTATTACTATCAATGTATTGTTTATGACAAATAGTCACAAAAACAGATTTATTAACAAAAAACCATCTCATAGTGTGTTCCATTAGCATAATTGTTAATTTATCAGAAAAAAACATTATCGCATCCAAATAGAAGTAAATCTCCTTTATTTGAGGTTTATTATCTACAATCCAGCGAGAGATGCTAATAATATCTTTCACCGTTTCAAGTGTTATTAATTTAATTTCATTGCCTAGATACTCTTTCTCTATATCTTTATCGTCAAATTTAATTTCATTGCCTAGATACTCTTTCTCTATATCTTTATCGTCAAATTTCATTTTTACACAATTCAAAGACACAAAACATTTTTCTCTGTCTTCATTTAAAAAAACCGAATTATTGTTTTCAGCTTTTTTTTGGTAGTTTTTAACTATTTCTTCGTCATTATTACAATCAATTAGTAAATCTTCAAAATCCTTCATTTTTTGATCCTTCACTTAGATACTGTTCGTATTCAATATATTATCGCACACGCAGAAAATAGTATTACATCATCAAATATAGCACAATTTCATTATTTGCTTTAGGGTCATTCATCATCTGTTTTCATGGTCCCATATACAGTCTTTACTATTTCTATACCAGTATTTATTATTTTCTTCATGTTTTCTGGATCCTTTATGTAGTCCATTGCATGGGCAAACTGATTCTCAACAAACGCTTTAACAGCTAAATTCCTCTGTTCCCTCAGTTCCTCTTTTCTCTCCTTCTCCTTAAGTTCTTCTACATCTTTTCCCAAGTCTCGAACAAGAAGAGAAACCTCATATCCTCTTCCTTTAGCAATATCTGCAATACGGTTCTCATAGACCACTAATATGACCTTTTCAATGGTTTTAGGAACATGAGATTCTATACTCTTAACGGCTATCTCAAATGCCAATTCCACATCAAAGCCATTATTTCCAGCTGACAGAAGCGGAAAAGCAATGCTCTTGCACTCCAAAATATCAGCCACTTCCAGAGATGATAAATATGCTGAACTCAAAAGGCTATACTCATCATGATGTCCATCTATCCACGACGGAACGACCGCATGAATTATAGCTTTACAATCCAGGTCATATCCCAAAGTAGGCACAGCAGAGCCAATCTCACAAAAGCCTATTTCTTTACACTTCTTTGTAAGTGCCTTTCGACCTGCCGCTTCAAATATAGCCCTAGAAGTGCCGCTTCCTTCTTTTAACTTTGTATTTGCTGGAAGAACAATTGCATCTACTTCCGCATCTATAATGTTTCCCTTAACTATGCTTAAGACCATTCATACCTCCCAAAAAATATACATACTGAATGAAACACTACCTCTATAAAGCAGTTTCATTATTCGCTTTACTTATAGATTTAATATTTTCTTTCGTTTCAAATCATATTCCTCTTCTGAGATAAGTTTATTCTCATATAATTCCTTTAGCTTTGCTAACTGCGGTTCAAGGCTATTAATATCCACATTATTTCCTGCCGTTTCTTGCGCTGAATTATCTTTTTTTTCAGAATTCGTATGAGCTAAAAGATATGTATCTCGCTTGGTTGGTACTTTTGATTTTATGAACTCATCAAAATGAAAGGATTCATTGAAGAGGGATTTTGAGACTATAAGCTGCTGTGTTTCATCGTTCTCATCTCGATAATATACATAAACCTTTCGATCATCTTTTTCTTCAACCTCAGTTGATATTTGATTTCGATCTTTTGTCGCGCCAATTATCATGCCAGCTTCGCCTGCCACTAATCCACCTACCAAAGCACCTGAAAAAGAAACATTCTTTCCATCATTCTTTATTTTCGAAATATACTGTACAGATCCATCAAATGTATACATTTCAATTTTAGATAACGGAATTTTAATGGCACCAGTACCACGCCCAACAAAACACAAATTATCTTTATCAATCCAATAAAGGCCCAATATCAGCCCTTTAGATCCAGCATCAACACTTACCCCATTATAATAATCAATTGCATATCCCATACCATTGTGTGTTTTACGAAAGTCGGGCTCTTGGTAAGTAATGTCATTGTCTTCGCACATTTTCCTAACTTCTGACAAAAATGCATCTTGTGCTTGATAAGAATTATTACTTTGAGATGTATCAATAGCCTTATAAATCACGAAACAAATAGCGGTTAGCACCAAAAGTACCAAAATAAAAATTCCCATAAAGTCACCTCTCAATCACAGTGTTCATTTATTCATGCCCAATACTTATCTATATTTTACTAATTCAGATTATATCATCCCTCCTACCTCCCCAAAAGGTAGACCTTTACGGTTTCCTTCATTCATGCAAAAAATAACCCCAAAAGGTCTGGAGTTATTGCGGAAGAGTCTCCGCAAACTCCAATAACCTTTTGGGGGATTATCATTGGCCTTCGTATTGCTTGACCATACGATAGAACGTAGTACTCTTCAATTCCAGGATCTCCATAGCCTTCTTAGTAGAGATAAGTCCATGCTTCCACTCATCATATACTCTGGGAAAATGCTCAGACATTTCTGCTTTTGGTCTGCCAAGATGTTTTCCCGCTGCTTTTGCTGCATCAATGCCTTCGCGTTGTCTCTTTCTAATCGTCAGCCGCTCTTGCTCAGCGATGCTGGCAAGTACCTCGAGCAGAATATTGGTAATCATATCAAGGATCCATCCCTGGTCAGCTGGTACTTCAATCATCGAGGTAGGGAGATCAAGAATCTTCAAGCGAACTCCTTGCTGCCTAAACCACTCAAGTTCGTTCTTTATATCCTGCTTATTGCGAGAGAGTCTGTCTAACGAAGTAATATATAAGGTATCGCCTTTTCTTAAGCCCAATGCTCCCTTTAAGGCTTTATAAGCAGGTCTATCTGTGTCTTTGCCACTGGCTTTATCGTAAAGTATGCTTTCTTCGGGTACATATTGCCTCAGTGCTACAAGTTGCCTATCCAGATGCTGTTCCTGCGTAGAGACCCTGGCATAGCCAAATACTCTCCCTAGGTTTTCCTTATCGTTCATAGAACCACCTTCTAAGCAGCAAGTTCGATGGTATCAGATTCCAGATCGTAGTAATAAATGTTGTCGGAAAGGCGATCCTCCTTATCCACCTGAGTTTCATTGATCTCGTGAACCATACTGCGCAAAATATCCTCGTCTTCACTTGTTGAGGCAGAATCGATAAGGATGAGCTCATGGATGCTAGAAGGCAAGATGTATAAGCTCATATCGTGATACACTGCAAAATCCTTGATAATACCAGGATATAGCAGAGTCGAAGCCCCAAAGAGCCTGTTTTTATTGCTCATCACGTACATCGGCAACGATTCACCAATATCCATCATTCCAGTGGTTCCCCCACCCTCGTTTTCGCTGTATAGTCCATTCAAGGCCTCCTGTATCGGCAAGATATCAACAGGATTGATCAACGGTGTGTTCTCCTTTGCCCGCATTACCAGTTCTTCTTGCGCTATTCCCCACAGCTTTAGATGTTCGTTTTTAATCAGGATGCTTGCTGTTCCTATCTCAGTATTCTCAACAGTGTAGTAAAATAGGATGGCTAGGTCCAGATAAAGAACATGAGGAACCTCCTTTAAGAGATCTGCGTTCATACTAGCATTCACTAACTTGTAGCAGACTCTGTTTTTCGCAATCTCCCAGTTTGAAAACATATCGATGTCAAAATCAACGATATCGTTTTTCAGATGCTTTTCAGCCACTTCTATGATTTCTGTGATCAATTCCTCGTATTCAACCCCTTCGAGATATCGCTCGTACAACGATTCTAGGTATATTGTAGGCGCTATGGAACTGCCATTAGTCTTTATGACTATCCCAGTCAATTCAACTCCATTATTCTTTAATACGTTATTTACAGTGATCTTCCTATCACTTCCAAACCTGGTCTCAAGCGTCTCCTTTACTGTATCAGCAAAATCACTTATGCTTCTTATATCTTCCTTTTTCATATCAATCCTCCTATGCCGCTTCCGATCTAGTCTTGCTCAAAGCTTGCATTATGCAAACAAACTGATCTGCGGTGATCTCATTCTCGCTCTGGATGTGGTAACGTTCAGCGATCTCGTCAAAGGTGACACCAGTCCTCTTCATCTCTTGGTGCATCATATCTCTCTGTGATTTAGTGACCTTCTTTGACTTTGCCTGCATTATTTCAGGGCTTTTCTTCTGATACGAATACACCCGTTGACCATTTGAGTCAGTGATTACAACGCTAGTTATCTCTCTATCATCGCTATATTCGATGCTGGAAACCTTGAACTTGGTATTGCAGAAATATCCATCTTTGCGCTGCGTGATAGTCACTCTCTCAGCTGGTACCCATATGAAGGGCGCAGAATAGAGTTCCCTCCCTATTCCCCACAAGAAGCAAGCCCTTTTAAATGAATCGCTTGCCTGTGATTTTGCCTTTTCGGCGTAACCCGATACACCAACATCCTGTTTGGGGATCCACTCTGACTTCTCAGGATCATATACCTCAACAGTACAGTACAAATTCCCATCTATAGTCTGATGAGAACGCTTCCAGTTGAACGGGCCATACGTCTCATCCAGTATCTTCTGATCGACTCTTGCATCCTTATATAAAAGAAGAGATACTCCCTTCTCATTAACAGTGGCTACTCGACACTCTATCTCATCTGCTCTTAATAATCTGATCATTTCCATGCTGATAACCCTCCATTCTATGCTACTTTTATGGAAAAACGTCTTGATACGCTCTTTTTACAGTACTGCTGATACATATCAGGGTTCTCTTCTTTAATCCGCTTAGTATCAAGCCTAGTGGACTCGACATTCCCCCACGACACCCTGAATCTGCCACTCACCGCCTGCTCATGATCTTCCATGGCTAGTTTGATCTGCTGATCCAACAATGCCTGTTCCTGCTGAAGTTCCTCTATCTGCGATTGAATCTGGTCACGACGCTCAAGGGTCAGTTCCATATCCTTGAGTTCAATCGGTTCCACCTGTCTTGCAACAGGAAACAGCTGTGCAATGGCATTTCCACAAGATTCAGTGCCATCAGGTTCAGGTGGAATATGGGGGATCACATGTCCCTCCCAAAACCTTGTTTCAGTATCAATGAGAGCACTGATCACTGCATCATCCCAACGAATGGTGCGGTAGACAAACTCCTTACCCATGATCAGACAGGCAATATACCATGTCTTCTTACCAGTGACTGCCATATAGTGGAAACTCTGAAGAAGGTAAGAAGGAGGGACTGCTCCATTTGCCCATTCTGAAGCCTTATAAGCATTACAGGTCTTGCATTCGAGGCCTGCCTCCTCACCTACTACAAGTCTGTCCACATCAGCGATCATGAAAGGATGAGCCTTACTGCGATACATATAGTTTGACTTCCTCACTTTCTTTCCAGTAGCCTCGAAGAATCGTATTGCAACATACTGCTCCAGATCTTTCCCGACCCTAACAGATTCATTGTCAATCATTTCAACAGTATCCGTGGTCTTGTCATAATATACAGACATTGGGCTACGATACGGATTTACCCCTACAATAGCACCAGCATCCGAACCGCCTATACCAGTCTTCCGTAGTGCTTGCCATTCGCTCTCCTTTATCCCTTCTAATGGGATTCGATCAAATTCGTACATAAAAACCTCCTAAAGACAAAAAAAGACCTCAGGCATTTGCCTGAGGCTAACAAAAAGCACTTGAGAACCTAATAATCATATATCATCCCTTCTGGGTTCTCATAGTAATGATATATGTTTGAATAATACAAAAATACCCTATTTACGCCGAAAGCAGTTCTCCTCTCTGAGCAAGTTCTGCTAATTCAATATCTACCTGCTTAAATGCTTCTTCAGTTTGTAAAGCTTCAGCAAGATTAATCTGGTCTTCTACTTTAGTACGTTCATTTAACGCTAATAACTTTATTATATTTATGGTATCCATAGCATCCATATAACTGGTCTTCTGCTGTAATAATAAATGGTCCATCAATGTATCAGATATAGTCTGCTGAAAGAATTCGGAATACATATTCAGGAATGTATCATAATTATTGGGTCGCACACTATATTTGAAATAGTATCGTTTCACGAATTCTGATAGCAAAATTGAATAGGCTGGTAGAATCCTGAGTATTATTTGTAAAATGTCCTCCAAGTCAAATACTTTATTGACTAGGTCTCTCATCATCTCAGATAGATACCCATTCATATCAATCAACAGGTTTTGTAGATCGTTTAGATCCATTACTTCGCCATTCTGAATATGATCTGATATGGCGTTGAATCTCATAATAAGCTTCTCACAATCGCTCAGTTTTTCTGATACTGTGGCATTATATAATTGAGCAACCGCAGCTTTTACATCCTTAAGTTCGGCACTAAGTTCGTTCAATTTTTCAGATACCATCTTAAAGCCAATTATATCTACGCCTATATTCACCAACGATAAACCCACCCCAAGAAATGACAACACATTTGTGGCTCGAGTCTGTTTAATTAGCTTATCAACATTAATTGCCATCATTTTTGTGGCCGAATCCACACTATTTAGTCTAGTCGAGATTGTATCAATCCCATTATCCAGTTTATTGAAAATGCTACGCATATTCTTGGCTGACAAGCTTTCAACACTGTTTATTAGGCTATCTGATGCCACATTAGAAGATGTATTCGTGACCACCGCCTTGGAGAAGAAATCAAATCTTCTATTACTCTCTCTGAAAACCAACTCAGCATATGACTGGTTTTCCAACAATCTGGCAATTTTACTTGAAACATTGAGTGTTACATCAGGCATGTTCTTCTTCCTCTACAAAATAGCCACATTCACTGAGCAAGTGGCAATAGATTACTACGGTTAATACATAAAAAATCCCACTATTATGATAAGAATAAAACTTTTCCATTCCTAGTTTCTTTTCGTTTTTGTCTATTTGTCTGCCTATCACAGTTGAAATTGAACCTTTTTGATAAAGCCATTCGATCACATCAATATCTTCTCGATATATACGAAGTTTTATATCCTTTATCAGAACCTCCTTATTGTATCCATTCTGAGAATACTCCCTGAATAAAGCCAAAAAAATCATAACTATATCAATCAAACTCGTATATTTATCCTTTTCATTTCTGATGGATCTTATTTTTGCTTCTGCTAATAGTTTATATTGTTCTGCCCTGCTATTTTCAGCGCATTTGATGTGACAGAAAAAATAAAACCACAAAATCGATGAATAATACTCTATAGCATCTATTTCACCGTGCAGAATCTCCAAGATATAAACATCATATAATACAGAGTCAATTATTTTTTCAATGAAATCTATCCTTCGAATATCCTCTTTAGGTATGACCTCAAATCCCAATTCTTCATGGATACTAGAAAAGCATAAATCATAACTATCCTGATCCATCTCATTAATCATCTTTTTAATCATTTCATTAAATTCAGATAATTCGCTGTCTATTTCACTCATCTATAATTCCTCAAATACATTTTATTACTGGTCTATATTTCAATTAAAAATCAGTTCATCTATAACAATTTCTTTGCTCGCGCATCCGTATTATTCATTATCCCTTGCCATATTCCTATCCTTGACTATTCATTTAATAAAAGACTCGCTTACTCCTACACCATAGAATTTCTCGAAGTATGCTATAAGGCGAGCTATAATGCCCTGCTTTTTGGTAGATCTTCCTCCGCCAAATCGCGATACAGGTGGCATGATCTTATCTATATCAGTTCCAGTGGTCTTGATCTCACCATCACGAAAGGCGTTGTCTATGAACTTTCTTGTCTCATCAGGCTTCAGTTTTTCCTCTTCTATGATGATCTCCAGGTCTTTCTCACGCATTTTCACAACATAATCGTGCCACTCAGACATAACATCATCCATATCATTGATTCCATTGATAAAGCTCTCAATAAGAGCCTTTTTACTCCGGAGTTCAGGACTGGCATCAATGGCTTTTTGGATGGTTATCAGAACTTCCTTGTCCTCGCCATGACTGTCATGATACTTCTTTACGAGCATAAGGATATAATCGATATTAATCTCTATCTGTCTGATCAGTTCAATCTCAAACACGATATCATCTATTATATCTGTGCTCTCTCCCCGCTCTCGTATATGTTTCCACTCTTCTCTGAGATCCTGGTATCTTCCAAGGTAATCCTGAAGATCCCTCTCTGTGATAAGTTCTTTTCCAGCAAACTCATCAAAAGATGCAAGAAGATTTCGCATACGAAGAATAGACCCGAACAAAGCAATGAAGTCCTTTTGATTCTGTTCTCCTATTATTCTAGGCTCTGTCAGAGGGAATTTGTCATTCAGATCCTTCATAAGGTCTGTATAACCAGGTCTTGGAACCCCATCATCACCAACATAACCGTAGTAATAGTCTTTGAAGCTTCTAAGCAGTACTATTCCACCTGCATCTTTATCGCCAAACAGTGATATGGCAGAATCCACACGCTTCTGCAGATTCCTGAAGCATACGATATTCCCAAAGGTCTTAATACTGTTAAGGATGCGGTTAGTTCTTGAGAATGCCTGGATAAGTCCATGCATCTTCAGGTTCTTATCAACCCACAACGTATTGAGTGTGGTGGCATCAAAGCCAGTGAGGAACATATTTACAACTATCAGAAGATCCAGTTCCTTATTCTTCATGCGAAGAGATACATCTTTATAGTAATTCTGGAACTTATCCCCATCAGTACTGTAATTCGTGTGGAAGAGTTCGTTATAGTCCTTGATAGCACCTTCCAGGAAATCCCTAGAGTTCTGATCGAGCGCGGAAGTGTCCTCAGGATTCTCTTCATCAAGGATTCCATCAGCCTCTTCCTCATTCACGCCATAACTATATATGGTAGCAATCCTAAGTTTCTTCGCAGGATCCGCTTCCATCTGTTTCTTGAATTCCTGATAGTACAGTTTGGCCATATTCACGCTTGATACGGCGAATATGGAGTTAAACCCACTAAGACGCTGTTTACGCTTGATCTCTTCGACCTTACCATTGGCAGCAGAAGCCACCTCCGAGATATTGGTAAGTGCGTTATATACATATGTCTTATTACCGCGGTAAGTCTTCTGGTCAAAGTGATCCAGGATATACTGAGTTACCAATGATATCCTTTGTGGAGCCATGTAGGTCTCTTCACGTTGGATATCCCACACCATTTCATCAGTGATGTCATCCTCCATATCCATGGTCTTTATATAATCAACCCTGAAAGGAAGGACATTCTTATCATTTATGGCATCAACTATGGTGTACGTATGAAGCTGATCACCAAACGTCTGCTCAGTGGTAAAAAACTGCGGATTCCTTACTGCGCCAGTGTTTGCAGCAAATATAGGAGTACCTGTAAAGCCGAATATATGGTATTTCTTGAAGTTCTTCACTATGGCTGCATGCATATCACCAAACTGAGAACGATGACATTCATCGAAAATGATGACTACATGGGCACCGAACACCTGATGACCTTGATATTTCTTGATAAACGTAGACAATTTCTGGATTGTTGTGATGATGATGTGGCAGTTATCATCCTCCAACTGTCTCTTCAGGATAGTCGTAGAAGTATTACTGTTGGCCGCGCCTTTTTCAAAACGGTCATATTCTTTCATGGTCTGATAATCCAAATCTTTCCTGTCTACGACGAATAATACCTTGTCTATATATGACAGGTTTGATGCTAGTCTGGCAGTCTTAAACGAGGTAAGAGTCTTACCAGAGCCAGTTGTATGCCATATATACCCACCACCCTCGATAGAACCATACTTCTTATAGTTGTTTGCTATCTCTATACGATTCAGTATTCTTTCGGTTGCTGTGATCTGATAAGGACGCATGACCATGAGCATGTTCTCAGAAGTGAATATGCAATACTTGGTCAGGATATTTAGAATAGTGTGTCTTGCAAAGAAAGTCCTGGTGAAATCAATAAGATCAGGGATTATACGGTTATTTGCATCTGCCCAGAATGATGTGAACTCGAAACTATTGCTAGTCTTTTCCTTTTTAGTCTTGCCTGAATTGGCGTCCTTGATGGCATTGAACCTCGTACTGTTAGAGTAATACTTGGTGTTTGTACCATTAGAGATAACAAATACCTGCACATATTCATACAATCCGCAGCCTGCCCAGAAGGAGTCCCTCTCATATCTGTTAATCTGGTTAAATGCTTCTCTTATGGCTACACCACGGCGCTTAAGCTCTATATGTACAAGCGGAAGCCCATTCACAAGAATCGTAACATCATATCTGTTATCATGTCTGGCGCCTTCTTCCTGGCTGACTTCATACTGATTGATGACTTGGAGCTTATTGTTGTGTATGTTTTTCTTATCTATCAGGGTAATGTTCTTGGATGACCCATCATCACGCCTAAGTACCTGGACATAGTCCTCCTGTATCTTCCTGGTCTTTTCTACGATATGCTCATTAGGGTTTGCCACTGCATCAGAAAAGAATCTGTTCCATTCATTGTCAGAAAAGCTAAAACCATTAAGTTCTTCAAGCTTTATGCGCAGGTTATCAACCAGATCTTTCTCCTTATGGATGGAAAGATATGTATATCCCTGTTCAGACAGCATCCTGATGAACTCTTCTTCAAGTTCTGCCTCGCTCTGATAACTGTCAGAACGTGCCTTCACAGGTTCGTACTCTGTAACAACCGTATTCTCATTTGTCGCCGCAACAATATTGAAATAAGGCATTATTTATACTCACCCTTTTCCTCAAGATCGTTCCTGATTTCTTTTAATGATCTTCCCTTATAGTACCAGTAGATGGTCCCTTGTACTGGATGATCCATATTGGCTATCATCTGAGCTGAAGCTGATAATGATGTAACAGTACCATTAAACTTGATAGTCCTATCATCATTGACATATGCTTTTATATCTGGTCGCTTATAGAATTCAAGTTCCTCTCCCACACCAATATGGCACTTTTCAAAAGAAAATGGACTTCTACGTTCAATTCGATCAGCACTGGCTTCTTCTGCCCTTTCCTCATCAGTTATCTCATGTCCCTTGGGGTTATACTTATGAAGTCTGTCTTTCGTTCCGCTGATAGCAGCTATGTTTTCAAGAAGTCCAAACGCTTCTTCCGCAGTCATCTCGTAGAATTCACGTACCCTGGGTTTCCCATCAAATTCATCTATTGCTCTAAGATTAGGGTTCAACTGATCAATGATGCTATGAACCTTCTTATCGCTTAGATCTTCCTCAACATCATAAGTAGCATAGACGCGAAAAGCATAAGGTATGCACTCGCTTCTGTTGAGTTCCTTAAGCCTTCTCTCCATATCGCTGGCATAACCAATCTTGACATAATCCTTGAATGAAGGATTTGTGAGAATATAAATGCAGCCTTTTTTACTCATATCTATGCTCCTAACTCCTTAAATGATAACAACTTGTCTCTGTAGTATTCATATTGTTTTTGTCTTGCATTAATCTCCGCTGGCAATCCGCATAAAATATCCTTTGTATAAATATCAAATCTATCTAGTACTCCAACGATTTTCTTTTGCAAATCAATGCTTGGTACAGGTACTGGCGTTTCTTTAATTTGCGTGATGGTATAATGAGCTATCGTTGCATCATGTGTAATACTGTTCAAGTATGACCTAAACTCTTCTGATAAAAAATAATGATATAAATACTTAGAAATAACCGTGGTATTATTTTTTATACAAAGCAAGTCAGCATCTTTCACATACATAGGATCATCATTCGGAACCAAATAAGGTATTCCTATGGTTCCACCACCTGTAATCAAAATGTCATCCTTATGAATCTTCCCTGATTTTGCTGCCAGTTTTTCGTATAATCCATATGATATAAATGCTTTCCCTCGAGGATTATCAACTCCATTGAAAAACGAAATCAAATCACTAGACCGCCAAAATGGAACTCCTTGATTTGTCCATTCTTCCTTATGAACTCGCGATGCTGAAAATACATCTGTAAAATCTCCAATTCTCTTATATTCCACTTCATCAATGTCAAATAGCATATTTTTATAGTATTCATACTGTTTCTTACGAGCTGTAAGCTCTGCTGTAAGCTCTGCTGTAAGCTCTGCTGTGAGTAAAGTGAAATAGTCCAGCACGCGGACTATTTCACGTTGTACCTCCAGAGGAGGTACAGGAATGCTTAGCTTCATAAAATCAGCTTTGGCTATGTAATGCCTAGTAGCACCGCGGACAACTTTGTTAACAATGGTTCTAAAGTACAAGCTTCGAAAAGCATACTTCAGGTATCCTGTAGCAAATAATCCGTTTAGTTCAGCCTTTATCCTGAGTCCAAACAAATGGTCATCAAGAAATATCCCATCTTCAATGTCTCCTTCAATTTCTGCAGCTAATGCACATTCATCCGGTGTTTCAGATGCCGCAGTGAATAATACATCTCCTTTTTTTAAGACAGTCTGTTCTTGTTTTTCTACCGTAGCAAATGGCAAATCATTAACATCCACAACTATCTTTTTGTATACATTCATATAATCTATGAACCTACAGTTGCCAGTTTCAGCCCATTTGTTTTTTACACCAGACATTCCTCTCAACTGAATAAACATATCTGACAAAGCCTTATACTCCACCCCATCAGGGCACAGTTCATTTAATAAATCGTTCAGTTTACTCATGCATCCACCTCGATTTCCGCTATGATATCTTTGATAGCTGCACGTAGTTCATCTTCCCTTTTAACGATTTCTTCAATCTCTGCATTAAGCTTCACTATATCTATCTTCTCACGAGTATCCTCTGCTTCAACATATGTAGATACAGACAGATTGTAATCGTTCTCTACTACTTCATCATAAGATGCCAGATGTGAGAAATGCTGGAGTTCTTCCCTTTTACTGAATACATCAACGATCTTCTTTATATTGTCCTCGGTGAGTTTATTGTTGTTCGTGACCTTAATGCATTCATTGGTAGCATCAATAAACAGAACCTTGCTGTCCGCTTTACCACGCTTCATTACCATGATGCAGGTAGCAATAGATGTGCCGAAGAACAGATTACTGGGCAACTGGATAATACAGTCTACAAAGTTATTATCTACCAGATACTTTCGAATCTTCTGCTCTGCACCTCCCCTGTACATGATACCAGGGAAGCAGACTATAGCAGCAGTCCCATTAGGTGCAAGCCAAGCCAAACTATGCATTATGAATGCCATATCAGCCTTACTCTTGGGTGCCAACACACCTGCAGGAGCAAATCTTGGATCATTGATAAGCAGAGGATTCTCATCTCCTGCCCATTTTATTGAGTATGGAGGATTAGATACTATCAGTTCAAATGGCTCATCATCCCAGTGCTGAGGAGATATAAGAGTATCCTCACAGGCAATATCGAACTTCTCAAACCCTATATCGTGTAGGAACATATTGATCCTGCAAAGGTTATAGGTGGTTATATTGATCTCCTGACCGAAGAATCCATTCCTTACTGCATCTCGGCCAAGCACCTTCTCAGCCTTAAGAAGTAGCGATCCGGACCCGCATGCAGGATCATATACCTTGTTAATCTGTGTCTTTCCTACCGTACCAAGTCTTGTAAGCAGTTCAGATACATCAGCGGGAGTGAAGAACTCTCCTCCTGATTTTCCTGCATTGCTGGCATACATGGTCATTAGGTATTCATAAGCATCACCAAAGGCATCGATATCATGTCCCTTTACATCTCCAAGGTTCATATCAGCCACTCCATTAAGCAGTTTAGTTAGCTTATCATTCCTTTTTGCTACTGTAGCTCCCAGCTTGTTGCTGTTGACATCAAAATCATCAAACAAGCCCGCAAAGTCACCTTCTGATTGGCTTCCTTTTGCTGAATCCTCTATATCTCTGAACACTTTCTCCAATAATTCGTTCAGGTTATCCTTAACACTGACCCTCTGACCTTCTGTATTAGTAAATGTGGCTGTGTCACTATTAGCGCCTGCTCTTACATTGCAGAACAGTTCACTGGGCAGGATAAAGAACCCTTTTTCCTCAACAAGACCTTCTCTTGCTTCTTCGGCTTCATCGTCTGACAGCTTCGCATAATCAAAGGAGGTATTGCCTGTTTCAGCCTCACCTTGATTGATATAATTGGTCAAATTCTCTGATATATAGCGGTAAAACATAGTTCCAAGAACGTAGTTCTTAAAGTCCCACCCATCTACTGCACCTCTTAGATCATCAGCGATTGCCCATATAGCACGATGAAGTTCGTCTCTTTCCTGCTCCTTTTTAGTATCTACAGCCATTTCACACTCTCTTTCTTCTGTTGTTGTTTACGTTACTTACTTATCATATCAGACATACTGGCCCATATTACGGACTCTTATCTTTAAACTTACTCTCAATATGATTGAGTTTTTTACCTCTTGATTTGGATAAAGAATGCATTCAATGCGACATTAACTATGTTTATCAAGCATTTCTCGGAGTCTTTCTTCTGAAAACACCCAGGAAGAAGGTATCTGATCTATTGTTCCTGCGGCGACACCCTTATCTGACCATTCTTTATACTCATGCAAGATCGTGTCACCATTCCCTGCTCTTGACGAATCAAGAACAGTGGCAATTTCTGATGGAGTGGCTAGATAAACTCGTGGCATTTCTCCAAGCTCAACTCCTTTGAATTGGACAAGACAGAAGATAGTCTTCTTTCCATGAGCCTCCAACCAGGCTTGGGTAGCTTCATGATAATCTCTGCCCTTTTTATACGATTGAGTTAATCCCCAACCTCCATCTTTGCTTCCCTTTACAGAAACCTTAAGAATTTGATCGCCCTCGACCACTACTAAGTCATATTCTGGCTGATCCGCTCCATATTGAACTGAAACTGCTACTCCGCACCTCGCAAATTGTGCAGCAGCTATTGCTTCCGCTGCTACTCCTACGTGCCATGATGTAAACTGTTCCTTTTTCATGCACTATTATCCCTCTTTTTCTACACTAAGACAGCTGATCCAGTTTTATTGAAATATCAGCCATGTTCTCATAAATCATTTCCATGAACTCTTTCTTTCGTTCATCCGATAAAGACCTAAACCCCTTTATGATTTCATATTGACTTGGAGATAAATCATAGATGGTTTCAAAAGAGTCACCTTCTTCGGAGCCTTTATGAACCAATTGCAGATCAGCCTCCGAACACGCGAATAGTGTATATTTGCATTCCGCTTCCTCTGAAGCGTTTTCATTAATGCAACTAACTAACCAGCGCCCATCGGCAGGATTTCTAAAGATGGTCGTACCCTGCATATTGATACGTATAATCAAAACCGTGTCAAATTCTTCAATTATTGCCATCGTTACCACCGATATACAAAAAAACTTACAGAAGAATTATAAACTATTTTGGACAGAAAAAGGAGTTCTCAGGGAGTTTAACTCCCTGAGACTTTATATGAATAGAGATACTTTCATGTGCAGAGGGTGCCTTATGTGGAACAGGCCAGCTCAGCGTCTGACGTTTCCCAGCACCCCACTTACACATCGATTATGTATATGTTCTATTCATATATGCCTATCCTACAGATCATCGATAATATCTCTAGCCTTATCCTTATCTAGATTACCTGAATCTTCCTCCAATAAATCCACCACTAACTTCAACTTGATTGCCAGTTTTGCTAGATTGGTAGCATCTTTGCATAACTGTTTGATTTCAGTTCGTGTTTGTTCTAATTCTTCAATTTTACTCTTCATACGATCACTCTTCCTCTAAGTAGATAAATGGATGCGGGTATATATTACTCATTTCTTCTTCACGACTACGCTGGTTTTCACCTAAGTTCGTATGCCATTTCTTTCCATCTAGGAAATTCACAGCGTTTACGACGTAATGAATATGAAGTCCCTTACTGTAACCCTTCCTCGAGCTGGTTTCATCATCTCTCGAAGGTTCATAGTGTGCCGCATACACGACCTGGAACCCCATATTGTAATAAATCAGCGCCGAATTGTAGGCAAAGTACATCAGCTTATCGATATTATTCAAGAAGAATTGTGCTCTGGTATCATCAAAATGGTAAAACTCGTGAAATAGCTTTGGACCATCGTTCTGCTTCCTACAATTCCTCTGGACGTATTCAAACATATGTATCATTTCTTCAATACTGCTATTCTCGCGAACGCCTAGTGCTCCATAAAACAGCAGTTCATCTCGCCGAGATTCGTTTGGCCTTGTTCTCGTAACATATCGAATGATGTTTTCGATGGCATAAGCATCTTTATACCTACTACGATATCTGTTTCTAGGATCAACAACATGGTTTCCAGCCGCATCTTTTTTTATGCGCTTTGCAATCCTCAAGTATTCCATATTTGTAGTTCTCCTTCATATAATTTTTCTATTAAACCTATTAGTTCATCATCCACTTCATGGGTTTTACAATACCTGTCAATTTGGTTAAAACATTCCTGGTTTTGAACAAGACTCATAGCAGTAGTTCTTTTCTTATTAGTACATCTAGTATCAAGCACATTGTTCAACGTATTTCGTATATATTCACTCATATAAAGATTGTTCTCTTCAGCTATTTTTTGATATTTAGCCTTCTCTCTATCTGAACATTTGAACTTTATTTCATTACTAAATTCACTACTCATCATTTCTTCCTCTTATGTTTATTAACTAACTATACTAACTATGAAAAATAAGCTTAGTATAGTTAGAGAGAACAAGTTTTATACGACAAAACAAAACTTCATTAATCATTCGTTTTGTTTTGTCGTATCTGTTAACCGCAACAGGTGGGAAACAACCTAGTTTGCTCACCGTTACTAGATACTGACACAGTTCAGCGATAACATAACTCCATACTCGATTCCAAGTCGTTCATCATGTCAATCCTGCTCCAATAGGCTCATTCTTTACTACTATGTTATATAAAAAATAAAAAATTACAGACAAAAATAATCCTGTCCACTATCTTCGGACAGGATTATTCGCCTTTGATTGTTAGATACAGTTTTATTCTGTAAGCACTACATCAGACTGTTTTTCACCTTTGCCTAGATGACACACTCCTCTGATTGTTAAATGAGGATTCGCGTACGTACTGCTCTAAGGCTTCTCTTGAAACCTTCCATACACTCCCGATACGAAAGCCTTTTATCTCACCATCTCTCAGTAAGTGATAACAGCGATTCCTCCCAATCATAAGGGCTTCACACGCGTCGTCAATGGTCATTATGTCATTATACTGATCAAACACACTTCTACCTCCTCAAAATGCTTTTTATCTTGATGTTCGTTTGTTTGTAAAAAACTACGATTAACACGATCAAAAATCCTATACGAAGCATAATTTGAGCAGATACGACTTAACATAATAATAATGCACCAGATTTAAACAAAGCTTAATGAGAGGAGATTTGAATAGTGATCACATACACAGAAATGCAGAAACAGCACTACATTGATATTATATATCAAAACTTTTTATCAACATTGATTATGTTACATCAGGTTCCAGTAGCAGCGCACAAATATGTAAACGATTCTAGACGAACAACCATAGAAATTTACAAGCGCTCACCCACTCGTGGCATAACAACCAAAAAATTAACGGTATCTCAAAAAGACGTTCAAAAGCTTGAAAGTTATTTAGCAATCGATTTCCCAGAGATAATAACGAGCATGACTTGTATAGAATAAAACTGGCACTGAATTAATAAGCGATACGTGTTGAACAATAGAAAAAAAGGGGGTAAATGTGATAGGTGTTCGGCTGACCACCGAACACCCTTCATAATTCCGCTATTATCCCGCCCCTACAAAAAATAAAAACGACATGGCGCTTGAGTAATCCCAAGCGCCATCTTCCCACCAAACAATGTGAATTACTATTATATTTTTCCAAACAAGGCTTTTATAGAAAAGACTGCACCGCTAAAAAACGTCCCCAATACAGTGCCAAGCAATTTCCCAGGGACTCCAAGAAGGTTTTCTCCAATTTCAGCGCCCCTCGCGGCTCCCTCACTCACAAATTCCGATAGTGCTTCCAAGAAGCTTTGTCTTGTCTGCTCTTGATAATCCAAATTATCGTCGTTATAGCACCAATGCTCAGAATTGGACGTATCTAGTTGGTCGTAGATAGCCAAACGTTTGCCACTCGGAAGGCGAGACAATATCATATAAATAAGCTTTGTAAGATTATAGGGATGTCTAACCTCGTCATCTCCCTCAACATAACCCGCACTGTAATAAATTGGCATAAGGTGTAAGCCCGTAGTTTCTAAGATTCGTTGAGAAACAGATTCTACTTTGTTTTCCAGAAATGCTAACAGCACTTCATCGGGCTCATTCCGTTCAACATCCCAATGTCGTCCCGACATGGCGATATCGGATCGATTTAGAGCCACTATAATGCGCTGTTCAGCTTCTTCACCGAGACAAGGTTTCAGAATGGTGTTGATAAGTTCATAGGAAGTCCCGAGATCTTTTGAAGCAGCATCAGCTACTAAGATGACTAAATCGATCAGGGGCTGTCCGTCTTGATCCAGAGAATTCATTTTGTTAATTAATTCAAGTTTGTAGCGCCGATCGTCGAGTCCCTCGCCTAGTCCTGGAGAATCCCATAAAATCAAGTTATCTAGATGGTAACACTCAATATATTCAGTCGTAGGATCTACACCCACGCCGACTTTGGCAACGTTTCGGCCAAAGGCGGCACATATCGTGGAACTCTTTCCACTGCCAGTCGGACCAACAAGAAGCGCATTAACAGGTTTGTTCTTCAGAACCATAAGCCTCGATAGTTTACTCGTCTTTTCTTCAGCTGGCAGATTTGAGTCCATAATCCCTTCTTCTATCAAATCATATATGCTGACTTTCACATCATTGCAATCATGTGTGTTCTCAGTAGGATTGATATTTGTTTCTTTCTCTTTACTCATGCAATACATACCTCCTTAATTGCTTTTTTCATAGAAAAACGAGCGGAATATGACCGCTCGTTTATATTGGTGGGATCTGTCATCCAACTATATAATATATGATTGATTTTTCTAAGAATGCCTATCTTGGAATAACTGCATCAATAAAATACCCATCGATAACTGGACTGTTCGACTTAAATGAATTAAACAGGCCATAAACTTCAACTGTCTGCCCGATGATAAAACTACCTGTACTTTTATTGTTTACTATCATGGTTTCATCTGGGACAATGGTTCGGACATTCGTTCCAGCTACGGGATCATAAACATAAGTACCCTGTGCAATCGTAAACGTATTTCCACTCACTTTAGTTATCGTGCCGCTCGAACTGACAATAGTTATTTTCCCGTTCTGCGTCAGTTCATCCGCATATTTCAAATAATCATCATAAATAAAATTCCGAGGGTACTTTTTGAAAAAGAATTCATAATCTTCAGACGTATTATCAACATTACGACTCATATTGATTTCAGCCGTTCTGACCCAACCCTTTTTAAGCCTGTAGTCATCGTAAAAGATCACATATGAGTATTCTTTTGGAATTTCAGCAGTATAAAAGCCTCGACTAGTATAATTCCTCACCTCAAGATCATAGGAGTTACTAAAATCAGTACCAAAAATAGAAAAATCAAAGTTTGGATCTGGAACATAATACGATGTTGTCGATTCTCCGTTCAACAATAAATGCAAACTTCCATCACCTGCAGATGTATGAAGATCCGAACTGGGAATCCAGCGATCTGAATCTTGTTCATAGCGGTATGTATCAAAATCGTTAAATACATATATCGGCGTACCATTTTTTATCCATACAGAATGCCATTCAAAGTCATGATCCAGAACCCTTATCGAATTGACCAGTTCGTTATTCACGGTGACTAGTCCAGTGTTTTTATTGGTATTGTTACTATTGCCAGTATTATTCGTATTATTACCAGTATTGTTATTGCTACTCGTATTAGAGGCAGTAAGAGTCGATGTGGTAGGAGCAACAGATATCCCCTGCTTCCGATCAGATTCAACCTCGACTATCACATCCCTGTTTGCCTTTTCATAGGTATTTAATATTTCATCTTGCTTCGCATCAAATTCGTCAGGATCGTATTGAGGGGTATACCACGATTTTGAATTGAAGTAATCGTTCAAATCTTCAGAGTTAAATCTACGCCCATGCCTGGCATAGATCTCATTTCGAGCCAAACGAAGCTCTTCATCAGTTAATTGTTCAAAAAATTCTTTGAGAAAATAACCTGAATCTGTGCCATCAACAATGTAATCATCAGTCTTTGATGTATCTGCGTTCTCTGAATTAGCTAATGTACTATCAGTGACAGATGTGCTTGCTGTTTCCTGAACAGTATCAGTGGAATCTGTTTCGTCTATCTGACTAGAATCAACTTGCGGCTCACTTTCAGGCATAGCCAGACTAGAAGAAATCTCAGCATCAGCATTTATATCATTTTCATCAGGCGAGGGTTCCGTTTGTGCATCTTCACCGCTATTCTCTTCTTCTGCCTGTGTTTGCGCGACTTCTGCTTTCGCATCGTTAATCTGCTCAATAGTATTATTGATTTCCTCTTTTAATTCCTCACTAACCTTATTACGATAACTGTAAAGCTTAGCTACAGCATAAGAATTAACCATAGATGGATTACAAACACCGCAATAATCTAGAATAACTCTAGCTGCTTCCTCATAATCCTCAACACTTTCGTAAATATCCGACACCTTACCATAATATTCGTATTGAGAGTTGTTATAGTGAGCTGATATGTATGCTATTGCGCCTTCAACATCGTTAGCTTCTAGGTATTTGTTAATTGCACGCTCTTCTGCACCTGAATTATATATATGATAAGCAATTGACCCAATTATTGTGCAAACAATAAGCGCTACGATTCCTGCAGTAATCCTTGCTTCCTTCTTTTTGGATTTAACTACATAAGGATTATTGGGGCGCCCACATTTAGGACAAAAATTTCCTTCATATTCTGTTCCGCAATTACTACACTTCATTAGCATTACTCCCATAATTCCACAGCATCACTGTTCCAACAAAATACTGTTTTGAAAAGAGTTATCTGAGGTTATTATATCAGTACCTTCTATGCTTTTTCGATATTTATCTGATAAAATACACACTATGATATGGTCTTAACTATCACACTATCCTGAGTGCGGTTTCCTGCCCCTATAACAACACTTCCAGGTGACAAGTGACTCAAACCACACGATGATCATAGATCAGGCTGTAAAAGGCTTACTGGGCTTCCTGAGAACATGCATTAAGCTCATCCAAAAAAAGCAGATATGGTTCCGTCCTCGCGATCATCTTTGGCGGAAGGAATTCTGATGTTTCACTAGATATCCGAGGTATGACGATAATATCTTCAGGAGCCAGCTGATTTCCTCCTGTACTAATTACATAAATGAAGGAGTGGCCTTTTTGACCACTCCCGCCTGTAAACCTTGTCAAGTGTATTTCCGTTTATAACCCCAAGGATTTTATAGCAGACTCCTTCTTTTCCTCGGATACATGTGAGTATATATCCATACTAGTTGAAATCGTTGAGTGTCCCAAAATTTCTTGCACAACTTTAAGTGACACATCTGCGTCTATCAATAGTGATGCAAATGTGTGACGTAAATCGTGAAAACGGATATCTGACACCCCCATTCTCTTCAAGAAGAGGTGATAATGTCTCATAAATGTTCTTTGGGGAAAGAATTCACCGTTTTTATCTGCAAATACGAGATTATGATCCACATAGAAATCCCTGTACTTTTCTTTATCCTGATTCTGAGTGTCTTTCTGCTCCATTAATATACGGTAAACCTCATCCAGCATTGGAATGCTTCTGATACTTTTCTTGCTCTTGGGAGGAAGAAGCTCATAATGAAAGTGCCTGTGGCCATCTTCAGATTTGTAATCAGCTTCAACACGGCAAAGAGCCTTTCTGACATAGATTTTCCTGTTTTCAAAATCCACACAGTCCCAGGTCAGTCCCAAGACTTCCCCTTTTCTCATCCCTGTCAAAACAGTAGTGAGCACGATAGGGTATAGCTCATCAGACCTATCCCCATCAATTATTCTCTTTACTTCTTCCTTAGTAAGTGTTTTTCCCTCATATCTCTTTTTGGGTGGGATAACAGCATACTGATTCGGATTATCGTTGACTAGTTTTCGTCGTACCGCCACTTGAAAGGAGCCGTTTATCAATGATTTAATATGTGATATTGTTTTTGCACTGTATCCTGCTTCGGTTTTCTCATTGTAGTACCTCTGTAGCATATCCAGATCCACTTCATCGAGTTTTGTTTGTCCTAGCCAGCTACCAGTAATATGTTTGTCCAGAATTGTGAGATAATCGCCATATGTAGTGGGTTTGAGGCTATTTTTCTTATACATTCGGAGATACTCATCGATCCAAGATTCAAGGGTATAATCATTATCCGCGTTTGCCTGTTGATCCTCACGTTTTCTCTGCAGGTCCGCCAATTTGTTCTTTACCTCTGTCCTACTGCCCCCATAAACATATTTTCGTTTGTAATTCTGGTCGTAGTAAGCCGCACACCAGCGCCCATCCTTTCGTTTGTATATACTCCCTTCCCCATTATTCCTTTTACTGCTCATTATCGCTCCTTTCCAACAAAAAAGAAGCCTTTATGGCTTCTTTTCATTAGTTGTTGCTGACTCATTAATCCATCTAAGAAATGTTTCCTTAGGGATTACTCTTTTTCTCTCTCCTAGTTTTATAGATGGGATTACACCCTGACGCACCATCTCATATGCGTAACTACGACTGATTCCAAGCATTCCAGCCACTTCAAGTATTGTATAGACCCTAGTTTCCATGTATTTTATATCCTCCTGTATCTTTTCTCTCCACGTTCATCCATGGGTTATTTAGATGTTAGTGATAAGATCAAATAATACATTTCAATTCGCATGGAACGTACTGATTAGTTACTGGTCTATATGTTTGCAAGTAAATAAGGATAAACTCTCTCTTTCCATATAATAGGGTAATTCAAAGATTTCCATCAGTCTATTAAACGTTTCAGGAGACATTCCTCTATCGTTCTTAAACAGTTTCGCATCAAGTTGTTTGTATTCAGTTTTTGAAACCCTGTCTTCCAACATGCAGAATTTCAGAAGGCCTCTATATACTTTTTCATATTCGTCTGAATATTGTTTTTTCTCTTCAGTGCTAAAGGTCTTATCCAATAAGTCAGTTTTAATCGATTTTTGAACACCGTCATGAAAGCCCTCTATCTCTGATGCTTTGCTTTCTAGTATTATCTGTTCGCTTTGTAAAGAGTCAAAACCAAGCCATTCAAGTTTCGTTTTCACAAACGAATACTCATCTTTAGTCGCTTTAAATTTTTCAATCTCGGCATCATAGAATTTTATGTCGTTGATCAATTTCGCTCTCGTAAAACAATTAACAAGATAGCACAGTTCAAATTGAGGTGCTCTTGATTGAATGATTTGTGCTATTTGATTAACTAAACAATCATCGTGGAGCTCGCTTGGTCCTATACAGTTAATTATCTCCTTGGAAATTGATTCAGCATCTTCAATTCTCATTACCAAACGTGCAAAAAAGGGGAATAAGAATTTTCTATCATATGTAAAGCGATCGCTTTTTACCAGATCCGCAAGATTTTTCCCATATATCATTGTGTCTGGAATATCAAACACCCTTTCCAGATCTTGTTTATATGCATTGAGCCTGCCAGAATAATCCTTAAGCTTTGGAATAGGTAAGAATAATTGCAATTCCTCGTTATCTTCTACTCTCTTTCTCCCAAGCATCTGTAAAAACGTGATTCTATCATCCGCCACTAAAATAATGTTTTTTATTCTCTTGTCGATAAGCGTAACCCCATTATCCAAGACCGATGTGGCGATCAATACAGTATTCTTAAACATATTCTCTTTTGCAATACTTGAAACAGCTTCATATTTGTCTGGATATCGTTTGTACTCAGCGTCCAAAAAAACAGCAGATATATTGCTATCAACAAGAGTTTTCTGTAATTTCTCACAAACGCTGGAGTTATCAATAAAAACCAACCACTTCTCACTAGCTTTACCCAGTTTGATCAGGGCAGGGATATCTTCTACATCATCAAAACATCTAACCTTGAGTTTTTTTATATCCCTGTCAGCACTGGGTAAATCAATAATCCTTTTTTCTACAGGAACTGTGTGTAGTTCCGCGCTGTGCTTAACTCCATTGAGTGATACTCCATATGGATTTATTCCATGATAATTCATTACCGCATCAACAAAACTCTTTTTAAAGTCCTCTAACGTAGCTGACATAAACAAAATGACGCTATGTTCACACTGTTCATATATCCAATTAAATGACAGTTGTGTATTCGTATTAAACATCGCATCGTTAAGAAAGTAATGGGCTTCATCAGCGATAATGTAGTTTGTTGTTTGGGGATTAAGCCACCAGGGACAGCCATTAAAATATCCATCCTCGATTGTCTGATAAGACAATACGGTGATGTATTGATTGATCCACTCGTGACCGCTCATAGGAGCTATGGACACAGCGATGTCCCTCAGTTCTTCATCTATCTGCTGCTTTAGGATTTTCCTATTGACCAAATAAGTAATGTGATATGGGAAAGAACCTGGATTTTGTTCCTTTATAATCCATTCCAAAAGATTCTTTAATACAAAAGATGTTTTTCCTGTTCCAGTTGGAGCTTCAAGGAAATAAAAGTATCCTTTTTTCCATTCTTTATAAGAATCACCTATGGCCTCTGATATCCATCGAGGTTTATTCATTGTATTAGCATCTGTTTGGATTATGGAAACATCTTCGACCTTGTCCATAATACTATCCTCCCATTGTTTGATATATGCATGCGAGAAACGTTATGACATAGTTAAAATCAATATACTGTTGCTAAAAAGATGTCGATGCGGTTGCTGGAACTAATACATTATAGGGTTTTTCCAATTTCCAATACTGCTTACCGCTTCATTTTATCCATTATACCCTACTTAGTTATGCTTTTGGTAACTCACCAGCCCCCCTTGATAACCTATTGCTGTCAAATTGCTGTCAAATCTCTCTTCAAAAAACAAAAAAACTCCTCGGAGAATTCTCCGAGGAGTCCTGGAATGCTGATAAGATCAACGTTTTTTATTCATAATGCGGTCAGTGGGACTTGAACCCACACGCCTCGCGGCACAGGAACCTAAATCCTGCATGTCTGCCAATTCCATCATGACCGCAGGCATGTGATATCCGGTCAGGATTCGGCCATATATCCCTTTATCGCTTCGAAAACGACATCGATATGTGCCTTCAGAGCATCATGGTGGCTGCGGATGTACTCAACGTCACCGGCTTTGGATTTCTGTTCCAGATCAAAAGCCTCATCGCCGAGCTTCATTGCGCCGATAAGTCTCGATCCTGACTTGACTGCATGTACCAGCGTTGCATATTCAAGCATATTTTCACTGGCCAGATACAGGTCCATTTGCTTTACCTGATCGACAGTTTCTTCCATATATGTCTCCAGGATATCTTTGTAGAAATCCACATTATCCATGGAGTATTCAAGGCCTTCTTTTACATTCAGTTCTTCAGTATTGTATGCCATTTTCTTTTCCTTCTAACTAACTAAAAATGTTTAGTATTACTTTCCTGATTTACGCAACAGATTTCCCTTTAACTGAGCATCTCTCTTAATAAAGAATTCGTCGATATACTGTCTTACGGCGTAGGGCTTCATGGTTTTTAACAGATACCCTTCGGGCTTTAAGGCCATAACATCGATGATACTTTCCTTGTCCTGACGACCTGTAAGGAAGATGACCGGGATATCGGCGAAATCTCTCTCCGAACGGATCATCTCAAGCACCTGTTTACCATCAACGACCGGCATCTCATAGTCTAAGATGATCAGATCCGGTCTGGTTATCGTAATGCTCTTTACTGCGGTAAGTCCCGAATCAGCGAGAAGCACCTGATACTTATCACCCAGCCAGTTCTTGATGGAATTGAGCATTACGCCCGAGTCGTCCACCGCAAGGATGATCTTCCGCTGAACACCGGTGTGCTCGAGCAGATATTTATGGATATCATTCACCACATCCTTGATATTGATGGGACGTTCGAATGTCTGTCCGACAAGATTGGCAGTGATTATGTCCTTGACGGAACTGATCTCCTGAGGATCTCCCAGAACGAAGAGCGGGAAGTCTTCCTCCGTAGCTTTATCCCTGATGAATATCAGAAGCTGGCTGTCTTCGAGAAGTTCTTCGTCGAGATACAACAGGCACGCATCGATATGATCGGTGATCGTGTTCATCGTAGCGACATTCGTAACGCGGATGAGATTATAAGCTTCCTTATCGAACTGATCTATCAGGTTGGAAACCAGATAGCCTTTGCTCCTACACGCTATGACGATATTTCTTTTTTCATCAAAATCGTACATAAAACCTCACATTACAACGCGCAATTAAAGGATTAATTGCGCACATGTTCAGGAATACATGGATGTATTCCTATGTGCAAGTATATCACAGGGACTTATTTTTTCACAAGATATCCGAGATGAACCGCAGCGCGCAAAACTGCACAGACCGTCTTGCCGTCAGTGATCTTTCCGGACAGCACATCATCTATCACATCCTGCATCGGGACCTTTTCTATATTGAGAAACTCATCCCGGTCAAGTTTCTGATCGCCTGCGTGAAGCCCCCTGGCCAGATAAAGCGTAAGTTTCTCGCTGCAGTAAGCAGCCGCCGGATGGTACTCGCCCAGATCGATCCACTCATCCGCTTCGATCCCGGTCTCCTCCAGGAGTTCTCTTTTGGCTGCATCAAGCGGTGCCTCCGAAGCCGAATCGAGTTTTCCAGCGGGGATCTCGGTGATCACCCTGTGAAGAGGGTATCTGAACTGATGCTCAATGATCACTTCTCCGTCGTCCGTGACAGGCACTATGCCTACCGCTCCCAGATGGGTCACATACTCGCGTGATGATCTGTTTCCGTTCGGAAGCTCGACCTCATCAACTGCCACGTGAAGGATGTACCCGTCATATATTTCCTTCGTGGATATCTGTTTTTCCTCAAGATTCTCAAATTCGATCATTATAATTCCTCCTATAACAGAAAATCGAGTAGGGCTAGCCCTCCTCGATAAACTGATAAACTTGATGTAATGAGCCATCGGGGACTCGAACCCCGGACAACTTGATTAAAAGTCAAGTGCTCTACCACCTGAGCTAATGGCCCGGACTGGGCTGGCGGGATTCGAACCCACGAATACAGGAGTCAAAGTCCTGTGCCTTACCGCTTGGCGACAGCCCACTATTAAATAGCGCTCCCGCAAAATGAAAAACGGTATGCCCCGAGGGTGGGTAGAGGGACTCGAACCCTCGATCTCCAGAACCACAATCTGGCGCGCTAACCAACTACGCCATACCCACCATATACGTGCCTGAAGGGATTCGAACCCCCGACCCACGGCTTAGAAGGCCGTTGCTCTATCCAGCTGAGCTACAGACACACGCTGCGTTCTTATCTCTGAACACGCTTAAATAAGTTATCACAGATAGAGGCACAAGTCAAGTAAAAAACCACAATCCCCTACCGTTGAAAATGAGCCGGGCATCGGTTTTACCCGATGCCCGAAAATGTGAGATGTGAGGAGTTTTTAATCTAGTCAAAATCCCGGATGTAATATACCTGCAGCGGATGGCAAATAAATTGCCTACAGGCCTTCTCACATTACTACCATATCAAACAGGGAGTAGCAAATCCGTATCATTGGTACGTACGAGGACCTACATCCCGTCAAGTTCGGCACAGATCTCATCCGCCCACGAATACTGTGACATGAATTCACCGTGATACATGCTGCCCTCATCGGTTTCCCCGGACAGATATCTGTAATAATCGCATTCGATCAGTTTGGTATCTACGGAATATGAATCACGGTTGTGGATCAGCACTTCACCGGCTCCGCACCTGTCGAGAGACTCTCTGAGCGACTGGACATACTGGCGCAGGTAGGTCTTCTGACGCCCTATATCCGAATTATCTTCCCACAGCACACCGCACAGTTCTCCGCTGCTCACCCCGGCACCTCTGGCTGCGACCAGATACGCAAGAACTTCCTTGGCCCGGCTCCTTTTATATCTGACAGGCTCTCCGTTTGCAAAAGCCTCGAACTTGCCGAAACACTGTACATCCAATACGGGTTCCGGTCCGGGGGTGATCTTCCTCTTGCTGAACACATCCCGCAGGACCGTAGCGATGTCATCTACACTCGCAGGCTTGAGCAGATATCCGTCTACCCTGAGTTCCCATGCTTTGAGAGCATAATCGTTATACGCGGTCACAAAGATTATTATCACGCCCGGGAGCCTGTTCTTAAGAGTTGAAGCCAGGTTCACTCCGTTCATTCCCGGCATCTCTATATCCAGAAATACTATATCCGGTTTATCCTCTTCCAGATACGCCAGCACATCGGAAGAGTTTGAGAAGCCTACGATCCTGGCCTCTTCATCCAAGGATTTGCTGATATTCAGTTTCAGGCTCTCGACCGCCAGCGGCTCATCATCTACTACGAAAATCGTCATCCTTAAGCATCCTTTTTGATCGGGATCGATATGGTAACCACCGTGCCTTCTCCCGGAGTAGAGTCGATCATTAACTGCCCCTGACACATCTGTTCAACTCTGACCGACACATTTCTTAATGCGATACGGTTATGTTCGGAGTCCGGCTTCAGATCACCGAGTATGGATGTGTCAAATCCGGCTCCGTCATCCTTCACCTCCACGACGCATGCATCATCGGTTCTGTATGAACGGATCGTCACCGTCCCTCTTCCGCTCTTTTCCCTGATGCCGTGTCTGACCGCATTCTCGGCTATGGGCTGAAGAGAAAGCGGCGGCAGTTCAAAATCGTTTTCTTCTATTTCGTATTCCACGTTCAGAGCATCTCCGAAACGCATCTTCTCTATGGACAGATAGAAGCGCGTATGCTCAAGTTCCTCATCAAAAGATACCGGCCCGATACACTCCATTGACCTGAAATGGTGTCTTAAATATCCCGAAAAATCATGTATGGCCTGCTTGGCACTCTCGATATTTATGTCGCAGAGCGAGTAGATCGTATTCATGGTATTGTAGATAAAATGCGGTTTCATCTGGCTGACCATGATCGCGCCTTTTCGCTCGGCAAGCTCCATTCTCTGCCTGGTCACTTCATCGTTTCTGAGCCTTATCCTTCGCACCATCTCAAAACCGGCGATAATGCCGTACAGGCACACCACATAAAGAGCTATGTTCGCATTTCTCGTATTGCCGTTTCTGTAATACAGGAAATAGTCCAGGATCACGCTGGCACAGACCAGCAGAAACATGCCGATCCGGTAGTATTCCGCAGAATACCTGTGCTTCAGCCATCTTCCGTATACATAATCGATCAATACAGCTATGAAAGACAGGAACATGCAGATAAAAACGATATCCGAGTCCTGTCCGAAATCTCTGATCCCCAGGACCTGAAGTAACAGGAGCACAAAAGCGAGCACGGCAAATATCAGACCGATGAAACGATACAGCTTATTATAGGTCTGACGGTTGGATTCGCTTAAGTAAAACGCGGCAGGTATCCATGTAAAGCATATGAGTGATATGTATGTGACCATCAGGCTGTGATCATTAAACAGAAGTGTGATGACCGGCATATCCGCCACACGATAGCATCCGAAGAGAGCCAGAAAGATACCGATGAAATCCGCACGTCGTCTGGTCTCTTCACCCAACTGCATGATGTGCGCAAGTGCGGCATATACCGCCCCAAGCACTATGCAGAAAAGGCCGACGATCAAAGCGGCTGCCTCTGTCCTTGCACAGTACGAGAAAAGATTCCCCTGAGCGGACAGGATCATGACAGGAGTGTCATAAAACATTGAATTATAGATCTCCCTGACTTCCACCCTGACTTCCTTGCCCAGATCATCCTCAAACATCGGAACGATAGCCCAGTATTGTCCGGGGGACTTCGAAAGATGTCCGTAATTCATGTCTCCGGAGTCATAAAGAAGCTCGTCATCGACAAATATCCAGGCATCTGCATGTATCATCCATACAAACAGAGATTCGCCGCCCTGAGGCATTTCACTGACGGTAAAAGAGTATATCTTGACATCCGGATGCTCCTCGGCTGTTTGTTCCGAGAAACCCGGATAATCCTTATCTACATAGAGAATATCCCGTCCGATCCTGTTGCTGGACGGAGTGAGCGTGCTGTAAGAAACGGCGAGCACCGTGATGATACCCGCCGCTATCAACAGCATCAAAATACTATTCAGAATCTTACTGAATCTACGCATATCGCCGGATCAACCTCCGCCCATGGATGCATAGTACTCGGCCCACAGCGCTTCCAGGTCCTCCTGTGACATATCCGGGAACTGCGATGCGAGGTCCGGAGTTTCCTCAACCGGCTGCTCTGCCGGGGTTTCAACCGGAGTTTCTGCCGGGATCTCTTCGGAGACATCGGCAGGAGTATCTGTAACGGTTTGCGCCGGTGTCTCGGCCACCGGTTCGGGATCCTTGGTCTCCCATCTGTAGAAGAAGGCATGATTACCTATCATCGTATACTCCGATATGCGGTAATAATCGGCATACTTCTTGGTCATGAAGAAAAGATAATCGCCTACACGGGCTCCGTTCAGGACTTCATTCGCAGCCTGGATACATGTGGAATTGGGTCCGTTGGCTATGATGAGTTCGACTTTACCGGACCTGTAGGATGCAAACTGCATGTTCTGAGTTATGACTCCGATAACGGAATTGGGGAAAGCAGAACTCTTAACACGGTTCATTATGACCGAACCCACAGCCAGTTTGCCCGTATATGACTCTCCGTCCGCCTCGGCCTGTATGGTTGCCGCGAGCCACTCAAGTTCCGTTGCGGTAGCCGTGTAGGAACCTGATGTATCCTCTCGGGTGAGAGCCAGGCGCTCTGTGATCTGCTGAGCCAGTGCAGCCTGTGCGGCAGCGGTCTGTGCCTCCAGTGATTTCATTTTGGAATCAAGGTCCGACAGCTGTTGATTATATGACGCTATCTTACCCTTTTCCGATGAAATGGTGCTGTTGGTGGAATCCAGCCGCCCTCTGACTGCATCGGTCAAATCTGCGATCTCCTCATGCTTTTCATCCAAAGTATCCTGATAGGCATCAAGTTCAGCCTGCTTGGCTTCAACAAGTTCCGTCTTAGCCTGAATATCTGCTTCCAGTGCCTGATATTCAGCGATCTTTCTCTGGTCATAGCTGACTATGGCACTGACATACTCTGTCTTGGTCAGGAACTCCTGGATCGAACCGCAGGTAAAGAGCATCATCAGTATGCTCCCCGTTCCGCCTCTTTCATAGGTTGCGCGAAGCTGGTTCTTCAGAAGTTCATACTGTTTGCGTTCTTCCTCACGGGCTTCGTTTAATTCGGTGTTAAGCTGAACGATCTGTCCGGATACTTCCGCAAGAGCCGCTTCCGCCTCGCTGATCTCATCATCGAGGACATTCAGCTGGCTGGAATAGCCGTCTATCGTGTTCTGAAGGGCTGCGCTCTGACTCTGGAGATTACTTACGTTCGCTTCCGTCTCTGCCTTCTGGCCCTGCAGCGAAGTGATCGCATCACGCGTCTCCTTGGTCGCTTTTTCAAGATTGGAGATCGTAGCCTGAGTCTCGGCCTCCTGCTGCTGCATCGCGGCTATGGTATCCTCAAGTGCTCCGGCATTACTGTTTAAAGGCTGCGACAGGAATAAGATGTCAGCAGCCAGATAGATGACCGATATGGTCAAGCAAATGATCGTTTTGCGAATATTAAAGTTATGTCTACCCATACATAATAACTATATCACGACCTGTCAAGAGCCTTCAGATATCTGTCGTACTGAGCCTGTCTGATCTCGATTATCTCATCTATGTGCATGTCTTCAAGATCGGATATGTACGCATCAAAATCGGTATCCAGATCCAGCTCGCCGGTTATGAAACCGAGCGCGCTCTCATCGACCTTGGTCTGTATGTCGGGCAGATATAGATTCACGGTATCGCTCTCCTTGCTCGTAGCATAGATCTCGGGCCAGGGATCTTTGATATACTGCCTGAGTTCCCTGTTGATCCCGGCATGCCAGTCGGCTACAAGGATATCGGTGGCCTCAACGGACTGCGCCGCAGGAAGTACGAATGCGGGATTGATGCCGAATGCCTGGAGCCAGTCGTTGTCGTTTCCTTTTTCCGTATACTCTCTGGAGCCGTCGGAGTTCACTATGTAACTCTCGCCCTCGATCCCCCACTGGTAGTAATCCTGGCAATGATCCGACATGGCATAGTCAAGGAACTTGACCGCCAGTTCTATCTGATCGGAATTCGTGCTCACGCCGAACATGCCCGAAAGAGCATTTCTGCCCACATAAAAGCCCTGGGTGTCACCTGAAAGAGGAGCCACACCGACGAATGCAGTCGCTGCAGTCCCGTCATAATAAGGAAGGACATTGGAATACATCATCGACATCGCCCAGCTGAAATCGAAGGCCACGCCGGTCTTATCCTCGGATATGAAATCTATGACCATATCCCTGTCCCATGATGCATAATCGGGATCTATAAGTCCCTCTTCATACAGTCCGTTAAGGAACTCGAGATATTTTCTGTAATTTTCCGCATCGGCATAAGCATATTCTACCTTGCCGCTCTCATCGGCCTGGAATCCGCTGACAAGATCCAATCCGAAAGCGGGACCGAACATATAGGGAAGAAATTCCTTCATGACGCACATAGGGATCTCGTCATCGGGATTGCCGTTGTCATTCATGTCATTTTCCTTGTAATATCTTAACAGCTCCACGAAATCATCAAGTGTGGAGGGAGCCTCGACGCCTGCTTTATCGAGCCATACCCGGTTATACATCAGACAGGGCTGGTAGTCATCACCTACGTTGAGGCCCGGAACATAATAGATATGCCCGTCTTCAGCGGTAAGCTCGGCCTTTTCCACGGGATTGGCCGAAAGCCATCCGGTGTAGTTGGGCATGTAATCGAAAAATTCGTCAAGCGGGACAAAAAGCCCAGACTTGATATATACCTGATTGGGATCGTTATCGGGGATCTTGATGATGTCGGCATCGGTATCACCCGAGCTGATAATGGGGCCGGCCTCTTTTTCATAATCATCGTAATCAAAAAGCTGCCATTCCGGTTCGACCCCGGCTTCCTCAAAAACCTTAAGCACGATCGGAGCCTTGGATATATCAACATTGGTGTAATTGGATTCCTGAGCCAGGATCTTGAGTGTGCCGCCATCGAGGGTTATCGGAGCTTCGCCGGTGTAGAGATATCCGCTCGAATCCTCCACTGCCGTAGCGTTCTCTATGGCACTGTCCACCTTTGCGGTATCGGCAATGGCAGCGGTTCCCGTAGGAGCCTCCGTGCCGTTATCTGCGCCGCTTGCGCCGCATCCTGCCAGTAATGAAACACATATGCCAAGTGCTGTCATTGTGGATAAGAACCGCTTCCTCATCATTCCTGTCTCCCTATGATCCTGTCCCTGATAGTCATGCATTCTTCCGTATCCATATCTCCGATGGCCCTGATCAGCGAATCGATGAGTCCTCGGAGATCTTCCTCATAAGTATACCTCTTTAATCCGGAACATACATCTTCCATTCCGTCCATGTCCAGAATGTCGCAATAACCTTCCAGATCATCCATGATCGATATGAGGGTGTCTCTGTCGATCAGGGGTTTATCGGCATCATCTTCATCGCCGGTTCCGTAAGCTGCGGCAAGTTCTTCAAGCACGCAGTCAAACTCCGTGAGCGCCTCGTCCGTATCTGATCTTATCTTATCGATATCTCCGGCCTTACCCGCTTTTTCAAGGGTTTCCGCCAGGTCGCCGAGATGCATGGCTCCGATCTGCCTGGAACTGCTCTTCAGCGCATGTACCTTGATCGTATAGTCAGTCCAGTCCTCATTTGCATAAGCTGTGCGGATCTCGGTCATACGCTCCGGTCCGGTGAGATAATACTCTTCGGCTATCCTGTCATAGAGAGAAGCCGATCCTAGCGCCCGCACGGCATTATCGGTATCGAACCTGTCGCTCTTTACTTTTACTTCATTGTCCGAGGCGGTATGTGCAAGTTCGCTTCCGTCACTTTCGACTATCTTCTCCGGCGGCAGCCAGCGTCTTATGCATGTCACCAGATCACGGACATCTATCGGCTTGGCTACGAAGTCCCGCATACCGGCTTCCTTAAAAAGCCTGCGGGCTTCTTCCATCGCATTCGCGGATAAAGCAATGATGATGGGCCTCCCGGAATCGCCTTTTGACTCAAGGATCTGACGGGTGGCATCCACTCCGTCGATGCCGGGCATCATATGATCCATGAGGACTATGTCATAATCATTGGCGGCAACCATATCTATGGCTTCCTGCCCGCCGTTTGCCTTGTCCAGCTGAACCTTCAGGGGAGCAAGCAGGCCCTCTGTTATGGTCAGATTGATCGCATTGTCATCCACGGCCAGAAGCCTGGCATCGGGTGCGGTAAAATCGATCATGAACGTGCTGTTATCATCCGCCTCGCCTGCTACCGCGAAACGGTCATTTAAGGTATTCACCATGGCCATCGTGGATTCGGGTCTGCGCATGATGTGAAGATTAGGCAGATCGGATTCGAACTCCGATGTCATGGCAGCGAGTATGATCCCGTTGACAGCCGGGTGAGATTTAAGAAAGCTCTCAAGTTCATCATCCAGTCTGCTCTCCACGAAGAAAATATAGTCTTTGGTGCCGCCCGGCACATATTCATCAAGAGACTTAAGAACCTCAGCGCTTAATCCCAGACGATCCATCTCCTCTTTAAACAGTCCGATGACCGTATCGTCCGTGCAGAGCATATATGCCTTCTTGCCCGATGCGTTCTCAACGGTCAGATCGTTCGTATGATCAGTAACGGTCTGCGGGATCGTAAAGTAGAATTCCGAGCCCTCGCCGTATACGCTTTTGACTCCGATCGTACCGTTCATCGCTTCTACAAGTCTCTGGGATATGGCAAGTCCCAGTCCGGTTCCTTCAACCGAACGATTGCGTTTCGAATCCACCTGCTGGAAGCTGACGAAAAGCTTGTCGAGGTCCTCCTCTTTGATGCCTATACCGGTATCGATGACCCTGAAGTTCATATTGACGGTATCGTCGGACACGGGTTCACACTTGATATGTATGCGGACCATTCCCTCGGGAGTAAACTTGATCGCATTATTGGCCAGGTTTATGAGCACCTGACGGATGCGCATGGCATCTCCCCGAAGAACGTGGGGGAGTTCGGATTCTATGAGAACGAACAGTTCCAGATCTTTGGTACCGATATTGGCTCCGAGGATCCCTGTTATATCCAGATATTCCTCAAAAGGCTCGTAATCGTCCTCGAGGATCTCCATTTTGCCGGATTCAATCTTCGAATAATCGAGGATGTCATTGATGATATTCAAAAGATTATGCCCCGAGCCCTGTATCTGCTGAAGATACTCCCGAGTCGGAGCGGGATTATCCTCCCTGAGAGCGATCTCCGCCATGCCGAGCACTGCATTCATGGGAGTACGGATCTCATGGCTCATGTTTGCGAGGAAGTCGGACTTCATGCGGTTGGCCCGTTCGAGTTCCTCATTGGCTTCCTGCATAGCCTTGATCCTGCTTATCGAATCGGTGGTATCGTGAAGGATGTACAGCGTACCGATGGAGGATCTGCCGTCACCTAAGTTTCGTTCATTGACCTTGATGTAATAATCCCTGTTTCTGCCCGAATAAAGCAGCACGCTGCCGGTGTTTTCATCCTCCTGCATCGAATCTTTTATCCAGGCTTCAAGTTTCGAGCGATCCTTAAACCCTTCAACCAGTTCTTCATCCAGGCTGTTCCTGATCATATCGTTTATATGGATCAGATCGTCATGCTTATCGTACAGGATCAGACCATCACTCATGTCATTTGCGAAGCTGTCCAGCGACCATTCCCTCAGCGCGTTGTTGGGATAATCACCGGTCAGGTACAGGCAAAGGAGAGAGATCACGCTGTATCCTATGCAGGGGATCCACACCGGGAATGTAAAATGAACCGTCAGGCTTTCCAGTACGCTGAACATAAGAACCATCACTATGAGTGAGATGTATCCGGTCCTGAATACCTTATGCGAATACCAGATACATATCCCTGCCACGATCATAAGGATCAGCATGTTCACATAAACCATGATCCTGTAGGAGCGAAAGCTCATGAAGAATCCGGTATTCTTGGTATCCGTTGCCACCCACCAGGCCTTACGGAAATATACTCTCTTTTGGAATGAAAAGATGCGTGCGCCCTTGTATTGAGCGAACACGAGATATGTCTGATACAGGCAACCGCCGGCTGATATGATGACAGCGGCAATGAACTGTCTGTATCTGTCGATCAGGATGATCATGATCAGCATCGCAAACAGAAACCAGGCATGAAGCACATAGTAGGGAAGAAGAACGCTCCCCGCCTGCTTGGCATTATTTGCTCCTACCAGAAAAGCGCAAAGAAAATCACTGACTGCGATTATCCCGGCAGTCAGAAGAAATCCGATATTCCTGCGCTTTTGCTTTGCCCCTGCAACGATGCATGCTACGGAAGTCAAAGCAAGCACTATATAAAGAGCCCGTAAAACATACATACTATAATTATATAGGTAATAGGGGGCTTTTTCAATTAATCGGAAAACTGACCTGACAAAAGAAACCCCTCAGGAAATCCTGAGGGACCTTTTCGTAACAGCGGGTGATGGGAATCGAACCCACGTGTCCAGCTTGGAAGGCTGGTGTTCTACCATTGAACTACACCCGCATAAAAGATTATTTCGTTGTCACTTTGCCTATTTTATAGATGATCCCTTAGTTTGTCAAGAGATTTATCTCTTACTCCCTGCGAGATCCTATCTTCTTCATCAATACCCGGGTCAGAAGATACATGACAAGAGCCGTCCCGAAGATCGCAAACTCCGAGATCCGGTAAATCTCATACCACTCTCTGGTCTGATAGAGACCGTAGTCTATAAGCACCGTAAACACAGCCCACTGGTACAGAAATACTTCATACGTAAAGTCAAATCTGCTGAACAGGCCGAACATCCCGGCCATGCCTTGATCCCCGATCTTCTCGGGTGACCAGGAACCGATACCGACGGCGGCAAGAGATGTGAGCACGCCTCTTACGATGCCCGTATAATATCCGTAATCGGGAAGTCCGAGTTTATGATATATCAGCAGGAATATGCACGCCGCAAGACCTGCCAGATGCAGTCCGTTTCCCAGTTCCCTGCGGTACAGATACGCAGCCATCCCCAGAAAGAAAAAGACGGCAAACGGGATAAACGTCCTCTCAAGAAGTTTGGCAGCAACACCGCCGCGCTGATCCAGGAGTTCGGAGCCCACATTGGCCAGAGCGAGCAGAGGAAGGATGATAAACCACATCCGGGCCGAGATCTTCTTAATGTACTTCCACAGCAGCCCGGACAGAACATACAATTCTATGAGGACCGTGATCGTCCACAGAACGCCGTTGGCGGATCCTGTAACAAAATCAGCCAGACAGGAGGGCGTATAAGCGATACCGACCAGACTGGTCAACAGCCATAAAACGATCGAACCGTCCATCCGGTCATGCGCGACGATCAGGTACATTACCAGATACACGATCGTGCTGATCCACAGAGGGATGTATATTCTTTTGATCCTTTTGGAAAAGAACTCTCTGACGGAGCTGCTCCTGTCCAGGGAGCCGGCGATCAGGTAACCGCTGATCGCTAAAAAGATAATGACCGGCGGAAAAAAAGTGACCTTTTCATAATGCCATTCAACAGGAGGGCAAAACCCCCTGTATGTACGCCAGAATCCTCCGTAATGCAGCATGAATACGGAGAACGCTGCCCAGTATTTTAATATTCCGAATAGATTATTCTTAGTGTCGTGTTCGTTTGGCATCATTTAAATATGTATCTCGATGACGACCGGTGGCCGGTCTTCAGGAGCAGGTTCAGTCGGAGTCCCGCCTGTCGGAGCAGGAGTTTCTTCTGCCGGGTCGCTCTCCAGATTGCGGTATTTGGTACCGTTGCACGGAGGAAGATATACCGACAGGTCCCTGCGGATATGAGTCGTTCCGTAATCGTCGTCCGTCTTGTTAAACCACTGATAATTATACGCAGGAGATGAGTCCGTGTCATCCCATGTCACATCCACATTATAGAAATCGCCGTCCAGGCAGATTATGTTCCACGCATGATTCTCTCCCGCATACCCGGAACAGTAATAGCACGGTATACCCGCCAGCTGACAGGCATACTGAAATGCCCTAGAATAACCCGCGCATACCGTCGAACCGTTCACGAGCGCGCTGTATCCGCTCTGGTTGAAGGGCGCACCGAGTGAATAAATGTTATTGTTCGCAAGAGCCTGATGGATCATTTTTTCGGTTTCATAGGGTGATCCGCCCGCGGAGCTTATGCCTGCTGCCGCCGCCTCGAACTGCGCCTTGGTGGTATCGATATCGTTTGCCAGAGAATTAAAGTACAGTTTCAGTTCCAGACAGTCACCGTTTCCGCGGTATCTCGCGCTGAACTTCGTATCCAGCCAAAAAAGTTCAGGATGATCATTGAACACCGCCATAAATGCGTTGTTCAACTGTCCCCTGGTCACATCGCTCTCAACTGCTCTGAAGTCATCATTCAGAGCGCAGGCATTGGCATAGATCTGACGGTAGAGATGTTTGGACTTTTCATCGAGCATGGAATAATAGGGATACATCAGCGGGTCAAAGTCGAGCCCGTCTCCGGTCTCTCCGTAGCCCAGTTCCTGTTCGATCCTGTCGGCCTCTTCATCGGGTACGACGCTCACGTCCAGTGTCAGCGGTTCAAATCCGCCGATCCTGGTCAGAAGTTCGTTCGGGATCATTATCTGACTTATGTCAGGCGCCACATAATCCGTATCAACATCACCCGCCAGATATTTCGTGATGTCATCATCCATATATGCCGGAACGCCTGTGCCGTCATTCGTTACCGGCTCTGAATACGATTGTTCCGGAAGAGATACTTCCCCATAGTTTCCGGTATCCGCTCCGGAAGATGCGGCCGCGCCGGGCTCAGTACCGTATTCTCCTTCAGTCGTCACAGACGGAGCATGTGTAACTTTGACCTTCGGGACATGGGAATTGACCCACTCCTTGAAATCGGGATCGGCTATGTATATTCCGGTCAGTATGATTATCAGCGTCAGTAATAACAGCAGTATTACCGCGATCCAGTTTAATACTTTTTTCATGATGAAAAAACTCTACTCCGTATATCCCCAGTCCCCGGTCCCGGTATCTACCCAGACCAGTTCTTCGTTGCCTATCTTCATCCCTGTGCTTGCAGTCGAAAATACGTCCACGGTAAGTACATTTCCCTGCAAAAGCACTTCCCTTACCGGCGTATGTCCGACAACCTGAAAAAGCCCGTGATCATACATTCCTTTTGCCAGAGTACCGTACTGCGGGCGGACCCATATCGGGGAGTTATCCTCCCAGAGTTCCTCCACGCCGTAACCGTTGATGATATCGATCATGCAATCTATATCATCCATCATATCAGAAAGCCCGGATTCCACAAACTCATTTGAGAGCCCCGCATGAGAAAACAGTGTGTTGTCGATCCTGTGAATGATCCCGATCTGCTCAGGTGACCCCAGACTGTCGCTAAGTTCCTCAAACATATCGACTACCATGTCCGCAGCAAACAGAGAATATCCCGGATGATCATACTGATCCCAGAGATAGGACAGGTCATGGTTACCCCAGCACCAGACAGTCTCGGGAAACTTCCTCACAAAATCTATCGCCCTCTGAATCGTTTCCTCATAGAGTTTAGTGTTTTTTTCGCAATTCCAGTCATCGACCAGGTCGCCTATGAAAACCGCAAACTCGCAATCGGTGTTGATCAGTGCCTCTTCCGCCTGATCGAAGATCCACGGTTTCAGATGTATATCGGGTATCACAAGAACCTTACTCATAATTGATCTCCTTAAAAATCCTCCATATCATAAGTGAACGGGTTACACCTATAATATGGAGGAATGTATCTTTAAGTTCCTGAAGATGTATCGTATGACTTACATGCTGGCTCTGTAGATCGCAAGCATCGCCTCTTCGTTAAGGACCTTGGCGGATCCCATCTCACCGCCTACGCCGATAGCGCATTTTTGAGCCATGAGAACGAGGTCTTCATCGGTCGCTTCAACACCGAGTTCACGAAGATTGGTAGGCATGTTGATGCTCCTGTAGAAATCCTCCATAGCCTCTATTCCGCGGAGTGCGATCTCTTCATCGCTTCCGCTGTCTTCTACTCCCATGACGTTTATCGCAAACTTCTTAAAGCGGGGGAGACAGTCCTTATATACATATCTTGCCCAGCTGCCCCAGATCGCAGCAAGACCTGCACCGTGTGCCACATCATACAATCCGCCGAGCTCATGCTCCAGCTTATGAGTCATCCAGTCGCCGCCGTCATTACCGCATCCGGTAAGTCCGTTGTGAGCAAGGCTTCCTGCCCACATGACCTCCGCACGGGCATCATAGTTCTTCGGATCCTTGCAGAGGATCAGAGCGTTATCCTTAACGGTCCGAAGGAGGCCTTCAGCCAGGGCATCCGTGATATCCATGTTCCCGCCGTTGGTAAAGTATCTCTCCATCGTATGCATCATGATATCGGTGCAGCCGCATGCCGTCTGATAATCGGGAAGAGTCATGGTGAGCTCGGGATTCATGATGGCGAATTTCGGACGGCAGTAATCACTGCTGTATCCGCGCTTTACAAGCCCCTCTTCCTTGGTGATAACGGAAGAATCGCTCATCTCACTTCCCGTTGCGGCGATCGTAAGGATGACGCCGATCGGAAGACATCCCGTTGCTTTACGCTTATAGTCATAGAAATCCCAAACATCACCTTCATTAGCCACACCGTATCCGATGGCCTTGGCGGAATCGATGGCACTTCCACCGCCTACGCCCAGAAGAAAGTCAACGCCTTCCTTCTTACAAAGCTCGATGCCTTCGTAAACAAGTCCGAGGTGCGGATTCGGAACGGCACCGCCGAGTGTTACATATGCAAGACCTGCGGCATCCAGAGAATCGGTCACGCGCTTAAGAAGTCCCGAACGCACAACGCTTCCTCCGCCGTAATGTATCAGTATCTTCGTTCCGCCGAATTCCCTGATAAGCTCCGCTACACGGCTTTCGGTGTTTTTTCCGAAAACCACTTTGGTCGGGGTAAAATACTGAAAATCAAACATGTAAAATACTCCTTTCTTAAAATCAATCTCTCACATTCCGCTCTTTATCCTTTCCCGTCAAGCATCCTGTACAGATGCTCGGACAGGTCGTCAAACTGTACGGGCTTGGGCAGGAATCCGTCCAGTCCCGCTTCTTTGAATTCTTCTTCCACGCCCTTGATGACATTGGCTGTACATGCCGATATCCTGACTTTCTTAGCCCACGGCACATCCAGCTTTCTTATGATCCCCGTAGCCTCGACACCGTCCATTCCGGGCATCATATGATCCATGAGGATCAGATCGTACTCCTTATATCTGACTGCTTCGACAGCCTCTTCACCGGAGGAGGCGATATCCGCGCTTATATCGAATTTCTTCAGATATGCACTGAGCACCTTGAGATTGACCTTGTTATCGTCTACGACCAGTACCCTTGCATCGGGATATTTCTTTTCACCCGCCTTCTGCTGCTTGGCGATCAGTGTCCTGGTCTCGGCAGACTCACGCTTTCCGTATATGTGGAATGTCAGATACTTGGCCGCAGTATATACCTTCCGCTCTTTATCACCGGCAAAAGGCTCTGCGTCAACGATATCTTCATAAACATCAAATGAGAATGTACTTCCTTCGCCGTAGGTACTCTTTACGGAATAGGATCCGCCCATCAGATCTATAAGCTTGGCGGCTATATTTAGACCCAGTCCGGTTCCGGTGATCCCCCTGTTTTTGAGGGTATCGACCTGGGAGAAAGGCTTGAACAGCTGATCGATATCCGCATCCTTTATCCCTCGCCCGGTATCTTCGACCGATACGGTCAATTTGATGCGTTTGCCCTCAACGTGCCCGTCGACGGTGAGTTTGATATGTCCGGTATCCGTGTATTTCTCGGCATTACCAAGGAAGTTCATGAACACCTGCCTCAAGCGCACATCATCACCGTACAGCCTTCTCGGAATGGTGGGATCGATATCGATCAGGAACTCGACAGGCTTGTCACCGATACGCATGTTCGTGATGTTGATCACGGAATTGAAGAATTCGACCACATCATATTCCGTCATGGTCAGGTCGAGCTTACCCGACTCGGCCTTGGAGATATCGAGAACGTTCGATACTATATCGACCAGAACCTTGCCCGCCGCCTTGATCTGGGCAACGTAATCATGCACGACCTCGGGTGAATCTTCTTTTTCGGAAAGCTCGCTCATGCCGATTATCGCATTAAGAGGTGTTCGTATCTCATGACTCATGTTGGCCAGGAACCGGCTCTTTGCGTCATTAGCCGCATCAGCCGCTTCCTTGAGCCTTCTCATCTCCTCAACGCGCTCACGGATCTCCGATACGTCATTTATCGATATGATGTAACCGATGTTGTTGCCGGCTTCGAACAGTCTTACACAGGTACTCACATACATTTTTCCTTCAAGTTCGAAATAATGTTCACCGAGTCCCTGAAAAAGCGGAAGGTCCGGAAGATGCAGCGGTGTTCCGGGCACCATTTCCTTAAGCGCGGGAAGATATGTCTGAGCCGTAAAGTTACTGTCAAGGTAGTTTTGCGATGCATCGGCGATGATTATGCCCATGCCGACGTTACGATAGAGGTTTGCATATGCGACCTCGCGTACATCCGCCATCTTGCCGCTGGTCAGGGTAAACGTGATCAGAACCGCCATTATGCTCACGACAGCACTGGAAGGCTCGAATCCGTGAAGCAGATCCAGAATGTTTAATGTCGTTCCGATTATGGGAAGAAGCGATTCAAAGAACAGAGCCAGCAACAGTGCACGCATCCTGTTGTTCCGGTTTAAGCGGAGCTTGACCGCAAAAAGGATCGCGCTGGCTAAAAGGAACGCCGTCTCAACTATCAGATACATCCAGTAAACGGGAGTTTTCTGAGTGACGAGGTGCGGATAAAGCCCCGTATCGACAAACTCATAACCGGCGTAATAAAGATTCGCATACGGTGCCATAGCTACCAGAACAAAGATAAGTGCGCCGATGCCGAAGAACATCCATTTAAGAACGGAATTGAGTTTTACATCAAGATAATCGCAGGTAAAGCAGAAATAACCGACCGGCAAAAATGCGAGACCGAAATACTGGATAACATAACTTACAAACGCGGCTTCGGTTGAACGCGCGAGCATTTCTTCCAGATATCCCATGGAATAGAGCATGGTGAAGATGACCGTGAGCACGAGGTATCTCGAACTGACGGAATTACGCACCGAAAGTACTCTTCCTATCGAAACAAAAGAAAGGCACACACAGATTATCTGAATTATCAGAAGGAAATTATATGCACTCATATTACTTCTACACCATGACCCCGTAATAATTTACTTTGCTTCTCGGGATCCTTCCCTGATCACGCACCTGAAATCCCGCTGCTCTCATGAAGGTTACACTTCGCTCAGAGGTAACCTCGCTGTAGCAGGCTTCGCCGGTTTCCCAGCCGTATTTCGTCATGGGGCGCAGGATCTTCTCACTGTACTCATTGTAATCAAGATCCGTATTTACCGCATAGGAAAACAGATACCAGTCTCCTTTTCCGGTAATGCTCTTATGCATCCTGGATGCATACCCCTGATAATTTAAGAGCCTGTTGACTATACCGAGACCGTTCTGCTTACAGATCTCATAACCTCCGTTTTTCAGATAGGAAAAAATGGGGAGATTCTTGCTCCCGGGAGGTATCCAGGCGGCAACGGCGTTAAAATCCGGTGAATCGGCATAAGATATGCAATTCGGCATCGAATAGATGCCCGCCCTCAGGATATTAGCCGAAGTCGTCTCATTATACTCACCGCCGCACAACCAGATGAACAGTTCATCTTCGGTGTAAAACTTCACCATGACATCCAGCATTCTCTCCATATCATCCTCAGTATTGATGATATACATGCCTTCCCGCCTGAGCATATCCTTAACTTCATCTATGTTTACCGATATTCTTGCCATAATATCCACCCGATATTCTTACATGAACTAATCGTTCTCGTTATTCAGGTATTCCTGAACATTATCATAAGTAATAATGCTGTATGGTGTAAACACATACTTATCAAAAGTCAGTTCTACCGTGTCGGGAACGGGGAGCCCCTGCCCCAGTGCATATGCCATTTCCATGATAGTCTCCCCCTGGCTTTTGGCATCATTGTATACGCTTCCGTCCATCTTCATGGTCCTGACGGCTTCAAGAGCCTCCGGTGTGCCGTTTATACCCACCACAAAAGGATCCAGCGGATAATCGCACTCCGTAAGGGCATCGAGCGCACCCAGTGCCATATCATCATTGTTGGCAATGACCATCTCTATCTGAAAAGGATAGCGGTCAATGAGTTCCTTCATCTTGGCTCTCGCCTGATCCCTGTCCCAGTTGGCATATTCATCGCCCAGTTTCTCAAGGCTGAATCCGGCATTCACGATCGAATTGGTACAGACGCTGGTACGCACGAGCGAATCCTGATGTCCGGCTTCACCCTCAAGCATCACATACTGAATCGTTCCGTTATCATTCACATCTATACCGTCAAACTTATCGGGGTCTGATAAGGCATCCGTTATGATCCGGGCCTGCAGTTCTCCGGACTGACTCGGGATCGCACCTACATAATACAGCTGATCCCACCTGTATAGGTCCTCGCTTACCGGCTCACGGTTAAAGAATATGACCGGCGTGCCACTTGCCACGGCTTTATCTATTATGCCAGATGCATCTGTCCTGTCCACGAGATTAACGCACAGGACATCATAGTTATCCTGGATATAGTTTCTGGCCTGATCGTTCTGCGTAAGCTGGCTTTTTTTTGCTCCGACTATATCGATCGTGATCCTGACATCATCCTCTTTTTCCTTCTGTCTGCACCACCTGGTCATGTGTCTGGTCACGGAATTGACGAATGTATCGTAATCATCATATGTAAGTACCGCGATCTTCACTTCCCTGACGGCAGGCTGCGCGGGAGTGCCGCACCCGCCAAGACACGCAGATGCCGCGGACAGAACGATCATAAGGCTAATCAACAAAAGGGAACAGCAATGTCTGGTTTTCTTCACTGTACATATTCTCCTTTCTGACCATCCTGTATTCGATCTGTTTATGTGAGTATCTTCCCGAAGCGTATTTGGGATCGAGCGCATACATTGCAGCCAGATAACCCATGCTGAACTCATCCGTATACTCTAACACTTTGATATCCCCGTTATAGAGATCATACACGGCATGATCCGATGTCGAGATGGAGTATACCTTGCTGCTCTGGTTGAGGTTGGACAGAGCGTCGAGCAGCGAATCCGTAGTCGTATTATCAAAGGAGACTATGACATCCGTTGCCTCGGAAACGATCGCTCTCTGTATATAAGTCCTCACGTCCTTGCTGACTCCGGTCTTTATGCCGGACCAGTCAAGTACGGTCCCGACTCTGCCGTTTATGGCATCTCTTAAGCCTTCTTCCCTCAGACGCACACTGTCTCTGTCGGCGTATCCGGAAAGCACCGCTACGGTCACGATATCGCTTTCCTCCGCTACGATCTGCTCCCCGAGGGAATAGCCCATCATATAATCATCCGGAGCGATGTTTATATCGACAGGTGATGCGGAATCGACTGTCTCCAGATATATCACGGGTATCTTCAGGTTATTTGCATCTATATAATCCTTTATCTCTCTGCCTGAGCAGGGAGCTATGATCAGAGCATCGGTTCCGTCCTCAAGTTCTCTGTCTATGATCTCCTTCTGCTCCTCCGGATCGTCCTCGGCCAGAGTCGTGAGCAGACTCAGTTTCGCATCCCGGTCCGCACATACCAGATCCGCTCCTTCACGCATGTTCTCCCATCGTTCCTGATCGTCTCCGTACACGATCATCGAGACATGCTTTACTTCCTGTCCGGATGCCTGCGGAGAGGTTTCATACAGGCCTATGAGCAGTGATACGACCAGTATGACCAGCAGAACGATCACGATGATGATGCTTTTGTTCTTAAACATCTTTTTCATGTCCGTCCTCCTGCCCGGCTTTGGTTTCTTCCCTCCGGTATTCCTCTATAGATATCTTCGGAAGATGTATCGTTACGGTCGTTCCCACATCAAGTTCACTCTCGATCATCAGACCGTAATCGCCCTTAAAGTATATCTGTATCCTCTGGTTAACATTCCAAAGTCCTATGCCGGATCCTTTGCCGCGGCTTCTGGCCTTATCCGTCAGAAGTGTGGCAAGTGTCTCTTCGGGTATGCCCATTCCGTTATCGGAAACCGAAAGATAGATATCCCCGTCCCGTTCTACGCCGCGGATCTTTATCTCTCCCTCACCGTCCATATGCTCCACGCCGTAATATATGGCATTTTCCAGGAGCGGCTGGACTATGAGCTTGATAGTCGCGCAGTCCTCGATCGCGGGATCTATGTCTATGTCGGCCGTGAACTTGTTCTTGAATCTGACCATCTGTATGTTCAGATAGTTTCTCGCGTGTATGATCTCGTCGTGAATGGTGATGATATTGTTGCCTTTGCTCAAAGATATCCTGAAGAGCTGCGCCAGCGCCGTGACCATGCGTATCGCATCCTCATACCTCTCGCCCTCTATCATCCATACAACGGAATCGAGAGTGTTATACAGGAAATGGGGGTTGATCTGGCTCTGAAGCGCATCGAGCTCACTCTTTCTCTTCGCTTCGGTCTCATGGATCATATCATCCGTCAGTTTCTTCATCTGACGCACCATGGATTTGATCGTCCGGCCAAGATGCCTTATCTCGTGAGATCCGCCGATATAGATATCGTCCTCGTTCATTGTCGCTTTGTTCAGATTAAGCGCGCCTTCTTCGAGTTCCGCAATGGACTTTTCCAGTCTTCTGATAGGGTCGGTCACGACGTAGGATATGATGTTGTTTCCGAACACGATGAGGATGAGCATTATGATCGCGACCACGATCAGATAGTTACGCATCTGCCCCATGCCCATGGCCAGCTCACTTACAGGAGTCACGCTTACGATCTTCCACCCGGTATATCCCACGGTCTTAATGACGATATCCCTCTCGCGGCCGTCAAACACCTCGGAAAAAGCCCCGTCAGCGTGCTTTGCGTGCTCAAGATTATTCTCTCTGATAAGTTCGGCGTAAATGGCTTTTTGCATCGGATGATATATGATCTTGCCGTCCGAGTCGCACAGATATACGAATCCGACACCGCCGTCATTTACCTTCTCAAACATCTGCTCTATCCCGCTGTAGTTCATGTCTACGAGCAGGATGCCGTTTCTGATATTGCCCATGAATGTAAGTTCCACGCTCCTCGAGAGCGATACGACCCAGAAGTATCTGTAGGAACTGTTGTCAAAGATGTTCTGTACATGGGGTGTTGAAAAGTGAATGTTCTCGATCTCTTCATGCGCCCGGCTGAACCATTCCTGCTTTTTTAAATCAACGCCGGCCTTTCTGGTCGATACGGGAGAAGCCGCGACTATCGCTCCGTCTTCGGTGACCAGTACTATTCCCGTCAGGTTATCCTTGTTGGCTTCATAGAGAAGATTCATTTCCTTGTTGATCTTCTCGTAGGTCAGATCGGTGTTCTTGATGACGTTATAGTACATAGTATCCGAGATACCCATCATGCTCCGGATATACGAGTTTAAGTTCCAGCTGACCTGATCCACTATCTGCTGGTTTTCCTTTATGGTATTGTCTCTTATGGTGTTGATGGAATGGGTATAAAAAGCGATCGCCATAGCCAGAATGCTGATAATGGAGATCGCAGTATAAGACAGGGAGATCGTCCACTGAAGGCTTCTCCGCTTAATGCTGTCTGTATTTTGAAGGCGATATGCCAAAATGCTTCTTAAAGACATAACTGAAATAGTTAGGCTCCTCATATCCCACAAGCCCGGCTATAATATAGCTCTTCTCATCCGTGGTATCGAGAAGTCTCTGAGCCTCATTCATCCGAACATTCGTCAGGTAGGTAACAAAACTCATTCCCGTATCCTTTTTGAATACGGACGAAAAATAGGAAGTGCCCACGCCCAGGTGTGCGCAGATATCATCCACGGAAAAACTGCTGTCACTGTAGTGATCCATGATATACTGCTTGGCATCTTCAGCCAGTTTTCTGGTCGTATCGAGTCTGGTAGAGCTTATCTTCTCGCGTATGGATCCGGCCAGTTCGACAAGTCTGTCGGCAAACTCATCCATGGATACAAAGCGGTCCATCTCTTCGTTGGTATTAATATTCCCGATCTGTGATTCAGCGGTATTGATCCCGTGACCACGCATGAGTCTCAAGAGTTCCACGATGAATTCAGCGTAAAAGATCCTGAGCTGTCCGAGAGTGAAGTCCGACTTCTTGATCTTTTCCGCAAACTCCCTTATCTCTGCTTCAAGACTCTCGGGAGTCCCTATCTTGACCTGGCGGATTATATGACGGATCTGCTTCTCGCTGACATAATCCTCCACATCACATACCGGATCGACATCACTTATCAGGATGGCCTGGTTTTCGCCTACGAATATCCTGTGATGAAAAGCGTCCTTGGCTTCGAGAAATGAGGTATGTATGCTCTCGGCATTGCCGTACACGCGCCCTATGCCGGCGCAGACGTTGGCGTCAAGAAGCTTGTGCGCACTCCTGCATAGTCTGTCCATTTCTTCCGCAAACAAAGCATACTGTCCGGTAGCCGACAGTCTGGCAAGGACGCACACCGTATCCAGATACACGAACGCTTCGACGGGAAGGATATCCTTGAACCAGTCATTGACGATCTGTTCAAGTGAGACCGCCATAAGATTTTTATCTAGTTTGGCCCGGTCATCCGATACAGGGGTGATCCTGAAAGCCGCAACGCAGTAAAATGCGGATTCTATCTGAAAGCCGAAGTCCTTCTGATATCTCTCCAGATCGTACTGAAGCTCTCTGCCCTCAAGAAGTCCTATCAGGAGCTGTTCCTTCATCATTGGACGGCTGTTCTCATAATACTGGGACAGCTGTTCCACATTCCGGCGCATCCTTATCTGTTCATCGAGTCTTTCCCTGATCCTGATGAACACTTTCTTAAGTTCCGCCGAATCAACGGGCTTTAATATATATTCTTCCGATTCGAGCTTGATCGCTTCCTTGGCATATTCAAAATCGTCGTATCCGGAAAAGATCACGCTCCGTATGTCGGGAAATTTCTCTTTGAGCTTCTTTAGGAGCGTAAGTCCGTCCATAAAAGGCATCTGGATATCAGTCATCACGACATCGGGCTCACAGTTTTCGGCAAGTTCAAGAGCATCCTCACCGTTTTCCGCAGTACCCGCTACCGTAAAACCGATCTCTTCCCAGTCGATCCTTCTCCTTATGGCTTCCCTGACTTCTTCTTCGTCATCTACAAGTATTACTTTATAGAGATCCATTAAACACTCCTCTTATATCACTCAAAAATTGTAACATTGCCGTAAATAATAAACAACAGGCTGTGAGAGGTCCCACAGCCTGTCAAAAAGATCATTACGTATCAGCTCTTCTTTCTCTTGGATAATACATCAAATGTAACCGCGCCGAGAAGGACGGCACCTTTGACGATCTTCTGAATATCGGTTGACCATCCGAACAGTGACATACCGTTATTAAGTATACCCATGATGAACGCACCGACCACAGCACCGACGATCGTTCCGGCACCACCGGCAACTGCTGCGCCACCGATGTAGCAGGATGCTATGGCGTCCATCTCGAAACCGTCACCTGCTTTGGGTGTTGCGGATCCGTTTCTGGCTGCGAGCACGATGCCTGCAATGGATGATAAGAATCCCATGTTAACGTATACCCAGAAGAATACCTTTCTGGTATCGATACCGGACAGGTTAGCTGCTTTTCTGTTACCGCCCAGAGCATATATCTGGCGTCCCGCAACTGTCTTGCTCGTGATGAATCCGTAGATGACTATGAGCACTACCATTATCAGAAGTACGAAAGGAAGACCTTTGTACCTTGCAAGCTTATAGAAGAAGAACCAGATGATGAACAGCATGACCGCAAGTTTAAGGACTATCTGCCACATGGGATTGACTGCGAAACCGTATTTTTTCTTGGTCGCATTGCTCTTAAACTCCGAGAGTATAAGTATCGCGGATGCTATAAGTGCAACTATTATGCTGACAAGGTCCAATGTCCCGTCACCGAACGGAACCTGTATGGAAGGAAGGAATCCGGCACCGATGAAGTTGTAATTCTCGGGAAGCGGACCCTTGGTCTGGGCCTGAAGCAACGTATAGGTAAGACCGCGGCCCATGAGCATCGTAGCCAGTGTCGTTACAAAAGGCGGGATGTTCAGATAAGCGATGAAGAAACCTGCGAACAGACCGGTCAGGATACCTACTGCAAGTGCAGCGATGATCGCAACCCACATGTTCATCTTGAAATCCATCATTATGATACCCGCGATGGAACCGGTAACGGCTACTACGGAACCTACGCCCAGATCGATGTTACCTGTGAGAACGCACAGGAGCATACCGATCGCCAGAATAACCACATAACCGTTCTGCATGATCAGGTTGTTGATATTCATGGGAGTTAAGTTGGCTCCGTCAGTCAACAGTGCGAACACAAGATAAATAGCTATTAGGGCAAAAAACATTCCGTACTGTTTCATGTCCATTTTGACAACTTTTTTATTATTCATTTCCATCTCCCTTTCTCTGATGAGCCATGATAAGCTGCATTATCCTCTCCTGCGAAAATTCGTCTTTATTCAGTTCTCCGGCTATCTCACCATCATTGATGACATACAATCTGTCACAGGAGCCTATTATCTCAGGCATCTCCGATGAAATAACTATTATTGCCTTTCCTGCTTTGGCAAGTTCATTGATTACGCAGTAGATCTCATATTTGGCACCTACGTCTATACCTCTGGTAGGTTCATCCATGATCAGAACATCAGGCTGAGTAAGCATCCATTTGGCAACAACAACTTTCTGCTGGTTACCTCCCGAAAGCGAGCCTACTACCTGATTGATGGAATTGGCTTTAACATTGATACGCTCTTTGTATTCCTGTGCTGCAACTATCTCATCATTTGCGTTTATCACACCGTTTTTGGAGAAGAAGAACGGTCTGGCTGCGATTGCCATATTTTCCTTTATATCGGCGATCAGATTCAGACCATAGGTCTTTCTGTCCTCCGAAATGTAGGCCAGTTTGTTCTTAACCGCATCCTTGACTGTCTTTAAATGCACTTCCTTACCGTTTATCAGTACGGTTCCCGAAATCTTCTGGCCGTAGCTGCGTCCGAACAGGCTCATCGCAAGCTCCGTTCTTCCGGCTCCCATCAGACCTGCAAGGCCAACCACCTCGCCTGCGCGTACTTTGATATTGATATCCTTGAGTATCTGACGGTGCTCATCATCGGGATGGAATACATTCCAGTCCTTTACTTCAAATATAACGTCACCTATCGTGACACCCTCTCTTACGGGATAACGATTGGTCATCTCGCGCCCTACCATGGCCTTGATGACCCTGTCCTCAGAATAATCGTCCACTCCCTTTACAAGGGTTTCTATAGTTTTTCCGTCTCGGATGATGGTAACCGAATCGGATACATATTCGATCTCATTTAATTTATGTGAAATAATGATACAGGTGATCCCCTGCTCCTTGAGCTGAAGCATTATATCAAGGAGTTTCCTGCTCTCCTCATCGTTAAGTGCTGCGGTGGGCTCATCAAGTATCAGCAGTTCAACCTTCTTGGCCATGGCCTTGGCGATCTCTATGAGCTGCTGTTTGCCCACACCCAGCGAATTGACAGGTACATTGACGTCCTCATGCTCAAGTCCTACTTTTGCAAGCATCTCCTGAGCGCGGACCCTTGTTGCCGTCCAGTCTATGATACCTTTCGAGCTGGTCTGTTCATTGCCTATGAATACATTCTCAGCCACAGACAGCAAAGGAGAAAGCGCAAGTTCCTGATGAATGATAACTATTCCCTTGGCTTCCGAATCCCTGAGGTTATGGAATTTGCAATGCTCGCCCTTATACAGGATATCTCCCTCATATGAACCGAAAGGATATACTCCCGATAAGACATTCATAAGCGTGGATTTGCCGGCTCCGTTTTCACCGCATATTGCGTGGATCTCGCCTTTCTTAACCTTGAGATTTACATCATCCAGGGCCTTTACTCCGGAGAATTCCTTCGTAATATGATTCATTTCCAAGATGTAATCCGACATCTTAACACTCCTTCTTATGATCATTTGAAAACAGGGCGGCGTCAGTCGCCGCCCTGCTTAAATCGCATCGGTATCTCGCCGGTGATGATCACTCAGCCAGCTGCTCCTTGGTATAGTATCCGCCGCCGATGATAACTTCTTCATAATTGTCCTTATCAACCGGAACGGGCTCGCACAGATATGAAGGAACTACGATCTTACCGTTGTTGTACTGCTCGGTATCGTTGATCTCGGGTGTTGCACCTTCAAGAACTGCCTGTACCATTGTAACACACTTGCTTGCAAGAAGTCTTGTGTCCTTGTAGATGGACATTGTCTGCTTGCCGGAGATGATGTGCTTGGTAGCCATGAGCTCTGCATCCTGACCTGTGATCATGGGCCAGTTTGCGTCTGTATAGCCGGCACCTTCAAGAGCTGACATGCAGCCGTATGAAAGTCCGTCGTATGCGCATGCACAGATGTTAAGATCTTCATCAGCATAGTATCTGGTAAGGATATCCTCACATCTCTTCATAGCTGTCTGCTGATCCCATCTTAATGTGTTGTTGTCTTCGAAATCGATCTGGCCGGACTTGCAGATGAGTGATCCGTCATCAAGCAAAGGCTGGATCTGCTCCATAAGACCTGCATAAAGCATGTGAGCGTTGTTATCGTCGGGTGAACCCATGAACAGCTCGATGGTCTTGGGATTCTCGGGAGTTGCGTCAGCATGCTGAACGATGTACTCGCCGATCTTGGTTCCTACACCCTTGTTATCGAATGTAGCATAGTAGCTTACAGCGTCAGTGTTCATAAGAAGACGGTCATAAGCGATAACGGGGATGCCTGCATCCTTGGCCTGCTGCTCAACATTTACGAGCGCGTCAGAGTCGATAGCTGCGATAACGAGGCAGTCAGCGCCTGCTGCTATCATGTTCTCGATCTGTGAAACCTGAGCCTGTACATCATCCTCTGCGTACTGAAGATCTACGGTATAACCGAGTTCCTCAAGCTGTGCCTTCATGTTGGCACCGTCATGCATCCATCTCTCAGATGACTGGGTAGGCATTGCAACCGCAACCTTCTTGCCCGAACCTGATGATGACGAATCAGTTGCTGCCGGAGCTGCATCACCTGAACCTGATGCTGCGGGAGCTGCGGGTGCAGCGCCGCATGCAGTAAGAGCGGTCAGTGCAACTGCCATCAATGCTGCTAAAACTTTTTTCTTCATATCCATCCTCCTTAGTTTTTTGAGCCCCCGCCCTCCGGGGACCATATATCGGATGAATACACTTTATATTGGGGAATTTGACAAAAGAATAAAAAATCCTACTCAGAATATATAAAAATCTACAGCAGAGAAAAATCAAAAAAGCCTTTATAACATATTTTTTAATATCCTGGTTACATCTTCATTTGTTAATCCCGTTTTTGATGATGTCAGATATAGATGCGGTGTATTCTTCTTCTGTTCAAACAATTCGGGATCATCATCGAGGATAATATAGCTATCCTCCGAATGCCGTCTCAGATAGTGCTCAATTTCTTTAGTCCTGCTTCCATCAGGTGCAACTCCCGTTTTATCAAGAGATTTGATACCGGCAGGCTCAAGTGCTTTTATCAGATCATCAATATGAACTGCTGTAGTACCATCCCTGGCGATCCCATTCCTCCACGTGGAAGACAGCACAACCTTAGGGTCTTTCAGTCTCATTAGCAGCCCGCAAAATGATTCCACACATTTGGAATTCAGAGAATAAACCTTCCTCGCCCAATCCGCTTCTGTATTTAACACTCCGTCTACATCAAGAAAGATATACATGCTCACACCTTTAACTACATACCGAAATACGCTCCGGATATACTTGGAAATCTTTCTTTATATTCACGGGACTCCGGATCTTTCCTTCCTGTTTCATCTGTGAATGCGGAGTTTCAGATTTTATCCCCAAAGTCTTTGATGGCTTCCATCCAGTTGTCCTCTTCCCAATTCCACAAGCACCTGATCCACGCTTCATCGCTTAAACCATCCTTGGGAACCAGATTAGATACCAACTGACCGAATCTCATGTCAGGGCACTTTTTCCAGGTCTCTCCCAGTTCATTAAGCAATGTGTCAATTCTGTTAATATCTCTCATATTTCCACCTCCATAACAACATCGGGGTGACAGGACTCGAACCTGCGACCCCCTGGTCCCAAACCAGGTGCTCTAGCCAAACTGAGCCACACCCCGATAGTTCCTAAATTATAACTCTAACGGCCTGTATTTTCAAAGGGGGGGGACTGAACTGCCGGTTTATTGTCAGTGAGCCTCAGATATTATATAACCAGGATATAAAGACGCTAAAAAGGAGGTTTATATATGAAGATCAACGAAAAAAACGATCCTTACGATGATATTTCGCAAATGATAGAAGAGGGCGCAAAGACATCTAAACCGGCCTCTCCTGAAGAGATGAAACAGGCTTTTGATATCCTGATCGATGCAAGAGAAGCAGCAGAAGCCGGCGATCACGGGATCCAAAACTACATTTCCCGCGGATCATATAAGCTTGATGTGATAAGAGACGGCAGCGATGAGTACTTCAAAGCTCTGACTGACGCTATACTGGCTGTTGCCTCAGGCGATCACGGGAGTATAGATTACAAAGGATATAAGATATATTATAGCTACGCTCCGCAGATTAGCAGTGTCTCTTTAAAAGACGGACACAGAGAGTACCGCTATGAATTCTCCATCCATTGTGATGCGCTCATGTCTTTCTTGAGCGAAGAATACCATTCCGAGGAAGAGAGAAAGGCGTTTCTTGACCCTGAAAGCGACACCTTCGAGAAAACTCTGGCGATGCTCGATAAAATATTAAACAAACTTGACGAGGGAAAATGGCTCAGACAGAAAGAGACTCTGAACGTTTATGATTTCAAGGATTATTCTCCCGACCCCAGACGGTTTGAACATATCGAATGGGATGACCGTGACAGAGAGGCTTCGGAAAACCTCGAATTTCTCCTGGATGATGCAATTCTGCGCGCAAAAGGTCTTGAGTTTACCGAGGACGATTTTACCGTATTTGCCGATGTGATCCGACGGATGGTCTTTTTTGCCGACTACGGAAAACAAAATTATCTTTTCCAGCTTCAGGGATTCATCTGGTTCAGTTGGAAACCCAAGACGAAGCGGGACCGGTATATATGGCGCTGCATGGATAAATTCGGTCAGGGAGATCTTCCCGACTCATTACTTGATAGCTGCTCAGTATACTACTATCTTTATGATCCTCAGGGATGGGAAGCTCTTGCCTGCATCCTCCCGATAACAGCTCTGTGGCATATGTGTCATGACTATGAGCCGGATAATGTAAAAGAGGCAATGCTGATGGTATTTGACCTGATCCCTGACGGAAGATACAGGGAAAGGATCGAAAAAATGATAAAAGAAGACAGGGTAAAATTCGCAAAAGGAGAAAGTGATTATGACTCGAAAAATGATTGAAGCAACACGTGACTGCATATCCAAAATAAAAAATATGACACCTCCGGAAGCGCAGATAAAGGAGATGTTCTCACTTCTGTCCGAAATAGACAGGCTGTCCGAAATATGTAATCATGAGGGACCTTCAGGCTTACAGCTTGAAGCAGATGGTCTTCCCGAGGATACCCCCTATGAAAAAATCTTTAAGGAAAGCATACAACTGTGGTTGAACGGATCAGGCATTGATGAAGCATCCGATCATGCTGCTGACAGATACTTCAAAATAAACCCTTCCGGATACGATGCCGCCATATACTTTGCCGCGGTATTCGGTGTCAGATGCATACTCAAAGATTTATACTCTTACAGTTTCATCGATGAGGCTCTGCAATATCTGCTTCCGGAGGGGTGGCGGTGGGTTGAAGAAGATGAAAAAGAGAATGCTGCCCACAAAGACGATAAGGACTGGTTTCCTATCCTGCATAGCCACAGACGTGAATTTATCGGTGATTTCAAAGACGAGATATACCACAGATTCGATGATGTAAAAATATGTGATCTGCTCCCCGAAAAAGACCCGGATTCCGTGGAAACAGGAAAAAGAATAGCTGCTGTCCTCCCGAACTACGCTGATGGAGCGCTCCAACTCATAATGAAGGAATTAACATACCAGGAGCTCGAAAAGGCATTGTATGTGCTTCCCGAAGAAGCCGAGGACAGGATCGTTGCGAATCTGAATTACTGGAGCATCTCCATAATAAAAGGAGACTGCATCCTGAACAGGAACACCGTCGATCCGCTAGATATCAGGGCAGCTGTCAGCAAATTCGAAGAAGCCATCAATGCCTACAGTGGCGATAAGGCTCTCGAGGCCGGTTACGAGAAATGATAAGATGCTATAATGGAGGGAGCATGCAGGAAGGATAGTGATAACGGCGATAAAACAAGATGCCATAAGTACAGGATCCTGGGATTCGTTGTTCCGTTTTTGCTTCACGGCTTTTACGATTTTTGCTGTTTTTCAAACAACTGGCTAGTAGAACACGTGGTTTTTTATGTGTTCTACATCATATTAGCGTTGGCAACTTTCATAAATTTTCGCCATTATACTAAGGCAGACACGCCTTTGGAAGCACCCGGCGTTCCGGAAACGCTTGTGGCATGAATATCACTTTACATGACATATCCGGTATGTTGATATCATAGATCAGCGTACGGGAAGAATTAACATTTTTGACTATGATATCTCCGGAATCCCCGGATCCGTCCACACGGTTTATTGAGAACTTACCGATGTCACTCAGCGTCGGTAGCATATTGGCCCCCTGACTGTTTGCAAAAAAACATATACCGCGGGTAGCGAAAAAAGTAACAAGAAAAAGCATTGAGCATTTTATAATGTCAGTTTTAATGCTTATCATGATATCACTTCCTTCTGTCTGTTCAGACATCTGTTTTGATAAGAAATATCCGTTTCCATTCCCTCAACCATCTCTTCCTCAGAGTGCGCATCAAGTCCGTATATCATCATCGCCTGGTTAGGCAAGCGATCCCAGAATTCATGCCAAAACTGGCGCTTCCGATGCATAGAAGAATAATTCAATTCAAGATATGAGCCATGTGACGTAGCGGCATATATCAAGCGATCTGCCAACGATCCTTCTTCACTGCCAAAGCTCTTTCTCCTGCGAAAAGCCCTGTCAGGGTGCGCGACAACATCAAAGAGATCTGTTTCAACACCTTGAATCATCGCTTCACACAATCCTATGTATTCACCGGATTTATCCTCATCCAGAAAGCTGTACCATCCGGGTTCGTGCTCATAAAAATGCTGCCCCAGAATCAACAGATCAAGTCCCGGATTTGTTTTCAGTTCTTGATAGAATTCTCTAAACGAAGGCAGGTACTCCACCTCTAATCCTGCCAATATTTCTATTCTTCCCCGGTATTCTTCCTTCAAGCGATACATAGTAGTTATATACTCAGGAAGCATCTCAATCTTCATTCGATTTCCGAAAAGGTTGCCCGGAAACGGAGAATGATCCGTAAACACTATCCTCGGAGCCCCTAATTCGATAGCCTTATCGATATATGCTGTATCAGGAACCTCGTCCGCATGTTTACATCTGAATGTATGCACATGGAAAGCCTCACCCTCTACAGGATGATATGTCCGCAATCGTTCCATACTATCGTCCTTTATTCATTATCATTCAGTATCCATGATTCTCTTATATGCTTATAAAGGGTCCAGGGTTGACCTTCCTCGACCATGATGTCATAGGACGGTTCCTCATTTTGTCCGAATGTACCGTATGCATCGACGATGGCAACTTTCCCGCTAAGTGTTTTCCCATCGCATTCGAATGAAACAATATCGTCAAGCTTGTACTTAGGATATCCCAATTTACCCATCTTAATCCTCCTATGAAATAACCATTATTGAATAAATAACTCACTCCGCATAATGCCAGGATTTCGCCTGAGTATCGACCCAGACAAATCTCCGATCGCCAAAAGGTGTGCCGTCCCGATATGCCGAAAAAGTATCCAGCGTAAGCAGGTTCCCCTCCAGTAGCGGTTTTCTGACAGGCGTGTGTCCTACGACCTGAAATACATTCTTTGAATACAACTTCATCTCACCATACTGCGGCCTGGCCCAGATCGGAGACTCATCGGTCCAAAGATGTCTCTCATCCATTCGGCTGACTCTCTCAAGCATGTAGGGTATCGGGATATCCCACCCTAATCCAAACTGATACTCAGCGAATTTCTCTGTGACACCGGCATGGCTGAACAATACACCGTCTATGCTATGCAAAAAGCCAACATTCTCCGGCGGAAGGGCGTCCACCAATTCCTGAAGCCTCTCCACTATCAGATCCCGCATCGACCAGGAGTATCCTGACTCCTCAAGTCCCCATACATAGCTGATATCGTGGTTTCCGTAGCAGAAAAAAGTGTTCTGATGCTCTTTTACGAACCTGATCGCTTCGTCAAAAATCTCATTATAGAGATCCCTGTTATCACCCTGGCCCCAGTCATCTACAAGATCGCCGAGCATGACTATTACATCATAATCCCCCTGACCGATCAACCGTGAAGCCTCTGCGAACATCCCTGACTTAAGATGCACATCCGGTATAACAAACACTTTACTCATCTAAATACCTCCAATACGATCGTCAAGACGCGCATTTAAGATCGAGGTTTGCGACCTCGATCTTTTTGCGCCCCTTGCGTGGCATGTTAAGCCTGACGGCGAAGGAGTAGATCTCATCAGTGAAGATGAAGATATGGGAGCCGTCCTTATTGCGCAGGACCTTCATCCTGGCCCGGCAGTTATGCATGTCGGGGAAATTGACATGCCCCTGCACATCCCGCTCAACCATATGAGTGATCTCTGTTATCAATCCCTCCTGAGTCTTTCTTTTCGCTACAGAGGAACCGGTGTTGTCATTCAGAACACTTCCGGGATCACTCGAGCCCCTCGCGAGTTCCGCGAAGTAGAGCTTCAAGGTCTCTATGCATTTGGAAGAGCATTCCACCGACTTAAACAGTCCCGAGAGCACCTGGTACAGCGCGTATTCGTATTGGAATGTTTTGGTCAGAGGGTTTATGTATGTTTTTTCATATCCGTCCCAGCCGGGATCAACTTCGGTATAAATGCTGTTTTCTTTATTCATACGTCTCCTCCTTTTTCAGTCATCAAACATTGTTTTTCGATCGTAATTCAATGATACTAAGGATTCGGTGAATAAAGAATAAACCGCTGGTTTATGCGTATATCTTATCCCGGTATTCGTCCAGCCTGCCTATGCATTCAGGCGTATATCCGGTCCCGGCAACACCCTCGTATTCAGGCCATACCCCGGACAGCATTTTCAGATCTTCAAGGATCAGGGCATACTCCTTCATCCTGCTGTGAACATCCTCTATCACACTTCCTATGAAGTTCGATATGTTGGCGGTCAGAGACTCGCGGGCATGTTCCAGACATATCTGATGATCCAGATCCGCTTCGGTTTCTTCCCACTCAAATATGTCGCTCTCATAATACAGCATATCGGCAAAGGGGTCGTCCTCAACCGGCTCACTATATAACTCAGCCCGTCTGTACATATTCGATTTAAGCTCAGTCAGCCTTCGTACCGGTCCCAAAGCATAGTTGCTTTCACTCCGATGTACAAATCTGTCGGAGAACAGTTCTTTTTCAAAATCATCAAGCCAATTATCCTGATATACATGACTGATCACGGTATCAAATGAACCTATGAATTCTCCGGTCTTTTTTTCTGTCAAATCTTCTGATGAGAAAGGTAGATCCATATGAGGAAAGATTCATAAGCCGGGCTTCCGGTACATGTATCCCGCATCGTACAGCCAGTTCATGTGCGACCATCTCCCACGCTCCGATGTTATGATCATCATTCACGGACGGGAACTTGGCAATCCATATATCCCCATTCTCATCGGTCACATTTGCTTTTGGTCTGGCTCCACCGAGCGAGGAGCAGGCAGCTATCAGATCAGTAAGCCGTCTTTTCTCATGCAGGTCACCTGATTCTGTCCTAATGGCAGCCTCTTCCAGATCACGGAGTTTCTTCATCGCAGCACCGCCGTTTCGGTAATGTCGTGCAGGTAGACCTGTCTGCCGGCATCATATAGTCTTATGCCTCCGATCCTGCCCTCATCGCATACTCTCAAAATACGACATTGCCTTTCTATATCCGACTGTGCCATTATCCACGAGAGGCCCTGAGTCAGTTTTCTGCATGCCAGTACTTCCTTTACCATAGTCCATCTCCGTTGTATGACAATGTTCTGTATGATCTGAATCTATCATCCACATGACCGAATGTCACTAAACCTGTGGTTTAACATGCGCTGTCCACAGATGTCCCTAGAAGACGCCTCATGTCGATTAATACAAAAAAAAGGCATCCGTCAGGATGCCTAAATGATTCTTATAACACTTCATAAATTGTCTTGCTACTTTATAAGAGGTAGAAATGGTAACCTCCAGTTATACATCTACCATCCGGTTATCTAAGCTACAATAATGGTGGGTAATGGACTGACGACGAATTATCTTGGACTCCCACGTCCGTCTCGGAAACCGTCATCCATCCACCTGTTGTAGCGTTCGTTTCAGCGGGTTGAATCGCCTTTAAGGTGCATTCGCGTCACTAAGCAATCAGAATCGGTAACAGGTAAAGATGGAATCACCATTACACTATTCTTATAAAGGAGCATATGCCTATGTCCTATGAACCACATAACATTGTAGGGATAGACGTTTCCAAAGGGAAAAGCACGATTGC
>FMVL01000004.1:423277-508821 GCA_900102235.1 Lachnospiraceae bacterium XBB2008 | reverse complement strand
TGAAGACTACGGGAACGCTTACCGGAAAGCAGTACGATGCAGTGAGAAGCCAGGGATCTCTCACCGGATTGCAATATGAGGCTGTAAAACTTACCGGTGATCTTTCCGGAGTGGCATTTAAGCTCCAGAGAACACCTTATACAGCAACTAGAAGCTTCGCAGATGTTGATAAGAACATCAAGTTTGGTGTAACCGGAGAGGCTGGATGTGAGTACACTGAGAAGATCCTTGATCCTTCATTCACTTACAGCGTAGCCTTCAGGAGAACTACCGAGTACAGGTATTATCCTTGGGAGAAACGTACAGAAAACGATACTGATAGTGACAGCGATTCAGATACCGACACAGATACCGATACCGATACTGATACTGATACGGACACCGATACAGACACTGATACGGATACTGATACAGACACGGATACTGATACTGACACAGATCAGGAGGTTCTTGGAGCAAACAGAGCAGCAGCAGTACTCGGAGCCCGTCGCGGACGCGGAGGCGCAGTACTTGGAGCTCGTCGTAGTCCCGGTACCGGAGATGCTAACTCGATGATGGCTATGATGACCCTGATGGGAACATCGTCAGCAGCACTCGGAGCATGGGCAGTTTCCAAGAAGAAACGCGAGGACGAAGAGGAACTCTCCGAAGAGGATGATCAGGAGTAAGTAGTAAGAATTGATTAATTGTTGAATTAGCCGGTGACCTTCCCATTTTGGGAAGGTCACCACAGTTAAGCAGAAAGCGTGGTGAGAATATGTCGAGCATATCTCTTAATCCTTTGTTCACATTATTAAGTGATTCCGAAAAGGAGTATATCAATAATTCCATAGATTTTCTGTATGTTCAGAGTCATCCGGAAGCAATAAGCAAGAAGACACAGAAGGCTATTGATGATGCTCTGGAAGGGAAGAATCTTCTCGGAGAATACAAGTCAGTTAAGGATTTAATGGTGGCTTTAAATGTGTAATATAATCCCAACCGGTGAATTCCAAAGACGATGAAGGATTGAAGTTGATTCTTATCGATACCGGTACTCACAGTAATCTATTTAAATAGCTACCGAAGAACGTGAGAGGACGAAGAGGAATGTGCGAAGCGCGGAGCGGTTCGCACACCGAATGAGGACGATCAGGAGTGATCTGGTGTAAGCCACACTTCGCCAGGCAATAACAAGAGCCGCATCTTTCGATGCGGCTCAATGTGCTTTTTATGTGTTTGGCTTCTGGATGGATTGTAACAAAGCAATGAAGCAATGTCTTGTACAAGAGATTGGGTTACCGTATGTCAACTTTAAAACCATAGGTGATTATATAATCCTTATGGTGTATTTCATGGTTTTGCTGAATATTCCCCGGACTGAAATAAAGGCTTTTCTCAGAGAATTTAAAAATATTACAGATAAATACAGAAAAGCCGTAAATGCTAATGTCTCTGCCATTGTGATTCATCCGGATCTGAGTAACAGAATATCTATTTTATGGACGTATGTTTTAACCCATTGAATTAAGTGTTATCTTGGTGTATACTACGAGTACGAATTGGGGTATGTGTTTGCGGACACATACTTGAGAGGATCGGAGTAATCTGGTCCTCTTTTTTAATCATATTGTAACGTTGATGGCTGTGATTGAAGCAGGACTCGGAGCATGGGCCGTTTCCAAGAAGAAACGCGAGGACGAAGAGGAACGTGCGAAGCGCGGAGCGGTTCGCACACCGAATGAGGACGATCAGGAGTGATCCGGCGTAAGCCATACTTCGCCAATAACAAGAGCCGCATCTTTCGATGCGGCTCTGATAGTAATGGGTAGTTACTTGGAGGCGAGCAACTTTCTTAGTTCGGCATTCTCTTTTTCAAGCTCGGCGATCTGCTTGTCCTGCTCGGCGATCTGCTTGTCCTGCTCGGCAATCTGTTTATCCTGCTCGGCAATCTGTTTATCCTGCTCGGCAATCTGTTTATCCTGCTCGGCAAGTCTCTCTCGACGGCGGATATCACCACGGATCTCTTCATCTCGTTTACGGCACAGATCAAGTATGGCAGGATCTGTGACGCTGCTGTACATTGAATGAGCTGCTGATTCAATATATGGATCTGTTTGAGCTAGCATTTTTATCTCCTCCCATGTGGTTGCTTTGAAGAGCGAAGCCCAGGTGTCGATGCCATAGACTTGATCCTCTTTAGTTGCCATATCTGTATGGTTCAATTCTATCACTGACAGTGTGAAAATGTCACTATACAGATAATAGTCTTTATCATTCCGCATATGATATGTTGCATAAAATTCAGGATGATCCGGGAATAGGGTATAGTCAAGGAAGCCGATATGGTATGCTGACTTGACGTCGTTGTAATCATCACCGTGGTCGAGCCTGTCGAATTCCCGGCACAGATAGCTGAGAGATCGCGGAATCCAGTTTTTCAGGTTCTTGACCTGCATCTCAAGGTTCATGATATTGCCGTCATTGAAGCAAATAAGGATATCGAGTATGAAGGATTTTTCAGAGATATGATCACCCAGCATGATAGGATTCCGATTTTCGAGTGAATCAATGAAAGCCGGATCCATGTGAAGTAACGCTGCAACAAGTCCCTTCAGAGCATATTTGTCGGTCTGTAAGACGTGGTGAAATAGATAATCGTTTGTCATGTTGTAGGCCACCTGACCTGATGCATGTGCAAAGTCAGGCGTGCTGTACGGAGACATAGTGGGTGTAATGGTTGTTTTTTGCATAAAACCTCCTCAATAATGAAAATGATTACAAGCCGTTCATTTCTTTCCGGGAACTCCACTGCAATAAAGCCACGGATATGCACGGTAGTTACATTTGGCGTTGTTTAGGAATGTCAGAGGCTAATGCCTCCGCAGGAAGATGAGTCTTCCTTATGCACTCATAGAATTGAGTGATTATGAATTTAGCATATATTGGGGCGGGATGCAAGCCGAACTACGACAATATCCGACGAAGCCCTTCCTGCAAAACCTGCGAGCAGTTGATCCCTCTTTTATCTGCGAGAGCAGCCATCCAGGCCGGTAAAGATACATTTTTGCGAATAGCATGTGTGTCTGTTTTTGCTCTGTAGGCGATAGTATCGATACGTATAAGCGAGTATACGGCGCCTTCCTCGTGAGGCAGATCCTGTTGAGGTGTGGCCGGTGGTATATCCAGATCTTCATCCTCTGCCACGACCAGCCAACCACTTGCGGCATCAGTAATCTGGTTGATGGCATCTTCAAAATCTGATCCGGTAGATATGCATCCGGGTAAGTCCGGAATGCGTGCGTATATCTTTTTATCATCTGTTGTGAACATGGCTGAGTATATATATTTCATTAGATCCCTCCCGTTTTATTGTAATAGATATCGTGGTTACCGCCTCTTCGTTTAAGTTCATAACCGTTCGATTCGAGCAGTTTTATCGCCTTTTTTCGTTGTATCACTTACTCATATCCATAATTACACAATATTGTGTATAAGTCAATTTTATCGCCAGAGATCACCGGAATATGCACGGCAGTTATATGAAGGGCGTTTTGGAATCACGAAGGCTAATGCCTCCGCAGGAAGTTGAGGTAAGGGATTTCGACATTTTGTCAAGTTGAAAAAATTACAATATCTTATCAGGGTTCTGAAGTAGTTTGACTATTATCGGCTGTAAAAGACTTATGCTTTCTATAGCATTTATACAACATACTTTATTCCCGGCATCTTTACTCGATGCGCCACAGTGAAACGCCTTTTCCGTTTTAGTGCCATAATCTAATATGATAAACCTGTCGTGGCAGTCAGGATTAGGCTTTATTTGTATTGTGGAATATTCGTTATTAAAATCTGTAACCTCAGTTGCCGTCAAACGATCTCGGCTGCGTCCGAATCCGTTTTCTGTAAACAGAATCACATGAACACCGGGATTCTTGTGTGATAGCAGATGCAGCGTTTTTATGCTGACATAGTCATCTATAACATATATCGTGTGTTTGGCTTTTTGTATATGTCTATATATGCTACATCTGATTCGAGTTTTTGCCCTTTGTATATCACGAAGTTTTTTAATTCAGTATCAAGTACGAAATTATCATTGATTTTCTGGATACTCTCATTGATTGCTTCGATTTTGCGTCAGTCTCGTCTTGTCTAATCTCGGTTTTATCCTGTCTGATACTGATCTTATGGGAACTCTCCTCCATTGTTTCCCGTAATATCTTCAATTCATCCTTTGTGACGAACTGAAGGTTCTGCTGAATAAAATGCCGCATTTCTCGGAATGCTCTCATAATCGCAATGCTTTGCCTTACTGCTATTTCGCCTTTTAGCACAGTGGCTAGCATGTTAACCCCCTGCTCCGTAAATGCATATGGCAGATATTTCCTATGCGCTCCCCTTTTATTGCCGTCTTCGTTTAAGGTCGCAAATTGCGACCTTAAAGATATGGGAATTTCATCTTCAGTTAATCTAAACATAAAGTCTTCAGGGAAACGTTCTTTATTGCGCTTGACTTGCTCATTTAACCTCTTTACTTCATATCCGTAGATTGTAGCAAGATCACTGTCAAGCATAACTTGCTGACCTCGGATAGTATAAACAAGCGATTCGAGAGACATCTCTCGTAAATCGACAGGAACCATTTCAGTTTTTGGGTTTGCTTCAGCCATAATATTTCCTTTCTTCATGCAACTTTTTGATAATACAGTTACGAGCCGTCGGATTCCGGATCATTACATAGAGAGCATCGGATTACACGCGGTATCAATATATAGGGCGTTTTTGGAATGTCAGAGGCTAATGCCTCCGCAGGAGGATGAATCCTCCTCAGTCACTCATGAATTGAGTGATTATGAAGTAAACATATATCAGGCGTTTACCAAAGCCAGTTTTTCTTTCACGGCGTCTTCGATAAAACTGTTCAGGCTTTGCTGATGAGATATGGCATAAACGGCAGCGCGGCGGTGCAGGTCGCCTCCCAATCTGATATTAAGACTTCCTTTATAGGCTACCTCGGGTTTTGTGCCATGGGTCACGCATTGATCATAGTACTCATCAACGGCATTATGAAACCCGTCGATAAGTTCTTTTGCATTTTCGCCTTCGTATGATATCAGAGATCTTATCCCTTGCACCTGGCCGAAAAAAACGCCGTCTGTTTCAGAGAATTCAACACTTCCGATATATCCTCTGTATTCCATTGTGTTTTTCATATCAATCCTTCCTGTTTCAACAGTTCAACTAACTGCTTGACTTGATATTCAAGTAGCTCTTTCCTGGGATGAGGTCTGTGTAGTGTAATAACAGTACGGTATTTCTCGCTTACATATGACACGCGTGAGCCGCTGGTTTTGCCTTTGTTGTTTTTGGTGTAAGAGAAGTATCCCAGTAGTGTTTCTGCTTCTTCAAATGTAAAATCCTTTGGATTACTTAATAACTTGGCTATTAGTTTTTTCTTCTGACTCAAACTAATCCTCCTATTTGTAGTATACTATTACCACTCGTGATATGCAACTAAATATAGTTGCATATGAGCGGCAAGCATTTATTGTATGCTTTAAAATGTGCCGTCCGATCCCGGATTAATAGATGGAGATTACCGGAATAAACGGCGGTTATATGAAGGGCGTTGTTTGGAATCACAGAGGCTAATGCCTCCGCAGGAGGATGAATCCTCCTCAGTCACTCATGAATTGAGTGATTATGAATGTAGCATATTTTACCGCATAAGACAAGAGTATAACGTTAAATAATAAACACATTGTGTTCCTGCCGGATATATGGTAGCATATAAACACAATGTGTTCTTTTTGCGAAAGGAATCGATATGAATAAAGCTGAAGAAATTCGAAAACTACGCGAAAATACCGGTATGAACCGTAAAGAGTTTTGCGAGTATTTTGATATTCCATACAGGACTATGTCGGAGTGGGAGCGAGACGGAAGGCATGCGCCGGATTATTTGATCAGGCTTTTGGCCTATTATATCCGGATGGAGAAGGTCAGGAAATCCAATATCAGAGATCGGGAAGATAAGTGAATGGAATTATAGATATATCACAACTGAATATTCCTCCGGAACCGCATGAGTTCGAAACCGCAAAGTTTTTTTCTGTATTGGGGAAGGATATAGTGTTTATAAGGCCAAGTAGCATACCTAATGTACATAGACCTGATATTCTCATGGATGGAGTTGAGTGGGAGATTAAGTGTCCTGAGGGAGAGGGGAAGAGAACCATCGAGAAAATCATTAAAAAGGCAGAGAAGCAATCGAGTAACATTATCCTTGATCTCAGATGGATACGAATACCTGAAAATCGATGCTTGTCGCAGATTAAACATAACTTTGATACGAAACAACGAATAAAGAGAATTGTTGTGATTACTAAGGGTTTACGGCTTATAGAATTTCCAGAACCCCATTGACACTCGGGCGTAAGGGTGTATACTAATCATAAGAGTGGACTCGACCCATTGTTGAAAACGAAGGGCCCAGAGTCCTTTTCTTATGCGGCTCAAAAACGTTACGGTTATACCTCACGTTTTTCCTTTCTTGAGGTCGGCAAGCTCTTTTTCAAGTTCAGCAATACGAGATCGCAGCCTTGTCCCAAATCATCTCATTCGTCATATTGCCCAATTCCCGCGCACTAAAAATGTGAATGTTTACTTATAAAGTTTCTGGACCATTATGTCGACATCCCACGTCTTGTATATTAGAACACTAAACAGTGGTTGCAAAAACTTAAACGTTTTCGAAAGTTTCGTAGATTTTCGTTAAGTTTCGTAATATGACTCAACAGACCTGACCACAATGAGGACCACGTAGGGTAAAGCAGACTAACCAGTTATAAGGAGAGAGAGATGAAATCAAAGAACGTCCCCAAATGTATTCGCGAAGGTATTTTTTGCCTCATGACAGGTGCCCTGGTATTCGCAGGAAGCACCATGACAGTAGAAGCTGAAGAGAATCCGATGTCTCAGGGCACCGGTGATGATTTAGGCGACGGTGTCCAGCCCGTTGCGGAAAGCGGTACAGACACTACGGCAGAAGAGGCATCCGCTTATGGTACTCTCGTTGATCAGACCACTCTTGACCCGGTAGTTACCGAGTCTTCGACTACAAATACAACGATCAGTACATACGAGCAGACTTTCCCCACATCGAGTGCAACCGTATATACGGAGGTTGTGGAGACTACCACTCAGTATGACCAGGACAACACGAGCGCTTACCAGCAGGTAACCGAAGAGACCACAAACGTCGTGAACGGACCCGCACAGCAGGCTACTCTGGTTGATGTAAACGGAAACACCATAACCGATGCGAACGGTAATCCCATCGTTAATACGGTTACTACCTATACAGAAACAAGCGGAAGTTATGATTCACTGGCAGATGCAGATACAAACGCTGATCCCGAGTACGAGCACACCGTAACAGAAACCAGTACATATACTGCGACCGATCGCGCAGAGGCAGAGGAGATCGCAGCCGAGCTTGAAAAAGAGATCGACGCCAACGGTGGCGCTAACGGAACCGATTCCGAGGGCAATACTATCAGTTATTCCGAAGAAAAAGATGGTAATGGTAACGTTACCAAGCAGACGACCATTACTCTTTCGGGTATAGACGTAACCGCCAAACTTGACGGCGTTGAAACTCCCGACCTTGTTCCTCTTGAAGAAAAAGGAATGCTTTCGGGTGACGACCTCTTCGAAGTTAAGACCGAGACAGTAACCCTCGAGGACGGAACAGCTTCTGAGGTGGTTAAGGTCCTTCAGTATGATAAGGACGGCCAGCTTAAGAGCACATATACCGCTCAGAGCCTTGGCGACGAGAAGACTCTTTTTGATCTGATCACCAAAGCAGCAGATGGCAAAGAGACCGTCAAAGCTAAAGAGCAGAATTATGATATCACGCTGAATGTTGACAAGGCCGGTGCTGTTTCCTACTCGGTTGTTGAGACTTCATACGATGATGAAGGAAATGCAAAGACTGCGAATTACCTGGTAGTCACCGAGAATAACAGCAGAGTCGTATATGAAGTTGATGCACAGGGCAACAGATTAGGTGAGGTTACCGATCCTTCAGCGATCAATACCGTTATCACCAACAGCAAGATCGACGCTCAGCCGATCACATATACCATTGACGGCTCCAATGTTCAGATCGCAGCAGATCTCGCTTTTGAAGGCATCGATGCAGGTTACTTCAAGATCACCCAGGTTGGCGAGGATAAGGCTGACAGAACCGTTGAGTTTATCTTTGACGATGCAACCAAGCCCTCACTGACAGACAGTGAGCTCGTGGCCAAAGGTATTAAGAGCCTCGTGATTCAGGCTGTTGAGGATGTTGAACTTGCATATGTAAGTTCCAATATCAGCGCGACCACTACCGTAACCGGTGCAGACGGAAAAGCGATCGCATTCGACTTCGATAAGAATGATGAAAACGGCGATTATGACTTCCTCGACGGCGCAAAGTTCATCATCACTCAGGAGGATGACGGCACCAAGGTAGTTACATATGACGGAAAAGAGAGTGACCTTAAGCCCGGCGAGAAGATCGCTCTGCAGGATGCTTTAGATCAGATCACGGAAGCGATCAAGGACGGCAAGATCGCATATGCAAGCAGCGATGTGAGCGGAACCACTACCGTTAAGGGCACTGACGGAAAAGAGATAGGGTTCAGCTTCAATGTACCGGCCGTTAAAGATGAAAACGGTAAGATCATCAGCGAGAACAAGAACTATGACTTCCTTAAGAACGCAGAGTTCGAGATCGCACAGGTTGGCAACGGCGATAAGGAAGTAACATACACCGGAGATGTGACCAAACTTTCAGAAGCGGAGAAAGAAGCTCTTGCAGATACGATCCTTAAGATCAAGGACGCTATCAAAGGCGGAACACTCGCATATGTAAGCAGCGATGTGAAGGGAACCACTACGGTTAAGAAGAAAGGTTCTGATGAATTTATCACATTTGAATTCAATGTAATCGACAAAGATGGCGACTATGACTTCCTGAAAGATGTTGATTTCACCATATCTCAGACAGATGACGGTGATATGCATGTGGACTATGTTTATAAAGTAGAGGGCGCTACGCTTTCAGAAGCCCAGGAGAGAGCTCTTGCTACTACGATCGCGCAGATCCAGGGCTTCATTAAGGGTGGAACGATCACATATACCGGCAGCAGGATTACCGGAACCACTACCGTTAAGAACACAGACGGAAAAGAGATCGAGTTCAGTTTCCCCGTAATAGATGAGCACGGTTACTACGACTTCCTTAAAGATGCCAGGTTTGACATCGTGAAAGCTGATGATGCCGACGAAGCGACTGTAATATACAAAGGATCCACCGAAGACCTTTCTGATGAGGAGAAGGATGCCCTTGAAGATGTCATCGGTAAGATCAAAGAAAAGATCAAGGGCGGTACTCTCGAGTACGCAAGCAGTACTGTAAAGGGAACCACTACCGTTAAGAAGAATGATTCCGACGAGTATATCTCATTCGAATTCAGCGTGCAGGATGCAGATGGAATCTATGACTTCCTGAATACTGCTTCTTTCATCATCACTCAGGACGAAAACGGTGAAATGACAGTTTCATATGACGGTGACCTGAAGGCTCTTCCTGATGCCAAGAGATCAGCAGCTATTCTGACCGCAGCAAATATCAAGTTAGAGGTCATGAACGGCACGATCGCATATACCAACAGTGATGTTAGCGGAACCACGACTGTTGTCGGCGAGGATGGAAAAGAGATCAAATTCAGCTTCACTGTAGAAGATGAGAATGGTGTCTATGACTTCCTTAAGGGCGCTAAGTTTGACATCAAACAGATCGATACTGGCGATAAGGTTGTTACTTACAGAGGAGATACCACTGGCTTCTCACAGGCAAAACTGGATGCTATTGACGATGTCATCGAGCATATCGAGACCGCTATCGAGAAGGGAACTCTTACATACTCAAGCAGCGATATAAGCGGAACCACTACCGTCAAGAAGGCGGGAACCGACGAGTTTATCTCATTCAGTTACAATATGGTGGATCCGAACGGCAACTATGACTTCCTGAATAATGCTACTTTCAAGATCACCCAGAAAGATAACGGTAAGATGGCTGTAGAATATGTTCCTGCCAAAGAGGATGAGGTACTTACGGAAGCCGAGGAGAAAGCGCTTACATCCACTATTGCCATGATCAAGGGTTATGTCGATGATGGTACGATCGATAATTATACAAACAGTGATGCAACCTGCACAACATCGGTTAAGGGCACGGATAATAAAGCAATCGGGTTCAGTTTCTCGGTTGATGATGCTGCTAAAGCATATGATTTCTTAAATAATGCGCATTTCACCATCAGCCAGACCGATAGCGGAGAAAAGGTGGTGACATACACCGGATCCGAGACCGGGCTTACACAGCCGCAGAAGAATGCTCTTGCTGATATCAAGTCCAGGATCGAGACAAAGATAGCGGCAGGTACTCTGGAATTTGATTCCAAGACATTTACCGCTAAAGTAACGAACAAGGATGGCTCCACGTCAACAGTCAAGCTTGGAACTGTTAAAGAAAATACGAATGCTTTCGGCGGCGTAGAGAACATTAAGGACGTTACATTCAATGTAAGCAAAGTAAACGACACAACTGTGGTTTCATATGTACAAGGCGGTGAGAAGCACGTAGTTGATGGTGACCTTGCAACTGTGATCGCCGGATTGGCTGATTCAGAGAATGTAAATGTGGTAACTATCGAGTTCAAGGGCGATCAGGCATTTTCAAGCCTTGCTGATGCAAATACCAAAATTGCAGAGCTCATTAAGAATGGATTTGCCGATGCGAAGATCTCAAGAGAGTATTATGGCTATAGTGACTCCGGAACCTGGACAGTCACAGATAAGAGAATAGATATCATAGAGAAGCTTCGGACAATAGAAGTTGACGGAATTACCTATCATTATGAGGAGGATCCGGTAACTAAGGCTAAGATATACTACAGGATAACTGAGGCAACAGATGATGATATAAAAGCAGGACGCAGTCTCCAGGAGGGTAAATGGTTAGAATGGTCATCGATCATGCCTGCAAACTATAGCGATCTTCAGGAATATGAACGAACTCATCCGGGTATGGATATCGTTCAGAATAAGCAGTGGAACCTTGATTCCGGTCTGACCATTCCGATAGATCTTGGTGAGAAGACGCTTAACCTTGGCCAGTTCAGCATAATTACAAAAGACCTGAGTACCACATCAGCTTTATCAGCCAATTTCCTTGTGTTTGGTAATGTTGATACGCATAATAACAAAATCGGTGCCAGAGATATAGACGGCGGAGATCAGGCCGGTCTGCATAAGCAATCATACTATACACAGGAATATAAGAACACAGCCGGAGTAAACAGGTGGGGAGATACTGTTTCAAAACTCAATGTGGGCAAGTCTGATACCGAAGCTTTTAATGAAGTTGTAGAAGCACTTAGGTCTGTTGCCAAGACGGATACTTATAAGGAGGTAAGGATCAATTCAGGTGATATAGATGATAACCTGCGTATTCATAATAATGATAATGGTTATGCGTATGTTATCGTAGATTGCTCGAATGCCGGTACGGAAATTAATTTCGGTGAATCTTACAGACTCGATCATAATCCGATATATGGTGACGGCGGTTGGGATGGTATCAGGGCCGGCCAGAAGGAACTTAATCCTCAGCAGATAGTGTTTGACTTTGGAGACTATTCCGGCAAGATCAATCTGAAAAACTTTACCGGTGTGCTCATTGCCCCCAAAGCTACAGTCGGCGTTGTTAAAGATAAGGTTTCTGAAGGCCAGGTTGTATGTGACAAATTCGACAATTATGGCGGAGAATGGCATTCGACTGCATGTGATATGACATGGAACATGACCGAAGTATATCGCACAAAGGAACTGTTCAAGGTTGAAAAGCAGACCCAGACAGCTACCAAGATGTATGAGGTTGCCGGAACCAAGAAGGAAGTAACCGTAGATGCCAGTGTTTCTTATACCGGAACAGCCGATGTCAAGATAGAGGACAACAAGTCAGCTACGGCAACGATCACGGTATCGGATAACAAGTCTGCTGAGGCAACAGCCAATGTTGTAGACAACAGGATAGCGAGCGCTACACCTAAGGTTGTAGACATCAGGAAAGCTACCGCTCAGGCTACAGTGGCCGATGATAAAGAGGCAACTGCAAATGTCATAGTTCTGGACAATCTGACCGGATCCGCCAAGACTAATGTAGTTGACAACAAGTCAGCAACCGCTGAAACCACACTTGTTAAGACTTACAGCGGTGACGTTGATGTACTCGGTGAAACAAAGGCAAATGTGAAGTATGATTCTTCCGAAGTTGATCCGGACTTCACTTACACGATCAACTTCAAGAGATCTACTACGGACCTCAGATATCGTGAGTGGGTAAGACGTACATACAGGATTTCGGAATCCGATACGGACTCTGATTCAGACTCTGATTCAGATACTGATACCGATACAGATACTGATACTGACACCGATACCGATACAGATACTGATACCGACACCGATACCGACACAGATACTGATACTGACACTGACACCGATACCGATACTGACACGGATGGCGGTGCGGCAGCAGTACTCGGAGCCCGTCGCGGAAAGGGCGGTGCGGTACTCGGAGCCCGTCGTAGTCCCGGAACCGGAGATGCAAGCTCGATGGCATCCATGATGACCATGATCGGAGCATCATCCGCAGCACTCGGAGCATGGGCCGTTTCCAAGAAGAAACGCGATGAGAAAGAACTCCGCGAAGAGGACGATCAGGAGTGATCGGAACGCCTAAACTAAACGAACAACAGTAAAGCAATAAACAGATCGAGCCGCATCTTTCGATGCGGCTCATTCATTATTGCAGTTATATAGAATATATCATTCAAAAAAGTTCGCTGTGAGACCCTGTTCGTATCAATTCCAGTATTAACTCGGATTTCTTTAACCGATAGATAAGTAACCAATCCGGATTTATATGACACTCTCGAACATTTTTATATTCCTTGGTGTCGTGAAGAGTGTGGTCCATATATTTTTCCGGTAAGGGCTTCTGTTCCACTAAATACTTTAAGACTTCGCGGAAATCATCTTCTTTACAGCCCTGCTTTATTGCCCTTTTGTAGTCTTTCTTAAACTGACCAGTACGCTTGATCGTTTTAATCATTGAGGTCCTCCATAAGTTCGTCTATGGAAGAAAACGAGGCCATTTCACCCTTTTCGGCTTCTTTGATTGCCTGAAGTGTGATCTTGTTAGGGGTACCCGCAGATACAGGGAAAGGAATTCCGTTGCTTCTTATAACCTGCTTCAGAAATACATTAATTGCAGTTGACATATCAAGCCCCACATTTTTGAACACCGTAGTGGCTTCTTTTTTTACTTTATCATCTACTCTGACTGTAATGGTACTACTCATATCGCACCTCCTTTGTACTAATAATGTAACACAACACAATTACATTGTAAACAAAAACCGGGATGCCGTAAGGCATCTCGGTTTCATGAGCGGAGACGGTGGGATTCGAACCCACGTGCCGGTTTCAAGCCGACAACTCGATTTCGAGTCGAGCTCGTTATGACCACTTCGATACGTCTCCTTGTTAATTGTAGCGTTCGGAACTGAAAACCTTTCGAGTGCGCCGCGTTATGACCACTTCGATACGTCTGCGAGTACTTTTGGGCATTTCTGCCCTTTAAATACCACACAATGATATATTATTTTGCCCTTCAAGTCAAATGGCATATGTGTCCGTATGCCCGTCGCCACATACTTAAGTCCCCGCGTATTTGTCGTTGTAGCAAATCGTATATTTTAGTATAATTATGCATGGAAATACATCCGTGTATTTCCGGACATGCATTCAATTAATCCGTTAATCGTGCATGGAAATACATCCGTGTATTTCCGGACATGCACTCAATTAATCCGTTAATTGTGATTGGAAACATACAGTCTACAGGAGGTCGGCTATGAAAAGAATAGGTATTCTTACCAGTGGTGGTGATTGTCAGGCGCTCAATGCGGCTATGAGAGGACTTGTAAAGTGCCTTGATGTCAGCGGAGAGAATATAGAGATATACGGATTTATCGACGGATACAAGGGTCTGATCTACGGTGATTTCAAGATGCTTACCGGTCATGATTTCTCGGGCATCCTGACGAAAGGCGGCACGATCCTGGGTACATCCAGAACACCGTTTAAGACTATACGCGAACCCGATGCTGACGGCCTGGACAAGGTTGAGGCCATGAAGCAGAACTACTACAAGCTCAAACTTGATGTTCTGGTCATCCTGGGCGGTAACGGAACCCATAAGACCGCTAACCTGCTCCGTGAGGAAGGCCTTAATGTAGTAACACTTCCGAAGACCATAGACAACGACCTTTGGGGCACTGACATGACTTTCGGTTTCCAGAGTGCCGTGGATATCGCTACGGACGCGATCGACTGCATACATACGACCGCTGCTTCACACGGACGTATCTTCATAGTTGAGATCATGGGCCACAAGGTTGGCTGGCTTCCTCTTAATGCCGGCATGGCAGGCGGAGCCGACATAATCCTGATCCCCGAGATCCCCTATGATATCGATAAGATAGTAGAGGCTATAGAGGGACGTGACAAGCGCGGCAGCAAGTTCACGATCATGGCTGTTGCCGAGGGTGCCATCTCCAAAGAGGACGCCGCTCTGTCCAAGAAGGATCTGCGCAAAAAGCAGGAGAATTCTCCTTATCCTTCGGTATCCTACGAGATCGCCGATCTTATCCAGAAGAAGACCGGCAAGGAAGTCCGCGTGACCGTTCCCGGCCACACCCAGAGAGGCGGAAGCCCCTGCCCTTATGACCGTGTATTTGCCACCAGACTCGGCGCAGAAGCCGGCAAGCTGATCCTTAACGGCGAGTACGGATTCATGGTCGGATACAAGAACCGTGAGATCGTTAAGGTTCCCCTCGATGATGTTGCGGGCAAGCTTAAGACTCTGTCACCCGACGCAACGATCATCAAAGAAGCAAAAATGATAGGTATCAGCTTCGGCGATTGATCCTGCCGCAGTCAGATAACGTGGTAATATGTCCTACACCGCTTTATATCGAAAATTCCGTCCTGTCTCTTTTGACGATGTCAAGGGGCAGGACCATATTGTAACGACACTTCGCAATCAGATAAAGTCTGACAGGATAGGCCATGCCTATCTGTTCTGCGGAACGCGAGGCACAGGCAAGACCACGGTGGCCAAGATACTGGCCAGATCCGTGAACTGCGAGACCCCCGTAAACGGAAGTCCCTGCGGCGAGTGCCCGACCTGTCAGGCGATCAAAAGCGGCGCAGCGCTCAATATAATCGAGATAGATGCTGCGTCCAATAACGGTGTCGATAATGTCCGTGAGATCATCGACGAGGTCGCGTATTCACCCACGATGGGCCGTTATAAGGTCTATATCATCGACGAGGTGCATATGCTCAGTAAGGGTGCGTTCAACGCGCTTCTTAAGACACTCGAGGAGCCCCCGGAGTATGTCATCTTCATTCTGGCGACCACCGAGCCCAATGCTCTGCCGGTGACGATCCTCTCCAGATGTCAGCGCTATGATTTTCACAGGATCACGATAGAAACCATACAGGGCAGGCTTCGTACCGTTTGCGACGAAGAAGGACTCTCCGTGGACGATAAGGCGCTCAGATACATTGCGAAGATGGGCGACGGCTCCATGCGTGACGCTCTCTCGCTTCTGGACCAGTGCATCGCTTTTCACATCGGCGAGACACTGACCTACGACCATGCTCTCGACGTGCTCGGAGCCGTGGATACAAGCGTTTTTGACCGTCTGATCAACGCAGTATACGATCACGACGTAGTGGCATCCTTAAATCTGCTTCAGGATGTTGTGGAGCAGGGACGCGAGCTTTCGCAGTTTAACAACGACCTTATCTGGTATGTGCGGAGCATCATGCTCGCATCGACCGATACCGGCCTTGATGAGATCATAGACATCAATACGGACGACATGGCAGCACTGAAGGCCACGGCGGCCCGTATCGACTCCGAGACCGTGATGAGATATATCAGGGAACTGTCGGAACTTACTTCGCAGCTTCGCTATTCCCCGCAAAAAAGGATCCTGCTCGAGGTTACGCTGATCCGCATGTGCAAACCCGGCGAGTTCACAGCGGCACCCTCGCTCACTGCAGACCCGGCCGCGGCAGCAGGCGGCTCAGTCGACATGTCATCCGCCCCCGGCGCACCCGCACCTGCGGCCACTGCCGCATCCGCCGTCGACTCGGCGGAATTCCGTGTTCTGTTTGACGGACTTAAAGCCCGCATTTCCATGCTTGAGGAAAAGCTTGCTTCGGGCTCCTTTTCCGTAAAAGAGGATACGCCTATCAAAGAAGCACCCCGTCCGGAAGCACTGCCTGAGGATGTGGAGTATGTCAATAACCACTGGAAAGAATTCATGGACAGCCTTCCGGTCAACCTGAGCATATATATTTCAGAAGCCAGACGCGGCATCACCCAGGACGGCAGACTGGAACTCACCTGGCTGGCAGTGAACGGATTGAACACGAACTTTGACCGCGCATCCGATCCGACCAACAGGGATATCATAGATGAAACATTATCCGAACTGACAGGCAAGCATGTCGATGTAGTATATACTCTCGCGCATGATAAGCGCGATCTTGAGGAACATCATTTTGATATATCACAGCTGATAACTGTGGAAATAGAGACCGAGGACGAGACCGCCACGGGGTATGTCTGAACCGGACACCCCCGAAGCAGAAAACGGCACGGCATTGTCCTCAGAATAAGGAGTGATTATGGCAAAAAGAGGAGGCTTTCCCGGCGGCCAGATGCCGGGTAATATGGGCAATCTGATGAAGCAGGCACAGCGCATGCAGCGTCAGATGGAAGAGAGCCAGAAAGAACTTGAATCAGCCGAGTATACAGCCAAAGCAGGCGGCGGTGCGGTGACCGCGACCGTTACGGGCAAAAAGGAACTTACCTCGATCAAGATCGATCCCGATGCGGTCGATCCCGAAGATGTTGAGATGCTCGAGGACATGATCATGGCAGCCGTAAATGAAGCGCTCAAGCAGGCCGAAGAGGCAAGTTCTCAGGCAATGAGCAAACTCACCGGCGGACTCGGTGGCTTAGGCGGACTCGGAGGAATGCCCTTCTGATGGAGATGTATAACGGCCTCATCAATAATCTTATAGATGAGCTTGCATCCCTTCCCGGCATAGGCACCAAATCAGCCCAGAGACTGGCCTTTCATATGATCGCGCTCCCGCAGAGCAAGGTGGATCATCTGGCTCATACCATGATGAAGGCCAGAGCGGAAGTCAGGTACTGCGAACAGTGCTGTAATCTGGCGGATTCCGAGCTTTGCCCCGTATGTGCCAATCCCAAGCGCGACCATAAGACCATCATGGTGGTCGAGAACCCCAGAGACCTGGCAGCCTACGAGAAGACAGGCAGATACGAAGGCGTATATCATGTGCTTCACGGAGCGATATCGCCGATGCTGGGCATAGGCCCCGGAGATATCCGCCTGAAGGAACTCATGACGAGGCTGGAGGGGGATGTCGACGAAGTCATCATCGCCACCAATTCGAGCCTCGAGGGCGAGACTACGGCGATGTATATCAGCAAACTCGTCAAACCCACGGGCATCCGGGTGACCCGCATCGCGAGCGGCGTCCCGGTAGGCGGAGACCTGGAGTACATAGATGAAGTCACCCTCCTTCGTGCCCTTGAAGGCAGAACGGAGATATAGAACCCCAATCCCTTCGTGCCCTCGAAGGCAGAACAGAGATATAAAAGCAATCCGCGACCGAACCGCGGAATATTAAGGAGAAAAAAATGGCAACTATCACAAGATCATCATTTGGCAAACTTAAGGACGGTACGGAGGCTTCTCTGTACACTTTGGAGGCAGCAGGCCTTAAGATTGGCATCACCGATTTCGGAGCAAATATCGTGAGCATTTTTGCACCCGATGCTTCCGGCAATACTGCGGACTTGCTTCTGGGATACGACTCGGTTTCAGGTTATGAGGTAAGCCCCAGCTTCTTCGGAGCTACTATCGGCCCCAACGCCAACCGCATCAACAATGCGACATTCACGATCGGCGATAAGAAGTACGATCTGGCCGTAAACGACGGACCCAACAACCTTCACTCCGATTTCAATCTCGGCTTCCACAAGAGACTTTGGAAGGCTGAGGAGAAAGACGGCGAACTTAAGCTTTCCCTTGCGATGAAAGACGGCGAGATGGGCTTCCCCGGAAACATGGACGTGAGCGTTACCTTCAGCATCACCGATGACGCCGGACTTAAGCTTCACTATCATGTGACCACGGACCGTCCTTCACTCATAAACATGACCAATCACGCATACTTCAACCTCGGCGGACAGGATTCGGGTAAGATCCTCGATCACGAGCTGAAACTGAGTGCATCCAGATATACTCCCGTAGTGGACGGAGCGATCCCCACAGGGGAACTTGCGGATGTAGCCGGAACCGTATTTGACTTCACGGATTTCAGGCGCGTGGGTGACAACATTGACGATGATGTTGAGCAGCTTAAGCTTGTTAAGGGCTATGATCACAACTGGGTCATCGACAACGGCGAAGACGGAACTCTCAAGAACATTGCCACACTCAGGGATCCCAAGTCAGGCAGATACATGGATGTCCTGACCGACCAGCCCGGAGTTCAGTTCTATGCTGGCAACTGCATCACTCCCGAGGCCGGCAAGGGCGGTTTCCGTTATGATGTAAGATGCGGACTTTGCCTTGAGACACAGGTTTATCCCGACAGCATCAATCAGACCGGTTTCCCGAACTGCGTATATGATGCGGACAAGCCTTACGATACCGTAACGATCTACAGATTTTACGCAAAATGATTTTTTAAATGGCCAGGATCTTTGCTTTTCCCAAAAAAAATAGTGAGGAATACGACGAAAACGGGGCTGATGCGGCCTCCTGGACTTATAAGGACAGGATACGCAGCCATAAACTGGTGATATTCTATCGCGCGCTGTTGGTGATCATACTGACGGCGGCGATAGTTTTTGCGCTCGTGATGCAGGCCAAGAACCGCGTTTATACCTCTGCAGAAGTAGCGGCTTCCGCGGACAACCATTCGATACGTACCGAGAACATGGTTGATTTTGCGGGAACGATATTAAGCTACGGAATGGACGGTGCAGCCTGCGTGGATGTGGAGGGCAAGGCTCTCTGGAACATAACCTATCAGATGCAGGAACCGATGATATCCGTTCAGGGCGATATGGCGGCGATAGGCGATTATGGTTCGAGGACCATATATCTTCTGAGGACTACGGGCAGCATCGGGGAGATCTCGACGACGATGCCCATATATAAGTTCTCCGTTTCCCAGTCGGGCGAGGTTGCAGTCATCCTCAATGATACCGATACAACCTGGATATATCTGTACGATTCTCTGGGAAACATCCTGGCGTATTTTAAGACGACCATGAGACAATCCGGATTCCCGGTCGATGTTGCGATCTCTCCGAACGGCAAGATCGTCGGCGTAAGCTACATATATGTTGACAGCGGCGATATGCGTTCGAGGGTGTCCTATTATAACTTCGGAGATGTCGGACGGAACGAGACCGACAACTATGTCAGCGGATATGATTATGCGGGCACCGTTATCCCCGCGATACACTTCATGGACAACGAGATCTCTTTTGCGGTAGCAGATGACAGGCTCATGTTCTACCGCGGTGCGGAAAAACCCGTATCCTACGCGGAGCACCTTGTGTCCGAAGAGATCCAGAAAGTCTTTTTCAATGACAGATACGTGGCTCTGGTCTTTTATTCCGATCAGGCCGAATACAGATACCACATCGAGATCTTCAACAAGAGCGGAAATCTCGTGGACGAGAGAGAGTATAACTCCGAATTCAAGGAGATCGTGATGGATAACGATCTGGTATATATCTACTCCGAATCGCGCGTCCTTGAATACAGGATAAACGGTAATACGGCATATGAAGGCATGCTTCCGAAGAGTGCTTATCTGCTGATACCGGGCAAGAACAGCGGGAAGTTCACCACGGTCAATTCGGATACCGTGGATACGGTGCAGCTGCGATGACTCCGGAGATCAGAAACATTATCCTGTGCATACTTGCCGTACTTTTCCTGATCGTATGCGTCCGCAGGGGATATTCGAACGGGTTCGCAAGAGAACTTAAGAAACTGATAAGCATAGCGGTCGCTTTTATCTGTCTGATACTTATACTGGCTCTGCGCGGAGCATTTAAGGATCAGCAGTACGGATCGGCGATAGTCATAGCCGGTGCGATCGTGATCTTAAGCCTGGGATGGAAGTTCGTCCGTATGGTCCTGGGTCTTTTGTCCGGATTTACCGAACTGCCGATCATAAGCACCCTGGATTCGCTCCTCGGTGCCGTGGCGGGTGCTTTGGAGTGTGCCGGTGTTATTTGGATCATTTATAAGATATATGAGGTCGTAACGGGACAGTAACATGAATGTGGCGGTCATCGGAGCGGATGCCGAATCCGTACATGCAATAGAACAGGCTCACAAGCTCGGACACCGGGTCATAGCCGTGGACCAGGACCCTAAAGCCCCCGGCGCCATGGCGGCGGATGTCCATTACAGAATAGATATCTCTCATGAATCAGAGGTGATCGATGCCCTGAAAAAAGAGGATATCGATTTCGTCATGACCACTCCGATAGGCAGACATCTAACGACGATCGGCGCCGTCAATGATGCGCTGCACCTTCCGGGCATCAGCCGCGCCAAAGCGGTCATGTGCACCGATAAATACGAATTTCACAAGAAACTCAGTGCCGCGGGACTACGGTCGAACAGATGCTTTCTTGTGAACTCCTTCAGGCCGGTCGATCCTTACAGGATACAATATCCTGCGATATTTAAACCGAGGTTCGGATCGCACGGCAGATCAGTCCATTACCTTACGAATCCTGATGAAGTCTTTAAGCTTCAGGATGATATCTGGGGAACTCATGAAAATACCGAGAGACCGGATAATGAGAATGTGAGTGCGGCGGAATTTTCCAGAAACGTCAAGAGAGCGATGGAGGAGCATCAGAGAAAAGCTTCTCTCGAAGACGATCCGTCAGACGATTACATACTTGAGGAAGCACTGATCGGCGATGAATACGCAATCGACGGCTTCATGGAAGGCTACAATTATGAGATAATGCTCGTGCGCCGTAAGCGCCTGACACCTCCTCCCGCCAGGCAGGCCGTTGAGTACATGGTCATCATGCCGAGCGACGACCGTGCGCTGGAAGCCCGTATCAGGGATTACATGAGCAGCGTGTGCGAGACCCTCGGACTCAAGGACTGCATGCTGCACGCCGACATCGTCATCAACGGACGGGATATCAATGTGATAGAGGTTTCCGCTTCTCCTGCCGGGAGACATGTGTATGACGAACTTATCCCCATGGCCTGCGGTGTGGATCCTGCCGAGCAGTACATAAGATACATGTCGGGAGCGTCGCATTATTTCCAGCCGCTCAACAGCCGGAAGCTGATGCTCAGATATTTTGACATGGAGCACTGCTTCCTGCACGGAATACCGGATCCCGAGAAGATCGTATCGCTCATGCCCGCCGGAGTCGCTTTTCGCAAGTGGAAATGCAAGATGAAGCTGCTCGACTACTTAGGCTCGATAAACGATGAATCTTCCATACTCTGGCGCGGATACTATATAATAGAGGGACCGGACGAAAGAGCACTGCGCAAGGCTGCGGATATAGTCCGCGACAGTTTTGAGTTGAAATAGCGCTGCAGCCCGGAACTTAGAAGAATGATTAAGATACTTAAGAAAATGAACCTGCTTCTCGACAGGAAGCAGAAAGTCCAGATGGGCGGAATAGTGATCATGATGCTGATAGGCGGCGTTCTGGAGAGTGCGGGCGTGGCTATGGCCATACCTGTGCTTCAGGTCATCATTGAACCGACTACGGTGCAGACCAACAGATACATGCACGCGATCTACGAGCTTTTCCACATGACGAGCACGAGGCAGTTCGCGATCACGGCCATGGTCGGTCTGATACTGGCGTTTGTGATCAAGAATGTCTTCCTGTTCTTCCTGACCAAGGTTGAACTCAGGTTCGTCTACACCAATCAGTTCGCCACTTCCAGACGCATGATGATCAACTTCATGCAGCGCCCCTATGAGTACTATCTGGGCGCCGATACGGCCGTTATACAGCGGAGCATCACATCCGATGTCAACAACATGTACGGCCTGATCTTAAGCGTCCTGCAGCTGTTCAGCGAGTACATAGTCTTTGCGTGTCTGATCATCGTGCTGCTCTATATGGATGCGGGCATGGTCGTATGGATAGCGGCACTTCTGATCGTGGTCCTTGTCGTGATCAAGTACGTATTAAAGCCCGTCATGCGAAAAGCCGGTGAAGACAATCAGGATTATTACAGCGGACTCTTTAAATGGATCGAGCAGTCCGTTATCGGCATCAAGGAGATCAAGATAGCCAACCGCGAGCCCTACTTCATCAACGAGTATGCCAAGTGCGGAGAAGGCTATGTAAATGCGGTCCAGAAATACAATCTTTTTAACGCCACTCCGAGACTTCTGATAGAGACTCTGTGTGTGGCCGGACTCGTGATCTACATGATGATCAGGATGCTCTCCGGAGCGCCCGTGACCGAACTGCTCTCGCAGATCACAGCCTTCGGTGTTGCCGCAATGCGGCTGCTTCCGAGTGCGAACCGCATCAACAACTATCAGACCGCGATATCGTATTTTGAGCCTTTCTTCATGGGTGTCACCGACGATCTGCAGACCGAGATCCATGACGAGAGTGTGGACTATGATGCCGATACCTATCTGGCGGTCGAGCATGTTGAGAAACTTCCGGTCAAAGATGCCATAGAACTTAAGAATATCGTATATCACTATCCCGACAGCGACATGTATGTATTCGATCATGCGACCATGAAGATACCCGTGGGCAAGTCCGTCGGTATCGTCGGCACATCGGGTGCGGGCAAGACCACGATAGTGAACATCATGCTCGGACTTCTCGACATAGAAGAGGGACAGATCCTCGCCGACGGCGTGGATGTGAGGAGCAACTACCGCAGATGGCTTAAGAATATCGGCTACATCCCTCAGACGATATTCATGCTGGACACATCCATCCGCAAGAATGTGGCGTTCGGGATCCCGGACGAAGAGATAGATGATGACAAGGTATGGGCGGCCCTTAAGGAAGCCCAGCTCGATGATTATGTGCGTTCACTTCCGGACGGACTGGACACCGGCATCGGAGAGCGCGGCATCAGGCTTTCGGGCGGTCAGCGCCAGCGTATAGGCATAGCCAGAGCACTGTTTGAAGATCCTGAGGTACTGGTCCTCGATGAAGCGACATCGGCTCTCGATAACGAGACCGAGACCGCGATCATGGATTCGATCAACAGACTGCACGGGCGCAAGACTCTGATCATCATAGCCCACAGGCTTCAGACCATTGAAAAATGTGATATGGTCTACAGAGTAGAAGAAGGAAAGGTTAGCGTGGAAAGACAGGCATGAAGAAGATCTGGGATATTTACAAAAAACATCGTGAAGGGATAAGTTATCTGTTCTGGGGCGGCGTCGCATTCGTACTGAGCATGGTGCTGTTCTGGATATTCAATTCCAAACTCGGCATGGGCGAAGTCATGGCCAATACCATCGACTGGATCCTGGTCGTGATATTTGCTTTTTTCACAAACAAGATATTCGTGTTCAGGAGCAAAGCGGGATCCGCGGCAGGCCTCGGCAAAGAGTTCGTATCATTCATCGTTGCCAGACTGTTCACGCTTTTTCTGGAGGATGCGATCATATGGCTCGGCTGCGATAAGCTCGGTTTCGATTCGGAACTCGGAGCGCTTGTGGTCAAACTGATCGGACAGTTCGTGGTCATCGTAACGAATTACGTTTTAAGCAAACTCATCGTGTTCAGACATAAGGGCGAGGCAAAAGAGACTGCCGGCGCAGAGGCTGCACCGGAAGCAGAGGGATCATCGGAGACGGTTGATGAATAATTCCGAACACAGGAGACAATCCAATTACGAATGGCTGCGCGTTCTGGCCATGGGTATGGTGATCACGCTCCACTACATGTTCAAGGGCGGGATCATCGAAAACCCGACTGCGGATTTTTCATCAAGATCCGTGGTGATGTGGCTCATCACGTCATTTTGCATCTGCGCGGTAAACACATATGTCCTGATCAGCGGTTATTTTCTCGTGGAGTCTGAGTTTAAACCCTCGAGATTTGTCGGCCTCCTGGTCCAGGTCCTCGAGTACAGCCTGATCATCTATGCGGTGCTTCTGATCGCGGGAGTCGGTGACGTGACTCCGCCGACTGATCTTCATTCGCTTCTCGTATATATCTTCCCGGTGGGATGCGAGGAATACTGGTTCGTGACCGCATATTTTCTCATGTATCTTACGGCCCCGATCCTTGCGAAGGGTATCAGGGCGCTCGATAAGCGCACGTTCACGGTTCTGATCTGCCTCCTTCTCGTTTTTACCAGCGTGGAAAAAAGCATTCTGCCCATGCTTCTTCCGGGCGATGCATACGGATATAACTATCTGTGGTTCATGACGCTGTTCTGCGTGGCGGCATATATCAGGCTCTACGGCATAAGCTTCCTGGAAGGGAAGAGATCAATGTCATGGCTCGTATATGCGGGTTCCGCACTGCTGGTATTTGTGATAGGACTCGGCTTTTCCTATGCCGGTCATGCCACGGGGATAGACGGGCTGCTCCACTATTCAGATATCGTTTTTCACTATAACTATGTGTTTGTGCTGACGGCTTCCGTCGGACTGTTCTATATATTCAAGAATGCATCTTTTAACGAAGAAGGGATCCCGGCCCGCGCCGCCCGTATTCTGGGCAGGCTTACCTTCGGTGTTTACCTTCTGCATGAGCATCCGTGTGTAAGATATGCCTGGCCGAAGTGGCTTGGTGTAACATCCGACAGATCCCTTGTCATGACGATCCTTAACTGGCTGTGGTGCGTGCTGCTGATCTACGCGGCAGGCCTGCTTACGGAGTATGTGCGGAGCGCCGTTCATGAGCGCATAGCCGCCGTGTGGACTTCTCGTAATGGAAAAAAGAAAGACCCTAGCTGATCGTTTTCTGATGATCGTATATATCCTGATCCTCATCGCATATCCGATGGTCAGGGTCGGGCGCGGACTCTATGTGGGGGACACCACCTATTCCCCCGCTAATTTTGTTTTTCATGACAGCATGACGGGTACGTGGAGTGTTGCCACTTATCTGGCCAATGTCCTCGGGTCTTTTTTCACCAAACTGCCCGGAGGATCGACTCTTCTCGGCCTTAATATCTATACTTCCCTCGTGGTCAGCCTGACTGCGATCCTTCCGCTTATCTTCCTTGAAAAGCGCATAAACATCCACATCATTTTTGCGGGAGAGATACTGGCATTAAGTCTGTGCTGGTGCCCCACGACGATACTTTACAATTACCTCACCTATCTGCTGTTTACCGCAGGTGCGCTGCTGGTATATACAGGTGCCTTAGAGGATGATGATAAGCGCCGCAGGATACTCTTTATTCTTGCAGGTTTATGCCTGGGTCTGAATGTATTTACGAGGCTTCCGAATGTTACCGAGGCGGCTCTTATCCTGGCCGTCTGGTTTGCAGCTTTTGTCCGCAAGAGGAAGGCCGCAAAGACACTCGCCGACACCGCATGCTGCATCGGCGGATACGCTGTAAGCGCGATCATCCTCCTGATCGTGATCCGTAACAGATATTCATCGCATGCCTATTCCGATATGATAGGCAACATGTTCAAGATGACCGGCAAGGCTGTGGATTATAAACCCGCCGCAATGATCACGGCGATGTTTGAAGACTATGCTTATGCCGGAAAATGGATAGCCCTCTGGGTTGTTGCAGCTGTCATATCCGGAGTTCTCTACATGGAGCATGAGCTGAAGAAGAACAGCAATGAACCCTCCCGCAAGAAAGCACACATGAACGGGGGCTCGATCGGTACTATCCTGGCAGGAACGCTGTTCGGAATGCTGTTCGGCGCGGTCATCAGACTCTGCTACGGACGCGGGATGTTCTCGTTCAGATATTATGAATACGGGAGCATGTATTTCTGGGCCGTGATCCTTCTGTTTGCGACGACGCTGATATCGCTTTTCATCGTATTCAGGGCTAAGCCTCTGTGCTCGGATAACGAAACATGGGAGAGCAAGCGGATACTTTCTCTGATCGTGCTCATCATGATATACATCACCTGTATCGGATCAAACAACGGGCTCTACCCGATAGTCAACAACTTGTTCATCTGTGCCCCGTACATTGCCTGGGTGCTGTGGGATGCGGCGGGCGAACTCATCGAATTCGGTGAATCCGACGATACGGACGCTGTTCCGGAATGTCCCGCAGAACTTACGAGCGGTGACGGGCGCAAGCGCGGGTTCGTCTTTGCGGTAACGCTTACGACCGCGATCCTTTTTGCGGGAACTTTCATACAGGGTTTCGGCTTCCATCTGGTCAATGCGTTCAACGACGGAATAAACGGAGAAAAACTTGACTCGTATGTCGTCGGATATGAGAGGACGGAACATATCCGCACCACGTCCGAGAACGCTAAGAACCTTCAGGGGCTCATGGACTATATGTATGCACACAAGACCGAAGATGACCGGGTGATCCTCTACGGTGAGATCCCGGGGCTCGGATACATCCTCGATATGCCGAGCCGCCTGACCACATTCTGGCCGGATCTGGACAGCTATAACTATGATGAATGGGAACGTGACTTAAACGCTGTCGTGATAGGAGCCCCCGAAAGGCTGCCCTATGTGATAGTCACTCTGCCCATCGCCGCTTTGGAGGGAGGAGATCCCGAGGCGATAGAGTTCTTCGGCGAAGAAGCCGCAAAATACAGTGATGACCCCAAGCTTGCAGACCTTATCGGATTCATTCACACAAACGGTTATGAGCAGGTTTACGTGAATGATGCATATGCCGTGTACGGTTTGCCACTCAGATGAACAGGTGATAAAATAACCCCATGATCAATTTTAATGTACCGCCTTTTACAGGCAAAGAAATCGAATATATCCGTGAAGCGGTCGATAACCAGAAGATCTGCGGAGACGGCCCTTTTACGAAGAAATGCTCTGAGTGGATCGAGCATAAGACAGGGACCGGACGCGCACTTCTGACCACCTCATGTACGCATGCGACAGAGCTTGCGGCCCTCCTTCTGGACATAAAACCCGGTGATGAGGTCATTATGCCGTCATACACTTTTGTATCAACGGCAGATGCTTTCGTACTGCGAGGAGCCACGGCCGTATTTGTGGACATCCGTCCCGATACGATGAACATCGATGAGAAACTCATAGAAGACGCGGTCACGGACAGGACCAGAGCCATCGTTCCCGTGCACTATGCGGGCGTGGGATGTGAGATGGATACGATCCTCGACATCGCCAAGCGCCATGATCTGGCAGTCGTTGAGGATGCCGCGCAGGGCATCATGGCGACATATAAGGGCCGTGCTCTCGGAGCCATCGGCGATTTCGGATGCTACAGTTTCCATGAGACCAAGAACTACAGCATGGGTGAAGGCGGGGCGCTTTTGATACGCGATGAGTCCTTCGTGGAAAAGGCGGAGATCTTCAGAGAGAAAGGCACCGACCGCAGCAAGTATTACAGAGGCCAGGTGGATAAATACAGATGGCAGGATTACGGTTCGTCATACCTGCCCAGCGACATGAACGCGGCTTATCTTTATGCGCAGCTTGAGATGGCCGACGAGATCAATGAGACCAGAAAGGCCAGATGGGAGCAGTATAAGACTCTGCTCACGCCTCTTGCCGAAGCCGGCCGCATAACGCTTCCGTTCATTCCCGATGAATGCGTTCACAATGCGCACATGTTCTATATCAAGGCGAAGGACATGGAGGAGAGGACCGCGCTCATCGATCATCTTAAGAGCCGTGAGATCCTGTCGGTATTCCATTATGTTCCGCTCCATTCCGCTCCCGCCGGAGTAAAATACGGCAGATTCCACGGCGAGGACAGGTACACGACTTCGGAGAGTGACAGGCTTCTTAGACTCCCGATGTATTATAAACTGACCGAAGATGAGGTTACCTACATCTGCGATCAGGTGGCTGCTTTCTATGAAAACCGCTAAAGAAAAAAACAGATATGCAGACATCGTCATTGCTGTCATTGCCACGCTGCTCCTCGTCATCATAGCATCGGTGGCATACGACCATTATTATGAGTTCAATGATGATGTACTGATGAAAGATATCCTGTCAGGCACATACACAGGCACGCCTTCGGCGCTCAATGTACAGATGTTAAGCCCGATAGGATTTTTCATTTCGTTCTTATACAGGCTTGCCCCGGGCATTCCGTGGTACGCTTTGTTCCTGTGCGGATGCCAGTATCTGTGCATCCTTATCATAACTTATCGTATAGTTCATCTGACTCCGGATCTTTCGGGCGGCATCGCTGCCGGTGCGATAGTATTTCTTTTTGCGATGTGCTCGCTCCTTCCGCATCTTACGATGGTGCAGTATACGGTCACGGTCGCGATCATTGCTGCGACTGCCGCACTTTATCTGTATACGATCCCGGTCGATGTGACCGGGCGCAGGTTCGTCGTAAAAGCACTTCCGGCGATCGTAATGGTCATCCTTGCATTTCAGATCAGGACCGAGATGCTGCTTCTTCTTGCACCCTTCCTTGCGATATGCGGCCTGGCCAGATGGAGCAGGGAAAAGCACCCCTTCGATCACAGTACCGTCAGGGGGTTCCTGGGTGTGATCATACTCATAGTAGTCGGGATGGCGGCTTCCTTTTTCATCAATTCGGTGTCGTATTCTTCGGGAGAATGGAAAGTATTTCTGATGGAGTTCGATAACCGTACCGAACTGTACGATTATCAGTATGTGCCGCCGTATGACGAGCAGAGCGGTTTCTATGAGTCGATCGACATGACTGCGTCGCAGGTTAAGCTTCTCGAGAACTATGACTACGCGCTTGACGATCGCATAGACGGAGAAAGGATCGGGCAGGTAGCATTCTTTGCTTCGCAGCTGCGGCACGAGTCCGTGCGCGACAGGCTTCACGAAGCGTTTCGCGAGTATATATACAGAGTGACGCACTTTAAGGGCGGTGCGTATTCGCTGCTCGTACTTTTTCTGTATGTGATGCTGGTCATCTCAGTCCTGTCCAGCAGGGAAAGGTCGACCGGACGCAAGATCATGATAATGCTCCTTCGCGTCGGCGGACTTCTCATCATGCGGAGCATATCGTGGATGTACATCATCTACGGCAGGCGTCTTCCCGACCGTATCGTTCATCCGCTCTACATCATTGAGTGTGTGATGCTTTTTGCGATGATCTCGGCAGAGTTTTCGGGAAGGATCAAGGACGGCAGATACTTGAGGATGACCACGGGCATCGTGCTGATAGTGGGCGGTCTGATAGTGTTACCCGGCTCGGTTGCAAAACTTAATTCCCGCATGGCCGTGCAGAAGGACGTAAATGCCCTCGGAGACGCGATAGACGCTTACTGCAGGGAGCATCCCGATAACTTTTACTTTGAGGATGTCTACAGCACGATCATAGACGGAGAGACATTTAACGAGAGGATGTTTGCGGATAACGAGCCGTATGTCAAGAACTATGATCTGATCGGGGGATGGATATCGAACAGCCCGCTTTTCCGTGAAAAACTCGCAGGATGGGGCATAACGGATGTTTCGGATGCGATACTTGAGAACGACAATGTGTTCATCATCTGCTCCGACGAATACGATATGGACTGGGTTTCGGATCATTATGCCGATACCGGCACGGCTGTGAAGATAGAACTGATTGATGGGATCGCCGGACATTTCGGCGTATACAGTGTCAGGAGAGCATATTGAAAACGACGGATGCATCGGCTTCCGTCGTTTTCAGGTTTGGTAAGTATAGTCTTTCATTCTGATGTAGATTGCGTGAGGCATGCCGTTTGCACCATATCCGTTGCTGCTTATGGCTATGTCTCTGGGCTCTTCGTTTTTCTTACGCTCATTTTCGAAGATACCCGCGAAACCGTCTCCTTTCTCTTCTTTTCTGTTCTGCTGATAGAAGGCGCCGCCACCTCCGGAATCCCTTCCCAGCCTGTCGGTTTCGATCACTCCCGTTACTTTTCTGAGCGAATCATTTCCGTATACTGCAATGCTACCTCCCGGCCGTCCCTGGCTCTGATTCAGGTATCATATGATGATCGTTCCTTCGACCATCCGCCTTTAACTGATATATCGGCATATTTTCGGAAAAGTTAACATAATCTTAACATCAACCTGCAATATCCCCTAAAAAGGTGCAGTATAAGGACTTTAATGATATAATGGTGCACGGAAATACATCCGTGTATTTCCATACGTGCACATAATTAATCCTTTAATTAATCACATGGAAATGCAGGTTAACGACAATCTGAAGGTCCGCCCGATCACGGTGGAAGATACGGATCTTATAGTGGAATGGCGTAATAAACCCAGGGTAAAAAGAAACTTCCTGGTACAGAAGCCTTTTACGTACGAAGGACACGTCCGGTGGCTGCATGAGAAAGTAGAGACCGGAAAGGTCCGCCAGTTCATCATGGAAGAGATCACTGCCGGGGGTACAAGGCCCATAGGCAGTGTATATATACGCGATATCGATATGGAAGCACTGACCGCGGAGTACGGAGTCTTCATCGGCGAGGACGATGCTCTCGGCAGGGGATACGGCAATGCCATAGTCGAGTGGGCTGTTAAGTATGCACGCGACATGGGACTTAAGAAGTTCACGCTCCGTGTGTTCTCCGATAACATGCCTGCCGCTAACAGCTATGTTCATGCCGGCTTTAAACCCGTTTTTGTCGAAAAGGACTATGTCGGACATCGCGATCTGGTGCATATGGAGTTGGACTTATGAAATTGATCAGTTTTTGCATACCCTGCTACAGATCGGCCGGGACCGTAACTTCCGTGGTTGATGAGATCCGCGAGACGATGGCGCAGATGAAGGGATATGATTATGAGATCGTACTCGTAAATGACGCATCCCCGGACAACACATTCGATGTCATCCGCGATCTTGCTGAGAATGATGCGCGTATCACGGGAGTCAATCTTGCCCGCAATTTCGGACAGCACGCGGCTCTCATGGCCGGATACGAGCTTACGAAGGGTGACATAGTGGTGAGTCTCGATGATGACGGACAGACTCCCGCGAACCAGGTCGGAAGGCTTCTTGAAGCGATAGAGGCGGGTTCCGATGTCGTGTATGCGAGATATGACCATAAGATGCATTCGGGTTTCAGGAATCTGGGCAGCAGGCTCAATGACCTGATGACCTGCATCATGCTGGGGAAGCCCAGGAAGCTTTACCTGTCCAGTTATTATGCCGCGCGCAGATTCGTCATAGACGAGATGCTCAAATATAAGAGCTCATATCCTTACGTCATGGGACTGGTCCTTCGTACCACCAACAAGATAACCAATGTGGACGTGGACCACAGGCAGAGAGAGGCAGGTAGCTCGGGATATACTTTTTCCAAACTTCTCGGTCTGTGGATGAACGGCTTCACCGCTTTTTCCGTAAAACCCTTAAGGATATCGACCATGACGGGGATCATCTGTGCACTCCTCGGAGTCGTATACATGATATATACGATCGTCAGGAAGTTTATGAATTCCGGCGCGCCCATGGGATTTCCGACACTTATATGCGTCATCCTCTTCATGGGGGGCATGCTCATGGTCATGCTCGGACTCGTGGGCGAGTATGTCGGACGCACCTATATGTCGGTGAATGAGACACCGCAGTATGTCGTGAGAGAGGTTGTGGGACTTGAGACCGCTGACACCCGGGAAGAGGCATAGCGTACGGATGACGGCCATATCGGCCGTATTCGCATCAGTATGTGCTGTCTTCATGTTTTTGGGATCCATGACAGACCGAAACGGTGCGATAGAGTTATCGGATCCGGTTCCGTGGATCGCTGCGGTGCTTATCCTTATTCTGACCGGAGCTTCCCTGTATTTCTTTCTGAGATATGGTTCCCTGCGCGAATTGTCATCCGGTGATGACGATGCGGACAATGGCCGGCCTGTGGCTCTGCTCATACGTAATGCCCTTATAGTCTTTGCTTGCTGGATCCCGGTGTTTCTGGCGGAATTTCCGGGATTTTTTGTATATGATGCCGTGGATGAATACACGGCTGTCGCCACGCGGAACTTTACAACGCATCATCCGCTCCTGCATACGCTTTTCCTCGGGGGGAGCGTGCGCGCGGGAGAGGTTTTTGCAGGCTCGGCCAATGCCGGGATAGCATTCTACATCCTGGTGCAGATGGTCGGTCTTTCGCTTGTTTTTTCATGGGTTATAAGTACCATGAAGAGATACAGGCCCTTCGCCCTGATCTGGTATGCATGTTTTCCGACCGTGGTCATGTTTGCGCTGTGTTCGGTCAAGGATACGGTCTTTGCGGCGGCGGTGCTCGTAAGCGTTGTTTTGAGCGTCAGGGTGCTGAAGGATAAGGCGGGACGTACCGATCACATCTGTCTGCTCGCGTCGCTTTTGATCATGATGCTCAACAGACATAACGGCGTATATGCATTTATCATCTATGCCTGTGTGATGGGCGGATACTTGGCTGCGACATCTTCGGGCACGGTGATCAGGCGCATATTGCCGGCACTTGCTCTGGCCGGCGTTTTGTTTGTTTACCAGCTCATCAGCATGGGACTTGCAGCGGTCCTTGATGCTGACGATTCCGAGCATCAGGAGATGCTCACGGTTCCGATCCAGCAGCTTGCGAGGACCTGGAGCGCATACGGGGATGAGTTTACCGATGAGGAACTTGAAGCGCTATATGAGATCCTTCCCGAGGATGTTCTTAAGCACTACACCCCCAAGCTTTCGGATCCCGTAAAGATAGGATTTGACAATGCCGCATACGAGGCTGATCCGGGCAGATACCGGGGGCTGTGGATCTCGCTTTTTAAACAGCATCCGTTAAGTTACGTGAACGCATGGCTCAATACCTGCTACGGTTATTTCTATCCGTTCACGGTGGTCAACGTGTATGAGGGACATGCCGTATATACGTTCACATATACGGAGAGCTCCTACTTCGGATACGAGGTGGAATACCCGGGAGTAAGGCACTCCCTGATCCCTCCGGTCGACCGCTTATACAGGTGGCTTTCTCTGGATGATGATATACAGCGTATTCCGATAGTATCGCTTCTCTTTTCCATGGGAGCGATGCTGTGGCTGTATCTGTTCGGCATGGCCGTGTTCATTTACAGGAAGGACTGGCCGTCAGTTATCGCGTACATCCTTCCGCTGGCCATCTGGGCCACACTGATCCCGGGGCCGACATTTTTGCCCAGATATACGGTATTCTGGTGGTTCATGCTGCCGTATCTCATATACGGAGTTTTCGGTTTTGTGAAGAAGAGAAGTTCTAAAGGAAACAGGTAGAAATCAATGAGACATCTGATCACACGCGCACAGGCGGTCAGGTATGCGATCTATGCGATACTCGCCGTCATCATCTTAAGCATCTTCCCGCTCAGGCTCATCAAAGAGGATATAACCACGACCGGCAAGGAACAGCCTTCCGGAGCGGTGGAAGTAGGCGGGGAAAATGTCGTCCTTCAGCAGTTCATCGCCGAGTATGATCATATCGCTTCGATCGGCGTCTATATCAAGGGCGATTATTATGATGACAAGCTGACGCTGCGTGTTTTCAAACAGGACAATTCGGCGCTGCTCCGTGAGGTCACAGTATCGACCGGAGACTTTGAGCGCGTGGATGACAAGACCTATAGACCCGGTGCCGAAGGCGGCTATGCGGATGTGTTCATCAACCTGGATACCAAAGTCGGTGACGGATATTTTTATACCCTGGAAGGCGTGACTGCGGACTTCGAGGTGCTCTTTGAGATGACCGGCAATTCCGGTGCGGCCAATAACGGTCTGATGCAGTATTCGGGCGAAAACAGGGAAGCGTACAACGTGATGACCAGATACACCTATACCCAGCCCATGAGAAAGATCCGCTCGCTCATATATATCGCGGCGCTTCTGGCTATCGGGGCAGCTCTCACGCTTCTCATGAATTTCCTTGAGAAAAAGATCCCCGCGCTCGGTGAACTCTGCACCATTCAGTGGATCATTAAGATGTTAATGAACCCGCTCATCGTGATCGGCGCCGTCATTGCGATCATATTCATCGGGCCGCTTCACATATTCAGCATATATATATCCGATATCGTTCTGCTGATCATAGGAGTCCTGATCCTTGCGGGGCTTTTGCTCTATGCCGTGAACAGAAGCTATGACTCCGGTGATGCTCCGTCGTTCAAACTGACGGCAGCGGATCTTCAGTCCCTTGCGCAGTCTGTCTGCATAGCGCTCGCCCTTTGGGCATGCGTGGAGTACATGAACGCCCTGTATGAGATATTCCACGATATAGCCTGGAGGAAGATGGCCTTTTTCTTAGGATTGGGGATCATAGTCACGTTTAAGTTCAAGGAGCTGGTCAACCTCTATAACGGTGTGCTCCTGATAGCGGGCATCATCTGTGCGAGACTGTATTATACGACCAACCTTCCGGACATGGTCGATGAGTATCATGTGGAGGCCATGATGTGGACTTGCAGGCTTATCCCCGTGATCTTCATCATGATCGCATACATCATCAGATGCATAGTGATTGCGATCAGAGATAAGCAATATCCGTTTAAGATCGTAAGCATCCCTTACACGCTCGCCTGCATCGCGATGGCGGCAGGCATGGTTATCAGGCGCCACCACGAGTACTGGCCGATCCTGATGAGCGTTATCACAGCCGTATTCGCGTTCAGATTCCTGTTCTGGGAGGACAGGGGACGCTTCATCACCAATGTGCTAAACGGCATCCTGATACACTTTGCGGGCTGTGTCATATTCTGTCTGATGCACAGACCGTATTCGGCATATACATATGTCAGGTTTCCGCTCGTGTTCCATACCGTTACGATCACGGCGGAGTACATGGCGCTGATCATGTGTGCTGCGCTCGTTAAACTGTTTGAGAAGTACAACAGGACGAGAGAATGGAAAAGGTGCATCGGTGAAATGTGCATAGCCGGAGTCACATCCGTATACATGCTCTTCACGATGTCGCGTACGGCCATGATAGGCGTGGTTTCGATGGGGCTGGTAATGTGGGTAGCCTATTCGTTCAAAGACGCCGGAAAAGCGCGCATACGCTCTCTCATGGCCATGGCGGTGATGCTCACTGTTTCGGTCATCGTCTGCTTCCCTCCCGTATTCGGCGCGCAGCGCATCCTTCCCGCGCTCGTGGCTGAGCCCAGGATCATGGAGATCGAGACCTATCCCCAGGATCTTCTGGTAAGCAATAACTACGGAAGCGAAGATTACATCACGTTCAGCAAGTTCTCCAAGATCTTTTTCCATAAGATGTTCGGAGTGGATGAGGATAAGATCAAACTTGATGCATATACGATAAACGGACGCCGTGATGACGTGTACATAGACAAGATGGAACTCTTAAACTCCACTACGGATGCCGGCATCTCATCTTCCGGAGGTTACGCTTTCGGAACGGGCGGCGTGATGCTGACCGGAGAAAAACTGATGACGGATGCAAACGGCGGATTCGTGCCTCCTCACGAGTACAGCATGGAGGGTGAACCCCCCGCGGAGTGGTGGGACATCAACTACTGGGCATATGATCCCGCAAGCGGGGAGTGGGTCTTCGAATACTGGAAGATCGAGGCCGAGCAGAGTGAGGATGTTAGTAACGGGCGTCTGGACATTTTCCGGTCGTATTTTGAGCAGCTCAACTACGAGGGACATGAGGAGATGGGAGCGACTTTACCTAACGGTGAGATAGCCGCTCACGCCCACAACATTTATTTACAGGTAGCCTATGACGGTGGTATCATTATAGGGATAATGTTTATTATTTGGTGCTTTTGCACCTGCGTTCAGGCACTGGTTGTATTCCTGCGCTTAAGAAGGTTCGATCCTTCGGCCGGAATAGTACTTGCGGTGTCTGTTATGTATGCAGTTTGCGGGCTTACGGAGTGGGTTTCGCACCCGTGTAATCCGGTGGGGATGATCCTGCTTTTGATCATTGTTCCGCTTGCCCTTTACAAATACGAGCCGAAGACAGATGAAACCGTTTAATGTTAAGATCCTATACAGAAGGACCGCGCTGGTGATATACGATATCATCAGCATTGTCGCATCCAGCGTTCTTGCGATCCTGATCAGATATGAGTTCAGTTACGGAGTCATACCTCCGCATTTCAGACATCCGATCGAGAAGTTTCTCCCGATCAATGTTGTCCTTACGCTTCTCCTTTTTTACATATTCAGGCTCTACAGTTCGCTCTGGGCTTATGCCGGTGAGGCTGAACTTCAGTCTATCGTCATATCCAGCTTTCTGTCCGGTCTCGTAAACCTCGTGGGCCTTCAGATCTTCAAGGAGGGTGCGATAGCGGTTCCCAAGAGCTACTATTTCCTGTATGTGTTCATACTGATCGCGTTCATGTTCGCGAGCCGTTTCTCGTATCGTTTTCTGAGGAACTTAAAGCACAAGAACAATAACCGGAACAATGACATATCGGTCATGGTCATCGGTGCCGGAGAGGCTGCCAATGTCATCATCAAGGAGATCATCAATTCCAATTTCTCCACGATGAAGATCAAATGCATCATCGACGACGATAAGGGCAAATGGGGCAAATACATTCAGGGCATCCGCGTGGTCGGCGGCCGTGACAAGATCCTCGAATGTGCGGATACGTATGAGATAGATCAGATCATCGTGGCGCTCCCGTCGATCTCGAGATCACAGCTCCGTGAGATACTTGAGATCTGCAAGGAGACGGAGTGCAAGATCCAATCGCTGCCCGGCATGTATCAGATAGTAAACGGAGATGTGTCTGTATCGAAACTCCGTGACATAGAGATAGAAGACCTTCTCGGGCGCGATCCCGCGGACATAGACCTGGACTCGATCCTCGGATATGTACAGAACCAGGTAGTGCTCGTGACGGGTGCCGGAGGATCCATAGGATCCGAGCTCTGTCGTCAGATCGCGACACACAATCCCGCCAGACTCATCATGCTGGATATATATGAGAACAGTGTTTATGAGATACAGCAGGAACTGAAGATCAATCATCCGGAACTCGACATGGTAGTCCTCATCGCGAGCATCCGTAATGCGAACCGCATGAACTGGATCTTCGACAAATACCGTCCTGCGATCGTATATCACGCAGCGGCGCATAAGCATGTACCTCTCATGGAGGACAGTCCCGGAGAGGCTATCAAGAACAATGTCTTCGGTACCTTCCATGTGGCTCAGGCCGCAGCGATGTGCGGTGCGCGCAGGTTCGTGATGATCAGTACGGATAAGGCCGTGAACCCCACGAATATCATGGGTGCTTCCAAGCGCATCTGCGAGATGATCATACAGACCTTCAACAATAAATATGACACCGAATTCGTGGCGGTGCGTTTCGGTAACGTGCTGGGCTCCAACGGTTCGGTCATTCCTCTTTTCCGTAAACAGATAGCGGAAGGCGGGCCCGTGACCGTAACCCACCCCGACATCATCAGATACTTCATGACGATCCCCGAAGCGGTGTCCCTGGTACTTCAGGCAGGTGCTTATGCGAAAGGCGGAGAGATATTCGTACTCGACATGGGTGAGCCCGTGAAGATCCTGGAGCTTGCCGAGAACCTGATCAGACTCTCGGGTTACAAACCCTATGATGAGATACCGATCCGTTTCACCGGCCTTCGGCCCGGCGAGAAACTCTACGAGGAGATGCTGATGGATGAGGAAGGCCTTAAGGAAACGGCCAACTCCATGATCCACATCGGAAGACCTCTCGAGATCGATGAGGATCTGTTCTTCGAGCAGCTTAAGGAACTCAAGGATTCAAGCGAGATAGAGGATCAGGACATCAGACCTCTGGTCAAAAGAATAGTCCCGACCTATACATATAAACAGTGATGAGGTGATATCATGCCACACGCTCCTTTTGATAAAAAAGTATATCTTTCCTCGCCCACGATGCATGGCGAGGAACTTGAGTACATAACCGAAGCATTTGAGACGAACTGGATGTCCACCGTCGGCGAGAATATCAACGAAGCCGAGCACGGTATCTGCAACTATGTCGGATCCGCTTACGCCGTGGGGCTCGCATCCGGAACCTCAGCCCTTCACATGGCGGTGAAACTGGCCGGAGAGAAGATATACGGTCCGACAAGAGTCGGGCACGGTGCGCTTGACGGACACAAGGTATTCTGTACCGACATGACCTTTGATGCGACTGTCAATCCCGTGGTCTATGAGTGCGGCGAACCCGTCTTCATCGATACCGAATACGATACCTGGAACATGTCTCCCGAAGCTCTGGAGAAAGCTTTTTCGATATATCCCGACGTGAGGATCGTGGTATATGCGCATCTCTACGGAGTCCCCGCGAAGATCGATGAGATCGCCGAGATCTGCAAGAAACACGGAGCGATCATAGTCGAGGATGCGGCCGAGAGCCTCGGAGCCACATACAAAGGACGCGAGACAGGCACCTTCGGCCTGTACAACGCGATCAGTTTTAACGGCAACAAGATCATCACCGGATCGAGCGGCGGAATGTTCCTGTCAGATGATAAAGACGCGGCTGACAAGGTACGCAAGTGGTCCACGCAGTCACGCGACAACGCACCCTGGTATCAGCATACGGAACTCGGTTACAACTACCGCATGAGCAACGTGATAGCAGGTGTCGTAAGAGGCCAGCTTAAGCACCTCGACGAGCACATAGCTCAGAAAAAAGCGATATATGAAAGATACCGCGAAGGTCTGTCGGATCTGCCCGTTAAGATGAATCCGTATGATTCGGAAAACTCGGTTCCCAATTACTGGCTTTCATGCATGATCATAGATCCCGAAGCGATGTGCGAGCAGACCAGGACCGATCATGAGGCATCATTTGTGACTGCTCCCGGCAAGAGCTGTCCGACGCAGATCCTTAATGCGATAGCGGATCTTAACGCCGAGGGCCGGCCGATCTGGAAGCCGATGCACATGCAGCCGATATATGCGGACAATGCTTTTGTGTGCATGGGAAAAGATGTCGGAGCCGACATTTTTGCAAGAGGCCTATGTCTGCCGAGCGATAACAAGATGACTCCCGAAGTTCAGGACATCATCATAGATACCATACACGAGTGTTTTGACTGAAATACCCGGTGCCGCCTATGGCGACATATGACCGGAGCCGCTTTTTGCGGCATGCAAGGAGGAAAAATGAGCTTATATGAGGATATTGTTCAGGGACGCGAGAAACTGTCTCTGGTGGGTCTGGGATATGTCGGAATGCCTATCGCAGTCGCTTTTGCGAAAAAGATAAACGTCATAGGTTTCGACTTAAATGCCGCCAAGATCGATCTGTACAAGAATGGTGTCGATCCTACCGGAGAAGTCGGCGATGATGCGATACGCGCAACTAAGGTGGACTTTACCGCGGATCCGTCGAGACTCCGTGAAGCGAAGTTCCATATCGTTGCGGTTCCCACTCCGGTAAATGACGACCACACGCCGGACCTTACGCCTGTTGAGGGCGCGAGCCGCATCCTCGGACAGAATCTGTCGAAGGGGTCGATCATCGTATTCGAGTCGACCGTTTATCCCGGAGTTACCGAGGACGTATGCGTGCCTATCATAGAAGCTGAGTCCGGACTTAAGTGCGGAGTGGATTTCAAGATCGGTTATTCACCCGAGAGGATTAACCCCGGCGATAAGGTGCACAGACTCGAGACCATCACCAAGATAGTATCCGGCATGGATGAGGAGACTCTCGACACCATAGCTAAGGTATACGAGCTCGTGGTGGAAGCCGGTGTATATCGTGCGCAGTCCATCAAGGTAGCCGAGGCTGCCAAGGTCATCGAGAATTCGCAGCGTGACATCAATATCGCGTTCATGAACGAGCTTTCGATCATTTTCCATAAGATGGGCATAGATACCAAGGACGTGCTCGAGGCAGCAGGCACGAAGTGGAACTTCTTAAACTTCAAGCCCGGTCTCGTGGGCGGTCACTGCATAGGTGTGGATCCTTACTATCTGACCTATAAGGCAGAGCAGCTCGGATACCACAGCCAGATCATCCTGTCGGGCCGCCGCATCAATGATGACATGGGCAAATATGTGGCAGAGAGCCTTGTGAAGAATCTGATAAAGTCAGGCGTGGCCGTTAAGGGGGCGCGCGTGGTGATCATGGGCTTCACGTTCAAGGAGAACTGCCCGGATACTCGTAACACCAAGGTCATCGACATTTATAACGAACTTAAGGAATACGGGATCGATCCCATAGTTGTGGATCCCGAAGCGGATTCTGATGAGGCTAAGAGACTTTACGGGATAGAGTTTTCCGATGAGTCCGAAGTGCACGATATGGACGCCGTGATCTTCGCGGTATGCCATGAGCAGTTTTCTTCATATGACCGTGCCAAAGTATCCGCGATGTTCAACCCCGCCAACCCCGTCAAGGTGCTGGCAGACTTGAAGGGAATGTTTGATAAGTCGGAGTATTCCGATAAGGAATACCTGTATTGGAGGCTGTGATCGGATGGGATATAAGGATTTGAAGTTTGATCCGGATTCGGTCTTTCTCGTTACCGGAGGAGCCGGATTTATAGGATCCAATATCTGCGAAGCACTTGTCAACATGGGTTACCGGGTGCGCTGTCTGGATAATCTTTCCACGGGGCGTATCGAGAATCTCTCCTCGATCATGCGTAACGAGAGGTTTACCTTTACCGAGGGAGATATCAGAGATCTGGATACCTGCATGAGGATGACCGAGGGCGTCGATTTCGTTCTCAATCAGGCCGCATGGGGGTCTGTACCCAGGTCGATCGAGATGCCTCTTTTATACGAGGAGATCAATATCCGCGGCACATTGAACATGATGGAAGCTTCGCGTCAGAACGATGTCAGCAAGTTCGTCTATGCGTCCAGCTCATCGGTGTACGGCGATCATCCCGTACTTCCCAAACGCGAAGGGCAGGAGGGCAAGGTCTTAAGTCCTTATGCTCTCACCAAGAAGGTAGATGAGGAATACGGAAGGCTCTATCACGAACTCTACGGACTCGATACCTACGGCCTCAGATATTTCAATGTGTTCGGACGCAGGCAGAATCCCGACGGCATGTATGCCGCTGTGATCCCGAAGTTCCTAAGACAGCTTCTTGCGGGTGAGACCCCGACCATCAACGGAGACGGAAGACAGTCGCGCGACTTCACATACATAGATAACGTCATTGAGGGCAACCTGCGTGCGGCGCTCGCGGGAAGCGATGCTGCGGGCGAAGCTTATAACATAGGCGCCGGCGGCAGAGAGTATCTGATCGATATCTATTACGATCTGTGCAAGGCTCTTGAGATCGAACGCGAGCCCATTTTCGGACCTCCGAGAAAGGGCGATATCCGCGATTCGAACGCCGATATCTCCAAGGCCAGAGAAAAACTGGGCTATGATCCCGAGTACGATTTTGCATCGGGTATCGCGCTGGCTATCGACTGGTACAAAGAAAATCTTTGATAGAAGATCAGGGGAGTGATCATGCATTATAAAGTTGTCGTATTCGGAGTAAAGGATACCTCCGAGAACATAATCGATTTCATACATAATGAGATATGTCCGGTCGATCTGGTCATAACCATTGCTCCCGAGGTCACTCAGAAAAATCAGGTGTCCGGATACAAGGGCTTAAGTTTCCTGACGGACAAGTACGGCATTCCGGTACATGAAGCGGACAGCTACGGTCTCAAGGATGAAAAGACCGTACGTTTCATGCAGGAGAATACTTTTGACATAGGCATTTCCATGGGATGGCAGAGGCTCGTTCCCGTGGAGGTTCTCGACAGATTCAAATTCGGCGTGTACGGTTTCCACGGTAACGCCGGATATCTTCCTTTCGGCCGCGGGCGTTCTCCGCTCAACTGGTCCATCATCCTGGGCGATACCAGATTTAATCTCAATCTTTTCCGTTATGATGAAAAAGCGGATTCACCGAATATCTTTGCTACGGAGACTTTTCAGATAGGTCCCTGCGATGACATCCGTACCGCGCAGTACAAGAACATGATGGTCTCCAAGAGACTTATCCGCAGACTGCTTGCGGCTTATGCCAAAGGCCGGATCGACATCCGTACGGGATCGAAGGACTTTGATTCCTGGTATGAAAAAAGGACCGCTGTCGACGGTCTCGTTGATTTTCATGCCCGCACCAGGGATATCTACAATCTGATTCGCGGAGTTGCGGCTCCTTTTCCGGGTGCATTCGCATATATAGGCGGCCGGAAGATCACGATCTGGAGCGCGCAGCCTTTTGACGAGATGATAGATCTGTCGGACTATGCGCCGGGTGAGATCGCGGACATATTCGATGACAGGCTGGTGGTGAGGACGGTCGACGGATCTTTGCTCATCAACAGATATGACTATGACGGTGAAGTGAAGGTTGGCGATATTTTGAAAACTGAGGGGGACTGAGCGTATGGTACGAGTATTGCATGTATTGGGCGGCCTGGGACTCGGCGGTGCCGAGAGCCGCATAATGGACCTTTACCGGAACATGGACAGATCCAAGGTGCAGTTCGATTTTCTAGTCCACATGGATCCCGGTGAATATGCCAGGGCCATAGCGGACGGAGTGGAACCTGCTTCTTACCGTAAACCCCAGTATTTTGACGAAGAGATCCTGTCTATGGGCGGGCACATATATGCTGTCCCGAGATTCAGGGTTTATAACCTGTTCTACTATCGCAAGGCCATAGATGCTTTTTTCAAAGAGCATCATGAGTTCAGCGTGGTTCAGGGACATATGACCAGCACGGCGAGCATCTTCCTGCCGATAGCGGCGCGTTACCGCGAAGCATCCGCAGCCCCCGAACTTGCGATGGTCACGGTCGCACATACGAGAAACGCGGGCGTGGACCGCGGATTAAAAGGTGTGCTTGTGAAGATCGTCAGACACTCTCTTCCGAGAAAAGCGGACTACCTCTTCGCCTGCTCACATCTTGCGGGTGATAAGTCCTTCGGCGGAGCTCCTTATACATACATCCCGAATACGATCGACACAGGCAGGTTCACATATGACCCGAGCGCGCGGGAGATAATCAGGGACCGCTACGGCATAGCGAGTGACGCCATAGTCATCGGTAACGTGGCAAGATTCAGCCCTCAGAAGAATCAGAGTTTCCTGATCAAAGCCTTTGCCGGAATGCGTGAAAAAGAGCGTGAGGTCAAGCTCCTTCTCTGCGGTGAAGGTGCGTTAAGGTCCGAGTGCGAGCAGCTTGCGGGAGAACTCGGTGTCTTTGACAGAGTCATTTTTGCGGGCAGCCAGTCCGAGATAGAGAAGTTTTATGCGGCGATGGACATATTCGCTTTTCCCTCGATATACGAAGGCCTTCCGGGCGTGGTAGTTGAAGCTCAGGCTTCAGGATGCAGGTGCCTGATCTCCGATACGATCACTCCCGATGTCATCATCCTCGATAATGCCGAGATGTGTCCGATAAGCGAAGGCCCCGAACTCTGGAGCAAAAAGCTCGGTAAGATGGTCGGAGATCTGATCATAGCCCAGGACGAGCATTCGGGCGGTGCGCCGGCCGGTTCCGATACATCTGCGTTGGATGCCGACAGGATGCGCTATGCAAAAGATATGGAAGCGGCAGGCTTTGACGTACATGAGCAGGCTGAACGTATCATGAAGTTCTATCTCGATCCGTGTGCGGACACGATCCCCGGTACTCCTACCGGAGAATGATATGACGGAGCTTGACGGAAAAAAGAAAAAGATCCTGATGGTCGGTCCCGACAGGAGCGTTCACGGCGGCATATCCGCAGTCGTAAACGGCCTGTATGAAGCGGGGATCGAGCGGTATGCGGACATCGAATACATAGGCACCATGCGCGAAGGGAGCAAGCTCAAGAAGCTTGCGGTCGCCGCAGGAGCCTACATCCGTTTCTTAAGGGCACTCAAGAGCGCCGATATAGTTCACATACATGTTGCGTCCGATATGAGCTTTGAGCGCAAGCGTCTCTTTATTCTCGCGGCGCATAAACGCGGTAAGAAACTGATCATCCACCAGCACGGCGGAGACCTGAAAAACTGGGTGAGTGCCGGCGGCGATAAGAGAAAAAAGCGCGTAGCCGAAACTCTGAACATGGCCGACAGGCTGATAGTCCTTACGCCTGTCCTGTATGATACGATACGCGATATATGCAGTGATTCGCCGGATGTGGTCTCGCGGATGATCGTGATGCCCAATTCGGTGAAGATTCCCGAAGTGGCGGATGCCTGCGGCGAACGGCCCGCCGGGGATGCCACGCGATCCTGCGAAGCTCCCGTAAGGGTTCCTCACAGCATCCTCTTTCTCGGGCGGATATGCGAGGATAAGGGCATCAGGGAACTTATAGATGCCATGGATGCGCTTAAGGTTTCCTGTCCCGATGTGCACCTTACTCTCGGCGGAATATGGGAAGAACCCGGACTGAAGGCTCTGGCAGAAGCCAGATCGGACTATATCTCATTTGCCGGATGGCTCACGGGTAAGGATAAGGACGAAGCCCTTCGAAGAAGCGAGATCTTCGTGCTTCCTTCGTATTATGAGGGGCATCCCGTATCCGTGATAGAAGCGATGGCTTCGGGATGTCTCGTAGTCGCGACGGATGTGGGCGGGATCCCTATGATGGTTGAGGACGGACATACGGGACTTCTGGTTAAACCACGGGATGTTCAGGGACTGACAGATGCGCTGCTTAAGGCGTTATCACCGGAATTTGATCCGGTGCGGGCCGAGATCGTCGCACAAGCGCGCTCGCTCGTAGAGAAGGATTATGATATAAACGGATATATCAGACGACTGATCGGTATATATGAGGAAATGTGAGTTTCCTGGATATGAGCGAATGAAGGCTCAGCGTCCCGAACCTGACGGAATATGTGCGGAATATGCGGATTTATAAGTAAAAAGAATATCACTCTCGATGATCTGACAGGCATGAATGATACGATGTATCATCGCGGACCGGATGACAGCGGGCAGGAGATCTATGTGATGAAGGGCGGATACAATATCGGCCTTGCACAGCGCCGCCTTGCAATCCAGGATCTGAGCACTGCCGGACATCAGCCCATGCATTCTCCTGACAGGCGGATCAGTGTGGTGTTCAACGGAGAGATATACAATTTCCTTGAGCTCAGAGAGGAGCTTAGGGACTATACTTTTGTGTCCAACTGCGATACCGAGGTCATTATAGCTGCTTTTCTCAAGTGGGGCAAAAACTGCGTTCAGCACTTCAACGGAATGTTCGCGATAGCCGTATATGACCGGGAGAACGAGAGCCTGTATCTGTTCCGTGACCGCATAGGTAAGAAGCCGCTGTATTATGCGACCACGAATGATGCGTTCATTTTCGGATCCGAGTTAAAGCCGATCATGGCTTTTCCGGGCTTCAGCGAGTCCATCAGAGCGGACATCCTGCCCAGATATCTTGTTCAGCAGTATATCAATGCTCCCGATACGATATTTAAGAATGTATATAAGCTTAAGCCCGGTTCGATGCTCATATATCGTAAGGGCATTTTAGAGACAGAGAAATACTGGGATATCACCGAAAAATATCATACGATGAACGCCGATCCGGTCACTAAGTATGAAGATGCGAAAGAAGGCCTGAAGGACCTGCTTCGGAAATCCGTCAGCATGAGGATGATATCCGATGTTCCGCTCGGAAGTTTCTTAAGCGGCGGTTATGACTCCTCGCTGATCACCGCGATCGCGCAGGAGGTTTCACCGGACCCGGTCAAGACTTTTTCCATAGGATTTAATGAGGACAAGTGGAACGAGGCGCCTTTCGCAAAGGCGGTATCAGAGCATCTCGGAACCGACCATACCGAATACTATATTGATGAAGATCAGATGCTCAAGCAGGTAAGGAGCATCTCAAAATACTATGATGAACCCTTTGCGGACTCGTCTGAGATCCCTACGATGCTGGTGAGCGCTCTTGCGAAGACCAGAGTCACCGTGGCGCTGTCGGGAGACGGCGGAGACGAGTTCTTCTGCGGTTATAATGTGTACGAACTGGTCCGCATGGCCCAGAGGCTGGATCCTATCGGAGCCGCTGTTCACGGGCTTACCGGACAGGGAGTGGGCGGTATGCTCGGATTAGAGGACAAAATGCCCATAAAGGTACGTTCGATATCCCAAAATCGCGATAAGGAGGCCAAAACACAGTTCGTAAACAACTCCTATAAAAAGCGCGCGGTCAAAATGGTGGCCATGGATTCGTATATCCCGTGCGATTATGAGATGGAATCCGATTACGGAGTACCCAACTGGCAGATACGCAGGATGCTTCTGGATATGGACACCTATCTTCCCGGAGATATCCTGTGCAAGGTGGATCGTGCATCGATGAAATACTCACTGGAGACAAGATGCCCGATACTGGACCGTGACGTGATGGAGTATTCCTTCAGGATCCCTCATTCATTCAAGTATCACAGAGGAGATAAGAAGCATATATTGAAGGATATAGCGTATGACTATATCCCCAGAGACCTTCTGGATCGCCCCAAGCAGGGATTCGGAGTTCCGCTCGATAAGTGGCTGAGAGGCCCCTTAAAAGCCCAGCTCATGGACTACAGTAATAAGGTTTTCCTTAAGAATCAGGGGCTTTTCGATCCGGATTATACTCATGAGCTTGTCCGTGATTACCTGGCCAAAGGAGACGGAGGCCCTGCCACGGGAGCAAATTACTCAAAATTGTGCTGGTCATACTTCCAGTTCCAGGAATGGTACCATACTTATATGGAGAAATAACTATTGAGCGTTATTTAAGCTCCGCAAGTGAAAGACAGGGCGTGAAAGTGTCAGACAACAAAATGCAGGATGACTTGCAAAATGTCCATAACGCTAGAAATGATACTCGAAAGCTGAAAGTTCGTTAGAAAAAATATACAAATAACATGTGCGGTATTGTCGGATTTTACACTCCGAATTCTGACTTCGGAGACAGAATACAATCTAATATCGAACGGATGATGGAAAAGATAATCCATCGCGGGCCGGATGCTTCGGGTGTATGGATCGAGCCCGGTAACAGGTGTTTGGTAATGGGACACAGGCGATTGTCGATAATCGACCTGACCGAAACCGGTTCACAGCCCATGATAAGCCACTCCAGACGCTTTGTTATCAGCTATAACGGCGAGATCTACAACACCGATACGCTCCTTGACGAGCTTCATCGGGCAGGTTATACCGAGAGGATGTACGGTACCTCGGATACGGAGGTCCTGCTCGAAGCGATCGATCGATTCGGAGTTAAAGAAACGCTCGTTATGTGTAAGGGGATGTTTGCCTTTGCACTGTATGACAGAGAGGAGAACACACTCACTCTTGCCAGGGACAGGATAGGTGAGAAACCACTGTACTATGGTGAGGTGGAAGGCAACTTCGTGTTTGCATCCGAACTGGGCGCGATCCGCGCATTTGAAGGGTTTTCCAACGAATTCAACACGGATTGCATAGCCGATTATCTGAAGCACGGATACGTTCCGGCGCCCCGGACGATCTACAGAAATATATATAAACTGGAGCCCGGATGCACCCTGAAAATTAAATGTGAAGTTAACAAATGGCAGCGATATGAGATCGATCCTTACTGGGATATCGAGGCCGTCGCAGCGCGCGGACAGTCGTCCCGATTTAGCGGTTCCCGCGCGGAGGCGGCAGAGGTTCTGGAGGGGCTGCTCACACGATCCGTTAAACAACAGATGATATCCGATGTGCCTCTCGGAGCATTCCTCTCATCGGGAATTGATTCGGCCACTATCGTCGCCCTGATGCAATCACAGTCCGTGACGCCGGTCCGTACTTTCACGATCGGATTTGAAGAGGAAGCATTTAACGAAGCCGATGACGCTGCCGAGATAGCAAGAAGGCTGGGGACCGAGCATACCGAACTCTATGCGACCAGACAGGATGCGATAGATGCGATCCCGCTCATGTCTCAGATGTTCGGAGAACCTTTTGCCGATTCTTCTCAGATCCCGACATATCTGGTAAGCAAACTTACACGCAAGCACGTGACGGTTGCTCTTTCCGGAGATGCTGGAGATGAACTTTTTGCGGGATACCGGGATTATACCGGTGTGAACAATATATACAGAAAGATTAAGAATATCCCCGTTCCGATGCGCAAGGTCGGCGGAAATCTGATGAGGATCTGCCCCGGCGCATCTGCGCGCGCCGAAGAGATCAGGGCGCATGGGACGCTTCTTGCCGCAAGCGATGCCGTGGATCTGTACAGACGTACATATGAGACCTGGAGAGGTCTGGATGGTCTGATAGGAAAGGCCACGATACGTGACAGGGATCCTAAGAAGATCGGACGCACATGCATATATGACACGATAGAGTGCGGATATCTGAAGGGTGATGTGATACATACCGCCATGCTCATGAACATGAAGATGTATCTGCCCGATGACATCCTGACCAAGGTCGACAGAACGGCGATGGCCGTAAGTCTGGAGACCAGGATACCGCTTCTGGACCGGGATGTGGTCGAATTTGCATGGACTCTTCCTCTGGAGCATCTGAGGGAGGGTGATACAGGCAAAATGGTCCTTCGTGATATACTGTATAAATATGTCGACAAGAGCCTGATGGACAGGCCCAAGCATGGTTTCAGCGTTCCGGTTTCCGAATGGTTAAGAGAGGGCGAACTTCATGACTGGGCTGCCGATTTATTAAATTCAGATTCAATTAATCGGCTCGAAATATTGGACAGAGTAAATGTCACGAACCTTTGGAACGACTATGTTTCCGGCGGACCGTGGCGGAAGCAGATATGGCACATTCTGATGCTGTATGACTGGCTGAGGGAGAATATATGATCATATTACAGATGAGCGGCGGACTCGGGAATCAGATGTTCCAGTACGCTTTATATCTGAAACTTAAGAAGCTCGGCAGAGAAGTCAAATTCGATGATGAGACGAGCTATGAACTTGATAATGCGAGACCGGTACAGCTTGCCGTTTTTGACATAACCTATCCTCGTGCGACGAGACAGGAAGTCACCGACATGCGCGATTCTTCCCCCGCATGGAAGGACAGGATCAGACGTAAGTTAAAAGGCCGGAACCTGAAGCAGTACACCGAAGCAAACTACAGTTACGATGAACATGTATTCGAGCTGGACGATACGTATCTTCGGGGATATTTTCAGACCGAGAAGTATTTTTCCGATATCAGGGATGAGATCTACAAGACATACACGATGCGTAAGGATCTGATCACCGAACAGACTACGCAGTATGAGGAAGACATATTAAGTCATGAAAACAGTGTGAGCATCCATATACGCCGCGGCGATTACATGACCATAGAGGGCGGAGAGATATATGCCGGCATCTGTACGGACGAATTTTATGACTCAGCCATAAAGTATGTTCTTGAGAGACATCCGGATGCTGTATTTTATCTTTTTACCAATGACAGTTCATGGGCGGAGTATTTCTGTAACATACATTCCGATGTGAACATTCATGTCGTCGAAGGCAATACCGAATATTTCGGATACCTGGACATGTACCTGATGAGCAGGTGTAAGCATCATATCGTGGCAAACAGTTCTTTTTCATGGTGGGGAGCATGGCTCGGCAGGGATGCGGACGGTATGGTCATAGCACCGGATCCGTGGTTTAACTGCAGCAACTGTGCGGACATCCACACCGACAGGATGATCCTGATCGATCCCAAGGGTGAGCTGTTGACAGATGATAAGGGCGTAAGAAATGAGTCAGAAGAATAAGATCATAGAAAGATACGGCATATGGCTGGCTGACCTCGTCTGTATCCTGGTCATATTCATATCTTCTACGTATATAAGGTTCGGTAACTTCAGTGACATGGGCGACAAGAACTCCCACTTCGCCGTATGTATCGCATACCTGCTGTTCTGTACGATGTACAACTTCTTTGCCGACTGGAATTCTAATTTCATGCGGCGAGGGCTCTGGCAGGAGTTCGTGGCGGTCGCCAAATACAACTTTACGATGGTCCTCGTTGTCGGCATGCTGATGTACTTCATGCAGTGGTCAGGTTATTTCTCACGACTCGTCATGGGTTACTTCATCATAGGTAACCAGATCCTGACCTGGCTTGTGAGGATACTCCTTAAGCGCATGCTGTATATCTATTACAGATCGGATTCGAGTGTCATCAGACTTCTGGTCATCGCCGAATCCGAAAAGATCGCCAAACAGATCGAGGGCCTGCGCGAGAAGCTCGGAGTGCACTACAAGATCGTGGCTGCCGTTGTTTTTGACGAGGATATGCAGGGACAGGAGATCCGCGGAGTCCCGATCGTGGCAAACAAGGACAACATAAATGAAGTGACACGTCAGATGGCCATTGATGAGATGTTCATGTCGATACCGAACAGTTCGATGTCGGATCTTGAGCAGCTGATACGTGATTTTGATGAGATGGGCATCGTGGTACATCGTAAGCTTGAGGCGGACGTATATGCCAGAAACCGCAGCGTGATCGAGAGGTTCGGCGGGAATACCGTTATCACATGCGGGCATATGAACTACAGCTATAAGCGGCTTCTGGTCAAAAGAGCCGCAGATATCGTGGGAGGCTTCATCGGTACGCTGATCACGATCGTCCTGACATTGTTCATCGCACCCGCGATCAAGATAGATTCGCCGGGACCGGTATTCTTCAGCCAGATAAGAGTCGGTCGAAACGGCCGCAGATTCAAGATATATAAGTTCAGATCTATGTACAGGGACGCCGAGGAGCGTAAGAAGGAACTCGAAGAGAAAAATGAAGTCGACGGTCTCATGTTCAAGATGGAGGACGATCCCAGGATCACCCGTGTGGGACGTTTCCTTCGCAAAACAAGCCTGGACGAATTCCCTCAGTTCCTGAACGTGCTCAAGGGTGACATGTCGCTGGTCGGGACCAGACCGCCCACGGAGGACGAGTTCGAGAAGTACAACTCATATTACAGGCGCCGTCTGTCCATGACTCCGGGACTTACCGGCCTCTGGCAGGTGAGCGGAAGAAGCGATATCACGGACTTTGATGAGGTCGTGAGACTGGATCTGGAATACATCGATAACTGGAGCATAGGACTGGACTTAAGGCTGCTGGCCAAGACGGTTTTGGTCGTACTTCTGGGACGGGGTTCCAAGTGATGAAAGTATCAATAATTATACCTGTATTTAATAAAGCGGCATATGTAAGAGAGTGTTTCGACTCCGTGGTCGCTCAGACATACCCGGATGTGGAGATCATTCTTGCCGATGACGCATCGACCGACGGAAGTGCCGAGATATGCGATGAATATGCGGCTGCCCATGAGAATGTCATCAGCCTTCACGTTCACGGAGAAGGCCCCGCAGCAGCATGCAGGGCCGGTCTCGATAAGGCCACGGGCGATTATGTATGTTTCGTCGACAGTGATGACTGGATCGATACGGACATGGTCGAGCGCCTGATGGAGCATGCCACCGGCGGCCCTGAGGAAATAGTCTTAAGCGACTATATCATAGAGCGCCCTGATGGCAGCAAAACATATGTATATCAGGATATCGCTCCCGGAGAATACTATCAGGATGAGATCATGCAGCGCGTGATCCCGAGACTGTGGGGGCTTGAGGACAGGGCGGTATCTCAGTCCAGATGCATGAAGCTTTATTCCATGGAACTGGCACGAAACAACATCCATTATCCTGACCCGGATCTCAAATTTGCGGAGGATTCGGCTTTTCTGATCCCCTGTGTGCTCGATGCCGACAGACTGTATTTCATGGATCATGCCGCGATGTACCATTACAGGTTCGTGAATGATTCCGCGGTCCACCGCTATACTCCGTATCTGACCGAGAACATCACGCGCGTCAGATCCATTATCAGGAAAGCCATTTCCAGAAAATTCTGGGATGAGCCGGCGACCAAGGAAAGGCTTCTGGATTATTACCGGGCGGAAAGCGTTATACAGCTCATGTTTGCGATCAAGAATGAGCTCCGCGGCGACAAGTCACGATACATAGACAGGATACGCACTCTGTGCAGGGACCCCGAAAACGCGGAAGTGATCAGGGAAAAACCCGTCAGGATGAGACATCCGTTCAACCTCCTGATCTATCACACGATGAAGCACCCGACAAAACTAAACTGCAGGATATTGCGATTTCTCATGGACATGCATGAGAGGTGACAAATGAGTACACCTATAATCACGGTCATAGTACCGATATTTAACGAATCCGACTATATAGACAGATGCATGAACTCCCTTCAGGCCCAGACTCACAGGAGGCTTCAGATAATCCTGGTGGATGGAGGCTCCACGGACGGGAGCGGGCAGCTCTGCGACAAATGGGCGACCAGATGGAACATGGGGCCCGATTCCAACATGGGCATCGTGGAGGTCATACATACAGCAAATAAGGGCGTATCCGAGTCCCGGAATAAAGGCCTCTCGCATGCTGCGGGAGAGTATGTTACTTTCTTAGATGGCGATGACTGGCTTGAACCCGATGCGATATCGAAGATGTGCGCCTTACTCGAGTCAGAACAGGTCGATATGGCAGGTTTGAGCTTTATCAGCCGCTATCCCGGAGAAGAGAATTCGGAAAAAGTGTCTGACGACCCAGCATTTGAGACCATGACGGCACGCGAGTTTCTGGCCGGTCACGTACTCAAAGGCGATGTTCATGTCTGGGGCAGGCTTTATAAGCGAAGTCTGATCGGCGATCTCCGTTTCAGAAAAGACTTAACGATAGGCGAGGACATGCTTTTTGTCATCGAATATGTCAAAAAGTGCGACCGTGTGGCTCATATGTCCTATCGCGGATATGATTATTTCAGGAATCCGGGCGGAACGATGGCAAGGCCCTTTTCTGCATCATCGATGGACCAGGTGAAATGCTGGGATGAAGCAAGGCTCCTTCTGGCACACGAGGGCGATGAACTCTCTGACGGACCGGATCTGCGTGCGAACATGCTCATATCGATCATGCTCACGGCGTCGCGTATGGCACTTCTTGACCGCATCATCATCACCGATGATGTGCATAAGGAATATATCAGGACGCTCAGGGCGAAGATAAAAGAGTATAAGAACGGAGCCGCAATGAAGGTGCTGGACCGCGGTTACAGATTTAAGGTCCGCATGTTCAGATTTTTCCCGGGACTGTACATGTCCCTGTACCACAGACATAAGGCGGGTAAATGACTTTTAACAATTCTTCTATAAACCGATATCTGATGTATATGCATGCAGGGAGCGCGAATCACGGCTGTGAAGCCATAGTCCGCTCCTTAAGCGCTATTCTGGGCGGTAGGTCCGCGGTCCTTAGCAATAATCCCGCAGAGGACGAAGCGGCAGGCCTGGGCGATATCTGCGATATCATTCCCGCAAGGCACTACGAGGACAGTCTGCTCCGGAAGGCTTACTATTATGCATGCAGAAAGCTCTTGCACAGGCCCGATATGCAGATGGACTATGCATACCGCGGGGCTGCGCCTTATGGGCAGTATGACTGCGCGCTGTCGATCGGCGGAGACAATTACTGCTACGATGATGCGCTTGTGAACCTGCGGGGCGCGAATATCCTTTTTGCAAAAAATAAAGTGCCCACGGCTCTGGTGGGCTGCTCGGTCGAACCCGATATCTTAAAACGCCCGGAGATAGTGGAAGATCTGTCGATGTACAAATGCATCATCGCCCGTGAATCGACGTCATACGAGGCTCTTTTGCAGGCACTTCCCGATAAGATGTCAGACCGTATCTTCCTGCTTCCCGATCCCGCTTTTGCCTTGAAACCGGCAGAGTGCGCGGCACCGGAAGGCTTTAAGGAAGGCCATACGATAGGCATCAATATCTCCCCGATGATCTTAAACTACGAATCGGCGGACCGCCCCGGGATCATCGTCGCCAACTATAAGCACATGATAGAGACGATCCTGTCCGAGACTTCGGATGTGATCATGCTGATCCCTCACGTGGTGACGCCCCTGTCAGACGACCGCAAGGCGATCAGGACGCTGTATGACCTGTATTCCGATACCGGGCGCGTGATCATGATGCCCGATGCTCCCGCGGAGCAGCTCAAATACATGATAAGCCGCTGCAGGCTGCTGATAGCGGCCAGGACACATGCGTCCATTGCGGCCTATTCCACATATGTTCCGACGCTCGTGGTCGGATATTCGGTAAAAGCGGCAGGCATCGCAGTCGACCTCTTCGGACAGCGCGAAGGATATGTGTGTCCCGTGCAGGAACTGAAGAAGGACACCGATCTGACGGACGGATACATGTGGCTTGAAGCCCACGCCGACGAGCAGAGGGATATCCTGAAGAAAAAGATACCCGAGTGGATAGCTAAGACCGGCAGGATAGCGGAGATACTTACATGAACTTCTATAGATCACTTACAGAAGAAGCCGTAAGGCTTCTGGACATACCTGACGAGCCGGACATCTATCATAAGATCAGGCGATGGGCGCGTGTGCATATCAAACACGAGTCCGTGGCTCCGATAGATACGATGAACTGGCCCAAGGGTTGCCTGATGTGCGGCCTCGTTTACCAGGCCCGTAAGAAAAGCAAAGCGGATAACAACGTCGACAGAGCCGCTTCGATATACGGCATGGCAGCCGTGCAGAGCCACATAGACAAGTGGATAGCCGCAGAGGCACCGCTGTATTTTGTTGATGACGTGCTGGCGGGTCAGGCTATCCTGATGCTCGCCGATTTTTATAAGGATGACGATCCCGAGACCTTCATGCGGTACATGAAGGTTGCTGACGGCATAATGAGGTTCCTTTACGGTCATGATGCGGATGCCGAGGGCGTTCTGCCGTACAGACCGGCCCAGAAGACCGGGCAGATATTCGCGGACAGCCTTGGCATGATCGTTCCTTTTGCGGTTATGTACGGGCTGATGAAGAATGATGATGATGCGATCGCTTTTGCCAGAAATCAGATGACCTACGCGCTGAAACACCTCACGGATCCCGAGATAGGGCTTCCGTGGCATGTATACAGTCTGGATGGCGATAACGGCGATGTGAAGATCAGCGGGGCACTCGGCTGGGGCCGTGCGCTTGGCTGGATAATGTATGGTCTGGGTGCTTCCGTGGAGGCTTTTGACATGTATCCGCCGAAAAGTCCCGAAGCGATCACGGCTTCGAAGACTTTTGCGGCGCTGCTTGAGCATATGACGGAGATAGCACAGCAGTTTCGGCGCGAAGACGGCCTTTTCGGCAGTATCATACATGATGATGAGACGCCTGCGGACACTTCCGCATCGGCGATGATTATTTACGGTATCAAACAGCGCGACTACCGTGCGGAAAGAGGCGTGAAGCGCGAGTCCTATATCGAACCGCTCGTGCCTTATATAGGCTCGGATGGCAAGGTTAAGGGCGCACAGGGCGAATGCATGGGCATAGGCCTGTATTCTGACACATACGGCTCTTATCCGTGGTCAGTGGGAATGACGCTGCTGTTGTTATAGACATGACGATGATTCTCCGGCATTTTAGGGGCCCTTTTTCTGTAGATTTACAGTACGGGATTTTTGAATGGTCATAATCAGATTGATGGGCGGGCTGGGCAACCAGATGCAGCAGTACGCCCTCTACAGGAAGTTCATATCGCTTGGAAAAAAAGCTTGTCTGGACACTTCATGGTTCGTAAACGAGGCATCACACACAGATACCCCGCGCAAACTGGAGATCGACCGCTTCATGCGCGCCGATTTCCAAACGGCCGATGAAGGGACCGTGAAGGTGATCATGAATCCCGGGATCGTGTCCCGCATCAGGGCTAAGCTTAACCCCTCCGCATCCCGCTATATCCGCGAAAACTCCATGTATCAGCCGGAGATCTTCGATAAGGATGACTGTCTGCTGGAGGGCTACTGGAGCGCCGACAGGTATTATGCGGATATCCTCCCCGATCTTCGTGAAAAGTTTGATTTTGCCCCCATTCTCGAGGCAGATCCTGCTCAAAAAGCCCGGATCGACGAAGTGAAGTCGGTCATCGATGCGGCTCCTTTTTCATGCTCGGTCCATATCCGCCGCGGCGACTACCTGAAACCGGGCATATCCGATCTTTTCGGCGGAGTTTCCACCGATGAATACTATGATTCTGCGTTTGAGTATATCCGTGATGAGCATCCGGATGTGAGGTTTTTCATTTTTTCGGACGATCCCGATTATGTTTCTGCAAAATACGCTAAAGCGCCCGATTGTACCGCTGTCGATGTAAACCACGGCCCTGACAGCCTTTTTGACATATATCTGATGAGTCTGTGCGATGCGCATATCTGCGCCAATTCTTCTTTCAGTTTCTGGGGAGCGCGCCTTGATCCGCACAGAGAAGAAGCCCTGTGCATAAGGCCTGCGATACATATGAGATCTCAGGTTTTTGACGAGGATCTCATGCACGATCTGTGGAAAAACTGGATCCTGATCGACCCTGAAGGGAAGTTCAGATAAAAGCCGGTCACTATCCCGAATGCCCGGATGTTTCTTATTCCTTGCTCAGCGCTATCTGCTTCATGATAGCGTACTCCTGATTATCTATATGGATACCGCATGCGTCGGCGGCAGCTTCTTCGTCGCGCGCGGCGATGGCTGCATAGATATCGCTGTGCTCTTTTACGAGCTGGTCATATATCTCGGAATCCTTAAGATATTCAAATCTGTAGCGGTACATCTGCTCGGAGAGGTTATTTACGAGCTGCTTTAAGCGTCTGTTTGCGGTCGCATCGATGATTATATCGTGCAGAGCCACATCACAGGCAGCGATATGTGTAAGATCCTTTTCGGGAGCTTTAACGGCCTCCTCGAACTTCTCACAGGCTTCTTTGAGGGACTCAAGCTGTGTTTCGGTTATCCTTTTGCAGGCGAGGGATGCGCACAGCACATCCATGGCGCGTCTGACTTCCAGGACATCCTGAACGCTCTCTGCCGAGATGCTGGCAACTACGGCGCCTCTGGCCGGGCGCAAAGTGACCAGACCTTCCTGCTCGAGCATGCGGATGGCTTCGCGCACCGGAGTACGGCTTACGCCGAAACGGCTGGCCAGATGTATCTCCATCAGTCTCTCTCCGGGATCGAGTTCTCCGGTCAGGATCGCACGTCTGAGCGTATTGAACACCACCTCGTGAAGCGGCAGATAAATGTTGGGATCAAGCTTGAAATCGTCTTTCATGGGCTACCTCCGTAATCAGTGAGAACAGCACATTTATTTGTTTTTCTCTGTCATAGGATAGAAGCGGAAACTTCGTTATCTCCATTTCATCAGTTGGAAAGAACCATCTATTGTTTGTTGGAAACGAAAACGGCGTCCGAAACATATATATCGGGGTAGAGTGCGCGTATGTGATCAAGCGCCTGCATACACGTCTCCTTGTTGTCGAACAGTCCGAATACCGTCGGCCCGGATCCGCTCATAAGTGCTCCCTTGGCACCCTGCGATCGCATACTCTGCTCCAGTTCGGGAACAATGGCATATTCCTGCGCGGTCACATCTCTGAGGACGTTTCCGAGTTTGGAGGCCATGCGGGAAAGATCCTTTTCCTTGATCGCGGATATCATCCCGTCAACATCGGGGTGGTCTATGGACGGCGATGAATCTATCTGCCTGTAAACATAGGCTGTGGATACGTCGATATCGGGTTTTGCGATCAGTATATACGTATCGGGCGGTGCGGGTATGGGGGTGAGCTTCTCACCTATTCCTTCGGCGAGCATGCTTCCTCCGAGGATGCAATAGGGAACGTCGGCGCCAATAGTAACACCTGTTATACATAATTCCTCATCAGTGTAGCCGAGGTTCAGAAGCTTATTCACACCGCGGAGCGTCGCAGCGGCGTCGGAACTTCCGCCGGCCATTCCCGCAGCCATCGGGATCCGCTTGACGAGCGCTATATCAAGGCCGATCTTTTCGTTCTCTTTCTTATCCGCCTCGAAGCGGTTTGACCCTGCCGTTTCTACTCCAAGACGGCTGCTCTTTTCTGCATCGGATAGAAGCGCGCAGGCCGCTCTTACGATCAGATTATCGTCCCCGCAGTCAAGCTCGGATACCGAGAGAGCATCATCCTCCATCTGGCAGGTCAGACGTATGCCGGGCTTGTCGGACAGTGTGAATGTGAGAGCGTCATGGATGCTTATGGTCTCCATGACCATCCGTACGGCATGGTATCCGTTCGGAAGCCTGCCTGTGATATCCAGAGCCAGGTTGATCTTGGCATATGCGGTTTCTGTGATAGAATTTGCGGACATATTATTCATCAAAGTTGCTTGCGTGGTCATCCTGAGAGAATGTATAGGATTGTATTTTGTATACATTATACCACATGATTGTATTATTTTTTATCCATGTGATATCATTTATCCTAACCTTCTTTATGGTATTATCTGTTCGGACCGGAGGAAATAAATGGACAAAGAAGTTCTGCTGGCCATGAAGGGGATGCAGTTCGCCTTTAACGAGAATACGGGAGAGGGCGAACCTATTGAGATCATCACCAATGCCAGATATTACGAAAAGAATAATAGCCGTTATCTTATGTATGACGAGATGCTTGAGGGCGTAGAAGAACCCATATCGAATCTGGTCAAGTTCAGTCCGGATACGATAGAAGTCACCAAGAAGGGCATGATCAATGTCCATATGGTATTCGAAGAGGGAAAGCAGAATCTGACGAGCTATCAGACCCCGTTCGGATCATTGATGATAGGTATCAATACCCACAAGGTTGAAGTGACAGAGCATGACGAGTGCATACATCTTGAAGCGCAATACGGCCTGGATATCAATTACGAGTTCCTTTCGGATTGCGTGATCAGCATGGACATTTCTCCAAAGAACAAACTGGATCTTTCCTGAGAACAAATCGAATCTTTCCTGAGAAAGCGGCGACTTTCGCCCCGCCCCGGAAGCTGTTTTATCGACTTTATGACCCAAACGAAGCATTTAGCTCCGTTTGGGTCATATTTCGCACAATATTACATGGGGTATCAGGGATTTTCTCCTTTATGACCTGAGAAGGTCATTTTCGTCTGCAGGCAATGCATCGCACACCGCAACCATAAGAAAACGGGGGCTTTCGCCCCCGCAAATCTCTTATTCGCCCACATATATTACTTAATCGATTCGCTTACTTATATTACTTGATCGGCTTCGCGCCGGCCTTCTCCTGAAGTTTGTCGACCTTCTCCTGGAACTTGGCTCTCCAGGATTTCTTCACAGGCTCGGTATTCTGGATATTTCCGTGTAAGCCCTTGACCGAAGTGATATACAGACCGCTGATGGTCGCCTTGACCTCTTTCTTGACGGGAATTGCGTCAAAGATCTTCTCATCCGAGATGAATGACATGATCTGAGGGCCGACCTTGGCCTTTACGATCGGCAGTTTGGAACCGCGCAGATACTTGGGGGTCTGCTCGAGCACTGCCTGCGGAAGTCCCGCATCCCTGAGCTTCATGCGTTTCTTATCGATGATCAGCATGCTGACCGTCTGCTTCATGGCATCGAGCTGCTCTTGCTGCTCTTCCTGCTTCTTCTGGGTCTTCTTGCCCAGGAAATACAATACTATGATCGCCGCAATGAGCACTACGGTGATCACTATCATAACTATCTGCCAAGCCTGCATGGTTGAATCCTCCGTGTTTTACGTATCTTTAGTCTCTGAAAAAGTCTGTCAACTATAATAACACAATAAATGGTATAATGACAAATATGATACGTGGTATTTTCAAGCCGACAATCCATTGCAAGCCTGACAAGAGACACAGATCCGTAAAGATCACAGCCCTTATTATCGCTGTGGTCTTGTTTTGGTCTGCTCCGACGGCTCAGGCGACCACGATCGATGACATGCAGAGCGAGATAGATTCGATCAACTCGGAGATAAGCGATCTTGAGAATCAGAAAAGAGACGCTGAGAAAGCCAAGAACGAGGCTCAGTCGGGCTTAAGCGGCACGAACAGCCAGATCAATTCAATATCGGGTGCTATGGGCGATCTGGATACCGAGATCGAAGGCATCAATATGGAGCTTGTTGGCCTGCTTACCGATATCGACCTGATCTCCTCCGATATTGAGAATAAGACCGTAGAGATAGCTGATACGCAGGAAGAGTACGATCAGGCGGTAGCTACGAGAGATGAGCAGTACGCCTCGATGAAGATCCGTATCAGATATATGTATGAGATCGGTGATGCAACCTACATATCTATCTTTCTGGATGCAGCCACTTCTTCACTTGCCGATGCCCTGAATAAGGCGGAGTACGTTGAACAGCTTTATGCATATGACAGACAGATGCTCGAGGAGTACAAACAGACCGTGGATTACACCAAGGAGATCTGGGACAGACTCGAGGAGGAAAAATCCGAGCTTGAGACATCCAAGCAGGAGCTCGAGGAAGAACAGAAGTATCTGGAGGAAGTGGAAGCCCAGCTCGAGGAGGAATACGAGAATTACAGCGTGATGCTGGCCCAGGCCAGACAGCAGGCAGCGATATATACCGCCAAGATCAATCAGCAGACCAGTGAGATCCGGTCCATAGAGAAAGCGGAAGCCGAGAAAAAGCGCGAAGCCGAGGCAAAACAGCGTGAGATCGAGGCAGAGCAGGAGCGGCTCAAAGCCGAACAGGAAGCACAGGCGGCTGCGGCTGCATATGCGGCTGCTTTGGAAGCTGGATATTCGGCGGATGAGATAGCTTCGATGACATCCATCACCTCGCAGCTTACGACTGATTCCAACCAGTCGACGACTTCCTCCTCCTCATCATCGTCCTCGTCATCTTCGTCGGGAACGACTGTTACCGCATCCGGATCGGGCAAAGGTGCCCAGATCGCCAATTACGCCCTTCAGTTTGTCGGAAGGCCGTATGTTCCCGGAGGTACGGATCCGTATAACGGATCGGACTGCTCGGGCTTCACGATGGCAGTATATCAGGCATTCGGCATAAGTCTTCCGAGAACTTCCTACTCCCAGTCGAGCGTGGGAACCGCGGTGTCATATGACCAGGCCAAAGCCGGTGATATCATCTATTACGGCGGTCATGTGGGCATATACATCGGCAACGGTCAGATAGTCCACGCCTCCACGCAGCGTACGGGCGTGAAGATATCGTCCGCCACATACCGAAGCATCGTGACGATCCGCAGAGTGGTCAACTAGGAGCTTCACATCCGCAGAGTGGTCAACTGATATTCACTTATCGTGCTTGGATGTGGGATGAAGCAGCTCCCACCATACGCGGGGAGTCAGCAGGATCAGGAGCGGGAACAGCTCGAGACGTCCTGCGAGCATATCGAACATCAGAACATATTTCGTAAATGGATTAAAGAAAGCGAAGTTACATGTGGGTCCGACCATTGAGAGTCCGGGCCCTATATTATTGATCGTAGCAGCCACCGCGGTAAAATTGGTGGTCAGATCGTGACCTTCTATGCTGACTAACAGCACCGACGCGGTGAAAATGAACAGGAATGTCAGGAAGAACACGTTCACGGATCTTAAGACCTCGTGTTCAACGGGCTTCTCGTCCATTGTAAGCTTCTTTATGCTCTTGGAGTGGATATATCCGCCTATCTCCTTAAAAAACGTTTTAATGGCCAGTATGAAGCGGCTTACCTTGATGCCGCCGCCTGTGGAACCCGCGCACGCACCTATGAACATAAGTATCACGAGCACGGTACGGCTGGTCTGGCTCCATGTATCGAAATCCGCTGACGCAAATCCGGTGGTCGTGATGATCGATGCGACCTGAAAAGCGGAGTGAGTGAGTGCTTCAAATACATTTCCGTATATATGCACGGTATCGAACATGAGGATGCCTATCGCTACAAGGATCACACACAGATATACCCGGACTTCCTCCATCTTGAACGCTTTTTTTGCCTGATGGAAAAGGATCAGGTAGTAGGCATTGAAGTTGACACCGAACATGATCATGAATATCGTGACGATCCACTGGATGGCGGGAGAATAGCTTACAAAAGAGTCGTTAAGCACGCCGAAACCACCGGTACCTGCGGTTCCCATGGCGCTGCAGACCGCTTCGAACGGTGTCATTCCGAATATCATGAGGAGTACGAACTCGATAAAGGTCAGGACGAAATAGATTATATACAGTATGCGTGCCGTTGATTTGATCTTGGGAACGAGCTTGCCGACAGAGGGCCCGGGGCTCTCCGCACGCATCAGATTGATGTTGGATCCGCCGCTCATGGGCACTATGGCCAGCAGGAAGACCAGAACTCCCATACCGCCTACCCAGTGGGTGAAACTTCTCCAGAAAAGCATGCATTTGGACAGGGGCTCGACTTCCAGAAGGATGGAAGCTCCGGTGGTCGTAAAACCTGAAACGGTCTCAAAGAGCGCATCCGTAAAGGAAGGGATCTCGCCCGAGAGCCAGAAGGGCAGGCAGCCCGCAACGGACATGACGATCCAGCTCATGGCCGTACATACACATCCTTCTTTCAGGTAAAAAACGGTTGATTTCGGTTTTTTGATGGTAAAAAGAATGCCGACGGCCGCGGCGATCGCAGCGGCGGGCAGGAACCATAAGCCGACCTTCTGCTCATGATGCAGAAAGGAAATAAAAAAGGGCAGGAGGAGAAGTACAGCCTCTACCTTCAGAACGCTTCCGATTACAAAACGTATCATGGATCTGTTCATTATCTCGCCTCTTGTGCCCGCTTATGCCAGTATGTCGGTGATGTCTTTGAAACCGGTATCGGTTGTTATCACAACGACCGAATCACCCTTTAAGATGCTGTCACCGCCTCGGGGAATGATGATCCGTCCGTTTCGGATGATGCATGTTACCAGCAGATTTTTCTTGAGCTTAAGCTCGCTTAACGGTTTATCGGTTGCCGCATTGGCTTCGCCAACCTTGAACTCCAGAGCCTCTGCCTTGTGGTCGAAGAGGTGGTAGAGTGTCTCTATATTGCTATAGCCCTGTGAGTTTCTCATAGCCCTTACATAGGCTATGATGGCCTCTGCGGTGATCTTGTTGGGATAGATGACGCTGTCGAGATCCAGACCCGAGATGACTCCCGAGAAGCCGATCCTCGTGATCTTGGTCACGATCTTGGCCTGTGTGACCGATTTTGCATACAGCGTCAGCATTATGTTCTGCTCATCTATGCCTGTGAGCGGGATGAAAGCGTCGGTATTTACGATGCCTTCCTCACGCAGGATCTCCTCATCGGAACCATCGGCATGTATGATGATAGCTTTAGGCAAAAGGATCGAGAGTTCCTCGCAGCGCGCCTGATCTCTTTCGATTATCTTGACCTCGACACCCATATTGGTGAGCTGCAGTCCCAGATAATATGCCGCACGTCCGCCTCCGACGATCATTGCCGTGCGCACGGCGTGGGACCTCATGCCTATATAATCCATGAACTTGCGCACACTCTTGCGTGTACCGAGTACGGATAAGATATCACCGGCCTGCAGTCTGAATGTACCGGAGGGGATGGTCACCTCTCCGTCGCGCTGTACGGCGCTGATCAGGATGGATTCGGTGTGTTTGTGATCCAGTTCCATGATCGCTTTTCCGTTTAATATATTGTTTTCGTCGATCTTGAACTTGATGAGCTGCGCCTGTCCTCTGGCAAAAGAATCAACCTCCATGGCTGAGGGCATGCTCAGGATATTGGCGGCCTCAACGGCGGTCTCGAGCTCGGGATTGATGATGAGCGCAAGGCCGAGCTTCTCTCTTAAGTATCCGACCTCCTGACTGTAATCGGGAGTTCTTACACGGGCGATCGCCGCACAGTCACCCACGCGCTTGGCCACGGTACAGCACAGCATGTTAAGCTCGTCCGATCCCGTTATCGCGATGAGCAGGTCGGCGTCGTCTATGCCGGCGTCTTTCTGCACGGTAAAACTTGCGCCGTTTCCGATGACGCCCATGACATCATATAAATTGGTTATTTCCTGGATTCTTGCAGAATCGGTATCTATTACCGATATATCGTGTCCTTCTTTGATCAGCTGGGCGACAAGCGTGGCGCCTACTTTTCCGCACCCTACGATGATGATCTTAAGACCGTTAGCATTATCCGCTTTTAATAACGACATGCTTAAGTACCTTCCTGATGGAAAAATGATAATACTCTATATACTATACCACTATTCCGTCCGAAGTGCATCGACAGGATTGAGCTTGGCTGCCCGCCTGGCAGGATAGATGCCGAAAAAGATCCCGACACCGACGGATATCGCCACTACTAGCGCTACATCCGTAGTGTGTATCGCGGCTTTGATGTTCACCAGATTTCCCACGATGAAACTGAGTCCGAATCCCAGTATCATACCGATGAATCCAGCGAGAAGAGTGATCAGTGAAGATTCGACGAGAAATTGGAGAAGGATGCTGGATGTCCGTGCTCCGAGGGATTTACGTATACCGATCTCGCGTGTACGTTCTGTAACGGTCACTGTCATGATGTTCATGACGCCGATACCGCCTACCAGAAGTGATATGGCTGCCACCAGGGCAATAACGAGCGTTACCGAATCAAGAACGTTGACGTACATATCCATCAGGGAAGCGTAGGATTGAATGACCACTGCTCCCTCGCCACGCAGGTCCAGAATGTTCTCGGCGAGAGTTTTGGCTTTGGCTGCCGCTTCATCGGCCATGCCCGGAGCGGGGTAGAGCAGAAATGAAGTGAACTGTTCTTTCCCGAGATTATATTTCGTGGTCAGAAGCGAATAAGGTACGTATATGTCGGCATAATAATATTCCAGAGAGCCGCCTATTATTATTTCTTTGGCTGCTTCGAGCTGTTTTTCTTCGCTTCGAACCACTCCGACCACGGTGATGGTCCTGGTCTTATCGCCTATGGTCAGATCAAAGGTAAGTCCCTGGGCGTCCGTGGTTCCGAAGATGAACAATGCGGACATCTGGTTTAACACACATACATCATTGGCGTATTCGACATCATCTTCGGTGAAAAATCTACCGGAGTAGAATCCCTTGTCGAATTCGTAAACGCAGCCGGGTGTCCCTCCCAGAACACGCGTGTTCATCGTTCTTCGGTACTTTGATTCGCCGAAGGCTGAGAAACTCGGAGACACTCCTCTGGCGATCGGTATGGCATCCTCTATCACTTTCAGGTCGGCGGCTGTCAGATATTTGTCGGTTTTTTTGGGGTCCAGATTGATCGTGACGGCTCCGCTGACCATATCGTCCAGAGAACTGGTGAGATCGCTCTTTAAGCCGTTTCCGACGGAGAGTATTGCGATAACCGATGAGATGCCGATGATGATGCCCAGCATCGTCAGTACGGTACGCCCCTTATTCATTGTTATGTTTTTCCAGGCACCTTTTATATATTCCATATGCGTATCAATTGCGCCTGCTGAGCGCATCCACGGGTTTTAACTTCGCAGCCTTTCTGGCGGGATATATTCCGAAGAATATCCCGATAACACTCGAGAACAGGGTGGATATGATTATTGATGACGGTGTGACGATATAACTGAAGTTGGCCAGTTTGCATACTACAGCCGCTATGACGAGACCGAGTATGATGCCGAAGACCCCGCCTATCAGCGTTATGATGGAGGATTCGGCGAGAAACTGGATGAGTATGGACCTTGTGCGGGCTCCTATCGATTTGCGTATGCCGATCTCACGGGTACGCTCCGTGACGGATACGAGCATGATGTTCATGACTCCTATTCCTCCAACCAGCAGAGATATCGCGGCAACCATCGACATGAAGGTGGTGATCAGGGTCATCATCTGATCTATCTCCTCGGAATCGTCATTGGAGTTATAGCTGTAGATCGCATCCTGGCCGCGGAGGCCTTTGTGTGCTTCGAGGAACCGTATGATCTTATCCTGGGAAACATTCAAATCGGCACGGTCGGTATAGACCTCGAGATCATAGGCTTTGGAGACATCAAGATTAAACAGTGATTCGCTGGTGGTATACGGGATATACAGCTGAATGCTTCTTTCACCGAACATTTCCATCATCTTCATGATCATCTCGCCGTAGTCTTCGGTGACTCCGATAACGGTGAATTCGCCCGTAACACCATCAACATTCAGGTTAAGTGTCATCCCCACGGCTTTTTCGGTACCGAAGAGTCTCTTGGCATCGGCAGCCATCAGTACACAGACTCTCCTGGAATTGTATACTTCATCCTCGGATATGAAAGTCCCGTATTTGATACCGTTGGTGTTGCCCATGGAGTAAAACTGGTTCACGCTTATCACGGAAGTTTCGAAAGTCCCTTTTCTGGCAGTGGACATTCCGTCGGAATAGAAATAATAGGAGGCTCCCTTTACCTCGGGGAATTCATCCATGAGAGCTATGATGTCTTCGTTGGTAAAGCCCTGATCGGTGACATTAGAACGCAGATAGACATCTATCATCCTGGATCCGACGGACTCAAACTGCTGCTGAACATACTCCTTCATGCCTCCGCCGATGGTCAGGATGGTTATGACGGAAGCTATACCGATGATTATGCCCAACATGGTCAGAAGCGTCCTTATCCTGTTGGAACGTATATTTTTGATTGCGCTTTCTATGTACTCGCGTAATGTATCCATGTGTGAAGTCTGATCCTCTGATCTACTCGGTTAAATCCAGGCTCGTTACCAGCATGCCTTCCGTGATCGTTGAGGGATCCTCGGCTATTATCACATCGCCGGCTTTCAGTCCTTCGGTTATCTCGGCCATGGTTCCGGTGGACAGACCTATCGTTACATTTACTCTGACTGCTCTGGAGTCATCTCCGATCGTATAGACATAATCACCGTCGGAGTCCGCTCCGATGAATTCGTAAGGAACTACAGGCACTCCTTCCGCATGATCGGTGTGGATCTTCAGAGATGCTTCGGTTCCGAGGATGATCGAATCATCGGGGTTGTCTATGGTTATGACTGCGGCAACGACCGGTACACCGTTGGCGTTCTTGGTAGCGGATCCCGCGATATGAGTCACCTTGCCGGTGTATGTGTTCTTGCCTATGGTGATATCCACGAGCTGCCCTTCGGTTATCCGGCCAATGTCGGCTTTGGATATGGCCATGTCGATCTGGGTATCATCGGTGCTGGCTACGGTTATCAGGCCGCTGCCTTTGGCGACCGTGGCACCGCTCTGTACGTTTAATTCGGTCACAACTCCGTTGAACTCCGAGGTTATGCCGGCTTCGGCCTCTTCCACATCGGAGAGTGTTGACTGTGTATCGAGCTCCGAGAGGGAACGCTGTGCATCTAGCACTTCCTTATCACCGGAGGTGAGACGGGCACTCTCTGCCGATGCAGCTTCCGCGAGTCTGCTCTTTTCTTCGGACAGGGCATTTATCTGGTCCTTCCAGGCGAGGATCTCGGGATCATACTGGAGGGCATACTGCACTTCGCTCATGGCTTCCTGAACAGCCAGTGACATCTGTTTGCCGTGACCGTCATCGGTGATCCTATCCTGTGAACCGGTGTCTCCTCGCACTGCGTCCGTTGAGTCGGATACATTGTTCTGGTCGACATCCATAGCGGTCTTCTGCAGGTCGGTGAGCGTACGCTGCATTCTGGCGGTTTTTTCCTGGATCAGTGCATTTAAGGCATCGGTCTGAACCGTGATCTCATCCATCCTGTTCTCTATTTCGGTCAGGCTCATTCCTACGCTCCTGACAGTGGCTTTGGCGTTCTTTTCCAGAGAGGAAGAATAGTTGCCTTCACTCTGTGCGGAGGTCAGATTTGCTTTTTCCCTGAGGAGGTTTAATTCCTCCGGATCGTATGAGATGAGCAGGTCGCCTGTTTTGACACGGTCGCCTACCTTTAATTCCACTCCGCTTACGGGCGCGCTGATTACCGAATAGTAGGTCTTGATGTTTGAACTGCTGACATTGCCGCTGTAGTTGAGTACGACTTCGATATCATCGTTCGATACAGTCTCGGTGGCGAGCGGGACCGGAATCTCGCGGTTACCGGCTATGGCTCTGTATACGATGAAAAGGACTGCCAGTACGCCGATCACTATCAGCGCGATCTTGCCCTTTGTGAGCTTTTTGCGCGGCTTTTTGGGCTTCCGCTCCGGTGTAGCGGTTTCAGCCACACCTGCCGCCGGTGCGGCGTTTTCCATGGGGCTATCTGTATCAATGTTCTTGTTCTTTTTCATAATGATCTCCTGAATCTTGGGGGTTCCCGATCTTGCGTTATTTTCAAAGGTCTATATATACAGGTTATCTGTGGTCCCGGTCATTTAAACATTCGGATTGATGCTGTCCGAGATCACGTGGCCGTCACTGATCGTGATTATGCGCTTGGCCTGCTGTGCGATGCCCGGATCGTGGGTGATGATGATGACCGTCCGACCGTCCTCGTACAGCGAGTGGATCACGTTCATGATGTCCCGGCTGGATGCGCTGTCCAGGTTTCCCGTCGGCTCATCGGCCAGAAGTATGGGAGGCGCCTGGGCAATGGCGCGGGCTATGGCTACTCGCTGCTGCTGTCCGCCCGAAAGCTCGCCGGGCTTATGGTCCATACGTTTGCCGAGGCCTACCCTTTCGAGCGCTGCTCTGGCCAGTTCGCCCCGCTGTCTCCGCGGAACTTTTCTATAGATAAGAGGGAGTTCCACGTTCTCAAGAGCGGTGAGTGACTGTATCAGATTGAATCCCTGAAAGATGAAGCCGATCTCGCGGTTGCGGATATCGGACTGTTCGTCATCCGTCATATGGGATACATCCGTTCCGTGCAGGTAGTAGGTTCCTTCCGTCGGTGTATCCAGGCATCCGAGCATATTCATTAATGTGGATTTGCCTGAGCCCGACTGGCCGATGATGGCCACGAATTCCCCCTCGTCGATCGTGAGACTCACATGATCCAGAGCGCGGACTTCATTTTCGCCCGGGTTGTAGATCTTGCTTATGTCCGTGATGCGCACGAGATGCTCGCGTTCGTTCTCGGGTGCGGTTGCGGATTGATCGTGCCGTTCGGATTCGCTGATGTTTACCGTTTGGTTGTTTTCAGGTGCGGTTGCGGATGAATTGTTCTCCGCATCGTTTGCCGTTTGCACTTGTTCGTTGATTGATTGAGTTGGTTCCATATCGATGTCCTTAATCGTTTCAGCCTACATTTGTGAAGTATAACACACCATCCGCTTCTGAATCTTAATATAACCTTAACTCTTTCTGTTTGTTTGATAAAACGGGTTGTAGGACTCGGTTTATTATGACATTTTTATAATGCCCGCATGAGAATTAGCGGTTATAATCATAAATGACGGATTTTGTGAAAGGCTGGATTTTTATGTACATATTATTTTATACCGTATGCTTTGGGATCGCTGTCATTCTGTCGCTCATACTTGTCGGAGAGTGGCGTAAACGATTTGACGTGAACCTGGCTCTTATATTTTTTACGGTCACGCTCGCGGACCTAGGATATGTACTTTTATATATGTCCCGTAATCTCAGGGAGGCGCTGGTAGCGCAGAAGGTGATCTATATAGGCGGATGCTTTCTGCCGCTCTTCGTGCTCCTGCTGGTCATCAGGCTGTGCCGGATCAAGGTCGGAAAATGGGTGAAGATCATAATGGGCGCTGTATCCGGATCAATGTTTGTTCTGGTACTGACTGCCGGGATCTATCCTGTATTTTATAAAGCCGTGGAATTCGAACGCCGTAACGGGATAGTATATCTGAACAAGACATACACCGCTTTTCATACATTGTTCTCGGTATTGTTGATGATGTATTTTCTGGCCGGTATTCTGATCCTGATGTACACTGCCATCAACCGTACGGATGTATCGCATAAGATCGTGCTCCTCCTGGTGCTTCCGCTCATGCTGTGCATAGTGGGTTTCTGGGTGACCAAGATCATTAACGGTGCGGAACTGCAGCCTGTAATGTATGACGCTTCTTTAGTGGTCTATCTGTACATAACCCGCAAGATCTGTCTGTATGACATAGCGGACACGTGTATAGATGCGATGGTCGAGGAGGGTGACACGGGTTTTATATCCCTCGATAATAAACTCAATTATCTGGGAAGCAACGAGACTGCCAGACACATCATCCCCGATATCGCCAGAGTGAACATAGATACCTGTATCAAAGATTACCGGCTGTTCGAAGATAATCTGATACGCTGGATAAATGTATTTGAAGAAGGCGAGCGGGCGGGCTCGAAGAAAGACCAGTTCATCTGCTCTGATGCATCGGGTGAGAGACATTATTACGTGAACGTGAGCGCTTTCTATGATGGCAGCAGAAAACGCGGATATCAGTTCTTTTTTGTCGACAATACCAAAGAATACAACTACAATGAGCGCCTGAAAAAAGATGTTCGGGAAAAGACCGCTCATATCGTGGAGATGCACAATACCCTGATCATGGGTATGGCGACCATGGTTGAAAGCCGCGACAACTCAACCGGCGGCCATATCAAGCGTACCAGCCGTCTGGTAGAGATCCTGGTCGGAAAGATCATGAAGGACCGTGAGAGTGTGTTCGATCTTTCCGAGGAGTTTTGTGCCGATCTGATCAAGGCTGCGCCCATGCATGACCTGGGCAAGATAGCCGTAGATGACGATATCCTGCGTAAGCCCGGCAAGTTTGAGGACTGGGAATTCGAGATCATGAAAAAGCATGCTCCGGAGGGGGCCCGTATCGTTCACGAGATCCTTAAGGATACCGATGATGAGATGTTCCACGAGATAGCCGAGAATGTGGCGCATTACCATCATGAGAGATGGGACGGATCCGGGTATCCCAGAGGCCTGAAAGGCGAGGAGATACCTCTCGAAGCACGTATAATGGCGATCGCCGATGTATATGATGCACTTGTCAGCAAGAGAGTTTATAAGGAAAGAATGAGCTTCGAGAAAGCCGACAGCATCATCATGGAAGGCATGGGCAGGCATTTTGATAAGAATCTGGAACCGTATTACGTAGCATCCAGAAAGGAATTTGAGGAGTACTATACTGCATTGGAATCCGAGGAAAACAACGATTCGGAGGGAAAGGAAGAGTATGTCGGTCACACAGTCTGAAGAAAAAGTAATAGTCATTGATTTCGGAGGCCAATACAATCAGCTGGTCGCCAGACGTGTCAGAGAGTGCAACGTATACTGCGAGATATATTCATATAAGACACCGATAGATCAGATCCGCGCGATGGGAGCCAAAGGCATAATCCTCACGGGCGGTCCGAACAGCTGCTATGAGGAAGGGGCGCCGACGGCATCGAAAGAGCTTTTTGAGCTCGGCATACCGGTGCTCGGATTGTGCTACGGCGCGCAGCTGATGCAGCATGTGCTCGGCGGCCGTGTAGAGAGAGCATCTGCCAGAGAATATGGTAAGACGGAGGTCATCGTCGATACTTCGAGTCCTCTTTTTACGGGAGTTAAGGATCTGAGGGGAGAGGACGCAACCGGTGGCGTTACAACTGTATGCTGGATGAGCCATTTTGATTATATAAGTAAGATGGCTCCCGGATTTGAGGCAGTGGCATACACCGATAACTGTCCCGTAGCGGCAGCTCAGGATAAGTCCCGCGGACTCTATGCGATACAGTTTCATCCCGAAGTGCTGCATACCGTTTACGGCAGGCAGATGCTTCATAACTTCGTCCGAGGTGTCTGCGGATGCGCCGGAACCTGGCGCATGGATTCGTTCGTCGAATCATCCGTGAAGGAGATAAAGCAGCGCGTAGGTGACGGCAAGGTACTGCTCGCTTTGTCCGGCGGTGTGGATTCTTCCGTACTGGCTGCACTTCTGGCTCGTGCCATCGGCCCGCAGCTTACATGCGTGTTCGTGGATCACGGCCTGATGCGCAAGAACGAAGGCGATGAAGTTGAAGCCGTGTTCGGTAAGGGCGGCGCATTCGATATCAATTTCATCCGCGTGAATGCCGCCGACAGATTCTACATCAAACTGGCCGGTGTGGATGAACCCGAGCGCAAGCGCAAGATCATAGGTGAGGAATTCATCCGCGTGTTCGAGGAAGAGGCGAAGAAGATAGGCGCCGTTGACTTCCTGGCACAGGGTACGATATATCCCGATGTGGTTGAATCGGGATTGGGCGGTGAAAGCGCCGTCATCAAATCTCATCATAATGTCGGCGGACTCCCCGACTATGTTGATTTCAAGGAGATAATAGAACCTCTGCGCGACCTGTTCAAGGATGAGGTCCGCAAGGTCGGGATACAGCTCGGCATACCGGATTATCTGGTGAACCGCCAACCGTTCCCGGGTCCGGGACTCGGTATCCGTATAGTAGGCGACGTGACCGCGGAAAAGATCCGCATGGTCCAGGATGCGGATGCGATCTACAGAGAAGAGATCGCCGCCGCCGCAGGAGATACCAATCCTCCGTGGATGCCTGATCAGTACTTCGCTGCCCTCACCAACATGCGTTCCGTAGGCGTGATGGGCGACGAGCGTACCTATGACTATGCGATCGCACTTCGCGCAGTCAAGACCATAGACTTCATGACGGCTGAGTCGGCCGACATCCCCTGGGAAGTTCTTCAGAAGGTCATGAGCCGCATCATCAACGAGGTCCGTGGCGTCAACCGCGTATTCTACGATCTCACATCCAAACCTCCGGGGACTATTGAGATGGAGTGACATCACTGTCCAAGGGCAAAGCAGATTATCCTCCAAGAGGTAAACTGTCTTATCCTGAAAGAATTAAATAAAACAATAGTAACAGACCTTGTGAAAGATCACTAAACTGTCTTTCCAAGGTCTGTTCTTTTGTTTATTAATCCTTGTAGTATAAGGCGTTGATGGGATTTATGACTCTTGTTTGAGAGTCTTTTACAGATAACCATTAAGAAGTATTATGGGTACTCTTTATCTATGGGTGGAGGATAAGCTGCTTTGCCCTTTGGAGGATAAAGTAGAGTGCCCGATGATATAGTACTTTTTCTTCTTCTTGTTTTTGGGGATTCTGTAAAAGTATCTGTAGCCCTTATATTTACTGGATTCTTTTAAAACGAATTATTTTGAATTATATTGGATTTTTTGCTTTTATTTCGTTTTTGGGAAGGATTTGGGACAAATCTGGGAGCTTTTTGGGGAATTAGATCTTATTGACGCTTCACCTGTCAACTAAGCAAAGGAGGAGCGAATCTATGCGAAAAAAGAACTACAAGGGACGAGTCACTAAGAGGTACTTACCAAAATGTAATGACATCTGCAGAACCTATGATCCTATCATGACTGCATACGCAGATCTTGTATCCAAGATGGAAGAAGTAGAAGAATTCAGATGCAATGTCTATCTGGAAGGTCTTACGGAGGGAGATTATACTACTGACTTTCTTGTCAAAATGAAAGACGGAACCTTCATGGTACGAGAATGTGTATATCGCAGTCGTATCACGAAGCCTATGCATTATAAACTGCTGGAGCTTTCAAGGAACTATTGGCTACATCGTGGGATCGTAGACTGGGGGTGTGTGATCAATGAAAAGAAATGAGATCTACACCCATGAGGATCAGATTTATAGGATCCTGATCGTAAAAGAAGATAATTGCCTTGTCATAGACTGCAAGAATAATTCTATGCCCGTCTGGAAGCCTGTGACGACTTTTTGGGACGTCTCTACTATGACAGATGAGGATTTATATACCCTGTTGGATTTTAAGCCTGTAGAGGACGATATGGTGTCTCCAGAGCGAAAGAAGGTCATGCATGAACGCTATACCATGATCGCACCTGTCTTATCGTTCATTGGGGATGAGAATACCAGAAGCCATGTGATAAATATAATCGCTGCTGAGAATAATATTTCGAAACAGAGCATACGGAGCTTCTTGAAACGGTATCTCATATTTCAGAATATCCAAGTGCTGCTTCCAAAAGAGCGGGAGTATGATACTGTTCTCACCAAGGATCAGAAGAATATGCGATGGTCGTTAAACAAGCATTTTTACACCTTTGAGAAACACTCCTTAAAAACAGCCTATGTGAAGATGCTGAAGGAGAAATACTGTGATGAAGATGGTCAGCTTATGGATACTTACCCCAGCTTTTATCAGTATCGCTATTTTTATCGTAAGACACGTAAGCTGGAGAATTATTATATTTCTCGTAACGGTCTGACCAATTATCAGCGTAATGACCGTCCATGTGTTGGTGATAATGTGCGTGTATATGCATCTGCACCTGGGCTTGGTATGGTAGACGCCACAGTTTGCGATATTTATCTCGTTAATGAATCTGGACAAGTAGTAGGTAGACCTATCTTAACAGCCTGCGTGGATGCATATTCTGGTATCTGTATGGGATATTCTCTTGGTTGGGAAGGTGGAGTCTATTCGATCAGAGACATGAGTTTGAACATCATCGAAGATAAGGAGAAGCTCTGTCTTAAGCATGGAATCCATATTGATGAAGCGGCATGGCCTGTTAATAAGCTGCCTGGACGAATCATATCAGATCAAGGGAGTGAATATATCGGCTATACCTTTGAACAGATCGCTGAGCTTGGAGTAACACTTGAAAATCTGCCTCCATACAGACCAGATCTCAAAGGACCGATTGAGAAGTTCTTTGATATTATCCAGAACCTCTACAAGAAGAACCTTAAGGGTAAAGGTGTCATAGAGCCAGACTTCCAAGAGCGTGGTGCTCATGATTACCGTAATCTGTCAGCACGCTTCACACAGGACGTGGAGGATATGAACCTTGAGCCAGAGCAGCCTTCTGTAGGAAAGAGCGTTGAGGAATTACGATCCAATAATAATTCCTCCTCTGCTCCTAAGTCTGAGAGACCAGCATCACATAAGCAGATCTACTTCTTGGAGACCCTTATGGGTCAGCATGGGACTACTGTTGATGCAATGAATAAGTATGTCTTCCAGCAGTATGGTATAGATGACTACAGAAAAATAAGTAGTTATCAGGCTTCACAGCTAATAGAGCGTTTTAAACGCGAAGCTAATAAGTGAGGCATGTAATGAAAATGGGGGCGTGTCCTTTATAGGATATGCCCCTATATATTTTCACCGAGGGAGTACTACGTTCTAATATGAAAAAATCATATTATTATGAAAAAAATGTAATCTGAGGCAACGCTCTTATCCTATTGTTATAGTAGTTCCAGAGGGATTTTTATCTAAATATGCTTGGTGTTATACCATGGCCTTAAAATAATATACATGGTTGCTTTTGAAATTGTGTAAGGGTCAGCCATTTTTTGACGATATAATTTATAATATGGTTTTATAGAACCATGCACAATGTGCACATAATATATTACAATTTAAGATTGTAATTTGGAGGTTGACATGAAAATAATGACATGGAACATCAAGGGAGAATCATCTTTGGGGTGGAATAATACTTATAGAATTGATGAAGACAAGGTGGAAAAGATTCTGTCTTGTAATGCTGACATTTTGGTTTTAACTGCGTTTGTAGCAACCGTAGGGTTTGACAATCTGATAAAAAGTCTGAAGGAAAAAGAATATATTTGGTTTTATAGAACGGAAAGTGGGGATAACGGTATTTTTATAGCTATTAAAGAGAGTAATGATGACTTTAAGCTGGATTTAAAGCGATTACAAACCAAAATTTTTGCTAAAACCACTCCTAAAGATTCAAATGCGATATATTCACAAAATGATGGATCAAATATATTAAAAGTTGTGGTTCCGTTACAAGGGGGCAAGGATATAGTCGTTTTGGGATTTAGAATGAAGACAGGAGAAAAAGGTAAATCTTTAGAAGAACAATATGATAATGAAAGGATTGCCTTTGAAAGAGAATTACTTCCGCTGATAACCAATCTCAATCAAGAAATCTATATTGTTGCAGGTGATTTCAATAATGCAAGATGCTTGGGTGATCTAAACCAGCCTTATAATGAAGATGATTATAGTGGGTATGCTCAAAAAGGATACAATTTAAACTATATCAAAGATGTATTTGATGAAAACGGATTTGTTATGGCTGATAATAGTAATGGACACTCAATGGCAACTCATAATAAATTTGTGCCAGATGATCATATTTTCTTGCGAGGCTTTAGTGAAACTAAAGTAGCAAAGGTTGAAGAAGTAGGTAATCTATCAGATCATGATATTGTTTTAGTAGATGTAAAAATATAAGATTTGGATAATATATTTCTATTAGTCCAAAAATCTATAGAAAAGACACTACTTTCCGTGTATAATCCATGCCAAGTACTACAAGGTTTATTACTATGTCCAAGGGCAAAGCAGATTATCCTCCAAGAGGTAAACTGTCTTATCCTGAAAGAATATAATAAAACATAAGTAACAGACCTTGTGAAAGATCACTAAACTGTCTTTCCAAGGTCTGTTCTTTTGTTTATTAATCCTTGTAGTATAAGGCGTTGATAGGATTTTAGTTTATATCTTTTACAGATAACCAATAAGAAGTATTATGGGTACTCTTTATCTATGGGTGGAGGATAAGCTGCTTTGCCCTTTGGAGGATAAAGTAGAGTGCCCAGGGATAATTTGTGTTATCTCGTCCGGTACATATATTGTAATAGATTGCAGGTGATCCTTGTGGTTACCTGCAGTTTTATTTTGAGGTAATAATGTTATATCCATTAAAAAGACGTCTATACGTTGACAACGTATATGCACAAATTTATACTTTAATAAAGTATAGAACCGTTCTGGAGGCGATGACATGGATATTTCAGACAGAATAAAGGAGTTACGAAAGAAAACGGGATTATCGCAAAGTAAATTTTCCGCTAAATTTGGAATTCCCGTAAGAACTCTTCAGCAGTGGGAACAGGGAATAAGCGCCCCTCCGGAATATTTGGTCAGAATGATGGCGTATATTATGCTGCTTGAGGAGAAGGTTTAGGATACAGGTCCATAAGTGATTGCGATGCCATAATGTCACAGCAATTCGGATCACATAGAACAAGAGGGGTATCGTTATGGATAAAGTAACGACTAATAAAAGGGGGCTTGTAACGTCGCAGAATGTGAGCCTGGATAAGGAATATATCGAATGGATACATGAGTTAAAATCAAGATTTCGAAATTCTCAGATTAAAGCTGCCGTCAAAGTGAATTCAGAACAGCTTCTGTTCAATTGGCAACTTGGAAGGGATTTGGTTGTTCGAAAAACTGAGGAAAAATGGGGAACGGGAATTGTTAATCAAGTCAGCCTGGATCTTCAGGCGGAATTCCCGGAAGCGAAGGGCTTTTCTGCAAGAAATCTGTGGAATATGAAAAAATGGTATCTGTTCTATGCAGAAAATGAAGATAGATCAGATAGACTCAAAACCTTTAATTCGCTCATAGATACTGAAAGTGAAAAACTGAAACAAGTTGCTGCAGAAATACATGAAAAACCGTACGGGCAAAAACTGCAACAAGTTGTTGCAGAAATACCATTCCCTGCAGGATTTAGTTTTGTGCCTTGGGGACATCACTGTTTGATAATAACGAAATGCAAGGAGGTAGACGAGGCTCTATATTATCTCCGCCGAACGATTGAATTCGGACTTAGCCGTAGCGCTTTGGATAATTGCATTAGGACTGATCTATATCACACATCGGGAGCAGCGGTTACCAATTTTGCGGAAAAACTCCCTACTATTCAGGGTGAGCTGGCTAAGGAAATCTTAAAAAGCAATTATGATCTTGGATTTGTCAGTCTACCCAATTGTTATGACGAAGATGCTTTGGAAGAAGTGTTAGAGCAGCGTATGACACGATTCCTTTTGGAACTCGGCGAGGGTTGGGCGTTTGTAGGTAGGCAGAAGGAAATCTTAATAGCCGGAAAAACGAGAAAGATTGATCTGCTGTTCTATCACATCTATCTACGCTGCTATGTTGTTTTGGAGCTTAAGGTCAAACCATTTGATCCTGAATTTGCTGGAAAATTGAACTTCTATGTGAATGCAGTAAACGAATTTGTAAAGAGAGATAGCGACAATCCGACAATTGGACTTTTGATCTGCAGAGATATGGACCGAACAGAAGTGCAGCTCGCATTTCAGGGAATAACCACTCCTATGGGTGTGGCAACATATGACAATGTGAAAATCAGGGAAATACAGGAACACCTTCCTACGGCAGAGCAGATACAGCAGCAGATTGATTTAGCAGAAGAAGAATACAAAATGCAGCTTTCCAAGAAAGAATAGTAGCTTAAGGGAGTAATTGAGGGCGGATCGCCGATTCATGTTATTAATGACGAAAGAAACGTCTAAGGGCTGAGTAAAGTTTGATTATAACGATTCTTTCTATATGAAGCGGCCGGAATGCCTGTTATCATTCCTTTTGTAAGGCGCCGATACTGAAAAAGCAGATACGAAAGGATGATCACAATGAACAGAGATATTTATATAAAAAACCTGACCGGGGACAGGATCGAGATGAGCCCCAAAGGCAGATGTGCCAATGAACTTTCGGTAGAAGAGTTCGAAAAAGGATATGAGAACTTTTTCGATATGATCTTTGAAATCGCTGCCACAGATGTTTCTTCCACATCCGGCTACGGGGAATTTGACGAAGAAAACAAGGCCCCCTTTGCCACATTTGAGGAGTTTGTCCGCGAAACCTTTAACGAGGATCAGGAAGGCTACTGGCATAACTGGACGCAGATGTTTGAGACAACCTTCCTAAAGAAAGATTACTTCGATAAGATATATGCAAAGATCATGAAGTATGCTCCGTTTTGCGAAGGTCAAAGATTCCTTGCCAACAACAACACCTTCTTTGTCAACATGATCGTCGACGAAGCGGGAAAAACCTACTGCGCAGACTGGGGCCGTGCCGGCGTCATGGACTATCTGATGGATTTTGCGATCCTGGATCTGAACAAGCCATATCTGCTGGTTCCGGAAAAACTGTATGAGTATGCAAAAAAGAAGAACATCGAGATAAAGAACTTTAAAGAGCGCTTTCTCTGTATGGCTTATTTTAAGGGACTTCATACTCTCATGTGGCATGCTTCCATCGACGATCTGGAGTCCTGCGAATCAATTACCGTATCCATAAACGAGCTGGAAGAGCGCATGAACAGACTGGTCAGATAAAGATGAAATATGAAAATGCCGGGGATATTCTCCCCGCAAGCCTTTTGCAAGAAGTGCAAAAGTATGCGGAAGGAAAAGCAATTTATATACCTAAGCGTGAAAAAGCAAAAGGTTGGGGAGAAGCATCCGGATATCGGGAAAAACTGAATAAAAGAAACGCGGTTATCTGCAGCAGATACGCTGCAGGTGCCGGCATTATGGAACTCGCGGAGGATTTTTTCCTTTCTCCCGAATCGATCAAAAAGATCGTGTACGGAAAGAAGATAAACCTTCCCGAGTATTCTCCGTCGATCTGCTCGGCAAAGCAGTATTCCGATGCCGGAGTAGGTGAAGAATGGGTAAGGATATATCTGGAGAATGAAGGCGTGGATATGCCTGATGGCTCGGAGTTTTTCATGTCCGAACTTGTAAAGATCCCGCTTCGGCTTATAGAGGGTGATGCCGGCGCAGCGGTAACCGGTGCACCGGAAACCCTCGCAGCGGTAACAGAAGAACCCGATGCATACACAGATGTACCGCTGATCATTTTGTTTGAGGATCACAGATTCGTAAGTTTGTGCGGCGGCCGCCGGCTGGCTTATTTGAGAATGGAAAAGAAAAATGCTCACTGGGCATTCGTTTTCGTAAGAAACACGGAGTACAACTACTATCTTAATAACTTCGGCAAGCAGTTTCAAAGAGGGAAATGATCAAGGACATGAATTACAGTAAACAACATAAGAAAGCCTGGGAGTTTGACGCATATGATTTCTGGGTGGGGACCGCAGGCACGCCGGAGGAAAGAGCCGCAAAGGATAAAGCAGATCCAAAGAAAATGCTGAAGCAATATGCCGATTACTTTGATTCTTTTGAAGGTGTAAAGGTTGCCAATATATGCGGATCCTGTGGCAAGAAAGCAATCCCGCTGGCTCTTTTGGGGGCAGATGTTACCGTGTTTGATATTTCCGAAGCCAACAGGAAGTATGCGATGGAAACAGCCGAAGCAGCAGGCGCAAAGATCGGTTATGAAGTCTGTGACATCATGGAGATCGACATGGACAGGTTCGCCGGATCCTTTAATGTCGTATTCATGGAAGGGGGGATCCTTCATTACTTCCACGACATAGATGCTTTTATGCGCGTTATGAACGGATTGCTTATGCCCGGTGGAAAAATGATATGCAGCGACTTCCATCCTTTTACCAAAATCTCTGATATCCTGGGGCTTCAGCAACCCACTATGAGCTATTTTTCCACGGATATCTTCGAGGGCGAGATGGCGCATGCCCGGTTCTATGATGATGAGGTGCGTAAGCAGATCCCGAAATGTTACTATAGGAAGTACACCATAAGCGAGATCATCAACTCCATCATCGGGAACGGATTTACCCTGGAGAGATTCGATGAGCATCCTTCATGGGAGAACGAGAAGCTACCGGGAGAATTTACTGCGATTGCAATAAAGAATGGCCACGGAACAACATAAGCATGGATGAACTGATGAAAAATATTATACTAAAACCGGTGGCAGAGGAAGACATCGAAACAGTCTGGAAAATGCAGGTTGAGGCATTCTCCGAGCTTTTGGAGAAATACAGGGATTTTGAGTTGAGCCCCGCAGCCGAAAGCATGGATAAGGTAGCTGCGAGGTTTGGGCAGCCCTGGACGACTTATTATTTCATCATGGCAGATGAAGAAAAAGCCGGTGTGATCCGCGTTGTGGACAAAAAGGATGGCAGCCGAAAGCGCATATCGCCTATCTGGATCATGCCTGAGTACCGGAATAAAGGCTATGCACAGCAGGCGATCATGGAAGCGGAAAAAATATACGGGTCTGATCACTGGTGCCTGGATACGATTCTGCAGGAAAAAGGTAACCTACATCTGTACGAGAAGCTCGGGTACCACCAAACCGGCAGGATCGATAAGATCAATGACAGAATGGATATCGTATATTACGAAAAAGACTGAAGGGGTTTATGAAGACTTATTTCGATGACGGAAAACTGAAGATCCGGAGCATGATGCCTGAGGATGCAAAGATCCTTTATGACACCTATCTTTCTTACGGATGGCATCCGCAGCTGGAGATTTATGAGGATTATTATAAAGAGCAGGAAGCAGGCGAAAGGCTGGTATTCATCGCCGAATATGAAGGCGCGGTGAAAGGCCAGTGCACGCTCGTTCTGCATCCGACGGAAGGGCCCTGGGGCGGCATGGACTATCCGGAGATCGTTGATCTGACGGTTTTCTTTGACATTCACGGCAAAGGGATCGGAAGCAGGCTCCTGGATGTGGCCGAGAGCGAGGCCGCCAAGCTGTCGGATATGGTGTTTTTGGCTGTCGGGGTTCATTCCGGCTACGGCCCTGCTCAGCGTATCTATGTTAAACGCGGATACATTCCCGACGGAAGCGGAGTCTGGTACCAAAACAAAGTGCTGGAGCAATATGCCCCCTGCGTTAACGACGACGATCTGCTCCTGTTTTTGTCAAAAAGTCTGAAGCCTTAATGAGGTGACCATTGATGTTCGGAAACAGAAGCCTTCTGAAGATGATAGAAAAAGCATACGGACAGAATCCTTTAAAAGGATATCTGTACTATAATGCCGAAAACAGACTGGATAAAGTGAGAAAATACCATGATGATCTGACCGAGTCGGAAGATCCGGACTGGATCGTAGACGAGATCACCTGGAATGATCTCGAAATGGATAAGGTTTTTCTCAGAATAAATCATACAAACAGCTTTATAGGGGAGCAGGTCCTTTATCACAGGCTGCATGTGCTTGACGGTGCAACTTTACCCGAGGCGGAAAACGGAAAAGCCGGTATCGAAAAGCGGCTCGAATACTATGAATCCAATCCCCAAAAACGGGCTGCCATAGAAGCAAGACTTCAATATATCGGGAAACTCGATGAAGGCTATTATCTTTCGGATTTTTTGATGAATTCGATCGGTTTTAAACTCGGAAATCCCGTCATCTATCATTGCCTCCAGATCATGCTTGCTGTGTTTTTCGTCCTTTCCATCATTTCCGAGAATGTGATCTTTATTGCGCTTGCGGTCGCAACAGCGCTCGCCAACCTTGCGATATATGTGTCTGTTAAGCAGAAATATGATGTTTACTTTAATTCTCTTATTGAGTTCAAGAAGATATTCGACTTTGTCAGGTGGATGGACAGAAACGACAATGACTGCGCGATCATGACGGAGGAAGCCGGGAGAGCTTTGAAAAACCTCGGAAAAATGTCATGGATAATTTCGGGAATGAGCGGCAGAAAACAGGCTTCTCTTTCCGGTGATGTTCTGGCGTTGATGAGGGAATATATCTGGGGTGTGCTGCTTATCGACGTGTCGATGTTCAACTATATCATGAGGATCATAGACGGCAAACAGGATGAGGTCTTTTGCCTACTGAATCTTGCCGGCGGCATTGATGCCGACATTGCTGTCGCTTCATACAGAAACAGCATAGGTAAGAGCGGGCAGAACTGGTGCAGCCCCGAATACGCAAGCAGTGGAATAACGGCGGTTAAAATCGCACATCCGCTCATCTCTGACCCCGTGACCAATGATTTTACCCTGAGCGATAGAGCGGTCCTTACCGGTGCCAATGCTTCGGGTAAATCAACGTTTATGAAAAGCATGGCGATCAACTGCATTCTGGCGCAGGCGATAAACACCTGTGTGGCTGAAAGATTTGAAATGCAGCCGCTCATCGTGATAACCTGCATGGCTCTGCGTGATGATATCCTGACCGGTGAGAGCTACTATTATCGCGAGGCGAAATGCATAAAGAGAATGCTTGATCTGATAGTTGACGAAGACCGTGTTCTTGTTGTGATCGATGAGATCTTAAAAGGCACCAATACCGCAGAAAGGATAGCTGCCTCAAAAGCCATCATGGATTATATAGCCGCGACCGGATGCTTAACACTGATCGCAACACATGACAGGGAACTGACGGAAAACAGCGCCTACAAAAACTATCATTTCAGAAACACCATAAAGGATGGAGATATAGTATTTGATTACCTGATCCATGAAGGCAGAAACGAGCAGTCCAACGCAATAGATCTGCTCACGCATTTAGGCTATCCGGACGAGGTTGTTGAGGGGGCAAGAAGGTATTGCAAATGAGAACTGAAAAAGAAATGATGGATCTGATCCTTGATGTGGCTAAGAAAGACGAACGCATCCGTGCGGTATATATGAACGGATCGCGGACAAACCCGGATGCGCCGAAAGACATTTTCCGGGATTATGATATCGTCTATGTCGTAAAAGAAACCGGCTCTTTTATCGAGGATAAGGGCTGGATCGATGTCTTCGGTGAGGTCCTGTTCATGCAGTATCCGGATGAGTCGCCGGATTATCCTGCCGACAAGGAAAACTCATATGGATGGCTCATGATCTTCACGGACGGAAACAGGCTGGATCTTACCGTTAAAACAGTGGCTCATGCAAAAGAAAACGTGCTCGAAGACAGTCTGTGCATCATTCTTCTTGATAAGGACGGCATTCTTCCTTCAATTCCCGAGTCGTCGGATGCAAGTCACCATGTCAGGCGACCGACCGCGGAGCAGTTTGCGGCTACCTGCAACGAATTCTGGTGGTGCCTTAATAATGTCGCTAAGGGGCTTTGGCGTGAAGAAGTGACCTATGCTCAGGACATGATCAATTTTGTTGTGAGGAAACAACTGGAGAAAATGCTGTCCTGGAAGATCGGTCTGTTGACAGACTATTCCGTAAGTATCGGAAAAGCCGGAAAATACATGCATCACTGGCTGTCCGAAAAAGAATGGCAGTCGTATCTGGATACCTATAGCAGTGCCGATACGGATGCTATGTGGAGATCCACGGAGATCATGTGCGGATTGTTTTATGATACTTCCGAGTGGGTAGCTGCCCAGAGCGGTTTTGAGTTTAATAAACAGGAAGCGGAGAACAGCCTGTTGTATTTCAGAAAAGTCAGGACGCTGGACAAAAACGCCGAAATTATCATGTGAGAAGATTATGAGCGATAAAGCCATCAAAAACGTATCGATAGTAAGTCTCTCAAGCGGCATTTTGGGAGAACCGTTTATCGAGTTCGAGAAGAATATCGGTGTAAGGCGGCTTGAGGAATTTGGCCTGAATGTGAAGTTTATGCCGCACGCTTTGTCAGGTATTGAATACATAAAAGGTCATCCGGAAGCAAGAGCCCGGGATCTTTTGGATGCATTTATGGATTCCGAGACCGACATGATCCTGTGTGCTATCGGCGGTGACGATACCTATCGCATGCTTCCTTATCTGTTTGAACACGAGGAGCTTAAAAAAGCTGCAACAGACAATAAAAAAGCCGCAACAGACAAAGTGTTTCTCGGATATTCGGATACCACGATCAACCATTTCATGTTACACAAAGTCGGCCTTCGCAGTTTTTACGGACAGGCTTTTCTGCCTGATATTTGCGAACTGGCTCCGGATATGCTTCCGTACACTGAGAAATATTTCCGGGAACTGATCACAACGGGTACCGTCAAAGAAGTAACTCCGAGCGACGTGTGGTATGAAGAACGGACCGAATTTTCGCCGGATCAGGTCGGAACTGTGCCCCCGTCACATCCCAATAAAGGGTTTGAGCTTCTTCAGGGACCGGCGCAGTTTTCCGGAAAGATCCTGGGCGGATGTATTGAATCCATGTATGAATGTTTCAGTCCGGACCGCTATGAAGACATGCCGGTTTTATGCCGTAGGTATCATCTTTTTCCTGAGGCCGAAGATTGGGAGGGCCGGATAATCCTGCTGGAAACAAGTGAAGAGAGACCATCGCCCGATCTGTATAGGAAGGCACTCGAATGCCTTAAGGCAGAGGGCGTGTTTGATGCGGTTTCGGGCATCCTGGCAGGCAAGCCGCAGGATGAAGTTTATGCCGAAGAATATAAGAAACTTTTGGTTGAAGTGACAGATGATCCGGGGCTTCCGATCCTCTTTGATGTAAACGTGGGGCATGCCAATCCGCGCTGCATCATTCCGTTCGGCGTAGAAGCCTGCGTCGATGCCGATGCGCAGATCATCAGATTCACCGACCATCAGACCCCTTGATCTGACCATCAGATTCGCCGATCATCGGATTCCCTGAAGTCAAACAAAAAGCAGCGCGATTCCGCAAAATCGAAAATCCCAGTGCCTCCCGCACACATCCGCGGAGC
>FMVL01000004.1:135744-423022 GCA_900102235.1 Lachnospiraceae bacterium XBB2008 | reverse complement strand
AAAAGCACTGGGAATCCGCCAAATCGAAAATCCCAGTGCCTCCCGCGCACATCCGCGGAGCCAAAAGCACATCCAACACACATCCCGCATTCATCCGGCAAATATTGTCGGGTATCACCAACTGACCACAAACATAACAGAAAGGAAAACCATATGAAACAGAACCTCAAACTTAAACCAACCGACCTGTATGAGGAAGCAAGCAGGCGCTATCGGGAGATCAGCGAATGTAAGCTGAAGATCGAAGAAGCCCTTCAAAAAGCCCCTTCCGGTTCCATCCGTATTGCAAACGCCGGTAACCGGCTCCAATTCTATCTTCGCGCAGACGGTTCCGACAAATCCGGACAGTACATCCGCAAGTCCGACACGAAGACGATTCGTACTTTCCTCAGAAAAGCATATCTTGAGAAACTGCTTAAATTGTTGGATTCCGAAATAATGAATCTTGATTTACTGCTGAAGAAATCGAATAATATAACAGAAAAGATACAGCGCCTGTATTCTGATCTTCCTCCGGCGGCTAAACAATACATCGATCCTGTCGAGATGTCTGACGAGGATTTCATCGCGGAATGGCTGAGCATTCCATACGAGGGAAAAGAGATCCCGGAATATGTTCCGCTGTTCCAAACCGATCACGGAGAAAGAGTTCGATCAAAATCCGAACTGACCATCGCCAATATGCTGGCGAATAAAGGCATTCCATACAAGTATGAATGCCCTTTGACTCTGTCAAAAGGCACTGTGATCTACCCCGATTTCACGATCCTGGATGTAAAGGAGCGCAGGGAGATCTACTGGGAACACAGAGGGATGATGGATGACAGGGAATATGCCAGACAGGCCGTATTCAAAATGAAATCCATGATGAAGAGCGGGATCATTCCCGGTAAAAACCTGATCATCACGGAAGAAACATCGGCGAATCCCCTGGGTACAGATGAAATTGAGATCCTTATAAACAGTTATATTGCAGAACAGGTAAACTACAATGAACAAAACCGGCACACGGACAATAGAAACGCAGAGGCTGATCCTGCGCAGATTCAGGATAGAAGATGCTGAAGACATGTTTAGCAACTGGGCATCGGATCCCGAGGTGACCAGATTCCTGACCTGGCCGCCGCATACGAGCATCGAGGTCACCGAAAACTTACTCACGGACTGGATCTCCAGATATGAGGACGGCGGATACTTTAACTGGGTTATGGAATATAAAGAGACCGGCAAAGCCATCGGCAATATCTCCGTGGTCAAACTTTATGAGGATATCGATGCTGCCGATGTCGGATATTGCATGAGCAGAAAGTACTGGGGACAGGGACTCATGAGCGAAGCCCTGAAGGGCGTAATGGACTATCTGTTTGATGTAGTGGGGCTTAACCGCGTCGCAGCCAATCATGATGTGAACAATCCGAGATCCGGCCGCGTGATGGATAAGGCCGGCATGGTACAGGAAGGTATCCTCAGGCAGGCGGGCAAAAACAATCAGGGAATACACGATGTAGTCTGGCACGCCGCCATCCGGGATGAAAAATCGGATAACCTTTGACAAAAATGATATAATACTGGATAAATCAGGAGACGGTAAATGACCACAACTACCACGATCATTATGATCTTAATCGTCATATTCATGGCGTGCGAGCTGCTCATCGGGATGAAGACCTACGATGAGCCCGGACGTTTTTTCGACATCACGAGTACCAAAGCCTTAAGAGGCTTCTGGTATATCTGGCTTCCGCTCACGCACGCGCCGGATTTCTGCGCCAATCCAATCCAGGATGCGATCACGAGCTTCGGCTATATCTCGATCACGTTCTTTTTCATGACATCGGGCTACGGTCTGATGCTCTCGTATAACAGGAACCCCGGGCAGATCGGATATTTCTGGAGAAAAAGACTGCCGAAGCTGCTCCTGACCAACCTTATCATAAATGTGATAGGGTTTATCGCCGTGTGGGTGACCGGGGCAAGAGAGTTCGAACCATGGAAGATCCTGATCCCCGATCCGTGGCTGATCTGGCTTATGGTATGCTATCTGGCGTTCTGGCTCGGAGCTCTGATCTTCAGGGAAAAAAGGACAGCCGCACGCATCTTCACATACATAGCGATAACCGCATTCAGCATAGCCGCGTATTTCCTTAAAAAGGGCGGACTCATGGAAGCAACCTGGGAGACCGAGGTCTTCGGCTTTGTCTGGGGAATGATGCTTGCCGTACACGGACAGGCATTCTACAGATATGTAAAAGAAAGATGGCTTGCTGCAACCGGAGTGTTCTGCCTGGTCTCACTGGCGCTGGGACTTACGTATCTTAAGTTCAAACCGGTCTTTTTCGTGGGAGAATATCTGACCAAGATCGTGCTCGGCGCAGCCATAACCCTGTTCATTCTGGCCGTTCACGTAAGATATGCATTCGGAAACAAAGTCAGCCTCTTCCTCGGAGAGCTGACTCTGGAGTTATTCCTGATACATATGTTTGTGATCAATGTGATGGAAGTTCTTGTCGGGGAATCGATCGACCCCGCTTTATTCATAGTGATAATCGCCGTGATCCCGGTCATCCTGGCCTATCTTTGCCATCTGGCGATCAAGCCCGTAGTCGCCGCCGTTATGCGCCTGCCGTTTTTTGCACAAAAATCCTGATCCGGCCATCCGGCCCGGTAATTCCGCCACTGTCATCCGGCCCCGTCATCAGATCCGGATCCCCTGCGTCCTAATCATCATATTCGGTATCGTCCGGATCGTAGTAATCGTCACCCTGGTCGTAATCTTCGTCGTAATCCTCGTCATCATAGTATTCATCATCCGTGTCGCGGTCACCCTGATAATAATCCCTGCTGTCGGAATCATAGTCTTCGGCCTCCTCATAATACTGCGCCGAAGCAGCCCCGGCCCCGGATAAAGCTTCCGTAGAGGCCGCCTCCGCAGGATCCACATATCCTTTCGGCTTGCGGATGAACAGATGGAGAATGCGGCTGTGATGCAGGATGAACACTGCGACCAGCATGAACAGGTGCGTATAGAAAGCACCGACGATATAGTAGTTTCTTTCCAGAAGATAACCCTGACTGAATCCGAAATAGCACAGGATGCCTGTGAGCGTGAGCCCCAGGATCAGCAGATAGATATTCTGCCACAGGTTTTTCATCGCGTGCAGGAAGTCCTTGAACGAGGCGTCGAAATATATGAAACGTCCGACCATCAGTCCCAGGTAATAGATCATTACGGGGTTATATTCACTCTCATCCCCGATGTAGTTCAGATACATGAGTATGAAGATCACATAGAACATGGCGAGCATGCGCACGCACGCTTTTTCATCCCGGTCCGTTTTCTTAAGAGGGATGATGAGCTTGTCCAGCACGGAATTGAGCACGCAGGATAAACAGATGAGAAGCAGCAGGATGAAATCCCTGCCGGTATCCCAGATGCTTACCATCGACATGAGGATGACCGAATCCGTGGTCCGTTCTCCGGTGGTTATGAGGGTGTGGATGTGGTGTATGATCACATACGCGCAGGAAAATGACATGACGGAGGTTCCCGCGATGATCATTTCGTAGAATCGCTGGACGCGGTTGAGCGAACGAGTGTAGAACTCGTTTCTTCGTTCGCGCTTTTTAAGCTTCATGGAGGATGTTGAGATCTTCACTCCTCCTATGATGAACAGTACGCATATGATGATCCCCGCAAGCGCCGCCAGGAGAAATATGAGTTTCTGACTCCAGCCGAAGTCGGGGTTGGTATAAGCTTCTATCGTCATGATTATCGACCTATAATCTTTTCTTCGGGCAGGTATTTGAGAAGGGCCGCTTCCAGATCTTCACCGCGTATGGGTTTGGAGAGGTAGTCCGCAAATCCGAGTCTTAAGTATTCTTCTTCCGCTCCGCTTACCACATTGGCCGTGAGCATGATGACCGGCGTGTCGGTGTTCATTCCCTCTTTGGAAATGATTTCGAACGTCTGTATCCCGTCGGGTTCGGGCATCCTGTGATCCAGAAGGATGCAATCGTATTTCGTATTTTTGCACATTTCGATGGCTTCGTTTCCGCCCTCTGCGGTCTCCGTCTGTATCTCGGTGCTCATGAGCAGGGCTTTGGCGACCTTGAGGTTGAGCTTTGCATCATCCACGATGAGGACACATGCATCGGGCGCCTTGAAGCTTTCGGTATATTTCTTTTTCGGTGCCTGAACGTGCCGCTTGAATTCGCCGATGGGCTTTGCATCCACGATCTTCTGCGGAAGCATTACCGTAAAAGTGGTTCCCTTGCCGACCTTACTGCCTACCGATATGGAACCGTTCATGAGCGTTACGAGTTCCTTGGTGATCGCGAGGCCGAGTCCGGTTCCCTGGATGGTGGCATTTTCTTTTTCATTGATCCGTCTGAACGCATCAAAAAGGAATTTGGTGTCCTCTTCGGCGATGCCGATACCTGTGTCGGATATCTCGAACACCAGATCACGTTCCGCCGTTCCCAGACCGTTATCGCTCACATCTACGGTGACGCCGCCCTCGCGGGTGTATTTGATGGCGTTTGAAAGGATATTGCCGAGGATCTGTTTGATGATCTTCTCATCGCCGCAGAGCCTGGACGGGATATTCTCATCACAGTTGATCCTGATATACAGGTCCTTGAGCATGGCCATCTGCTCGAAATTGTTGCAGCTTTCCCGGATCAGCTGGTGAGGATCGTATTCCACGGGAACGATATCCACACGGTTAGCTTCGATCTTGGAGAAATCGAGTATGTCGCTGATCAGACCGAGAAGCGCATCTCCGGATGTCTTGATGCTCTCGGCGTAATCCAGGATCAGCGGATCGTCGGTGGAGCGCATGATCATCTCATTCATGCCCAGAACGGAGTTCAGCGGTGTGCGGATCTCGTGCGACATGTTGGCCAGGAACGTACTCTTTGCATTGTTGGCCTCGTTGGCTATATCGCGGGCCTTTTTGATCTCGTCGAGGTAGCGTACCTGATCGGTGTTGTCCTCCATCAGCAGATACGATCCGATCATCCTGCCCTTGACATCGTTCAGCCGGTTGTACTTTGCGATATAGTGTTCGCGGACCTCTTTTCCGTTTTTGATCACATTGCGGGAAAAACCGGATTCGCCGAACGTCTCTCCCCGGGCGGAGAGATTGTTTATCACCGTTGCCACGGGCTCATCCTGCGGGCTGAAGTTTCCTTCATCTATCTCGAACCGCTGCCTGGAAAAGGCGTTCGCATATATGCAGTTATTGCTGATATCGAAAAGGATGAGTCCCTCGTTCATATCATCTATGGCGCGTTCAAGAGACGATATCTTCAGGCTCCTCGGAACGAAGGAATGTATGGAAAAGTAGATCAGCATGCCTGCCGCGGCATAGAAGATGACCGATGAATCAAAAGGCAGCTCGAATGCCATGTAGAGCATGTTCAGCAAAATGACCAGCGTCAGCACCGAAAGGATCATGATGTACTTGATCCTGTAGAAACTGTAGGTCCTGATCAGCCGGTAGATGATGAAGAAAAAAGCGATCGCTATCGCAGTGTAGCTTAATGCAAGATGAATGTAAAACGGGAGATGCCCGCGCGTCTGATAGAAGAATTCGTCTCCGTATATTCTTCTGGAAAAAACATAGAAGGCATGCCCGAAAAAGCGGTTTAACAGAAGCGAGAGCGAATCCAGCCCGAAGACTATCGCGGCCGGTATCTTCATGAGCTTTAAGGCCTTGTCATGCTCCGTGTAGCCGAGCATGAATCCCACCAGAAAATACAGGATCCAGTCGATCGATGCGAAATACATCGAGAAAGCTATGCTGGCGGATGCATAACTGAAGGAAAAAGCGGTGAATATGTTCGCAAAGATCGCGATGATACCCGCGATGAGCGTCTTGCGGAGCCAGACTCCGTATTCTTCTTTGATGGTGCGGTCTATGGCGTTGATGGTGAAGTAGAGGCCCAGAACGGCAAGGCAGTCGATCAGGACGAATATGATCTTAATGAGCATAGGGTTTTCCCTCCGTAGTTAAGTCTGCCTCAATAGACCACTTTGTTTCGGCCTGTATTCTTGCCGGTATAGAGTTTATCGTCAGCGTCCTTGATCGTCTTGTCCGTAGTCTGGAAGAAACCGTGTTCCTCGAGACCGAATGTCATGGTCACCTGGATCTTGTTGCCTTCGTATTCGGTGACGGTCTCGCCGATCTTGCGTCTGAAGTGATCGAGCATCAGATATGCTTCATCACCGTTGGTACTGCTGAAGACGAGCAGGAATTCTTCACCGCCCCAGCGTGCGCAGTAACCTTTTTTATCCATGAACCTCATGGTCAGGTTGGAGATGGTCTTTAAGACTTCGTCACCCGCATCATGACCGTAAGTATCATTTACTAGCTTGAAATGATCGATATCGCCGATCGCTATCGATATGTTATCGTCCTTGTCGCGGTCGATCTCCGCGAGAACCTCGAGGATCGCACGGCGGTTGGGGAGCCTGGTCAGCGGATCGGTATCGGCGGCCAGCTTGAGCTTCTGGTTTGCCAGGAAGAGCTGCCGTTCCGCCTCGACCTGATGTCTCGTGTACGAGAGTCCGATGATCACGATGTTGAACGCCAGAGCCATCTCACTCCAGAGGCGCAGGCGCGTTTCGGTGGTTGAACCTGCTTCGATAGGGTAGCTGTGTGAGTAGAGTACGGGAAGCGCGTTTAATATGATCGCAGCCAGGATGACACCCGCACAGATGAATACTTTGGTATCGGATGATATGTGAGTCTCAAGAAGGATGAGTATGAGCGCGAGGTACATGAAATACTGGAAACCTCTCGTCATCCCGAAGCAAGCCGAATAGTATACCGACACACCGAACATGACCACGAGAAAAGCCATGCGTGTAAAACGCGACTGGGTCCGGTAGGTCCTTACGAATACATATACCTGAACAAGCGCAGCGAGACATGCGACCAAAGCGGGAACAGTGAAGGCATGGCAAAAGAAGATGATCGCGATCGTCACATAGTATAAGAACTGAACGATGCACTCAAAACGCATTCTGACTACATCGTCTCCTCGACTTGCTGCTTCGTCGGATCCTTTGTTAAAGAAATTAAAAAAAACCGAGGGCATTGGATAAACCTTTCAATGCATTTTCAGTAATTTTGCTACATCTAATATAATACTACAAAAATCTTAATAATGTTTTATATTTTTATGTTAGAATGTCACATAGAAAATAAACGGATAACAGAGGAGGGTTTCAATATGGATAACAAAGCTATGTACAAACTGTCTTATGGTCTTTTCGTTCTGACTGCAAAGCGCGACGGCAAGGACAACGGATGCATCATAAACACCGCTATCCAGGCTGCTTCAGAACCTAATCAGGTCAGCATTTGCGTTAATAAAGCCAACTACACTCATGACATGGTTAAAGACACCGGCGAGTTCACCGTATCGATCATCAGTGAAAAAGCGACCTTTGATCTTTTCAAGAGATTCGGATTCCAGTCCGGAAAAGATGTCGATAAGTTCGAGGGATTTGAAGGATACGCTACGGGCGCCAACGGCATCAGATATGTGACCGAAGGTACCAATGCGTATATCTCCGTAAAAGTGACTCAGAGCGTGGATCTCGGCTCACACACCATGTTTGTGGGTACGATAACCGATATGGAGGTGCTCGACTCCGCTGCCTCCGCCACATATGCATACTATTTCGAGAACATCAAACCCAAGCCGGAAGCTGTGGGAACAACTCCCGACGGACAGACCGTATGGCGCTGCAAGATATGCGGATACGAATATGTGGGTGAAGAACTGCCCGATGATTTCATTTGTCCTATATGCAAACACCCCGCTTCCGACTTTGAAAAAGTTGTGAAACAGGGAGGTTGATATATGGATGATAATGTAAGAAGCTATGCTGCGGCCAAGGCACTGCTCTGCCGTGAGCATGACACCATATCCGATGATCTTTTCACCGAATACGGTGTTAACCGCGGACTGCGCGACTTAAACGGCAAGGGTGTTCTTACCGGTCTTACCAATATTTCGGAGATCATCTCTTTCAAGGACATCGACGGTGAGCGTACTCCCGTTGACGGAGAACTGTGGTATCGCGGATACAGGATCGAAACTCTTGTACGTGAGCTCGGACCGCATGATTTCGGCTTCGAGAAGACCGCGTACCTTCTTCTTTTCGGAGAAAGACCCACGGATGCTCAGCTGTCTGAGTTTAAGGATATCCTCGGTTCATGCCGCAGACTTCCCACGAACTTCACGCGTGATGTCATCATGAAGGCTCCTTCGCATGACATCATGAATTCGATGACCAGATCGATCCTTACGCTCGCGAGTTATGACGAGGACATGGGCGGACTTTCCATCGAGAACTGTCTGCGCCAGTGCATACAGCTGATCGCTGAGTTTCCGATGCTCGCCTGCTACGGATACCATGCGTACAATCATTATGAGAATGATGAGAGCATGTATATCCACAGGCCGGATCCGAGCCTTTCGACCGCGGAGAATTTCCTTCGCATGATCCGTCCTGATAACGCTTATGATGAACTCGAGGCCAAGGTCCTCGATGTCGCCATGATGCTCCATATGGAACACGGCGGAGGAAACAATTCCACTTTCACGACGAGAGTGGTCACATCTGCGGGCACTGATACCTATTCATCGATCGCAGCCGCCATGAGTTCCCTTAAGGGAGCCAAGCACGGCGGAGCCAACATCAAGGTCATGCAGATGATGGATGATATCCGCGCGCATGTTAAGGATACTTCCGACCGCGACGAGGTCCGCGCTTATGTATCGAAGATCCTCGACGGAGAGGCATTCGATCACCAGGGACTCGTATACGGACTCGGTCATGCGATCTACTCGCTTTCCGATCCCAGGGAAAAGATATTCCACGGCTTTGTGGATCAGCTCGCCGTTGCCAAGGGCAGACACAAGGACATGGAGTTCTACGAGATCGTAAGCGATGAAGCGATCAAGATGATATGCGAGCGTCGCCGCATATTCAAGGGCGTATGCCCCAATGTCGATTTCTACAGCGGCTTTGTGTACGAACTTCTCGGTATCCCGATGGAACTCTATACACCGATATTCGCGATCGCCAGGATAGTCGGATGGAGTGCGCACCGCATCGAGGAGCTCATAGGCATGAACAAGATCATCCGTCCCGCTTACATGAGCGTGATGAAAGAAAAAGAATGATATAAAAAATCTGTAACTCTCAGGAGAAGGTTATGACCACGATAAAGGATATAGCAGAGTATACGGGGGTATCTGCTACGACTGTATCGAATGTCATCCACGGGCGCAAAAACCGCGTTTCCGTGGAGACAGTCGAGCGCATTCAGAAAGCCATAGACGAGCTGGGCTATGTGCCCAATCTTTTTGCCAGAAGTCTGGTTTCTTCGTCATCCAATGTGATCGCACTCATAAGTTATGTACCGACGCAGGCTGATTCGTTTTTTGCCGACGAGTCATTCCGCTTGCGTTTCCTAAGCCGGATAGAGAACGTGCTGAAGCAGAACGGATACTATCTGATGTTTCGGCGTGTGGAATCCGTGGACGAGCTCAAATGCTTCCTTCGCAACTGGAAGATGGACGGGCTGTTCATAACCGGCGCCGCGGATGCGGAAACCGCTGAAGCGCTGCACGGCATCACGACTCCGATGGTGTTCATCGACAGCTATGCTTCCGACCGCATCTGCGATGTTGGGCACGATGATTATTCGGGCGGCCGGATGGCTACAGAGCACCTCCTGGAAAAAGGCCATGAGCACATCGCTTTTGCATCCTCGTCGGTGATGGACGGCCGGTACATGGAGCAGAGATACAGAGGATACCTCGATGCACTCGAGGCAGCAGGCATACAGCCGGATCCCGGACTTGTGTATGAGTCCGGACTTGATATGGATTCATGCAGAGTTGTAGCGGAAAAGATAAAGGATCGCGGCGATGTGACAGCCGTGGTCGCTACGACCGATCTGATGGCGGCCGGTCTCATGGCGGCATTCATAGATATGGGCCTAAGGATACCGGATGACATCTCGATAGTAGGTTATGACGATACGCCGCTCGGACGCATGATCACACCCCGCCTTACCACGATCAGACAGGACATGGATCTTAAGGCGGACACGGCAGCACAGAAAATGATAGAGATACTTAAGGGCGGACACGCCAGGGGAAGGATAGTTCTTCCCGTTGAGCTCGTTGTCAGGGATTCGGTAAAGGAGGCACGATGAAAGAATTTGACATAAAAATGTTGCAGGACCCGGCATGTTTTGCGGAAGGCAGGCTTCCGGCCAGGACATATTTCGACGCGCTCCAGCCGGACGGTGCGGGCGGACATAAGTCATCCGTCGTACTCGACTTATGCGGCGAGTGGGATTTTGATTATTCGGAAAATTATGAATCGGCTCCACGGGATTTTCAGAATCCCGGATTTGACTTAAGCGGCTGGGACAAGATCACCGTTCCCGGACACATTCAGATGCAGGGATACGACAAGCCCCATTATACCAACGTTACTTATCCCTGGGACGGTCATGAGGAACTTAAACCGGGTGAAGTGCCCGTGCTCTTCAATCCGGTCGGCAGCTACGTGAAGTATTTCGAATGCCCCGACATTCCCGAAGGATACGGAGCAAGGATTTACTTCGGCGGAATAGAATCCGGTGCTGCCATCTGGTTAAACGGCCATTTCCTGGGATATAAGGAAGACAGTTTCGATGCCGGCGAATACGACATCACCGAGTACCTTGTCCCCGGAAAAAATATGCTTGCGGTACAGGTATTCAAGTGGACGCTCGGAAGCTGGTTTGAGGATCAGGATTTCTTCCGGTTCTCGGGAATATACAGATCGGTGTACATCTATTCCGTTCCTCCGGTGCATCTCGAGGACATAGGCATCCGTACGCTTCTCGATGACGAGTATCTCGATGCCGAACTTAAGGTCAGACTCCGTGCGTCAGGAGAGGGCAGTGCGAAGATCGAACTTGCCGATGCCGACGGAGCGGCTCTTTTGCGTGAGGAAGTAAAGATCAACGGCGAGGATGAGTTAAGCTTCCCCGTTTCGAATCCCTGGCTTTGGAGCGCTGAGAAGCCTTATCTGTACACGCTCACGGTCACGATGCTTGATGCTTCCGGAGCAGAGACCGAGCAGGTCACTCAGAATGTCGGCTTCAGACGTTTCGAGATGAAGGACGGCATCATGTGCATCAACGGCAGGCGCATAGAGTTTAACGGCGTAAACCGTCATGAATTCTCCTGCTTTTCCGGCAGATGCGTTACATATGAGGAGACACTTACGGACATACTCACGATGAAGGCGAATAACATCAATGCGATCCGTACGTCACACTATCCCGACGATCAGCCCATATACGATCTGTGCGATAAGTACGGCCTGTACATGATCGCCGAGAACAACATGGAAACTCACGGCACATGGGGCGCTTCCGCAGCAGCACAGGATCCCGGATATCCCATCCCTTCGAATCATATGGAATACGAACCGCTGCTCTTTGACAGGGTGCGCAGCTGTTATGAGATACACAAGAACCACCCGTCCATACTGATCTGGTCTGACGGAAACGAATCCTTCGGTGGCGATGTCATAGCCGATATGACGGCTCTTTTCCATGAGCTCGATCCCGACAGACTGGTCCATTACGAGGGCGTGTTCAATGACCGCAGACGTCCCGACACATCCGACATGGAGAGCCAGATGTACACTCACGTGTCCGATGTCAAAAAGTTCCTCGCGGAGCATCCCGACAAGCCGTTCATCATGTGCGAGTACACGCATGCCATGGGCAATTCCTGCGGCGGCATGCACGAATACACGAACTTCATGCATGAGGAACCCCGATTCCAGGGCGGTTTCATCTGGGACTATATCGACCAGTCCATCGTCGCGACCGACAGATACGGAGAAGAGTATCAGGGATACGGCGGAGATTTCGGCGACAGACCTTCCGACTATAACTTCTCCGGCAACGGCATCGTATATGCCGACCGGACTCCCAGTCCGAAGATGCAGGAGGTTAAGTACAATTACCGTCCGATCGAGTGCGTGATCGATGAAACCAAGATCCGCGTGATCAACAGACATCTGTTCACATCCACTTCGGAGTACGATGCATTCCTTATCGTGCTGAAAGAAGGCACGGAGATATCGAGGACCGCTTTTAAGACGGATGTCGCGCCCCTTTCCGAAAAAGAATATGAGATTCCGGTCGATGCTCCCGCTAAGACCGGCGAGTACACATACATCGTTTCGTTCATGTTAAAGGCCGATACGGATTATGCTCCGGCCGGACACGAGGTCGCTTTTGACCAGTTTACTTTTACGGTGGGTGATGAGGATGAGATCCGCGCATCATATGTTCCCGGAGCTGATACCACACCGGAGTTTGAGATCATAAAGGGTGACTTTAACTACGGCGCCAAGTCCGGCGACATCCGGATCCTGTTCGGACCGGGCCGCGGCGGCGTGACTTCCTACACTTATGCCGGTCGCGAATTCATCTATGGCAAAAGGGTTCCGGTGCCCAACTTCTGGCGCGCACCCGTTGATAACGATATGGGTAACATGGGACCGCAGAGATATGCGCAGTGGAAGATCGCGAGCATGTATATCACCTCGCAAAAGGAAGCCATGTTTGACGTGACGCCTCCCGAGATAGTACCTTCGGCCGACTGTCTTTCCACCACATATACGCTCCGGATCCCCACCAATCCCGATACGAGTGTCGATGTCAGATATGAAGTAAGGCCGGACGGTTCCGTTGATACCACTCTTATATATGATCCCGTGGAAGGACTTGGCGATATGCCCGAGTTCGGAATGATGTTCACGCTGGATGCTTCATTTAAGAATGTGAAATGGTACGGCAGAGGACCGGAGGAGACCTACAGCGACCGTAAGGGCGGCGGCAGGCTCGGCATTTGGGAAAATGAAGTGACCGATAATATGGCAGCATATCTCACTCCTCAGGAGTGCGGAAACAAAGAGGATGTACGCTGGGGTGAAGTTACGGATGATGAAGGGCATGGGATACGCTTCATCTCGCTCGGAGCACCGATGTGCTTCAGCGCACTGCCTTACACTCCTCATGAGATGGAAAATGCGGATCACGCTCACGAGCTTCCGCCCATATATCACACCATAGTCAGAGTGAGCCTCGCCCAGATGGGCGTCGGCGGAGACGACTCCTGGGGGTCGAGAGTATTTCCCGAATATCTTCTGGATGTATCCGGTCACATGGAATTCAAGTTCAGGTGGAAAGCATTCTGATGAATAACTACAAGTTCATCCTGTGCTACGACGGGACACGCTATAAGGGATGGGAACATCAGCCCGGACTGGATAACACCATCCAGGGCAAAATGGAATATCATTTAAAGGAGATGGTCGGATCTGAGGTCGAAGTCCTCGGATCGGGACGTACCGATGCGGGCGTTCATGCCAAAGGTATGGTATGCAACGCAAGGTTTGAGACATCACTTTCTCCGGAAGAGATCACCGCATATATGAACGATCATCTTCCCGAGGATATATGCGTTCTGGAGACGCGTATCGCATCCGACAGGTTTCATGCCAGATACAATGCCGTGGGCAAGACCTATTGCTATACCTGTTACTACGGTCCCGGCAAGCCTGTTTTCAACAGACGCTTCGTGCTCTGTCTGGATACGGCTCCCGACCTTGATGCGATGAGGCGTGCCGCTGCGCATATGACGGGCAAGCATGATTTTGCGTCTTTTTGCGATAACAAACACATGAAGAAATCCACGGTCCGCATAGTCGATACCATAGACATCACGGAACGCGGCGGATATATCAATCTGACATTTCACGGGACGGGCTTTTTGCAGCACATGGTCAGGATCATGACGGGAACTCTGCTGGAGGTCGGCATGGGTAAGCGCGATGCCGATTCGATCCCCGCACTGATCGATGCGCGTGACCGCTCGCAGGCCGGATTTACCGCGCCGCCCAAAGGACTGTGCCTGATGCAGGTGGATTATGACTGACAAAAGACTCTACAACATGGACTTGGAGCGCGTTCTGCTCATCTTCCTGGTCATCGTTTTGCATTTCAATAACCGCGACATGGGCGGTGCTCTGGGCACGATGGGGGTTGGTGTTGCATGCGAGATCTTTGTACGCATGACGCAGTCCCTTGCTATCTGTGCGGTGGATGCTTTCATCATCTCCGCAGGATATTTTTCCGCAAGAAAAAGTGAAATGACGGCACGTTCATCTTCGGATGCTACTTCGGGGCCGCATCGGGACGTATCTTCGATGATCCCGTGGCGCAAGGCCGTATGGCTGCTTGCCACCTGCTCTTTTTACAGAGTCACGGGGTATCTGATCTATTCGCTGCTCATCACGCACGATTTTTCCGTGCGCGTATTCTGCGGATATGTGATTCCGAACAACTGGTTCGTATGCCTTTTCGTGACGCTCCTTCTTATTTCTCCTTTTATACAAAAGATTCCCGCCGGGGTGCTGATCATACTGTTTTCCGTGGTGCCTACCGCAGTGAGTTTTGCCAATGATCTGGGCGGTGTGAATCTTAACGGTTTATCCACGGTCACCTGGCAGGGTGATATGAACGGGTTTAACATCGGGCTTTTCATATGCTGCTACTGCATAGGATATGCGTTGCGTGTGCACAGGAACTACTGGGACAGGTTTTCTCCGTGGTTCTATCTGGTCATGTATATCCTCGGTGCGGCTCTGAGCGCGGCACTTTCCCGCCTGACGGAGAGCGCGTGGAACTATTCATGCGTGACGGTCGTGTTCACGGCTGTCATGCTGACACTTTTTTTCACACGGATAAGCATTAAGAGCGAGACGGCCGGACGCATTATCAGCGCAGTGTCGGGATGTTCGCTCGGGATATTCGTATGGCATACGATGCCGCTCATGTTCATTGGACTGTGGAGCAGGTTCGACATATCGGAGGCGGCGGGGACTTCCCGGATGATACCGGTATTCTTCGGCGCGACGATCGCGATGTACGCGCTAAGTTTCGTGTGGACATATGTCTGCAGGCTTGTGAGCAGACCTCTTTATGCGCGCTTTGTGCGCAAAACTGGGTAAGTGTACTTTCTCGCCGTTTTGAGGTATACTAATCTCTGTATGAAACAAAACCAGATCAATATATCAGGAGAGTAAACATGTCTATCAAAATACACAATTTCATGGGCAAATTCGGATGGGAGATGAGAAAGAGATTCCCGACACTGTCATCCAATGCCTATCTTAAACTTCAGTTCGCACGCAGACGCAAGCTTCAGGACCGGTATATCGAGTATTTCTTAAGTTCCGAGGAACCTCCGTATCCGCTGGTAGTCAATATCGAGACCATCAACAGATGCAATTCGACCTGTGCTTTCTGTACCGCGAACATTCACGCCGAGAAGAGACCGCTGATGAAGATCGATGACGATCTGTACTACTCGATCATAGATCAGCTTGCGGATTGGGGATATAAGGGTCACCTGACACTCTACGGTAATAACGAGCCTCTGCTCGATACCCGTATCATGGAGTTCCACAAGTATGCGAGAGAGAAACTCCCGGATGCATTCATCTTCATGTCGACCAACGGCCTGATCCTTACGCTGGATATGGTCAAGGAAGTCAAGAACTACGTTAATCAGCTGATCATCAATAACTACTGCATGGACATGAAGCTCCATGACAATATTCAGGAGATATATGACTACGTAAAGGCTCATCCCGATGAATTCAAGGATGTTGAGATCCTGATCCAGATGAGATATCTGCAGGAAGTGCTCACGAACCGTGCGGGCAGCGCACCGAACAAGCAGGCTACCGAGAAGGTCATCACCGAGACCTGCCTCATGCCTTATACCGATATGTGGATCATGCCCAACGGCAAGATGGGCATCTGCTGCTGCGATAACTTCGAGGTGACCGATCTTGCGGACATCAGAGAGGTTGGCGTAAAAGCCGGCTGGAATTCCGAGAAGTATAAGAAGCTCAGAGAGGATCTGCGCCACGGCCGCCAGAACTATGCATTTTGCAAGCACTGCGATTTCATAGATGCCGGCCTGCGCATGGTAGCGGTTCAGGATGAACTCAATCATTCCGAGACGCTTCACGGAGCCAAGCAGTCTCTCAGCCAGAAATAAATCCGATTCATAAGGAGGATCGCATCCGATATGAGTAAAGTTTTGATCATAGGTGCCGGCCCGGCCGGTCTGACCGCCGCATATGAACTCTTGAAAGCCGATAAGGGCTATGAGGTCACTGTGCTTGAGGAATCGTCCTCATTCGGCGGCATCTCCAAGACCGTTGAGTATAAGGGCAACCGTATGGATATGGGCGGCCACAGATTTTTCTCCAAGATCCCGGAGGTCAATCAGTGGTGGGACAACATGCTCCCGCTTCAGGGTTCACCGACCTGGGATGACATCAAACTGAACCGTCCGATGCCGGTTAAGGAAGGCGGCCCCGATCCCGAGAAGGAAGACCGCGTAATGCTCACCAGGCACCGCGTATCCAGGATCCTTTTTGATTCGAAGTTTTACGATTATCCGATATCGCTCAAACCGGAGACATTCAAGAATTTCGGATTCATCACTACGATGAAGGTCGGATTTTCTTACATGGCTTCCGTTTTCCACAAGAGACCCGAGGACAATCTCGAGAACCTCTATATCAACAATTTCGGTAAGAAACTCTACGCCATGTTCTTTGAGTACTATACCGAGAACCTCTGGGGCAGACATCCCAGCGAGATCGATGCTTCCTGGGGAAAACAGAGGACCAAGGGCTTGTCCATCTTCGGTATCATCAAGGATTACCTCGGCCGTCTGTTCAAGGTCAAGAACCGCAAGGTCAATACTTCTCTTATCGAAGAGTTCAAATATCCCAAACTCGGTCCCGGCCAGCTCTGGGACGTGACCGCCGAAGAGGTCAAGAAGCTCGGCGGAACGATCCTCATGAACTCACAGGTTACCAGGGTTCATAAGAACGCGGATAACCACATGACCGGACTTACCTATGTGGCTGACGGAACGGAGCATGAACTTGACGGTGACATCATCATTTCCTCGATGCCGTTAAAAGACCTCGTATGCGGAATGAACGATGTGCCGAAGAACTGCGCTGAGATCGCTGCAGGACTTCCCTACAGGGATTACATGACTCTGGGTGTGCTGGTTCCCAAGTTAAATCTCGTGAACAAGACCGATATCAAGACCATTTCGAACATCGTTCCCGACTGCTGGGTATATGTTCAGGAGCGCAAGGTCAAGCTCGGTCGTTTCCAGATCTACAACAACTGGTCGCCTTATATGATCAAGGATATCGAGAATACAGTATGGGTGGGCCTTGAGTATTTCGTAAACGAGGGCGATGAGTATTGGACCATGGAGGATGATAAGTTCTCCGAGTTCGCCGTTAAGGAAATGGTTGAGATCGGACTCATCGATTCGCCCGATGACGTGATCGATACCCATGTTGAGCGTGTTAAGAAAGCATATCCCGCTTACTTTGATACATATGACCGCATAGATGAGCTCGTAGATTATCTGAAGGGCATAGACAACCTCTACTGCGTCGGACGTAACGGACAGCATCGTTATAACAATATCGATCACAGTATGTGTACTTCCTTCGAAGCGGTTAAGAACATCCTCTCCGGTGTGACCTCCAAGGACAATGTATGGAGCGTCAATACAGAAGAAGAGTATCATGAAGAGAGTACTGAACAGTCTGAAGAACTGGATTGATACTGACAGATCCGATTTTATCCGAACCTTTCTGTTATCGGAAGGGTTCGGATTTTGCTTGTGCATAAGCTTTATCTGGGGTTTCAGGCTCGATGTTTACGGCGGCGTATCCGGATGGCTGATCAAAAGCATCCTCTTAAGCCTGTTTTTCGGGGATATAGTCGCGGATATACTGATGTTTGCGCTGCTGTACGCGAGAGAGCGCGGTGCCCGGAGAAAAGAGATCGCAGGGGATCATGCGGCAGGCCGGGAGGTCCGGGCGGGACGTGCGGTCGAGGCTCCGGAAGGGACTTCGGCTCGGACTGCGGTTGATCCACGTATCTGGGCTGCGGCTTCCTGCGTGATCATCGCATGCTGGGTCCCGATATGGCTGGCGTACTACCCCGCGGTATTTGCGTATGATGTGGAAACACAGCTCGGACAGGTTATCTCAGGTCCTTATTCCACTCATCATCCGCTACTGCATACCCTGATAATGGGCGGATGCATGAAGCTCATGTGGAATGTAGGCGGGATAAATGCGGGAATGGCTCTGTATGCCGTCCTCCAGATGCTGTTTATGGGCATAACGGGCGGATGGGTGCTGGCAGAAGCCCGGAGGCTGGGTACATCCAAGCCGGTGCTGATCTTATACGGCGCGTTTCTTGCACTTTTCCCGGTAAACGGGATACTGGCCGTCTCTACGACCAAGGATGTGATATTCTCGGGACTGATGCTCATTGAACTGCTTCTGGTCCGAAGGATCCTTAAGGGAGAGACGTGCTTCGGACGTGGGCTGTGGGTCAAGACGGCGATCGCGACCGCTGCCCTGATCATATTCAGGAATAATGCGCTGTATGCGCTCGTACCGACCATAGTGATATATATGCTGGGAAAAACCCGCAAGAGGGCGCTCGTGCTCACGCTTGCGGCAGGATGCCTTGCAGGGTGTCTGGTAAACGGTGGACTTAAGGCAGCGCTCCATGCCGAGTCCGGAAGTCCGAGAGAAGCCCTCTCCATCCCCATACAGCAGATGGCCAGGGCTTACAGCCTGCACAGGGATGAACTTCCCGAAGAACTGCGCACGGATCTGGAAATGTGTCTGGGCGGTGATGTGACGGATGTTTACGATCCGCATCTGGCAGATAAGGTCAAAAAGCAGGTCTACCTGAAAGATATCAGATGTTTTGTTAAATCGTGGTTTAAGATAATCGCCGAATATCCGGGCGACAGCTTTGATGCATGGCTCTATACGACCGAGGGAGCCTGGTATATGGGCGATACTTCGGCGAACCGTATTTACGGGACCGGAGGAGGATTCGGATATCTGAATACCGATACGAGATCCATGCCGTACGGCTTTGAAGTCACACACCGGTCGTTTTTGCCGGGATTAACGGAAGCTTTGGAGAAAGCGTTCAGCGATAATGCTTTTGAAACCGTCCCCGTATTCAGGCGCATATTTTCACCGGCGTTGTATGTATGGATCCTGGCAGCTTTCCTTTATGTATGTCTGGTAAGGCGGGATCGTTCCGGTGCCGCAAGCCTGCTCATACCCGGCTTTGTTTATCTGACCATCCTGTGCGGTCCTGCCGTGCTCGTGCGGTATATGTATCCGTACATGCTGATGGTCATATATCCGTTTATTCCGAATAAAGAGACTTCGAAGGATACGATTCCCTCCGTGGATAGTCCGGAGACTGACGAAAGATGATCATTTTACAGATCCTTATGTGCATACTTTTATTTGCAGCCGCTCCCCTTTGCATGGGAATGGCTGTAGTGAGCGGGCTCAAAGTGCGCTCTCTTCCTTTTGCGTATGCATTCGGATTCCTGGTGATGATGGTCAGCTTTGAGATCGTGACCGTCCCGATCCTTCTGCTCACCGAATATGCCAATTTCCATTATGTAATTTACATCTATACGCCGATCATGCTGGCCATATGCGTATTCGGCGTGATCCGTTCACTGAAAAGCGGATTCCTTGAAGAAGCCGCACGGAATCTTAACAATGCTCTTGCAAGGATAGTATCTTCACGGGAGCAGCTTGTGGTCTGGATCCTTGCCGGCGCGGTACTGATAGTCATCCTGGTTCTTACGCTTACCAGGGTGATATTTGACGGCGATGACGCGTATTACGTGGTCCAGTCCCTGATCGCCCAGCAAAAAGGCACGATGTACTCATCGAATCCTTATACCGGACGGGCTGCCGCCATAGACATGAGACATGCGCTTGCTGTATTCCCGATGTGGATAGCATATGTCGGGACCGTTTCGCACATTCACGCAACCGTGCTGTGCCACAGCGTGCTTCCGGTGGTCTTCATTCCGCTCACGCTGATCGTATACGGACAGACAGGCGCTTTTCTCCTTAAGGATAAAAAGGAACTGACCGGATACTTCGTGCTGTTTATCGAAGTGTTCATCCTGTTCGGCAGGGTGTCTTTGTATACGCCGGAGACTTTCCTGATCGCCAGGACATGGCAGGGCAAGTCTGTGGCGGCCAACGTGCTTTTGCCTATGACATTCCTTGTTCTCTGGGTCGTATATACATATGAGAGTTCGGAAGATGCCGGACTTAAGGACATTCGGCGTGCGTGGATCCTTGTGGCTATCATCAATGCTTCGGCGGGCATATTCAGTTCACTGGCCGTGGTCCTTACCTGCGTGATACAGGTATCCGGCGGCGTGATCATGTCCGTTCTCGGCCGCGGACCGGGGAAATTCAAGATCAGATGGAGACCGGTATTGTATTCGTGCCTATGCTGCATTCCGGGCTTCGTATATATGCTGTTGTATCTGTACTACACCTATTTTGGATGGAGGTCGTAGAGCCTTTTTCGGGGATGGGAACGTATGGTAGACAATATTAAGGATGTGTTCAGAGTCATATGGGAGTTTCGCGGTTCGGGCTTTTTGCTCGTGCTTTATGTAGCTGCGCTCATTTACCTGTTCATTACCGAGAAAAACAAAAAAACGCGGTTTCTGCTGTGCTACCTGCCGCTTCTGCTGCTTCTCATATATCTGTGTCCCGTTTATTACAGGATATATGTGTTGGGGATAGACGCTGTCGGGACATATTACCGCAACCTGTGGATGATTCCCGTCGCGGTGACGGTTGTTTATGCGGCGTGCAGGGCCATAAGTGCGCACAGGATCATCGGAGGAGTGATAGTATGCGCGGTACTCGTGCTTTGCGGGAAGTTTACCTATTCGGCTGCGGAGAGCGTAAGAGCCGAGAACGCTTACCATATACCTCAGTATGTATGCGAACTGGCGGATGAGATGACTCAGGAGATAGAAGGCGTGGAGGTCTATGCCTGCGTACCTCTGGAGATGCTGTTCTATCTGCGCCAGTACGACACCGGGATATGCCTTCTGTACGGTAGAGAAGCCGTGGAACCCGTATGGGGTTATTACGATGAGTACTATGAGACGTACGAACTGGCAGAGACCCTGGACTGGGATAAGATGCTTGACCTGTCCAGATCGCCCGAGAGAGGTATCGGAGTCGTGACATATTTCGTTGTACCCGAAGGGCGTGACATGGATTCGGATCCGGAGGATCACGGACTGATCCGTGTGGCAGATTCCGGAGGCTACATTCTGTATAAAGATACAGTTGCTATCGAACACATCAAAGAGGTCCTGAAAGACACTCTTTACATGAAATAACCTATGCTGTTTAACTCATATATCTTTATTTTCATATTTTTCCCCATGTGCATAACCGGTTTTTATGCACTTGCCTCCCGGAACCTCGGCACGGCGGCCAAGATCTGGGTGATCGGATTTTCCCTTTGGTTTTACGGCTTTTTCAGCCCTTCATATCTTCTCATCATGATCATTTCCATAGGAGTAAATTATGTTTTAATCGTTCTTATGGATAGATTTGATGAAAAGGCGAAAAGACGCGGCATATTAATCACAGGCGTTACCCTAAACCTCCTTCTTCTGGGGTATTTCAAATATCTGGATTTTACAATCGGCAATATAAACACCCTGTTCGGGTCCGATATCCCGATGAGGAATATCCTGCTCCCTCTGGGTATCAGCTTCTTTACCTTCCAGCAGATAGGATATCTGGCCGACATATACAGAGGGGATGAGACTAAGCCCGCATTCATTGATTATGCGCTGTTCGTATCCTTCTTCCCCCAACTGGTCGCAGGTCCCATAGTATCGGGCCGCGAGATGATGCCGCAGTTTGAAACTATCGCCGGACGAAAGGCAGATCCCGAGAGGATAGGCAGAGGGCTTACGCTTTTTGTTCTGGGACTGGCCAAAAAGGTGCTCATAGCCGATGCATTCGGCCGCGCCGTAGACAGCGGATATTCGCAGATAGCTGTGATCGGAGGCCTGGACAGCTTCCTGGTCATGATATGGTATACGCTCCAGCTCTACTATGATTTCAGCGGATACTGCGATATGGCTATGGGACTTGCCGGAATGCTCGGTTTTGATCTGCCGCTCAACTTCGATTCACCGTATAAGGCAGATAATATCGTTGATTTCTGGCGCAGATGGCATATGACGCTGACCAGATTCTTCACCAGATATGTCTATATTCCGCTGGGCGGGAGCAGAGTATCGGAAAGACGCACGATCGTGAACATCCTGATCGTGTATTTCTTAAGCGGTCTCTGGCACGGCGCCGGCTGGAACTTCGTATTATGGGGAATGCTGCACGGCGTTGCCTACGCCGTAGTCCGCACCGGTGTCAGGCACCATTACAAAAATGTTACAAACCGTAACAATTCCGTAACGGTGCCTGACACCGGCACGGCCACCCCGAACCGCGCACTCCGCATTCTCTCGCACATCGCAACATTCGTGTATGTGAGCTTTGCATGGGTGTTCTTCAGGGCGGCGAGCATCACGGAAGCCGCCTCCCTCATCAGAAATATGTTCACCGGCACATGGCGCAGTGTAAACTACGCGCTTGCCGAGGCTTTCGTACAGATAGACGAACTATGGTATGTGGTCAAGTTTTCCGGGCTTCCGAGTGTAAACTTTGCACTTGCTCATAACCTCGTGATGATAGTGTTCACGCTGGCGATACTTGTGATGACCTTTGCGGCGCCGAATGCGTACACGGTCTCGAAGAAGATCCGGCCGCGTGCGATAACGGCGGTACTGATAGGAGCCCTCGGGCTTTGGTGTGTGCTCTCGCTATCCGAAGTGAGCACGTTCCTGTATTTCAACTTCTGATGGTAAAAACCATGGATGACAACACGAAAATTAACTCCACATTTAAGAAATATATCATGATCCTGCTCGCGGCAGGCCTGATTCTTGCTGTCATCTGCGCCGCAATGGTGGTGATCGTGGATCCTTTTTTCCATTATCATGCGCCTCTCTCCGGATTTCCCTATGAGGTAGACAATCAGCTGTCCCAGAATCCCGGCATGGCGAAGCACATGGACTATGATGCGGTCGTGCTCGGCTCTTCGATGACCGTGAACTTCGATACGAACGTGTTTAAGGAAGAGACCGGCCTTGATACGATCAAACTCCCATATTCGGGCGCGTATCCGAGGGACATCTCCAATATCATGTCGATCATCTTCGAAGCGCATCCCGATGTGGACACTGTATTCTTAGGGATAGATGTCATCAACTATTCCTCTGCCGTCGACGAGATCAAGTTTCCGCTCCCGGAATACCTGTATGATAAGAACCCCGTAAATGACATCAACTATGTGCTGAATAAGGATGTTCTGTTAAATTACGTGATCAAACCCATGGTCTCTCCGGACCCCACGGATCTGTCCAAAGTCTATGCGAGCTGGTGGACCGACGAGTACTACAACATAAACTATGTGATGCCCAACTATATGCGCGAGTATGAAGCCCTTGATCCGCGCCCCGAAGAACTGCCAAAAGAGTACTTTGAAGAGCAGATTTGTGTTAATATGAAAGAGAATATACTTCCCTATGTCGAGGCGCATCCCGATACGCGTTTTGTGGTATTCTACCCGCCGTACAGCATCCTCTTCTGGAACGACTGCAGAAACCAGAACAAGACCGAGGCGACGCTGTATGAATACGAAGTGATCTCAAGGATGCTCCTGGAATATGACAATACGGAGATATTCTTTTTCGCCGATGAGGAAGAGATCATAACAGATCTGAACAATTATGCCGATTATACGCATTATCATCCGAGATACAACGACTATATGACGCGTTGCTTCGCGGATGGAACGGACCGCGCGCATGACATGGATGAAGTGATGGCTCATATCGGGCACATGAGGGATATAGCCACATCTTTTGACTATGAGGAACTGCTCGGCCGTGGCTGGTGATCAGTCGGCTTGGAGAGCTTTAAATGGCTGTCGTAGACAGGATAGGAAGCACGACGCCGGTCGATACCGTGAATGTGGGCCGCAGGGTTCAGGAAGCGGGATCCGGCGAATCTGCTGATTTCAGACCTTTGCTTGATGAAAGCGAAGGCGTCATATATGAGCCGGGAGGACCTCCGGAACCGGAAGCGAAGACGATAGCACAGGTTCGTGAGGAGATAGCCCGCGAGGAGGCGGCAGCTGCCAGGGCCAATCTTCACACGAGATTTGACGGGCCCGGAGTAGCAGTCGAGCTGTCCACGGACGGCGTGGAAGCTTCCGCTGCACCCGCTAAGGAACAGACGATAGGGGCGATCTTTAAGGATGCCTGGAACGCGATCGTCGGTTTCTTCCTGTCCATCTGGAACGGAGGAGGAGAAAAAAGCGCGGAAGCCGCAGGCACCGCCGCCGAAGCAGCACATGCCGCAAGCGTCGACGAAGCAGCCGGCACCGCCACCGCCACAGCACAGGCCGAAGCCACCGCGCCCGCAACAGCGCAGGCCGAAACCGCCACCGCCACGGAGCAGACCGGATCCGCGCCTACCACTGCCTCCGCACCCACCGAAGCAGCACCCACCCGTTCGACCACGGCGCGCACGCGTACCGACACGCCCGAGGACATCGCCGCGTTTCTGGTTGATTACGGGGGACGGCACCTTGCCAAGAACTCGGATCTGCTGACACAGTACGACCGCAGCGGACATATCGTCAGCATGGACGCCTCGGATCGCAGGAGGATACTGCAGGGCGAAGGCAAAGTACGCAGATTCTGACCATTAAGTCATACACAATAAGCTTTATAAGGCTACACAGAAGGGAGACATAAAAATGACCTATCAGGAAGCATATGCCAAATTGGAGGCTATCGGGCAGACACAGCTGCTCAGATACTATGATGAACTCAGTGCGGAAGAGCAGGCAGCACTGCTTGCGCAGATCGATGAGACCGATTTTTCCGTGATCAAATATATAGACCAGGGAGCGCTCGGCGCAGAGAAGGGCGTGATAAGCCCCCTTGAGTGCATGGAACTGCCCGAGATCGAGGCCAATAAAGAGCGTTTCACGTCACTCGGCTTTGATGCGATAGCGAATTCCCGCGTAGGCGCCGTCCTTCTGGCCGGCGGCATGGGTACGCGCCTTGGTTCCGACGATCCCAAGGGCATGTATAACATCGGCCTGACCAGGACCGTATACATTTTCCAGCGTCTTATTGAGAATACGATGGATGTGATCCGCGCGGCCAACGCTCATACCGGCAGGAACGACATCTGGATCCCTTTTTACATCATGACCAGTGAAAAAAATAATGATGCCACGATCGCATTCTTCGAGCAGCAGAACTATTTCGGATACAATAAGGATTTCGTACATTTCTTCAAGCAGGACATGGCTCCGGCGACAGACCGCGACGGCAAGGTCTATCTCGAAGGCCGCGGCAGGATCGCTACCTCACCCAACGGAAATGCGGGCTGGTTTAAGTCGCTTGTAAATGCAGGCCTTCTCGATGGTGTACACGAGCAGGGCATCGAGTATCTGAACATTTTTGCAGTGGACAACGTGCTCCAGCGCATCGCAGATCCCGCATTTGTGGGCGCCTGCATCGAAAGAGACGTTGAAGTCGGCGCGAAGGTAGTTGCCAAAGCCGCTCCCGACGAGGCCATCGGCGTTATGTGTCTCGAGGACGGCAGACCATCGATAGTCGAGTACTATGAGATGACCGACGAGATCATGCATGCGAAGAATGATAAGGGCGAGCCGGCATACCGTTTCGGCGTTATCCTCAATTACCTTTTCAAGGTATCCGCACTCGAGGATATCCTCTCCAAGTCGCTGCCGATGCATGTGGTTGAAAAGAAGATCCCTTATCTTAATGAAGAAGGCGAACTCATCAAGCCCGATAAGCCCAACGGTTTCAAGTTCGAGCAGCTCGTGCTCGACATGATACACCAGCTGGCGTCCTGCCTGCCTTATGAGGTGGTCCGTGAAAAAGAGTTTGCTCCGATCAAGAACAAGACCGGCGTCGATTCCGTTGAAAGTGCCAGGGAACTGTGCAAGTTGAACGGAATAGAGCTGTAAGCGGATAAGGTCAGCCGTGTTTAGACTCTGGGCCAGGGAATTTAAGGAAAATCATATGCTGAAGGACACCGTGGTCGAGTGTCCCGAAGAAGATACCCGTACACACAAGGTCATGGGTGCGCTCAGGGAAGCGTGTGTCCGGTTTGATGTATCCGAACCGATCTGGCTCGATATCAACATCCGGGATTTCAAGAGCCGTTCGAAAACTAGATTCAGGGCGGACAACTTTATCGAAGAGATAGATTTTGATTATCTGGAGATACAGGTGATCGAAGAAGATTAGGGAATTACAGGGGATTTCGGCGGTGGGACCGCCAAGGGGGTTACGAATAATGGTGGATACTGACAACAGCTTTAACAGAGACTGGGACGTGCAATCGTACGAAGCGCTGCAGCTGCGTTACAGTGCGGCTCTCAAACTCATCATGACCCGCATGGAGATACTTAACGATGAGCTTCAGGAGGTCCACAGATACAATCCGATCGAGCACATCAAGGGCAGGATCAAGACGCCCGAGAGTATTGTAAAAAAACTCCGCCGTCACGGCGTTGAGTCCACCCTCGAGAACATGATCGAGTACTGCAATGATATAGCGGGAGTCCGCATCATCTGCTCTTTTACATCCGATATATACAGGATCGCCGAGATGATCAGCGCACAGGATGACATCACGGTCCTCTCGGTCAAGGATTACATCGTCAATCCCAAACCCAGCGGATACAAGAGCTATCATCTGATAGTCACCGTGCCCGTATATCTGTCCAACAGATGCGATCAGGTCAAGGTTGAGATCCAGATACGTACTGTTGCAATGGACTTCTGGGCAAGCCTGGAGCACAAGATCAACTACAAGTTCGAAGGCAATGCGCCGGACCGCATAGCGCTGGAGCTTGTGGACTGTGCGAAGATGGTAAGTGAGCTGGATGCCAAGATGCTTGAACTGAACAACGAGATCCTGGAGATCTCCGAGAAAAATACCCCATAAAATGAGGAGTGCCCAGGCACCTTTCGGCGCCCGGGCTATTATGAAAAAATTCATCTGCTTGAAGTCTTCTTTGTATAAATATACGATACAATTTAATTATGAATAAAATATGAACACGATGTAACTAATCGGTAAAATTACCAAAGGCAGAGAAAATGCGACTTAATATTTGTGCAAAATTCACATAAGGTTGCGCACAAAGCCCCGATTTGGTATACTTTCAATGTTTTTCTACTGATTAGCAGACTCATACTGAAATGGAGATATGATCATGGATGGGTTTAAGGACAGATTATCACAGCGTTTTGCATCTCCTCAGGAGATGATCACCGCCAATTCCCAGGCTGAAGCGACAGAAGCGGAGAAGTTTCAGAGCGAAGTACGTGCCCTGATATCTGCGATCGATGAGATGAGCAGCAAGCTCGATAAAGTGAGCGAGGGCGGCGCCGGCCCCGTTGATATCTCCGGCGTTACGGAACAGCTCGGGAGTGTGAGCGAGAAGCTCGAGAGCCATATACATAAGGAAAACGTCCGCGTATACAGGAATGTACAGGCGGCTCTTACCGACAGCCTCGGCAAGCAGTCCGAAGCTATCGATGAGAAGATCACAACCAACAATCAGCAGATCTTTGATGAACTCAAGAATAAGACCGACATGCTCTCCGCAATGCTCGAAACCCTGAACGAGCAGCAAAAGAGCCAGGGTCAGGCTGTCTCCGGCATGGCGGCTCAGCTTAACGCCATTGAGGAGTCCGTAAATAAGAAGATACGTAACAGAGCCCTTCTTCCGATCCAGCTCATTATGCTGATCATCCTGCTCGGAGAACTGGCTATCAACGTTTTGCTTACCTTAGGTTATCTGTAAAATGAGATCATTTTCCCCGCACAAGTCATTGGCGCGCATGAAGTATGGCTTTTTAGTCATACTTTTTTGTGCTGTGCTGATGCCCTCTTATCGAACCCTGGAGAGCACCGGCCCCAACACGTGCGATGTGAGCCTGAACGGCACTTTTGTGGGCAAAATGGCCGACACCGCTTCTGCGGAGGAGTGCCTTAAAGAGGCCAGACGACGCGTAAATGCTGATTCGAAGGAGCTCGTGCTCGTCAATACCGAGCTTACCTATAAGGAATATGAAGAGATCTACGGAGTCCTTTCCGAAAAAGAAGATGTCATAAACGCCATGTGCGAGGTTCTCGAGCGTGATTCGAAGGAGACCATGGAGCGCGCATACACCGTCAAGATCGGACAGTACTCGATCAATCTGTCATCCACGGATGAGGTCACCGAGCTTTTGCAGGCGGCTCTTGACAAGTATCAGGACGGTGACGGATACACTCCCGCGCTCAATCTGGACAAAAACCGCGAACTCAGCGTACTTACCCCAACCGTATATAGGGAGGAAAAAGTCGAAGAGGACAACTCTCTTCGCGGGATCCTGAATGCCAACGCACTGGCGGGCATCTCTTCTTTTCTCCGGGATATATACGATTCCGTGGAACTGCCCGTGGAAAAGGACTTCGACGACTACGAGCAGGGCATCATCGACATGGATTACAAGGACTATATAGAAGTCGTTGAATGTTATCTGCCCGCTTCCGACATAACCGACCTGCCGGGCGCGATCAAGGATGTCTGCGAGGATCAGGCGACTCCCACGATATACGAGGTCGCAGCAGGCGACACCTTAAGCCAGATCTCAGAAAAAGTGAACATCCCGATGGACGACATCATCGCGATGAACGATTCCCTGGAAAATGAATTTTCCGTGCTTCAGATCGGTCAGGAACTGACGATCACGATCCCCAAGCCGAAGCTTGCGGTAAGCCGCCTCGTTCAGAAATACTATGAGGAAGACTATGAAGCCGAGATCATATACGTGGATAATGATGAATGGTACACCAATCAGACCAAGACTCTTCAGGAGCCTTCCGCCGGACATCACAATGTCATGGCGGCGATCACCTATGTCAATGATGATGAAGAGAGCGTTGAATATCTGAAGGAAGAGGTTACCTACGAAGCGGTTGCGAAGATAGTGGAGAGAGGTACCAAGATACCTCCTACGTATATCAAACCGATCTCGGGCGGACGGCTTTCATCCGGATTCGGACGCAGAAAAGCGCCCAAAGCCGGGGCCAGCACCTACCACAAGGGTGTAGACTGGGCTACCGCTACGGGAACTCCCGTATATGCTTCATCGGGCGGCGTGGTCTCCAAGGCCGGATGGGGCCGCGGCTACGGATATGTCGTATATATCGATCATCCCGACGGCCGCCAGACCAGATACGGACACTTAAGCCGTGTGCTCGTGAGCGCGGGTCAGTCGGTAAGCCAGGGACAGAGGATCGCCCTGTCCGGTAACACCGGTGTGAGTACGGGTCCCCACCTGCACTTTGAGATCCTTGTCGGAGGATCGCAGGTCAACCCGTTGAACTATCTGAATTGACGCCTGTTTTTGGGCGAAAATATGTAACATTTGTTCGATTGACAGACTTGATGAGCCGTTGTATCTTATTAAAGATATCTTTGAGAGAGAGCATTTATGGAACAATACGTTATCAAAGGCGGAAGCCCTCTCGTAGGAGAGGTGGATATATCGGGTGCCAAGAACGCGGCACTCCCCATCCTCGCAGCCGCCATAATGCCGGATGAAACGGTACTCATAGAGAATCTTCCCGATGTAACGGATATTCATGCGATACTTACGGCTATCGAGAGCGTGGGTGCACAGGTTACCCGTCTGGACAGGCATACCGTCAAGATCAACGGTGCGCATATTTCCGATTACCGCATCGACGGAGATTATATCAGAAAGATCAGGGCATCCTATTATCTTCTCGGAGCGCTGCTCGGCAAGATCCACAGAGCCGAAGTGGTCTATCCCGGCGGATGTAATATAGGACTTCGCCCGATCGACCAGCACATCAAGGGCTTTCAGGGACTTGGTGCCGAAGTCGAGCTTCCCCACGGACGTGTTTACGCATATGCGGATAAACTGACCGGCGGACATATCTATATGGACGTTGTCAGCGTTGGTGCGACCATGAACGTGATCCTTGCGTCTGTCATGGCTGAGGGAACCACCATTATAGAAAATGCCGCAAAGGAACCTCATATAGTTGACCTTGCGAACTTTTTAAACAGCTGCGGTGCAAGCATCAGAGGTGCAGGTACCGATGTGATACGTATCAAGGGCGTGCCCCGTCTTCACGGGACCGAGTATACGATCATCCCCGATCAGATCGAAGCCGGAACATATATGTTCGGTGCTGCCGTTACACAGGGTGATGTCGTGGTCAAGAACGTGATCCCCAAGCACCTTGAGTCCACCACTGCGAAGCTCGAGGAGATGGGATGCGAGGTTGAAGAGGGCGATGACTGGGTAAGAGTCGTACGTTCCAAACCCCTTAAGCGTACCAATGTAAAGACACTTCCCTATCCGGGATTTCCTACCGACATGCAGCCTCAGATCACGGTTGCGCTCGGACTGGCATCCGGATCGAGCATAGTGACCGAATCACTTTTCGAGAACAGATTCAAATACGTGGATGAATTAAGCAAGATGGGCGCGCACATCAAGGTCGAAGGCAACAGCGCGATCATCGACGGCGTGGAAGGATATCAGGGAGCCGACTTATCCGCACCCGACCTGCGTGCCGGAGCCGCTCTCGTACTCGCAGCATTGGCTGCCGACGGTTTTTCCACCGTGGAAAACGTCCAGTATGTCGAGAGAGGTTATGAAGACTTCCCGGCCAAGCTTTCAGGGCTCGGCGCCCATATAGAAAAAGTGAAGACCGACAGGGAAGCATCAAGATATCATTTCGAAGAAGTGAGCTGAAAGGCTTGCTTCTTTTTTTTCGCCCCGAATTAAGATATTATATTAGTTATGGAGAACAAGACGAATGACCTCAAAATGTCCGTGATCACGCCGTGCTTTAACAGCGCTTCCACCATCGGGGATACTCTGGATTCGGTTGAAGCCCAGCACTGCGTTAACATGGAGCATATCATCATCGACGGCGCATCTACTGACGGCACTCTTGATATCATCAGAGAATACAGTGACCGCGTGCCGTACGAGGTGAAGATAGTTTCCGAGCCTGACGGCGGTATCTATGATGCGATGAACAAGGGCATTAAGCTGGCAACCGGCGATCTTATTGGCATAATCAATTCCGATGACCGCTTTGCCCCGAACGCATTCGATCTCATCAAAAATGCCTATACCGGCGCGGAGCATGAGATCATCTATGGCATGATCCGCACTTTTGACGGCGACCGGCTTAAGACTATGGAATTCTACCATCACGACTTTCTGCTCGATCGCATGATCAATCATCCCGGATCGTTCATCACACCTGCCTGCTATCGCGATTTCGGTCTCTACGACACTTCGTTCAGATCGAGTGCAGATTACGCCTGGATGAAGGGCGCGATGGATAAGGGCGCGGTCTTTACTCCGATATACGAAGTTCTGGCTGATATCCGTCTCGGCGGAATGTCCGGTTCGAATACCGGCTTCAGAGAGACGCTGAAACTCCAGTATGAATGGGGACGCGTATCCCGCGCCAGATATCTGGCCTATACATTTAAAAGCCGCATCGGCGATCTGTATCGCCGGTTACACCATTGACCCGCATCGGCGATCTGTACCGCCCGTTACACCACTGACCTGCATCGGTAACCAACATGAAGAAAAAAGTTCAAGCCAAAGTAATCTTACAAAGAAAAATATCCGACAACATCTATGACCTGAGGATATCGACGGAGCTCGCCCGTGAAGCGCATGCCGGCCAGTTCATCGGCGTGTACACAAATGACCGCTCGAAGCTCCTGCCCCGCCCGATCTCCATCTGCGAGGTCGACGGCGACAGACTCAGGCTCGTATACCGCGTGACCGGATCTAACACCGGAACAGAGGTGCTCTCACAGCTCACTCCTGGCGATTCCGTTCCGATCATCGGAATTCTTGGCAACGGTTACGATGTTGACGATCTGGTGACCAACTACCGCCATCCCGTGCTCATGGGCGGCGGGATCGGGATCCCTCCGATGCTTCAGCTGGCTAAGGAACTCGAGGAGAGAAGTCCCTATCCGGAACCGTATCTCAACACGATCCTCGGCTACCGCAACAGCGATCTTTTCCTCGCGGAGGAGTTCAAGGACCTGTCCGTGGTTCACATCGCGACAGAGGACGGTTCGGTCGAGACCAAAGGTAATGTTCTCGACGTGATGGATGCCAAGATCGGCACCGGCTTAGGCGAGTGCGACCTGATCCTTGCGTGCGGTCCCATGCCGATGCTTCGCGCCATCGCTAAGTATTCCCGTGAAAAAGGGATCAAAGCATACGTTTCCTTAGAGGAGCGCATGGCCTGCGGAGTCGGCGCCTGCTTGGGCTGCGTTGTGAAGACCCGCGAAACAGACCCTCACTCCCATGTAAACAACGCCCGCATCTGCACCGAAGGCCCCGTCTTTGACGTAGATGCGTTGGACATCTAATAATAAGCGGGAGACCATCAAATATATCCTGCAGCGAGTACGATAGGTCGCAGCAAAGGATATGTTTGATGGTAGGCCCGCTGTAGTAAAGGATACAAGCATGAACACACAAGTCAAAATAGCCGGAGTTACTTTTAAGAATCCAGTTACCGTAGCCTCAGGCACTTTCGGCTCCGGAATGGAATACGGCGACTTCATAGACCTGTCCAAGCTCGGCGCAGTCACGACCAAGGGCGTGGCTCCGATACCCTGGGTCGGCAATCCGACACCGCGTGTGACAGAAGTTTACGGCGGCATGCTAAACGCCATAGGCCTTCAGAATCCGGGCATCGATGTTTTCTGCGAGCGCGATATTCCTTTTTTGAAGGGGTTCGATACGAAGATCATCGTGAACGTCTGCGGCAGGACGGAAGATGAGTATGTGGAAGTGGTTGAGCGGCTTGCGGACGAGCCCGTAGACATGCTCGAGATAAATGTGTCCTGTCCGAATGTAAAAGAGGGCGCGATCGCTTTCGGCCAGAATGCAAAAGCGCTTGAGAGCATCACATCGCGTATCAAAGCAGTGGCCAAACAGCCCGTGATCATGAAACTGTCCCCGAACGTAACGGACATAACGGAGATGGCGCGCGCGGCGGAATCGGCCGGCGCAGACGGACTTTCTCTCATCAATACGATCACCGGAATGAAGATAGACATAAACCGCAGGACTTTTGCACTTGCAAATAAGACCGGCGGCCTCTCAGGCCCCGCGATCCGTCCGGTTGCGGTCCGCATGGTATATCAGGTCGCGCAGACCGTGAAGATCCCGATCATCGGAATGGGCGGGATCACGTGCGCGGAAGATGCGCTCGAATTCATTCTCGCAGGCGCGACGATGGTCGCTGTCGGCGCGATGAATTTCGTCGAGCCCGACACGACGCTCCGTGTGATCTCAGGCATCGAAGATTACATGAAACGCACCGGCACGGAAGACATAGGTGAGCTGATCGGCGCGGTGCGTTAGTGCGCCTACGAATGATTTATGAAGAACTTCGTTAAACAACTGTCCCAATGGATCCTGGCGCTCATCTGCGCAGTCCTTATACTCAACTTACTATGCTTCGCCTATTATCATCCGGTCCATGAAATGCCCCGGAGCGGCGGCGCGACCCCCGGACTCATGTACCCGCATATGTGGGGCCTGTACGGGACCGAGGGCTACGGCATCCAGACGATAGATTCATACGGGTACATCAACCCGGACCTTCCCAGAGAAAAAGAGATCATATGCGTACTCGGCTCCTCCAACACCGAGGGCTTCCGTGTCGGAAAAGGCGAGCGTTTCAGCGATCTGTTAAACGCCAGATTCGGCTATAAAGACTCTCTAAAATTTTATAATATCGCCCACAGCGGCATGTTCTTTGATGACATGGTCAGACACTTTGACGGACTGTGCAGCGAATTCCCGGATATGCAGGGGCTCATCATCGAACTGATCTGGACGAAGCATTCTCCGGAATCTCTTCGTGCTGCGCTTGATCAGTGCGGTTTTTCCGAGGAAAATGATACGATCGGGGCTCTGACTTCTTCGCTCACGACGAAGCAGCGCATCATGATCGCAGTCAAAAACTGGGTCCCTCTGCTCCGCCTTTTTACGAATCAGTACGAGACGTATAAGAGCAGCAAGTCAGCGGATCTGGACTTCGCCGGGTTCCTCTACAGCGATGAGGGCGTATCCGATCCGGCCGAATACGAGCAGGCGCTAAATGAGGTATTTGACATGATGCGGTCTAGGTTCGATGGACCGATCATCATCGTTTACCACCCTATGACGACGCTATCCGCGGACGGAGAGCTTCAGCTCAGCACTGCTTCGACCGATGAGATCTTCCGCAGGGGCTGCGAGGCGCATGACGTGGATTTTGTTGACATGACGGATGCTTTTTCCAAAGCATATTACGAGGATCATATCGCGGTCCACGGCTTCTGGAATACGTCCATGATGACCGGCCATATGAACGACGACGCGCACCGCCTGATCGCCGATGAACTCTACGAACTTTTGCGGGAAAAAGGAATCAACTGATAGGAAATAAGGGATTAACGGATGACTTTTCTGTCGATCAAATTCTTGGTATTCATACTTGTTTTTCTGATCGCATATAAGCTGACGGAGAAAAGGATGCTCGCGCAGAACGCACTCATCGTTTTGGGCAGCTATGTTTTCTATGCGCTGATCGACTGGCGTTTCTCGGCTGTGCTCCTTGCAGTGTCCGTTTTCACCTGGCTGATCGGCGGCCGGATCCATGACCGATCTTCCGGCGGGAAGGGTGGTTCTGATGATGCGGATACGGTCGGTGCTTCCGGCGATGGGAAGGGTGATTCTGACGGTATCGATGCGACCGATGCTCCCGGCGGCGGGAAGCGGCTTCTCGTCTTCGGAGTATCCGTGAACCTGCTCGTACTTTGTTTCTTCAAATACATCGGGATGTTTAAGCTTCCGGGCGGACTCGCCGTGATCATGCCGATCGGGATCTCATTCTATATCTTTGAAGCGATAAGCTATCTTGCGGATTCCTACACCGGCAAACTAAAGGATAAGCATAACCTGATGGATGTCCTTCTTTTCCTCGGATTCTTCCCTATTCTGATCTCCGGACCTATCATGAAGGCACACGAATTCCTTCCTCAGATCAGGCGTGAGCATGTGATCACGCGCGAGAATCTTGAGATCGGGATCCAGCGTTTCGCTCTCGGCGCGTTCATGAAGGCCGCCATGGCCGACAGACTCTCAGTAGCCGTAAACGCAGTCTACGCATCGCCGTCCGCCTACAGCGGAATGTCGCTTCTGTGGAACACTCTGACATATACTCTGCAGCTGTATTTTGACTTCGCGGGATACAGTAACATGGCGATAGGTATCGCCACGATCCTCGGATTCGAGATTAAAGAAAACTTCAATCTTCCTTACCTGGCTTCATCACCGTCAGACTTCTGGAAGAGATGGCATATAAGCCTTTCATCCTGGATAACGGAATACATCTATATACCGCTCGGCGGTAACCGCAAAGGCAGGGCGCGGACCCTTGCCAACATCATGATCGCGATGCTCTTAAGCGGCATCTGGCACGGCTCGACCTTGAACTTCCTCGTGTGGGGCGCAGGCCACGGCCTCGCGCAGGTGATCGAGAAAGCTGCATCGTTTGTCAAGTTGAGGAAAGTTAGTGGTGTGGAAGTCGCGGAGATGACTGCGGTTGATATAGCATCCGACGTTAAGAAACACAAAGTAAACACTGCCGTTAACGCGCTGAAAGTTGTGCTCACATTCCTTGTAGTTAATTTTCTATGGGTACCGTTCAGAACTGCGGATCTTGGAATGACCGTTACGGTGTTTAAGCGGATATTCACGAATCAGCCCGGAATCACATATTTCTATGTTTATACGCTTGCATGGCTGATCGTGCTTGTCGCTGTAGAGATCTGTGCTCTTCTTAAGAACGAGGGCAATAACCCGATCAAGCCCATGGATCTCTCCACGTTCAAAGGCAAGTTCGTACTCATTATTCTGGTACTGCTTACGGGTATGTTTGCTTACTTCGGAAACAGCGCATTCATCTACGGCGCGATGTTCTGACGCGCCCTCTTCTTATCACACCCGCTTCGCCTCTTTGCCTGCCCAGTTTCGCCTGCTCCGCCTCTTTGTCCGCCCAGTTTCGGCTGCCCCGACAACGATTTATGACTTGAGAGCAACTTTCTGCTCTGTAAGTCATAAACCGGCTTTCATATCGATAAAATATGTGCGTATCAGGGGGATTATTCAGAAAGAACGGAAATATCCTCCGTCACGAACACGGGCTCGGACGGAAGTTCGGGATTATCGTCGACACATCTGATAGCAAAGGGCACAACATCACCGGCCTTGTGATATCCGAGACAAACAACCTTCTGGCAGGAAGCGTTTCCGTAGTAAGTTAGGAACTCACCATCAAGATCCAACTCAATATTTCTTTGATTCAGCGCATCCCGATCCATGTAGAAATACAGACATCCGTCAGCAGCTGCAGTCACTTCGTATGAGTATGTCATGGGCTCATCGGCTGAAGCCTTGTCGGTCGCTTTTGTCTCATCGCTCGAAACAGCCCCTGCATCAGCCTCCCCACTCACTTCCTTCACCGAAGCATCCGTGAAGACAGTATCATTTCTGCCTGTCAGTTTATTCCACAGCAGTTCCTGCAGATCAAAAGGAGATGCGCCGGGATACTTATTCTCGCTCGTCTCGATGAAATCCAGCAACTCAGGAATAGTCCTTCCAGTAATGACATCCGCGCTCATGCAATAATCGTTAATGACGATCGTATCATTAAGCGCATGCTGTCCTTCAGACGGCTCGTAATTCCCATCAGTCATGATATATTTGATGCCGAGCATCGCATCCATGACTCTGGTGTTTCCGGGATCATAATCCGTGAACAGGCCATTGTCGTTATAACCGAGCTTATAGAGCAGGATCCTGTGCTCCATCGGAAGCAGACTGTTATAAGCAGATACGCTCTTATAAGCGAAACTGAGCGAATCGTTTGCATTCCTGTGCGGGAAGGACTCGATGCGATAGTAACCGTCGACCGCACCGCCACCGGAACCTTCATACTCCCATATAGTCTCAAGCCCCTGACTGATCCGTTCCGTATCAGCGGCATATTCCGAAGCGGTCGGAGCCATCAGAGCATGCGAGTTATACACGATCTTCATGTTCCATCCCGACTCGATCATGAAACATATCGTTAACGGCGCCAGGCACATTATCAGACCGCGCCGGCTTTGCTTTGGCACTGAATCTGCGTTAATGGGTTCACGCTTCATTCTGACATATACCGTAACTATCGCACTCTCAACCACGATCATCACTGCATTAAGCACGATGCCTCTCGCAGGCAGGAGCTGAGTATGTACGACTGCAACAGCTACGCCCAGAAGTGCAAGGCATACAACGCCGGACACGGCGATCATCCACACACTCAGACCATCAAGGTTCATCAAACATATGCAGGCCAGCACCACGCAAATGAACGCCCACACATACGCATATCTGTACAGATATCCGTAAGGCTCCGTCCCGAAATGCGCGATCAGATTGAGCTCCTTGATGCAGAAGAACGCGACCGTGATCGTAAGACACGATGCCCCCGCGATCTTAATCTTCGCAGCGATCTTTTTATTCAGGAAAAAGGCAACCGTCAGGATCAGAGGAAGCATCCCGACATAAATATCCGGCTGTCCTTCCATAATCTGCAGACTGTTATAACTTGTCGAGAACATCTTGGGGATGATGACGAGAGGGTTTAACAGCTTTGGCTTGGCCGCGGAGTTAGGCAGAAAAGTATTCATGACCTCCACGATATACGGCGTGTGAGATTTCTCGCTTCCGAGCAGCGAAATCACCGTCGGTATCAGCAGCCACAGGTCGAGCACACAACCGATGCCGGTCATGAGGATATATCGCCACAGCTTGCGCCATGTGATAAATCCGAGCGCGGTAAACAGCACCATGAATATCGAGAGAAATAGAAGATTCATCGCTGCGATGTAGTAGTTGGTGATGATCATCACAACGACGGTGATTACAAATAATATATGATAACGTTTTTCATTGCTTTGCATCATCCTGATCAGGAATATCAGCAGCACCGGAAGCAGGATCAGCGGATCGAGCCACATGGGGTTGGTCATGTTGGCAGCTACCCACGTTCCGAGAGCAAAGAAACTTGAAAGCAGAACGCACATCCCGCTCATCCGTCGTCCCGAAACATGATCAAGGAAGAGCCATGTGGTTAGTCCTAGCGTCGACACCTTAAGCAGCATCAGAACAGTTATTCCGGCCGGCATCAGAGCATCGGGGATCAGGAGAAAAAGAAAGTTATAAGGGCTCAGCAGATAGTAGGTCCAGAACCCGATCATATCGGAACCCATTCCGCAGTTAACCGAGTACAGAAGCCTGTCTTCGCCGCGCAGAACATGCTTGAAGTACAGGAAAAAGTCCGGATACTGCAGCTTCATATCTTCGTACAGGAATGTCTCATCGCCGAAGGGAGTGATCTTCAGATAAATGCAGACCGCTGTGAATAGAATGCAGGGAATGAGGAACGAAAGAAAACCCGACAGGATCCGCTGTTTGCGCGGACCGGAAGAGGGCTCATATATATTCGCAGTTTCAGTGTTTGTCTGTATGTCCATAACAGTACAAGTATAGCATATCTGTGGTATACTTGAGCATGTAATGACATCCATGTCATTACAGACATGCTCTACGTACATCCTGTACTGTACGTGGCAGTACTGATTACATCCTGTAATCGCGTGCGCGTTTGTATTAAGAAAGGATACGCCGGACATGAACATCCCCTTCGTCAGCTTCAGACCGATGGAGCAGGAATTAAATACAGAACTCAGAGAGGCTTTCGACAGAGTCCTTACCAACAGCTGGTACATTCTCGGAAAAGAGGACGAAGCCTTTGAAAAAGCGTTTGCCAAGTATACGGGAACGAAGCACTGCATAGGTGTCGGAAACGGTCTTGAAGCGCTCGAGATGGCGCTGATCGCATTGGGGATAGGCCCCGGAGATGAAGTCATCGCGCCCTCAAACACATACATCGCGACCGTCCTGGCGATCAGTTATGCAGGCGCAACTCCCGTGCTCGTAGAGCCTGACATCCGGACCTTCAACCTAGATCCGTCCCTCATCGAACAGGCGATCACAGACAATACTCGAGCCATCATGCCCGTGCATCTCTACGGTCAGCCATGCGACATGGATCCGATCATGGAGATCGCGCGCAAGCATGACCTCTATGTGATCGAGGATTGCGCGCAAGCCCATGGCGCCCTGTACAGGAATACTAAGATCGGTACTTTTGGCACGGCCTCAGGCTTCAGTTTCTATCCCGGCAAAAACCTGGGTGCGCTCGGCGACGCCGGTGCAGTCGTGACCGATAACGACGAACTTGCAGAAAAGATCAGAGCCATAGCAAACTACGGCTCCGACTATAAATATCATCATATATATCAGGGGCGCAATTCGAGACTTGATGAGATGCAGGCAGCTTTTCTTTCAGCCAAACTTCTGCATCTGGATAGGATGAATCAGGAACGCAAGCGCCTTGCCGCAAGATACCTCGAGGGCATCACGAATCCGCAGATCACACTTCCCTTTGTACCCGAATATGCCAATCCGGTATGGCACGTATTCGCGATAAGATGCGATAAGCGGGATGAACTGGAGGAATACCTGAAAGAACGCGGGATCGGAACGAACAAGCATTACCCCACCCCGATCCACATGCAGCCTTGCTATAAGGATCTTCCCTACGCTCCCGGCGACCTCCCGATCGCGGAGGAGATCAGCCGCACACAGCTCAGCCTGCCGATGTACTACGGCCTGACGGACGAAGAGATCGACTATGTGATCGATGCGATCAATTCTTTTAAGTGAATCTCTTGGCCGGGCGTAAGCCGGATCAGTGTTCCCACCTGTTTTCTATAAATCTTCCCGGATTATTATAGTTTAAAACTTTGGCATAATTGCCCGCAGCGGTGGCATTGTCGGGGATATCCTTGGTGACCACACTGCCGGCTCCGATCGTTACATTGTCTCCGATCTTCACATCCTCAACGATGCAGCAGCTTGGACCTATATATACATTATTGCCGATATGTGCAGCCTGTTCACCGTTGGTCCCGATGGTCACCCACTGACTTAAGTTACAGTTATCTCCGATGACTGCGGTAGGATTGCAGATCACGGGACCGCCGTGACCTATGTACAGACCATAGCCAATCCTTGTTTTTCGTGGAATCTGAATGGTGTATTTACGTGTCCTGTTACAAGCCCACAGAACGATCCCGATGCACCGTTCGAATCCGTTGCCGTTACACAGCCGGTGAGCGACCTGCCATCTGAAAGTTCTGTCGCAGTATAACTTTATGAAAGTGAAGAAACCGGTCTTTCCTTCATACCGGTACATATCGGATTTAATGTACTCGTTCATGTCGTTCCTCCGTTCATTCCCGTATCGTAACATATTTCCATGCCGGTTGGTATAGAGGACGCTAAATATGGTATAATTGCACATGGCAATACATCCATGTGTTGCCGAACATGTGCTCAATTAATCCGTTAATTGCACGTGAAGATGGTTAAGGAGGTATCATTATGGGTGACAGTAACAAATGGCGTTGCAGGGCCGAGGACCTTAAGGGTACTCAGACCGAGAAAAACTTGCAGGAAGCGTTTGCCGGCGAATCGCAGGCGCGAAATAAATACACTTTCTTTGCATCCAAGGCGAAAAAGGAAGGCTTCGTTCAGATATCCAATATCTTCGCCGAGACCGCTGCCAATGAAAAAGAGCATGCTGAAATCTGGTACAAGATCCTGACAGGCATCGGCAGTACGATCGATTGTCTGAAGGAAGCTGCAGAAGGCGAATCCTACGAGTGGCAGGAGATGTATCCTTCTTTTGCAAAAACCGCCCGTGAGGAAGGCTTTGATGAGATTGCCGAGCTTTTTGAGGGCGTAGCCGCTATTGAAAAAGAGCATGAAGAGCGCTATCGCAAGCTCCTCAAGAACATTGAAGACAAGATAGTATTCTCGCGCGACGGCGACTGCATCTGGCAGTGCTCGAACTGCGGACATATCGTGATAGGTAAGGAAGCGCCCGAGGTCTGCCCGATCTGCAACCACGCGCAGGCGTACTTCCAACTGAAGGCTGAGAATTATTAATTTACGGAGGATTAACCATGAAATTCTACAAATGCGAAACATGCGGCAATATAATCACCAAACTTAACGACTCAGGCGTACCCGTAGTATGCTGCGGCAAGCCCATGACGGAGCTCGTTCCCGGCGCAACCGACGGTGCGCTTGAGAAGCACGTTCCCGCTGTGACCGTTGACGGCAGCAAGGTAACCGTTCAGGTCGGCGAGGTTGAGCACCCCATGATGGAAGAGCACTTCATCCAGTTCATCGTTTTGGAGACCGAAGGCGGATTCCAGAAGAAGACACTTAAACCCGGCGACAAGCCCGTGGCAGAGTTTATCGTTGCAGAAGGCGACAAGGCAGTAGCTGCATACGAGTATTGCAACCTCCACGGTCTCTGGGTAAAAGAGATCTAAGCACGAACAAAAGACGATAGGAGCTCAAATGGCAGACAAACCTGCAATCCTTGGCGGTACTCCCGTCAGAGAAAATAAGATTTACTATGGTCATCAGTGGATCGACGATGATGACGTGGCAGCCGTAGCGGAGGTTTTAAAGAGCGATTATCTCACCTGCGGACCTACCGTGACTGCTCTAGAACAGGAACTTGCACGCGTCACCGGAGCAAAATGTGCCGTGGCTGTATCAAACGGTACCGCTGCGCTTCACTGCGCGATGATCGCCGGCGGGATCGGAGAGGGAGATGAAGTCATCACGACTCCTCTTACCTTTGCGGCATCGGCCAACTGCGCGATATATGTCGGAGCAAAGCCTGTATTCGCGGATGTGAACCCCGAGACCTACAACATTGATCCCGATAGCATAGAGGCCCATATCACAGACAAAACACGCGCAGTCGTAGCAGTGGATTACACAGGACAGGCTGTGGAGCATGACCGTATTCGCGAGATCTGTGATAAGCACGGTCTTCTATATGTTACCGACGCCGCTCATGCGATAGGAACCGTATATGACGGACGCCCTGAGGGCTCGATCGCGGACATGACCACATTCTCCTTCCATCCGGTCAAAACCATCACGTCAGGTGAGGGTGGTGCGATCACGACGAACGATCCGGAACTTGCCCGGAAACTCAGGTTCGCTTCCCAGCACGGTATCACCAAGGATCCCGCGCAGTTTGAAGAACCCAACCCCGAAGGCGGATGGTACTATGAAATGCAGGAACTCGGTTTCAATTACCGCCTTACAGATTTTCAGTCAGCGATGCTGTTAAGCCAACTTAAGAAGCTGCCCGCTTTTTCGAACAGGCGCAAGGAGATCGTGAAGCGCTACGATGAGGCATTCGCAGACATGCCCGGCATCATCGTTCAGCGTGAGATCCCCGAGTCAGACACCACGAGACACCTGTATATCATACAACTCGATCTTGATAAGCTGACCTGCACCCGCGCGGAGTTTTTCAACGCGATGAGCGCCGAGAATGTTCAGTGCCAGGTGCACTATGTGCCGGTTTATTATTTCCCGTTCTATGCGCGGCTCGGATATGAGCACGGCCTGTGTCCGAACGCAGAGCGGATATATGAGCACATCATGAGCATCCCGCTGTATCCTATGATGACGGACAGAGATGCAGAAGACGTGATCGCAGCGGTCCGTAAACTTACGGAGTGGTACGCGAAGACCTCCAATTAATGAAGAACCATAATGGACTTGAGAAAAAGTACATATATCGAGGCTTTTGCACGGCCATACTTGCGGTGCTCGTGACGGCGATGTTCTTCTTTGTATGGTACCGTTTTGCGGAGGAGAATAACCAGACCGGACATCTGCTCGGATACGGCAACCTCCTTATGTCAGCAGGTATCTATATCGCCGTATATCTGTTCATCGGCAGGGCGCTCAAGGCATTCCGCATAGGCGTGGATCGTAAGGCCAATCTTCTGGCATCGGAGGCACTCACGCTTTTTTTGCTGAATGCGCTGGAAACGCTGATCTCCTGTGCGGTCACGGGTCAGTTCAGATTCTTCCCCGACTTCCTCTGGAGATATGCGCTCCTGTTTCTCGTTCAGCTCGTGGTGACATGTGTCCTGACCAACTACATGGTCAATCTGTACAGACATATTTTTCCGCCATATCAAGTGCTGGAGATATGTAAGACTGAGGATGAAATGAGCCATGCCGCTTCGATGGACGCGGATCGCAAGATCAGGTTCATGAACGACCGTCCGGATAAATATCACATAGCCGAGGTTATGAGTGTAGATGGCGGACTGGAAGCCATATTTGATAAACTGGACGATTTCGATGCGGTGCTGATCAACGATATCCCTTCGGAGATCAAGAACGATATCCTGAAGGAATGCTTTAACCGGGATATTCGCGTATATTTTACGCCCAAGATATCTGACATCATCAGCAAGAATTCCGAGGATATCAACCTGTTTGACACACCGCTTTACCTCTGCAGGAATGCGGGCATCAAACCGATTCAGCTGATGATCAAGAGAGTATGTGACTGCATCATTGCGGTACTTGGTCTTATCATCACAAGCCCGATCTTCCTGGTAGTTGCGATAGCGATCAAGCGGGAGGACCACGGTCCTGTATTTTACAGGCAAAAGAGAGTGACGATCGGCGGCCGCGTGTTTGAGATGCTGAAGTTCAGATCCATGATAGTGGATGCCGAGAAGGACGGAAGGCCTCGTCCTGCCGGAGAAGATGACGACCGCATAACTAAGGTGGGACACCGTATCCGCCCCGTTCGTATTGATGAGCTTCCTCAGCTGATCAACATACTGAGAGGCGATATGTCTGTAGTCGGCCCGCGCCCCGAACGCGTTGAGCACGTAGCCAAGTACACCGAGGAGATACCCGAGTTCGTATACAGGCTTAAAGTTAAGGGCGGTCTCACCGGCCCCGCTCAGGTTTTCGGCCGGTACAATACAGATGCGCTCAATAAGCTCAAGATGGATCTGTTCTATATCACGAACTATTCCATACTTCTGGACCTTCAGATACTTTTTGAGACCATCAAGATCCTGGTGCAGAAGGAGAGCACCGCGGGCTTCTCGGAAGCCAGACAGGAAGAAATGCACGATCTGTGATCTAATATATTTCAAATAGTTTTACAAGGAGAGAACGATATGTTAAATGACAAGACGATACTGGTGACCGGCGGAACAGGATCTTTCGGAAGGGCTTTTACCGATCATGTCCTCACAAACTATGATGTCAAGAAGATCATCATTTATTCCAGAGACGAGTTCAAACAGTGGACGATGGAGAATGATTTCAGAGCGAAGTATCCGGATAAGATAAAGAAGCTCAGATTCTTCATTGGGGATGTCAGAGACAGAGACAGATTCCGCAGAGCCTGTCAGGGTGTGGACTATATCGTTCATGCCGCAGCGCTCAAGCAGGTTCCCGCGTGCGAATATAATCCAAACGAAGCCATCAATACCAACATAAACGGTGCGATGAACGTTATCGAAGGCGCGCTTGATGCGGGGGTTACCAGAGTTGTTGCTCTTTCTACCGATAAAGCCGTCAATCCCGTGAACCTTTACGGCGGTACCAAGTTCGTATCGGATAAACTTTTCGTGGCAGCCAATGCATATGCAGGTGAGAAGGACGTCAATTTCTCAATCGTCAGATACGGCAATGTTGCGGGAAGCCGGGGAAGCATCATTCCTTTCTTCCGCAGCATCATAGAGAAGGGCGGTACGGAATTCCCGATCACGGATTATCGGATGACAAGGTTCTGGATCAGCCTTACTCAGGGAGTCGAACTTGTGATCAAAGCGCTTGCGGAGGCAAGAGGCGGCGAGACTTTCATAAGCAAGATACCCTCGTTTAAGATCACCGATCTGGCTGAGGCCATGCTTCCGGGTTGCACCATGAAGGAAGTGGGGATCCGCCCCGGCGAGAAACTCCACGAGGTCATGGTCACTGTTGAAGACTCATATAATACGTATGAATTTGAGAATCATTATATCGTCTATCCTCAGATAATCCTGTCAGCCAGACGCGGTCCCGACGGAACAGGCAAAAAGGTTGAGCCCGGATTCTCATACAGCTCGGGCAACAACACCGAATGGATGAGTGTCGAAGACATCCGCGCGAGACTTCATGAGGCAGATATAGGACATTGATATGCTTATCACTATCGTAACGGTGTGCTTCAACAGCGAGCGTACCATAGCCCGGACGATCGAATCGGTCCTCGGGCAGACATATGGGGAAGTGGAGTACATCGTTATCGATGGATGTTCGAACGATCGTACGCTCGATATCGTCAGGAGTTACGAAGCGCGGATCAGGGAAAAAGGATATTCCTTCAAGCTTGTTTCCGAGCCTGATAAAGGCATGTATGATGCCATGAACAAGGGCATAGCCATGGCGTCCGGTGATTGCGTGGGGCTCTTAAACAGTGACGACTGGTATGAACCCGAAGCACTGGAGATGGTAGTGGATTCTTTTGGCAAGCACTCGGATGCTGATATCGTGATGGGGGCGATCCGTATCTATAACGGTGACCATACATTCATCAAGAAAGCCAGAGACAGAAGATACAAGACTTCCCGTGACTTTAATCATCCCGCGATGTTCGTAAAAAGTGAATGTTACCGGCAGGTGGGCCCATACGGGACCGGCAACGTGCATGACGATTACGGATGGTACCTGCGTGCAATGAAACAGGGCAGACACACGGTCATCACTGATGAAATCCTGACCAACTATCCTACCGGCGGCGCCGGATCTTACAAATCTCTTAAGAACACCATCGAACGCATCGGTACCAAGTATAAAGTATATAAGGAAAACGGCTATTCGAAGCTTTACTTTCTGGAGTGCGTCGTGCAGGAACTCGGCAAGTTCCTGTTGCTTAAGAACTGACCGATGCCCGGCATCAAAACAAGAGGTATAGATATGCAGACCATCAAATACACATTTCAGCCGCACGGCGATGACAGAGGACAATTGATCGCGCTTGAGGAGTTCAAGGATATCCCGTTCCGTATCAAACGCGTCTACTACATGTATGACACCATAGAAAATGTTGTCCGTGGTCATCACGCACATAAATCCCTCGAGCAGATTCTGATCTGCATTCACGGCAGTTGCAAGATCAAACTCGATGACGGCACGGAGACCAAGGTCGTTCCTCTGGAAAAGCCCTACGAAGGTCTGTATATAGCCAACAATATCTGGCGTGAGATGTATGATTTCTCACCCGATGCGGTGCTCATGGTGCTCGCTTCGGAGATTTATGATGAGTCCGATTATATTCGCGACTATGACGAGTTTCTCGAGTTCGTCCGCTCCGGCGAAAATAAGGCTTAACACATGGCAGACGGGACGAAGAAGCTTCTCATAATAAACTCCGTTTGCGGCACTGGATCCACGGGCCGCATCTGCGCCGATATCGCCCGCAGCTACGAGAGCGACGGATATGATGTGAAGATCGCGTACGGACGGAGCGCCAATGTTCCCGATGACTGCCGAAGATACGCGGTCCGCATCGGCACTACCGCAGAAGTGTATCTGCACATCCTGTATACCCGTCTGACAGATCGTCACGGTCTGGCATCCCGGCGCGCAACACACGCATTTCTTAAGTGGGCGGAAGAGTACGATCCTGATATTCTCTGGCTTCACAACGTTCACGGTTACTACATCAACTACGAACTCCTGTTTAACTGGATAAAAAAGCGCCCTCAGATGCAGGTCAGATGGACCCTTCACGATTGCTGGACGTTCACCGGACACTGCGCGCATTACATGTATGCAAAGTGCGACAGATGGCAGGCTTCTTCGGATGAAGGCAGTTACGCCGGCGGTCACGCAAACTGCGGCAATTGCCCTCAGCTTCGCCAATATCCTGCTTCATGGTTTACGGACAACAGCGTGAGAAATTATATCCGTAAAAAGAACTCCTTCACCGGGGTGAACAACATGACTCTGATCACTCCTTCAGAGTGGCTTGCAGGTGAACTTAAGAAGAGCTTCCTGTCATGCTATCCGGTCGAGGTGGTCCGCAATACCATTGATACCGCGATATTCCGTCCGACCCCGAGTGATATTCGGGGCAAATACGGCATATCGGATGACGAGAAGATGATCCTAGCAGTGGCGGGAGTATGGACCGAAAGAAAAGGACTTGGAGACATACTCAAACTGTCCGGTGAATTGAATAAGATGGCTGATAATGATCCCGAACGGAATGGGAAACAACCTGAATACACATACAGGATCGTGATAGTCGGACTGACCGCAAAGCAGGCTGCCGGCATAAGAGGGGATCATCCCGACATCATATGCATCGAACATACAGAGAGTACTACCGAGCTTGCACAGCTTTATACCGCAGCCGATGTATTTATCAATCCCACATATGAGGATAACTACCCGACCGTCAATCTTGAGGCGGAGGCATGCGGGACACCTGTGATCTCGTATGATACCGGCGGATGTCGCGAGACTCTTCATCGTCCGGACAGCTGCGTGATACCGCAGGACATTTCCTTGGTGTCGGGTATCATTACCAAGTTATTACAGCCTTAACAATTCTGTAACGGTGCCTTACACCGATGTGATATAATCTACGCATGGAAAACGCATCAGTCCCTTACATCCTCGAGGTCTCCTGGGGATGCCCCTCGGAAAAATATCCCATACACGGAGTATTCCAGTTTGATCAGGCGTACGCACTGCGCGAAGCAGGCGAACGTGTGGTATTTCTTGCGCTCGATCTTCGTTCGATCCGCAGGTGGCGCAAGTGGGGCGTGAATCGCGCCACATACCGCAATATTCCCGTTTATGAGTATAATTTCCCATGCGGACCGATGCCGCCGGCGATCAAGTACCGTATCCAGGATCACGGTTTCAAGAAGGCGATCCGCGCGATCGTGCGCGACCATGGACAGCCTGCGCTGATACACATCCATACCTGTCAGCAGGCTATATCTGAGACCTCTTATTGCGCTGAGCATGATATACCGTATTTCATCACCGAGCACATCACGCCGTTAGATGAGACTCCGGCTATAGAAGAAAGAAAACGTGATGCTCTTCGCGGCGCAGCCCGGGTCATCGCAGTCAGCGATGCGCTGGGGTGGGATCTGAAGTGTACCTACGGTGTTGATTCAATAACCATCCCGAATATAGTTGATCTGTCTGAGTTTAGATATGATCCCGAACAGAGAGAAAACCACTCCGGTGTTTATACAGACAGCGCAAACCGGAGGACCACCCGTTTCATATCTGCCGCATCGGTTAACTACGGCAAGGGCTTTGATATACTGATCCGTGCGTATGCTGAACTTATCAAAACTAATCCGGACACACATCTGACCGTCATGGGTGATGGCCCCGAGATGAGTACGATCTGTGATCTGACTGGCGAACTTGGCATCAGTGTCAGCGGGCCTGAAGAGACCACAGACACACCCGGCACCATAACATTCACCGGATCATATCACCGCCGTGATTTTGCCGAGGCTCTGGCACGCAGCGACATCTTTGTCCTTCCGAGCCGTTCCGAGACATTCGGCCTGGTATATGCCGAAGCGCTGGCAGCAGGCGTACCTGTCATTGCCACGAGGTGCGGCGGCCCCGAGGACTTCATAGATGATTCCAACGGTATCCTGGTTCCCGTTGATGATGTGCAGGCGCTTGCGGAAGCCATGAGAAGCATGGCCGATAAGAAGAAGAGTTTTGATCGCGCATCGATCTCGGAGTCTTGTAAGGGCAGATTCGCACCGGATGTGATCGCGAGACGTATCATAGATGTGCTGATGGAGTATAATGGTTCAAGAGGAAAAACCAATGAAGAAGTATAGTGGTTTAAAAAATGTTTTCATCATCACTTTTATAATAGGATTCATATCATACGGATATGTTCTGACCAATTATTCTCCGACGCATGACGGGTACATGATGGTCAAAACCAATCAGATATGGGAACTGTCCATAGGCCGTTTTTGTGTTTTGTGGTACGGTCGTCTCAGAGGCCTGATAGAGGCTCCATGGTTGCTGGGAATACTGAGCCTGATCTATATCGGACTTGCGGTTTATATGGCAATGGAACTCCTTGAGATTCCGTTTGATATATGGCGTACCGTGATCGTCTCCTCGGTATTTTTGTTAAACATCGCATTTATATCCAATGCAGGCGTGTATATATACTGTTGGGACGTATACGCACTCGCATTGCTGTTTTCCGTGGCATCCGCATATCTCATGCTGAACGTGGGCGGCAAGATGAAACAGTGGTATTCCCGGGCAACGGTATATGCTGCGGCAGTACTTCTCCTAGCGTTGTCTATGGGGATGTATCAGGCATATTTCCCTGTTGCTGCCGGATTGTGTGTCATATACTTCTGTAAAGAAGTTATCGATAAGAAAGATCTGAAAAAGATATATGCCCGGGCGGCAATAAGTGTTGGATGGCTTGTGATCTCAGGTATCGTGTATTATTTGATACTTAAGATATGCCAGCGTATCTATAATACACAGCCATATTCGGGAGCATACGAGAGTCTGGATAACATAGAAAAACTAAGTCCCGCCGGAATCATTAAGAGCGTTCCGACATGTTATAAACAGGTCCTGAAGTATTTCTTCAAGGATAACCTCTACGATTCACGCGTGCTGCCATATCTCAATATCGCACTTATCGTGCTTGGAGCCCTGGTATGGATCAGTGTGATCGTACGGCATGTTGAAGGCATACATCGCCGGATCCTCATAGTGGCGTTGCTGATGATATTCCCCCTGGCCATCAACAGCGTATCGCTGCTTACTCGAGGAACTCTTCTTCAGCTTATGACATGGTCATATCAGCTGTTTTATATAGCAGCTCTTTATCCGATACTATACAGACATCAGGAGGTGCAGATCCCCGGAACATCAGGAAATGTCCGTGTATTCATTCCTGTCCTGGTGCTGATCATCCTCATTTCATGCGGAGTCATCCGGTATGCCAATGATCTGTTCTATTACCAGAAACTGGTCGGAGACGGGACTCAGACGCAGATGAACGGCATCATTTACGACATGGAAAGAACGGAGGGGTTTGATGCATCGGTTAACCCGGTCATACTGGTAGGAGATATACCGACAGCTTTATCCGGGGAGTATGATTTCAAAGAGGTGTTCGTTCAAACCTGTGGAGTAGGATACGGAACCACGGTAACTTACAATTCCAACTTCGAATGGTATGCTAGATATGTTATGGGCAAGAATTACAATTTCCATCCGGAGCCAGAGGTTATACAACAGGTTGCGGCTGACACAAATATCGAATCGCAGCCGTGTTATCCTGACAACGGATATTGCACTATGGTAGATGACTGTCTGATAGTAAGATTTAACTGATAGGCCGGAAGTGACAGATGATAAAACTTCGTGATCTGAAAAACGAGGACGCACCGCTTATGCTCGAGTGGATGCATGATCCTGATATAGTACGCGATATGCATCGCGATTTTGCGTCGATGACCGAGGAGGACTGCCTCGGTTTCATCCGGTCTGCAGCCAAAACTCCTGATCGCGACCTGCATTTGGCGATAACTGATGACAGAGATCGTAACGGAGAAGATGAAAGGTATGACAAGGACGAGTACCTCGGCACTGTGAGTCTCAAGCATATCGACCGAGAAGATCGTACTGCCGAATTCGGCATCACGATCCGCAGATGCGCCATGGGTACCGGTATCGCCTGCGAAGCCATGTCCGCTATCCTGGAAAAGGCCCGCGATCTGCACATAGACAAGGTTTACTGGTGCGTATCACCGAAGAATGAGAGAGCATTAAAGTTCTATGACAAAAACGGATACCAACGCTCTGCCTTAAAGGAAGAAGCATCTTTGTACCGTAAGATCGTATCTTCGGGCGCATATACTCCGGACGAGATCGAGGACTATGTATGGTACATATATGACATCCCCGCGACCGGAGCAACTGCCGAAACTACTGCCGCATCCGACGGATCGATCGATGTCAGTGTCTACATGATGACCTACTTCCATGAGAAATATGTCAGGCAAGCAATCGAGAGTGTGCTCTCGCAGAAGACGCACTATAAGTTCGAACTCGTCATATCCGATGACTGCTCGCAGGACGGTACGGTCGCCATTCTTCGCGAATATGAGTCTAAATATCCCGATATAATACGCGTCAATGTGAACGAGACCAATCTCGGGATCCCATCGAATATATATATCGCACGCACGATGTGCCGCGGTCGTTATATCACGAATCTGTCCGGAGATGATTACTGGATCAATGATGCGAAACTCGAAACGGAAATTAAGTACTTGGACGAGCATCCGGAGTATGTGGCTGCAGCCTGTCGTGTAGAGGAGAGGATGGACGACAGCACCGTCGCCTATAATATCGTTCCCTCGGATTTCAACTACATAGAGGCGCCCTACACTCTCCGTGACTATGAGAAATGCAGGCCTCTGGGGACTCTTGGCCTTGTCATGCGTAACTTCTTCCTGACGGAGGAGGACAGAGCGTATTTTGCGCAGGCACGTGAGATCAGTGAGTTTGTGGATGATGCCGTGGATGAGGTATTGCTTCTTCGTCGAGGCCCTGTCCGCGTGATGAGCATCATCTCCGACGCTCACCGCGTAGTGAAGGCTGATCTTGAGAAAAAGAACTACAACTCCAGATACTCCCGTCCCGAGAAGTTCAAGCACCACATCGATCTGTTAAACGAGATGAGCAGACGCTGGGGCGACGAGATCGACTTCTCGAGATGGTATGCCAAGTACTGCGCTACCGGAATACTGAGCATGATGCTCAGCCGTGATTTCGCAGCCTATAAACCGATATTTGAATCCATCCCGGCGAAATACAAGAGCAGCGCATACATCCGCTGGATCCCGTATGCCGGCGAGATGGTATCATCCCGTCTTAAGAGAAAAAAGAGCTGACTTACAAAAAACGGAAGACACTGATAAATGGAACTTACGATACTTATGCCCTGCCTGAATGAGGCAGAAACCATAGAGACCTGCATCCGCAAAGCGCAGGGGTTTATAGACAGATCCGGGATCGACGGAGAGGTACTGATATCCGACAACGGCTCGACCGACGGCTCTCAGGAGATCGCCGAGAGGCTCGGCGCCCGTGTCATACACGCAGAGCGCAAGGGTTACGGAAGCGCTCTCCTCGCCGGATGTGATGAAGCTCGCGGCACATATGTGATCATGGGCGATGCCGATGACAGTTATGACTTCGAACATCTGGATGCCTTTGTGGAGAAGCTTCGCGAGGGCTATGACCTAGTAATGGGCAACCGATTCAAGGGCGGCATCGAAAAGGGCGCAATGCCCTGGCTTCACAGATATATCGGTAACCCCGTACTGTCTTTCATAGGAAGGGTATTCTTTAAGAGTAACATCGGTGATTTCCACTGCGGCTTAAGAGGCTATAATCGAGAGAGCATCCTGAAACTCGGCCTCCATACCACAGGCATGGAGTATGCGAGCGAGATGGTCGTGATGAGTGAACTTGCAGGTCTGAAGATCGCTGAAGTGCCAACCACTTTAAAGCCTGACGGACGAACCCGTCCGCCGCACTTAAGAAGCTTCCGCGACGGATGGAGACATCTTAAGTTCCTGCTCATGTATTCACCGAAATGGCTCTTCCTGTATCCCGGCGCAATCCTGTTCATCCTGGGACTGATAATCGGAACGATACTGACAGTAGGCAGTTTTGCGGTCGGCAGCGTAACGTTCAGCATCCATACGCTTCTGTATTGCATGGTAGCGGTTATGGCGGGGCTGACGATGATCTATTTCTACGCATTCACGAAGCTTTATGCGGCCAGAAGCCGTTTCATCCCGGCCGACAAAGTCACCGACAGGCTCGACTCGATGATCGAAGACCGTGGTATGCTTATCGGTTCGATACTCCTGATCCTGGGTATCGTCGTATCGATATATGCGCTTGTTACCTGGCACCACACGGGTTACGGCAACATGGAACCCGAACGCTTGATGCGACTCATCATACCCGCTGCAACTCTGATCGAAGCCGGGATCGAGACCGTATTTGCGAGTTTCTTCATAGGTATCCTCAAGATAGATGTCAGATAGACCGGTTCAGACAAAAAGATATTTCAATCTGTTTCAGATACTGCGCGCAGTCGCATTTCTGGTGGTATACACATACCACAACATCGACACGTACGAAGCCTGCAAATGGGCAGTATGCGTCTTCCTCGTGCTCTCCGGATTCCTGGATATATATCATGGTTATGACAGATATCTTCCGACCGTCCTGAAGGGGTGCTTTGAACATGGCAGAAAGAAGATCGCCGGACTGTATATCATTCATGTGATCACCACATTGTGGGCGTTTGCGCTTTATATCAGCAGCAGGACTGCCGAACTGGCATCGCGTGCTCCGGTAAGCATAGTCGAGACTGTTGTGAAACTGCTAAGTAATATCACCCTGACATCCGATCTGGTGCCGAGCGTCGGGAGGCTTCAGCCTTACTTCAGCGAATATAACATCGCATCCTGGTACCTGTCGCTGTGCTTCGTGATCTATATCTGTCTGCCGGTGATCATCCGCACGATGCACAAGATTTACGGCGATGCCTCGGATGGTCGCTCCGCCGCTACTTCCGATTTCCGCAGGCCGATCATCGTGATCGCCTGCATCTTCATCTTCACCCTTGCGCTCAACCTCATCCATGTCCGCATATTTGGAAGGGACGGGGCTTTTTGGTATAATTATGAGAGTCCGTTGTCGAGGATCGGTGACTATCTGATCGGCGCCCAGCTCGGGTATATGTATCGGGTAAGGAGCACGCGGCAGGAGGTGGCAGCAGGCTCCGAAGCGGCTACAGCAATCGGCCCTGCGAAGGCACGTACCCTCACTGTATTCGCCCTGACAGCCGTGATCAACCTCGCCGTATTCATCGCGTGCTTTAAGTTCGATGCATCCCTCATCTGGCTCGCTTCGTCCGGATTCTACTTCTCGATCCCGGCCGCCTGCCTGATCTGGTGCATCGCCGTGCTGGAAGAACATGTGCACGTCCCGACCGATGCGAAGGCGTTAAAGCCCGTCATGACACTGGGTGCGATATCCGGCTATGCCTACCTGATCCATGTCCCGGTGATCAACACCGTACACGGGATCTACAAACGCCTGGGTGAAGTCAATCTCGTGGTCTGGACCGCGATATCATTTACGCTCACGATCATTCTGGCCCTGATCGCGCGGAGAGTTTTATCTAAAAATGCAAAAGTATTCAGAGCAGCATCTGAGAAATAAAATAACCCTCCTCTCATTCATCTTCAGTCTGATGGTGGTCCAGATACATGCCCACAATCTTGAAGCATATGGCATAACCGGCGCTGAGACCGATATCTTCAGCCGATTAACATACTGGGCCGAGAATTACGAGATAGGCTTAAGACCTGTTATATTCGTGAATTTCATGTTCTTCTCGGGATTCCTGTTCTTCAGGAATTTCGCATGGGACAGACTTAAGACCAAACTGCTCTCACGAGTGAAGAGCTTACTGATACCGTATATCGTATGGGCAACCCTCTACTGGCTGATTCTGACTGTCATACCGATGATCCCGGCGCTTTCCGGGCTGATCGCGGGCACCCCGGGCGAATTGTCTTTCCTCGGGTGGCTTCGCGGAGTATGGGTGGACGAGTATTACATCCTGTGGTTTCTCAAACTCCTGATACTGTATACGGCACTCTGTCCGATCTGGTTCGTGGTACTTCGCGATGTGAAGGGCATACCCACCGGTCTGATACTGATAATCGCCGTGATCGTGATCAGAACGCTCGGTTACGGAGCGGGATTCAGATACATAGAGGCTTATATGATCGGTGCATGGATCGGCATCAACCACCGCGAATGGCCTCTGATCAGAAATAAATGGTTCACCGTGGCAGGTCTTGCATACATCATCGTATCGATGTTCATCTTAAGCTCACCATACTCAAACGAGCAGACGGATCTTTTGCTGATACCGGCCACATGGTTTGCGATCGACCACTTCGTGCCCGAGAAGAAACTCCCCGAATGGATGGGAATGACATTCTTCTTCTACGTGGCGCACGACATGATACTAGAATTCTTTGAGAAGATATATTTGAAACTGCTTGGACCCCACCCCGTATGGGCGTTCATCGACTTCATGATCATGCCGGCATTCGTGATCTTCGTGCTGGTAATGATATCCAAGTTCATGAAGCGGTTCATGCCGCCTGTGTGGCGGGTCCTTTCGGGAGACAGATAAGTAACCATACATAACTATTCGGAGAAAAGAATGATACAACTTCTTGACTGTACGCTGCGAGACGGCGGATATGTGAATGACTGGGAATTCGGAAGCGACGTGATCGGCTCCGTCTATGCGAGGCTCGCCGATTCCGGCGTGGATATCGTTGAGATCGGATTCCTCGATGACAGACGTCCTTTTGACCCTAACCGGAGCATCATGCCGGATACGGATTGCGCAGACAGGATATACGGTCCGATCCCCGCACGTCCGCCCATGGCGGTCGGAATGATCGACTACGGTACATGCAGGATCGAGAACCTTAAGCCCTGCGCCGAGAGCTATCTTGACGGCATCAGAGTCATCTTCAAGAAACACCGCATGCATGAAGCACTTGATTTCTGTGCTCAGGTAAAAAACTTAGGCTACAAGGTCTTTGCCCAGCTCGTATCGGTGACTTCCTATGAGGACGCTGAACTTATTGAACTCGCGAAGCTGGTAAACGATGTACACCCGTATGTCGTATCCATGGTCGATACCTACGGCCTGGTCCAGCCTGACCGTCTGCGTCATATATTCGGGATACTCGATTCGCACGTTGATCGCGATATCGGTATCGGATTCCACGCGCACAATAATTTCCAGCTTGCATTCGCCAACTCAATGCTCTTCCTGGAACTGGCGAAGGACCGTGATGTGATAGTGGATGGCACTCTGTTCGGCATGGGAAAAGGCGCCGGAAACGCGCCGCTCGAACTCGTTGCGATGCACCTGAACGAGCGCTATGGTAAGTCATACAAGATCAATCCGATGCTCGATGCGATCGAGGAGTGCATAGCCGATATCTACAAAACGCGCCCCTGGGGATACAAGACCTACTTCTACATGGCGGCATACAACGGCGTTCACCCCGACTATGTGCGTCAGATCCAGAACAAGCCCAATGTGTCCGTCAGTGCGATCAATGACGTGCTTGGCGACATCGGACCCGGTGACAGCAAGCTCCTCTATAACAGAGAGGCCGGCGAGGCCGCATATGAGCGCTATGAGCGTGCACACGATGTGGATGAGGAGAGCACCGGCAAGCTGCGGGCCCTCATCGAGAAGGCCGGTCACGTCCTTTTGATAGGCCCGGGCAAAAGCGTTCGCCTCCAAAAGGATAGGATCGAGCAGTACATATCTGATGCAGCGCCGCTCGTGATATCCATCAATTACATCCCTGAAGAGATCAGGATAGATGACGTATTTGTGACGAAGTCCAACCGCTATGTGGAGATGTCGAGAGCGCTTGGCGCTGATGAGAACGCCCATATCGGCGTGATCGCGACCTCCAATGTGGATGCGAGGGAAAAGCCTTTCGACATCGTTTTTGCCAGAGAACCGCTTCTTGAGGTTCAGGAGAACATCGTGGATAATTCACTCCTGATGCTTCTTAAGATCCTCGACAGATGCGGCGTTACCGAGATCGCTCTGGCCGGGTTCGACGGGTATTCCGACCGCGACGATAACTACTTCAACCCCAAGATGGAGTATTCGTTCATCAAGAACGAAGCGTTTAACCTAAACAGACATATGCGCTATGTCATCAACGAAGTTTACTCGCATATCCGATTCGAGTTTGTGACATACTCGAGATACACGGATGTGCATGACAGTTATGATACGGCATTCTGAACATTGCGTACTCCTGTGATTTTGTGATATCATTACTTTGCGTACTGGTGAGCAAACACCTGCAATATACTTTGCGCACTGGCGAGCAAACGCCTGTAATATACTTTGCGCATAGAGGACAGAGATTTCGTGGAAATAGACAGGAAAATCTACAACAAAATATTAGACTGGAAAAATGAGACTAACGGAAAGAAGGCACTTTTAGTTGAAGGGGCCAGAAGGATCGGGAAGTCTACAGTTGTGGAGGAATTTGCCCGGAAAGAATATAAATCATATATTCTCATAGATTTTAACAAGGCAAAGAAGAAGATAAAGGATGCATTCGATGATCTTGATTCTTTGGATGTGTTCTTTCAAACACTTTCACTTGAATACAATTCAAGGCTTTATCCCAGGGAATCTCTGATCATATTTGATGAGATCCAGAAGTATCCGAAAGCAAGAGAAGCAATAAAGTATCTGGTTGCTGATGGCCGCTATGATTATATTGAAACAGGATCGCTCATATCCATAAAAGAAAATGTTGAAAAAATAACCATTCCGTCTGAAGAGCGAAAGATACAGATGTACCCGGTAGATTTTGAAGAATTTATGATCTATATGGGTGAAGAGATCCTTCTGGAATACATAAAAAAATGTTTTGAAGAAGGCGTACCTTTAGACAGACAGATGCATACAAAGGCTATGCGACTGTTCACTGAATATATGCTTGTGGGTGGAATGCCTCAGGCCGTTGTCGCTTACAAGGAAAACGGTCGCGATTTTCATGCCGCAGATATCGAGAAAAGAGATATTCTTGAACTTTACAAAGATGATATCAAAAAAGCCGCAAAAAAGTATAAATCGAAAGTATCAGCCATCTTCGAAAACCTGCCGGGATTCTTATCAACACATGAGAAAAGAATCATATTAAGTGAGGTTGATAAAAACGGAACCTTTGACAGATATGATGAACCTTTATTCTGGCTTGGGGATTCAATGATCTGTAATCTTTGCTACAAGTGTAATGATCCGAATGTCGGACTTGCACTAAATAAAAATGATTCTTATGTCAAATGCTATATGGGCGATACCGGTCTTCTTGTAAGCCAGGCATTCACTGAAAATGAGATCATGGAAGAGGGACTTTATAAGCAGATCATGGACGGAAAGCTTTCATTGAACCGGGGGATGCTATACGAAAATGTCATTGCGCAGATGATCACCGCATCAGGTAGAAAATTGTATTTTTATACCAGATACAGTGAAAAAAAGCATAGGAATGACATTGAGATCGATTTCATAATTTCAAATGATAGCAAGACAAAGTTTCGGATCAGTCCCATCGAGGTAAAATCGGCAAAAAACTATACTACAACATCACTTGAAGCGTTCAAAGACATTTTCAGGAAGAGAATTGACAGACAAATAATAGTTCATCCCAAAAACTATTCCAAAGAAGATGAGATAATAAAGATTCCTCCTTATATGATGTTCCTTATATAAGGATCGAGTTTAAAAGGAAAGATCACCATGGATGTAAATAAACTGAAATACATGATAGTCGATGTGGACGGCACGATGACCGACTCAGGCATCTACTACGATGATACCGGAAACGAACTCAAGCGCTTCTCCACCAAGGACGGCGCGGGATTCTTTGCGGCACAGCGCGGCGGGATAGAGATCATCGTGATCACCGGGAGAGAATGCGCAGCCACTACCCGCAGGATGCAGGAGTTCAAGGTTAAGGAACTCTATCAGAACATCCGTCCTAAGAAGACCTTTATAGAAGAATACATGGCCAAACGCGGGATCGAGCGTGACGAGATCGGCTATATCGGTGATGATATCAACGACCTGCCTTCCATGAAACTCTGCGGTTTCGTCGGATGCCCGGCGGACAGCTGCAGGGAGGTGCTCGATATCGCGGACTACGTGAGCCCGTATAACGGCGGGCACGGTGCGATGCGTGATGTGATCGAGCACATATTCAGAGAGCGCGGCGAGTGGGACAAGCTGGTCGATGAGATATACGGAGGAGTATAAGACTTGAAAGCAGCGGAATACATAGCTAACTTCCTGGTGGAAAAGGGAGTGACCGACAACTTCATGATCACAGGCGGAGGTGCGATGCATCTAAACGATGCACTCGGACACCACCCGAAGATCAGGACCATATACAATCACAACGAGCAGGGGTGCGCTATAGCGGCTGAGAGCTATGCAAGATTGACAGGCCGCATAGCGAGCGTGTGCGTAACGAGCGGGCCCGGCGGTACCAACGCGATCACAGGCGTGATGGGCGGCTGGCTCGATTCGATACCGATGTTCGTGTTATCGGGCCAGGTCAAGAGAGAGACGACCCTGCCGTCAGTCCCGGATCTTAACTTAAGACAGCTCGGAGACCAGGAATTTGATATCATCCACTCTGTTGCCAACATGACCAAGTACTGTGCGATGATAAACGATGTCACCGAGGTTGCGTACCATATAGAGAAAGCCTGGCATCTGGCCAACACCGGCCGCAAAGGCCCGGTATGGCTCGACATCCCGCTGGATATCCAGGGAGCACCGGTAGACGGTGTGGAGATGAAGCATTTCGATCCGAAAGCAGAGGGACTTGACGAAGAAAGCCTGGTTCCTCATATCAAAGAAGAGGATGTTGCTGAAGTCATCAGGCGCCTGTCCGAGGCCAAAGCACCGCTCATATTTGCGGGAAGCGGGATCAGACTGTCAGATTCTCAGGACCTGCTCCTTCAGGCAGCACGTGCGCTCCGGGTGCCTGTGGCGGTCGCATGGAACAGCGGGGATCTCGTGGCATACGAAGATCCGCTCTATGCGGGGTCACCGAGCCGTGAGGGTACGAGAGGCAGCGCCTTCATAGTCCAGAACTGTGACGTGCTCCTCGTGCTCGGAAGCCGCATGAACATCCGTACGATCACTTACAACAAGCACGACTTCGCGAAGAACGCCTACAAGATCATGGTCGATATCGACGAAGCGGAGCTCAACAAGCCCACATTCATCCCCGACATGAAGATCCACGGCGACGTCCGCGAATTCCTGACAATGGTGCCAGGCACCATTACAAAAGTATTACAAAATGACGATTTCCGTAACAATTCCGTAACGGTGCCTGGCACCGATAGGGACCGCTGGCTACGTTGGACCTACGACATGGTCCGCAAATACCCCGCATGTCTGCCGGAATACCACGGCACCGACAAACTCTTAAACCCTTATGTATTCGTTGACGAGCTCTTCGATGCGATGGCAGACACCGATGTTGTGACTCTGGGCAATGGCAGCGCCTGCGTCATGACGTTCCAGGGTGCGAAGATAAAACTCGGTCAGAGGATGTACACGAATTCGGGATGCGCAGCGATGGGATACGGCCTGCCCGCTGCTCTCGGCGCTGCAGTAGCCAGGCAGACAGGACCAGACCCGGCAGCAGGCGATGATTCAAACCGTGTCCTCTGCATCGACGGCGACGGCAGCCTCATGATGAATATCCAGGAACTGGAGACCATCTCCTACAACAACCTGAACGTAAAACTCTTCGTCCTCAATAACAACGGCTATCACTCGATCCGTCAGACCCAGCGCAATCTCTTCGGAACAGCGCTTATAGGCCTGGATCCCGGAAGCGGGGTAGGCTTCCCCGACTTTAAACTTACTGCGCAGGCATTCGGATTTAAGTATCTGGAGACCGATAACGAGTCAACTGTCCGAAGCGTGATAGACGAAGCGCTTAACACAGACGGTCCCGTATTCATCAATGTGATCGTTGACCCGGATCAGAACTTCGTACCGAAACTCTCATCCAAGGTAATGCCTGATGGCAGCATAGTATCCCCCTCCATGGACGATATGTTCCCGTTCCTGCCAAGAGATGAGTATGAATCCAACCGTTTCAACTGAACACAGATCAAAAAAGTATGAATGATTCAAACCCGATAAAAAAAATCATCATAACAGGCGCGACCGGCATGATCGGCCTCGCCCTGATAGGCAAATGCATAGAAGAAGGTACGGAAGTCCTTGCGCTGGTGAACCCTGACTCTAAACGTATGGATAGGATCCCGAAGCATCCTCTTGTGACCGTCAGAGAGTGCGGCCTCGCGAATATGCATGAAATGATGCCTGACACCAACGAAGGCTATGACGTGTTTTACCACCTTGCCTGGGCAGCGCCATCGCACTCAGGTCGGATGGACATATCACCTCAGATCGACAATATCCGTTTCACGGTTGACGCGGTCGAACTTGCCGCCGCATACGGATGCAGGCGTTTCATCGGCGCGGGTTCCCAGGCCGAATACGGCAGAAGTGATGCACCTTTACGCGGAGATACTCCCACCAATCCCGAGATCCCCTACGGTGCAGCCAAACTCTGTGCGGGGAACCTCAGCCGCATCAGATGCGAACAGCTTGGCATCGATCATATCTGGACCAGGATTCTAAGCGCCTACGGCCCCGGTGATTGTGACTACATGCTCATCCCTTCTCTTATCACAAAACTCCGGAACGGCGAGCGCTTCCCGGCCACCCCCGGCGAACAGCGCTGGGACTACATATATTCAGCAGATCTCGCAGACGCACTGTACGCAATAGGCGAGCGGGGAGTGAGCGGAAAAGTATATCCGATCGGTACCGGCTCATCCCGTCCGCTGAAGGACTATATGAACGCAGTCCGTGACGCTATAGATCCGAAAACTGAGATCGGATACGGCGAAGTTCCGTACAGTGTTAATCAGATCATGCGCCTCGAAGCAGACATATCCGAACTTACGGCGGATACAGGGTTCGTACCTCATACAAGCTTTGAGGATGGAATAAGAAAGACCATACAGTGGTTCTCGGACGAGATCGCTAAGCCCGGACCTGCATCTTCAGACGAACACACCCCACGCTGCATCATCTGCGACTCCCCCATAACACTTCTGTCGGAATTCCCTGACATGCCCTCATCCGCGCAGGATATCCCGGATGCGGATCATCTGGACAGCGACAAACCCATAACGCTTAAGATGTGCCAGTGCCCGAAGTGCGGACTGATCCAGCTGTCCAACGAGCCTGTCTCCTACTACCGGGATGTGATCCGTGCAGGCGGAGGCAGCAGCACCATGCGCACGCTCCGTCACGAAGAGTACGACCGACTCCTCGAGCTTATGAGCAGAGGCGGCATAACTCAGGCATCCATCGTAGAGATAGGTTGCGGGCGCGGCGAATTCATGCATCTGTGGGAAGACATGCCGGATATGCACGGAGTCGATGTGACTGTGACCGGTATCGAACACAAACAAGGATCGGTCGAAGAAGCACAAAACAGCGGCCTGACCGTCTATGAAGGCTTCGCCGAGGGAGATTACGAGATCCCGGGCGGCCCGTATGACGGATTCGTACAGTTTAACTTCCTCGAGCACCAGCCCGATCCCAGGGACATGCTAAGCTGCATAGGCCGGAACTTAAAGCCCGGGGCGTTAGGTCTTGTGACAGTCCCCAGCTTCGAGTATGTCCTGGAAAATGACGGCTACTACGAACTCTTAAGAGACCATCTGGCATATTATACGAGGGAGGCTCTGGAGGCACTCTTCATCGGATGCGGATATGAAGTGCTCGAAACACGCATAGTAAACCGTGATACCTGGGAGATCATGGTACGCTTTGACGGAGATACATCGCGTCATGTTCCCAAGTATACGGGCGGAATTACGGATATAACCTGTCTTAGCGACAATTACCGGACCATAAGCGAGGATATCAACTCACTGATATCGGAATCAGAAGCAGAAGGTAAACGCCTGGCCATATGGGGTGCAAGCCATCAGGGATTCACCCTCGCATCATCCACGGGACTCGGCGGCAGAGTGGAGTATATCATAGACTCGGCGCCCTTCAAGCAGGGCAGATATGCGCCTGCCAGCCACATCCCCATAGTTCCTCCCGCGCATTACTCCACGGATCCCGTCGATGCGATACTGATAGTCGCACCCGGATACACTGCGGAGATAGCGGGCATCATCAGGGAGAAGTTCACTCCCGTGCCCGGCATCCTCGTACTCATGGATGATAAGATCACGGAGATGAGTCGATGAGAAGCGTGATCATCACCGGTGCGACCGGATTCATCGGTTCATACGTGCTTAAGGAATATCTAGAGAAAGGCGCGGATGTATATGTCGTGGTCCGCGATCCTTCACGTCTGAAACTTTCATCTGCAGATCTGAGCATGATCCATATCATCACGGATACCGCCGGCCGTATCAGTCCGGATTTGTTTCCCGAGGAAAAATATGATACATTCATACACCTTGCCTGGGGAGGAGTGAACAGAGACGATATAGATGATGAGTCAATACATAAAGCCAACTATGAATATGCCGTAAGTGCTTACGAGACAGCGAAACAGCTTGGATGCAGAGTATTCCTGGATTCCGGTTCCAGGGCGGAATACGGACGCTTATCCGGCCCATGCCGCGAGGACATGCCCTCTGAACCGTATGATGCATACGGCAGATGGAAGGTGGCGTTCTATAAGTATGCCTATGGCGGATACAGAGAAGCCGGTTCCATGAACTACATCCATGTCAGGCTCTTCAGCGTGATAGGCGTGGGCGATCATCCATGGTCCGTCATAGCATCATCATGCCGCGCATTTAAGGCCGGCGAGCCCATGGAATACGGAGCGTGCACCCAGATGTGGAACTTCATGAGCGCGGACGACTGCGCCGCATGTATAAGACTGCTCGCTGAGAATGCAGACAGCCTGCCCCCGGAGGACGATCACATAGTCAATGTAGCCTCGAGGGATACCAGACCCTTGCGTTCGTTCATAGAGGAGATCCATGATCTGGCCGGAAGCAATAGTGTCATGACATTCGGAAGCGCCCGATCGAGCGTATCCATAGAGCCGGACATAACCAAACTGCGCAATATCACCGGTTGGGATCATGATACTGACTTTCGCGAGGTGATAGGCATGATCCTGCAGACAAAAAGAGAAACCTGCATCTGACATACATTGTTCGCGATGGTCGCATTCTAACCAGAATTGCTTCCTTTACATTGAATACAAGTTATGCTATATTTACTCCACTGAGCATTTGCAGGCTCAGACGGAGTTAATATTTTATCCGGCATGCGTTCTGTCATGCCGCATACTTAGCACATTTCGTGCAGGCGATTGTCGCCATTACTCCACTTGAAACGCCTTAATTGAAAATTTATAATGAAAGGAGATTATGTATGTCAAACATTGATTGGCACGCAGGATTCGTGTCGGCGATGAAACTGGAACTGATGGCGAATGAAAAAAGCCTCGAGTTCTACGAAGAACAGTTCCTCGATACGAGGAAGCAGCGCTTTGATCTGCTGATCATCAAGAAGAGACGGGACATCCGTATAGTCAACGAGATCGGAGCGATATTTAACAAATTCAACATAATAGAGTACAAGAACCCGAATGATATATTAGATATCGGAGAATACTACAAAGTCCTGAGTTATACATGCAGATATCTATATGAGAGACACGACTATGATGAATATGCCACGGATGCGTATACGATGACCCTAGTCCGGGATACGATGCCGCATAAACTGTTTAAGCAGTTGCCAGGGGCAGGTGTGGAGACTGAGGAGATATATCCGGGCATATATGAGCTGTCGGGCAGATCACCATTTAAAACCCAGTTGATCATCACGAGCCGATTGACCGATGAAGGACATGCATGGCTGAAAGGACTTACATTAAACGGGACTAAGGAACATGTTCAAGGTATAATAGACCAAATCCCGGGATTGGACAGTAAACACAAGAGTTTAGCAGATACCGTAATGAACGTGTTCACCGGAGCAAATACGCCCCTGATGTACAGGATAAAGAGGGAGGATAAGGATATGTGTCAAGCCGTAAACGAATTGTTTGCAGATGAGATAGCAGAACTTAAAATAGAACTGACGAGACAGATTAAGATTAACGCTGATAGTAAAGCAGAGGCTGAAAAAGCGAAAGCTGAAATGCTAGCTAAAGCGAAAGCCGAAGTGGAAGCCGAAGCTGCAAAAGCCAATGTATATCGCCAGCAGCTTATCGAAGCCGGCATCACCCCGAAAGACTAAACATTAGATGGGCGGAGGATTTCACCTCCGCCCTTGTATTAAGTTGGCGGTAAGGTGAGGAATAAAATGAAAGAACTTTACATTTTAGGTTATGAAGCAAATTGGTTGACAGAGGATAACTACCAAGGAACTGCTCGATCAATCAGAACAGAATTTGATTTTATCCGGTTGTGTCAGGGGATGATGGACCCGTTTGGAGTAGAAGCCAGAGAGATCCTTGATCGATTTATAGCGCTTTCTTTACGGAAATTATTATGTGATGATAATTCAATACTAAAGGCAATTTGTCCCAGTTTTAAGATGCCACCACTGTCTGGAGACATATTTAAGTGCGAGGGCGAAAACCATGATTTGAAATTGGTGGAAATTCATACAGATATACATATAAAACCTCAAAATGAATGGGTTCCGCTTTCTGAATGGCTGGATACAACAATTGCATATATAGAAAAAGGCATAGATGACATTCCGGATGCATATGATGATCGATTTTTCCAACTACTTAAAGCAAAACTTGATGACCGCGATGTGGCGACTATATTTGAACCTAAAGTCATTGATAATGTAAGTGAAACCAAAACAATATGGGAAGTTAAAGATCCTTCGAAAAATAAAGAGAAATTGTATTCACTTCTTAAAGATAAAGGATACTATGATCTCTCTATCAGAAGAATGATAAAACATATCGCTGATAAACAAGGGGCACACATCGACAGTAGAGCTTCTATGTGGATAAGTGTAGCTAATACAGGAAAAGACTACAGAAGAAGTGCGATATCAGTGTTCGCCACACATATGATTTATGCAGCCACGAAACAGATAAAGGATCTGGAGGATTATTATCCGTTAGAACCTCTTATAGAAACATTGTGATAGTATTTCGGGAAGGAACCAGAAAAAATACAAGTTGTATTCAATATAACACTTTCAAAAGAAGGTAAAGAAAAGAAAGCTCCTTGGTATTCAGAGATAGGATGGAATATTATTGTCCCAACTTTGACTGGTATAATAGGAGCAGTGATAGCAACTATTATAAACAATCTATTTGGTTTATAGATAATATATATTATGCAGAGGATTGTTAAGAATATGAATAAGAGAAATGCTTTAGCCTGAAAACTATAAGCGATAATCAAGCAGGAATGGATCATTAGGCGTGACACGCCCAATTCGACTAAGATGAAGTCGATTCCTCCGTCTACCACTTATCCTGATGCGAAAATCCCCCGGATATGATAAACTCTTGAAAGAGTATAAAGAGACTGAACAGAGGCACTGTAGATGAGTGAAAAAAAGAAGATAAGCATACTAATTCCCTGCTATAACGAGGTCGAGAATGTCGGTCCCATATCCGAAGCGGTCACTAAGATAATGACCGATGAACTGGGCAGATACGATTATGAGATCGTATTCATAGACAACAGCTCCGATGACGGCACCAGAGATGTGATAGAGAGACTGTGCTCCAAGGATAAGCACATCAAGGCTATATTCAATGTCACGAACTTCGGCCAGTTCAACTCACCGTTCTACGGGATGTGCCAGTGTACGGGCGACTGCGTGATATCGATGTGCTGCGACTTCCAGGATCCCGTGGAGATGATCCCCGTATTCGTTGAGAAATGGGAGCAGGGCCACCGCATAGTCAGCGCCGTCAAGACTTCTTCCAAAGAAAATCCCATACTATATTTCCTGCGCAGCGTCTATTACAAACTCATCAAGAACATGTCCACAGTCCGCATGATAGAGCATTTCACGGGCTTCGGACTCTATGATAAGACTTTTATCAATCTGATCAGAGAACTCGATGACCCTATCCCCTTCATGAGAGGCATAGTCGCAGAATACGGCGAAGGCTTCAACATGATCGAGGTCGAGTATGAGCAGGCGAAGCGCCGTGCGGGCAAGACACATAACAACTTCTACACGCTCTATGACGGTGCGATGCTCAGCTTCACATCCTATACCAAAGTCGGCTTAAGACTGGCCACTTTCCTCGGAGCCATATGCTCCTTCATAAGCATAGTGGTCGCCATCGTATATCTCGTGATGAAACTGACGAACTGGTACGGTATGGAGGCCGGCCAGGCACCTCTGATCATCGGTGTATTCCTGATCGGCGGCATACAGCTCTTCTTCATCGGACTTATCGGTGAATATATCTTAAACATCAATACGCGCGTGATCCACAGACCGGTAGTCGTGGAGGAGAAGCGCATCAACTTCGATACTGACACAGACAAGGATAATAAGTAATTTATGAAAAAAGTAATTACCTACGGAACCTTCGATCTCTTTCACGAAGGCCACTATAATCTGCTCAAAAGAGCCAAAGCACTTGGCGATTACCTGATAGTCGGCGTTACGACCGAGCAGTACGATATGTCCAGGGGCAAACTCAATGTTGTGGATTCACTGATCACGAGGATCGATAATGTCAGAGCTACCGGCTTCGCGGACGAAGTCGTTGTAGAGGACCATGCCGGTCAGAAAATCGAAGATATCCAGAGGTTCAATATCGATGTATTCACTGTCGGTTCCGACTGGGAGGGACAGTTCGATAATCTGAAGGAATATTGTGATGTGGTGTATCTGCCCAGGACCAGGGATGTTTCATCCACTATCAGGCGTGAGGAGAGGAATCCGATCATTAATATCGGAGTGGCCGGTACCGGTCGTGTGGCGGGAAGATTCCCCAGAGAAGCCAAGTATGTCAGCGGTATATCGGTGGCAGGAGCATTCAATCCCCATGATGACCATGCGAAGCCTTATGCCGAGAGGCATGGTCTCGCATTCTGGAGCAACGACTATGATGAGTTCTTAAGCAAGGTCGATGCGGTATATATAGCGACACCGCACGACACTCACTATGAGTACGCGAAGCGAGCGATCGAACAGAAGAAGCATGTACTGTGCGAGAAGCCTTTCGTCCTGTGTAAGGACCAGGCGACGGAACTGTTCTGGAAGGCCAAAGAGCAGGGAGTGGTCCTCATGGAGGCCATCAAGACCGCATACTGCCCCGGATTTAACCAGCTCGTGACCGTGGCCAAGAGCGGTATCATCGGCGAGATCAGGGATGTGGAAGCTACATTCTCGCGTATCACGGATCCATCCGTGAGAGAGATGAGGGATGCTCAGTACGGCGGCGCTTTCACGGAGTTCGGAAGCTATACGATGCTGCCCATCGTCAAGCTCCTCGGCAGGGATTATAAGGACGTGCAGTTCCACAGGATTAAAGCCGAGAACGGCATAGATCTGTATACCAAGACCATGTTTGAATTTGATAACGCATTCGCACTCTGCAAGACCGGAGTCGGAGTAAAGACCGAAGGTCAGCTGCTCGTGGCCGGAACTCTGGGCTATATCCTCGCCAAGTCGCCCTGGTGGCTCACGCAGAGCTTCGAAGTCAGATTCGAGGACGCGGATCGTAAGGAAGTATACTCATCCAAGTACCTCGGCAACGGCCTGCGCTACGAGATCGCCGACTTCGTGAAGGCTATCTCCGGCACCGCGGACTACGCATACAAGCTCACCCGCAACGACTCGATCATGATGGCAGACATCATGGAGAAGTCTCTGGCCTATCGCAAGTAAGCACTCATGCACCGGTATATCTATGTATCTGCAGGGACGAAGCTCGTTCCGAATACTGAAAAAGCATATCTCTATAAATTCCATGTACTGACCCGCCCGGGGCAGTACATTTATTCTTATGACTATGAATCCGAGGAAAAATGGATAACGAGGGCTACTGAGTACGAGCCCTCAGAGCCGCTGACCGGAGAATTCGAGTTCACGGCGGACAGGCTCCCCGCATCCGGTGAAGGCTATATCACTATCACGGATGCTGAGACAGGGCTGCCGCTTCCGGAAGCTTCCTATTCTATAATTCCGTTGGGATTCGATACATGGGAAGAAGCAGAGCGTGCTTCCGTTCGGGCAAAAGTGGCTGCGTTCATGTCCCGGGAGGATGTACGGGATGAAGTAGAGCGCACGGCGAAGACAATCTGTGAAAAAGCCGGTAAAGCGAGTTCCGATTCCGGATCTGCCTCGGGAAAACTGGTGTTCACACTTCTTGCCGACACACACTATGTCTTAAACGGCAACTGGGAATATACCGCAGAAACCATCAAAGCGGTCCACGAATCTGTACGTAAAGCCTGTGGGTCAGATATCTACACAGGCATTATCCATTTGGGTGATCTCACAGACGGAATCCTAAGCAAAGATATATGCCGCATATACAGCGGAAGAGTTCTGGACGAACTTAAGTCCCTGAACCTGCCCCTGTATATGGTCGCAGGCAACCATGATTCGAATTATTTCAGAAAAAATCCCGATATCCTCACAGAAGAAGAACAGTACGATCTCTACATGAGCCACCTGGCCGCATATGACGCACCCGGCTCATATATCTCGGCCGCTCCCAAAAGCCTCTACTACAGGTATGACATCCCGGGCTCTATACTTACCCTTCTGGTATTAAGCGCTTACGATAACTATGAACAGCACAGATACGGCTACACCGAAGAACAGCTCACCTGGATCAGCGCAGAACTGGACAGATTCTCTGATGACAGGCGGGTACTGGTCCTGAGCCACGACGCACCGCTTACAAACCTCGACTTCTGGGCGAAGGAGATCCGAAACGGCGAGGCCCTCTGTGACATCCTCGATGCATGGAATGTGGCGCATGATCATCGCCTGATCGGCTTCCTTCACGGACATACTCATGCCGATCTGATATATACGAAGCGTTCCTTCCCGATCATCTCGGTTGGCTGCAGCAAGATCGAATATTTCGAGGACAAAAAGCCGGACGGCGCGATATGCCCTGCCAGAATAGAAGGAGAAGTCACACAGGAACTCTGGGATACTCTGATCCTGGATCCCGAGACCGGCGATATGGATTTCATCAGATTTGGCGCAGGGATAGACAGGCATGTTATAGGACACACAATTCCCTCTCCCAAGGTCTGGGCCCACCGCGGTGCCTCCGGATATCTGCCGGAGAATACCCTCGAAGCATTTAATCTCGCAGCGGATATGGGCGCAGACGGGATAGAACTGGATGTCCAGTTTACGCGCGACAGACAGCTCGTAGTCATCCATGACGAGCGAATTGAGCGAACTTCCGACGGACAGGGCGCTGTAGCCGATATGACATTGTACCAGCTCAGGCAGTATAACTACAACCGCACCATTCCTGACGATACGCAATATGACATCCCGACACTGTCGGAAGTCCTCGAACTCATCCGACCCAACGGCATGATCATCAATATAGAACTCAAGACCGGAGTGAACTTCTATCCCGGAATAGAGCAGGCCACAGTCGATCTGGTCCGCAAGTACGGCATGGAAGATCGCGTGATCTACTCTTCATTCAACCACGAGTCGTTGATCCGGCTGAAAGAGTATGCCCCTGATGCTGAGTGCGGAGTTCTCTACAGTACTGGGATCGCAGATCCGGCTTCATATGCAAAGGTGCTCGGGATGCAGGCTATTCATCCTTCCGTCGGATGCGTGAAATATCCCGGTCTGCCCGAGCATTGCAAAGATAATGGAATCCGTATGCATGTCTGGACAGTAAACTCTGAAGCACAGATGGAGCAGATGCGCCAGTTGGGCGTAGACGCCATCATCACGAACTATCCCGATGTGGCATTGGCTCTATATGGGCGTGATCATAAATCATACGAGGAACTGAAACCCACCCCCACAGCAGATATAGCAGAATCCGAACAGGATAGTCCTGTCGAAACAGTAGCCCCTTCACAGAATACCGGTCATAAACATCCCTGGCCTCTCCGCATAGCCGGTACCATGTACAAATACATACGCAAGCCTTTTGTGGCTCTCGATCGTGTCATCCAAAAAGCCGCAGGCAAGTGATTTCGGTGTCAGGTATTTAAATTCAGATTGGAGAGAATCAATTTGAGCCGGATTAACTTAATGGACTGAGATAAGCATTGATTGATTTAGTGAGGTCAGCAGTGAAAATTCATAACATAATAGGTGAAGAAGAACTTTGTAAATATGATCATATAGTAGCATGGGGACTTGGTCCTTTATTTGAGACAAATTATTTAAACTGTCAGAGAACCATCTTTACTATCGATGCTGTAATAGATGGGAGATCGGAGCATCTGGGAGAAGTAATTTCCGGTATCAGTGTAGTGCCCCCGGATTATTTAAATGAACTTGAGGGACGAACTCTGGTTGTCTGCTATACAATCTATGAAACTGAGGTATGGACCCAAATGTGTTCCATGGTACTTCCTGAACTCGATTTTATTCTCTATGCAATGATAAGAGTGGGGCAAAATCTGAACACCTTGCCGCATTGTGCGAAAAACGGTGAGGATGTTGCTCTTTTGAACATGCTGAACAGATTGGACATAGACAGTGTTAGATTCCTCGAGATAGGTGTGTGTCATCCAATTATCCGCAATAATACATATTTGCTTTATGAGAAATTCAGTAAATCTAAAGGATATAAAGGGGTTGTGGTGGAACCCAATCCATTAATGCATGATCTTATAGAGGAATATAGGCCGGCTGATGTGCTGATAAAGAAAGGAGTAACAGGAAGTCACTTAGATGATCCATTGGAATTCTATATGTTCCCGAATTTATTAGGTCATAGTACATTTGTAAAAGAACTGGCTGATAATGAGGGCTTACCATACGAGGTGATGAAAATCCCTACGACTACAATTAATGAAATAATAGAAGATCACTTCGAAGGAGATTTATTACCCATAATATTGGCGCTTGATGCAGAAGGGATGGATTATGATATCCTATCCGGTCTGGATTTCCGGCGTTTTCAGATTCCTGTTATTATTACAGAGATTATTGAGGAATATAAAGATAATATATTCCGCTTGTTTTCAGATAATGGATATATCCTTGAATTAACTACTGAGGAGAATACGATCTGGAGACTTGGAATTTGAATATGATTTTTTTGACTATATCGAGCATAAGGGGAAGCCGGTTAAACCGGTGAATATCATGATATCCGAACGCGCTTATCTTTTTTTTCGTAACGCTATTGCATATATTCAGAGTTTGTTATTTCGCTTTTTTTCTCTTTTTCCGATCAACTCCGCAAGGATAGTTTTTACCTGTATAGAGGGAAGAACCGGTTTTTCATGCAATCCGAAGTATATTGCGCTTGAATTGATTCGACGTGAAAGCATGATCGATTCTGCAGACCGCTATCAATTGATCTGGTTAGTTAATGATACGAGTAAGAGGTTCCCGTCGGAAATCATAGTTAAACGCAATTCTTTGTTTAATCGTGCATATTACTTATCCACTGCTCATTTATGGATTGATAACAGTCGAAAACAATTGGAAGTGCGTAAGAGACGTGGACAGATCTATATCCAGACCTGGCATGCAAAACTCGGATTTAAACCTACCGGATTGGATCGTGGGAATTCTTTTTCGAAGATGGCATACTTGATCAGCAAACATGACTCGGATATGGTCGATTACTGGCTATCTAATTCTGATTGGTATGATGCCACTCTTAAAACCGGATCGCTATATTCAGGCAAAATCCTGCACACGGGATCTCCGCGATGTGATATTCTGGTTCATGCATTTTCAGATGAACAATATAGGAGAAGTATTAAATTACGGTTACTTGAGTCACTTGGTCTGCCTGCGGAGGTAGATGTCCACCACTTCATTATGTATGCACCAACATTTCGGGGAGGAAGTCAGGCAACCAGGCGCATGATTACCGAGTCAGATCATTATCCCGATTTTGTTCGTCTAAAATCGGCATTTGAAAACAGATTTGGGGGGAAATGGATTATTTTGCTCAGATCACATCCTCAGGTTATTGCTTTGAATGCGTCTGATCATTCAAATAAAGTCAATGAGGATATATGTTATGATATCAGTGACGCAGATGATATGTATGAGATACTTGCAGGGTGTGAAGCCTTCTTGACCGACTATTCCAGTGCAGCATTCGATGCTTCTGTAATGAAGATACCTGTATTACTATACTGTGATGATTATAAGGATTATGAATGTGAGAGAGGACAACTTCTGTGGGATATGAGAACCCTTCCGTTCCCTTTTTGTACGAACAACGATGAATTAGATAAGGCAATACGTTGTTTTGAGCAGACTGATTACTCCCTTCGACTGGATAGATTGTTCTCTGAGACAGGTATGATAGAGAGTGGACGTTCAGCGGCACAGGTAGCTGATCATATAGATACACTTATGAAGAGTGAGGGAATATGAACATCGCTTCATCATGTCAATCTAATAGGATAAAAATAAGTGTGATAGTTCCTGTATATAATGTGGAACCGTATTTGGAACAGTGTATCCGCAGTATCTGCGATCAGTCGTATACGAATCTTGAGATCGTTTTAGTCGATGATGGGTCAACTGATGGGAGTGGAGCGATATGCGATGATTTCGCTAAAGATGATCCCAGAATAATAGTCATTCATAAAAGCAATGGAGGGATCATTAGTGCTCGAAAGGCCGGGGCGGAAGTGGCTACCGGTGACTATATAGTGGGCGTTGATTCTGATGATTGGATCGAGCGGGACAGGTTACTGAACCTGGTAAATTATGCTCTCTCGGAATACCCGGATATGGTTCATATGGATGGCGCGATATGGGAGTATGATGATCATAACGAATTCAAGATGTATTCGGATTTTGATTATATGTATGAGGGAACTGACATTCTAAATGGATTTCTTCGTCTCGTTGTAGGTAAAGGTCCTTTTATGGACAGGAAGATCACTATCTGCCATTGGAAGTCGGCTATCAGAAGATCGATCTTTGTTGACAATATCAGGCTACTTAATGCCGGCATAACGATGATCGAGGATGTCATCTTTGTGTTTGCATGTGTCCTGGATTGCAGGCAGGTAGTATGTATTAATGAACCGGGGTATCATTACAGACAGAACTCAAGATCTGTTTCTCATCGTGTGATGAAGTGGAGACCGGATCACGCGAGACTGTTCTATGAACAGTTTATGGATATTCTCCGGAGACATCCCGAAGCTCAAGGAGAGAGTGTTACGGATTTTGTGACACAGTATACATATAATAATATACTTCTGACCAATTACAGACGTTTATATGATCACTATGCTTCCGGATTATTTCCATACGCTGATATTGAGCTGGGGAGCAGGATCATAGTGTACGGAGCCGGATATGTCGGAATAGAGATAGTGAATGTAGTTGCATATGATGATCGCTTCAGTCTGGTCGCATGGGTTGATAAGAATCCGAAGCCCTCTCCGAAATCAGATGTGGAGATACGTGATCTGTCTGCAATCACGGATGAACAGTACGATTACATAATCGTTGCTATACTTTTATCATCAGTCTCTTCAGGTGTGGTTTCAGAATTGGAATCTATGGGAATTCATCCCGACAAGATCAGGACAATGCAGAAGGAATATATGAGATATGAGGAACTGGATAATCTGACTAATATGAGGGGTGAGGGAATATGAACATCGGATTGATATTGGCGGCCGGTATAGGACGTCGAATAGGTGATACCGGTATCCCCAAACAGTTTATTGAACTTAGGGGGAAACCTTTGCTGATCCATACATTGGAACGTTTCGAAAACAGTGATGATATAGATCGTATAGCGATAGTATGTTTGGAGCAATATATCACTCATCTTCAGAAACTGGTGGGGAATTACGGGATTTCAAAGGTGGTCAGTATAGTACCCGGAGGTATGAATAGACAGGAGAGCTTGATGAAAGGTCTGGAAGCTGTGGAAGATTTTCTGAAATCCGATGATGATATTATTGTGATTCATGATGGTGTGCGGCCATTGGTTGGTCTGCAGGTTATCCGGGATAACATCGATGCCGCTTCAAAATATGATGCTACTATGACGGCTCTTCCGGCTGCAGAGACTGTAATACTGTGTAGTAATGGAGAAGTTTCGGTAGATGGCTTTTGCAGAAGAACGGATACTTATAAGCTCACTTCACCTCAGAGTTTTAGATATGGCAGTTTGAAACGGGCCTATGATTTAATGGTAAAGGATACTTGTGCAGATAAATCAGACCTGCTTGATGCCGCGATGGTTTATGCAAGATATATAGGTCCGATACATGTTGTGAACGATCATGCTAATAATATTAAAGTTACCACTCCTGAAGACTTCTATTGTCTGAAGGCTATTCTGGATGTTGAAGAACAGAGATCGATAATAGGTATATGACTAATGCATGCGATCAATGACAGAGATCTGGATATCATTTTTTCGAATCCTATAGATTGGGAGATATTTAGAAATAAAAAAATACTAGTTACCGCATCTACCGGCAGACTGGGACGATACATGGTAGCAGCACTGCACAGAGCTGATAGGGAGTATAATCTGCATATGCGGATATATGCTCATGCCAGAAATGAAGAGAAACTACGGAGTCTTTTTTCTGAAGAAATAGAGTCCTGCCGTTCTTCAGCCGGACAGGGTATTATTCCCATCATCAGCGATATAACTGAGCAGTTCAGCTTGGACGAAATAGATTATATCTTTCATACGGCGGGAATGGCTGCTCCTTCTGATTTCACTTACGGCCCTGTCGATACTCTAAAATCTCATTTGCTTGGAACAATTAATGTTCTTGATCTGGCTGTAAGATGTTCCTCAGAGAGAGTAATATATTTCTCTACTGTAGAAGTATATGGAGAAAACCCGGATATTGAGGAGTATAACGAGACAGATTATGGGATGTTTCGGCATGATATCGCGCGCGCTTGCTATCCGGAATCTAAAAGAATGTGTGAAACCATGCTTGCTTCTTACGCAGCACAATACGGAATTGAATACCTGGGCGTACGAATGAGTCACACATTGGGCGAAGGTATTTCATTGGATGATGGCAGGTCCTTTGCGGAGTTTATGAATCACGCATTACATGGAGAAAATATAATTCTACATAGTGACGGTAGTGCGATAAGAGCATTTACATACACGGCTGATGTGATCGGTGGTGTTTTGTTAGCTACTACCCGTGGAGAGGTAAATACATACTACAACATAGTCAATACAGATAATATGATCAGCATAGGTGAACTTGCTGAGATGATAGCCGGTTTTGATGAGAATCATCAATGCAAGGTTATATATGAAGAACAGATAGAACCATCGCTTCACTTTCTCCCATACAAACTTAGTACTGTTAAAACAGCTAGAATTCGTTCTTTAGGATGGATTCCCCGTGTCAATCTTTCGGATACTTTGAGATATACATATGAGTACATTAAAAGATAATGTGATAAAACTCAGCGTGATAGTTCCTGTATATAATGCTGTTCCATATTTGGAACAGTGTATTCAGAGCATCTGTGATCAGACTTATACCAATCTTGAGATCATATTGGTTGATGATGGCTCTACAGATGGAAGCGGGGCCATATGCGATGATTTTACCAAGAAAGATAAGAGGATCATAACTGTTCATAAGGATAATGGCGGTCAGATTAATGCACGTAAGGTCGGTGCTCAATCAGCTACCGGTGATTATGTAGTATGTGTGGATTCTGACGATTGGATCGAACCGGACAGGTTCGAGAATCTGGTAAAACTGGGACTTACGGATCTGCCGGACATGGTTCATATGGATGGTGAGATATGGGAGTATAACGATCATAATGAATTCAAGATGTATTCGGATTTTGATTATATGTATGAAGGAACTGACATTCTAAATGGATTTCTTCGTCTCGTTGTAGGTAAAGGCGCATTTATGGACCGGAAGATAACCATATGTCATTGGAAATCAGCGATAAAACGATCTATATATCTGGAGAATATCGAACGGTTCAACACAAAAATCCGAAAAATAGAAGATGTGATATTTGTATTCTCATGCGTTCTGGATTGTATGCGGATAGTGTGTATTAATGAGGGCGGATATCATTACAGGCAGAATAACGGATCTGTTTCGCGGCGTGCGATACAGTGGCCACCGGATCATGCCAGGATGTATTACGAACAGTTTATGGATATTCTCCGGAGGCACCCGGAAGCTCAAGTTGAGAGTGTTACTGACTTTGTGACACAGTATACTTATCATAATCTGCTTATGACCAACTACAGACGACTATATAATTACTATGCTCCGGACTTGTTTCCATTTAACGATGTGGCTCCCAGAAGCAGGATCATAGTTTACGGAGCCGGTTATATAGGTATAGAACTGGTGAATGTGATTACTTCGGATGATCGGTATGAATTGGTAGCCTGGGTGGATAAGAACTCTAAATCCACATATAAATCTGAAGTCGAGATAAGCGAACTGTCGGCAGTTATTGACTATCAATACGATTATATTCTTATAGCAATTCTGTTATCATCAGTATCATCCAGCGTGGCTAAGCAACTGACTGATATCGGAGTTGAACCCCATAAGATAAGAACTATGCAGAAAGCATTTATGAAATATGATGAATTGGACAGTTTGACAAGTGTGTAAGATAAGTGTGATCATTCCGGTATATAACAGGGGCTTCTGCATAGGTGAGTGCATTGAGAGTGTACAGAGGCAGACTGTCGCTGATCTGGAGATAATCTGTGTAGATGACGGATCAACAGATGATACCGTAGATAGAATAAATGAATATATAACGAAGGACAGCAGAATAAAACTTTATTCTGTTGAGCATTTGGGCCCCGGAGCGGCAAGAAACTATGGTATAAAAAAGGCCAAAGGCCGATATGTCTCTTTCCTTGATTCTGATGATCTGTATCTGGATAGTGATTCTCTTGAGATTATGATCTGTGCCGCTGAAGACAAACAAATGAGCGTATGTGGCAGCAGGATATACCGGTTTGTTGATGGCGTACATATTATGCAAAATCCCTTTGTTTATCTTATGGATATTGAAGAGTATGGAACAGAGGTACGATTTGCTGATATCCAGTATCCATATGAATATACGGGTTTTATCTACAGGAGAGAGTTCCTTCTTGATAATAATATTATCTTTCCGGATTATAAGAGATGTGAAGATCCGGTGTTTCAAGCTAAGGCATTAAACCATGCCGAAGAATATCTTATGACTTCAGTAAGACTCTATGAAGTCCGTACGATTCCCGGTAAACTGGAAGTCGAATGGAATTCCCATTATGTGCTGGATACACTTAAGGGAATTAAAGAATTAATTGATCTTGCAGATAAATATGATTACCGGATACTAAAGTCAATCGCTCTTGAATATACATACGAAAATACTCGTCGGCTTAAAGAGAATGCAGATGGTGAAGGCATGAGATTGCTAAATGAAATATGTGCATCATCTGACTCTGCCGTTGATGACTCAATGGCCGGTGTATTTATGTACTACACAAAGCATTGCCCTAATTTGATTAACAAAATAGAGCAATACCTTCGTGCTCTTCAGGTCAAAACGGTACTTATCTATGGTATGGGGAAATACGGAAAGACCTTTTATGGATTGTTATCCCAAACCAGTGTTGAGATTCTCGGTGGCATTGATCGCAAAGCTGATTCATTTGAGGATATCCCTGTGTATCATCCGGATGATGATTTACCTGTTGTTGATGCGATAATGATAACCACCAGATATTCCGATGGGATCAGGGAGCAATTGGAGAGCAGAGATTCAGCTCGTGTTCTTAACACTTTTGTTATGCTTGATGAGATCATGAAGAGTATCCGCCAAAGTTGGGTTTATCAAGGAATAACATGAAAGCCTGAACGAGAGTTTCATCGATATAGGAGGTAGTAGATGGATTCGGGAAGAGCAGAAACTCTTGAATCAGTTGTTCTGTTCGGGGCAGGGAAAAGATGCAAACGTTTAATTCAGGTATTGTCCTATTCTGCTCTAAAGATTTTGGCTGTTTTTGATTCTGCTCAAAAAATATTAATCATTCAACATGATTTACTCCAATGTGTATTTTTTTAACGGATAAAACATATTGTGATACTAGTACAGATAGTATTGGTGCATTAGATGATTATGATATCAATATTATTGATCTCAATCTTCAAAGATGTTAAGGCTATATTGCTAATAAACTATCAGCGGAAAAAAGATGTCCGAGATCGTGAACCAATTCATGAAAAACAGATAAAACAAGCCGAAAAATACGGGAACTTGATTATAGATTCACTTACCATATTGAAGATTTTAGAAAGATTTAGAAGCAACCAATATACCCAGGATGACTGTGTTGCGTTAATTCGAGATAATATAGGTTTGCTGGTGTTAGACAAATAGCATCTTTGACTCCCGACATTTAATACCAGAGATTTGTATGGTCAAACCGCTTTCGGCCTGATCTTCAAAGAGGGAAGTAAGCTCTCAAACATGAGCACTACATAAAGAAAGAACCCGCCTCAGCATATGGAAGTAGATCTTTGATGAAATTTCGTCTATTGTCATCAGCGTGTTTGGGCAACTCGGTGAAGAAATACTCCGGATAGTCGTAAACCTTCAGGTTATTCGCGTTGGCGGTCTCTACGATGCTGTAGATCACTGTACTGGCCAGTGCTTCATTTGCAGAGTGCATGTTACTCCGGTTCTTACGACCGATCGTGAACGGACATATCGCCTGCTCTGATCGGTTGTTGTCCTTGGGGACATTACCGTTGTATAAGAATATTCTGAGGTATAACTCCTGCTTCAGACAATACTGCAGACCGTAATACACCATCTATAAACCTATACAGGACATGAGCAGATAGAAAATAGGACCGGGAAAAATCTATGTTTTGTACAAAAGATCATGCTGATTACTTGGGATGAGAGAGGCGGATGATCGGATGGATACCGTATAATACTATAAACAGGTATCTATGATGGAGAATATATTAAGTAATTGTTACTCAACGAAGACTTTCTGACAAACTACGATTATTATTGGCTGAAATATACATTAGAAAGAGGAAGCAGAGAATCTGCCGATAAGGTTCTGGTCGGGCATTCGCTTCCCCGTTTCGGGGTCAACGATCGGGAAATTCCCGGTCTTATAAATCTGGCCTTTATCTCTCAGGATTATTATTATTCCGCGCGGATCATAGAAAGAGCAATGGAGATGTTGCCACATCTTACAGATGTGGTTATTGGGACATCTTATTACGCTCCATTTATGGACCTGTCCAAAGCCAAAAACGAAGGTGAACGATCAAGGATCACAAACGTATACGGACGATATTTTAACGATTACCATAATATCAATATCAGCGAAACCGTATCCCCTTCACCGGAGGAATCTGATTCCCGCCGGATATATAACAGCATCTGTGACGACTACTTCTGTGACGGACGGGATCGTGTGATCCTGGCTGAATCGGACTGGGGCAACGATCTGACTGAAGAAGAGCGTTTCTCTATGGCAAAGAAGCGTACTTCGTATCATAATTCTCTCTCAAAACATACGGAGAGCTATGAGGAAAACGGTATCATACTAAACAAACTGGCATTACAGTGTAAAAAAAGTAATATCACCCTTCACATGATCGTTTTCCCGGCGAACAGATATTACAGACAGGGAATAGATCCTTCTTTGAAAGAAATGTATGAGAAACAGATAGCTTCAATTCCGGAGCAGTTTCGACCAAAGACTGCCGATCTCTTCTGTGAGGAGGGTTTTGATCCGGTCGCGGATTATGTTGATACAGATCATCTGAATGATGAGGGTGCGGCTAAGATGTCCGGACTGCTTAATAGAATTATCACGGTAGACAGTACGGGGAATGTTCTATGAGACTTGCGATATGGTTCAACCATGAAGACCGCGGACTACGGCCACAACCGATTGCTGATCTTAGTATGTTAAAGCAGTTTGGATTCACGGATGCCTATATTCTGGCCAAAGGGATTCGAAATGATATAAGATCAAATCCTGAATGGCATAATCATCTCTCTGTAGTAGTAAGTGGGATAAAGGAGAAAGGTATCAAGGCACATGGGATGTATATCTGTTCTTTATGCCGGTCATATCTGCTGGATCATCCAGGGAAAGGAGATGTTGAAATCTCCGGTCATACCAGCGATGTCCATATCAATCACACCGATCTTGATTATATTGACTATATGCTGGATTACATAGTTACTACCGTCGAGGAGTACTCTTTTGACGGTGTACAGTTTGATTATATGCGATATAATAAAATCTCCAATGGATGGGGCCGGGAGGAGGAAGCTATATACTCTTCATGCGGCGTAAATGTCTCCCGCCTAAAGGCGGATATATTGAGCCGGTATAATACACAGAGAGGGAAATATATCGTGTCACCAGAGCGTTTCTACAGTGGTGAACCGGATCTGATAGCTTTAAGTGAGGCAAGAAGTAACATAATTCATTCATGGCTTCACTCCATTACAAATCCGCTTCGGAACAAATTCCCCGGAATTGAATTGTCTGCAGCGCTTATGCCTGCAGGGCTATGTCGGGATAAGTATCATCTCTCCGAGATGGTATACGGACAGAAATATGAAGATTTTTCTTCGTGCCTGGATACATTGATCCCTATGGCATATCTTTGGTTTTATGGTAAAACTCCGGAATGGGTAAGTGTGATCGGTCGTGAGGCATTAAAGCGTGGATTTAACGCTTTGATCGGACTGGATTGCGGGGATGCTTCGCTGATTGGCGGAGAAATTCGCTCGCTTGAGGACTTCGTAGTCTCGGGGCTTTCATTCTTCAGATATGGCAGGATAGTACTGGCTGTCAGGGAGGATGGAGATACCATCATTCATAATACATATCCCGGACTAGTTGAGTCGATACGGTTATATAGCAACAGTAAGGAGCAAGCTATGGATTGTCAGATCGCATATGGCGAGTCTCTGAGGATCCGGGGACACTGGGATCAGATACAAACCTTCGGGCGATACTTAGACGGAGGCTCCGATACAGGGATAAAGGAACTTTGCACCGTGGGCAATTGGCAGATCCCAGGATATGAGGGTGATATATCATGAAGAAAAACGGAATAATTATTCTTATATCATTATTCATCTGTCTGATGATCCTGAACGGGTGCGGGGCAAATCCTCAAACCGATGAACCGGTCAATCTGGTATGGTGGGTATACGGACGGAAGGCCCCAAATGCTTTGGATGAAGTGGTTGAGCGGGCAAATGCGATAAGTGCTGACCGGATAGGTGTCACCGTAGAGATGATATATAAAGATGAAGAACAGTTTGACCTTGATATGGCTACCGGGGAATACTACGACATGACTTTTACATGCGACTGGTGTAATGACTTCGATGATCATGCCCGTGACGGATACTATTATGATCTGACGGATCTGGTCGTGTCTGAAACCCCGAAACTGTTCGAAACTGTGGATCCATGGTGGGAGATAGGATCGCTCAATGGCAGAATCTATGGCGTTCCCATGCTCAAGGATCTGGCTGTGGAAGCATTCTTCAGGATGAACAGCGATTATTATGAAGGTGAAAAAGGGCTTACGCTGCCGGATGAGATCGCCTTCAGTGAGTTGGAAAAGTATGCTTCCATGTGGAAAGAAGATCACCCGGATGAATATCCGCTGTATATGACGCAGAAAGGATATGGACAGGTATTTCAGTGCCATGAGAATATAGTCGGCGAATATCTGGTGATCCCATACAGATATGCCGGGACATCGGAGGGCACCGTGATCATTCCCATATGGGATGATGGTGAGTGCATGGATATGCTCAGATATATGCATAAGTGGTATGATGCGGGATATATCAACCCCGATGCCGCTACTACGACGGATATACCTTATTCATTACATACTCCCATACGAACCGGTATAGCGTGGAGCGGATTTATGGGGTGGTCCGATCCGACGGTAACGGGGTTCAACGTCAAACTGGTCCGATTCATGGGGCCCTATATGTCCAGATCTACACAGCAAGGCTCCCTGATCGCTGTCAATTCAGCTGTTTCAGAAGAGAGAGCCGAAGCGAGTCTACGCTATATGGAATTATTGTATACGGACAGAGAATTTCGCGATCTGCTGGCATATGGCATCGAAGGCAAACACTACAACTACTATGAGAATACCGTTATCCGTACTCAGGCGGGGAGTGATGATTATCTGGTCGATCTGTTTGCGACAGGCCCGGTCATCAGTGCATCCGTAGTATCCGCCGGAGAAGATGTGCTTGCAGATTCCGATCAGTGGACCAGGGTTTACGAGGGATACGAAGGGATTCATGTCAGCGATACGAGGGGATTTTCTTTTGACGATTCAGGATATGAAACTCAGACAGCAGCATTGGATGCCATATGGGAGAGTTACAGATCAGATTTGCTGACAGGTACCATTGACCCTGATGAGGCTATGGGGGATATGCGCACTCAGATGGAAGCGGTAGGACTCTTTGACCTCCTCTCCGAAGCTCAGAGACAACTTGATTCATATTTGGAGTCAGTCAAATGAAACTAACCGGGAATACATCCGGTTCAGTTTTGAAAAGCCGGGATCGATCATTAGTAGCGATATCTCTTCCCACGATCATGTGGTATCTGGCATTCTGCTATCTGCCGATGTTCGGGATGGTGATCGCTTTCAAGCGATACAGGATGGTTCCCGGCCGCGGGTTTATCTATAGCCTGTTTCGGGGCAGTGAGTGGGTCGGGATCGACAACTTCAGATTCCTGTTTTTGAACCCTCAGATGTCTTTGGTTATTCGCAATACCATATTTTACAATCTGGTTTTTCTTCTTCTGGATATTGTGCTACCGATAGGTTTATCGGTCGGTTTATCGCTCATTTCATCGAACAGGTTCAGAGCGGTGTCACAGGCAGTATCGCTGCTTCCGTACTTTCTCTCATGGGTTGTGGTCAGTTCTTTGACATATGCATTCCTTTCTACGGACAGAGGCCTTATAAATCACGCCCTTGCCCATATCGGTATCACCCCGATCGCGTGGTATCGGACGCCTGCGGTATGGCCATGGATATTGATACTTACCCATCTGTGGAAAAGTGTGGGGTATTTCATGGTCCTGTATCTTTCATATATATCCTCGATAGATAAGTCACTATATGACAGCGCTATGATGGATGGGGCAGCTACGTCACAGATGATCAGGTATATAACACTGCCTCATCTGAAGGGGATAGCATCTGTGATGGTGATCCTAAGCCTCGGACATATTCTGTCCACTGATTTTGGATTATTCTATCAGGTCACCCGTGATTCCGGTTCGATCCTTAGTGCTACCGAAACGGTAGATGTATATATATATCGAGCTCTGATCAACAACTCTGACTATGGTTTCAGTGCGGCAGCAGGACTTCTCCAGAACGGCATAGGGTGCGTTCTTCTCCTGATCGTGAACTATATTCTTAACCGCATGGATCCGGATAACGGATTGGTGTAGAAATGAAGATAAGCAGATCTGTGGAAAGAATACTAAAGACGATATATGTGATCCTGGGGGCCGGTGCGCTGACGCCGATCATACTCATAGCTATAGTATCCGTATCTTCTGACGGATCCATGCTATCCCGTGGATACAGCTTCTTGCCTGATTCTTACTCCCTTGATGCCTATCGGTATATGATCGATCACCGGGCTTATATCGGACATTCGTTTTTGCTCAGTATAATACTTACCTTATGCGGAACAGTTTTGTCCCTCACTCTGATAAGCACGATGGCATATGTGATGAGCCACAGGGATTTTCGATATGGTAAACTGTATACAGCCCTTATCCTGATCCCGATGTTTTTCAGCGGCGGGTTGGCAGCAACATATGCGGTCAATGTGCAATTGTATGGACTGAAAGATACTTTTTGGACGCTTCTGCTTCCTGAAGCATGTTCCGGATGGTATATCCTGGTAATGCGGACGTACTTTCGCCAGAGCATTCCCGAGGAAACAGTCGGGGCAGCCCGCATGGACGGAGCATCAACTCTCAGGATATTTACGGATATCGTGCTTCCCATGTCCAAGCCGATCATGGTCACTGTAGGGCTGCTCAAAGCTCTGAATTATTGGAACAGCTGGTATTATGCCATGCTTTATATCAGTTCAAACCGTAAGGATCTGTTCCCGCTTCAATATGTACTCTACTCTCTTCAAAAAGACGTGGAATTCATGGCGAACGCTGACGCGATATCGGGAGCAGTAATGGCAGATCCTCCTTCGGAATCTTTCCGTATGGCTGTAACGGTGTTGCTCATCCTCCCGGTAATCTTTATATCGCCGTTGTTTAGAAAGCTTTCGGTTAGGGTTGAAAAATGATAACTCGCACACCCTAAATAAATACTTAGTTAGTAGTATGATAATACCAACACTATCTTTGGAGTACACAAATATGAACACACATTACCTTACCGAACTAAATACCGAAACTGAACGACTTGCCCCTGCCCTAAACAGGTTTGCTCACAAATCTATCCTCATCACCGGTGCATCCGGCATGATCGGATCCTATCTTGTTGACCTGTTGATGCTCTATAACGAGCAGCATGATGCCGGGATACGTGTCTGTGCATTATCACGTAACCTGAGTAAGTTAGATGCTCGTTTTGATTCCTGGATGAATTCTCCTCAATCAAATAACCTTATCTTGATTGAACATGATGTTACCAATGAATTTACCGGAGAATGCTTTCCAAATAGCATCGACTATATCATTCATGCAGCGAGCAACACCCATCCTCTGGAATATTCAACCGATCCTGTAGGAACCATAACAGCAAACAGCATCGGTACATACAACATATTTGAGTATGCTAAAAGGGTTAATGAATCCGCTTCTGCTCGGTGCCGTGTGATCATTCTATCGTCCGTAGAGATATACGGAGAGAACAGAGGCGATGTTGAGGCATTTGATGAATCCTATATGGGATACATAGATTGTAATACGCTAAGGGCAGGATATCCTGAAAGTAAACGACTGTCTGAAGCTATGATGCAAGCGTATATTAAACAGTACAGAATTGATGCTGTTTGCGTTAGACTGGCCAGAATATACGGCCCAAATCAGGAAAAAGATGATAGTAAAGCTTTGAGCCAGTTTATCAGAAATGCGCTAAACAGAGAGAACATAGTATTAAAAAGCGCAGGTACGCAGTTTTTCTCATACATATATATAGCTGATGCGGTGAGGGCAATCATTCAGGTGTTAATGGACGGAAAGTGTGGAGAATGCTATAATATTGCAGATAGTATATCTGACTCTACGCTTAAGGATATTGCCTCGATATTGGCCTCGTATGCTGATACGAATGTTGTGTTTGATATCCCGGACGAACAGGAGTCGAAAGGGTATTCCACTGCGACCAAGGCTATACTTGATTCTAATAAAATCAAGAGGGATTGTGGGTGGAATGCTTATTATGATATTAATGAAGGCCTCAGACATACATTGGATATTCTGAAAGATATTAATGATTGAACTGTCAGCGGAACAATTACGCAGGTTGCAACTGGTAGAACTGGAATTACTCAAAGAGTTTGATCGCATCTGCAGAAAACATAACATAAAGTATTCGATCACCGGTGGAACATTACTTGGCGCGGTACGGCATGGAGGATTTATCCCGTGGGATGATGATTCAGATGTGTCAATGCTAAGAAGCGAGTATGAGAAGTTCGTGGCTGTATGTGACAGTGAACTGGACCCGGAAAAGTATTATTTCCAGGATATAGACAGAACCCCGGGTTACCGATGGGGGTATGGTAAACTCAGAAGAAAAGATACTGTATTCCTTCGCGAACATCAGCAACATATGCCGTATGAGCAGGGTATATTCATGGATATCTTCCCCAGAGACAGTGTTCCTGATAGTTATTTAGGAGAAAGAATCCACTCCTTCAAGTGTTTCATAGTAAGAAAGATACTTTGGTCCGCAGTTGGTAGATTTGCTGACTCGAGGAGTATGATGCGGACATGGTTCAGTATCCTGTATCATATGACCAAAAGGAGTGCTACCAGGTTTTATCATAAATTGGTTCTTTCAAGTTCTGATCCCGAGACTGAAAGAGTAAGAGCTCTCACATTTCCTATTCCTCGTAAGGGTAAAGGATATCTTCGCAAATGGTATCAAGAGTACACAGATATCAACTTTGAAGATGCTACGCTGATGACCGAAGCGGGATACCTCGAGTGGCTGACAGTTGAGTTCGATGACTATATGGAGCTTCCACCAATAGAAAAAAGAAAGGTTCATCCGGTAGTGGATATCAGATTTCCGGATGATGTTTGATCTATGAATATCGCTCTGCTTACCGCAGCGGGCAAAAGTACCCGTATGCATATGGATATCCCCAAACAATTCATGAATATAGGCGGTAAACCTGTTATAGCCCATACTATGGAGGCTTTTGAGCATCATCCCGAGATAGATTGGATCTGTGTTGTTACATTAGAAACTCGAATTGATACTATCAAGGCATATGCGAGGAAATATGCTATAACCAAACTAAGATGGGTAGTTACAGGAGGAGAAACCGGGCAGGAATCTATTGAGTGTGGAATAAAACAGTTACAGAAGGACTGCCAAGCGGATGATGTGATTATGGTTCATGATGGAAATCGGCCTTTCATTTCGGAAGAAATAATAACGGATAGTTTGGCAACATATAGGGAATATGGATCTGCTGTTGCGGCTATACCTTGTATAGAGGCAATTTTCAGAAGTGGAGACGGTATCAGTTCTATTGACCAAATTCCCAGAGAAGAACTTTACAGAACGCAGACACCGCATACATATAGCCTTCAAAAGATGTTGTGGGCCCATGAACAGGCGAAACTTAAGGATATAACAAACACTACAGCTACATGCACATTGATGCAGTTACTCGGAGAAACAATCTTCTTCTCTAAAGGATCGGAAAAAAATCTGAAACTGACTACACAAGAAGATATAGAAATTTTCAAAGCTATTCTTAAGGTTCAGAATGATGAGGATAGTTGAGGCTACTTCAAAATAGCAATTAGATTGCTGCAAATGGGGCAAGTATGGTTAATACAGAATTAAGGAGTTTATATTTTGCAATTTGAAGAATCAATAAAACAGATATATTCGCATATAGGTGATGAGTATTCCAAAAGAATGTATGAAAACAGGCTTTTATATTCTTTGACTGGGGATAATTCTTACCTTAAGCGAGTGGTCGGTATGACACCCGAGGGAGCCGCCTTTTTGCGAATGCTTGATAATACAGAGACTGTCTTCTTATTTGGGGCGGGAGCATGGGGAAAAGAACTCATTGCGTCATACCCGGAGATTCAAGTGGGGGGATGCATAGACAATAAGTTCCACGGCAAAGAAGAAGGAAAATATCTAGGTTACAAGGTCTACTCGTTTGATAGATATGTTCGTGAGTTTTCATCTAAGTCTGTGATCCTAATTGCTTCGCGATTATTCCATAAGGAAATGTATTCTCAGTTGATAGAAGCGGGTGTTCCTGAATCCAGCATTATTAATGCAGGTAAAATGATCGATGAAATGAGCGACAGGCAGTATTTTGATAATTCAGAAATAAACAATTCACTTGTCAAAGAGGAGTGTTTTGTTGATGCTGGCGCATTTGACGGCAAGACCAGTCGTCTGTTTTTTGATATGGTATTGAAAGATTCAGATGCGAGTCAAATAATTGCTTGCAGATCCTATATGTTTGAACCTGATGAAGATAATGCAAACAAGTGTATGGATAACCTAGATAGGTATGTTCAATCTTTACCAACAGAGGATAAAAGCAAATGCTCTTATGAAGTAATCCCAAGAGGGTTATGGAGCGAAGAAACAGTTCTATCGTTTTCGTCTTCTTCAAATGGTGCTTCAAAAGTAGATGATAGCGGAATTGAAACAATTAAAGTAGGAAAACTAGATGAAATATTGAAGGATAAGAGAGTATCTTTCATCAAAATGGATCTTGAAGGATCAGAGTATCATGCACTGGTGGGTGCGGAGGAAACAATAAAACAACAAAAACCCAAATTGGCTATTAGCCTGTATCATAAACCGGAGGACGTTTGGGTACTGCCACAGTTGATTCTTGACTACAGAAACGATTACACTTTTTATCTGGGACACTATTCTGTGGCGGCTGCTGAGACGGTGCTATATGCATTGTAAGAATGAGTATTCTGTTTTATTTGGAGATGTAGGCAATGAATCGAAAACTTGTTATATGGGGAGCCGGAGAACGAGGGAAAAGGCTTATTCCTCACATAAGACAATATGTTGATGCAATTATAGATACTGATGTAAATAAGCAAGGAACCATACTTTATGGAGTACCAATAATAGATTATTTACAATTCAAAAGAGAATATTACGAAGATTACATTGTTATAACGTATTCACATGAACAAGAAATAATCGAATATCTTGAGAATGACGGTAATTCTCGATATTTCTGTATGTCTGATCTTCCTGGGGAATTTCAGGAATCTTATCCCAGGAATAACCTTGTTTCATATATACAGGGATTGATAAAAGAAGGTGACCAGTTCGTTGTTCAAGGCTTTGATTTATATGCGTTCTTGGTTAATGAATTGCACAGAGAAATAAAGGGGCAATATGCAGAAATGATTCCACAGTCTCTGATAGGAGAAGAGACGTTGAATACTCGCATGAGAGATTATAGTGAATATCCGGTTATCAGCAGAGATGATATCCGTGATATAGATATAAATGTATTGATAACACACGAGGAGGAAATAGAGAACTATTTAGATGTTGAACACATTAACATATATGATTGTTCAAGCAGTATTACAGAGTATTTCAACAAGGATTTAGAAAGATATAAGGGGATACATGAAGGCAAGAGGTGTTTTGTTGTTGCCACAGGTCCCAGCTTGATGGTTGAAGACTTGAATCAACTTAATGAGAAGAATGAAATCTGCATAAGTATGAATTCGATTTTTCGGGTTTTTTCGGAATCAAAATGGAGACCGCAGTACTATATTGCAGAAGATTTTCGGATTCTGAGAGATTATAAAGATATTATATACCATTTAGATGTTCCTAATGTTTTTTTGGGAGATACCAGCGAAGAAAGTTTCAAGGCGGCTAGTTGCGATAACATATACTGGCACCATTTTCATTATGAGTACACCGAAAGAAGAAAACCGAAATTCTCACCTGATTTTTCGAGAAAATGTTATATGGGTGCCACTGTGACTTATTCATGTATTCAATTGGCTGCGTATTTGGGATTCAAAAGGGTTTATTTGATGGGCGTAGATTTTTCCTATGCTCATGGAAATATAGGGGAGGCATATAAACACTTTTATGAGGAGGGTAAGCCTTCAGGAATAGCATATCCAGAGGCTGTTGAATTAGCGTATTTATCTGCGAAGGAATATGCAGATCAAAATGGAATAGAAATCTATAATGCAACACGAGGTGGATGCTTAGAAATCTTTCCTCGAGCTAATTTTGATTCTTTGTTTGAATGAATGGTAGACGAAAGGAAATGGATGAGAGTTTATAAGAAACCTTTTGTAATTGCTGAAATTGGCTGTAACCATATGGGAGATATGAATATAGCTAAGGATATGATTGAAACAGCTGCTCATTTTTGTAAGGTTGATGCCGTAAAATTTCAAAAACGGTGTCCTAAAGAATTACTTACAGAAGAACAGTATAATTCTCCACATCCTAATCCACAGAATGCGTATGGTGAAACATATGGGGCGCATAGGGAATTTCTAGAGTTTGATGCGGATCAACATAAACAACTTAAGATGTGGTGCGAGGAGGCGGGTATTATATATTCAACTTCCGTGTGGGATCTTACTAGTGCGAAGGAGATAACTGAACTTGCTCCCCAGTTTATAAAGATTCCATCTGCATGCAATACAAATTACCAAATGCTGCAGTGGCTGTGTGAGAATTATAAAGGTGAGATACAGCTTTCTTTTGGGATGACGACCAGGGCGGAAGAAGAACAGATAGTAAGCCTTTTTGAAAGGTTTAACAGAGCAAAGGATTTAGTGCTGTATAATTGTACATCTGGTTATCCTGTCCCATTTAAGGATGTTTGCTTGTTGGAGATAACCCGCATGATTGATCAATATGGTGGACGAGTTAAATCTATAGGGTTTTCTGGTCATCATTTGGGGATTGCAGTAGACATTGCAGCATATACTTTAGGCGCTGAATATATTGAACGTCATTATACTCTGGATAGGACGTGGAAGGGAACAGATCATGCCGCTTCACTAGAGCCAGATGGGATAAGAAAACTAGTACGAAATTTGAATGGTACATTTGAGGCCCTTACATTTAAAACTGAGGAAATTCTTCCAATTGAAATGGAACAGAGGGATAAACTGAAGTATAGTAACAGATAGAAATAGTATAGAATTGCTGATTAATAAATGGTATATAGGTCATAAATTGAGGTGAGAAATAATGATTAACAAATTTGATGAAACAAGAACAATGGATTACGAGAATGGTTTTTATCTGACAACGCAACCATCAAGAATTGGGAATATTATATCGCACTATGAACTATATAAAATGGTAATAAACCTTCCTGGAGATATAGTGGAATGCGGAGTATTTAGGGGAGGATCATTGATACAATGGGCCACTTTTAGAGAGCTGCTTGAGAACCAAGAAAGTCGCAAAATAATAGGCTTTGATATGTTTGGACCATTTCCGGAAGCCCATAATGAAGGGGATGAATTATTCAGAAAAAAATGGTTGAATGAGACTGGGGGAGATTATCTGGAAATTGAAGAATTAGAAAAATCCCTCGCCTTGAAAGGCTTTGGAAACGTTGAACTTGTAAAAGGAGATATACTAGAAACACTTGAAAAATATATAAAACAACATCCGTTTTTGCGGATATCGCTGTTGCATATTGATACAGACATATATGAGCCATCGAAAAAGGCACTCGAAATTCTTTATGATAGGGTGGTACAGGGAGGCATTATTGTTGCTGATGATTATGGAGTTGCAGGCGAGACTGATGCAATAGACGAGTTCTTTGATGGTAAACCAGTATTAAAGAAATTGAGAATATCTCATAAGAAACCCAGTTATATCATTAAAGAATAAAAAGCTATATTTTTTATTCTTAATTCGAAAAAGGAGAACTTATTTGAATATTGCTTTTATTCCAGTAAGAGGAGGGAGTAAATCTATCCCACTAAAAAACATAAAAGGTATGGCAGGACATCCGTTGGTATGGTGGACGGCGAAGGCTGCTAATGATTGCGAATTAATAGAAACTGTTTACGTTTCAACTGATAGTGAAATAATCAAAAAAACTGTTGAATCCTTTAATCTGCCTAAGGTGATTGTCGTTGATAGAAGCACTGAATCTGCATCTGATACTGCTTCTACGGAATCTGTCATGTTGGAATTTGCTGAGAATCATGCTTTTGATAACCTTGTTTTGATTCAAGCTACATCACCGTTACTTACATCTGAGGATCTGATGAATGGTTTTTCACTGTACTTCTCACCGGGAACAGATAGTGTATTGTCTGTGGTGAGACAGAAACGGTTTATTTGGAAAGAAAATGAATTTGGATTTTCAGAGCCGGTGAACTACGATGTGTATTCCCGTCCACGACGTCAGGAATTTGATGGCTATCTGGTGGAAAATGGGGCTTTCTATATTACTTCTAGAGAGAATCTTCTTTCGTCAAAGAATCGCATCTCAGGTAATATATCAGCATACGAAATGCATGAGAATTCATATGTCGAGATAGATGAACCTAGTGATTGGATAATTGTTGAGAATATTCTATCTGATAGAAATAAGACTGATAAGCAATGTGTTAAGAATCTTGATTCCCCTTATATTAAGATGTTTCTTTCTGATTGTGACGGAGTTCTTACTGATGCCGGGATGTATTATTCTGAATTTGGAGATGAACTGAAAAAGTTTAATACAAGAGATGGCATGGGCTTTAGTATGTTGAGAGAACAAGGGATAATAACCGGAATCATAACAAGTGAAAATCGCGAGTTAAATACCCGACGAGCCCAAAAACTTAATGTTGATGAAATCTGTCAGGGGGTTTCCGATAAACTGCAAGTAATAAAGGCAATATGCCAGAAGTATAGGATTACACTAAACGAAGTTGCATATATTGGCGATGACATTAACGATCTGGAAGCCATTAAATCGGTGGGAGTTGGGTGTTGTCCAGCTGATGCGGATTCCAGAGTTAGAGAGGCTGCTATATATATAACACAAGCAAAGGGCGGTGAGGGGGCTGTAAGAGAGACGGCGGAAAAAATACTTCTTTGGCGATCATCCGTGGATCACAGTGCTGAGTAGATTGGACTATGAACGCGTGTCTAAGTAAGCAAATTCATGACATAGATATTGGAGTGATCGTTATTAGGACATACGACGGAAGATGAACTGAATGGAACAAAGAAGGCAGAAAAAAACACAGGAAATATAGGTATGGATTCTATTGCAGGTTTATATGAAGAAAAAATACATGAACTCAAAGAACTAATATCCTCCGGTGAGGCATTTTATGTTTTTGGAGCAGGAAAGTATGGGGTTAAGCTCTTTTCGCTATTGAATAGATTAGATTGTCTTGATGCTTTTCAGGGATTTATTGTTTCCGACTTGACGGGGAATCCAGATAGTATCGAAGGATACAAAGTATATGAAGTTTCCGATAAGTCACTTAGGCGATCCTGTGTGGTTTTATTATCTGTTTCTGATCGATATCAGGAAACTATAAAGCGTATATTATTCGAACAAGCTTTCACGACCGTTGTAGATGCTTTAAAATTTGCCTATCTAGAAACCGATGACGGAGAGATAACTAGAGACGTCTATATCGATACACGTGAGATTATGTGTGCACAATATAGAGATGGGGAGTTCAATCGATATGATATTCTACTAAAACTATATGCTATTGATAGTTACTTGGGACATAATACCTTTGGGGCTGAATGGTATAGACGCGCACAGAATAACAGAGTTGAGGCTGGATATGGAGATGCGGCAGAGAAAAGATTTCAAAAATTGATAAAATCGTTCTCTGAAAATGGTTATGATTATACGAGCGAGATTATTGTAGATCGTGAACTTAATCTGTTTGATGGTGCGCATCGCTTGTCGTTGGCACTGTATTATGGCATCCCAAGAGTTCATGTCAGAATCATGGATGAAGTAAAAGACGTGAAATATGGACGAGAGTGGTTCGAAGAGTTTTTTACAGAGCAGGAGTGTTTACTTTTAGATGAGAAGCTCAGTTTAATTAGTAAGAATTGGTTCAGACCAATTAAAGGCTTTCTGTGGTCACCGGTTAGTGAGTATTATGATGATATAATTAAAGAAATCTCTAATCAATATGATGTTGAGAATATAGATATTCGAAATCTATCTTACGATGTGTTCAGCAGAACGATTAAAGGTATTTATAGTAAGGATAGCGTTGCAGAATGGAAGATTGAGGCAAAATTAAAGCGCCTTAAGGAATCTGCCCCCTATTCTATTTGCTCTTTTGATATTTTGATGGGTAATCCGGACTTCAGAGTAAAAGATAGTGGCTCGACTTTATCAAAAAAGGGTGAAAAACTAAAACAAAAGATTCGAGATGAGTATATCTCCAAAGTGGATGACTATTTCCCGGATATTATAATTCATACTTCGGACAATTATGAACAGTCTGAGTTTGTAGAAAAATTTCTATTTGCAGAGATTGATTTGAACGCCTTCTTTTCTTCTCTTGAGAGTTATGGATGGATGATCATAAAGTCAGAGAGTGAAAACTATCCTCAAGATTTTCCGAAGCATTACCCACTGGGAAAAGATATAGACATTGTGTGTGATCCTGGAGATTTTGATGACGTGTGTAGGATAACTGAAGATTTCTTTTCGGGAATTGCTATTGATGGGTATAGTTGGGAAGCGCGCTCCAAGAATGCGGGTCAATATTCCATCCGTTTTCAAATAGAGAATACACTAATTCTGCAAATTGATATTATGGCTCATTCTGAATACTTATCGGATGAATTTATAGAGAATAGTATAGCCAGAAGAGAAAGAAAAAAGGGATATTATATCGCTAATATAAAAGATGAATGTCTCTTTAGATTGATAGACTATTATGAGAAACCTCATAAAAAATACCATCTAGAATTTGTTGAAAATCATTTGTAAGAGGGATTAATATGTAGAATATGCTGGATGCGATATGAGTGAGCATATTATACAGTAAGGTTTTTCTATGGATAAAGAGAATGAATTTGAAAAAAAGATTATTGAAATACATAAACACCATAGACCGGTTTGTATATTTGGCACAGGGAAAATGGGGACAGTTATTGGATATTCGTATATTCAAATGCTTGTTTCAAAAGGGCTTAAGATAAATTTTTTCTGTGATAATGATAGGTCTAAATGGGGTAAGGAGATAAAGGATGGATTAATTTGTATTTCTCCGAGTGAATTATATGCTTTAGATAATCCTTTTGTTTTTTTGTTTATCTCAACCAAATCATCAAAACCCGTAGAACAACAGCTTAAGAAAGAGAACATAGAGTATATTACAGTATATGAGTTAGCTCGTTTGGATTTTTGGGTAGATATTTTTTTGGAGAGTGGAGAAGTATCGCCGATTTCTGAGCCCCATATTTTACCATCAGAATATCAAATACAACCTATTGGGAATCCGGAAAACAAACAAGTGGCTGTATATACTTGTATATGTGGAGGATATGATGAGGTGCTAGAACCATTGTATATAAATGAGCAATGCGATTATTATATTATAACAGATCGTAAGCCCTCTGAAACTTCAAAATGGAAATACATTGATATTTTCGATATACTTCCTTCTTTTGAACTGGATAATGTTAGAAAAAACAGATTTTGCAAAATCCATGGGTGTGAGATTTTTTTGGATTATGCTTATAGCATTTATATTGATGGAAATATGCTTCTTACGGGAGATGTTATGCAATACGTCAAAACTGTGGGACGTAGTGGTATTGGAATGTTCAGAATGCCGAAAGAAGGTGGGGATTGCTTATATCTTCATGGAGTTAAAATGGCGGGAATTAAGGCACCAGAAAATGTTGTTAGAGCGCAACTGAGAGAATATATGAGACAGGGTATGCCTAGACATTTTGGATTATATGAATGTAATTTTATAGTAAGAAATAATCAAAACGCCTTAACCCAAAAAATCATGAGAGATTGGTGGAGAGAGGTTTATGAGAAGAGTTTTAGAGACCAGATTTCTTTTACATATGTATTGTGGAAAAATGGGTTGACTTGTGATGATGTAGGATGCCTTGGCAATAATGTGCGAGAAATCGGTGAGATTTCTCGCACATCACATGATATTAGAACAACATAAAACTATAGCATAGTGTATATAAAGGAGATGAAACGATGATAAACCCGATAATGCTAAGCGATATCGTAGATAGTAATTGTAAAACATATAAGTATATCATAATTGGGGCAGGTAAAATCGGTTATGAGTTATTTGATGCATTACATTCGCTTGGTGTAGATGTAGTAGCATTTATGGATAACGACAAATCAAAGCATGGCAAATCATATCGTAATGTATCAATACAAAATTTGTGTAAATACGAGGCTTTGGACGATGCATTTGATAAAGATATGAGTGGGTATCTATACTTGATCGCCATAAACAACCGAAAAGCACAGCGGACAATTATGAATCAATTAGAAGGGTACGGAATTGATAGTGACAGAATCAAAATATGTGATAGGGATTTGGAATATCAGTATCGCAAGAATCTTCCGGAAGACAGATATAGAGATGAAATCGATCAATTATACGCTAATTCATTTGGAGTGAAAATGAATTGGGAGCATCCAACTAGTTATAGCGAGATAATCAATTGGGAGAAAATATATGGATCTGATCTAGAATTAAAAAGGGAACTGACTGATAAGTATCTGGCTAGAGAGTATGTGAAAAAACAAATTGGCGAAACACATCTTGTGAGATACCTGGGCGTTTGGGATAAACCTGAACAGATCAATTTCGATGCATTACCGAACAGTTTTGTTATAAAACTGAATAATGGATCCGGGCGGAATATTATTGTCAAAGATAAAAGCACAATTGATGTGGGAATTATAATTGAAGAACTAGAGTATTGGATGGATCGGGATTACTTTTTTTACAAGTTTGAGTCAAACTACAGAGGGATTAAACCTAGAATAATCTGTGAAGAGTATTTGGAAGGGTTGGCTGAAACAGTATATGATTATGACGTTTTTTGCTTTCATGGTGAGCCAAAGTATATCTGGTGTATATCTGGATCACATCGCGAGGAGGCAAAAGCATCATTCTATGATCTTGAATGGAATAGACAAGATGGTGTTTCATATGGATATCCATATGATCCAGTGTTAGCTCCCAAACCTGAGCAGTTAGACCTGATTATTGAATATAGCAGAAAATTGAGTGATGGCTTCAGACATTGCCGTGTAGACTGGTATCTAATGCCGGACGGAAGAGTATTATTCAGTGAGATTACTTTTGTATCATGGGGAGGTCTACGACATTTTATTCCGGAAGATTGGGATAAGAAATTTGGCTTACTGATCACTGAAAAAGAGTAGAATCGCCAATTGCGTTTATTGATATTGGGAACATAAATAACTGCTTCATAGCAAACATAATGGATATATTATTTCGATGATTGATTAGCGCATAACTTTTGCTAAAGTAATACTTTTTGATTTAAGGATGTACAATTCAAAAGAGCATCTTAGTTTTGGGGTCTTTATTTATGCAAAAAAAAGTATCAGTGATAGTACCTGTGTATAATAGCGAGAAATATCTTTACGACTGCTTAGATAGTATTTGCAATCAGAAATATAGCAATCTGGAAATTATACTTGTTGATGATGGAAGTACAGATTCTTCTGGGACCATTTGTGATGATTATGCAAAAATGGATTCGAGAATATATGTGATTCATAAAAAAAATGGTGGGGCGCATAATGCGTTGGTTGCAGGCATTGAGATAGCAGAAGGTGAATTTATTGGATTTGTCGATAGTGACGATTGGATAGATTCAGATATGTACAGGTGTTTAGTAGACACTATCGGTGATAGCGATCTTATCTCATCCGGCATTCGATGGTACGGTAAAGATGGTACCATAGTACAAACGCGATATGATGCACTTCCACCGGGTATATACGATGCTCAAGATAATAACACATGTAGGAAATTTTTTATTCGCGATGGTGCTTATGAGGGGGTGGGAGTTGGTGGAATCACCAATAATCGTGTCTGTAAATTGTTCCGTACCTCATTAGTGAAGAGCGTATATAGACAGGCAGATCAAAAGATTGTCAATGGTGAAGATTTTCTATTTTGTTTTCTGTATTTACTTCGCTGCAAAACAATAAAGGTGATTCATAGTGCGTTTTATAACTATCGGTACAATGAATCATCTGTTACGCATAATCCGAATCCAAGGTTTTTGGAAGAAAGAGCGCGATTATACGATACGATGTTATCTGCTATAAAAGATTATTCGAAAGATGATATGTTGTATACTTTTTTCCAACAACGATTTTTATATGAGTTATACTCAATGCTTGATTATAATTTGGGAATCAATCCGTCGATATCATTTCCTATGTATCGTTTTCCAAACGAAAAACTTTTGTCAGGAAAAAGAATCATTGTCTTTGGATCGGGGAGATGTGGCATATCCTATATAAAACTTTTTTTGTGGAATAGGTTGTGTTCTGTTGTGGAATGGATCGACAATAACCCCTCAACAATTCAAATCATGAATATTTCTCCTCGATTACCGAACACGATATTGCAAACAGAATATGATTATATTGTTTGTGCTATAAATAATCAGAATGCTGCACAAAACATGATTGAACAGCTAATGGAAATGGGGGTTAATCGAGATGTCATCTTATGGGAAAAACCAATCAATATATTTGCGGATGTATTTTTGCAAAGTCATTCATTTGATGAGAGAGTGTGTTGAGATTTGTGCTTTGTGAAACACATTATTACGGAAATCAGGATGAATGCATGATAAATGGGAGACAGTAGAGCAAGATATAAGAGGTTTTTTGTTTTTGCTTATAGAAAAGACAATATTTGCTTAAAAATGAAGAGAGTTAAAGTATCTATTATAACGGTTTGCTTAAATTCCGAAGAAACAATCGAACAGACTATTAATAGTGTCCTTTCTCAAGATTATGATAATATCGAGTATATTATCGTAGATGGTGGATCGTCTGATAGAACTTGTGAGATTATTGAAAAACATATAGATAGTATTGCGATTTATATCTCTGAAAAAGATGACGGGATTTATTATGCTATGAATAAAGGGATTAGTGCGTCAACGGGGGAAATAATAGGTATTGTTAATTCTGATGATTGGTTAGAGCCAATGGCTATAGAACGTGTGGTCGATGCATTTACCGAAGAAAACGTTGATATAGTTCATGGAAATATTAACTCGGTAGATGCTTATGGGCAGTGTACTGTGAGTAAACCTAATGTTAGTGATCCTAATCCTTGGCTTGCTATGATGGTAAAACATCCAGCTACATTTGTGCGCAAACGAGTATATGATCAATTAGGTGTTTTTAGACCGGAGTATTCTATTGCGGCGGATTATGAATTTATCCTTCGGTGTTATACACATAATATGGTGTTCCGTTATATTGATAGTATTTTGTCGAATTTTCGAAGAACAGGTATAAGTGAGAGCCGTGGTTCGGATTGTTTACGCGAAGTTCGGAAAATACTATATGAATATAGAGAATATATCGATTCTTTTCGAGATGTAATAAATGCTAGAAATATTCAGATTAGGCGAAGGGTATTTTATGAAAAAATGGAAAAAAAAGATCCGGAACTAATGGACTGTTTTTTGGCATTGTCGAACAACTCAAAAAGCATTGCAATATGGGGGGCTGGAACTTGGGGAAAGAATTGTGTTAGATTTTTCCGAGATAGTAAGGTTAATATTCGATTTATTGCAGATGGTGATTCCCGAAAGATCGGGACAAAAATAGAGGACGTATTTGTTGTTGATAAAGAAATGTTATTAGATTGTGCAGTAGATGCTATTCTTGTTTCGATAATTAATTTAAATGATCCTTTATTGCAAGAAGTAAAAAAGAAGCATGATGTTATTTTAATTCAAGACTGGGTTGATAAATCAAAGGAGGATAGCTTGTAAAGGAATTCCAGAGAATGATTTGAAATATCATGCAGTATCAAATACCATTTCTTTTGATGAGATCGATTCAGAAGTCAAGTCTTGTTTGAGAGGTTTATGAAATATCCTCAATAAAGAATCCATTTTGGAGAGGTCATATCATGAATAAAGGGTTAAAGAAAAAATCTAGCGATTAGGAACCTGCTATCAAAATGCACATAAAGAACAAAAGGACTTCAAACAAATGAAAGCTCTGTGGATTTGTAATCTTATAACATCAGAATTTAGCCAAATATATAATGTGAATCCCCCTGTTTTTGAAGGATGGATAAGTGGTTTATTCGATATGATCTCTGAATCAGAGAGTGTTGAAGTTGCTATGTGCTTTCCTATTAGGGATGAATCTCGCATGTTAATGGGTCGAATGGGTGGGCTGATATATTATTCATTTCATGCGTCTGTTAATACTGAAGAGACAACAATAGGGGATTCTATTGAGGAGTTCCGCTCTATTTATGAAAATTATAAACCAGATGTTATTCATATTTGGGGAACTGAGTATAGGCACTCATATGCTGCTGTTTGTGCTGCCGAACAACTGAATATCAGAAGTAAAGTAATTACACATATTCAGGGATTGGTCTCAGCTATTACCCCATATTATAACATTGGAATTCCTGAAAAATGGAAACTGATGAAATGTAATGGAAAGCCATGCATGAGAGATAATGCGGTGGATTTTCAGAAACAAGGTTTATTTGAAGTTGAAACTATCAAAAAATCGTTTATTGTATTGGGGAGAACAACTTGGGATCGCTCATATATTTTTTATGTGGCGCCAGAGACAAAATATAGAAAATGCGGGGAAGTCCTGAGAAAAGAGTTTTATTTGTGCAAAGAAATGTGGAATCTGAAACAGTGTAAAAGACATTCTATATTTATATGCCAAGCAGGTTATCCAGTAAAGGGATTACATCTTATACTTCCGGCAATCAGAACGCTTGTGGATTTATATGATGATATTCAAGTTAGTATTGCTGGTCATGGGGCTTTGGCTAGTGGAGTATATGAAAAACAAACACCATATGATAGGTATTTATTATTTTTGATAGATATGTTTGACTTAAAAAATCATATTAGTTTTGTTGGTAAACTTTTGCCAAAAGATATGATAGAGTATTACTTGTCTTCACATGTGTTTGTCAGTTCATCAACTATTGAAAATTCATCCAATTCTATAGGTGAGGCACAATTCTTGGGGGTTCCTGTTGTTGCTACTTATACTGGAGGGACCCCCGATTTAATTGAACATGGGAAGAGTGGTCTTCTATATCAGATGGATGCTGGTTATATGTTCATATCTTGTATAAGAAAGATTTTTGAAGATGATGATTATGCGGAAGAACTATCTATGGAAGAACGAAAACAGGCCGCAGCAAGATATGATGTGGATAGCGTGTATAATCAACTTATGGATTCATATAATGAACTATTAGTAGAAGCCAGATCTTAAAACAGAAAATTAAAGGTATGATCCGGATTTTTAAAGTAGACAGTTGATAGAGGTATATAAACAGATATTTCGTGAATAAGAAATATAAGGAATTGTAGATGAAGGTAGATAATGCAATTATTTTGGCGGCAGGTACTAGTTCAAGATTTGCACCGCTATCATTCGAGCGTCATAAAGGGCTTACGGTAGTTAAGAACGAAGTTTTGATCGAGCGTCAGATCGTTCAGATTAAGGCTGCCGGAGTGTCAGATATATATATCGTGACAGGCTATAAGGCAGAACAATTTGAGTATCTTAAGGAAAAATATGGGGTAAGACTGATTTATAATCCCGACTATCTCTCTCGCAACAATAATGGTTCTATTTGGGCGGTACGTGATTTGTTATCAGCCAGTTATATTTGTTCTGCCGATAATTATTTCCTGGATAGTCCTTTTGAAGCAGAAGTAGATGAGAGTTATTATGCAGCTGAATACGCAGAGGGTCATACCTTCGAGTGGTGTATGGAGGTGGATGGAAAAGGATACATTAGTAATGTTTCTATAGGAGGAGCGGATGCCTGGTATATGATGGGGCACACTTTTTGGAGTCCTGAGTTTTCACACGAATTCTTAGACATTCTGGCTGAAGAATACAATATTCCAGGGACACAGGATAAACTTTGGGAAAGGATCTTTATGGCACATCTTGACCGATTGAAGATGAAGATCCGCAAATATCCACCTGGAATGATATTTGAATTTGACACGTTGGATGAACTAAGACATTTTGATAATTCATATATCCACGATACTCATTCGTCCATTATTAAGACGATTGCTAAATCATTGAACGTTTTTGAAAAAGACGTAACGCAGATACATGAGATAAAGGGCGATAATGCTGAAGCGGTTGGGTTTCGCTTTGTTACACCTGACGGACAGTATAAATATATGTATCATGATTGTTTAATTATTCAGGAGGTATAACTTATGGCTGAATTAGTTAGGGAACTAATTGTTGAAGATATTCCAAAGGTGAAGGACCTATTGAAAAAGGCTGGTCGTGATGCGAATTATTCCGATATCGTTCGTTTGGGCGGTATGACTAACCATTCATACCATGTTATGATGCTTGATGGTGAAGAACTGCTTGTCCGTATTCCCGGAGAAGGCACTGAAGAGATGATCAACCGGTCCGATGAACGAAAGAGTACTGAACTTGCCTGTAAACTGAAGATCGATTCAGAACTGCTTTATTTTGGGGATGAAGGCTCCAAAGTGATGCGCTTTATAACCAATCCACGTCCGATGAACAATGATGTTATGAAGCAAAAAGAAGTGCTTATTCAGGCTGCTGCCATTTTTCGGAATTTGCACACTTGCGGAGAAGATACCGGAGTTAGATTTGAAGTGTTTGAGATGGCTGGGCTTTATGAAGACCTCATAAGAAAAGGAAATGTTGTAACCTATGATGATTATGAGGAGGTTAAGAAAACTGTCATGTCTATTAAGGCCGATATTGATTCGAATGGGCTGACTGATCGAGTTCCGTGTCACAATGATTCTTTGGTGGATAACTGGGTTCTTGATGAAAACGGAAAGCTATATCTCATAGATTGGGAATACAGTGGTATGAACGAACCTATGTGGGACTTATCGTGTTTGTCTATTGAGGCTGATTATTCATCAGATGACGACAATGCCCTGTTAGAGGCATATTTCGGCAGATCGGCTACAGTAGATGAACAAAAGAAGTTCGTGGCTGCGAAATTATATGTGGATTATCTTTGGACGCTTTGGGGACTTACACGAGTACCGTTTGATGGACAATTTATGCAGGAGTATGCTGATGGACGATATGATCGTCTTAAGAAGAATATAGTGGCATATAGGAATATTTAAGCTTTTTAAGGAGGATATATAAGTGATCGCTGGGATAATAGCAGGAATAACATGGGCAATAGAAACCATAATCATAGGTTTGGCTTTAGCCATGACACCTTTTGTATCAACAGAGCAAGCAGTTTTGTTGGCGCCATTTGTTAGTACTTTTCTACATGACGCTTTTTCTGCGATTTGGGCATGCATTTACAATGGTGTCAAAGGTAATCTCAGTAGCGTCGTGAAAGCATTAAAAACAAAAAGTGGACGTTTTGTGTCGGTTGCAGCTATCATTGGGGGACCTATCGGTATGACTGGTTATGTTCTTTCTGTCGCAAATATGGGTGCTTCAATCGGCGCTGTGGCAAGTGCTATTTTCCCCGCAATTGGTGCAGCTTTGGCATACTTATTCTTAAAGGAAAAGATGCAGTGGTACAGATGGGTTTTCCTCATTTTATCTTTACTTGGTGTGTATGGTTTAAGTTATAGTCCGGATATAAATATTAGAAATTTCTGGTTAGGATTTGCGGGAACACTAATGTGTGCTTTTGGTTGGGGAATAGAGGCAGTCATAATTGCAAAATGTGTTCAGGATGATTCAGTCACTGATGAAATAGCGCTTCAAATCAGACAGACAACATCTGCGCTTGTATATGGCGTAATTATCCTGCCGATAATCAAAGGCTGGGGGTTTACTACATCGTTACTCATAGGTACAGGGATGCTTATTCCAACAATTGCAATTGCAGCTCTATTTGCTACAGTGTCATATCTGTTTTACTACAAGGCTATTTCTAAGATTGGCGCCTCAAAATCCATGGCACTGAACATCACATATTCGGCCTGGGCTGTGATTATCTCTGTTGTTTTCTTAAAAGACTTCAGTCTTCTTAATCCTATAACAGTTATATGTACTATCGCAGTACTGGTATTCGCAATTCTGGCAGGCGCTGACTATAAAGAACTCGTATCCCGGAAGCAAATGAAAGAATGATACACACTAAAGAGTTCTTATATGTTTTTGTATACTAGCTGGTGAGGAAAAATGTCTATTACCGAAAGTTTATATCAGCTTATATTAGGTCCCTTGGAATTAATTTTTGATGTGACATATGCTTTGGGTTACAGAATCACTATCAACCCGGGACTGTCTATTATTTTTCTGAGTCTTGTAATCAATTTGTTGGTTTTTCCTTTTTATCGTCGGGCAGATGAAATGCAGGAAGAGGAAAGGCAGATTGCTGCAAAGCTAAAACCGGGAATAGATCAGATTAAAAAGGTTTTTAAAGGCGATGAAAGAGTCATGATCCTTCAGACTTATTATCGCCAAAATAATTATAAACCTTATTATTCTCTTCGCGGCTCTTTATCGCTTCTTCTCGAGATCCCTTTTTTTATTACTGCATATCATTATTTATATGATTTACAATTACTTAATAGTGCTTCGTTTGGTCCGATTATGGATCTGGGGGGGCCGGATGCGATAATCAATATTGGTGGTCTAACTATCAATATTCTTCCAATTCTGATGACACTAATTAATATCATATCCGGGGCTATATATACCAAAGATATGCCTTTAAAAAGTAAGATACAACTTTACGGAATGGCTCTTATCTTTTTGGCGTTTTTGTATAACTCTCCCTCTGGTCTGGTATTTTATTGGACTCTAAATAATCTCTTTTCACTACTTAAAAATATCTTTTATATCATTCCTAATCCGAAGAAAACATTGGCTATTATTTGTTCAGTTGTGGGCATATTGATGATAGTTGGGTTCAATGTATTTATGCCGTGGCATGGAATCCGAAGAAAAATCATTATTGGAATGGTTGGGTTGCTGATGCAGATCCCGACTGTGATAATGCTTGTTCCGGATGGGAAAATTAAACAACTGAGTTATCGGGAATCAGTTAGTAGCAGACAAATTTATTATATTAGTTCAGTGATGATAATACTTCTTATAGGTATTCTTATTCCAACAACTGTTATAAATGCTTCTCCAGCGGAATTTATAGATGCTGGAGGTATAGATTGCTTGAAGCACTCCATTTTGTATTCTGTGTTGACTGCAACGGGCCTATTTGGAATATGGTCTATGATTTTTTACAGGCTTTCTTCGGAGAAATCAAGATTATATATTTCGGTGACGCTATCGATAGCTGCATTTGTCACGATTATTGATTATATGTTTTTTGGTAAATCATATGGTAATCTTTCGTCATATTTACAATATGATAATATGCCACAAGCTTCAATCAATGAGATGGTAATAAATGTTTTAGTCGTTATGGGTGTTATTATTGGAGTCCTTTTGTTGTGGAAAAAGATAGAAGCGTTAAGAATCTTATGTATTGCAGGTAGTGTTGTAATAGCATGTATGTCCATTATAAATCTTAGCTCAATATCAAAGTCTACCCGGATAATAATGAGTACACAAGCGAACAATCAGACTAGAGACCCGTATTTTTCACTTGATAAGCAGGGAAAGAATGTTGTTGTTATTATGCTGGATCGTGCAATTAGTGCGTTTGTCCCGTTTATCCTTAACGAAAAGCCAATCTTACAAGAACAGTTCCAGGGGTTTACCTATTATCCAAATACACTATCATATGGAGCATTTACGAATGTTGGCACACCACCATTGTATGGCGGTTATGAGTATACTCCTCAAAGAATCAATGAAAGAACCGAAGAATCGCTGAAAGAAAAGCAGAATGAGGCGTTAAAGGTAATGCCGGTGGTATTTCTTGAGAATGGATTTGATGTAACAGTCTGTGATCCACCATATGCTAATTATATGTGGTCTTCTGATCTGAGTATTTTCGATGATTATCCTGGAATTCATAGATATATAACAGAGGGATACTATAAAGTTTATTCCACAAATAGCGAATTACAGATTGGAGAACGTATTTCACGTAATTTGTTTATGTATGGGTTATTCAGGGCATTTCCTGTAGCTTTTCAATCGGAGGTTTATGATAAGGGGCGGTATAATACAGCAATAACAGGGACGGATGGCGATGTATTCAATTATGTGGCAGATAGTCCCGATACGAGTTATGGATACAAAAATGCATATTTGGTGAGAGATGTTGTTTTACAAAAAATGAGCGAGATGACAAAGATAACTGATACAGGTCAAAATACCTTTTTGACAATTAGCAATACAGCTACGCACGAGCCTATGTTGCTTCAGGAACCGATGTTTGAGCCGAAGCTTGAAGTTGATAACACAGTCTATGAATCCGAACATTCTATAAGATATTCAATCGATGGACATGAACTGAAGTTGATGACTACTGAACAGAAAGAACACTATCAGGTAGATATGTCGGCCTTGCTCCGAATAGGAGTATGGCTTGATTATCTAAGAGATAACGATCTTTATGACAATACGCGTATAATAATTGTATCTGACCATGGGAGAAATATAGGATTAAGTGATCAGTTCATAACAAATCTACAATCAGGGACTGACTACCCATATTATAGAGATGTCATGTTTTATAATGCGTTATTTATGGTTAAAGATTTTGACAGCAAAGAATTCTCTATTGATAACTCCTTTATGACAAATGCAGATACACCTTCTTTAGCATTTGAAGGGCTAATCACTGATCCTATTAACCCTTTTAGCGGAAATCAAATTAATTCTGATTCTAAGTTCGATCCCGCTCAGTATATCATTTATTCACCATCGGATATTGAAAAAAATAATGGAAATGTATTTCAGATTAATAACATCATGATTTTACGAAACCAGAATATATTTGACTACAATAATTGGACGTTTGAGGATTGAAAAAGATGATACTATTGTATATCGACCCCGGAACCGGGAGTATGCTCTTTACAATTCTTATTGGAATTATAAGTGCATTGATATATGCATTAAGAAATGCTATGGTTAAGATTCGTTTTCTGCTAACGGGTGGAAAATATATTTCATCAGATAATACCTACATACCGTATGTGATCTTTTCTGATAGTTCCAGATACTACAGTATATTTAAACCAATATGTGATGAGATGGAAAAAAGGAAGAAAAGACTTCTTTATATCACCGCATCCGCGGATGATCCATTACTAAACATTGAATACGAATACATAAAAACCGAATATGCAGGAGATGGGAACAAAGCATATGCGCGTATGAACATGATAAAGGCAGACATAGTATTATCTACAACGCCTGGGTTGGATGTTTATCAGTGGAAAAGATCTCGATATGTCAAATGGTATGTTCATGTACTCCACGCAGCAAATGACGCCACACTTTATCGGATGTTTGGCTTAGACTACTATGATGCGCTTCTTTTGAGTGGTGAATATCAAATCAACCAGATCAGACAATTGGAAGAACTACGTGAACTCCCGAAAAAGGAGATAAGACTGGTGGGTCTTCCGCATATGGATTATCTTTATTCTCGATTACAGAAAAGCACTATCACTCTATGTCATGAAAAAACTGTGTTATTGGCACCATCGTGGGGACCTAATGGGATATTGAGTAAATATGGCGGGAGAATAATAAAGAAACTTGTTAGTTCGAATTATCATGTAATAATTCGTCCACATCCGCAATCGTTTGTTTCTGAGCGAGAAATGATAGATTCATTAATCGAATCTTATCCTGAAAGTGATATGATTACCTGGGACAGAAATATCGATAATTTCGATACGCTACTCAAAGCGGATATATTGATTTCGGATTTCTCAGGTATAGTTTTTGATTATACTTTGGTTTTTGACAAACCTATTATATATGCTGATACTTCTTTTGATAATGGGATGTGTGATTCTTGGTGGTTAGATGAAAAGGAATGGACATTTACTATTCTAGATAAATTGGGGCTACAACTGACTAGTGATAATTTGGAGCAACTGGATGTGCTGATTGATAGATGTCTGAATGAGAATAGGTTTGCAGAAGGGCGAGAACAGGCTAGAAGTGAGACATGGGTTAATATCGGAGGAGCAGTCAAGGGAATAGTTGACTATATGATAGAAAAAGTAACAAATGAGAACAGCAGCTTACAATGATAGTGCCTACCACTGATTTGTAGTATAATGTGGTATGTTTGCAATTTGGTAGAAGAGAGTTCTTTAATTTGAAATGACTAAGATAATTGTTGACATTATATCATAACGGTACTAAATAGAATACATGTAGTAGAAAAGTTATATGACAAGATGTTTGTGTGCAAACAATTGATAGACATTTACGTTGGGAATGGAACTAAAAGGATGAGAATAGGAACAGCATTATTTTCATATAATAGAAGTTGGTGTACAAAGCAATCTCTTGAAGCCTTGCATAGATGTAGAGTTCTTCCTGAACGATTGTTTCTTTTTCATGATGGTATCAAAGATGAAAAAGATAAGAACGAGTGGGAAAAGATAGAGGAGATAATACATACAATAGACTGGTGTAAGACAGAGGTTATAACTTCTAAGGAGAATAAAGGTCTAGCAAGATCTATTTCTGAAGGCGTTAGTTATATGTTTGAGTCTTGTGATGCTGTAATTGTTGTGGAAGATGATTGCATTGTTCATCCTCAGTTTATGGAATATATGATTAATGCTTTAGAGTTCTATGTTAATAAAGAAAACGTCTTTTCTGTAAGTGGATATTGTGAACCGATTAGGATTGAAAAAGATGAATATGATTCATATTTTACAGGCAGAATATCCTCTCTTGGCTGGGGAACGTGGAAGAATAGATGGGATGGTTTTGAACTAGACTATAAGTTGTTTAGTAGGATAAAAAAAGACAAGGAGTTGTCAGAAAGACTGTCAATATGGGGGCAGGATCTTGAAACTACTGTAATTGCGAATCTGTCTGGAAACGCAGATTCCTGGGCTGTCTTTTGGGCACTTAAATCGATTATAACAGGCGGAGGCAATCTTGCCCCGTTTAAATCATTAGTAGATAATATAGGATTTGATGGTTCTGGAATTCATAGTGGGGATAAAAAACCTGAATACATCTTACAGGAACGGGATGAGTATATAGATTTGAATTTCCCTCCTGATGTTATGTTTCGTGAAGACGTAATTAACAAAATGAAGGATTACTATTCATTTACGCCGGCGGTTGAAAAGGAACGATATTACAGACATATTCTATTTCTAATGTATAGTGCATTGAGAAATGGCTTATCGCTTTCTGATGTTTTGAGGAATCGAGGGATATCGTCTATATCGCTTTGGGGAAAAGGACAGATTTCGACTTCTGTTATTGATGAATTAAAAGGAAGTATCGAGGTTAGAAACATACTGGTTTCTAAACAGTTGAATCATTATGAGGAAGTTATGGGGATCCCGGTAATAGGATTGGATAGTTATAGTGTTAATGTGGATGCTATATTAGTTATTCCTGGCTATGATATCGACAGGATAAAAAGGAAATGCATATGTCATAATATTTCCGTCAATCTTATTACTATAGATGATTTATATTCATAGCCATTTTTCAAATGGTTTTGAATTAGGTATGGGTAAATCAGAATGATTGCAGATGTATATACACATATTAAAGAGGATTCTATCTATATATATGGAACCGGCAATAAGGCAAGAAAACTGGCAACTATTTTGGATGAAGCCGACGAGCCATTGGACTTGAAGGGGTTTATTGTATCCCCATATGTTGAACATCAAGAGGTAATGGAGAACCATCCTGTTAATGTGCTCACTTCTGAATTTGCTGGAACTATAGCTTGTGATTCATCTATTTTCATAGCTACTTCAGAGAATAATGCAATAGAGATAGTGAAATATCTGAAATCACTAGAATTAAGTAATTATATATATATTAGTAACGAGGATCTAATTGAACTGAATAGAAGACTAAATCCAATCAAAACCTCAATAGAATTAGATTCTATTAATCCAGTAAGCCGTATTTTTGGTTTGGATAGAGGTACACCAATAGACAGGTATTATATTGAACATTTTCTTGATACATACAAACCGTCGATTGAACAATTGAACAGGAAAGCTGGCATTCGTGATGCTATTCGTTTCTTTGAGGTTGGGGATAATACTTATAGTAAAGAAATTGCTCAATATTATACCAACGTTCAAACAGAACTTGAAATACTTGATTATTCAGCCGGACAGGATTTAACGGATATTGCAACGCTGAAAAAAGATTATTATGATGTTTTCGTTTGCACTCAGACGCTTAATTTCATTTACGATATAAAAGAAGCTATACTTGGCGCATATTATACAATACGTAATGGCGGTTATTTACTTGCAACTATGGCGGCCACTATCACGCCTATATCCAGATATGATATGGATAGATGGGGGCATTACTGGGGAGTTACGGATTTGTGTGCTAAGAATATCTTTTCGGAAGTTTTTGGTGAAAAGAATGTTACGGTAATTACTTATGGGAATGCACTGGCGGCAACAGCATTTATTCAAGGAATTGCTGTAGAAGACCTTGAAAGTAGAGAGCTATTAGATGAAGTGGATAAAGACTATCAGGTTTTACTGGGGATAGTTGCACAGAAAAGATAGGGAATATTGTATGCTGGTAGAATTGTGCGATTTTTGTGAAAAACATCATGGGAATATATACATTTATGGTGCGGGTAAATATGGCAGAATAATTGGAACATGGCTCGATGAAAACAATTATGAGTGGAGCGGATTTGTTGAGACACAAAAAAACAAAGAGATTGTTCTTGATAAACTAGTCTACTCATTATCTGAGTGCTCAAATGAACAAGGCTGTGGGTTTATTGTTTGTGTAAGTGATAAGTATTCACGTGATTTAGTTACTAATCTCAAGAAAGCTGGTATATCTGATTATATTGTATTATCGCAAGATCAGGTACAATCTGCAGATAAGATGAACGCTTATCATGAAGAATATCCTACTAGTGAATTCATAAATGTACTTCTATATCATAGAGTAATCAACCTTTCTTCTGACCCCCAATTATTAGCCGTTGATGTAGCGAATTTTGAAGATCACATAAAATTCTTAAAGGATAATTATCGTGTCCTGAGGTTTGAGGATGATTGGGATAATGTGACAGAAAAATCTATAGTTATTACTTTTGATGATGGCTACGCTGACAACTATCTGTATGCATTACCTATTTTAGAAAAATATCAGATTCCTGCCACCATTTTTGTAAGCACAGAAAATATAGATACCAATAATGAGATGTGGTGGGATGAACTGGAGTCTCTGTTTTTGCTGAATGACCATCTGCCTAATAAGATAGATTTGCTTGGTGAGTATTTGGATTTGTCATCAGATGATGCTAGGTATCAGAGTTATTACGTTGCCCACAAATCTTTAAAGGAAATGGATCCGGAGAGCCGATTATTGGAATTAAAACGATTGAGAGATATGCTTGTTCCGGTAAACTATCCAAGAAATGAATACAGAATGATAACTTCTAATGAACTACGGCGGCTTTCAGAATCAAAATACGTTTCAATTGGAGGCCATACAGTTACACATTCCTGCTTGGCAATGGAAAGCGTAGAAAAACAAAAGTGGGAGATAGAGTCTTCAAAATGCGATATTGAAAGTATTATCGGAAAACAAATAACGGTTTTTTCTTATCCATTTGGAGGAGATTATGATTATACAAATGACACTGTTGGAATTGTTGGAGAGTCAGGTTATACGAAGGCAGGTATAGTTAAAGCGGGGCTGGTGAATAAAGAGACAGAATCGTTGCGTATTCCACGAAATTTGATTAGGAATTGGGATATTTCAGTTTTTGAAAAAGAGATTAGAAAGATTTGGACTATTTATGGTTAACTAGATAAACTATGTCAAAAGTATCTGTAATAGTACCAGTATACAATACAATAGAATACTTACCACAGTGTATTGAAAGTTTGTTATCTCAGACTTTATCGGATGTTGAGATTATAATCGTTAATGATGGATCTACAGATGATAGTCAAAGTGTGATTGATACATATGCAAAGAGACACAACTCTATTGTTGTATTGAAGCAGGATAATAAAGGATTGTCAGCAGCTAGAAATGCGGGCTTGAGTATGGCACGTGGCAAATACATCTACTTTTGTGATTCTGATGATTATATAGAAAATAATACACTTGAAGAGTGTTGGATTATTGCAGAAAACAATAATGCTGATATTGTTATGTTTGATGCTACCGACATTAACAACAGTTATGATAGATCAACTTATCTTCAAGCGAATAGGGTATATAGCGGGGTTCAGTATTTGAATGAATTCTATGCTGGAAATCCTTTTCCAAGTGCCTGCCTATATATTATGAAACGTGATATGATTATGAATAATCATATTAAGTTCATTGAAGGGTGTAATTATGAAGATAATGACTTTACATGTCAAATCATAGCTGTAGCAGAAAGAATTTGCTATATATCTCAGAAATTCTATCATAGAATATATCGCGAAGGGTCAATTACACAATCAACATATAACATAAAAAAAGCAAGAGATCTTTATAGTGTAGCCAATTCGATATCCGAGATCGCGCAGGACGATCGAGAAATTAACATCATTATGTGCGATATAGCATTGAAAACTGCTTTAACTGGGTTTTACCAATTGGCTGAACTTCCTAAAAATTCCGAATCGTGGGCTTTGTATAATGCCTATATTTTAATGTTTACAAATATCGCCAGAAAGTGGAGTGGAAAATGCGCTAAAGTAATTTTCTTGGATTTTTTGAACGAAGTTGCAGAATGTTATAAACATAATAAACTACCTCAACGGACATACGAGGCAATAAATGAATACGCGCATACGGTTATACCGGATCAGATATGTCATTATCTGGTAGATAACCAATCGATAATCGGGATATACGGAAAAGGTAGAAGTTCTGATTTCTTTTTAGAACTATTCAGTATTTTTTTTGGAGAGATCAAATCAAATATTATATATATTGATTCCAACAAAACTACGGGTAAATCAACGGATGGTGATTATATCTGTAATGTTCATGATATCTGTAATCATGGAATAGATTTAGTAGTGATAACATCTCAGGCCTATGGGGATGAGATGGCAAAAACTATTAAAAATCTATATGGAAATATGTTTAAGGTAATCAGACTTTTTTAATAAGAATACAAGGGAATAGACAATGGTGAGATCCATTATGAATTCGAATTCAGACAGGAAAGATAAGCCGGTAGTTTCAGTTATTGTACCAGTTTATAATATTTCAGATTGTATCGCAGAGTGTATAAGCAGTATTTGTGAGCAGACTTATAAGGATTTAGAGATAATACTGGTAGATGACGGCTCAACAGATGATAGTGGAGATATTTGCGAATCATTCAAAAAAAAAGATGAGAGGATAATAGTTATCCATAAATCTAACGGGGGACTGGTATCCGCAAGGAAAGCGGGGATGATGAGAGCTTCAGGAAAATACATCGCGACGATTGATGGGGATGATTGGATAGACCCTGATATGTTTCGGTATATGGTGGATATTGCAGAACGAGATACGACTCAAATTGTTCAAACTGGCTATTATATTGAACATAAAGGAATAGCAAATAAATATGATGATTGTCAAGAATTTATTGATGCGAAGAAAAGAGTAGACTTATTATGTTCATGGCTAAGAAATTATCCAGTGTTGGGAAGTCAGGCTTTCACAAAACTATATGAAAGGGATCTATTCATCGACTGTTATTCAAATGTTCCTGATTATATGTCCTTTGGGGAGGATTGGGTTTTTTTTGTTCATTTACTGAGTAAAATATGTGGGTTTTCCTCTTCAAGTGCTGTATTCTATCACCATAGATATCGTAGTACATCCTTATCGCAATGCGTTGTAGACTATGATTATGTAATAAATGAAGATAGGTTGACGGTATATGTTTATTCACTTATACGACAGCTGTTTTCGGAGATTGACGATACTATTCTTGGTCAGTGGCTAATTTATCGTAGATCGGTTCAGAATGAAATTGCATTTCGACGATTTGGATATAAATCTTTCAACCATTTCTTTATTCCTGACTATGATTTTTTGTTCGATAAGAGAATTGTAGTTTATGGTGCCGGTAAAGTTGGTGAAGATGTGATTTCTCAATTGTCGAAGTATTCACGAATCGATATTGTTACATGGATTGATAAGTCATATAAGGATAAACACACAGATTATAGAGAAGTTTGTTCGCCGGAATTGATATATGAACTTGATTATGATTATATAGTGATTGCGGTTTTTAAAGAGAAGATCGCTAATGAGATAAAAAATGAATTGATGAGTGATTATGGCGTTAGGGAAGATATGATCTTTTGGAATATAGATTATGAACTATGTGCTACCTGGAAAATATAATATAATATCGCAATTAATCGACAGATAACAGGATATGATGCTGATAAAGGTGTGAGTTCAATAAAATATAAATATAATGATAGAGAAACAAATAAAACATTCATTTGTCGAAAATGTATATATTATTGTGATTTCTTTTTTGGAATTTCTTTTTCTTCAGGTGAGCATAACTGTTTTTGATTACCACCTTTCCGTCCCTATAATCTTGCTCAATCTTTGTATTCTTATTATTTTGAATGAAACAATAGCATTCTTTATTGATACTTATATTCTTGGCATGATATCCTTGTCTGTTTCTGGATTATGGAGCATTGCGTGCTATTATACAGTTCTATACCATGGGATGCCCCTTACGTTTGGGGAGTTAAAGAATCTTGGGACAGCCATGGGTGTACTTGCCTCGTATGAGTTTAGAATCGAGAAGTGTCCATTAACAGTATTATGTGTAGCCGTTTTGGGTATAATAGCTTCCGGTTTCATGAGAAAGCGAATTAAAAGCCATTCATTTAATAAATCATCATATATAGTTGGTATGATGATCTGGTCAGTTTCATTGATTTATATATTGTTCTCCTATTTTCTGGCTAATCCAGTCAGACCCAAATATGTAATTAATTGGTCATGGAAAGAGGCATATGGAACTTATGGATATTTAACATGTCTTATAGAAGATATCTACTCTAGAAAAGATATTTTTATAGAGCCATCCGGATATGACCGAAAGTATTTGGAAGAGGTATGTGAGAATTATAAAATTGACAATAAAATATCCCTTGATAATGAAACTCTGATGAATAGGGATTATCCAGATATTATACTTATTCTGAATGAATCTCTATATGATTTAAAATGGGTTGTCGACATGGAAACTGATTCGGACTATTTTATGAATATTCATTCATTAGACGGATTGTTGTATGGGTACTCTGTAGTTCCTTATATTGCCGGTGGAACGAACTGCTCAGAATATGAGCTTTTGACGAGCAACTCTTTGTCGATGATGAGAAGTGGAATTACTCCTTTCAATGTAATTAATCTTGATTGTTCAAATAGCATAGTTTCTCATTTGGGATGCATTGGATATGATACACTTGGAACACATACCGAACCGAAGAATAATTATAATCGAGGATATGCTTATAATGCATTGGGATTTAATTCTGTGAAGTTTGATAATGATTACAGCGAATTGGAGTATTATGGGAATCGTTGGTTTGAGTCCGATGAGAGCGTGTATAAAAACGTGGAAGAATGGTATGAAGAAATGGATAGTTCTTCTCCGAGATTCATTTATTTACTTACGATACAAAACCATGGGAACTATGATGAAAACAATGAAGAATATGATACTGTACATGTAGTCAATTATCAAGGGGATAATGAGAGCCTAATAAACGAGTATTTGACATGTATAAGCCAGACAGATGAAGCTTTTTATGATTTTGCCAGATATTTTTGTACATCTGATAGAAGAGTAATATTATGCATGCTGGGAGATCATTGTCCACCATTTGCCCCGGCATTATTGGACGACTACAAAACAGATTATGAAGGCAGTAATATTAGGCTAAGGGAAACCCCTCTGTTTATTTGGGCAAATTATGATCTTGATGTTGACGATTATAACCTTGGAGAGATAAGTATGATAGATATTATACCAAAGCTCCTAGATATCGCTGATGTTCCCAAGTCGTATTATTATGATTATATATATAATATGCAACAAAGAATACCAATTCTGACGGCAGATGGTTATTGTTTTAAAAACAGCGCCGAGCGTATTGATCTATCACAAAACGATGAATTATCAGATTATCTGGAGAAATATTATTATATGGAATACAACAATGTTGCGACTTCTAATAAAATAGAATGGTTTTATAACTAATTTCTATAAGACAATACCCCAAAAGTCTTTCGGTGAGGAGTGGGAATTGGATACCTTGGATGAGGAATCAAAATGGTAAAGTTATGTTCGTATGATGATTATCGTTCAGTAATCAGGAATAATCCGGTTATTCTTTTTGGAGCAGGAAAGAGTGCCAGAAGGATAATTGAAACTGAAAAGGTTAACTGCAGATTTTTAATTGATAATAATCCTGCATTAATTGGTACTAGCATTGTTGTCGGAACGCAGGAGTTAGTTATTTATTCATGGGAATACTATAAGAAGATTGCTCATGATAGAGATATTCTGCTAATAACTCCTATAGAGGGATACACAGAAATTTTAAATTTGATAGAAAATGATGGATATATGGATTCTTGTGATATATATGTTCCTGCCTATATCGATGCCTTTCAGTGGGATAAAGACCGAATAACCGTGTCAAAAGAGCCGTACTCTATTACTAAAAAGGCTCATAGTGTAATTCCGAAGAGAATTAACTATATATGGTTTTCAGGTGATCCATTTCCCGATAAAGTGAAAAAATGTATGGATAGTTGGCATAAATATTGTCCTGATTATGATTTTGTGGAATGGAATCTAGATAATTATTTTACAGATTCTGATTTTTTTAATGAGGCTATTTCTGTTCGACAATGGGCATTTGCATCAGATTACACCAGATGTGATGTTTTGTGTAGAGAGGGCGGAATATATTTGGATACGGATGTGGAACTGGTTAAGCCATTGGATGATCTGCTATATGATGATGGTTTTTTGTGCTTTGAGAGTTCCAGTGGAGTTGACCCTGGATCAGGTATGGCTTCTGTTCCGAATAATCCGATTTTTAAAGAGATTCGCGATCAATATGAGAGCGAGCATTTCATTAAAGATGATGGTAGCTACAACAAAAAGAACATTGTGTATACATATACAGCAGTTCTTGAAAGACACGGATTGATATCTGATGGTAGATATCAAATTGTAGATGGTATAGCTGTCTATCCTCCTTTGGTTTTCAGCCCATATAGTTACATGACAGGATTAACGAATTGTTATGAAAAGACTTATGCAATCCATCATTGGATTTCAGCATGGATATCGGATGAATTACGTAAGGAACTTGAAATGAAAAAAAGGATTTTTTCGAGATATTACAATGAATACAATCAAAGACAATCATAATAATCAAAACTCGATAAAAACTATCGCTTTTTATCTGCCTCAATTTCATGAGGTTCAAGAGAATAGCAAGTGGTGGGGGGAGGGCTACACTGATTGGATTGCTGTAAAAAAGGCTACTCCTCTCTTTAAAAACCATAATCAACCCAGAGTGCCATTAAATTCATATTATTATGATCTGATGAATAAGGATGTGATGATATGGCAGTCGGAATTAATGAAGTCTTATGGAATTGATGGACTTTGTTTTTACCATTATTACTTTAAAGACGGTCGCAAAATATTGGAAAAACCTGCAGAAAACTTGCTGCGATGGAGGGATATTGATATGCCGTTTTGCTTTGCATGGGCAAACGGTAGCTGGGGAAGAACGTGGAGTAACATTTGGGCATGGAATGAACTTGAAGAAACAAAGGATGATTCAGATGAGAACGGAATTCTGATGGATCAGAAATATGGGAGAGAGAAGACTTGGAAGGATCATTTTGAGTATCTGTTACCTTTTTTATGCGACTCCAGATATATTCGTTATGAAGATAAACCAATCATATTATTTCATTCGGCCGAATCGATACCCTGCTTGAAATCGATGATACGATATTGGCGCGGATTGGCTCATGAAGTTGGACTAAAAGATCTCTATTTCATTGGAATGAATGCTTCCGTAAGATCAATATCTAAAGGCCTCGATGCTGTGATATATAATACTCCCCATCAAGCTTGGGCTTTAGAAATGGCTAGAATTGAGGCTGGTATTAAAATGCCGTCTTTTGACTTGATGTGGCAGAATATACTTCAATATCGTCCCGCAGATGGGGTGACAATCTACTATGAAGGTACTGGTGATTATGATGATACTCCTCGTAGAGGGCAGGGCTCCGGTATTGCTATTACAGACTATTCTGCCGATAAACTTAGACATTATATGGAAGAACTCTATTTGAAGAGTTATGCATCTGATAATGAATTCATTTTCTATAATGCCTGGAATGAGTGGGGCGAGGGTATGTATCTAGAGCCAGATGAAAAGGAAGGCTATGATCGACTAGAAGCGATTCGCGATGCGCAGACTGGTGCAAAACAAAAGATTCTGAAGATGGGGGTTGACGCATACAAGCAGTATAGGGATATGATTCAATTGGAAGTCACAGATTATCCCGCTGACAATAGGATAGAGAGATTGAAATCCATAATAAAATGCCTGGATGATTTATTATCTTGTGCTGAGGAGAATAAGGACATTTCTTCATTACTGATGAATAGCGATATTCATTCTGTTGCTATTTATGGAATGGGACAAGTGGGACGCCATTTGGCGATAGAGCTAGAAAAAAAAGGAATGACTATCGAATATGTAATAGATAAGAATTTGAATATACAGGTTTCTTACCCTTTATATAGCATTAATGATGAATTACCGGTTGTAGATGCAATAATAGTAACACCTATTTGGGATTATGATACAATACATGATGCGTTAAGTGACAAAATGGAAGTAAGAGTTTTATCAGTTTTGGAACTGATTTATGAGGCTGAGTAAGGATATTAACGGAGGCAAATAGGTGGAAGAGACGAATTCCTATAAACTAATTATCTATGGAAAAGGTAGAGTATTATCTAAAAATGAGAACTTGATACCCTGGGATAATGTGGTCGCGTTTGGAGATCGCTCAGCATGCGAAGGGGAATTATATAACGGAATACCTGTTGTTAGTCCGGACAAGATTAAAGACTTTTCTTATGATTACGTGATAATCTTTTCGGATCTTTATTATATTGAAATTCGTAACGAATTGATATTTAAATATGATGTTCTGATGAATAGTATTTTTTCATGGCAAATTCTAAGGAACGATTTTTTCACAGAAAACAAGGAACTACTAGATTTTCTTTGTTTTTTCCTTAATGCATGTAACTGCGATTCTATTCTGGAAATTGGAACAGGATTATTAGGAAAAATTAGACGTGAAGTAATCAACCTGCCAATGTCCTATGAGTATAATATAAATCTCGTTGGTAGTATCGGGGATGAGGGATGGAAAAATGTATATGACAATATGTTTTCTTCAATAGATAGTGCGGAGAGGCGGTATGATTTGCTGATTCTGTATAAAGATTTTGAAGACTATGCACATATAGATACAATTAATAAAATTGGTTTTAGCAGACTTATTTACATAGATAATCCGCTATCTGAATCTGCTACAGACCATTTGAACGATTTGCGTCAGTTGTATGGTGAAAATGTCTATACATTTGCTTTCAATACATTCATTGTATTTCTTATCAGTTTTGATAAGAAAATTGATAATATTGATTATACCAATTATGTTGTGACGCATAAGCCTTTTCAGATTAATTGTGGTAAGGAGTATTCTCCGATTTGTGTGGGCGGCTATAAGCATACAAATTGGTTATCTGAAGAAAAAGGAGAGAATATACACTCATACAATGATCGGATTAATGAATGTACAGCGCTATATTGGATATGGAAGAATACTAAAGAGCAATATGTTGGTCTTAGTCACTATAGAAGATTCTTTTATAATTCCGCATACAAACATGAGATAAATCGTTTATCTGAAAGTACTGTAAAGCGGATTTTGGTAGACGGAAAAGTTCAAATAATTCTGCCATCTTTATTAATTATGGGATATTCTGTTATGGATAATATTCGAGCAACGGTTAGTGATCGATACTGTGATGAAGGCTATGATATTCTATCTAAGTTAATTGGTGAGCGGTGCCCGGATTATTTGGATTCCTTTATGTGTGTTATGAATGGTAATCTATTGTACCGATGCAATATGTTTGTATGTAGCAGAATTATTCTGGATAAATACTGTGATTGGCTTTTTTCTTTTTTGATTGATGCTGCAGATTTGCTGGATGTTAGTGAAGCTAATGCATATCAGAAACGGACGATAGGATATTTCGCCGAAGCGATGTGGACTGTGTGGATAAGAAATCATAGTTATAAGGTATATGAGTTGCCTGTATCGGATGTATAGTTCAATCGGGATATTTGACGTTAGCTAACAAACTGGAAATGTAGGACATTAGGGGAGTAGTACCATTTTGGATAAATCTATAGAGTTATATATTGAAACGCATAAAGCCTTTTTTCAGGGGTGTAGTGAAGCAGTCGAAGAAATAAAGAGAAACTCTACTGGGAAAAAAATATGGATATGGGGAGCCGGAGGCGGAGGCCGTATTGTAGAATATGTTATGAATAACAATGGTATTCCTGTAGAGGGGTTCATTGATTCTCAAAAGTCTGGGGATTATTTGGGATATCCTGTTTTAGATACATCTATTTTGGACCATGATCAAATATATGTTGTTATAAGTATAATGAGATATGATGAGGATATAGAGTATTGCCTTGCAAAATGTGGGTATACGCACAAGGATTGCTACTATATCAGTAAAAATATGTTTGCAATTCCAGAGGACAGAGAATATAAAGGGTGCAGGGTAGGTCGATATACTTATGGATATCAATATTTGATTGAACCATTTTATCTGGTTAAGAGTATAGGGAGATTTACATCAATTAATGCCTCAGCGCGGACATTTAATAATCATGCGACAGATCTGGTTATGACGAGTCCTTTTATCGATAGTCCTGAGTTTGGGCCGATTGATTTATACTTTAGAAACAAAGAATTGAATATAAAATATGGGAAATATGATAATAATGTAGGAGCCGAAGAGAGCCGATTGCGGAAAAACGCGCCCATAATAATAGGGAATGATGTCTGGATAGGCGGAAACGCTATAATTCTGCCGGGGATTAATATAGGAGATGGGGCGATAGTTGCAGCAGGAGCTGTGGTCACCAAAGATGTCGAGCCATATTCGATTGTGGGTGGGGTGCCGGCAAAGGTTATTAAGTATAGGTTTGATTCCGAAACGATTACTGCGTTGCTAAAGATAAAGTGGTGGGATTGGCCTTTAGATAAGATAATTGATAATATCGAACTGTTTTATGATCCGAAACATTTTATCAAGGAAATAGAAAAATTATAGTGATTCACATTTGAAATTAAGATGGATATGAAAATATTAGTTTGGGGAACTGGAAAAATATATCAAAGTGTTAAAAATCGTATTCGATCGAACGTAGAAATCGTTGGTTTTATAGATAATGATGAAGAGAAAATTGGTAAAACTCTGGATGGTAGATTCATTTATTCTCCGGATTTGATTTCATCTCTCGAATATGACTGTATTTTTATTCTTTGTAAAGCATATGTAGATATTCATAAGCAGATAGATGAGACACTTATGGTAAGCGAGTACAGGCCGATTTATGATATAGAACGTTTGGATATTATCTGCAATATGCCACCCGCTACGTTCTATTCCTCGAAAATAGAAAATCACGGCTCCAAATGTTTGTTGATCTTTTCACATGCCTTAAGTTCTACGGGGGCGCAGAATGTTATGCTTTATTTGATTAAAATCTTGATTAAGCATGACTATAGTATATGTGTTATATCTAAGACAGATGGAATCCTTCGAGAGATTCTTAATGATATGGGGATTTCTGTTTTGGTATCTGAAGATTTGAGATCAGACAACTCTGCAATCAAAATGTTGATCGACTGGTGTGATTGTATTTTAGTTAATACTATATGGCAGTATCATTTAGTTGAAGATCTTGAATCTGTTTCCAAACCGGTATATTGGTGGCTACATGAAACGGGAACTTGGATTTATACAGATTATGCATGTATAAAGAATATTCTGATGAAAAAAAAGGTTCGTGCATACGCAGTTAGTGCAGTTGTTAAGAAAACGGTAGAGAATCAAATTGGAATAAGCAATAGGATAGGTATATTGCCATTTGGTATGGCGGATTATACATTGAACAATAATAAGATAGTTTTTGCCCTGATTGCAAACTATGATTATATTAAAGGTCAGGATATCTTCGTTAAAGCAGTTTCGAAGCTCTCCCCGGATTATATGAAGCAGGCTGAGTTTTGGCTGATTGGGGGCGGAAACCTAGATGATGAATCGGCATCTCTAGCGCGTGAAATAGATTGTATAAAGGTGAAGGGACTAATTGATAATCGGCTCATGCCGGAGGTGTACTCTCAGGTAAACGTTATCGTATGTAGTTCCAGAGAAGAAGCTATGTCTGTTACTGTTATAGAGGGATTTATGAATTCGAAACCTGCTATCGTATCCGATCGAGCCGGAATAGCGGAATATATGAGATGCGGTTACGAAGGATTAATCTATCCCTGTGAAGACGCGGATGAATTAGCCGCATGTTTTCGTGAGGTGCTTGATAAGCCTGACTGTTGCGAGAAGATGGGATTGGAAGGCCGAAAACTTTATGAGAAGTGTTTTTCTGAACAAGTATTTGAGATGAATTTGATTAATACATTTGAATAATTGCGGAAAGGAGCAGTAATGCCTAAGATTAGCGTAATAATGCCTATATACAATGCGCAGAAATATATAACAAAAACTGTAGAATCTATTTTGGGCCAGGACTATTCTGATTTTGAATTGATTATGGTTGATGATAATCCTACCGATGATACCATGGATGTTTTGTCAACTATTAATGATGAGAGAATTCGATTGATTCATAATGAACACAACATGGGTATAGCGCAGAGTAGAAATAATGGCTTAGCGGTTGCGAACGGCGAGTATATAGCGCTAATGGATGATGATGATTTATGCCCGAATGATAGATTTAGTTTTGAAAATACATATTTGGATGAACATCCGGAAATCGATGTTATAGGAGGCGGATATAGAGTTATAGATAAAGACAGTGTATTTGTCACCGAAACAACCCCCATGATTATTGATCCTGATGAAATTCGAGTCCAGTTCATGTTTTATTGTCCGATGTACAACGGCTCAACCATGTATCGTAGAAGGATAATTGAAGATTATGGACTCAGATATCTAGATGGTTTTTTGGGAATGGAGGACTATCGTTTTTGGGTCGAGGCATCCCTTCATTCTCGAATGACCAACACAGAACGCGCTTTACTGTATTGGAGACAAGTCGCTACAACTGAGACCATGCGTGTATTAGAACATAAACTAGATGCTCGAGAAAGAAAATTTGCAGAAATACAGAAGTTTTATATTCTTTCCAGTGGTTTTGATCTAAGTGAAGAAGAGTTGGATTTGTTCACGGGTGCTTTTAGAGAAGCCGGTCCTTTCGATATACCACAAGAAAACCTAGATGATGTATTATGTTTGCTTGATAAAATGAGTGAGCAGGCTGTTGAGTTACCATTGTATAATTCAGAGGTGGTGAAAAGGGTTTTCGGACAGAGATTCTCTGGTCTGATGGCTAAAGTTAACAAATAGGAGCTATATAATTATATGTTTTTTGACTTTTATAATTTTGATGAGATGTTGAAAACTGCAGATCTTTTTCGACGATATGAACTTTTTGCGCGACGTTGTTACGATTCTGCAGACGAGATTAAAAGATGCTCTAGCGGCAAAGAAATATGGATATGGGGTGCAGGAAATGGAGGTCGTATAGTTGAGTGTGTTCTCGTTAGCAGAGGTCTGTTTGTTTCTGGTTTTATAGATAATAAAAAACAGGGTGATTATCTTACATATCCTATTATACAATCATCAGATATAGATCATGAAAAAATGTACATAGTTGTCAGTCTGATGAAATATGACGCTGATATAGACTATCAATTATGTCAAAAAGGATATTCACATGTAGATTGTTGCTATATTAATAAGAATACTCAGGCTCAAGATGTTGATATAGAATACAATGGATGTAAGATAGGCCGTTATTCATATGGGTATGAGCAATTTGTAGGATCATATGAATTGGTTAAAGAGATTGGCCGGTTTACATCTATTAATGGAACGGCTAGGGTGTTTAATAATCATGCATTAGGTTTTACTACTACGAGTCCGTTTATTGATAGTCCTGAGTTTTGGCCTGTAGAACTATACCAAATAAATACAGAACTCAACCGTAAATATGCAAAATACTACGATAATGCTGGTAATGAACCTAGCTGCTTAAGAAAGAATCCCCTAATAATTATTGGCAATGATGTGTGGATAGGCGGTAATACGGTTATCCTCCCGGGAGTAACCATTGGTGATGGAGCGGTGGTGGCGGCCGGCTCTGTAGTAACACATGATGTAGAAGCGTATGCTATAGTGGCGGGCGTTCCTGCAAAAACAATTAAATACAGATTCGAGTCTAAAACCAGAGATTTGCTGCTTAAGATTAAGTGGTGGGAATGGCCGATTGACAAAATAATAGAAAACATAGAATTGTTATATGATCCGGACAGATTTGCAAAGGAAATTGAAGACAAACTGGCTGATGGTTCAGTAGAGACAACCAGATTATCGATGGGTGAAGATCTGGTATCCGTTGTTATTCCTACTTATAATCGTGAGAAAGAATTATGCAATTCGGTTAAGAGCGTCCTGGAACAGACATATTCGAATTTGGAGATTATTATAGTAGATGATGGCTCGACAGATAACACCGAACAGTTTGTAGCTGGAATACAAGATGAACGCGTTAGGTATATAAAACTAGAACATAATTGTGGATGTTCTGTTGCCAGAAATATTGGTATCCAGAATGCCAGAGGACAGTATATAGCATTTCAAGATTCTGATGATATCTGGCATATGGACAAATTAGAAAAGCAGTTGGACTTCATGAAAAACCGAGGTTATGACTTTACATTTTCGCAGTATGTCATTAAGAACTCAGATAACGAAATTGTTCCTCGTGACACAAATATTAACGATAAGCTCTTCGAATTTGGCTTTTTTGAGATAGAATTAATGAATAATAAAATCGGCACTCCGACTATGCTTATCAGGAGAGATTTGATCGATAAAGTAGGTGGGTTCGATGAATCGATTGTGACTTTGGAAGATTGGGATTTTGCCATAAGATTATGCAAAAACGGAAATGTTGGTTATGTGAGCGAACCGTTAGTCGATGTTTACATAACTGATATAGGTGTTAACAGTGCATCACATTTAGATAAATCCCTGACATGTCTGACTATTATTTTGAAGCATTGGGGTGAGGTTGAGAGGAAAACGATATTTTATGGTGTCCTAAAACAATTAGCATTCCATTATTCATATTTGTCTGATGATGAAAAGAATTGCTTTATGTCAAAGATGCCGGTTCTTTTGGGTAATAAGATTTCTGAATTGAATGATAATATTATCAAGAGCTTGAAGAAGATGATTGACATGCTGATTTCCATATGTGAGTAGGATTTGATTGATGAGCAGAATTACACTTTCCGTATTAGTTCCTATCTATAATGTAGAAAAATATTTAAGTGAATGTCTTCAAAGTATTGCAAAACAACCCATTGAGGATATGGAGGTGTTATGTATCAATGATGGATCAACAGATGGATCCAAACAGATAATTGAAGGATTCGTTCAAAAAGATTCTCGTTTTATCCTTGTTGATAAGGAAAACAGTGGGTATGGAAACAGTTTAAACATAGGGTTGGAGCAATGCTGTGGCGAGTATGTTTCAATAGTTGAGAGTGATGACATAGTTGCAGAGAATGCATTGTATGATCTGCTGATGATTGCCTTGGAATCTAGAGTAGATGTTGTAAAAGGCAATTATTCTATATATAACTCAGAAACTGGTCAAAATGACGTATATGAGAATCTTTGGCAAGAACAATATGGTTTGAAGATATCTGTTAGTGATCACCCGGAATTGTTTTTTACAGCCCCATCTATTTGGAGCGCGATATATAAAAAACGCTTTTTGGATGAAAATGAGATAAGATTCTTAAATACTCCGGGAGCGAGTTATCAAGATACATCTTTTGCTTTTAAGATATGGGCATCTGCTGCTTCTGCATATTTTATGAAAAGAGCCATAATACTGTATAGGCAGAACAATGCTGATTCTTCCAGCAATGAATCAAAAAAAGTATTTAATATTTTTAGTGAAGTTGAGGAAATGAAAAGATTCATTTCAAATAGGAATAATATGGATCTTTTTCCGATATTGGTTAAGACTAAATTCATTAGTTATCGTTTTACTCTTCACCGATTAGTTAAAGATGAGAAGATAAAGTTTCTAACTAAAGTATACGAAGAACTTAAAAGTGATTTTTACTGTGGCTTTTTGGACCATCGTTATTGGGATGATTATGAGTGGTCGCTTGTTCATAGCATTATTTTTGGCTTTGACAGATTCTGTGAGGCGGTGTTACAGGAATTTGATATTTCTGATTACAATTTGTTGAAACAACTCAAAACAATCCATCCTGTCTATATCTATGGTAGCTCTTTAGACATAATTCATAATCTGACAGAATATTTAGTGGCAGCAGGAGTGCACATCGATGGAATTATCGGACTGGAGTTGGGGATAAATCATGCGATGGAAGCAAGCATAATTCCGTTGATTTCAATTGGCGAATCGGATCCTGATGGCTTGATGTTGATTTCATCCGATGATATGGAAGTTCCGCGACTGACAGAGAAGTTGAGAGCTATGAATAGATATAATGAGTTAGTTATTCATTGCATTCAACAACGGCATGTTGATTGGTGGTAGGTCCGGGAAATAAGAGTTGATGTTTATGGAGCAGAATGACCTTTTATTCATATGGTATGATTATCGGCCAAAATCCAGATTTCTTTGTATAAATCTTGGATATGGAGTTGTACAATGGTTGCGCGAACAAGGTCATTTTGTCGCTGCTTTTCACATTGGAACAACTGATGATAATGAAAAACTGGATGGTATTATCGTCTCAGGGGATTCATTTGATTATATATTGGCAGTCGACATAGTAGAGTTGTCCGACTCGATTATGATACTGTCATCACTGAATAGACATCTTAATCCCGATGGGATTATTTTGTTAGGAATGCATAATCGCCTCGGAATAAAGTATTTCTGCGGTGAGAAAGATCCATTTACCGGAGGCCTGTTTGACGGACCTGAAAACTATTTGTTTACGGATAATAAACCAATTAATCGATGCTATTCTCAGGCTGAATCCAGGAGAATGCTGGATCAAGCCGGCATTAATCATTTTAAGTATTATTCTGTTTTTCCGGATCTATCCGCTCCCTCTTTAATTGTGTCGGAAAACTATCTACCTAACGAGAAAATGGGGACAAGACTCGTAGGCAGGTATTTTGATTCGACTCACATAATCATGCACGAAGGCCACATATGTGATGCACTGATAGAAAACGGTATTTTTCACCAGATGGCTGATTCATACTTAGTTGAGTGTAGTTTGAATTCTGTGTTTTCCAATGTCAATGCCATTACGTTATCAAGTGAAAGATCAAAAGAAGAGGCTATGATAACATTGGTCTATCCTGATGTTGTCATAAAAAGGGCCATATATCCATCCGGGATCAAAACATTGAAGAACCTGGCCGGTAACATAGATTATCTAAAGCAAAGGGGAGTCAATGTAGTAGAAGGGCATTTGCGCGATTTTGGTTATGAAATGCCGTATTTTTCGAGTGAATCTGCTAATACCTACATACATAACTGCCTTCTTACCGATGTCGAATTGTTTATTAAGCGAGTTGATGACTTTCGGGATTTGATAATACAATCTTCCCCGATTATTCGAGTATCTGATGATACGGGGCCTATTCTAGAAAAAGGTTTTATGGATCTGGTACCACTCAACTGTTTCTGGGATGGAGATCACTACGTTGTATTTGATCAGGAGTTTTGTGTCGATGAGTTGCCATTAAATGTAATCTTATGGCGGACACTCATCATTATATATGATAATCCCGCATATCAAAAGATTGTACCAATCACTTTTTTTCTGGAACGATATGATATGATTAAGGGACTTGAGAGTATATCCAGTATAGAACGTAGTTTTATCAATTCTATTCACTGTATGACTGAGAATAAATTGTCGAGCGTTAATCCGGAAATGATCAAAGAGAATCGTACGAGGTTAGAAGGTGTGAATATCGATTTGTATAAAGAAACCTGCTTTTCTGATATATATGATACAAAAGTGTATGTTTTTGGCGCAGGAAATTACGCAGAAAAGTTTATTTCCATGTATGGAAATGAACTGGAGATTAGCGGGATTATTGATAATGATCTCACGAAGTGGGGGAAGGTATTTTGTGGCTTTCAGATAAAATCTCCCGAGGTTCTTACTAAAGAGGCAGAAAAATATAAAGTTGTAGTCTGTGTAAAAGATTATACTGCAATAATAGAACAGTTAGAAAAAAATGGTGTCACATCTATTGGGATATATGATGCGCATTACATATATGAAGGCAGACAGAGTTCTGCTTCGAGGGAGATTAATCGTATAGCTGATAATCACAGTGACCACAACTATACCGGAAGGCGGTATACGGTCGGATATATTTCCGGAGTATTTGATCTGTTCCATATCGGTCATGTGAATATCCTAAGAAGAGCTAAGGAAAGATGTGATTATCTTATAGTCGGTGTTACATCAGATGAATATGTTAGGACTCGAAAGAATAAAAATCCGATTATCCCTTTTGACGAACGCATCGAGGTTTTGAAGTCTTGTCGCTATGTGGATGAAGTGGTTGGTGTACCATATAAATTCTGTGGTACAATTGAAGCGTTTGAAAAATACCACTTTGACATTCAATTCTGTGGAAGTGATTATGCCGATAATGGCTGGTGGCTCGAACAGAAGGCGTGGCTTGAGGAACATGGTGCTACGATAGTGTTTCTTCCATATACGGAAACTACATGTTCAACAATGATCCGTGATTCGATAAAGGGTTCATTAGAAACCTCAAATGATTAGGAGAAGCAATAATTTGAATAACACAAAACATTTGAGAATCATATATATTCTAAAAAGGGTATTTCTCGTTTTATTTTTTCTTGGAGTGGCAACATGCGGATTGTATCCTGTTGCCAATCAACCGATAAAAGTGATCGTTGATTCCTCTACGGATAAGTACGTATTTTCACTCAGTCCGGCTGAAGTCGATAAGTTGAGTTCTTATACAATGGATTGCCCGGGCATATCGGAGGCCACTATAGACGAAATAAGGATAAGCAGGCATTTTGAGTCAATATGCGTGGATAAGATTACGACCGGTGCTTTTCCTTCTTACGGAATTATAGAGGGAGATTCAGTCGTGCTTAATTCCGAGGCATGTGATTTACTGCGGGAAGCTTCTCATTCAGCTGTCCTTGAACGTATATTGTTTTCCGAGGGGCTATTGGTATTAACACTACTTATATGGATTCTGCTAAATGCACTTGGAGAGAAGATTGACCCGGATAATCGAAACAATCATGGACCGATATATGAGATTCGAAAGTTTTGTTCTGAAATAAAGGAATATAGACAGTATATGGTCTTTGCTGCCAATGCGGATCTTAAAGCTGAGGTGGCTAATTCATACCTGAACCGATTGTGGTGGTTGCTTGAACCTCTATTCAATATGCTCGTGTATGTTGTGGTTTTTGGCAAGATTATGGGTAATTCAATTCAGAATTATGCTACATTCGTCTATTCATCGCTACTTATGTGGACGTTCTTTAGTAAGGTTCTGAACTATAGTGTGAAGTGTGTAAGGAATAACAGGGATATTGTTACTAAAATATATGTCCCCAAGCATGTTTTGCTTATCACTAATATGATACTTGATTTCTTTAAGTTATTGTTCTCTCTGATAGTACTAATACCTATGCTGATAATCTTTAAAGTGCATATTGGAATTGCTGCTTTTTGGATAATTCCGACCTATTTACTGATGATCATTTTTTCATTTGGGGTTGGCATGATATTTCTTCATTATGGAGTATATATTGATGACCTTTCTTATGCTGTCGGTATTTTGCTCCAGATGATGATGTTCCTGTCCGGAATATTCTATGATGTCATTACTTCGTTGCCACATCCGCTTAATGTGGTAATGATCTGCGTGAATCCGGCATCAATGTTTGTGGACACTATGAGACGCGCTTTATTATATAATACTGTATCTAATGTTCCGTTAATCGTATTGTGGATTATCATATCTCTACTGATTAGTTATATAGGGATTCATATCGTATATAAGAATGAAAATGGATATGTAAAGGTGATTTAATGAAGAAAGTAGCATTAGATGTAGACCATGTAAGTATAGATTACAGAGACTTGTCTCATATGAGATTGGCGCGCTCTTTTTCTAAAGGTGAGGTTCGTAAAGCCGATGTCTTTCGTGCCGTTAATGATGTCTCTTTCTCCGTGAAACAGGGGGAGATTCTTGGAATAGTCGGTAGGAACGGATCCGGAAAAACTACTTTGTTAAGGTCTGTTGCCGGAATATTTCAGCCGGATGAAGGTACCATAGATACTCATGGTAACAGAGTGTCGCTGATGGCAATCGGTATCGGTTTTAATGCAAATAATACCGGCCGGGAGAATATATTAAAATCCGGAATGCTTCTGGGCTGTAAGCTGGATTACGTAAAAGATCGCATGGATGATATCATTGAATTCTCTGAATTGGGTGAGTTTATCGACCGCCCGGTCAGAACATATTCATCGGGTATGTATTCAAAACTCTCTTTTGCTGTTACTGCTATTTTGGATACGGATATTATGTTGGTAGATGAGGTTTTGTCAGTTGGCGATGAACACTTCAGAAAGAAGTCATTTAAAAAGATGGAAGAACTCATGTTATCAGATAGGACTGTACTGATCGTTTCTCATGCAACAAATACCCTTGAGCAATTCTGTGATCAGGTATTATGGATTAATGATGGTCAATTTATGATGCTCGGAGACACAACTGAGGTCCTGAAGGCATATGATGAATCTATGCAACTATAAGATCAAATGTTTTGAGCAGGGAGATCTCGATCTCCCTGTTTTTCTGTGAATTGTAGGCAGGAGGTAAGGGATTTATGAATTTTAGTTTGGGTTATTGTATGTCCGTTATTTTATCCCGGAATTTGGGAGATTATGAATGGATGCATGCAATTTCAGACGAATGTGAAAAATTCATCTTAGGAATTCCGGATGAGTGGGTTATTGCCAGATTATACGGTGATATACCTTATGATGTTTCATCTTTCAGAGATATGATGATGGAGACCGGATGGTTTAGTGATGTGCGTATTATAGATGCAGCTCATCTGAACTACCGGGTTATGCATGAAGAAATAGAATTTGATGCACTTTGGTATGGAACAGAATATGGCAAGAAATTTCTGGCTGACAGAGCGTATTTGGAGGATCGTGGCTGTACATTGATCTCACTTGAAACGGAGAGTTATTTGCCTGTGTCTGATGGCGGTTCGCTTAGGGTGGCTTGCTCTGATCTGACCAGAGATCAGAAACTGATACTGTTTGGCGCTGGGAGGTATTTTGAAGCATTTATGAGGGATTACGGGTCGAAGTATAATCCTTCATATGCTGTGGATAATAACCCGGACAGACAGGGTATAGATGTTTCGGGTGTATATATTGATTCGCCAAAGAGGATAATGAATGAATCGGCAGATGACATTCTGGTCGTTATCTGTAGTCGTGATTATGAAGCGATCAAGAAACAGATTCTTGAAATGGGCAACTATGACTATCGAACAATGCTTTTCTTTGACAGTGTATCTCGGTTGGAGGAATTTGGCATCGCAGCCACCAAAGAGGCCGAGTACATAAAAAAGGATCACATGATACTGACCGAATTGATGTCAGAATTTGATAGAGTATGCGTTGAAAATGGACTCAGATATTATTTCATATGTGGCTCACTGATAGGACTAGTACGTCATCAGGGAATGATACCCTGGGATGATGATATAGATCTTGCTATGCCCAGAGAAGATTATAAGAAATTAAAGAGAATAGCCCGAAGGATATGGAATAAGGATAATGACACATTTCAGTTCATTGATTATCCTGATATAGGCGGTGGTGTTTTTCTTGACTGCATGCCCAGATTGTTTTATATGAAAGATCATATTCCTGTTAAGGTATTTGATAAGGTGCATGGCAAAGCTACAGCAGACATAGAAGACAGGGCATTTATTGACATATATGTGTGTGATCGCGCACACAAGAGTAAGATTGTCCATAACATAGCTATCGGCGCCATGAAGGGGATATATAACATGATGATGGGCCATAGACCCCATATAAATTATGATGAATATCGGATATTGATCCCTGATAGAACCATAAAGCTGATGAAAGTACTTAATACTATTGGTAAAGCATTTCCGATGCGCTTTCTTGCTTTTTGGTATGACGCTTTTGCGCGCAGCGGGAATTTCAACAGGCGGGCAACAGATTATATTATGGAATCATGCGCTATCAGATGTATCGAGTTGAAGTATCCAATCGCACATTTTGGTGAGGGGCAGCGATTGCCGTTTGAATCTATAGAGGTGATGGCTCCATCTGATTATGATGCCCAACTTCATGATATGAGATACAACAACTATATGGAATTCCCTAGGATGTCAGTACGTAAACCGTCACATTACTTTAATTCGGATATAGAGATTTGGTAAGTAACTTATATAGTTTTGAAATCTTTACACAATTGAATAAATTATCTTCCGATTTTTCTGATCTTTTCTTTGCGAGTATTTCCGGACTTGGACAGTGGCCGGTCACTTATCTGTTAGTCGCATTGATATTTTGGTGTGTGGATAAGAGAGCTGGACAGCTTATGGCTTTCTCACTTTCATATTCCGGTAGTATCACGCAATACCTTAAGAGATTATTTGAAATTGAAAGGCCGTATATCAGAGATGACAGAATAGGATTAATGGATCACACTGTCGTTTCTGATGAATACTCGTTTCCTTCGGCACATACCACTGGAACCATATCATCATGGGGTATTTTGGCCCTGACCGCATTGCTCGAAAGGTCATCGAAGCGCATATCCGGTTTTTTATCGGCCATAGGTTATGTTATTGTTATCCTTCTTATTGCTGTTTCACGCATATATTCCGGCGCCACAGGTTTATTAGATGTTATAGGCTCATTTCTGCTGGGATTGATCATCATACTGGTCTCTAAGAAAACAATACAGTGGGTAGAGAATGAAGATATTATCCGGTCAAAACGCGATGTGATCGTATGTGTGATATCTTGCATGATCATAGTTTTGATAATGATCTCATCCGGATTTACCGCAGATGCAGGAGCTGGTCTCGGATTTTTATCTGGGTGGCTGCTGGAGCGACGACTGGTGCATTATGAGATTAAAGGATCTTTTATTGAGCGATTCGTCAGGTTTGTGATAGGTGTGGGAGTTTTACTCTTTATCTACTATCCTGTGAGCAGATTGGCAGGAGGATCATCTTATGCTGTACATATCATTTTTGTTCTGAGATTATTTGCCGGATTATATATTACATTTCTTTATCCTCTGGTAGTTCAGAAAATAGCAACTAAGATATCTGACGGATTTTGGGATCGCCTTGGGAAGGTGTGTCTTATTACCTCTTATATTCTTTTCCCGATCCTTACATATTTTGTCATTACAATAGGCCCGTTGAGCAGATGGTATAGGGATACATTTGGTGTGTCTTTTGAGGAAATCATCTATACGATCATAGGTCCCATGCAGGGCGCGGATACGGGATTCCTTGAAGACGTATACAGAATACTTATCAGGAATGGGATTATCTTGTTAATCGTTATGGTCTCTATTGTATGTGCTCAATTACTTATCCATAAAATGGATATCAGCAGGGGGACCGGAGGTGTAGCCATATCCGCCTTAAATAGATTTGCAGCAGTTATCGCTGTGATAATGCTTTTTATTCTATTTGTTCAATTACGATATGCAGATCAGGAATTATGTATCAGTGACTATGTGAGTGATAGGATACATGAAACAACTATTTATGAGGAACGCTATATTGATCCTGAACAGGTATATATCACCGTAGATAATCCAAAGAATCTTTTGATAATATATGTAGAGAGCCTGGAAACAACATATGCATCAGTTGCAGATGGGGGTAAGCAGCCGAAGAATAATTATATTCCCGGGCTTACACGCCTTGCGACTGAAAATACGAATTTTTCGAATACGCCCGGTCTTGGCGGATGGCATGCGGTCAACGGGACTACATGGACATATAGTGCATTGTTTTCTACAACGCTGGGGATTCCCTTTTCATTCCCTGTACAAGGTAACGAGGCAGGAGATGATTGCGCAGCCGGGGTAGTTGGCTTAGGGAATATCCTTGAGGCTAACGAATATCGGCAGATGTTCTTATGCGGATCTGATGCTGATTTTGCAGGGCGTGCTGCATTCTTTAGAAACCATGGCGATTATGAGATATATGATTATTTTTCTGCTGAGTCAGATCGGTACTTTGACAAGGGCAGAGTTGTATGGTGGGGGTTTGAGGATAAATACCTGTATGAAATCGCCAAGGATAGACTTAACGATTTATATGAATCCGGAGACCGATTTAATCTGACAATGTTGACTGTGGATACGCATCATGTGAGCGGATATGTTTGTGATCTGTGTGATGACGAATATCCCGATCAGTTGGCTAATGTGGTCGTTTGTGCAGACAGGCAGTTATGTGATTTCATAGACTGGTGCAAAGAGCAGCCATTTTATGAGGACACTGTGATCGTCATAATGGGAGATCACCCAAGGATGGACAAAGATCTGGTTGAGGAGGTAGATGACTATGACCGGACAGTATATGATGCATTTATCAATGTTGATGAAGATATAGTGGCTAATGCTCACATTAAGAAGCGGGAGTTTGATTCGATGGATATGTTTCCGACCATCCTTGCGGCAGCCGGTTTTAAGATAGAAGGTGACAGACTGGGCTTGGGTACGAATCTTTTCTCTGACCTTCCTACGCTTATGGAAGAGATGGGGTATGATGCTTTGGATGATGAACTATCTAAGTATTCATCATATTATGTAGAGAAGTTTAGATAGATTAGTATTGGTAATCCGCATTGAACAAGTCGATTATGGTAGAACAGAAGAAGCGAATAGAATGGATAGACTTTGCGAAAGGTATTGGTATGTTTTTGGTCGTTCTGGGACATACCTTATCCAGAACCGGAAGTGACGCGGAACAACTTATCAGAGGCGTCATTTTTTCGTTTCATATGCCGATGTTTTTCATCCTGTCATGTGTTATCTTTTTGCTTTTGCCTGGAATTGGACGGGAAGAAGTGTTACAAACGGAATAGTACGGATCCTGATTGATTATGTAGTCACACTGATGCTTGTTTGTGGGTTCGAGAGGAGTAAGCAGATCCTGCAAAAGCTGGCGTAGGAATCAGTACACCTGTTTTGTCTCTCTTGTTACTTCTCAGGATAACCAATATAATGTGATTTATGAGTACATTTCGTGATGAGGCAAATATAATAAAGTCTGAATCCCGATATCGTAAGATTGCCGGAGATGATGAAGAACTCTATGAGGGACTGATTACATCGGACCCGAGACCTGAGCTTTTCTGGAAATATTCCGTGAAGGGCATATCTGCGACTGAATGGTATAAGCACTATTCCGGCAATTCCGGGTTCGTTGAATTGCGTTCTGTTCCTGAAGGATATTACAGGCCTTTTGATCATGCAGCTGTTGAGGACATTATCCGTGAGAAATCAGGACATTATGGAGATCAGTGTGTCATTGCTTTTGTTTGTGTGATGGACGATGTGGATGACATTCTTACGATCGCTGGCCGCCACGGTCTTGAGTGCTATCGTGTTTACGATCCATTGCATACAGGTCAGTTGATCCTGGAGGTGTCATCGTATGAGACACCGGATCTGACGAAGTATGTTCCTACGCTTCTGGAGGCGGGCCGAATGCTCGAATGCGACTGGACGAAGCAGTTCGGTATCGCAGATTTCGGAGACAAACTTCCCTTTATTGATGAAGACCGTGCTCTAGTTGAGCGGGTTAAGAATATTGAGATTGACCTCTTTAAGACACTTAAAGGTTTCTGCGATGATCACGGGCTTACTCTTTTTCCTATGTACGGATCCATGCTGGGGACAGTCCGTGACGGAGGGATCATACCCGGTGATGATGATATAGATGTGGCACTTTTGCGGGAGGATTACGATAAGCTGATGGCTCTTGCCGATGAGTTCGAGGAGCCGTATTTCCTGCAGAATCCGGATAATGATAAGTGCTTCTTCGGAGGATACGCTAAGTTCAGGAACAGATCCACGACCGCGATACAGATCAATAACTGGTGGGTGGATTGCTGTGAGGGAATCGGGATCGATGTCTTCCCGATAGATCGCGGGTTCAGGAGTGAGGCTTCGGAAAGCTGGAAGCTCTTTAAGATCAAACATCTGCAGAGACTGCTCTATGCCGATTCATACGGTTTCTTTGACAAATTCATGGATATGAAGCTTCTTCCCTGGAAGGGTTATAAGTATACGGCGAAGATACTCGGAAGAGGCAGGGTATGCCGGATGCTGGATAAGACGCTTGCATCCTGTGATGATAAGGAAGGCGCGCCTGTTGGTATCTACACACACTATGGGAGTAAGAGATACCTGGGGAAAGCCGGGAAAACGAATATGGTTGATGACGAGAGTGATACCGGATCTGCAGATAACGCAGACTTACGCTCCGGATCGATCGATATGCGGGATACCATTACGCTTCTGTTTGAAGATGAAGAGGTTCGGGTGCCGAGAGACTGGTGGCGGATACTCGAGAATCTCTATGGCGCCGGATATATGACTCCGGCTGAGTTTGGTATCTGGAAGCACCGTCACGGGTTTTATGATCCGGATGTCACCTATGGTGTCTGGAAGGCACGTTTCCATGGTGTGGATCATATCCCCGGAGATCGCACGGTGATGCTCGTCGGTACGGATGTGATCATGGCTGCGTACATGAAGAAGTATCGCGAGGACTCACATCGGCCTGCCATGTTAATGTTCGTGGATGATCCGGATTATGATTACCTGTGCAGGCATGAACGGAAGAAGCGTAAGGCGTATCCGATTCTTAAGGATATAGAGGTTGTGACTGAGGAGTACTTTGCGCAGGATGGTGTGGATCTGTCCGGGTTCCTGCCCATCATCTGTGCCGCTGATGTACGTAAGACAGCGCAGCAGCTTCAGAAACTCGGGTTTACGGATTATGCTGTGTACTGGGCTGACAGATCGTGGATTCTTGCTGCCAATACCGATATGATCAGATACGGGATGATCGGACTGATGCCATGAAATACCTGATATTATTACAGAACCTAAGATTTGCATCTGCCGGCATATTCGATGCATTCATGCTTAAGACCTCTGAGCTTGCTCAGGGGCTGTTCACATTTATGCTCCTTGCACTTGTTTACTGGTGCGTGGATAAGCGTATGGGGCAGCTTATAGCTTTTAACACTTCTTTTGCCTGCTGGCTCAATCAGTGGGCGAAACTTCTGTTTAAGATAGACAGGCCGTGGGTCAGGGATCCTGCGATCACGCCTGTGGAGGAGGCACTTACGGGTGCAGGGGGATATTCTTTTCCATCAGGCCATGTAGCCAGGGCAACGGCGACTTACGGACCTGTGGGATATCTGTCTGTTAAGCGTGAGCGGGGTCACAGGGTTCTGGGTATTCTCGCAGGGTGTCTGATCGCTCTGGTCGCTTTTTCGCGTAATTATCTCGGGGTGCATACATTCGCTGATGTGGCGGTTTCACTGGTTGTCGGCGTAGGGATCCTGTTTGCGACGGATCTTCTTCTGAAGTGGGTAGACGCAGCATCGGAGCCGGGTTCCGGTTTGGCTTCTAAGCGGGATATCATCCTATGGGCGGTATCCTGTATCATTATCTTTCTCCCGATGCTTAAGTTCGGCTGTCTGTCCAATGCAGGAGCTTCATATGGGCTTCTGACCGGCTGGCTGCTTGAGAGGCGTTTCGTGCGGTTTAAGACTGACGGACGGCTTTCAGTACGGATCTTAAGGTTCGCGATCGGCGCGGGAGTGCTGTTTTTCCTGTATACGTCAGGCACTTCGGTCATGGCCTGGATAGTGCCGGATAAGTATGCTTCTTTCTTCCTGCAGGGGTTTGCCGCATTTTTCATCATGTTCTTATGGCCTGCGGTATTTCATGTATGGGAATCTCCGGATATTGAAGAGGGGCGGCGCAGACTCTGTAAGAAGTGGATCTGCATGGCACTGGCTGCCGTGCTCGCACTCGGTGCGATCGTGGCTGCGGTTAAGGTGGTATCCAACTATAATGCGGCACGGGAGTGGGAAACTTCCGTCTCGCAGGATGGGATGCAGGGATCGGACAGCCTGCTCGGAGAGGCGGGATTTGTACCTGCGTATGCTGACAATATCCCCACACGTGCGTATGAGAACGATATCAGGGTCATAGCTCACCGCGGATACAGCGGTGTGGCTCCGGAGAATACGCTTGCTGCTTTTCGCCGGGCTATGGATATCGGGGCCGATATGATCGAGCTAGATGTACAGCTGACTTCTGACGGGGAGATAGTTCTATTCCATGATGACGATATGGCGAGGATCACCGGAGTATCCGGAAGGATAGGCGACTACACACTCGATGAGATCCGGGCTATGGATGCGGGTGGTGAGAAGATCCCTACGCTAACGGAGGCGCTTGAACTTATAACGGGAAGTGATCTGGAGGTCTATCTCGAACTTAAGGATATCTCGGATGTGGAGTCGTTAAGCGATGAGATGCGGGGCGCTTTTCCGGGGATGGTATATGACGCGGTTACAGCTGCGGGGATGCAGGATCGTGTGGTCTATGCTTCTTTTGCCTATGATTATATGGCAGCGATCAAAGATGCGCATCCGGAGGCAAGGATACTGTGCAATACTTCGGAGCCGGATGCCGAGGTGCTCTTAAGGGACTGTCCGTCAGACTATTACGGGGTGAATGCTTCCGTGCTGACTTCGGAGGAAGTGAGTGCATTGCATGGGGCCGGCACGACGGTCTATGTCTGGACCGTAAACACGCCCGCGGATGTGCGCAGGATGACAGCACTCGGAGTGGACGGAGTTGTGACGAACTATCCCGGCATGGCGAAGGTTGCTGTGCATGATGAGTATTCGTTTATATCGGACAACTGCGTAAGGACTCTTACGATGCCCGGCCTCTATGATTACGGGGTTCAGTCGGTATGTGCGGGTTATGTCTGCCAGGGACTTACCGTGGTCGGGCGCGATCGTGTCATCGTATCTGCATATGATAAGTCGGGGACGGGCAACAGCATTCTCTATGTGATGGATCATGACGGACGGCTGCTGAATGTGGTCGATCTCGGGTTTAAGGCGCACACGGGCGGGATAGCGTATGATGCCGCAAACAGCCTGCTGTGGGTGACACATGCGGACGGGCATGTGTGCGCGTTGTCATATTCTGATCTGATGGATGGGAGATATTCTGCGGCGGTGGCTGCAGGTGGTGCAACAGATCCGGGAACTGCAGGCAGTACGGGATCGGTATATGCGGTTTACTTTGATGCCGGGCTTACCAATGACGGTGGGGGACATGTTGCGAGTTTCCTGACCGTGGATGAAGGGAAACTGTATGTCGGGTCGTACTGTAATGAGACTGATGGTGAGCTGCATGAATATGAGATAGATGAACTTATTGCCGGAGCAGAGGCCGAGGCCGGAGATGAAGATGCAGGAGATGCAGGTTCTGCGTCTTGGACGCCCGAACCGGATGCTGTATATGAGATTCCGGAACATATACAGGGGATCACTTTTGATACGGACAATGGCATTGGAACTCGCAGGATGCTCTTAAGCCAGGGACACGAGATGGATGATTCCGCGCTGTTGATGTTCGAGATGGGGACAGATCCCGGTGACGGAGGTTCTGCGGAAGCAGGGGGTATCCTGTCATATTTGGAGCCGGATGCATCGTATACACTTCCCGAGGGTGCAGAGCAGATTCAGTATACTTCGGAGGGACTGTGGATCCTGTTTGAATCATCCGCGCGGCCTTACCGCGCTACATCGCGTATTCCGAATGATCAGATATGGTGTCTGGAAGCCGTATCGATTCGATAATATATGGTATAATGAAATGCTGAGAAAATCCTGATTCCTACGGAGACTTATTATGTTTGAAAGTATGAATGAAACAGAAGCGCGTAAGCAGATACTTGACCTCGTGGCCGAGTACTGCGAACGTTACCATATAGAGGGCAGGAAGCCTTACGAGCGCGGAGACCGTATCCCCTATGCATCGCGTGTATATGACTCTGCGGAGATGGTCAATTTGGTCGATTCCGCACTCGAATTCTGGCTCACATCGGGCAGATATACCGATGAGTTTGAGAAGAAGTTTGGTGAGTATCTGGGTATCCGGCACGTATCGCTGGTCAATTCCGGATCATCGGCTAATCTGATAGCGTTCATGGCGCTTACATCACCGCTCCTGGGCGAGCGCAGGATCCGTCGCGGTGATGAGGTCATAACGGTCGCAGCGGGATTTCCGACGACGGTTGCTCCGATCATTCAGTACGGCGCTGTACCTGTTTTTGTTGATATCACGATCGGACAGTATAACATCGATGTATCCATGCTCGAAGAAGCACTTTCCGACAGGACTAAGGCGGTGATGCTCGCACATACTCTGGGCAACCCGTTTGATCTGGCTGCGGTTAAGGCTTTCTGCGATAAGCATGGCCTTTGGCTCGTAGAGGATAACTGCGATGCCCTGGGTTCGAAATATACGCTTGACGGTAAGGAGTACTTCACCGGAACGGTTGGGGACATAGGCACATCATCTTTTTACCCGCCGCATCATATGACTATGGGCGAGGGTGGTGCAGTATATACTGACAACGCGCTGCTTCACAAGATCGTCAGGTCCTTTCGCGACTGGGGGCGCGACTGTGTATGTCCTTCCGGCCGGGATAACCTCTGCGGACATCGCTACGACGGACAGTACGGTGAGCTTCCCGCAGGCTACGACCACAAATATGTATATTCACATCTCGGATATAACTTAAAGGCTACCGATCTTCAGGCTTCGATCGGCTGCGCACAGATCGAGAAGTTCCCTTCCTTCGTGGAGCGGAGGATAGCAAACTATAACCGTCTTACCGGATCGCTTAAAGATCTTGAGGAGGCAGGCAAGCTGATCCTGCCCGTGGCTTGTGAGAATTCCCGTCCGAGCTGGTTTGGATACCTGATGACCTGCATAGGCGGAGTATCGCGTAATGATCTGGTGCGTCATCTGGAGGACAGCGGCGTGCAGACGAGGATGCTTTTCTCGGGTAATCTCGTTAAGCACCCCTGCTTTGATGAGATGCGCGCGTCTGGAGAAGGATATCGCATAGTGGGTTCGCTTGATAATACCGATCGCGTTATGAACGATTCTTTCTGGATCGGAGTATACCCGGGCATGACTGATGAGATGCTTGATTACATGTCGGAGAAGATACATGAGTTCATTTGATCTTTCTTTTTACAGGGGACGAAGAGTTCTGGTGACCGGCCATACCGGGTTCAAGGGCAGCTGGATGTGCAGAGTGCTGACGCTCCTCGGAGCGGAGGTGTACGGGTATGCGCTGGATCCGGGTGCTGTTTCGGAGCCGGCATTGTCAGACATCATCAAACCTGTCACGCCCTGTCTGCTCAACGCTTCTCATTCACGCTTCGCAGACATCCGTGACTTTGATGCACTTAAGGCGTTCTTCGATGAGACCCGCCCCGAGATCGTGATCCATATGGCGGCTCAGCCTATCGTCCGCGAGTCTTATAAGGACCCCAGGTACACATACGAAGTAAATGTCATGGGCACGGTAAATGTACTTGAGTGCTGCAGACAGACACCCTCTGTTAAGTCTGTCGTGAATGTCACGACAGACAAGGTCTATCGCAATGATGAGTCCGGAGAGGCTTTTGCAGAGGATCTTTTCCTGGACGGGTACGATCCGTATTCGAATTCCAAATCGTGTTCGGAGCTGGTGTCCGCGACTTACCGCAGATGCTGGTTTGATGAGGCGGATATACCGATGAGCACATGCCGCGCGGGCAATGTGATCGGCGGCGGAGATTTTGCCACTGATCGTATAATCCCTGATTGTTATCGTGCGGCTTCGAAGCATGAAGATATTATTGTGAGGAACCCGTATTCCACGAGGCCGTATCAGCATGTCTTGGAGCCGGTGGTCGCTTACCTCGTAGTAGCGATGGAGCAGTATCGTGACCACGCGCTTGCGGGAGCCTACAACATCGGTCCCGATGATGAGAGCTGCATTAACACCGGCGGGATGACGGATCTTTTTTGCTCCAAATGGGAGAAGCATGCGGGATACTGGCCTGTATGGATCAATAAGCACGACGGCGGCCCTCACGAAGCGGGCTTCCTGAAACTCGACAATACGAAGTTCAAGCAGACCTTTGGTTACGGACCGGTCTGGGATATAGACACGGCGGTGGATAAGACCGTGGAGTGGTATGCGGAGTATGCGGAAGCATCTGAGGCGTCCGGCGGGGCGGGGTGTGAGGCGGATGTGATATCATGCATGGACCGGCAGATACAGGAATTTACGGGAGAGATTAAGAGATGAAAGTAGTTCTTCTTGCAGGCGGCGCAGGCACGCGCATATCGGAGTATTCCGAATACATGCCCAAGCCGATGATCGAGATCGGCGGCATGCCGATACTCTGGCATATCATGAAGGAATATTCGCATTACGGTTTCAATGATTTCATTATCTGTGCGGGTTACAAGCAGCATATGATCAAGGAGTGGTTTGCGGATTATTTCCTGCATACTTCCGATGTGACGTTTGATTTTACGGACGGTCAGAAGATGATCATCCGGGAGCAGCGTACCGAGCCCTGGCGTGTGACGATCGTGGATACCGGTGAGAAGACGATGACCGGCGGCCGTATCAAACGCGTTCGCAAGTACATCGGTGACGAGACATTTATGCTCACTTACGGTGACGGTGTCTGTGATGTTGATATCAAGGCTCTTGTGGACTTCCACCGTGAGCACGGAAAGACTGCGACGATCACATCGGTACGCCGTTCTCAGGAGAAGGGGATTCTTACGCTGGACGGCAATACGGTGCGTTCATTCCGTGAGAAGAAGTATCAGGATGACCCTGTGATCAATGCCGGATACATGGTCTTAGAGCCTGCCATATTCGATCTGATCGAGGGGGATAAGACTTCCCTGGAGCACGAGCCCCTGGAGCAGCTGGCCGCTCGCGGCGAGCTGATGTCCTTCATCCACGAAGGTTCATGGCAGTGCATGGATACGAAGCATGACCACGATCTGCTTGAGTCACTCTGGGAAGAGGACCGCGCTTTCTGGCGGTATTGAAAGGAATCACATGGACAGAAGAACCAAAGAAGACAGACCTGTCTTGGCGATATGCTACGACTTTGACAAAACGCTCTCGCCTACGGACATGCAGGCGCAGGGCTACATACAGAGCGTCTATGACGGAGACGTTTCGGAGTTCTGGGAGGAGACCGACGAACTGGCTCAGAACAATGAGATGGATACGAACCTGGCCTACATGTTCAAGATGGTGGAAGAGGCCAGAGGCCGTATCCTGCTTACCAGAAAGTCGCTTGAGGAATACGGCTCTCGTGTCGCTCTTTACCCCGGTGTAAAGGAGTGGTTTGAGCGCATTCGTGCTTATGGTGCAGAGAAGGGCGTCATCGTCGAGCACTATATCATTTCTTCGGGATTAAAGGAGATGATTGAGGGCACGGAAGTCGCAGACTCTTTTGAGAAGATCTATGCGAGTTCCTTCATGTATGATGATAAGGGCGTTCCGATCTGGCCCGCGATGGTGGTCAACTTCACGAACAAGACTCAGTTCCTTTTTCGCATAGAGAAGGGAACCCTGGATGTAAATGACGCGGGCGTCAACGAATACTTCATGCCCGAGGATTACAGGGTTCCGTTCAGAAACATGATCTATATCGGCGACAGCGACACGGACATTCCGTGCATGAAGCTGGTCAACACTAACGGCGGCCACTCGATCGGCGTTTATGATGCCGAAAGACAGGATAAGACCAAGGTCCATAAGATGCTTCGGGATAACAGGATCAGGTATTTTGCTCCTGCCGATTATACGGAAGGTTCCGAACTCGACAGTCTGGTGAAGGCAATCATCGACCGGACCAGAGCGAACGAGGTGCTTGAATCGGTCTACTACGATTGCTGCCGCGAGATCCGCAGCGAATAAAACGGGCTGCTCCCGGCGCAGGTCGGGGGCATTTTTTTGCAAAGGAGAATAGAAAATGAAGTGCATCAGTTGCGGTGCAGAGATCGGTCTGACCGATAAGGTGTGTGCACACTGCGGCAGGGTGATCACCGAAAACGCCGGCTACCGGTCGAATATGGATCATTACAGGGCCGACAGCGCAGGTACGAAGAAAAAGGTCAGAGAGATCATCGCCGAGAATATACCCATAGTGATAAGCGCCGGAGTCATGATCCTGTTGCTGATCGCTGTCGGGGTAGTGGCATATGTAAAGGAAAACGCGTACAGCTTCAGAGAGGATGCGGCGCGCAGAGAATCCGTAAGGCAGTACGGATCGTATTCGGCCATCATGCAGGACTACCTGGATGCGGGAGATTATACCGGTTTTTCCGCTTTTGAAGAATGCCATAGTATAGCGGAATGGGAAGAGCCGTATTCGGATCTGAAACTGCTGGTTGATATGGCCGAAGATTATACTTCCCTGGTTTCTGCTGTGGAGGAAGCTGTGATGTTCGGACCGGATGCCAGGCGGTATGATCCGGAGGCCGATATCAGTGACTGCCGCCGGGCTATATGGAATTTTTATTTTGAATTTGAGTGTAATCTTTCGGATATCGATGCGGATCCCTACAGGGAATATATTTATGACATGAAGGCGAAAGCGGATACGATATTGGAGGTCTATCTGGGGCTTGATGAAGCAGGGAGAAATGAGTATTTTGCCGAGTCGGATATTAAGCAGACAGCTTATCTTGAGGAGGTGTTGATGCATGACTAAGAAAGTGATCTTTGGTATCTCGGTCGCTGTCAATATCATCCTGGCCATCGTACTTTTAGCTTTGATCCCTGGCGCTGTCAGCGAATTGCACTTTGAATATGTGGAACAGGAGACGATCCGTCCCGATTCGATCAGGTCTTATCTGGACCGCGAAAATTTCGGTACTGTGGCGGCTCTCTCACGGGCTATCCGTGGCGGCGCTACAGTCGCACAGGAGGATGAAGAGTACTACAGACTCGGAGAATATGCGGAGCTTCGCTTTTTGCATGAGGTATATGCTAAGGCAGGCAATACGGATACCGCCGGACAATGTGAAGAGCGCATATCCGCGATCCGTGACGAACTGCCCGGGTACGCGGAAGTGCTTGATGAGATCGATAAGAGTGTGGCGGATGCCGTGATTAAGTGAGGTAACTAAGTAACAGACATGAATGAGACACCCAAAATGATCACATGCAGATCCTGCGGAGCGCAGTTTGATCCTGCTCTGGTTCGATGCCCGTATTGCGGTACGGCGTATGCACCTGCCGAGCAGGGCGAATATATGGGTCAACTCGAGGATATCCGCGTTGACTTGGAAAATTATGGCATGGAAGTTGATATCGGGGGCCGCCGGGAGCAGGTTCCGGTGAATCCGAATCCGCAGACCATGGAACAGTTTGATGCTGCATATACGGATACGAAGCGCCGAGTCATAGGTTCCGCATTGAAGACAGGCGGATTAGCCAAAAGAGCCGCGATCCTCATGGTGCTCATCATCGCCTCTGTCATCATGTCGGTGATCTCTTCCGCTAATTATGCGGATCCCGATCCGGAGGCTGATATCAGACGGGATGCTGCGCTGCATGCCGCCGAATACGCTGCAGAAGCGGAAGGGTATCTGGAGCGCGGCGAGTATACGGAATACGTCAGTTTTCTGTATGCGCATGAACTGATGAATTTTCCTCCCTCGAATTTCGATCATCTTAAAGGCGTAACTTATGTTGCGAGTGAGTACTATGAGTGCATCAGATACATGGAGGAGATAGTGCTAAGATCCGATGATCCCGATTATTTTGACGGACTCGATACTGATATAGGGATCTTCGTCAGGGCTGTCGATGGGTTTTATGAGGTGTATGAGGTTTGGCGTGAGAGTGAGAAGTACGCTGATTACTTCGCCTGCATGGATGAGATGAAAGCGGAACTTGAAGCTGCGATGCGGGTTTATTTTGCCATGGACGAAGATGAACTGCAGGCTTTCCTCGCCGCTTCGGAAGCACAGAAAGCGGTTAGACTGGAGGAGGTATTAAGACATGAATAAAGCGAAGATCGCAAAAGTGATCCTGAATATTCTAATCGTGATCGCATCATTAGCCTGTCTGGCGATGCTGTTTGAGATGCTCGGTTCCTTCAAATACGCTAACCGCGAGGTGGAGGATCCCGTTGAGACCGGCATGGGTGTATTTGAGTATGATCTTAAACACAGGGCTTACGGTGAGATCGTGGGCAGCTGGTATGTTGACCGGATGAGCAGCATGGAAGCGCCCGCAGGTTTAGAACCCACATACCGGGTAGCGGAATATGCACATACCGCATTCATGTCGAGAGTATATGAGGAGACCGGCGATGAGAGTGCGGCTGCGTCTTGTGCCGAAAGAAGGGAGAATCTTAGAAACAGCCTCGGAGATTACGGATATGCGGCTGATGAAGTGGATGAGATGATCCTCAATTCTCCTTAAACAACTGCTCCCTTTTGTCCAGATATCCGGCATATACACATCTCTCTAGTGGTATAATAATGTAATGGTGCCTGACACCTGTGAGGACCGATATGCTGTTTAATTCGATTGAATTCCTGTTCTTTTTCCCGATAGTGGTACTTGCATACTTCATTATCCCGAAGAAGGCCAGATATATATGGCTTCTGTTTGCATCCTATATTTTCTATATGGGATGGAATGCGGCGTATGCGCTTCTCCTGCTGGCGTCGACCGTCGTGACTTACCTTAGCGGCCTGCTTCTGGATAAGGTGTCACGGAGTCCGGATGACACCCCGCACCGGACCTCCCTGCGTAAACTCATCGTCGCCCTAAGTTGCATCATCTCCCTTGGCATACTCTTTTTCTATAAATATTTCACTTTTGCGCTTTCACTCGTATCCGGAGCCTTTGCTCTGGCCGGCATATCACTCAATGTCCCGACATTTGACATCATCCTGCCGGTGGGAATATCGTTCTATACCTTCCAGGCTCTCAGCTACACGATAGATGTATATCGCGGCGATATTCCGGCGGAGCGCAATTTCCTGCGATATGCCCTGTTCGTATCGTTTTTCCCGCAGCTGGTAGCAGGCCCTATCGAGAGATCCCGCAATCTCCTTACGCAGATGCAGAAACCGACCGTCTTTGATTTTGACAAAGCGCGTGACGGTTTTCTCCTGATGCTCTGGGGATACTTTCTGAAGATCGTTCTGGCCGACAGGATAGCGGTGGTCGTGGATACCGTCTACGACGGATATGAAGCTTACAGCGGATGGTATTTCGTCGTGGCGACAGTCCTGTTTGCGATACAGATTTATTGCGATTTCAGCGGATATTCCGCGATAGCGATAGGCGCCGCACGGATCCTGGGATTCGATCTCATGGACAATTTCGATGCTCCATACACCGCCTTAAGTGTGGCGGAGTACTGGCGCCGCTGGCATATTTCCCTGACCACATGGTTTAAGGATTACCTCTACATCCCGCTCGGCGGCAACCGCAAAGGCCGTTTCCGCAAATACATAAACATCATGATCGTATTCCTGATAAGCGGACTATGGCATGGGGCAAGCCTCCATTTCGTATTCTGGGGCGGCTTAAACGGACTGTACCAGATCATCGGAGAATGCCTGTTGCCTCTGCGAACCCGGATAGCAAGGCTTCTGCATCTTGATCCGGACTCCTTCGGCTACAGACTCAGCCGTATTCTGGGGACATTCTTTCTGGTGGATGTCGCGTTTATCTTTTTCCGCGCCGACAGGATACGCACCGCTTTCGGCATCCTGGGATCCATCATCAGAGCGGATAATCCTTGGATATTCGCGGACGGCTCGCTCTATGCGCTCGGCCTTGACGAGAAGAACTTTCACCTGATGCTCATCTGCATAGCTGTGCTGATCGCAGCCGATGTGCTTAAGCGCCTGGGTTACAACATCCGTGGATTCATAGCTAAACAGGACTACATATTCAGATGGATCGTGATCGCGGCATCGATCGTATTCATCCTTACATTCGGACTTTGGGGGTCCGGTTATGATGCAAACAACTTCATCTACTTCCGGTTTTAAGTGCATATTGCTGCGGATACTAAGCTGCGTCATGGTCCTTGTCCTGACGGTCCTTGCGCTGTCCGGATTATCGAAGATCACTCAGCGTAAAAAGGATGTAAACCGCTACGCTGCTTTCTTCGATCATCCCGGAGATATGGACGTTCTGTTCATGGGTTCAAGCCACATGCTCAACGCTACTTTTCCGATGGATCTGTGGCACGACTACGGCATCACGTCGTATAACTTCGGCGGTCACGATAACTATCTGCCCGCGACCTATTGGGTCATGGAAAACGCGCTCGACTATGCAGATCCTGAGGTCGTAGTTATAGACTGCCTCAGACTCGAATGCATGGAGAAGATGAGTGAGAATCAGGAGTATCTCCATCATTCATTCGATCCTTTCCCTTTTTCATTGACAAAGGCAAGGGCAGTGACGGATCTCTTCCGGGATCCATACACGGAATTTGACGGGATAGAAGACAGACTCGAGGGCTATACCGGAATCCTTTTTCCGTATTCCGTCTATCATGAGAGATGGAATGAGATAGATGAGATCGATTTTACGACACTTCCCTCGTTTGAGTACGGCGCGGAATCAAGCGTTGTCGTCTCCGAAGCGTTACCGACAATCCCAAATGACGGCGCCAGACTCACCGGAGAGACCACCGGAATCCGGTATCTTAAGCGTATGATCGAGGATTGCAGGAAGCGCGGGATAGAGGTTCTGCTCGTCGTCATGCCGTTCCCCGTAACGGATGAAAACGCCTGGATATCGGTCAATACAGCGCAGGATATCGCCGATGAATACGGCGTTGACTTCATCAACTTCCTCGACATGGATATTGTCGATTTTTCCACGGACTGCTACGACATGGATTCCCATATGAATCCTTCAGGCGCCTGGAAGATCACGGATTATCTGGGAACCTGGCTTAAGGATCGCTACGGCCTTACAGACCACCGCGGCGATGAAGCATATGCAGCCTGGGATTCCGACTACGGACTCTATCATGAATTCAAGGCGATCCGGCTCGGAGAGACCGATGACTTAAATACTTATCTGATGCTGCTCGCCGACAGGAATTATGAGTATGAGATGAGTATCGGTGATGCGCGTATATTTGAAGACCCGACAACGCTGGATCTGTTGTATAATACCGGTGTGGATGAGACTGTAGGCGCCGGGACGCGCTTCATATCCACACATGGCGGGAATGTTACGGTATCGGATTCACCTGATGTACCCGTGACGGACGGTATCATAGAGATCCTGGTTTATGAACCCGCGCGTGGTGATGAGCTGATCGATACTGCACGGTTTGCTATCCCCGAGGGTTGTCCCGTAATTAACCGCTTTGTCGTTGAGAACGGTAACGTGATCCTTTACAGTTCGGCGCAAAGATTGGAGTAATCCCTGATGATCCTCAGTTCTCCTTAAACAGCTGCTCAAATCCCGCCGAATACTTACGGGCATCTTCATAGATGATCTTTATACCGCGTTCCGTATCTTCGGGGATATCGGTATTCCAGACCTCTATTATCTTTTCCGCAAGTTCATGTTCGTCGTGCGGATCAAAATATGTGCACTTCTCGCTGTCATGCTCGTGGTTTACGGGGATGTCCGAGAGGATCACCTGCTTGTCCAGCACTCTGGCATCGTCCAGGCACGCCCCCCAGCCTTCAAACAGTGATGGCTGGATCACGAATTTAGACGCTTTCATGAGCGCCAGCTGTTCGCGTCTGCCCAGATATCCCGTGCAGACACATCTGTCTTTTAGATCCGGGCTTTCCAGTTGTTCTTTGATCTGATCTATATATGAATCCGTCCGATACTCGACGAGCTGTCCCGTGAACAGGAACTTCACATCTTCAGGGATGGCATCGCCCAAGAGACGCATCGCTTTTAATACGGCCAGATGATTCTTATGCATCCAGAACTGGTTGGATGTCATGATGAAACGGCCGGGAACTACATCATGCTTCCGGCAGACTTCCGTCACGTAAGCATCATCAAGCGAGCGGATGATCTTGGTCGAGTCGGCGATGAACGGTATCAGATATATATTCTTCTTATCTTCGGAAACGAACCTTCTGAAATCGTCCAGATTGGACTTGCCTGTAAGTACCAGAGGATAAGGACCGCTTGCCATGCGCTTGTCGTTAGCGGCTTTTATCTCATACTCTTCCGGGGAAAAGTTCTCCGGGAAGTGATAATACTGGTAATCCGGAATGAAATCGATGCCGATGAGCTTAAACATCCTGCATGCTCGCTCATCTATATTGGGATATACGTATCTGCATCTGTGGAGCAGGGCTTTGATTAGCAGTTTGAACTTTTTCTCGCGCTCGTTCCTGAATCTGATCGTAGTCATCTTTACATGGACGCCGTCGACCATATCCTCGAACATATCCGTGAATTCCGGATTGGTAACCACGGTTATCCTGACATTATCCCTGATCCAGTCATTGAGCGACAGCGATAGCAGATTTCCCTGCCTGTTATATAATCCGCCCATCCAGTAGATTGAGCCGGTTGCATCCAGGAGCATTCTTTTCATGTCTAATATGATATCACAGAATGGACATATCCGATGATCAAATGATCTGCATGGTAGTAATTCAGATCATATCCCAGAGCGTCTGTATCGGTGTTCTCCGGAAAGATGAAGATACTGTCTTCGGGAAGTTCGGACAGAGCGGCGTTTCTGCATTTATTGACCTTGTCCTGTATGGATCTTGCAAAGTAGAAATTGTTTACGGTCTTATCATTTGCCAATGCCCAGTAGGTGAGCGGATACATATACGTCTGATCGGGCATTTCGTAATAAACCACATGCTTTATCTTTTCGTTTTCGGCGATGCCCGTCCAGAACTCTTCGGTATCAAGAGGTGTGTCAAACACCGCTTCCTTACCGAAAGAACTGTACCTGTCTGCCAGAGGAACGTGAATATCATAGATCTGCAGCATGAGAGCCATGGCAAGCAAGGGGATCAGAATTTTAGCTTTACGCATATATTTGATGAGCACTATGAATATGCATAATTCCAGGATGTAGCAGCATGGCCATATTATGCGGCCGGATGCCCTGAATACGGACCAGATATCCGATATCCGGTCAGATACCGGTATAACGAACAGGATCCTGTCAGAGAGCGTTATGACCGGCGAAAGAGCGATGAATAGGGAAACGGCAAAAACGGCTGCCAGAGCTACCACTGTTTTCCAATGAGTCTTAAGATCCTTTAACGGTTCACGATCAATGATCACGGATAAGATCGCGACCGCAAGCAGTAAACCGAGGCCGGCCCCCAAATACGCAAATCCTTCCCATTGTCCGTCGCCTGCTAAAGGACGGTCCGGAATGATGCATGACCATCCCTGCGGATCATAAAATCCGTTCAGGTTGAAACTGAAAAAACCAAGGCCTATATCTTTGGAGCTCATTCCGGAATCAAACCCGCCCAAAGACCAGGTGACAAATCCCGCGATCAGGACATAGTCGGCCAATATGCATAAGCTTCTTATGATACGTTTGTTTTCGAGGATGTCGATGAGACATATGCCGGCTATGATGATCCCGCACATGAGCACAAAATACATATGGATCCCGGCGGAAAGCAGACCGATCAGCGCAATATGAAGATAGATCTTCTTATTATCCGCATATCTGTCGCGACCGATGAGCAGCCCCAGACAATATATGAGTATCCACTGTCCTCCGAGGGAAGTGTGCATATACATCCGAAGTATCATCACCGGGGTCAGAACGCTCAGAGCGCTGCACAGAATGACTGCGGCGCTGTTGGAGGTGTATCTTCGCAGTATATTCGCGGTAAGAGTTCCCTGCAGGATGAAACAGGTAATGCCCCATATTCCGAAATACTGCAGATCAAACGGCAATATCGGGGACAGAAGTTTGCATATCACGGCACATATCGGGATGGAATCCGTGAAGATCACGGATGTCAGATTCGGATAAGCCAGCGTATCGACCATGCCTATCGGAAAACGCCACGCGCTTTCACGGTACGCCAGCCATCCGAGATAATGCTGTGTCAGGTCACCGCCGTTGAGCAGCCAGGATGTATACAGCGGATCAAGGATCTTTATCCCGTATATGCCCGCAAAGATCAGAGCAGACAGGATACCTGTCAGGATCACGGGCATTTTGTCATTGTTGAGCGATTTTTTTAGATTCATGGAACCCTCCGGGGATCGTTTCGGCCAAAGTTTTATGCCTATATAACAAAATATGATATATAATCAATGTTGACAACATTGAAGTAAGTATATATAGAGAAAAGGATCATGAAAAAAATATCAAATTCAGTTAAACTGTCGCTTCTGTTCGCCGCGCTGTCTGCGGTAGTGATCATCCCCGTACTTGTATATGCCGGCCATTCTTTTCCCGTAGCGGATGATTTTTATGTGGAAAACGCCATGGCGGAGGTACTGCCTTCGTGCCGGTCTTATCTTCTGGCTGCACTGATCTGGGTATATCGCTATTACATGGGATTCGGCGGTTTTTATTCGGATGTATTCTTCTCATTCGCTCTTACGCCTGTTTCCAGATGGGGGATAACCGGATTGAGGGTTATGAACGTGTCGCTGTTCATCGTTTTCTTTGCGGCTTCGTTTTTTATGATATGGTCTTTTGTCCGCAGGATCCTCAGACTTGAGATACACATTGCCTGGTTTCTCTGGTTTGTTTTTCTTTTTGCGCTGATCAATAATTATGATAACTCCGAGATATTCACCTGGTATGATGTGGTATCGGAGTATGTATTTGTCAGCGCCATCATGATGACGGGATTCGGACTTCTGTTCATGAGCCTTGCGGATGGGAACAGATTATACATCCCGGCAGCAGTTTGCGCTTTTATCGCGAGCGGAGCCGTACTTAACCTGGCCATTCTCAACTGCGGGATCATTTTTTTGTTTGGCATATATGCATTTCTTTATTGGAACAAGCGTAAGGAGATGCTTACGGTGTTCGGAGCGGCTTTTCTGGGAGCACTGATCAATCTTACAGCTCCCGGCAACTTCGTCAGACACGATTCGATAACCTCGAACTATAACCTTTTGGGAGCAGTCAAACATACCATAATGTATGAAGGGTATCTGATCGATCATAAGGTGTTCAATACTCTCTTCGTCATCCTCGCGCTGGTGGTGACCGCGGTTTTGTATTTTAAGCTTGATCATGACAAGATCCCGCTGGAAAAAGACCTGGATGCAAAGCGGTATGACCATCCGGTCCTGCTGATCGTACTGATGGGACTGGGTATATTCATGATCAACTTCCCCGTTCATCTGGGATATAACGATCCCAATCTGTCCGGACGTGCGATCTTCATCCAGGATCTGGCTACATACTTCATGCTGTTTCTGTGGATCCTGTATTTTATCGGATGGGCTAAGACTCATAAGAAACCGCTGAATATGTCTGCAGAGAATAAGACGGTTATGACAGTCGTCTTCGTTCTGGCGGCGATTGCCGTTATCAGAGTGCAGGGCGGGATCAGGAACTTTGCAACGGGCACGATGATCGTGTCGTCGCTAAACGGTGATCTGGAAGAATATGTCCGATATGAGGAGGATATTTTGAACGAGATAGCCGGATCGCCCGATGATGATGTAGTGCTTCACCGGACCGGTCTCAGGACGATGATGTATGTTAAGCCGTGCTGGCTGCAGGATGATACCGAATTCTTTATTAATGAGTGGTGTGCCGGCTTTTATGGCAAGGACTCCGTGAGAATGATATATACGGGAGAAACTGAATAGTACGCCATCACCTTATTGGCATCCGCTGATCATAGTATGGTATAATGAAAAATGCTGTATTCATAGTAGATCATATTGATTGGAGAATATTCTCATGACCATAGGTATCATAGGGCTTGGCTATGTCGGACTCACGCTTGCAATGGCTGCCTGTTCAAATCATATCTCCGTATACGGTCTGGAATTGAATGAACATATCAAGGACTGTATCAGACAGGGACGTGCGCATTTTTATGAGCCCGGCCTTGATTCGCTTATTGCCAGATTTAACGATAAGACTTTTCATGTTGTGGAGAAGTTCCCTTCCGACGTGACTTTTGACGCTTTTATCATCACGGTCGGAACCCCTCTCGGAGAAGATTCCAAAACTCCCAATTTTGACTATATCAGATCCGCGATCAGCTCGATCGGGGATGTCTATGACGGCGAGCAGATGGTGATCTTAAGATCCACCGTTTCAGTGGGAACTACGAGAACCGTAGTCATACCTTTTCTTGCGAAGATGTGCGGAAGATCCGAAGAAGAGGTCCTGGCCGGCATGTGTCCGGAACGTACTTTGGAGGGAAAAGCGGTCGATGAACTTACTCATCTCCCTCAGATCATCAGCGGTAACAACGCCCGTTCGATACAGATCGCGCAGTCGCTTTTCCGCATGATCACACCGTGTGTCGTTGAGGCTGACAGCCTTGAGGAAGCTGAACTCATTAAACTTTACTGCAATACTTACAGAGATATGACTTTTGCGATAGGTAATGCATTCTGCATGGCTGCTCAGGAGTTTGGTGTGGACGGCATCAGTGCGATCGAACATGCCAACTACGACTATGCGAGGAGTAACATCGCGATCCCCGGATTTGTGGCAGGCCCCTGCCTTGAGAAAGACGCCTACATCCTGATCAATAACATGCCTGATTGCGCAAGCAAGGACTTCATCCTTCAGGCCAGACGGTTTAACGAGTCCATGGAGGATGTGGTGGTTTCATGGGTTAAGGAACATGTAGGTCCCGCATCTGATGATAAGGTTCTTGCACTGACGGGCATGGCGTTTAAGGGAAGACCGCAGACGTCCGACCTTCGCGGTTCGAGCTCGGTATATATAGCACGTAAGCTTCATGACCTCGGATATAAGATGAAGCTCCATGATTATGTCGCGCATCGCGATGAGATGGAGGCACTCGGACTCGGTGAGGTATGTGACAGTGTGGCGGAAGTCTGCAGCGGCGCTTTGGTCCTGCTGGTTTTAAACAATCATCCTGCATATGCATCGGTGATGGGTTCCGACATACCTCATTATTCCGACAACGGGTTCGAGGTTTTCGACTCATGGGGAGTATGTACGGAACTTTATTACGACGAAGATATCAGAATATCTACACTCGGCAATGCTTTTATAGACAACGGAGGTAAATGATGAAGATACTTGTTACTGGTTCGGCAGGATTTGTTGCCGGATATCTGGTGGATGAACTATTAAGAGCCGGACATGAAGTAGTCGGAATAGATAACTACAGCAAATACGGCCCTATAGAGAAGAGCTACGATCACGATCCGCACTATCATTTCGTAGAGGGCGACTGCAAGGATACAGCCCTGATGAAGGAACTGATAGAGGACTGCGATCAGGTCATCGCGATAGCTGCCATGATAGGCGGTATCACATATTTCCACACTTATGCATACGATCTGCTGGCTGAGAATGAGCGTATCATCGCTTCCACTTTCGATGCAGCGATATGGGCTCATGAGCATAAGCACTTATCCAAGATAAATGTCCTCTCATCATCGATGGTCTATGAGTCATGTCATGAATATCCGAGCAAAGAGGGATATGAGCTGACATGTCCGCCTCCGCTTTCCACATACGGATTCCAGAAGCTTGCATGCGAGTATTTCGTAAAGGGTGCGTGGGAACAGTATAAGCTGCCTTACACGATCATCCGTCCTTTCAACTGTGTCGGTACGGGTGAGCAGAGAGCCAAGAACGAGAAGGAGATCATGTCAGGTAACGTCAAGCTTGCAATGAGCCATGTGGTACCGGATCTGGTCCAGAAAGTATACAAAGGTCAGGATCCCCTGCATATCCTCGGAAGCGGAGAACAGATCAGACACTATACTTACGGCGGCGACCTCGCAAGAGGCATCCGCATGTGCGTGGAAGATGAACGTGCGGTCAATGAAGACTTCAACCTCTCGACCCCCGTGTCTACTACCGTGAAGGAACTTGCTACTCTGATCTGGCAGAAGATCAACGGTGATAAGCCGATCTCCTTTATCTCCGATCCCGGTTATGAGTATGACGTGCAGAAGAGAGTTCCTTCCGTTGAGAAGGCCAAAGAACTGCTCGGATTTGAAGCGACGACGGACTTAAGTACTACTTTGGACGAAGTGATCCCCTGGATCTGCGATCAGATCAAACTCGGTAACATTTAAGCGCATCGGGAGCATTCGATATGAACAGTAAGGACGGTTTTGCCGTATTATCCATAAGAAAAGGCTGTGAACGACACCATGTTTCATACGACATCATACTCGGAATGGAGAATGAATTCGTTAAGGAATGCGGTGCCGATCTGGTCTGCATCGATCCCGGGATCTGTGCTGCCAACATAGCCGGACGAGAAGCCGGAGACGGAGGGAAGGTGGATGAGAAGGCTGTCAATGAGCTTGATGATGCTTCGTTCGTATTCTATGCGACGATGTCGGATAACGACTTAAAGATCCACTTAAATACGCTCAAAGCTGTTCATGATAAGCTGATCATATATCTGATAGACTGCTGGGTTCCTCTTTGGGATGAGCATGAGAAGATATTAAAAGAGATAGATCCTCTTTGCGTATGTTTCGCATACAGGAAGTCCGCGCAGCACTTTGACGGTCTTCTTGATTCAAAGGTTATCGAACTTCCTCAGTCCGTTGATCTTGAAGTGTTCCATCCCCATGATGTTGACAGGTCCCGCCTTTTTATCCAGATAGGCCGTAAGAACAAAATGCTTCATGAGGGAGCACTTGAATATCTTAAGAAACGCGGCTTGTCTTCGCGTGACCGCAACTACGCTTATCAGCGTGTCGGATCGGATTACTGGAAGAATGCGATGCTTCGCCCTTTCCATACAGCATCCAATTTCTTGAAATACAGGAGTGCGGCGATGCTCGCTTTTCCTTCGATGGAAGAAGTGTCTCTGGAGATCTCGCGAAGCATGTTCTCACTATGCGCTCCGCAGTGCGTTGACAATTTCGCAAAGACCGGGGATATCTCCGAAGTGACTCCCAGATACTATGAGATCATGGCCTGTAAGAGTATTCCCGTCGGTATCAAACCTCTTGATACTTTCGATGATCTTTTCCCCTATGAGGATGCGATGATAGAGGTAGATGCAGATAACTTTGATGATGTCATAAGCAGCCTCGCAGCCGATCCCGACAGGTATGAAAGGATAGTTGAGACCAATTATGATCATGTCCTTGAACATCACAGATGGAAGCATCGCTATGAGTATATGATGAATATACTGCGAACAGACGAATGATGATTAAAAGACTTAAGGAAAGTATCCCTCAGTGGATCGTTATATTGGCCATATTCAGCCTTTTTATGGTTGAAGCTGTCATGGCACATCTAAGAGACGGACTGATCGTTCCCGCGCGCGCGTGGGTGATCGGTCTTATCTGTATTGCAGGGCTGATCGGACTGCTCGTTCTCAGCGGATATGGCGCAAAGTTCCGTGATCGGATACGGGACGGGCTGGCATCGGCAGATATCTTTGCGGTTGTTCTTTTTCTTATCGTTCTGGTTGTCCGGATACCTATGCTTGCGACCATGCAGCGTGCGGATGGTGCGGTATACTACGATAAGATGATCGTAGCAGCGGAGTCCTTTGAGTTCTCGATAAGCCATATTTGGGAAACATTCAGGATTGCGGGTCATATGACTCTGGCCTATGTCTTTTTTGCCGTTCTTGGAGAATTTCTGACACCGGGTTCTCCTGTTGGTGTGAATATGGTTTGGGCGGTCATGACCGCAGCGGCCATGGTCTGCATATATCGCATCATACGATCTCTTCTTCCCGAAGCACCCCGCCCGGCTGCACTTGTCATGTCTCTCGTCATTCAGTTCGTTCCGCTTTTCTGGGGAACTTATTCCTATGCCAATCCCGACTACATGTACCTCATTTTTTTCATATACATGTGGTACACGCATCGCAACAAAGAACATATCCTTACATGCCTGTGGATGCTGTGTGTGGTCCTTACCAAGGAAACCGGGGCTGTCATACTGTTTGGATACTATCTGGCTTATATGATCCTGGTTTTTGCTCAGGGTCGTAATGTGAAAGTCAGAGACAGATTCCTGCGCGTAGTCCGTGATCCCATCTTTTCCATACTTTTACTTGGCGCATTCGTGATGCTGGGATATTTTGTACGGCAGGGAGCCCTGACTGTCTGGCATTATCATCCGGCCCGGTATACCGAGGATTATTCCTGGCTAATCGATCATGATACCGTGATGGAATACGGACAGGATGCCGCTTCATTCGGAATCTATCCCAAATATATGATCTGCAAGCTGATCCAGTTTTTTGCCCTGAACTTCAACTGGATAGCCTCGGCGGGGCTCGTGACGGCATTGTTTGCTAGAAAGAAAGCCGCAAAGACCGGTAAGAGCTTTTCCAATCTGATCACAGGTCTTATACCGCTGATCGGCGCCCTTATAGCTTTCGCATTGTTTAATATGCTCTATATCACCTGGGCGCATGCGAGATATACGATATTCTTTGCATTTCTCCTATGGTTTATCGTCGCTTTATATGTGTATGACACCTTTTCCGATAAAACCGTGTGTCTGCGTGTGATATCCGGGATTACGGCAGCTCTTCTGGCGGTTCAGACGTTCTATTACATCGATCCGGTGTCTGATGCGATCTTTGACAGCTTTGATACCGGACGCGGTAATATGCTTTATCTTTCGATGCGGGTTCATGGTTATGCCGACATGGTCATAGGTAACTACAGATATACCTATGTCGATGATCTTATGAATAAGATGCTGGATGACGCGGGATATTCGGAAGACTGGCAGATAGTACGCTGGGATAACGAAGTAGATCAAAGCGATATAGCGTATTGCGGACCTCTGTATGAATATGCCTGGGATGCATCCGCCGGCAGGAGAGTGATACTGACTGAACGCGTGAACGAAAGAATGGCTTCCGGCGCGCCCGAACTGTATCGTCTTAATATGCTCGATGCATCAGACTATGTCACCGGTCAGGACGGGGCAGAGGGCGCAGATACTCTGCTGATCTTCTTCTGGCCGTATAACGGACAGGATGAAGACGAGTGCCTGGCACCTTATCTTAAGGATTACAGCATAACTAAGCAGGAGCGCATATACAACTGGGGCGGATATCTGGATTATTATGTGCTCGATCTGCGCTGAGATGGTTTTTTCGACCCTGCGCTATGGATCAGGAAACTGATCAGCAGGCTGATCCCGAAACAGAAGATATATGAGAATTTGGTCGCGGTAACGGCGGGGTCATATCCTGTGGCGGCCAGATAAGTATTGATCACCATACTGTGGATCAGATAGAAATTAAATGATACATCGCCCAATGCTTTCAGTGGTTTTAAGCGAAGCAGTGAGGAGACATATCCTGTGCCCGGAGTAAAGATCGTGAGCAGGATGATGTTAGGTACGAACCAGTTGGCTATTCTGAGGGCCCATTCCGGGTACCCCAGCCTTCCCCACATCAACCATATGATGATCGCGATAACTTCAAGGATAGTGAAGACGATCCTGTTTTTCTTATTATCCTCTAGGCGTCCGACTATCGGGTAGAGTGTATATCCAAGCGCCATTCCGCATACATATTCACCGAGCCTGGATATCGGGATCGTACATGCAGTGAACTCCACATACGTATCCCTCATCAGATAGCACCAGAGGATGCTTAATGCTGCTGATGCAATGCATATTGCGGCAAAGATCACTGTCGAGTTTTTCAGTTTTCTGATCCGCGTTGCAGCAGCTCGTAAGGGTACGTTCAGGATGAGCATGAACAGGAGTGTAGACAGAAACCATCCTACCTCACTGTAGGTCAGATACTCGCCCGGAAAGATCTTGATCCATGACTGCATAAGAAGCAGATGTCTGATCAGAAGCCTCAGGGGATATATAAGCGAGGTCCATGATCTTGTTGCGACAAGCCCCGGGATCTCTGAGAAGATGATCGAATAGAGCGTGACAACCAGGTAGAGGGGATAGAGCTTTTTGAGTTTTTGTTTTACGTATGAAACGATCCCCGAAAAGGTGACCGTGACATCTTTCTCGTAGGAATAGTAACCTGAGATAAAGCCGCTTAAGATGAAGAAAAAGACCACGCCGCTCAGACCGATCGAGAACCATCTGTTGTAATCGGGAATCACGTCACCTATGTTATGGATGAGCGCATGAAAATTAAACACCCAGATAATGGCACCGAATCTGAAGAATTGAAGCTGGTCGGTCCTGCGTTTATTCATTCACTGCTCCCTTCGGTTAGGTTCAGACTGTCAAGCAGATCCGTCTGAGCGTAAGCCTCTCTGATGATATCATTATAATGCTCCTGATTAGCATATTCACCGGCAAAATGCTCTCCGTCAGCCGACTGCTCTGCGGGATAGTATACGACCATATCATAATACTCCGGATTGAGAGTCCGCGTTTTGGATTCCTCAAAACTGTCCTTGAAAGAATCGTTGAGTTCCCTGCTCGTTTCGCATACAGGGCAGGGATACAGGTGGAATTCGATCCCGCGCTGTAAACATTCGTCATTCAGCCGGATCAGGTATCTGTCGGCGAATTCAAAAGGATATGACATCTGATATTCGTTCCCCAGGTTGTTCAGGGTGTTGAGATAGAGCTTAAGGTTGACGCCGGATCGCCCGAGGAGATCTGCTCCCTTCGGGGTGATGAACGGTTTTCCGTATACACTACCCAGGATATCCAGCGTATCATCGTCAAGGTACTTCAGACAGTCCTTCTGTGCAAAGGGCATGACGGCATACGGATAACCCAGCGTGGCGTTATAACCTCTCCAGAACGATTCCGGCAGATAGAACAGATATATATCTGTGGCATCGGGATGGTTTTCGATATATTTCATGGCGAGCATATATTGTCCGGCTATAGTGATCGCACCGTTGCTTCCTGCTATGGTGATGTCCGGATTGATATCCTGAAGTCCGTTGAAGAGCTGTCCGCATATGCTGTCTCCGATGATCAGAGCAGTTGTCCCGTCCTGCTGAGACACTTTGTCGATGCAGGGAGTGATCTCCACAGCGCCGGTCATAAAGAACTGACGCGATCCGGTAAAGGCCGCGCTTATATTGTTTATCGGGCTTACCATAGACAGCGTATCGAGAATGATCAGAGTTATGATGAGCACCGCTGCAAAGCCGGATGCTTTTTTTATGAATCTTAATGCTGACCGTTCCATTTAAAACCTCGCGTATATGAATGTGGACGGATCCGATCCGCTGTTGTATATGAGGCCCGTGATGATGACTATGCATATGAGCAGATAGAAGCACCATACGGTGATGCGGCTTCGTTTGGCCAGCATATCCGATAGCGAACCGCCCCGCTCCTTGAGCGTATCATAAGCAAAGAGGATGATTATCTCCGCTAGCAGCAGGACGAATCTCCATAAGGACATGGGACCGGGAAAAGCACGGTTTGCGATCGTGCCTGCGAGATCGGGATTCGTGAATATTCTTTTGAATACAGTCAGAGCCGAAGTGACGGATGCGGACCTGAAGAATACCATGGCAGCGGAAAAAAGCAGGAAGGTCCGTATTCTCCGGAGACATTTGATGACTTTGCCTTCAGAGTCAACCTTTAACTTCTGCCATAGCTTCCCGAAGGGATCCGAAAACGTCTCCTCGAGTATGATATATACCCACTGAAGAAGCCCCGGACCTATCAGATAGTTGAGGCTTATCCCGTGCCACATTCCGACCGTAAACCACAGTGCAAACATTGCAATGTATGTGGAGACTTTCTTAGCCCGTTTCTTTGCTTTTCTGGTATCGTCCCCGTGACCGAAAACTCCGGTCAGCATTTTCTGAACGAATGAATGAACCGGCGTACGGAGCAAAGGATAGAAAAAGTATTCCTTAAACCATCCTCCGAGAGTTATATGCCATCTGCGCCAGAACTCGGTCGTGTCGGTTGCGAAGAATGGCTGCCTGAAGTTCTCGGCGATCTCGAATCCGAAGAGATTACCTATGCCGATCGCGATATTGGAATAACCCGCAAAATCAGCATACAGCTGGATGGAATAGAGAAGCGCGGCAAGTAGCAGGGTTAATCCCGAACTGCCTTCAATATTACCGTAGGCGGCGTTAACGATCGTTCCGGCTCTGTCGGCGATGAGGCATTTCATGAAGAGACCGCGAAGGATCCTGTTTATTCCCTTGCGTGCCAGCTCTTCGTCAAACGGGCCGTCATTGCGGATCTGCTTAAGAAGGCCCGTACTTCTTTCGATCGGCCCGGAAGATATGGTGGGGAAGAAGGAGATGAACAGCGCATATCTTGCAGGGTTCTTTTCCGCCTCGGATACTCCTCTGTACACATCTATGATATATCCCGCTGCCACCAGGATGAAAAACGATGAACCGACAACTTCTAATTTACTCTCGAAGAAAAGCCCGATTGCCTTGAATATGATGAGCGGCGCTATGACCGCTGTAAGTCCTGTGACAAAATACAGAGTCCTGTTCTTCCGCATCATGAGGCGCGCCGTAAGGTATGAGACAGCGATGATATACAACAGGACGAAGATGCCGCCCGGACACATATAGGCATAGTATGCCATGCACGATACAAGCAGCCATATATATCTGTAACGTGCATCTATCAGCCGGTAGACAAGAAACACGGCTATCAGAAATATGAGAAATGTAAGGGTAAATATGTTCAACCTGAGACCTCCGATGGCAGGTATATTCTAACATAAAAAGCCCTGATATATGATATAATATATTAGTTATGGAGAAAAACAGAACGTCCCAACTGCAATTCTTAAGATTTGCAGCCATATCGCTGATATATGCGTGGCATGCGACCAACAAATCCATAGATTGCTTTGCGCACGGCTACATGGCCAGATGGAACGGCGCAAACTCGGCTGTGGTGTTCTTCATCATGCTGAGCGGACTGCTTACGGGATATTATCTGTGCGATCGTAAGACGGACGACGGAGGCGGAGCCGGCGGACTTTCGACCGTATGGACATACATGAAGGGCAAACTGCTTAAGTTCTATCCCCTGTATCTTGCGGTCACGCTCCTTTCCGTCATGTTCAGCGATCTTCCGAAACTGATCACGGCGCGTGACTTTGCAGGCGCGAGACCTTTGATCTTTTCGCTGGCAAGGCACCTTCTCCTTGTGCAGGCATGGTATAAGACGGATCCTTTCGACTGCTTTGCTTTCAGTGAAGTGGGGTGGTTCCTGTCAGTGATCATGTCTCTTTATCTGCTTAGCATTCCGCTTCGTAAGGCCGCGCTTAAGATCATGGCTTCCTGCGAACGGGAGTCAGCGAAGCTGAGTGTGCGAAATGCCTTTTTGCTGGTAATTGCCGCAAGCCTGATCCTGCTCGTGATATACTGCCTGCTTCTTCGTAACGCGGACACTGAGTTTTGGGAGTATGCTTTTCCGCCCGCGAGGGTATTTGAATACATAGCAGGGATGTCTCTGGGTGTCGTGCTCGGCACAGTCCGGGATGCCGGTCAGGATGCGCAGGGAACACAGTCTGAAGTGAGAGAGAAGCGTCCGAGCATGCTTTACACCGTGCTTGAGATCGCATCGCCCCTGTTGTGGATCGTGTTTTTGTTCCTGCCCCTCCCTGATTGGGGATTTCGCATCGTGAACTGGCTGATCCCCGTGGTTTTCACGCTGGTCGTATACACCCCGGGGCGGGGTTACATATCGGCGCTTTTCAGGATGAGACCGTTCGTATATCTCGGCCGCATTTCATTCGCTTTTTACCTGATACACAGCATGATCCTCAATGCCTGGAAGGCAGGTGTTACTCCTGAAGCTCTTGAGACCGTTCTGGGATGTGCATTTGCTTTTGCTATATGCTTTGTCGTGTCTGTGCTCGCCGCATCGATACTGACGCGCAGGCCCGGATGACATACAGATATCGACACGCTGATCTGAGTGAAATATGAATACTAAAAAAAGACTTATCATCATCAATATTTTCTGGTTCGTCGTTGTGGCATTTCTCTCATACAGGATGCCGCTTATAACCGACGACTATCTGCATATGAATTCTTTTGCGACAGGAGAGAGGATCACTTCTCCCGGCATGCTCCTGCCCTCGGTCATGACGTACTACAACACATGGGGCGGCAGAGCGCTCTCGATGATCATGATCCAGTCGATGCTGCAGTTTCCCCGCCTGGTCTATTCGATCGTCAATGCGCTGATCTATGTTGCTGTTGTCAACCTGATCTGCCTCTACGGACGTCGCAGCTCCGGTTCGGGATCCGATGATGTCCTCACGGCTGCCGTATACATCATCCTGTGGTTCTTCATGCCGGCAGTAGCCGAGGATGTGTACTGGATCACCGGAAGCATCACCTATCTGTGGATGAATCTGGTAATCCTGATGTTCGGACTGATTTATTACGGGGATTATCTGAAGGTACGCGCTCAGGCTTCCTCAGGTACCGGAGCAGGCTCCGAAGATGTATCTGAAACTGCTTCGGCTAAACTGTCCGGCCCGAAACTCATCCTTCGCATAATCGGAATGCTTGTTTTCGGCTTCTGCGCGGGTCTTTCGAACGAAGCGGGAGCATGCACACTTATCTGTGCGCTTTTTGCTTACACCGTATATATGCTGAAGACCCGGAATAAACTTCTTCCCGATCGCGTGGCCGGAATGATCGGTACGATCGCGGGAACCGCTTTTCTCCTGCTCGCTCCCGGCAACTTCGTCCGTGCAGATACGGTCGCACAGCCCGACTCCATGATCATGCGCTTCGGCTTCCGTATCGCGAGAGAGTCATATTACTTCCTGCAGTGGCTTACAATCCCGATATTGCTGTGTGTGGTACTGATGATCCTGGTTCACAGACGAAACGGCGCGGAGATCTTCCTTGCGCTCGCTCTTATCAGCGTATATGTGATGACCGGTTCCGTGGTCTTTTCCAACCGTATCCTGCAGATGACGCTTTTCCTCGTGACTATCGGGATCGCTGTATCTTTATCCGGTCTCAGGAACTCCATGGACAACCGCGCGAGCGTTGCACTGCGTGTGCTGCTTACGGGACTTTTGCTTGTCGTTATCGTCGAGATAGCGACGGGAGTACTCATAACTTCGAGGAATCAGACTTTCTTTGATCGTCATATGGATTACAGTTACAGTTTCGAGGTAAACGACGGAGGTCTTATCCCGGATGAATAAGAACAGTTCTTTATTGAAACCGGAACTGAATAAGATCCTGTTTACGATCTATCTGTGCATAGCAGTATTTGCTTACTTTTTTGTCTATGTGACCGTTGACGGTCTTAAACTGCTTCTGATCATGATTCCGGCTGTAGTCGTTCTTTACGTTTTATGCTGCCTCCTTTTTCTTGCAGTGAGAAAACTTAAACCCCGTTCGTCGGTTCTGCCCGCGGGACGCGCATCGCGTATCGTGTTCGCAGTTACGTCAGCGATCGCTTTTGCGGTCATGATGGTATGGTTTGCGGCATTTTTCCCCGGATCGTTCGGGATCGATGCTACCGATCAGTTCGCTCAGGTCGTTGACAAAACCTACACCAATGTTCATCCTGCCTGGCATACGATAGTTTTCTATTGCATCCCTCTTAAAGTGTTTCGCTGGCGCAAATGGAGCATCGTTCTGCTTCAGATGCTGTATTTTGCTCTTACCATGGGGTATCTGAGCGAAGTCCTGTATCGCTATGCGGGGATCGCATATTCAGTGATAGCTTGCGCGTTCATCCTGTTAAATCCCTGGATCGGATTCATGATGCTCTGCCCGATGAAGGACGTGGCTTTTGCCATCGCCGGAGCGCTTTCGATGATCATGGCGGCGGAGAGTTTCCTGTCAAAAGGAGAGTGGTCCACGCCCGTATGGAAGTGCATCCTGCTTGGGATCATGCTCGCGAACGCGGCTATATTCAGGCATAACGGCATACTGTTTTCCGCATTTTTGATGCTCGCTCTGATCGTGGTGCTTAAGCGTAAGCAGTGGCTGATCATTCTTCTTTCTTTCGTTCTTATGTTCGTGTTTGTAAAGGGTCCTGTCTATCGACTTTTCCATGTGGATACGAGTCCTCAGGAGGTCGTACAGGTCGTAGGACTGCCGATGACGATCATGGCCAATGTCTTCGAGGAGACCCCGGAAAAGATGGACAACGAGACTCTTGAGTTCATGCTCAGTGTCGCACCTGAGGAGAAGTGGCACGAGCAATTCTATCTGGGTAATTTCTGTGCGATGAAATATGTCGGCGGAATAGACGAAACCGTCATCGAGGAAGCGGGAACAGCTAAGATTTTTAAGATGGGTCTTAAGTGTTTTACGTATTCACCGAAGGCTTCGTGGAGAGCTCTTTTTGCCTTGACGGATATAGTTTACGGACTTGATCTTGAGGATGAGGGTAAGCTGGAAGTGGGCACCCCGGAGAATTCATACGGACTCTATACGCGCTATCATGAGACACTGGCACCGTTCCTTCGGAACTATTATGAAGCCGTTAAGTGCGGCGGTTATAACTATACCAGACAGTCTGCTTTCGCGTTGACCGTTCTGCTGTGTTTTATGCTCGCGCGCTGCAACATTAAGGACAAAGACGGACGCAGACGTCTGCTGATGTGTCTGCCGATACTTGCATATGACTTCGGTACTATGCTTCTGCTTACCTGGGCAGATGCAAGATTTTTCTTCATCACATATCCGGTCTGTCCGGTCGTCGTGCTGATCGCACTGTATGGTGGTGTGCATGAAAGATAGGCTGGTCATCATACTGTTTCTTATATTGCTGTCCGTCGGATTCTGGTTCATACTGCCGTTCGGCATGGATATGCAGTTTCACATGGTCAGGATAGGTGAGCTTGCCCGGGAGATGTCGGCTCATGGTTTCGGGCCGGTGTATATGTACCGTGATCTGTATGGGAATTACGGATATCCGATACCGATATTTTACGGAGGCGTGTTCTTATATCCGGCGGCTCTGCTCGTCATGGCGGGACTGGATGTTACGATCGCCTACCGGATCATGGTGGTCGCTGTACTGTGGATCACCTACTTTACGGCATATAAGTGTTTTGGAACTTTCTTTGCGAAGCGTGGTGCCGGTGCCGGTTACGCAGCCGGTGTTGATGCGGGGAATGGTGCCGGTGACGCTGCCCGGCTCGGACACATCGCCGCTTTCGTATATACCGCGCAGCCGTTTTTCTTAAGAGAACTTTTCTACAGAGGAGCTTTGGGCGGAGCGCTGGTATTCAATTTCGTTCCCGTATGTCTGCTCGGGCTGTGGATCATCTGCGATGAGGATAAACAGGACAGGTTGAAAGGCATCCTGTATCTGGGTGCCGGAATGGCAGGTATCATATGGTCGCATCTGATCTCGGCGGTGCTTGTCACGATCGCGCTTTTTGTTGTCGTCGTGGTTGTCTTGATATGCAGGAAGGGCAGATCGGCAGGCCGTATCATCGGGCGGATCGCCTTATCAGCACTCGTATGCCTGATGCTTGGCATTGCATACATCGGACCGATGCTCGAACAGCTTATCGGCAGGACATACCGGGGCTCGGGAGGAGTGGATTTCTGGACTACGTCCGAGAGTTTCGTCGGGATGCTGATCCCGGAGCACCTGGCGGAGGTGTTGTCTGTCCTTACGCACAGGCAGGTGCCTACATCTGTGGTCGGAGGTGCGGTCGTTCCGGTGCTGCTTTTGACCGTATACCTGATAGTCTCGGGTCGGATCAGGAAGCTTACACGCGCAGAACTCACCCTTCTGATCGTGTATCTGATCCTGCATGTGTCTCTTGCCGTAAGCTTCATCTGGAAAGCTCTGGAACCGGTCTTCGGATTCATGCAGTCGATAGGCAGGCTGTATCTGGTCATATCCTGTCTTGGCGCTGTTCTTGCGATCCTGCTGCTTACTCGGTTCAGGGAGGATGGCTACGGCCGGATGCAAATATCGATCACCCTGATCTCGGCGGTTTACATGACGGTATTCTTTTTCGGATATTTCTTTGCGAGAAACGTGATGCAGGACAAGATGGAGGCGATCCTCGGCCACGAGATCACGCCTTTTGAATATTCGACGGATATCGCGGATGACCTGTACATTCCCGTCGAAGTCGATATGAGCAGGCTGAATGCAGACACCAGGAGCGTGTCCCTTTTGTCGGAAGATCCCGAAGTCGTATGGGATCAGACGATAGATGAAGATAATGGTGCTGTATACATAGATATCGAGCGGGCATCCGCTTCGAACGAAATGGTTTTTGAAGTGCCGTTCATGATGTATAAGGGTTATTCGGCCGCGTGTGAAGGCAGCGAAACCGGGAAGGCTTCGGCCTCAGCGGATGATGCCGGGATAACCGTGACCGCTGGTAACGACGGAATGTGCGAAGTTCACATCCATTCCGGGACCACTGGCAGGATCGCGGTATCCTACACAGGAACACTTTTGCAGAAGATCACCTGCGTGATATCTGTGCTATCGACGATCGCGCTTGCCGTTGCCGCTGTCGTGAGGAGGAAGCGCAGGGCGTAACAAACATGATCGCCGGGGTAAGCGCAGGGCGTGATGAACGTGATCGCAGTGATAAGCGTCTTGAAAGGAGAAACATGGGCATAATAGGAGCAGCCGTTCTCGGAACGGCCATCGCAATCAAATACGGCAGGAAGATCGAGGAAACGATCGCCCCCGCCATCATAATGATCACGCTGGTCATTTATCTTCCGGGACTCTTTCTTAAACTTACACCGGGATTCATAATTGCTCTCATTCTGATAGCAGCGGCCGCGATATATGTTGTTTATAAGCTCATTACCGACCAAGGAGTGTTCAAAGATGCGCTCTTTACTCCGGGCGCCGCGGTATTTGTATTCTTCCTCCTGTTCTTTGCATACTACTCTTTTCACAGGGATTTCTCACATCCGGACGAGCTGTATTGCTGGGGACTCATGGTGAAGAATTATCTGCATTTCGATACGATGTTCTCTTCCCTGTCCACTGCGATGAGCGGCACTCAGACTCCGTTTCTTGCGCTGTGGGAGTACTTCAATGCGAGACTGTGGTTCGGGTTCTCTGACAGCATTTGCTACCTGGCACATCATGTGTTTACGATATCACTGATGCTTCCGGTATTTGCCCATCTTAAGAAGAAATCCGATCTCTTCGGATATTCCGTTCTCACTCTCATGCTGCCTTCCATGCTCATGCTTTCGGGCCTGGACGGATTCGGATACATACTTTGCGACATGGTGCTTGCTGCCGGGATGTGTGCATATCTGATGTATGTGTTCAGTCTTATCAGGAAGAAAGGAGACAGCGGGGATCATGTCCGGTTGGTGGATTTTGATCTCATAGCATCCATACTGGTTCTTGTGGCCATATGTTTGATCAAACGTACCGGAGTGGTGCTTGCATCGCTGCTGATCTTCTGCGTGGCAGGGGCTATGATGGAGGCATCCCTGAAGCATGTCCGTTCCCTTCTCATATCATTGCTTTGTGTTGCTGTGATCGTTTATACATGGGAGCGTGTGGAGTGGTTCTGGGTGATCACTCATGTGGCTTTTGCAGTATTGGCCGCATTATATGTTTTGTACCGTTATGTTCTTATCACGCATAATAAACATGCCCGCATCATCGATGCCGCAGGTGTGGTATGCATACTCGGGGCCTGCGGAGCTGCTGCCTTATGGTTTTCACGTTCCGAATACGGTTCGGCGGTCATGGCCAGATTCATGCATGATCTGTTTACTGTTTCGGTAGGCTCGGAAGATCGGACCGGTTTTGTGGTGCTGTCATACGGATTCTTTATCCTGCTGGCACTGTTCCTGCAGCTTAGCCTGAAAAAGAATGATGAAAACGCCAGTTTCCGCCCGGTGGTCACAGGCCTGATCTTAAGCATGATCATGTATGCTGTGTTCATGCTGTGGGAGCATATTCACGATATAGGCCCTGTCAATGAGATGCGTGAGAGCATCATCCCGAGATATATGATCCCGTGGGAGATAGTAGTCTTATTTCTGGCTGTATATATCTTCATCATCAGGGATGAGAACAGTAGTGCGCGCAAGATGCTCGTGGTGCTCGCTATACTGTTCCTGATATCTGATACGGCGACGTTTTACAGGGGACTTTTTTCCAGACATCACTGCATCGGGTATCATGCGTTTGAGGATGCGGGGATCACGCTTCAGAGCGGTGATATGATCTATTTCATAGATGAGCGGAATTACTTCAGTTATACGGATCGTGAATTCTATTATTACATGTTCCCGGCCAAAACGAATTTTATAGATGAGGTATTTATGGGTAATAACGGCCCGCTGGAGATGGATGCCGATACACTTGAGAGTCTCATGGCTTCCGACCTGTATCTGGGAATACCGTATGATTACCTGTATCTGCAGACATATAATGATGATTTTGCCGAGAGGTACGGGAGTCTGTTCGAGAACCCGGCTGATATTGCTCCGGGTACGGCTTACTATGTGATCACGGACGGGACGGATGTGACTCTGAGAAGAGTAGACAGATAGTACCGACAGGATCCGTGTGGCGATTACGGATGGCACAGGAGTTACGCTTTGCAGAATAAGTCGTTAAAGAAAAACGCGATATATAACACTTTCAAAAGTTGTGTCCAGTTCATTTTTCCGGTGATTTCCTACTCCTACGCCGCAAGGACAGTGGGGGTTGATAACATCGGCCGGGTCAACTATACTCTGGCGGCTGTTTCATATTTCACGCTGGTAGCCGTGTTCGGGATGAGCACATACGGCGTGAGGGAATGCGCTGCGCTTCGGGATGACAGGGAGTCGGTGAGCAGGCGTGTATCCGAGCTTTTTGCGTTCAATCTGCTTTCAATGGTGTTCTCGGTCGTTCTTCTGGCTCTGTGCGTGCTGGTCATTATTCCGTGGCATGCATATGCGCTCCTTTTCCTGATACAGGGCACGAGCATAGTGTTTACAGTCATCGGAATGGATTGGGTCAACGTCGTGTTCGAGGATTACAGGTTCATCACTATCAGAGGCCTACTCATCAATGTCCTGAACCTGTGTATCCTGTTCCTTTTCGTCAAAAGTCCCGAGGATTACTACGTATATGCATTTCTGACCGTACTCACACCCATCGTGGTCGGGATTTCAAACTTTTTCTACATCCGCCGTTACGTGGATTTCAAGCTGCATCTGCCTGAAGGTATCCGTGAGCATATACGCAAGCTCTGGCCGTTCTTCCTAAACGACATGAGCATAGCTGTTTATGTCGGCGCTGATATGCTCATCCTCGGAGCGATGAAGGGCGATCATCAGGTGGGCATATATTCGGCGGCTGTTAAGGTATATACGATCGTAAAAAGTGTGTTCATAGCGATCTTTTCCGTTACGGTTCCCAGGCTCAGCTACCACGAGTCGCGCTCGGAGAACGAAGAGTATAAGGGGATCCTTTCGCGAACGGTATCGATATTCATGATGCTTGCATTTCCGGCGATGGCAGGGCTCATCCTCTTCGCGGACGAGATCGTGCTTTTCCTTTCGGGCGCAGATTATGCAGAGGCGGCAACACCTTTACGTCTGCTTGGCGTGGCGCTTCTTTTTGCTGTATTCGGCGGTGTGGCCACGAACTGTGTAAACGTTCCCCGCGGCCTGGAAAAGGTGAACGGACGTGTGGCGCTCATAGCTGCACTTGAGAATATCATACTCAATATTCCGGCCATCTATCTTTTCGGCAAGAATGGTGCAGCGTTCACCACCCTCCTTGCCGAACTCACCGTGCTGACCATATGTCTGGTATATTACCGGACTCACGATATGCATACATCGAGCGTCATCGACAGAAATGACTGTGTCGATGCCATTTTGGGCACCGCGGCGGTCTGTGCCGTCCGGTTCGCGCTCAGGTTCACGCCGCTTCACGCAGTCGCACGCTTATTTATCGGGATAGCGGCCTCCGGGCTGGTCTATCTGCTGATACTTTTCCTCAGGAAAAACAGGATCCTTAAACAGGTTTTGGGTGACAGATGCTTTTCAACTCGATAGATTTTCTTATATTTTTCCCGATCGTACTGATCGTGTTCTATATCGTACCCGAACGCTTCAGGTATATATGGCTGCTCATCGCAAGCTATTATTTCTACATGCAGTGGAACCCGGCGTATGCACTGCTGCTGTTCGGAGCTACGGCGGTCACGTATGTGGGGGCTCTGATACTTGAGAAGACATCATCCGTCCGCATCCGGAAGATAACTCTGGTCACGGCTATCGTGATCGATCTCGGATTCCTGTGCTACTTCAAATATTCGGTCATGTTCATGGGATATATCAATAAGATCCTGTCCATTACCGCGCACAGACAGATCCCGTGGGACATGAACATCGTTCTGCCTGTCGGTATTTCCTTTTTCACGTTCCAGGCGCTCGGTTATCTGATCGACGTATACCGCGGTGATACCTATGCAGAGCATAATTTCTTGAGATACGCCCTGTTCATCTCGTTTTTTCCCCAGCTCGTGGCGGGCCCGATCGAGAGATCCCGCAATCTCTTAAAACAGCTGGCCAAACCGCAGAAGTTTTCTTTCGAGAACCTGAAAAAGGGGCTCTTTGTCATGCTCTACGGTTTCTTCATGAAGGTAGTGATCGCAGACCGGCTGGCGATACTTGTGGATACGGTATTCGCCGATCCGGTTACCTGGCCGGGAATGTATATCCTGGTGGCGTCGACCGCTTTTACCATACAGATCTACTGCGATTTCTACGGATATTCGACGATAGCCAGGGGCACAGCGCTCACGATGGGGATAGAGCTCATGGATAACTTCAATGCGCCGTATTTTGCGCGCACCATTTCGGAGCTCTGGCGCAGATGGCATCTGTCCCTCTCCACTTGGTTCAGGGATTATCTCTATATCCCTCTGGGAGGAAACCGGAAGGGCACGTTCAGAAAGTACTTAAACATCATGATCGTCTTTGCGGTGAGCGGGCTGTGGCACGGCGCCTCGCTTTCTTTCGTGATCTGGGGTGCGCTTCAGGGCGTGTTCCAGCTCATCGAGGCAGGTGTCGCATTTATCCGCAAGAAGCTGGGACTGCGTCGCGGAGACGGGATCATAAGCAGGATTCTGGGGGCGATCGTTACATTCATCCTTTTTGATATTTCGTTTATCATATTCAGATCCAATTCGCTCACAAACCTGCGCGTCATCATCGACAGACTGTTCGGAGATTTTGACGCGGGAGTTCTTTTTGACGGTTCCGTTCTGAACCTGGGTATCAGCGCGGGATATATGTGGGTGCTCCTGATCGCGCTCATCATCTTCTATGCCGTCGATGTGATCAAATACAAAACCGGTGACGTACGGGGATGGTTCTTTAAGCGTCCTCTCTGGTTTAAATGTGTTTCGGTGGTGTTTCTGCTGACATATATAATCGTATTCGGCCGCTACGGCGGAACATATGATGTGAAGCAGTTCATCTACTTCCAGTTCTAGCGGTGTCAGGCACCGTTACAAAACTGTTACGTTTGTTACAAAAGTATGAAAACTAAAGAGCGTATTCGCGGACTCGTGGCTTTTGTCTGCTCGGTAGCGGCATTCATCGCCATCGTCTGCATCCTGAACTACATATATGTCGTTAACGGCGAACCCTGGTACGACCAGTGGTACCGTAACCTCTATCATTCCTACTACGAGCAGGACAATATCGACTGTCTCGTACTGGGTACTTCGCATGTCCATTTCGGCATCGACCCGCAGATTCTGGATGAGTTAAACGGCATGAACAATTTCAATATGGCCAACCCCGGTCAGCGATATGATGACAGTTATTATCTGCTCAGGGAAGTTGACTCCTCGCATGACCTTAAGGAAGTTCTGCTCGAATGCAGTTATCAGTGCCTGTATGAGGAACTCGTGCCGAATGAGGACCGCAGTGACTATAAGTATGTGGATTATATTCACGATCCGGCGAATTACTCTTCTCCATGGATGATCACGTATCATATGAGACCGTCCGTCAACCGGTTTAAGATGCTCGTTACGGCGGCGGATAAAGAGTACGCCCTCGCTACGATCTTTCCTTTCGTCAGATATCGGGAGAATCTTTTTGACATGGAGACCATTAAGTACAATATCGGTCTTAAGAGATCTCCGGAGTATCGAAATTACAACTACGATTACACGGTTCCCGACAGTCACGGTATCACGACTCATATCAGCTATCCCGGCAAGGGATATTATTACTACGACGGCGCGATCCTCGAAGATGATGAAAAGCTCGTCAAGCAAAACGCTGATGTCACCACCGATCCTATCGGTGAGGAGAGCCTGGGATACATGCGGCGGATCATTGAATATTGTCAGGCAAAAGGCATAAAGATCTCACTTTTTTCCCTGCCCGTATATGATGTCGAGACCGTAAGCTGCGGTGATTACGACCGGTTCATAGCTGCGATGAGAGAGTTCGCATCTGAGTACGGCCTGGAGGTCTATGACTTTACGCTGATTAAGGATGAGACCCTTCCTCTTCCGAAGGATGAGATGTTCTGGGATCATGCTCACATGAATCGCGCAGGATGTGAGTTCTATACACCTCTGGTATGGCAGACGCTGCACGATCCCGGGAGCACGGCTTCGCTTTTTGCGGATTCATATGCGCAGATCCTGGCGGAGAGAGAACCCGAGATCTACGGGCTGTGGTACAGGGATGTTTCCTATGATGACAGACCGGATCCGGCTGGGATCTTCGGCGGAGGATGGCGCGAATACAACGTGGCTTCTAGCAGACCCGATATGACTTACGTGATCCGCAAAGGTCCGTATGAAGCTTCCGGGGAAGAGCCCGGCGGCGTTTCAGGGCAGACCGGCGGCGACCTGTTTGAGGAGGTTGAGCAGATCGCGCCCGGGCGTTTCCTGCTTCCGGCCGGAGAATACGGCCTTATAGAGGTGACGGGAACCTGCGGAGATGATATTGTGAGTATGAAGGTGAAATACTGAGAACTACGGAGATTTGATCGTTTCCGGCGGGGTACGGAAGAAAAAACACTGGAAATCACGGAAACCGCCGAATCCCAGTGCTTTTCCGCCCCTGCAAGCAAGATAAAAGCACTGGAAATCACGGAAACCGCCGAATCCCAGTGCGTTTCCGCCCCTGCAAGCATGATAAAAGCCCTGGAAATCACGGAAACCGCCAAATCCCAGTGCTTTTCCGCCCCTGCAGGCAAGAAAAAAGCAATGGAAATGACGAGATCGCCGAAAAAATAAAAAATTTTCACAAAAGGGGTTAAGTCCTGCCCGCGATATGCCGATAAAACTATTGAAGTCTCTAATTGGCTTCAAGTAATACCTGCGGCATTCACGGACGAATGCCCGAAAATCTGATAAGGAGGTAGAGTTATGAGCGTAAACGGAATTACGGGAGCCTCTGATCTGTACAGTGCTTATCCTGCACAGTCCACGGCACCCACCAAACCTGCTGAAGAGACCGCAAAAGAGACCAAAGCCGAAGATGTCGGTGTGGTTTATGAGAAGTCTGAAAGCACCCCTGCTTCCTCAGGCATTTATGCCAAGCCTGATGTTGTTGCCAGATTAAAAGCCGATGCCGAGAGTCGGACCGCCCAGTTACAGAGCCTGGTTGAGAAACTGATATCTCAGCAAGCCGGTACAGCTGAAAAGGCTGGCAGCATTTGGGATATGCTTCGTACCGGACAGGTAGAAGTAGATCCTGAGACCAGAGCGCAGGCTCAGAAGGACATTGCCGAGGACGGATATTGGGGAGTTAAGCAGACATCCGACAGGATCATCGAATTTGCTCAGGCACTTGCGGGCGACGATCCCGAAAAACTGGCTAAGATGAAGGACGCTTTCCTGGAAGGCTATAAGCAGGCTGAAAAGACCTGGGGCGGCGAGCTTCCCGAGATCAGCAAGCAGACTTACGACGCTGTTCTTGATAAGTTCGACAAACTCATCAACGGCGACGTGACTGAGACACAAGCCTGAAACTTTTTTTGGTACTGTCTACCATGTACAGATAATGACGGACGCGCGTGAAAACGTGTGTCCGTCTCTTTTTGTGATATAATAACTATTATGCTTTTTAACAGTATCGATTTCTTTATTTTTTTCATAATAGTCTTACTGGTGCTGTACGTCATACCTGCGAAGTTCAGACAGGTATGGCTTCTCATATGCAGTTACTTCTTCTATATGTGCTGGAACCCGGTGTTCATCGTTCTGATCATCGCATCCACCCTTGTGACCTGGGGCTGCGCGCTCGGCATAGACAGGTCGGAAAAAGTGTCGACCCGGAAACTTTTGCTTGCAGGATGCGTGATCGTTAATCTCGGGATCCTGTTCTGGTTCAAATATCTGAACTTCGCGCTGGAAACGATCTCTATGGTCATTCACCGTGAGATCAGCGCGCTCAATATCATCCTTCCCGTCGGCATATCTTTCTACACATTTCAGGCGCTCGGTTATACGATCGACTGTTACCGCGGCAAGATGGTTCCCGAGAAAAATCTGCTCAGATACGCGCTGTTCGTTTCGTTTTTTCCGCAGCTTGTTGCCGGCCCCATCGAGAGGAGCACCAACCTTCTCGGGCAGTTAAACCGTCTTTCCGAGCTCAAACGCTCCGAGATCTTCGTTCCCCGCAAAATGCGTGAGGGAGCGATTCTGATGATCTACGGACTTTTCATCAAGGTCGTTGTGGCAGACCGGCTTTCCATCCTCGTCGACAACATTTTCGGGGATCCGACGCGTTACGGCACGGTCGGGATGATCATGGCATTCTTCGGATTCATCGTCCAGATATATTGCGATTTCCACGGATATTCGACCATCTCGATAGGTGCGTCCCGCATCATGTCGATCGATCTGATGGAGAACTTCGCGGCACCTTTTCTGGCCACGTCCATGAACGATCTCTGGAAAAAGTGGCATATCTCACTCTCTTCGTGGTTCAGAGATTACCTCTATATCCCGCTCGGTGGAAGCCGCAAGGGTACTGCGCGCAAATACTTCAATCTCTTCATCGTCATGGTCGTGAGCGGTCTCTGGCACGGTGCAGCCTGGACCTATGTTGCATGGGGCGCCATCACCGGCGTGCTGCTTATAATCGAGGCGATTCTTCGGCCGTTTGTTCACAGGATCGATGACTATTTCGAGATAGATAAGACGAATCTCGGATTTAACTTATACAGGGCATTTTTCACCACGGTGATATTCGGTTTTCCCGCTGTATTTTTCCGGGCGAGCTCGTTTGAAAACGCGATCATTTTCTTCAAGCGCATGTTCACGCGGCCCGACTGGTATGTACTCTCGGACGGAACGGTATTTGAATACGGCTTAAACGTTCAGGAGATGTGGATACTCGCGATCGCGCTTCTGATACTCTTCGTCGTGGATCTGATCAGGACGAGAAGAGGCCTCACGCTCGACAAATGGCTCATGGGGCAGTTCGCCGGATTCAGAGTTGCGGTCCTGCTGGTGCTGATATTCATGATCGTCGTATTCGGCAAGTACGGAGTGCAGTTCGACTCACAGCAGTTTATTTACTTCCAGTTCTGACATGAAGAAACACAAGGTCTTGATTGAAATCATCATATTCGTCGTGCTGCTCTGCTTAATGATGGCGGGCTGCTACAATGTCCTGAGATACAAGGACACCGGCGACCTGGGCGGCCATGGCAGACTCTACGACAACTACTACGACATCGACGTGCCGATCGACGTGATGGTCTACGGCGCTTCACATGCCGGATGTACAGTTGACAACTCGCTCCTCTGGAAGGAGTCGGGGATCGCTTCATTTACCCTTTCTTCGGGTGCGCAGCAGGCATTCGGAACATATTATTACATGAAGGATTCTTTCAGACATAACAAGCCGAAGATCGCACTTGTTGAGACCGCGCTCATGGGGACCGATGAGCCCGAAGATGACACCTTGTACAGAAGCACGCTTGTTCCGCATTTCAGCGCATCTTTTGTGCCCTATATACTTGATTTTGCATCCAGACACGATCTGGACAGAGAGACCGTCGAGGAACTGATACTTCGCATGCCGATCGTGCACTCGAGATACACCGAGCTTGCACGCGGAGACGTGGTAAATGAGACCAGATACAGCCTCGGATACATCGGCGATAACACCGTGACGCCCTGCGAGCCTCCGGCAGTCACCGACAGGCGCGAGCCGCTTCCCGAGAACGCTGTCTATTACATGGACAGGATCATGGAACTTTGTGATAAATCGGGCGTACAGCTGGTGTTCTTCAATGCTCCTTTTTCCGCGACGGAGGAAGAGCGGGCGCTTCAGAACAGCGTGCGTGATTATATTACGGAGAAGGGCTACCCTTACATCGGCTTCATGGACGAAGATTCTCCATGCGCCATCGATTACGGCACGGATCTTCGCGAATATTCCCATCTGAACAATAACGGCGCTGCCAAGGTTACCCGCGCACTTGCGGAGTATATGCTTGCCAATTACGAGCTGACAGACAGACGCGACGACCCCGACTATGCGCTATGGGATCTGCATTCACGATTCATGGAGGATCGCGAACTTGGATATGCGCTTCAGGCCGCTCCCGATCCTGCGACATATCTGTATACGCTTGCCGCAGATACGCGCGGATGCACATATATCATCTCTCTGAACGGATTTTTCAACGCGCTCGGGGATGACCTGCTCCTGCCCGGATTAAATGCAGTGGGTATAGACGCAGCTTCTTATGCGCTCGGAGGAGTATATGTGGTCAGAAACGGACAGATAGTAAGCGCCACTCCCGCAGCGGAGGAGTACAGCGTATATTATGCGATGGAGAATGATTCGGATCTGAATATCTGGAGAAATGCGGGAGACGAATTTGCCACGATAAAGCTTGATGCTACGGATCTTTCTCCCGATAAGAACGGTATAAGCGTCGCCGTCTACGACGAGTCCTGCTCGTATCTCATAGATAGCATGTATGTTGATGTATTTCTTGGGACCGATGTCCGCAGGGATGAGTGAGTTCTTCCGGCCACCGGTGCCGGTTTACGTGCTCGGCTGATCGGCCATATCTTTTTTGAATTTACGGAAATCGCCCAGCGCCTTCATTCCGATCTTGACGATCTTGGGTATGTTAAGAGAAGGTTCCCCGCCTTGCCTGGGCTTGAATGAGATCACCCTGAAATCAACCGGCTCATCGTATTTTACGAAAAAAGTCGTGATCATGATGTTTGGAAGTTCGTAATCCGGCGCCATCCTGTACAGATGTCTTTTTACGGCTTCAGCCTTCATGAGTCTGAAAGGCGCGTTCGCGTCGGGGATATCCACTTTGAAATACATTTTGAGAAGTCGGCAAACTGTCTTCTCAACAAAAGCGCGATCTTCTCCGTCACCGCGCACAGTGCGGTTTCCGAATATCCCTGAGAATTTCTCGCGATCTTCCCAGAATGCACCGAACTCAGCCGGATCCGTCTGACCGTCCGAATCCGTTTGGAAAATATAATCCGCCCCGTTTTGGATCGCATATTCATATAAAGCGATGACTTTGGGACCGTGATATTGATTAGTCGTATCTATGATTTCGAGCTTGGGATAGCCGTCAGCCTTCATCCCGCACAGAATCTCGTGTGTTTTGTCCTTGCTTCCGCTGTCCGCTATGACCAGTCTGGAGTTTTCGGATTTTCCCTCAAGGACCGGGTACCACTGCTCCACGACAGCCTGAATGTTAGCCTCTTCGTTGTATGCGGGCATTACGATAAATAGTGTATCCATGGAATTTCCTCCACAGAAAATAATATATTATCCGATACGGTATTGTCGAGAGCATTATCCGGACTTCTTTTTTCCGTAGGAAATCTTGATATTATGGTATAATTGTGCCATGAAAATCCTAAAGACTAAAACCCTGGCGGCTATAACCCTCATCATCTACATTCTTTCCTGTATCCCCGTGATATATATAGGCTTTTTCAATTACGCATCGGGCGATGATTATCTATATGGCGCGCCGGTTAAACATGCGATTGAAAATCATGCGAACTTTTTGCAGGTGATAAGTGTTGCCTGGCGTGATGTCATCAGGGAATACTATTCATTCCAGGGAACGCTCGCGACCATGTTTGTGTGGAGATTTGAGCCGAGCATCTGGGGAGAGAAGTTATACTCGATAACAATCTTTATCTCTGTGGGAATCCTAAGTATCGGGATTTTCTTCCTGTTCAATGTTATCCTGACCAAACTGCTTAAACTGGAGAAGAGTGTTTATATTATCGCAAGTTCGCTTGCGCTTTTCATGATCATACAGTTTATGGTCTATCCGGCAAGCGGTCTTTACTTTTTCCCGGGAGTTATCAGATATACGTTCGCGTTCGGACTGGTATGCCTGGCTTGCGGTTTTACGATCCTGTACCTGACGGATGGCTTCAAAAGACATCTGGTGGCAGTGATCCTGCTCATGACTTATCTCGGAGGATCCGGTTTCCCGCCTATCGTGATGAGCGGACTCGGTGTGTTTTTTCTGATGGCGTGGGGATTTCTGTCGGGCGATCCGGCCCGGAAACGCCGGTCGCTTTTCATGCTTATCCCTCTCGGGCTTGAGATGGTCGGATTTATCATCGCTGCGACCTGTCCGGGCAACAAGTTCCGTGGTGGCGAGGATTTCGGCTTCAGCATCGGAAGGGTATTCGAAGTTTTCTATAAGTCGTTTAAGTTCGGAACGGTCGAGCTTTTCAAGTATTTCCTTGATGTGCGCCCGCTGTGTTTGCTGCTGATATTTGTGTTTGTGCTGGCGTTTGTAAGCAGGTCGAAGAGGGCTTCGGATGAGCAGGGGGCTTCAGCGGTTCAACTCCGGATAACGGTTAAGAACCTGCTGATCGTCGGTATTCTCGGCTGGTTCATCGTATGTATGACCAGGTCTCCCGAATACTACGCGGGTGATACTGTCTGGGCCGGGATCTCAGGCGGAGTTTATGATTCATACTACTACGTGAGCGTGGTTTATATAGTCGTGATGTCTGCGATGCTCGGGCTGTTTTTCGGTGGATTCGGGAAAGCGAAGGCGGCCGATCTTGATGCATCAGGTGATGGCATAACTGCTGCGAATAAAAGGTTCGCCGATATTGCTCCCGCTGCGCTGCTTGTATTCCTGATAGTTTTTGTGGCGCTGCTTAATCGTCATCTTATAGGCAACATGGTTGATTATGACATATACAAGTTCGTTTCATCCGGTCAGGCCGCTGATTATGAAGCGCAGATGCAGGAGAGACTTGCGGTCTTCAATGACCCTAATGTGACGGATGCTGTGGTTCCGTACATCAATGATAAGCAGGGCCCGCTCATGCACATGCCCATCACGGAAGATGTCGAAGGCTATACCAACAAGGTTACCGCGGACTTCTATGGCAAGAACACAGTGCAGGCCATAGGACGTGAAGAGTGGAACGAACAGTATGGCGCCATGTGGAACGAACTCTACGGAAAATAGAGGGTTTTATGGTATACTTACTAACATGAGTTTACGTGTTGTGATGATAGGACAAAAGAGCATACCTTCGAGGCAGGGAGGCGTTGAGATCGTGGTTGGCGAACTCTCTAAACGACTCGCTGAGGACGGGTATACCGTCGAGGCATATAACCGGGCTTTTCAGACCCCGGATAAGGCCTCAACCGGGAGCAGTGACACCGTCGCAGCCGGAATCCCTGACAGATCCGATTCCCGCTACTACGGCAAGGTTCGCATCCGCACTATCCCTACACTTCCAAACGGAGGACTTAACGCCCTCGTCTACGCATATCTGGCAACCATCAGAGCACTTTTCGGACACTACGATATATATCATTATCATGCTGAAGGTCCCTGCAACATGCTGTGGCTGCTCGGACTCTTTCGCAGGAAGATCGTGGTCACGATCCACGGACTCGACTGGCAGAGAGCCAAGTGGGGCAACATGGCTTCCGGCGTGATCCTTCGCGGCGAGAAGAGAGCGGTCAAATATGCCGATCGGATCATCGTGCTCTCCAGGGCCATGCAAAAATACTTCGCAGACACTTACGGCAGGGAGACCATATATATCCCTAACGGCGCAGACGCTCATGAGCGTGTTGAAGCCGATCTGATCACGGAGAAGTTCGGAATTGAATCCGGTAAGTATATTCTGTTTCTGGCTCGTCTCGTTCCTGAAAAAGGAGCCCATTACCTGATAGATGCTTTTAAGTCGCTGGATACCGACATGAAGCTTGTCATAGCGGGCGGCAGCGGTCAGACCGATGGATATGTCGAGGAATTAAAAACTCGTGCGGCTGATGATCCGCGGATCGTCATGACAGGATTTGCCGAAGGCCGCATTCTCGAAGAACTTTATTCGAACGCATACATCTATGTGCTTCCGTCCGATGTGGAAGGCATGGCATTAAGCCTTCTGGAAGCGGCTTCATTCGGGAATTGCTGTCTCGTGAGCGACATCCCGGAGAACACGGAAGTCCTCGAAGACAACTGTGTGACTTTCGAACACGGCAATGCGGACGACCTTAAGTGTAAACTGAGGGACCTGATCGCCGATCCCTCCCGAGTGGAAGACTTACGAGTTCGAAGTGCGGATCATATCCGTGCGAAGTTCAGCTGGGACGAGATGGTGAAAAGTACCGAAGCCGTATATGACGAGCTTCTAAAATGATATACAAAACATGAAGATACTGATAGTCAACAAGTTTCTCCATCCAAACGGCGGATCGGAGACATATATATTCGAGATCGGCAAATGCCTTGAGAAGATGGGCCACGAGGTCCAGTATTTCGGCATGGAGCATAAGGGTCGTATCGTCGGTAACCGCCTTGACATTTATACCGGCGACATGGATTTCCACGCAGGTGAAGGCAACTTAAGCGACGGATCCGGCGCAGGAAAAACCGGTGGCCGACTTTCGGCGAAACTTAAGAAACTCACCCTCCCCTTCAAGATTCTCTACTCCCGCGATGCGGCGCGTAAGATAAAGCTGGTGCTCGAGGATTTTAAGCCCGATGTAGTTCACTTTAACAACATCAATTTCCAGCTGACGCCGTCAGTTATAGAGTCGGTGGCAGATTTCGATATCAGACATGGCGGAAAGACGCGCATGATTTACACCGCTCATGATTCCCAGTGGGTATGTCCGGGACATCTTCTTCGTGTTCCGTCTGACGGACGCAGATGCTTTGAATGCGAGGGCGGAAAGTATATGAACTGTGCCCGCAACAGATGCATCCACAATAGCCGGGTACGCAGTCTGCTCGGAACTATGGAGGCATATCTGTACAAAGCCCGCAAGACATACGGACTGATAGATGCGATCATCACACCCAGCCGCTTCATGCAGGACAAATTGGAGTCGGATCCGGTCCTTCGTGGTAAGTGCATCACGCTCCACAATTTCATGCCCGGAGTAAAGACCGGCAACGGGCAGACATCACCGGAGCAGACACCGGGATCGGTGCCTGACACCAACGCCCACACCGATGCTGTAACGGTGCCTGGCACCAATGCAGAAACTTCCCCCTACGTCCTCTACTTCGGACGCTTTTCCGAGGAAAAGGGCATCGCGACTCTCTTAAAAGTCTGTGAGGCGCTTCCCGAGATAGACTTTGTTTTTGCCGGATCGGGACCGCTGGAGACGCAGGTAAATGCGCTTAAGAACGTAAGAAACGTCGGTTTTAAATCCGGCGATGAACTTAAAAACCTGATATCCGAAGCAGCTTTTTCCGTGTTCCCGTCGGAATGTCACGAGAACTGCTCATTCACCGTGATGGAGTCGATCTCATACGGGACTCCGATCATTGCATCGGCTACCGGAGGAACTCCGGAACTTGTCGACGATGGCGTGAACGGATACCTTTTTGAACCCGGAGATGCAGACGGGCTCTCAGCCAAGATATCGGAACTCTGGTTCGATCATGCGACACTTAATAAACTCGAACAGGGCTGCGCGCAGACTCACTTCATGACGGTCGACGAATATTGTAAGCGACTGTTGGAAATATACGGTAAGGAGACACCATGTCACGCAGAAAACTTTACGGCACAGTAATAGTCACATACAGATGTAACGCCAGATGCAACATGTGCGATTGCTTCAAGGATCCGACGAGACCCGACGAAGAGATCACACTCGATGATATCCGCAAACTTCCCGAGATGGCATTTACGAACATCACGGGCGGCGAGCCTTTTATCAGACAGGACATACCCGACATCGTGCGCGAACTGTACAAGAAATCCGATCGTATCGTCATCTCCACGAACGGATATTTTACCGACAGGATCATCGCGCTTTGCAAGGAGTTTCCGAAAGTCGGCATCCGCATCAGTATCGAGGGGCTGCAGGAGACCAACGACGCGATCCGCGGCATCCCGAACGGCTACGAGAGAGGCTATAAGACTCTCAAGACTCTTGTGGAAATGGGCCATCCCGACGTCGGTTTCGGCATGACCGTTCAGGACATGAACTGCAAGGATCTGGTGAGCCTTTATAAGATCTCCGACGAACTTGGCATGGAGTTTGCGACAGCGACACTTCACAACTCGTTCTATTTCCGCAAGACCGACAACAAGATCGAGGATAAATATCAGGTCGCCAAGTGCTTCGAGGATCTCATCAACGAGCTGCTCCGTTCGTCCTCACCGAAAAAGTGGTTCAGAGCCTACTTCAATCACGGCCTGATCAACTACATTTACGGCAACAAGCGTCTGCTCCCCTGCGACATGAGTAAGGATGCTTTTTTCATAGATCCGTTCTGCGATGTGATCCCCTGCAACGGCATGGCTCAGAAAGCAGTCATGGGGAATCTCAAGGAGACCGACTGGGACACCCTCTGGAATTCGGATCAGGCCGAAAAAGTGCGCGAATGCACGAGAAAATGCGACCGCAACTGCTGGATGATAGGCTCCGCGTCGCCCGCGATGCACAGATATATCTGGGTTCCCGCGTGGTGGGTTTTTGTCCATAAATTCATCAAGCGCGGCTACTCCTTATCGGAAAATAAGTTCATCCCGGAAGCGCAGAAGTAAAACACAAATTATAAATAATCATGAAAAAAGGAAACTACGGAAGATATCCCAAAAGACGAATATTGATCGCCGATCTGATCGCGCTGACGCTCAGCTGTCTGACCGCGCTTTTCATCAGATATGACAACTGGGTCGACCGGTTCGACAGACTCTATATCACGCTCATCGTATCGATGTGGCTCATCCAGACGCTCATCTTTGTGATCGTGGACCTGCGAAGCAGATCGATCTTTGAAAGCGATCCGATAGAGAACCTTGTCATGGTCGTTCGCGACAGAACTCTGGTCATGATCCTCACGATCCTGTATCTGTACGTGACGCAGCAGGGCGAGGTTTCATCGAGATTCGTCATCGCGACCGTGTATGTTACGAGCATAGTTTACGACTACATCCTGAGGATGGTCATCAGGAGCATTTATCTGAAAAAGAATGGCCTCCGCGAGGAAGTCCGCGCTCTCGAGATATGTCCTCCGTACCCGGCGGCTGAAGAGTTTCGTAAGCTGATCGCAGGATCCGCGGGCGATGATAACGAACCTGCCGTCCTGATCCGCAGAGGAAACGCATCCGATGAAGACTATAGCGCGATGCTTGATACGGCGGTGGCTGAAGGCGCGAGAGTGTACGCCGGACTTGATATCGACGGATACGATATCAGAAGCGGGATAGCATCCGATGTAAACGGTTTCCTGACCGTTCCCGTGAGTGTGCGCCGGGACAGATTTGATCTCCTGGGCGTGAAATATGCGATCGCACGCACCGAAGAAGCGGTCCTTCATGTGATCAGGAATCTTAAGGAACTCGGCGGCCGCTATATCTGCTTTTCCAATGTTCATACACTTGTGATGTCCGTCGAGGACCCTTCGTATCGGGACATCTTAAACAACTCGGCGCTTACTTTTGCGGACGGCAATCCGATCGCGAAACGTGAGATTGCGAGCGGGCTTGTCGGCGCGGAGCGCGTGGCCGGACCCGACTTCATGGATCACTTTTTCCGTGATACCGCAGATGGACAGGTCAGCCACATTTTCTACGGATCCTCACAGGAAACCCTGGATGCGCTTCAGGCGAATCTTAAGCAAAAGTATCCCGATATCAACATCAAGGGAATGTACTCGCCGCCGTTCAGAGATCTGACGCCCGAGGAGGACGCCGCCGATGTCGACCGCATCAATACGAGCGGAGCCGACGTCGTCTGGATCGGTCTGGGCGCCCCCAAGCAGGAAAAATGGATGGCTGATCACGCCGGCCGGATCAAGGGTGTGATGATGGGTGTCGGCGCAGGTTTTGACTTCCATGCGGGCACGATCAAACGCGCTCCCGTCTGGGTTCAGAAGGTCGGAATGGAATGGTTTTACCGACTCTGTCAGGACCCGGGCAGGCTCTTTAAGAGATATGTGGTGACTAACATCAAGTTCTACATCTACCTGCTTTTTAAGAATAAAAAAGGAAGCCGGGGTAAGACGACTTGAAACTCTCGGAGTTTATCAAAAAAGCAAAAAAGCTCGGGCTGCGTCTCGGGTTCATGAAATTCATCGGATATGAGGCCATCTTTTCCTGTGCGTTTAGGAAAGCCGGGAGTGATGAGCCTTATGCCGTTTTACCGCACTCGGACAAATACTGGTACGCGGATCCGCTGATCATAAGCCGCGACGGACGCGAGATCGTGTTCATGGAGCGCGTGGACCGCGAAACCGGGATCGGCGCGATCGCTTATTCCGACATCACGGACGGTGCCTGGCACGAGCCCGTTGCCGTCATCGAGGAGCAGTTCCACATGTCCTTCCCGATGTGCTTCGAATGGGACGGCGAGCTGTACATGATCCCCGAAACGGAGATGGATAACGCGATCAATCTGTATCGATGCGCGGCTTTTCCGGATAAATGGGAAAAGTGCGGACGGTTTCTTGACGGAATGAAACTCGTGGATACGGTCGTCCTGGAAAAAACCGGTGCTGCGGATGCTTCCGGGGAATGCCTGACATTTCTTGCTTCCGAGTATAATCCGGAGAACGATTTTTATACGAGATTCAGGAAGTTCACGCTTAAGAAAACTCAAAACTCACCGGAAGGAACTTCGGGTGAGGCCCATGCGACCGGCGCGATAGAAGCGACCGACCTCGGTCTTGTCAGTGCGGAATATACCCTGCAGTCACGCATGGCAGGTTACCCTTTGTCTGATAATATTTTTCCCGTCCAGCGCTCCACATCGGGCGTATACGGATATTCCGTGATGTTTCGCTCAGGCGCACCCGACGGCCCGGAAGTAAGAGAGATGCTTCCGCACAAAGTAAACACCGACTGCAGGCGCCGCCTTATAGGCGTGCACACATACAGCCTCTCGGAAAAATATGAGGTCATAGATGTCCAATACCTTGCAAAAAAGATCTAAAGCCAACACGATAATCCTTACCCTGTATCTGCTCCTTGTCTGTTTTCCGTCGATCTATCTCTACGGCACTCATGACAAGCTGATACTCCTTGGGATACTTGTGCCTTTGACCATAGCCGCGTGGGCGCTTTCGAGACTCCTGCTTAAACTGGTCGGACGGATAAATATCAGAAGACCCCACCTGGTCACGAAGCGCAGCTGTACCATCGCTTTTTTTACGGCGGCAGCCATAAGCTTCGCTATCCTGATGGTCTGGTTTGTCGCATTTTTCCCGGGATCATATGAGCCGGATAATCTGGCACAGATCAAACAGGTCATGACAGGCGCATATGACGACTGGCATCCTGTCTGGCATACGCTGCTTTACTACGCTATCCCGATCAAGGTCTTCGGAAAAGTATGGAGCATCATCGTATGGCAGATGCTTCTGTTTTCGCTTGCACTCGGATACATGTTTGCGGTCATTTACGAACATGTAGGTATGTGGCCTGCTGTCATCTCGTTTGCCTATATCATGCTCAATCCGCTCACCGGATACATCCTGCTTTTTGCATTCAAGGATGTCGGTTTTGCTACGGTAGCGCTGGTAGCGGTAACGGCTTTTGCGAAGATCTATTTCGAAGGACCCGACAAAGCTTCGATTCTGCGATGTATCGCAATCGGATTCATGCTGGCCAACGCAACGCTTTTCAGGCATAACGGAGTGATCTTCACCGGACTTATGACGATCGCGATGATCTTCTACATGAGTAAGCCCAAGTGGCTTCTTCTTGTTGCTTCGTTTGCGCTCACGCTTGTTGCGGTACGAGGCCCGGTCTACAAAGCCGTCAATGCCACGGTTTCGCCCACTGAGGTGGTTCAGACCGTCGGTTTCCCCATGTCCGTGATCGGCAACGCCGTTAAGGAGTCACCGGATCTCCTCGACGAGGAGACTCTTCAGTTTGCATATTCATATTCTCCTGCGGAAGTATGGGAGGAAAGATATAACCGCGGTAACTTCAATCTCATGAAATACGGCGGCGCATATAACCCCGATGTCATTGAGGAAAAAGGCGTTGGACCGATCGTTAAGATGGCGCTCAAATGTTTCGTGGATTCCCCCGAGACTTCCGTGGATGCGGTGTTCGCGCTGACTGATTTCGTATACGGCCTGGATCTGCAGGATAAAGCTGATATAGATATCTGTCACAACCAGATCGATGAGAACGATTACGGCCTCGAACCGGCCGGAAAACCTGCGCTCGCAGCGATCCTGGAGAAGTACCACAGCCTGATCAGACTCAAAGGATATAACTTTTTCCGTAAGCTCGGTTTCGCCCTGCTGATGCTGGTGATCGCGGTGCTCACGCGTCTGGGCTGGTCATCGCTTAAAGATTGGAAAAAGATCATCCCCTGCATCCCGGTCATCGCCTATGCGTTTGGTACAATACTGCTCCTGTCGGGTCACGATGCCAGATTCTTCTATATCGTGTTTACCGTAAGTCCTATAGTGTTCATAATGGCGAGGTATGATGGAAAGATCTGACGGCAGACAACGGATCGGAGAGTTACTCTATCTGATATATTTCGTCCTGATGATCGGCGCGCGTGCGATCGGACTGTATGAGGGACAGTTCGTGCTCAATGCGATCTATGTGGTGGCAATGCTTCTTTTTGCGGCGCATATGATCGTGACGAAGCACACCATCCCGGAGTACGGCATCGCTTTGGGACTGCTCCTGATCGCGGGGATCGTATATCTTCATACCGGTGAAAAAGGGCTTCTCATATGCTTCGTGACGCTCCTCGGCATGAAGGGCGTGGAAAAGCAAAAGGTCATCCTCTGCGGCATGGTCACGGCAGGGCTTTGCATAGGATTCCGGATCTTTACCGGAGCGTTCGGACTGCTTCCGGAGCTCTTTTATCCGCAGGACCGCGGCGCGATGGGCGTGATGTTCAGACATTCGCTCGGCTATGCGCATCCTAACACCCTGCACATGAACGTGCTGCTGCTTACAATGCTGATCGGCTTCTATATCACGAGCCGTAACAATTCTGTAACGGTGCCTGGCACCATTACAAAAATATTACAAACGCGGGAGGCTCTGACCATCATCCTGGTGTCGGCCCTGCTCGTTGGATTGAACCTGTACGTATTCATGTATTCGGGAAGCCGTACGGGCGTCCTGGTCTCACTCGTTTACCTGTGTGTGAACCTGTGGTTTTACTTAAGACGTTCGCCGGGCATCTTTGAGAAGATCGTATGCTTCGCTGCCTACCCGGTCGCTGTATTCATCGCGATAGCATTTCCGTTCATTCTGCCAGATGGGCTTTTCGACAGGCTGGACAATTCGGTATTCAATACGAGGCTGTCCATAGCCGGGTACTTCTGGTCCAATAATTCACTCTCGTTATTTGGCATCAGACTGAATAACCCGGATCCGCTTTTTAAGGCTTACGGACTGGATATGGCTCATCTGTATCTGCTGCTTCAGCTTGGAATAGCGGCTTTCGCGACCGTGACTGTTATCACGTTTCTTTACGTGAGACATGCACTTAAGCGCGGATACATGGCGGAGCTCGCCGTACTCATGGCGGTCCTTTTCGCAGGTGTATGGGAGCCGTTTTTGTATAACGCGGGCTTTAAGAATATCACTTTCGTATTTATGGGCGCGGCGCTGTATGAGATGGTGTCAGGCACCATTACAAAAGTATTACAAAATGACGATTCCCGTAACAATTCTGTAACGGTGCCTGACACCACCCATGCCACCCGGGGCACCGTCGTGGCCATCGCGGCAGGCTTGCTTGCCGGCGTGATCGCTGCCGGAGCATTCCTTGTGCTGACTGATAAACCGCAGGCGCTTTACATGGACACACAGGAAGACGAGGCCGGTGATACGCTGGGACTTGAGCCGCTGTATCTTACGCAGGCGGAGATAGACGACATCAGATCTAGCGGTGACATGGTCGTGCGATACACTGACGAGAATACGCCGATGTATAAGTATGATGCCGACGCTGCCGTCCCGGAGTACAATAAGAAAGCCGTCAGTATCGGAGTGTGGTTTGAGATATTTACGACTCTGATATGTATATCGATACAGACAGTGATAGCGAAGATACAAACGAACCCTGAGGCAGGATGAGAGCAACCGGATGCCTCCCGGAGATGATCGCATGAAAGTCATTACTTTGCTTACCGCCGGCCACATAGGCGGAATAGAGACCAGATGCAGAGATTACGCTCTGTATTCGAAGCATGATAATCTGGTACTGATCCTCTGGGGTGACGGCTACGTGGATTCTCAGATGGAAAAACTGGGGATCAGAGTCATCAATCTCCATGCATCCAGACGCAACATCTTCGCAACTATCCATAAGGTGATGCAGGTCGTCCGCGAGGAAAAAGCTGATGTCCTGATGGCGCTGCACGAGGCCCCGATGTCGCATCTATGCCTTATGTATGCGCATAAGACCATTAAGAGCATCAGAACCATCGCCTATGCGGAACTCAACGCGGTCGATATGCTCAGAAGCTCCGAGAAAAAGAGACTCTGGCTCAGAAAAGCCGTCCTTAAGGCATCGCTGTCACGAGCGGACGACGTGATCGCGATCTCCAAGTCGGTCCGCCAAAGCCTGCTGGAAGTATTTGATACCCCTGCGGAAAAGATCCGGCTCATATACAATGGAACGGATCTCAGCCGGTTCCCCATGAAGGATAAGGCCTCTGTATCCGATGAAGTTTCCGCTTCTTCAAACGATGAACTGAACCTCATCTTCGTAGGTCGCCTGATCCCCGAAAAAGGAGTTCAGGATGTACTGATGACCTTAAGCAAAATGCCGGACTTCAGGTATCATTTCCGCATAGTCGGAGACGGGCCTTACAGGGAGAAACTGGAGAACCTTTCACGGGACCTGAACCTTCAGGATAAAGTAGAGTTTCTGGGAAGCAGAGATGATGTCCCCGAGCTCCTTTCCGGGTCGGATGTATTTATCCATATGCCGAGATGGGAAGAGGGCTTTGGTATCGCTATCATAGAAGCCATGTCCAAGGGCCTAATATGCATCTGTGCGCAAAGCGGCGCGATCCCTGAGATAATCACGGATAAGGTGAACGGCTTCCTGGTTGAAAAAGGAAATCCCGATCAGTTGTCAGCAACATTATTGTCCGTATCCCGCATGACATCCGGGGAGCGTAATGTTATCGCCGAAGCCGCGCACTCAAGGGCTGAGGATTTTTCCATTGAAAAGTATGTTAAGAATCTGGATGATCTGATATCCGGAGAATGGCATGAATGATATGAATGGTTTAGACAGATTAGCTGTCATTGTTTTAAACTATAATTCAGGTGATGATACACGCAGATGTGTCGATCGGATACTATCGTTTGATCTCGGCTGCTGGATGATCATCGTGGATAACTGTTCCACTGATGATTCATATTCAAGACTCATGGACGCCTATGGAGCAAATGACGAGGTGGATGTATTGCAGACCGGGTCGAACGGAGGATACGGCGCCGGCAACAATTTCGGCATCCGTTATGCGATCGATAAATACTCGGCCGACATGGTTGCGATCGTCAATCCTGATGTGTATTTTCCGGATGGGGATATCATCCCCGTTATGGCTGACCGTCTTCGGTCCAAAGATGAATACGGCATCATAGGAGCCCGTATAGTTGGCAGGGACGGCGACTGCAGCCCGGCATGGTCCACCTGGAGCATTCCGACGGTAACGGAACTTGCAGATCACCTTTTTCTGCAGCCGAGACGATACTCCAAAAAACCGGAAAGGAACGAGGTGTCTCCCGGCCTGCTGAAGGTTGGATGTGTGACGGGATGCTTTTTCCTGGCTTCAGTAAAATGCCTGTCGGATATAGGTTTTTTCGATGAAAACATATTCCTGTATTATGAGGAAACCTCGCTGGGGATCAGATGCAGGGATAAAGGTTATATCACGTTATTTGCGGAGGATCTGTGTTACTATCACGATCATCATTTGCCCGACAATAAATCGATGACGCTTAAACAGAAGATCTCGCTGACACGGGATCAGTACAACTCCGCCAGGTATCTGTGCAAAAAGTATTATCCGCGCATAGGCTTGTTTTTGCTTTGGACAGTTGAACAGGCCAACAGATTCCTGCTGTTTGTTTCGTATATCAAATATAAGATCGGATCAGGGAAAAAACGATGACAAAACGATTACAGATTCCAACTCTTTATCTGGTAGTGCCTTGTTATAACGAGGAAGAAGTCATAGAGAAAACAGCCGCTATCCTCAGAAAAAAAATGACCCGCCTTATGGATGCCGGAAGCATAGCTTATGACAGCAAGGTTCTCTTCGTAAACGACGGAAGCACCGATGCAACGCTTAAGCTTCTGCACGGTCTTGCGAAGATGGATTCATTCTACGGTGTCCTTTCTTTTGCCGGTAATTACGGTCATCAGAGCGCGATACTTGCCGGTATGATGGAGGCGAGATTCTACGCCGATGCGGTTGTCACGATCGACGCGGATCTCCAGCAGGACATCGATGCTCTGGACAGATTCCTCGATGCATACATGGCCGGCGCCGAAGTTGTTTACGGCGTTCGTAACGACCGCAAGACCGACGGATTATTCAAAAAAGCGACCGCAACGATCTATTACAAACTCATGCATGCGCTTGGGAGTGGGGCGCTCGCCAACTCCGCCGACTATCGCCTTATGTCCGCCAAAGCGCTCGATGCGCTCTCCGAATATGATGAGAGCAGCCTGTTCCTTCGCGGACTGATCCCCTCCATGGGACTCGCTTCCGATGTCGTTTATTTCGATGTAAAAGAACGTGAGGCCGGCAGATCCAAATACACATTTGGCAAGATGATGACGCTCGCGCTTGACGGCATTACTTCTTCGAGCATAAGACCCTTACGCATGATAGGAGTCATCGGATTCATCACCGTTATCGCAGCTATCGTGATGGTCATCTTCTCGATAGTTGACTGGGCAAACGGCAACGCAGTCCAGGGTTACACCACAACCCTCATCGTGACGCTCGTTTTAGGAGGCGTGATCCTGGTAAGCCTTGGCGTCATGGGTGAGTATCTCGGCAAGACCTACATGGAGACAAAGCATCGTCCCAGATACATCGTAGACTCGGTAGTCCTTCGCGAGTGCCGCAGAAAAGACGAGCGATGAACCGCATGACAAGCCAAACGACGAACCGCGCGAGGTCGGATCTATGAAGATCGGAGAAACCAATATATTCCTGCAGTCGGACGACTACGGGGAATCATACAATACGAGCCGGGATATCCTGGAACTGGTGAAAAAAGGACACCTGGACGGCATCAGCGTGATCACGAACATGAAGGATCACGAAAAGTATCATGACATGTTCATGAGCGCGATCCCAGAAATGAAACGCCTGCCGTATATCACTGTGCATCTGGACCTCGTTGAGGGCAGACTGATCGGAACGGCAGAACCCGATCCGGCCGGGAAGAGAAGGAACGAAGATGCCGGCGGCGACCTGATCCCCTGGACCTGGAAAAGCTTATTTCTGCTTTCGCTCCACCTTCCGGTCCGCGACTTAAACGGCAACCGGATGCGTTACAAAGAAGTCTTGGAACAGTTGAAAACCGAGATCGCATGCCAGCTTCGAAGAGGGTTTGATTTCATTTATGAAGCTCAGACCATCGCATCAGAATCAGGTATAAAACACGAACCCCAGACCTACAGGATCGACTCGCACCAGCACGCGCATCTGATCCCGATCGTCTGGAAAGCGCTAACTTATCTTTTAGATAAAAACAACCTGGAATTCGACCACATCCGCACAGCGCATGAACCGCTCTGGCCTTTCATCAGAACCCTCGGGTTCGGACGCGGCGGAGTAAAACTGATCGGCCTGATCAAGAACCGGATCCTCGCGATCCTTGCTCCAAAAGCCGAGAGATACATCAGAGATCACGGGCAGAAACCCGCATACCTCTGGGGACTTGTCATGACCGGACATATGGACATGGACCGCATCGACAGGGTAATGCCGCACATGCTCAAAGTATGTGAGAAGAAGGGGTACGATCTGGAACTCAACATCCATCCCGGAAGCATGCTCGAAAGCGAAGTGACGGACGAGATACCGCGCGAATCTGCAGAAGATTTTTACCTGTCAGATAACAGAGCGCTGGAAGCCGAAACAGCGCGCGCATTCCATGCAATGCTCAAAAATCTATTTTAGAGAGGAAACCGTACATGTTTTCATACGACGATTACAGAGAGATCATACAGGCGGTCAAGGACAGCGGCCGCGCCAAAAAATACCCCGAGGCACTCGGCTCGGACGAGTTCGTGATCATGCGTCACGATGTGGAATACAGCGTGGAGAGGTCATATAAGATGTCTCTTGTTGAGACAGAGATGGACTTTTGCAGCACATGGTTTTTCCAGTTTACGAACAACAGCTACAATCCCTTCTCGCGTACGACGAAGGACCGCATATACAGGATGCGAGACAACGGCCACACGATAGGCCTTCACTTTGCGCTTGACGGCGAGACCGATATGGAAGTCATCCGTGAGCAGATCCCGAAACAGCTTGAGATCATGTCATACATGCTCGGTTTCGAAGTCAACCAGTTCAGCATCCACAGACCTCCTGCAGCTGCTCTTGCGGCGAACTTCAAATACCCCGGAGTGCTGAATGCCTACCAGGATGATTTCTTCACTTTTGCGGAAGGCGTGACCGACGATACCGTGCTCGATGTGAAGTACATGTCCGATGCAAACCACATCTGGAGATACGGATATCCCACGCGTGAGAACATCTTAAACCATAAGAAGGTCCAGATCCTGACACACCCCTTCGGATGGTGCGAGGAAGGATATGATAACCATGATAACTATGTCTCGCTCGTCCGTGAAAAGTACAGGGAGATGATCGTCTCGATAGACGACGAGTGCAAGGATTTCAAGGAATATTTAAACGAGTTCATGAATGCCCGGATCGATTTTTGACTATGCCGGATCTTAACACTAAAACAAAAACCGCCCATATTTGGCCGGTCATCCTGATCGCATTCGCTTTCTACGGCTTCTTCGCTTTCTTCGACGGAGCCGTGATAGGCGCGGACACGCCGACATATATCAACATGGATCTGTCCAGAGAACCCTTTTATCCGATGTTCCTGGCGTTCCATCGCGTGGTGTTCGGAGAGGAGAGATACCTTTTCATCTGCGTATGCCTTCAGAGCATCCTGGCGGCCGCAGCGACGTGCTCGCTCGTGCTGTACCTGCGGCGAACCTTTAGCTTAAAACCATACGCGGTATACCTTTCGCTTCTCATATGCCTGGGTGTATCCGCGCTGTGCCGTTTTGCGGCAGGACGCGCTTCGATGTATTCGAACAGCATACTTTCGGAGGGGATCTGCGTGGCAGGTTTCCTGCTCTTTTTCAGATACCTGCTTGACTATATTCTTTCAGGTAAAAAGAGCATGCTGATCGCCTCAGCATTCGTTTCGCTGATACTGATCTCGACGCGCAAGCAGATGTACCTGACGCTGATACTGCTCGTAGTAGGGTGTGTGGTGGCTTTCGTACGACGGAAGTCAGATCGACGGATTACTGACAGTCCGACAACAGACCGGCAGGAGGGCACCGAACCCGTCCGCAAGCCCGGAATCTTTACCGGTCTTGTCCTTCCCGTGGTCATAGTCGCAGCCTCAGTCCTGCTCCTTAACCACGGCATCGAGAGCATCTACCACATGCGCGTGAATGGTGAAGCGGTACGGCACTTTAACGACAACAGATTCATGGCCACAGTGGTCTTCTATACTGCGGAAAGAGAGTACGCGGAAGCTATAGAAGATCCCGGGATACGCGCTCTGTTCGAAGAGATATATGATGTATGCGATTCAGAAGGTAGCATGATGCATGATGCTCCCGACGGACTGTTTGCTCTCGGTGATCATTTTGCGGAGCATTACGACATGATTCAGATCGATCACATGTGGGAGATGATCGAGCAGTATGCGCATGCTTCAAGCGGCGACAACGCTGTCCTTCAGGCGCAGATCACGGATGAGATCACCGGGGCGATCATCAAGTCCGTCCGTCCGCTCGAGTACGGCAGGATAGCGAAGCTCTGGATCGCGGATTACGTTCAGGGCCTCGCCAATACCACGGCCAGAGCATCGGGCATACTTTATAAGGTCGGGCTTTTCATGTGGCTTATCTACATCGCGATCCTGATCGTCAGATGCATCAGGACACGCGTTGATGACATATCGGTCCTCGGGATCATGACGCTTGTGTCGTCACTTTTAAACATTGCGATTGTATCGTCTGTCATCTTTTGCCAGACACGATATATGATCTACAACATGCCGCTGTTTTATATCAGCATGCTCCTGATGCTGACGGTGAGAAACACCGACGTCAGGACAAACGGCGTTATACCTGGGAACAGTACAGAGGGTGAACAACATGAATGATAAAAAGAAACTTCTGCTGATAGTACCGACACTTCATCAGGGAGGACAGGAACGCGTGGTCGTGCGCTCCGCAAAGATCCTTGCGGATAAGTTTGACGTGACCGTGGCGATATTCGACGATTCCGAGATCGGATATGATGTCGAAGGCTTAAACATCGTCAACCTGAAAGTCCCGTCGTCCGAACTGAAGATCTTCAAGCTGATCAACATCTTGAGGCGCAGGGCGAAGCTTAAGAACCTCAAGAAAAAACTGCAGCCCGACATCGCATACAGTCACGGAGGTACCGCCAATATCGTCAACTGCCTGACGACCGGCTTTGGCACTACATGGGTCAGCATCCACAGTTATCTGGACGTGACCTACACCTGGTATAACAGGCTCTACAGACTTAAAGCCGACAGGATCATCTGCTGTTCAAAAGAGATCGCGGAAGTGATCGGAGGCAATGCGACAGTCCTTTATAATCTCTACGACTCCGATGAGATAATCGCCGAATCGGAAAAGGGCGAGCCCGATGAGCCTCTCCCCGAAAAGGACGAATACGGGATCAGGATGAGGTATCTGATGTGCATGGGACGTGACGACGATCACAAGATGTTCTGGCATATGATCAAGACCTTCAAACTGATCCAGTTGAGTATCCCCGAGGCGAGACTTCTGATACTCGGATCCGGTACTTACGACATATACAGACGCATGACCAGAAGACTCGGGATCGAAGATTTCGTGATCTTTGCAGGCATGCAGGATAATCCTTTCAAGTATCTCAAGCACGGTGAGATCATCTGGTCGACGTCCAGGATAGAGGGCTTCCCGAATGTCCTCGTGGAGGGCATGGCGCTCGGTCTTGTGCCGGTTGCGACCAACTGTTCTTCGGGCCCTGCAGAGATCCTTCTCAAGGACGGCAACACACAGGAGTGTAACGAGATCTTTGAGCAGATGGAACAGGATAAAGCCATCGATGCGATCTACGGAGATTATGGTATACTGACACCGCCGATGACTTATGAAAAGGATCTGGATTATGCTCACATCACCGAGGAGCATTTCAACCTTGCATCGGTCATCTTAAGCCTCTTAAGAGATCAGGACAAACTTGACAGCTACAAGGCAAAGGCAAAGGAGCGCGCAAGAGAATTCGGATACGAACCGTATCTGAAGAACTTCCTGGCGCTTTGCGAAGAACAGGGGATAGATAAATGAGCAGAAAGCTTTTATTTCACTTAAACTGCCTCGAGCACGGCGGAGCGGAGCGCGTGGTCTCAAATCTCGCGAACCGCTTTCATCGTGAGGGCTATGAAGTGGTCATAGCCGTGGAGTGGATAGGTGAGATCGAATACCCGATAGATGAAGGTATCAAACATATCGTAGTCGGCCCGAGAGAGGGCGATGAGAAGAAGAGCCGCTTAAGCAGATATTTCATGCGTGTAAAACGCCTTCGCGAATGCATTGAGGAGGAAAAGCCGGACATCGTGATCGCGTTCGCCCACCTCGCGGTCTACAGGGCTCTCATGGCTACCTACCGCATGGACATTCCCTGCCTGATCTCGATCAGGACGGACCCGATAGGCCACTATGACGGACTGCGCGACAAGATCCTGATCCCGCTCCTTTTCCCGAAGGCGGCCGGATGCGTGTTCCAGACTGTCGGACAGCGCGACTTTTTCCCGAAATATCTTCAGGAGAAGTCCCGCATAATCCTGAATCCGCTGAACGAGAAATATATCGGAGTCGAGCCGCCTAAGGAACGCCGCAAGGTCGTTGTCCAGTCCGGACGTCTCGTCGGATTCAAATTCCAGCACATGCTCATAGATGCGTTCATGAAGGTTCATGAGAAGCACCCCGACTGGTCGCTCGAGCTCTACGGAGCGGATACTTTTGACGGGACCAAAGAGGTTCTTGAGGAGCGCATCGACAGATATAAGGCGCACGATTTCATTCACCTGATGGGTGATTCTACCTGCCTGGAGAAGGTGCTTAACGACGGCGGGCTTTACGCTTTTTCATCCGAATGGGAAGGCCTGCCCAATGCGCTTCTTGAGGCTATGGCGCTCGGACTTCCGATCGTATCGACAGACTGCCCCTGCGGAGGTCCCGCGACGCTCATAACCAACGGCGTGGACGGACTTCTTGTTAAGAACAGGGATGAGCAGGCACTCGCAGACGGAATGCTCAAGCTCGTTGAGGACAGGGAACTGGCCGAGGAACTCGGGAAGAACGCCCGTAAGATCGCGGACCGCGCGCATCCCGATATCGTCTTTAAGCAGTGGGCCGATTACATAGAGGACCTGGTGGCGAAGAAAGCATAAATAGGATATATTTGATATAATATCTGCGGAGGAAAACACATGAAGAAATACATTCGCATAATGAGGATAGATCACTGGATCAAGCAGCTGTTCATTCTTCCGGGAGTGGCATTTGCGTTCCTGCTCGTTCCCGAGGCTGATAAAGGCTTGGTCTTCAGACTTATATTCGGTTTCCTTTCAACCTGTTTCATAGCATCCGCCAACTATGTTATCAATGAATGGCTCGATGCGGAATTCGATAAATATCATCCGATCAAAAAGCACAGGAGCGTGGTCGAGAACGATGTTAAAGGAAGCATCGTATATACGATATACGCCGTTCTTACCGTGCTCGGTTTGGGGTGTGCGATCCTCGTATCCAAATGGGTGTTCATCTGCGAACTCTGGCTCTGGGTAATGGGTATCCTCTATAACGTGAAGCCCATGCGTACCAAGGACATCCCGATCCTCGATGTGCTTTCGGAATCGGTCAACAATGCGATCAGGCTTCTGATCGGCTGGTTCATCGTAACGAACTTTTACCTTCCTCCGGTCAGCATCATCATAGGTTACTGGTTCGGCGGAGCGTTCCTTATGGATGTGAAGCGTTTCTCGGAATATAAGATGATCGCGGATAAGTCCACCGCATCGCTTTACCGCAAATCATTTGCTTTTTACGATGAGAGGATCCTGCTTTGCGTGGCATGCTTCTACGCGATGATATCATCGTTCTTTACGGGGATCTTCCTGATCAAGTACAGAGTTGAGTTCGTACTGATCATGCCCATCATGACAGCGCTGTTCAGCTATTATCTGTACATCAGTTATAAAGAGGATTCGGCTGCGCAGGCTCCCGAGAAACTATACAGGGAAAAGGGCCTGATGATATTCGTTCTTGTATTCATCATAGCCTTCGCCATACTGCTTAAGGTAGACATCCCTGCGCTGCACGGGCTCTTAAGCGATGAGCTGCTTCACTTCTGACAGGCGCGGTAGGAAAAATGAGCAGATTATGTCTTGTTGATTTTGATGATACGTTGATCCGTACAGACTCTTTAAAGAGCATCATGAATTCGGAACACTGGCTTTGCTCTCCGTCGCTTTTTGCGGCGGGAGTGAAGTTGTTTTTTTGCAGGGCTCTGCACAAGGGAGAAACGAGCGCAAGAAACCACTTTAAAGAAGGAATGCTCAGGCGGTATTACAAGCTTCCCGAGGAGCGTGTGGCAAAGTATGCAGCCGGTCTTAAGGCGCAGCTTAACACCGCGGTGGTCGATAAGATAAAAGCGGAAAACTACGACCGTATCATTGTGGTATCCGCTTCCGAGGAAAAACTGATCCGCCGCGTCCTTGAAGGCGCGTTTGACGGATTCGACGTGATCGCCAATTCACTTGAGGAAGGCGTGGAGTTCCGTACCTGCTATGGCGCGGAGAAGGTCAGAAGACTTGCTGAGTACATGCCCGACTATGCCGATCGCGATATCGAGGTCTACACCGATTCCATGTCGGATAAGCCTCTCATGGAGATCGCCAAACGCTCATACCTGGTGAAGGATAAAGAGCTGACGGAAGTCACACTTTAGGAGACATATGAAAAATATAAGTTCAGACAGCATCAGAAAAATGCTCACGCCGTTTAACATATTTGCCGCCATGGTCCTTCTCGGATTTGCCGGATATCTGTTCTATGCATACAGATACGGCTCGACCGTGACCGATTTCTTCGTGATGGAAAACGTAGACCTTAAGTTCTGCGACTTCAGGATGCATGTGGAATTTGTCGGTGATCCGAAGAACCTGTATTCACGCGCGACCTTTGGTGCGGGATGTTTTCCTCCGCTCTCATATCTGATGTATTATTTTGCTTCCAGGATCCTTACGAGGAATGGGGCGGTCCCGGGATTAACGCTGGATTTTAACACGGCTCCCTATGCATTTCTTGTCATTGTTTATTACACACTCGCGGTTTCTTTTCTGCTTTTCCTCGGTATATCTCTCTGGGGCGATGACAGGAAACGCGCCGCGCTTCTCTTTATCTGCCTGATGGTATCCGTTCCCTTTTTTGCAGGGGGAGTATCCGTGGCAAACTCAACGCTCATGGTCATGGCGCTCATGCTGATCGCGCTTAAACTTAAGGATTCGGAGTCACGGTTTCTGCGTGAACTTGCGCTGATCATCATCGCAGTATGCGCCGGTTTCAAGATCTATCCGGCGGTTTTCGGACTCTATTACCTTCTGGAGAAAAGATTCAAAGAGGCGATCAGGCTTACAATATACGGCATTGTGCTGTTCTTTTCACCCTTTGCGCTGTTCGGAGGCCTGGACGGATTCACCAGATGGCTCTTCAATGTAAGATCCACGATGAGCTTTAATGACTACGGACGTTTTCAGTGCATCAGGGGACTTATCGTTACGATCACGACTTATCTCCACATAGATCATCTGGTTCCCCATATCATCGTCAGTATCACACCGTATCTTTTTGTCGTGCTGATGATAGTTCTTGCATCTCTTACGAAAAACAGGTATCGCAGGCTCTTTTTCCTGTGTGCGATCATGTCGTTCTTTCCGACTAATGCCTACAGATATACGCTGTGCTACTTAAGCCTTCCGTTCATAGTTTATTTCATGGATAAGACCGGTAAAGATAAAGAAGGCGCCGGTGAAGCACGTAAAGGTCCCGGTGTTACCGAATATATAGAGACGGTCCTGTTTTCTCTCGTTTATGCCCTGCCCTGCATCTTCGGCAAGATCATGAAGTTTGAACCGACATTCGAGGTTTATACGATGACTTATGTCGAGATCAGAGTTTATATTGCGGCATATCTTCTTCTGGGATTTATCATGATTCATGAGATCTGTGTTCTGATCCGGTCCCGAAATAATAGACAGTCGTCGTCAAACGTTTCATAAACGACTGTTCTTCACCGAAATATTAATATCAGACAATAAGAAACAGCGGTTGATTAGTCAACAAATCTTCCCATCTGCTCATTGTTTCGCATTTCCTGCCGGGAATACGATACTAATAGTTTAATGGAAGAACGGGAGATCATGTTGACCGATCCTAGGCTGAAAAAGTATATATCTGCAACGTTATTTGCATTTATATCCGTAGTCGGAGTATCGGTTAAACTCTTTCCTCTTTCAGGAAACGAACCGATAGCCTGGGAGCGCTATAATATCATGCCGCCGGTAGTGAGGTGGATACTTTTTGCACTGCTTCTCATGTATGAGATCAGCCCGTTGAAGGAAAGGATCGCATGCAGAACAGTTCGCGAAAGGGTCTGCGTGATCGTACCGGCTTTTTTGTTTTCCGTTTTCATTCTTGTAGGATACTCTTTCGATCATTCGGACAGTTTCCAGTATCTGTATATCGAAGGTCCGTACGGACTGCCGATGATCCTTAAGGATCTGCTCTTTTTTGCGGCATTTTTCCTCCTGATGACTCAGGTGATAGAACTGCTGTATCATCTGATGGATCGCATTCGTGCCTCTTTCGGCGAAACGCTTCAGACCGGGCGGACCGTAAGCCGGATCTTCAGACTGTATGAAGCGCATCCCGTGCTGACCGTTTTTGTGATCATGTCCGTATTTTATATTCCGTATGTGATCCTGTATTATCCCGGCCTGTTCATGGGCGATTCGTACGGCCAGGTTCTTCAGCCGTTCAAGGGGACTCTTCTGGATGTGGGCCATGAGCTGATAGATGAAAATGTGAAACTTAACGGTCATCATCCGATAGTACATACCCTGCTCATCCATATGTTCATCATGATTGGTAAGACAGTATTCGGATCGTATGATTTCGGAGTCTTTCTCTACACGATCGCGCAGGTCCTGTTCTTTATGCTGTGCATGTCTTACTGCATAGTACATGTGTCGGGGATGCGCCGCGACCGGACGTTTATCATTCTGGCGCTTTATTACATGCTTCACCCTATAGTAACGATGCTCAGCAATGTCATGACCAAGGACATCATCTATGTATCGCTTCTGGCTGTATTCATCGTTTCCCTGTATGAACTGTCGACAGGTATTTCCTCTCCGTGGATACTTCTCTTTCTTACCGCAGCCGGTATCGTTCTGATCAGGAATGAGGGCGTAGTTATCATGGTATTATCCGGGATCGTGATGATGATCATCATGCGGAAACATATGATCAGATGGGCTGGACTGATGGCGACCTGCATAGCTGTATTTGCGCTCCTTCATGGGGTGATAATGCCTGCGATCAAGGCGACTCCGGGTGATGCCAGGGAATTGCTCAATATCCCCATTCAGCAGGTGGCCAGGTATGTATCTTATTGCGGGGATATGATATCCGAGGAGGAAAAAGAAGGCATAGGGGCATTGCTTGACTATGACAGCATCGCAGAGAACTATACCCCGGACAGATCAGATAAAGTGAAGAATCTGTACAACAGGTATGCGACGACCGATGATGTGAAGACTTTTCTGAGGACCTGGAGGAAGATATATAAGAGGGTTCCGCTTGTTTATGCGGAAGCGGTGATCGGCAATTACTACAGGTACCTGTATCCGGGCGGAAGACGCATAGATCTTGAATACGGTACGGAGCAATCATACACGATGATGGGAATGACCAATGAAAACAGCGGAGAAGCAGCGACAGACTTCGGTACTTCCGGATTTTGCATGGTCATGAGGCCCGTAATGGAGAAATATGAATATCTCAGAGACCTGATAGCGGATATACCGATCCTGAATATCGTACTGTATTCGGCTACATATCTATGGGGATTTATACTGCTGATCATGTATTCGATCAGGGTAAAGAGCACGGATATAATACCGGCGCTCGTTCCGATGATCTTTGTGGTACTCACCTATTTCGTGGGGGCTACGAACGGAGAATATCCCAGATACATATATTACATGATAGTTATCCTGCCGCTTCTTTTCGTGGCATACATCAATACGCCGTACCTGAAACCGAACAGATCATGACCTGCCCGCCGTCAGATCAATATAAGCACCATCGCCGTCAGATCAGTAGACGCACCAGTATGCGGTATCACCGACTATCAGAAGCTGTTCGCCGAGGTCAAAGAATTCCCAGTCTTTTCCTTCAAAATACTCAGAATAGATATCCGCAGGCACGTCCTCGATGTGAAGAGGTTCGAAGTGTCTGCCGAGGATGGCTTCCATGTACGAGCAGGTAGCCTGTCCTATTATGCGTTCGTTTATCTGATAGGTGTGTATGGATGATTCACGGTAATGCGCCGGTGCGTCATCGTCATTGAACACGCACAGGTTCTGCACTGTCACACCCGTCGAATTTTCGTATTTTTCTATTTCCTGAAGAGTGAGTCTGCAATATACGTTGTCGAGGTTGTTGGATATGTACCGTCCGGTGATTATGAACTGGACGAATATCAGATGTATCCACAGGTATCCCACCAGGACTATCGAAAAGACCGTTCTTAAGGTAGCGGGATCAGGTCTGCCGGATCCTTCTTTTCCCATGAGCCACATGAGCGTTGCCCCGGTAAGTCCCTGAAGCAGATAGAAGAATATCGCCAGGCGGGGCGGGAATGTAAACGGGGAGTTCATGATCGGCAGGATATAGAGAAGAGCCAGACTTAAGATATAAGCGGTCGCGAAATATCCGACCCCGGCTTTATCACCCCTCTTTATCAGGAGATATACGATCATGACGATCATTCCGAGATTCAGCAGTCCGGGCAGGAACACTCGCGGCAGCAGGTTATATGAATCCTTATTTAGTGAGTAGAAATTGACACAAGCCTCCGCGATCTTGTCGCTTATCGATCCGACCCCGATCGGTCTGAAGAACTGATAAAGTGGATTGATCGCGGCTACGATCTTCACGGTGATCAGATTGATCACGCCCGCACCAAACGGCACGACAGCGGCGAAGAACTCGTCTCTTACGGCTTCTTTGGACCACTTGAAGTCGTGCTTTAACATGTAGTAGAAGAGCAGGACCATGGATCCGATCACGGCGGCGTTCTGGTAAGTGAACACTCCCAGGATGAAAAATACCGCTCCTGCAGCTTTGCGCGCGAAGCCTTCTTTCACATAGAAGACCACGCCGAACATGATGAAAGCATAGGCGATCGCCATATACAGGCAGAACTCTCCGAACATCAGGAATTCGCTGTAGAGCACATTCAGGTATACGAGAGAAAAGCAGATCATCAGACCTGCTTTCTGCAGGATCGTACCGGTCTTGAATCCCAGGTCTTTTTCAAAAAGAAACTGCAGCATGGTCAGCGTCAGAGCACAGATCATGAGAGTGATGAGTATCGTGACCGGAAGATGGTCGGTACACAGGATTCCGGTCTCGACCTGAATCTTCTCAAGCAGCGCGATTACATATCTTCCGAATCTGATGCGCACGATGACATCCCCTGCGGGATCCGCCATATGCGCAACGGTATCGGCGTTGTAGTTTTTTCGAAGGAGGCCTCCCCAGAACACGGTCAGAGCCATGAGATTTAGTATGTAGCGGGGAAGAGAAGTCTTTAATTTATTCATCATTTTCATCACAGTTGATAGATTCCTGAATCACATAGAGAGGACGCTGTTTGGTCATGTCAAATATGTTGCCGATATAGATGCCGATGATCCCGAGAGTACTAAGAATAGCCCCTCCGAAAAAGAACACCGCAAATATGATGCTGTTCCAGCCTTCGGGATTGCTGATGCCCGAAAAATATCCGACAAGCACATAGATCAGATATGCGATCGATGCGAGAACGGCTAAGCCGCCCACGCGGATCGGCACATACAGGATCCTGTTTGAGAAGGTCGTCATCATCTTGATGGCGTAGTCCCATTTTTTCTTAAAAGTGTATGAGGTCTTACCCTCGTATCTCCATTCATGCTCAAACTCTACGAAATCGTGCTTGAATCCGAGCCAGACGAGAAACATCGTGAAATCCCGTCCGCGATCTTTTGATTCGCGGTACAGGTCGGCAGCTCTTTTGCTGCATATGAGATAGGTTCCGAGTTCGTAGTCAAAAGAGATCTCGGTGAAGTAACTGAATACCTTGTGGAAGGTTTTTGAAAGGAAGCGCGTCATCAGGGAATCCTTACGCGCCTGTCTGCGGACAAATACGACGTCGTTTCCTCCCGATATGGCCATGTCATAAAGGATCGGGATCTTCTCGGGAGCATCCTGCAGGTCACAGTCCATGGGGATGATCCAGTCGCCGCACGCCTGATTCACACCTGCGGATACCGCTTTGTCCTGTCCGTTGTTTTTGGTAAAAGATATGGCTTTGACACGTTTATCCTTAAGGGCGACCGCTTTCACCTGCTCCCAGGAGCCCATGCCGTCGTGGTCATCGACCATGATTATCTCAAAAGAAACGCCCATTCCCTCCAGGGTTTCAACGAGTCGTCTGTGCAGTTCCGGGATCGCTCCGGGACATCCGTATACGGGGATGACGATAGAAATATCCATACTGATCCTTTCGCGTTTAGGCTTGTTTTTGCGCATAATACAACTATTTATTATATCGCGAATAGATGTTAAAATCTATAACATGAAAGAACGATGGGACAAACTGATCGATCTGGTCAGGAATGCACGTAAGGACCCGCTTAAGAGGAGCATGCTCTTAAGTGCGATGTGCAAACCTGTCAGCATGGTCATCGCATTTTTTTATACACCGCTTCTTCTTCGCTGTCTAGGTGAAGAAGGATACGGAGTATGGGGGACCATACTCTCCGTTATCAACTGGATCAATTACTTTGATGTAGGCATCGGTCTGGGCCTTAGAAACACGCTGACCAGATACATTACGGCGGATGAAAAAGAACGTGCGCGCGCCGCTTCTTCTACAGGGTACATGTCGCTTACCCTGATCTCCGGGATAGCCGCACTGATCGGCGGAGTACTGGTATTTGTCCTTGATCTGGGGACTCTGTTTAAGACTTCGCTGGATATCCGCCCGGCACTTTTCATCAGTTTGATGTGTGTATGCATCAATTTCGTCCTGGGCCTGATCAAGGTCCAGTATTACGCCGTTCAGAAAGCTGAAAAGGTCGCCTTCATGAATCTCTGGGGGCAGATCTTTAATTTCGTGGGGATATGGATACTCACTCTGACCGGCCGCGGAGATCTTCTTCCGGTTGCCGTGATCATAGGCATCACCGGTATCGTCATAAATCTGGTCTACTCCGGGAGACTCTGGCATGTTTACGATTATCTGCGTCCGGTTCTCGGTTTTTTTAAACGTGAGGAGCTGGGTAACGTCTGCGGTATAGGGATCAAATTCTTCTTTCTTCAGATAAATGCTCTTGTTATCTTTGCCACCGATAACATGATCATTTCACATATCTTCGGACCTACCAGAGTTACTCCGTATATCACCACATACAATGCATTCGGACTGATCAACGGACTGTTTACTGCATTCATTGCCCCGCTGTGGTCCAAGTATACGGCTGCGCAGGAGCAGGGCGATTTCAAATGGATCAGGCGAAGCATACTCAAGCTGGATAAGATGCTTGTTCCGATGTCGATCCTGTTTCTGGTGAGCATCTTCCTCTATAGGCCCGCGGCAAAGATCTGGCTGCGCAAGGAACTGATATATCCGAAGGGGCTCATTACCTGCATGGCCATATACGTGTTCCTGATGATCTGGAACAATATCTATACGACATTTTTAAACGGAGTCGGTGAACTTAATGTGCAGCTGACTCTCGGGCTTGCAGGCGCGATTGCCAACATCCCGTTATCCATCTGGCTGGGCAGAGACTGCGGACTGGAGTCTACCGGAGTTATCCTTGCCACTGTGATCTGTGTACTGGTATTTAATGTTGCGCAGACCATTCAGACGCACCTGTACATACATCGTAAACTGAAGGAACAGGAGGCGAGCGGGAGCGTAGGATGAAAAAGGACAGACCCGCACTGATCAACAGGATACTGTTTACTGTCTACATGCTGTTGCCTACGGTAGCGTTTGCGTACGGATTCGTTACGGAAAACGCGCTTCTCCTGGCTGTTATAATGACTGTTTCGGCCCTCGTGTGGTTCCTGGTTTCGGGCCCGGTTCTCGGGCTTATATCGAGGATACATCTGCGCGGGGCAGACGGGACAGTGCTTGGGGCAAACCGCTCTTCGCGTGATCTTGGGATCGCAGGGGGAACTTCACTTAAGATCTTCGCTGCATCCGCTTTGGTATGTTTCTTCATTCTGCTTTTGTGGCTCTGGGCTTATTTTCCTGGATCGTATTTTAAGGATTCCATAGAACAGTATGAGCAGGCTATGACGGGACACTATAATGACTGGCATCCCGTATGGCACACGCTGCTCTTCTTTACCGTTCCGTTAAAACTCACCGGCGGAGCGGTCTGGTCCGTCGTGTTCTGGCAGATGCTTGTTTTCTCGGTGGTGATCGGCTATATGACCGCCACGATATACGGATTTGCGGGACGCCTGCCCGCGCTTATCTCGTGGGGATACATCGTTCTTAACCCGTATACCGGACTCGTGCTTCTTTATCCGCTTAAGGATATAGCATTCGCCCTTGCCGGAGCCGTTGCGATGATCATGGCGGCGAAGGTGCTTCTTACGGACGGGGAGTGGGCCGGAAAATGGTGGCGCCCGGCCGCTTTTGGTTTTGTAACAGCTTCTGCCGGGATATTCAGGCATAACGGGATCATTTTTGCGATATTCCTGGTGCTCGCCCTTATCTTCGTGCTTAAGTTCAGTAAATGGATACAGCTGGCGCTGTGGTTTGCGGTGTTCATGTTCCTGATAAAGGGGCCCGTCTATTCGCTTTTGCAGGTGGAATCAAATCCGCAGACGGTCGTGCAGGCGGTGGGACTGCCCATGGCGATCATAGGAAATGTGACCGTTCAGACTCCGGAAAAACTCGATGCCGAGACAGCAGAGTTTGTCTATGCGATAGCGCCGCAGGAAGAGTGGGAAACATCCTACGAACTCGGTAATTTCGGCATCATGAAATACTGGCGCGGTCTCGATCTGGACATCATAGAAGAGACCGGAGTCATGCCGATAGTTAAGATGTCTCTTAAGTGTATCAAGGCTTCACCCGGACCTTCGTTTAAGGCTATACTGGAACTGACGGATATCGTGTACGGGTGGGACATCCTCGATCAGGGCTTTATCGGACCGCAGATAGTCGAGAATGACGACGGGATCGTGACGGACTGGCATGAGCCGCTTGCGAGCGCGCTTATGATCTGCTACAAGCTCGTTCGGCTTCACGGATATAACTTTACGCGGCAGAGCGCATTTGCGCTCGTGATCATGCTGAGTGTCATGCTGGCGTGCTTTGATCTTCGTAAACGCGGCGACTGGAAAAAGATCTTAGTCTGCCTTCCCGTCTTTGTATATGACTTCGGAACCATGCTGCTGCTTACGAGCGCCGATGCAAGATTCTTCTATGTCACCTACCTTGTATGTCCGGTTGTGGTTGTGTCATCACTTATGCTAAAATCAGAACGATGAAAACATTAGAATACCCTTTTGATCCCGAATATATACTGAAGAAGTCCAAGGCGATACGCAGGGAACTGCTCGCAGACGGAAGTGCGCGCACCTGTAAGAAAGTGGCGGTGCTCGGCGGCTCGACAACACATGACTTCATCCGCATACTTGAGCTGTTCCTCTTAAACTACGGAATAGAGCCGGTATTTTACGAGTCTGAATATGCCCAGTACTATCAGGATGCGATGTTCGATCCCGAGGAGCTCGTTTCATTTGAGCCCGATCTGATCTATATCCATACGGGCTTTAAGAATATCGAAAATCTCCCGGCTCCCGGAATCGGCGCCGATGAAGCGGCCGCCTGCCTGGATGCGGAATATGCGCGTTTTGAAGGCATGTGGGAGCATCTGGCAGCGAAATACCGGTGCCCGATCATTCAGAATAATTTCGAGTATCCTTTTTACAGGATCATGGGCAATTGCGATGCGGTAGAAGCTTCCGGCCGGGTGAGATTCGTTAATCGTCTGAATGAGAAGTTTGCTTCGTATGCTGAGTCTCATGAGGCTTTTTATATTCACGACATCAACTATCTGTCGGCATCTTACGGTCTCGATAAGTGGTGTGATCCCGCATTCTGGCATATGTATAAATATATGTGTTCGATGCAGGCTATCCCCGAATTTGCCTTCAGCCTCTCGCATATATGCAAGGCTGTCTGGGGAAAAAACAAAAAAGCCCTGGTGCTCGATCTGGATAACACACTCTGGGGCGGCATAGTCGGCGATGACGGTCCCGAGAACCTGGAGATCGGAATGGAAACTCCGGTCGGTCAGACCTATACCGAATTCCAGACCTATCTTAAGGAGCAGAAGAGCATAGGAGTCCTGCTCAATGTCGACTCCAAGAATGATGAGGATAATGCGCTCGCGGGTCTTAAGCATCCCGCATCTGTCCTTACTCCCGATGATTTCATCGAGATCAGAGCCAACTGGGATCCGAAAGACTTAAACTTTAAGGACATAGCTTCGGCCATCAATATCCTTCCCGATTCGATGGTATTCGTCGATGATAATCCCGCCGAGAGGATGATAGTTGAAGAACAGATCCCGGGTGTATCCGCGCCCGATATCGGACAGCCTGAGGAGTATATCAGACGCATCGATAAGAACGGATATTTCGAAGTGATCGGCTTGTCCGATGACGATAAGAAACGTAACGAGATGTATCGCGCCAATGCGGAGCGTGCGCATATGCAGGCCGCTTTTACCGACTATCACGAGTACCTGCTGGGCTTACAGATGAGCGCGCATATAGCGCCCTTCGAACCGCTGTACTATAACCGCATCTCACAGCTTACGAATAAATCAAACCAGTTCAATCTGACGACTCTTCGCTGCACTGTGGCCGATATAGAGAAGTATGCCGGTTCGGACGAATACATCACTCTGTACGGACAGTTATCCGACAAGTTCGGTGATAACGGCATCGTGTCGCTCCTGATGGGAAGGATAGACGCTGATCAGCAGGCGCTGCACATGGAACTGTGGCTGATGAGCTGCAGAGTCTTAAAGCGCGATATGGAATATGCCATGCTGGATTCGATGGTTGATGCCGCAAAGGCGGCGGGACTTAAGACGATATACGGTTATTTCTATCCGACAGCCAAGAACGGCATGGTGAAGGAGTTCTATAACGCCATGGGATTTACGAAGACGGAAGATAAGCCCGACGGAAGCACGGTCTGGGAACTCGATGTTTCGGGTGTGTGGGAAAAGCGAAACACGGTCATTGATGTGAAAGCAGACTAATGATCCCGGACCGGGACTAAAGATTTGAACACAAGGGGGTTTTACCATGAACAGAGATGAGATTTTTGAACAGTTAAATGAAGTTTTCCGCGATGTGTTTGATGATGAATCGATCACAGTGAGCGATGAGACTACCGCCGACGATATAGAGGATTGGGATTCTCTCGAGCATATCAATCTGATCGCTGCGGTGGAGCAGCAGTTCGGTGTGAGGTTCAACATGGGTCAGATCGTCACCCTTAAAAATGTCGGTGAGATGGTAGACCTTATTGAATCGATGATCTGAGTTTAAAACTTCAATGAACGAGTATAAGTACGAAGATATACATATAGGACTCACCGAAAGCTTCACCGTGACCGTGACTGCGGAAATGATGGAGAAGTTTCGTGATATCACGGGCGACGTGAATCCGATGCATACGGATCCTGAGTTTGCTTCTGAGCACGGATATGAGCGTGAGATCGCATACGGCATGCTGACATCTTCATTTCTGTCGACGCTTGCCGGCGTATATCTTCCGGGTCGCAACAGCCTGATCCGCAGTGTGGAAGTGAAGTTCCCCAAACCTGTGATGGTCGGGGATGAACTTACGGTGTCCGGTGAGGTCACGGATGTTAATGACGAAGGCCGCTTTTTTGACATGAAGATCGCGATCCGCAATCAGAACGGCGAAAAGGTGTGTCGCGGCAGGATGCAGATAGGAGTACTGGAATGAAATCTTTGCTCATACTCGGTGGTTCATCTGACATAGGAAGAGCCCTTATCGACAGTGTTGTCGACAAATATGATATCATCTGGGCCCACTACCGTACGCCGGGAAAACTGGATGCTCTTGTGGAAAAGTACGGTGATAAGGTTCGTCCTGTTTTAGCGGATCTTTCATCCGCCGATGAAGTGAATTCCATGGTCGATATTCTGATCGGCGCCGGCGGAGAACCCGATGATATCGTTCATATCCCCATGGCTCCGTATGAGATACAGAAGTTTGCAAAGACTGATTATGAATCGTTTGAAACGGCCATGAACCTGGCGCTGCGCTCATCGGTGATCCCGCTTCAGGCGTTTTTGCCGGTCATGAAAAAAAGAGGCAGCGGACGTGTCGTCTTCGTCCTTTCATCGGTGACGGAAGGGAATCCTCCCGCCAATCAGTCCGTCTACGTGACCGTTAAATATGCTCTTCTCGGACTCATGAAGAGTCTGGCTTCCGAATATGCTTCAAGCGGTGTGCGGATAAATGCCGTGTCCCCGGACATGATCGATACGGCATATGTATCGGCGCTGTCCCACCTGATCATCGAACAGTATGCGGCATCGCGTCCTTCGGGCAGACTGCTCACCGTAGAAGAAGTTGTTCCGCATATCGTAAGCCTTCTTTCCGATGAGTCGGACGCAAACGGGACCAACATCCTCGTTAATTGATATAAATGAATCTGACCGACTTTTATTTTTTGTGTGCATTTGCGATCATATTGGCAGTGTATTATCTCGTCCCGCGCGCGTTTCAGTGGGGCGTTCTTCTCGTAAGCAGCATTGCCTTTTATCTTGTGAACGGGTATCCGTTTCTTGTCCTTTTCCCGATAGTCAGCACTCTTGTCGTATATCTGTGCGCCGGGCGCATCGCTTCCTGTGACGCTCAGACTCAGAGCCGAAGCAGACGAACGGCAGTTACTGTCGGCGTCATCGCTTTGCTGGCGATCCTGATATTGCTTAAATACACGAAATTTATCTGGGTGAAAGTTTCTGCTTATCCGGAATTTATGGAGGCTTTCCTGTCTTCGCTCATTCCTCTCGGCCTGTCCTACTATACGTTTACACTGATCAGTTATCTGGTCGATGTATATAACGGTATAGTCGTGCCGGAGAAAAACTATCTGAAACTGCTGACTTTCGGAATGTACGGCCCGGCGCTTGTATCGGGGCCTATCATGCAATACCGCGAGGTTGGCGCAGGATTCTTTGAAGCGCATTCTTTCAGTTATGAGTCTCTGACACGCGGCCTGCAGAGGATGCTCTGGGGATTCTTCAAGAAACTGGTCATCGCTGAGAGACTCAGTATAGTGGTGGCGGTCGTATTCGATAATCCTGCCGGCTTTGGTGGTATTTATGTATGGGGTGCGATCATATGTTTTACGATCCAGTTGTATGCCGATTTCTCCGGACTGATGGATATCGTTCTGGGGATCTCGCAGTGCTTCGGTCTAAAACTGCCTGAGAATTTCGACACACCGTTCTTCTCGAAGACGATAGCCGAGCTCTGGCGCCGCTGGCACATGACCCTCGGCACGTGGTGTAAGGAGTACATCTTTTACCCGCAGCTCAGGACCGGAGTGCATTCCAAACTGACCGGCAGACTGGAGAAGATGTTCGGCGTGGATAAGCCCACCAATGATCCTGACAGCCCTGACAGCAAGGCGGCCGTGAAGAAGGCAAAGAAGAAGGCAAAGCGCTTCTCCACCTTCGCTGCGATGTTCGTTCTCTGGCTTATTATCGGTTTATGGCACGGCGGCAGCATGACGTTTGTGATCGGGTCCGGACTTTTGCAGTGGTTCTATATCGTAATGGAGGAACTTCTGGAGGAGCCATTTAAGAAATTGTGGAAGTCCATGAAGGTCGATCCCGATTCGAAGGTTCTTAATGTTCTCAGGATGATAAGGACGTTCCTTCTGTTTGCATTCGGCATGGCGTTTTTCAGATCGCCTTCTGTTAGTTATGCTATCGGAATGCTTGGGTGCGGCGTCCGCAGACATAGCGCTGAGGTTGTGGGACTTTTCCGTGGGTTTACGGGAGCCTTTTCGGCAGACGGCTTGCGCGCACTCAAGGCGACAAGCTCTTTCGGACTCGCATATGTCGATATATTTGTGCTGGTATTCAGCCTGCTGATTCTGATGCTTGTCGATATCGCCAAAACACGGACTGATGTGCGCGCATACATCGCCGCGCGCCCGATAGTCCTGCGTTTTATCGTATGGTTCGCGCTTCTCTTTTACGTTATCATCCTGGGTCAATACGGTCCGGGCTACAGCGCGGCAGAGTTTATTTATCAGGGATTCTAGATGGGAAACAATAAGTCAGGCAAAAACTTCATACGTCCGCTTACAGCAGCTCTGGCGTTTGTGATGATATTCGTGCTGACTCTCACGACGCTCACATATATCCTGCGTCCGGACATCGATACGAAGTCCCGCTTCATGGGTTTTTACGCTGAGCCCAAGGATTCTCTTGATATCGTGATCATCGGCTCGAGCCCCTCGTACTCTTTTATCTCGACTCCCCAGCTCTACGGCGAGTACGGCATCAAAGCTTACCCTCTGGGAAGCAATGTCCAGCGTCCTATCGCAGGGAGATTTCTCGTAAAAGAGACCGAGAAGACCCAGTCACCGAAGCTGTATATGTTTGAGATGCGCATGTATACGGGCATAGAAGAAGGTCTTGGGAGCAACATGGTCTATACCCGTGAAGTGACCGATAACATGAAGTATTCTTTTAACCGTATCGCCGCGATCAACGCCATGGTGACAACGCATATGACGGATATCGATACGGAGAGATATACCTATTACTTCGACATATTCAAGTATCATTCGAACTGGGATAGCCTGATCAGGCCCTCGCAGTGGAGAGGATGGCGCTTTACCGCGCCTGATTCGTATAAGGGATATAAGATAACCGATAAGGTCGGGCCGGCGGAGGCTCCGGTTGTCCCGACAGATCCCGTTCCGGCCGGGCTTGATAAATATCAGGAACAGGCTCTTGCAGATCTTCTTGCAGAGCTTAAGGATGTGGATGCTCAGGTGCTTTTCTATGTGACTCCATATGTTCTCGAGGACGGGGCTGCGGAGAAACTGGCACATATACGGGACGTGGTGGAGGCAGCCGGATACGATTATCTGGACATGAACCTGTACTATGACGAGATCGGACTTGATTTTTCAAGGGATTTCAGCGATTATGGCATTCATACAAATGCTGCGGGCGCGCAGAAGTGCACGGTTTTCATCGGGGAATACCTGCGTGAGCATTATGATCTGCCCGATCACAGAACTGATGCGGATAAAGCTTCAGATCCGTCGTGGGACGAAGCCTATGAGAAGTGGCGTGCCGAATACGAAGCCGCACTTCCAGTCATTGACCGCCGTATCGAAGAGGGCGACTTCTTCCAATACGAATGATACATAGATACTACATTTAGTAGGGGGAGTTTACTATATCACCACGATATGGTAAACTTTTCTCTGTGTATACACATATTTGAGGGAAAATTATGTTTGCAGAGTTTGACCCGAACAATACGATACTGGTTACCGGGGCAGCAGGCTTTATAGGCTTCCATCTGTCTAAACTCCTGCTCTCGGAGGGCGCGACCGTTGTCGGGATCGACAACATGAACGACTACTACGATGTTGGGCTCAAGGAAGCGCGTCTTGCGATATTGAATGACTATGACCGGTTTTCTTTCGTCAGGGGATCAATAGCCGATGAAGCTACCGTCAACCATGTGTTTGAGGACTGGCGCCCGGATATCGTGGTCAATCTGGCTGCGCAGGCGGGAGTCCGCTATTCGATCGACAACCCCCGCAGTTATATCGATAGCAATCTGGTCGGTTTTTTCAATATACTTGAGGCGTGCCGCCACAGCTACGACACCAGAGAGGGCGTGAAGCACCTGATCTTCGCATCGTCCTCCTCGGTATACGGCAATCAGGAGAAAACTCCTTTTTCCGTGACCGATCCCGTGGATCATCCGATCAGCCTGTATGCCGCGACCAAGAAGTCAAATGAACTTATGGGCTATGCATATTCTCACCTGTATGGGATACCGATGACGGGAGTAAGGCTTTTTACCGTATACGGACCTTTCGGCAGACCGGATATGGCATACTTCAAGTTTGCGGATAAGATGAGACGCGGTGAGCCGATCCAGATATACAATAACGGAGATATGCTCAGAGATTTCACGTATGTAGACGACATCGTGTCCGCTCTCGAGAGGATGCTGTGCAATCCTCCGAAGGGGAGCGAAGAGACAGCGGGAGATCCTTTTAAGGTATATAACATCGGTAACAATTCCCCGGAAAAACTGCTCGACTTCATAGATATCCTCGAGCAGAAGCTGGGACTTAAGGCGGTGCGCGAATATCTCCCGATGCAGCCCGGAGATGTGTATCAGACCTATGCCGATGTGGATGAACTCATGAAGGATTTTGATTTTAAACCTGCCACACCGCTGGCTGAAGGCCTCGCACGCTTTGCCGGATGGTACAGAGAGTACTATGGCCTGACCGGCGATGAATCTTAAGGGAATCTTAATACTTGGTTTGGGTAGATTAAATAAATGGATCGCATAATCTTTATGATGCCCTGATCATGGTTTGAAGTGGGCAGACCGATTATGGAGGAATGACATGAAGAAAAAGATCATAGCTGTCATCATGACAGTAACACTAGCAGCAACGGTCCTTACGGGATGCAAATATCGTATCACGGATCAGACCGTGGAAGATGAGGTAGCTGAGGCCCTGGCAACCGCCGAAGCGGAGTGGAATGCCAAATATGAGGCTGAACATGTCGCTAGGCTGGCCGCCGAAGAACTTGTAGCCCAAAATGCCGCGGAGGAAGCCGTTGAGATAGAGGCTCCCGATGAGAGCGTGATGACAGAGAGCGCATTGAACGAGGAAGTCACGATAGAAGCAACCGCTGCGGATGATACGGGTAATACCGAACTTGCGGCTCCCGAGGTCGATCCGTTCCAGATAGTATTCATGGGTGACTCGATCTTTGACTCTGTCAGAGATGAGACCGGTATAGCATACATGGTCGGAAATACACTCGGAGCCGATGTATATAATCTGTCGATCGGCGGAACCTGCGCCGGCGTGACCAGAGAGAAATCCACAGCCTTTGAAACATGGACCGAGCCGAACTTTACGGGTATCGTATATGCGATGGAAGGTAAAGTTGCAAGAAGCATAGTCGACGGATACAAGTCCGGCGAGGTCATGGCGGGTCTCAATCCGTCCAAGACAGACTATTTCATCATTCAGTACGGAACGAATGATTTTCTTTCATATATCCCCATCGGTGCAGCGGATATCGCGGGACAGTATTATTTCTACTATTCAACTGCGCTTCTCACGGGAATAAGAGAACTGAAGGCTAACTATCCCAATGCAAAGATCATTGTCTGCACACCTTACTATGAGCAGTTCTGGTCGGCTGACAGGAGCCGCTTCATAGGAGATGTCCACAGTGTAAACAACGGATTCGGAACTCTTCTGGACTATATTAACTGTGCACGCGATGTGGCTGTCATGGAGGGGTGCGAGTGCCTGAACATGTATGAACTGATGGCGATCGATACATATAACTGTGAAAAAATGACCGAGGACGGCATTCATCCCAATCAGGAAGCCAGAGCAAAATATGCGGGCTTGTTGATAGAGAAGATCAAGGAAATGGAATATATGCGTATGCTTGAGGAAGCAACCGATGAAACAAACTGAAGAAAAAACCGAAGATAAAATTGAAGAAAAAACTGAAAAAAAGTTTAAGATCAACATTCATGTGATCCTGATAGCTGCAATAGTGTGCGTGCTGGGCGTTGCAGCGATCCAGCTCATACGCTGGAACAGAGGGGAGACGATCGCGCTCGACCCCAACGAGGATACATCGGAGTTTGACATAGAAGTACTTGATGAGCTGATCCCCATGTCTCCTTCGGATTATGAAGGTCATCAGTTTGATGATGAGACCACGGTACTGCTTCTGGGCAACGGAGATCTGGCCATGTCCAGAGTTGATGAGAACGGATTGGACAAGCAGATAGCGGAACTGGCCGGAGTTACGGTGTATAATGCTTCTTTTCCCTATCCGACACTCGCTACCAGGAATCTTGCGATGATAGAGCAGAATTATCCTGATGATATCTACTCGCTTACATATCTGACAGATGCGATCTGCAGCGGAGATTTTTCCGAGATAGACCGTGTCACCGATACCTATCACGCAGACGGCAACTTCACGCAGGATGCCGCGAGAGTTCTGAAAGCCGTGGATTACGATAATCTTGATGTCATCGTGATCATGTATGATGCCAGCGATTATTTCCAGGGAAGAGCTATCGAGAATCCCAAGGATGATGAGGAGAGATGTACCATCGTCGGATCTCTCAATTATTCGATCAGGAGGCTGAAAGAGACCTACCCTTATGTAAGGATCATCGTGTCGAGCCTTTTCTATACAGAGGGTAAGGACATAGACGGCATCGTATACGATCCCGATCAGAAGGATGCCGGCAACGGTACTCTTTCGAATTATTTTTATAATGCGCTTAATACCTGTACGGATCTGTCCGTATCATATCTGGACAATTTCTACGGGACGATCAACCAGAATAACTATAAGCAGTATGTGGATCTGACCGAAGATTTCGGATATATTAAGCTGACCGACGAGGGCAGGGCACTGCTTGCCAAGCGTATAGCATATGCCATCAATAAGTACCCTCAGGATAAGTAAGTTCAACATGAAAAAGAAAACCGAGAAACCCTCCAAACTCACGAGATTTGAGAAAAGGGTAGCAGAAAGACATAAGAGGCAGGAAGAGGAGTACGGCCGCGATGAGTTTCTCTTCGGCGCCGCAGAGGATGATGATGAAGTCGATGTCGAGTACGACACCGAAAGCTGGTCTGCGGACGAAATAGAAGAGGCTGAGGCATCTGAACCGGAGATGGAGACTGAGGCGCCCGTGCCGGAGTCGCCTGCGGCTGAGACTGAGGCGCACAAGCCGCTTGTGGGAGAGCGTACCGAGATGATCTCGTCAGAGATCGTTGAGGCTGAACTCGCCCATCTTACCGATGTGTTTAACGACGACACAGCAGAGGCGGAATCCGCTTCTGATCCTGATGGAAAAGTGACCGGTGACACGATCGTGGTATCTGCGCCGGTTGGCGGTGATACAGTTGTCGTAAACGGACGTACTGCGGATGATGTGACTGCGTCGGCTGACGATGACGACGATGACTTTGATTTTGACGTGTCTTCCGTAGTGGTAGCCGCGGCAGAGAGCATGCTTGCTCATGATGCTGCGATAGAGAGAATGAAGTCGGGAGCTTCCGCTGAAGACAATGCTGGCGTAGCATCGGTTTCCGGTCCTGCGGCTTCAACGGCTGATGAAGTTGATGAAGATTTTGAAGACGAGATCGATGACGAAGACGAGATCGATGATGAAGATGATTTCGACTTCTATGAGATGTCTGAAACGGCACAGATGGAAGCTGTAGCTGTAGCCAACGAACTTTACGGCCGCACCGATGCTCCCGTCGAGCGTAAACCCAAAGTACACAGAGATACCAAGGCTTCCAAAGCTGCGCTTAAGAATGCTAAAACCAATGCCAGGAATGCAAAGGCCAACGCGAAAAACGCAAAGACCGGTGCGAAGAATGCCAAAGCCAACGCGAAGAATGCCAAAGCAGCGGCTAAGTATGATAAAGCCGCTGAAAAATATGAAAAGACCGCATCAAAATACGAAAAGAAATCGGACAGATATGAGGAGGACGAACGCGGCGGCTTAAGCATGAGCGATCGTCTGATCATAATAACGGGTGTGTGCGTGCTTATCATGGCAGCGATCGCGGGAACTGTTTTTTACAGGACTCAGACGGTACGACGCCAGGTAGCTTCTTTTGCAGAGGTGGGTACTGCCTCGGACGGAATATATGTTATCGGTGAGAGCGGCTTAAACGCGGTTGTGGCTTCGAGAGCAAACTTCATTGCCGTGGAAGAAGAACCGGCGCCGGAGGACTTTTTTACCGAAATGCCTGTAGTGGAGGAACCCGTGGTCGAGGATAAGACCATAGAGATCGTGATGAAGGTCACATCGGTTCAGTCCGACTTAAAGATCAAGTTCGTAAACAAGGCAAAAGACAAACTGATAACCGGTATAGCTTTTGAAGTGACCGTCACATGTGATGACGGAAAAGAGTATCACTGGAAAGACGAAAACATGGACGGCCTCATGTATCATACTGAGGTTCCGAACGGCACATATAAGGTAGTCATGACTCCTCTTGAAGGTCCGGAGTACGAGGACTATATCATGCCCTCCGAGGTGAGCGGAGTTAAGGTTACCGACAACATCGAATACAAGAAGATCGATGTCGCCGATGAGGTTAAGACCGAGGCGGAAGTCAATGTAGCAGCCGAGGATACCGCGGTGCAGGATACGGCGGTTGAGTCCGTAAACAAGGATACTGTTGAATGGGTAGAGTCCACCAAGACCCTGGTCAGCGGCAGTGAGGATGGCGGCTATGTCGAGATCTCCAAGCAGGATATTGAGAACTTCCTGAAGACCTCTGATGCTTCCGTGAGAAAAGGCACTAAAGGTACAGTCAGAAGCGGCGGAATATATCTGATGCCGTATATGGCGACGGACAGAAGGTTGTTAGCACCGGTTGATCCTTCGACGGATCCTTCATCGCTGACAACATCCCCCATAACCGACCCCGGTACGGGAACAACCGATCCGGGGACCGGAACCGGAACAACTACAGACCCCGGAACTGGAACCGGAACAACTACGGATCCCGGAACAGGCACAGGGACAACTACAGACCCCGGAACGGGCACAGGAACGACTACAGACCCCGGAACGGGCACGGGGACAACTACAGACCCCGGAACGGGCACAGGGACGACTACAGACCCCGGAACGGGCACAGGGACGACTACAGACCCTGGAACAGGTACAGGGACAACTACAGACCCAGGAACAGGTACAGGGACAACTACAGACCCCGGAACAGGCACGGGAACAACTACAGATCCCGGCACAGGTACGCAGCCGACCAATCCTTCGTTCGGATATCTTTCCGTCTCATCCGTCTCCATCAGCGCGACCAGCATGAGGCTGAATCTGGGCGATTACGGTTCTCTGTCCGCAGTAGTAACATTGTCCGACGGAACCACTAATTCGGACGTGACCTGGGAAACTACCGACGGCGGAGTCGTTTATGTGAGCGGTGGCAACCTGTATGGTGCAGCCGAAGGTACTGCCACGGTAACCGCAAGAAGCGTGTATGATGCTTCCAAATACGCTTCCTGTACGGTCTCGGTAACTAAGAAGGATGATGCCGCAGCCAATTCCGCGGATAAGTTGAAGGTTAATAACATTCAGATCTACTATAAGGATGCGAGCGGCAATTATCATGAAGCCACGATAGGGGATCTCAAGAACTTTGATGTGTTCTATTTTAAGAATCCCAACGGAGGTGGCGGCGGAGATGCCGTATACAAATACACCGGTTGGCAGACGATCGGCGGCGCCACATATTTCTATGATAAAAACGGAAACTATGTGACCGGCGAACAGGTCATTCAGGGTGCAAAGTACACCTTCGATTCAAATGGACATCTGCAGGCGGGCAGTGGTACTATGGGTATAGATGTGTCCAAGTGGAACGGTTCCATAGACTGGACCGCAGTCCGTAATTCGGGTGTATCTTATGCGATCATCAGATGCGGATACAGAGGTTCATCAACGGGAGCACTCATCGAGGATCCGACCTTCAGGACCAACATAGCCGGAGCAAAAGCGGCCGGCATTCAGGTAGGAGCTTATTTCTACACTCAGGCAGTCAGCGAAGTGGAGGCTGTCGAAGAAGCTTCCATGGCGGTCGGATTGTGCAGCGGATACGGTTTGAGCCTGCCGCTCTTTATCGATGTGGAGCACTCAGGAGGCCGCGGCGATTCGATAGATGCGGGTACCAGGACGGCGATCGTTAAGGCTTTTTGCCAGACGGTCAGAAACTCCGGATATACAGCCGGTGTCTATTCCAATAAGACCTGGTTTACGAGCTACATGAATGCATCGCAGCTCACCAGCTATAAGATCTGGCTCGCTCAGTATGCAGCCACTCCCACTTACACGGCTACCCGCTATGATTACTGGCAGTACACATCCAAGGGTTCCGTTGCCGGCATCAAGGGCAATGTCGACCTAAATATCAAATACTGATCCATAAAAGGAGAATAACATGCACACTTATCTTGTGACCGGCGGCGCCGGCTTCATAGGCTCCAATTACATTCATTACATGTTCAAAAAATACGGTGATGACATCCGTATCATCAATGTCGACAAGCTCACATACGCAGGCAATCTCGAGAACCTCAAGGATATCGAGAACCGCCCGAATTATTCTTTTGTGCGAGCAGATATCTGCGACAAGGATGCGATCTCTGCCGTTTTTGCAAAAGAGGATATAGACAGAGTCGTTCACTTCGCTGCCGAGTCTCACGTGGACAGAAGCATTGAGTCTCCTGAGGTCTTCGTACAGACGAATGTCCTGGGAACCGCAGTCATGCTCAACTGTGCGAAAGCAGCATGGGAACTTCCGGACGGAACGTTCAAGCCCGACCACAAGTTTTTGCATGTAAGTACCGACGAGGTTTACGGTTCTCTCGAGGAGGACGGCGGTTATTTCTATGAGACCACTCCGTATGCGCCTCACAGCCCCTATTCGGCATCCAAGGCTTCATCCGACATGCTGGTGAAGGCTTATATGGATACATATAAATTCCCTGCCAATATCACCAACTGCTCGAATAACTACGGGCCTTTCCAGTTCCCCGAGAAGCTGATCCCGCTCATCATCAATAATGCTCTTCAGGGCAAGAAACTCCCCGTTTACGGAGACGGCAAGAATGTGCGTGACTGGCTTTATGTTGAAGATCACGCGAAAGCCATCGATATGGTTCAGGAAAAAGGACGTCTCTTCGAGACTTACAATATCGGCGGACACAACGAGAAGCAGAACATCCAGATCATCCACATCATCCTGGATACACTGCGTGAAATGCTTCCCGAATCGGATCCCAGACGTGCTAATGTCACAGATGATCTGATCACCTACGTGACAGACCGCAAGGGGCACGACCGCAGATATGCCATTGCCCCCGATAAGATCAAAGCCGAGATAGGCTGGGAGCCCGAGACGATGTTCGAGCAGGGCATCCGCAAGACGATTCAGTGGTTCTTCGAGAATGAAGAATGGATGAAGAACGTGACCAGCGGTGATTATGAGAAATACTACGACTCAATGTATTCCAACAGGTGAGATATGGATAAGATCGCAGTTCTGATCCCGTGCTATAACGAAGCAAAGACCATAGAAAAAGTTGTTACCGACAGCCTGAGGGCTCTCCCTGAGGCTGTGGTGTATGTATATGACAATAATTCCACCGACGATACCGCTGCGATCGCCGAGCGTGCGGGTGCCGTTGTCAGACATGAATATGTTCAGGGCAAGGGCGCTGTCATCCGCAGGATGTTCCGCGAGATAGAAGCCGAGTGCTATATCATGGTCGACGGAGACGATACCTATCCGATGGAATTTGCTCCCGAGATGGTGAAGAATGTTCTCGAGCGCAATTCTGACATGGTGGTCGGAGACAGACTGTCATCCACATATTTTACGGAAAACAAACGCCCTTTCCACAACATGGGTAATTCGCTTGTGAGGGCTGCGATCAACAGGCTTTTTGACTGCGAGATCAAGGACATCATGACGGGATTCAGGGCGTTCAGCTACAATTTCGTCAAGACTTTCCCCGTACTGTCGAGAGGTTTCGAGATAGAGACCGAGATGACGATCCATGCGGTATATAACCACATGCAGATCGATAATGTCATCATAGAATACAGAGACCGACCCGAAGGCTCCGAGTCCAAACTGAATACATATTCCGACGGGCTTAAGGTCCTGTTTACGATCGTGAAGCTCTACAAAGACTATAAGCCCATGGCATTTTTCTCGCTGCTCGCACTTCTGCTCGCAGTGATCTCGACCATATTCCTGATCCCGGTGCTCGTTGAGTACGCACATACCGGACTGGTCGAAAAGTTCCCGACTCTGATCGTATGCTGCTTCGTATATCTGGCTGCGATCCAGTCGCTTTTTTCCGGACTCATACTGTCCAATCTGGCGCTGGCTAACCGCCGTGAGTTCGAGTTCAATCTGACCACATTGGGGTCGCGCATTCATAAGGATCAACAGTTATAAAGATCAACAGTTATAAGGATCAACAGTTCTTTGGATATGAACAAAAGACTGCAGGGTCTCGATCTGTACAGGATCATCGGCTGTGCGTTCGTGATCATCAATCATTGTAATTCAAAAGTTCTTCTTCAGGTTACGCCCGGGTCGCTGGCATGGTATGTGACCGTGGGCGTAATTTACTTATCCAAGATCACCGTACCCGGTTTTTTCATGATCACCGGATACAATCTCCTGCATCGAAAAGACGATCGAATCACATATTTTAAAAGGATAGTCCGGATAGTCGGAGTTCTGGTTGTTTTCTCGATATTCTATTATCTGTGGAGAAACGGATCAAACGGCTCTTTTGGTGGGTTTATGCGCACACTCTGGCATGACGGGGCAACAGATGCATTCTGGTATCTGTATGTCTATCTGGGGCTTATGGTCATGATGCCTCTGTTCCAGTGGGTGGCGACGGCGTTTGATGCTTCCGGGAAGGAGAGCGGTGAGGCCGGGGCGCACGGCAAAAGGAGCCTGCTTGTAAAGATCCTTATAGCGGCAGCTGTGTATGTGTCGCTCATTCCGTCCGTATGCATCCTGGTACCGGCGTTTGAGATGAATGAGTTCTTTGAGCTTCCGATGATCGGATGCGCAGTGATGTATCTGTTCATCGGGCATGCATTTTATCTGTACAGGGATGAGATCCGGGCCGGAGAAGGCGTCAGGGTTAAAGATCTGAGGCTCACAGCGGCGTTTTTTGCTTGCTTCACGGTGAATATGCTGCTTGCGATGGCTGAAAATCGCATCACGGGCGGAGGATCCTTTACTTCTTTTTCCGAGATACATACCGTGGGGATGCTCGCGGAGAGCTTCGCTGCATTTGCTTTTCTTATAAAAGTACGTGGCGAGGGCTTCGGCGGAAAACTTATCCGGTTTGCAGCTCCCGCAACATTCGGAATATATCTGTTTGCAGATTTCGTGTGCTCAAGTACGCACATGATCTATTATAATCTGTGTCAGTACATGAACAGGCTTCTGGCTGTCGCCGTGCAGGATATAGCTGCGTTTGCGATCGCGCTTACTGCCGTGACGCTGCTTCGGCTCATACCGCCGGTCGGGAAGTGGATATAGGCATGGATAAGGATTTGCGAACCCAGGTCAGGAAGTGGATAACCCCATGAATAAGGATTTCAGAAGCAGGATCAAGGAAAATATATTTACATATATATCCGCCCTGGTGATAATAGGGGCGTTCATCGTGGTTGCCATGGTCTCTTTCCTGTCGGAACTTGGCATGCACCCGGATGAGTTTGATGTGAAGATGTGCATGGACTGGTGCATGAACCGGTTCATCTGGCCTGACATGAGACTGACCGGAGAAGGACTCGGTGATACATTCAGCGGTTACGGATACACCAAAGTTTGCAATTACTCACCCTATTTCCTGATATTCAGTAAAATAGCATACGTTTTCAAACAGTTCATGGATGTACTTCCGTATTACAGGATGCCAAATCTTCTTTTAATGGCCGTGATATGCGTGTATACGCTTAAGAAACTTAAAGACCACAACTATCTGATGCTGGGTTTCGGCATGTGTATCCAGGCATGGTACATCTTCTCATACGTTACTGCGGATGCCGAAGACTTCCTTCTGGGATTCTTCGCCATCGCGCTTCTGGCCGACGAGGACAGTTTCCTGTGGCGCACCCTCGGTGTCAGGCACCATTACAAAAATGTTACGGAAGTTAACAATTCCGTAACAGTGCCGATCACGGTGTCCGGAATCATATCATGTGTACTTCTTGGTGTTATGTATGGCCTCATGCTGCTTGGAAAGCCATATTATTACGCTACTTTGATGCTTACATTCATTGTCCTTGCTTGGAGATTAATTAAATCGGAAATTAATATCCGCAAGCAGCTTTTGAGCAGGTACATATTGATCGCGGGGGTTGCTTTTGCAATACTTGCCGGTCGCGCGGCTCTTGATTTCCATTATTACGGTTTCGATAAAGCAAGCGCCGAACAGCAGATGTCCGAGCAGTATTCCGACTATGATAAGAATCCTCTGACTCCCATAGAGGAGCAGGAGCCGACTTACCACATGGCTTCCAAGGGATATTCGATCGTCGATTTCTTCAGATACAGTCCCGACTGGTTTGAACTCTCTTTCAGATCATTTGCTTCCTACAGCGTATACCGTGACGGTCATGATCTGTATTACAGGGTCATGGCGGGCTTGTATCTCCTCATCTATGTATGGCTCGGTGTATATCTGTGTAATAAAGGCGAGAAGGGTATATTCATCGTTGTCACGCTGCTCAATATCGGCAGCGTTGTTGCTTCTGTCCTGAATTCGTACCTTATAGACTGCCAGCCTCAGGGACGCTACCTGCTTCCCATCGCTCTGGCGACCTGCTACCTTGGAGCCCGTGCCCGCAAACTCATGGATCATCGCGGATTCCGAGCCCTTGTACTCATCACGGCCTGTCTTTCGATTTCTTATTTCGGACTTTTTGCTTCCCGCAAGCTCATCGATCTGGGTTACGTACGAACTCTCTTTTCTCTGTAAAATCACCTTTTTTTGTGGTAAAATATTATATCTATGTGATCACGAAGTGATCGCATCGTGATCGTGTGCGATCAACATCAGGAGGCGCTATGAAAGGTATCATATTGGCCGGTGGATCCGGCACCAGACTTTACCCGCTCACCAAGGCTATATCCAAGCAGATCATGCCGGTATACGATAAGCCGATGATATATTATCCGCTGTCGACACTGATGCTTGCCGGCATCCGGGAGATAATGATCATATCGACTCCCAGGGATCTGCCTGTGTTTGAGGAACTGTTCGGAACCGGAGAGCAGCTGGGACTTAAATTCACCTATGCAGTGCAGGAAACACCAAGAGGACTTGCCGATGCGTTCATAATCGGCGCAGACTTCATCGGCGATGATAACGTGGCACTTGTCCTTGGCGACAACATTTTCTACGGTCAGAGCTTCTCCAAAGTCTTGAGAGAGGCCGCAGCCCGTGAGAAAGGTGCAACGATCTTCGGTTATTATGTCCGTGATCCCAAGGAATACGGCGTAGTTGAGTTCGATGAGAACGGCATGGCCATCTCCATCGAGGAAAAGCCCGAGAACCCCAAGAGCAATTATGCGGTTCCCGGCTTATATTTCTACGATAATGATGTAGTTGAGATAGCTGCGAACGTGAAGCCCTCCGCAAGAGGAGAGATAGAGATCACAAGCATCAATAATGAATATCTAAACCGCGGAACCCTGCATGTGGAGACGCTCGGACGCGGATTTGCATGGCTGGATACCGGAAATCACGATTCGCTGCTTGATGCAGCTGATTTCGTTTCCGCATTCCAGAAGAGGCAGGGCCTCTACATCTCCTGCATCGAGGAGATCGCCTACAAGCGCGGATTTATAGATAAGGATCAGCTTGTGAAACTTGCTGAGCCTCTGCTTAAGACAGATTACGGCAAGTACCTCATGGAGGTTGCCGAGGGACTGTAAGATGAAGTCAAAATGGGTCAGGCAATCTATCCTGATGGGTGTGATCATGGTCGTCGGCATTCTGGCGCTCGTGATCCTAAGCAACTGGGATACCATCAGGCGGCGTATCGGACATCAGTCGCCACAGCCTGCTGTCGAGGCGAGCCCCGATGCCGAAGGCGGACAGATCGGCGATGACCTGAGCGGCTTCATGCGCGATGAGAACTTCTTTGACAAGACCGGAAGCGGCTATAAATCCGATATCATCATAGAAAACGGCATCAAGGTCAATGTGATGCTCGATTCCATCGGTCAGGACTTAAGAGTGACTGTCATAGATACGATGGGAAATCTCGCAGCCGGTGCCGAATTTGTCGCAGATGTCGAAGGTGTCGGAAGATATACGGATACCGATAAGGACGGCATCATATATGTTGAACATCTGAGGGAGGGCGATTATTTCGTTTCTCTGGAAGATATGGAAGGTTACATCGTCCCGCATACCAAGACGATGATCCGGATCAGCAAGGATATCCAGTACAAGGCGTTAAGCGACGTGGCGTTCCTGGTGCTGACGGAGGATCAGGTGGATGTGACCGTTGATGATACTCAGTCGAACTCCGCGGATACCGAAGGAGACGGCTCCGAGAACATCGAGGCCGACGCATATGAGTCGGCGGGACGGTTGGGTATAGATGTATCAAGCCATAACGGCGAGATCAACTGGACCGAGGTAAAAGAGGCCGGAGTACAGTTTGCGATCATCCGATGCGGATACAGAGGCGCATCGTCGGGTTCACTCGTGCTTGATTCCCGCTTTGCGGAAAACATGCGCGGCGCCATCAAGGCCGGGATCCCCGTGGGCGTGTACTTCTTCTCACAGGCGGTCAATGAGACCGAGGCGATAGAAGAAGCCAGCATGGTCGTTGAAGAATGCAAGCTCTATCTGCTTGATCTGCCCGTATTCATCGATTCCGAATCGGCAGGCGGAAAAGGACGTGCCGACAGGCTTGATGTTGATGAAAGGACCGCGATAACCAGGGCGTTCTGCGAGACGATCACCAATTCCGGATACGAGGCGGGCGTGTACGCGTCCAAGAAATGGTGGAACTCCAAACTCGATGCCGAGCAGCTGACGCTCTATCATTCATGGCTTGCACAGTATACCGAAACACCGGATTACGACGGTTACTATGATTACTGGCAGTATACTTCCAAGGGCACGATCAAGGGTATCGAAGGCAAGGTGGATCTGAATATTAAGTATAGATAATCATTACTTACAGGAGAGGAAGAAATGGGCAAAATTACAGTAGAAACATGTCATATCGAAGGCTTGAAGGTTATCACCCCCGAGGTACACGGTGATTCCAGAGGCTACTTCGTGGAAACATATCACAAGCAGGCATATACCGAAGCCGGCATAACCGATGAGTTTGTTCAGGACAATCAGTCGGCCTCGAAAAAGGGTGTTTTAAGGGGCCTGCATTTCCAGATCGAGCACGCTCAGGCAAAACTGGTCCGTGTGATATCAGGTGAGGTTTTCGATGTTGCGGTCGATATGAGAAAAGGCTCTCCGACTTACGGTCAGTGGTTCGGTGAGTTCCTTTCAGCCGAGAATATGAAGCAGTTCTACATTCCCAGAGATTTTGCGCATGGCTTTCTGGTCCTGTCAGAGACAGCCGAGTTCTGCTACAAGGTTACCGATTTTTATCACCCTAACGATGAGGGCGGTATCATATACAATGATCCCGACATAGGCATCGAGTGGCCTATCCCCGAAGGAATGGAGCTGATCATGTCCGATAAAGACACAAAATGGGGACAGCTTAAGGATTTAGGGTAAGGACAGATCTCCAATGGCAGGCAAAAGTAAGGAAAACAATCATACCGTAAAGAAGATAGTGATCACGGCAGTCATCCTGCTATCGATCGCACTGATCCTTCTCTTTCTTTTTCACAGCAATCCGATGGACAATCCCGGAACCACAAGACTCAAGAAGATCAGCGGAATATCGCTGGTTGTGGTCGTGTGCGGCCTGTTCTGCGTGTTTTTTGACCAGTTAAAAATGCTACCGCTCGACCTTTACCAGAGCAGGGGACTCATCTGGAAACTGGCCAAAAACGACTTCAAGAAACGCTATGCCGGCTCCTATCTGGGCGCAGTCTGGGCGATGGCTCAGCCCGTCGTGACCGTGGTGATGTACTGGATCGTATTCGATAAGGTGTTCAATACCAGATCCCAGATGATCGCGAGCGGAGTTGAGGTTCCCTATGTGCTTTTCCTGACAGCGGGCCTTGTCCCCTGGTTCTTTTTCCAGGAGGGTGTAAACCATGGCATGATGGCCATGATCGAGTACAATTACCTGGTAAAAAAGGTTGTGTTCAACATCTCGGTGCTTCCGATCATCAAGGTTATCGGCGCCTGGTTCACTCATGTGTTCTTTGTTGGTGTGCTGATCCTGGTATCGGCTCTCTACGGTTATATCCCGACGGTTTATACGATACAGATCGTATATTACGATATATGCCTGTTCCTTCTGGTCCTGGCACTCGCATACATCAACTGCGCGATAGTGGTCTTCTTCAGGGACCTGCAGCAGATCGTAGCGATCGTACTCCAGATCGGAATGTGGGCGACCCCGATACTCTGGGATATCCACATGGTTCCCGATCAGCTTAAACCGTTATTCAAGTTAAATCCCATGGTCTATATCGTAAACGGTTTCAGGATGTCTATGTACGGCGATGAGTGGTTCTGGCAGCATTTCTACTCAAGCGCGTATTTCTGGATTTTATTACTCCTGTTATATACGTTGGGATCGATGATGTTTAAGAAGTTAAAAGTTCATTTTGCGGACGTTTTATAAGATATGAGTTCTTCTGAGATTAATGATAAAAATGATATAGCGATCAGCGTGAAGCATGTGGATAAGGTCTACAAGCTCTATGAAAAGCCGTCGGACCGCATGAAAGAGGCGCTCGGCCTGGCTAAGTGCAAGCACACGGATCACAAGGCATTAAGTGATGTGAGCATGGAGATCCGGAAGGGCGAGACCGTGGGCATCATAGGTACCAACGGATCCGGAAAGTCCACGATCCTAAAGATCATTACCGGTGTGCTGAACCAGACGAGCGGTGAAGTGAATGTCGAAGGCAGGATCTCCGCGCTTTTGGAGCTCGGTGCCGGATTCAACATGGAATACAACGGGATCGAGAATATTTATTTAAACGGCACCATGATCGGCTTTTCCAAAAAAGAGATAGATGAAAAACTCGATGCAATCCTGGAATTCGCCGACATAGGAGAGTATGTTTATCAGCCGTGCAAGACTTATTCCAGCGGTATGTTCGTGCGGCTTGCTTTTGCCGTGGCCATCAATATCGATCCCGAGATACTTATAGTCGATGAGGCGTTGAGCGTCGGCGATGTATTTTTCCAGGCAAAATGCTACCACAAGTTCGAAGAATTCAAGGCAATGGGCAAGACCATACTCTTCGTAAGCCATGATCTGAGCTCTATCGCCAAATACTGCGACCGTGTTGTTCTCTTAAATAAAGGCATAAAGCTCGGCGAGGGTTCGCCCAAGGAGATGATAGATGCTTACAAGAAGGTCCTTGTAGGGCAGTATGAACTTCCGGAGCCGGGCAAAGACCGCCTGCTTGATGATGAGGATCTGCGCCGTGCCGCTGCCAAAGCAGTGGATGACGGGACATCCCGCGGTGATAACGTCAATCCCGAACTCATTGAATACGGCTCACAGAAGGCCGTGATCGAGGAATATTACATCACCGATGCTTCGGGCACCAGAACCTCTGCGATAATCAAGGGTTCTGATTACAGCATTCACATGACGGTGCGCATAAATGAAGATATACCCGGTCCCATTTTCGCATATACGATCAAAAATATACGCGGTACCGAGATAACGGGTACCAATACAATGATAGAAAAGAGCTTCTTGGAGCCTGTTAAGGCGGGAGAAGTAAAGAAGATCACCTTTACGCAGCACATGAATCTGCAGGGCGGAGAGTATCTCTTAAGCCTCGGATGCACAGGCTTTGAAGAAGATGAATTTACTGTGTATCACAGGCTGTATGATGTGCTGAATCTGACAGTCATCTCAGACAAGGACACTGTCGGATACTATGACAGCGAATCCGTAGTGACCGTGGAGTAGGAATGGATATTAAAGAACCCCGGAAAAACAACGAAAATACCGAAAACAAGATCGAAAAGATCGGTCACGTAAATCTTGATTTAACCTGCTACTCCGGTGAGGATAAGTACTGTGACGGTGCTGTGGAGGACATGCTCTTAGAGGTTGCCAGAGACCGTTCTGATGCGGAATACCAGGAGATCATTGAGGAATCCGCAAGCTGGCCTGTCCTTTATCATCTCTCGGATCTACGGGAGAATATCGTGGAATGGCTCCCCATAGATAAGTCGATGAAAGTTCTCGAGGTAGGTGCCGGGTGCGGTGCCATTACAGGCGTTCTTTCAAGGAAAGCGGGAAGCGTTACATGCTGCGATCTGTCGCTTAAGCGAAGCCGCATCAATGCATACCGCCACCAGTATAACGACAATATAACTATCCATGTGGGCAACTTTACGGATGTGGAGAAGACTCTGGACCGTGATTTCGATTACATATGCCTTATCGGTGTATTTGAGTATGCGAGAGGCTATGTGGACAGCGCCGATCCCTATGGGGATTTCCTTAAGCTCATCGGTTCGCACCTAAAACCGGGCGGCAATATAGCGATCGCGATCGAGAACCGCTTCGGCCTGAAGTACTGGGCAGGGTGCAGGGAGGATCATCTCGGTGATTTCTTCAGTTCCATAGAGAACTATCCCGCAGACGGCATCGTACGTACCTTCACCGACCGAAAGCTCATAGAGATCGCCAAAAGAAGCGGTTTTGACGAGTATCATATGTATTATCCCTATCCCGATTACAAGTTCATGACCGACCTGTACTCGGACAGGAGGCTGCCACATAAGGGCGAACTGAAGAATAATCTGCGCAATTTTGACAGGGACCGTTTCCTTCTTTTCAACGAAAAAGACGCATATGATTCGATCCTTGATGAGGAGCTGTTTAACCTCTATTCGAATTCATACATGATGATCCTCGGTCCCGAACCGTCCACAGAGTATGCGAGATACTCAAACGACAGGGCCAGACAGTACCGGCTGGTTACGGAAATGATACAGCGCGAGGGCATGCGGGTTATCAGAAAAAGGGCTCTTGATGAGGCGGCTCGCGACCATCTGAAGGCCATGGAGACGTCGTATAAGAAACTTAAGCGCAGATACAGCGGCAAAGGCTGCAAATTGAATGTAGTACCGTCTGTTCTCTCCGAAGACGGGATGACTCTTGAATTTGAGTATGTGGGCGGCACGTCTCTCGAAGAACTTCTGGATGACTGTCTTATGCGAAACGATACGGACGGTTTTGTTGAACTGTTTAAGGAGTATCTGGAGCGTATCTCATACGGTGAAGAGACGGCCGACATCACGGATATCGATATGATCTTCTCCAATATCCTCGTAGAGGGTAACAGATGGAATGTTATAGATTATGAGTGGACCACAAATGAGGTCTGGAAGGCCAGAGACCTCGGATTCAGGGCAATCTACTGCTATATCCTGGAAGACGAGAAACGAGATAAATTAAGTTTGGATATAATAATGGAATTACTGAACATCAACGCTCAGACCGCAGCGGACCTGCGTGAGCAGGAGATGTCGTTCCAAAAACACGTGACTGCCGATCATAAGTCGCTGGCTGAGATCCGCGAACTTATAGATAATCCCGTATACAGACTTGAGGACGGGATCGAACGTAAAAACAGCGAACAGACCGCACTAAATATGCGTCCCCAGATATATGAAGATACGGGGCGCGGCTTTAACGAGGAGCAGTCTTATTTTGCCGAAGGATTCCCGTTTACGATGGAAGTCCCTGCCGGAAGAAAGGCTCTTCGCATCGATCCCTGCAGCGATTTCTGCATCGTGAGCATTTCCGAGATCACATGGAACGGGCAAAAACTGCCGACCGGGGGCTTTAAGTTTAAGACCAACGGACGACGGATCGGCGAGAACACATATGCGTTTGCGACATCCGACCCCGGATTTACGATATCACTCAAAGGGCTTGAAGACAGGAGCATCAATCTTCTGAACGTAGATATGAATGTCACTGTACTGGATCCCGAGACAGCCGGACATATCGGCTAATGCCATGTCATACGAAGACTATACCTGGGAAAGATATTACGAAGATATCTATCACAGACAGAAAAAACTGAATAATACGCTTGCGGTGCAGCTGGGAGAGATCACAGCCAAGACCGATGAAATGAACATAGCGCTCAACCGTGTCATCGGCAGTTCTCTCTGGAAAGCACTGAGCCCCGCAAGAAAGATATACAACCGTCTGCGCGGCAACGGGAGTCCCGAACCGGCTTCAACCAAGGGGGTTACGACGCCCGGAAGCGACTCTTCGCCTGCCCGCCGTGAACCGTTAAGCCCGTCCGATGTCCTGTATGCACGGCGCCTGTGGGATTATGAGGATTATTATGCCCAGTGGATCCGTAAGGACCCGATAGAGCAAAAATATCTTAAGCACAGTGAATCGGGCATGTCCCGCGTCAGGGAAGCGCATTTCCACACTGTCTTTATAGAAGACTGCGCCGGGACGCATCCTCCGTTTGATGCGTCGATCCGTGCGAAATGGATATTGTTTACGCGTAAAAACTGTCGTCTGGCGTTAGGCTATGCCGAGAGACTTGAAACATATCTCGACAGGCATCCGGACGCTAAGATCGCCTATGCCGACGAAGACTATTTCTATTCAACGAGCGAAGGGATCCACAGGATCGAGCCGAACTTTAAACCCGACTGGTCCCCGGATACTTTAGACAGTTTCTTTTATTTCGGAAATATCGCTCTGATCAGGGCAGATGTTGCCATCCGTCTGGATTGGCATGCATCTTCGGACCCTTATGTCAATGTGTACGACCTTTTCCTGCAGGCATCCGATCGTATCGGTAAAAGAGCGGATGACCCTGCAGTAGTGCATATTCCTCAGATCCTGTGTCATAATCCCGCTGATTCATACAAACCGTCCTCGTATAGTAATAACGACAGTTATGAGCTTTGGTCTAAAGTCACATCCGGATTAAAAGACGATTTAGGGGCAGGACGGCTCACATGGGGAGCTACTGCCAGATTCGACGAAGTAAAGCGCAGATCCTTTAAAAGGCGCGGGATAAAAGCAGATTTTATCTCCGGTCAGTTCCCCGGGGAGCGGCATATCCGCTATGCGCTGCCGGCGTCTCACAAGGTTTCCGTGCTCATCCTTACCAAAGACCACCCGAATGTACTAAAAAAACTCCTTTCTTCTTTTATAGAAAGAACTGATTACGACGATCTGGAGTTCATCATAGTCGATAACGGCTCGGATCCCGGCCACAGAAGCGAATATACAGAGCTCATTGATGAGGTGCTTGGCGAATATCGCCACGAATATATCTACGAACCGCAGGATTTCAACTTCTCGAAGCTCTGCAACAGGGCTGCATCCGCTGCTTCCGGTGATTCTTTACTGTTCATGAACGACGATATCGAGATAGTCCAGAAAGACTGGCTCGGACTTATGGCCGGATATGCGTTTCTTCCCCATGTCGGTGCAGTGGGCGCCAAACTTCTGTATGCCGATTCCGATCTGATCCAGCATGTGGGAGTGACATCCATGGAGATCGGTCCTTCCCATAAACTGGTCATATATCCCGATGACCGCGAGTATTATTACGGTAAGAACTCACTCGAGCTCGATCAGCTCGGTGTTACGGCGGCATGCCTTCTCATACAGACATCCAAGTTTGACGGATCACACGGCTTTGATGAATCGTTCCCGGTTGCATACAATGACGTGGAATTTTGCATGCGCCTGACGAAATCCGGATTAGTTAATCTTCAATGTAACGGAGCTTTGCTCTATCATCATGAGTCCATGACCAGAGGTCAGGATGAGGGAGACGATTCGAAATGGGAAAGACTCTTAAATGAGAAAAGCAGGCTGTATAAAATCCATCCTGAATTTTTGAACTCTGATCCGTATTACAATCCAAATCTGATCGGAAATCACTCGAATTATCTGAGTAATTTCGATTACGGGTTCAATAATCATAGCAAATGTGAAAGTGTCAGACAAATTGATGCAAGTGAACTTGCAGAATGCTCTGTCGGAAACCATAAAATATCGGTTGAGATTGCGGGTATTCAACCCAAGATAAGACTGGAAGAGCCCGAAATCATTGAGGTTCGCGGATGGACCTTTGAGTCCGGATGTGACAATTCCCTACATATCGTGTCAATCATACTCAAAAACGAAACGACTGATACTATATATAGGGTAAAATCGTACCCTGTACCCCGTCCGGACCTCGAAACGACCTTCCCCGGAGAAAAAAATAACAGGTTGTGTGGGTTCGATACCAGGATGTTGAAATCTGATTTACCTGCAGGGACATACAGAGTGGGGCTTGAGCCCATGACGCTAAATGACGATTTAACCACCTCAGAATCATCCGAAACAGTGATATTTACAGAGGAACGTTTTACGATATAGTGCGGTTATCCCCCATACCGGCGCACGATGATCGCATGGTAATAAAATATGGAAGATCTTGAATTCTACAGAAGTGAATATAAGTCCGAGAAGGAGCGCACCGAGGCTCTCGAGGAAAAGATAAGACAGGCAACCAATGAGATGAATGCCACCGCTGCGCATCTTGAGCGCATCAAGGGCTCAAAACTATGGAAAGCGAGCAAGCCTGCCAGGGATGTCCTCCACTTTATGCAGCGCACGAAGCAGCGTCTGGGTGCGTACGGTTCGATCCGCGGCATAGCTCGCAAAGTGGATTCCAAACTTAAGGAGAAAGCCGCCAGAAAGAGTCACGGTACGGGTTCTTTTCCCGATGCAGCGAGGCGGGCCGAGGAAGAGAGCACCAAATTCTCCAGGGATATCACTTTTTCCATACTGGTGCCGCTGTATAACACCCCTAAGAAGTTTCTCACGGACATGATAGATTCCGTGAAGGCACAGACATACTCCGGATGGGAACTGTGCCTTGCTGACGGGTCCGATGACGAGCATTTATACGTCGGAGACGTGTGTGCAAAATATGCCGCAGAGGATTCACGCATTAGGTATAAGAAACTGGAGTCCAACGAAGGCATATCCGGCAATACGAATGAATGCTACAGGATGGCGACCGGCAACTTTATAGCCCTTTTCGACCATGATGACATCCTTCATCCTTCTGTTCTTTATGAATATATGAAGGTCATCTGTGATAAGGATGCCGATTATATCTACTGTGACGAGACGACTTTTAAGGGCAATAGCGTCGATAACATGATCACGCTTCACTTTAAGCCCGATTTTGCGCCCGATAACCTGCGGGCCAACAATTATATCTGCCATTTCAGTGCCTTTTCCCGGGATCTTCTGGAGGGCATGGAACTGTTCAGGACCGAATTTGACGGAAGCCAGGACCATGATATGATCCTCAGACTTACTTCCAGGGCAAAGAATGTGGTCCATGTTCCCAAACTCATGTATTACTGGCGCTCGCACAAGGCTTCGGTCGCTAAGAACATCAATGCCAAGAGCTATGCGATAGATGCTGCCAAAGGCGCGGTTGCGGATCACTTAAGAAGCTGCGGCTATGAAAACTTCGAGATCACGTCAACGCGTGCATTCGAGACCATTTTCCGTATCAGATATGAGATCACGGATAACCCGAAAGTCTCGATCATCATCCCAAATAAGGACCATAAGGAGGATTTAAGCCGCTGCATCGGCTCGATCCTCGAGAAGAGCACATACGACAACTACGAGATCGTGATCGTGGAGAACAACTCCGTGACGGACGAGATCTTCGCATATTATGAGGAACTTAAGTCCCACGCCAATATAAAGGTGATCACATGGGAGGGCGAGTTCAATTATTCTGCAGTATGTAACGCAGGCGTAAAGGAATCGACGGGCGACTTTATCCTGCTCCTTAACAATGACACCGAGGTCATCACGCTCGACTGGATCGAGGAACTGCTCATGTACGCTCAGCGCGATGATGTGGCATGCTCGGGTGCCAAACTCTACTATCCCGACATGACGATCCAGCATGCAGGAGTCGTGATAGGCTTAGGCGCGCACAGGACGGCAGGCCATACACACTATATGATGCCGGTGACGAACTTAGGGTACATGGGACGATTGTGTTATGCACAGGATGTGACCGCAGTCACGGGAGCATGCCTCATGGTTTCCCGCAGTATTTATGATGAAGTCGGCGGTCTGGACGAATCGTTTAAAGTATCGCTTAACGATGTGGATTTCTGCCTGAAGTGCAGGAAAAAAGGGTATCTGAATGTCTTTACTCCTTTTGCGGAGCTCTATCATTATGAATCCGTATCCAGAGGTTCGGACATGACCGGAGCATCGGCCGAGCGGTATAACGAAGAATCAGCTAGGTTTAAGGAACGCTGGGCAGCCGAGCTTGAAGCCGGGGATCCGTATTACAATCCGAACTTCAGCCTCGACAGAAGCGATTATACGATTCTTCCCGCGAAATAATGTGATATACTTATCGATATGAGAGATCTCATAATAATGCAGATTAGGAGGGTTACATATGAGTTATCAGGACGAATATCGTAAATGGCTTGAAGATCCGTGGTTTGACGAGGATACCAAAGCGGAACTGAAGGCGATAGAAGGCGACGAAAAAGAGATCGAAGACCGCTTTTACAGGGAGCTTGAGTTCGGTACCGGAGGCTTAAGAGGCGTTATCGGTGCTGGTACGAACCGAATGAACATCTATACCGTTCATAAGGCTACCCAGGGTCTTGCAAACTATATAATCAAAGCCGGAACCCAGGATAAAGGTGTTGCCATCGCTTATGACTGCCGCCGCATGGGCCGCGAATTTGCCGATGTCGCCGCCACCTGCCTTGCCGCAAACGGCATCAAGGCTTATGTATTTGATGAACTTCGCCCCACTCCCGAGCTTTCCTTTGCGGTAAGAGAGCTTGGATGTACCGCTGGCATCAACGTTACTGCCAGCCACAATCCTCCGGAATATAACGGTTATAAAGTATATTGGGAAGACGGCGCTCAGGTAACTCCTCCTCACGATACAGGGATCATCGGCGAGGTACAGGCCATAACCGAATACAGCGATTGCAAGAAGATCACCAAAGATCAGGCGATCCTGGGCGGTCTGTATGAGGTGATCGGTTCGGCTATCGACGATAAGTACATGGCTGAGCTCAAGAAGCAGATCATCCATCCCGACGTGATCGAAGCCGTTGCCAAGGATATAAAGATCGTCTACACTCCCCTTTGCGGAGCCGGCAATAAGCCTACGCAGAGGATCCTTAAGGAACTCGGCTTTGAGAACGTATATGTCGTTCCCGAACAGACCGGACCCGATCCCGACTTTACCACGCTCGATTATCCCAACCCCGAGGATCCCAAGGCATTTACCTATGCCCTTAATCTTGCAAAAGAAAAAGATGCGGACATCGTCCTTGCTACAGACCCCGATGCCGACAGACTGGGTGTCTATGCAAAAGATGCCAAGACCGGCGAATATATGGCATTTACGGGCAACATGTCCGGCATGCTGATCGCAGAGTACATCCTTCGCGAACGTAAAGCGACCGGAACAATGCCTTCCAATCCCACAATGGTAACCACCATAGTTACCACCAACATGACCTTCCCGATCACCGCAAGCTATGATGTTAAGCTGATCGAGGTCCTTACCGGATTTAAGTACATCGGCGAGCAGATCAAGCTCTTTGAACAGGCCGGAAATAAGGATAACAACTATGTATTCGGTCTTGAGGAGTCCTACGGATGCCTGGCCGGAACGCACGCCAGAGATAAGGATGCCATCGTAGCAGTCATGATGCTGTGCGAGGTTGCTTCCTTCTGCAAAAAGAACGGCTACACGCTCTGCGACATGATGAACCAGTTGTATGAGAAATACGGATACTTCAAGGAGACCCAGTACACCATCACGATGAAGGGCGCCGACGGAGCCAAGCAGATCCAGGCTACCATGGACAAGCTTCGTAATGACCCGCCCAAGGCATTCGGCAATCTGAAGGTAGAGAAGTTCAGGGATTACAAGACCGGTGAGGTTACGGATATGGAGACCGGAGAAAAATCCTCCACGGGACTTCCTTCATCCAACGTTCTCTACTTCGACCTTCCCGACAACAACTGGTGCTGTGCGAGACCTTCGGGTACAGAGCCCAAGATCAAGTTCTACATGGGTGTTAAGGGCACAAGCGCAGATGACGCAGCCAGGAAACTGGAAGCCCTTACGGAAGCCGTAAAGGCAAATATCTGATCGTTTTTATAATAATCCGGAAGAAAATGAGCGCGCCGCATCATTCGATGCGGCGTGTTTTTTCGTATATTTTCAGGACTAAAAGCTTTAAGCGGCGATAGATAAAACGCGTGGATTCCGCGACGATTACCGTAAGGAGAAGATTGACCAGAAATGCAACTAACCATACGGGAAACCAGATCAAACTCAATGGCCTTATCAGGTTGTGAGAAAGGATAGAACTCCCGACACCCTGGCCGAAGAAATAGTACAGCGCATTCTCTCCTATATGGGACAGTATCCTGCTTGGCTTTTTTACGAAATTCTCTACATATCTCGAAATGATGATGATAAACAGCGAGAAAAAGAAATACTTGAGTGAAGGAATGCATTTTGATGTCTGCATATCCAAAAAGTCCATTGAATTTAAATGATAATCCACATATGCAGAGAGGATCAGTCCGGCGATGGCAGCCAGAATAGTGAGAATAAATGATGAAAACCGTTTTGTTTTGGCGAAGCCGATATAGCCCATCATCCATAGCGCTCCGTAGAACAGGATAAAAGGCACATCGAGGCCGAAGAAGTAATCCCCGAATCCCACCCAGATGATCGAGAGAAAAAGAAATACCGTATAGGCTTTGGCGTACTCTTCCGGCCGGCTGCTTCGGTTAAATATGGTCAGGACCGCATTGTTGAGGAGCAGTACCCCAAAGAAATAGGGGATGAACCATATCGATGCTCCCACTACATAAAATCCCGGAGCCATATTATCGGCAAAAAGAAACGATTTTAACAGATCCGAAAAATCTGTCAGCGGCGAATAGGAATAAGGCAGCTTCACCGTTAGCAGACAGAGGATCTCGATAAGGATGATGAAAACTATCCATTGAGCCCATATTCTCAATATGTTTTTGCCGGTTTTGATCACATCGGGCCTGCGATAGGATGAAGCCCAACCGGAGAGATAGAAGAAAAAGGGCACATCTATGAGCAGAGTCAGTGATTTAAACCAGTCAGGAACGAATAGATATCCGTAAAACGCCGTATGTATGGCGATCACCGATATCGCTGCAACACCCCGGCATGCGTCCAGATAGGGGTTTCTTTTTCCGACCAGCCCTTCTTTTGTCTCATTCATCAGCTCACCTTATTACTCTCTGTATGTTTTAACTTTTTTGTGATATCAGAGATCACGAAGCTTATGCCTTTGTAGATCATCCTTATACTCTCGGCTACGATCGCGGTTATGATGATATTGATCACACTTCCTATGATCCATCCGACGAACCGGGAATGACCCAGTAAAGAATCGGAGAATTCATATACGACTGATGTCCCGACTCCCTGTCCGAAGAAATAGTACAGAGCATTTTGCCCGATATGTACCAGTATTTTATTGGGACGCTTGACGAACTGCTTCAGATACCGGCATATAAGGATCGACAGCATCGATACAAAGAGGAACTTGCCGGAAGGTGTAGTCTTAGCGCTTTGAATGTCGTAATAAGGGTACCCCAGCAGTTTATAATCAAGATATGAACAGATGACCAGACCTGCAATGCATATGCTCAACTCGATGATCAGGCCCTTCAGGGACTCGCCTTTATCCTTTCGCAGATATCCTATCATCCATATCGCGCAATAGAACATTATAAAAGGCGGATAGTATGAGAAGTATTCATGGTGAAAATATGCCCAGAATACCGTCAGTATCAGGATGATCAGATAAGTCTGGGAATAATCGGCCGGCCGATCGGTTTTTACGATCAGAGACAAAACGGTATTGTTGATCAGAACTGCGGCAAAATACAGCGGTATGAACCACGTTGAGAGGGCGATCACATAGAATCCGGGATATACGTGCTCATCGAAGAACAGGCACTTTACCAAAGTCGGAAGGTCTCTTACGGGAGGAAACGAGACCGGAAGCTTCAGGGTCAAAAAGCTAACTGCATTTATCACGAGGATAAAAAGGATCCATTGAGCCCAGATCCTGAGTACGCTCTTGCCGGCACGTATAACATTGGGTTCTCTGTATGACGAAGCCCATCCGGACAGATAGAAGAAAAGCGGGACTTCATAGATGAGCAGCAGGTTTTTGAACCAGGGGGGCATATCCGGGATCCCAAACCAGGCTGTATGTACCGCCACTACATGAATAGCGGTCCATCCGCGGACAGCATCGATATATGTATTTCTTGTTTCGGGTGAACGGGTGGATGTATCTGACATAGTATTTTCAAAGTGTTATCTGTTTTATCTATATAATCTTATATTTTGAGTCGCACGGACCACAATGGACGGATATCAATATTGGTCGGATAATCCACAGAAAGAACATATTTGTCGAATAAAAAACCGTTTCAGTAAAAGGTGGATTATTATATGGAATGAATTTTTTTGCGCAATAAAGCATTACGAATGATAGACGTTTGACTTATAATAGTTATATACCGTATATGATACGGATGCTTATTAGACATAAAAAGTTTATTGTCTAACATCTGATGGGAGCAGACATGGAAGAAAAAGCGAAAAAGTCGAGAGATACGCAGAAAAAAACCGATTTAAGAGTAAGGAAGACCAAGAGAGCCATATATAACGCTCTCATGGAACTGCTTAAGAAAAAGAATCTTGAAAATATCACTGTTCTGGAACTGACCGAAGCAGCTGAGATCAATAAATCCACTTTTTACCTGCACTACAGCGATATATTCGATCTGTATCAGGAGGCCCTGGGCGCACATATTAAGGAAGTATTGGTGCAGGCGGACATCCTTAAGTACCTGTTTTCCGATCCCGTGAGATTCTCGACATGGCTTGTCCATGATTTCTGGAATCCGGACAATATGCGAAACGATCCGTTCTTTCATGACAGTAATCTGGTCTATAACAGAACGCTGTCATATCATATATGTAATGCATTTACCGAGGAGATCATAGCGGAGGGGCTGATAGAACCATCCAGAGAAAATGTCCTGAAGCTTGAGTTCTTCTTTACGGGGATCGCGTTTATCCGTCATGCACACCCCAAAGAAGACGATTCGGCAATGATAGGGATCATTGCCGAATCGATGCAGTTCTTATTTAATGACGAAATGGGTGATTAGCCCGGATCTTTACTGTTCGTTTGAACCGCTTTTATCCGTATAATCGTTAAAATTGGTCATCATGTCGTGTGATGCCTGATCGAGTGCCTGCTGTGACTCTGTTGCAGCCTGATCAAACGCGTTCTCTGCGGATGCGGCAGCCTGATCCACAGTGTTTGCGAAAGCATCGGCTGTGTTCTGTACGAACTGCTCGGGAGCAGGTGCTGCAGGAGCCTGACCGTAAGGAGCCTGGGGCTGACCGTAAGGCTGTCCGTAGGTTGTCTGTGTCTGATCGTAAGGCTGACCGTAAGGAGTCTGAGGCTGTCCGTAGGGCTGTCCGTAGGGTGCCTGAGCCTGACCGTAAGGAGCCTGAGGCTGTCCATAGGGATCCACGGGCTGTCCGTAACCACCGTTATTGTTATATGTGTTATTGCCTACGAATCCGCCTTTTATCCTGTGATAGTAGTTGGTGAAGGTCAGTGTCATGTAAGGCCCCACATAGATGATAGCGATACCGAAGGTCACGCATACGAGCAGGATCCAGGGGATGAACGAAAGGCTTAACACGAAGAGTTCCCATCTGCGGCCCTTCATCATGGCCTTGCTGGCATCGATGCACTGAGTGGGTGAGTAATCCGGATATTCACACAGAACATAGTTGGTCTGAGCATATGCATTGATGATGATCGAATAGGGGATCATCAGGAGCAGTATGATCAGATACATGCCGAAGAAAGCTCCGAGCATCGCTGATATGGTGGCTGTGTCGGGGACGTCACCGTACAGGATCATGTTGGCCAGATCGGAACCCATTACCGTGAATGCGCCCGCAAAAGCTACAACACAGATAATGATGCTGATTATCAGGAAGGGGAGATACCAGAGTATCTCGATCAGACCTACAAGAAGAGGGGTGAGTATGCTGTTCTTGTAGTACTTGCTGAAGGGCTCGAAAAGTGTCGCAACGCTGGGCTTATAGCCATAGGTAACATTAAGGTATACTTTTACGAGTCCGACTGAAACGGGAAGCGTTACAAAGATCATAACGGCTATATATACAAGCCATCCGATCAGAGAAACAGCTGCGCTGCTGGTCGCAGTGGCAAGCCTGGTGGGGATCTGTGCGGCTACGCTTGAAATGGCGCTTGCTATTATTGTGCACAGAAACAGCATCCATACTTTGCCCTTGAGCTGCTGTTTAGCTTGAGCCTTGATAGAAGCTCTGTCGATTTTCTGGATCATAATGATTTTTCCTTTCTGTGTAATAAATTAAGGTTTACAACACATTAATAGAATACTATCCGGGGCGCGTTTGGTCTATAGCCAATCGTCTGAAAATGTGCATCATTTGCGGTGAAATGTGGTTAAAATGGTGGTAAGATTGTGAGTATGAGCAAGATCTTTAACATGTCTGACATAAGAAGAACGTTCCGTTATATGAAACGAAACGGTCCTCGAGGTGCTTATTATGCGGCAAAAGAGCGGATGAAACTGCGCGCGGAAAGCCGTTACAGCTATCTGTGCCCTGATGAAGGAGAACTTGCAAACCAGCGTAATGAAACACATGATCCTGAAAGAGCGCCGTCCATAACCGTAGTTATCCCGGCATACGAACCTGATGCCGTGTATTTCAGAAAGGCTGTGGAATCGGTGATCAACCAGTCATATCCGCACTGGAGACTGGTCATCACGGACGGTTCCCCTTCGGACAAAACATACGATATATATAAGGAATATGAGAACGACCCGAGAATCACATATGTAAAGCATGAGGGATCCCCCGGTATCTCAGCAAACACCAATACGGGTATCGTGGCAGCCCTGGCGCTGATGGACGGCGCCGGAACCGGTTCTGCGCCGGACGGGATGAGCGCTTACATCGGTTTCCTTGATCATGACGATGAACTTACTCCCGACGCGCTCTATCACATGGCAAAAGCTGTCATGAGTTCCGCGGTCCCGGGCGGACCGGTGCTTGTTTATTCGGACGAAGACAAGATGTCCGAACCTGATCCCTCAACACGCCTGTATTTCGATCCTCACAGGAAATATGGTTTTAATTTGGATCTGCTGTTAAGCAACAATTACATCTGTCATTTTATGATGGCCAGGGCCGATGTGATGAAGGACCTGAGATTCAGAAGTGAGTATGACGGCGCACAGGATTATGATCTTGTCTTAAGGATCGTCGCCGGGCTGATCCGGGATCCGCATAACTCTCCGGGATCTTCGACATCCTTATCCGGTCCGGAAACATATGTGGTCCATGTCCCCCGTGTGCTGTACCACTGGCGGAGCCACACCGGAAGTACCGCGACCAATACCGAGAGTAAGACATATGCGTATGAAGCGGGCCTGCGTGCGGTGACCAATGCGGTCAACGCCCTTTTCCCTGCCTGTGCGCGCGCAAAGAACGTTGAACACCGGGATCTTCCGCGGATCTCACACAGCAAGCATCTGGGATTCTATGATATCGACTGGGGAGATGCCGATACTCTGTTTTTACTCCGCCCGGATGTGGGTGCAGTCGTCGGACGGGTGCTTGACGCACACGGGCGCATGAAGGAGTGCATCTATGATAGGGACGGAAATGCGCTCTATGCCGGGCTGGATAATAATTTTGCGGGAGAATTTAACAGATTTGACTGTTCACAGGACGTATATTCGGCCGATATAAACCATATGATCGTAAGACCGGGGCTTGACGCATCCCGTCTTCACGAGTTGGGTTACAGGATCCTGTATCTTCCGCACATGATCACGAGAGAAAAGTAAGGAGCAAACATGCCACAGACCACCGTTCTCATACCGAATTACAACGGCATCGACTATATAGAAGGCTGCATAGAGAGCATAAGGAGCGCCGGAGACTATCCGATCGTCATCGTTGACAACGGCTCCTGCGACGGATCGAGAGAAGTGATAGAAGCTCATCTGTCCGGAGAAGCTGCTCCCGCCTACAATGATATCGAACTGATCCCGCTCGCCGAGAACACGGGCTTTTGCCATGCGGTCAATGCGGGACTCGAGAAGATAAAGACCGAATATGTCTTTCTGCTCAACAACGATACAACAATAACACCTGATACGATATCCGCCCTGGAAAAGAGAATGGACTCCGATCCGCGCATTTTCGCTGTTCAGTCCAAGATCCTGTCCATGTCGGATCCCGATGTCATAGATGACAGCGGCGACTTATACTGTGCACTCGGCTGGGCTTTTACCCCCGGAAAAGGTAAGAGCGCGGAGGCGTACAGCAGGCCATGCAAGGTCTTTGCATGCTGCGGTGCGGCGGTCCTGTACCGGATGAGTGCTTTTGATGATGTGGGAAACTTTGATGAGGAGCACTTTGCCTATCTCGAGGACATAGATATCGGATATCGCGCCAGGATCATGGGCTACAGAAATGTCTATGAGCCGTCATCCGTTATTTTCCATGCGGGAAGTGCGGTCTCGGGATCCAGATATAACCGTTTCAAGGTGAATCTGGCTGCTCAGAACAGCATATATATCATCTACAAGAACATGCCGCTCGTGCAGTTTATCTTAAACCTGCCGCTCCTGCTCATCGGCTTTTTGATCAAGACTCTGTTCTTCTCGCTGAAACTGATGGGCTTTACCTATCTTCGCGGGTTGTTGCGCGGTTTTAAGCTCTGCGGCAAAGACATAAAGAACGGCCACAGAAACAAGGTCTGGTTCAGACCCCGTTATCTGGGCCGTTATGCTCTGATACAGTTTGAACTTTGGGTCAATACGGTGCGAAGGTTCGCCGGTTAGTAAATACCGACGATCGAACCGGTGGAATAGATTACAGCTCTGAAGTACAATGCGGGCAGCGGGTAGCTTCGATATCGATTTCGCTCTTGCAATGCGGGCACTTCTTCGTGGTAGGCTTTTCTTCCTCTTTTTTCTTGCCGAGCTCTGCAGCCTTGTTGATGGCCTTGACGATCAGGAAGATCACGAATGCCATGATGATGAAGTTGATGATCGCGGTTATGAATGCACCCCAGCGGATCTCGACATCGCCCACCATGGCGACCATATCGCTTAGATCGGTATTGGCGATAAGCCCGATAAGAGGGGAAATGATGTCATCGACCAGGCTGGTCACTATTGCCTGGAAGGCTGCACCGATGATCACGCCGACGGCGAGATCGATGACATTTCCGCGAAGTATGAATTTTTTAAATTCTCCAAAAAAACCTTTCATTTTACAGACCTCCTTCAGGATGGTATGGATTTTTTATAATTTTATCGGATATATATTAGAGGTGCAAGATAAAATAATTTGCTTTGGGGTGTAAAGTCTCCTGCAAATCGGTCGATATAATAAGCAGAGATTTGAATGCGTGCATTTGAATGCTCAAAATACGCGGAAGGAGGAGAAACAGATGCGTATAGATGCATATAACCAGATTCAGGCGGTTTATCAGACTCAGGCAACCAGAAAGCCTCAGGCTGCTGCCAAGACAGGCACAAGCTTCGTTGATAAGCTGCAACTCTCCAGCATAGGAAAGGATATCCAGACCGCAAAGCAGGCTGTAGCAAATGCACCTGATGTAAGAGCTGAGAAGATCAATCCTATTAAGGAAAGCATCGCTGCCGGTACATACAACGTAAGTCCCGAAAGCTTTGCAGACAAATTGCTTGAGAAATTTCAGGCATCCATTATTTAAGGTTCGGATTTAGGAGACTCACATGGCATCTTTGATGGAAACACTTATCGATATACTCGATAAAGAAACTGTCGAATATGAAAAACTACTCGACCTCACCCTCTCAAAAACACCTGTTATAGTCTCCGAAAATCTGGACGACCTGGCTAAGATCACGGATGATGAACAGCTGGAGCTATCCCGTATACAGTCGCTTGACAAACAGATGCAGGCGGCTATCAAGGACATAGCGATCGTACTCAACAAGGATGTTGAAACAATGAGCTTAAGAAAGCTCATCAGGATCATGGCGGGCAGGCCTTCGGAGCAGAGGGCTCTGGCCGAGGCTTATGACAAGCTGATGGCTACCGCCAAACAGGTACGGCTCGTAAATGAGCGTAATGCGGAACTCATACAGAGCGCACTTGACATGGTCCATTTCAATATGAACATGCTCCAGTCCGCAAAGTCGGCACCCGAGAGTGCCAACTACAACAAAGGGGCATACAACACGGGAGCTACGCTGGGCGTTGACAGACAATCATTCGACGCCAAGCAGTAAGCCGAAGCTACGAGGCGTTTATCTCAGGGTGATTTGATATGTCATTGTTCAGTAATCTGTATTTGGGAACATCGGGACTCCGCATTTCCTCAAATGCATTGAACACAACCGCACATAACATAACCAATGTCGACACTGACGGTTATACCCGCCAGCAGGTTTCATTGGCTACAAGCGTCTATCAGACTATCTCCAAGGAGCATGCGATCGGATACGATCAGCTGGGCCTTGGTGTCACTTATGCCGAGACAAGGCAAGTCAGAGATTATTTCCTCGATGTAAATATGCGAAGAGAATCCGGACGAAGCGAGTTCTACCAGACAAGTGTAGATGCGCTGAATCAGGTTGAGGATATTTTGGGCGAATCTTCCGGCGGCAGAAGCTTTTCCTTAAGCATGGATGAGCTCTGGATCTCGGTGGAAGAGCTTCTTAAGGATCCCTGTAATGAGGTTAATCAGAACCTCCTCGTTACGAGATCCTATGAGTTTATCACTCAGGCCAACAACGTATACAATTCCCTTTGCGACTACCAGCTGAACTTAAATACCACCATCAGAGATGATGTGAACGACATCAATGCATGGGCGCAGAGGATCTACGAATTAAATATAGGTATCATGAAGATCGAATCCGCTCAGCTCGAGCATGCCAACGACCTGCGCGACGAGCGTAACGATCTGCTCGACAAGCTCGGCAAGATGGGCAACATCTCATGGAAAGAGGATTCCGATCACTGCGTGAACGTTCAGTTCGAAGGCGTGGACCTGGTGAGAGGCGACATGGTCAACAAGATGGAACTCTATCAGGATCCCCAGACCGGTTTCTACAGTGTTTACTGGAAGCAGCACGCTGAATACAAGCTCAATTCCGACGGCGATAAGGTAGTCGTTCCCGAGAGCATTCCCGGGGCGTACGTATTTGACTTAAGCCGTCCGATCTCGTCGGAACTCAATACCGATGTCGGCGAACTTAAGGCCTGCCTGTATGCGAGAGGCGATCATAATGCTACTTTTGCGGATCTGAACAAGTTCCCCGGCGACCCCGAAGCCAGCCTTGATTATTACGACACCACGATATCACAGTCGGTGCTCATGAACGTGGAAGCGGAGTTTGATACTCTGATCCATAACGTTACGAGCAAGGTCAACAGCATCCTGATGGATGCGGCCGACAGGGCTACCGAGAGATATCCCGCATCTAACTATCTCAGAAACGAAGACGGATCGTACCTGCAGATATTCCAGACCGTGACCGGTGATGACAGGATCTACAGCAACAATCCCGTATATAAGGATCCCGAAACCGGCAAGCCCGATTCACTCAATGATCCCGATCTTGAAGAATACTGGAACGGATTTACCGTATCCAACATCAAGATCAACATGGATCTCAGACAGGCTCCTTCACTTCTCGGCTTCAGACTTGAGGACGGAAGCGAGGACAACGAGACCATGAGACTTCTGTCGGAAGCTTTTTCCAAAGAAGACTATACGCTTAACCCCAGAGTGTCGACTCCCGTAAACTTCCAGACCTATTACAATGCGATGATCTCACAGGTGTCCACTTCCGGAAATATATACACGACCATCAAGGATGCTCAGGATCAGACGGTCAACTCGATCGAATCCGCCAGACAGCAGGTTCTCGGCGTAAATACCGACGAAGAACTGACATTTATGATACAGTTCCAGAACGCATACAACTCAGCCAGCCGTTTCATCAATGTCGTTGATGAACTGCTCGAGCACCTGATACAGACCCTCGGCATGTGATCGCGGGTAACAGAATGACGAAAGGAGAGATCTGATGCCTTCAACATTTTTCGGATTACAAATAGCATATTCGGGACTCAAGGCTTCCAACGCTGCTCTTAATACAACCGCGAACAACGTAGCCAATGTCGAGACAGAGGGTTACTCCCGTCAGAAAGTCGTTACAGCAGCCAGCGATCCCATGAGAGTCTTTGCCACATACGGATGTGCGGGTGCCGGCGTTGATACTCTGGCCATCGAGCGCGTCCGCGATATCTTCTATGATGAGAAGTACAGGGATAACGAGACCCGTTACGGTGAGTTCGAACGTAAAGAATACTATATGTCCGTAATGGAGACATATTTCACCGATGATAACAAGACCGGATTTAAATCCATATTTAACAAATTAGTTGATACTCTTGAGGAAGTGACCAAGAATTCGAGCTCAACTTCAACCAAGGCTACATTCATCGCTCAGGCCAAGACCATGACCGACTATTTCAACAATATGGCCGGCGATCTGCAGGATCTGCAGAAGGATATTAATGACGAGCTCAAGATCCAGATAAGCCAGGTCAACTCCATCGCCGAGGAACTGGCTACGATCAACAAGCAGATCAATGTCATAGAGTTAAACGGAATAACAGCCAACGAACTTCGCGACAAGAGAGATGTGCTGATAGACGATCTTTCCAAGTATCTGGATGTTCAGGTTAAGGAAACTCCCATCTATAACGCGCTTAACGAAGAGACCGGTGCTACACGCTGCATCATATCGGTTGCCGGCGGACAGACACTGGTAGATCAGAATGATTTCAGGACTCTCGAGGTTGTAGCCCGTAATTCCTGGGAAAAGGTATATCAGACCGATGCCGACGGCCTCTACGACGTATACTGGAGCGACGGACAGAAGTTCAACCTCGACAATGCCGCAATGGGCGGCTCCATCAGGGGCCTCGCGGATTTGAGAGACGGTAATAACGGCAATTTTTTCAACGGAAAAGTGACAGCCATCGGTTCTGACGGCACGGATCACACAGTAAGGATAGCCACCACTTCCGATAAGCTCAGCACCATGGCACAGTGTAATCTCTCGAACACCGGCGGACGCATAATCCTGGGCAATCAGGAGTATTACTACAAGGACTGGACCGTGGAGTATGAGAAGGTGGATGACGGAAACGGCAATCTCGTAGACAGCGATATCGTATCCGCATATATTTTTACCCTGGACGACGAGAAGTGCGACATGCAGGTCACAAGCTCCAAGATAGGCAAGGAAGCGCTTATGGGCAGCTATTCCGAGTATCAGGGTATTCCCTATTACATGGCCCAGATGAATGAGTGGGTAAGGCTTTTTGCCAAGGGAATGAACGACATCTTCACTACCGGCGTTACCACTCAGAATGAGGATGCGGGAATTCTGATCTCCGGCAATCTTCCGACAGACAGAGGCCAGTACAGCGAAGACGTACTCAACAACCTGGATGCCAATACCGATAACAGAGGATATTACCATATAACCGCGCTTAACTGCTCTGTTGAAGAATCATTAAATGTAGATCCCGATCTTCTCGGATCACGCAAGGATCCTTCAAACGGCGTAGAGGAGTGCGACAACGTCAAAAAAGCCATAGAGGTTCTGAGAGACAAGTCGCAGTTGAGCTTCAGAGGCTACAATGCGAGCGGATTCCTTGAGTCGGTACTTTCAGATGTGGCACTTAACACCAGCAATGCCAGAACCTTCTCGGATACTTTCCTGGGTCTCCAGTCGGTACTCGGCAACCAGCGTACATCCATTTCGGGTGTGGACAGTGATGAAGAAGCGGTAAACCTCGTAAAATACGAGAATGCATACACACTTTCTTCCAAGATGATCCAGACCTTCCAGGAGATCTACGACAGACTGATCCTTCAGACGGGTGTTTAATTGAGCCGGGCAGAGCCGTTATAAAATGAGGTAAAAACCATGAGAATGACGAATAAGATAATGCAGAGAAACTCTCTGTATAACATCAATCAGACCAAGATATCCGAAGATAAATACAATACACAGCTCACCAGTCAGTCCAAGATCACACGTCCTTCGGACGATCCCGTTATCGCGATCCGTGCACTGAGACTCAGAAGCAACGTATCTACGGCAAACCAGTACTATGACAAGAATGCCCCGGATGCAAATCAGTGGCTGGATGTAACGGCCAAGTCGCTTGATACCATCACCAAGGTGTATACGAACCTCTATACACAGGTTCAGACCGGCGTTAACAAGGACTACACCGCTTCCGACATGAACGTGCTCCTTACGCAGATCGAGTCCTATACCAATGAAGTGTTTGCTACAGGTAATCAGGACTATGCGGGCAGATACATCTTCACCGGATACAGGACCGATACTCCCCTGACACTCCAGAAGGAGCAGATAGACAAGGCCAATCAGGAGCCCATATATCAGATAACCGAGAATCTCAAAGAGGCTCAGCTCGACAGCTTCAGTTATACCGATTACAGCGTTTTCGATACTAAGGCCAACGCGCTGACCGTCGACGAACTGGATATCCAAAATGTGGAGATCCACAGGCTCAGGCTTTCATACAGAGATGTTGATTCAAGTGTTGCTCCCGCACTTACGATCAAGGACAAGGACGGAACAGATATCACTTCAACCGTATTCACCGCCGGTATCACCACCGTCGCATCCGCTGAACTTGCATACGGGCAGATGATCACGGCTACCGGAACGAACACCCCTACGGCATTTTTCATCCCTACTACCGGTGAGATCATTTTTACTCCCGATATCGCCGATAACCTGAGCACGGTCTTCACCGACGGCGGTTCCGTATCCGTGGATTATCAGAAGAGAAACTGGGAAGTGGGAGATCTTAATCCCCAGCACTATTTCGAGTGCACCAAGGTGGACCCTGCGGATGCGAGCAAGAACATCACCTATAATGCGGGCGGCAACGTAAATACCGAGATAGTATACGATGTCGGATACAATCAGACCATTCAGGTAAATACCAATGCTCACGAAGTGTTCGATCCCGCCGTTCAGAGAGACTTAGACGACTTAAAGGATATAGTGAACCAGTTCACCGAGATCGAGAAGATCCGTTCCGATCTCAAGGAAGAACTTAAAGGCTATGTAGAGGGTACGGCTGATTACAAGGATTGCAAAACAAGACTCGATGCGGCCGATAAGGCTTATACATACATCCGTGATGCCGTGAGCAAGCGCTTCGGCGATCAGATCACCAGATACCAGAACTACCTCGACAGCACAAACGTTGCGATCACCAAGAACGGCACCAGGTCCACGAGACTTGAACTCATCAGTGCCAGACTCGAGGAGCAGAAATCCACGTTCAAGGAACTCCAGGAAGAGAACGAAGGCATCGACATGACAGAGGTGGCTGTTCTTCTGACGGCGGCCGAGACGACCTATGATGCGGCGCTCATGGCTACCAGCAAGATCATGCAGAATAGTTTGATTAATTACATCTAAAGATGTATATTTTATTTATGAGTGCGAACGGATTCGCACGTAAGTCATGAAGGATCTTGATTACGTAAATTGGAGGGTAAGTTTATGCAAATGATGACCAGAGCTTTTGGCGAGATCGAGATCGATGAGTCCAAAGTCATTGAATTCCCCGGCGGAATAATAGGTTTCCCCGATCTGCAACATTTCGTACTTCTGTATGATGAGGAACAGGGCAGCAATACCGTTAAATGGCTCCAGTCCGTTGAGGAACCCGGATTCGCCATGCCCGTGCTCAACCCCCTTATCGTTAAGGAAGATTATAATCCCAGCGTTGATGATGAACTCTTAAAGCCTCTCGGAGAGATGAATGACGAGGATATGATAGTCCTCGTTACCATGACCATCCCTCATGAGATCGAGAAGATGACCGTCAATCTCCGCGGACCCGTTATCGTTAACTCAGCTACCTGCAAGGGTTGTCAGATCATCATCGAGAGTGACGAATACAAGGTTAAGTATCCTATATATGACAAGCTTGCGGCAGCAAAGAAAGCGAAAGAGGGGTGATCGGGAATGCTCGCATTATCACGTAAAAAGAACGAAGCTCTGATCATCAACAACAATGTAGAGGTGACCATCCTCGAAGTTAAGGGTGATCAGGTAAAAATAGGTATCGAAGCTCCGCGCGAGATACCGGTATATCGTAAGGAAGTATATCTGCAGATCCAGGAAGCAAACAAGGCTTCGTCCGATGCTTCGACTATGGATGCATTAAAGAGTCTCGGACTGTGATCGCGGTTATTTACAGGATCTGATGGGCTGCCGCTTTGCGGCGGCCCTTTGATTTTGCTGTGGTATCTATGCTATACTCCACTTACTGCGGAGGAACTCATTCAGCGAAAATGGAAAGCACCGATCTTGAGCGGTATCTTACGATACTTGCCGACTCTCTGGAAAAGAAGAATAAACTTCTTACACGTGTTCAGGAGATATGCACCGAACATGAGAAATGCATGTGCGGCGAGCAGCTCGACATAGACGGGTACAATAAACTCTGCGCCGAAAAGGGCGAGATCATCGAACAACTGGGACTTCTGGACGACGGGTTCACGGCGCTGTACGACAGAGTATCCCCTGCGCTTAAGGAAAGTCCCAGAGATTATTCTGAGCAGCTTCGCAGGATCCAGAGCCTGATAACAGCCGTTACCGATAAAACGGCGCTGATCCAGGCTTCCGAGATGAGGCTCCAGTCCCGCATAGACCGCCTGGTACAGGCCGGGAAACCGGCCAAAACATACGTGTCTGCGCCCACCGCTGTGGATAAGTACCACCGGACCATGAACAATACAGGACTTGCAGCGCCTGTTTTTGTGGATAATAAACGACGGAAATGAGGAGTGAGATGAGAAACGATATTTCTTTAAAAGGAAGAAACTTTCTGAAACTGATGGATTATGAGCCCGAGGAGATCCTCTATCTCGTGGATCTGGCTGCCGAGCTCAAGGACCAGAAGAAAAAGGGCATAGCCCACGATACCCTGCGCGGCAAGAACATAGCGCTGATATTTGAAAAGACAAGTACCAGAACGAGATGCTCTTTTGAAGTGGCAGGTTACGATCTCGGAATGAACGTGACATATCTCGATCCCTCATGTTCGCAGATCGGACGTAAGGAATCTATCGCGGATTCGGCAAGAGTACTCGGCCGCATGTATGACGGAATAGAGTATCGCGGCTATGGCCAGGATATCGTTGAGGAACTGGCAAGATACGCCGGTGTTCCCGTCTGGAACGGTCTGACCAATGAATTCCATCCCACTCAGATGCTTGCCGACCTTCTCACCATGCGTGAGCATCTCGGTGAACTGAAGGACATAAGATTCGTATATATGGGCGATGCCCGATATAACATGGGCAACTCCCTCATGGTTACGAGCGCTAAACTCGGTTTTGACTTCGTCGCATGCACATCACCGAAGTACTATCCCGATGAAAAACTCGTAAGATATGCAAAAGACCTTGCGGCAAAGACCGGAGGAAGCATCACTCTTACGGATGATGTGGAAAGTGCATGCCGCGGTGCCGATGTCATCTATACCGATGTATGGGTATCCATGGGTGAGCCCGAGGAAGTATGGGCTGAGCGTATCCGTGAACTTAAACCTTATCAGGTCCGCAAGGAGTGCTTTGAACATGCATCCGACAGAGCGTTGTTCATGCACTGCCTGCCCGCATTCCATGACCTGAATACCGCAGTCGGACGTCAGGTCTATGAGAAATTCGGCCTGTGTGAGCTGGAAGTTACCAATGAAGTATTCGAAGGTGAAAGATCCGTTGTATTCGATGAGGCAGAGAACCGCATGCATACCATCAAGGCTATCATGAAAGCCACTCTCGGAGGCTGATATGTATAATTACCTCCCCACCGACTCCGATCATATCAGAGTATACGGCAGGACTGTCAAGACCGTTCCGATGCCGCTTTTCTGGACTGCTTCGGGACTTGAGTTCGATACCGATTCGACCGAGTGCTGGATCGACCTTGAGTGCGATTATAGCATCAGGGAGATGTACTTAAGGGTCGAACTTGACGGATTCCTGATACAGAGATTCATGATTCCCAAGGGCAGGAATAAATTCTGCCTTTACAGGGATATGCCCGTCGGCGAGCTTAAGACGGTGACTGTCATCATTGAGGTTCAGCCCATTCAGGACGATCACGTGAGAAAACTCCTCGTATACGGCATCGAGACCGACTGCGTGCTTCAGCCCGTTATTCCCAAATCCTGCAAAATAGAGATAGTCGGCGATTCGCTTACGAGCGGCGAGGGACTGACCGGATCGAGTGATATTCACGACTGGTGCGCGGGTATCTTCGGACTAAACGCCCATTACGGACTAACGATCGCTAAGCGTTATGACGCGGATTATTCGATCGTGTCACAGAGCGGCTGGGGAGTATATTGCGGTTGGGATAACAATATTCATTGCAACATCCCCGATTACTATACGCAGGTTTGCGGCGTGCTCACAGACGAGATGAACGGAGCGCTCGGAGCCCATGAAGAGTGGGATTTTGCCGCATGGAAGCCTGATCTGGTCATAGTGAATCTGGGAACGAACGACGGAGCGTCAACCGACAGTCCCGCTTGGACGGATCCCGATACGGGGAAAACATATAAGCAGGCTTCTATTACACCAGAGGGTTGGGATCCGGAATCGAAAAAGAGATTCGAGGATTCCATAGTGAATTTCCTTAATCTGATCCGTGGGAAAAACCCGGATGCGTATATCATTTGGGTATACGGCATGTGCGGACCGCTCATGGAGCCTTTCATAATGGAAGCCATTGAGCGATACAAGATAGAGAGCGGAGATGCGAGAGTGTGGTATCAGGCCCTGCCTGAATGTCCCGAAAACGAACTGGGCGCCCACTGGCATCCCGGCGCATCCCACCATCTTAGGTGTGCGGATGTAATCATAAATGAGATAAACAGACTGGGGGTATTATAAAATGTTCGGATTACCGGCTATAGTAATTGAGATTTTCCTGTTCATAATCGGACTGATCTGTCTGGTAAAAGGCGGGGACTGGTTCGTTGACGGATCCTGCGGGATAGCGAGGCGGTTCCATATGCCCGAGATCCTGATAGGTGCGACCGTCGTATCCATAGGAACAACGATCCCCGAAGTAATGGTGTCATCCACTGCGGCGCTCACTGCGGGAGCCAGCGATATGGCATACGGTAATGCGATAGGGTCGATCATATGTAACACAGCTCTTGTGGCGGCTGTTACGATGGCTTTCAGACCTGCGGCAGTCGAGAAAAAATCACTTAAGGTACCGATAACATTCTTCTTCGGGGCCGCGATCCTCTACATAGCCGTGGCTTATGCGACAGGATATTTTTCCAGACCTGTGGGCATCATCCTGCTTGCGATATTTGTATCCTATATGATCATCTGCGTTAAGCAGGCCCGCGAAGGGATGGTCGCCGCCAAGGCGGGTTCGGATGGTACACGTGCGATGGCCATGGACGGTGACGTAACCCGTTCGATGCCTGATACGCGCTCCGGTGCCGGGGATGATGAGGTCATCGGTCTCACCGAAACTCCTCAGGATCCCGAGTCCAGCCGCATGACCGACGAATATATAGAGAACGTGCTCGATAAAGTCGGTGAGGAGGACAATATTCCCGACAGATCGATCGGAGATGATGCCCCGACGGACGTTTCTTCTGAGGAACCACCGGCCGATACCGAAGCACCGGCTGGATCCGCTGCCAAAAAGGAACCGAAGAATGACCTGATCATGAATATAGGCCGGTTGGTACTCGGTGCCGCCGTCATCGCTATCGGCGCAAACCTGCTCGTGGACAACGGCACGCTGATCGCAGAGGCAGCAGGCGTACCCCAGTCGGTAATAGCCCTTACATTCGTGGCTCTCGGAACCTCGCTTCCCGAGCTCGTTACGGCTATCACATCCTTAGTAAAGGGGCACAGCGACTTAAGCCTCGGTAACGTCATCGGAGCGAATCTTTTCAACCTCGTGCTGGTCAGCGGACTGGCAGTAACACTTGCACCTTTCCATATTCCTGTGGAAAAGACCATCGCCGGGATCAATGCTTCGCTGGTAGTGGACATACCCGTCATGGTCGCGGTCATGCTCATCATGTGTCTGCCCGCACTCATCAAGGGAAGGATATACAGAGCTCAAGGCTTCGCATTACTCGGAATTTATGCGGGGTATGTAATATTTCAGTTTGCTTAAGTCCGGAATGATTTCGGACTTTCGAAAGGAGAAAACAAAATGCGCAAAAGGATCATTGGTTTACTTATGGCATTTACATTGGCAAACAGCCTTGTAATGCTGACAGGATGCGGATCAAATCCCGCATCGGACTCAGAACTCGATCATCTCGGCCGTATTCAGAGAGACGGCAAGCTTGTGATCGCAATGGAGGGACAGTGGGCTCCCTGGACTTATCACGACGAGAGCGGAGAACTCGTAGGTTACGACACCGAGGTGGGCCGTGCGATAGCGGACAAGCTCGGAGTACAGGCGGAATTTGTCGAGGGTGAATGGGACGGTCTGTTCACGGGACTCGACGGAGGCAGATACGACTGCATCATAAACGGCGTGGAGATCACTCCCGAACGTAAGGAGAAGTATGATTTTACCACTGCCTATGCTTACATTAAGACTGCTTTGGTAGTAGCGGACGACAACACCGATATTACATCTTTTGAAGACTTGGAAGGAAAACTGACCAGTAATTCACTGGGTTCAACATATGCTGATCTCGCGGTCAAGTACGGCGCTGACGTACAGAATGTGGATACACTTTCTGAGACCATCGACATGGTCCTGTCAGGCAGAGTGGACGCCACATTGAACGCAGAGGTCTCATTCTATGATTATCTCGCAGAACACCCTGACGCACCGATCAAGATAGTTGCGCTTACTGAAGACGCATCCGAAGTATCCATCCCGCTTGTTAAGGGCTCGGATAACGATACTCTTCGCGCAGCCATCGACCAGGCCATTCTTGAACTGGCGGTCGACGGGAAACTTACGGAACTTTCTGAAAAATATTTCGGAGCGGATATATCACAGGAATAAGGTAAAAAAATGAGTGAGAGACTTGTAGGAATCCTGCTGTCGTCTTTTACCAAGATATTGATCCCCGGCATCAAGGTGACCATCCCGCTCACGATCCTTTCGTTTGCGGTAAGCCTTGTACTGGGGCTCATACTTGCCCTTGTTCAGGTGATGCGCATCCGCGTTCTGAAAGAGATAGCGTTCATTTATATCTGGATATTCAGAGGAACTCCGCTGATAGTTCAGCTGTTCATCATCTTTTTCGGGTTGCCGGGCTTAGGCATCATGATCGATGCTTTTCCTGCAGCCGTGCTCGCGTTCGGCTTAAATCTTGCTGCATATAACGCCGAGGTATTCCGCTCCGCTATCGAAGCGATACCGGCGGGACAGACCGAAGCAGCGTACATGGTGGGCTTAAACTATCCGCAGACACTTTTTCATATAGTGCTTCCGCAGGCGTTCAAGATCGCCTTCCCGAGCCTGTTCAACAACCTGATCAGTCTGCTCAAGGATACTTCCTTAGCATCGAGCATCACGGTGGTTGAACTGTTCACATCGGCTCAGCAGATCGCGGCACGCACGTATGAACCGTTTGCACTGTACTGCGAAGCGGCACTCATATATCTGGTCTTCTCGACGCTTCTCACCTGGCTGCAGGGATATCTTGAGTCGAAACTGGTATGGAGATCACATGATAACACTAATGTGACCGCCAAGGGCCGTAAAAAGCCGATGGTCGGTATTTGATGGAATGAGTTATGTTAACCGTTAGAAATCTAAATAAATCTTTTGGAGAAACAAAAGTATTGCAGGGCATAGACCTGCAGGTGAACAAAGGCGAGGTCGTGGCCGTGATCGGACCTTCGGGTTCGGGTAAGACCACGATGCTGCGCTGTGTATCTTTTCTGGAAAAAGCGGATGAAGGGACCCTCGATTTCGTATGTGACGAAGGCGGAGCGGATGAAAAGACCGAAACCTACGATCTGCACAGAGCTTCCGCGCATGAAATCAGGCAGTTAAGATCCCATATGGGGTTTGTTTTTCAGAGCTTCAATCTGTTCAGGAACAAGACCGCGCTCGGCAACGTGACCGAGGGGTTGACAGTCGGACACCGCATGGATAAAGCGCTTGCGCGAAAGAAAGCCGAAGAGTGCCTGGCACGCGTGGGCCTGTCCGAAAGGGCGGACTACTATCCGGATGAACTTTCGGGAGGGCAGCAGCAGAGAGTTGCGATCGCCCGTGCGCTTGCGCTCGAACCGGACATAATCCTTCTGGATGAGCCGACGTCCGCACTTGACCCCGAACTTACGGGTGAAGTTCTGGATACTGTTCTCAAACTGGCAAAAGAAGGTACCACGATGCTCGTAGTCACACATGAGATGGGGTTTGCCCGCGAAGCTGCAGACAGGATCATTTTCATGGAAGGCGGATCGGTCGTGGAAGAAGGGACGCCCGCCCAGATCTTCGATTCACCGAAGGAAGAGCGGACCCGCGAGTTTTTATCCGGGATGATAAGGCCGTGACAGACATGATGATCAAAAATATAATCTTTGACGTGGGCAATGTTTTGATAGGGTGGTCACCCGAAGTGAGCATGGATATCCTGGGTTTTACGCCTGAAGAAAAGAAGGCCGTAATGAAGGCGATCTTCAGTGACTGGAGCGTATGGAATGAAGAAGACCGTGGCGTAAAAAGCCATGACGAACTGGTTGAATTCCTGGTATCACAGGCTCCCGAGATAGGGGATCTTATCAAACGGTTTTATGACGGTGCGGTCCTGTCTGCATCTCCAAGGGACTATACGAGAGGCTGGCTGAAAGACTTAAGCACAGCCGGTTACGGCGTGTATGTGCTGTCCAATTTCGGAGAAAGAGCACAGAAGCGTGCGGTTGAATTAGGCGCGATCAACTTCCTGGATCTGCTGGACGGATACATCTTTTCCTATATGATCCATGAGATCAAACCTGACAGAGCGATATTTGATGCTCTTGCAGAAAAGTACGGACTTAACCTCGGGGAATGCGTGTTCATAGACGACAGGGAAGATAATGTGGAAGCGGCAAAATCATACGGAATGCAGGGGATAGTATTCACCGGATACGAAGATGCGTGCGAAAAACTGCGCGCCCTGGGAGTGAACTTCTGATGAAGGTTGTCTGCAGCGAACTTAATCTTAAGCAGATAGCCGATTCGGGACAGTGTTTCCGGATGAGTGAGCTTACGGAGCCTGATGCCTTGGGTGCTTCCGCGGGTGACGGCGCTTCCGGGTCTGATGCCTATGAGATCATCTCGAGGGATCGACGTGTGATAGCCCGCCAGCTTCCGGACGGAATAGAACTTGATTGTTCTCCTGAAGAATACGAGGCCGTATGGCGTACGTATTTTGATATGGACACCGATTATGCTTCGATCATCGCTTCCGTCGATCCTTCCGATAAGTATCTTACCGGGGTCGCACAGGCCGGACATGGTATCCGGATCCTTAACCAGGACCTTTGGGAAATGATTGTGACCTTCCTTATATCCCAGCAGAACAACATCCCCAGGATTCATAAGTGCATAGAGAATATATGCAGGACTTATGGCCAGCATGTTGAAATTGGCGGGGATTTTTTCGCCTTCCCGACTCCCGGATCGCTCGCCGCTCTCGGAGAGGATGATCTGATGCCCTGCAACTTAGGGTATAGGAGCAAGTATGTTGTGCGCGCAGCCCGTGCAGTCGTTTCAGGCGAACTCGACCTTGATGCACTTCGCAGGCTCGATTACCCCGGGTCCCGCGAGATGCTTCTGAAGGTCTACGGGATCGGGCAGAAGGTTGCAGACTGTGTGTGCCTGTTCGCACTTCATCATCTTGAAGCTTTTCCGATAGATACACACATCAGACAGGTGCTGGAACGAGAGTATGGGACGGAGTATTCCGATGCTTTTCCTTTTTCGAGGTATCATGATCATCTGGGCGTCCTTCAGCAGTACATGTTCTACGGAGAACTGACACCCTCGCCTGCTTTTGCACGCAAGTAGCTATAATTCCCCGGAAACCGGCTGATTTTATAGCCAATTCCTTGCCAACCAACGCTATTTTGGCTTCAAATAGCTATAATTCTCCAGAATCGAGCTGATTTTATAGCCAACTACCTGCTGACCACCGCCTTTCAACCTTCAAATGGCTATAAAACCAAGGATTCTGACTGCTTTTATAGCCGCTTCTAAAAGGAATGGGCGCGTTGACCGTCTGCGGATAATGGGGTATAGTCATAAGGTACTGATATATCTGTATACATGCATATGTTTGCATAGATTGGAGGAATTATGAAAAAGAGAACAGCACTGATCGCGATCGTTATGGCAAGCGTGATGATGCTTGGCGGCTGCGCTTCCGTCAAGGATATGGTGACCGATAAGCTTGAAGAAATAGCCGGCCAGCCGTCTGGAGGCGAAAGTGAGACCGGCACCGATAAGGATGATATCGATCCCGAAGTTGAGGCACCCAAGTCTGACGGAGCAGAGTCACTTGCACTTCTCGGCGATCTGATGGGCGAGAAATACGGTGATGCGGATGTAACACCCGTCGCTTCAGATCCGTCGGACGACGAGGAGGAATATGAGGAGGATGTCAACGCTCCCGAGAACCAGACTGTTGTCACCGAAGCCGCCATGTGGCAGGGATACTATGAAGGAACCGTTACATGCACCGGATTCGGCGATGAGTATGAAGGTATTGATTCCGAGTTTGTTGCATACGCCATCGTAAGAGACCCCGAAGATGATTTTCCGTTCATGGAGATCTATTCGGATGATTTCGACATATGGGATAATGTGAGCTTCGCATATGAAGATCAGGCACTCGTATCCATGTATGTGGATCTGACCGATGATGAGATGATCCCCGTGGTCTACAAGTTCGGTGATGCTTATGTGGTTGACGTATCACTTACCGATTCCGAGGCTCAGGTATTCAAGAACAGTACGGACGGAAGGCATGATGCCAAGATCGAAGCGACATACGAGTACTACGATCCCGAACTCGACAGCGAAGGCGGCATGGTACTTGAATTCGACCTGACCAAGATGCCCATTTACGATTGATCATCAGGGACTTTCAGGTTCGCCCCTGACACCACATATAACGGAGACAGATATGACAACACCAACACCTATCAAGGAAGGCAAAGTAAGAGAGATATATGATAACGGCGACTCACTCATCATGGTGGCCACGGACCGCATCAGCTGCTTCGATGTGATCCTGTCCAACATGGTCCCGAAAAAGGGCGAAGTGCTCACGAAGATGTCGAAGTTCTGGTTTGACTTAACATCGGACATCATCCCTAATCATATGATCTCAACCGATACTGCGGATATGCCTGAGGAGTTTCGAACCGAATATTTCGAAGGCCGCAGCATGATGTGCAGGAAGCTTAAAATGCTCCCCATCGAATGCATCGTCAGAGGTTACATCACCGGCAGCGGACTGAAAAACTATAAGAAGGACGGTACCGTATGCGGCATCAAACTTCCCGAAGGACTGGTTGAAGCGGATAAGCTTCCCGAAGCGATCTACACTCCCAGCACCAAGGCGGAGATAGGCGATCATGACGAGAACATTTCTTTTGAAAGATCGATAGAAGTCCTCGAGAGGGATTTCCCTGGACATGGTGAGGAGTATGCGACCAAACTTCGCGACTACACTCTGACGATATATAATAAGTGCGCCGATTACGCTCTGACCAAGGGTATCATCATAGCGGACACGAAGCTTGAGTTCGGTCTTGATGAGAACGGTGAGATGGTCCTCGGAGACGAGATCCTGACACCCGATTCGTCCAGATTCTGGCCGGCTGATGAATATGAGCCGGGACGCACTCAAGGCTCTTTTGACAAGCAGTTTGCAAGAGATTATCTGACAGCGCACGAGGGAGAGCACAACTGGACGCTTCCGGAGGAGATAGTTCAGAAGACTACGGAGAAATACCTGCAGGCATACAGGATGCTTACCGGAACCGATCTGTAATATACACATCATAAGACAATACATAAGACTATCCGGGGGGATACAAGATCATGGATATGGATATATCCGTATGCATCATTGCACGTAACGAAGACAACCACATAGAAGAATGTTTAAAAAGGCTGCGTCCCTGCAAATTCGAGGTGATAGTGGTCGACACCGGATCCATCGACCGTACGATGGAACTGGCTAAAAAATATACGGACAATATCTATCAGTTCACATGGTGCTCCGATTTCTCGGCGGCACGCAACTTCAGCATAGAGAAAGCCACAAACGACTGGATACTCATCATCGACTGTGATGAGTATCTGGAAAATGTGAATCTTCTGGATATCCACAGGGTCATGAAGGATAATCCGGACAAGATCGGTCTGATCCAGCGCAACAATCCCTATACGATCCAGGGCGTCAAGTCTATCGTCAGTGAGCGCATAGGTCGTCTGTTCAACCGCAAATACTGTCATTACGAGGGCTCCATCCATGAGAGAGTCATGCCGATAGACGGTTCCGCTCCGGAATATATAGAGGTGCCTTTTACCATTTATCATGAGGGGTATGTGACCGAGTCAGATAAGAGGACACGTGCGACACGTAACCTTGAGATGCTCATAGCGGATCTGCGTGAAAATGAGAGCGATCCCTATACCTATTATCAGCTGGGCAGAAATTACGTATTCATGAACGATCATGTGAAGGCTATCGAGTATTACGAACAGGGCCTTAAGATGGACTGCAATCCCAAGGATTCTTTTGTGGCCAGCATGATGGAGTCTTACTGCTACTGCCTCCTTGAGGTCGATGATAAATACTGTGAAGAAGCCGTCTCCATCATGGACAGATTCTATGACGCATATTCATTCAGAGCGGACTTCCTGTATATGATGGGCAACGTCTGCATGCGGACCGGCGATCTGGACCGTGCATATTCCGAGTTTGAAAAAGCGACCGGCGTGCACATTTTTAACCGCAGCGGTACGAGCGACTTCAGAGCTTATTATCAGATGGGAACGATCCTCGAGATGAAAGGCGAGAAAGACAAAGCCCGTGAGATGTATGAGAAGAGCGGAGATTTTGCTCCCGCTTTGGCAAAACTGTCGGGAATGGGCGAGACGGACTAAATGTGTTTGGGCATAGTGCCGATTGCCTATCTGTGGTATTTGCACGAAAATATGAGTGTGAGGAAACTCACACTCATTTTTGTGTGCACAGAACACACTTTTGAAAGGGTTCATACCCACAGGAGGAAACTATTATGAAAAAGAAGATCGTAGCAACACTTCTTGCATCTGCTATGGTACTCAGCCTTGCAGCATGCGGAAAGACTGAGGAAGTTGCGGAAACTGCAACAGAGGCAGTTGAGGAAACAGCTGAGACAGTTGAAGAGGCAACTGAAGAGGTTGCTGAGACTGTAGAGGAAGCAGTAGAAGAGGAAGTAGAGGAGACCGAGAATGCAGGCGGCGTATTCACTTATGCTGACTATGTAGATGCAGAACTCGACACCGAAGTGACCGTTGAGACCTATGTACAGGCTAAACAGGGATGGTGGGAGAATGAAGGCGTAGGAATGGCTACATTCTATACCCAGGATAAGGACGGAGCATACTTCCTTTACAATATGCCCTGCAGCGAGGAAGATTATGAGCTTATGGTACCCGGTACCAAGATCATCGTAACAGGTTACAAGTCTGAGTGGTCAGGCGAAGTTGAGATCACAGACGCTACATACTCTATCTCAGAGGATGGCGAAACTTATGTTGCAACAGCAGCTGATGTAACCGACAAGCTCGGTACAGATGAGATCGCTGATTACATGAACCAGTTCGTAGCATTCAAGGGCATGACAGTAGAAGGTTCAGGCGATGACAATGCAGCATTCCTTTACAACTGGGATGGTTCCGGTTCACAGGGAGATGACCTTTACTTTAACGTATCCAAGGACGGCAAGACCTATACATTCTGCGTAGAGTCTTATCTGTGCGGTTCCGATACTGATGTATACAAGGCAGTTGAGGGACTTAACGTTGGTGACACCATTGATGTTGAAGGTTTCATGTACTGGTATGAGGGACCTCAGCCTCACGTAACAAACGTTACCGTTAAGTAATCCGGATCGATCGATAAAATCTTACCCATGAGAGGCGCGTGGCTTTGACCACGCGCCTTTTTTGTAGTAAAATATACGTTACGACATCATATTCGTCGCATCTACTAATCATTTTTTTTCAAGGGGGTTTAGCTATGGCTCATAAAAAATGGGTGTATCTGTTTACCGAAGGTAACGCCAACATGCGCGAGCTTTTGGGTGGTAAAGGTGCGAATCTTGCCGAGATGACCAACATCGGTCTTCCGGTTCCTCAGGGTTTCACTGTTACTACCGAGGCTTGTAATCAGTATTACGAAGACGGCAGACAGATCAATGACGAGATCATGAGTTCCATCATGGAGTTCGTGGGTCGTATAGAGATGATCAATGACAAATATTTCGGTGATCCCGAGAAGCCGCTTCTTGTATCCGTTCGTTCAGGTGCCCGCGCATCCATGCCCGGCATGATGGACACGATCTTAAACCTCGGACTTAATGAGGAAGTTGTTGAGGCTATGATAGCCGGCAACCCCGATCCGAAGTTCGAACGTTTCGTTTATGATTCCTATCGCAGATTCATACAGATGTTCTCCGATGTCGTTATGGGTGTCGGCAAGAAGCATTTTGAGCAGCTCATAGATGCGATGAAGGAGAAAAAGGGCGTTAAGTTCGACGTTGACTTGACGGCCGAGGATCTTAAGGAACTCGCAGAGCAGTTCAAGGAAGAGTACAAGAACGAGCTCGGTGAAGAATTCCCCACAGACCCGATCGTTCAGTTAAAAGAAGCCATCAAGGCAGTTTTCCGTTCATGGGATAACCCGAGAGCCAACGTATACCGTCGTGACAACGACATCCCTTACAGCTGGGGAACAGCGGTATCCGTTATGCCCATGGTATTCGGTAACCTGAATAACAACTCCGGTACAGGTGTTGCGTTCACACGTGATCCCGCTACCGGCGAAAAGAAGCTGATGGGTGAGTTCCTCGTTAATGCACAGGGTGAGGACGTTGTTGCAGGTATCCGTACTCCCATGCACATCAGCGAGATGGAGCAGAAGTTCCCCGAAGCTTACGATCAGTTCACCAAGGTATGCAAGATCCTCGAGAAGCATTACCGCGATATGCAGGACATGGAGTTCACCGTAGAGAACGGCAAACTCTACATGCTGCAGTGCCGTAACGGTAAGCGTACCGCTCAGGCCGCTCTGAAGATCGCGTGCGACCTCGTGGATGAGGGCCGCAAGACCGAAGAAGAAGCAGTAGCCATGATCGATCCCCGTAACCTCGATACTCTGCTGCATCCTCAGTTCGACAGCGGTGAGATCAAGAAGACCGAGCCTATTGGCAAGGGCCTCGGAGCATCACCCGGTGCTGCCTGCGGTAAGATCGTATTCTCGGCAGAGGATGCCGAGGCATGGTTCGAGAGAGGAGAGAAAGTCGTACTCGTACGTCTTGAGACCTCACCCGAAGATATAACAGGCATGAAGGTTGCCCAGGGAATACTTACCGTCCGCGGCGGTATGACATCACATGCTGCAGTTGTTGCCCGTGGCATGGGTACCTGCTGTGTATCCGGCTGCGGTGACATCGTGATGGATGAAGAGAACAAGAAATTCACCCTCGCAGGCAAGACCTTTAAAGAAGGCGATTATATATCACTCGACGGTTCCACAGGTAATATCTATGACGGCATCATTCCTACCGTTGATGCTACTATAGCAGGTGAGTTCGGCCGTATCATGGGATGGGCTGACAAGTTCCGTACCATGCAGGTCCGTACCAATGCCGACACTCCCGCAGACGCACGTAAGGCACGTGAACTCGGTGCCGAAGGTATCGGTCTGTGCCGTACAGAGCACATGTTCTTCGAGCCCGACAGGATCGATGCATTCAGAGAGATGATCTGCTCCGACTCCGTAGAGGAGAGAGAAAAGGCACTCGATAAGATCCTGCCTTATCAGCAGGGTGACTTCGAGAAACTCTATGAAGCTCTCGAGGGTTATCCGGTAACCATCAGATTCCTCGATCCCCCGCTTCATGAGTTCGTACCCACCGAGGATGCCGATATCGAGAAGCTCGCGAAGACCAAGAATAAGAGCGTTGAAGAGATCAAGGCCATCATCGCATCTCTGCATGAGTTCAACCCCATGATGGGACACCGCGGATGCCGTCTGGCAGTAACCTATCCCGAGATCGCCAAGATGCAGACCAGAGCCGTGATCAGAGCTGCCATCAACGTATCGAAGAAGCATACCAACTGGAAGGTAACTCCCGAGATCATGATTCCTCTGATCGGCGATGTGAAGGAATTCGTATTCGTTAAGAAACTCGTGGTAGAGACCGCAGAGGAAGAGATCAAAGCAGCTAACTACAAACTCGAGTATCAGGTAGGTACCATGATCGAGATCCCGAGAGCAGCACTTACCGCTGACGAGATCGCAGCCAACGCAGACTTCTTCTGCTTCGGTACCAACGACCTGACTCAGATGACATACGGCTTCTCCAGAGACGACGCAGGTAAGTTCCTCGACGCATATTATGATGCGAAGATATTCGAGAACGATCCTTTCGCCAAGCTCGACAGAAACGGCGTGGGCAAGCTGATGAAGATGTCCATGGAACTGGGCAAGCCCGTCAATCCGAACCTCCATGTAGGTATCTGCGGCGAGCACGGCGGCGATCCGTCATCCGTAGAGTTCTGCAACGAGATCGGACTTGACTACGTATCCTGCTCACCTTTCCGTGTGCCGATTGCAAGGCTTGCAGCAGCACAGGCAGCTATCGCTCAGAGACAGCAGTGATCAGTGATCAGTAAACAGTGATCGGAAAAGCAAATACCTCTGCACCATATTCGGTGCAGAGGTATTTTTATGTGATAGGGGAGATATGAAATCTTATTACCCACGTTATAGTTGAAAAGTGGTATAATAATCAAAAAATGTGAATCCGGGTTCTTTTTTGTATTCCAAAATGTTGATACAATGCACATTAATGATATCTAAAATGTTGATGAGGGGTTCGGCTTGCTAAAAAGAAAGATCACTGAACAGCTTATAGAATGGAAAAATAATAAAGATAAAAAGTGTCTTGTAGTCAGGGGCGCCAGACAGACTGGAAAGACCTACATTATTGAGCGCTTCGCGGAAGACGAATATGAAGAGGTGATAGAGCTTAACTTCAAGGAGATGCCTTCCGCTTCGGAGATATTCGCAGGTGATATTGATGTTCAAAGCATGATCACGGCACTTAGATTCAGATTCCCCGATAAGAAACTGGAACCTCGCAGGTCGCTCATTTTCCTGGATGAGATACAGGAATGCGAGAATGCTATCACATCGTTAAAGTTCTGGGCGATCGACAACAGATATGATGTGATATGCTCGGGTTCTTTGCTGGGGATCGATTATAGACGCCCATCTTCATACCCTGTCGGATATGTTGATCATATCGATATGTACGGATTGGATTTTGAGGAATTTCTATGGGGTTGTGGGATATCTGATGATCTGATCGGCACAGTCCGTTCATTTTTTGAAGAAAAAAAGATAATACCTGATGCGATAAATATTCAGATGATGAATTACTTCAGGCAATACATGGCTATCGGAGGAATGCCTGAAGCAGTGGATGCGTTTGTGAACACCCGGGACTTCAGAGTTGTTGACCGGATACAGAGAAATCTGCTCACCGGATATCAGTATGATATAGCTCATTATGCGCATGCGGAGGAAAAGATCAAAGCTGAAAAATGCTATCTCTCGCTCTCTAAACAGTTACTGGATAAGGAAAACCATAAATTCCAGTATAAGGAGATCGAACATGGCGCCAGAGCTCAGAAGTATTATTCCAGCATCGAATGGCTGCTTCGTGCGGATATAATCACTTTATGCAGACTTGTCAGTGATGTCCGTTACGATCTGGACGATTATTCGAGAGATGATTTTTTCCGCGCATATACCACGGATCTATCCATGCTGATATCCATGAAGGATTTTACGCTGAAACAGCATATCGTGGAAAACACTCTTGAAGGTAATTCCAAGGGAGGTCTGTACGAATGTGCTGTAGCGGACGCTTTGTACAAAAATGGATATAAGCTTTTCTTTTACAAAAATGATCACACAAAGAAGGAAGTGGATTTCCTTATACAGAAAGAAGGACAGGTTATCCCCATAGAGGTTAAAAGCGGGAATAATCGCGCTTCTTCTTTGAATGGTATCATGAAAAATGAAACTGAGATCGATCATGCATATAAGTTTCTGGATGGCAATTTGGGCATATCCGATAACGGAGTCATCAGCCTACCGTTGTATATGGTGATGTTTGTATGATTGTGTGTTGAGGGATACAACCGACATGAAAGTGATCCTGATCGACTGGAATGCATACGGAAATAAGAATATCGAAGACCTTTTTGCGGCACGCGGTTATGATGTCCGAAAGGTTTCTTTCGACGGGCATGCGAAGGGCACGGAAAAAGATAAAGCCCTTAAGGATCTGCGTGGATCTCTGGATTCGTTTTCGCCGGATTATGTGTTCTCGTATCATTATTTCCCCGATGTTTCCAATGCCTGCGAAGAAGCAAGAGTTCCGTATATCTCCTGGATCTATGATTCGCCGGCTTTCGATCTTTATTCCCCGACCATACTCAATTCCGTAAACCGCATATTTGTGTTTGACAGAGGCGTGTATGAGGAGTTCGATGCAGGCGGGATCACGACGGTTCATCATCTGCCGCTGGGGGTTGTGTGTCGGGATCCGGCGACGGGGAGGCCGGCAGCGGGTGCGATGCCGCCGGTGCTGTCCGGTTCGACGGATGTGGCTATGGCCGATTCGGAATATATAGCCGACATATCCTTTATTGGCTCAATGTATACCGAGCCCAAACACAGACTGTACGATAAATTCAAGGATATAGATCCATATGCTCACGGGTATCTCGACGGACTGATCGAAGCTCAGAAGCATATATACGGGATGAATTTCCTGGAACATTTCATAACGCCCGAAATAGAGGCCGAGATGCAAAAAGGATATCCTACGGATCCGAATTCAACCAATGCCATGACACCGGCTAAGATCTATTCGCAGTTCGTGCTATCGAGGCAGGTGACCGCGATCGAGAGGCGGGAGATACTGACGATGTTGGGGAAGAAGGCGGAGAACGACCGGCTTGCAACAACATCGGGGAACGATCGCGGAACGCGTATCAATCTCTACACCCACGACACATCACTCCGGATCCCGGGCATAAAGAACATGGGTCCCGTGGATTATTCTGACAAGATGTACCGGATATTCTCCGGATCAAAGATCAACCTAAACATCACACTCCGCAGCATCTTAACGGGCATTCCGCTTCGTGCACTGGATATAATGAGTGCAGGAGGTTTTCTGCTTAGCAACTATCAGGCTGAGCTTTGCGAATACTTCGTTCCGGGTGAGGATTTTGATTATTACGAAGACTATGACGATCTGATGAATAAGATCGACTATTATCTGTCTCACGATAAAGAGCGAGGGGATATAGCCCGCGCGGGATGGGAGAAAGTCCGTACGGAACACAGTCTGGAGAGACGGCTGGATGAGATGGAGGCAATGTTGTGAATATTGTTTTCTACAGATATAACAGCATATGTGAGCATGATTATATCGCTGCCTTCAATATGCTTGGCATCACAGTTGTGGAATTCAGACACACGGAAGCGGAATTTAACCAACTGGTAGCTGAATTTGGCAGGCTGGTCCTGGAAAACCATCCGGTTTTTGTGTTTTCCATCAATTTTTTCCCATTCATCTCTATTGTATGCGAAAAACTGAATATCAAATATGTTTGTGTAAGCGTTGACTGTCCTGTGATGGAGATTTATAACTCAGCGATCAGAAACAGTTGTAATCGTGTATTCCTGTTTGACCGTGAGCAGTATCTGACTATCAGGGATGAAAACCCCGATCGTATTTTCCATCTTCCTCTGGGTGCGGCTGTTGAACGCATAGACGATACTATCGGTGAGTTTGATAAGTGCTTTTCGGACTATAAGTACGATGTCTCATTTGTTGGATCGTTATATAACGAGAAGGATCCATATCCGGAGTTGGATCTTCCGCAGTATGAAAAAGGATATCTTGACGGATTGATCTCAGTGCAGGAACTGTTTCCGGGTTTGGAACTGATTGAGAATTCACTCACTGATGAGACTGTCCAAGCGCTTAAGCACACAGATCCTTCTTTTTATCCCTCTGATATGAGTGTATTCAATATAGACTGCTTTGTGGCAGTAAATAATTATCTCAGTTATCATCTGACTTACCTTGATCGGGTAATGATGATATCAACTGTAGCGGGGTACACCAATGCCAACGGAATTCATTTTTTTACACTCAGTGATACGTCTGTATTGTCGGGGAATGCACAAAACTACAAACTGATGATACATGGTGGAGTAGATTCGCTTAAAGAAATGCCTCGTGTGTTCAGGCAGAGCAAGATCAATATAAACCACACCATGCGTTCGATCAAAACAGGGTTACCACAGCGAATATGGGATGTAATGGGCAGCGGAGGGTTTCTTCTTACCAACAGTCAATCGGAAATTCCGGATTATCTTAACCCCGGTGAACACCTGGAAACATATGACTCATTGGATGAGCTTGTGGAAAAAATCAACTATTATCTGGCGCATGAGGATGAACGCCGGGAAATAGCATTTGCAGGATATACTGAAGTCAAAAATCGGCATACCGTTTTGCACAGAGTGATGGAAATGATAAAGAAGATACAATAGTCACAGGAGGTTGTATGGTATACATGATAACTACCAGAGAGGACAGTTATATTCCTTCGACCTGTCTTCGGGAAAATGCCAATTTAGATATAGTTATCTTCTGGGAAAACAGTATAGAAGCCAGGGAGATCAATGCTATAGGTCCGGAAGATATTGTGATCATAGCGATTAATGACTCCGATACGGTTAAGCTTATAAAGACGGTTTTGGATGACCACGGAGTCCCGGCAGGATGCGTGATCGATTTCTACAAGTTCTTTTATGCGATGATCCCGTTCATGCGTGCCGACAGAGTGATGAATGATCCGGGATTTCCCGGATATGAAGGGGTCATTCTGGGACTGTCTCATGCAGAGTTTGGAATTCTGGCGGATAATCTGTCTGTTCCTATGGCAAATCTGTCTGTCTCATCTCAGGATCTTTACTACAATTTGCAGACATTTAAATATGTCATGAATAAATACAGTGACAGATTTTCGGCGCTTAACTACCTTATATTGGACATGTATAATTACAATTATTTCAATTATGACCTGTCACTTAGCAAGATAGTAGCGCCATATTGGTATTATGGAGGCGGCTATAATATTGACGATCATAATTATCCCGACAATAAGAATTTTGAATATACGCTGGAAAACATTCGTGATGCTATAGACAAAAAGCTGTTATCAGGAATTACTGATGATCATATATATTTATGGACAGAATTCTTTGACATGGAATGCAATCATGAGAGCCGTCATGAATACTATGTGAATTATCCGGGAATACATAAGCGAAGCCAAATGATCAATGAAGATATCATTCGGGATTTTAACTATACTCCCTCAAATGTCGTAAAAAGATTCGAATCAACTATAGAAGAAAATGTCCGGATTTTTGATGAGATGCTTTCTTATGCGCGTGAAGTTAATCCTGATGTTAAAATATATGTATTGCTGATGCCGGTAAATGCGGAAGCATGGGAGTTTGGCGGCAAAAAAGAATATCTGAAATGGAAACCCGAATTTGAGAGTATCATTTCAAGGGCAAAAGAAAAGAATGATTTTTTCTATTTGGACATGATGGACAGCGAGTTATCGCATGATACTAAATCGTGGTATGATACAGAGCATTTAAACTATTATGGCGCTATACAGTTTACCGAATTGCTAAATTCTCTGCTTAATAAATAAAAGGGTGTGTGATCATGCATGATGTAATAACTGAACTAAATAAAACGGTACATGATCTTCGGGTGCAGAATTATTCTCTATGCACAGGCAGGATCAGGGATATGGTTGCCTCTTTTATGAATGATGAAAGCGGCTTGATCGAGATGCTCGTTGATCGATTCGGTATAGAGAGGGTTAAGTCGTCTATTATGGCAGTTAATTCCGCTATCGAACTTGAGGATTGGATATTCCTTGCCGACATAATCGATGCAGAGTGTATTCCGGCGATCGAAGCGGTGCTGTTTGACTCAGAGCAGATCAGGACAGAGCATTATTCCATAGAGAATACTCCGTCAGGATATAAAACGATCAAAAGCCTGGCGAGTGGAACATACCTTCATTCCGCTACCGACCCGCTTTGGGAAGCGCAACAGCTGGCTGATGATATATATGATCCGGCATATAGGGGATATATTGTATGGGGATGCGGTTTGGGATACTTTGCATGTAAACTCGGTGAACTGACAGACGGAAGTGTTCCGATAACCGTGTTTGAAGAGGATGAGGAGCTGATAGAACTGGGCAGGAAATACGGTTGTATTGATCAGGCAATTGAGCACAACGTTAAGTTTATCTGTGATCCCATGGTGCGCCTGTTTACCAAAGAAATGTCCGAACACCCGGATTACGGATTGATGGTTCATCGCGCAAGTATAGGTAAAATTGCTAATGCTGAGATAAAGAATGCGTTATTGAGGTATTATGAGCATATTTATGAACCTTCGCGATTGTTTTCAGTGAAATATAAAAGGAATTATTTTTCCAATACGTCACTTGGATTAGATTATATAGACAGCATCGGGGAAGGGATCAAAGGTAAGGAAGTAATCATCGCAGCTGCAGGACCGTCTCTCGATGATTCGCTTGATTTTCTGATGAACAGGGGTGATCGGATGATCATTTCGGTCGGTACTGTCTTGGAGAAACTGTTGAAGGCAAATGTACGGCCGGATTATGGAGTAATACTCGATCCAGGCCCAAATGTTTATCGGCATGTAGAGAAAATCCTCGACTGCGGTATTCCGCTCATACTCGGGTTGTCTGCATATTGGAAGGTAGCAGTGAATTATAAGGGAAAGAAGTATATTGCGGTTACAGATGGCCTTACGGGGGTGCCTGATGCGTATTCACATTCAGATTATGTATTCAAAGTCGGCGCTAGCGTTATAACACTGGCTATTGAAATAGCCATGAAAATGGGAGCTGCTGCTGTGTATCTGGCGGGAGCAGATATGGCTTACCGAAATGGCTTATATCATACTGACGGTACACGATTTCAACGTGAAAAAGATGATACCGAACTTATACCGGTAGAAGGCACACAGGGAGATACCGTATATACTACTCCCACATTGAATGAATTCAGAGAGTGGATAGAAGGCGAGATAGCCAGATATCCCGATATACCGGTATATAATCTTTCTCAAACCGGAGCACTTATACACGGAGCACGCCGGATCAACGGATAACACAGTGTTAATGAGGATGCGTATTTGAATATGAAAAAGACTGAAGTAAAAGAATACGATGCGATAGTTCTCGTCACGCCGGATAGTTTTGGCAGATTATACGGACAATACAGGTACTATCTGAAATATCTTCCGGTCCGAAATGTATATATATTGGGCAGCGCCAAGGTGGGTGAGCTTCTGAATGACAAGAAGAGCATTATCACCCGTGATGATGACGACTCAAGACTAAGGTTTATTAATGAGGATGACATCCTTCCTTTTGACAGGGTTCATACAGTCATAAGTGAAGAAATGAAAGATGTCCTTAAAGGCAGAGAATTGCCGCGTGGGATCACCGGATGGTACTATCAGCAGTTTCTTAAACTTTCATATGCATATCTGTGTGAGGATGAATACTATCTGATATGGGATGGAGATACCTTTCCCTGCTGTGATTTTTCAATGTTTTCCGATTCTGCCGGGGGGCAGCTGTCACCCAGACCGTATTTGGATGTAAAAAGAGAAGAACATGCGGAGTACTTTGAAACCATGGGACAGCTTATCCCGGGGTTAAAAAAGGTGATCGGACCATCATTTATATCTGAACATATGCTTTTCAAGAAGGATTTTGTTAAGGAGATGCTTGAATCCATAGAGCATAATGAGAACCTTCGAGGAAATACATTCTGGGAGAGGATCATCTACACGGTAGGAGCTGACAGGATTCAGGCATCTTCTTTCAGCGAATATGAGACATATGGTACATATATAGCATTACGACATTCTTCCGAATACCGGATTCGCGAGTGGCATTCATTCAGGTTGGGTGCGGAGTTTTTTGATCCCGCAACCATATCCGATAAGGATTATGAATGGCTTGGACGTGATTTCACGGCGATATCATTTGAGAAAAATCAGTATGTCAGAGAGGATCATAAGAATCTTTTTGATAATCCCATTTATCAGGAAAAAATGTCTGCCAAACAGATGCTTTTAGTGACGCAGGAAGCATTTAAGGATGGCTATAAGGAGAGTTGGGGGGATGATGTGACATCCGATAACTCCAATACCACAAAAGGTGTATTTGATTCCGATTCTGACAATGAGCAGATAAAAGATACAGCCACCGAATTCTTTTTCGAATACGGGAAGGACAAGTTAAAGTATCTCTCTGACGATACATGGGCCATCTATGAAAAAAAGGGTTATGATCTTTTGACCACCAATGCGGATCAGGCTTACCTGTGTTTTGAAAATGCAAGATTCTTATGTACCGATGAGCAAAAGAGAGAAGAACTGTCAGACATCATGATGGATCTTGAGGCGTCGGAAAGCGTTTCCGTTCGGAAAACATGCTTTATCATACTTTCATATAATAATGAATATTTGATGCAATGCTGCCTTGAGAGTATTTACTCTAACTGTGCTCCCGGCAGCTTTTCGGTAGTGGTTTTTGATAATGCTTCTACAGATGGCGTTGCCAAGTGGCTTAGGACTGTACGCAATAAAGATTTTACGCTTGTTTTAAGCGATACAAATCTCGGATTCGCAAAGGGGTGCAATGAGGCCCTTAAGCATGCGGATCCTGAAGCTGATGTATTCTTTTTGAATAATGATACACGGATTCCTCCCAACGCACTGTTTTGGATGAGGATGGGACTGTACGAGTCGAAGCAGGTAGGTGCCACAGGCGCAGTTCAGAATTACAGCAGCGATCAGATAGTTGATGTATCTTTCTCGCTTCCTGAGCAGTATGTGGAATACGGTGCGTCAAGGAATATATGCATGGACGAGCCATATTGTGAGATGCGCAAACTCAGTGGCTTTGCGATGTTGGTTTCCGGACTTGTAATAAAATCCTTAGGTGGTTTTGACGAACATTTTTCACCGGGATATTTTGAGGATGATGATCTGAGCTACAGGATCCGACAGGCAGGATACAAGCTGATCCTGTGTAATAACAGCTTCATATATCATGTCGGAAGCCAGGGCTTCGCGCGGGATCCGAAGACGGCAGAACTGTTTGACACAAATCATAAGAAATTCATTGATAAGTGGGGATTTGACAGTCTGAATATCGATTGCCGCCTCGACGAAACATTCGATCTGTCAAAGATCAAACTCATTATATGGGATCTTGATAATACATTCTGGCAGGGGATACTTAGTGAAGGCGGATGTTCCCCGATACAGGATAATATCGATCTTGTACGCCGGCTGACCGATAAGGGACTAATCAATTCAATATGTTCTAAGAACGATCGTGAACAGGTGATTAGTGTTTTACGATCAACTGAGTATTGTGGAATATGGGACGAATTTGTTTTTGCTGACATAGACTGGACATCCAAAGGAAGCCGGATAAAAGGTATCATAGAAAAAATGTCTCTTCGCCCTGTCAATGTTCTGTTTATAGATGATGAGGAGTTTAACAGGAGAGAAGCCCAATACCTTCTGCCGGATATAAATGTCGCCGGTCCGGAGATCATAAGCCTGATCGTGGGACAGATTGAAACTATCTCCCATGATGATCCATTACATAGCAGGCTTGAAAACTATCACATACTGGAAAAAAAGAATGAAGCAAAAAAGAATTCGGATTCTGATATAGCATTTCTCGTTGACTCGGATATCTGCATACAGGTTAACGATGATTGTTACAGTCATCTTAATCGTATCCATGAACTGATCAACAGGACGAACCAGCTGAATTTCACTAAGGTCAGGCTAAACGAGAAGCAGGTCGAAGATTTATTGTCAGATAAAACAGTAGATTGCCGGATAATAAGCCTTAATGACAGATATGGAGATTATGGATATATAGGCTTTTATGCCGTCGAAAAAGAAAAACCGCACAGACTCCTGCATTTTCTGTTTTCGTGCCGCGTTATGGGTATGGGCGTCGAACACTACATTTATGATAAACTCGGCCGCCCTCTTTTATCCGATGGAACGAAACTTGATTTTTCAAATGATAACGACCCGGCAGCCTGGATCCATGAATCCGGATCGACGGTTAATCCTGTTAATGTGAGCAGGAAGCCGAAGATTCTGCTAAAAGGCCCTTGTGATATAGATGGGATAATACCATATCTTCAGGATAGTTTTGATATAGAGCTTGAAACTAATTTTGTGGATGACAGGGGTATCATAGTGGCCGGTTCCAATAATTCCATGCATATTTATGAGGCATATAATACGGACAGACAGATCCTCAAACAAACCATAGAGGATGCTCCTTTTTTGTGTGATACGGATTTTGTGACTTTTCTGTTTGATGACCATTACGATGCAGTAGTCTTCAGTACTCTTTCCGAAGGGCATTCCGGGATATACAGGCATCGGAAAAACGGAACAAGCATTTCCTTTGAAAGCTGCAGAGTTGATATTACGGATCCTGATAACCGGGCCAGGCTTATATCGGGAGAGGTTAATGCACATAATGTGGCTTATAACGATGCTGTCTTGGATGATTTTGCTGATAAATTTGAATTTCTGGGACCGATCGATCCGGAATTATCCGTAAGAAACCTGACCTGGATCAGAAATAAACTTCCCGAGGACACTACGCTTATCCTTCTGTTAGGCAGTGAGATCGAGGCCCCTGATAATACGGAAGAGTTTGAGGGACATGCTGAGATATACAGAAAACTAAACTCAAGGCTGTATGATGCGTTTGCCGAGGCAGAGAACGTATGGCTGATAAATGTGACGGATCATATAACCGGCGCAGGTTCGTTTGAAGGATGTACAAATCATTTCTCAAGAAGAGTTTATCTTGAGATCGCAGAAGATATAAAAATGATATTGACAGGTGAGACGGGGTGTAATGATGACACTTCTTCGGCTGAAGTTATCGAATCGGAATATACAAAGCCTGCGCTGAAATTCGATGCGATTTATCATGATGCCATGATCATAGAACAACTCCGGGAAATGCTCGTCAAAAGCTCCTTATGTGACCCTAATGGGGTGATAAGGAGCCGCCGGAACGTTTCTACGAATATAGGTGACTATATTAAGCGGTTAGCTCAAATAGATATAGAACTTGGCAAGGCAGTATTAAAAGAGTGGAGATCAGTTAACGAAGTAAAAGATGATTTTAGACTGATATCATATAATATTGAAGCTGGGTTACTCCCTTCGATGATAGGCAGTTTACAGGTCATGTATTCACCGGTAAACACGAAAGTCGGGAAATGGTTGATCGAGAGAAGTACGGTGGGATTTATGACTGTAAAAGACTGTGATACTGAAAAGTGTATTCACAGTTTATATGATCCCATGCATGAGGCATATGAACTTGCGGGCAGGTTGTATAATGCTTCAATGGATGAATTCCATATTCTCGGTTGCGGTCTGGGATATCTGGCTTATCAGATTTGGATTAAATCCGACAGATCTGTTCATATTTATATATATGAAGATGATGCAACGATGAAGGATCTTGCATACAGTGCGGGGGTTCTGTCATGGATCAGTGATGAGAGCGTTACGTTGATTGACGGAAAAAATGCCGAAGACATTGCGATTAAATTCATTAATAGTCTTAATAATGGTCAGAGCAATCATTATGTATCCGATTGGAAGAAGGGTATATACGGTTGCGGGACAGGTGCGATCATTGACCGATTTGACTATAACGAAAGAACCCGGAGAGTGTTTGAGGACAACTGGATAATAAATGCGCGTAAGAATCATAAAAAGGGGATGCGCAATATTGATACACTAAAGTATGATTATCAATTGCATTCGAGGGATTTTGCAGTTATTTCTGCCGGTCCGTCACTTGATGATTCCATAGAGTTTATTCGCGATAATGCCGGCAATCTGAATATTATTGCGGTTAATACGGTTTTGAAACGTCTGTTTTCGGAAAAGATAATTCCGGACATAGTTGTTGTACTTGATCCACTGTCGTTGCTGTCTTCTCACTTAGATGGGGTCATAGAATATACTGATAATATACCGCTTGTTGCCCCTGCAACCGCCAGCCGTACATTTATCGAAGCATATAGGGGGGCTGTATATGAAGCACCGGCGTTGGAAGAAGACAAAGGTGCACTCTGGAATTATGGCGGAACCGTATCTAGCCTTGGCCTGGATGTAGCTTATTTTCTTGGAGCAGAGAGAATCTATCTTATCGGAAATGACCTTGCATATTCGGGAAGGGTTAGATTTGCAAAGGGAATCGGGGTACATGACAGATCAGAGAATATGGATCAGCAGATTGAGGCTAAGGCATCGGACGGAGGTAAGGTCCTTACCAATGAACTGTATAACGCTTACAGAGGAATGCTGGAGTACCAGATAGCTCTTCATCCGGATGTGAAAGTAGTGAATATGGCACTGCATGGAGCTTATATCGAAGGTACTCATCTGCCGGATATGAATTTTTTTGATAAATCCACTTAACTTTTGGATTGATTTGTCCGATAATAGTTTCAGATGTGGTGGGTTGTCTCATGATGAGATGATAGTTTTGGGCAGGAAGCCCGCAGTTTCATATCACATGGAGGTGATGACATGAATATAGAACCATTAAGCAGCGTGATGACGTTGCAATCTCAACAGATGCCGATGCCGAAACCGGTTGAATCTGCTGAAAGGACCGGCAATTCTCTGTCGCAGAATGCTGCAGCTCCGGGAGCCGCACCTGATCTTGCTGCAGTCCAAACGGTTGAAAATGTATCTGAACCGTCTGCAGATGGAGGTGGACAGGGCAGAGGGAATCAGCAGAATTCTGATTATCAGGAAGAAATTGCTGCGACCAGTGAAAGGCTTAAAGAGGCAGTAGCACGATTTAACAAGAGTTCCGGAGCTAATTCCGAAGCTGTCTTTGGCATACACGAGGGAACAAATCGTGTAACCATTAAGATCGTGGACAAGAAGACCAAAGAGACCATTAAGGAACTTCCGCCGGAGAAAACGTTGGATATGATCGCCAAGGTTTGGGAAATGGCGGGGATCATGGTCGATGAGAAGAGATAAGGAGGGGAGATAGTATGCCTATGAGAATGAGCGGCCTGATCTCAGGCCTGGACACAGATTCACTGATCTCCCAGCTTGTATCTGCCAAGAGACTCAAAGTTACCAAAGCTAAGGGCGATCAGACCAAACTGAGCTGGAAACAGGAGAAATGGAAGGATTTAAATAAACAGCTTGTGAATTTAAGATCCATGGCATCTAATCTCCGATGGAGCAATGCGTGGAACAAAAAAGCCACAAGCGTATCCGATTCCACTAAAGCAAATGTCATAACCAGTGAGAACGCAGTTGACAGCGTACAGTCACTTAAGATCACACAGCTTGCCAAGTCCGCATACTTGACCGGAGGCCAGATCAATCTGGACGCCGATGGCAAACCGACCGGAGAGAAGTACACTGCACTGACTAAATTAAGTGATCTGGGACTTGAAGGATCTGCTTCAATCAGTATTACAACTAATGGTAAGACATCCTCAATATCATTAAACGGCGACAGCTCCATATCCAATGTTCTGTCCGCACTTAAGAAAGAAGGGCTTAATGCTTCGTTTGATGAGAATAACCAACGGTTCTTCATCAGCGCCAAGAGTACCGGTACTGCTAACGATTTCAGCATTACCGCAAATGACGCTTCCGGGCAGAACCTGCTTGATAAACTGGGAATAAGCACTTACGATGAGACTGCTGTTAATAATCTTCGGGCTCAGGTTGATTATTCCTCTTCCGATGTGGCAGCTGAAGCTTTGAAGAGAGCACAGAATGCAGCAGAGAATTATAAGACGTTATATAACAGCAAGATAGCAGCCCAGAAGAAGGTCGAAGATGCTCAGAGAGCGTATGATGATGGCATGGCCAATGATACGCTTACTTCGGAGGACAAGGACAAGCTAAGAGAAGCACTTGATGCTGCCAATGCTGCACTTACAGATGCTTCGGCTAAAGCAGATGCTGCACGAAGCGGATGGACTGTGGGTGATGAAGCTTCAGACATTGTTTATAATGAAGACGGTACCATCAAGTCTATAGACAATGTGAGTGCAACGGACGATGTTGTCAATACGGTAGAACAGGAGTTTGAGAATCGTAAGGCCTTTGCACAGTCACAACTTGATGCTATCGCATCCGGTACGCTTAAGGGAACAGCTGCCAACAAGATTCAAGCGCAGGATGCCAAGATAAATCTGAATGGTGTTGATTTCAGCAACTCGACCAATGTATTTGATATCAACGGGTTGACTATCACTGCACTTGCTGAGACATCCGGTGATGAGACTGTCACCCTGACCACCAGCAATGATACAAGTGGGATTTATGATCAGGTCAAGAATTTTATTAAGACATATAATACGATCATAAATGAACTTGATAAACTCTATAATGCCGATTCTGCATCCAAATACACACCTTTGACCGATGAGGAAAAGGATGCCCTCAGTGAAACCGAGGTTGAGAAGTATGAGCAGAAGATCAAGGATGGCCTGTTTAAGAGTGATGAATCACTGAATACCATTATGTCATCTCTTACTCAGAGTATGTCTCAGGCATATACCGTAGGTGATAAAACACTGTATTTATCAAACTTTGGCATTAATACACTCAGTTATTTTGAAGCCGAGAAGAATGAATCGCATGCATTCCATATAGATGGGGATCCGGATGATGAGAAGACCTCTGGCAAGACGGATATGTTGAAAAGTCTGATCGCTTCTGATCCGGATCAGGTCTCGAGTTTCTTCTCGAAACTGAGTAATGAACTGTATTCAAAACTGGACAGTCTTTCAACACGTATAGCCGGACGCAGATCTTATGGATCATTCTTTGAAGATCAGACCATGAAATCTGATTATACAAGTTATGATTCCAAGGTTTCCGATCTTGAACAGGCAGCGAATGACTACGAAGACAGACTGTATACCAAATTCTCCAAGATGGAGGCGGCTATGGCCAAACTTCAGAGTAAGACCAGCGCGCTTTCCGGATTGTTTGGAGGAAACATGTGATATATCTGCGTATACTATGATATAGCATTGTGCGGTTGCGGAGGAGCCCTTTCTCCGCAACCGTGATTTACAGAGAAGAATGCTTAAGTGATAATATAGTTTATTGGAGGAAATAGATATGGCATTGCCTCAGGCATATTCACAGTATAATAACAGCAAGATACTTACTGCAAAACCTGCAGAACTGACACTTATGTTATATGAAGGGGCAATCAAATTCTGCAACATAGCCTTGTTGGCGATCGATGAGAATGATATTGAGAAGGCAAGTATAAATATCATCAAGGTACAGCGGATTATAGATTATCTGAGAAAAACACTTGACATGAGTTATCCTGTAGCGCAGGATTTTGAAAATATATATACCTATTTATCCTCCAGGCTGATCGAAGCCAATATTAATAAGGATCCTGAAATCGTCAGTGAAGTCAATGGCCATCTTCATTCTGTACGTGATAACTGGAAACTGGTTATGGACAAAGTTGCAAAAGGGGAAGGATGATGTCAATGTCTTATGCTGACAGGCTTGAGAATAATCTCAGAAACAAATTAAGTATTCTTGGGAACATATTGGATTCCGATCAGCGTTTTACATCTTTGAGCATCCGGACTTCTGATCCATATCGGCGCTATGATGATTATCTGAATGAGCAGAACGGTTATATGGACAGGCTGGATGAACTGGACAGAGAATATGATGAGATCTTTCAATATCTCTCCGAACATGATTCGGAGGTTAAGATAATTGATATAAAGAAGAAACAGACAATAATCACCCTGAACCGGTTAATCGAGGATAAAATCAAAGAAACAGTTATAGCCGAGTCGGCAGCTAAAGTCTATGCTGATAAGATTCTTGGCAATAAGAAAAATGAGATAGCACAGACAAGAAAGAATGTAAGGGTTCTTCAAAGCAGCTATAGTCCGAATCCCGGATTGTCCGCAGCGGATCATTCGTTATTTGACAGTTCAAATTAACTGTTGAAAAAAAAAATAAATTTTTCTATAATGAGGTTAAGTAATCCTATTTAGGATACGATATATGTTGTGTAAGCATTAAACACAACGGTGTGAGCTGAAGTTTAGCAAACGGAGCGTACGGCCGGGAATAAACCTAAGTAATCACCAACAAACCAAAGTTTTCGCAAGGATGCGAATTTTCATTTCAAGGAGGAAATAATTATGGTAGTACAGCACAATTTAACAGCAATGAACTCAAACAGAATGCTTGGCCTTACGACTTCATCACTTGCCAAGAGTACAGAGAAGCTCTCATCCGGTTATAAAGTAAACCGCGCAGCAGATGATGCAGCAGGTCTTGCAATATCCGAGAAGATGAGACGCCAGGTAAGAGGCCTTACACAGGCTTCAACAAATGCTCAGGACGGTATCTCCTGTGTACAGACAGCTGAAGGCGCACTCAATGAAGTACATGATATGCTTCAGAGAATGAACGAACTTGCAACTAAGGCAGCTAATGATACCAACATGTCAGAAGACCGCAGCTACATCCAGTCTGA
>FMVL01000004.1:56691-134660 GCA_900102235.1 Lachnospiraceae bacterium XBB2008 | reverse complement strand
CGATGAGTTCCGTTAAGGCAGCTATCAAGTCCGTAAACAAGATGAGATCTGACCTTGGTGCAGTCCAGAACAGACTTGAGCATACGATCAAGAATCTTGATAATATCGTTGAGAATACACAGGCAGCAGAGAGCCAGATCCGTGATACCGATATGGCTACAGAAATGGTTAAGTATTCGAACTCTAACATTCTTGCTCAGGCAGGCCAGTCCATGCTGGCTCAGGCTAACCAGAGCAATCAGGGTGTTCTGTCACTTCTCGGATGATCAAGATAGCAGTTTTATACTTATGGGACTGATGCCTATGCGTCAGTCCCTTTTTTGCATGTAAAGAATGCAGGAGAACTGTATGAAAAAGAACGTACGGATACTGTATTTGAAAGTCGTATCAGTAAACTGATATAAATATGGGCTTAAGATTCCGCTTGATCATCAGATAATGTTTTTTCTAATAAGGTTGCGTGGGATACGGCCAGATGCTCTGCATTTTCACATATGTTTTTAAGCAGGTTTATTTCGCTCGGATGAGTATACTTCAGAGAAAAAACATCTTCAGGTATTGATATTGGATTATAAATAACGTTCAGATTATCGGTATCCGAAGGATTCTCTCTGTAAAGATTTGCCAGCGTCATCATGGTATCTGTTGAAGGAAGACCGTATTCTTTGACAGCCTTGTACATTATCTGCCAATGGACTGATAAGTCTTTGTCCCTGTTGGGCATCGACAGATAATTCAGCCATCCAACTATAGCTTTGGATGCCATCTGCTCAGGACTCCTTATGGGGTAGTGTGCAAGTCTGACATCATGTAACAGTATGTGAGAGTGAATCTTACTGCATGCAGCAAAATGTCCCCCCCATCCCAGTTCGAAATCATCCGCAGCGGCAATTGCCCTTGGGACGATAACCTTTTTGGTCATCTCCGGTTCATCTCCGAGACAGAATTTTTCTCTTACTGCAACGGACGGCTGTTTTAAGTCATCTTCTTCGGTAGGTATATAGTTCCTCCAGTTAAGATAGTACAGGTTATTGCAGTCTAAGCTTTCTATATGGGATTTGAGGTCTCGCGCATTGATAGAGTTGTCTTCTGAGCAAATGATCTCATCATCATCCAGTGGCAGGATAAAGAGGGGATTATACTTGTCCAACACATATTTGATCGCATGGTTTACACGATCTTTCTGGTACGGGGACACACTATCATCATCTATGATTTCTATAGAGATTCCCTCTGACATCAAAGAAGCTAGTATTTCTCTGGTCCGGTCTGTACTGGAATTATCTATGATCACAAAGTTATCAGCAACCAGAGCGTTTCCTCTGATCATTGTTTCTATAACGTCCGCTGAGTTTTTGATCATACTGACCGCTGTTATCATTTATATACTCCGTTCTGCAGGTTTACCGATCCATTCGCTTGCGACCGGATCAGGTGATACGAACCAATCGTATGATCGTCTGCTCGAATCACAGAATCTGCATATGTTCATTGGTCTCTTGAGCCGATTTAACAGTTCGTAGCCGTCGAGAGTTTCATCATAGAGATCTATGATGTCGGATTTAGCCGGAGTGATTCCTGCTTTATACTTGCTGTTATATATATCTATAAGCTGTGGCATGGCACATGTTGAGATGTATCCGTCACACAGGTATGTACAATGACCGGCCGGACAGGATTTATATGATTCTTCCGGATCGGACATGCCGGTGAGATTCATCCCTGCAGTAAATTCCGAAATATCGGGAGTCACAGTCAGTATCACATTATGTTCGTTACATATCTTGCTTACATTATTAATGATATTTTGGGTCGGAGGGTACATGCTGATATCAAAAAGGACAGCATTGTCACGCATGGAGTCCAGAATATCGGAATGTTCCTCGCGCAGAAGGAGACCGTTTGATACCACTCTTATATCTGCATCCGGAAAAGAGTCTCTGGCAGCAATGATAAATTGCGGAAGATCAGGATTTAGCAACGGCTCTCCGCCCATCAGCCTTATCTTGCCAATCCCCCAGAACAGTTCCTGAAGGCGTGCGAGATCATGCCTGAACTTATCTATATTTCCGAATCTTGGAGAAGAGATGATGTTGGAGAAATGAGTGCATCCGGCACATTTCAGATTACAGTGAAAAGAAATGTGGTATTCAAGATAGGGCATGCGGGGTTTAGACGTATCCACCCACATGAAACTATAGTCGGTGATATCGTAGTCGTAAACATAATATGAAGGTACTAAAGCGATATCATGGATCCCATGTTCGGAAAGCCGCTTGATTATATAATCTGAAAGTTCGTTATCGCTTGCTACAATTACAGCATCAGCTTTTCCAAGCTGATACAATTCGATAAGTTCAATAAAAGATATGTTATTTCCTTCATTATAGTGGTCAAAATGCTCAGCCAGAGTAAGCCCGGTATCTGAAGTGAAAGGAAGAGAATCCTCAACCACTCCGACGATAGTGATACTGTCAGAGGCGTGGATATAATCAATTATTTTTTTCCCAAGTAGTCCTTTTGCATAAATCGCTACATTCATATTATAGATTATACAACAATATGAGCTTTCGGCGATGATAAAGGTATCTTTTTTGACGAAATTGAAGTATGAATTATAGTATAATATATACCATAAACGAGAACGTGAATAAATGCGTTCATAATAACATGGGGACTGTAAGGGGCTTTAAGGTTTGAGAGAATATAAAAACAAATTAGAGGTTGAGGATTCATATAGAGAAATATTCGAAGAAGCAATTCTGTGCATGAAGCTTCGGGAAGTTGCGGAACTGTTTTATCAGGGGGCAGACAAGTTTGCGTTTAAGTTATGGAATGACATATCGGATGATTATGTAACGATACAAAACAGAATATCAGCCGCCGATAAGTCAGTCGGCGATAACCTGTTATCTTTAGGACTGAAATTTCGTGATAATGCACGTGACAACAAGTATATAGCTGCTCTTATTGAATCGGATATTATTCCCGCCATACATGAGCATCTTAAGAATTTTACTTCCATAGATATAGAGGATAACGGATTCAGATTACAGGGTACACCGAGCGGTTTCTTGACTCTTTATGATGAACAAAATGGGTTTTACTGTCATTCTCCGTATGATCCAATGCACGAAGCTATGATATGTGCAGAGAATTATCGCACGGAGAATGCGTCAGAGTTCAGGATATTCGGATGTGATCTCGGATATCTTCCATATCAGATCTGGCTAAAGACCAGAGGACTGATAGATATATACATATATGAATACGGGACTCAGACCGTGGAATACGCATATATGTTTGGACCGCTTGGACTGATAGATCCGGATATACTTCATATATATATATATGATGATCTGTGTGAGCTGGGAGGTGAATTTATTGTTTACAGCAATTATGGCAACCGGGAGACATATGTATCGGATTCTTTTATGTGTTTGATGGATAGACTTCATTCTGAGAATCCCAAGGGATTGTCTGTTAAGGATGGCATATTGCATTATAATACCTTATCCGGATATAAATCAGAGATAAGGATTAATTCCGTGTATAATCTGCGATTGATGAAGGGATACTATACAGATCTGGATTTCTCTGAATATCCTGCTGAATGGATAGTTGTGGCAGCCGGTCCATCACTGAATGATAATATTGATTTTATCCGGGAAAGTGTCGGAAAGAGGACAATCGTTGCTGTCAACAGATGCATAGAGAGATTAGATGCGGAAGGGATCAGACCGGATCTGTTTATTGCCGTAGACAGTACCGATCGGATTGTTCCGCATATAGAGGGACATGAAGCTTTTACGGAGAATATTCCGATAATAGTGAGCCCGGATACTAACGCTGAATTCATGAAAAAATACCGAGGACCTGTATATTTAAACGCTAACACTCAAAATGTTCAGGTTCTTAATGTGGCAGCAGAAAAAAATATTCCCATATGGAATGCATCGGGGACAGTTGCAAGTTACGCTTTGGAAGCTGCGTATGAGATGGGAGCATCCAAAATCTATCTTGTTGGAGTAGATCTTGGCTATCCCGGAGGAAATATTTATGCATCAGATGTTAGGGAATCTTCTGATCCAAAAGTGAAAGAGGGGGAAACTGCTAGATCAAATGATGGCGGAAAAGTTCTGACACGAATGGATTTTTTGTATTTTGCCGAACAACTGGAATCACAGATAAAGGCAAGGCCGAATGTTGAAGTCTGGAACAGGTCCGAACATGGAATGTATATATCAGGCACACGTATAGGGGCATGGTGGGAAGAAGGGCTCCCTAAAGAAGAGGATGTACTTGATTGGCTGAAACGACTGAAAGACGAGACTATGCTTACCTGGCAGGAAAAATATTTTATGCTTCGTCAGCTTACAGATCGAAGGGGAGATAAACTGACAGATAATGACAGTACAATGTGTGTAACTGTTTATGAAAAGATACTGGAAGAACTTGTATCCGATCCTAATTTCCATGAGGTTCATCTATCAAGAGGCAAGGGCTTAAGTGTTCTTATATTTACGGACATCGGGGAATTGGATACCATACATGGAGCAGCACCCGGGCTTATTGTTGATTCTAATGAGAGATTATCAGGTAAACGGGTATTCTTTAAAGACGGATTATCAAAAGAACCATCAGACACATTATCGGAAAGGGATACAATATGCATCAAAGGAAGAGAATATCCGTTTTACCAACTTCCGGATATAATGCCTGATCTGGATTTTTATACAGAGGTTCTACGTTTTTTGTCAAAACAATCAGGCGGCGTCAGCATAAGATGTGATGATAAATACAGTTTACTCTACGGCTTGTGTCAGATCAGCTATAATATAAACTAAGTTACTGCATATATTTGAGGGGAATGGTATGAGCATAGATCAATATATAGGCCGGCAAGACATGAAAGTTATAGAGGCCATGAAAAGAATAGATGCAAATGTCAAAGGGATCCTGTATATAACAGATGATGTCGGAATACTTGTGGGAAGCCTTACTGACGGAGATATCAGACGCTGGATCCTAAAAAAAGGTGATCTCTCAGCAAGCGTCAGTCTTGTGATGAATCCCGGTGTTAAATCATTAAGAAGCAGAGATGTCTCACAGATCAAGAAGATCATGGAACAATATAAGATCCATTCCATTCCGGTGGTGGATCAAGATATGAAGATTAAGGATATCGTCTTTGATGATACCATTGGAAATATGAAACCGCATAATGCGGATTCGCTTATGGATATCCCGGTAATAATCATGGCCGGGGGAAAGGGAACAAGACTTCAACCATATACTTATATTCTTCCCAAACCGCTTATTCCCATCGGTGATATTCCGATATTGGAAAGGATAATGCGGCGTTTCCTTTCTTATGGTGCACATCAGTATTATCTTGTGATCAATTATAAAAAGGAACTTATCAAAGCATATTTTAACGAACTGGATATGCAAGCCGAATTGTGCTATGTGGAAGAAGAGAAACCTCTTGGTACAGCAGGCGGTATCACACTGATAAACAGAGAGTTTGACAGTCCGGTCATAATCACAAATTGCGATATCATTATCGATGCCGATTATTCTGATATTGTCAGACATCATACAGAGATGGCAAATGATATGACCATAGTGTCTGCCGTGAAGAATACGGAAATACCTTATGGCGTCATGCATACCGATGAGAACGGCTATATCAGCGGAATGGAAGAGAAACCACGGTTTTCATTTCTGATCAATACCGGGATGTATATTGTCAATCCCGAATGCGTCGGAATGATACCTCAAGATACAGTTTTCCATATGACAGATCTTGCAGCTAAGATGATCGAAGCAGGTAAGCGAGTGGGAATGTATCCTATCAGTGAAGGCAGTTTCTTTGATATGGGCGAATTCGAAGAATTAAAGAAAATGGAAGACTGGGTGAAGGATGGTGACAAGACGGAGATCTGACAATGAAACATGTGTTTATTATTGCTGAGGCCGGAGTTAATCATAACGGTAATCCCGAACTGGCCAAAAAACTGATCGAAGCTGCTGCCGATGCAGGTGCAGATGCTGTCAAGTTTCAGACATTTGTACCGGAGCTTATTGTATCAAGATATGCCGGGAAGGCAGATTACCAGAAGGCCTCTACCGATTCGGGTGAGAGCCAGCTGGAGATGCTACGCAAACTGGCATTAAGCAGGGAGGATCATAAAGAGCTGATTGAGCACGCAAAGAATTTGGGAATTCAGTTTATATCAACTCCGTTTGATCTTGAAAGTATAAACTTTCTGGATTCTCTCGGAATTCCGTTTTTTAAGGTGCCATCAGGTGAGATCACCAACCTTCCATATCTAGAGAAAATAGCCGGCTTAGGTAAGCCAGTAGTTCTTTCTACGGGTATGTCTACGATAGATGAGATACGGGATGCGATGAAGATACTGGAAAGCGGTGATTGTCACGATATCTCCATTCTTCATTGCAATACAGAGTATCCGACGCCATATAAAGATGTTAATCTGTCGGCGATGGATACGCTGCGACAGGAATTTGGAGTAACTGTGGGGTATTCGGATCATACTTTGGGGATCGAGGTGCCGGTAGCGGCTGTGGCAATGGGAGCCGAGATCATCGAGAAACATTTTACGTTGGACCGAAATATGGAGGGCCCTGACCATAAAGCAAGTCTTATACCGGATGAGTTAAAAGCCATGGTTAAAGCCATCAGGAATATAGAACTGGCTATCGGCGATCCCGAAAAGAAGGTATCCGAATCCGAACGGAAGAACATAGCAATAGCCAGAAAAAGCATAGTAGCGAAAAGAGATATTCAGAAAGGTGAGAATTTAACTTCGTATAATATTACTGTCAAACGCCCCGGAAACGGGATCAGTCCTATGAAATGGTATGAGGTTATCGGGACTAAAGCCATAAGAGATTTTGAGGAAGACGAATTAATAGAGATATGAAAAAAATATGCGTGCTTACCGCTACCAGAGCTGAATATGGATTATTATCATCCCTCATCAGGAAGATGGCTGTTCATCCGGATATAGATATGCGTCTTGCTGTCTGTGGAATGCATCTGTCGCCGGAGTTTGGCCTTACATACCATGAAATCGAAGCAGATGGGATCCGTATAGATCGAAGTATAGAGACTCTTATGAGTTCGGACACTCCTTCGGCTATATCCAAAAGCATGGGAATTGCGCTGGCAGGATTTTCTGAGTATTTTGCTGAAACGATTCCTGACGCATTGTTGGTTCTCGGAGACAGATATGAGGTGCTGGCGGTATGCATAGCAGCAATGAATGCCGGTATTCCGGTTTTTCATATACATGGTGGTGAGATAACTGAAGGGGCGGTTGATGATGCTATAAGACACTGCATCAGCAAAATGTCTTATCTTCATTTTACGAGTACGGAAGAATACAGAAAGCGTGTTATCCAGCTGGGTGAAGCACCGGACAGAGTGTTTAATGTCGGGGCGCTTGGTGTGGAAAACGCTCTTGGCATCGAGTGTATGTCCACAGATGAATTACAGGAAGCACTTGGGTGGAAATTGAGTGAAAAATATGCATTACTGACATTTCATCCGGTGACTCTTGAACGTGGGACAGCCTCTGAACAGATTGATGAGCTGTTAAATGCCATCGGGCAGTTTCCTGATGTCAGTTTCATTGCGACAAAAGCAAATGCTGATGCATATGGAAGAGTCATCAACAGCAAGATAGCGGATTATGCCGAAACTCATGAGAATTTGAGATTATTTGATTCTTTGGGTAAACTTAGATATTTAAGCGCCATGAAGAATGCGGCTTTTGTGATCGGTAATTCTTCAAGCGGTATAATAGAAGCACCGGCTTTCGGGATTCCTACAGTCAATATCGGTGACAGGCAGAAAGGAAGAGCCAGAGGGAATACTGTTATCGACTGTGCGCCAAATTGTGACAGCATTGCCCGGGCGATAGAGCGGGCTCTTGATATGGAGACAGACAGTGGTTCCTCGCCGTACGGAAGCGGTCAGACATCTGATAAAATTCTGGATATAATCCTTAAGCTTGACTTTGACGGTATCAATTTAAAAAAACAATTCTATGATCTGAATCAGATCCCGGATGAAAGGTGAATATGAAACTTATAGCTGTAATACCCGCACGGAGCGGTTCTAAAGGACTTCCGGATAAGAACATCAAAGAATTAAACGGGAAGCCTCTCTTAGCGTATTCGATAGAATGCGCGATAAATTCGAACGCTTTTGACGAAGTTATGGTTTCTACTGACTCAGAAAAATATGCCTCGATAGCCATGAATTATGGTGCGAGTGTACCTTTCCTGCGAAGTCCCGATAATTCCGGCGATAAATCTTCCTCATGGGATGCAGTATATGAAGTGCTTGAGAAATACAGAGAGTCCGGTAGAGAGTTTGACGGATTCATGCTTCTTCAACCAACCTCCCCTTTGCGGCAACCGGAGGATATAGTTGGGGCAATTGAAGAATATGAATCAAGAAAAGCCGATGCGATCGTATCGGTATGTGAAGCAGAGCATTCACCGTTATATACCAATGTTTTGCCCGATGATCTTTCCATGTCGGATTTCTTCGGTGAGATCAGGTCGGTACGCAGGCAGGATCTACAGAAGTTCTACAGACTAAATGGTGCGATCTATCTTTCGCAGACGCAGTTATTTATGGATACAAAAGATATCTATTCCGGCAAGACGTTTGCCTATATAATGCCTGATGTCAGGTCTGTAGATATCGATACGGAGATTGATTTTCTGTACGCGGAGACATTGCTTAAACATTATACTAAACTATAAGTTTGAGAATAGTGCTGTTTTGGCAAAATACTAAAACTGGACGCTTCTCCGTCTAGCATGAAAGGTAGATAGCATCTCTTAATCGTTGCCAAGCTGCGCCATATCCCTCACTGTTAGGAGTGACAGGTTTTGTTAAACTGTTTTCTTCATCTAAAATGATTTCCCCGCCCTTTTGTAAAACTATATTCCGAGTTCCCAAGATCAAAGCTTCCTGAATGTTGTGAGTAACGAAGATGATGGTACTGCTCTCTTCTTGAGAAATTGTGAGCATCTCATTTTGCAGTTCTCGTCTTGTCATGGCATCTAAAGCGGCAAAAGGCTCGTCCATGAGAATGATATCAGGTTTCAAGGCTAAGGCTTTTGCTATGGCCACACGTTGCTTCATTCCTCCAGATAATTGATGGGGATAATAGGACTCGTAATCGGACAATTTGACTTTTGAGAGTGCTTCACGCGCTATTTCTTTTCTCTCTGCTGTACTATTGATCCCCTTTCTTTTAAGCGGAAAAAGAATATTTTGCAATACGGTCTTCCATGGAAATAATTGATTAAAATCCTGGAAAACCATAATTCTGTCCATTCCTGGAACTGTACATAGAGAATCATTTACATATATTTGACCTGTGTGCTCTTCAAATCCTGCAATACATCTTAGCAGGGTGGTTTTACCGCAACCCGAGGGACCAAGAATGCATAGAAATTCATTTTTTCGCACAGAGAGATTGATATTCTTCAGGATTATAGAACTCTCTGTATCGTTAAAATATGCTTTGCTTAGGCTTTCTATCCTTAATGAGTACTCGCTCATGATGACATTCCCCACTTTTTTACGGTATTTTTTTCTATCGGAGCGAGAACCCCATACTGAACGATTACGCCTATGATGATGATTACAATGAGAGTCGCGTACATTTCAGCATTGTTCATATTGGTCCGCATCTGATTGATGTATAGGCCGATTCCCGGACAGGATGCTATACCGAAAATCATCTCGGCGGAAATAAGTCCTCTCCATGCTCGGGCCCAGCCCACTTTAAGTCCGGAAAGCAGATAAGAAATAGAGGCAGGAAAATATACACCCAAAATCAGTGATAGGTTTTTTAAACCGATGTTATTTCCGGCTTCCACATATATTTTGGGGACAGCCATAAAACCGTCCAAAATACTTCTGCTCATGGGCCATAAAACAGAATGAATAACTAAAAATACAATCACATCACTATTAACGCCCAACACTATGATGATTACCGGAAGAAGAGCAACACCTGGTAAAAGGTCAAATACAGATATCAACAAGTTGAAAATACTGGCAAGGGTGTGGCTAAGCGTAGCCAGACCGGATAAAATGAAGGCTCCCAAAATGCCGATAACGAGTCCTTTCAAAAGGAGTTTCAGGGAGTTTATCACATACGTCCAAAGAGATATTCCGGCATATCCTTTTGTAAAGTTGCTGACAAAGGCCTGCATGATTTTTTCCAACGATGGGAATATCAGTTCAGATCTAGGTCCCAATAGATGATTCTTGGAAACAAACTCCCAAATTGCCAACAGTGTGATAACAAACAGTATTTTCGCGATGATATCTTTCTTTTTCATTAATTAATTACCGGAAACATTGGGGAAAACCAGATTTTCATATGATAACGGATCATTATCGAGAAAACCATTTTCATACATAAATGTAGCAAGTTCAAATAGTCTGCTTGTCTCAGCAGTATAAACACCTTTTTGTAAATACTCCTCCTCGACTTCCGGATCATTACCGTCTAATTCTGCTGTAATGCCCGCAGCGGTTCTGACATCGGAATTGATCAGGTCCATTCCCTGCTGTATGCCCTCGCAAAGGGCTGAGTATACTTCTGGATTGGTGTTAACCAATTCTTCAGAAGCGATACCTACGATAAAAGTATTGGCAGCGGTGTAGGAATCTGATACCTCAGTAAGCTCGTGTAAATCAGGATTAGTTTTTTCTACAAAGATATATGGGCTGCTGGTAAGATGACAACTGACCGCTCCGGATTCAAGTGCAGTCTTTCCATCGGGATGCTTCATAGCTACAATATTAGAATCTAAGGCATGTGCATCATACCCGTTATCATAAAGCGCTTTTGCAAGAAGTATATGCTGGATAGAACCAGTGTTGACCAAAGCTATCTGTTTGTCGGAGCCGATCAGGTCTCCGATGGAAGTGATAGAGGAATCGTTTGTCATGAGGCCATGCTCCTGGCCGGACAGATTTGTGAATATTTTATACCCCAAACCTTTAGTTACACCCGTGATAGCGGGTGCAGCCCCCATAAATCCACCATCGAGCTCTCCGGAAGCAATGGCTGTATTGATATCGGCACCGGAGCTCATTTGACTCCAGTTGATGGTCAGTGTGCCTCCTGTTTTTTCGTGGTAGATTTGCTCAATGTATTGCTGCTGTTGTGCGATCACAGCCGGAGCATAGGAAAGACCGTACTGGTAAGCGAGATTCAAGGTGGCATCCATAGGTGCGGAAGAGCTCTGCGTGTCGGCTGAAGAGGCTTTTCCACAACTTGTCATAGCTGCCATCATCAGAATGATGATAAGCATGGAAAGAATTGATTTTGACTTGCTATATTTCATAAAGTTTTCTCCTCCTGAAAAGTGCGGTACATCCATCAAAAGCAAACTGGGATCAGTGATCGTATTGGCAATGGATATCGCTACTCTTTTTTCAACTACTATTAATCTAAGTCGTAATTGTAGCAAGTGTCAATCATTTTGCGGTATTTATGGTCTACAGGAGTATTATATGCGCATATATATTTAAACTGGTTTGGCACGATTGATTATGGTTATTGAGTTTGATAGAATTCATGATAGTAGTAGAAATTGTTGTTTCTAAGAGAAAGGTATCATATGGATAGACTATTGGAACTGCTAAAAAGCAAATGCCCTAACGTTGATTTTGAAACCACAACAGATCTGATTACAGGGAAGCACATCGATTCAATGGATCTCGTTGCCATTATTTCGGCTATCGAGGAGGAATTTGGAGTTTTTATTGAGTTAGACAAGGTTACTCCGGAAAACTTTGACTCTGTGTTGTCTATATGGGAGACAATCTCAGAATTATTGTGAGTCACAGATAGGATAAGGTGTTCAGTATGGAATCGATTGTTCAGATCCTTTATGATCACGCTGTAAAATCGCCGGATCAGTTTTTTGCTTCAGATGATAAAGGTAATAAGTTCACATATGTTGATGCATGGCATAAGGTGAAAGAGATTGCATTTACGATGAGCAATAATTTTGGGATTGGAGAGGACGATTGTGTTGTTGTGGAGTGCAATCAACAGGTTTCTTTTTTGCTGATTGATTTGGCATGCGAATTGGTGGGAGGAGTATTTGTACCTATTGAAAAAGATACTTCTTGTGATCGAAAGGATGAAATAGTAGATGAAACGGATGCTAAGATTTTTGTGTATTACACGGAAAAAACTGATTTTCCCGGGTGCGTTTCATATGATGAGTTGTTAGAGGAAACTTCGGATAACTTGGAAGATCCTGTTTTGTTCCCTTCTGGGGAAAGGATTGCTGAAATTCTGTATTCCACCGGAACGACCGGAAAATCGAAAGGAATCGTTATTTCCAATTCTGCCAATGTTGCTTTGGCGGAAAACATACGTTATGGCGTTAACATGCGAAATGGAAATGTTGAATTTCTTCCTGTACCGATCAGCCATTCTCATGGGCTGAGATGCTTCTATGCAAATGTGCTTAATGGGGGGGCAGTCGTGTTATCAGATGGGCTGATGCGTGTGAAACAGGCGTTAGACCTTATAAAGGAATACCATGTTACGGCTATGGATTTATCTCCCAATGCTGTAATGCTCCTGATCAAACTTGGCAGAGATGCATTTTGGGAATGTGCAAAGACGTTGGATTATATCCAGATAGGGACGGCCGTTCTCCCTGAAAGTTTGAAAGAAGAGCTTCTTGAAAAGCTTCCGGGAGTTCATCTATATAATTTCTATGGATCTACAGAATCCGGACGTAGCTGTGTGTTGGATTTTAGTATGGAAAAGGATAAAAAAAACTGCATCGGACTGCCGACAAAGAATTCCGAAATCATCTTTGCAGACAGTGAAGGGAAAGCGTTTATGGCAGACAGTGAGCATTTGGGAACTCTTGCGACCAAGGGAACTATGAACATGCTTTGCTACTGGAGAAATCCAGAATTGTCCGGTTTGGTTATGAGGAACGGCTATGTATATTCCAGTGATTTAGGTTATAAAGATGAGGATGGATATGTATATGTATTGGGGCGTAAAGATGATGTCATTATTTGCAATGGAATCAACATTTCTCCTGATGAGATAGAGGCTGTTGCCGTACAGTACGATGGAATTACTGATGCAGCATGTGTCCCAGTCAGCGATGAACTAAAGGGACAGGCTCCTAAATTGTTTATTGTATTGAAGAATGCGGAAGGGTTTGACAAGAAACTGTTTGTGGAGTTTCTGAGTTTCCATTTGGAGTTAAACAAGATGCCCAAGTATATTGTCACGATTGACAAGATTCCAAGAACGGCTAACGGTAAAATCCAAAGGAAACGATTAATGTGAGAAGACCGGTAGCTTTAGCTGAAAGAAGGTTGAAATGTCCTCAGAGAATCGATTGTTTATTTCAATGTATCATTACATCAGAGATTTACAGCACAGTAGGTATCCTGGTATAAAGGGACTCGATATAACGCTTTTTCGAAAACAATTAGAGTTTTTTTCGGAAAATTTTAATGTGATTCGGATGGAACAGGTGATTGAGTGTGTAAAAAATGGTCAGAGCCTTCCGGAAAATTCACTCTTACTGACATTTGATGACGGATACATTGATCATTATACATACGCTATGCCATTGCTGGAAGAGTACGGATTCCAGGGATCCTTTTTTATTCCCGGAAAGACTTTTACGACACACCAATTGTTGGATGTGAATAAACTCCATTATCTCCTTGCTTGTGCTGATATTAATCAATTAGTGGCTGATGTAAAGGAAAGAATTGATTATTATCGTGGAGTCGAATACGATTATCCTACTTCGGAAGAATTATGGGAGCAATATGCGGTAGCAAACAGATTCGACAATAAGGAAACTATTTTTGTGAAGCGGGTGCTCCAAACGGGGCTTCCGGAGCGTTTGAGAAATGAGATTGCAAGCTATCTTTTTCAAAAATATATGGATATTACCGAGGAACAGCTGGCATTTGATCTTTATATGACACCGGAACAGATTCAAACTATGAAACGGCATGGTATGTTTATTGGAATTCATGGATATGACCATTATTGGCTTGGCAATCTTTCACAAACAGAAATGAAGCAGGATATCGTTAGGTCACTCGAAACCATGAAGGATTATATTGATCAAGATGAGTGGGTGATGAACTATCCATATGGAAGTTACAATGATGATGTGCTGCGATTTATCCAGGAAAAAGGTGCATGTATTGGATTAACAACAGAAGTAAGAGTGGCTGATATCGGAAAGGATTCTTCACTCTGCCTTCCGAGGCTTGATTGCAATGATTTCCCTCCTAAGGGGGACAATTATTTAGGATTATTGTCTTAACATAGAGCATGCGGAGCGGGGTAGTATTGAAGAGAATTGCCAGCGGAGGTGATACCTTGGATAAGAACCATTATGATGAACAATATGATATCCGACTGGGAAAAAGCCAAGATATCGATGCAATCATGAGCTTTATCGATACATATTGGTCAAAAGGTCACATTCTTTCAAAGGATAGAAAACTGTTTGAATATGAATTTTGTGACGATGATAAAGTTAATATGGTCTTGGCTATAGATCGTAAATCTAATTCTATCCATGGGGTTTTAGGTTTCCTTTGGACTTCTCATACGGAAGATTACGAAAAAAAGGCGATTTGGGGAAGTGTGTGGAAAGTGATTGATTCACCGGAAGTAATCCCGTTTTTGGGAATAGAATTGGCAAAGAGGGTTTATTCACTTTCGGGAGCACGATTTTTTATTGGAAATGGAGCCAATCCCAAGACATCAATTCGACTTAGAAAACTGTTTTTCAACTCTGAAACGGTTAAGCTAAATCATTATTATCTGTATAATCAGAAAATGACTGAACTGAAGCTGGCATTTATTGCGGAACCGAAAGAACAAAGGTTTTTGGTAAACAGAAATCTGTCTATCAATCGGCTGACCAGCATAGATGATGTCAATGGGTTTATTGATTTGGACACAACTGCTCACATACCCTACAAAGACTCATGGTATGTTGACAAGCGGTTTTTCAGGCATCCATATTACAAGTATTTCGTTTGGGGTATTACAGACTCGCGTTCTCAGGGAATGATTGTAGCGCGGGAGGTTAGTCATGATAATGCAAAGGCACTTAGGATTGTTGACTACTATGGGGACCAAAAATTGTTTGCTGATACAGGATATTTTTGGAGCCGGTTAATCGACGAACAAGGATATGAATATGTGGATTTTTATGAGCATGGATTTGTACAGGATGCGATTTTTGCGGCTGGATTTCACAGCATAAATGATGGGGATGCCAATATTATTCCTAATTATTTTGAGCCATTTGTGAGGGAAAATGTGGATATTTGGGGACATTTTGAGGACAGTAGAACACTGTTGTTTAAAGCGGACGGTGATCAGGATAGACCAAATCAGTGTAGCGATCAGTATTGATTTTATACAATCCACTATACTACCTGCAGATGAGGGAACATTTTGTTATGCAGAAGATATCCTGCTTTAGCGGAGTAGCAATGGATTAATTATTCTTTCTGTATTCTTTTCTCGAATTCTTTTATGGCATAGACAAAATCATCTTCTGCATTGAGGAGTTCAGATGCTCTTTCAAGCGCTTTTTTGGATTGTGATGAGTAGAATTCAGTATCTGTACGGTATCGATCAATCACATTCGGATAATCTTCATATTCATTAACCCAAAAAGATTCACCTGCATTAGTAGCTATGTCACCGAACTCTGTAGTTACAATCGGGATCCCTTTTGACATAGCACAAACTGCAGTCGTTCCGCCTCCGAGGCGTTTAGGATTAATAAATAAATTTGATAGTTCTATGTAACTAAGAACATCTTCTACATGACCCAGAACATGTAAGTGCCTTATAATATCCTGTGGGATTGAAGATTCAGAGACACTATAATTTCCTATTATCATTATTTCTATTTTTGGACAACGATCTATTACAATGCTGATCATATTCCAAAACTCACTTGTGATCTCTGAGTTAAGACGGTTTCCAATTATCACCAGAACGAAGCTATCATCGGATATGCCAATTTCGGAACGAGTATGATGCTCTTCTTGAGGAGATAAAGAAAAACCATATCTAGTATAGATAATAGAATTATCATTTAGCCCCAAAGCTTGTAGTTCGAATTTGTATTTATCATCAGTTTTTCCGGGATAAAGCTGATAAGAACATCCAGAAATTGAAAGATCGCTAGCAGCTAAGCCATTGCAAACAGAAGGGATGATCATGTCAGCTAATCCGGTAAGGACACCACCTCCCCCTATTGCTACGATGTAGATGGGGCGAAGGTCCCTTATAGTAAGAAGCAATTCCTTAAGAGAATCTATATTCGGCATGTTATTATCACATTGATAATATGGAATCACTGTTCCGTTCCATTCCAAGGAATTTGTGTCGAGTAACTCATTTCTGTAATTGGCTTTGTTTGCATTTACAAAGGGGATCAATCCATTCAAACTCAATGCCTCAGCCGAATTAATAAGAACTACAGTTTTATGCAGGCGATTGATAAGTATAGAACATCTGTCAGCAGAGATTATTGATGGAGAGTGTTTAGGACCAAGTTGTTGTTCAGTAAGAACTATTACAACGTCATGATCTCTTTCACTGTAAGGTATGGGAGAAAGAATATCGGTAAAGACTTCTGCATATTTGGAGATAATCCATTGCGAAATGTATGCTTCTTTAGCAAATATAAATTGGTTATTAACAGACGGATTTGAAAAAGCTAAGTATTTCAATTGTTTGAACAGATAATTAACCGTATTTGCTCCTAAGAGTTCGCGATCCTCCCATACAGAGTCAAGTAAGTCAATAAAAATGTCTGGATCATTTCGTAGGTTAAAGGCGGCAGACAGAATGAATATTCTAGCTCCGCCACGAGCACTTTTTGCTACACGTCTTAATTCGGACACGATTATATCCGTCTCGGATTCATTGCAGTCACCTGCACTTTCTAGTATTTTACCTATGTATGAAATCAGAAAGTTATCTGCCACATAGTGCGAAATTACTAGTTCTTTCTCAATAAGATTAAAAAGCCACTGAATAGATTGATCCATAATAATCCTCTTTTGTATTTCCACATATATTATATCACCTGATCAGTTTAATTGGAGTAGAATAATATATAAGAGAATGGACATAGTTTAGTCTATATTGCAAGAAAATATATGGATGGGAATGGAATGGACGAAAGAGTATTAACAGAAATAGCAGAAATAACGAGTCATTATACTGTTACCGTTGTAGTATCAGTATACAATTTTGGAATTCCGATAAGACAGTGTCTGGAAGGGATTATTAATCAAAGAGTTTCGTATAAGTTTTGCGCATTGGTTCATGATGATTGTTCGACGGACACAAGCAGAGAAATAATAGAGGATTATGTGGCAAAGTATCCTGAGGTAGTATACCCGATATATGAAACAGAGAATCAGTTTTCTCAGGGGATACCATGGTGCAGTATCTTGATACGCCATATCAACAGTAAGTATATAGCCATCTGTGAAGGTGATGATTACTGGTGTGATCAAAGCAAATTACAAACTCAGTATGACTATATGGAGCAACATGAAGAATGTAGTCTTTGCGCTCACAATACGATAATGCATGATCTTAGTGGAGAAATTGAGGATACCCCTTTTTTTGACATTGACGGTATCAAAACACTATCTACAGAAGTGGTTTTTGATGCATGGCCGGTTCATACGTCATCATATTTTATACGCAACACATTTGAGGTTTGCCCGGAGTGGTGTCAGGACTATTGGTCCGGGGATTATGCCATGCTGACTATAGCTCATTCTGAAGGCCATGTAGATACGCTTCCTGATGTAATGAGTGTATATAACTTCAATAATCCAACGGGAGCAACTGCCAGATCAAATAAGAGCGGAGAACTTAACAGGATAAAAGCAACACGAGAGAGAGCAGAGTATTTGTATAAGTTTCTTGCAAATGTATGCGTTGACATTGAGACTGAATCGGTAATAAAGCGACGAATAAAAGTCATCGAAGAGGCAACGGCAACTGATGAATTTATATATGAAATAGGACAGAAACTGCAGAGTCGGGATTCATCGGATAATATAGCTTGGTTAGTTGATAGGCTTAATGATCCACTTGTAAAGGCGGAATGCATCAATCCGGCTTATGGTACTGAGAACAGGGGTTCTGAGCAAAGAATCCTGTCTATGTTTAACCATATCATAGAACTGACCGGCTTGAATGAAACCTATGATAATATACCTCATACAGGAGAGCTTGAGTTTATTTATGAATTGATAGAAATATATGGAAAAAAGAACAAAGACAACTACTTGATTCAAAAACTTATAGATAATCCGTTTAACAGAATCGGTTGGGGTGATGCTCCGGGAGGATCAAAGAATGAACCGAATCTTCTTGATCCAAAGCTATTCTTTCTGATACACAATTATGATTATTGTTATCTGAAAGGACGGCTAGAAAAGGCAATCTCCTATCAGGGGCATAACGGAACACTTGTATTAGGATCATCGCAAGGACTCCTTGATTTTGATGATATGATATATCCGGATTCTTTCAATTGTTCTATGTTTTCCCAAGATCTGTATTATTCATATAAATGCGCCAAATATGTTTTAGATAGGGCCCAAGTAGGAAGAATTAAGAAATGCTTTATAATTCTGGATTATAATATTGGTTTCTTTGATTCTTCATCCGGTAATAATGAAGAAAAAGAAAGGATTTTAAAGGTATATTATCCTATCTTGGGGGATGCTCATCATTTGAAAGGCAGGAATAAAAATGACCTGTGGGGGTTTCTGAATAAAGATATTAACGATGCTGAAAAAGATACTTCTGAATATATTGCAGTTGAAACATTGAAGACAATTTCATATTTTTCTAACTTAAAAAGTAGAAAAAATGTATCAGATGACTTCTGTATAAATGACATATGTCGCAAGGAAACTTTTGAGGAGAATGAGGCTGTTTTCAGAAGCCTGATTGAGTATTTGGGTGATATAAATGTCAGACCAATAGTTATTGTTGCTCCCAGTTTGAAAGCGATAAAGAATTCCATATCCAAGAAGGACACAGACAACTTGTTCAAGTTGATGAATTCTACGGAATGTGATATCGATTATGTCGACTTAAATAATCAGGACTTGTTTGCTGAAGATGATTTCACTGATCCCTATCATTTAAATGATAAAGGGGCGAGCAAATTGATGGGAGCATTATACGAGCTCTTTGGGTGATATGATTGTTGAGGATATGGTTAAATGTGGGAAGAGAAAAATATAAATTCATTGAATGAGCAGATAATGTTACTCCTTGTTGAGGAACGGGATACTGATCGTCTCATAGAACTGTCTCTTGAGGCAGTTAATTATGATCGTTATGATCTGATCGCTAATTATGGGCTTGCAGAAGGGTATAGAAGGAATAAAGACTGGATAAACGCATATTTTTATTATTTTGCATTATTCTCAATACAAGATTGTGGTAATTCTATCATCGATCAAGGCGTTGTGGAAAAGTTGATGAATCAATGCTTAGACGAAATTATGATAGAACTGCATGGCTTGTTGGTACAATATGCTTCATCTTATCTTTCTTCGAAGCAGATTCCACTGATCGACGAGGGGATAAGTTTAATATTTAATATATTTAATGAACAACAAAAAACAGTTTTTTTGGATCGTTTGGAAATGGGGCATATTGATTCCCCCGATGCAGCGGCATTAATGTATTCGGCTTTATTCTTTTCGACCGGTTTTGAAAACAGTTTAAACCGCATTGAAGCCTTAATATCGAAGAAGCGTTTTAATTATGATATTTCACGTGGACTTGCTATATATATAGATAATAAACGCTTTAGCTCAGGGATTGACTTGCCAAGCTATAGATATAGAAGAGAGTTGTTGGATTCATGTTACGGTCTGTTTTTTGATCTGATGTCAGTTGAAGTTACCAATATTCCTCCTTCCGACAGGATATCTAATAGGGTAGTAGTTACCACAGGGCAAATGCTATCGTTGGGCCATGCTCCAACCAGAATGGTGTATAATTTATGCAAGATATTACAAGAGAAATTGCATTATGAGGTTTTGCTGGTAGTGTGTGCGGAAACAAAGGGGACGATGGAAGCATGTTCCGGAATTTGGCTTGAAAGAATTCGAGTAAATTTTAATGAGGGCTTATGGGGAGTTCATAAAGTGTATTATGAAGATGACGGGCCTAGTTTTAATCTTATCCAAATACCTATTAACAGTGAACAAAAAGAACTGATGAAGGATGTTTTCTCGTATATAGTTGACTATAAGCCTATGTATGTATGGAATGTAGGAGGTACCTGCTGTTTTGCAGAATTGTTGGGACGAGTGACTACACTTGTATCTATGCCCTGTTCCGCGGGACTATCTGTATCTAACGCTCCATTCCTGATAAGGTATATGAGACTGAATGATGGTCGCGAAGAAGAACAGGTGGCGAAATCTCGTGGACAGACTATTCTGGATATGAATTGGACATTAGAAACCCCCGATGTCCAATCACTTGATCGTGATGAATTAGCGATCCGAGGACCGGAATCTTTTCTGATCGGCATTATGGGTAACAGATTGAATACGGAAATAAACGAGCAGTTTATGAATATCATGTATGAAGTGGTTGCTGCTAATCCAAAGGTTGTATATGTGATCATAGGGGATTGCAAGTTGGATTTTGAATCAAACGGTTTAAAACAACATATCCTGAAATTAGGATTTAGAGAAGATTATTTAGCTGTTTTAAAATCTATGGATTTAGTTGTAAATCCAAAACGAAACGGAGCCGGGGCTAACGTATACGCTGTAATTATGGGAACACCGGTTGTTACACTTCCCAATTGCGATGTGGCAAGCGCTATCGGAAATGATGCCTTTATTTGTGATAAATATGCAGATTTCCCTCGGGTAATAGACAGATATATTAATGATCATGATTATATGAGATGTCAAATAGATGAATGTCATAAAGTAGCAAAGATGGCAAATAAAACTAATTTAACAGATGAGATAAAACAAATAGATAGTATGATTAGGGAAAACTTGTGTCAGGAATTAAGCTTTGGTTAACTAAAGGGGGGAAATAATGATTAATGTTACACGCCCTTCAATGCCTGATTTTGAAGAATATGTTAAAGAGATCAGTGGCATATGGGAGAATCATTGGCTTACCAATATGGGGCCCAAACATGATGAATTTGCCGCAAAACTGAAGGAGTATCTGAATGTTGATCATGTTGAGTTGATGGTTAATGGCCACATGGCAATTGAGATGACCCTTCAGGCTCTTAACCTTCAGGGAGAAGTAATAACCACTCCGTTTACTTTTGCTTCTACTACTCATGCTATTGTTAGGAATAGTCTTACTCCTGTATTCTGTGATATTAATTCTGACGATTACACTATTGATGTTTCAAAAATAGAGAATCTTATCACCGATCGTACTTGTGCTATTCTGCCTGTTCATGTATACGGAAACATTTGCGATGTAGAGGGGATAGACAGGATAGCCAAAAGGCACGGACTTAAGGTGGTATATGATGCATGTCACGCTTTTGGAGAAACATATAAAGGAGTTGGAGTAGGTAACTTCGGAGATGCATCGTGTTTCAGCTTTCATGCGACGAAGGTATTCAATACGATAGAGGGTGGTGCCGTTGTTTTCAAAAGCGCCAGAATCGGGGAGGAATTATACTCTCTTAAGAACTTCGGTATTCGCGGAGAAACTGAAGTTACCGGCGTGGGGGCAAACGCCAAGATGAATGAATTGTGTGCGGCTATGGGAATATGTAATCTTCGACATAACTCTGAAGAGGTTGCCAAGAGGAAGATTATTGCAAAACGTTACAGGGAACGCCTCTCAGAAATCAGTGGGATTTATCTTAACTGCGAGCAGGAGAATGTCGAATATAATTATGGTTACTTTCCCATAAGGATTGACTTTAAAGAATTCGGAGAGAGTAGAGAAGAAATACATGATAGATTATTACAAAATGGTATCAGGGCAAGACGGTATTTTTATCCTCTGACCAATACTTTTGAGTGCTTCCATAAAAGATACGATGTGTCCGAAACACCTGTTGCCCTTCATATGAGTAAGCAAATATTGACTCTTCCGATATATGCTGATTTGGAATTAGAAGATGTTGACAGGATAATAGATATCATCCTGTCAAAATAAAAAGATCGGCTATACTCATTCAACAGTATTTACGATGGGGATGAAAAATGAAAAAACTACTCTTGCTTGGTGGGGCAAGATATGCCATACCAGTTATAGAAGAAGCGCATAAATTGGATTGTAAGGTAATCACTTGTGACTACCTGCCTGAAAACATTGCACATAGATATTCTGACGGATATGAAAATGTCTCCATCATCGATAAGGAAGCGGTTCTTGCAACTGCACAAAAACTTAACATTGATGGAATCATGTCTTTTGCATGCGATCCGGGTGTGCTGACTGCAGCATATGTCGCCGAGATAATGGGACTTTCCAATGTGGGGCCTTATGAGTCTGTCTGTATTTTGCAAAACAAAAACAAGTTTAGAGAGTTTTTGCGGAGCAATGGATTTAGAGTTCCATATTCAATTACAGTTCTTAACGCAGATGACGCCTTGGCTCGAGTTAATGAATTTGATTACCCGGTTATCGTTAAGCCGACTGATTCGGCAGGGAGCAAGGGTGTCACTAAAGTGGATTCTTCAGACCAAATTAAAATGGCTGTTGAAATTGCTTTAAATCAATCAATTGTTGGAGAATGCATTATCGAAGAATTTCTTGAGAGTAAAGATTATCCTTCGGATTCGGAATGCTTTTCTGTCGAAGGGAAATTGGTTTTTGACTCCTGGTCAGCACAACACTTTGATCCTTATTGCGGTAATCCATTTACTCCTGCCGGTTTTACTTGGCAACCATCAATATCCGAAGAAAACCGAAATGAGCTTAAAACGGAATTGCAACGTTTAATTTCGCTATTAAAGATGCAGACGAGCATATATAATGTGGAAGCCAGAGAGACGAGGGATGGGAAAGCATATATCATGGAGGTGTCTCCGAGAGGCGGTGGAAATCGTCTTGCGGAAATGCTGGGCCATGTAACAGGGGTCAATTTGATTGAGGCATCTGTAAAAGCAGCTTTAGGGTATGACATGGCTCCTTTTATGTTTGATTATTCATTGGACAATAGTTGGGCGGAGATTATTCTTCACAGCAGAAAGAATGGCAGATATAAAGGGTTAAGCATATCTGATAGATTAGAGAAAGCGGTAATAGAAAAAGATCTTTGGGTAAATGTCGGGGATGAAATCGAGTCGTTTTCCGGAGCGAATAAGGCAATCGGTACACTTGTAATGCGTTTTGAAGATTTTGATCTGATGAATCGTGTAATGGATAATCCGGATGAATATATTAACATAGAGGTTGAATAAGAGGGGAATCCTGATGAAGTGGAATAAACTAGGTGTCGTGTATGATCCGACAAAGGATGAGATAAGACCTGATTGGCGCTATGATTTTGCACAGGGGATTAATTCATTGGAATTTGACGAGTTTATAAGGATATATTTTTGCTGTCGTGAGAAGCCGGATGAAACGGGGAAAACTGTGAGTAGAATTACATATCTTGATGTGGACAAGAGTGATCCATTAAAGGTATTAAAAGTATCGGACCACCCGGTGTTATCTCTTGGTGGACTGGGAGAATTTGATGAATTTGGCCAATATCCCTTTTCTGTAATACGAGATGGAAGTTTGATTCGCGGTTTTTATGGTGGTGTGACAAGGTGCGAATCGGTACCTTTCAATGTGGCTATAGGAGAGTGTATAAGTAAAGATGGAGGGGATCATTTTGAGAGGCTGGGAAGAGGCCCGGTTTTATCTTATTCTTACGATGAGCCATTTGTGATAGCTTCGCCTAAAGTTCGTAAATACAATGGTAAATTCTATATGATGTACAGTGCAGGGCAGAAATGGACTGTGCGAGATGGAAAACGTGCTGAAATCTGTTATAAATTGCGTATGGCTGTCTCAGATGATGCGGTGAATTGGAAGAAGGCACACAAAAATCTGATTCCGGATAAGATTGGCGAGAACGAATCTCAGGCTTGTGGGGATATTATCTTCAAAAATGGTAAATACCATATGTTCTATTGCTATCGTGGCCATGAGGATTTTCGCAAGAATCCCGCGCACAGCTATAGGATCGGATATGCTTATTCCATAGACTTGGAGAATTGGGCTAGAAATGATGATATTGTTGGAATTGATATTTCAAAGGACGGTTTTGACAGCGAAATGGTGGCATATCCCCATTTGTTTGAAGTAAGTGGAAGCATTTATATGCTTTACCTTGGGAATGAAGTAGGGAAGTATGGCTTTGGAATAGCTAAGTTGGAGGGCGACTTAGGTTGACAGAGGATAGGATCTTTATACCACAACAATATGGGATAGATTATTGTAAAAGCCCTCAGGCAATAGTTTTTGAGGATTTTGTTAGGATTTATTTTTCATATTGTGTTTCTGATGGAGTGAAACTTATCAGCAAAGTGGCATTTATTGATTTTGATAAGCATTTTAATGCCATATCAGATGTTCACAAGGATATTCTGGGGAAAAGCAAACTTGGTACATTTGATGAACATGGTATATTCCCATTCAGTCCATTTCGTGATGGTAATCGAATATGTGCAGTCACGACAGGATGGTCAAGAAGGAAATCGGTATCTACCGATACTGGAATTGGACTGGCTATTTCAGCGGATGATGGCGCGACTTTTAAACGAATGGGTGACGGCCCAATCTTGTCGTCATCTTTATATGAGCCGTTTCTGGTGTGCGATGGATTTGTAGTTCAATCTGAGGACAATTATATTATGTATTATATTTTTGGTACAGATTGGGCGGCATATGAAGGCGCGTCGCAACCGGAGCGGACGTATAGAATCGGTGTTGCATCATCCAAGAATCTCCTTGATTGGGATCGTTATGGTGAACAGATCATTCCGTATACATTTGAAGGAGAAGCGCAGGCACTCCCTTCTGTGATATATAAGAATGGAAAATGGCACATGTTTTTTTGCTATCGGAATACAGTTGGATTTCGCATGGAAGCAGGGAAGGGGTACCGAATAGGATATGCATATTCCGAGGATATGTATCACTGGACGAGAGATGATGGTAAAATCTCAATTCCTATTAGTGATTGGTGCTCAGAGATGCAGTGTTATCCAAATGTGTTTGATTTGGATGGAGAAGCATATTTATTGTATAACGGTAATCATTTTGGGAAAGATGGTTTTGGCATTATGAAGTTGGAGGAATTGTAATGGAAAAACGCGACTATGATAAAGAATTTCAGGACAATACCAGACTGTATGCATATGATTTTGATTATGACGTAATGCATCCGTTTATGATCAGAGCGTTTTCTCCGATGTTTCGAGAAGGTAATGCATTGGAGTTGGGGTGCTTTCAAGGAAGGTTTACTGAGAGACTCAAGCAACATTTCGATGATATTACTTGTGTTGAAGCATCTGCTGAGGCACTTCAGATAGCGAAGGATCGTGTTGGGATCGGCGTGAAGTTTATTCATGGTTTATTCGAGGATGTAACTCTGCCACAGAAATACGATAATATATTTCTTACTCACGTTTTGGAACACTTAGATGACAGAGTAGGATTATTAAGAAAGATAAATGATGATTGGCTGAGTGATAATGGCGTTTTGTTCCTTGCATGTCCGAATGCTAATGCTCCTTCCAGACAGATAGCTGTGAAGATGGGATTGATAGAGCATAATTCTGCAGTTACTGAAGCGGAAAGAAAGCATGGTCATAGGATAACGTATTCATTAGATACATTGGAAACTGACGCTAAAAAAGCCGGATTGAAGGTTGAGTATAAATCCGGTATTTTTTTCAAAGCCTTGGCTAATTTTCAGTGGGATCAGGTAATAAGTCAAAAAATCGTTTCTGATGAATATCTTGAAGGCTGTTACCAATTAGGACAAGTTTACCCGGATTTGTGTTCTACTATCTATTGTGTATGTAAAAAGGGATGAAACTGTGATGGAAATCAGGAGAATCACTGATGCTATAGATGAAATACGTATTATGAAAGTGTTAGATGATGCTCTACCGATTAGACTTTTTGACAGGGATAATTGTGATGAAATAGTAAAACGCATGACTGAGAATGCAATCTTTTTTGTTGCATTTGATGACTATAAGGAAGGGCCATTAGGTTATATCGCATTTTATGCGAACGATCACGTTACCAACATGGCATATATAACCAGTATCTGTGTCAGAGAATCATTTCAGGGGATCGGAGTTGGAAGTAAATTGCTTGAGACGGCTTTAAATGAAGCAAAACGTCAAGGCATGTCAACAATGAAACTTGAGGTATTAAAATCCAACGAAAAAGCGATTAGGTTTTATATATCGAAAGGATTCAGACAGTCTAGTGATGATTTAAACGGATCGCTATACATGGAAAAATGCCTTAGATAAGTTTATCATTAATTATGTACAACATACTATCAGTTGATTTCATTGGATCATATATTCAGTACGATCTTATTCAATATTTGAAATCTGTGGGTCATCATGTAAAAACGATCACGTATAAACATGATGATAAGTATCATGATGACAGATTTGAAGATCTTATCACCGGAGAATTATCAAATTGCAGATATGATTTTGTCCTGACCACCAATTTCTTCCCGCTGTTGGCGCATGTATGTCACAAACATGACGCTATTTACATCGCATGGGTATATGACAGTCCGCCGGAATTGCCGACTCTGGACTATATGGATTACCCGAATAATCATATATTTTTCTTCAGCAGAGCAGACCGGGATCTGTATAAAAGTGCAGGTATAGATAATGTATATCATCTTCCGCTTGCCGTTAATACAGAACGTCTTGACAGAATAAAGCCTGATCCGGTCAGATTTGGACATCCGGTCAGCTTTGTCGGCAATATGTATGAACCGGTACTTCCGACACTATTTACCGGAATGAGCGATTATCAAAGAGGGTTCATTGAAGCGGTTGCCGGTGCGCAAAGCGAGATATACGGCGCTGATCTGATAGGGGCTTTAATAGATGATAAGCTTGCTCAGAGTATTGATAATGAGTATAGCTCAAAAGGTATATCAGGCTTAGACATCAATACGAGAACCTTACGGTGGGCGGTATATGAATACGTGACGTGCAAAGACAGGATCCGCCTTTTGCAGACCATTGGATCTTATTATGATACGCATCTGTATACGTTTAACTTATCCGATCAGATGAAAAGTAATCTGGTAAATATACATATTCATCCGAGCGTGGATTATATGTCAGAGATGCCGGTTATATTTAAAAGTACCATGATAAATCTATGTCCTGTTCTTAGGGCAAATGTATCAGGTATCCCGCTTCGGGCTTTGGATGTTATGGGATGTAATGCCTTTTTGCTTGCATCATGGCAACCTGAACTGGCCGAGAATTTTATACCGGGCAAGGAAGTTGTTATGTATGGAAGTATAGAGGAGGCGTGTGAACTTACGACATACTATCTGGATAATCCTGATGAAAGGATGGCGATAGCTAGTGCCGGATATCAGAAAATAAAAACGGATTTTTCGTACAATAAGCAGGTGGATAAGATTTTTAAAACGGTTTTCAAATAATCAATTGTTTTTGGGAGAAGAGTATGTCATTTATTCTGGATGAGTTTATAAGTAAATTTGTTACCTTGAGACCGGAAAGCATGTTTCTCGATGATATTGAAGAAAAGCGGGATGTGCTTAGGGATAAGATACATGGAAGTTCCATGCTGGTCATTGGAGGCGCGGGTTCCATAGGTTCATCATTTATTAAGGCAGTATTACCTTTTGAACCGGCCTCACTGATCGTGGTTGATACGAATGAAAATGCACTGACAGAACTGACCAGGGATCTGAGAAGTACATACGGTCTGTATATACCGAAGGATTATGTTCCCTATCCGATGGATTATTCCTCACCGGTATTCGCTAAGATGTTCAGAGCGCGAGGAGGCTTTGATTACGTTGCTAATTTCTCGGCGCATAAACACGTAAGATCCGAGAAGGATATATTCAGCATAGAATCACTCATTCGTAATAATGTCATCAATGCAAAAGCATTACTCGAACTTTTGTCCGAGTATCCTCCAAAAACATATTTTTGTGTGTCTACCGATAAGGCAGCTAATCCCGTAAACATAATGGGTGCCAGCAAGCGAATTATGGAGGATCTGATATTTGCTTATTCGGACCGGTTTGATGTCAAGACAGCCAGATTTGCTAATGTTGCGTTTTCCAACGGATCCCTTCCGGCCGGTTTTCTTGAAAGGATCAATAAGAGACAGCCCATTTCAGCTCCTTCAGACGTTAAGAGATATTTTGTCAGTCCCGAAGAATCCGGCCAGATATGCATGTTGTCTTGTATGCTGGGAAGCAACAGAGAGATATTCTTCCCTAAGCTGGATGAATCACAGATGATGACATTTGATGATATAGCCAGGAACCTGCTTACTCAACGCGGATTCCGGGTTTTGGAATGCGACTCAGACCAGGAGGCGATCATTAAGGCACGAACTCTGCGAGAGGGGGACGATGTATATCCTGTTCATTTCTCGCGATCCGATACCAGCGGAGAAAAGCAATATGAGGAGTTCTATACGGACGATGAAACCATTGACCTCAACAGATTTAAGGCTCTGGGAGTTATAGAGGGGAAAGCGATCCCCGACAAAGCAGAAGTTAATGCATTTATAGATGAACTTGTGAAACTATTTGGAGGACAAGATATAAAAAAGGCAGATGTGGTTAATTTGATAAAACAATACCTGCCTGAATTCAATCACATAGAAACCGATAAAAAACTTGATGATAAAATGTAACATATTTATATCTTGATCAAATGAGGGATGAGGTGATATTAGACCTGATGAGCAGAGTAAATGATAGTTCATCGAAAAAAATCGTTTTACTTGGTGGCGGCGGACATTGCGCCTCTGTTATTGATGCGCTTGATCGTATGAACATGTATGATGAAGTCGTTATTCTTGATCCCAATAAACCAGTAGACTCGGAATATATGGGGTGTAAGATTGCCGGTGGCGATGATATGCTTCAGGATCTGTATGGCCGGGGATTTCGGAATGCATTTGTGTCGTTGGGGAATATAGGTGATACAAGTATAAGACGCTCTCTTTATGAAAAGATATTGCAGTTGGGATTTACCATCCCCAATATCATCGATCCTTCCGCAGTCGTATCCGGATATGCACAGATGGGATACGGAATATTTGTTGGTAAGAATGCAGTTATAAATGCCGGGGCGGTTATAGGAAATGCTGCTATCATCAATACAGGCTCCATTGTTGAACACAATTGTACGATTGGAGAATTTACGCATATTTCGGTGGGAAGCATCGTTTGCGGTGATTGTATGATCGGAAAAGATGTGTTTGTAGGGGCGGGCTCTACCATCGTCAATGGTGTTACCGTTGAAGATAAGAAATTTATTAAGGCTGCAAGTCTTGTTAAAGAGCGTGATCGATCATTGCCTTATCAGTGAGAAATATAGATGAGAGATTATCTGGTAACCACTATAACTCCCTGTCACAATTCAGCGGCGTATCTGGATGAATGTTGGGAATCACTTAAAAACCAGACCATCGGCGTCGATAAAATGCAGATCATATTTGTGGATGATGCTTCCGATGATGATGGAGAAACCGTAGCAAAACTTAGCAGATTCGAAAGCGAGTATCCGGATCATGTGACAGTGATATGCCTGGATGAAAACCTACGTCAAGGCGGAGCACGTAATGTCGCTCTTAAATATGCATCAGGTAAATATATACAGTTTTTGGATTCGGATGATACACTGGATCATGAAGCATTGCAGCAGCTATGCGATCTGGCTGGAAAATATGATGTTGATCTGATACATTATCATGCTACATACTTAAACGATGATCGTTTGGTTGAAATACCTGATAGTGAAACAAGAAAGACTTTTTTAGCATCCGGAATATATTCGTGTGGTCATAATCACAAGTTATACAGCCGTGATCTGATAGAAAAAACAGGCAGCTCTTTTGCGGAACGGCTCATATATGAAGAACCGAAGTTTGTATATCCGCTGTATTTTTTTGCTAAGCGTATACTTTTTCTCAAGAAGAATTATACCAATACCAGAATCCACTCTGCATCGACCATGACAACTATGGCCGGTTCCAGAGTCTTTGATCATGCAGAAGTTCAATTGCAGTTACTGGAATCTCTGATCGAAAGAACCGACATTTTTAATGAGTATTATCATGAGATAGAAGAATACTTTATATGGTCTTTTTTCTATGAGACCATGGTGAGTATAATTCGGATCGGTATGGATAACATCGATGTAAATAAGTTGATCTGGTTAAAGGAAACAGTAAAAACAGTGTTTCCACGATGGGAAGAAAACCCGTATATCAATGCATATTCGCAGGATAGATGGGAAATACTGTCATTGATAAATATGTGAACCGTTGAATATGAAAGCAGACAGGATCAGCATAATAATTCCGTGCTATAACGTGGAAAAGTATATAGACAGATGTCTTCAATCAATAGTGGAGCAGACATATCCGATTGATAAAATGGAGATAATCTGTGTAAACGATGCTTCTACGGATGATACTTTAGAGATACTAAAGATGTGGGAGCAAAAATGGCCGGATAATATTATGATCATAGATTGTACTGAGAACGGACGTCAGGGACGTGCCCGTAACATAGGACTTTCGAATGCGAGCGGTGAATGGATAGCTTTCATTGATTCTGACGATTGGATTGAAAAAGACTATCTGGAATATCTGGTTGGATTAAGTGATAGGTATCCTGAATGTGATGTTGTCACCTGCGGATATGTAAGAGATTATAGCAAAGAATTAACATATATCGATGCAGGAGATAATGATGTTCAGATCAAGGTGTTGAGTGTAGCTGATCATGACGGACGCAGATCTTTTGTCAGGAACCGGGAACTTGATTATGCGGTGTATTCCAAACTGATCAGAAAAGATTTTCTTATTGAGAATGGAATTTGTTTTCCTGAAGGATTGGCATATGAGGATATATACTGGGGCGGGTTGCTCAATATGTATGCGTGTAAGATATGCGTTACCGACCGGAAGTTGTATCATTACTATGTAAATCCGGCTTCTACGATATTATCCGGACAGGCGGGGTATCACTATGATATGCTGACGGTTCAGGAAGAATTATGGTCGGAGTATTCAAGAAGAGACTTGCTGGATCAATATCGTGAGGAGATCGAACTGGAATTTGTATACAGCTGTGCTCTGGCGTTCTGGAAGATAATAGCATTGCGGTTCGAAGAACCGCCTTATTCTATGTATCTGCTGCTTTGCGTTTTTACACAGACGCATATTCCGAATATTGATTCGAACAGATATATTTTACAAGGCGCTTTGCCTGAATTCTATACATTGATCTTGCACAGCCTTTTTAATCCTCTGAGCAAAAATGAGTTTATCAAATTCGCGGATAATATAAAGACAATAGGCCTATAGTTGATTGAGCAAAAGCGACATGAATAAAATCAGCGTGATCATCCCATGCTATAATGCAGAACCGTATATAGACAGATGCCTTCAGTCCATAATGGAGCAGACTTATCCGATGGGAAACATCGAGGTAATCTGTGTTAACGATGCATCTACGGATGATACTCTTGAGCGCTTGAAGGAGTGGGAGCATCGATATCCGGATAACATCTGTGTCGTTGATTGTACGGAGAATGGACATCTTGGTACTGCACGAAATATAGGACTGGATTATGCAAGCGGTGAGTGGGTGGCATTTGTTGACGCTGATGACTGGATCGAACGGGAATATATTGAAGTATTATATGAAGCCGCAAATAGGCATCATGCTCAAATGTCTGCATGTCGTGAGAAAAGAGATCCTTCTTCTGCACTGATATATTTTGAGAATGATACGGTAACCGATCGCGCAGATAATGTCGTCGAGTTTCGTATAAACGATGAAAACAAAAGAAAACGGTTCTTCAAGGAACAACCGCTAAAGCTTTATGCATGGGGGAAACTGATAAGTAAAGCATTCCTTGTTGATAATGAATTATATTTTCCGGAGAATCTTGCCTATGAGGATATAGTGTGGGGCAATCTTGTGAATATGTATATCGAAAGCGCAGTTTTGATCGACAGATATATGTATCATTACTATGTGAATCCCGAATCCATAGTTCTTAAGAGAAATGGGTCATACCACATGGATCATCTGACTACGCAGGAGATAATGTGGGCCCAGTTTAATGCCAGAGGTTTTTTGGAGAACTACCGTACAGAGATGGAATATGAATATTTATATAACGGCTATCTTGGAATGCTTAAGATACTTGCATTAAGATATGATGAACCGTCGTATTCTGCATTTCGTCTTCTGCAGGAACTTACCGGGGTTAAGGTTGGAACGGACAGTTGTGATCGCTTTGCTTCTGATCCTTCTGTTCCGGAGATTCACAGACTCCTGTTTGGTATGGTTCATCAATATGTTTCTAAAAGTGCATTTCTGGAACTCGTTGATCTACTCAGAAGAGGATCGATGATATAGAGAAACTATAAGAGGTTTATTCGAGTGAAGTTTTATATTTTGGCACCACAAAACGGAATAAGCGGCGGCCCTGAATTATTGCACCAGCTTGCATCGATGCTGACTGAAAAAGGGATAGATGCAAAAATGGCCTATTATAACGGTAATGGTGAGATTGCTGCGGGAACGGTTCCGGAGCCGTATAGAATTTATGGAACACAGTCTATGGAGATCCACGAAGATCCGGATAAAGCGGATTCTGTTGTTATTATTCCGGAGGGTGCGGTCATTTTGGCGAGACAGTTCAGCCAAAGCAGGATCATTTTCTGGTGGCTCAGTGTTAACAATTATACTTCAAGCTGGTTTGTTCAGAAGAATAAGGAAAGATATGGATTTGATCCGCTTAATATGAGAGAGCATCCTGAATGGGGACACATGTGTCAATCGATGTATGCCATCCAGTTTCTTAGAGATGTCATTAAGATTCCGGAAGACAATATAGCTTATCTGTCCGATTATATTAATGACGCCTATCTTGAAGAATATCCCCCTTTCAACAGGAAAAATATAGTTGTATACAATCCTGTAAAAGGTGCTCAAATTACCGCCGAGATAAAAAAACATGCCGATGATATAGAGTGGGTTCCTATAGAGAACATGAATGTGGAACAGGTCAGGCAACTTTTGCGAACTGCAAAAGTGTATGTGGATTTTGGCGAACATCCCGGGAAAGATCGGATTCCAAGGGAAGCGGCGGTGAGTGGATGTGTGATCATAACCGGAAGGGAGGGGGCAGCTGCTTATAAAGCGGATGTTCCGATACCGGATGAGTATAAATTCGCCTCACCGATAGATCAGGCAGAAGATATCATGAAACTGGTTAAGGATATATTCATGAACTATGAAGATCATTATCGTAGATTTGATTACTACATACGGATGATTAAAAGTGAAAAAGCATGGTTCGAACAGGATGTTGATAAATTGATTCAGAGAGTGATGGGGATTTAAATGACAAAGGAAGAGTTTTGCAAAGAAGAAATCAGAAACGACTATCTGGTCAGCACAAAGATCAAAAAAGTATGGTATACACAGTTAGAATTATTTAAGGAATTTAAAGATTTCTGTCAAAAGTATAATCTTCGTTTTTTTGCTGATTATGGAACACTTTTGGGGGCTGTACGTCATAAGGGGTTTATCCCTTGGGATGATGATATGGATTTTACTATGTTTCGTCCGGATTATCAGAGAATGCTTGAATTGGCACCCGAATATTTTCAATCCACGGTTTATTTCCAGAATTATCATTCTGAATCAGGTGCTTCTCTGGTTTATAATTTTTCAAGATTACGCGACGAGCGTACAACCTGTCTGGGCAAAGGCTTAAATGAAACGGTGAACGATCACCCCGGGATATTTATAGATATTTTTCCGCTCGATGCTGTCCCTCCTTTTCAGGTGACTTCTACTCCGGGAGGTATATATGATGTTGCTATGGATATATGGCTTGCAGCATCATCCCCGAGGGAATTGTTAGATAAGATTATTAGCGGATATATTCCTTCAGCCGGGATTGATACTATGCTGGATGTGTTAGGGTTACCTATGGGAGACAGATTGACTCTATATGAAAATATCCTCACAGGTGCATTCGACAAGTCCGAGACTATTAATTTCTTTCCCTCAATGTATTCAAACCAGCCATACTTAAAATCCTGGTATGCAGATATAGTCGAACTTCCTTTTGAATATTTGACAGTTCCTGCGCCAAAAGAGTTTGATTTGATACTAAAAACTTATTATGGGAATTATATGGAGCCTGTAATGTATGCTTCTGATCACGAATTCGAATTGATCGATCCGGATCGTCCTTATACTGAATACTTGGAATGAATCCCAAAAGAGAGTCCTCTATTTGGAGGATAGTGATTGCTAAATGAAAATACGTGGCAATAACACTGCATAATCAAATGCCTTCACCGCGATATCATGTCCGCGTCGTGCAATCGTTTCACGTTCTTCATCATGTACTAAGAAGTATGCACATTTCTCGATAAGATCCTCGGGAGAATCAAACCATACGATGGACTCACCATAGGCAAAGTATTCGGCGAACTCAGCCTGATAGTTGCTTAATACAAAACCGCCGGCCCCGAGAATATCGACTATGCGGAGTGGGATTCCGGTAAGGATACTTCTTAATGTAATGTTTATGTTGATCTTTGAGGATGCGAATATGATAGGCATCTGATCACGGTAATCAGCGTATCCTTTGAAGGAGACGTGGATATCTGCCGTGGGCTTTACGGGTGCATACAGGTCGACGCTGAAGTTATCGCCAAGCCTTTTTATCAGGTCGTGCCGTTCGTTTACGGTTACCTTCTTGCGGAGCATATTTCGTAATATCTCATTTCTTGCAGACCGAAAACCTCCTCCTAAGTCCGCCTGAACGTATCTGGCTGTTTCCGCGCTGATTTCATCGTTTATAAGCTGTGCTGAAAGATCATAACCATAAACATGTGACTGTGACGCAATGATTGCATCAAAGTACCCTTTTAGATATGCAGGAAGATAGTTTATCTGATCGTAGAAATTATTTTCGTCGTTATAGAGATTTCCGAGGAATGTGACCTCGTGTTTGTATGAACTTGAACTTATGATCGGAGAGCAGATCCTATCTAGCCGTTTGGTGTTGCATGCGAGGGGCATGTATTCCACAGTATTGCAACCTTCGTTTCTGTATTGTTCTGTCAGACCGTAATCGAATAGATATACATGATTACAAGGGTTGTTAAGTGTAACAGATTCCAGCGTATAGTGCGGAGAATCATATACCCATGATATATACGGGAGACCGGAATCCATAGCCACTTCAGACAGAAGCGGGAAATAATCAAATGAGAATAAGCAGTCAAATCCTTCTTTCAGCTTCGCGTTAATAGCTTCAATAAAATGAGGATCTGATACATAATTTTTCATATGCATAGCAAATACGGATACTTTATATCCGAGTGCTTCCATGCATTCTATGCAGTCTTCTTTGGAGTTTTCTCCCCAATAATAATACAGGATCTTCATAGCACTAATTCTACTTTGTATTTTATTCGCGTCAAGTACGATGATGCCTGCAACCATCAACTTGTGATATAGTACAAAATGATGAAAGCACCATGTCAGGATTCTTTTAATGTGACGCAAAGGTGAGGAAAAATGATAAGGATAGTTGTTTGGGATATTGATAAAATCGGGATTGATTGGTTCGATCGAAATACCAACACGGATATGATCGAGATTGTTGATATGGTCTCTACAGAAGAAGGGACTGATGGTATCCCGATTGAAATTCTGATGGAATATGCCGATGAATGGGATTACCTGTTTATCTTCACCAGAAAGGTTGCTTCCATGGCCTCCGAGATAGTTAATAAACTGGGTATTCCTGATGAGAGAGTTGTTTTTCCGTTGGATGCGTATTCCTTATGTGACCATAGCGAAATGGCCAGAAAAGTGTTTCGTAATAATGTCGAGCGGAGAATAGCGTGGGCTACACAAAAGAGACTCAATGATTATGTGACATGTACTGTGGATGGTTTATCTTATATTGCTCCTTCGTATGATAATGGTATCATTGCCAATATGTATATTAATAACTCGAATTGGGCAAAAGAGGATATGGAGCGGTTCTATGATCTCTCACATCAATTTTATGATCTTAATGATGAGCAGACATATTTTTGTGATATCGGTGCCAACATCGGGACAACATGTATATATTTTAAGAAAAAGTTGGATCCCGGTGTGAAGATATTGGCTCTTGAACCTGTGGATAGTAATTTTCGGCTACTGAAGATCAATATGAACCTTAATGATATAGCTGTTGAAGATGAGTTGGTTCTGCCATATGCAGTCGGTGAACATGATGACAGATCTCAAATATATATTCATGCTACCAATAGCGGTGGGAATTCGATTGTGAGTCAAAAATCTGACAAAACGCAGGACATAATCATCCGCAGCTTTGATTCGCTTATGACAGAGCGTGGGATATCAGCCGGAGAGCTTAAGTATCTGTGGGTGGATGTTGAGGGATATGAACTAAACTTCCTTAAAGGAGCACGGAATACCATCCGGGAAATGAATGCTCCGATCGTCATGGAGTTTCTTCCTGAAGTTGTCGGAGCCAATGAAGGTCTTGAACGCTATGTTGAAACTCTTAAAGAATTCTTTACCGGATTTATTGTGATGCAGGATGCCGGAAATAAGAGACACGAGATAACCGAATTATCCTCGTTCAGTAATGAAGAACCGATGGATCTGTTTTTGTTGAAGTAATTAGCTCTCATTTTTTGAACTGTGATATAGTACATATATATGGAGGTACACCATCATGAAACTTCTTTTATATGCTGCCAAAGACTATGATATCAAGTATTTTACACGCGTAGGTGAGGCTGATTTTCCCGAGATACAGGTGGATTATATCGAGCCCGAACTGGATCCGAGGACCGCGACGCTTTCCAAGGGCTATGATGCCATATGCGCATTTGTAAGCGCTGATGTCGGGGCCGAGACTCTGAACGTTCTTGCCGAGTGCGGCGTCAAGGCCGTGCTGATGCGTTGCGCCGGATACAACAACGTGGACGTTGAGAGGGCGCATGAACTGGGAATAGTTGTGAAGCGCGTTCCAGCATATTCACCCGAGTCCATAGCAGAGCACGCCATGACTCTGGCGATGAGCGTTAACCGTCACATACATAAGGCATACAATAAAGTCCGTGAAAACGATTTTACATTAAAAGGGCTGCGCGGACACCAGATGTACGGCAAGACCGCAGGTATAGTCGGTACCGGTAAGATCGGAGCGGGCATGTGCCGCATCTGCCACGGCTTCGGGATGAAGGTCATCGCATATGATATATACGAGAATCCGGCACTCAAGGATTTTGTCGAATATGTATCTCTCGACGAACTCTACGAGCGCAGCGATCTGATATCTCTTCACTGTCCTCTGACAGATGAGTCTTATCACATGATCAACATCGATTCGATCAAGAAGATGAAAAACGATGTTATCCTTATCAACACCTCCAGAGGTGCTCTGGTCGATACCGAGCAGCTGATAGAAGGTATCCGCATGGGTAAGTTCCTCGGCGTCGGACTTGATGTATACGAAGAGGAGACCGGCAATGTATATGAGGATAAATCCGATGAGATCATGATGCATTCGGTCACCTCAAGACTCCTGTCTTTCCCGAATGTCATCATCACTTCACATCAGGCGTTCTATACCAAGGAAGCTGTCATTTCGATCGCTCAGACCACTCTTCAGAACATGGTCGATGCGATGAACGGCACGGCGACCCCCAACGACTGCTGACGTATAAGTTTTGTATCGGTGCCACGCACCGGAAGGTGGATCATGCACAGATTATACGAAAACGAAGACATAACCGTATTCTGGAATTCGGATAAATGCAGGCATGCGAAGCGGTGCGTCTACGGTTCTCCGTCAGTTTTTAACAAAGAGAAGAGGCCCTGGATAGACATAAGCGCCTCTCCGAATGCGGAGATCTGGCAGACTATTGAAAAATGTCCTACCGGAGCACTCACATGTACATATAATCACGGAATTAAGGTCGTGTTTGACGAGGAACGTCAGTGTGCGCTCGCGTTGGACGGAGATTCCGAGATCGGCGAGTGCTGCTATGAAGCCGGACCGGACGGCTGGACGATATATCATACCGGTGTCCGACCGGAATACGAAGGCAAGGGAATCGCCAAGCGCCTCGTATTCAAAGTCCTGGAGGAAGCCGAACGCCGCAAGATGTCTGTGACAGCAACCTGTTCCTACGCCGCAGGGATTTTGAACGGCTGATTCAATCGATCTGATCAATTAACGGTATTATGAACATCCTCTTATTCTTAATAATCATACTCGCATTCATAGTAGGGATCGGGATCCTGAATGAGAAATTCTTTCATATCCAGAGCGATATCGCACTGATCATGTTCTCCGTGATCATCGCGCTGATCCTGGTCGTGATCAGCAGGTTCTTTACCATTGCACCTTTGGAAAAGTTCATCCAGAACATCGGTGAATTCGGATTCGAAGAGTACCTGATGGATGGTGTGCTCTGCTTCATGCTCTTTGCGGGAGCGAGCAAGGTTAACATGAGTAAGTTCAGGCAAAATGTCCGGCCGATCATGCTGCTCGCACTGCTCTCGACAGCCGTATCGTCATTCTTTTACGGAGGACTGTTTTACCTGATTGCGCTGCTTTTCCGTATTCCGATGGACATATGGACATGCATACTGCTCGGCTGTGTGGTCAGCCCGACAGATCCGATCGCCGCGACCGGAATTCTTAATAAGATCGGTCTGTCCAAAAATGTGTGCTCAGTTATCGAGAACGAATCTCTTTTCAACGACGGGACCGGCGTCACTCTTTTCATTTTTGTTAAAACTCTGATCGCCCCTGTCGGCAAGAGTAACTTCGTGGAACTGATGCTCAAGGAAATCTTCGGTGCGGTCGCTGTTGCACTGATCGTCTCATTTCTTCTTTTCCAACTGATAAAACTGACCAAGGACCCCATCAGATACATTCTCATTTCGCTTCTCGACGTGGCATGTGTATATGTGATCTGCGAGCATCTGGGATTCTCCGGGGTCATCGCATCGGTAGTCTGCGGTATGTTTTTCTCATATCAGATGAACAGGATCGAGCGCCGTGTCAAAGTCATCGATCCGAACGAGTATTACCATGATTTCTGGGAGATCCTGGAGAGCATATTGAATGCGGTGCTGTTTATCATGATCGGATTGCTCGCACTTGATATCGAGATCAGCAAGTATGTGCTGATCGTTGTTCCCGCGGCGATCCTGATACTGATCCTGTCCAGATCGGTCGGCGTGTTCATAAGTTCTGTGCTGACAGGCCGCAGCATCCCCGGTAAATACAGCATGAAAGAGTTTGTCATCCTGATGACATGGTCAGCCTTGAAAGGTGGGCTCTCCCTGGCACTTGCGCTTCAGACAGGTGAGTTTTTGCCACCTGATATATATAATCTGTTCATTAATGTGACCTATGTTACGATCTTCTTTACGGTGCTCGTGCAGGGACTGACGGTTAAGAAAGTATACTTCCGTCTCGAAGAGCACAAAGTCGCGAGGATCGCCGCGCAGAAAAGAGGGCAAGTATGAAGATAGTTGTTGTTGGACTCGGCGAAGCCGGACGTACACTTATCAGGATGCTCGATGCATCGGAACATGACATTTGCGTAGTCGACCGTGACAGAAAGTGTGTGGATGCGATCACAGACAAGTATCCCGTAAACGGCGTTGTCGGCAGCGGTGCTTCCGCGGCTACATTGCTTAAGGCCGGGGCCGATACAGCGGACGTATTCATCGCGCTCACCCATACGGATGAGATCAATCTGATCAGCTGCATGCAGGCCAAGGCTCTCGGCGCATCAAAGTGCGTGGCTAGACTTCTCATGCCCGATCTGGTAGCCGAAGAAGAGCAGCTTAAAGAAAAATACAACATAGATTACTTCGTAAAACCCCGTGCTGATATGGCTGATGAGATATACAAGAACATCGGTCTTCCCGGAAATGTGAAGCTTGAGAGTTTCATGGATGATGAGATCTATGTCATCGATTTAAATCCCATAGGCGACTGTCCTCTTCTGGGCAAAAATATATCGACTATCCGCGAAGAGGTCTGCCCGGATATGATGATCGCCGCCGCAGTCCGCGGTAAGCGCGTACACACCCCGAAGGATAAATTCGTCGTAAAAGAAGGAGACAATCTCTATATCACTGTCGAACGTCCTCATCTTGAGGAAGTGCTTGGCAAACTCGGGATCAGGAGATCTGACACCGACAGCATAGTTCTGGTCGGCGGAGGGATAACCGGTGCTTATCTTGCGGAAAAACTGACCGCAGATCATCGTAAACTGACGATCCTGGATGAGAATATGGACAGGTGCAGAGAACTGATGGACCGATTCCCGAGCGCACAGGTAGCTTATGCTGAAGGCGATATCACAGAGGTTCTTGAAGAAGAAAGAGTGGAAAAGACAGATGTGATAGTATCCCTTACCGATAATGACGAAACCAATCTGGTCATCAGTATGTATGCATGGTCAAAAAAGATCCCGTCTGTCATCACCCGTGTAGACAGACAGGTTCATGTAAAACTCCTGCACAAAGTCAATATAGATATCACGGTATCACCTACGGAACTTACCGTATCGCGGATCATGCGGTTCATCAGCAATACCGCCAATCCCGATAAGGACGGACAGGTCGGTATCATGGAGTTTATCGGGGATATACGCAAATTCTAAAAAGGTGTCAGGCACCATTACAGAATTGTTACAATCCGTAACATATTTGTAACGGTGCCTGGCACCTATGATCACTTCATGCTGTATTTGAGTTCGGCGAGTTTCCAGTCCTCCGCCGTATCGATATCCTGCACTTCAGTCTCTGGTATTTCCATCGGAAGGATTCTGCCTGCCGTGATCCGGCGCGTCTTTAAGAATGAATCCGTTTTGAACACATAGAACTGTCCGGCGTCGTGATACCAAGGGGTCAGATCCTGACTGCGCGTATCCATATATTCCGGTGCGCGGAATTCGAGGTAACCGTCTCTGATCTCGTAAGCGCGCTGCGGCGGGTATGAATAACGGACCACGGGGATCACAGTATCGGCGTCTGCAGATTTCTCAAGCATATCCACCGCTTCACGGAGCCTGTCCGCTGTGATGAACGGCGCCGTAGGATAGATGCAGGCTGCGATATCAAACTTTTCTCCACGCTCTTCATAAGTATTCAGAACTTCGATAAGCACATCGCTCGTTGTAGCGGTATCATTAGATGTCGAATCGCTTCTCATGAACGGAACTTCCGCACCGTACTTTCGTGCGATCTCGGCGATCTCTTCATCATCTGTCGATACCATCACCGTATCAAATGCACCTGATCCAAGCGCCGCCTCGATCGAATACGCGATAATAGGTTTTCCGCAGAATTCCTTTATGTTTTTGCGGGGGATCCTTTTACTGCCGCCCCGCGCGGTTATAATAGCTAAACTTTTCATACATTTCATTATGACACAGCAGAGAAAATAAAAAAAGAAGCGCGTGCATCTTCGATTGTGTTTACCGCTGAAATAGGTTATACTTGCTAGATGGATATTTATGCAAGATAGGGGAACTATGAGATTTACCAAGATGCACGGATGCGGCAATGACTATGTATATGTAGACGGAAGCCGCGAACATATCGATCCTGCTCTAAAGCCCGAAGCAGTGCGCGCACTTTCCGACCGCCACACAGGCATCGGAGGCGATGGCGTGATCTTCATCAATCCCTCAGATGTCGCTGACTTCGAGATGGAGATGTGGAATGCCGACGGAACCCGTTCGGAGATGTGCGGAAACGGCATCAGATGTGTGGCCAAGTATGTGTATGATCACGCATTGACCGGTAAAACCGAGCTTGATATCGTATCCGCGGGAAGCATCAAACATATCCTGCTTTTCCCCGGTGAGGACGGTAAGATTGAACGAGTCCGCGTGGACATGGGCGCACCCGGGATCACTCCCGATCCGGTGACGATATCGGGACTCGAGTTTAGCTGCGTTTCAATGGGTAACCCCCATGCAATCACACTCGTGGACGATGTTCACACTGCCGATGTCCATGGCATAGGCCCGGTGATCGAGAACGACCCCTTTTTCCCTAACAGGACCAATGTCGAGTTCGTACATATTGTTGATCGTGCGCACATCGATATGCGCGTGTGGGAGCGCGGGACCGGAGAGACGCAAGCCTGCGGAACAGGCGCATGTGCAAGTGCGGTGGCATGTATTGCACGCGGACTGTGCGATACCAAAGTGGATGTGAAGCTCCTCGGCGGAACGCTCACCATCGAATGGGACGGTGACACGTCCTCACACATATTTATGACAGGACCCGCTACTGAAGTTTTCAGCGGCGAGATCGACATATAGCAGTCGGATATAAGACCGGCACAATTTAAGTTTTTGGAAGGAAAAGAAAATGACACCTAACAACAAATATCGCAACACAACTATAGGAGACCTGAGCGAATCCAACATCGGCGAGACCAAGCGTGTAGCCGGATGGATCGAGAATATTCGTGATCACGGCGGCGTATCTTTCATCGACCTTCGTGACATGTACGGCGTGCTCCAGGTTGTCCTTCGCGACACATCCCTTCTTGACGGGCTGACCCGTGAGATGAGCATTTCCGTTGAGGGCCCAATAGAAAAAAGAGATGAAGAGACATACAACCCCAAGATACCGACAGGTACCATAGAGCTCGAAGCCAAGACGATCGATGTACTCGGTAAGGTTTACAAGCAGCTTCCCTTTGAGGTACAGACCTCCAAGGAAACGAGAGAGGATGTACGTCTTAAATACAGATATCTCGATCTTCGTAACCCCAAGGTTAAGGACAACATTCTTTTCCGTTCCGAGGTCATCGCATACCTCAGACAAAAGATGACCGAGATGGGCTTTGTCGAGATCCAGACTCCGATCCTGTGTGCATCCAGCCCCGAGGGCGCGAGAGACTACATCGTTCCTTCCAGAAGGTTTAAGGGGAAATTCTACGCACTTCCCCAGGCACCTCAGCAGTACAAGCAGCTGCTCATGGTGTCCGGATTCGATAAATATTTCCAGATCGCACCCTGCTTCAGAGATGAGGATGCGAGAGCGGACCGTTCCCCCGGTGAGTTCTATCAGCTCGACTTCGAGATGAGCTATGCGACTCAGGAGGATGTATTCGCAGTAGGCGAAGAGGTACTCACCGCGACATTTAAAAAGTTCGCACCCGAAGGCAGTGTGATCACCGAAGCTCCTTATCCGATTTACAGTTATGCGCAGGCAATGCTCGAGTTCGGTACAGACAAGCCCGACCTTCGTAACCCCTTACGCATCATAGATGTGACGGAGTTTTTCCAGAGATGTACGTTTAAGCCCTTCGTAGGCAAGACCGTTCGTGCCATCAAGGTTCACGCCGACATGTCCAAGGGCTTCCATGAGAAACTCTTAAAGTTCGCACAGGACATCGGCATGGGCGGACTCGGATACCTTGAGGTAGCCGAAGACTTAAGCTACAAGGGACCGATCGACAAATTCATTCCCGATGACATGAAGGGTGAGATAAGAGAACTTGCAGGTCTTGAGGCAGGTGATACGATCTTTTTCATTGCCGACAAAGAGGACAAAGCAAACTTCTACGCAGGACAGATCAGACAGGAACTCGGGATCCGTCTTGATCTTCTTGAGAAAAACGCATACAGATTCTGCTATATCAATGACTTCCCGATGTATGAGCTGGATGAGGAGACGAAGCAGATCGGCTTCACGCACAATCCGTTCTCAATGCCTCAGGGCGGCCTCGATGCACTTAAGAACGAGGATCCGTTAAGCATCCTGGCATATCAGTATGACATCGTATGTAACGGCGTTGAACTCTCGAGCGGTGCCGTTCGTAACCACGATATGGAGATCATGGTCGAAGCGTTCAAGATCGCAGGCTATGACGAGGAAGTATTAAAGACCAAATTCGGAGCTCTCTATCAGGCATTCCAGTTCGGAGCACCTCCGCATGCCGGCATGGCACCCGGAGTTGACCGTATGATCATGCTCCTTCGTAACGAAGAGAACATCCGTGAGATCATCGCTTTCCCGATGAGCGGATCCGGACAGGATCTGATGTGCAATGCGCCTAACGAAGTGACGGAACTCCAGCTGCGCGAGGTTCATATCAAGGTTCGAGATTAATGATTTACAAGGCATCTCACATATATGATCACCCTCGGCTGCGGCCCGTTAGTCCTCGCTCGGATGACATATATGTTCGATGCCTATAAAGGATAAACTATGAACAATATTATTTCTGACGAAACAATTGAATATGTCGGCATACTTGCAAAGCTTGAACTCTCAGAAGAAGAGAAGGAAGCAGCGAAGTCCGACATGGGGCGAATGCTTGATTATATCGACATGCTGGGCGAACTTGATACCGAAGGTGTCGAGCCGATGAGCCACGCTTTTCCCGTGCAGAATGTTTTCCGCGAGGACGTGGTGACAGGCACCGATATCAGGGACCGGATCCTGGCGAATGCTCCCGAGGAAAAGGACGGCATGTTCGTCGTGCCCAAGACTTTTGACTGACATTATCCCGGCGCTCATGCCGGACTAAATCACGAGGTTTCAGATGAGTAAGATCACAGAAATGGATGCCCTCACACTCGGGCAGGCCATCAAGAGCAAAGAGGTGACCGTTAAAGAGGCCACCGAAGAGTACCTTAAGTCCATTAAGGATAAGGACGAGAAGTATAACTGCTACGTGACCGTGGATGAAGAAGGCGCTATGAAGGCGGCTTCGGAAGTTCAGTCTAAGATAGACAGCGGTGAGCTTAGCGGACCCCTGGCCGGTGTTCCCGTAGCTATCAAGGACAACATGTGCACGGAAGGTCTTCTTACCACATGTTCATCGAGAATCCTTTATAACTATGTACCCACGTTTGAGTCGACCGCAGTCACGAATCTCCGTAACGCCGGAGCCGTGATCTTAGGTAAGACCAACATGGACGAGTTCGCGATGGGATCCACCACTGAGACTTCATATTTCGGACCAACCAGGAACCCTGCAAACCCCGAGCATGTTCCCGGCGGTTCATCGGGCGGTTCTGCGGCTGCAGTGGCAGCAGGCGAGTGCGCATATGCTCTGGGCTCCGATACCGGCGGATCGATCAGACAGCCCGCTTCATATTGCGGTGTCGTAGGTATCAAACCTACCTACGGAACGGTATCCAGATACGGACTCATCGCATATGGATCATCACTAGACCAGATAGGCCCGCTTACGAAAAATGTATCCGACGCAGCGGCTGTTCTTACCGCTATCGCAGGTCATGATCACAGGGATTCAACCTCTGTTGACCGGGAAAGTCAAGATTATACCAAAGCCCTGGTTAAGGACGTAAAAGATATAAAGATCGGTATTCCGAGAGATTATTTCGGCGAAGGACTTGATCCGGAAGTTGCGGCGGCCGTAAAGAAGTCTGCGGATGTTCTGAAGGCGGCAGGAGCCACTGTCGAAGAGTTCGATCTAAGCCTCGTCAACTACGCCATCCCCGCATACTATACGATCGCAGCGGCGGAGGCGAGCTCTAACCTTGAGAGATTTGACGGCATCAAGTACGGCTATCGGACAGAAGATTATAATGGTTTACATAATATGTATAAAAAGAGCCGCTCCGAGGGCTTCGGTGCAGAGGTTAAGCGCCGTATCATGCTGGGCAGCTTTGTATTAAGTTCCGGATACTATGATGCCTATTATCTGAAGGCTCTTAAAGTTAAAGCCCTTATCAAGAAGGCATTTGATGATGCTTTTGCAAAATACGATATCATCTTAGGACCCGTGGCACCGACTACTGCTCCGAAACTCGGCGAGTCTCTTTCAGACCCGATCAAGATGTATCTGGGTGATATCTATACCATCTCCGTGAACCTGGCCGGACTTCCCGGCATCAGCGTTCCCTGCGGGACCGACAGCGCCGGACTGCCTATCGGAGTGCAGCTCCTCGCAGACTGCTTTAACGAAGATAAACTGTTCAGAACTGCATATACATACGAGAGTGAGAAGTAAATATGTCAGATTACGAAACCGTCATAGGCCTTGAAGTTCACGTCGAACTGGCCACCAAAACCAAGATATTCTGCGGCTGCTCCACCGCTTTCGGAGGAGAACCCAATACGCATACGTGTCCGGTATGTACAGGCATGCCCGGCTCATTGCCCGTACTGAACAGGCAGGTGCTCGAGTATGCATGTGCTGTGGGCCTTGCGACCAACTGTGATATCACAAGATACTGCAAATTTGACCGCAAGAACTATTTTTATCCGGATAATCCGCAGAACTACCAGATCTCTCAGCTCTATCTTCCCATATGCCGGAACGGCCATGTGGATATCGAGACAGAGAGCGGAGTTAAGAAGGCTGTCCGCATCCACGAGATCCATATGGAAGAGGATGCAGGTAAGCTGATCCATGATGACTGGCTGGATGCATCGCTTGTCGATTACAACAGATCCGGCGTGCCGCTCATCGAGATCGTATCCGAGCCTGACATGCGTTCCGCAGAGGAAGTCATCGCTTATCTGGAAAAGCTGCGCATGACGATCTCATATCTGGGGGCGAGCGACTGCAAACTCCAGGAAGGCTCGATGCGTGCGGATGTAAACCTTTCCGTTCGAAAGGTTGGTGAGACTGAGTTCGGTACCCGTACCGAGATGAAGAACCTGAATTCATTTAAGGCCATCGCGCGTGCGATCGCGGGCGAGACCGAGAGACAGATAGATCTTCTCGAGGCAGGTCAGCCTGTGATCCAGGAGACCAGAAGATGGGATGATGACAAGGAGTGTTCCTATGCGATGAGAAGCAAAGAGGATGCTCAGGACTATCGTTATTTCCCCGATCCTGACCTCGTGCCGATCAGCATCACCGATGAATTCCTTGATGAGATCAGAGCCCGCGAACCCGAATTTCGTGAGGCCAAGATCGCGAGATATAAAGAAGAGTTCGGACTGCCTGATAAGGACATTCTCCTGATTACGGAGAATAAGCATCTGGCAGACGTTTTTGAAGAGACTGTATCTGAAGGCGCTCCCGCCAAGAAGGTTTCCAACTGGCTGATGGTCGAGACCATGAGACTTCTTAAGGAGAATGATCTCGATCCCGAGGACATCCGTTTCAGTCCGAAGAACCTGGCAGCTCTTATCAATCTTACGGAAAAGAAGACCGTTAACTCTACTGTCGCAAAGGAAATCTTCGAGGAGATGTTCAAGTCCGACTGCGATCCCGTTAAGTACGTGGAGGATCACGGACTTGCGATGCAGAACGATGAGGGCGCTCTTCGCGAGACGATACAGAAAGTGATCGACGAGAATCCCCAGTCTGTAGCCGACTACCGCGCAGGCAAGGAAAAAGCGATCGGGTTCCTCGTAGGACAGACCATGAAAGCAATGCAGGGTAAATGCGATCCCGGCAGTGTAAATAAGATCCTTAAAGAACTTCTATAGAACTTCTATAGAACATAGTGATCATATCCCATGATATCTAAGCCGTTTATCTAAAGCGGACCCTTTGAAAAGGCCGTACAGATGAACGGCTTTTTTATTTTTCAAAACTTTTAAAAAGATGACAGAATTGGCAAATTTTTATTGCCCGGCTTCTTTATAATCGATGATGTAATGAAAAACAGGCGACGGTTTATTCAACTGTCCCCTTCTTAAGAAAAAGGAGACGAATGATCATGAACAGAGAAACACCTATTTCAAACTTTTCGTCGGCGCTTGTGCCTTATGTGGTAGAACAGACATCCCGAGGAGAGAGATCGTATGATATCTATTCCAGATTGCTCGAAGACCGTATAGTCTTTCTCGGAGATGAAGTAAACGACGTTACCGCAAGCCTTGTAGTGGCTCAGCTGCTTTTCTTAGAAGCACAGGATCCCGATAAGGACATCTATCTGTATATCAACAGCCCCGGCGGCTCGGTGACGGCCGGAATGGCGATCTACGATACCATGCAGTACATCAAGTGTGATGTATCCACGATATGTATCGGTATGGCTGCCAGCATGGGGGCGTTCCTTCTGGCCGGCGGTGCCAAAGGCAAGCGCATGGCACTTAAGAACGCAGAGATCATGATCCATCAGCCTAGCGGCGGATCGCACGGACAGGCGACCGAGATCGAGATCGCGGCCAAGCATATTCTGCGTACCAAGGAAAAACTGAACAGAATCCTGTCAGAGAATACAGGCAAGCCTTTTGATGAGGTGGCGCAGGATACAGACCGCGATAACTGGATGAGCACTGATGAAGCATTGGAATATGGACTTATTGATCAGGTGATCGTAAGTCGTGCTGAGATGACCAAGGCACAGAACAGCGATAAGAAACGTAAACAGAAGTAAGAATAAGGAGGTATTCATTATGTTTGAAACATGCATGACACATCGGGAAGTAGAGGCTGAAAAAGTAAACGCCCAGCTCCTGGGAGCATATCCGACAGCCGGAGATGTAGAAAAACTTGACAGGAGAAACCTGAGCCGAATAGCCAATAGCATTCTCGGCAAGGGCCCTGATGAGGGTCGCGAGTTTGACGAAAGAGAAAGGGATACTCTTTATCGTATTGATTATTCCCCGCTCATCGAAACTCTTTCGGCTAAGGGGATGACAATCAATGATCTGGTGGATATATGCCGTCTCCCGGGGAATACGTGCACTATCATAGATATGGGGCTTCCCATGAGCATCTCCACGATCCATTACATCGCTGATACGTTGGAATGCAAACCCGAAGATCTCTATATCTGCAAAAAAGAGGAGCGGTTTGAGGCTCTCATCCGCGACAACAACGAGCTGTATATGCGTCTTAAGCAGTTCGAATACTGCTTCTCGGACGACTTCAGGGAACTGCTTCTCTATCTTAACAGCAACATGGGATATCCGAGAGATTCGGAGATGGCTGATATCCATAAGATCTGGAGATACGGACATGAGGTAGTCGAGGGGCTGGTAGCTCATTTTCAGATAGAGACTGCGAAATCAATATGATAAAATACTAAATGGAGTGTAATGATCATGATTTATGAAAAATTCATCTCCTTAACGCTATTCTATGCTCTAAATGAGATCGAAAACGGGGATTGCCATGCAAAGAAATAACGAACTGATCAGATTGTTGAAGCTAATAGAAAATACACCATGTTATCTTCCTGAAAAAGTAGAAGAGGGTATTTTCTATGATCTGAAAAGGGTGAAGTTGATTGATGATGAGATCCGGTCTTCCGGGTCACAATACAAACGGGTAAGTGGCAAAGATTACTATAGGCTTTATGCTCAGGATAGTTTAGAGAATTTATCGAAGGAATTCTCTGAAATACTTCTGGTTTCATCGCATGCTGATAATCTGCAGAAATGCTCGAGTTATGATGATCGTACGGAGTATATCAAAGGATGTTTTGATAATGCGGCGACCAATGCAGTCTGTGTGTATCTCATGAAAGCTTTGGAGCTGCCAAGAAATGTATTGTTTGTATTTACGGCAGATGAAGAATACCATAGTGAGGGTGCTGAGCATGTTGCTCGAAAATTGAAAAACCAATTCGATAATGTCAACGTTATTGTTTTGGATGTTACCTATGGTTTTCAAAATGGCGTCGACTTTACGATAGAGAATGACTTCATTTTCAGGAATGCTAAAGGCGAGAAATTCATCAAACAGATATGTAATGTTGCTGCTACATCCGGGTATTCATGGAATTTCTTAAAGAAGACTAAGAGTCATGAAGAGAGATATATACAAAGTGAGAGAATAAAACAGTATATGGAAGAAGGATGTAAGTCTTTTTCGGAAGTTAAAGGACCTGATGAGACGCAGAAATACAAGAAAAAAGGATTTAACACATTTTCTTTATGTCTTCCCTGCTCTGCTGAGAATGACCTTCAGATGCATGATGATTCGGGATTTAGGATCTCGGTTCAGATATTACAAAATTATACAGATTTTCTGCGCCTGGTACTTCAGGGATATAATTGTGGGTAATTGATTCATCTACCCGCCAGATACTCCACCCCGATCTTAGCGTTATCAAGCCTCTCCGTATTGACCACGATTCCGAACACGCCTTCCTTGGGATAGCCCTGGAAAGTATCATCGGGATTAAGGTAAGCGTAAGCGCCGGAGCTTCCTACAACGGTGCTGTCGTCGGCAAAGAAACCTATCGGAACGGGATCTTTCATCGAATCGGGATCGTGATGATCCACTATATATACCGACTGATCCGGATATGCATTCGGATCGACATCATCTGAATAATCGGAAAATGTGGCGGCATCCGTGTAATAAAGGATGTCGCTGTATTTTTGCAGTTCTTCTTCGGTATAGACATTGCGAAGGTCATACATATATTGGTTCTGCGCATACCGCTCGAAACTTTCGGTATCGGCGATGAATATGTCTATGGACCGGGCACTTATCATGGCTGCCAGTTTCTGGAGATTGGCATACTCCTGGCTGGCGGATTCACTGTCCTGTCCGAGCATCATGGCCGTGTCTATGTAGATCTCGTATTTTTTCGGGTCATACTCGATACGTTCGTCTAAGTCCGATTTCCATGCGACATCTATATCCTCGATCTGACCGGCGATGGAGTTTACCATCACTATGCTCAAGGCATAGTCCTTGGAGGTTGCCCATGCATGGATGAGGGAGATCACGAGGATCAGCACGGTGGCGCCTACCACAGTGTGTATCTTGTAATACTCCCAGAAATAAGAGATCTTTTCCTTAAAGGGGCGTCCTTTCATCTTGGAACCCTGTTTTTTCGTCTCTTCCCAGATCGTAGCCATGTATTTTCTCCTTATTAAGCTAAAAGACTCTGATGTCGTTCAATGTCACATTTTACCACCTTATCCGCCGCGGGTTACATGGACCTTGTATATTTTACTCAATTTTTATTTTTTTAGGCATTTTTCACTATCAATACAGGGGCAAAATAGTGTAAAATATATTGAAATATCTATTCGGCTCGTCCCGTCCGGGATGACACATGAAAGGTCGGTTATGAATAGCGAAACTTATGTTGAATGTCTGGTGGCCCGCAAGCCCTCAACTCTGATGAAGTTCTTAAAGATCCTGCTCATTATGCTCGCAGTCGCTTTTATCTTCCTGGGATTACTCGGTTATTTTGTTGCTATGCTCCTCGGAATCGTATTCGGCGTGGGAGCATATTTTGTTTCTCAGCTGGTTCTCATCGAATATGAGTATCTCTATCTCGACAGAGAGATCACCATAGACAAGATCATGGGGCAGAGCCGCAGAAAGCGGGTTGCGACCTACGAGATCGACCGCATGGAAGTGATGGCTCCCATGAATTCATATCACTTGGATAATTACCGTAAACGCGAGGTCAAGCCGAAAGATTGCTCTTCGGGCGTAGTCGGACAGCCCGATACGAGATACGCGCTTTACTATGAGGGCAATGAAATGCTCATCTTCGAGCCGAATGAAGACATGGTCCGCGCGATCATGAACGTGGCTCCGAGAAAGGCTTTCAGGGATTAACGTAATTTCAGGGAAAAGATTTCAGGGATTAACGAAATAAATGTAATTGGGGATAAACAGAGTTTAGTATTCGAAAAACAAGGAGGAAGACATGGGACAGATTATCGGAGACGGAATTACATTTGACGACGTGCTGTTGGTGCCCGCATATTCGCAGGTGATACCTAATCAGGTCAATCTGACGACGAAACTGACGAAGAAGATCACACTTAATATCCCCATGATGAGTGCCGGTATGGATACGGTTACCGAGCATGATATGGCTATTGCGATGGCCCGCCAGGGCGGTATCGGAATCATACATAAGAACATGTCCATCGAAGCCCAGGCAGAAGAGGTGGACAAGGTTAAAAGATCGGAGAACGGAGTCATAACGGATCCGTTTTCTCTTTCTCCGGAGAACACCCTTGAGGATGCCGAGAACCTGATGCATAAGTTCCGCATTTCGGGTGTGCCGGTTACCGAAGGCAAAAAGCTCGTCGGCATCATCACCAACCGCGATCTCAAGTTCGAGACCGATTATACCCGTAAGATCAAGGAGGTCATGACTTCCGAGGGACTGATCACCGCCAAGGAAGGCATCACTCTTGAAGAAGCCAAGGAGATCCTCGGCAGAGCCCGTAAGGAAAAACTCCCGATAGTTGACGACGACTTCAATCTCACCGGTCTGATCACCATCAAGGATATTGAGAAAGCCATCAAATATCCTCTTTCCGCAAAAGATGCACAGGGCAGGCTTCTCTGCGGCGCAGGCGTGGGAATAAACGCCAACGTTCTCGACAGAGTGGGCGCTCTCGTTGATGCCAATGTCGATGTGGTCGTTCTCGACTCCGCGCACGGACATTCCGAGAACGTGCTCAACTGTCTGCGCATGATCAAAAAGGAATTCCCCGATCTTGATGTTATCGCAGGTAATGTGGCTACGGGAGATGCGACCAAGGCTCTTATCGAGGCAGGCGCCGACGCAGTCAAGGTCGGCATAGGCCCCGGTTCCATCTGTACTACCAGAGTCGTAGCCGGCATCGGTGTTCCGCAGATCACAGCTATCATGGATTGCTATGCAGTAGCCAAGACTTACGGTATCCCGATCATCGCCGACGGCGGTATCAAGTATTCGGGAGATATGACCAAGGCCATAGCAGCTGGCGGTAATGTCTGCATGATGGGTTCGATGTTTGCCGGATGCGAAGAGAGCCCCGGAATGACAGAACTCTATCAGGGCCGTAAATACAAAGTATACAGAGGCATGGGCTCCATCTCCGCCATGGAGAACGGAAGCAAGGACCGCTATTTCCAGCAGGATGCCAAGAAACTCGTTCCCGAAGGAGTTGAGGGACGTGTTCCTTTCAAGGGTTCCGTAGAGGATACGGTATTCCAGCTTGTCGGCGGTATCAGATCCGGTATGGGTTATTGCGGAGCAGCTACGATCACCGATCTTCAGGAGACCGGCAGATTCATCAAGATCTCAGCAGCATCCCTGAAGGAAAGCCATCCTCACGATATACATATAACCAAGGAAGCTCCGAACTATTCCGTGGAGTGATCCGAAACTACTTCTGAGAAAACAGTTAAGACTTATCACTATGCAGATCAACAGAGGCAGAGACAGTATAATCGATATCGAATATATCGCGCAGCTCCAGGACAGCTTCTCCCGGGCAGTTGGCTTATATGCTTACTGTCTGGACTCTGCGGGTGTTCCTGTAACGGATGCCAGCGGTCCCAAAGCGGAAGTTGAGCGCCTGATGGAGTTCATTTCTCCCGACAGGGTTGCGGATATATTTTTCAGACTTACACAGAGCAGCTTGGAAGACCAGGTCATAGAGGATACGGATATCCCCAATGTAAAGTTCGGACTTACCACGGTCCGCGTGAACGGCCAGGCACTGTTGACTTGGGTAGTCATCGGAGTCATTTCCGATTATGAATCGAATCCGAATTACATAAAAGACCCCGTAGAAGGCTTTTCCAGGGTCATCACTTACGATAAACTCCAGGATTCACTGGATCTGATCCGTGAGACCTGTCTGTATCAGACCACCATCCGGCTTTCTGCCGTAAATGCGGAGGCGCAGAACCGCCGCAACAAGTATTCCGAAGCCGAACTGAATGAAGCACTCAGACGAAGCGAGGTCATGACTGCGATCGTGCAGCTCATGGACCGTGATGAGATAGTTGAGTCTCTGGCAGTCAGTGCACTTAAGATCGTGGGTGAATACCTGGGCTTGAGCAGTGCGCATATATACATCACCAATATACACGACAAAGGCCTGATGGACATCATGGCCGAGTGGTATGCTCCGGGCATGGTTCCGAGATTTGACAGGAGCAGGGATCTTCCCAGATATACTTTCCTGGCAGGATCCAAGGTACAGGCTGTATCCACGGGCTCAGGCGTTATCAGTGCCGAATGGGTTCATGAGATGGAGGCCATCGGCATCAATGCCATGGTCATCGTTCCGATCAAATCCTCCGATCGACCGGCATATATGTACGCCTGCTATGATGAGAGTTCAAGCGACAGATACTGGACCGTTGATGAGATCAACTTCTTAACTGATGCGACCAGGATCCTGGAATCCATCATCGAGCGCAGGAGATACGAGATCAATATCGCGGGCTCTTTTGAGAGCGTGAGGGCGTCCCTCGATAATGTCGGAACATCCATCTATGTCCGTGAGATCAAGACCGGCATACTGCAGTTCACCAACAAGACCATGATCGCCAACTTCACTTCGGAAGTGAAGTATGACAGGACCGAGGATAAGCCTCTCGAACGCATCTTTGAGTCGCAGATACCTGCGGGCAGCGATTCGGGCTGCATCGAGATCTACAATCCCCAGCGCGACGAATACTATGAACTTTACTATTCACACATCATCTGGATGGGCCAGTCGCCTTCGCTGATGTGCGCTATCCTTGATATCACTGAGAAAAAGAAAAACCAGAAGAAGATAGAGCAGCTTGCATATACCGACTTCCTGACAGGACTCTATAACCGCATGTGCTGCGAAAGGGATCTGTCCAAGTTCGTGGACAGTGCCGTTTCCGAAGGAAAACACGGTGCGATCCTGTATCTGGATCTGGATGATTTCAAGCATATCAACGACGGACTCGGTCACCAGTACGGTGATGTGCTCCTGCAGGCCATAGCTCACAGTTTTGCCAGAGTACCCGGTGTAGAAGAGACCTGCTATCGAATGGGCGGTGACGAGTTCGTCATCATCATCCCTCCCGAGTCATATCACGATCTTGACCGCATAGTCACCGATATCAAAGCCATATTCAACAGACCGTGGTTCCTTAAGGATGCCGATTACTACTGTACGATGAGTATGGGTGTTGTATCTTTCCCCGAGGAAGGTACTCAGATACAGGAACTGATCAAAAAAGCGGATATTACGATGTACGAGGCCAAGAAGGGCGGCAAGAACAAGGTCGCTGTCTACAACAGCGATATGGACAGCCAGTCCAGCAAGCGCCTCGACATGGAAAAATACATGAGGGAAGCCGGCAAGAACGGCTACGAAGAATTCCTCGTATACTATCAGCCCATCATGGACATCCAACTGGACGGAACTCCCTGCGTGGGTGCGGAAGCACTCGTCAGATGGGATTCTCCCGGACTCGGATTCATGTCGCCGGCTGACTTCATTCCTTTTGCGGAATACCTGGGACTCATCATCCCGATCGGTGCGCATGTCCTTCGCAAGGCTTGTGAGACCTGTAAATACTGGAATGATCACGGACACCCGAATTATAAGGTTAATGTTAATCTGTCGGTGGTCCAGCTGATCCAGCCCGACATAGTCCAGGTTGTCAAGACAACGGTTGAGGATACGGGGATCAATCCTCACAATCTGACGCTGGAAGTTACCGAGAATCTGGCCATCAATGATATGAACAAGATGAAGGAGGTCCTTGCCGCAATCAAAGGGCTCGGCTGCAGGATCGCGCTGGACGATTTCGGTACCGGCTATTCATCACTCAACCACATCAGGGAACTGCCCATCGATGTGATCAAGGTTGATCAGTCATTCGTGCGCGAACTGGCACGTGATGCATATTCACAGTCATTTGTAAGATATATATCACAGCTGGCAAGCACGATAGATATGAGCATATGCGTGGAGGGGATCGAGACCGTGGAGCAGTTCAACGTGCTGTCCGACATGGACGTGCGCATGGTTCAGGGCTTCTACTTCGACAGACCTCTTCCGCAGAAATTATTTGAGGAGAAATATTTATAATGAACAAGCAAAACGTATTCGACTATCTGAACTCCAATGTATATCCAGGCCGCGGTATCTTGATCGGAAGAAGCGCCGACGGAGATTATGCCGTGACCGCATATTTTATCATGGGGCGCAGCACCAACAGCCGTAACCGCATTTTCATAGAGGACGGCATGGGCATCCGTACCGAAGCATATGATCCCGCACTCCTGTCGGATCCCAGCCTTATCATATACGCACCTGTTCGCGTATACGGCAAGTACACGATCGTGACCAACGGCGATCAGACAGACACAGTCTTTGACGGACTTGCTGACGGTCTGACATTCGAGCAGAGTTTACGCGAGCGCGAGTATGAGCCCGATGCACCGAATTATACTCCCAGAATATCGGGTGTTATCGATGTAAACGAATCAAACTACAATTTCGCTCTGTCCATCCTTAAGAGTAACGCCGATGCTTCGGGATGCGACAGATATACATATGCATACGAGAACCCCATCGCAGGCGAAGGCCGCATCATCCACACTTATGTCGGAGACGGTGATCCGCTTCCCAGTTTTGAGGGCGAGCCTGTCCGTGTGGAGATCGCAGATGATATCGACGCACTCACCGAGAAACTTTGGAATGCACTCAACGAAGATAACAAGGTTTCGCTGTTCGTGAGATATATCAAGATATCAGATGGAACATACGAAACTCGTATAGTTAATCGCCATCAGTAAAATAATTTTTTTCAGGAGATAAATAAATGCAAGAATTAGAGTTGAAATACGGCTGTAACCCGAATCAGAAGCCTTCAAGGGTTTACATGGAGGACGGCTCTGACCTCCCCATCATCGTGCTTAACGGCAGACCCGGTTATATCAATCTGCTCGATGCTTTAAACGGATTCCAGCTGGTCAAAGAACTTAAGATCGCGACCGGACTTCCCGCCGCTACGAGTTTTAAGCATGTATCACCCGCAGGTGCCGCTGTGGGACAGCCTTTGAGTGATGTTGAGAAGAAAATCTACTGGGTTGCGGATGATGCCGAGCTTTCACCGCTCGCCTGCGCATATGCGAGAGCACGCGGCGCAGACCGCATGAGCTCCTTCGGAGATTTCATTTCTCTGTCGGATGTGTGCGATGTAGCTACCGCCATGCTGATCAAACCCGAGGTTTCCGACGGCGTGATCGCTCCCGGATATGATGATGAGGCGCTTAAGATCCTTTCCGCCAAGAAGAAAGGCAACTACTGTGTGCTTCAGATAGATGAAAACTATACACCCGCTCCCGTTGAGCGCAAGCAGGTTTACGGCGTGACTTTTGAGCAGGGCAGAAACGAGCTGAAGATCGATGATGCTCTTTTTTCCAATATAGTTACGAAGAATAAGGAGATCACCGAGCAGGCCCGCATAGATATGGCGATCGCGATGATCACACTTAAGTATACTCAGTCCAACTCCGTGTGCTATGTAAAGGACGGTCAGGCCATAGGAATAGGCGCAGGCCAGCAGTCCAGGATCCACTGTACGAGACTTGCGGGCAGCAAGGCCGACAACTGGTTCTTAAGACAGTCGCCTCAGGTTCTGGGGCTGCAGTTTGTGGATTCCATAGGCAGAGCCGACAGAGATAATGCGATCGATCTCTATATCGGTGAGGAGTACATGGATGTTCTGGGCGATGATGTCTGGCAGAAAACATTCAAGGTACGTCCCGAGGTGTTCACGCGTGAAGCCAAGAGGGCTTGGCTCGATAAGATGACTGATGTGACACTCGGCTCGGACGCATTTTTCCCGTTCGGTGACAATGTTGAAAGAGCTCATAAGAGTGGAGTAAAATATATAGCACAACCCGGCGGTTCCGTCAGGGATGATAACGTGATAGAGACAGCTGATAAGTATGACATGGTGATGTGCTTCACCGGCATCAGGCTGTTCCATCATTGATGATAATGGAGAAAGAACAAGATGAGTGAGATCAGTCCCGCTAACACAACCGAAGAGGTAAAAGAGCAGTCCGATTCGCGTAATTTCATACAGCGTATGATCGACGAGGATTTAAAGGAAGGGGTATACGATACTGTAAACACCCGTTTCCCGCCCGAACCCAACGGATATCTTCATATAGGACATGCGAAGAGCATACTTTTAAACTACGGCCTTGCCAAAGAATACGGCGGGAAGTTCAATCTGCGTTTTGACGATACGAATCCCACCAAGGAAAAGACAGAGTTCGTCGAGTCCATCAAGGCTGATGTCAAGTGGCTCGGAGCCGATTTCGAAGACAGACTTTTCTTCGCATCGGATTACTTCGACAAGATGTATGAAGGCGCCATAACCCTGATAAAAAAGGGCAAGGCTTATGTATCGGATCTGACCGCGGACGAGATCAGAGAGTACAGAGGTACCCTGACCGAGCCCGGAAAGGACGATCCATCGAGAAACAGGAGCGTTGAGGAGAACCTCGAGCTTTTTGAAAAGATGAAGAACGGCGAGTATGCGGACGGAGAGAAGACGCTTCGTGCGAAGATCGATATGGCCGCAGCAAATATCAACATGCGTGACCCGATCATCTATCGTGTTGCCCACATGACTCACCACAATACCGGTGACAAATGGTGCATATATCCGATGTATGACTATGCACATCCGATCGAGGATGCGATCGAGGGTATCACGAACTCCATATGTACACTTGAGTTTGAGGACCACAGACCGCTTTATGACTGGGTTCTGATCGAGACCGGATACAAGAACGCTCCGAATGAAGCACCCAAGCAGACCGAGTTCGCCAAGATGTACCTGACCAATGTCGTTACCGGCAAGAGATACATCAAGAAACTCGTTGAAGACGGCATCGTAGACGGCTGGGATGATCCGAGGCTCGTATCCATAGCAGCACTCCGCCGCCGCGGTTTTACACCTGAATCGATCCAGATGTTCGTAGAGCTCTGCGGTGTGTCCAAGGCAAATGCTTCGGCTGAGTATTCCATGCTCGAGTACTGCATCCGTGAAGACTTAAAGGTCAAGAGGCCCCGTGTGATGGCTGTCCTTGATCCCGTTAAGCTGATCATCGACAATTATCCCGAAGGGGTGACCGAGGAACTTGAGGTTCAGAATAATCTCGAGAATGAGAGCCTCGGCATGCGTAAGGTGCCGTTCAGCCGCGAACTCTATATCGACAGGGAAGATTTCATGGAGGAGCCTCCGAAGAAATACTTCCGTCTGTTCCCCGGCAATGAAGTACGATTAATGAACGCATATTTCGTGACCTGTACTTCTTTTGAAAAAGACGCTGACGGCAACGTAACTGTGATCCACTGCACATATGATCCAGAATCCAAGGGCGGCAACTCTCCCGACGGACGTAAAGTCAAGGGAACCATTCACTGGGTCAACGCCGCTACCGCACTTAAGTGCACAGTCCGTCTGTATGAGAACATCATCGATGAGGAAAAGGGCGTATACAACGAAGACGGAAGTCTGAACCTGAACCCCAATTCACTTACGACTCTGGATAACTGTTTCGTTGAGCCTTCTCTTAAGGATGCAAAAGCATATGAGAGCTTCCAGTTCGTAAGACAGGGATTCTTCACCGTGGATTATAAGGATTCGAAGCCGGGTGAACCCGTGTTTAACAGGATCGTATCGCTCAAGAGTTCTTTTGTTCTGCCTAAGAAGGATTAATAACAGGAGATATCGATATGGGATTATTGTCAGGATTGAATGGATTGGGCCTTGGCAATTTTGAAGATATGGATCTCTATGCTCCTCCGGTCAAGGACGAAGAAGAGGAGATTCCCGAAGAGAAGCCTGCAGCCCCGGCTAAGCCTGCCGCTCCCGAGATCAAAGAGTCGGATTATGTTTTTGAAAAAAGTTATACCTGCCCGGTCTGCAATAAGGAATTTAAGGCTCTGACGGTTAAAGCAAACAGGGCAAGGCTGACCGGCACCGACAGGGATCTAAGACCCAGATATGAGAATATCGAGCCTCTTAAATATGATGTGGTCATGTGTCCCACCTGCGGATGTGCTTCCATCACCAGATACTGGCAGGGGATCACCGATGCACAGCGCAAGCGTATCAAAGAAGGGATATCGGTTAACTTCGTCTCGAAAAAGTATACCGATGATACATATTCTTTTGATCAGGCACTTGAGAGATATCAGATGGCGCTGGCCAATGCCATGGTCAAGCAGGCTAAACCCGCCGAAAAGGCTTATATCTGCTTAAGAGCCGGATGGACTCTAAGGAGTCGTGCGGAGAATCTCGACCCCGATGCGGCTGACTATCAGGAAGAGTACGAGCGGACCAGGACAATGGAGAGGGATTTCCTCGAGAACGCACTTGAGGGCTTCGTAACCGCGCGTGCTACCGACACTCCGCCCATATGCGGTATGGATGATATGACGTTGGATTATCTGATCGCAGCTCTGTCCGTGGAGTTCGGAAAATACGAACAGGCCGCCAAACTCGTTGGCAGCCTGCTGACTAACAGAAATATATCTTCCAGAATGAAGAATAAGACTTTGGAACTTAAAGACGATATCCTTAAAGCAACCAGGAAAAAGTAAGGATGCTCATCAGGCTTCGTCGTTGAAGAATTCTTCGCTTACCGTGCTGCCGATGGCTTTGCTGTCGGCAGCTATTTTGTCGGCCTGGATCCCGGGAGTGAAACCGTCATCAGCGGCTTCCTTAACTTCCTCGGCTTTTTCTTCAGCGGCTTCCTTAACTTCTTCGGCTTTTTCCTCTACGGCTTCGGTGGCTTCCTCTACAGCTTCGGCAGCTTCTTCTTTTGCCTTCTCAAGGGCTTCTTCGGTATTCTCTACGGCCTTCTCGATGCTTCCGGCAACACTCTCTGTCACGCTCTTTACGCTCTCGACAACCTTTTCCTTAACTGCATTTACGCTGTCTGCGGCATGCTTAACTATGTTGTCCGGTGAAACGTCGGCAGATCTCTCTGTGCCATCCTCGTTAAGATCTACGTAGGAACGGTCCCTGTTGAAATACTCTGCTGCATCGGCAGTCACTCTGTTACGGATGTTGATGGCGTTTTCGGCAGGTGTCTTTTCCTCATCGATAAGCCCTTCCTTTTTGAAGAACATATATGAGCCCAAAGCTGCTCCTGCGAGTATACTGCTTGTCAGGATTACTTTTCCCAGTCCTTTTGCCATGATAGATCTCCTTTCGTTAATCGGTGTTGATTAATAACATATGCTTCTGAGCATATTAATGTATTTCATTCCTTCTTCATAATAGTGGTCAGGATTGAAAGCGCTTGATTGCAGCTGATCGGCCATGACGGAGCTCAGTGCTGCCTGCAGCATCGTGTGAACCTGTGCCGGATCGGCTTCCTTGCGGAATCTTGATGAGTCCACCTGCCCGAGAAGCCCGTCGTATATGGACTGAAGCTCCTCTCTTAAGTTTGAGGTATTGTCGATGGCATCCTCATCATCCTCGGTCATGCTGCGGTCGATGAAAGCCTGCATGTGCGGATAGCTGCGCAGAACATTCTTCTTGGCAAGCTCGGCGTTTTGCATCAGGTTGAAATAGTCTTTTTCGTCCGCACTGACAGTGCCCTTGAGCTCCATGCTCAGGAACTTGACACAATAGTCATACAGGAATTCATAGAGGTTCATCTTGGAACCGAAATAGTGGAATAAAAGACCTTTGCTGATGCCTGCTTCATGCACGATATCATCGGTTGAGCAGTGGCGGTATCCGTTCTCGGCAAATACCTTCAGGGCTGCATTTATGATGCGGTCCTGCTTCTCTTTTTTCAGATCAAAAAACTTTTCGTTCATTGGAAAATCGCCTTGTTTTGTATAGTGACCCGAACGGTCATTTTCAACTATATCATAGCGAAATGGGGCCTTCAATAGTCAATTTCGGCGTGGATTCGGGGGCATACAACATGTTGTGGAGACGCTCGCTTAGGAGTACAATTAGATTAAATTTTGTGAATACTACCAATCTTTGAACTGATATTTTAGGAAAAATTATGACGGGCTTGTAAGCCACCCGGGAGGGACGACATGTCAAAAGAAAAACTCTATACGATACCGTTAAATGATGCCGTGAACGCACATGATGAATGCCCGTTCTGCTACATCGAGAGAAACATCGAGCAGGATCTGATGGACTTCGTTTTGGGGTCCGGCAGTTCATACATGGAAGCCGATATCCGCGATATGACGGACCGCGCCGGCTTTTGCAGAACCCACTTCAAGAAGATGTTCGACTATGGCAACACCCTCGGCAACGCATGGATCCTGAAGACACACTATATGCGTACGATCGGCGAGATGAAGAAGGAGTTTGCATCCTACGGTCCCGCGAAGATCTCTTTCAAGGACAGGCTCAAAGGCGGAAGCGGCAAAACCAATTCGGTCAGTGCGTGGATCGAGAGCAGAAACAGAAGCTGCTATATCTGCAATCACTTTGCAAACGAGTACGACAGATACCTGGACACGTTCCTGACCATGTACGACAGGGATCCGGACTTCCGTAACCGTATCACATCATCCAAGGGCTTTTGCCTGACGCACTTCGGCGACCTGTGCGAATATGCCGAGCTCCATATGAAGGATTCCGAAAAAAAGGAGTTCTTCGCCGCAATGTTCAAACTGATGGAAGAGAACATGGAGCGCATAAGCGAAGATGTGGCCTGGATGGTCGAGAAGTTCGACTACCGGAACAAAGATGCCGACTGGAAATCGTCAAAGGACGCGATCCAGCGCGGCATGCAGAAACTCAAAGGCGGCTATCCCGCCGATCCTGTGTATAAACAGGCGAAGTAAAAAAAGGCTTGCATATATGATTTACAAGCAGGTGCTGTGAGCCCGCCGGCGCTTGGCGAGGTATTTTCGAGCCTAGCGTCCGCTGCGAGGTGAAAGCAGCGAGAGCGTGCCTGCGGTGAATCATATATGTAAGCCTGCATATTACCGTTCGCACTTCCAGAAATATGCTGAATAAGGCGCGAGTTCGCTGCCTCCGCCGAAGTCATGCAGGTTACCGGTGATCAGGTCGGTTGCCTGACCGCAGCCCGCGTCGAAGTGAGCTGTGAAGGGTTCTGAGTCGGCGTTTATCGCAACGAGAACGCGCTCGTTTTCGGACTTTCTCTCGAAGATGCACTGTTTATTGGTAAGTACAACGGATCTGAAGCCACCGTAGTTTAAGGCTTCGGATCCTTTTTTTGCTGCTGCGAGCCTGGCGATGAAGTCAGTGAGCTCGTTCCACTGAGGAGCATCGAAACTTACGCGCAGAGCAGGATCACCCTGGGATTTATCGGCTTTTTCTCCCCATTCACTGCCGTAGTATACGCAGGGTATGCCCGGCATTCCGAAGATCATGGCATAGACCAGAGGCAGATGCGCGGGATTGTTGATGATAGAGGCTGCTCTTGAGACATCGTGATTGTCGATGAAGCTTAAGAGGTGTCTGCCTCGTGCGACTGTCCAGTCTTCGGGGCCGAAGAGGCGTGCGAGAGAGTGGATGATCTCGAACATGTTCATTGAATTAAAGGCGGAGTGCAGGCCTTTATAGCACTGGTAATTGGTCACGGAGTGGATGTTCTTGGCTTCGAGCATGCGTCCGTATTCGCCGTGGAGAACCTCGCCCAGGATGAAGAAGTCATCTTTAAGGGTGTCGCAATAGCCGCGCAGCCGTCTGCAGAATTCATCGGGCAGGCAGTAAGCCACATCGAGCCTGAGTCCGTCGATGTCGAATTCATCTACCCATCCTTTTACGGCGGAAAAGATATGCTGAACGACATCTTCGTTTCCGAGATTGAGTTTGACCAGATCGTAGTTGCCTTCCCAGCCTTCGTACCAGAGACCGTCGTTATAGTTTGAGTTTCCTTCGAAACTGATATTGGCAAACCACCATCTGTAAGGGGAGTTTTCCCTGTTTTTCAGAACATCCTGAAATGCCCAGAAGCCGCGGCCTACATGATTGAACACGCCGTCCAAGACTATGCGGATGCCTTCCGCATGAAGCGCGTCACAGACTTTTTTGAAATCGTCATTGGTCCCGAGTCTGGTATCGAGCTTTGTGTAGTCTCTTGTATTGTAGCCGTGGGTATCCGATTCGAATATCGGGGAAAAATAGATCGCATTGATCCCGAGCTTTTTCATATGAGGGATCCAGTCGAGGACCTTTAAGATACGGTGCTCGGGCACACCGTCGTTTTCAAAGGGGGCTCCGCAGAAGCCTAACGGATAAATTTGATAGAATACGCTTTCATATGCCCACATGATCGTTCCTCCGTTGTATGGATATTATATTTTCTGCTACAGTTCCGAGTTGTAGTCCAAATAATCACAGGCGATATTGTTTACAACATCATTCTCAATTATGAAGATCATATATCTGAAGACAACTGTGTGTTCAGCCAGATACTCGGGTGATGCGAGGTGATCGGCCAGCTCATCCGTGCCGACTCCCGTCGCTTCGGCGATATCTTTTACGCTCATGGGTACGTCGTCGATGTAAAAGGCTGCGACCATGAATCTGCCGTCATGAGGGATCGGTTCGGTATCTTCGGACATTTCTTTTCTTTCTTCCGGGATGTCAACGGTATAGGGAACGTAGTTCTCGCCGTCCGCAACCTGAACTTCGAATCCGCCGTATGCGGTGGCCCATTCGTCGTAGGTGGATCCTGTGTGTATGCCCAGGCCGGTGTTTCCTTCCGAATCCATGCTGAGTGCCGATGCGAGCGGGATGCTCTTTTCGGTACAACCCTGGCAGAGCAGGGCAAGGAGCATGATGACTGCGATCATCCCGACCGGGCGTCTGTGAACTTTTGTTTGATGTTTTTGTGTGTTCATAACCGTGTTCGATTTCATGGATGAAATCAGTGCATGTTTGGCAATACATGGATGTATTGCCATGCACAAGTATACCACACATACCCTGATAGTGGTATCATAGTGTATATATGTTCATTGGAGGCAGCCTATGAAAGAAAAGACCAGATCGACCGTAATGCCAACCACAATCGATGAAGTAGAGCTCAAAGGCGAGGGCGGCCTTAAGAAAGCGTTTCTTCTGCGTACAATCCTTACGATAGTTGTGCTTGGGATCGTATTTCTGTGTGCGAGCATCGCCATATATACACGCGCTCTGCAAAAAGAGATGCAGGGTGACTTAAAGCACGTGTCGATGATGATACTCACCTATTATGAGGACATGTACCCCGGTGAATATAATCTGCTCATAGATGAGGCTCAGGAACGAGCCTATCTTAAGAAAGGCGATGCGGTGATCTCCGAGGATACATCATTCGTTGAGCATGTGGCCGGGGAGACCGGCACAGAGATCTCGCTTTTCTTCTATGATACCCGCATGATCTCCACGATAAATGACAGTGACGGAAATGCCGCGACCAATACGATAGCGAACAACAAGATCTCAAGTGAGGTACTGATCGGCGGCCGCGAGTATTTCTTTAATGATGTGACCATTGAGAAAGTCAGATATTGTGTGCAGTATACACCGATCTTTACGAAAGATAACACGTGTATTGGTATGATAGGTGTTGGACGTCCGTTCAGCGAGACGCTGGGATACGTATACAGGCTGTCGGCCGTATACGGTGCGATCATCATCGTAGCCGGTCTGCTTGCGGCTCTCTGGATGACCGGTTATACATCCAAACTCGTGAAGCATCTGGATAAACTCAAGGATTTCATGGGTTCGATGGCGAGCGGACGGCTGGACGGCAATCTTGATCAGAGCGTATTAAACCGCGAAGACGAGGTCGGAGATATGGGCCGGTGCGCACTTTTTGTAAGGGGGTCGCTTAAGAAACTGGTGGAAAGAGATCCTCTCACCAATTTAAATAACAGACGTAGTGGAAATCTCAAGTTAGAACAGATCAGGCGTGCGGCGGACAAGTACGGGCAGGTTTACTGCATAGCCATGGGCGATATCGACTTTTTCAAAAAAGTAAACGATACCTACGGCCATGATGCGGGTGATGCGGTATTAAAAGAAGTTGCCCGCATATTAAGCGACCGTATGGCCGGAAAGGGCACCGTTGTCAGATGGGGCGGCGAGGAGTTCCTGTTCATCATTGAGGATATGAAGCTTGAAGAGGCGAAGGCACATATGTGGAACATCCTTCGCGAGATCCGCGCTGCGAGCATTGATTACGGCGCACAGACCATCCGCTTTACGATGAGTTACGGTCTGGTCGAGGGTGATCCGAACAAGAGCGCCGATGCCGAGATCACGGTGGCTGACGAACTGCTCTATTTTGCCAAGGAAAGCGGAAGAAACCGCGTGATCACATATATAGGTGAAGTGCCGGATGCGGCTGATCTTGCCCCGGCTGTGAATGCGGCGGAACTCGCTGCCGGAAAGAACGCTGCAGAGCCCGCTTCCGGAATGAATGCAAAACCGGCTGAACCCACGGCGGAAAAGGCCGACGAACTTTGGGATATATATGATGCGAACAAGGAACTGACCGGCCGCACCATGAAAAGAAACGACTTCACGATGAAGGACGGTGATTATCATCTGACCGTGCTCGGAGTGGTAATGAAGCCTACCGGTGAATTTCTGGTCACCAGACGTGTCATGAGCAAGTCCTGGGCTCCCGGCTGGTGGGAGGTTTCGGGCGGCGCTGCCATTGCGGGAGAAAAATCCTATGATGCCGTTGTCAGGGAGATACGCGAGGAGACCGGTCTGGATGTGAGCGGTGCTGAGGGTGGATACATGTTCTCCTACAAGCGCGATAATCCGGATGAGGGAGACAATTATTTCGTGGACGTGTATCGTTTCGTGATGGATTTCGATGATGATCAGGTTAAGATCCAGCGGGAGGAGGCTGACGGCTATATGCTGGCCAAGGCTTCGGACATCGCTGAACTGGGTGCTGACGGGGTGTTCCTCCACTATGACAGCATCAAAGAGGTTTTTAATACGTGAGCGACGGCGCATTCTACGGCAGACAGAAAGCCGATCCCCAAAAAGATATAAAGATCCTCAATAAGGTCATACAGGATAAGACTTTCAGCCCGGTACATCTTCTGTACGGGGCTGAGGACTATTTACGCCTGCAGTTTCGGGACAGCCTGTGCGAAGCCATGGGTGCCGTTAAGGGATCGCTTGCTTTTGACCGCTTCATCGGACCCGACACTCAGCCCGAGAGGATCATAGATCTGGCAGAGACGCTTCCGTTCATGGCTGAACGCCGTGTGATCCTGATCGAAGATTCGGGCTGGTTTGAGGACGCCTGCCCTGTTATCGAGGAGTACATCGATCAGGGAGTGTGCGAGTCTACGAGCATTGTCTTTTGCGAGAAAAAAGCGGATAAAAGGCTGAAACTGTATAAGACCGTGGCAAAATGCGGACTCGTATCGGAGTTTCCCGAGCAGACCGAAGCTACCATCGCCGTCTGGCTCGCCGGAAGGCTCAAAAAGCTCGGAACTCCCATATCTTCAAATGATGCCGCATATATGGTCAGCGTGGCGGGGACGGATATGCTGGCGCTGTCCAATGAATGCGAGAAGCTTTCCGCATACTGTCTGGAAAAAGGCTCTGTCAGTCATGACGACATAGATGCGATATGTACCCGCAGACTCGAGGATAGGGTCTTCGATATGTGTGATGCGGTGGCTCTGGGCAATAAGGATCAGGCACTCGGTCTCTACTACGATCTGGTCGCGCTCAAGGAATCGCCTTACAAGATCCTGGTTCTGATCACGAGGCATTACGATACCCTCCTTAAGATCAAGGATCTGGAGGTTCGCGGGCAGGGTGACGGCGTGATCTGCAAGAAGGTCGGAAAACCCGAATTTACCATGAAAAAATATAAGAGACAGACCGGCGGCTATTCGCTTGATGAGCTGAAAAGTGCGCTGAATCTCTGTACCGATGCGGATATGGCCGTAAAGACCGGACAGATGACCGACCGGATATCTTTGGATACATTGATGGTAAGGCTGACCTGCAGCCGGAAATGAGCCCGTATGACAGGGCCGGAAATGAGGAAAACATGTATGACTATCTGATAGTCGGTGCCGGGTTCTACGGTGCCGTATGCGCCCATGAACTGAATAAGGCCGGGAAAAAGGTACTTGTAGTCGATAAGAGATCCCATATCGGCGGGAATACCTATACGGAGCGGATAGACGGCATTAATGTCCACAAATACGGAGCACATATTTTTCATACGAACGATAAAAAAGTCTGGGATTATGTAAACCGATTTGCGGTCTTCAACAGGTATACCAATTCTCCCGTTGCCAATTATCACGGCGAGATGTATTCCCTCCCTTTCAACATGTACACATTCAACCGAATGTGGGGAGTCATCACTCCGGATGAAGCCCGCGCACGCATAGACGGGCAGAAACGCGAATACATCGAGCGTGCGGCTAAGGCAAAAGGCATTCCGGTATCGGAGTTTGAGCCGGAAAATCTTGAAGAACAGGCTATTTCCCTGGTCGGAACGGATATATACGAGAAGCTGATCAGGGATTATACGATGAAGCAGTGGGGGCGTCCGTGTACGGAACTTCCGGCATTCATCATACGCAGGCTCCCCGTAAGGCTGATCTATGACAATAACTACTTTAACGCACTTTTCCAGGGGATCCCTACGGGCGGATACACGCAGATCTTCGAGAGGTTACTTGAAGGCATTGAGGTGAGGCTTGATACGGATTATCTCGATCCCGCAAACCGCGCTGCGCTTGATGGAGCAGCTGAGCATGTGATATACACAGGGCCGATCGATGCTTTTTACGGGTATGAACTGGGGACACTTGAGTACAGATCCGTCAGATTCGATACGGAGAAGCTCGATATGCCCAATTTTCAGGGTAATGCGGTGGTCAATTACACCGATGCGGATACACCTTTTACCAGGATAATAGAACACAAATGGTTCGAATTCGGGCTCGATGAGGAGGGGCAGGAGATCCCCTGCACGATTATAAGCCGCGAATACAGCCATAAATGGGAGCCGGGAGAGGAATCCTACTATCCCGTTAACGATGAGAAGAATTCGGCCCTGTATGCAAAATACCGCCAAAAGGCCGATTCGGACACCAGAGTACATATCGGGGGGCGACTCGGAGAGTACAGATATTATGATATGGACACGGTGATCTCAAGAGCACTTGAATACTGTCAGGAGGTATTGAAATGAAAGCAAAACAGATAACCCTGGGCTCCACCGGAATCACTACTCCTCAGAACGCGTTCGGAGCGCTTCCGATCCAGCGTGACGATCTTGAGACCGCTGCAGCGATCCTCAGAAGGGCATATGAGGGCGGCATGACCTTTTTTGATACTGCGAGAGCGTATTCGGACAGTGAGGAAAAGATCGGATATGCGCTCTCAGATGTGAGGGATAAGATATTCATTGCGACCAAGACAGGTGCCAAGAATACCGAAGAGATGAAGCAGCACCTGGAAACGTCTCTCAAGAACTTAAAGACCGATCATGTGGACATATACCAGTTCCACTGCGCGGGAGTATGTTACCGGCCGGGCGACGGCACCGGGATGTATGAACTGATGGAGGATTTCAAGCGTCAGGGCATGGTCAGGCATATTGGTATCACGGCTCACAAGATCGGAGTGGCGGAAGAAGCCGTGGATTCGGGGCTTTACGAGACTCTTCAGTTCCCTTTCAGTTATCTTTCGGGAGAACGGGAGATCGCGCTGACGAAGAGGTGCGCTGACCACAACATGGGCTTTATCGCCATGAAAGCCCTTGCCGGCGGACTTATCAATGACTCAAAGATGGCATTTGCTGCCATGACACCATATGAAAATGTACTTCCGATCTGGGGAATCCAGCACATGGAGGAACTCGAAGAGTGGCTTTCGTACATGGATGATGCTCCCGAACTCGATGATGAGATGCGGGCGCGTATAGAAGCCGATAAGGCACAGCTTGACGGAGAGTTCTGCCGCGGATGCGGATATTGCATGCCCTGTCCGATGGGGATCCAGATCAATAACTGCGCAAGGACCAGTCTGCTGCTCCGCCGTGCTCCTTCCAAGAACTGGCTTTCGGAATCCTGGCAGGCTGAGATGCGTAAGATCGAGAACTGCATAGAGTGCGGTTCCTGCAAGTCCAAATGTCCGTATGAGCTCGACACCCCGGCTCTGCTTAAGAGGAATTATGAGGATTATAAGAAGGTTCTTGCCGGGGAGGTTCTTGTATGATCTATTCGCATGATTTGATAAAAAGGATCGCGATATCTGTGATGACGGGCATTCTATGCATAACGACCGTTACCGGATGTGCCGGTTCGGGACAGACTTCCGTCGCTCCGGGCGCCCCGGCGGATGATCAGAACGTGAGCGACAATATCGGAGCGGAAGGATCCGGCCAAACCGCAGATATGGCCCCGGAGGATACATCGATCGGGGTGAACGTGGTAGAGCAGACATATTTTCCCGAGCTCCCCACAGAGAAAGTACAGGCCCCGATATATGTACAGAAGATCGACGGACTATCCGAAGATTTCATCCGCGGCATGGATATATCCAGTCTTCTCGTCGAGGAGGATAGCGGAGTGAAGTTCTATGATGCCGAGGGTAATGAACAGGATCTGTTCAAGCTTCTTGCCGATGCGGGGATCAACTGTATCCGTGTGAGAGTCTGGGTGGATCCTTTTGATGCTGACGGACACGGATACGGCGGAGGAAACTGTACCGCCGAGACGGCAGCTGTACTCGGCGCCAGAGCTGCCGCTTACGGTATCGATACCTGCGTGGACTTCCATTATTCCGATTTCTGGGCCGATCCCAATAAGCAGATGTGTCCCAAAGCCTGGGAAGGAATGAACCTGACCGATAAGAAAAACGCCCTGTATGATTATACCCTCGACAGTCTGTGGACGATCATTAAAGCCGGTGCTCATGTATCCATGGTCCAGGTCGGCAATGAGACCAATCACGGCGTGGCCGGTGAGACCGCTTTCGGAGATATGGCTGAGCTCTTTAAGAAAGGCGTCGAAGCGGTTAATGATGTTTCGGCCCAATTTGGTACCGATATCCTGACCGTGGTGCATTTTACCGCGGTGGATGACTCCGAAGGGATGAAGGCGATAGCCGAGAAACTGTCCAAATATAAAGTCGACTACGATGTGTTCGGAATATCGTATTATCCTTACTGGCACAGCACGATGACCAACATGGTCAACACGCTGAAATACATATCCGATACCTATAATGTAAAGACCTGCATCATGGAGACCGCCTATATGTACACCGCTGAGGACGGAGACGGTTCGGGCAATTCCGTATCCGGTCCCGATGCCGTGGAGGGGTATCCCGTGAGCGTGCAGGGGCAGGCTAAGCTGGTCCGTGACGTGTGCGCTGCCGCAAACGAAGCCGGGGCGATCGGAGTGTTCTACTGGGAAGGCGCATGGCTTCCCGTAAAGCCTGAGTCAGGGACCGCGTCCTCCGTCTGGGAGGAAAAGGGCTCCGGATGGGCGTCGAGTTATGCCTCGGACTATGATCCCGATGACGCCGGGATATATTACGGCGGCTGTTCCTGGGAAAATCAGGCACTATTTGATTTTGACGGTAAAGCGCTTCCTTCGCTCGATGTGTTTAAGTATATCGGCGTCGGAGCGGAAGGTGAGGTTAACGACATACTGTGGTATGAAGATTCCATAGAGGTTAACATAAATCCGGGAGGCGAGGTCGCTCTTCCCGAGACCATCGACTGCGTATGGGCTGATCCGGAATGCACATCCGGGATGAATGTTACATGGGATGAAGATGCCGTAGCGGCCATAGATACGGATGCGGTCGGTGAGTATCTGATCCCCGGAAGTGTGGAACTTGCGGGAAGCGGTGTGGCGCTTGACCCGGCTGATCTCAGATTCAATGATGACGGGACTCTTTATGTTGAGGCGCTTGTAAATGTGGCGAACGTGAATCTGGTCGAGGATCCTTCGTTTGAAGAAGAGGATCATTCTGTGTGGAAAATCACGGATAATGCCGGTAATGCTCCTGTGGATTATCAGAAAAAGGCGTCAGACGCCCACACAGGCGAGGTCGCTGTGCATTTCTGGAGCCAGTCCGATATGGATTTTTGCATAGAGCAGGAGGTAAAGCCCGGTCAGGCCGGAAAATACAGTGCTGAAGCGTATATGCAGGGCGGAGATTTTGATGCTTCTTCAACCATAGAACTTTATGTCGTGGTCGGAGATACCGAGTATACATCCGATCCGGTGTCACTCGACGGATGGGTCAACTGGAAGAATCCACGGATAGAAGATATAGAGGTAGGCGCGGATGATACGGTGACGGTCGGAGCACGTGTGAGATGCAACGCGCTCGCATGGGCCACTTTTGACGATTTTTCGCTGAATCTTCAGTGACCCTCTTCATTCACTTTTAACGCTATATATGTTATTATATGAATGTCGGTTATCCGACCGGCAAATGAGTGTATCCAACCGTTTTCAGGAGGGAAAATTATGAAAAACAACAAATTTACGATCCAGCAGGTTGTAGCGGCAGGTATCGGAACTGCTCTCTTCGTAGTTCTCACGGAGGCACAGATCCCGGTTTTGATCGTACCTAACACCGCTCTTCAGATCAGGGCTGCTCTGCTCGCTTTTCTGGCTGCTGTGTATGGTCCAGTTGTTGGCGGAATAGTAGGACTTCTCGGACATGCACTCGGTGATGCGTTCTTCTATGGAAGCATCTGGTGGAGCTGGGTTATCCCCGATGCCGTATTCGGCGTAGTTGTTGGTCTTTTTGCCAGGAAATATCTGATCCGTGACGGCGGATTCGGTGCTAAGCAGATGGTTCTTTTCAACATCGTTCAGGTTGTTGCAAATGTTGTTGCATGGATCATTTGTGCTCCCGTTCTTGATATACTGATCTATGCTGAGCCTGCTAATAAGGTATTCGGCCAGGGCGCTGTTGCATGCATCTGCAACGCGATCATCATCGCGATCCTCGGTACCCTTCTCGGATTTGCATACTCCAAGATCAGAACGAAATCATCGAGTCTGGTCAAAGAGGATGATCCGGCAGATAAAAAAGTCGAGTAAAGATCTCATATCTACCATACAGACTTTAGGATCCTCCCGGACACTCCCTGAAGTTGGGAGAGACGGGAGGATTTTATGTATAACTCAGGAATTTCGGTATTTTCGGTCTGATGAAAGAACCAATCATTGAATTTGTTAATTTTACATTTAAATATCGCGCGCAGGTTGAGCCGACCCTGCACAATATCGATCTTCGGATATATGAAGGTGAGAAGATATTGATAGTCGGGCCGTCCGGCTCAGGCAAATCCACGCTTTCCAACTGCATCAACGGTCTGATCCCTCATATTTACACAGGAGAGATACAGGGCGAGGTGCGCGTCAGGGGGAAGAATATCACCGAGGCTTCGCTTTTTGACTTATCTTGCATAGTCGGTACCGTCCTGCAGGACACGGACGGCCAGTTCATCGGTCTGACCGTTGCGGAGGACATAGCTTTCGCACTCGAAAATGACTGTGTCGCGCAGGATGATATGTTTAAGAAAGTCGATGAGATAGCCGGGATCGTGGAAGTGGACAAATTGCTTACTTCCAGACCGGGTGAACTCTCCGGCGGTCAGAAGCAGCGCGTTTCAATGGCGGGTGTTATGGTAAGAGACGTGGATATACTTCTTTTTGACGAGCCGCTTGCCAATCTGGATCCCGCCACCGGAAAAAGGGCCATAGCACTGATAGACGATATTCAGAAAAAGACCGGCAAGACGATAGTCATCATTGAGCACAGACTCGAGGACGCTCTGTACAGAGATGCAGATCGCGTGATCCTGGTGAATGACGGCCGTATCGCTGCCGATATGACTCCCGATGAATTGATGAGTACAGATACTCTGATCCGTGCGGGTATCAGGGAACCGTTGTATGTTACAGCCCTTAAATCGGCCGGAATAACCATCCGACCGGAAGATGAGGCCGGACAGATAGATACGCTGCATACCTCAGACTACGCCGGGACCGTAAGAAAATGGTACCAAAAGCAGCCAACGCGCACAAAGGATGCCTCCGGAGAAGAGGTTCTGAGTGTCAGGAACCTTACTTTTGCCTATGAAGAGGGAAAGACTGTGCTGGAGGATGTGTCGTTTGCGGTACGCCGCGGAGAAATGCTGGCGATCGTCGGCAAGAACGGCGCCGGAAAGACCACGCTGTCCAACCTGATCTGCGGCTTTGTGAAGCCTGTTTCCGGCGAGATCCGCTTGAACGGCGAGGATATCTCGCCTCTTTCCGTAAAAGAGCGCGGAGAACGCATAGGTCTGGTCATGCAGAATCCGAACCAGATGATCTCAAAGAGCATGATCTATGATGAGGTCGCTCTGGGACTGCAGGTCAGAGGCGTGCCTGAAGATGAGATAAAAGAGCGTGTAAACGCGGTTCTTAAGATCTGCGGACTTTATCCGTATCGAAACTGGCCGATCTCGGCGCTCAGTTTCGGGCAGAAGAAGAGGGTGACCATCGCCGCCATCCTCGTCATGGAACCGGATATAATGATCCTCGATGAGCCCACGGCCGGCCAGGATTACAGGCATTACACCGAGATCATGGAGTTTATTAAAGGAATCAACGAGAAGTCCGGTACGACGATCATAATGATAACGCACGATATGCATCTGATGCTTGAATATACCGATCGTTCCGTCGTTATAGCGGACGGGCATCTCCTTGCGGACAGTTCTCCGGCGTCGATCCTCACAAATGATGATATAACAGACAGGGCGTATCTTAAGCGTACATCTCTTTATGATCTGGCGCATGCATGCGGAATAGACGATGCCGACGGTTTCACCGAGGCCTTCATTAATTACGAGAGAAGTCACAGAAAGGAGGCCGCAGATGGGACGTAAGCTTCTTGCATATGAAAAGAAGGATACCTGGATCGACAGGCTCTGCGGTGTGTCCAAGCTCATTTTTTTCATATGCTGGTCCGTTACCAGCATGATGACTTACGATACAAGGATCTTGCTCGTCATGCTGGTCTTAAGCCTGGTCATCTTCAAGATAAGCAAGACTTCATGGAGTCAGGTCGGAGGAGTGTTTAAGTTCATCCTCTTCTTCCTTTGCATAAATATAATCGCAATTTATCTTTTTAGTCCTGCTGAGGGCGTGAGGATATACGGCACCGAGACTGTTTTGCTCGGAAGCGGGCACTATGCCTTAAGAGCCGAGCAGCTCTTTTACGAATTCAATATCATATTGAAGTACTTTACGGTCGTGCCGAGTATTTTCATTTTTATAGTAACGACCAATCCTTCCGAGTTTGCGGCATCCATGAACCGTGTCGGGATCGGATATAATGCCGGATACGCCGTGGCACTTGCTCTCCGATACATTCCCGATATCCAGAGCGATTTCCACAAGATCAGGAATGCACAGATGGCGCGCGGGATAGAGATGAGCAAGAAAGGAAGACTTTTCGACAGGATCAAGGCTTCCACTGCAATCATTTTTCCACTGGTCTTCACAAGCATGGACAGGATTGAAACAATATCAACCGCTATGGAATTAAGAAGCTTCGGCAAGAACAAAAAGAGAACCTGGTATATGGCCAGACCGCTGAAACGAAACGATTTCATAACCATAGTCGTATCGGTGCTGTTTATGGTGGTTGCTCTGGCAATCACTTTCGCTGATGGATCGAGGTTTTGGAATCCGTTTATGTAATAACGTCCGGAGACTTATATGATCCCCCTTGCTGCGACCCGACAGTACTCGCTGCGGGGGACATATAAGCCCCCGGCCATAAATAAAGACAGGAGAGAAATAATGAAGATAATTGACATTATCAAGCAGGATAAACTCTCGCTTTCGTTTGAGGTGTTTCCGCCGAAAAAGGAGAGTTCGTATGAGAGTGTGAGAGTCGCCACGGAGGAGATAGCGAAGCTTAAGCCGGCTTTCATGAGCGTGACATATGGTGCGGGTGGCGGAACGAGCAAGTATACTCTCGATATTGCCAGAAATATTAAAGATAGATTTAATATACCGATGCTTGCGCATCTTACCTGCGTTTCTTCCGACAGAGAGACTGTAAAAGAGCGCATAGCGCAGATGCAGGAAGCCGGCATAGAGAACGTCATGGCTCTTCGCGGTGACCTGACCCCCGAACTTGAGAATACCGACCGAAGCAAATGGGATTACAGATACGCTTATGAACTGATAAAAGATATCAAGGCATCGGGCGCTGATTTCTGCATAGGAGCGGCCTGCTATCCCGAGGTTCATCCGGAGAGTGCGACTCAGTGGGAGGATATCGACCATTTGAGAGAGAAAGTTGAGTGCGGAGTGGATTTCCTGACCACCCAGATGATATTTGATAACTCACTTTTTCTGAATTTCATGTATAAGATCAGGGAAGCCGGGATCCATGTGCCTGTATTACCGGGCATCATGCCCATAACCAAGGCTAATCAGGTTGAGAGAGCAATCAAACTCTCCGGATCATTCATGCCTCACAGGTTTAACAGTCTGGTCGACAAGTTCGGTTCGGATCCGGAGGCCATGACACAGGCCGGGATCATTTACGCCACGGATCAGATCATCGATCTGTACGCCAACGGCATTACCAATGTTCATGTGTATTCTATGAATAAACCCGAAGTTGCTGCCGGGATCATGCGTAACCTCTCCGATATACTCGGAAAGAACTTTGAGGGTAGATGAGTAACCTGGGTCCCATTTTAGTAAAAACATATGATCCCGCAGATCATCCTTCACTTTCGGAGATAAACCGGTCAGAGGTCATGCGGTACGGTGGGATGATGACTTCCCGCTCGCCTGTACCCTTAGCGGTTTCCGAGGATGATGATATGGCTGCTGTGGATGCGCTGATCGATGAATGCATATCCGAAGCACTTCCGCTGATCACGTACAAGGTTTGCTACCGGTATACGGATGTGACCTGGGACGGAGATCAGCCTGTGCTCCCATTTGATACTTACGGATCCAAGAATCTTGCCCATGTTATGCGGGACTGCACCGAGGCTGTCATGTTTGCGGCGACCATAGGTGTCGGGATAGACAGACTGATAGCGAAATATAACCGCATCTCGCCCTCCAAGGCACTCATCATGCAGGCGCTGGGTGCGGAGAGAGTAGAAGCGTTATGCGACCTGTTTAACGCTGAGGTAGCCGCAGAAGCCGGAGGTGTTGCTCCTGTCGCCGGGACTGCCGATTCTGCCGGTGCTGACGCTTCCGGAACCATGAGTCTACGCCCGCGGTTTTCGCCCGGATACGGTGACCTACCGCTAGCAGTGCAACGCGAATTCATGGCGCTTCTCGACTGCGCTCACCTGATCGGCATTAACTTAAACGAGAGCCTCCTGATGAGCCCCTCCAAGTCGGTCACAGCCATCATCGGAATATATCCGTCCCATTGATGCCGGCGAAGGACAGAATGTGTCCTGCCCATTGAAGATCCTCGAAGGACAGGATGGATGAATTCCGGTGAAGCCCCGAAGGACGGGATGGAATATGAACTGATTATGACCCAAACATGCAACAAGCGGCCGTTTGGGTCATGAAAATCCTGCATCACGGAAGCAAAAGAAGAAGATTATTCCTGGCCGGATACTTGTGATATGACTCAAACATGCAATAACCGGCCGCTTGGGTCATGAATCCCGCTTGGCTGCTACATGACGGAGCCACGAAATATGACCCAAATCGTGGTAAAATGGCCATTTGGGTCATGAACCGGCTCACAGGCGACCGGAGGAAGCGTACAAAGGACAGCGGATCAAGAAGCATTTATGACCTGAGAG
>FMVL01000004.1:0-56441 GCA_900102235.1 Lachnospiraceae bacterium XBB2008 | reverse complement strand
GGGAAAAAGTGCTCTGTAGGTCATGAAACGGCTCACAGGCGACCATGGAAAGCATGCAAAGGACAGCGGATCAAGAAGCATTTATGACCTGAGAGAGAAAAAGTGCTCTGCAAGTCATAAACCGCGGTTAATGCCCGCCCGGATAAGGCAAAACCGCAGAATAAATCATAATAATCAAAAAAAGGAAGAACCATGGCAGACATACGCGAATACATACAAAACCACATACTTTATCTGGACGGGGGAATGGGTACGTTGCTGCAAAAGCGCGGCTTAAAACCCGGCGAACTCCCGGAGCGGTGGAATATCTCACATCCCGAGATAATCACCGAACTCCAGAAATCCTACTACGATGCGGGCAGCAACGTGATATATACAAACACGTTCGGAGCCAATTCGTTGAAATTCGATGACGAAGAGCTTACGGCCATCATCCACGGTGCCATAGATGTTGCCCGGGCTGCCAGAGACGCTTCGACAGGAACTCAGGAGAAGTTCATAGCGCTGGATATAGGTCCGATGGGGAGACTTCTTGCTCCGTACGGGGATATGCCATTCGATGAAGCTGTTGAGGTTTATGCCAAGACCGTGAAGATTGGCGCTGAGTATGGCGTGGACCTGATCTTCATTGAGACGATGAACGACAGCTACGATACCAAAGCGGCGCTTCTGGCTGCCAAGGAAAATTCCGACTTGCCTGTATTCGTGACGAACGCTTACGGAGAGGACGGCAAGCTTATGACCGGCGCATCCCCCGCAGCCATGATCGCGATGCTCGAGGGCATGCACGCCGATGCGATAGGCGCTAACTGCTCACTTGGCCCCAAGCAGCTTAAGGGCGTAGTCGAAGAATATGTAAAGTACGCTTCTGTTCCGGTTATCTTAAAGCCGAACGCCGGCCTGCCCAGATCCGTGGACGGAGAGACAGTATACGACGTATTTCCCGATGAATTTGCTTCCCTTATGGATGAGTTCGCTCAGATGGGCGTTCGCGGACTCGGAGGATGTTGCGGTACCACGCCTGATTATATCCGAGCCACCGTGCAGAAGACCGCACCGAAGATGGCACAGTATGTGTCCGAAAATCCCCTTACCGATAAGGAGATCACATTCATATCCTCATATACTCATGCCGTCGAGTTCAAGGATTCTCCGATCCTCATAGGAGAAAGGATCAATCCGACAGGCAAAAAGCGCTTCAAACAGGCGCTCAGAGACGAGGATATTGATTATATCCTGGGCGAGGGCCTTCGTCAGCAGGATGCGGGCGCGCATGTCCTTGATGTAAATGTGGGACTGCCCGAGATAGATGAGCCGAAACTTCTCGATCGTGTGACCTGCGAATTGCAGGCTATCATCGACCTTCCACTGCAGATAGACACTACGGATCCCGTGGCTATGGAAGCAGCTCTCAGACACTATAACGGCAAAGCGTTGATCAACTCGGTCAACGGAAAACAGGAGATAATGGACGTTATTTTTCCGCTTGTTGCCAAGTACGGCGGACTGGTCGTCGCGCTCACGCTCGATGAGGACGGGATCCCCGAATCGGCTGAGAGACGAGTGGAGATTGCCCGCAATATCATCAATGAAGCTGCCAAATACGGCATAGGAAAAAAAGACCTGCTCTTTGATACGCTGGCCATGACGATAAGCGCAGATACCAAGGCAGCGCTTGCGACGTTAAAGTCCCTGCATGTTATCCGTCATGAGCTCGGATGCCACACTTCACTCGGTGTTTCCAACATCTCATTCGGACTTCCTGCCAGAGAACTCGTGACTTCAACGTTCTTTGCACTTGCGCTCGAAGAGGGCTTAAGTGCAGCGATCATGAATCCTCACTCTCAGGAGATGATGAAAGTCTACTTCACATACAGGGCTCTCCATGATCTGGATGAGAACTGCATGGATTATATAGGGTTTGCGGACAGTTATGTACCGGCTGCAAGTTCTAATGTTGGCGGAACTGTAACTGGAACTGCAGGCCAAGCAGGATCCGCAGGACAGGGCGGTTTGGCTGCGGGACAGGGTGCATCCGGACAGGGCGGCCCGGATCCCGGAGCAGCATCCGGTAGTTCTGAAGGACAGGTTTCCCCGCTTAAGCGTGCCATCATAAAGGGACTTAAGGATCAGGCCGCAAACATCACCAAGGAACTGATAGCCGGCGGACGTGCCAGTCTCGATATAGTGAACGAGGAGATCATCCCCGCTCTTGATACCGTGGGACAGGGTTTTGAAGCCAAAAAGATGTATCTGCCCCAGCTACTCATGAGCGCTGAGGCGTCACAGTCGGCGTTTGAGGTTATCAAAGCAGATATGCTCGCGCATCCCGGTGAGCAGGTTTCAAGAGGAAAGTTCGTGATAGCGACCGTTCACGGAGACATACATGACATAGGCAAGAACATAGTTAAGCTGATCATGGAAAATTACGGATTCGAGGTATTTGACCTCGGAAAAGATGTCCCTCCGGAGGATGTTGTTGCCGAGGCAAAGCGCACGGGGGCTCCCATCGTCGGGCTTTCGGCGCTCATGACAACCACCGTTCCGGCAATGGAGGAGACGATAAAACTCCTGAAGGAACAACTGCCGGATGTTAAGACCGTGGTCGGCGGAGCCGTGCTCACGCAGGAATATGCCGATGCGATAGGCGCCGATTTCTATGCAAAAGACGCGATGGCTACAGTACGCTACGCCCTTGACGTTGTAGGGGACTGATGATAGAATTTTTACATGTAAAGGTGCTACCGTACAGCAACGGTTAGCCTGAATCAAAGTGGTTAAATAACCGCCGGCTTTCCAGGGCTTCGGCGGTTATTTGTTGATATGACTATTCTTCCCCAGAGAATAGCCAAGACTGAAGCAAGTTACACATAAACTGATAATAGCCATTATACTCTCTAAGGTAATCATATAAGTTCCTCCTATAGTTATTCCCGGAATGGGTTTCTATATTAACAGGGCTATAACTCCCTGAGAGAGGACTAACCGCCACCGTTTAGTAGCACCACATATATAATAGCAAACGTATGTTCGATAATCAAGAAAAATACCTTATTCAAAACATAAAACTCTTTGCACTGGACATGGATGGAACCGTCTATCTCGGGACACAGTGGATCGATGGCGCGCGGGACTTCCTGGATGCCGTGGAGCGAAGCGGGCGCGAATATGTCTTTCTCACCAACAACTCATCCAAGGATCCGCTCAGCTACGTAGATAAGCTCGCAAAAATGGGCTTAAACGTCGGCAGGGAGAAGATAATCACTTCGGGAGATGCCACGATCGAAGTCCTTCAGCGCGAATTTCCGGGCAAAAGAGTATATCTTCTGGGCAACGATCTGCTGAAAAAACAGTTCGCCGACGCCGGAATAGTTCTTGTTAACGAGGAGTTGGAGCAGCATTACGCCAAGGACGGCAATATCGTTTCAGATATGGAAAAGAAAACAGCCGACGCAGTCGTGGTCGGATTTGATACTTCGCTGGACTATCTGAAGATGTGCGTAGTATGCGATCTGATACGAGACGGCTTGCCTTATATATCCACGCATCCTGATTTTAACTGCCCCACCGAGACCGGATTTATACCGGATGCCGGTTCCATACACGCGTTTATCGAGGCTTCGACGGGCAGACGTCCCGACCGCATCATAGGTAAGCCCTACGCCGATATCATGGAGCATATGCTGGGCAGGACAGGATTCGACCGATCTCAGGCCGCCATGGTCGGCGACAGGCTCTATACCGATGTGGCAGCAGGTGTAAATAACGGAATGTGCGGAATCCTGGTCTTAAGCGGCGAGGCAACCATGGATGATGTTGCCGTTTCCGATGTGAAGCCTGATATGATCTTCGATTCCGTGGCGGATATGATACCGTATCTTTGAGGATATAAACATGAATATACAGGATTTCAGGGCGGGTTTGGACCTGCTTTTTGAACAGAACAGGATAGCAGAGGTTGAGCCGTATCTCGAAGGTGCTCTTAAGGTCGCCATAGAAGAGCAGGATGACAACGCTGTTGTGCAGATCCTTAACGAGATGGTCGGTTTCTACCGTGAGACTTGCGATTACGACCGTTCGATCATGTACGGCGAGAAGGCTCTGATGATCATTGAGAATGCAGGTGAAAAAGATTCTCACGCATACGCAACGACCGAGCTTAATCTGGCAAATGCTCTGCGTGCTGCCGGGCGGATCCCCGAATCTCTGCAATACTACCGCGACACGGAGCGTCTGTATCGTCAGATACTGACAGACGAGGCATTTGATTTTGCCAATCTCTACAACAATATGTCCCTGTCCTATCAGGAAGCCGAGATGTTTCCGGAGGCCATAGATTGCTTAAACAAGGCCATGGAGACCGTGCTCCGTTATCCGGACAGACGGTTTGAACTGGCTGTGACCCACGCGAATCTCGGTAACAGTCTTCTTGGTGCGCTGCGCACGGATCCCGGGATAAAAGAGTTACATCCCGACATCTTCGATGGCATCGGCGAACATCTTAGGCGCGCTGTTGAGATCTTCATTGAAAGAAACGAGAACGGCGCCCATCTGGGAGCTGCCCTCATGGGACTCGGGGATCTTTACGCTCTCCGGGGTGATGACACTAAGGCCGCTGACTATTATCTTCAGTCCATGCAGGCTGTTGACAGAAATCTTGGCCATGTCGAATTCTATTATCGTGCAAAAGAAGGATATGAGTCAGCCTGTGCAAGACTGGCATCATCCGGCAAGGCATCCCGGCGCGGCCTTGATCTGTGCCGTGCATATTATGAGGAGATCGTTAAGCCTTTTATTGAAAAAGAGTATCCCGAACTGGCGGGAAAACTGACCGCCGGACTGTTCGGAGAAGGATCCGATGCTTACGGATGGGATGATGTCGAATCACGCGATCACGATTGGGGACCGGGTGTTATTTTACTTATAAATAACGAGAGTGATTATGACCAATTCGGTCAAAAACTTCAGGACGACATGATCGCGCTTGCCGAAAAAACCGCTGATTTCCACGGGTTTAAACCTGATACCGATTCAATCCGTAAAGGAAGGAGAGGAGTTTTCACCGTTCGTGATTACTTCACTCGTCTGATCGGCCGAAACCTGACAGAGTACCTTCTCGGAACTACCGCGCACTCTGCCGAAGAAGGCTCCGCTCCGACTTCCTCCGATCCGGATATGAACGAGAGCAGTCTGACCGTTCTGTATCTTTCCACATTCGAATATACACTGGCGGCTGCAGTAAACGGCGAAGTCTGGTGCGATCCCGACGGAATCGTCACAGCGCTTAGGGACAAACTTGCGGAGTACTATCCCGAATCCATATGGCGAAAGTTGCTCATGCAGAACGCCGCTTATTTTTCACAGGATGCGCAGTATAACTATCTGAGGATGAAGCGCAGGGGAGATAATGCCGCTGCCGATATGCTGCTTGCCGGTGGCATGAAGTGTGCCGCTCATATCGCTTATATTCTGGAGAAAAAATATGCTCCTCATGACAAATGGCTGTTTGGCGCGTTGAAACGACTGGGATCCGGTAACGCGGATGCATATGATCCCGCAAAAGTATATGAGATGATCGATAAGATCTTCGCATTAAACCGCTCCACTCCCGTCAAGGATCCTACCGATGCTGCCATGCGTCCGATAGTGGAGGCGATTGGGGAACTGTCGCTGTATCTGCAGGAGAGGATGAAAGAGCTTGGTCTGATCTGCCGGAGCGCACTGTATATGGAGGACATCAACATGGAGCTTAACGAGACCAAAGAGGATCTGGTAAAAAGGATCGTGAAGGACGAGTGGGAAGCTTTTGACAAGGTCATTAACGAGGGCGGACGCGCCGACTGCCAGGATAACTGGGGGACTTTCAATATCATGCGCTCATCCCAGTATCTGACCTGGGATAAGGAGATGCTTCTTCAGTATGCAGCCGATTTTGAAGCTAACATGGCGGCAGGCTGGAATATGATCATGGAAAAATACGGCCGGATGGAAGAATCCACCGCTCCCGAGAGATATGCGGAGATCAAGGACAAGCTTCCTCCGGTTCCCGATGAAAAAAGAGCCATAATAGAGGAGATCGTGAGGGTTCAGGTCGGCTGGATGGAAGATTTCGCAAAAGAATATCCGAAGATGGCCGGAAACGCGAGGACTATCCACACATCCGAAGATACGCCTTTTGATACATCCTATGAGACATATCTTCGCGGGGAACTCATGACGTACAGCGATGAAATGCTGAAACTCTACGGCGGGTTCATCGTGAGGATCGCGCAGAGCGGTCAAAACCTCGCACATCTTATCATGGAACAGACCGCACTTTTGTATGGATATAAGTCATTAGACGACGCTGAGGCGTCGCTGTAGGCGCACTATCGTTGATATACCATGTTTACATTATGATACTTCGGATCTTCGGATACATCCTCATCAAACCAGTCTTCGGGGATGTATGCATCCGCACATTCCATGTCGGGGAACTCAACCTCGGCTATGATGAGCGGTTTAAGCGGTTCATCGAACACATCCAGCTCTATGCACAACTCTACACCGTCCGGCAGCCGGTACCCGTCCTTAAACCGCGCTTCTTCAAGCGGTATCAGGTATCTGGTCTTTGAGATCACGTTACCGTCGGCTTTCTCAAGAAGGTGGTCAAAGGCCTCTTTTGTTAAAGGCAGATTATATTCTTCACGCTGAACAAACCCTTTTCCCTTATAAGTCATATAGTATTCATCATCCGACCTGCGGATGCGCACCACGGGCTCGCGGCACAGATAAGCCTGGATGATCTTTTTTCGGTTAAGCTCGCCAAGGTTGGCTGGTAACTCTTTTATCGTATATTTGCGCTCTGTTTCCATAGCCTCCTCCTGCCGGACAATTTACGGACGCATTTCCATGTACCATTAAACCATTAAACCGCCTCTTTGAAAACAACCAACATTAAACCACAGGTTTATTAAAGAAACCTTGTATATAGTGTATCTTCTATGATATAATCATTAATCGCCCGCGGTCTCCGCGGAGACCGCATTCGTTTCACGAAATGACTATCAAACCAGGAGGTTTTCACACATGAGTGTAAAGGTTGAGAAGCAGGAAGGCAGCATGGCGTTGCTGACCATAGAGGTAGAGGCTGAGAAACTTGAGGATGCCATCAATAAGGCATATCAGAAGCAGAAGGGCATGATCAGTGTTCCCGGTTTCCGTAAGGGCAAGGTATCCCGCCAGGTTATCGAGAAGATGTACGGTCCCGACATATTCTACGATCAGGCAAGCGATATCCTGATCAGAGAGACGATCGAGGACGCATGCAAGGAGTCGGGCGAGGAGATCGTTTCCACCCCTACCGTTGACATCGTTCAGATCGAAAAGGGCAAGCCCTTCATCTATACCGCCAGCGTGGCTCTTAAGCCCCCGGTTAAGCTCGGCGAGTACAAGGGCGTTACCATAGATAAGGTAAACATTGAAGTTACCGATGAGGATGTTGCCGAAGCGCTTGAGAAAGAGCGTAAGAAAAATGCCCGTACACTTGAGGTTACCGATCGTGCGGTTCAGGACGGTGATACCGTTCTCCTCGATTTTGAAGGCTTTGTAGACGGCGTTGCATTTGAAGGCGGCAAGGGCTCAGATCATTCCTTAAAGATCGGCAGCGGCACATTCATCCCCGGTTTTGAGGATCAGCTGATCGGTGTGAACATCGGTGAAGAGTGCGAAGTTAACGTGAAGTTCCCCGAGGACTATCATGCCGATGAACTTGCCGGCAAGGATGCTGTATTCAAATGCATGGTAAATGAGATCAAGTCAGAGGAACTGCCTGAACTTGATGACGAATTTGCTTCCGAAGTATCCGAGTTTGATACTCTTGATGAGTATAAGGCGTTTCTTAAGGGCGAGCTCGAAGAGCGCAAGAAGAAAGAAGCTCAGGACGCAAAAGAGGAGGCTGCCATCGCAGCAGCTGTTGAGAATGCCGAGATCGAGATTCCCGGTCCCATGCTCGAGGCACAGAAGGAGCGCATGATCGACGAGTTCGCTCAGCAGCTCATGTATCAGGGCATGTCCTTTGAACAGTACAGCAAGTTTACGGGAGCTACCAAGCAGCAGATGATGGATCAGGTTGAGCCTCAGGCTGAGACCCGTATCCGTACAAGACTCGTTCTCGAGGCAGTAGCTGAGGCCGAGAAGCTTGAAGCATCGGATGCTGATTATGATGAAGAACTTAAGACCATGGCTGAGGCATACGGCCGTGATGTAGAAGAGATACGCAAGGACATGACCGAAGAAGTTGAGAAGATGATCAAGGATGACCTGAAGGTCCGTGCAGCAGCCAAGTTCCTTGCAGATAATGCCAAAGAGAAATAAACCTAACACAGGAGGGCATTTTTAATGGAAGACAAGACCAAGATGGCTTTGGTGCCTTATGTCGTAGAGCAGACCTCCAGAGGAGAGCGCTCATATGATATTTATTCCAGATTGCTGGAAGACCGTATCGTTTTTCTCGGAGATGAAGTTAATGATACAACGGCCAGCCTCGTAGTGGCTCAGCTCCTTTTCCTGGAAGCTCAGGATCCCGAGAAGGACATCCATCTGTACATCAACAGCCCCGGCGGTTCGGTAACGGCCGGCATGGCTATATACGATACCATGCAGTACATCAAGTGCGATGTATCCACCATATGTATAGGCATGGCGGCAAGCATGGGCGCGTTTCTTCTGGCCGGCGGTGCCAAGGGTAAGCGCATGGCACTTAAGAACGCCGAGATCATGATCCATCAGCCCAGCGGCGGATCTCAGGGACAGGCTACCGAGATCGAGATCGCAGCTAAGCACATCCTCCGTACCAAGGAAAAACTGAACAGGATCCTGTCGGAGAATACGGGCAAGCCTTTTGAGCAGGTTGCGGAAGACACCGAGCGCGATAACTGGATGAGCGCGGATGAAGCCAAGGAGTATGGCCTGATCGATCAGGTGATCACCAACCGTGCCGAGATGGCCGAATCACAGAATAAGGATAAAAAGAAGAAATGAGTGAAAAAGTAAAATGCTCTTTTTGCGGCAAGTCCCAGGATGAGGTCCGTAAGCTCATAGCCGGTCCCTCCGGCGTATATATCTGCGACGAGTGCGTTGAGATATGCGTTGACATCATGGATGATCTTGAGGACGACGAAGAGGAAGCGATCCGCGGCGAATTTGACATCGAACTGTTAAAGCCCGTTCAGATCAAGAAATTCCTGGATGAGTATGTTATCGGACAGGATGAAGCCAAGAAGGTTCTGTCGGTTGCCGTATATAACCACTATAAGAGAGTATTATCCAGTAAAAAGGACACAAACGACGGCGTTGAACTCCAGAAATCCAATATCATGATGCTGGGTCCCACAGGTTCGGGAAAAACCTATCTTGCCCAGACTCTTGCCAAGATCATCGGTGTTCCTTTTGCGATAGCTGATGCAACAACACTTACCGAAGCCGGATATGTGGGCGAGGATGTCGAGAATATCCTCCTCAAGCTCATACAGGCAGCTGACTATGATATATCCAGAGCTGAACTGGGTATCATCTACATAGACGAAGTTGATAAGATCACCAAGAAATCCGAGAACGTATCGATCACCAGAGATGTATCCGGTGAAGGTGTTCAGCAGGCACTTCTTAAGATAATCGAGGGTACGGATGCATCGGTTCCCCCTCAGGGCGGACGTAAGCATCCCCATCAGGAACTTATACAGATCAATACATCCAACATCCTCTTTATCTGCGGCGGTGCTTTTGACGGACTCGACAAGATAATCGAATCCAGACTGGACAGGAGTTCCATCGGATTCGGTGGCGAGCTCACTGCCAAGAATACCAAGGAAGCGGATTCACTGCTTAAAGAGGTTTCCACACAGGATCTGATCAAGTTCGGACTTATCCCCGAGTTCATCGGTCGTGTACCGATCACGGTCACACTTGACGGACTCGATGAAGATGCACTTAAGCAGATACTGACCGAGCCCAAGAACGCTCTTGTTAAGCAGTACAAGAAGCTTTTTGACATGGATGAGGTCAAGCTCACATTCACGGATGAAGCCATCGGGCTCATAGCGCATCAGGCTTTTGAGAAAAAGACCGGCGCCCGTGGACTCCGATCCATCATGGAAAATGCGATGATGGACATCATGTATCAGATACCGTCGGATGACAACATTTCCGAATGCATCATGACGGCTGAGGCGATCGAAAAGAAGGAAGAACCGAAGATCATCTACAGAACCGGAGTAGCATAAGATGTTTGAGAATCTCCTTAACAGAAATTCGCATGATAATGACAAGATAATCCCCGCAGTACCGCTGCGGGGTCTTACTATCCTGCCCGATATGATCATCCATTTTGACTTAAACCGTCCCAAATCCATAGCGGCGGTGGAAAAGGCGATGATGAATGAAAGTATCTTCTTTGTGGTCGCCCAGCGCGATGCCGACAAGGATGAGCCTGCTTTGGAGGACCTCTACTCGGTTGGTTGCATCATCAAGGTAAACCAGCTCCTTAAGATGCCCGGCGGAGTGATCCGCGTTCTGGCAGAAGGGCGGAAAAGGGCTTATCTTAAGGGCATTGAAGAGACGGACGGGTATTTAAGCGCAACTATCCGCGAGGTCACGCCGGAAGATGAGAGATCGGGCATGTCCATGGAGACCGAGATCGCCATGGTCAGGGAGATCGGGGACATTTTCAGCGAATATGTGAAGCTTTTTCCCAAAGTCGGGAAGAGCCTGGAGGGCCATATAAATGAGGCCTCGGATCTGGGCAAGCTGTTAGACCAGATATCGATCAATCTGCCGATCCAGTATACGGCCAAACAGACCATACTCGAAGCGGTAGACTTAAAAGAGCGTTATACCGAGCTTTCGCGTCTTCTGAAAAACGAGATCTCCGTGGCGCGTATCAGGATGGATCTTGCCAAGGACGTGAAGGAGAGAGTCGATAAGAATCAGCAGGAGTATATCCTCAGGGAGCAGATGCGTACCATTGAGGAAAAACTCGGCGTAAACGACGAGAAAGCCGAGATCGACCAGATGCAGGAGGCGTGCGATGCGCTGATCGCTTCTGACGAGATCAAGGAAAAGATAACCAAAGAGATCAACCGTCTCCGCAAGATGGCCGGATTCAATTCCGAAGTCGCTGTGGAGAGAGGTTATATAGAGACATTGCTGGAGATGCCCTGGGATAAGGTCTCGACCGACAGGGCCGATATCCATCTGGCGGAAAAGATACTGGACCGCGACCATTACGGCCTCGAAAAGGTCAAGGACCGCATCCTTGAATTCCTGGCGGTAAAAGTATTAAACGACCACGGGCAGAGTCCGATCATTTGTCTGGTGGGCCCTCCCGGAACCGGTAAGACATCCATAGCCAAAAGTGTGGCCGAAGCCCTGGATAAGAAATATGTCCGCATAAGTCTGGGCGGCGTACGCGACGAGGCTGAGATCAGAGGACACAGGCGTACCTATGTCGGTGCTTTGCCCGGACGTATAGCTACGGGCCTTAAGAATGCCGGTGTCAAGAACCCTCTGATGCTTTTGGATGAGATAGACAAGGTGAGTTCGGATTATAAGGGAGATACCTCGGCGGCTTTGCTTGAGGTTCTTGATTCCGAGCAGAACGTGCATTTCAACGATCATTATATCGAGCTTCCCGTGGACTTATCCGAGGTCATGTTCATCTGCACGGCCAACAATGCGGCGGATATCCCGAGACCTCTCCTTGACCGTATGGAGATCATTGAGGTCAATTCCTACACCGCCAACGAGAAGTTTCATATCGCCAAGGAACATCTGATACCGAAGACTTACGAGAAAAACGGCCTGACACGCGAACAGCTGACTATCACCGATTCCGCATTAAGAAAGATAATAGACGGATATACCAGAGAGGCCGGTGTCAGGGGGCTTGAGAGGAAGATCGGCGAACTTTGCCGCAAGGCCGCCCGCGAGATCTTAAACCGCAGGGAGGACGGCAAGGAAGATAAACTCATCAAGGTCACCGCATCCAACTTGAAAGACTATCTCGGCAAGGTCAAATATACACGCGACATGGCTGAGAAAAAGGCTCAGGTGGGCATAGTGCGCGGCCTGGCATGGACCAGTGTAGGCGGAGATACCCTCGAGATAGAGGTAAATGTCATGCCCGGCAGAGGCGAGGTGGTGCTCACCGGACAGATGGGCGATGTCATGAAGGAATCCGCGCGCGCAGGTCTCGGCTATGTCAGATCCGTTGCTTCGGATTACGGTCTGGAACCCAAGGTCTTCCAGAAAAATGATATACACATCCACATTCCCGAGGGAGCAGTCCCGAAGGACGGACCTTCAGCGGGCATCACGATGGCTACGGCGATGCTTTCGGCACTCGCAAAGATCCCCGTGCACGGCGGATTGGCCATGACCGGCGAGGTCACACTCCGCGGCCGTGTGCTTCCGATCGGCGGACTGAAAGAGAAACTCCTGGCAGCAGGCCAGGCAGGCATAACACAGGTACTCATTCCCAGGGAAAACGAAAAAGATCTCGAGGAGATAGGCGAGGAGATCACCGCCGGTCTTAAGATCAGAACAGTCACATCCATGGATGAAGTCCTCAAATACGCATTGGTGAAAAAGAATGATAATTAGAAGCGTCAATCTCGAGACAGTATGCGGAGTTACGAGCAAACTCCCTCATAATGCAAAACCCGAAGTGGCTTTTGCAGGCAAGAGTAATGTCGGCAAGTCATCGCTGATCAATGCGATCATGAACCGTAAGTCCTATGCCAGAACCTCACAGTCTCCGGGCAAGACTCAGACGATCAACTATTACAATATAAATGACGAGTTCTATCTCGTGGACCTTCCCGGTTACGGCTATGCCAAAGCAGGCAAGGAACTCGTGGCCGGATGGGGCAAGCTCATCGAGGACTATCTTTATCAGTCCAAAGTCTTAAAGAGCGTGTTCCTGCTCATCGATATCAGGCATGAGCCCTCGGAAAATGACAGACTCATGTATGACTGGGTGCGTTCGCGCGGATACGAACCCGTTATAATCGCGACCAAAGCCGATAAGATCAAGCGCAGTCAGCTTGCCAAGCAGACTGCTCTTATCCGAAAGACCCTCGGCATGCCCGAAGAGGCGCTCCTGTTTCCTTTCTCCGCCCTCTCCAAGCAGGGCAGAGATGAAGTGGTTGAATATATCGAATCACTGATCTCGGAATAGATAATGAATAAGGATGAGCAAATATTGTCACCCGCAGCGAGTACGTAGTGGCACACCGAAAGGCGTGACACCGTCGCATGCAAGGGTGATCAATATTTGCTCATCCGCCTCAAAAATAGTTTGTATTTTTTGATTCTTGGTATATAATCAGAAATGGAATCGGAATTCATGTACGTATGCGTACACCATTCTTACGCGTAATGGCTGATCGCCGTTCGCTTATCCCAGATTTTTTTGAATAGATTGTTGATGACAATAAAATATCATAATGATTTTACGGTTATAACTTAAGATGGCAACCGCGAAGTTATGGCAGAAAAGATACAGTTATAGTTGTATAGGGGAGGAAATGAATGACCAGAGAACAATATGAGTCGCTGAAACTGGCTGACTTAAGGGCACTGGCTAAGACAAGGGAAATCAAGATCCCTGCCGGCGCCAAGAAGGAAGACATCATCGAGGTGATGCTTGAAAAAGATCATGCGGAGGCAGATCTTTCCGAGGATACGCGTCCCGACTCCGTAGGACGTAAACAGGCTCCGCCTCAGCCCGCTCCCGCGGCAAAAGATGAACCCGCGCAGTCAGAGTCAGGCGAAGGATCGTCGGATGAGTTCAATCCGGAAAGTCCCGAAGCACAGGGTGGTGTGAAGGCACACGGAATCCTGGAAGTAATGCCCGACGGTTTCGGTTTCATCAGATGCGAGAATTATCTGCCGGGTGAAAATGACGTGTATGTTGCACCCGCTCAGATCAGAAGATTCGGTTTAAAAACAGGTGATATTCTTGAAGGCCATACCAAGGCAAAGACCGGAAATGAGAAATTCTCGGCACTTCTTTACTTAAAGTCGATCAACGGACTGGCTCCCGAGGTTGCGATGAAACGTCCCAACTTTGAGGATCTGACTCCCGTTTTCCCGGACGAGCGTATCAAACTTGAATATCCTGGAGTTGTTTCATCCATGAGGATCATGGATCTGATCTGCCCCGTGGGAAAAGGCCAGCGCGGTATGATCGTATCGCCTCCCAAGGCCGGTAAGACCACACTGCTTAAGGAAGTGGCCAAAAGCGTTAAGCATAACAATCCCGATATCCATCTCATCATCCTGCTCATTGACGAGCGTCCCGAGGAAGTAACGGATATCAAGGAAGCTATCGCGGGAAGAAATGTGGAGGTCATCTATTCCACTTTCGATGAACTTCCCGAGCATCATAAGAGAGTATCCGAGATGGTAATAGAAAGAGCCCGCCGTCTCGTAGAGCACGGCAAGGATGTAATGATCCTGCTCGATTCCATCACCAGACTTGCGAGAGCATATAACCTGACGGTTTCTCCTTCCGGACGAACTCTTTCCGGTGGTCTCGATCCCGCGGCACTTCATATGCCCAAGAGATTTTTCGGTGCGGCACGTAACATGCGCGAGGGCGGAAGCTTAACGATCCTGGCGACGGCACTTGTAGAGACCGGATCCAAGATGGATGACGTAGTTTACGAGGAGTTTAAAGGTACCGGTAACATGGAAATGGTACTCGACAGAAAACTTTCGGAAAGACGTGTTTTCCCTGCGATCGATCTGCCTAAGTCCAGTACCAGAAGAGAGGACCTGCTCCTTTCGGGCGAAGAGATAGAAGCCATCAATATCATTCGCAAGGCCTTTAACGCACTCAAACCCGAAGAGGCAGCGGATCAGATACTCGATCTGTTCTCAAAGACACGCTCCAACTCCGAGTTTGTTCAGATGGTGATCAAAAGAAGAATATTTTAAGAAACTTCAGTGATCTTCTTCGATATGTTCCATGCCCATGGCGATGATCGTTCTTACATGGTCATCGTCAAGGGCATACATTATCTGCTTACCCTCCCTCCGGCTTTTGACCAGATGGGAGTTTTTTAATATCTTCAGCTGATGCGATATGGCCGATTGTGTCATGTCCAGGCTGTCCGCGATATCCTGAACGCAGAGTTCGCCGTCGATAAGTACACTTAGTACACGGAGTCTTGTGGGATCTCCGAAGACCTTGAACAGTTCGGCCAGTTCATCGGCAGTTTTTGGATTATCGTTCATATTTCCCCCTGTATGCCCTGATAGCATTTAGTACTGCTATTATCATAACACCAACATCGGCAAAAATGGCAAGCCACATGTTTGCGATACCCACGGCGCCCAGTATCAGGCAGATCAGCTTGACTCCGAGTGCAAACCAGATGTTTTCGTAAACTATGCGCATGCATTTGCGTGATATGCGGATCGCACGGCATATTCCGAGCGGATCGTCATCCATGAGGACTATGTCGGCGGCTTCTATGGCCGCATCCGATCCGAGCGCACCCATCGCGATGCCGACATCGGCTCTCGACAGGACGGGCGCGTCGTTTATTCCGTCCCCTACAAAAGCAAGAGTACCGTGATCATCTTTTTCAATGAGTTCCTCAACTTTTCTTACTTTATCTTCAGGCAAAAGCTGCGAGTGAACATCACTTATGCCCAGTTCTTTTGCGATGATATCGGCAGCACGGTCGGAATCGCCGGTCAGTATGGTTATATCATTGATGCGAAGCTTTCTGAGTTCATTTACCGCTAAAGCAGAGGTGTCCTTTAAAACATCCTCGACTATCGCATAACCTGCATAGTTTCCGTCGACAGCCATATGGATCTGCGAGCCTGCGGTTTCTGCTTCCGTGTAGGGGATCGCATATTTTTCCATGAGTTTCTTATTACCCAGAAGGATCTCTTTGCCCTCGGCGCGTGCCATCACGCCGAAGCCACCTATCTCGGTTATATCATCGGCGCCCTGGAGTGTGTCGGCGTTATCCGGTGAAGTGCCCGAAGATCCGGCCGTATTTTGACCAACGGCTTCCGCATAAGCTTCACGAAGGCATATCGCGATCGGATGAGTGGAAGTCCACTCGCTTATGGCCGCCAGCCTTAAGAATTCATTCCTGTCCATTACCGGACTTTCTATCTTCGTGACAGTAAAGCTTCCTTTGGTGAGGGTTCCGGTCTTATCCATGACTATACTGTCGACTTTGGAAAGCGCCTCGAGGTAATTGGAGCCCTTGACCAGTACTCCGGCGCGTGAAGCTCCCCCTATTCCTGCAAAAAATGTAAGAGGAATGCTTATTACTAGAGCACAGGGACAACTGATGACCAGGAAAGTCAATGCCCTGTATATCCATGTATCGAAGTTGTATCCCGCATGCAGGATCAGCCCGTTTACGATCGGAGGGATGATCGCGAGAACAAGAGCGACTATACATACAACGGGGGTGTATATTCTTGCGAACCTGCTTATGAAGTTCTCGGATCTGGATTTGTTTGAACTCGAGTTTTCAACGAGTTCCAGTATTTTCGATACCGTAGACTCGCCGAATTCCTTTGTTGTTTCGATCTTGACCAGTGAAGTCAAATTAATGCATCCGCTGATGACTTCATCTCCGGGGCCTGCTTCCCGGGGCATGCTCTCGCCTGTGAGCGCACAGGTATTCAATGTGGTGCTTCCGGATATGATCCGGCCGTCGATCGGGATCTTATCGCCGACCCTGACCACTATGACGGAGCCTGTGGGTACATCGTCCGGATCAACGGATACGAGTTCACCGTCCTGCTCAATGAATGCTTCGTCGGGACGGATGTCCATGAGCTCGGAGATGCTCCTTCTGCTCCTGCCCACGGCATAGCTCTGAAACAATTCTCCTATCTGATAGAAGAGCATGACCGCTATCGCTTCAACGTAGTCACCGCTTTTCGAATAGATGGCAAGAGCGAATGCTCCGATCGTCGCGATCGCCATCAGGAAGTTTTCATCGAAGACCTGACGGTTTCTGATTCCCTTGAACGCCTTTTTCAGGATGTCATAACCGATAAGGAGATATACGGCCAGATACAGTACGAATTTTATGATCTGTCCGACAGTACTTTCTCCGAACGGGATAAAGAACAGAACCGCGAGTGCTATCGCGCAAATGATTATTCGGATCAGGACTTTACGTTGTTTAGCAGTCATTTTTCATATACCTCGTTGGCTGTTACAGAAAGATCCGTAACCTGCCTGTTGTTACAGATAGATCTCGCAGTCGTCTTCGACCTTCTTGCAGTTCTTGAGTACTTCCTGCATGACGTTCCCTGCATCCGCACCGTCCTCGAACTCAACATTCATCTTAAGAGCCATGAAGTTTACCACTGCATCCTTCACGCCGGCTGTTTTTTTGGCTGCCTGCTCCATCTTGTCGGCACATACTGCACAATCCACATCGATCTTGTAACTCTTTTTCATCTTGCCCCTCCTCAGGTATCTTATTGAACACTTTTCCGGTGTTGTCATAAATTATCGTTTCGACATATGAACAACTATTCATATGATAATCATAATTTACCACCGCGATACAGCGGTGTCAATAAAAAATTTAAAAAAAGAAGACTATTCAGATAGCAGGGAGCAGACACGAAGGCTGAAGGCGTGAGAAAAGCCCGGGTTTCTTATATGAAACCCGGGCTCGTAATCTGTATCACGGATGTCGGAATGCTCCCATCATGTGGTCGAATCCCAAAGGGAACCCGTAACTGCGGAATAAGTTCCGGTTGCGGTATATGTGGATTCTCTGGCTGAATCATAGTTGGCGGTGGATTGTATCATCGCAGCGGATACGCTCACATTGGAAGCGTATGACCTTCTTTCGGCGAAAAGATCCTTGACGCCGCTCTTATCGGCTGCGTTAAAGGTATCTTTATTGATACTGAGCTTGCCGTCGCTGTCTATGCTTATGCCCAGACCGTTGAGAGCTTTTTCATTGGAAGCGGTAGCGGACTTGATGGATGTGAGCCTGTTGGTGATGGCTTTGTCCGTAGTTGCAGCCGCCGTATCCAATACGGAATTGTAGTTCTTTACATATTTACTCAGTGAATCATAGATTTTGTCGCTATCTGCATCATCCTTAAGGGATGAGAGATCCTTGATGGAACTTTGCAGCGCATCTGCTGATGTTGCTGCCTTATTAAATGCTTTGGCTTCGTCCGAAGCTGTGGTCGCCGGAACTTTGTGATCGGTCAGTTTAGACAGGATTGAGGTGGAATCTGTCTTAGACGCGCTCTTGGAAGAAGAACTCTCTTCGGCAGCAGATGAATAATAAGCTTTCATCAGTTTGCCGTAAGACCCGCTCTTGATCGAATTATAATCCGACAGCCAGTTCATGCTTGAAAGACTGTTGCCGGAATTCGTATTCATGCTGTTAAACAGATATGAATAGTCGTTCCTGGATTGGATCGAAATGCCCATAATGCTTACCTCCTTTACATCCGTGTACAGAGTAGATCGCGGCTTCCGTGCCGCTCGGTCGGATATGTGGTGATACTATCCGTTATATATATCGGAAAAAGCCTGCCGATACTTAATATATATCATATACCCGATATGCAGTAAAGATATCGGCAGACCCGTTATTGAAGATATCACGAAGGACCGTTTGTCCGGATATCACAAAATCCGATAATTTAGTACTTGCACGGCCCGAAAACGCGTGATATAATCATAAAGCTGTCGCGAGGCAGCATGGGATGAGAATGATAAACCCGTAAGGGTGTGCAACTTATATTCGAAGGTGTTCCTTTTGGAACGGTTAGGAGGAGAAATGAAGGAAGGTATACATCCTACATACTATCAGGCAACAGTGACCTGCAACTGCGGCAACACTTTTGTTACCGGTTCAACCAAAGAAAGCATACACGTGGAGGTTTGCTCCAAGTGCCATTCATTCTACACAGGACAGCAGAAAGCTGCACAGGCAAGAGGCCGTATCGATAAGTTCAACAAGAAGTACGGTATGGGTGCCGAATAAGATTTTAAGGATCACGGAAAGGGTTGGGGTACACACCCCGGCCCTTTTTTTCAATAAGGTAGGTCGATATGTCTAAAAAGGGTAAAAAGCATTATTCCGGTATTGGCGGGCAGGCGGTGCTCGAGGGCATCATGATGAAGAACAAGGAGCACTACTCCATCGCTGTCCGTAAGAGTGACGGCAGCATAGCCGTGGATATCGAGAATTACAGGAACCGGTTCTATGAGAAATACGTCTCGAAGATCCCTTTTGTGAGGGGCGTGTTCAGCTTCGCCGATTCTCTCATTCTAGGAATGAGGTCCCTTAACTTTTCCGCAGATATATATGCCGAGGAAGAGGGCGAGACTCCGGGTAAGAACGATAAGTTCATGACCACTATCGTCGGGATCATATCGGTAGTTCTGGCCGTGGGACTGTTCATGGTCCTGCCTGTATATCTTACCGGTTTCGTGGCCGACAGGATCAGAAACGATTCACTGATCGCGATAATCGAAGGTGCGATCAGACTTGCCATATTCCTTATCTATATAGTTGCGATCTCACTTATGAAAGACATCCGCCGTGTGTATATGTATCACGGCGCGGAGCATAAATGCATCAACTGCATAGAACGCGGCCGGCCGCTCACTGTCCATAATGTTATGCGCAGTTCACGCATGCACAGGAGATGCGGAACGAGCTTCCTTCTTTTTGTGGTGCTGGTCAGCATTATCGTATTCTTTTTCATCAGAGTCGATAACATGTTCTTAAAGATTGTGATCAGGATCGCACTTATTCCGGTTATCGCGGGAATTTCCTATGAGCTTCTCAGGTTTGCCGGAAAATACGACAATCCGATCACTTACATCATTTCCGCTCCGGGAATGCTTCTTCAGAGACTTACGACCAGAGAACCCGATGAGAGCATGGCAGAAGTTGCCATTTCGGCCGTTGAAGCGGTATTTGACTGGAGAGAATTCCTGCTCGAGGAGTTCGGATATGATTATACGGGCGAGGATGACGGCCCGATCAAGGATGAAGACGGCGACGGCCTGATGGACGAAGATGATGACGGTATCGTGGATAAAGACGGCGACGGTCTGATGGATGAAGATGCAGATGTCGTTTTGGATAAGGAAGCCGATGCTCTGACGTTTGAAGATGCTGATGGTATCGCTGATGAAGACAGCGACGGTTCGAAGGGTGAAGATGCCGGCGACGCTGCGGATTAAGACGGTGATGGGCCGGCGGATGAAAATGCCGGTGATGCTGCGGATGCAGACGGCGACGGTCCGGCGACTACAGAAAAATAATGAAGATAGCGGAAACATATGAGCATATAGCAACCGTGCTTGGTAACGCAGGGATGGAGGATGCAGACACGGAAGCCCGGATCATCCTTCGAGAGAGTGCGGGCCTTAGCCCCACGGATATCCATATGCGGCCGGATGCCGAACTTGACGAAGCTGTTTCTGCACAAATAACAGATATTATTAATAGACGCCTCATGAGAGAGCCACTGCAGTATATTTACGGCAGATGGGATTTCATGGGGCTCGTTTTTTCCGTTAAACCGGGAGTGCTGATACCCAGACCCGATACTGAGATCCTGGTGGAGACAGCACTTAGCGAATTGCATGACGGAATGAAGATCCTCGATCTGTGCACCGGTACTGGTTGCATACTGATAAGTCTCCTTAAGTATTCAAACGACTGCGAGGGTATCGGCGTTGATATTTCTCCGGAAGCGTTGGAACTGGCGAAGCAGAATGCTGCGGAGATACTTGGTGAAGCCGGTTCGGGATCCGGGGGTTCCGGTTTGGAATCATGGACTTCTGATGCAGGATCCGGAGGTTCCGGCGCGGGATCTGGGCAGTCCGGTTTAGAATCCGAGGCGTCTGGCGCGGGATATGCGTTCTTGCAGGGCGACCTGTATGATGCGCTGGCACGCGGGGATGAAGATTATTCAAGCCCAGCTGCTTCTGCGTCCACGGCTTCTGCGTGCTCGAATGCTTCTGCGTCCACGGCTTCTGCGTGCTCGGATGCTTCAACTGCTTCGCGCTTCGACATGATCGTTTCTAACCCTCCGTATATCCCTGCGCGAGTGATCGATACTCTTGCACCCGAAGTTAAAGACTACGAACCGCATCTTGCGCTCGATGGCGGAGATGACGGGCTTGATATAATACGCCGGATAATCGACGGAGCATCTGAACATCTGGTCAGGGGCGGCTGGCTTTTCCTGGAGATAGGATATGACCAGGGCGAGAGCGTAAGTGCGCTCATGTGTGAAGCCGGATTTGTGGATGTGGAAGTGATCCCGGACTATGCGGGCCTCGACCGGGTAGTTTCAGGCCGCCTTCCGATCATGATATGACCCAAGATTGTTTTTTATTCAGAGATATGACCCAAAGCGGGGAAAATGTGTTGTTTGGGTCATGAATACGTCTTTTCGATAGCCGGTCTTTCTTCTGTGGAAGTCAGTATCCGAGAATAGTTATGACCCAAAGTGCGGGAAAAACGACGTTTGGGTCATGAATATGTCTTTTCGATAGCCGGTCTTTCTTCTGTGGAAGTCAGTATCCGTGAAAAGTCATGACCCAAAGTACGAGAAAAACGACGTTTGAGTCATAAATCGCTTTTTTGAGGATGGGTTTATCGTTCCTGAGAAGACCGGGCAGGGCGCGATAAGGTAGACGCAGGATATAGGATTTGTACCGACGTAAGGACAATGGCATGCTATCGCGCAATTGTCAGAATATGACTCCGCGGAAGAAGATTTCGAGTCCGATGAATATGAGGATGCAGCCGCCGATGATGGAGGCCTTGTCCGAGAATCGTTCGCCGACTTTACGGCCTATGTGAAGACCTACGATACAGATGCCGAAAGTCACGACAGCGATGATGATGGATGCAACCAGTGCCATTACAAGATCGTATTCCGCAAAGGTGACGCCCACAGAGAGTGCATCTATGGATGTAGCGATCCCCTGGATGACCAGCAGTCGGAATGTAAGCTCTTTACCGCGGGACACGCTCGCAGCCACGTCGTCAGTCGTAGCATCAGCCGCATCTTCGGCCGCTGCGTCTGGCGAATTCCCCGCTTTTCGGTCTTGTACAGCCTCGACGATCATCTTGATCCCTATAAAGAGCAGCAGGATCAGCGCGATTACCGGCGTGAATCTCTCGAGCGCATTGAAGTATCCGATGATGGTGTGGACCGCTATCCATCCGATCACGGGCATGATGAACTGGAAGAAAGCGTAGGTTCCCGCGATCAGGTTCCTTCGGGAATTCTTCATATCGGGTTCAACGATGCCGTTTGTCACGGATACGGAGAAAGCATCCATCGCAAGTCCCACACCGAGAAGTATGCTGTTTACAAAAAAGAGAATATCATAGTGCATTTGAAGCGTTCTCTTATTATAATCAAAGTAGCGTGTTCGCAAACATTATTGTTTTACCACGAAAGGAGCAAATGTGGAAGTAGTACTTGAACATTTGACCAAAGTTTTTCCCAGCAGGGATAAAAAGAACCCCGCGGATGTATATGCGGTAAATGATTTCGACTTCACGATACCCGACGGTAAGCTGATCGGTCTTCTGGGACCTTCGGGATGCGGCAAGTCAACAACACTCAATCTGATCTGCGGTCTGCTTCAGCCTACACAGGGCAGGATCCTTTTCGGAGAGAATGATGTGACCAATCTGCCTCCGGAGGCTCGCGGAGTAGGACTTGTATTTCAGAACTATGCGCTCTATCCGCATCTTACGGTCAGACAGAATATCATGTTCCCGCTGCAGAATCTGCGCGGAGAAGAGAAACTGACCAAGGAAGTGATGAATGCCAAGGCCGAGGAGGCGGCGAAACTCGTTCAGATAGATATGCTGATGGACCGTAAGCCGAAGGAACTCTCCGGCGGTCAGCAGCAGAGAGTCGCCATAGCTCGTGCTCTGGTAAAAAGACCGCAGGTTCTTCTTTTGGATGAGCCTCTCTCAAACCTTGACGCAAGATTGAGACTTCAGACCCGTGAGGAGATCAAGCGCATCCAGACCGAGACCGGGATCACCACGATATTTGTTACGCATGATCAGGAGGAGGCCATGAGCATATCCGATCTGATCGTTGTCATGAAGGACGGTATTCTTCAACAGATAGGACGTCCTCAGGAAGTCTATGATGAGCCTGTGAACATGTTCGTTGCCAAGTTCCTCGGGACTCCGCAGATAAATATGTTTGACGGCCGTGTATCCGGCGGGATGCTCTACCTTGGAGAAACGCCTGTTATGAAAACCACGGCTCCCGATAAAGAGGTACATGTCGGCATCAGACCCGAGGGGTTTGTGCTTGCAGGCGTCGATGCTCCTTCGACCGGTACAGCCGGCGCCGTTGCGACAGCCGATGACGGAACAAAGCCTCTTGAGTGTGCGCTTAAGGCAGTGGAAGTCAGCGGACGTGACGTAAGCATCGTATCCACGAACCCCGCCTCCCAGGGCGTAAACATCAGATCCATCATGGGAAGCGACAGAAACCTGAATATTGCCGGTGAGACAGTCAGCTTCAGGCTCAAGCCTCACAAAGTATATCTGTTTGATAAGGAAACGGAAGACAGGATATATGAACAATAAGGACAGCGGATCCTCATTTCTGAAGAAAATCAGTGAGTACAAAGGCTGGCTCTATCTTCTGCCTGCCATCATATTCCTGGGGATATTCATGGTATATCCCCTGATCGACGTGTTCGTGTATTCCTTCGAGGAGGGATACAATTTTGCTTCGCAGTCGTTCTTCGGAACGGGCATGTATAACTATTCCTATGTACTGCACGATCCCTATTTCCTGCAGGCCGTGAAGAACACGTTCATCATCGTTATCATCACGGTGCCGCTCTCGACGGTCATAGCACTGTTCATTTCGGTGCTCTTAAGCCGTATCGAGAAACTGCGCAGTCTTTTCCAGACGATCTATTTCCTGCCGTATGTGACCAACACTCTGGCCGTAGGTCTGGTATTCATGATCCTGTTTAAAAAGACCGCCTACACCGACGGCATGATCAACCTGCTCATAAATGCATTCGGCGGCTCCAGCGTCGACTTTATCGACGGACCTTACTGGGCCAAGATGACCGTCATGTGCATATATACGATATGGATAGTCATGCCGTTTAAGATATTGATACTTACCAGCGCACTTTCATCGGTCAATCCGGATTATTACAGTGCAGCCAGGGTTGACGGTACGAGACCGTGGAGGATATTCTACCGGATCACGCTTCCGATGATCTCGCCCATGATCTTTTACCTGGTGATCACAGGCTTTATCGGAGCTTTCAAAGCATACTCCGACGAAGTTGCGCTGTTCGGTGTCGACTTAAACTCTGCAGGGATGAACACGATCGTGGGCTACGTCTACGACATGCTTTACGGTGACAGCGGCGGATATCCGTCATTTGCATCGGCGGCTGCGATCCTGCTGTTCATCATTGTATTGACTATTACGGTCATCAACCTGATGATCTCGGATAGCGACAATTAAGAAACCCAGATTCGGGATCATATAATAACTTAGCAGGTGCTTAGAGCCCGCCGGTGCTTAGCGAGGTATTATCGAGCATAGCACCGCTGCGAGGCGATAGCAGCGAGAGCGTGCCTGCGGGTTATTATATGATTCCGAAGCGGAAATATTAAAGGACCACATATGGATTACGTACGCATAGAAAGGAATACCAAGATCAAGAAGGGCATATCGGGCACGATACGGTTCATCATCCTCGGATTATGGGCATTGATCGTTCTGTTCCCTTTTTACTGGATGATCCTGACGTCCATTAAGAGTTACGGCTCGTATAACTCGGAGTACATTCCGAAGCTCTACGTGACGTCACCGACTTTCGAGAATTACGTTGATGCGTTCAGCGCGGTTCCGCTCGGCAGATATTTCCTGAATACCGCGATATTCACGATCGTTACGACCGCGATCATGCTGGTAGTGATCACGCTGGCGGCGTACGCGTTTGCAAGGCTCGAGTTTAAAGGCAGGGGATTTGTGTTCGTCATTTTCTTAAGTCTCATGATGATCCCCACGGAGCTTGTCGTTATCACGAACTTCGTAACGATCACCAACTGGAACATGCGTAATTCCTTCCCGGGCCTGATATTGCCGTCGATCACTTCGGTGTTCTACATATACCTGCTCAAGGAGAACTTCGAGCAGGTTCCGGATACGCTTTATTATGCTGCAAAAGTGGATGGGACCAGCGACTTCAAATATCTGCTCAAGGTTCTGATACCGATCTCCAAACCGACGCTCATCACAGTTACGATCCTGAAGGTCATCGAGTGCTGGAATTCGTACGTCTGGCCGAGACTGATCACCGATGATCAGGCGTATTTCCTCGTGTCAAACGGCATACAGGAGATAAGAGAGAACGGCTTCGGCCGTGAGAACATACCTGCGATGATGGCGGCGGTCGTTGTCATATCCGCACCGCTCATCGTGATCTTCTTGATATTCCGCAAGCAGATCATGGCGGGTGTATTGAGAGGAGGTACCAAGGGATGATGCCTTCTGTCGGTTCATTTATGACAAAATCTGTCGGCTCCGGCCGCGGGGCGAAGAGACTGGGTGCAGCGCTGATCGTGTGCGCTTTGGCACTGACACTTACTGCCTGCCACGGTTCCAAGACCACACAGAGTTTTTCCGTGCCCGAAACTTTTGATGAGACGGACAATATCACCGTCACTTTCTGGGCCAAGAACGATACGAACAAGAACCAGACTGCGGTGTATGAGAGGGCGGCGAGCGAGTTTGAGAAACTCTACCCCAATGTCGACGTGAACATCCGCCTCTATACGGATTACGGCAAGATATATAACGATGTTATAACGAATATCTCGACCAATACCACTCCGAATGTGTGCATTACTTATCCGGATCACATCGCTACCTATCTTCAGAGTGAGGACAGCGTGGTCGCTCTTGATGAGCTTATGAATGACCCGGCATACGGACTGGGCGGTTCCGAGGTCAGGTTCGATTCTCCGACTAAGGATGAGATCATTCCGAAGTTCCTGGAGGAGTGTTCTTTTGCCGGATATTACTATGCGCTGCCGTATATGAGAAGCACCGAAGCGTGTTATGTAAACCGAGACTTCGTGGAGAAACTTGGTTACACTCTTCCCGACATCATGACATGGGATTTCATCTGGGAAGTCAGCGAAGCAGCCACCGCCAAAGATTCCGCCGGCAATTACATCGTAAACGGTCAGAAGACCATGATCCCGTTCATATACAAGTCGACCGACAACATGATGATCTCAATGCTTAAGCAGCTTGACGCCGGTTACTCGACCGATATGGGCGAGATAAACATTTTCAACGATACTACTGCGGATATCCTGAAGGAGATCGCGAGTCACGGCAAGACGGGCGCTTTTTCCACGTTCAAGATATCCAGTTATCCGGCCAATTTCTTAAATGCAGGCCAGTGTATCTTCGCGATAGACTCGACTGCCGGTTCGACATGGATGGGAGCCGGGGCTCCGCTCAGTGACATAGCGGAAGAAAATAAAGTCGAGTTTGAGACGGTGGTACTTCCGATCCCTCAGTATGATACATCCGATCCGAAGATGATCTCGCAGGGACCGTCCATCTGTATATTCAACAAAGAGGATCCGCAGGAGGTTCTTGCGTCATGGCTCTTTGCTCAGTTCCTGCTGACCAACGACATACAGATCGGTTATGCCGAGACGGAAGGTTATGTTCCCGTCACATCCAAAGCACGGGAGACCGAAGAGTACCGTGAATACTTAAGTCTTTCCGGTACCGACGATCTTCATTATAAGACCAAGATCGACGCTACGAAACTGCTGCTCGATAATACGGACTATACCTTTGTGACGCCTGTATTCAACGGCTCCGCATCCCTGCGTGACGCTGCAGGCGCCCTGATCGAGAATGTGGTCAAAAAGGTGCGCCGCAAGGGTACTGTTGATGATGCGTATATTGAGGAACTATACGCAGACATACGCGGTCTTTACAGGCTTGACCGGATATCCGGTACAGGCATAAACGGTGCAGCCGATCTCGGCCCTCTTCCCGCGCAGTCGGTCGCACTTCTTGCAACGATCGTAGTTGCCTGGATCTGCATAGGCATTGCCGCATTTTTCAAATATGTCAAAAAGCCCCGCTCCGGTAATTAAACCGTGAGCGGGTTTTTCTTTGTCCGACTTAAACCAGTGGTTTATAGCCTTTCTGAGCCCGATGGGTTTTAATGTATATGTCAGGAGGGCGAAACATGAAACTCGAAAAGAAGATCGAAAACACTCTGAACATGTATCCCGCATTTGTTGATCCCGCACTTGAGAAAAATGTCGTGAAGATCATAAAAAAAGAGAAAATCGGGAGATATTATGACACCGAGGGATCGCGTATATTCAATCATAAATTCAAATGCGTGGATAAGTCGGAAAACCCGGATCATAAAAAACAGTATCGTTATGAGGTCACATTTGATGTTGAACCTTTTAATATATCCCGTGATTCGTTGATTCCTTATGACGAGGATGACAGAAAAAGATTTCAGGGCTGGTCGGCTGAGATCGTTGTTGAAGTCGATGAAAATGTTGACGACAAGAACGCTCCTGTTAACTGTGTCATAACAGAGGTCGATGGTGGTGGAACCAATATAACCCTTCCGAAAGCCGTTACTTCTGTCGAACAGCATATCAGACTTGCGGAGAGAGAGCTGCAGGGAGTGAATCTGTCAGAAACCGATCTCAAGACCGCTGTACGTTTTCTGACTTTCAAGTACAGGACCCAAAAACTGGCTAAGAAGGTACCGGAATCTCAGAAGACATATAATAATCTGCTCATAAGCTGCGATGATCCCGAAGCCGCTAAACGTATGGCGGATAAACTGTTCACGCTCATGGGAATAGCAGAACGCGACGTATGTCATGTTACGGAAGCGCGTATGTTCGATCTGTATAAAGATCGAAGAACGAACTTTACCCAATATGTTGAACGATTCCAGGCGATCCATATCTATGACTGCAAAGAACGTCCGTACATGGATGCGGATGCCGGTACATCTTCGTCCGTTGACAGAACGAAAGCGGAAGCGGAAGCTTATGTTTCCACCTGGAAAACGCTGGAAGAGTACATAAAAAAACATCCTACGGTCACGGTGATCGTAAGCATGCCCGGACATATACTGAAAAACACTTTTTCCGTTAATACCTTTATCAGTAAAGGGCTGTTTGCGGAAACCGTAAGTGTGCCCGCGATCACGACGGAAGAGATGCTGGAGTATTGCCTGAAGGAATTCAGGGAATCTTCCTTCGCGCTGTCCGATGACTTTGAGGATGCTTTCAAAGACTACTTCTTAGCAGCTTACAAGGGTTCCGACATTAAGGGAATGGAATTCGCCAAAGAAGCCGTCAATAAGGTGTATTCGATGTATTTCAGTTCGAAACGCAGGTCCCGTATCCTGAATTCGGACAATGTTCCGGCATATTCCGAAGGCTTTATGTCTGCAGAAGATGTTCTGGCCGAGCTTGGCAGGATGGCCGGCCTGAAAAACGTTAAGAAAACATTCCAGTCCATATACAAAAAATATGTTGCCGATCCCGAGAATGCCGCTAAAGAATCACATCATATGATGTTCTACGGAAATCCCGGAACAGGCAAGACCACTGTTGCGAGACTTGCGGCGGAACTCCTGTATCAGGCAGGGGTCATCAAGACACATAAATGTGTGGAAGCCGCAGTGGGGGATCTGGTATCCCTTTGGAAAAACGGAACTCCGCAAAAGGTCAGGACCAAGGTGCAGGAGGCCATGGACGGCGTGCTGTTCATAGATGAAGCATACGGTCTTGCAGGCGAAAACAATGACTCATATCAGCAGGCATTGAATGAACTGATACAGGCCATGGTCACATATCAGGACAGGATCGTGGTCATAATGGCAGGGTATGAAGACAAAATGGAAGACCTGCTCAAGGCTAACAGCGGACTGAGCAGCCGTATAGCTTATAAGATCCATTTTGATGATTTCAGCATTGAAGAACTGACTGAGATCTTCCATCAGAAGTGTAATGAGATAGGGTTCGGGCTTGATGAAGAAGCAGGTCCTGTTCTTGAGGCATGTCTTACCGCCCGCAGGCTGGATGAATTCTTCGGGAACGGCAGAGATGTTGCGAATCTGGTTCGCGATCTTCAGGGCAACTGGTCCGAAGAATACTATGAACTGATATGCAACGACGCTGATTCGGAAGTGAACCTTCCGAGAGTTTTTCGCGCAAAACATTTTGAAAATCTGATGCCGCCCAAGCAGATCCCGACCATAGATTCAATGGTGGGGATGAAAACGATCAAAGAGCAGCTTGGTAAGTTCAGAGATCAGGTGAAATATCTTCATTTCATCAAAGAGATCGGAAAAGCCAAGATGCCCGATTCTTACATGCATATGATCTTTATGGGGAATCCCGGCACAGGTAAGACTACCGTAGCCAAAATGATAGCCGATGATCTTTATTCGCTTGGCGTACTCAAGACCAACCGGCTTGTGGTTGCCGAAAGAAAAGATATCGTCTCCAAGTACAAGGGCGAAACATCCGAACGCATCAGCGAACTGATAAAGAAAGCAGTGGGAGGAGTTCTGTTCATAGATGAAGCATATGCTCTCGTCGATGCGGGGGAAGAAGGCAGAGAAGCAATAGAGGTTCTCATCACGGCCATGGTCGAGCACAGAGAGGATACCATATTCATTTTTGCGGGTTATCCTAAGGAAATGACGGGCTTCTTAAACCTTAATCCCGGAATCCCCTCCCGGGTGGGTTATACCTTTGTTTTTGAAGACTATGCAACAGATGAGCTCATGCAGATCTTTAAGAACCAGATGGGTGATGCAGGGCTGGAAGTGGCGGAAGATGCACTGCCCAAAGTCAGTGATATCATGGAATATTTCCGTGAGATGCCGGGATTCGGTAACGGCCGCTTCGTTGAACGGGTAGTGTCTCACATAATAGCCCAAAGAGCCAAGAGAGAGTATACGAAGAAAGACTACAACAAGATCGAGGCTTGCGACATACCCGAGATCGGCGAGATGATCGAGACGAATCCCATGGGGCTTAAACTTCTGGATCCGAAGAAGATCACCGAAGAAGACAGGCTTCGCACGGCATATCATGAGATCGGTCATGCCATTGCAATGTATGAACTGGCACCTTCGATGGTCATGGAAAAAGTAAGTGTCAGAAACAGAGCGTTTTCGCTCGGGATGGTGTCATTTAAACGCGACTTCAGAAACCGGACTGAGGATGACCTTAAAAATGAGATCACGATCCTTCTTGCCGGTCGCAGCGCGGAAAGAGTGTTCTGCGGAACGTGTGATGAAGGCTGCGTTTCCGATTTCGATCACGCCAAGACGATCGCCAATGACATGATCGACAAGTACGGCATGTGTGAGATCGGACAGACCAAATATACGGATATCCTCAAAGAAGGCGACAAGGAAGCGACCAGACTCATTCAGAGATACCAGAGAGTCATCGAGAGCCTTGCGAAGGAACTGGTGAGCGGAAAAGAGTTTACCGGTGAAGAATTCAAGAGTGCGGTCGAAAAGTACCTGCAGGAAAAGTGCGCATGAACCCGTGACCGGTCTTCGGACCGGACAGGCTCTGCGCTCTTGCCGAAAACCGTCAAAAATGATAAAATATCAGTTTAGTTACGCTGTTTCGAACACGATATAAACAGAAACGTAAACAGCAGGCTTTAAAGGTACGATCATGTTTGACGGATTAGAGGATGTAAACAGAAGATATGAAGAGGTCATGAGTACTTTAAGCTCGCCCGGAGTTACGGACGATCAGAAGAAGTACATGGCACTTATGAAAGAGCAGAGCGAGCTTGCACCGGTGGTGGAGGCTTATACGCAGTACAAGAAAGCGAAACAGGACATAGAAGACTCGCTTGAGATGCTCGAGACCGAATCCGACGACGACATGAAGGAGATGCTCAAGGAAGAGTTAAATGATGCCAAGTCACGTGAAGCCGAGCTTGAGGAGAAACTCAAGATCCTGCTTTTGCCCAAGGATCCCAACGATGATAAGAACGTGATCGTCGAGATACGTGCGGGAGCCGGCGGAGACGAAGCTGCACTGTTTGCGGCAGAGATATACAGGATGTATGTGCATTACGCCGAAAGTCGCCACTGGAAGGTCGAAACGATGGAAGCCGAGGAAATCGGTATCGGCGGAATGAAGAATGTCACATTCATGATAACCGGCTCGGGCGCATATTCCGTGATGAAGTATGAGTCCGGAGTGCACAGGGTCCAGCGAGTCCCCGAGACGGAGTCCGGCGGCCGTATCCATACTTCGACGATCACCGTGGCCGTCATGCCCGAAGCCGAGGAAGTGGATGTCGAGATAGATGAAAAGGATATCAGGATCGATGTCATGCGAGCATCCGGTAACGGCGGACAGTGCGTAAACACGACCGACTCTGCAGTCAGGCTTACACACTATCCCACAGGCATCGTGATCTACTCTCAGACCGAAAAGAGCCAGATCCAGAACAAGGCCAAGGCTTTTGCGCTTTTGCGTGCCAAACTCTATGATCTGGAATGCCAGAAAGCGCATGATGCGGAAGCGGAAGCCAGACGCAGCCAGATCGGTACGGGCGACAGGTCCGAGAAGATACGTACATATAATTTTCCTCAGGGAAGAGTGACCGACCACAGAATAAATCTCACGCTCTATAAACTCGATAAGGTAATGAGCGGAGACATCCAGGAGATCATAGATGCATGCATAGCTGCCGATCAGGCGGCGAAGCTGCTGAAGATGAATAACGCTTCATGAACTGTGATAAATACAAATGATCATGAGTAACGATAAGAACGAATTATGGGATCTGTATGACAGATATAAAGATCCGACCGGAGAGACCTGGGAGAGAGGTTCGCATGAAGCCATTCCGCGCGGCAGATACCATCTGATAGTGAGTATCTGGACCATGACGCCGGAGGGCAGGATCCTCATCACCAGACGCCATGGCGACAAGAGCTTCGGCGGAATGTGGGAGAACACGGGTGGTGCCGTCATCGCCGGTGAGTCCAGCCTTCAGGCCGCGTACCGGGAACTTGCCGAAGAGATAGGCTTAAAGCCCGGGCGCAGGGAACTCATCTATCTCGGCGACCTCTGGCATCCCGGAAGCATCGTTGATACCTACATGTATGTGACCGATGTGGACGTCGGAAGCCTGAAACTTCAGGAAGAGGAAGTCGTGGACGCCCGCCTCGCAACATCGGCCGACATTGAAGCCATCCATGCGGCAGGCGATATGGTGCCCTCGGTCTATAAGACTTTTCAGTGTTACAGAAACGATATGAAGAGCGTCTTGGGGATAGACGCCATATAAGAAGAGAATACAGGAGATAAGATATGTCAAAAGAACTCGCCAAGACCTATGATCCGAAAGAGATAGAGGACAGATTATATAAGAACTGGGAGGAAAAGAAATACTTCCACGCTGAAGTGGATCATTCCAAAACTCCCTTTACCATAGTGATCCCGCCCCCGAACATCACGGGACAGCTTCATATGGGACATGCTCTGGATGAGACCATGCAGGATATCCTGATCCGTTACAAAAGGATGCAGGGTTACAATGCGCTGTGGCAGCCCGGAACGGACCACGCATCCATTGCAACCGAGGTCAAGATCATCGAGAAACTTAAAGAAGAGGGCATAGACAAGAACGACCTCGGACGTGAGGGATTCCTTAAGAGAGCGTGGGCATGGAAAGAGGAATACGGCGGACGTATCGTTAACCAGCTCAAGAAGCTGGGCAGCTCCTGCGACTGGGACAGAGAGCGCTTCACGATGGATGAAGGCTGCAATAAGGCAGTTACCGAAGTGTTTGTCAAGATGCATGAAAAAGGCTGGATCTACAAGGGCAGCCGTATCATCAACTGGTGCCCCGTATGCAACACTTCCATCTCGGATGCCGAGGTTGAGTATGAGGAGCAGGCAGGTCATTTCTGGCATATCAAATATCCTTTCATCGAGGCTGACGGATCGGTTTCCAAGACCAGATTTATCGAGTTTGCGACCACGCGTCCCGAGACGATGCTCGGAGATACTGCCGTTGCGGTAAACCCCAATGATGAGAGATACAAGGACATAATCGGACAGAAACTGTTCCTTCCTTTTGTGGACCGTGAACTTCCGATCGTAGCCGATGAATATGTTGATATGGAATTCGGTACAGGTGTTGTTAAGATAACACCTGCTCACGACCCTAACGATTTCGAGGTAGGCCGCAGACACAACCTGCCCGAGATCAATATCATGAATGACGATGCGACGATCAATGAGAACGGCGGCAAGTTCGCGGGCATGGACCGTTACGAGGCCCGCAAGGCCATAGTTTCCGAACTCGAAGAGATGGGACTGCTTGTCAGCATCGAGGATCATACCCATAACGTAGGCACCCATGACAGATGCGGTACCACTATCGAGCCCATGATCAAAAAGCAGTGGTTCGTTAAGATGGACGAACTGATCAAACCTGCGGTTAAAGCCATACAGGACGGAGACATTCAGCTTATCCCCAAGCGTATGGAGAAGACATATTTTAACTGGACCGACAACATCCGTGACTGGTGTATCTCCAGACAGCTCTGGTGGGGCCACAGGATCCCGGCATACTATTGTGATGACTGCGGTGAGACAGTGGTGGCAGCAGGCGCACCTTCCGTTTGCCCCAAGTGCGGCGGTACCCATTTCACCCAGGATCCCGATACGCTTGATACATGGTTCTCATCCGCACTCTGGCCTTTCTCGACACTCGGATGGCCCGAGATGACAGAGGATCTGAAGTATTTCTATCCCACGGATGTACTCGTTACCGGATATGACATCATTTTCTTCTGGGTCATCAGGATGGTATTCTCAGGCTACGAGCAGATGGGAGAAAGACCGTTCAAGACAGTACTTTTCCACGGACTGGTAAGAGACGAGCTCGGACGTAAGATGAGTAAGTCTCTCGGTAACGGTATCGACCCGCTTGAGATCATAGACAAGTACGGCGCAGATGCGCTCAGACTTACACTTATCACCGGTAATGCTCCCGGCAACGACATGCGTTTCGTAAATGCCCGTGTCGAGAACAGCCGTAATTTTGCCAACAAGGTATGGAACGCCAGCCGTTTCATCATGATGAACACGGAAAAGGTATCCGAGGCTGATCTTAAGCTTTCGTTTGATGAGGTTTCATCCAAGCTTGAACCTGTCGACAAGTGGATCATTTCGGGCTTTAACAATCTGGTAAAAGAAGTTACCGACAACATGGATTCCTTCGAAATGGGTATTGCGGTTCAGAAGGTTTATGACTTCATCTGGGAGCAGTTCTGCGACTGGTACATAGAGATGGTCAAGCCCAGGCTTTACGCCACCGATTCCGCAGACAGCCATATCGCCGCTCTCTGGACACTCCGTACGGTACTTATCGGAGCGCTTAAGCTCCTTCATCCTTTCATGCCTTTCATTACCGAGGAGATATTCTGCAACCTTCAGTCCGATGAAGAGTCGATCATGATATCCGACTGGCCGGTATACAGGGATGAGTATTCGTTCCCTGCCGAGGAAAAGGCGATCGAGACGATCAAGGAAGCGGTAAGAGGCATAAGGAATGTCCGCACCGGAATGAACGTTGCTCCTTCCAAGAAGGCTGCGGTTTATGTAGTGAGCGAAAAAGAAGAGGTACGTAACATCTTTGACGAGGGCAAGCTGTTCTTTGCGACTCTGGCCTATGCTTCCGAGGTATCCGTTCAGGCAGACAAGTCCGGTATCGCGGATGATGCCGTGAGCGTAGTGATCCCCGATGCGACCGTATACATTCCTTTTGCGGAGCTGGTTGACATCTCTGCCGAGATCGAGCGCCTGACAGGAGAGGAAAAACGCCTGACAGGGGAGATCGCAAGATGTAACGGTATGCTCTCCAATGAGAAATTCATATCCAAGGCTCCCGAAGCCAAGGTCAATGAGGAAAAAGAAAAACTGGCGAAGTACACGCAGATGCTCGAGCAGGTTCGCGAACGTCTGTCTCAGCTTAAGTGATACGCCGTTAAGGCAGGACTATGCCTACATATGATGACGCGGTAAATAAAATATACGAACTGCCGAAATTCACTTCAAAGCACTCATTCGAAGAAGGAAGGTCATTTTTCGACGAACTGGGTGCCCCCGATAAGAAGTTTAAGATCATTCATGTGGCAGGTACCAATGGTAAAGGCTCCGTATGTGCATATATGGAGTCTATACTTATGCACGCGGGATACCGGACAGGATGCTTTATATCTCCGCATCTGACAGACTGCAGGGAGCGCATACGCTTAAACGGCCGGATGTGTTCCGAGGAAGCTTTTGTAAGGGCGTTTGAAAAGACAGATGCCCTGAGCGCAAAGCTCTTTGTTCCGACTTTTTTCGAGTATCTCTTCTTCATGGCGATGCTGATCTTCGAAGAAGAGGCACCGGACATTATAATACTGGAGACCGGGCTCGGCGGAAGGCTCGATGCCACGAATCTCGTATCGGATAAGCTGGCGGGCATCATCACATCGATCGGCCTCGACCATACCGAATACCTCGGTGATACCGTCGATATGATCGCTTCGGAGAAAGCGGGAATAGCTTCCCCCGGCAGACCTCTCATCTACTGGGAGGACACCCCGGGGCGTGACGCGATTTCGGATACCGCAAAGATGCGGAAATCTGTGGAAATTGCACTATCAAAAGCCGTGATCTCAGACGTACATAGGGACAATCGCGGTATTGATTTTTGCCTGCGTTATAAGTATGATAGTTATATCTGCCCACATGTAAGCACACAGGCTCTGTATCAGGTGGAAAACGCCGCACTGGCGGTATGTTCGCTTGCTGAGATCCCTGAATTTGAAGGACATATCACGGATGATGATATCCTCGAAGGTTTGCGGGGTATGGTCTGGCCCGCCCGAATGGAAGAGATAGAGCCGGATATATACCTTGACGGTGCGCATAATGAGGCAGCGACGATCGCTTTTCTTGACAGTGTGAGAGCGGACGGAGCTGCACACAGACTGCTGATCTTCGGATGCATGCGCGATAAGGATTATCGCACGGAGATCTCACTTATGGCGGGGAGCGGTCTTTTTGAAAAAGCTGTAGCGGTAAACATAGATTCGCCGAGGGCTGAAAGCTGCGAAACGATCGCAGAGATATTTGAAGAAATGAACATGCCCGTGATCAGGGCGGCGGATGCCAAGGAAGCACTGGACATAGCCCGTGATCATGTAAATGATAAAGATTCATATGCCTACATCGCCGGTTCGCTTTATCTGGCCGGTGAGGTGAAAGGGTTGTTGTAATGATAGATTTTGACGAGGAACTTAAGAAATTCCATCCTTCACTTGAAGTCGAAGATGTGAGGGAAGCCATATATAACCAGGATCTGACCGATATGGCGGATCTGATCGTTTCAATGCTCAAGGAAACGGATAACAGCCGTAAGAAAGCGGTCGATCCCGGACAGAATCCCAGAGCATAGGAAAGGTGCATGCAGATGATCTGTTATAACTGCGGATGCGATCTTTCAGAGCACGATTTTTGCACCGGCTGCGGAGCCGATGTTTCTCAATACAAAAAGGTAATGTTCATCTCCAATCGTTTCTACAACGACGGATTGGAGTGTGCCAAAGTTAGAGATCTGTCGGGTGCAGTGACTTCACTGCGTCAGTGCCTGAAGTTCAACAAAAACAACATAGAGGCGCGTAACCTGCTCGGGCTGGTATACTTCGAAACAGGAGAAGTTGTAGCAGCCTTAAGTGAGTGGGTCATTTCTCAGAATATACGTCCCAAGAAGAATATCGCCAACGATTATCTTGAGATGATCCAGTCCAATCCCGCGAGACTCGATACGATCAATCAGACCATCAAGAAGTACAATCAGGCTCTGAAGTATTGCGATATGGATTCGACGGACCTTGCGATCATCCAGCTTAAAAAGGTCCTTTCGCTGAACGAGAAATTCATCAGGGCGAGACAGCTCCTAGCCCTTCTTTATATCAACTCCGAGAGATGGGAGGAAGCTAAAGCCCAGCTGATCAAATGCGCGAGCATAGATACGGGCAATACCACGACAATGCGTTACCGCATGGAAGTGGATGAGATGCTCACTCCCGTTGACGGCAATAAGGCCAAGCGCATTAAGAAAAAAGATGATGTTGAGATCGTCAGATTCAAATCGGGAAATGAGGATATCATTCAGCCTGCAGTCAGCAGAAGCAGCAGCGGTCTGGGCATCATCCTTAACCTGATGCTCGGTGTATGCATAGGTATCGCATGCGCATGGTTCATCATCATGCCCGCAAGGGTCAATTTGGCGGCGGAGGACTATGAAGCCAAGATCAGAACGGTGAGTGAACAGCTCGATTCCAAGACTGCGGAGATAGAGGACTTAAAGAGCCAGCTGGAGACGACCAGGACTCAGTTTACCGAGATGCAGGAGGAACTGGAATCCTACGAAGGATATGACGGATCCATGAATTCTTCCTATGCGCTCATCCAGGCCGCCGATGCTTATCTGGCTGACCCGGAGAATATTCAGGCGGTTGCGGAACATCTTGATGCGGTTAAGGTTGAGGAACTCGGCGAGGATTCACAGGAAGCACCGATAAGTCTGTATAACACGCTGCTTTCGGTTGCCGGCCCTCAGCTTGCACAGAGTTTCTATGATACGGGATATGAGGCATACTCTTCCGGAGATTACGAAGTAGCTATCGCCGATCTGTCCAAGGCATATCAGTATGATCCGACTAACGGAGATGCGCTTTATTATCTGGCACAGAGTTATAATCATTCGGGTGACGAAGCACATGCGATCCAGATGTACCGTAAGGTTACGGATGAGTTCCCCGATACGGAGAAAGCGGCCAAGTCGGCAGGATATCTCGAACAGCTGACAGGAAGTAATGAATAAAAAATACTCAATCGATATGTGCTCGGGAAACATCATCGGGAAGATGCTCATTTTCGCTCTTCCTCTGATGCTCTCGAGCATTTTGCAATTATTGTTCAATGCCGCCGATGTCATCGTGGTCGGAAGATTCGCGGGAGACAATTCCCTGGCGGCCGTAGGTTCCACCACATCCCTTGTCAACATGCTGACCAATGTATTCTTAGGGCTGTCGGTCGGAGCCAATGTCATGGTGGCCAGATATACGGGAGCAGGGCGCGAAAACGACGCTTCCAAAGCCGTTCATACCGCAGTCACTCTTGCGATATTAAGCGGTGCGGTCCTGACCGTGATAGGCGGTCTGGGTGCCAGACAGATCTTAAGCTGGATGAAGTCGCCCGACGAGGTCATAGGTCTGTCCGCGCTCTATCTCAGGATATTTTTTCTGGGGATGATCCCCAACATGCTGTATAACTTCGGTGCCGCCATCTTAAGATCGATAGGCGATACCAGGCGTCCTCTGATCTATCTGTTTGCGGCAGGCATCATCAATGTCATCCTAAATCTCGTCTTTGTGATCTCGCTGCATATGGATGTAGCAGGCGTTGCGCTTGCCACGATCATTTCGCAGACCATTTCCGCAGTGCTGGTCATCAGGTGCCTTATCCTGGAGAAAAGCACCGTCCATCTGGATTTTAAGAAGCTGGGAATAGATAAGAGGATATGTAAGGAGATACTTCGCATAGGCCTGCCCAGCGGCGTTCAGGGACTTCTTTTTTCCATGTCAAATGTCATAATCCAGTCATCGGTGAACAGCTTCGGAGCAACTGTGGTTGCCGCCAATTCCGCAGCTGCGAACATCGAGGGATTCGTCTGGGTGTCGATGAACGCGTTCCATCAGGCGGCCGTTACGTTCACGGGCCAGAACTACGGTGCCGGACAGTTTAAGAGGATACCTCTGGTAATGAGAGATTCTCTGATATGTGTGATCCTGACCGGGGTGATACTCGGAAGAGGAGCACTTTTCTTCGGGCCTCAGCTCATGAGCCTCTATACATCGGGAAGTGAAGTCGTAACTCTCGGACTTGAGCGTATCAAGTGGGTGTGCGGCTTGTATGCCCTGTGCGGGATGATGGATGTAATGGTCGGAATACTCAGAGGCATCGGTTATTCCGTTCTGCCCATGATAGTGTCGCTTATCGGTGCGTGCGGACTGCGTATCATCTGGATCTTCACGCTTTTTCAGACGGAGAGATTTCACAAGCCCACATTCCTGTACGTTACTTATCCCGTCAGCTGGGGCATAACGTTTGCCATGCATGTGATCTGTTTCATCGTGGTCTGGAAAAGGCTTAAGCGGAAGGTATGAACATACACATCTCGGTGCGTGCTCTGGTAGAGTTTCTCTACAGACACGGTGATATAGACAGTACTTCTCATGCGGCTACCGATGACGCGATGCAGGTCGGAAGCCGTATCCACCGCAAGATCCAGGCCATGATGGGTCCCGGATATCGTGCGGAGTATCCGTTAAACTATACTTTTGAGACCGAACGCTGCTGCGTGACCCTCGAGGGCCGCGCCGACGGTATCATGACCGAGGAGTGTGCATATATCCCTGAGGTCGTGATGAATGCGACCGGTGATCTTCCTGCGCTCAGGCAGGCCAAAGTTGTGATCGATGAGATCAAATCCACCGTGCGCAACGTAAATAACATGACAGACCCCGAACCCGTTCATCTGGCGCAGGCTCTCTGTTATGCCGCGATATATCTGATGCAGGAAGACCTCCCTGACATAGGAGTGCGCATGACCTATGTGACCCAGGAGACCGAAGATATCAGATACTTCGATTCGTATTACACATCCGGGGAGATACGCGGGTGGTTTATGGATACATGCGATGCTCTTGCAAAATGGGTGGACATGCAGGCTGCATGGACCGAGGTAAGGCAGGCATCGATCCAAAACCTTGAGTTCCCCTATGATTACAGGCCCGGCCAGAGAGATCTGGTCGAGTATGTCTACAGGACCGTGTATCACGGGAGGAAGCTTTTTATAGAGGCACCGACGGGTACCGGAAAAACGCTCTCGGTCCTCTATCCTTCGATACGCAGCATGGGCGAAGGCCGCGGAGACAGGATCTTCTATCTGACGGCGAGGACCATAGCAAGGACCGTTGCGGAGGAGAGTGTGACCATCCTTAAGGACAAAGGCCTGCGCTTTAAGAACATAACGCTGACAGCCAAGGAAAAGATATGCTTCATGGATGAGCAGGACTGTGATCCCGAGAAATGTCCCTACGCGAAAGGTCATTTTGACCGCGTAAACGAAGCGCTTTTCGATCTGGTCACATCCGAAGAGGCCTATCCCAGGGAGGTCATAGAACAATATGCCCGGACATATGAGGTCTGTCCTTTTGAATTCGCCCTGGACTTAAGTCTTTTCAGCGACTGCATCATAGGCGACTATAACTATGTATTCGATCCGAACGCTTACCTTCGCAGGTTTTTTGCGGAAGGAAGGGACGGAAACTATATCTTTCTGATAGACGAGGCCCACAATCTCGTGGACCGCGGGCGGGAGATGTACTCGGAGTCGATAGTCAAGGAAGAACTCCTTGCAGTCAAAAGAGCATGCTCCAAGTACCAGCCCGCGATCGCAAGGAACATAGAAAAGTGCAATAAGGACATGCTCGCGATAAAACGCGCGAGAGGGTCCGCGCCCGATTCTGCTCTCGTGGTGATGGAGACTGTAGGTGATCTGGCGGGGCATCTGGACCGGCTCAGACAGGTCTGCAGCGAGTATCTGGCCGACCACAAGGACGGGATAGGACACGAAGAGATCCTGGATATGTATTTCAAGGTATGTAATTTCCTGAACATATACGATCTGCTCGGTCCCGATTATTGCATATATAACGGTTTTAATGATGATAAGAGTTTCTTCATAAAACTGTTTTGCGTCGATCCCGCACGGAACTTAAGTTCATGCATGGATAAAGCCATAGGCAGCATACTTTTTTCCGCAACACTTCTTCCGATACAGTATTACAAGAAACTGCTCGGAGGGACGCCCGACGACTATGAGGTCTATGCCAACTCCGTGTTTGACCGGAATAACAGGCTGCTCATACAGGCCACTGACGTAACGAGCAGGTATTCGGGCAGGACGAGAGCACAGTTTAAGATGATGGCCGAGTACATATACCGGATCGTGACGGCCAAGACCGGGAACTACATGGTCTTTGCACCTTCTTATGCCTACATGCGTCAGGTGTATGATATCTATATGGAAGAATACACGGATCCCGGACGCGAGGAAGTATGCATTCAGTCCGAGCGGATGCGGGAGGATGAAAGGGAAGAGTTTTTGTCGAGATTCAGGCGGGAACCTGTTTCGGATGTGGCGGATGCACCGGATGTTTTCGATAAGACACTGATAGGGTTCTGCGTTCTGGGCGGTATTTTTGCCGAAGGCATAGACTTGAAAGACGATTCCCTGATCGGCGTCATCATCATGGGCACAGGTCTTCCGCAGATAGGCGGAGAGCGGGACCTCTTAAGAAACTTTTATGATGAGGCCGGCCGGAAAGGGTTTGATTACGCCTATTCGATCCCCGGGATGAACCGCGTGCAGCAGGCGGCGGGCAGACTCATCAGGACAGAGACCGACCGCGGCGTGATAGCTCTTCTCGATGACAGATTCTCATATCCTTCCAACAGACGGATGTTCCCGAGAGAGTGGAGCGATATAAAGTGCGTGGACATAGACAGCGTGAGGGATGTCGTGGCTGCTTTCTGGAAAGACGTATAAATGTTATTATAAAAATGCTGGAGAGTGATACTTAAATGTTTATATGCAGATGGCTTGTTTACTTTGTGATATACAGTTTCCTCGGATGGATATATGAGACCATAGTCTGTACGATCCGATGGAAAAGATGGGAGAACCGCGGATTCCTTTACGGTCCGATCTGCCCCATCTACGGGACGGGGGCCGTGGGATCGATGATCGCCATCGACCTGATCACCAAAAACGGAGGTTCCTATACCTGGTGGGGAGTTTTCATATGCAGCGTGCTGGGAAGCGCCGTGCTGGAATTTTCCACACACTGGCTCCTGGAAAAGTTTTTCCATGCCAGATGGTGGGATTATTCCTATATGCCGCTTAACATCCAGGGCAGGGTGTGCCTTCCTTTTTCGCTGGCATTCGGACTTGCGGGGATCGTCATAGTGTATGTGACCAATCCGTTCGTATATATGATCACCGAGTGGATATCCCCCATAGGATACGAGATCATGGGGCTGGCATTCATGGGGATCATAGGGATGGATGTGGCGCTGACCGCATCGGCGCTCGCACACTTCAATGTATATATCAGTGATGCTCAGGAGGAACTCAATACCCATATGGAACGCTTCGTCGACTCTGTAGGCGAGAAGGGCTCACAGATGAAGCTTAAGATCCTCGAAGAGAAAGAGAAGTTCTCCGTAGAATACCTATCGGCCAAGGTTTCGGCCATGACTCCCATGGCGAGACAGGCTCTTAAGCGTATGGTAGGATATTCGGGCAAAAGAGGCGGCATGAAACTGAGCAGGTCCCATATAATCGAGTTCATGAAAGAACACAGAACACATGAAGACAAATCTTAAAACGATCATCATCATATCCGTATCGTTACTGCTGGTAGTCGCTGTCGGTATCGGTGCGTTCATATGGTACAGAGGGCGTGACAGACGTGCGCTCGGAAAGGCTTTTATCAGACTGTCCGAAGACATGGAGAGCAGGTCCGCGGAGCTGATCCCGGCTGATGATCTGGCGGATATGATAGATGAGGTTGTTTACGGGGATTCGCATATGGATTTTTCCGTGAATGCGTCAGGCCTGGATCTGGACGGATTTATTCCCGTTATCTTGCCGATAGATCTTGATAACGTTACGATCGGACTTGACGGAGAGATGGACAGGACCTGCAGCGGGCGTGCAATGTCGGCTTCGGGATCCGTGAGCGTGATGAACTATAACCTGACCGATCTGCAGGCTTATCTTGACGGAGAGGATCTGTATGTCAGAGTGCCGTTGCTTTTTGACAGCGTTTTATCGTTTTATACGGGCGAGGATCTCTTCCCCGACCGTGAAAGCGGTGTCATCCCTCCGGTCTCGGGCGGGATCAGAGGCGTCGTTAGCGATATAAACAGAGCACGCGACATATGGGATGATGTCGTGATCGAACGGAGTAAGACCAGGGAGCCTTTTGTCACATCCGATGGAACGGAGTATCTCTGTACGGTATATAATGTCAGAGTTCCGGCAGCGGGAGACGGTTCAGCTGGGGGTGCCGTTGACGGACAGGAATATGCGATCTATGTTGATGAGTTTTCGGACATCAGGAGGATCAGGGTGCTCTCACCGATCAATGTCGACGGACACGATATATGCCCTGCCATAGCGCTGGTCGGAAATGACGTTCCGCTGGATGAGATAAAAGTAAGCGACGGGGATATCAAGGTTCATCTGACCCGTGATGACGGAGAATATGAGGTGAGTGTGGAAAACGGCGATCATTCACTCGAAGGCCGGTTTAAACTGGAATATGATGCGGAGGCGGGCAGACTGAGAGTCATATACAACAGATTATTGTTAAAGATCGCCGGTGAAGAGTTCCTGCGTTCGAGCGGTGATATCACGATCAAACCGGGACCGACCGAGATCACTGCGATCATAGTGGATTGAGGTACTTATGAACGAAAAACTATTGGACATACCTACTGTAGAACTGGATGAGAGCAAATGCGTGATGCGCATAATCGACCAGACGCTCCTGCCCGGTGAGACCAGAGTCATAGAACTTAAGACCGCTCAGGAGATATGGGATGCGATATATCTGCTTAAGGTAAGAGGAGCTCCGGCAATCGGCGTGGCCGCAGGCTATGGAATATATATCCTGGCATGTGAGATCGCGGATGAGATCATGACAGAGGCGTCCGCGGATGAGTCTTCCGAGCAGGCGGCCCGGGAGTTTTATGCCCGATATAAGGAGAAGAGCGATTATCTGAATTCCGCAAGACCTACCGCAGTGAATCTGTCATGGGCTCTTCGGCGTATGGATGATGTCTGCAGACAGGTGCTCGATGAGGTTTCCGGCAGCGGATCGGATATGGCGGGCATGATGGCGGCTGTAACGGACAGACTCTGTGCTGAGGCCAAAGCCATTCATGCCGAGGATATACAGACATGCCGAAAGATCGGTGAATACGGTCTGGGTCTGATCAAACCCGGCGACGGGATCCTCACACATTGCAATGCGGGACAGCTTGCCACGAGTAAATACGGAACAGCGACGGCTCCGATGTATCTGGCTCATGAAAAAGGCTACGGACTCCACATCTACTGCGATGAGACCAGACCTCTTCTTCAGGGAGCCAGGCTTACCGCACATGAACTTGCGGCTGCGGGCATGGATGTTACGCTTCAATGCGACAACATGGCTGCCTCTCTCATGAAGCAGGGAAAAATAGATGCGATATTCGTCGGATGCGACCGCATGGCCGCAAACGGGGATTTTGCCAACAAGATCGGTACGCTCGGCGTGGCTGTGATCGCAGCGAGGTACAACGTGCCGTTCTATGTATGCGTACCCGTATCCTCCATAGACATGAATACCCCGGACGGTTCCGGGATAGTGATAGAGCAGCGTCCCGATACCGAAGTTACCGAGATGTGGTATGAGAAGAGGATGGCTCCGGAGGGGATCAACGTTTATAATCCGGCTTTTGACGTAACGGACCATGAACTTGTGACCGCGGTGATCACCGAGCGCGGGATAGCGAGAGCCCCTTTTGACGAATCCCTTAGAAATATGATGAACGAAAAAGATTGATGACCCGTAGGTTATCGGAAAGGATCCCAAATGAGATTTCCCAAAAGTCTGCCTGAAGGCGGAACCATAGGATTTGCGGCACCCAGCTTCGGATGCGCCACCGAACCGTATAAGAGCTGCTTTGATGCGGCACTTGATAAGTGGCATAAGGACGGATATAAGACCAAACTCGGTCCGAACTGCTATGCGGCTGACGGAATAGGCATCAGTTCGACGCCCGAGTCCTGCGGGCGGGAGCTTACGGACATGTATCTGGATAAGGAATCCGGCATCCTCTTAAGCTGCGGAGGCGGAGAGTTGATGTGTGAGATCCTCGATCATGTTGATTTTGACAGGATACGGGAAGCCGAACCCAAATGGTATATGGGATACTCGGATAATACGAACTTTACATTCACGCTTGCAACGATATGTGACACGGCTGCCATTTACGGCCCGTGCGCCAATGAATACGGGATGAGCAGGCATCATCAGTCACTCATCGATGCATGGAACATATTGACCGATCCGGTTAACAGGCTGGAGACAGGTACTTCCGGGGATGTGGTCTCATATGAGTTCTCGGGATACGGAATGTGGGAAAAGTGCGACGGACGCGACGAGGAGCATCCTTATGTCCCTTACAATCTGACTGAAAAGACAGTTCTCCACAGATTCATCGGAGACGGTAAGCCTCTTCCCGTCGATCCGGCCGGGAGATGCGAGCCCGACAGCATTGAGATGAGCGGAAGGCTGCTCGGCGGCTGCCTGGACTGCCTAGTAAACCTATGCGGAACCCGATATGACCAGGTTAGTCAATTTAATGAAAAATACGCATCTGACGGCGTTTTGTGGTTTATAGAGGCCTGTGATCTGAATGTGATGTCGATCAGAAGAGCCATGTGGGAACTGGAACACGCCGGCTGGTTTGACAAGACGAGCGGATTCATCATAGGCAGGCCTCTGCATTTTGACGAACCCATGATGGGACTGGATCAGTATATGGCAGTATACGATATCGTCAGTCATCACCGGGTACCGATCCTGATGGATGCCGATCTCGGACATTTAAGCCCCATGGTACCGTTGATCACCGGATCATACGCTACCGTGCAGGCTGAAGGAAATGAATGGAATGTGAGAATGGAGCTCAGGTGACCGGCGCAAAAGGCTTAAGGACTACGAAAGGTGATGCTATGCTTCCGAATGACCCGAATATGTTACTCAGTGTATTAAATCTCAAACTCAGGGACTATTATCCTGATCTTGATGCTCTGTGCGATGATCTTGATGTGGACCGTGAAGAGCTTCTTAAGAAAATGGATGATGCCGGTTATCATTATGATCCGGAGGGCAACTGCTTCCGGTAATCCCGGATAGCGTCCGTATCCCGCGTATGTTAAATAGTTGTGGCGCTTGATGGTGTATGTATGGTAAAATTATGCGGACTGTTATTCAGTGACAGTTCGCTTTTTTGTTATGGATCTTTTTGAATACATGAAAGAAAAGAATATGGAGCGCGAGTCTCCGCTGGCAGCGAGGATGCGTCCGGTCACGATCGATGAAGTGGTCGGGCAGGAACATATCCTTGCTCCCGATAAGCTGCTTTACAGGGCGATCAAAGCCGATAAGCTGAGCTCTGTCATATTCTACGGACCACCCGGCACGGGTAAGACCACGCTGGCTCAGGTCATAGCTCATACAACATCGGCCGAGTTTAAGCAGTTAAATGCTACAGTGGCGGGCAAGAAGGACATGGAGGAGGTCGTATCCCAGGCTCAGACTTCGCTCGGGATGTATAACAGGAAGACCATCCTTTTCATAGATGAGATACACCGCTTCAATAAGGGACAGCAGGACTATCTGCTTCCTTTCGTAGAGGACGGCACCGTCATTCTGATAGGTGCTACCACCGAGAATCCCTACTTCGAGGTAAACGGTGCTCTGTTATCGCGGTCGATGATATTTGAATTAAAGCCCCTCAGCGCGGAGAATATCAGGACTCTTATAGAACGCGCCGTATACGACAACGATAAGGGCATGGGCGCGTATAACGCATATATAGATAAGGATGCTGAGGAGTTCCTTGCGGATATGGCCGGCGGCGATGCAAGACGCGCTTTAAATGCCATAGAACTCGGGATCATGTCTACCTCACCCGAATCTGACGGACGCATCCATATCACCATTGATGTGGCATCCGAGTGTATACAGAAGCGTGCCATGCGCTATGATAAGACCGGCGATAACCATTACGATACGATATCCGCTTTTATCAAGAGCATGAGAGGGTCAGACCCGGATGCTGCAGTATATTATCTTGCGAGGATGCTTGAAGCCGGAGAGGATATCAAGTTTATTGCAAGACGTATCATGATATGCGCTTCGGAGGATGTGGGAATGGCCGATCCGCAGGCGCTTCAGGTGGCGGTAGCAGCTTCACTCGCTGTGGAGCGCGTGGGAATGCCGGAGGCCAGGATACTTTTGAGCCAGGCGGCGGTATATGTGGCGACCGCACCAAAGAGTAATGCATCATACCTTGCGATCAATGAAGCAATGCGTATGGTGGAAAACGGAGAAATATATCCGATACCGAGACATCTGCAGAATAAACATGCCGATTCGAGCGGCGAAGAGCGTGAACAGGGCTATCTGTATGCGCATGATTATCCGAATCACTACGTGACACAGCAATACCTTCCTTATGAACTTACCGGTAAGGAGTTCTATGATCCTACGGGTAACGGATATGAGGTCAAGGTCAGAGAACATATGAAGAAGCTTCACAAGGAAGCCGGCGAATGAGCAACGAAGAAAACAAGTCAGAAGAGATCGAAAAAATAATAGAAGGAACGGAAGCAACCGAAGAGGCGGATACAGCCGAAGAAACGGAAGCAACCGAAGAGCCGGAAGCAGCCGCAGCGGAGGAAACTGTCGAGGAGACAGCAACGCCCGAGGAGGGTGAGAAACCTGCCGAAGAAGCAGAGAAACCTGCCGAAGAGACACCCCGGAAGAAGAGACGTAAACTCCCGCTCGGACTTAAGATTGCGGGCGTTATTGTTGCGGTCCTTCTTATCGCAGGCGGAATAGGCGCTTATGTCGGATACACCAAGTACCAGGCATATCTTGAGGAATGTGCACGTATCGCCGAAGAAGACGCCTATGTTAAGCAGCAGGCAGTCACCCTAGCGCTGGATACCTTCCACAGGCATGCCGTGGAGGATGTGTTTGGCGGGACCGGTGAAGCCGTGGCTGACGCTTTTGTCGATGCCGGTATCGGAACGATCGAGGGTGTGAACAACAGACCTCCTTATGTAGAGATAACGGATGCGAACAGAGCACATTTTGCGGATATCGAATCGGTATTGATAGCACCGTCCGGAATGGTGGAGGTGAGCGTCAATGTGCCCGCCAAGGCCCTTCCCGTATCAGACGACGGATATTATTACCTTTTCTCCAAAGCCATATATCAGGATCATATCACCGGAGAACCCATTACCAGGATAGAGAAAGATGTTGATTTCGTAGCGGAGTGTAATCTTAATTACAATACCGCACAGTCCAGGCTTTTCGACAAGTTCTGCGTGGCTCTCCTGATGGACGGAGAGTACGTGGAGGTCAGCAATTCCCGCTATATTACCAATCCCGAAGCCAAGGCCGCCTATGCTTCGAGCAGAGACGGCGGATCCAGCAAAAAGGGCCTTCTTGTATATTCGGAACTCATAACCAGCGGACAGCTTGAGGATCTTGGTGTCAAGCATGCCGCATATAATGTCTATACATCGCTCATCTGCAACGGTGGCGGTATCAGTTACACATACAACGGACATACATACAGTTTCAACGCTTATCAGGTAGGCCTGTATGACATCATCTTCTCCAGATTGTCAGCCAGAGGCATAGACATCAATGCAATCATAATCAATGATCTGTCGAGTTCTACGATCACCTATCCGGCCTCCAGAGGCGGCGGAGCTACGCTTTATGCATTTAATGCATCCGACGAAGAGGGAGTGAATATGCTCGCGGCTGTTGCCAGCTTCCTGGCCAATCGCTATTCCGGTGCATCCGGACACGGCAAAGTCTCTAACTGGATCATCGGTAATGAGGTCAATGAACGTACGGTCTACAACTATACACCGTACATGGGAGTCGATGAATATGCCAGACTTTACGCCGATGTGGTCAGAGTGTTCTACAACGCAATGACGGCAGTAAATTCCACAACAAGAGTATATGTGTCATTAGATAACAGGTGGAATATGAACAAGTCCGACAAGTCCTTCTACGATGTGAAGGATATGATGGATGCTTTCAATTCATATATGTGTTCGGAAGGAAACATAAACTGGCATGTCGGGTATCATCCTTATAACTATCCTCTGACCGAGGCCAAAGCATGGTCATGGGGCAGATATGATTCCACGGTATCGGGATCCTCATCCTCGCCTGTCGTATCGATGCGTAATATTCACGTGCTTACGGATTACTTAAGCCAGTCCTCGTATCTGGACACAAATGGCAATGTCAGACGTGTGATCCTGTCCGAGATGGGATATACATCCAGCAAGGGGCAGAATCTTCAGGCTGCTTCCATATGTTATGCATATAAGATAATGGAGAGAAATTCGCATATAGACTATATGCTCTTATCCAGACAGATAGATGCCGCTCCCGAAGTTGCGGAAGGCCTCGCTCTGGGTATCAGCGGAAAAGAAGGCTATACGGCATATAAGTACTGCGGTACCGATCAGGAATCCACATATGTAGACAAATATCTGGGAACGATAGGCATAAGTTCCTGGAGCGCGATACAGAATCCCCGATAGGGGCGGATCACCGGAACCGTTATTCAGAAGAGCTTCTCAACCAGCATCCGGTAGATCTCCTGGTTGTGTTTTTCCCAATTCTCGCATATATGCGCGGCGATATCGGCATCGGGCACCGACATGGTGATGTCCGCCATGGCTATCCCGCGATCCAAAGCTACCAGGTGAGCCTCATACTCGCCTGTAACTGCCGATTTGTAATAATTTGACTGGATCGATACCTCGTTCCTGAGCTCGACTTCGTTTTCGCTTAAGAATTCGTCGATCTGTCTAATGGTATCTTTGCTGAGTCTCTTTCTGAACATCTCGAGGGTGTTTCGCCCTTCATCCGTCAGTGATATATGGGTGCGGTTACGCATGGATTTGGCCATGACCATCTCGGCATCCATAAGTTCGCCCATGACCTGCTGCAGGGTCAGATAGTCGGTATAATCATGCATCAGAAGAAAATCGAATATCTGGGCCTTGGTCAGCGGAAAAGGCACGCGATCGAGCATATATAGGATTATCAGCTTAAGCTGGATGGCGGGTGAACCCGCCGGAACCTGCACAATTGTGTTATTTTTCATATCTTTTTTATCATACCACAAAAAGGAAATTACAAGTACAGGAAAGAAATATAACGCTAAACTGGACCTTTTTTGACGAAAGTTGCGTCTTTATAGACAAGAAAACCATATTATGTGAGGCTGTTTTCACGATACAAAGAGTTTTTTCATATAGCACTTGAGAAAAGTGATATAATAGCCGATATCCATATAAGAAGGAATCACGAAGAATTAGGGTTAATTACTCATTCTAGTTATCAGGACATCTCGGAACGCCCGAACCATCGAGCCGGATATATGATAACTCCCTAAAGAAGATGAGGAGGAAGATCGTATGAAGAAGGCAAGATTTTGGGCAATTTTCATGACCGGTTTACTGGTCTTCTCAACACTTACCAATGATTATATCGTAGCAAATGCAGAGGATCTGGATGGTATCGCAGAGACTCCTGTCGAGGAACCCGTACAGTATGGCGCTGATGAGGGCTATGCGATGACAGTTGAAGCCGTTCCCTCTGAAAATACAGAAGCAGCCGGCGAAACTGTTTTTGACGGTTTCGTGGACATGTTCACCGGCGGCGGTACAGAAGGCGGCACTGAGGAGTTTTATCCTGAAGGCGGTGTTGCGGAAGGTTATGCAGAAGGCTTCACGGATGGCTCGGAAGGCTATGTTGAGGGTACAGAGGGCTTCGCAGAAGGCGGCGAAGAGTACACCGAAGGCGGTGAGGAATACATCGAAGGCGGTGAGGAAGTACTTGAAGAGGAAGTAGCAGAAGAGGTCGAAGAGGAAGTCGAGGAAGAAGAGGAAGAGCTTTCCGAGGAAGAACTCGCAGCTCTGCTCGCTGAGACAGCTGTAGAGGAAGTTACTTATCCCGCCAAGGATTTCGGCAGTTTCTCTGCAGGCGGCATGAGAGTATCGATCAAAGCTCCCGAAGGTGCATTTCCCGAAGGTACCGAGGTCAGCGTGACACCGGTGACCTACAGCGAATCAGATCTGGCTTCACTGGTTGCTGAAGGCTCGGAGATCGTAGCTATAGCGGCGGCTGATATTACCTTTACATACAAGGGTGAGGAAATTCAGCCGAAGACAAACATAGATGTCAGATTCAGCGGTTTCGGCGGAAACGGGGATGAATTAACGATCTTCCATGACGACGGAAACGGTTTGGATGTCGTTACTACAACTGAAACTACCAGCAGCGTAGAAGTAAGCGTTGGAGAGTTCTCTACTTACGGAGGTATTGTGACAGCTGCATCGGCCGCTCCGACAGTTCCGGAAGCCGGAAGTACGGATACAGGTACGGGATCAGGCAATACTCCTACACTGCTCAGTAAGGATAACGGTTATAAAGTCGTATACTCATGCGGTAATGATTTATTGAGAGGCGACAACGGTTCGGTTTACGCATATAAACTCAATGCAAATAACGAAGGTATAGTCGGCACCTACAAACCTGCTGAGCTGAACTCTCTTATAGCCGATTATGGTTCGGTTTTCCAGAACAAACTTGATAAATTCAGTGGTTACAGTATTGAGTGGAATTCATATCAGTGGACTTCAGCTAAGGAAGTACATATCAACGGTACTCTTGTAGGCCCTTACAAGGTGCAGTGGATAGATATTGATGACAACAATAAACTTCTTGACGAGAAGGATTTTACTGGCAAATTTAACTATGATAATGGTTTTAAGGTGACTGTTCCCGCCAGCTATCTGGCTTATGGAGACTATACATATGTGGGCCCCTCCAGTGTGAGCATGAGCCCCAATTATGATGCCAGTAAGAATGTCATAACGTTGATGTTCTCTAAAAATGAAGCAGTAACCGACGGCGATGTGATCGTTTCAGGCCAGAATTATAAGGGCTCGACACGCACGATCTCATTCTCCTGCGGTGATGACAAGCTCAGAGCTACCGGTGGAGCGGTCAAAGCTTATCAGGTTGGTAAAACAGGAACCTATACTCCCGATAATCTGGAATCATATATAGTGAGTGTTCCCTCTGAATTCACTAACGAGCGTAATATGTTCAGTTCCGAATACAGTGTCAGGTGGGATTCATATCAGTGGACAGATAAGAATACGATACATATTAACGGTACTTTAATAGGTCCGTATACTGTACGGTGGGTAGATGTTGATAACAATAATGCGGAGATCAAAACTGCAGTGACACGTACCGGTGAGTTCAACTATGCCAGTGGCTTCAGTGTAACGGTTTCCGATGATGATAAGTCGATCGACGGATGGGAATTTAAAGGCGCCGATAATCTGAAACTGAAGCCTAACTACGATGCTTCCCAGAATATCATCACATTGAAATTCTCCAGAAACGAGAAGTTTAAGTATACAGTTCAGTGGATAGATCTTGCAAAAGTTGATGATGAAAACGGTGGTGTTTTCAATACGGAAGAACGCGACGGCAGCAAGACTCTCGGAACAACTGTAAGTGCGACATATAATGATAAGAACATAAGAGGGTATAAATATGAAAGTGCTGAACCCGAAGACGCCAAAATACAACTGACCGGGGATCCCGATCAGGATGTCATCAAGCTGTATTTCAGGAAGAATGCACAATATACCGTAAAATTCTATTACGAAGATGAAAACGGTGAATATGTTGAACATCCCGATGCAGAACAGACATTTGACGGAGTTTGGGGAAAATCGGCTGAGTACAAAGCTACCAAAACTCCGAAGGTAGACGGGATCCAGTATTCGCTCAACACTGAAAAGAGTATATTGAGCCTGGATGCTTTGACCGGAGATCCTGAAAAAGATGTGCTCAAGGTTTACTATTCGAGACCGGCTTTTAAGTATCGTGTTAATATCTTCCTTGAGAAGGATGACAGATCAGGATATAAGGCGACTCCCACCTCATACAAAGATTATGAGGGAATCCAGGGTGTAGATCTTGTTGTTGATCCTGAAGCCGAAATAACCAGGGATGCCGTAAAGGGTGTGAGAATATCCAAATTTACGCTGGATACGGAACTGAGTAATACAACGATCCCTGCAAGTCAGATAAAGTATTCGACAAACCCTAAAGACAACTCGATCAATCTGTATTACAAGGGCACGAACAATGTTGTATACTTCTCGATCCTTTATCCCGGTGAAGGCGTGGTTACTGTTGACAGACAGGCGGATTACAGATTCTATCCTACCAGGGTAAACGGCAAGGGCTACTGGGTAGGTACAGCGGATCCTCTTCCTGACGGAGAATGGAGTATATATAATTGGGATGGCATAGGTAGGGGAACCAACCTGCCATATAATATAAAGATGAATTCCGGCGTACCGGAGCAGATGCAGGCGTATCTGGACAGTGCTTATCCCGGAATGAATCTGACCCTTAATGATATAGTATGGTACAACTATAAGAATGATGAAAAGCACTTTGGTGCCGACTGGTATGTCAACGGATATGTTAAAGTGCCGGAGACACAATCACTTGTTACATACTACAAGAATAACGGAACAGACGATAAGTACGAGCACAAGGATTTTATAGGTGCTACATATAAGATTCTGGGTAGCCAGGGTGATGATGCTTTCCCTCTGACACAGTGGGCCGGACACAGATTCCTGGGCTGGTCAGAAGATCCGACAGCAACAACGGCTACTTATCAACCCGGCAATTCCATACCTATGGATAAAGCACTCCAATTATACGCAGTTTGGGAGGTGGATATATCCGGTAAGCTTACGATAACGGCTCCCAGCGATTCCAGGCTGTACGATGGAACTCCGCTTACATTGAAAGCTATGACACCGGAGAAAGGCCTCAGGGTAGAAGGATCAGAACTTCCCGAAGGTATAAGCGCATCGGATCTCGAGGTTATCCCGGTATATGATGATGCAAGTACCATAACGGATGTGGGTGAACAGGATAATACGATAAAATCCGTTACCATAAAATATAACGGACAGGATATCACCGATCAGCTTGGCACCGATAATATCACTCTTGTAGCCGGTAAACTGACAATACTTCCTATAGAGCTCAAAGTAACCACAGGCTCAGCAGAGAAGGAATATGATGGTACAGCTCTTACCAAGGATGATGCAACGCTCAGCATATTGAGTGATGATGTTGAGAAGCTCCCTGATGAGATTTCGGTTAAGGCTACAGGAACAATAACTCTCGCCGGTGAAACACCTAATACATACGATATGATCTGGGATGGAGCCAATGAGAATAACTACAAGGTTGCTGAAGAAGATCTGGGTACCCTTAAGGTGACGACTTCTGATGAACCTACACCGGACAACCCGACACCGGACAACCCGACACCGGTTAACCCTACACCGGTTAACCCCACACCGGTCAATCCGACACCGGTTAACCCTACACCGGATAATCCGGCACCTGTGATAACACCTGAACCTGAGACCGTAACTACTACTGCAGAAGAGGTAGTTCCCGTAGCAAACGTAGCACAGACAGTTCAGGCAGCTGAGACCACTACCATACCTGATGAAGAGGTTCCTCTTGCAGGAGTTCTCGGAGCACAGAGAGGTATTGAAGCTGATGACTCATCCGTACTCGGACAGAGACGCGCAGCAGCTGAGGCAGGTGTTCTCGGAGCAAGACGTGACGCTGAGACATCCGATGCAAACCACATGGCAATGTATCTGATGCTCATGGGTATCGCTACCGGAGTAGGCGGAGCGTATACACTCAGCAGACGTAAGAAACATGAGAACTGATCCTGACAGATCAAAAACATTGAACGGAAAAATAGTAAAGAGCGGTCGCAAACATGCGGCCGCTCTTATTAGTTTGCGCGCCATGGGCGCGCTCTAGCGGGTGAAAGTCCCGAACACGCCCAGATAGTGGGAAGTGTATAGCTGAACAGCAAGGGTGTCCATCGTGAGGTGGAATCTGAAGGAAGCTGTAAGCAAATCTCTGGTCCGACGGACAGAAATCACATATAAGGCTAGGCTACGAGAGATAAGTTGGCTAACAGCAACGAAGTCTAATAACTATCACTTTTGTAGTAGCAGAGTAAATGTGGCGGATATATGGAGAGAAAGAGCGTGCACCTTAAGCGTGGAGATCTCACAGAGGTTCCATTAGCCTAGTAACAACGAACTGTGAGAAGTCAGCCGAACCCATAGTAGCGAAGAAGTCTCTGTAATGGAGATGGAGCGAAGGGGTGAACAATCAGCAAGTTTGAGTATGTCTCGTGTTGCAGAGATGACAACATCTGCCGTAACCAATCGGGGAAGGGTGGTCAAATCAAGCGGGGCGGAAAGGAAAGAACGCATGGACACAGGTAGTCTAATGGAGCAGATACTATCTAGCGATAATCTCAACCGAGCATATCTGCAAGTCGTACGAAACAAAGGTGCAGAGGGAGTGGACGGAATGAAGTACACAGAACTCAAAGAACATCTTGAAAAGAACGGCGATATCATCAAGGAACAGTTGAGGACAAGAAAGTATAAACCTCAGCCGGTTCGAAGAGTGGAGATACCAAAGCCCGATGGTGGTGTCAGAAACTTAGGAGTACCAACAGTAACAGACAGATTCATACAACAAGCCATAGCACAGGTATTAACACCAATCTATGAGGAACAATTCCATGACCACAGTTATGGATTCAGACCTAATAGATGTGCACAGCAAGCAATCCTAACAGCGCTCGATATGATGAATGATGTTAATGACTGGATTGTAGATATTGACTTGGAAAAGTTCTTCGACACAGTTAATCACGATAAACTTATGACTATCATAGGTAGAACCATAAATGACGGAGATGTTATTTCTATCGTTAGAAAATACCTGGTCAGTGGAATCATGATTGATGATGAGTACGAGGACTCCATTGTGGGAACACCACAAGGAGGAAATCTCTCGCCATTACTGGCGAATATCATGTTGAATGAACTTGATAAGGAGATGGAAAAGCGAGGGCTTAACTTTGTAAGATACGCAGATGATTGTATCATCATGGTCGGAAGTGAAATGTCTGCTAACAGAGTCATGAGAAATATCTCTCGATTCATTGAGGAGAAACTAGGTCTCAAGGTCAACACGACCAAGAGTAAAGTGGTCAAGCCGCAAGGACTTAAATACCTTGGATTTGGATTCTACTTTGACTCAAGGGCACATCAGTTTAAGGCAAAACCACATGCGAAATCAGTAGCGAAGTTTAAGA
>FMVL01000006.1 GCA_900102235.1 Lachnospiraceae bacterium XBB2008 | reverse complement strand
TCTTAAACTTCGCTACTGATTTCGCATGTGGTTTTGCCTTAAACTGATGTGCCCTTGAGTCAAAGTAGAATCCAAATCCAAGGTATTTAAGTCCTTGCGGCTTGACCACTTTACTCTTGGTCGTGTTGACCTTGAGACCTAGTTTCTCCTCAATGAATCGAGAGATATTTCTCATGACTCTGTTAGCAGACATTTCACTTCCGACCATGATGATACAATCATCTGCGTATCTTACAAAGTTAAGCCCTTGCTTTTCCATCTCCTTATCAAGTTCATTCAACATGATATTCGCCAGTAATGGCGAGAGATTTCCTCCTTGTGGTGTTCCCACAATGGAGTCCTCGTACTCATCATCAATCATGATTCCACTGACCAGGTATTTTCTAACGATAGAAATAACATCTCCGTCATTTATGGTTCTACCTATGATAGTCATAAGTTTATCGTGATTAACTGTGTCGAAGAACTTTTCCAAGTCAATATCTACAATCCAGTCATTAACATCATTCATCATATCGAGCGCTGTTAGGATTGCTTGCTGTGCACATCTATTAGGTCTGAATCCATAACTGTGGTCATGGAATTGTTCCTCATAGATTGGTGTTAATACCTGTGCTATGGCTTGTTGTATGAATCTGTCTGTTACTGTTGGTACTCCTAAGTTTCTGACACCACCATCGGGCTTTGGTATCTCCACTCTTCGAACCGGCTGAGGTTTATACTTTCTTGTCCTCAACTGTTCCTTGATGATATCGCCGTTCTTTTCAAGATGTTCTTTGAGTTCTGTGTACTTCATTCCGTCCACTCCCTCTGCACCTTTGTTTCGTACGACTTGCAGATATGCTCGGTTGAGATTATCGCTAGATAGTATCTGCTCCATTAGACTACCTGTGTCCATGCGTTCTTTCCTTTCCGCCCCGCTTGATTTGACCACCCTTCCCCGATTGGTTACGGCAGATGTTGTCATCTCTGCAACACGAGACATACTCAAACTTGCTGATTGTTCACCCCTTCGCTCCATCTCCATTACAGAGACTTCTTCGCTACTATGGGTTCGGCTGACTTCTCACAGTTCGTTGTTACTAGGCTAATGGAACCTCTGTGAGATCTCCACGCTTAAGGTGCACGCTCTTTCTCTCCATATATCCGCCACATTTACTCTGCTACTACAAAAGTGATAGTTATTAGACTTCGTTGCTGTTAGCCAACTTATCTCTCGTAGCCTAGCCTTATATGTGATTTCTGTCCGTCGGACCAGAGATTTGCTTACAGCTTCCTTCAGATTCCACCTCACGATGGACACCCTTGCTGTTCAGCTATACACTTCCCACTATCTGGGCGTGTTCGGGACTTTCACCCGCTAGAGCGCGCCCATGGTGCGCAAACTAACAGCAGCCTCCGGATGATCCGGAGGCTGTTTTATATGTCGTTAAGGCCATAATATAGTATCTCGTTGTATTTGGCGTTGGCTTCTTCGGCGGACTTCTTTTCACGCCAGGCTTCTATCTCGCTGCATATGGCCAGCATCTCATCCACGACAAGTTCGACCGACTTAGGCTTCTCATAGCTTAAGTATGCCGACATGCGGTTCATGGCCTTAGGGCTTCCGAGCTGCTTGGCGCACTGCTCCCCCAGATCGGCGGGAAAACCGAGAGATGTAACGTTGGATATGAGCCGTTCTTTTGCGATAATCCATTCTTTCTGACTGTCTGTCATGATCTGTACAATGAATTCTCCTGTAAATATTTCGCAATACCCTGAGAAACAAGACTGTCTATAGCTTCGCCGCCCGATACAGCCTTTCTGATCTGCGTAGACGAAACCGCAGGAATATCGTGCTTGATCGGTATAATCCGTGCATGGCTGTTAATCTGTTGCAGCTTCTTAATTCTCAGCTCCGATCCTATATCCGATCCATCATTCATTTGAGGCTTTTGAACGGATTGCTTCGCCCGTTCGTAATCATCATCTTTCCTTTCAAATACCACAAGCGCAGCTTCATCTAAGACTATCTCAGGACTTCTCCACATGTGTAAGGAATCATACACATCTTCACCACATATGAAGTAGAGCTTGGAGCCCGGCTCTTCTATGTGGATCTTTTGCAGAGTCTCAAATGTATATGTCGGCTTCCCCTCATCCTTCTCGAGATAACTCAGTTCATATCTGAAATCCTCGGGGAGCGATTCATTCCGTGAGATCTCAGCATTAAGCTCCTCCACCGCGATCTTAACCATCTCGCATCTCATCTCATACGGAGTGATATCTCCCTTGAAATACGGATGCCCTGCAGGAATGATGAGCAGTTTATCTATAGGCTCCCCCATCCGGGCCAGCTCTCGTACTGCTGCCCTCGCCATCTCCATATGCCCTATATGTATGGGATCAAATGTCCCTCCCAATATTCCTATACGCATATATACTCCTATGAAAGTGCCTGCGTAGAACTGTTTCCGATTTGCACATGAATCATTCCGCAATTCAGCCACCTGTGTATTCATTATACAGGAAAATTGCACCGGTATGATATACTAGTGTTTGGTGAGGACAATATGACGCAATATGAAAAGATGACCGGCTCTCCGGTCGAAAAACTGATAGTTTCACTCTCGATACCGACGATCATCAGCATGCTGATATCCAATATATACAATATCGCGGATACGGCATTTGTCGGAAGGCTTGGTACTTCTGCATCCGGTGCGGTCGGCATAGTTTTCGGTTTTATGGCCATGATTCAGGCCATAGGCTTTCTGTTTGGCCAGGGCAGTGGAAGCCTCATTTCCAGGATGCTGGGCGCCAAGGATAACGCACATGCCGATGAGACCGGCTCAACTGGTCTCTTCTATTCTTTTTTCTTCGGATTGTGTCTTACTGTATTCGGATTGATATTCATCGATCCGATCATAACATTCCTGGGCAGCACTCCGACCATAGCTCCCTTCGCCAAAAGTTATCTCAGATTCATTCTATGTGCTGCTCCTTTTATGACTACAAGCTATACGCTTAACAATCTGCTCAGATACGAGGGCAAAGCATTCTTCGGAATGATCGCCATGCTCTCCGGAGCTGTTTTGAACATCGCTCTCGACCCTGTACTGATGTTCGGTTTCGGCATGGGGGTTGCCGGCGCGGGACTGTCTACCGCACTTTCTCAGTTCATCGGATGGTGCATCATGCTGTCCATGTTCGTCAGAGGCAAGAGCGAGTTGAGGCTTTCCATCCGAAAGATATCATTCTCCATGGCACTTCTCGGAAATATAGCGGCTACAGGTCTTCCGTCCATGATCAGGCAGGGGCTTAATTCCGCATGTACCATACTCATGAATTCCACAGCCAGGCCTTACGGAGATGCCGCTATCGCAGCCATGAGCATCGTAACAAGAGTATCATTCTTCACATTTTCGATGTCTCTGGGAATAGGTCAGGGATTCCAGCCCGTGAGCGGCTTTAATTTCGGAGCAGGTAAGTTTACGAGAGTACGTAAGGGATACAGGTTCGGACTCATCGTAAGCCAGATCTGCATGACGCTGTTTGCTTCGGTTGTCTTTATATTTGCTCCGAATATAACTGCTGCGCTGAGGGATGATCCCTATGTTATCGTTATAGGAACAAGGGCCATGAGACTGATGGCTGCATCGCAGCTTTTCATGCCGGTCACGGTAATGACCGAGATGCTTCTGCAGACAACCGGCAAAAAGCTGCATGCTTCGGTCTTAAGCGCAATGAAGAGCGGAGTGATACTCATCCCCGCCCTTCTTATTCTTAGTCATTTTCGTGGTCTTTACGGTATAGAGGAAGCTCAGCCCGTTTCACTCGTATTATCCGTGATCCCCACGATCATATTTGCCAGGAGTTTCTTTAAGGAACTGCCCACCACTGACGATCCCGATCCTACCTCGGAGCAAACTCCGTAAGATCAACCTTATCGCCAAATATCCCATCCTCACCCTTGCCGGTCACTCTGTCGATATCATACCAGGCACTCGTAGCGGTATGATCATCAACGATATCATACAGATGTATGGTAACCAGATCGCCGTCTTCGGAATCCACCTCGGATATAGTGGGCCTGTAACCTGTCTCGTTTTCATAATAGTCCAGCGCCATCTCACACAGCTCATCATTTGTGTATGATCCCTTGGAGAGCGCCGTTACCCCGTTACTTCCGATATCTACAGTGGAAAGAGGCGTATATTTGATGTTAACGTACATATCGTTGGCATCATCGATATACTCGATATACTCTTTTTCCGATATCGGCTGGACATCTTTCCAGAAATAGTCTGTAGAATACTCATATGTACCGTCATATAAAACTCTGACCATATCAATGGCGGTAACGAACTTATATGCACCCTGCATCTCGCAATGGCTTAACCTGTCACCCTCATCGACAATATGTTCCTGATAATAGAATGTTCCGTCTTTTGCAAGATAATATACGGAATCATCATACGACATGAAAAGTCTGTTCCATGAACCGTCCTTTATGGTATAAGCCTCATAAACAGGCATGATATATTCGGTATGATTTGCTCCGAAAAGCAGTTCATCTATCCCATCGCCGTCGAGATCGTCACGGTAATAACCTATGACATCCATGGGATCTTCATCACCGTTATACTCTATAGCGCAGAAGGAACTGATATTTTCATCTCTTAATCCGTCCGCATCGAGTCTGGCGTCAACGGCTTTTGCGTATTTTTCGATAAGGGAATCATATATGGCTTCCATCCCCTCTTCTCTGCCGCATTCGGGCGCCCAGAGATTGGATACGAACACATATCCGTCATCATTCTTATCAAAAACGACCTCGAATCGTTTATCGGCAACGTCATCGCCCAGAGGCGCTTCGTAATACACATGATAAAGTCCGTCGTTAACGATACCGGAAGAAAGCTCTATCGGTACGAAGTTCGTATCGCCGTGTTGATGGGTATATACATCAAGATCATTAAGATAGAGCCAGTCCAGTTTATGGTTCATCGAACCGTACGTATGTCCTGTTGTATCAAGCACGAAATCATTGATATCCGCTGTGGAGATATAGTCAAGATCTCCGAAAAGTTCTTCGTATCCGGTCTTTTTCAGATATGATCTTTCAACTTCCGCATAATCTGCCGTCCGGCATTCTATGCCTGCTCCGTTATAGAATACCTCCTCCCACCATATATCCTGCGCCGTGGCAAACTCCGTCGATAAAAACCCGTTATATGTGGTTGAATTAAAATCCTCTTCAATCTCACGCAGTTCGGATGCGGTAAGTTCATGTTCTTCTTCGGCCTTATCGGAAGGCAGATCCGATCCGGTCTTAAATCCCTGGCCGGATGTATTATCCGGCATTTCAAAGTCCGTATCTTCGGCATCAGCTTCCGTATCCGCATCGTCCTCTGCTCCATCATTGACCGGTTCCGGCACGTAGTCCGAAGGAGTGGGCAGCCACTCGCATCCGCTTAAGGAGATCATGATCCAAACAGCGGTCAAAGCTGATATCAGTTTTCTTCTGTGCTTTACGTGTTTCATTTATTGAACCTCTTTATAAAACATGCCAATATCCGGTAAGCGGATACTGGCATGCACAGACATATCAATATAATGCGATCAGTTATTGATCAGCTTATCTTCTTCGTTGTTCCAGCTGTAGAGCTTACGGATCTCCTCGCCGACCTTCTCAGCGGGATGCTCGCTTGCAAGCTTACGCATTGCCTTGAAATGAACCTGCTTTCCTGCAGGAGACATATCAAGCAGGAACTGCTTGGCAAATGAACCGTCCTGAATATCGGAAAGTATCTGCTTCATGGCCTTCTTGGTCTCATCGGTGATGATCTTGGGACCTGTGATGTAATCACCGTACTCAGCGGTATTGGAGATCGAATATCTCATTCCTGCGAAACCTGACTGATAGATCAGGTCAACGATCAGCTTCATCTCATGGATGCATTCGAAGTAAGCGTTTCTCTCATCATAGCCTGCTTCAACAAGTGTCTCGAAACCGGCCTGCATAAGTGCACATACGCCGCCGCAGAGAACTGCCTGCTCACCGAAGAGGTCTGTCTCGGTCTCGGTACGGAATGTAGTCTCAAGTACGCCTGCTCTCGCACCGCCGATACCCAGAGCATATGCAAGTGCGATATCAAGTGCTTTGCCGGTGGCATCCTGCTCAACAGCAACCAGACAGGGAACACCTTTGCCTTCCTGATACTCGCTTCTTACGGTGTGTCCGGGTCCCTTGGGAGCGATCATTGTAACATCTACATCCTTGGGAGGAACGATGCAGCCGAAGTGAATGTTGAATCCGTGAGCGAACATCAGCATGTTTCCGGCCTCAAGGTTGGGCTCAATGTCATTCTTGTAAAGATCGGCCTGCTTCTCATCATTGATAAGGATCATGATGATATCAGCCTTTTTTGCAGCCTCAGCTGCAGTGTATACGTTAAATCCCTGCTTAACAGCCTTATCCCAGCTCTTGGAGCCTTCATACAGACCGATGATGACGTTGCATCCGGATTCCTTGAGGTTTAATGCATGAGCATGACCCTGGCTTCCGTATCCGATGATAGCAATAGTCTTGCCGTCAAGCATTGAAAGGTTACAGTCTTCCTGATAATAAATCTTTGCCATTTTAAAATCTCCTTTTTATATAATTTCCCTCGCAGATAGGATCTGCAGGATACTGAACGGTTTAGGGCAGATAGGTAACATTCTCGATACCGCGGCCGAGACCTGCGATACCGGTGCGTGCAAGTTCAAGGATCTCATATCCGTCGAGCAGACCGATAAAGGTATCGATCTTGTCCTGGTTTCCGGTAAGTTCAACGATCATGGCTTCCTTACATACATCGATGATCTTGGCACGGAAGTTATCAGTCTCTGCGATCGCAATGATCTCCTGACGCTTATCGGCACTTACTCTGACCTTGATCAGTGCAAGTTCTCTGTAAACGCTGCTTGCAGGCTCAAGAACCTTGATATCACGCACATCCACAAGCTTGGCAACCTGCTTCTCTATCTGATCGAGTATCTCGTCATCACCGCTTGTAACAATAGTGATACGTGTATACTTCGGATCTGCGGTAACTCCTGCCGTTATGGACTCGATATTATATCCTCTTCTGGAAAAAAGCCCGGAAATACGGCTCAGAACACCGGAGGTATTGTCTACGAGCAACTGAAATACTTTTCTTTGCATAAAAACTCCTCTGAATGATATCTTCAGACAATTTGACGCTGAAATATAATTTTACAGATGTTTCAGTGATTAGTCAACACACTTGGGTAAAGCAAGGGTGCCGGTACGAGCGACCTCGACTATCGATATTGAGCTGAGCATCTTAATGAGCACTCTTGTCCTCTCGGGTACGTCGCATATCTGTATCATGAGCTGCGATTTGGACATATCAACGATATCTGCTTTCATGATATCGCAGATCTCCAGGATCTCGGCCCGGTTAGACTTGGTGTATTTGACCTTTAACAACATAAGTTCGCGGCTTACGGCTTCGGCTTCATCAAAGGTACGGACCTTGATGACATCGATCTTCTTATTGAGCTGCTTCTCGATCTGCTCCATGGTCCTCTCATCTCCGGAGCTTACCACGGTCATACATGAAACATCGGGAGAATCGGTCTCACCCACTGCCAGTGAATCTATGTTGAAGCATCTTCTCGAAAAAAGACCTGCTACCTTAAAAAGTACACCGGAACGGTTTTCTACTAATACGGAATAAATACGCTTCATACTTCCTCCGATCACTTAACGAGATCCATGGGATCGATAGTCAGTTCCAGTAATACCGACTCATCCGACTTCAGGAATTCATCTATAACGGCATCGCAGTCATCCATGTTCTCAAGATGCAGATACTTAAAGCCGTACGCCTCTGCGATCTTGGACAGATCGGGACTTCCGGTCAGGTCGACTACGCTGTAATTGTCTTTGTATGTATAGTGCTGATACTCACGTACCATGCCGAGATATCCGTTACACATTACGGCGATACGTCCGTGGATCCCGTGCTGTCTCATGGTGGCAAGTTCCATCATTGACATCTGGAACGAACCGTCACCGCATACCGCTACTACCTGTCTGTCCGGATATGCATACTGAACACCCATGGCTGCAGGGATGGAATAACCCATGGTACCCATTCCGCCGCTGGTAAGGAATCTTCCGTTTCTTACGATCGCATGCGCACACGACCAGATCTGGTTCTGGCCGACATCGGCAACATATACTGCATCATCATCCATCCTGTCTGTCATGCGCCGTATGAACTCGCAGGGATCGACGAATTTCGGATCGGGATGTCTTACTATCGCCATCTGAGCCCTGTATTCCTCAAGAGTATCGATCCAGTCAGAAGTATTGCAGCTTATATCGGATTCGATCATTTCCGTAAGGATATGCGCCGCATCACCGACTATCGGGATCGTAGCCTGCGCGTTTTTACCTATCTCAGCGGGATCCACATCTATATGTATCAATGTCTTATTGTCAAAAATGATATCCGGCTGGCTGATGGCTCTGTCGGCAACACGGGCACCGACCATGATCAGAACATCGGCTTCATTCATCGCACGGTTAGCATAAGGCTTGCCGTTATTGCCCACCATGCCGTAATTGAGCTTGTATTCGGAAGGAAGGGCACCTTTTCCCATCATTGTATGAACTGCAGGGATCGAATACTTCTCGCTGAGTTTACGCAAAAGTCCGCACGCATCTGCAAGGAGAACGCCGCCGCCCGCACAGATGATGGGCCGCTTTGCATGATTCAAAGCCTTGACGGCTTTCTGGATCTGAACAGCATGCCCCTTGACAGTAGGCTTGTATGTTCTCATATTGATGCTCTCGGGATATTTGAATTTGGAAGTCGGAGCATTCTGAATGTCTATCGGAACATCGATCAGGACAGGACCTTTACGTCCTGTTGAAGCCAGATGAAATGCTTCTTTGAAAATCCTCGGAATATCATCGGCGTCTCTGACCAGGTAACTGTATTTTACAAAACTCTCAACAGCACCGGTAATATCGGCTTCCTGGAACACATCGGACCCCAGAAGCGCCGAATTGACCTGACCCGTGATAACCACTATCGGAATGGAATCCGCAAAAGCCGTAGCAATACCTGTGATCACATTCGTGGCACCGGGACCGGAAGTGACCGCACATACTCCGACTTTGCCGGTAGTCCTTGCAAGACCGGATGCCGCATGAGCAGCATTCTGCTCGGTCCTGATGAGCACCGTTTCGATATCCGAATCGAGTATCGCATTATAAAAAGGGCATATGGCAACTCCGGGATATCCGAAGACTACATCTACACCCTCCGCTTCAAGACATTTAACAATCGAATCCGCACCTGTCATAATATGTCCTCATCTGAATCTGCTAAAGAAATTCGCCATGGGTTCAACAACAGCCTGCAGATCTGCTATGGCTTTGTTGAGTCCCTCGAAATCAATGGAATTCATCTTATTCACTGATTCCGTAAGTACCTCAGAGTTATCCTCCACAAGACCGTTGATCCCTTCTGCTGCGGATGTGATCTCGGTAGACATCTCATCAAAGCTCTGCAATGTGGAATTTGCATTATCTATTACCGTAACAGCCTCAGTCATCAGATCGTTGAACTGATGGATGGTTGCCATCACCCTGGGTACTATCAGGATACAGGATACCAGAAGAACGGCTGCCATTGCAACAGCGGCTAAACATGCTATCCTGGAATACCTAAGCTGTTTGGTCTGCTTCTTTACAAGTTCGGTCAACTGATCGAGCTCGGTCTTGGGTGTCTCGGGGACCATAGGATTATTATCTGCCATTACTCTCCTCCCTCTTCTGCACCGGTTCCTTCGCCGTTATCTTCAACTACTACAAGGTCTTCCGGTATATCCCCGTGCAATATCTCTCTGATGTATCTGATCCTTAAGTTGGCTCTCTCATAATACTCATATGCCCCGGAAGCAACATCTTCGTTATACACGGGATCATCATAGAGCTGATGATACAGGATCACCGATTTGGACATGTTATCCGCCGCTTCATCGGCGAGTTCTTCGACCATGCTGAACTGTTCGGGTACTTCAACTTCTGACATCGCCACAGTGAGCTGATCGAGCTGATCCAGGTATCCGAGAAGCTGTGTTCCGTCGATATCGGAAGCGGCATCGATGGAATTGATCCCGGCATCGATCAGAACGATCTGGTCATAATAGCTCTCCATGCTCTCCTTATAGGATTCGAGAGCTTCATCCTTACCACAACCAGATAGCACCCATGACATCATGAGTGCTACCGTTACGGCAATATAAGTTCTTCTGTTACACGCTAAAAATCTGGACATGGCTGTTACTTGGTACCGAATATCCTGTCTCCGGCATCACCGAGACCGGGACAGATATATGCATTCTCGTTAAGACATCTGTCAAGGTGGCCCACATATATCTGGATATCGGGGTGATCCTCATGAAGTTTGGTCAGGCCCTCGGGAGCGGCTATGATACACATGAATTTGATATGTACTCCGCCGTGAGCCTTGATCTGAGTTACCGCATCGGAACCCGATCCGCCGGTTGCAAGCATGGGATCCACGACTACTATGGTTCTCTGTTCGATGGGCGCGGGAAGCTTGCAGTAATACTCTACAGGCTTATGAGTCTCGGGATCTCTGTAGAGACCGATATGACCTACTTTTGCGGTAGGTACCAGCGCTTCTATTCCGCTGACCATACCTAGTCCTGCACGAAGGATCGGAACTATGTCAAGCTTCTTGCCTGCTATGACAGGTGATCTGGTGCTCTCTATGGGAGTCTCTACATCTATATCCATGAGAGGAAGATCGCGAAGAGCTTCATATCCCATCAGTGTTGCGATCTCTTCGATACATTTACGGAACTGCTGCGTTCCGGTATTCTTATCGCGGATCTGCGTGATCTTATGCTGGATCAGCGGATGATCCATAATGAATATGTTTTTTTCGTTTTCAAAATTGTTCATGCTTTTTCTCCAATGTTGACAGATCACTTTCCGTCGTCGATATGTGCGTTGCTATCTACATCTTCATGAAGAGGATTGATCGAAATACCTCTGTTGATGTCACCATCGGGATTTGTACCGAACTCATAATCATTGCCGGGAAGGATCGCATTGAGGAGGATACCTGCAATAGCGGCTATGGCAAGAGAAGTAAGTGTGATGCTGGTGGATCCGATGTTAAATGTAAGGCCGCTGGAGAATCCGAGGCCGCATACAAGGATGACTGCTGCTATCATAAGGTTGCGTGATTTGGTGAAATCAACCTTGTTCTCAACTATATTACGAACACCGATCGCTGAGATCATTCCGTAAAGGATAAAACTGATTCCGCCGATGATCGCTGAAGGAAGGGATCCGATGATCTCCGATATCTTGGGAATGAAGCTTAAGAGGATGGCAAATCCGGCTGCTATACGGATGACTCTGGGATCATATACATGTGAGAGTTCAAGAACGCCTGTGTTCTCACCGTATGTAGTGTTTGCGGGGCCTCCGAAAAGTGCCGAGAGCGATGTTGCAAGACCGTCTCCGATAAGAGTTCTGTGAAGACCGGGATCTTCAAGGAAGTTCTCACCCGTAGTAGCTGAAATGGCTGAGATATCACCGATGTGTTCCATCATGGTCGCTATCGCGATCGGAGCCATGACAAGGATCGCAGTGATATCGAACTTGCATAACTGGAAAGGAGGGAGTCCGACAACAGCGGCATCCTTTACGGTTGCAAAGTTAAGGATAGCTGAACCGTCGGCATTGGTCATGCCTACGGCATTAAGTATAAGCGCTACCACATAGGAAACCAGAACGCCCATCAGAATGGGGATTATCTTGAACATTCCCTTGCCCCAGATGTTGAATACAACAACGGTGGCAAGTGCTATGAAAGCAAGCAGCCAGTTGGTACTCGCATTGCTTATTGCGGAAGGCGCGAGGCTTAAACCTATACAGATGATGATAGGACCGGTAACTACTGGAGGCAGATACTTCATGACGCGCTTTACACCGACAAGCTTGATGACAAGAGCAAGTATCAGGTAAAGAAGTCCCGCTATAACGATACCGCCTGTTGCATAGGGAAGTTTCTCGCCATAACTCATATTGGCGAATCTGCCGGTATTAAGTTCCGCAACCGTGGCAAATCCACCCAGAAATGCAAATGAGCTTCCCAGGAATGCAGGTACTTTGAATTTAGAGCAAAGATGGAAAAACAATGTGCCGATACCGGCAAAGAATAATGTGACCTGTACCGAAAGGCCCTGTCCGTGGAAATAACTTGTTACGAGTATCGGTACCAGAATGGTCGCTCCGAACATCGCAAACATGTGCTGGAGACCGAGGACCAGCATTTTGGGAACCCCGAGAGTCCTTGCATCAACAATAGGTGTGACTTTATCACTCATGATAATCCCTCCTCTGCAGAATCATAAAAAATCTCTAAACTCGATTATAACCGCTACATGTTGTTGATGCAACAAGTAATTACCACAAAATATTGGTTTACATATTATAGAAATCGATCTCCGATTTAAGCTCCCTGGGGATCGGCTGGCCTCTGCTTGCGAGCTTTTTCTGAACATTGTCCAGCTTGTGGAGCTGCTGTCCTACCTTGACCCTGTATCGCTCGGACACCTCACTGTATATGGGGTTATCCGCAAGTTTGTTCCTGATCGGTGCCGCAAACGGACACTGCGCATACAGAATGCTCCTGGCTATCTTGTTAAGATGAGGCGAGCCCGATGATTCATAGCGTATATATTCGCTGTAATCATTTACGAAATACTCTTTGAAGTTCTGCTTGTATCTCTGAAGTCCGATCTTGATCTTCTCTTTCTGTTCGGCACTTACTTCGGAATTCTTACGATAGAACTGGAGATAATCGCAGTAAAGGCTGGTAAGGGAAGGATCCGTAACATCATTCCATCTCATGCCCTGCATGCGCTTGCACATCTCCCATCTGAATTCGCCGAGGACTTTGATGACGATCTTCTCGAGATTCTCGACACAGATGACGGGGAACATCATTCTGGCGGGAGTAGTCCGGTCTCTGCCCGAGATCTCCTGCCACATCGCGCCTCTGGTGCCGGCTACAGGCATAAGGATGATATCCGGCAATACCTCAACATGGACTACGTCATGAAGGTTTTCTTTTTCACTGAAGACAACCATGGTCTCTCTGTAGAAAAGCGAATAGTCAATGGCTTTTATCCGTTCGATCGCTTCAGTGATGATATGGGGATCGATCAGGTCATCCTTTACACCGCGCATCATCTGATAATCACAGAGGATCGGCATGAATGCGAGGATCTGACCTGAACATATCTTGGATGTTCGTCTGAACATGTTCTGCATCTCAAACATGACCATCTGGGCACGGTCTTTTATGATCGCACCGGCTTTGGCTGAGGGTATACGTCCGTTGGTCACCTGTTCCTTGACGTACTCCTCAAATGACTGTTCGAATTCGTTTATGCTGGGATTCTTTTCATTGGTAAATACGGCCGTAAGCCATTCGGATGCCGTATAAACGCCCTTTTTCTTATCACCGCAGTATGTACGGCAGATATCATAGAGCGCACAGGCATTGCGGATGCCGCAGAGTTCTTCGTCAAGGTATCCGAAATCCAGGAACATCTTTATGATGACAGGCACATCAACAGCCTGAAGCCGTGCTTCAAGAACACATACATAAAGTGTATAGAAGTTCTCTTCGATGACCTGACGGATACGCCTGACCTCATCATCCGATGAGAAAGGATCCGACACTTTCTTGAACGCGGCTACGGCTTCTTTGAGTTTAGTCGCATTTTCAGCCGGATAATTACAGAACTCGATTATCGTATTCAGACTGCCGACAAGCTTGGATGCCACGCTGTTATCCGCAGAGCTTTCATCATCTCCGTTCCTGTCAACGCTTATCGAAGAAGCCCTGCGTTCGTATATCAGCCTGCGTGTTTCCGCCACATCCGGCGTATATGCGCTGACAGCTTCATTAAGTCCGTTCATCAGACCTGTTATGTCCGGATAAAGAGGATGATCGGCCGTTGCTCTTATCGCGATATCGCCCAGACGACCGTAGAGGTCATCCTCTGATTCACTCATCATCAGATCCAGGCACTCATCCACTACTCCGTGAACATAATCGATCGCACGGCTCACTTCGTGAAGGTCGGATACAGCATGAAGCATATATCCCGGAACTATCCCTCCGGATATGAGACCGGCAGAGGACTCCTTGACTGCAAGCATGTTATATGCGCCCTTATGCATCATATAGAGCATCTTCTGATTGACGGTCATCGCTATCGCGTCGGGAGCATCCTCCATGGCATCCATCGATTCTACGGACGCATGCAGTTCTCTGGTATATTCACAGTATTTTGAGTAGGTGTACTTAACAAGAACAGAAAGCTTCTCGCTGGCCTCACACAGAGTCGCAAGCTGCGAATAAGAATCTCTGAGCATGTGATTGAGCGCAAGAACCAGAGCACGGCAGTTTTCACTCTTCGCGGAGTAAAAAGCCGTGTTATACAGATTCTCAAGTGTGGAAAAGCTCATGATCTGAGAATCGCTCGTAGCGTAATAAGTATAAGAATGGATACCCGTATCAAAATCGGCAAGACCTATAAAATCGCCCTTCTTAAGAGTGATCTTGCTGATGCCCGAATCCATGACGATAGTACCGTCGGCAATATACCACAGATTTTCGATGGGGCTGTCTTTTTTTACCAGGAGTTCGCCTTTTTTGACGGGTTTAGTATCCATACGTTATATCAGTTGAGCATCATGCGGTCGTTTGCAAATGCACCGCCGCTTACTTCTTCGAATTTAGCCAAAAGATCGCTTACATGGAGATTCTTCTTCTCTTCACCCGAAACATCATAAATGATATTTCCTTCATGCATCATTATCAGACGATTGCCGTGAGCAATGGCATCCTTCATGTTATGCGTGATCATAAGTGTAGTGATATTGTCTGCATCAACTATACGCTGAGTGGTCTCAAGGACCTTGGAAGCGGTCTTGGGATCAAGAGCCGCGGTATGCTCATCAAGAAGAAGGAGCCTGGGTTTAACGAGAGCTGCCATCAGCAGGGTAAGTGCCTGTCTCTGACCACCGGATAAAAGACCAACTTTTGTGGTCATTCTGTCTTCAAGGCCAAGATCAAGGGTAGCCAGTCTTTCTTTAAAATATGACATTTCCTTAGCTGTAATACCTTTTTTCAGGCTTCTGAGCTTGCCCCTTCTGGCTGCAAGCGCGAGGTTTTCGTCGATCTGCATCGTAGCGGCGGTTCCGTTCATGGGATCCTGGAATACTCGACCGAGATACTTTGCTCTCTTATGCTCGGGAAGCTTGGTCACATCATCACCGTCTATGGTGATCGTGCCTTCATCTACAAGCCACACTCCCGCTATGGCGTTCAGCATGGTTGACTTACCTGCTCCGTTACCGCCTATGACTGTTACGAAATCGCCTTCGTTAAGTCTTAAGTTAAGTCCGCTTAAAGCTGTTTTTTCATTGACCGTTCCGGGATTGAACGTCTTGTGAATATTCTTTAATTCAAGCATCGGCGCCATCTCCCTTCTTTACGACTTTCCTGGGTGCATATTTGGTCTTGAGATAAGGGATAGCCAGGAACAGGGCAACTATGATCGCGCTGATCAGCTTAAGATCATTGGAATTAAGACCGAGCCACATAACTATCTGAAGAACTATATAATATATGATCGCACCGAAAGAAACGCTTAACAGTCTGAAAGCGAAATTGCCTTTGATCTTGCCGAATATGACCTCAGCGATTATGACAGCGGCCAGACCGATGACGATAGCTCCTCTTCCGGCGTTGACATCGGCAAATCCCTGATACTGCGCATAAAGTCCGCTGGAAAAAGCAACTATGCCGTTACTTAATATGAGTCCGATCACCTTCATCGCGTTGGTGTTTATGCCCTGTGCGCGGCTCATGTTCTGGTTGGAACCTGTAGCTCTTATGGCACTTCCGAGTTCCGTTCCGAAGAACCAGTACAGGATACCGACCAGGAGTGCGATGATTATCGCTACGACAAGGATCGTGTTCTTATAGAAAGGAACACCTTTGATATACCTTAAGGAAACGAGCAGATTGTATTTATCAACATTGATCGCCTGATTGGCCTTATTGTCCAGTATGCGTAAATTGATGGAATACAATCCGAGCTGCGTCAGGATACCGCTCAGGATAGCAGGGATACCGAGGAAAGTATGTAATACGCCGGTAACAAGTCCTGCCACACATCCTACGATAAACGCAACCAGCAGCGATACTCCGACACTGTGTCCTGACACCATCATCATAACGCAGACCGCGCCGCCCGTAGCCATCGTACCGTCAACCGTCAGATCGGCCAGATCGAGTATTTTAAAGGTAATAAATACTCCGATGGCCATGATGCCCCAGATCAGTCCCTGTGCACAGGCACCCGGTAGGGCATTCAATAGATTCATAATACTCAACTGATAATCCTCCTCAGCTTATATAAAGCCTACAGACAAATATCATAACACAAAAAAGGCCTGCCGCACAAGACGACGGGCCTTTTGAAACTCAATATCATAAAGATTTATCGGGATATCATTCCTCGATAGCCACATAAGAATCGGGAACTGTGATGCCGAGTTCGTCGCAGATGGTCTTGTTGAACTCCTTGGTAACCTGAGGAGCATACTCAACTTCCATGTTGCTGATGTCAGCACCGTTTACGAGAACCTCGTATGCCATCTTACCGGTAGCATATCCGAGATCATAGTAATCAATGGAAAGTGTGGCAACACCGCAGCCCTTGCAGAGACCTTCTTCGCCGGCGATGATCGGTACGCCTGCGGGAAGACATACATTGTTGATGACCTCGGCATTGGATGCTGCTGTGTTATCGGTGGGAACATAGATAACATCGCACTCGGATGAAGCAGTCGTAGCAACCGAAGCTATATCGTTGGAGTCTGCGAATGTATACTCTTTAATGGTGTAAGAACCGTATGTTGAAAGGCTCTCTGTCATCATCTTTGCCTGATACTGGGAGTTGGGCTCAGCTGAGCAGTACAGGATACCGATGTTTGAAGCATCAGGGAAAAGCTCATTGAGCATTGCAGCCTGCTCTGCTATGGGAGCAAGGTCTGAAGTACCGGAGATGTTGACTCCTGTCTTGCCTGTCCATCCGTCGATCTCAAGAGCAGTTGCATAATCCGTAACGGAAGTTCCGAGGATCGGGATCTCATTAGTGGCAGCTGCTGCAGCCTGAAGAGGTGCTGTAGCATTTGCAAGGATAAGATCAACATTTGAAGCAACGAACTGGTTAGCTATGGTTGCGCAGGTAGCCGAATCGCCTGCAGCGTTCTGCTCATCAAAAGATACCTTGTCTCCGAGAAGCTCTGTAAGAGAATCCTTGAATCCCTTGGTTGCGGCATCAAGAGCGGGATGCTGAACGAGCTGGCAGATACCTACGGTATAGGAATCGCCCGAAGAGGCATTTGCATCTGCTGCCGAATCGTCTGCTGCTGTCTCGGTTTCTGTAGCGGCTCCGTCAGTCGTTTCTGCACCTGTAGCGCCACATGCGCACAGACTTAATGTCATAGCAGCCGCAAGTACCAAACTTACGATTTTCTTTTTCATTTTATCTCCTCCTTTAATGCGGGAAAAACCCGTGTAAAAATGTATCAAAAAAAGCCGCTTTAGTCAATAAAAATGTATTCCGTCGCGTATCCCGGCTTTAGTTTGCTCTCTTGACTATATTATCCGCATTCTTGAATATGCATCCGGCAGGTATATGGCCGCGGACACTGGATGTGGGATATACGCTGGTACCGCGTCCAATGACCGTACCCGGATTCAGTACCGAATTACAACCGACTTCCACATTATCACCGAGCATCGCACCGAATTTCTTATAACCGGTCTCTATCTCACCGTCTGCGGACTTAACGATCACCAGAGTCTTGTCCGATTTCACATTACTTGTAATGGATCCCGCACCCATGTGCGCCTTAAAGCCGAGAACGGAATCGCCGACATAATTGTAATGAGGAACCTGCACTTTATTGAACAGGACAACATTCTTCAACTCTACGGAATTGCCTACTACCGCTCCTTTTCCGACAATAGCGGAACCTCTGATGAAGGCGCAGTGTCTGACCTCCGCCTCTTCGTCTATGATGCAGGGGGCACCCAGATAAGCCGAAGGAAAAACTTTCGCATTCTTTGCTACCCAGACATTCTCGGATACCTCATCATACATATCTGCCGGGAGCGTTTTCCCGAGTCTGATTATGAAATCCTTTATCTCGGGGAGCACTTCCCAGGGATAATCCTTTCCTTCAAACAGTTCGGCAGCGATGGTCTCGTTAAGATCATACATTTCCTTTATAGTCATACTGTCAATCATCTCTTGGTCTTCCTTTCGCTATTTTTGATCATCTTTCGCAGTGTTCTGTTTCGTTTTGTAGAACTGACCTACATAGGCAAATCTCTGTTTAAAATATCCCGCTCCGGAATCCGCCTTTTTAACATAATTGGTATAACGGCTCACAAAATCCGAAAGTTTCTGCATATACTCATCGGATGATATGTTGCCTTCGGCCACTCCGGAAAGCCCTTTCTCCCAGCTCGCGGTCATCTCGGGTGAGAGGAGCGGTTTGATCGAGACTTTCACGACTTCATATATCACTTCGCCGAGCATGGTCGGGGTGTATATCTGAGTCTTCGGATTGAGAGCAAGATATTTATTCCTGACCAGTTTCTCCAGGATATCGGCTCTGGTAGCTGAAGTTCCGATCCCCGAGCCCTTTATCTGAGCTCGAAGTTCCTCGTCTTCTATGAACTGTCCCGCGTTTTCCATAGTAAGGATCAGAGCACCGGAATTATATCTCTTGGGAGGAGAAGTCTCTCCTTCCTTGATATCATAGCCGTTTATATCAAGCTGATCACCTTTCTTAAGTTTCGAGATCCTTTCGAGAGTATCGGCATCTATGCTTTTATCTTCAGTATCTTCATTTGCTTGCGCGGTTTTACCGTTATTATCGCTCTCTGCGGTTTCCGGCTGCTCATTGCCGGCTTCAGCGCTTCTTTCTTTTCCCGAAGGGAGACGGATCACATCCAGGAATCCGGGATCGGTCAGAACCTTAAATGAAGCATAGAAACGCTCCTCTCCGACCTTAAGCACGAGTGCGCATTTCTGATAAGTTGCGCTTCTCATGAAGATGCTTAAGAACCTTCTGACGATCAGTTCGTATACCTTTCCCGAGGTACGGCTCAGTCCGCTTACGGCTCCGGTCTGCCCGGTCGGGATTATGGCATAGTGGTCAGTGATCTGCTTATCATTGACGTATTTGGTCTTCTCAAGTCCTTTATGGGAGCCATGAGAAAGAACGCCGGCGGCATATTGCGGAAGCACCGGGCCTTTAGCCAGCCCCGACAGGTTCTTGTCTATCTCCTTGGCAACTGCGGTAGACAGAACTCTGGCATCGGTCCTCGGATAAGTTGTAAGCTTCTTATCATATAGTTCCTGCGCTATCTTCAAAGTTTCGGCAGGTGATATCTTAAATATCCTCGAGCATTCGTTCTGCAGTTCGGCGAGATTAAACAGAAGGGGCGGGTTCTTGGTCTCCTTCTTGTTGGTTATGCTCTCAAGAGTCGCTTTTCCCGTCGGATCCGCCTTCAGTTCCTCAATGAGTTTTTCGGCACTTTCGCGTGCTTTGAACCCGTTCTCCTTATACAGCAGCGGCGACTCGAAAAACTTACTCTTATCGGTTACTCTCCACTCGGCATCGATCGCCAGATCCCCGATGGCCAGATCTGCGATCACCCTGTAAAATGGTGTTTTTACAAAATCCCTGATCTCGCGTTCTCTGTCAACAACGATACCGAGCACACAGGTCATGACACGTCCGACGCTGACCGTGGCTTTTTCGGTATGAAGAAAATCCTTGATGGGATTCTGGAACTTAAGTGTAAGCACGCGTGAGAAATTGATTCCCATCAGATAATCTTCTTTCGCGCGAAGATATGCGGAATCGGAAAGGTCGTCATATGCAGAGAGATCTTTGGCTTCACGTATGCCGCGAAGTATCTCTTCTTCTGTCTGTGAATCGATCCACACACGCCTGCGTTCCTTGCCCGTGACACCGGACATCTGTTCAACAAGCCTGTATATATACTCTCCTTCGCGACCCGAGTCGGTGCAGACGTAGATACGTTCCACATCATCGCGTTTCATCAGACCGGATACTATCCCGAATTCCCTGGTCGCATCGGAAATGACCTGATACTTGAATGTATCAGGGATAAAAGGGATCGTATCATAGCGCCATCTTTTAAGATTCGGATCATATTCCTCCGGATAGCACATGCTGACCAGATGACCGCGGCACCACGTGATGATAGTATCCCCGGCTTCAAGATAGCCTTTCCTGTCATTTTTGTCGGAAAGTTTCAATGCATCGGCAAACTGCATTCCGACACTCTTTTTTTCAGCAATAAACAGATTCTTGGGCATAGTTTTCCCGATCAGATATCGGAAGCGGACAACAGCTTCAGATTGTTCTTGACCTTGGCCTCCAGATGCAGTTTCTCATCGAAACGCGCCGAGGAGCACAGGAAGATATAGTCAGTACTGATGCGTGCCTTATGGGCACACATGAACAGTCTCTCATAGTCTTCGTAGGTCATCATGGGTTTATCCCAGTTACATAAAACCAGGAGTGTATGATCCGCGTCATCCTGTGCGATCAGATCGATGTTGCCCATCTTGCCGACCCACTCACCGCTTCTGGTGTATCTGAACGGAAGTCTTCCGGCTTTGTTGAGTTCATCCAGACGCTGTGCGCAGATCTCCTTGAAATAACCGCTCACATAGGACTTGAATGCGGGACCTACATATTGTTTATAGAAAAGACTCGGAGACGAGGTTTCTCTCTCACTTAAATTCGAATACAGGAAATAGAAGTAGAAATGCAGGATATGATTGTGGATCCTGTATATACCCTTCTGAGTGTTGGCCTTGCCGGCCGTATCGTATGAAAATACCTTTTCGACCAGTTCGAGTTCTATCAGATTCTTCAGATATACGCTGATTTTGGCACGTGAAAACTGAGTCTTCTCAAACAGGTCGTTAAGCTTATAATTCCCTTCGGCGATCGAAGAAAGGATCGTACCGTATACATTGGTCTCACGAAGAGAATCCTCAAGCAGTCTCTGCGGCTCGTTATAGAGAATGGATCCCGGATTAAGAAGCGTTCTGCATATGTTCTCCTTGACACTTATACGGTCATCGAACATCTGCCAGAGTCCGGGGAACCCGCCGAGTACGGCATAGGTCTCAATGCACTGTTCCATCGTATATCCCGGGAAAAATGATACAAGTTCCCTAAAAGGAAGCTCACCGATCTTCATCAGGCCGCTGAGTTCATACGCGGATTCACCGATGGCAGCAACCATCTGGTTCTCCACCCATCCTACCGAAGAGCTGACAAGGATAACGAGTACCTGTCTCTTCATCCACTGGCTGTGTATGAATCGAACCAGTTCGGGCATGAAATTCGGGCTGGTCTTAACGATACGCGAGAACTCGTCTATAACGATGACCTGCTTACCGCTGCCGGCATTCGGCAGTGCTTCAAAAATCTCGGAAAAAGAAGGAAACTGTGATGTTTTCACGCCTTCTCTGCCAAGCTGCCTGCCCCATTGATACATCTGTTCTCTTTCGGAACAGATGCGTGCCGAATAATAGTAATGATCCTTATCGGCCACAAACTCTTTGATCAGGGAAGACTTGCCTATGTATCTCTGCCCGTAGAGTACGAGGATCTGACTCCCCTCACGATCATAATAATGATTCAGTTTTTTGCGTTCTGCGCTTCTACCCGTTAACACTTATATACCCCGTTTGATCAATCCTTCAAAATCTCTTTCAGATCACTGACCGGACAGGGCCGGCCCGTTAAGTACCCCTGAACGTTGTCACATTGAATATTCTTAAGATATTCGAGCTGTTCCTCGGTCTCGACACCTTCTGCCACTGTCTCAAGTCCGAGTTTTTTGACCATGCCCATGATCGATTCCATGATAACGTTGGTATTATCGTCTTCAAGCACCGTATCCATGAACGACTTGTCGATCTTGAGCGTATCTATCGGAAGGCTCTTAAGCTGCGATAACGATGAGTAACCCGTTCCGAAATCATCCATCGAGATCCTTATGCCGTAATCGCGAAGAAGCTTCAGTTTTTCACTGACATCCCGATAATTGTCGATCAGGGCTGTCTCCGTGATCTCAAGTTCGAGTTCCCTGGGATTCATGTCGTATTTTTCAATAATGGCGATAAGTTTCTCGACGAAATCTTCTCTTTTATACTGAATGGCTGATATGTTGATGGACAAAATGAACGATCGGTCATAATCCTTCCGCCATTGCATGTAGGTCCGAATACTGTCCTCAATGACCCACTGGCCGATCGGTACTATTGTCCCGTTCTTTTCGGCAAGCGGAATGAACTGAGCAGGCGATATCATCCCCTCTTCGGGATCCTTCCATCTGATAAGAGCTTCAACGCCTCTTAACTGTCCGGATTCCGTTTCGAACTGCGGCTGATAATACATCTCGAAGTTCATATCATATATCGCGTCTCTGAGTTTGTTTTCGATATTCAAATTCTGCAGGAATTCCGACAGAAGGATCGAATCAAAATACTGAATGGAATCCTTACCGTCGTGCTTGGCCCTGAGCATTACGATCTCAGCATAATTGATCAGTTCAAGCACATTTTCCGATGCATCGGGGTAAAGAGCGACTCCTGCGGTAACCTTGATATATAGCTCGCGTCTGTCAGAAAGCATGAAAGGTTGTCTTGTACGCTGACGGATCCTGTCATAGATATATTCAATGTCAGTCTGACCGCAGGGATCATACACGGCGATACAATACATATCTCCGGTAAAATGAGAAACGATGCAGTTATCGGTTGAAAGATCAGAAAGATACTGGCCAAAGCTCATCATGAGTTCATCACCCACAACAAGTCCCATTCCGTCGTTGATGCTCCTGAAATCATCGATATCCACGAACATCACCGCTACTTCACGGTTGTTTTCTCTGGCTTTATCAATGAACCCTGTAAGAAGGCTGATGAAATAATTACGGTTGTACAGGCCTGTCATTCCGTCATAATAGGCCATATATTTGAGTTCTTCGTTTTTGTCGTTGACTACGGTGACATCCTTGAAACGAAGGACTTTATCCAAAGGCCGGTGATCCTGATCATAGATGACACTGCATTCGCATTCGATCCATTTACGCGAATCGGTAAGCCTTGCGGTTGCAACGCAGCGTTCCAGGCCAAGTCTTTCCGCATTGATGCAGTTCAAGAATTCATCACGGTATGTTTCATCAACGTAGTCGACAGTACGCTGAATATCACTGATCCTTCTTATGGAAAAATCGAAATAATTCTCCCATTCCCCCATGACCCTGGTCTCATCGCGCTCATAGTTATAGTAGACAAAAGCGGATGTAGACGTTTCGATGATCATCTTCATCATCTTCTGGTCATTCTTCAGTTTTTCGTTCATTGCATTCATCAGGTCAACCTGATACTGCATTTCATTCATAAAGTAAACCCACCCAATACATCAGGTTTTTATTTTGCCGAGATATACCCCTGTGCTTTTAAGAGTTCTGCACATTCAAGCGCGCCGCCGGCTGCGCCGCGAAGAGTGTTGTGTGAAAGTCCCACGAACTTCCAGTCATATACCGTATCTTCTCTGAGTCGGCCTATGCTGATGCCCATTCCTCTCTCAAAATCAACATCAAGTGCAACCTGAGGACGATCGGGCTCTTCCATATATCTGATGAACTGCTTCGGAGCGGAAGGAAGTCCGAGTTCCTGAGGAATACCTTTGTACTCATTAAGAGCTGCAACAAGTTCATCCTTGGATACTTTCTTCTTAAACTTAACAAAAGCAGCTGCAGTATGACCATTGAGCACCGGCACTCTGATGCACTGTGAAGTAATGATCGGGCTCGTTGCGGGAACGATCTCGTTGCCTTCAATGTGGCCCCAGATACGTAAAGGCTCTTTCTCGCTCTTTTCCTCTTCGCCGTTAATCAGAGGGATGATATTGCCTACCATCTCCGGCCAGTCCTTGAAGGTCTTGCCTGCACCGGATATAGCCTGATATGTCGTGGCAACCACTTCATAAGGCTCGAAAGGAAGCCATGCGGTAAGCGCTGGCGCATAACTCTGAATTGAGCAGTTGGGTTTAACCGCAATGAAACCTCTCTGCGTACCGAGCCTCTTCTTCTGAGATGCTATTATCTCAAAATGCTGAGGATTTATCTCCGGAACGACCATCGGTACATCGGGAGTCCAGCGATGTGCGGAATTGTTGGAAACAACGGGGGTTTCCGTCTTGGCATACGCTTCCTCGATCGCTCTGATCTCATCCTTGCTCATGTCTACGGCCGAGAAGCAGAAATCCACTTCGGAAGCAACCGCATCAACTTCATTTACATTCTTTACGACCAGTTTCTTTACTGCCTCAGGCATGGGTGTATCCATCTTCCATCTGTCGCCTACGGCATCTTCATATGTTTTTCCGGCACTTCTGGGGCTTGCCGCAATTACGGCAGCCTCAAACCAGGGGTGGTTTTCAAGCAGAGATATGAATCTCTGGCCTACCATGCCCGTACCGCCAAGTATCGCAACTCTTAATTTTTCACTCATTTTTTCACTCTCCTCAGAATAATTTAAATGTTTTGTATATATTTCTCGGCCTCGCGGATCTCTTCCTTAATAGGATCTATCCCCGGGGCCCCCTTAGTTCGTCTCCGCTCCACACATGCCTGCAGCGAGATGGCCTCGTATACATCTTCTCTGAACTCGGGACAGATCGCTTTGAATTCATCCATCGACATATCTTCTATGGAAATATCATGGTCGATGCAATACAGAACTATCTGCCCCACATATGTATGCGCATCCCTGAAAGGAACTCCGCGGCTTACAAGATAATCGGCCACATCCGTAGCGTTGGTGAAGCCTTTCATGGCCGACTGCTTCATTACTGCGATATTAAACTTGCATGTATCGAGCATTCCGGCCATCAGTCTGATACATCCGGATACTGTATCTATTGCATCAAAAGCAGCTTCCTTATCTTCCTGAATATCCTTGTCATATGCAAGAGGTATGCCCTTCATAACGGTAAGAAGCGTCATCAGATCGCCGTATACCCTTCCGCATTTACCTCTTGTGAGTTCCGCGATATCGGGGTTTTTCTTCTGCGGCATGATGGACGAACCGGTAGAATAAGCATCGTCCAGTTCAACGAATGAATACTCGTTGCTGTTCCATATGATGATCTCCTCGGACAATCTGGATAAGTGCATCATGATAAGGCTTAAATCCGAAAGGAATTCGATCAGATAATCCCTGTCCGATACGGAATCCATGCTGTTTCTCGTAGCATGGTCAAACCCGAGAAGTTCGGCTGTATACTCTCTGTCCAGAGGATATGTTGTTCCGGCGAGAGCGCCGCTTCCAAGAGGGCATTCGTTAAGTCTGACTCTGGTGTCTTTCAGGCGTCCGATGTCACGTCTGAACATCTCGAAATACGCTCCCATATGATGAGAAAGTGTCACGGGCTGCGCCTTCTGAAGATGCGTGAATCCGGGCATATACGTATCCACATGCTCTTTCATCAGATTCAGGATCACCTTGAGCAGATCCTTCAGGTAACCTGTGATCTCATCGATCTCTTCTCTGATATACAGTTTCATGTCAACAGCGACCTGATCGTTACGGCTCCTGCCTGTATGAAGGCGCTTTCCGGCATCACCGATGCGCTCGGTAAGGACAGCCTCCACGAAGCTGTGAATGTCTTCATATTCTGAAGTGATCTCAAGCGCTCCGGACTCAATATCTTTGAGTATCCCATCAAGACCTGCAAGGATCGCTTCCTCATCTTCCTTAGTCAGTACGCCGGTCTTTGACAGCATTCTGACATGAGCCTTTGACCCTTCAATATCCTGGCGATATAACCTTTTATCAAAATTAATGGACGCATTAAAAGCGTAAACAATTTTGTCTGTTTCCCCCTTAAAGCGTCCGCCCCACAGCTGTGCCATGAAACTCTCTCCCCTGATTTTTTTATCAAAAAACGAATATTTTTGTTAAATCGTCATTTGATGTCTAACGAAAATACTAACATAAAAAAGACCTTGTATCAACAAGATCTTTTTTAAACCAAATCGTATTTTCTTTTGTTTCTTAAGTCGTATTCTTTTACTTCTCCGCTCGCCAGAGTTTGCGGGACATCTATTATCCTCTGGTTGGTCGATCCCCGAAACGGGATCATCAGACTTTTCAGTTCGAGTTTGAACTCTCCGTCGACCAGCACATCTATATATGAGAGCATCTCATCAGTCACTTCACAATGTGCTTTTCCGTCTACAGGTATCAGATCGGTGTCCATTGTATATCCGCTGTATGCCCAAATATTCTTGTCGGGATATTCTTTCTTAACCCTTCTTAGCGTATTTACCAGGGCCCGCTGGTTATCCGGTTCAAACGGCTCGCCGCCCAAAAGCGTAAGTCCCGATATATGTCCGGCTGAAAGCTTACTTATTATATAGTCTTCCACTTCGGCCGTGTACGGTTCACCGTAGTTAAAATTCCATGTCTCCGGCTGAAAGCAGCCTTTACAATGATGCGTACAACCTGAAACGAAGAGGGTGACTCTGACACCCTCTCCGTCAGCAACATCATTGGGTTTGATATTACAGTAATTCATAGATGAAGAACTCTCTCCCGGATCTCCTGCGTACGGCCCTGATTCCAGAACTGGGTTCCGATATAACCGCAAGTACGTCTTGCAACATTCATCTTGGCCTGATCCGTGTTGTGGCAGTTAGGGCATTCCCAGATAAGCTTGCCGTCTTTGTTCTCGTGAACCTGGATCTCTCCGTCATAACCGCATACCTGACAGTAATCGGATTTGGTATTGAGCTCGGCATACATGATGTGGTCATATATATGTCTCATGACAGCGAGCACGGCATCAATGTTATCCTGAAGATCGGGAACCTCTACATAGCTGATGGCTCCGCCGGGCGAAAGAGCCTGGAACTGTGCCTCGAAGCTGAGTTTGTCAAACGCATCGATATTCTCGGTAACATGTACGTGATAACTGTTGGTGATGTAGTTCTTGTCGGTAACTCCGGGGATGATGCCGAATCTCTTCTGCAGACACTTGGCAAACTTATATGTCGTAGACTCAAGCGGAGTTCCGTAAAGTGAAAAGTCGATATTCGATTCCGCTTTCCACTTCTTGCAGGCATCATTTAAATACTTCATAACATCTATCGCAAAAGGAGTTGCGGTAGGATCCGTATGAGATTTGCCCGTCATGTATCTGGTACACTCGCAAAGACCGGCGTATCCGAGGGAAATGGTCGAATATCCGTCAAAGAGGAGCTTGTCAATGGGCTCTCCCTTCTTAAGTCTGGCCAGAGCTCCATCCTGCCAGAGGATCGGAGCAACATCCGAAAGTGTGCCTTTAAGACGATTGTGTCTGCACATGAGAGCTTTATGACATATCTCAAGTCTCTCATCCATGATCTTCCAGAATTTATACATATCGCCTTCCGATGAGCAGGCAACGTCAACGAGGTTGATCGTAACAACACCCTGATTGAAGCGGCCGTAATATTTGCGCTGTCCTTCAACGTAGTTGCCGGCATTTGCGATATTGCCCACGCCCGCTTCGGTGAATCTGTCGGGAGTAAGGAAAGATCTGCAGCCCATGCAGGGATAGCAGTCACCGGACTTGAGTTCCTTCATGATCTTCTCGGAGATATAATCGGGAACAAGTCTCTTGGCCGTACACCTTGCAGCAAGTCTGGTCAGATAGAAATACTTGCTGTCTTCATGGATATTATCCTCTTCCAGAACATAGATCAGTTTGGGGAATGCGGGAGTGATGAAAACGCCCTTCTCGTTCTTGACACCTTTGATCCTCTGATTGAGCATCTCTTCGATGATCATCGCAAGGTCATCACGGATCTGTCCCTCCGGAACCTCATCTATATACATGAATACGGTAATGAACGGAGCCTGACCGTTGGTGGTCATGAGTGTGATCACCTGATACTGCATGATCTGACAGCCTCGGTTGATCTCCTCTTTTACTCTCATCTCGGCGATCTGATTTATCTTGTCATCAGATACTTCGATATCCATAAGTTCCATCTCTTTACGCACTTCGGCACGGAGCTTTTCTCTGCTGACCTGCACGAAAGGAGCAAGATGTGCAAGTGAGATGCTCTGTCCGCCGTACTGTGAGCTGGCGATCTGTGCTATTGCCTGAGTGGCTATATTACATGCCGTGGAAAAGCTCTTGGGGGTATCGATCATCGTTTCTGATATGACGGTACCGTTCTGAAGCATATCCTCAAGGTTAACGAGGCAGCAGTTATGCATATGCTGTGCAAAATAATCCGAGTCATGGAAATGGATGAGTCCTTTTTCATGAGCTTCTACGACTTCTTCGGGAAGAAGGAGCCTCTTAGTGATATCCTTGCTGACCTCACCGGCCATATAATCTCTCTGAACAGAGTTAACGATCGGGTTTTTGTTGGAGTTTTCCTGCTTAACTTCTTCGTTGTTGCATTCGAGCAGGCTTAAGATCTGATCATCCGTCGAATTGGATTTACGTGCAAGAGCATGTCTGTATCTGTAAGTGATATAGTTGCGGGCCATCTCATAAGCTCTGTACTTCATGAGCTGGTTCTCGACCATATCCTGGATCTCTTCGACATTGGCAGACCTGCACATGTCACCGCAAGATCTTGTAACGGCGTCTGCGATCTCCTGGATCTCCTCCATGGTCAGTTTCTGGGATTCATTGACACTGTCATTGGCTTTTTTGATCGCAACGACAATCTTCTCCTGGTCAAATTCTACTTCCGCACCGCTTCTCTTAATGATCTTCAAAACACATCCCTCACTTTATTATGGTAACTTAATATTTATTAAAAATGCGTCATTTCCCGGCATATCCGATATCTAGTTATGTAACCGAGAAAATTAACAGGGCAACTACAACATATTGTAGTCGCCCTTATTGCTCGTGTCAAGATATGGTAGAAAGAAACGTAAAACAAAAGTTAACAAATCAGCCTGTCGTATTTTGTATAAAGTTAACATTTTTCAGGGCGATAACATACAATATATAGTTGTTGTTGCGCTCGTTTAATCTATATATTGTGCTGTAAATTCATCTTCCGTCAGCACTTTCACGCCCAATTCACGCGCTGTCCTGTTCTTGGTCGAGTTGGAGGCCGGATCATTATTGATCAGGCACTCGGTTTTCCCGGTTACCGATCCAGTCACCTTTCCTCCGAGCTTTTCGATGACGTCTTTGAGTTCGTTTCTGTTTGAATAATGCTCAAGAGACCCCGTCACCACAAAACTCAGGCCTGCAAGTTTCTGCTCACCTGTCAGGGCGGGCGCATCGGCAAGTGTGATCTCCTGAAGCAGTTCGTTCCATATATTCAGATGAGCCGGATCGGAAAAATATCCGCACACACTCGAAGCGATCACCGGACCTATGCCATCTATCCGGGACAGTTCATCTTCATCAGCTTTCACGATTGATCCGGGATCGTAGCCAAAATGCCTGCAGATAAGTTTTGCAGTTGCTACACCAACATTCTCTATACCGATCGCATACAGAAGGCGATGCAGTTCGGTATTTCTCGATACATCGATCGAAGCGATCAGATTCTCATATGATCTTTCGCCGAAGCCTTCCATCTCCGTTATACGGTCCCTGTAACGGTCAAGATGATACAGATCCGTAAACGAGTGTATCATGCCGGCTGCGATGAACTTCTCGATAGTCGCCTCGGATAATCCGTCCATATTCATTGCATCCCTGCTCACAAACTGAGTAAAGGCCCCCAGCTTCTTGGCCGGACATTCCGGATTGGAACAATACAGATAAGCGGTACCTTCGTTTTCCTTTAAATATGTTGCTCCGGAACATACCGGGCAGGTCTTGGGGATCTCAAGGTCATCCGAACACGTAAGATTCTCGGCGATCTGCGGGATGATCATATTCGCCTTATATACACGGATAGTATCTCCCAGGCCGAGTTTCAGATTTCTTACTATACTTATATTATGAACAGATGCTCTCGAGACGGTAGTACCCTCAAGTTCAACCGGGTCAAATATGGCTACGGGATTGATGAGTCCTGTCCGGCTGGCGGACCATTCGATCTGGCGAAGGGTCGTATCCTTAGTTTCATCAGTCCACTTAAATGCTATGGCATTACGCGGGAACTTGGCAGTCATGCCCAGAGAATCCCCATAAGATATCTCATCAAGAAGAAGGACCAGTCCGTCGGAAGGGATATCATATGTACGGATACGTTCTTCATAATCTTCTATATAAGAGATGATCGTATCGGGAGTAACAACAACGTGATCAACCACATCAAATCCCTGCTTCTTAAGAAACTCAAATTCAGACAGATGCCGATCGCCAAAATCAACCCCGGGTGCGGACACAAGTGAAAAAGCAAAAAAACGTACCATGCGTTTGGCGGTAACGGAAGGATCGAGTTGTCTGACAGCTCCCGAGCAAAGATTACGGGGGTTTTTAAATCGCTGTGTCTCATCGGTGATCGATGAATTGATCTTTTCGAAATCGGAGTAGCTGATCACGGCTTCTCCTCTTATGACCAGCTCACCTTTATACTCTATCGAGTGAGGAAGGTTAATAAATGTACGAGCGTTATTCGTTACGACCTCTCCGATCTCGCCGTTACCACGCGTTATTGCTTTTGCAAGTTTTCCGTCAAAATATGTGATCACGACAGTCAGACCGTCAAGTTTCCAACTCAGTATACCATCGTGTCCGTCAAGCCATTCCCTGAGCTCCTCGCGGTCCTTGGTCTTACCCAGGCTGAGCATGGGTTTTTCATGTTTTTCCTTTGGCAGTTCATCAACCGATTCATACCCGACATTTACCGTAGGGGAATTGGCCAGAACATAGCCTGTTTCGGTCTCCAGAGACACCAGTTCGTCATACAGACGGTCATACTCATAATTGGACATTATCTCATCATCTTGTGCATAGTATTTTTCAGAAGCACAATTTAATGTGGTGACCAGTTCCCGTATTCTATTCTTCTGAGATTCGTTTACAGACATAAGATCTCCTTGTGAATGAGGCTGATTTTAGGGCCTCATTTATAGTTTATGACAGATATATGTGATTTCAAATAGGTGAAAATTGATGAAAATAGAAACGTAAAATTGGGGATATTTTGATATTCAATTTACATAATAGAGCCATATGTTCAGATATGTAAACCGCACTCTGAATACAGTGTTTTCTTCTCTTCCGGGGCCAGAATCCGACTTGCACCAACTTGCAAATCTCCGAGTGTGACATTCATAACGCGCGTGCGCTTAAGCTGCTCGACTTTATATCCGAGTGACTCACACATACGCCGGATCTGTCTGTTTAACCCCTGGGTGAGTACCATGGTAAACGATGATCCGGAGGTACGCACCACCCTGCACGGACGTGTTGTTGTATCAAGTTCTTCCAGATATATACCCGAAGCAAGCTTTTCTAATTCAATATCACTTATTATTTTATTTACCCTGACCTCATACTCTTTTTCATGAAAATGCGATCCTCTCATCATCGCGTCGATCAGATCACCGTCGTCAGTCATGATCAGCAGACCTTCGGAATCTCTGTCGAGCCGTCCGGCATATGTGAGGCGTCTTTCGGATGAGATCTCATCGATGACAAGTCGATCTGCATGAGGATCCTTTTCCGAACATGTCACACCGACAGGTTTGTAATATGCCATCACGATGGTTTCATCCGGAAGAAGGATCTCCCGTCCCGAGACGGTCACCTTCATGCCGGAAGACACCTCATCACCGAGTGAGGCCACCTTACCGTCGATCATGACTTCACCTTTCAGGATCAGTTCATCGGCTCCCCGTCTGGAGCATATTCCGCATTTTGCCAGGTACTTGTTTATCCTCATTTTGTTGCTTTAACCAGTTTGTTTACGTATGGATTTTTGCATTCAATAATTATATCAGGATATAATATATCGTATTATCCTTTAATGCTCACATCACGTCGCAAGCCCTTTGGATAGTGGTTTTTTATCGTTTCACCGACTTTTTTACCCCATGAAAAACTTATACCGTTTATGGTCATTAGAGTCCAGGGCCCGGAAATACTATTACAGCCGTTATCATTGACGTTCACTGTCTCTCCCATCAGATATCTGACTGCATTATCATACGTTAAATCACATACGTTTTGCACCTCGTCAGGTCTGAGTGACATGGCCAGAGAATGTGCCGGTTCAAATCTGTCTTTATGTCTGGTCACCAGTTCTATACCGGGTCTGATGACACGAAGTCCCCTAAGCATCTGTTCGGAAATACCGTCCGGGAGCATATATATATGATCCTTATTTTCATAAATGATTCTGTTGTCAGATATCTCAAAACCGAGCTCTGTATGAAGAAATCGTGCAACTTCATTGTATAATTGCCGGTTTTTGTTTTTCAAATCTTCATTACGGGCACTTTTGTCTGACATCCCTGTTTTGATCAGTTTAGCCGCAAAATGGCCTTCTCCTCTCATCCTGTGAGGCCATATTCGCTTTGACTCCTCCAAGGTCCACTCCGGATGACATTTAAGAAAAGTTTCAATGACACGTTCATTTTCATCCGGTTCAAAGGTACATGTGGAATATACGATCACGCCCCCGCTTGTGACCATATCGGAAGCCGCATCAAGTATCTCAAACTGTCTGGCGGCGCACATGTCAACATTGTCACTGCTCCATTCCAAACATGCATCATGATCCTTGCGGAACATCCCTTCACCGGAACACGGTGCATCAACACACACCTTATCAAAGTATCCCATAAAGTGTTGTGAAAGATCGGCGGGATGCATGCAGGTCACCAGACAATTGGATACTCCCATACGTTCTACGTTCTGAGACAGGATCCCGGCCCGGTCCGGAACATATTCGTTTGCGACAAGAACCCCTCTCCCCCTCATGCGTCCGGCGATATGCGTGGTCTTGCCGCCCGGGGCGGCACAAAGATCACATATACGTTCTCCAGGCTGCGGATCGAGCAGGGAAGTCACTGCCATGGCACTGGGTTCCTGAATATAATACGCTCCTGCCTCATGATAAGGACTCCTGCCGGGGCAGGAGTCCTCATTATAATAATATCCTTCGTCACACCAGGTCACATGATCTTCCGGATCGATGTTACATCCCGGCTGCGTCAGTATGACCTTAATCTTATCCTCATCATTCAGATCGACTTTAAGCGGATTGATCCGAAGTCCGTACGTGCGCTCATTACTGTAGGAGGATAAGAAATCCTCATATTCGTCCTTAAGGAGTTCGGACATGCGCGCCAGATATTCTTCGGGAAGAAAACTCATATCTCCCGTCATGATTCACTGGCGTTCTTCAGCGTTTCGGCATCCGAATTCAGAGATTCAACTATATCATTAACTTCATTAAGTATATTCTGATTCTGTTCGCTGGAATTATATGTCTCATGTGAATGAGCAGATACTTCTTCACTTATGGCACTTATTGTCTGTATGCTGTTGACGATCTCGGTATTAGCCTCGTCAAGATCTTCTATGGCCCTGCTCATGTTTTCTGTCTGCCGGCCTATTTCTTTTATGTTCTCTGCTATGGTGTTAAAACTCTCGGAAGTCTGCACGGCAGTCTCAGCCTGCTTTGTATTGGAATCAATGAGTCTGTGTATGGTATCGACCATAACATCGAGCTGCGAAGCAATATTATTGATCAGATCGGTTATATCGTTGGTCGCATTCGTCGTCTGATTGGCCAGACCGGATATCTCGGATGCAACAACAGCAAATCCTCTTCCCGCTTCTCCGGCCCTTGCGGCTTCGATCGAAGCATTAAGAGAAAGCAGAGATGTCTGTGAAGCAACATTCGTGATGATACTTGTAATACTGTTCATCTGACCTGTATATTCCTGGAAATTTTCCAGTGCCAAAGCAACATCCGAACCTGCCTTCTCACTGTCAGCAGTGAGGGCATTAAGTTCAGTGATATGATTGCGTCCCTCGTTAACCGCATTATCAGTCTGTTCCATGCTTTCGGAGATCGAAGCCGATGCATCCTTAACAGAACTGATATGTCTTTGTATATCCTCGGTCTTGATCAGCTGATTCTGGATGGCTTCAGCAGTTTCATTATTTCCGCTGGTCACTTCCTGCATTGCATTCAATGTATCCTCCATTGATGCTCTCAAGGAACCAACCTTAACATGGACATCCTCAACACCGTTGGTGATATCACCGGAGATACCCAGCACTTTTGAAAGGATGGATGATACCCGGTTCTTCTCAACATTAAGTCTCTCTGCACGCATCTGAGAGAACATATCATATGTCAGATTAACGGTGATAAAAAATGCGACACACATGATGATCAGCAGAGCCTGAATCTCATATGTTGCGGAATTTTCGGCAAAACCGAACTTTATCGCCTTCCTTATGACATCAACAACATTAAGGATCGCGGCGCCGAAACCGATTATCATGATGAATCTCCGATTGTTAAACAGCATCAGGATAAGAAGCATCGGCATTACATAGGTGAACACAAGATCGTTATTGGCAGTAAAAAGGAAAAATGTGTACATAAGTGTAAAACCGACACCGATTATCCTCATGATGGCAAACGGTGCATCGGGTTCCCTTTTAAATATGAACCAGGAAGCAGCTATCGGCCACACACACAAAAGCACTACAATCAAGGTATAACCTCCGCTCCTGGCACCCTTTACAAATTCAAGTACATAAGCCAAGAAAAAAATGATGTTCAGGATGGTCGCACATACAGTTCCTCTTTTGTTGGCAAGCGCCAACTCAGCATCGAATTCTGTTGCGTTGCCATTGGTATTGATCATTTCAGCCATAATATCCCCCTTTAAAATTATTTATAATAATAAGGCTAATTTATCTCTGTTATAAACAATGGATTCATATATATCGCTGTAATCCGTCTGCGTACGATTACGAAGCAGATCCGTGATCTCGGACAGTTTTGATTCAAGCGGAGCAAGCGCCAGATTGGATGTGACGCCTTTAAGTGCGTGAGCAAGTTCAAAAGCCTGATCAAGATCACCTTCATTTAATGCTTTTCCGAGAGCATCGATCTTATCATCACTCAGGAACTTACCGATCATCTTAAGGTAAAAATCCTCATTATTCATGCACCGGCCAAGGCCTTCATCAACACTGACACCAAGCCCGCGAAGTTCATCCAAAGTCATCTTTTCTCTCCCGTATCATCTCAGTCATATCATCAACGTTCAAAGGGGTCGAGAAGAAATAACCCTGAACAATATCGCATCCCGCTCCTTTAATGATATCATATTGGGCTTCAGTTTCAACGCCTTCGGCTATAGTCGGAATATCCAGGAACTGTGCGATATCGATAACCAGTTCGACCATCTTCTTTGCACGTTCATCGGTGGTTATCTCTCCCATAAACTCCTTATCTATCTTTAATGCATCTATCGGCAGAGAATAAAGCATATTAAGGGAAGAATATCCGGTCCCGAAATCGTCCATCTCTATCTTAAAGCCTATGGCTCTGAGTCTGTTTACCACATCTACTATCTGCTGTGAATTCTCGGTATATGAGGACTCAGTGATCTCAAGTACAAAATCGCCATCCGGTATGTCGTTATCAAGGACTATATCCGACAGAAAACCTGTAATATCCGATTCATACATATCGATACGTGACACATTAACGCTTACTCGCAAAAAAACTCCGAAATCTTCATGCCACTTTCTGATCTGTCTTCCGACCTCGGTCCATACATATCTGTCAAGTTTGCGTATTTTACCGTTTTCCTCAAAAAGGGGGATGAATTCACCCGGATAGAGCATTCCGAATTTATGATGACCCCATCTTACAAGAGCTTCCGCACCGGATAATACGGTTTTGTTTTTCATAATGCGGAATTTGGGCTGATAAAAGACCTTAAACTCTCCGTTCTCGAGAGAAGCCTCAAAATCATCCAGCAAAGTTGCTTCGCGGATCTGCTTTCTGTGCATCTCATCATCATAAAACGCAAAGCCCGAACCGATCCGGTTGCGGATCAGATTGCATGCCTGCAGAGCCCATGCGAAGTCTTCTTCTATATTATTATCACCCGAAACATTGGAATAGATCCCCATCCTCAGGCGGCTTTCTCCGTCCTTGATGAGTTCCGTAAGGCCCATAACGATCGAGCGGTAAAGTTCCTCATAATCGTCCACATGCGGGATATACAGATAAAAGGAATCGGCATCATACCTGCAGGCCATTCCGCCATGTATCATTACATTATGTCGAATCCTGTTGGATACGGCACACAGTATCTTATCGCCGAAATGTCGGCCGTACATGGCATTGAGCAGATGGAAGCGGTTGATATTCATCACGATCGCATCCATGCTGATATCAGTATGATGCTTATCGTACTGATTACAGTATTCGAAGAAGAATTCCTTATTATATAACCCGGTAAGCGCATCTGTCTCCGTAGCATGAATAAGGTTCGTATTCTCATATAGATCTATGGAATGTCTGATCCTGGCAAGAATGATCTCAGGCTGATCATAGGGTTTGGTCAGAAAATCGGCTGCTCCGAGCTGAAGCGATCTTATCTCGGCTTCTTTATCCGATGTAAGAACGATCACGGGAACAGTCTGCAGAGAAGGATCATGGCTCATCTCTTCAAGAACCTGATAGCCGTCTTTACCCGGCATCATGATATCGAGAAGAACCAGGCTTAAGATGTCGGAAAAAGATCGCATCTTATCCAGCGCTTCATCCCCATCGGAAGCATACATGACCTCATAAGACGAACCCAGGATAAAGCCAAGCATCTCCCGGTTTACTTCCTCATCGTCAACCACGAGGACGAATTTGATGAAATCATCATTTGCGCCTTTTTTCATATTAAATATTATATCAAATTATTTTTCCAAAAACAGTATTGCCTTTTTCCAGAAATGGTGTAAATTAAACTTACTATCAGAGTTTAAGGTTAAACCGTAATGTCCAAAGAACACGTTAATATCAAATACGAAAAAAAGAATGAATGGCCGTTCGAACTGACAAGGATCCAATGGTTGTGGTTCAATATGAAAGGGCTAAGAGCATTGTATATCATCGCAATGTTCGGAACCCTGGTTTATAATGCTCTTCAGCTTACGGTTCCGTATTTTTCGTCCAAACTCATCGACACATTTTTATCCGGTGAGGATGCGGCTTATAATCTTGCCAATCATCGTGATCTTTTCTATACTCTCATAGCCCTTATGGTCGGTCTCACGCTTTTCAGAGTTGTGATAGTTTATCTCGACTGTCTGGCTTACGAAAAAGTATCTCAGGGTGTACTCTTCAGGATCAGGAATCTTCTGTATGACAAGATCCAGCGTCAGGACATGAAGTTTTATTCAACATACAGGACAGGTGATCTGATGACCAGAGTGACCGGTGACCTTGACGCGGTCAGACACATGATCGCATGGGTTGTCCGTATGGTTGTGGAAGCATTCTCACTGCTCGGAGCCGTGGCTGTTTACTATTTCTATATGAACTGGAAACTTGCCCTGTGCCTTCTTGCCGTCGCTCCCCTGATCTTCCTCATCATATATCTGTTTAAGATCCGCGTTGCCCCCATGCATGCTCTTTTGAGGGAAAAACTCGCGGTCATGAACACGATCGCCCAGGAGAGCATTTCCGGTAACCGCGTAGTCAAGGCTTTTGCCAAAGAACAATATGAGATTGATAAATTCGACGAATGCAATACCGACTACCGTGAGACCAACAAAAAGACCGCTTTTACCTGGCTTACCTTCTTCCCTTACATCGAATCGCTGGCAAACCTGCTTCCTGTGATACAGCTCCTTGTCGGCGGACTTTTCCTCATAAAAGGTTCTCTGACCATGGGCGAATATGTTGCATTCAGCGGCCTGACATGGGCTATTGCCAATCCCATGAGACAGCTCGGTAATATAATGAATGAATTCCAGCGTTTCTCCGCTGCTTCCCGTAAGGTTATGGAGATCTACTACTCCGTTCCCGAGATCAAGGATAAATGTGATGCGATACCTCATCCGGAGCGCTTTGAAGGACTGGTCGAGTTCAGAGATGTGACATTCAAGTATTCGGACGGTAATCTCCCCGTGCTAAAGCATGTATCGTTTACCGCCAATCCCGGTGAGACTGTTGCGATCATGGGTGAGACAGGCTGCGGAAAGACCTCTCTCATACATCTCATCCCGAGGTTTTACGAACCGCTCGAAGGCCGTGTGATGATAGACGGCCATGACGTGAGCGCCTATAAACTCAAGGATTTAAGAAGTAATATCGGTCTGGCTACTCAGGATGTGCTGCTCTATTCCGATACCATAGACGGCAATATCGCTTACGGAGATTCCAACCTTCCCAAGACCGATGTAATAAGATATGCAAGAACATCGGCAGCCGACGACTTCATAGCCAAGATGCCCGAAGGTTATGAGACCATCGTAGGCGAGCGCGGAGTCGGCCTATCCGGAGGTCAGAAACAGAGGATATCTCTGGCAAGAGCTCTGGCTGTCAAGCCTTCGATCCTGATACTCGATGATACGACTTCGGCCGTTGATCTTGAGACTGAAAAAGAGATCCAGCATAACCTCGATGAGCTCCCCTTTACATGTACCAAGATCATCATCGCGCAGCGTATCTCAACGACCAAGAAAGCCGACAAGATACTGATCATGAACCACGGTGAGATAACCGAATCCGGTACTCACGAAGAACTTATAGCTAAAGGCGGTTATTACGCAGAACTGGTTAAGCTTCAGACCGGTGAAAACGACCGGGAACAGGTGTAAACAATGGCACGGAATACCTATAAAGAAGACGAGCTCTTGGAAGAGCCGTTTGACATAAAGCACCTGCTTCGTGCATGGGTATATATCAAACATTATTCAGGCCCCATGGTACTGGCTCTGTTTCTGTCTGCCATCGGCGGAGCTGCCGCTCTCGTATCTCCGATGATCGTTGAGAAAGCACTGGATGAAGCAATTCCCGCCGGTGATGTCCGAATGCTCATAATCCTCGTAGTCTGGCTTGTAATCTTCTACCTGTTGAGCATCATATTCTTCACTATCAGATCACGGATAATGATCAATGTGAGCCAGGACATCATATATACCATCCGTAATGATGTGTTCAAGCATCTTCAGGCTCTGCCTTTTCAATACTATGACACCAGACCGCACGGTAAGATCCTCATAAGAGTCGTAAACTACGTCAACTCCGTATCCGATATGCTTTCCAACGGTCTCATAAATGTCATCCTGGAGATCTTAAACCTGATATTTATAATCATCTTCATGTTCATCGTAGATGTTAAACTATCTCTGGTCGTAATGGCAGGCGTACCCGTTCTCATGGTATTCATGTTCTGGATCAAGAATAAACAGCGTAAGGCATGGCAACAGGTATCCAACAAGAATTCCAACCTGAATGCTTATCTTCAGGAAAACATCGTAGGTGCCCGTATCACACAGATATTTGCCCGCGAAGACGAGAATGCCGAGATATTCGAAGGGCTTTCCGACAGATGTCGTAAAACATGGATGCGTGCTATCGAATACAGCACGCTTGTATGGCCCGGCATAGACACGATCTCGGTGCTTGTAAGAGCTGCTATCTTTATCACGGGCATACTTATATTCGGCCAGGGCAACACATCACTCGGTGTGATAGTTGCGATCTCAAGTTATGCCTCCAGATTCTGGCAGCCCATCATGAACCTGGGCAATATATTCAATAACTTCATCAACAATATCGCTTATCTCGAGAGGATATTCGAAACCATCGATGAGCCCGTGGAAGTCCGTGATGCAGATGATGCTTATGAGCTTCCCACGATCTCGGGAAGTGTCGAATTCGATCACGTTTCCTTCTCCTATGAAGAAGGAAAAGAAGTGCTTCACGATGTATCTTTCACCGTCAATCCGGGAGAAAGCATCGCGCTTGTAGGGCCTACCGGTGCGGGCAAGAGTACTATCGTCAGCCTCATCTCCCGCTTCTATAACCTTGATAAGGGAAGGATCCTGATAGACGGACATGATATATCCAAGGTAACTCTTCATTCTCTGAGATCCCAGATGGGCATAATGCTGCAGGACAGTTTTATCTTCTCAGGTACAATCGAAGACAATATCAGATACGGCAAACTCGATGCCACGCATGAAGAGATCGTTAAAGCCAGCCGTCTCGTATGCGCAGACGACTTCATCTCGGGAATGCCTGACGGATACAGGTCCGAAGTAAAAGAGAGGGGCTCACTTCTTTCCCAGGGGCAGAAACAGCTCATCTCATTTGCACGTACGCTTCTCTCCGATCCTGCGATACTGGTCCTGGATGAAGCGACATCAAGTATAGACGTACAGACGGAAAAAGCCCTCCAGCAAGGCCTGAATGCCATGATGAAGGGCAGGACAAGTTTCGTTATAGCTCATCGTCTCTCAACCATCACCGGCTGCGACAAGATCATGTATATTGATAACGGCGGCATAGTCGAATGCGGTACTCATACTGAACTTATGGAGAAAAAAGGTTTATACTATAAGTTGTACAACGCACAGGTTGAGGACATTCAATAGGTACATCGGATATACGATGAGCATACTCATAACCGGCGGTGCAGGGCTTTATTCAAACTTGAAGCTTTCGAAATCAAAATTGCTGCCCGGCAGGAATACGAAGGTCACATTCCATTTACCCTCTATGTGCGGGAGCTTAAATGTCTGTGGTCCGTATTCATCCGAACGTTTGAATTCACATACCTCTCTTATATTCTCATTGTCTCTGATGAACCTTACATGTACGGGATTGGTCTCATTAACTGTATGCCCCCAGATGGTTATGGAATCGATGCCTTCAGCGCCGAAATCCATATCCTTATATTCCATCGAAACATTATTGCCGATGCCTTCCACGACAGTATCCGTACGCGTGAATTCATCTCCGTATATCGCATCCGCTTCAGCGGCAAGAAGTCTGGCATGCGCTCTGTCCGCCTTATCGAATATGAACCCCTTTACATGTACTTTTTGCGTAAATTCAAAGCTTATCGAGGTGATCCCTTTAACACGCTGCATCAGCTGCCACGAATCTTCGATAAACACAGCCCATTGTCTGGGTTTTGAATAAACCGTATCAAGCAGACAAACTTCGCTTCCGCTCCCGGGCACGCCCTGCCATACTTTTAGCGGGACATCATCCGAATCTAATGCAAATATCGGTATCGTGATCCTGTCGGCCCCGTAAGATCCGAAATCAAGGCCTTCAAAAGTCACGATAGTACATCCGTCCCTGGCAGTCGCAAATCCTTTTTCATTTCCGCTTCCCACTTCTCCGATCGATGATGAATAAGTGCTTCCCGCTATGAACTCATACGGATTCCGATATGCCTCCCCACATCCCGAGATCTCAAACTCAAGATCCGATATGACACGCACCTTCTGCCTGAATCCTCCGACAGTTGCTCGAAGTCTGAAATTTCCGTCTCCGAGTGCATGCATGATAACAATATCCTTACATCCGTTGTTCTCATCCAAGCCGCTGTCAGGTTTTATGATCTCAAGTTTTGCAAGTGGTGAACCGATGCCCATATCATCGACAATACTGTAATTTATATCATGCCCCGATGAATCCCCGGGTTCTACATAGCTTTTAACCTTTACCGTTCTGTGATCGGGATCAAGAACTCTGTCTTCCTCACAGACGAGCGTGATCCGTCTGACATCGGGATCATCTTTAACTATCGCCACCCTAATCTCAGGATCGGCAGAGGCATCTCTGTCGCATTCCACGGCGGCCAGAAGCCTGCCGTTAAACAGGCGCCTGTTATCTACTCTGTAGCCGTCAGGATCCGCGCTGTTGCCGTTATCCAGACCTATCAGGCGTCCGGGACCGTCCACGCTCACGCTTACTCTGTCACAGGCATTCTCCACCGGATACCCTTCAGCATCGATCGCACTTATCTCATAATAAACGATATCCTGTGCTTCTTCCGTGGATGTGTATTCATATCTTTTTACTACGGGCCTGTCCGTATTACCGAAACTGTGCCGCTCACATCTCGCTGCAATCTCATCTGATCCGGATGATTTATATGCATTAGCCGTTATGCATCCTTTTTCATAAGGAACGCTGTAATCGGCTATGATATGCCATCCGCTGCCGGGCTCATGATCAAGCGTCTGTCTGCCCAGACTGCGCCCGTTTATGAATAGTTCAACCTCAGGCAGATTGGATACCACTCTCACATCCACAGTCTGTCCCGGATTAAAATCCCAGTAAGGAAATACATGTACAAAAGGATCTTCGTCCGGACTTACCCATGCGGATTTCCATACCCAGTATGAATCTTTCGGAAATCCTGCCGTATCGATCTGCCCGAAATAGGAATTACGCGTTTTGTACGGAGTGGGCTCACCTATATAGTCAAAACCCGACCACAGGAACTGCCCGAGAGAATACGGCGTATCCCTGTCTATGCATACACACGCTTCATAACTCTTCGCAGACCAGCTCGTAGTTGAGTTTCCGAGCGCCGAACACTGTTCATCCTCTTCACCGAGGGAATTGGCAGACAGCGGCAGATGATAAACGCCTCTGCTCTGCGTTATCGATGATGTCTCACTTCCGTATATTATCCAATCGGGATGTTTGGCGTGATGCTCCTCATAGCAGCTTTCGCCGTAATTATATCCGGCCACTTTGAGTATATCAGCGCACTTCTGGGCGTTTGGCCAGGGCATGTAATTGGATCCCTGAGTGATATATGCGTTTGCGCGATAGTCATGACAGGCGACAAGATGCATCAGGTGTGCGGTCATCTCCTGACCTTCTTTCTCATAATTATGGATATCGGCTATCTCATTACCGATGCTCCACATGATCACGCAGGGATGATTCCTGTCACGTCTTACCCAGCTTGCCACATCACGCTCATGCCAGTCATCAAAAAACCGGGCATAATCAAATTCGGTCTTGGGATGGTTCCACATATCAAAGGCTTCCGAGAGATACAGTACCCCCATCTCGTCACACAGTTCAAGAAGCCCCGGGGCCATCATGTTATGAGTGCCTCGGATGGCATTAACCCCCATGGTCTTTAAGATCTCGATCTTTCTGCGCATGGCGGATCTGTTAAATTCGGCCCCGAGCAGTCCGAGATCATGGTGTTCGCATACACCGTTAAGTTTGATCCTGCGGCCGTTTATGAACATTCCTTCAGCCGGATCAAACCGTATGTTTCTGAAACCTACCGTATTATCTACTGTCTGGATGCAGTTGTCGTCTGCAGATATGAGGGACGTCTTCAGACTGTACAGATAAGGATCGGATATATCCCATATATGAGGATCCCTCACAAGATAAACGCTCTCATCAAAAGGCTTTTCCCTGCCTCTAACACTATCCGGATCGTAGACATACGCATCCGCAGATGCCTTGGTAGGAATAAGCTCCACAGGCTTTCCGGCCGCATCATAGAGAGTGTTTACTACTTTTATGTATGCACCGGCATCGGAATCATTCAGACAGGTATCAACATATAAAAGATACCCGTCTTCACGCTCCTCGGTATGGACATAGACTCCGTTTTCGGGGATATAATTCTCAGGATAAACAGCAAACCAGACATCTCTGTAGATTCCTGCGCCCGAGTACCATCTGGAATTTGGGGACTTAAAGTTAACGGCGACAACAAGTTCATTAACGCCGTCGAGGAGTTTGTCATCGGGCAGATCGAGGATATACTGCGAATATCCGTACTTCCATTCACCTATCTTTTCTCCGTTCAGGAAGTATGTCGAATCCATATATACTCCGTCAAATATAACGGAAATATGCCTGAGCCCAGAAGCCGCATCCGCTCCGATCTCATTCTTATCTACGACAAATCTCTTTCTGTATCTGCCGAATCCGTCACGATAAAGATCCGTCGTATCATAAATAAGCCAGTCATGCGGGATCCGCACCTTGCTCCATTCATCATTCTTCAGTTCATCGGGAGAATCATTAAGATTAAACTCCCACCCCTCATTCCAAATCGATTTCATATATTTCTCCATAAAAAACTACAGGGACATGCACATGTGATTCCATGCAGGTATGTCGGAGCGGCCGGTCCTTAGGTCGCGTATTTCAGCGACCTTAGTACCGCTGCACGCGACTACATAGCGAGAGCGTGCCTGCATGGAATCTACATTGTGCTATGTCCCTTTTAAAATCTTTTATCTTAAGTCTATTTTACAGGAATACATACTTGAGTACGAACAGTACTGCAAGTACATACATAAGCGGGCTGACCTTCTTAGCCTTGCCGCAGCATACGTTGATAACAACATAAGAGATGATACCTACTGCGATACCGTCTGAAATGCTGTAAAGGATGGGCATTGCAACAAGTGAAAGGTAAGCGGGAACAGCTTCTGTAAGATCCTTGAAATCGATCTCTGCTACTGCTGTGATCATGAGGAATCCTACGAAGATAAGTGCAGGTGCAGTCGCAAATCCGGGGATTGCGATGAAGATGGGTGACAGGAAGATCGCGATCAGGAACATTAATCCCGTAACGATAGCGGTAAGACCTGTACGTCCGCCTTCGGAAACGCCTGCAGAGCTCTCTACGAAAGTAGTGGTAGTTGAAGTACCGAGTACGGCACCTGCCGATGTTGCAACAGCGTCAGCAAGGAGTGCCTGCTTGATGCGGGGAAGTTTGCCTTCCTTATCGAGCATGTCAGCCTTATTGGCACATCCGATGAGTGTTCCGATAGTATCGAACACATCAACGAACAGGAATGAGAACATGATAACGATGAAATCAAGCACCTTGAAATTGGAAAAAGCTTCTCCCGAGAAGCACTGTGCAAATGTAAGTCCGAGTGCACCGAGGTTGAAGTTGCTCCACTGAGGAAGAACGGACATGCCTGTGTAAAGGCCGGTAAGTTCGCAGATGATGCCGAGAACCCATGTAATGAGAACGCCGATAAGGATCGATCCCTTAACGTTCTTGTAATGAAGGATCGCGATAATGAATGTTCCGATGATCGCAAGCAGTGCGCAGATACCTACGTTGGTAAAGTCTTCCTTGAAGCTTACCAGAGTTACAAGTGTTGCATCGCTGTTAACTACGATCGAACCGTTCTGCAGACCGATGAAAGCAACGAAAAGGCCGATACCTACGGATACACCCTTCTTCAGGGTAAGAGGTATGGCGTTGAAGATAGCTTCGCGAACGTTGGTAACAGACAGGACCACGAAGATAAGACCTTCAACAAATACTGCAAAGAGAGCGAACTGCCAGGAGTATCCCATAGCACCGCATACGGTATATGCGAAGTATGCATTAAGTCCGAGACCGGGAGCAAGTGCAAAAGGATAGTTTGCCAGAAGCGCCATGCACACGGTACCTATAAAAGCAGCGAGTGCGGTTGCCATAAGAATGGCCTGGGGGTCCATACCGCTGGCAGACAGGATCGCAGGATTGACTGCGAGGATGTAAGCCATCGTCATGAACGTGGTGAGACCGGCAATGACTTCAGTCTTTACATTCGTGCCGTTCTCTTTGAGTTTGAAAAAGTTTTCCATGTTAACCTCCTTAATAATGAACGCATCAACGTGCGTTATTTTCCTTCGTATGTGATCACGGATTCCACGTCATACTTGGAGAGTTTATCTCTGCCTTTTAACCCTGCAAGTTCCATAAGGCAGATTATCTTAACTACTTCCCCGCCAAGCGCTTCCACAAGTTTGGCCGATGCTTCAAGCGTTCCGCCTGTAGCGATCAGGTCATCGACTATGACGACCTTCTGGCCCGGTGCGATAGCATCCTTGTGCATCTCGATCGTGGCTTTCCCATACTCGAGATCATAATCCTGGGAAATGGTCTCACAAGGGAGTTTACCCTTCTTCCTGACCAGGATGAACGGTTTATGCCTCTCATATGCAAGAGGAGCACCGAGAATGAAACCTCTGGATTCGGCGCCGACTATGGCATCGAACTCCAGCCCCTGGATCAGCTGATTAAGTTCATCTATCGCAAGATGAAATCCTTCAGCGTCCTGCAGGACCGTTGTGATATCCCTGAACATGATGCCGGGTTCGGGAAAATCCGGTATGGTCCTTACGTAATCTTCTATCTTTTTCATAAATGCCTCCTTAGTTTAAGCATTTTATTATCATCTCTTTTTAAGATAATCCTTGATCTTTATCGCATCGGTGTATCCCATGCGATACATCCGGTTGAGACTCGTCACATCCTTGGTCAGTGTCTTTAAATTGGAAATATCCTCCGGCGCGACTATTATGATCTTGCCCTCATCTTCAAGTTTCAGAGCATATTTGAGCTGTTCATTATATACATCACATCTGACCTTGATGGCATCGGCCGCATAAGGAAACCTGAACGATACAATGCGTGAAACCCTGGCATCGGCGCGAGGCTTTCTGAATGCTTTCTTAGGTCTGGTAAGGATCACGATAAGTTTGTCGCATCCTAACTCCATAGCCTTTTTTATCGGGATCGGATCGCTTATCCCGCCGTCAAAATACGGTTTTCCCCGGAATATGTATGGTCTGTTCACGCCCGGAACGCAGCTGGAAGTCATAAGCGTCTCATAGTGATCGAGGCTCATGTCATCCTTGTCAAAATACACGGGTTCACCGGTAAATGCATCCGTCGTGACAATGATGTATTTTGCAGGATTATCCATAAAAGCATCGAATGCAAAAGGACTCTCGCCGTCTTCATTGCACAGTGTACCGTAAATATACTCAAGGTTGATATATGAGCCGGTCTTCATCATGTTACGAAGGCCCATATATTCCTTACGAAAAGCATATTCGGTATAAAACTTATAATTTCTTCCGCGCTGACCTGCCAGATATGATGCTCCGTTGGCGGTACCGGCAGAAACGCCGATAAAGCAGTCAGCCATTATATTATGATCGAGCAGATTATCAAGTACTCCGGCGCCGTATATTCCCCGGGTACCTCCGCCCACATCTATGATACCAAGCATCTCTTCCTCCGCCTAAACCACAACCTGATTCTTGCCGTGCTTTTTGCCGTAATAGAGTTTCTCGTCGGCCTCATCGATTATGGTCCTCAGAGGCATATAGCTCTTGTATTCGGCTATGCCGAATGTGGCTGTAACCTTGAAGTTACCGTCATACTTGTTCTTTACAGGGGTTTCCTCAAGCTTACGTCTTATCCTGTCAGCCACAAAATAGGTTTCCTGTTTATCGCCGTGAATGAACAACAGGAACTCTTCTCCGCCCCATCGGCATGAATAATCACTCTCACGGACTTCTGTCTTGATAAGATCGGCCAGTGCGACAAGAACCCTGTCCCCTATGTCGTGTCCGTAAGCGTCATTGATATTTTTGAAATCATCTATATCGAGCATTACCAGACAGAACTTGCCGGTGGTGTCATTCGCTATCTCGATCTCATCGGTCATGTATCTGGTCATGCTCCTGCGGTTCAGTAGTCTGGTAAGAGGATCATAGCTTGCCTCGATACCCAGTTTCAGATTTTCTTTTTCGAGGAGATTCTCCATATAACTGGTTTCAAGCGCAAACAGAGCGGAAAAAGTAAGCAAGATGATGAAAGCAATGAAGGTATTAAAATATCTTATGCAGAAGCATGCCGTGGTATTGCTCAGATAACCGTACATGGGATTGACCATAGGCTGAACTATACTGCCGGCCAGATATGCGACCATAACGAACGCAGACAGCCATATGGAATAGGCAACATGCTTACTTCTGTTTGTCAGCGAATTGGCAAGATAAAAAGCAGCAGGGATAAGAGCTATCGTATAGAGCATGAATCCCCAGTCCCATCCGAGCAGAACCGATGCCAGGAATGAGTGGAACTCCACCTCTATGAAAAACAGCACCATTATAATCCTGAACTTCTTGCGGTTGGTAAGGACTATACCAAGGAAGCAATAGAAATAGACGATGAATATATTGTAATAGCACAGTATACTCGCACCTATCGCACCCATTGAAATGCAAAAGATCAGATGGATAAAGGCTGCGGAAAGGCACATGAAACGATACTTATTGGAATTGTCAATAAGCTGCTTGCCGGCCAATACCTGCCTTATGGTATGAAAAATCAATTCCAGACTGCTCTTCACTTAATATCGGTATCCTTTACAGAGTAGAATATCCAAAACCGTTACAGATCGCGTCTACAGCTGTACCGGCTTTGCACAAAGGACAGTTATCGGAAGCATAGCTCGCATAATCAGGCAGATCCTTGGTTGAATACAAAGCTCTGATCGGAATGCTGTCAACCTGTGTTGCTACTGAGAATATGGCTGAGATTCCTGCGACCTGTCCGCCGTAATACTTAACCGAACGCATCGCACTTCTTAAAGTATCACCGGTCGTAGCGGTATCGATGAGGATCAGCACTTTTCTGTTCTTGATCATGTGCTGATTATTCTCTCTGAACATCATCTGTCCTATAGTATTATACTCAGGACTCGTAATATACATGGTATGATGAGAATTGGCACTTACGATACCGATCTTGGTCAGTTTATTTGCAAGATATGATCCAACAACTTCCATCCCGTTCAAACACATGATCGTATCGATCTGATCCGATGCAAGATACATCTCGGCAAGTTCCTCACCTGTAGCCCTGGCCTCACGCTGTCTGGCCTTCATGTCGCTCAGATCCATATAGTAATTAACGTGTGAGTGAGGTGTGATGAAATGTCCGGGAATATAACGGAGAACCACATCCTTGTTTCTTGAATGTTCGATCTTCTTATAAGTCTGCATAATCAATTATCCTTTCTGAAATCATTTACAACCTCTCTGACCTCAGCCTCGGCATTTAAGAATGCCTGGGCTACATACGGGTCAAAGTGAGATCCTTTTCCTTCTTCTATAATGGAGAACGCCTTTTCGACAGGCATTCCTTCCTTGTAGCTTCGTTTGGATACCAGCGCGTCAAACACATCCGCAACAGCCATTATGCGTGCGGAAAGAGGTATGTCTTCTCCGGAGATGCCGTTGGGATATCCTTTCCCGTTCCATTTTTCGTGATGGAACTCGGCCAGATCCTTGGCTGTATCCAGGTAACCGGATTCGGGAACCATCTCTATGACACGTCCGATGATCTCCCGGCCTGCCGTTGTATGATACTTCATCATATCAAACTCTTCGTCGGTCAGTTTGCCCGGTTTATTCAGGATCGCATCAGACACGCTTATCTTCCCGATATCGTGAAGAGGTGCCGACTTGATCACATCGCTTATGAAGTCCTCTGTCAGGGTATCGGTATAGATCCCCTCTCTGAGGAGTTCACGCATTATGATGCCCGTATATATGGCGGTTTTACGGACATGATCGCCCGTATTCTTATCACGGCTCTCAACCATGTCGGCCAGGACGAGGATCAGACCGTCCTGCATATGCTGGATGGTATCGGTCTTTTCGTTTATCTCATTGACATAGGCAACGCTGTCCTCTGTCATCTTGGAGAAAGCCTTATAGAGGTTTTCTATCTCATCTCCGGTATGGATCTGAAGTTCCTTGATGCGTTCGATGCTGTCATCCGGCTGTTCTTCCATGTGATAGGCAAAATCGGTCGCTGCCATGGCCATGGTGTTGACCGGGAATATCAGATTGTATCTGATGATGAACAGACCGATCGCGAGTACCAGAATGAAGGTACCTATGAAAAGCGAGATCTGTTTGGCAAGGAATGCATATCCGTTGTTCCTGAGCCGGTTCATGGAGATATCAACGCAGGCATAAGCCTGACATACCCCGTTATCATCGATGATGGGATGATATATGGTCAGCAGCCAGCCAAAAGTATCATCCGATATGATGGGATCGATCTCACCGCCCTTTAGCAGTGTATCGAGATAAGGCTCAAAAGACTCGTCGAACGGGATCACTTCACCCGCTTTTGCGCCTTTTACATCTTCCGTGTCCAGATCGAATACGACCTGACATCCTTCGGGAAGGATCCTGTACACATATAAATACTCGATATCCTTGGAACTCTCGCGTATATCATAGAGGCTGTTTTCGGTACGCACATAACCGATCGCAGCATATCCCTTATCGATATAATCATCAATACGATAAGGTTCAACCACGCCTGCTACGGTCTTGGTCACCCCCTGTCCGAGAGCTATATGATCATCGATGCTGTCGGACATATAGAGTTTGTATCCTATGCCTGTTGATACTATCGCTACGACAAGAAGTGCGGATGTGATAAGTATCAGCATCTTGGATCTGATCGACATGGACCGGTTATCACTGATGCCGGCCGCTTTCTCCGCTCTTCCTTTTAGCGGTTTCTGCTGCCATCCGTTAAGTTCGAATTTCTCGCGTATTCTGTCGGGAAGGAAATGATATACGGGAAGAACTATGATCATGTTAATGATCTTATCTGCAAGATCTACCATGAACTCGCCGGTGAACTGAGCCCAGAAAGGAGTAAATGTACCGCTCTCATACAGTTTTTTTACTGCCATGACGGTGATGCCGCTTTCGGCAAACCCGTAAAGGAACCATGTCAGAATGCTTCCGAGTCCGCCGCCTATGAGTGCAAGCAAGACCGTAAGGCTGATCACGCCCCAGATCTTCTTAAGAAGTCCTTTTTCCGCAAACCATGCGGCAACAACAGCCATGATGACGCTTAAACATTCATAATAAATAGCAGTGGAATCCGCCGCTGCCTTTATGTAATTGCTGATAAACCCGACTATGATACCCGGAAGATATCCGCCTATGACGGATACCAGTATAGTACCTATGGTATCCAGATACATGGGAAGACGCAGTTCATCCGCGAGGGCCGAACCGATGAGATTAAGAACAAGTCCGCCAAGACAGAGGACTGCAACGTATCTGATATTACTGTTGTTTTTAGGTTCCAAACCGGTACTTTCCATATCTATTTATTTTACCACATTTCTTTTGTGTTTTCTGTATGATTCGACTATTCCGACCGCAAGTGAGGAATAAAATATCGCAAATCCGTATATCATGTATCTGGACAGGCACATTATGATCACCGCTGTCCCGAACGCATTGCCGAAAACAAGGAGCAGACTTAGGAATATCAGCCATGCGGCGTTCTTTACCTCTTCATCTCCGAACAGGCGGATCATGATAAATACGGATGCAACGATAAGCACGATAACGACCGGTATCATGACCGGATGAACAAAGGCTATGTTCCTCATCACCCCAAGCGACCCGAGTATGATAAAATCCGCAAACCATCTGCCCGCACAAGACGGGAAAAGGATCTTTATCAGGCTGCCGGCATACTCCTCGGCTATGGCATTATACTCTATATAATCATGAATCCCCGTAGAGATCTCAATGATATCTCTCAGGCTGTATTCTATGGTCTCGAATTTGATGCGATCATGTACCTCTTCAAGATACAGCGCTCTCGACACCGCATTATCTCCTGCCTCATGATAAGACCAGCCGGACAGCTCCATCACGTTATACATATACTGAAAGATGAAGTTCAGATTCTCATCTTCCACCGCATCTCCGGCTTCTCTGTCTGTCACATAGAGTATATTGGCCAGCGTAGTCTGGTTAGTATATTCATTTCCGACGTATGCGCCGTTAAAAGCAAGGTTATATGCTTTCGTTATAACATCGCGGATGACGAATGCCGACACAAAGCCTGCCACAGCAAGGATAAGCCCTATCAGTTTCTTCCTCGGCAGATATACGATGATGGCAGTCAGTAGCCAGGCTATGAGCAGCACGGTAAGGTTGCTGCGTATGATCGAGAGCAAAAAGGCAAGCAGCAGACTTATCACAATATCCCGGCTTTTCCTTTCGGTCACAGCCCTATGCATGCTCACAAAAAACAGCAGAAAAACAGGCATGGCTACTGCTTCGCTCATGATCGCACATGACAGATGCACCTTCATTGCCGAAGCAAACGGGGTGATGGCATAAGGCAATAACACAAAAGCACATATCAGATATTCACACCAGGCATTGAGTTTAAAGCGATCAGACACATATCTGATAAAGTAATATGACGAAGCGATAACCAGGACAGTCTGGATCCACACCGTACACTGCATCCAGAATGAGGGAACAAGGCTTCTGATCAGATAGAGAAACACCGGATAAGCAGGTTCTCTGCGCATATGCATCCTGATATACTGATCGGAATCGTTGTATATGCCCACTCCGTTAAGAAGGTATATGATCACGAAATAAGCCGCAAGGACAAGCAGAGTAACGATATGAGCGATCCGGATACTCCCCCGTTTTTCACTCATGTTTTATGCCCATCGCCCTGTGCGCTCTTTCTTTTTCTTCATACATCGAAGCATCGGCGATCTTGATATAGTCTTCTATGGTTCCGTTACTCTCCGGTGTCACTATGCAATATCCGACACTCGCCGTAAGATTGAATGTGAGTTTCATCTCTTCGATCACTTCTTTAAGTTTCTCGCGGAATATGGCTCTGTAATCATCTATAGTAAGGCCTTCATCAAATTTGCCGACGGCCACAAACTCGTCTCCTCCGAATCTGCCGAGCTTCCATTCATCATTCAGCGTTCTGCGGATACCTTCGGCGGTAGCACCGATAGCCAGGTCACCGTTGATATGACCGTATACGTCATTTATGGTCTTCATGCAGTCTATATCCGTAAACAGCAGGACCGAATCATTTCCGGCTTTTTTCTCTGTCTCAAGATAGGAAAACAGAATCTCTTCGCAGCCCGTACGGTTATACATGCCTGTAAGGAAGTCTGTCATGTAGATATTCTTCAGCTTGCGGTTGCTCTCCTGCGAGAAAATATACTGTCTTACGGTCTCAAGCAGCGTATCAAGATTATTGATGAGCTTTTTGAAGCAAAGGTCATATAATACCTCAGGTTTGTTCTTTACACCGAAATATCCGATATTATGATCCAGATTTGTCAGAGGAGTTATGACATAGATATTGGAAACCCCCTCTTCATCTACATAGCCGGGATATATCTCTCTTCTATCAAAAAAACGCTGAGGTACAGGGTCATGTCCTTTTCTTTCGAACAAAACCTCCATATTTCTGTCATAACCGGTTTCCGGTACATATTCGTCATCGGTCTTTTCAAAAAACTGTTTCTGCGTACACAGACAGTAATCTTCTCCGAGATAATCCTTAAGATCCAGGCTTTCTGACGCCTGCTCGAAAAATGCCTCTTTGGAATCAACCTTGGACATGGCACCTCTTATCTCCTGGAACTGGAATTCAACCATGTCACTGACAGATGAATTTCTGTACTGGTTCCTGATACTGTCCAGCCTGTATTCGACGGCCTGCTCGCTCGGTTTGCATCCGCAGCTTTCGGAGGGAACAAATGTTGAATCATAGAGTACCTCGAAGTTAGGATCATAGTCATCGATCATCTTCTTTAATAGGTCATAGATATTCTCACCCATCTGATCCCATTGTCTGGATACGGAAGCCACCATGGGATAAGTTGTCTGACCCTCACGTATATTGTCAAAACCGGTGACTATGACATCGTCAGGTACCTTGATACCAGCCTCATACAGTCTGTATATGACGCCAAGAGCCTCATAGTCATTGGCGCAGACAAATGCATCGGGAAGAGGTTCCCCTCTATTAAGCCACTCACCCACATGCTGTACGGTACTGTAGAACTCAAAATCGCCGTGTATCACATCGGGCTTCTCCAGACCGTGAATTTCCATGGAGTCTTCGAGAGCATGCTGACGTATCTTGTTTTCCTGATTATCAGCGATGCCGCTCACATAGATGATCTTGCGAACACCATGTTCCTCAATGAGATGATCCGCAAGTTCACGCACCCCTTCATAATTGGAGGTTCCCACAAAGCCAAACCCGGGGATCTTAACTTCCGTACTGATAACGGGTATCCTTTTCCCCCGGAACATTCTCTTGATCGCATCGATCTCATCGTTACCACTGAAGGTATTGGTAAGTATGATAACTCCGTCATATATCTCGGGATCCGGAAGCTGATAAAAAATCAGTTTGGTCTTCCTGCGCTCTCCCTCTTCTCCCCATAACAGATATGATGTAAAGATAAAGATATCCGTGCCGTCAGGCTCAGCCTTTTTACGGATTCCCTCTATGACTTTGCTTAAATACTCTGAACTCCATCCGTTCGTAAAAACAGCTATCTTCATGAACGATCATTTCTCCAATCTAATACGTTGTTCGTATTCATTGCACGGCAGCGGTTTGGCGAAATAATATCCCTGGATCATATCGCACCCCTGATCTGCAAGAAAATCAACCTGTTCCTTAACCTCAACACCCTCGGCCACGGTACGCATGTTCAGGCATTTGGCAAGTTTTATGGCCTCAGCAACGACTATCTCCCGGCGCTCATCATCCGCATCCCCCCTGAAGAACTCCGCATCCAGTTTCAGAACATCCAGAGGAATATCCTTTAACGAATTAAGAGATGAGTATCCTGATCCGAAATCATCCATGGATACCGTGAATCCATATTCTTTAAGCCGCTTTATGGTTGACACGAGAGCATTCTTATCATCGAAGAAAGCGCTCTCGGTAAGTTCAAGTTCGATCAGTTCATGTGGTGTTCCGATGGCATCTACCGCATCTCGGATCTGTTCCGCAAGATCATCCTCGATGAAATGAGCACGCGAAATATTGACCGATACCGGAACACAATGATACCCTGCATCCAGCCATCTCTTCTGATCCGATGCTACATGTCTGAGCATATAATGGTCGATCTCCGTAATGAATCCGTTCTTCTCAAATATGGGAATAAAGGCACCGGGACCCTTAAATCCGTATTCCGGAGATTCCCATCTGATCAGAGCTTCCGCGCCTTTAAGCTCATTGGTCTGGGGATCGTATTTAGGCTGATAATAAACCAGGAATTCCTCGTTATCCAATGCCGATCTCTGTTTCTCATGAACCGTATCGATCCACTTCTGTTCTTCCACCATCTTGGAATCAAAAGTGGCTCTGGCGGAATCATCATTATCCTCCAAGGTCGCACGTGCCGCGCATGCATTGTTATACTCACGTTCGATATCTATGTATCTTCTGTTTATGACGCGGCCGTTATGATCCCTGGCTATTCCCAGCAGATCGACACCTATATGGAATGCAAATTTGTGATTGCTGTCCAGGTGTTCAAGACCGGCGATCATCCTGTCTATACGGTCATACAATTCATTTTCGTTCGGATATTTCATCAGAACGGCAAAATTGGCAGATGCATAATGTGCTATCATCTCACCCGAATACAGATTTGTTCTTACATAGTTTTCGACGCGTCTAAGCATCTGTTCACCTTCGGAAACAGAATGTACAACGCAGTAATTCCTGTATTTGACAAATACCAGATCAAGGATTGCAAAATTAGTCGACGAATTACGTTTCTTTTTGAGTATCTGTTCACCCTTAATGGTAAACCACATCCAGTTGTTTCCGCCGGTAACATCATCCATGTAGAAAATGTCGGTGAGTTTATGCTTTCTGTACACGCTGCGGAACATGTGGATCATAAGGACCAGGAATACGATGCAGGTAAGTGCTCCGACACAGATGAAGAATACGATACAGAATATGATGTCATCGTCGTTCAGATGGAAGAACACCTGCCCTACCAGCTGCTTACCGCCTTTTAAGTCTGTACCGACCCAAAGAGGAAGGTCCACGCCGTCCGACGGAAAGTTTTCGATCCTGTCGATCTTATTATGCATACGGAACCAGGACATAAATCCGGAATAGTCAAATGTGATAGTACCGTCTTTGGGGCTGATAAAATCAGCTTCGGTATCCGAATACACATAGATCTGTTCATCGAAAGAGTACAGATTTACAAGTTCACCTTCCGATGCACATGTATTCTCACCGGTCTGATGAATTATATTTCCGTCGGGATCCTTCAGAAAATAACTCCTGCCTTCGGCATCCAATGCTTTATATGCTTTTTCTTCGTCTCCTCCGGCCGAATCATATATGCGGCCCATATATGAAACGCTGCCGTACTCCCGCATTATGCCCTGCGCCACAACAAACCGGAAAAAGAACATAACGAAAACAACGATGAAGGTGGCTATGAAGATGCCCAAAAAGAGCATCGCCATGGAAACCGATACAATGTTGTTCTTATTGTATTTCCGAAACCCTTTTGTTTTAGCGTTTGTCATATTCGCTCCTTGCATGGATGTATTTCCACGCGATTCCAAGGATGGAATCAGTGCGTGTATGGAAATACACGGATGTATTTCCACGCACAATTATATCATATTACTTCCACGAGTTTTATCTCGGAAATCCTTCCGAAAACAGGCGGTGCTTCTATCTTGATCCCAACTCTTACAGTACATGGTTCAAGAACGACATCATCAAGTGAATAAGTCATAAATCCGATATCCGTGGGATATATTGATTTTTTATAAACGGTTTCGCCGTTACACGTGATTACGGTCAGGTACATGGTGACATCGACCCCTGTGGTGTTTGTGCCGCGATAATCGACCATGAGTCTGTATTTTCCCGCGTGGGTAATGCCCATTTCACGACTCATCTCAAATGAGAAATTGGATTTCGAGGATACATATACCTCACCGTCGGTGCATTGAATATCGACATCCTCAGGCGTATGTACTATCCACCAGCCGTTTGTTCCATTCGAAAAATCGCCGTTCCTGATAAGATTTTCACCCGCGGGGAGCTTATGCTCCGCGCTCCTGGAATAGATTCCGGCAATATAAGAATCCAGGTCATCGACCGGAGGATCCTCGGGATCAAAATCCCTGAAAGCCTCAAATGACTTAAGCGCAACGTGCGAAGCATTAAGCATGCCCATATTCTCGTCCCAGCTTCCGAATCCCTGATCCGTGATGCACAGCGGTTCCCAGTAGTAAACACCGGTTTCTCTGCCGCCGGATGCTTCGGATGCGATCTGCATGATGATCTCAAGAGCTTTTTTCTGCTCTTCTTCACCGGCAGGCAGACCTGCGTATCTCATCATGTCTTCAGAGACGTGTTCCTTCTCGCAATGTCTCCAGGGATGAGCCGTTTCTACGACATAGACAGGCAGATCATATCTCTCGATCAGCTGAGTCATCGTATCTTTCAGATCGGCGTAAGTGCCGTGCCAGAAAGAATAAAAACTGATACCGATCGCATCTATACGGTCAAGGCCGGCTGAGAACATGGCATCGAACCAGTCTCTCAAATAACAGAACCTGCCGCCCTGATCAAGATGTATCATGACCTTGATATCCACCGACATATCCCTGACCGCTCTGATACCTGCATTGACAAGTTTGGATAATGCGATATAATCCGGAACGGCTCCTTCAGGGAAAAGCATCCCGCTTCGTATCTCGTTCCCTATCTGGACCATGTCGGGCAGAGCATCTATACGTGAAAGTTCGATAAGCACTTCACGGGTATAGTCATAAACCGCCTTTCTTAAGGCTTCGAAGTCCAGATCTTCCCATGCTTTCGGTTTACGCTGCTTACCCGGATCTGCCCAGTAATCGGAATAGTGGAAATCAAGAAGAAAATGCATTCCCTTTTCCTTTATTCTTTTGGCCATTTCAAGCGTATGTTTAAGATCGCAATACCCGTGCGATTCGGGGTAATTGGCCGGATCGTTCCATATACGCAGTCTCACGGAATCGATCCCGTAATCCGCAAGCATATCCAGCGCTTCTTTTTCAGTCCCGGTCATGTCAAAAAAACCGTTCCCGGCTTCTTCTCTCTCGGGAAGGCTGGAAATATCCGCACCTTTTCTGAAGATCCTTACGGCTTTTTCTTCCTCGGATACAGGCTCGGGTTTAGACAGCTGAGAGCCGAACAGTCTTGAAACCGCACCGCCCTTACGCTCCCTTTTTACCTCATACATATGCTGGTCAGCCATCACGAGATAATCTTCCAGACTCTTATCGGATTTGGGATCGGTGATTATGAATCCTTGGCTTACAAGGATCTTTCGGGCCTCCAGTTCAGAGTTTACTTTAGCCATGAACCGTTCGAGTTTCTCCTCGTATGCATAAGGAATGAACACCACAAATTCATCACCGCCAAACCGGTATGCATATGAATCTTTCGGCTTGGATCCGGTTATTACACGGGCGATCGTGATCAGCACCTTATCACCGAAATCATGACCGTATGTATCATTGATCTTCTTGAAGTAATCCACGTCAAAAAAGACCATGGCACACACAACTCCGTCCCTGTTATACTCGGCAAATCTCGGGGCGATCATCTCGTTATAGGAGATACGGTTAAAGAGCCCTGTCAAAACATCGCGGTTATAGAGTCTGCGCATCTCATCTGCTGCATTCTTCAGCTGAGTCTGCCTGTATATATTCTGCAGACGTTCGATGAATGTGGTATGAACATCATAGAAGAACGGATTATTATACAGAAATACCGGTTCAAGCAGGACCGTGGCTCCGACCATCTCGTCTCTGAAGTGAATTGGGAAAAAGATATAGCTTCTGGGACGTTCGGCGGAACCCAAATATGCTGACAGATCCTGATAATCACGAACGGAGTATACACGCTCTCCTTTATCACAGCCGTAAACGATCCTGATCCGGCTCTTGTCCAGAGTATTTCTGGAAAATCTACCGTCGAGTCTTGCCTTAAGCAGAGTATCGTCGACCATGATGAATAATCCGGAGCAGTCAAGCGTGCATACATATTCCGCAAAGCTCTCGAACAATCCTTCCATGTTCCTGCATTCCGCAAGTCTGTTCTCGAGATCAAGGATGTTTTCCTCGTGCCGGTCCCTGTCCACACTGTAATCGATCTGCCATTTGGCAAAATCGCGGTAATTAACGGAACCCGTATTGGAACAGCCGCAGCTCTCCGCAGGTACTATCTTGCTGGTAACATATGTATATTCATCGACCTCGTATCCGTCCATGAGTCTGAGCAGAATATCAAGTGCACGGCTGCCCAGGATTCCTCTGTTATGATCGACGGTTGCGATCTGCGGCTTGTAATATGCGGCTTTATCCAGATTATCGAAGCCCGTCACTCTGAAATCACCGGGTATCTTTAATCCTCTTCTGTCCGCTTCCGCACATATGCCGGCAGCGATATTATCGTTTGCGCATATAAACACATCCGGCAGTTCTTTGCCCGCTGCTCTCCACTCAGTCAGATATCTGACTCCGGTGTCATAATCATAGTCACCGAACATGTAGTTTTCGGGAGTGAGTTCCAATCCGTAATCACGGTGCGCCTCACAGAATGCTTCGAAACGCTGTATGTTTTCAAAGTTTTTCTCGGGGCCTCCGGCAAAAACCATGCGGCGGCAGCCGTGATGATGATACATATGATCGACCATGGCACGGACAAGCTGTTTATTGTCATTTCCCACATAGTGAAAACCTTCAACAAAGTATGAGATACTGACGACCGGTACGCCGCAGTTCTTCAGTTTGCCGACCATATAGTCTATTACTGAGTTATCCGTGGTGTTTGTACAGTCAAAGATGAATCCGTCAAAAGATTCATAATCCGGCATTTCAAACAAACTGTACTCACCCCGGTTATATTTTGCATCATGGCTTAAGTTACCGTTTGAATTGAATGTATACAGGCATATGTCCACGCCGAGTTCCTCTGCGTGAGTGGTTATTCCGTAAACCCACGCATAGGTGATATATCTTCGCCATCCGTCAGTTATAAGTGCTATCTTTTTCATATCAGGATATCCTTAGTACAAGTGCTTCGTAAGGGTACACTCTGAAACCGGTATGAGGCATCTCAAACTCCATGCCGGTCTCTCTTTTGGAAGGGTAATTGGTAAGCATAAGTCTCGCCTTCATTCCGCGAAACTGCTTTGGTACTATATACGGCAGTCTTTCCATGAAGAAGGAACATATGATCAGATATACTTCTCCGTCAAGACTCCTCGAGTATGAATATATATTCGGTTCTTTTGAGTTGTGTTCCCTGTACTCTCCGTACAGCAGTGCAGGGCTTTGACTTCTCAGTCTGATACAGGTCCTGTAGAAATTCAGAATGGAATCACTCTCACTCTCCTGTTTTTTTACATTTATGGCCCTGTAATTCGGATTGACGCCAAACCACGGAGTTACGGTCGAAAATCCGGCATATTCGGAGTCATCCCACTGCATCGGAGTACGCGATGAATCACGGCTCGACAGATGGATCCGCCTGAGCCTTGACTGCTCGTCATCTTTTAAATGGTATGAATAGTAATTGTTCTTGGAGGACACATCCTTATACTGTTCGATGGACATGAGACGGATGTTGGTCATGCCGATCTCCTGTCCCTGGTATATAAAAGGCGTTCCTTTAAGGAACAGATAAACCGCAGCCAGCATCGTTCCGCTCTCACGGTGGTACCTCTCGCTTCCGTAACGGCTGAGTACCCTGGGATGGTCGTGATTCTCAAGATAAAGCGTATTCCACGCCTTACCCTCCAGGGAATACTGCCATTTGGACAGCGCCTTCTTCAGTCTCGCAAGCTTAAACGGCAGATGCACATACTCGGTGAACAGACAGTCCGCCGTCATATGATCAAACGAAAACATCATATCGAGCGACTTGCTCCTGCCTGTCAGATATTTGAGTGCCGAGCCGACCGTAGTCATCGGTCCCTCACCGATCTGAACCGCATTATATTCATTGCAGACATCCCTGAACTCCGCCATATATTCATGTATGTGCGGACCGTCCTTGTAGTACTTCATCTCATCCAGGATCGGGATTATGCCGATCCGATTGGGAAGTCCTTCTTTTTTGGAGATAAAGTTGATGACATCCTCGCGGAAGCCGTCAACGCCCATGTCCAGCCAGAATCTGAGGATCTTCTTTACTTCCTCTCTGACAGCCGGATTGTCCATGTTTAAGTCGGGCTGCTTACGGGCAAAAAGATGCAGATAGTACTGTCCGCGCATCTCGTCATATTCCCAGGCCTTGCCCTCGAGAACGGAACTCCAGTTATTGGGCTTGTCCCGCCATATATAATAGTCGCTGTACGGATTGTCCTTTCCCTTGCGGCTCTCCTGAAACCATCTGTGCTCATCGGATGTGTGGTTGATTACAAGATCCATGATCACTTTCATTCCGAGTTCATGTGCGCGGTCCAGCACTTTCTTAAACTGAGCCAGGTCACCGTAGTCGGGATGAATGTCACAATAATCCGATATGTCATATCCGTAGTCGGCGTTGGGCGATGGATATAACGGATTGAACCATATGGCATTCACGCCGAGAGACCGGACATATTCCAGACGATCGTATACACCATAGAGATCGCCGATACCGTCTCCGTTCCCGTCACAGAAACTCCTGACCCATATCTGATAAAACACCGCTGTCTTGTACCAGTCTCTGGATTCAGTCATTGTTAGCCATCATACCTTCATATAATCTGTACAGATCATTAGTGATGGTCTCGCGGATGTTGCGGGGCACACTGATGATCTTGGATAAAACTTCCGAAACATCAGCTGCAGTTTCTATAAGATAATCAGATTTGTGCTTGCGTCTGCGGGTAAGCGTACCGTCAGCCACCATATCTCTGATGACGCCATAACGTTCATAAGCGCGTGAAACACTGTCTTCCCAGGATATGTATATCTCTTCCATCGCATGATCGCCCACGCGGTGTACGGCATCCATATCCGTACATACCTGCTTAAGAAGGGCTGCCATATCCTCTGCGGTCTCGTCTATCAGATAGCCGTTTCGATAATCAGTGATCCCTTCAGCCGCACAGGAACCTTTTATCAGAACGGAAGCAAGACCACAGGCAGCCGCTTCGCGTACAACTATTCCGTTCGTATCATATGTTGACGGGAAAAGAAAAAGATCCGCTCTGGTGTTAAATGCACGAAGGACATCCCGGTCATGTATCGGACCTGTAAATATCACTTTTTTATCCAGGCCGTGATCAGCTGCCTTATTCTTTAAGCCCTCAAGATCCGCCCCGCCTCCGACGAAGACACATCTGAAATCCATGCCGGCTCTGTTAAGGATATCCATCGCATCCATGATAAGCGGGAGTCCCTTATAGTTCATGATACGGCCAACAAACAGAAACATGGGTACATCTTCGGGCAGATCATAATCACGCGTGGCTTCATATACTTTATCAGCCGGAACCCTGCCACATGGGAAGTCAACTCCGTTCGGCATTACAAGATAATCACCCTCATATCCGAGTGAACGCATATTCTCACCGGCCCCCTCGGAAACTACCCAAACTTCGTCACAAGCGGATATATTGCTTATCATGAGCTTGATCGTCTCTTTTTTGAGCAAGCCCTCTCCGACTGCGCGTTCTATATCCACATCAAACTTGGTATGATATGTAAATACCACAGGCGCACCGGTCTCATACTGCAGGATCCTCGCCATAAGAGTTGAAGCTGCTGGACAATGCGTATGAATGATATCCGGCCCGAATTCGGCTATCTCATTGATCTCTCTGACAGCCAGAGAATACCCTGCTCTGTATCCATACGCCAGTTTGGATGTATCTATACTTGGATAATCCAGAACCCGGTACGGATAACAGTTATAATCAACATCCGGATATCTTGGTGTTGCTACAACAACCTCCGAGTCGGGCCTCGCCTGTATGATACCGGCATAATTCATGACCGTATTGGCGACACCGTCTATGATCGGCGGAAAAGAATCATTCAAAAGACAAACATTCATAAGATTTCTGCTCTCCGATAGGATAATATCTAACTAGAATATTATATTCAATTCCTTTATAGATTTCCAGTTTACAGATTATCTCAAAAATATGCGGAATAATCCACTCCGTTCAGCGAAAGCAAAAAAGAACACACTATTGGTAATTATGCACAGTTTTTATGTTGTATTATTGTATATTTTGTACGGGATATATCTTGTGTACTCCGGCAAAAAGCATATAATGATGGCGTAAACAAAGTTAAGATGAAGTCGTCAGGAAGAGGCGACAGGGAGGAAAACATTATGAAAATTCAGAACGTAAAAGACATTGACGGTTTCTTCAAGATCGTTGACGGATGCAAGGGCAAGGTTGAGCTTGTTACCGGTGAAGGCGACAGACTGAATCTTAAGTCCAAGCTTTCACAGTTCGTATCACTTGCCAAGGTATTTGCAGATGATGTGATCCCCGAGATGGATCTTGTGGTATACGAGCCCGAAGACGCCGTACATTTCATCAACTTTATGGCAGGAGACGCATCCAGGTAAGACCGGATGCGTCTTTTTTCTCAGATGTTCTGCTGTTCAAACAGATCTTTTTTTCGTTCGATCATCTCATCGATACGCGATATATAACTTTCTATATCCTTCAGATTCTCGGCACGGGAAATGTTTACTGGAATATCAGAATCAGTATCATCGGGATAATCCACTCTTTTGGAGATCGATCCTGCTCCGAGTGCGACGATTGCCTGAATCTCTTCCATGATAAGGATGTTATACAGACATTCCCTGCCGGGCACACAGTAGCCGGTATTCTCGAAGTTACCGGACATATTCTTCTGTCGGTACAGATAATAGGGCTTCATCCCCATATTGCGGGCCGATAAAGCAGCCAGAGCCATCGTCTCATCCGTGTTCTTAAGTGCTTCGATCCCTATCTCATCAAGGTGCTGCTTAAGTGCGGATGCACGTTTGATGGCCAGAGAATGAACAGTCATTGAATCAGGCTCCATCATGGATATCTGTTCCAGAGTATCGGCGACCTCATCCTTACCCTCACCCGGAAGCCCCAGAATGATATCCATATTGATATTGTCAAAGCCGGCCTCCCTGGCCATCGAAAACGCGGCCTTAACCTGGTCCGGCGTGGTACGTCTGCCTATGATATCAAGAGTCTTTTGCTGCATGGTCTGAGGGTTTATGGATATCCTCGTTACCCCGTACTTTTTCATGACGGCAAGTTTACCGGCAGTTATCGAATCGGGACGTCCGGCCTCACAGGTGAATTCATGTGCCGAACGGGTGTCTGTTTTCTCACAAAGGTAGCTGAGAAGTTTCTCAAGATGCTCTTCATCCAGGCTCGTCGGTGTGCCTCCGCCTATGTAGATCGTATCGGGGTGCGAAGCGAAAACTCCGCGTCCGGATGCGTCAGCAACATAGTCGATCTCCTTATACAGAGCTTCCAGATAAGTATCGACGCGATCTCTCCATGCACCTATGGGTGAACTTGTAAAAGAGCAATACAGGCAGGTGGTCGGGCAAAAAGGAATACCTATATACAGGCTGTAACCGTTCCTGTGATCGAGCTTCTCAAGCAGATCAAGTTCGCGATGTGCGATATCTACGGCAAGCTCGGATTTTTCATCACTCACACGGTGATATCCGCGCATGAACTCCAGGATCCGGGCATCGTTTTCTCCGCTTCTGATACGTGTCATCGCGATCTTGGTCGGACGCACTCCCGTCAGATTTCCCCAGGGAAGTGTACGTCCGGTGATCTTACACATCGTGTCGTACAAAGCCAGTTTAAAGCTGTTCTTGGGTCCGATCTCCGGATCGATGCCAAATCCGTGATCCGTTCCTTCCACGCGTATATGACCGAAGGAAGGATCATCTGAGTGTCCGTTACCATCCTTACCTGATGGTACCTCTATATCCATATAAACCGGCAGGTCCAGGATACTGCTGTCGTGCACGGTACTGTCCGGTTCGAGTACTCTGACTTCCCTGTCCGGATAGAAAGCCTTAACGATGGCATTTATATCATATTGAAGTCCGGGCGTATCCACCCGGACTATCATGAATTTATCTGAATCGAAGTCTTTTTTCATAAACAATGTTGTTTAAGCTGTGATCCCTTCTCCGTTCAAACCTGTATAGAGCTGATAATACTTGCCCTTCTGCTCTATCAGTTCCTCGTGGGTACCGCGTTCTATGATCCGGCCCTGTTCCAGAACCATGATACAGTCACTGTTACGTACGGTACTTAATCTGTGGGCGATCACGAATGTCGTTCTGCCTTTCATGAGTTTATCCATACCGTCCTGAACGAGTCGCTCTGTACGTGTATCTATAGAGCTCGTTGCTTCATCCAGAATGAGAACCGGAGGATCGGCGACAGCGGCTCTTGCGATGGCTATCAGCTGCCTCTGACCCTGGCTTAAGTTCGCACCGTCACCGGTCAGCTTCGTATCATACCCGTCCGGAAGCATGGATATGAAGTTATGAGCGTTGGCAAGTTTAGCGGCAGCAATACACTCTTCATCAGTTGCATCAAGTTTGCCGTACCTGATATTCTCCATTACGGTTCCGGTGAACAGATGAGTTTCCTGCAAAACCATTCCGAGTGAATGCCTGAGGTCATCCTTCTTGATCTTGCCGATATTTATGTCATCGTATCTGATCTTGCCGTCCTGAATATCATAGAAACGATTGATCAGATTGGTGATCGTCGTTTTGCCGGCACCCGTAGAACCCACAAATGCGATCTTCTGACCGGGCTTTGCGAAGAGTTTGATATCATAGAGTATCTGCTTATCCTCGTTATAACTGAAGTCAACCTCATCCATGGTGACCTTGCCCTCCATACGCTGGTAGGTCACGGAGCCGTCCGCGGTATGGGGATGCTTCCAGGCCCATATTCCGGTGCGATCTTCACACTCGATCATTTCACCGTTTTCACCTTCGCGTGCATTGACCAGAGTCACATAGCCTTCATCCACTTCGCTCTCTTCATCAAGAAGCTTGAATATCCTGTCCGCGCCCGCAAAAGCCATGATAACCGAGTTAAGCTGCTGCGAGACCTGACTGATCGGGAAGTTGATGCTCTTGGAAAGAGCCAGGAATGCAACGAGTGTACCTATCGTGACCGAACCGAATCCGTTAATGGCCATAAATGCACCGACAACCGCAACTATAACGTAGCTTACATTTCCCAGTTGCGCATTTACAGGGCCAAGGAGGTTTGCGTTCTTATTTGCATTTTCCGCCGAGTCTCTGAGCTCATCATTTAGCTTTCCGAACTCTTCTTTAGCTTTTTCCTCATGACAGAATACCTTTATGACCTTCTGTCCTTCCATCATCTCTTCGATATAGCCGTTAAGTGCGCCCAGATCTTTCTGCTGCTTGATAAAGTATTTACCGGAGGCAGTAACCAGTTTCCTCGTAGCCAGGATCATTATGAAAAGCATTGCGAGCGCAAGCCCCGTAAGCGGAAGGCTTAAGGCGATCATCGTTCCCAGCACACTGACTATGGTCACAATGCTTGATGCGAGCTGAATAACGCCCTGTGAGATCATCTGGCGGAGCGTATCGATATCGTTGGTATACATCGACATGATATCGCCGTGGGAATGAGTATCAAAATATCTGATGGGCAGGCTCTGCATATGATCGAACATCTCCTTACGAAGATTCGACAGAGTTCCCTGCGTAACATTGACCATTATCCTGGCCTGTGCATAACTGCAGATGATGCCGACGGCAAATACGCCCATCATCTTGAATATGACGGCTTTAAGCGCACTGAAATCCGATGTGCCTTTGCCTATATAGGGAACTATATATACATCGATCAGTTCTCTGGTAAAGAGCTGATAACGGATATTCACAAATGCGTTTATGAGTATGCATGCCACGACTATCAGAACATGAAACCAGTACCTGGTAAATACCCTCTTTAACAGGCGGACGATAAGTGCGCCTATATTCTCGATCTTGGGGCGTTTACCCATGGCGGCCATGTTGTTACGACCCATGCGGACCTCTTTCTGCTTTGCCATTATGCCTCGCCCCCTTTCTCATCAAAGTCACCGGACCCTTGAGTCTGGCTGTCATATACTTCCCTGTATATGTCATTTCCGGCCAGAAGTTCTTCGTGCGTACCGAAACCGTTAACTTCACCGTTCTCCAGTACTATGATACGGTCCGAATCCTGAACGGATGAGATACGCTGTGCGATTATGAACTTGGTTGTGCCGGGGATCTCCTCGCGGAATGCCTTTCTTATGCGGGCATCGGTCGCGGTATCGACAGCCGATGTCGAATCGTCGAGGATCAGTATCTTCGGTTTCTTAAGCAATGCTCTGGCTATGCACAGTCTCTGTTTCTGACCGCCCGATACATTGGTTCCGCCCTGCTCGATATGCGTCTCATATCCGTCGGGCATCTGTGTTATGAATTCATCCGCACATGCAAGTTTGCATGCTCTGATGCATTCTTCTTCAGTGGCATTCTCATCACCCCAGCGAAGGTTATCCAGAATGGAACCCGAGAAAAGAACGTTTTTCTGCAGAACGACCGAAACGTTATTCCTAAGCGTCTCAAGATCGTATGTCCGGACATCCTTGCCCCCGACCTTAACGCAACCATCAGTCACATCATAGAGCCTGCTTATTAGATTTACGAGCGAAGACTTGGATGAACCGGTTCCGCCGATTATGCCTATCGTCTCACCGCTCTTTATATGCAGATCGATATCTTTAAGGACGGGACGTGTACCGCTCTCGTTATATGAGAATGTCACATGATCGAAATCCACGGATCCGTCGGGTATCTCGTAATCGGGATTCTTGGGATTGACCAGAGAACTCTCCTCAGAAAGGACCTCATATATACGTCTGATGCTGGCCAGAGAGATCGTGATCATGACAAAGATCATCGAAAGCATCATCAGGCTGAACAGTATCGCCATGATATAAGACAGAAGTGTCGTAAGTTCACCGGTCGTAAGTTCATCCGAAGCGATCAGATGCGCACCGATCCAGGCGATCGCAAGTACACAGGAATAAACCGTAAGATTCATGACCGGAGCGTTGAAAGCGATGTTACTCTCCGCTTTAACGAACATCTTGTAGATGTTATCGGCCGCCTTGTTGAATTTATTCCTCTCGTAGTCTTCACGTACAAAGGATTTGACTACCCTTATCGCATTTACGTTCTCTTGTACGGATTCATTCAGATCATCATATCTTTTGAACACCTGCTCGAAGAGCTTCATCGTAGTCTTGACTATGATCGCCAGCACCGTGCCAAGGAATAATACCGCACCGATGAATATCATGCTCATCTTAAAACTGATGGAAAAAGCCATGACAAGCGCACATATGAGAGTCATGGGCGCTCTGACACACATTCTTAAGATCATCTGGAATGCATTCTGCAGGTTTGTTACATCCGTGGTCATCCTGGTCACCAGACCGGATGTTGAAAACTTATCAATGTTCTTAAATGCAAAAGTCTGTATATTCTCGTACATTGCCGTACGGATATTGGCGGCAAATCCGGCGCCGGCATTCGCGGCAAGCCTGCCGGCCACGATACCGAATGTCAGTGAAAGTATCGCCATGACGATCATGATCGCACCGTATTTATATACCTCGCTCATGTTTCCAGGTGTGATGCCCTTATCGATAATCCCCGCCATCATGAGCGGCAGCAATGTCTCCATCACGACCTCAAGTGCGGCACATGTGGGTGTGAGGATCGTCGCAAGTTTGAATTCTTTTATGTAAGAAGCAAGTTTCTTAACCATCTGTATAAATCTCCGTCAGTACATTATGAATGGATTGTTATCTCTCTCGTATCCTATCGTTGTGGATGTTCCGTGTCCCGGATACACTTTGGTCTCATCCGGAAGGACCATGAGCTTATCGGATATCGATCTTAAGAGTGTGGACTCCGAGCCCGTGGGAAGATCGGTTCGTCCCACGCTTTCGCAGAAAAGAGTATCGCCGCATATGAGCATCCCCGCCTCCTCGATGTAATAGCAGCAACTTCCGACCGTATGTCCGGGGGTATGGATGACCCTGAATGAAATATCACCCTCCGTACATACCTGACCGTCTCTTAAGTACTCATCAACCCTGACGGTATACGGTCTTCCTGCCTGAGCGGATACATTGGCGGTTGAGTCCTCGCACAGTTTCCTCTCATCTTCGTATGCATACACTTTTGCACCGGAGAGGTCCTTAAGTTCATTACAGCCCCATATATGGTCGAAATGCGCATGGGTAAGGTAAATGGCGCCTACCTCAAACCCTCTGTTCTTCAGCTGCTCATATATATAGGATCCGGAATCGGCGGGATCAAAGAAAACTACTCTGTTCGTTCCCTCTCGATATATAAAATAGCAGTTCGTCTGAACTGCTCCCAACATCATACGCCCTATCTTGATGTCAGCCATGCCATTTCCTCCAAACTAAGCTGAACCGGTAAGATCAGCCGGTCTTTCTCTCTATATCCACCACGCTCTGTATGCTGCGGATCTTCTCGATCATGTGATCGAGTTCCTGACGGCTTCGTACCTCAAAACTGATATCCATGGTAGCGGTACCGTCCTTGGCCACACGTGTATTGACCGACAGGATATCTATCCCCCGCTCGGTAAAAGTCTTCGATACCTCAGCAAGAAGTCCGCTCCTGTTGTTTGCAAAAATAGTGATCTCAGCCAGATATTGTTCGTTGGCTTCACCGTCAGGGAGCGCCCATTCGGCATCAATGATGCGTACTCTCTCATTATCCGGAAGATTTAAGATGTTTACGCAGTCATTCCTGTGGATGGATACGCCGCGCCCTCTGGTCACGAATCCGACTATCTCATCGCCCGGAAGCGGTGAGCAGCATTTTGAGAAACGTACCGCAACATCATGGATCCCTTTAACCGTTATGGCCGAACCGCCGCCGTTTCTGGGCCTCATCAGTGCGGTTCCGGCACTCTGTGCCACCTGCTCGAGGATCTCTTCCTCGGTCGGATTGGCCTTGTGGTCTTCGTTGTAGTATTCCTGAAGGCGGGATATGACCTGACCTTCCTTTAGGGCGCCGTGTCCGATCGCCGCAAGAAGTGATTCCCAATCCGCAAAACCATACCTGCGCATGACACGTTCGGTATACTTCGGGATCATTATGTCGCTGACGACCACACCTTTAGCTTTGATATAATCATTCAGAGCATCACGGCCCTTAACGATATTGTCCTCTTTGAGAACCTGCTTGAACCACTGATTGATCTTGTTTCTGGCCTGTGATGATTTAACGATGTTCAACCAGTCACGGCTGGGGCCCTTGGTATTCTGGCTCGTGATGATCTCAACGCGGTCTCCGTTCCGAAGTTCATAATCTATGGGAACGAGCTTACCGTTTACACGCGCTCCTATCATCCTGTTTCCGACTGCGGAATGCACGGAATATGCGAAGTCTATCGGAGTAGATCCCGCAGGAAGATTCTTGACCTCACCGTTCGGAGTAAAGCAGTAAACATTATCCGAGAAGAGATTCAGGTCACTCTTGAGCATCCCCATGAACTCGGCATTATCCTGAGAATCCTGTTGCCATTCAAGGATCTGTCTGAGCCATGACAGTTTCTCCTGCTCCGAATCATCGACTTTCTTCCCGTCGGATGCGTCCTTGTATTTCCAATGCGCTGCGATACCGTATTCGGCAGCTTTATGCATTTCATGAGTTCTGATCTGTATCTCAAAAGGCTGACCCGAAGCCCCTATAAGCGTTGTATGCAGGGACTGGTACATATTCGCCTTGGGCATGGCGATATAGTCCTTGAAGCGGCCGGGAATAGGCTTATACATCGCATGTATCACGCCGAGTGCCGCATAACAGTCCTGGATCGTATCGACAAGTATGCGTACCGCGAATACATCATAGATCTGGTCCAGAGTCTTATTCTGGTTACGCATTTTCTTATATATCGAAAATAGATGCTTGATGCGGCCGTAAACCTGAGCATGGATACCGGCACTCGTTATGTGGTCACGTACCTCATCTACAAGTCCCTGTATATATGCTTCACGCTCACTGTTATCCTCATCTATGCTCTTGACCAGTTCCTTATAGGCTTCCGGTTCAAGATACATGAGCGATAAGTCATCCAGTTCAACCTTGACCTTGCTGATGCCGAGCCTGTGAGCTATCGGAGAATATATATCCAGTGTTTCGCGCGCTATACGCTCCTGTGCTTCGGGAGGCTGATACTGCAGAGTACGCATATTATGAAGACGGTCGGCAAGCTTGATCAGGATGACGCGGATATCCTTAGCCATAGCAAGGAACATCTTGCGCAGGTTTTCGGCCTGCATCTCAAGTCTGTCAACCTGCTGGTCGCTGCCCACAAACTGAAGTTTGTCCAGTTTGGTCACTCCGTCAACAAGAAGAACGACATCGGATCCGAATTCACGCTCAAGAGTTTCCATTGTCGTATTGGTATCCTCGAGTACATCATGCAGAAGTCCCGCAACGATGGTTTCCTTGTCGAGTTCGAGTTCCGCGAGGATCAGCGCCACATGCAACGGATGCATGATATAAGGCTCACCCGAACGTCTCACCTGTCCCTGATGCGCTCCGACTGCAGTCTGATATGCTTTTTCAATCATGGATATATCATCGGAAGGATGATACAGACGAACACGGTCTATCAGGTCCTGATACAGTTCATCAGGGCTCTTGGGATTCTCTATGGCATTATCGGTCTCGATAAGCAGTTTTCCGGATCTGTCAACATCTGACATATTGACGCCTCTTCAATCAAATGAATTCCCCTCAATATCTTATGAGTATAACGCAAAACGGCTTGAATATCAATTTTTGTGTTATAATTGCGCATGGAAACATATCCATTTATGTATCTCTTTTTCGTCCGGAGAAAGATAAGGAGAACATATGATACAGAATCTGCACGTAAAAAATGTAGCACTCATCGATGAGGCCGAGATCACATTTACCAAAGGATTAAACGTCCTGACCGGCGAGACCGGCGCGGGTAAGTCCATCCTCATAGAAGCACTGGGACTTGCTCTGGGTGACAGGGCGGACTTAAGTCTGATACGCAGGGGAAGCGACCAGGCCTATGTGGAGCTTACTCTCACACCGGACCATGACTCGGTCATTCGTGATCTGTCGGAATCCGGGATCGATATCGATGACGATGAGATCATCATCAGACGAAGGGTCACGCCTTCGGGCTCCGACTGCTTTATCAACGGTCAGAAAGTCACTCTTAAAGAACTGTCCCGCCTGACTTCCAGAATGATAGATATCTGCGGTCAGCGCGAATCTCTTACTTTACTCAGGGATTCATCATTAAGATCCATGCTCGATTCATATGCAGGTGCCGGACTAAGCGATGTTCTTTCGCAGATCGGATCATTGTATTCAGAGTATCGCGATGTGTTATGTAAACTTGAAGAGACTGATGAAGACGATTCCGTAAGAAAAAGAAAAGCCGATCTCGCCGAATTTGAATTAAACGAGATAGATTCCGCCTCTCTAAAACCGGGTGAGGATACAGATCTCGAGAATATTTACCGCAGGATGAGCAATGCTTCAAGAATTAATGAAGCACTTTCTCAGATCTCATCGCTGATGGACGGTCCCGGCGGAGCCGGCGAACTTATCTCACATGCCGTAAAACTCCTCCATTCCGTCTCGGAGTATGATGAAGAACTCGACGGCATTGAATCTTCCATGAGCAGTCTTGATCTGCTCAGTTCGGATCTATGCAGAGACATACGCTCCTACATGTCGGATTCCGAATTTGATGCGGCAGAGTTTAACGACATTACCGTCCGTCTGGATCTGATCAATCATCTGAAAGACAAATACGGCCGCACCATTGAGGATATCCTTGCTTACAGAGATGAAAAACAGGCAGAACTTGACAGACTCTCCGATCATGAAGCATATATGAACGGTCTGAATGATAAATTGTGTAAACTGAAGGCCGAACTGCTTAAGCTGTGTAAGCTGGCCCATGATCTCAGGAGTACATCCGCCACTCATCTTGAGGGAGATCTGATGAGCGCCCTTAAGGATATGAACTTTCTAAACTGCGATCTGAAGGTCAAGGTCACTGCCGATCCCGATCATATAAGCGCCGGCGGTTATGATGATATAGACTTCCTGATCTCATTAAATCCGGGTGAACCCCTGATGAGCTTAAGTCAGGTTGCGAGCGGCGGAGAACTCTCAAGGATCATGCTTGCCATCAAATGTATATCCGGAGAACGCGACGGCTTCGATACTCTCATCTTCGACGAGATCGACACCGGTATCTCCGGCGTGACTTCCTGGAAAGTAGGCGAGAAGCTCCACTCCCTGTCTTCGCATCATCAGGTTATATGCATCACACATCAGGCGCAGGTTGCAGCTCAGGCTGACACACATTTCCTGATATCCAAAAGTGTACAGGGTGACCGGACTCTTACGGATGTACGCAGTCTCGATCATGACCGGATGATCGATGAACTTATGCGTATGTCGGGATCCGGAGAGGATTCCGAAGCAGCCAGGATTGCTGCGATAGAATTAAAAAAGAAGGCCGGATTCTGATCCGGCCTCCTCTTATGCACTTTACACATTTCCGATGCATCATTCTTCCGAGCATGTTTTTCTGATAGCTATCGGCCATACGACTATGGCAAACATCACCTGAATGAACATGGCGATCAGCCTGCCCCAATGAGCTCCGAATGCCGCTACGATCGTAGCATTTCCGAACCACTGGCTCCATGCCATCATCAGTCCGATGCCGACAGCGGTCATAAGACCGAGATGTCTTGATCCGAACGGTATCTCATAATGTATGAAATGTCTCTCGATGTAACTGCCGATCACAAGGCCCAGGAATCCGCCGCAGCCCTTGAAGCAGTCGTTCATCATCTTCTGGGGATCAACAAGCAGTTCTCCGTCCACATAATCCATCGGATAAGGTTTAAAAATGATATATATCAACACTCCGATTATCGCAAAAATACCGATGATCGACAGTATATCGATAAGTTTGTCGTTACCTGCTATGCGTTTTCCGACCAGACCTATGATGAAGATCAGAAGCGATGATTCAACGAAACTTACCAGAACATCCTGAGGTGTATGCACTCCGAGGAAATTTCGTGAAAATGCAGTTAGTGCGATCATCACGGCACAAACCACTGCAAGCCACCTGCGCTTGTCTTTCTGCCAGACAAAGACAGATCCGTACATGGTCGTTGCACACATCGTATGTCCGCTCGGGAATGAGTAACCCGTCGCGGCGGTCTTGGAGTCCCCGGCAGGTTCTATAAGATCCGATCGGATCCAGGGTCTGTATGCACAAACAGTCAGTTTGATGATACCGTTCACAACCTCTCCGCCCATGATAGCGGTGATGAAACGATAACCCCAGTTCTTGTCAACGCACCATAATATGACAAAAGGAAGAAACGGAAGTATATCCACGGCAAACTTGGATATGCCGTTAAAGATCTCATTGAATATTCCGCCTGTAGCGTTCCTTAAGTCCTGTAACAAAAGAAGATACTGAATATCAAAACTCATTATTGTTAAAACTCCTTTCCCTTATGATCATCTGAAGAAATCATATATTCTTTTGTTAAAATCCTTTGCTTCGTTATATGCCTCGTGGCTGAGATCCGGATATATATGGGATTCACAACCCAGTCTTTCGACAATTTCCAATGATGCCTCACCCGAGACCACTTTGTCAAGTGCACCGCCCAGCACGAGTGTCGGTGCTTTTATCTTATCGAGCCTGTCGTATGTGTCGACCGTCAGGCAGGCTTTAGCCAATATCACAAAGTCATCAATAGGCATCGTACGCTGTGTTTTTAACAAAATCGGGATAAACATCTTCGCCTTTTTAATATATGCCTCGGAATATCCGCGGATCAGATAATCTTTCATGATCTCATCATAATTCCCGGAAGCGGACATATCCAGCCAGCCGCCGACCGCCTCACGTATAGTGTCGTTCACACGGCTTGCCGTTACTCCCAGAACAAGTTTACTCACAAGCTCGGGGTGCTCTATCGCTATCTCCTGCGCTATCATTCCGCCCTGAGAAGCCCCGAATACGCATGCATCACTGATACCGAGTTTTTTGATGATCCTTGCGGTGTCTTCCGCAAGATCCCGGATCGTACACCCGGGCACGGGAGGCTGCTTTCTGTCTATCATGTGTATCCGGTATTCACGTGCAAAAATGCGGTAATACCAGGATACGGCCTGCGCACCCCCGTCTATGGTGGAAAAACGAAGTCCGGGTATCATTACCAGAGGCTTTTTACCCGTCCCGAAAGATATGACAGTCACACGGCCGTCATCAAGATCTATATGGAAATCATTGGCATTATACGGCATAGTACCTCCCGACCGGATCAGACGAGTTTCTCATGAAGGGTATTTAAGAAGCTCTCTTTCCTGAGTTTGATAATACGTGTCACCTCGGTGGATCTGAATATCTGGATCGAATCACCCGGGTCGAGCATATACGGATCGCGACCGTCGAACTGTGCTGCTACAGCAGCCTGTCCCGAGCTTATGCGCACCTCTACCCTGTCATCGGGGCTTAAGACAATACTTCTCGTATTGAGCGTATGCGGACAGATGGGAGTAACGATGATGAGATTGGCCCTGGGCTGCGCGATCGGACCGCCCGCGGACATATTGTAACCGGTGCTGCCGGTGGGTGTCGAAATGACCAGGCCGTCTGCCGAATAATTGTTCAGGAATTCATTATTGACGTAAAGTTCATATCTGATCAGGCATAAAGGACCGCAACCGGTGATGGTAATGTCGTTTAAACTGTGATCTTCTACCGCGGCTCTTTTGGCTTTATAGATCTTGCCGCACATCATCATCCTGTTTTCGACGGTATAATCACCTTCGATGAGTTTACGCATGCAGGGCTCGATATCGGAATCCATGTCACACTCGGTAAGATAACCCAGATTACCGATGTTTACACCGAGGAGCGGGATATTCCTGCCGAAAATATTACCGGCGGCCCGAAGCATCGTCCCGTCCCCACCGAGGACTATTATCGCATCCGTATCGTTCGGTACCGACGGGCCTATGGTCACGCTCTCGGCTCCGACTTTTTTAAGCGCCGCATTTATCCTGGATGTATATACACCGTTGGGATCCTTGGTACTGTTGGCTATGATGTGAAATCTCTTCATCGATCTAACTCTCCATGCGCACGGTCCACAACTTCCTCTATCCTGATATCATCCGCATCCGTATCAGTCCGTTCTTCCGTGCCGGGTTTGATTATATATAAAAGGTATTCTATATTTCCTTCGGGGCCTTTGATCGGGGAATGATCCAGCCCGGCGATCATAAATCCCGCATCATGTGCATATCCTATCACATTGCGGATGACTTCCAGATGAGTCTCTTTTTCTCTGACTACACCCTTTTTGCCGACTTTTTCCCGCCCCGCTTCAAACTGAGGCTTGATGAGTGCTACTCCTGAAGCACCCTCGTGCATCAGAGCAAACTCCGGAGGAAAGATCTTTGACAAAGATATGAAAGATACATCCACAGATGCAAAATCTATCCTGTCGGGAATATCCTCGCTTGTCACATAGCGGAAATTAGTCTTTTCCATGCATACGACGCGTTCGTCATTGCGAAGTTTCCAGTCAAGCTGTCCGTGCCCTACATCTATGCTGTATACTTTCGATGCACCGTTCTGAAGCATGCAGTCCGTGAAACCGCCGGTAGATGCACCGATATCCATGCACACACAACCGTTCAGATCGATCGGGAAGACTTTCATGGCTTTTTCGAGTTTGAGTCCGCCGCGGCTCACATATTTAAGCGTCGATCCGCGGACTTCGATACTCACCTTTTCGGGATCGAACGAGGTACCGGCCTTATCTTCCTTCACGCCGTCCACATATACGATCCCGCTCATGATGAGAGCTTTGGCCTTCTCACGGCTGGGCGCATATCCTTTATCCACCAAGAGAACGTCAAGCCTTTCCTTCATGCTTCAATATCCTCTCAGATATGCTTACGGCATCCAAACCTATCATCTTTTTCAGTAGATCGACACTTCCGTGCTCAACATATGTATCGGGCACACCCACATGGATCACGGATGTGTCCTTGATCAGACCTTCCTCTTCCATGATCGTGGATACGTGCTCACCGAATCCGCCGCTGATCACGTTTTCTTCCATGGTGACGATCAGATGGTGTGATGCGCATGCCCCTTTCAGGTATTCCCTGTCTATGGGTTTTACGAATCTGGCATTGGTAAGAGATACGTTTAACCCTTTTTCTTTAAGGATATCCCTTACTTCTTCGGCGGTCTTTACCATGCTGCCGACCGCATACAGCAAAATGTCCTTCTCGACATATATCGGCTCCGACTTGCCGTATTCTACCTTAGCGCGATATTCTTTCAGACCCGTATAAGCGGTCCCTCTCGGATATCTGACTGCCGCGGGTACACCGGAGGCAAGCGCAAATTTGATCATATCGGACAGTTCCCAGAGATTCTTGGGTGCCATGACCATGATATCGGGAATTCCGGACAGATATGACAGATCGAATATTCCCTGATGTGTCTCACCGTCACTTCCGACAAGTCCCGCTCTGTCTATCGCAAATACAACAGGCAGTTTCTGAAGGCAGACATCATGTATTATCTGATCATAACCTCTCTGCAGAAAAGAAGAATAAACGGCAACTATGGGCTTAAGTCCGCCTGCGGCGAGCCCCGCGGCAAAAGTGACCGCATGCTCCTCGGCGATGCCCACATCAAAAAATCTGTCGGGGTACATATTGCGGAATCTCTTAAGACCGGTACCGTCAGGCATGGCAGCCGTGATGGCGACTACATCGGGATCTCTTCTGCCCAGTTTGCACATAACGGTGGAAAAGATATCGGTATAGTTAGGCGTGGTCCGGGGTTTTGCCGGCAGACCGGTCTCCACTTCAAACGGTTCGGCACCGTGAAATCTTGCAGGATGCTTGATCGCAGGCTCATATCCCCTGCCCTTCTGCGTAAGTACATGTATGATAACGGCCCCGCGTACTTTTTTTGCCTCTTTGATCGCAGTGAGCATGGAATCGATATTATGTCCGTCCACAGGTCCGAGATATGTTATCCCCATATCCTCAAAGAACATTCCGGGTACGACCATGCTCTTAAGAGTTCTCTTCGTCTTACGTATACGCTCGATCAGTTCGTCGGTCCTTTTGGATCTTCCGGCCAGAGAATAATATATGCCGTCACGGAGATTCAGATACTTCTCGGATGTACGAATGCTGTTTAAGTACTTGGACATTCCTCCGACATTCTCGGAGATGGACATTTCGTTATCATTCAGGATGATGATGAAGTTCGTATCGATCCTGGAAGCATTATTGAGCGCTTCATAAGCCATCCCGCCGGTCAGTGAGCCGTCTCCGATGACAGAGACTATGGTACGTGTTTCCTTCTTCAGATCACGTGCTTTAACAAGTCCGAGCCCGGCAGATATGGATGTGGAACTGTGGCCCGTATCAAAAGCGTCACAGTCACTTTCTCCTCTTTTCGGGAAACCGCTCATCCCGCCGTACTGACGCAGATGAACAAAGCCTTCGCGTCTGCCGGTCAGGATCTTATGTGTATATGACTGATGTCCGACATCCCAGATGATCTCGTCGTTAGGCAGGTCAAGAGAAAGGTGCAACGCCATGGTAAGTTCGACTGCGCCCAGATTGCTGCCGAGATGACCGCCGGTAACAGAGATGGTCTTTATGAGGAATTCCCTGATCTCTTCCGCCAGATCATTATATGCCGACGCCGGAATGTTTTTTATATCATTTGCTTTTTGGATCTGCTCCAGATACATGTCATTTATCCCTGTTTATCATCCATTCGATCAGTTCCTCGAGAAACAGATTACGATGATTGACGTTTCTGATTATCTCAAGTGCTTCATTACTCAGTTCTTCGACTGCTTTATGAGATCCTTCGATCCCGTGCAGTGTCACATATGTGGTCTTATTGTTTCTTTCGTCCGATCCTACGGGCTTACCGAGGGTAGCATCATCACTCGTGATATCCAGCAGATCATCCTGAATCTGAAAAGCGATGCCTATATTTTCAGCGGCATGATCAAGTTTCATCACCGTATCCTCATCCGCTCCCGCAAGGACCGATCCTATGCACATTGCGGCTCTGATAAGTGCGGCCGTTTTATGTGCATGGATATATGTGATCTGCTCTTCGGTCACATTCTGATCGTTTTCCGCTTCGATATCCGCACACTGACCGCCGATCATGCCATATATCCCCGAATGATGATAAAGGATCTTCAGCGCACTCGCTATAGCGGCAAAATCATCAGGCGATTCAGCAAGATTAAATGCCAGGCATGCAACCTCACATGAATAATTGAGGAGTCCGTCTCCGGCAAGGATCGCAGTGGCTTCATCAAACTGTACCCAGGTTGTGGGCTTGCCTCGTCTTAATTCATCCCCGTCCATCGCAGGCAGATCGTCATGCACCAGAGAATATGTATGTATCATCTCAAGCGCCGCCATAAACGGAGCTATGAGTCTGCCGTCTCCGCCACACAGGATATGTGTCTCCATCATCAGCATCGGACGTATGCGTTTTCCGCCGGCCAGGAAACTGTAATCCATCGCTTCCATCACTTTGCTGGCGAAATCCTCCGGTTCGGGAAGATATGATGAAATGATCTCTTCCGTTCTCGAGATCCTGTTCTTTAATTCAGCATCAAAACTCATTTAATTCACCGTTTTCACTCAGAACCAGGACCTTTTTTTCTATGCGGTCCAGTTTGTCGTTGCATTCCTTAAGGATCTTCATCCCGTTTTCATACCGGATGAATGCATCTTCGATTGGCACATCGGGATCCTCAAGTTTTTCGATAACATCTTCGATCTCACCGAACATTTCTTCCAGAGATCTCTCTTTGGCACCTTCCCCGATCTCTTCTATTTCGATATTGTCATTTCTGATCATGCTTTTCCTCCACACGGCTAATCAGGTAACCGTCACTCAGATACAGTCTGTATGTATCACCTGCATTAATCTCCGAAACGGAACGTATGCGTCCTTTGCCGTCACTTACGGCCACCGAATAACCCTGATTCAGTTTATCGAGCGGTGAGAGGCCCTTAAGTCTGGTTATATATACATCCAGCTTATGACGGTTGGTATTAACCTTTGTGCGCATCGCATTTTCCATCCGTTCTTCCAGGTTCATGGCATAAGTCTTTTTCTGGAGGAGCTGGTTTGACGGACTGGCGGCCTTTAGTTTCAGGGCATATCTCTCACACCGGTCGCGGTACATCCTTACATGCTCGTACATAGCAGATGACAGACCGTTTTTAAGTCCTGTAAGTTCATCATCCAGCCTGGCCGCCTCATAGACAGCCAGTTCAGCGGCTGCTGACGGCGTGGGAGCACGAAGATCGGCAACAAAATCGGCTATCGTAAAGTCAGTCTCATGTCCTACGGCGGATATGATGGGGATCCTGGAGTCAAATATGGCCTGGGCAACGATCTCTTCGTTAAAAGCCCAAAGATCTTCTATGGATCCTCCGCCTCGTCCCACTATCATCACATCAACATTCTCTTTTTCAAGAGCATGTATCCCGCGGACTATTGACTGAGCGGCTCCTTCGCCCTGAACCTGAGCCGGACACAGAATGATCTGAACATAGGGATTTCGCCTGGTCGCGATATTGATGATATCCTGCACGGCGGCCCCTGTAGATGCGGTCACGACACCGAGTGTTTTGATATATCTCGGGATCGGGATCTTGTATTCCGGTGCGAACATCCCGCGTTCTTCCAGTTCCTTTTTCAGGGCTTCAAATCTCTGATACAGATCGCCGGCGCCCGCAAGAGTGATCTTTTTTGCATAGAGCTGATATGAGCCGCCTTTCTCGTAAATATCGACACGACCTTCGATCTCTACCTGATCGCCGTTGTTTAACTCAAACTGAAGTCCCCGACGGTCGGATGCAAACATGACTGCCGACATCTGACTCTTATCATCCTTGACCGTAAAATATATATGCCCCGAAGAATGATACTTGCAGTTGCTGACCTCACCGCTGACCTTGACCGAATTCAGGACAAAATCCTGGGTGAACATGTTCTTGATGTATTTGGTTATCTCACTGACAGTATATGTGTTCTTCAATACTTACCGCCGATACATAAACCACAGGCAGACCTGCCATGATACTGGAGTCTGCCCGATATTAATGGATATGCTTTTGGTTTATTTATGCAAATTTAGCCAGGACACCGTTCACAAAACTGCCGGATGAATCGGTGCCGTATTTCTTGGCAAGCTCTACCGCTTCATTGATAGCGACCGAAGTCGGGATATCATCATCATATCTGATCTCATAGACCGCCAGACGGATGATCGTAAGATCCGATCTCGACATGCGCGACGTGGTCCAGTTCTTGCTGTTTGAATCTACAGCTTCATCGATCTCGGGGATCTTTTCAACTATCGACCGGAACTTGGATGTGACATAATCCCGCTCGGATGCTTTGGATTTCTGCGGCCATTCCTCAGATTCAAAAAAGAGTTCAAGCTGCTCATCAAGCTGTTCGGGCGGATAAAACTCTACCCTGAAAAGCATCTGATATATGGCTTCTCTGATTCTGCTCCTGGTCATTAATTTCTGCCCGAGACCTTGATGCCCGAGATCTTCACACCTATATCGGTAACCTCGAGACCGGTCATGTTCTCTACTGTGGTCTTGATCTTATCCTGAACCTGCTGACACGTGGTCGGGATATTGTAACCGTATTCCATCACTATCGAAATGTCGATCTTAACGTTCTTGCCGTTGACAGCGACCTTCACGCCTCTTCCGGCAGCCTTCACTCCGACTTTATCGAGCAGTTCACTTGTCACATCACCGGGCATTCCGTGCACGCCCTCAACCTCAGTGGCAGCCAGTGCAGCTATCATGCCCACTACTTCATCGGCGATCTTAACGGACCCGAGTCCCTGTGAATCCTTAGCGGATTTAGATACCTTTTTATCGTCCATATCATTCCTCCATATTGCGCTCTTTTAAGTATATCATAAGTTAAAACTGATGGTATAGAGATTATCGTTTTCCCAATAACTGATGCTGCCGGTCCCCTCGCCTGTTCCGATGAAGGAAAAAACTCTCTGTTCTTCGAGCAGATACCGTTTAAGATCAGCATATGCAGCTGCATCCGAGGCTTTGACCGTAACGAAATCCCTGCCCTGTTCCCGCGCCGTTGCAAACAGACTGCTCAGTCTGCCCTCATCCACAGCGGTAAAATACGCGCCTTCGCGTACATAGTAATTATCATTCATCGATATGCACTGCGGCAGATCGACAGGAGTATCGGGTGTATGCGTTTTGAATATCTCCGATCCCGGCACGCACAGGTAATCATAGCTGATCGAAGGAAAAGTCCCCGACATACCCTCGGTGTATCTGTAGTTTGCATCTCCCCAGGTAGTATCAAGGTAATAGTAGGATCCGTCGGCAAAAACAAGGTTCCATGCATGATTGCCCTGTCCGATAGCCGTACCCGTGATCAAAGTGCAGGGGATCCCCGTTTTGTTTAACAGATACTGCGTGGCCTTGGCATATCCCTGGCAGACGCTCCGTCCGTTGATGAATACGGAGCAGATATTCTGATTATCGACAGCGGAAGGATCATAGTCGGTATTCCTGATCACATACTCATATATGTACTTGATCCTGGCATAATCATCAGCCTGAGGAACACCCGCAAGACACGTGTCCACATATGCGTCTATCGAAGCCTGTCTGGATGCCACGGTTTCCGGATCAAGCGTATAAGCACCCTTGAAGCCCATGGCCTCGAGAACGTCGCCTCTGGTATATCTGGTATACACATATCCCGACACCCAGAATATCTCGGGATGATCCATCATGACGCACAGGAAAAACCTGTTGATATCATCAACATTCTCACAGTCGAGTTCATACTCACCGCGCATATCCCTGATCGTCAGATAGATCTCGTTATAAACTCTCTTTCCGTTCTTATCCAGACGTTCGTATGCAAATCTTCCGACATTTACGGCGGCAGCGGAATTGATCTCTTCATCCGTATATCCGTCGAGACCGGTACTTTCAAGAGACCCTTCGGTACTCTCAACTTCATACTCATCTTCAGTGTCTGCGTCCGCATCATCCGCATATGAATCGGGGAAATCGACATCCTGTTCATCACCAGTCTGCGCGGAAGGTTTTTGCTGCGGTCCGGGATCAGTCTGCTGTGAAACGGCAGGGCTTCCTTCGGGGATCGGTTCTATCTCCCTCTCCTCTTCGACGGGCATTTCCACTGAAAAAGAACAGCCGGTGCTGCTTATTGCAAGACATATGACCAGCAGTAATGCGGGTATGAACTTACTCGGCCGAACCGAACTCTGATAAGATGAGACCTTCATTTCTTTCCATGGTCATTCCGATGCTCCATTCATTAACGAACAGGAGCAAAGGTCTGTCCTTCAAGTCTGACACTTTCTTCATATCGGATGTACCGGTAAGCCTTGCCACATCGACTTCGTTATAATTCTCGATCCATCTGATATATTCAAACGGAAGCGGCTCCAGTTTGATCTCCACGTTATATTCGTTCTCAAGACGATACTTGAGCACATCAAACTGCAGCACCCCGACTACGCCCACGATAACTTCTTCAAGACCGCTTCCCAGTTCCTTGAATATCTGGATGGCTCCTTCCTGAGCTATCTGGGTAACCCCCTTCACGAACTGCTTGCGCTTCATGGTGTCTATCTGTCTGACCCTGGCAAAATGCTCCGGTGCAAAGGTCGGGATACCCTCATATCTGTAATCATCCTTAGGGCTTGTGAGCGTATCTCCTATCGAGAAGATGCCGGGATCAAATACACCTATGATGTCTCCGGCATAAGCTTCTGTCAGGATCTTGCGGTCATCGGCCATGATAGTCTGAGGCTGCGACAGTCTCATCACTTTTCCGGACTGAACATGCTTAACTTCCATCTGAGCATCGTATTTTCCGGAACAAATCCTCATGAACGCAAGTCTGTCACGATGCGCTTTGTTCATGTTGGCCTGGATCTTGAATACAAAAGCGGAAAAATCGTTCGATACGGGATCGATGACACCGTTGTCAGACTTTCTCGCCAGCGGAGTCGTAGTCATCTTAAGGAAGTGCTTAAGGAAGATCTCAACGCCGAAATTGGTAAGCGCAGAACCGAAAAATACGGGAGTCAGATCACCCGCTCTGACTTCATCCAGATCAAACTCGGCACTTGCACCGTCCAGAAGTTCGATCTCTTCCGTCAGCTTATCATAAGCAGCATCACCGATCTCACTCCTGAGCGCTGCTTCATCATCGAGCGATATGACATGAGTCTCGCCTTCCTTAGTACCTTTCTGTGTATCATAGTAAAGATTAACGGCACCCTCTTCACGGTCAAATACACCCTTGAAGTTCTTGCCCGAACCTATCGGCCAGTTCACGGGGCATGTCGCGATACCCAGTTCCTTCTCGATATCATCGAGAAGATCGAACGTATCGTTCGCATCACGGTCCATCTTGTTGATAAACGTGAAAATAGGTATATGTCTCATGACACATACCTTAAACAGCTTCCTTGTCTGCGGCTCAACACCTTTGGCGGCGTCGATGACCATCACGGCGGAATCCGCTGCCATCAGTGTACGGTAAGTATCCTCGGAGAAATCCTGGTGGCCCGGAGTATCCAGAATATTGATACAAAAGCCGTCATATTCAAACTGTAATACCGAACTGGTTACGGAGATACCTCTCTGTTTCTCTATCTCCATCCAGTCGCTCACCGCATGTCTCGCAGTGGCTTTTCCCTTCACGGAACCCGCCAGATTGATGGCACCTCCGTAAAGCAGGAATTTCTCCGTAAGTGTTGTCTTTCCGGCATCCGGATGCGAAATGATCGCGAATGTCCGGCGCCGGTTTATCTCTTCCGTTATGTTACTCATATATTCTCCTATATGTGTTGTCTGCATGTCCGCAGAAATGATTCACAAGCAGGTGCTGTGAGACCGCCGTTACTAAGCGAGTTTACGAGCTTAGTAACGTTTCGCATTAGCGAAACGGGTGACTTGCGAAGCAAGGCACACTTGGCGAGGTATTTCACGAGCCTAGCATCCGCTGCGAGGCGAAAGCAGCGAAAGCGTGCCTGCGGTGAATATTTCTGCGTACATGCAAATAATAAACTAAAGCATGCTTGTCCCTGTAAACCCGGGCGTGATCCCGAAGATATCAAGCACGGTTGCACCGATATCGGCAAAAGTGGTACGGGTGCCGCGGCTGCCCGGTTTAACCTTGCTGCCGGTCATCAGGAACGGTATATATTCACGGGTATGATCCGTGGATTTGGTGAATCCGGGATCGCAGCCGTGGTCTGCGGTTATCATGAGGTAATCGTCCTCACGCATTTTATCAAGCATCAGAGGCAGTTTCTCATCAAAATAGCTGAGTGCACCCGCATATCCGGGTATGTCTCTGCGGTGGCCGTAGATCATGTCGGTATCAACAAGATTGGTGAAACAGATTCCGTTAAAATCACGATCCATGATAGCCAGAGTCTTATCAATGCCGTCAGGGTTTCCGGTTGTGGGATTGGATTCGGTGATCCCCTTGCCAGCGAAGATATCATAGATCTTACCGACAGATATCACATCCATGCCGGCTTCCTTGATCTGGTCGAGCATCGTGACAGACGGAGGGAGCAATGAGAAATCATGACGTCTGGGTGTACGGGTGTAGGCTCCGCTCGTTCCGATGAAGGGCCTTGCGATGACACGTCCTACAGCATGCTCGCCTTTAAGCATCTCGCGCGCCATTCGGCAATACTCATAGAGCTGTTCCACAGGCACGATGTCCTCATGTGCGGCGATCTGGAATACGGAATCGGCTGACGTATATACGATGAGGTCTCCGGTACGCATATGCTCATCACCGTATTCGTTGATGACCACTGTTCCAGAGTAAGGCTTGTTACAGAGCACGCCTCTGCCGGTCAGAGATTTGAACTCATCAATGACTTCATCGGGAAATCCGTTCGGATATGTCGGCAGAGCATTCGGCGAATAAATTCCGGCTATCTCCCAATGTCCTATGGTTGTGTCCTTGCCGTTCGACCTTTCCGCCAAACGTGCAAAAGCGCCCTCCGGGGCGTCTTCTTTGTCAGGCAGGTCAACTCCGTCTATGTTCATGAGCCCTAGCCGTTTCATATTGGGTACGATAAATCCGGGATCGGATGCACAACTCCTTATCGTATTCGCACCAACGTCACCGAATCTGTCGGCATCGGGCATCTCACCTATTCCGAAACTGTCTAATACGATCAAAAATACTCTGGGCATATCAGTCTCCTGTATGTATGAAAGATCAACTGAAACTTATCACCTGGTCTTTCGGTGCGGGTTCTTTGGCAGGTATCACCTCTACGGCTTCAAGGACAGGTCCTTCGTTGCCTTCGTACTCGGGAAGTCTCTCCTTGCCTACTTTGGCTGTTACGGTGATCCAGTCTCTGTTATTCAATTCCGATACCTTATCGTATCTGCACAGATATCCAAGGAATGACATATCTTCGGCACAGCATGTCATTGCCATCCTGCCCGGTACAAAGAAGTTTCCGCCCACATCCTCGGGTTTCATCACCTGAGCGAGGAACTTAATCTTTTTGCCGACATATCTGTCAAGATGATCCATGGCGTCTATGAAGAATATGCCGTATCCGTAGTTGTCGAGCACGATCGGGTCGGATTTCAGGTCAAAAGGAAGATCGGCTTCAAATATCTGACTTATCTCTCCCTGCGCATCTTCAAATACGATATCTGCTTTGGGATTCACTGCCTTGACATTACGCTTGTATGTGGCAAGTTCTTCTCCGAGTCCGTCACATCTGTTGAAAATGATGAGTTCCGACTTCTTGAGCATCTCGTTGAGCAGCGATTTCATGTTGCTGTAATACATCGGAAAAGTTGATGCATCGATCGTCGTGATCTGCTGTTCGATATTCCAGAACCACGGAAGCTTGACATTTCTGTAATTCCACATACCGTTAAACTCGATTATGATACGCTCGGGTTTATAAGCCTTATCAAGCTCCGAGAGTTTATCGGCAGTAAAGTCTTCCTCGTTCTCGATGACTTCCTTTATGGTCTTTGTAGCCTTCAGGAGTTCGGGATCATACTCAACCTCACCCTCTTCGCAGAGGATGAGGAGTGTGGTTCCTTTTGCATGAAAATATGGCTGTGCCAACGTGTAATTGATGAATTCGGTCTTTCCGCTTTCGAGAAAGCCGGTGATCATATATACCGGTCTCACTTCTTTATAAGTCCTTCCAGTTTATCTGTCTTAAGTTCCGCTCCGATCACGCAGAACTTACCCGTTACATCGGGTTCGCCGTCACGGATGTTCTTTTCGCCGGGTACGTAATCAAAGAATATCCATCCGCCCTCGCTTGAGGGAACCATGCCTTTGGCCCTGAGTACAGCGCCGTATTCTCCGTTATCAAGCTCATCCAGGATATGATCGATCTCATCCGCAGTATACTTATCGGGAGTCTCGTATCCCCAGCTGTCGAAGATATCATCAGCATGGTGGTGGTCGTGGTGATGATCGTGATCATGGTCGTGATGATGGTGTTCGTGCTCATCATGATCATCGTCATCGTGGTCATGATGATGGTGTTCGTGCTCATCGTGATCATCGTCATCGTGGTCATGATGATGGTGTTCGTGCTCATCGTGATCGTGATGGTGATGATGATGCTCTCTCTCATGTTCTTCGGCTACCCTGATAGCCTCTTTCATGAGTTCGGATTCAAGATCAGACGCGCCTTCGATCGTATCAAGTATGCTCTTTCCGGTAAGATCGTCCCATACCGTAGTGATCACCGTTGCACGATCGTTATGCTCTTTTATGATGCCTACGGCCTCCTTGAGCTTATCATCGGAGATATCACCGGTACGGCTTAAGATGACCGTTCCCGCATGTTCTATCTGATTGATGAAGAACTCACCGAAATTCTTGGCATACATTTTGGCTTTCTTGGCATCAACAACGGCTACCGCGGAATTCAGTTCCACATCACGGTCAGCCATTGCATCATTGACAGCCTTCATGACATCGGAAAGTTTTCCTACTCCGGAAGGCTCGATGATGATCCTGTCGGGGTGATATGTATCTATAACATCATTTAAAGCCGTGCCGAAATCGCCGACCAATGAACAGCAGATACATCCCGAATTCATCTCACGGATCTCAATACCGGCGTCTTTGAGGAAGCCTCCGTCTATTCCGATCTCACCGAACTCATTCTCTATGAGGACAGTCTGTGTGCCGTTCAATGCCTCAGACAGCAGTTTTTTGATCAGCGTAGTCTTACCGGCTCCCAAAAACCCGGATACAATATCAATTTTAGTCATAATAATTCTCCTCAGTAAAGTTACCCGAGATCAGTCTCCCACATGATCGAAGAGATACTGTAATACGTCGGGTGTAAATCTTCTGGCCTGCACACCGACCATGGCGGTTCCGTCTTCCTGTTTTTCCTGACGTAGTACATCCGCATACATGATCAGCGTCTCTGCTACTACGATAACGTCCATGCCCTGTATCTCAGGGGTGCCGGCGGGAACTCTGATACCCATGCCCAAGGGGCTCACGTTCTCCGTACGGCAGTAGATCTTCTCCTGTGTGTCGCATACCACGATGACGGTATTGGAGGGGAACTCGACTCGGTCAATTTTTCTTCTTTCTTCCATCGGTTAATCTCCTTTTGATTAGTAATGAAACATCTATCCGGTAAATCTGCAGACGCAGAAACCTAGAACTTTGCAAAGAACGGAACAAACTTGCGTCCGATCTTATATACCGGGGTCTCAAGCGATCTCCGGGCATTCTTAAGTTCTTCCCTGATCTTGATCCCCTGAGGACAATGCTTTTCACACAGACCACATTCTATGCAGTTTGCGGGCCCCGTGTAATCCTTGCGCATGGCGGTGCACATGAAGTATTCCTTAAGGCCGCCGAGCTTGCCGTCCACAGCCTGTCTGTTATATGCGGCAAAAGTGCCGGGAATATCAACATTGTGAGGGCAGGGCATACAATATCTGCATCCGGTACATCCGACTCTCATATGAGCATGATACAGCCTGACTATCTCGCTTATCGCTTTATGATCTTCGGCGGTAAAGCTTCCTGGAGTGTATTCGGATGCTATCCTGCAGTTTTCCTCTATCATCTCTACAGAATTCATGCCTGACAGAACAACCTTTACTCCGCTCTGATCATAAAGCCAGCCGAGTGCCCATTCTGCCGCACTTCTTCCCGACGGATGATTGCGGATCATCTCATTGGCTTCCTTCGGAAGTCCGTTTACGAGTTTTCCGCCTCGGAGAGGCTCCATTATGATGATGGGGATCTTCTTTTCCTCGGCGTGTTCAAGTCCCGTACGGCCTGCCTGGGAATGTTCATCGATATAGTTGTACTGTATCTGAGCAAATTCCCAGTCGTAGTCGTCGAGTATCTTCATGAACATGTCGGAATTGCCGTGATATGAGAATCCTATCTGGCGGATACGTCCGGAGGCCTTTTTTTCCTCGATCCAATCCGTTATGCCCATATCACGGATCCTGTTCCATGAAGCTATGTCCGTGAGCATGTGCATCAGATAATAATCGATATGATCTGTACGAAGCCTCTTAAGCTGCTCTTCGAACAGTCTGTCCATATCCGCGGGATTCTTGATCATGTAGTGAGGGAGTTTGGTCGCAATATTGATCTTGTCACGGATATTATTGCGCTCAAATATCTCTCCGACCGCCACTTCGCTGCCTGTATATATATAGGCCGTGTCATAGTAGTTTACTCCGAGCTCGTAAGCTCTCATGATCTCCTTCTCGGCCTTTTCCATATCGATATGTCCGGCTGTATTTGTAAACCTCATACAACCGTAGCCGAGTACGGATAATTCGTTTCCGTATTTATCCAGTCTGTATTGCATCTCAATTCCTTTATATGATATCATTCTCCTGCATGTTTGAGCCGGATGAATGATCGCGGCTGCTTACGCAGGTGAGGAAAGTCCGGGCTTCGCAGGGCAGGATGCCGGATAACGTCCGGTGGAGGTGACTCCCAGGCCAGTGCAACAGAAATAAAACTGCTATACGCAAGTATAGTGAGGGTGAAATGGCAGTGTAAGAGACTACCGCTCATCTGGTAACAGGTGAGGCTGTGTAAACCCCATCCGAAGCAAGACCAAACAGAGGAGCTAAGGTTTGCCCGACCATTCCTCAGGTAGGTCGCTTGAGGCTGTCGGTAACGTCAGTCCTAGATAGATGATCATTCCAGACAGAACCCGGCTTACAGTCCGACTCAAACCTGCATTCCGTTCTTTCCAACTATTTAATTACAGATTAAAACATCCGCCGCCGACGAATTCCCTGATCAGTGAGTTATTCGGCAGTCCGTCCGATCCTATCGTCAGGAAGTATTCAAGGAACTTAAGCAGTCTTCTGGCTTCAAAGTACTCAGGCTCGCCTTTTTCTATGCTGTAAAGGAGAGGCTCGGCATAAGGCTTGAGCACTGCCAGTTCATATATGAGCGCCGAATTGAACATTGCATCCGCGTCTTCCTGATACGGGAAGATATACATCTCTTCCCCTTTGCGGACAGAAGGCCACATGGCGATCGTCTTCTGAGCTGAGGCGCCTCTTGTTCTTGCGTCTCTAACCATACGTCTGATAATCCTTCCGTCAGTGGTGGGTATACGGTTATGCTCGTCAACATTAAGTGCGGTAAGTGCCGAGATATAGATCTTGTACTTACTCTCTGCCGGAAGTGCGTAGGACATCTTTTCGTTAAGTCCGTGAATACCCTCGATAACAAGTATATCATCATCGCCGAGTTTCAGGCAGTTTCCTTTGTACTCTCTCTTGCCGGTCTTGAAGTTGTAAGTAGGCAGTTCCACTTCTTTTCCGTCCAGCAGTTCGGTCATGTCCTTGTTGAACTGTTCGACATCCAGAGCATCCAGACACTCATAATCGGGATTACCATCCTCATCGAGAGGTGTATCCTTATGATCCTTGTAATAGTTATCCAAAGCTATGGGATGAGGCGTCAGACCGTATGTACGAAGCTGTATGGACAGTCTGTGCGAGAATGTCGTCTTGCCTGATGAAGAAGGGCCTGCGATCATTACGAACTTCACGCCGTCACGCTCGGATATCTCTCTGGCGATCTCTCCTATGCGTCTTTCCTGAAGGGCTTCCTGAACAAGGATCAGATCCTCGATCTGTCCGGAGCAAACCCAGTCATTAAGATCGCCCACAGTATCGATACCCATGTCTTCCGACCAGTCGGATGCCTGCATGAGAGTCGAAAACAGTTTCTTTCTGGGTACGAACTGCTCAACTCCGTTTCCGGTCCCGTGCTGGGGAAGAACGAGCATCATGCCGTCTTCATACGGAATCAGATCGAACTTCGTTACATATGATGTGCTCGGCATCATATATCCGTAGTAGTAATCGTAATAATCACCCAGACAGTAGATATTGATGCTTGAAGATCTGCGGTATTTAAACAGCTGCTCCTTATCGGTCATCCCGAGTTTTCTGAACAGCGCAAGTGCTTCATCCGTAGGATATGACTTTTTGGTGAAAGGGATGTCCGCATTTATCATCTCCTGCATGCGGGTCTTGATACGTTCTATGCCTGCGGCATCGATCTTCAGATCCCCCTTGAATGAGCAATAATAGCCGGGGCCTATGGTAAAGTTGACCTTCACTTTATTGGTAGCTCCCGCACCGTACTCGTCATGTATGGCTTTCATCATCATCATGACGGCTGTACGAACAAAAGTTTTATGCCCGATAACACTCTTGAAAGTAATAAAGTCGATGGAACAATCCTTGGTCACTCTCTTCATGAGTTCGCGGATCTTCCCGTCTACGATCACCAAAGCGATCGGAGTGTCATAGTTTTTCTGGAACTCTTTCGCTATGATCTCATATTTGATCCCTTCTTCGTAGTAATACTCTTTGCCTTCAATCGTTACTGTTACCATACGCGCATCCCTCCATCAGTTTGCTGACATGTTCGTTATCGGCTATCTGTTCCCTGAGCTGATCAGATCTGTCTTTATGCTGTGCGGGATCAAGTTCTCCCGCAATTTCATTTAATACCCTTCTCTCAAATTCAAGATACCGTGCAAGCACCGGATCCCGCCCCGCGATCAGTGCATATCCGTACAGATCGTAGATATGCCTGCAGTGCTCATCCGTAAGATCCGGAAAAAGATTCTCCCCGGTCTCATATGAGACTTTCAGGTGACCGCATGCGCAGCTTTGCGTAAGCCCGGGTTTGAGCTTCATCACGGTATAAAACTTACCGGATTCATGAACCATCTTCTCTTCCGTGATCCGAAGATCAAGATCCGTAAGACCGGACCTGAACTCCTCAATGCATGATTGCGGTGAGACTATGAGTTCATCAAACATATGAGCTGTATCGATATCCGCACCCAGGATCTGCAGGATGAGCGGACCGCCCATGCCGGCCAGGATCAGGGTTGCAGGATGTCTGACTTCATCGATGCCTTTGATCCCGTCACGCTGCGTGACACTGATCCTGTTTTCGAGTCCCTCGGAAATGACGTGTTCCGTTGCGGTCCTGACAGGTCCCGGTCTTACATCCGATGCAAATGCCAAAGGCGAAATATTTCTTCTGACCAGATAGATGGACAGAAACGCATGGTCGCATCCGACATCGTATACATACATTCCCGGAGTGACCATGGCCGCTACGGTGAGCAGTCTTGCCGAAAGGTCATCTCCCGTCATTACTCAAGATAATCCTTTAACTTGCGGCTGCGGCTGGGATGACGCAGTTTACGCAGAGCCTTGGCTTCTATCTGTCTGATCCTCTCTCTGGTCACATTGAACTCCTTGCCGACTTCTTCGAGTGTGCGTGCTCTTCCGTCATCAAGGCCGAAGCGGAGTCTTAAGACTTTCTGCTCTCTTTCGGTAAGAGTTCCGAGAACCTCCACGAGCTGTTCCTTAAGAAGTGTGAAAGCTGCGGCATCTGCAGGTACGGGTACATTATCATCCTGGATAAAATCTCCGAGATGTGAATCTTCCTCTTCACCGATCGGAGTTTCGAGAGAAACGGGTTCCTGTGAGATCTTCAGTATCTCTCTTACCCTTTCGACCGGCATGCCCATCTCGGCACCGATCTCCTCGGGGGTAGGTTCGCGGCCGAGTTCCTGAAGCAGCTGCCTCGAAACTCGTATGAGCTTATTGATAGTCTCAACCATATGTACGGGGATACGTATGGTCCTGGCCTGATCGGCTATGGCTCTGGTTATGGCCTGACGGATCCACCATGTGGCATATGTAGAGAACTTATAACCCTTGTGGTAATCAAATTTCTCAACTGCCTTGATAAGGCCCAGGTTACCTTCCTGAATAAGATCAAGGAAAAGCATGCCGCGTCCGACATATCTCTTGGCTATGGATACGACCAGCCTTAAGTTGGCTTCAGCCAGTTTCTTCTTGGCTTCCTCGCCTTCCTCACCGCCTCTTTCCATGGCCTGGGCAAGTTCGATCTCCTCATCCGCGCTGAGCAGCGGAACCTTACCTATCTCCTTGAGATACATGCGGACGGGATCTTCAAGGCTCACGCCTTCGGGAATGAAACCTTCGATATTGTCAAGGTCCACTTCCTCTTCTTCGATCTCGGCATCATCATCAAGATCATCCATCTGATCATCTTCGGCATCGGGATCATTCTCCGAGATGCTTAGGATATCGATCTCATGCTGAGCGAGCACATCCATCACGTGAGAGAGCTGATCATCATCAAGATTGACCTCTGTCAGAAAATCCGCCACTTCGCTGAGTTCCAGAAGGTTCTTTTTCTTCTTGCCCAGATCGATGAGTTCCTGAAGTTTTTCCTCAGCCTGAGGGGGAAGCTCGATACCGTCATCCAGACCGTCATCATTGATGATATCCTGGGGTTCTCCCTCGATGATCTCCTCTTCCACGACTATTTCGGGTTCTTTTTTCTTCCTTGGCATAATTCTCCTCTTTCCGTTTACAGCGTTATAGTTGTTTTGCGCAGTTCTTCAAGCGCTTTCTTATCATTCATCTGCCTGGTGATGGATTCCGCATCCACAACATCCGAGGCACTCCTCGCTTCCACTGCGCTTTTTTTGACCATATATATAACATCATGCAGAGCATGAGCTTTATCGTTGTCGGCATCCAGAACCAGCGATGTGTTGAAAAGCTCGGCTACACGGCTCTGATCGGCTTCATCATCAAATGTGGAGATGATCGCTGCAGGCCTGGGTTCCCCGTTTCTTTCCAGATCGGCGAACAGCTGGCGGACGACTTCCGCATAGAGCGGATCCGTAAAATCCGAAGGCTCAATGTATTTTTTCACCACGGAAAAGATCGACGGATCTTCGCTCAGCCATGTTATCAGATTACGTTGTTTCTTAAGGATCAGTTCCTCGTTCGTTACGGCTTTCTGAATACCGCTCCTGGGAGAATCGTAAGTCACCTTTCTGCCCTGTGCGGCACGCTTGATGATCTCCCGCTTCAGCTGATCGACGGGGATGGCGTATCTGTCTGCCGCTGCGATAAGGTAGTTCTCTCTCTTGATCTCATCCTCAAATCCGAGGAGTTTATCGACTACGCGGTAAGTAAACTCAGACCTCGAATCGGGTGCCTTCAGATCATAATCTCTTGCCATGATCCTCAGTTCGAAGAAGAATCCGTCTTCCGCATCATCTATGCGCTTTTGAAACTCTTCTTTACCCAGAGTCTTGATGAACTCATCCGGATCCTTGTGAGGTTCCATGTTGATGATCCGGCAGTTCATGTCCATATCCCTGAACACGGCGATCGCCTTGAGCGCCGCATCAATGCCCGCCTGATCCGAATCGTAAGCCAGGTAGACCTTCCGGACAAACCGCCGCAGCAGAGTTGCCTGCCCGGATGTAAATGCGGTGCCGAGACTTGCGACAGCCATGTTGAATCCGGCCTGATGCATGGCTATGACGTCCATATAGCCTTCGCAGAGTATGAAATAATCAGTTCTGGAACTTCTGGCGAGGTTTAATCCGTATAGGTTACGGCTCTTGTCGAACACAAAAGTCTCTCTGGAGTTTAAGTACTTGGGTTTGGCGTCTCCCATGACTCTTCCGCCGAAACCTATGACCCTGTTATTCGCATCCATTATGGGATACATGACCCTGTTCCAGAATCTGTCATGCAGTCCCGATTTTTCATCAAATACAGCAAGTCCCGCATCTATGAGCAGCTGGTCGTCATACCCCTTGGAAACCAGGTATCTGACAAGCGAATCGGAACTCACATCGGCAAATCCGAGGCCGAATCTGTTAAGGGTGTCATCTGTAAGTCCCCTGCCCTTCAGGTAGTTGATCCCCGGTTCCCCCTTGGGCGACCTGAGCAGATAAGCATAGTACTTGGCTGCTTCCTTATTGACCTCGAGCATCCTCTTCCTCAGGATGTCACGGGATCTGTCGGCCTGTGCCTGATCAGGTTCGGGAAGTTCCACGCCGGCCTTCTCGGCCAGAGCTGCCATGGCTTCCTGAAAACTGTAATTCTCATATTCCATGAGAAAAGTGATGACATTTCCGCCTTTATGACACCCGAAGCAGTAATACATCTGTTTCGACGGGGTCACTGAAAATGATGCTGTCTTCTCATTATGAAACGGGCACAGTCCGAAATAGGTACTTCCTTTTTTCTGCAGATGAACATATCCGCCTATGACATCCACTATGTCGTTTTTGGATCTGATCTCCTCGATCAGTTCATCGGAATATCTCATATTTCAACCATGCCATGTCTTTGGCACAAATATCTCTTCGTATTTGGCGGTGGCGAATCTGTCTGTCATGGACGCGATATAATCGCACACCACCTGTTCCCTCTCCTCACCGCGGCAAAGCAGTTCTACCAGATATTTGGGAAGCATTTCGGTATGATCCAGATAGTAACCGTACAGAGTCTTTACCAGTGCCTCAGCCTTGCCTTCCTCGGATTTGGCCATCGGATTGGTGTAAACGTGATCGAACATGAAATCTCTCAGATCCTGCATGGCCTGCCCGATCATGTCCGACATGCCTATCTCATTCCGGTCCGTACTCTCGGTGACTATATCATGGATAAAACAGTCAAGGCGCTTATTGCAGGTATGTCCGATGATATCCGTAATGCCTGCAGGGAGATCATTTTCCGTAAGTATACCCGCCCTGATGGCATCGTCCACATCATGGTGGATATATGCGAGCTTATCCGCAAGCCTGACGACCTGGCCTTCAAGAGTCGCGGGATGTGAACTCATCTGATGATTTAATATGCCGTCTCGGACCTCCATCGTGAGATTCAGTCCCTGACCGTCTTTTTCAAGGATATCAACGGTCCTAACCGACTGCACATTATGTTTGAATCCGTGAGGACATACCTCATTTAACGCTCTTTCTCCCGCATGTCCGAACGGAGTATGTCCCAGATCATGTCCGAGTGCGATGGCCTCGGTCAGATCCTCGTTCAGTCTGAGTGCCTTCGCTATGGTCCTTGCCGTCTGCGAAACTTCAAGTGTATGTGTAAGGCGGGTACGGTAATGATCCCCTTCGGGAGTTAAGAAGACCTGTGTCTTATCTTTCAGCCTTCTGAATGATTTGGAATGGATTATACGGTCCCGGTCACGCTGAAAAACAGTACGTATATCACATTCTTCCTCTTCCTTAAGGCGGCCTTTCGACTCACCGCTGAGCGAAGCATAGGGACTCAGGTACTCTTTCTCGCGTATTTCCTGTCTTTCACGTATGTTCATGATCACCTCGAAAAAGATGGGCGACTTAAAACACAAAAAGGCCCACACTGTTAATATTCAATGCGGGCCTTCAAAATCCTTTTTAGTTTATAAATTCTTAATAAATGATCAAAGCTGGTAGAAACCGACCTTTTTATACACCTTGCGAAGCGTCTTGTTGGCGATGTAAGATGCTTTTTCGGCACCTTCCTTGTACACGCCGTTCAGATATTCCTTGTCGGCTATGAGCCGGGAAGCCTCTTCGCGGATCGGACGGAGCAGATCCACTACAGCCTCTCCGACCGCGGGTTTGAATACGCCGTATCCGGCACCGTCAAATTCTTTTTCGATCTCTTCGTAGCTTTTTCCGGTCACGGTCGAATAGATCGCCATAAGATTGGCTACGCCGGGTTTGTTCTCTTTATCATATCTTACGCAATGCTCGGTATCCGAATCGGTGACCGCACGTTTGAACTTCTTCATGATCACATCGGGCTCATCCATCAGGAAAACGCATCCATTGGGCTCCGACTTGGACATCTTCTGTCCCGGAGTGGTAAGTCCGTATATTCTCGCCCCCACTTTGCTGATATAGGGTTCGGGCACACGGAATACATCGCCGTAGATATTATTGAATCTGATCGCCAGATCTCTCGTAAGCTCAACGTGCTGTTTCTGATCCTCTCCTACGGGAACGTAATGAGGCTGGTACAGCAATATGTCGGCTGCCATAAGTGCCGGATATGTGAACAGTCCGGCGTTGATATTATCCTTGTGCTTTTCGGATTTATCCTTGAACTGTGTCATGCGGCTGAGTTCACCGAACATCGTATAGCAGTCGAGCACCCATGCAAGCTGTGCATGCGCGGATACATGGGACTGCAGAAAGAGCGTATTCTTCTGAGGATCCAGTCCGCATGCTATATACAGTGCCAGCATCTCGACCGATCTCCGGCGCAGTTCCTTAGGGTCCTGTCTTACTGTGATGGTGTGAAGATCCGCCATGAAATAATAGCATTCATAATCATTCACACGGTCTGCCCAGTTCTTGATCGCCCCGAGATAATTACCGAGGTGAAGGTCTCCGCTGGGCTGAATGCCCGAGAGCATTATCTTTTTTTCATTTGTATTCTGTACGTCCATGATCAATCCTTATCAGCCTTTTAAGTTTCTGGACTGCCTGTCCATATCTTCAACAACTATATCGTAGATCTCGCCGAGGCTCCTGCAGTACCTGAGCACATCCCAGGGCTCGTTCGTATGGAAATGAAGCTTGAGGATCGCCTTTTCTCCGGCCACATCATCCTCACCGCTATCTCCTGCCACTACGAGGCAGTCTCCTTTGAAATTTTCAAGGATATGATCCCTGACTTCGTCAACCAGATCATCGGCCAGATCATCAACATCCACGCCCTCTGTATTGTACTTATCAAGCAAAAGCTGGGTATCGTATCTGAATTCTAAAGTGTCAGCCATAATTCCTCCTATTGTTTGAGCCTTGTCAAAAAGATACCGCCGGATCTGAATCCGGCGGCTAAACAGTGCAGGAAAAGAGACTTGAACTCTCATGGTATTGCTACCACACGGACCTGAACCGTGCGCGTCTGCCAATTCCGCCATTCCTGCGCGACAAACTGTATGATACAGCAAAGAATCCTAATTGTCAATTAAGATAGTCTGAAGTATTTCTCCGAGCGTTCTGTAATCCGATAAAAGTGCGGGTGTTTCCTTCCTGATACAGTCAAGATCCGCATTCTTACCTGCCGCTTCGAGTTTTTTGGCCAGATCCGACAATTCGGCCGCACCGATCGTACGGGCGGAGCTTTTAAGAGAATGAACAAGAGTTGTGTATATCTCTATATCCTCTTTCTCAAATGCATTTTCTATCTTCTCGGCTTTCGCGGTGCATGAATCGCTGAAGACAGATAACGCTTCGAGATAATCTTCAATATCTCCGCACAGATATGTTCCGAGATCGCAATCGAGCATCTCAAGCTCTGTGAGTTCATCGGAGAGGACCGGAGTTGCCTCCAGATGTTTTATCGCTTCCTCTGACGAGCGCTCTCTGAGTCCGGCTTTTTCCGCCTCGCCTTCACGCATCGTATATTCGGTATCCTCGTCTATCATGGCGATCATGACATCTGCTATATATGCGTCAAACTGAGAACCCTTACCTTTGATCAGCTGCTCCTTGACATCATCCTGAGTCATGGCTTTACGATAGCTGCGGTTGCTCGTCATAGCATCATACGCATCGGCTACCGAGATGATCCTTGCCTCTTCGGGAATCTCATTGCCTTTGATCCCGTCCGGATATCCGCGTCCGTCGACCCTCTCATGATGCCATCTGGCACCATAGGCAAGCTGAGGCATCTCCTTAATGTTCATGAGGATCCTGTTTCCCACAACGGGATGAGTCTTGATCGCGGCAAACTCTTCGTCGGAAAGCCGCTCGGTTTTATTGATTATCCAGTCCGGTACGCCGATCTTTCCGACATCGTGCAAAAGGCCCATCATATAGATCTCGTCCTGATGCTGTTCGTCATAGCCGAGTCTCTTGGCTATCTCTTTGGAATAGGTCGCAACCCTGCCGGAATGGCCGTTTGTGTATTTATCCTTGGCATCGATCGCCTCGGCAAGCGTCTGTACAACATGCAATGTCAGACGGTTATTCTCTTTGGTCTTTTTTTCAACTTCTTTAGTCAGGCTCTTCTGCAGCCTGATATAATCTATAGTCCTCTTCACGCGAAGAGTCAGGATCTCCGGGAAGAACGGCTTACGGATAAAATCGACCGCACCGAGTCCCAGTCCTTCCGTCTCGGTCTCAAGGTCATCATCACCCGTCAGGAATATCACAGGCAGGTCGTTATCGCTCCCGGTCTTTTCCCTTAACGCTTTATATGTTTCAAACCCGTTCATTCCGGGCATCAGCACGTCGAGCAGAACCAGGTCCGGAAGCGGGACCATTCCTTCTATGTAATGGATAAGCTCTTCACCGGATGACAGTTCGGTGACCTTAATGCCCGATCTTTGCAGTATCCTGCTGACACGGGCGCGGTTTTCCTCATCATCGTCTACAACTACTACCCAATCCATAACGTCTCTCCTTTTGGGGGTCTTATATGTTCAATTATATTAAATACTGAGAAAATATCAAAATGGAAAATATGCAATGATAATGCTAAAATATAGCGTATGAGAAAGAACTGTTTTGAAAAGAGGTTTTCATGGATAACAGATCACGTGTACTCATAGTTGACGATATGTCGATAAACCGTCTGGTACTGTCTTCTCTCCTTGCCACGCACGGAGTCATGTCGGACCAGGCCGAGAACGGATCGGAGTGTATCAGTCTCTGTGAAAAAAAGGAATATGACCTGATACTTCTCGACCATCGCATGCCCGATCTCGACGGAGTGGACACTCTCGTACGATTAAAAGAGATCTTTAAGGAAAAAGGCCGGGAAGTCCCGATCGTATGCCATACGACCGAAGAAGGCAAGCAGAACATAAATCTGTATAAAGCTGCCGGATTTGCCGATGTGCTCATCAAGCCCATCGAGCCCCGGGAACTCTTCGATGTGATCATGACCTATCTGCCGGATAAGGCCGGACTGGCGGATATCGATGCCGGACCGGATGCTCCTGCCGCTGCTTTAACCCCCGATGATCTGACACCGAGCGAGGAAGATACCCGTCTCGAGATAGAGAAGCTGCCGTTATGGCTTAAGATAGTCCCTCATATCGATCTTGTGGCCGGAATAGCCAACTGCGGTTCCGCCGACGATTATATGGACGCATTATATATCTTCTATTCTTCCATCGGTGAGAAATCCGATGAGATAAGGATCTTCGTTCAGGCTGAAGACTGGACCATGTACGCTCTCCGCGTTCATTCTCTGAAGAGCATAGCCCGTCTGGTAGGCGCTAAGAAGCTGTCGGATATGGCTGCCGCGCTGGAAAAGGCCGCCCGTGAAAATGATATCGCGACCGTCAGAAGGGATACACATGTATTTCTTAATACTTACAGGGAGTTTTCCACTCTGCTTGCTCCTTTTGAAGAAGACGAAGCCAAGAAAGCGATGAAGAAATTGGCCGGGGAACAGAATTCCAAAGCATCCGAGCCCGTCGAATCCACAGACCACAGTCACTGCGTACTGCTCATCCAAAGCGGACAGGTGATCGTCAAAAAGGGCATCGAGAACAACTTAAGCGCCGCCGGCTTCACCGTTATTACCATTCCCGATGAACCCGATCAGATAATAGCGCACAGATCCGAGGCTGACATCATCGTCTACTACCCCGGGCTCAGTGACAACTCGCATATCGGCATCAACATGAACCTGCTCGGTGAGATCTGCCAGGATGATTCCAAGATCCTCTGCCTTACGGGCGAGATGACCGACATCCAGACCGCCATGCTCACAAACGGAGCATACCGCGTGACCAAAAGTTACCCGAGACCGGTCGATATAGAAATGTTCGTTAAGGATATGGAGTATTTTGCCGAACTCGAAGCCGATTACCACAGGAGAAAGACTATCTTCGTCGTTGATGACGATTCAAGCTATCTGCCCATAATCGACCACTGGCTTTCGGACAGATACAACGTTTCCTGTTTTTCAAGTGCAGAGGACGCTCTGGACGGACTCAATACGGTCACTCCGGATCTCATGCTGCTCGACTATGAAATGCCCGAAATAAACGGATGCGAACTCATGAAGAGCATCCGCACCAACTTCCCGGACGAAAAGATCCCTATCATCTTCCTGACAGGAAAGAATGATAAGGAACTTGTCTTCAGGGTTCTTGAATTCAAACCCGACGGATATCTGCTGAAATCATCGCAGAAAGAAACCATTCTGGATGTTATACACAGATTCTTTGCGGAATCGATGTTCCGTCTGTCGCTCCTTCCTAAGCCAGAGCCTCCTGAAGAGCCTTGAGCAGACCGGGTTTTCCCTCTGACTTGGATACTATACCGTTTGCGGTATATTCTCCCGATACGGCATCATCCATACCCGTTCTGTAAAGGACGGGTATTTCTTTTGTCTCGTCGTTAGTACGGATCTCTTTGAGTACGGCGGGGCCGTCCATCTCGGGCATGCAGTAATCCAGCAGGATCAGATCCGGTTTTTGCCCGGAAAGGATATCGAGTGCCTCTTTTCCGGATGTCGCTTTGGTCACTTCGTAACCGGCTTTCTCAAGCCAGCGCCCGGTAAGCATTATCATATCTTCATCGTCATCGATCAGCAGTATTCTACTCATGTCCAACCTCCATCATTTTCTCCTGGAACAATAATATCATATAAGGCTTCGAAGAACCGAGAACAGCTCATCGGGTTCCACGGGCTTCGCTATATGCGCATTCATTCCGGCATCGAGAGAACGTCTTACGTCATCTTCGAACGCTTCCGCCGTCAGCGCGATTATCGGGATGGTCCGGGCATCTGCGCGGTCAAGTCCCCGTATGCTTCTGGTGGCATCAAGTCCGTCCATCTTCGGCATCCTTATGTCCATGAGGATCGCATCATACGTACCGACATCACTGTTTTCAAACAGCTCGACTGCTTTTTCACCGTCCGGAGCGCACTCTGTGCTCACTCCCGCATACGACAGTATCTGTTCCATGATCTGACCGTTCAGTTCCATATCCTCGGCAAGCAGTACCTTACGTCCGTCAAGGCCCTTCATGCGGCCGTTATTCGGTCTGGCATTCTTTCGTTCGGCAAATATCTTGTCAAGTTCTTCACGCATGCTGCCGGCAAACATGGGCTTGGCAAGGAAACCGTCCACTCCCGCATGAAATGCTTCTTCCATGATCTCATACCAGTTATATGTCGTGAGGACTATGGTTATGTCTTCATTCACGGTGTTGGCACGCAGAAGTCTCGTAAGCTCGATCCCGTCCATTCCCGGCATCTTCCAGTCTACAAGCACGAGATTAAACGGCGGTTTGGATTCCGGGAAGGTCTTAAACATAGCCAGCGCATCTTCTCCGTTAAGCACATATTCGGATTCTATCCCTGTCCTTCGCAGGATCATCTTCGCATGCTCACATGCGGTGATATCATCATCAACTATCAGAGCACGTATATCATCGGGGTTAAACGAATACCTTTCATGATCTTTTGCTTCACTCGTTCCGACAGGAACAGTCACCGTAAATACCGAGCCCTTTCCTTTTTCCGAACGGACTTCTATGGATCCGCCCAGCATATCCACGATGTTCTTAGTGATCGCCATCCCCAGTCCGGTGCCTTCATACCGGTTGAGCGTGCCTTCAGCTTCTTTTGAAAAAGGCTCAAATATCCTGGGCAGATAATCGGGATCGATACCGACCCCCGTGTCACTGACCGTAAACCTGATCATTGCCGAATCTTCTCCGTGTTCGGTCTCTTCCACCGAGAAAGTGACCTTACCCGGAGCGGGTGTATACTGAACGGCATTTCCGAGCAGATTGAACATGACCTGCTTGAGTTTCATGGCATCGCCTATGTAATGATCATCCATGTGTCCGTTCACGGAACAGTCGAATACAAGTCCTTTATCATCGCATTGTGATTCGGCTACGATATTGATCTGTTCGAGCATGTTACCGAAAGAGAACTCTTCGTTCTTGAGCCGGATATTCCCCGATTCAATCAGGCTCATGTCAAGAATATCGTTTATAAGAGATATCAGATGTCTTGCACATGATCCGATCTGAGTGATGATACCTCTGGTCTCATCATCGAGATCGTTATTCCTCAGGGCTATGTTGTAAAGCCCTATGATATCGTTCATCGGAGTACGTATCTCATGGCTCATGTTGGACAGAAACGCGGTTTTGGCAAGATTCGCACGCTCCGCTTCCTCCAGAGCTCTCGACAGCATCCTGCTTCTCTCCTCCTCAACTACCGCAAGCGCGACATGAGTGGATTCTTCGCCTTTTTCATACTGATCCACAATTTCATTCAATATGCTCTTGAGCGCTCTGTATTCTTCTAGAAGTACCGGGGTATCCCTGCGAAGGACTGCTTTCTCGGAATCCTTTGCCGCAAGTTCAAGTTCCTTTGCCTTTTCCGAAAGATGAACCGCGCCTATCGCTCCGGAAGTGCTCTTGAGGGAATGCACATTGAGCGCAAGTGATTCATAATCTTCGTTCTTAAGATCATCTTCGATCTGTGCGGCCTTGGTGTCTATCGATACCGCAAAAGTCTCGACCGCGAACATATAGTCTTCCGCATCGCCGCAATACTCGATTCCCCTTTCCGGGTCGAGTTCGGGATGTTCGAATATGATCACGGGAAGCTTTGTAAGTTCATCATCTTCTTCATCACACTCATTTCCGTTAGACAGTATAACGGAATCGGCAGGAAGATACTTGATCATCATCCTTTCCATCTCATCGATGTTGACGGGCTTTGACAGATAATCCGTGAAACCGGCACGGAGCATCTTTTCCTTATCACCGGAGATCGCGCTGGCAGTCAGAGATATCACCGGCGTCTTCGCGAATTTCTCCGGATATTTTGCACGAATGAGTTCCAGCGTTTCGATACCGTTCATCTGCGGCATCCTGTAGTCCAGGAATACCAGATCATAATGCTCGGCGCCGAACTTTTCGATGGCTTCCATTCCGCCGGTCGCCACATCGATATGCATCTTGGTTCTCTTCAGAAGTCCGGCAATGACCTGAAGGTTCATAGGAGTATCATCGACCACGAGAAGTCTCATTCCGGGTGCCGTAAAGAGCGTACCTTTACGATGGCCTGTCGGCGTTTCATTTATGCTCACATCGGGACTGAATTCACCGACAGGGGTCCAGTCGGATACCTGCTGGGTCAGGATGAACGAAAACTCTGACCCCTGTTCATACCGGCTTTCCACCTCCAGTTTGCTGTCCATGATGGAAAGAAGCTGCTGGGTGATCGCAAGCCCCAGACCGGTGCCTTCTATGGTCCTTGTCTTCTTGAGATCAAGCCTGTCAAAGGGCTCAAACAGACGGGCCATGTCCTCTTTGCGTATGCCGATCCCGGTATCGGTGACACAAACCCGGATCCGTACGGAGTCTTCCAGTTTTTCTTCTAGTTTTATCTCAAATGACACTTCTCCTTTTTCGGTATATTTAACCGCGTTGGTGAGAAGGTTTGTTATGATCTGCTTAACACGTATCTCATCGCCTACAAGATGTGAAGGCAACTCAGGATCTATGATGAACTTAAGTTCCAGCGCCTTGGCCTCAGCCCTGAACTGAACGATGTTATAGAGATCTACGACAAATGAAGTTATGGAATACTCTTCATTGTCCAGAGTCATCTTGCCGGTCTCTATCTTGGAAAAGTCAAGGATATCGCTGATTATGCCCAGAAGACTGACACCGGCCTTGCGGATATTTTCGGAATACTCAAGTATCACCGAGTTTTCGGTCTCCCTCTGGATCATCTCATTCATTCCAAGGATCGCAGTGATCGGAGTACGGATCTCATGGCTCATATTGGACAGAAATGCGCTCTTGGATTCATTGGCTGCTTCTGCCTGTTCCAGGGCATGTGCCAGTTTCTTCGCACGCTCTTTTTCCTCTGCGGCCGCTCTGTTTTCCGTGATATCCTCGATGAACACATAATAAACTTCACCGTATCCGGGAAGCGTGGCAAAGTGTCCGTAATCATCAACCCATCTTATCGTTCCGTCCTTACGTATGATCCTGTATACCACATAATCGATATTGCGCCGGTTTGAAGGACTCGCTATCTGTTCATCGATCGAGTCCTGAATGGAATCATAATCATCGGGATGAATCATTCCCTTAAAGTTATTGCCCGTAAGCTCACGGAATTCATCTACCGTATCACAGCCGAAGATATCGCATGTTGACTGATTCACGTACAGAAGTTCCATTGTTTCATCGGCTCTGTATATAAAGAAACCTCCTGGCATCTGCTCCGCAAGCCATTCAGCCGCCGACATCCCTTCTTCAGTAGGTATCGACATCATTATGTCTTCGCTGAAAACTCTGTTTCTTTGCATATATGTTCCTCTTGATATGCCGGATCATCGATCCAATACTAAATCCAGCGTTTTCCCGAGTTCCCTGTACTTCTCGACAAATACGGGAACGACTCTGCCCAGTGTGTCGTTATCTTCGTCTTTCGCCGCCGCTTCGATCCTGGCAGCAAGATCCGACAGAGTGATCGCTCCTATCGCTTTGGATGTACTTTTTATCGAATGAAGAAGAAGCGAAAGCTTGTCATATTCCTTAAGCGAGAAAAGATTATCTATCTGAGCCGCTCTGTCGTTAACCGATGCCCGAAAGACATCAAGTGCTTCGATATACTCCTGTGCATCTCCGCAGTATTCGATCCCTTTGTCTGTATCCAGAGCCTCTGTCTGTTTAAGTGCTTCGGGTATGTCGTTTTCTTCGGGCGCTTCATTTCCGAGTATCCTGACGATCTTCTCCGCGGGCAGGTACTTAAGAAGCATCCGCTCCATGTCAAGCAGATTGACGGGTTTGGTAAGATAATCGTCAAACCCTTCATCAAGCATCTGCTCCCTGGCCCCGGATAATACATTCGCGGTCAGACACACGACGGGCGTGGACCTGAACTTATCGGGATCGGCGGTCTTAAGCTGCTGAAGCGTCTCCACACCGTCCATATTGGGCATGCGCTGATCAAGGAATATAAGGTCATAGTCATTCTGCTTAAATAAGGATATGCATTCGGTCCCGCTCTCTGCGGTATCTATGCTGATATCATTGCCTTTCAGAAGACCGCAGATGACCTGAAGATTCATCGGAGTATCGTCGACGACCATGATAGTGGCATCAGGCGCCGTGAACGTGGCGGTCCTGCTCTTATGATTCATTTTAGCGGCTTCTTCATCCGATACATCAAATTTGCCGATAGGCTCCGGATCCGATATTCCCTGCCTGATGCTGAAAAAGAATCTTGAGCCTTTGCCGTATTCGCTTTTTACCCGGATGTCGGTTCCCATGACGGCAAGAAGCCGTCTGGATATGGCAAGACCGAGTCCCGATCCTTCGATATTACGCGTTCTCTCAACATCAAGCCTGTCAAAAGCAGAATAAAGCTTATTCATCTCGCTTTCTTTGATACCTATCCCCGTATCTTCCACCGAGACCTCCATATTGAAAGAATCCTTTTCCCGGGAAAGCATTTTGACGGAAAGAATGACATCGCCTTTTTCGGTATATTTGACGGCGTTTGTTAGCAGATTGGTGATGACCTGCCTGAGTTTCTGCATATCTCCCACAGGTCTGACAGGAAGATCTTCATCTATGTCAAATGTCAAGTTTAAGTTCTTCTCGCCGGCCCGGTTTATGATCATCAGATACATATCACGAAGCAGCTCCGCAAGAGAATACTCATGCTCGTCAAGCTCCGTATGCCCGGATTCGATCTTGGAAAAGTCAAGTATATCATTGATGATGCCCAGCAGGCTCTCTCCGGCTTTTTCTATGTTATCGGAGTACTGAAGTACCCTTTCGTCACTGCTCTCACGCTGTATCATCTCATTCATGCCCATGATCGCGGTGATCGGTGTACGGATCTCATGCGACATGTTTGACACAAAATCGGACTTCTGGCGGTTTGCAAGGCGTGTCCGTTTCAGATCCCTTACGATCAGCACTATTATCAGAATGGCTATCAGCAGGATCATGCTCAGAAACAGCCAAAGATTATCCTTTACCATATCCATGAAAGAATAGGAATATAACTGACCGGAATAAGCATAAGCGATAGTCCGGGAATAATCTGCCCCGAGGACTTTGATACCCCGGTTTAACAGTTTCAGGAGCCCCTCATTTCCGATCTTAACGCCGAAGCAGCGATCATCGGTCTGCCCGAGCTGTGCAAGGTAGAGCCCTTTATAGCGGCTGTTCTTAAGCATATCCGTGGCACGCAGTCCGTTTAACGTCGTCGCTCCGACATCTCCTTTAAGGACTGCCATGAGACATGCGTCGATATCGGGATAGTATATGATCTCGGCATCGGGGAAATTGGTGCGGATATAGTAATACTGCATCCGGTTGTTTTCGTTTACGGCAAATGTTCTGATATCGGTTTCATCAAATTCACCCCTGTAGACCAGATCAGTAGATGAGGATACAACCGCTGATGACTGATATATCCCGCTCTCTTCGGAATAATACAGGCCTCCGCCGACCGGAAAGGCAGCGTCTATCTTGTCACTCCGGATATCCGCGATCATGTCATCGTAATTGTCATATCCGATATATGAGATATCCAATGCGGGAACCGAAAGTTCCGAGAACATCTGAGGAAGGATATCCTTGATTATACCGGTAACATTCCCGTCTTTATCAACGGAACTGTACGGAAGGTAATTGTTCAGATAACCTATCTTAAGATCGCTGTTTTGAGTCAGCCAGTCTCTCTCGGCCGAGGAAAAAGTATGGCTCGAAACACTTACGGGATAGTATTTGTTCTGTAATGACCCGATATAATTCGGTTCTTCCACTGCCAGGAGGGATTGTGCGACATCCAGTTCATCCAGCAGATCCTCACGCCCTACGGTAACACACATATAATAGTCGGACGCCCCGAATGTGCAGATGACCTCCGCATGTTCGCGTCCGTATGCGCCGTCGCCTTCAGCCGCAAGGATATCTATGGTCCCGGTATCGAATGCATTGAAGAGCGACTCATAATCATCATATGAAACGACCTGTGCTTCTACGGAATGTTCTGCGAGAAAATCTGCAAGAATATCGGAGACCGCACTGTTCAAGACACCTATCTTCTTATCGGAAAGAGAAGAAAGAGACAGTGTTACGGATGTGTCATCATCATGTTTTACGAGGATATAGCTTTCGTTACCCATCGGTAACTCGGGATAACCGATGATACCTATACGGTCATCGCGCTTTGCAAGACCCGCAAGAAGGTCTATATCTCCGGCAAGAAGCATGTCATACAGATCGGTGAAGCTTCCGTAGACATATTCATAATTCCAGCCGGTATATTCGGACAGCTTCCGATAATACTCATAAGCATAGCCCTTCTTGACCGCATCAGGGGAAGCCCCTTCCTCAAACACCTCGTTTTCATAGTATCCGACTCTTACGGTCTGAACCCTGTCATCCCTGGCGGATACTCTGAGAGGAGAAAAAGAAAGGAACAAAAATATCAAAGAAAGGATTATACATACAGATCTGCGCTTTTTTACAATCTCTACCATGTAGCAAAGACACCCTTAAGCCATTTTACTCTCAAAGCAGCGTAGTTCTTCATATTCGAAATATCAGCGTCATATGATTCAAGTTTGATATACATCTGATCCGAAGCATCCCAGAGCACACGGTTCATCTTCTGCGATGCAGCTATCTCGGATACCAGGGAGTCGATCCTGCCGGATGCGGCTTTGCCGTATGTCCCGGATGATACGAAACTCTTAACTTCTTTTCTGAAATCGGGAAGATTCATGAACGGCTCGATAAATGCGCCTCCGACAAAGCCTTCTGCGGATACGTGATCGTCTCTGATGCCGTAGGAATCATCAAAATCCCATACGGGGCCGGCTACCATCGGCGAATCCGGTCCCGCCAGATAGAAATAGTTGGAACTTGCAAAAGAATCGGCATTGCATACTGTCTCCTGCAATACGAAGAATCTGGCCAGCGATTTAAGATCGACATAATCCCATACGCTCTTTTCCGTAACGGGATTAACACCGCCGTTTAATGAAGCGGCAATCATTTCCTCTACGTATTCGGAGATGAATATCATCTCTTCCTTTGAACAGTTCTCGGGGCTCTTGACAACAAACGGTACACCCGTTGATGTGATAAAGTAGCTTCTCTCCCCCTTGTAATATGCATTATCGAGTTCGAGAAGATATCCGCCGTCATAGCTTTCGGGTGTATTTACCCCGGTAACATACTGGTATATATCGCCGTACCGGTTGGCTCCTGTCGCAGTCTGGAGTTTTGACAGATCCTTTCCGGAGTTCTCATCTTCTGTCCTCTTCTCGAGATCCGGGATCTCAACGCGCCCGGTTCCTGTCTGAACCTTCTCACTGAGCAGATAGTTCCCCCTGTAAACCCCGTCATAATACAGATCCACGCTCCTGCAATCCGGCGCATCAAGGCCGAACGCGGAAGCCATCCGATAGGCTGCGGTATTGTGTATCAAAGTGGGATCATAAGCATTTGCGAGCAGGATCCAGGTCTTATTCGCCTGAGCCGAAGAAGTCTGAGTCAGATCAACGGCAGTATCAAGTTTGATCTGATATGCTTTCTTATCTGCCAGAAATGTGGTGTTTCCTCTGGCTTTGATCTGGCTTAACCCTCCGTCATATACAACCGTTCCGGAAGAAGTGAGCATCGTCATCGAACCGGATGCTTTATTGGATTTGGACTCATCCACATATGTCCTTCCGTGTGCGGGATCGGAACTGCTTATGAATATGCTGGGTATATTGGCCGATTGCATAACATATATCTCATATGAGTTCTCGGATCCGGGTCTTACAACGGTAAGATTGAGTATCCTGCTTCCGTCCCCTGTATCCTTGGAAAGATACCTGCTGATATCAGTCGTGGTATCCGGAGTGAGAACCGTTCCGTCTGTAAAACGGATCTCTTCGCTCTCAATATCATAATGAAATACCACACGCGAAGCCGGCATGTCCGAAGGCAGGAAAAGATATGTTCTGCCACCGACATCGGTAAGAGATATATTGACGCTTCTGCCTTCTCCGAACGGCACGTAAGCAAAAAGATCCGAAGTGATCCCCGCTTCGGCCGCATAAGAAGCGGATGTATTGACAGTCAGTGCCAAAAACAGACCTAACACAAATCCGGTCATCCGGGTAAATGTTCTAAGTAATGGTTTTTTCATGATACTCCTCACAGTTCCCCTAAGCATTTATCAAGTAAAGCCGCTATGTCATCTCCGGCCACCTCGGCTATAAGAAGCTTCAGTTTCGAATAATCCTCGGTAAATCCGTCCGGCATGCGGAAGTTTTCAAATTCAGACATTACAGATTCTATCAGATCATAGTCAAAGGAATCAACTGCCTCCCTCATGGCCGTTAATCCTTCCTTAAACATTCCGGGATCTATCTCGGGACGGTCATCGGGTTCATCCGATACGCCGAATACACTCTTAAGGGGATCCTTAAGTTCCCTGTAGAGTCTGAGCAGTTCCACAGTATTCTCCTGGATATATTCCTGATTTCCGGTATCTGCGGCCCGTTCGAGATCCCTGGCAAGTTCGGACACTTTGGTCGCGCCCGCCATGCGCGATGTACTCTTGAGCGCATGAACCTGGATCCGATAGTTATCCAGGTCTCTGGAATTATAGAATCCTTCTATTCTGGCCGAATACGGATCTATGGTCTCCATATAGTCATGCAGAACGCTCCTGTACAGTTCCGCGCCGCCGGAAGCATCCACTCCTATACTGACATCGATCATGGGGATCTTACGGACCGAACTTAAGAAATCCCTGATCTCGGATGATACTTCATCTTCCCTTTTCTCCTGCTCTTCTTCAACATCGATCATCGTAACAAGAGAAGGATCCAGATATTTAAGAAGCAGATTCTCCAGTTTTATCGAGTTAATGGGTTTGGTCAGATAATCTTCAAACCCTTTGTCCATGTAGAGTTCACGCGCACCCGATACCGCGTTGGCGGTAAGAGCTATGACCGGTGTATCATAGCGGTTTACATTAAACCTGTCCGACTTCATCCTTTCGAGAGTCTCCAGTCCGTCCATCTCGGGCATCATATGATCCAGGAAAATGATATCATATTTGGTCTTACGCATCATGGAGAGTGCTTCCATTCCGCCGGATGCCGTATCTATGCGGATCTGCGTACGCGCAAGGAGCGACTGGAAGACCTTAAGGTTGAGCGGTATGTCATCGACGGTAAGAACTCTGGCTGCAGGAGCCTTGAAATACTGATGTTCTTCATTAGTCTCTGCCTTGGCCCTGCGGATGGCCTCATCCAGAGATCCGAGAGGCTCCCAGTTTTCCACTTCCTGTCTGAGCATGAATGAAAAAGTGGAACCCACTCCGTATGTTGACTGAATCTCAAGTTTTGATCCCATCAGGTTCAGGATCGTACACGTAAGCGGAATGCCGAGGCCCGTCCCCTCTATATTGCGGTTCCTGACACCGTCCACGCGTTCAAAGGGCTGGAAAAGCTTATCTATGTCCTCTTCCTTGATGCCCTGGCCGGTATCGGCAACGCTGACCTTGAGCAGGATCTGATAGTCGTCTATCTGCTCATAGTTTACCGTCATGTCCACATAGCCTTCCTGTGTATATTTGACGGCATTGGTAAGTATATTGGTGATGACCTGCTTGATCCTGACTTCGTCTCCGTACAGCACATGAGGGATGGACGGATCCACATCAAACTTAAGGCTGAGGCCTTTTTCCGAAGCCCTGAGTCCGATGACATTTATCATATCGTTGAGTATGGTTCCGAGATCATAGGTTACCGGCAGGATCTCCATCTTGCCGGCTTCGATCTTGGAGAAATCAAGTATGTCGTTGATAAGCGCCAGCAGTGAGTTACCCGAGCTTCTGATATCCAGAGCAAATTCGTTGACATTCGCATCGGAATTCTCCCTCAGGATCATCTCGTTGAATCCGAGTATCGCATTGATGGGTGTCCTTATCTCATGCGACATATTGGCGAGGAAATCGCTCTTGGCACGGCTGGCATCCATGGCGGCTTCTCTCTTGGCGCCTATGACCTTGATAAGCTCTTCTACGGTCTGATTGGATTCGACCTGAAGTGCTTCCCTTCTGTGTATGGCACTGAGAACGATATACAGGATCACATATTCTGAAGCAAGGATGAGCAGATTGAGCGCATAGTCTCTGTTGGAGAACACATAATCCACACCGGGTATGGGGATAACCCATAACACCAGGGCCAGCGTCGTATTCAACGCCATCATCGTATGGAACGAATTCTTGCTCATCAGGAGTGATATGGCTCCGAGAGAAAGCATCATAAGCTGGAAAAGCATATAATTGCTTCCGTTAACGAACAGCGATACGACACATAATGCGGCATATAACAGCACTATGACAAGTCTGGGAATACGCGGATTGATATCGGAACTTAACCCGCTGACTATAAGTACCACACAATCTATAGCGAGAAACAGGTTTAAGAAAATGATCTGATTCTCGGAAAGATCGCCGGCAGTATTGATGATGATCAGGTAAATGATTATTACGAAGAAACTGCAGATCAGATTGATGATGATACCGAGCTTATTGTTCTTCATGCCCGTACCTCGCAGGAATAACCAGTTTCAATCCGTGCTTTACAACATCGATATTCCAGTCGATCGCATTGATAAGACTCCCGTCAAGACAGCCCCAGATGGGAACGCCGTTTTCGTGGCGGACCTTAACAGTGCTGACATCACACATCATATTCCTGGGATCATCTTCCCTGAATGCGATCTTACGTCTGGATGCTCTGAACGCATATACCAGACGTCCTATAATGCCGAATCTGGAAACGAGCATAAACTTGACCAGGCCATCCGAAACATTCCAGTCATCCGAGAAAACGGTACGACTGGAAGTTATGGGCACGTTATATATGCTGACTTCCATTGCCCTGTATCTTCCGGGCTTCTTTTCTATATCTATGGAATACATGTAATTGGGGGTGAGCATCAGAGCATAAAGATTGGCCAGGATCCAGATAAGGCGGCGCCCCATTACCCTGAGGACGAAGAGATTGTCGTATCCTCTGTATGCATAAGATTCCAATCCGAACGTAACCGAATTAAGCGCAACTCCGTGATTGGTACGTATATAATCGACTCTTGTCACGTTCCCGGCTACCATTGCCTCTACATCGGCAAAAGCCTCCTGGGAACCGAATGCTTCAAGGAAATGAACGGGTTCGGTAGGGATTATGGCTAGTTCTATCTTGCTGATATCATTGATCCCCGCGAGAACTCTGCGAGCGGAATAAATGCCTCCGCAACTGTAAATGCGGAGCTGATCTTCCTGAAAAATATCTTCGATCATGGAAGCAAGCTTGGTCTCATCTCCGGCTGCTCCCGTCAAGAAGACATAATAAGTCAGGTCCGGGATCCGGGCCAGTTTCTGCCTGAGATGTTCCGCAAATTCTCTGTCAGTATATTCGGGATTTAGTATAAAAACATGAACCAAGGATCATCACCTATGCCTGATGATAAAAATTCACTTCGCATCCCTCTACCGATTTGCTCTTATATACACATGAATCGGCACTCTTATACAGTTCTTCAAAATCATTATGCTGTCCGGGAACGGACAAAGACGCACCTGCACTGACTGAAACCATATAACCCTTAAGCTCGGGAATGCTCAGTTTCGTAATCTTGCTGAAGACGCGGTCTATCACCATCTTTGCGGAATTCACTTCCGAGATATTCTCTGCAAAAACAGCATATTCGTCACCGCCTAGTCTGAAGACGATATCACGCTCTCTGAATTCGTTGCTCAGGATATCCGCAATGCCTCTGATAACCTTATCGCCAACATCATGACCGAAGTTATCGTTGATTTTTTTGAAATCGTCTATATCGAAGATGCACAGCATTCCGTTTCTTCCGTTAGCCAGGGCATCTATGACTTTCCTCTCCCCGCTTCCGCGGTTAAGTATTCCCGTCATGATATCCGTCTCGGCCAGTATGGCAAGAGCCTCGCGTTCCCTGGCGGATTCCACGATGTCGTCTACATTTTTGAAACCGGCAAGAATACCGCTGGAAAGGTTCATCGGGTTGATCGGAATATATGTGAACTGATAGTAATGTACCTCTCCGTTATCCAATACGCGGTAACTGGATACATATTCATCCTGTTCGCGCATCTTCTGGCAAATGGTGTTGAAGCTCATGGCCTCCAGAAGATCCGGCTGATCCTCGGGATACACCCTGTCCTTGACATACTGCTTGTACAGCACATCATACGGATATTGCTTATCACTGGGTTTATCCATACCCTTGGTAACATATCCGTCCAGTTTTAAGATAACAACATTACCGGTGTTTATATCGATCTTGAATATGTTGTAATAATCACGGCTCAGCGCGTTAACTATATCAAGCTGTTCTCTGAGGTACTGCTTATCCGAAATATGCTTTCTGATAGCCTTATCGATATCACGATAGGCAAGAATGAATTTATCGGCTTCACCCGGCTGTCCGGCCAGGGCAAAAGCCATCTGATGATATGACAGGATACCCTCATCGGACATTCTCATATAATCGACAGTATACAGGTCTCCGTCCTTGATCCTGTCCATAACGGTCTGAGAATTGACATCTCTCAGGATACTGTCCGATCTGTCGACCACATAGGTATCTATATATTCGGATATATATCTGTCATACTCGGTATATCTGTAGCCGAGCTGTATCGCACCGCGGGAAGTACTTTCACCGGTACTTCGGTACAGATGCATGGACATATCGGCAATATCCACAACCCAAATGGTATGGTACTCTTTACCAAGACCGGTAACTATACCGGTAATCCGCTTAATGCGGGAGTTAAAATCCTCAACCAGTTTTCTCTGATCCTCCGGATAATCCGCAGGACTGAGGAGTTCATCCTCCCTAATTATCATATCTGACATTTCAGTTTTCCCCTAAGTAAGAAGCTAATGACCGTAAAGTCTGTTTTATTTTACCATATTTTTCTACCCTGTTAAACAACAAAAAAGCACTTCATCAAACTTGATGAAATGCTTTGATTGATAATGCGGAAGATGGGACTTGAACCCACACGTCGTTTCCAACACTAGATCCTTAGTCTAGCCTGTCTGCCAGTTCCAGCACTTCCGCATACGACTTGACGCAAGTGATATATTAACTCGTATCCAGATAATTGTCAAATGATTTCTTTCGTTTTCTTTTTTATTCCACAGGATGGCCTTCCAGGACATGATGAACCTCGGGAAGAGGCTTTGCTTCAATAGCGTGCGTAAGCAGATATTCGTGCCACGGCTCGTAGGAAGATCCGCGAAGATGGATGTCGTCAAAAGTCAGATCTGCCCTAAGTGCACCGTTTTCATCGTCAACAGCTTCGTTTATGTTGAGATAAAAGATGTTTATATCATCGGCAAGTGACGCTATCGCATCATTACGGGCATTTATGTTCGAATTGTTGTACAATCCGTCGTTATCGCTCTTTGACTTGGAAACATGCATTATGCTGTTGATAAAAACAAGTGCATGCGGCTCGGCTTCGCGGATACGGTCCACAACCTGCGAGTAAGCATCCTTGAAATACTCGGAATTGCCGACACCGATCTCATTTATGCCGACCATGATGTAGATCTTGGCATACTGCTTTTCTTCAAGCACTTCCCACAGGGATTTGCTTGTCCCGTCAAAAGATCTGATGGGTTTTCCGTCTAAGATATTGTAGATGGTCAGAGCTTTCTTGACATAGAAATCCGCCCTTGTATCGAGGGGTTCACAGTATTGGGACAACCCGACCATTCTCGAATCTCCGATAAAAAGTGCATCCTTAAAGTAATCATCATCGACCGTGATGAATTCCTTGGGAACCGGTTCCGAATCTTCCGGTTCTGTAGATTCGGAGGTAAACCCGTCCTCAGTCCCTTCAGGGGCCGGCTCTTCTTCGATCTCTTGCGGTCCGGGGGCTGCCTCTGTCACTTCCGGTTCGGATTCTTTCACGATCGCTTCCGGTTCGGGTTCTTCCACAATAGTTTCCGGTTCGGGGACTGCCTCTGTCACATCAGTTTCCGAAGCTTCTTCGAACACATCCGGTTCCGTCCGGACGGCTGTAACCGGATCGGATACGATATCCGATATGTTTTTGTCCCCTTCGATATCTATAAAGCTCCACGGATATACGCCGTCATGGATCCCCTGCATGGCGACAGCCACGACAGGATGATCGAGAGGCGAATAGACATAGGATGCATACATGCTCGGCAGCTGGATATAACTCCAGAGTGCAACGATGAAGGCTGATATAAGGAGCGATATGAGCAGCGAATAAGATTCTCTTCTGCTTTTTGTTCTTCTCTTTTTTCTTTTACTCTTAGCCATATTCAGAAGCTCATATACATGAACGGATTGGTAACCGCACCGCAGATACTGTAGATACAAAGCCAGAACATTATGAACAGGAGCACAGTCCAGACTTTGCCGCGTCTGTGTTCCATGAACGATCTGCGGATTACAGGCAAAAGCATGATCGCGGATGCTGCGATATATATCCACCCTTCAGTCAGTATCCCCGAATAATCCGAGGCATTAATGACTGCCGATGAGGGGACATATCCGACCAGCCGCATGAAGTACATCTTCAGGTCGCCGAACGATCTGAGCGCAAAAACTATCCAGGTAAGAGGGATGATAAGCCATACATTAATCCTTCCGACAACCGCATAAAGCGTCTCATGCCGTGACAGAATGAATTTCTCGCATATGATCAGGATCAGCAGAATGAGCGCCCACATAAGATAATTGATCGTAAGTCCGTGCCATAATCCGGTCAGAAACCATACTACGCTCAGGCTTAAGATCGTCCGCATATGTCCGCACCTGCTTCCGCCGAGTGGTATGTAGACATAATCTCTGAACCAGTCTCCCAGCGTGATATGCCATCTGCGATAAAAGTCGCTGACAGACTTTGCGGCATACGGATTCCTGAAGTTACGTACAAAAACGGCCCCGAGCATGACGCCAAGACCTGCAGCCATCAGAGAATAACCCCAGAAGTCATAGTACAGATTCATGGAATATATGAATACTCCCAACCACGCCAGCGGGGTCGATATACTGTCATAACCTATTGTGCCGATCTCATTCCAGAGGATCGCCAGATGATCAGCCAGAATGATCTTGAGAAACATGCCTGCGACGAAGTATGTGAGTCCGTCGCTGATATTCGAAAGTGCGCCTTTTAAGCGTGTTTTCGCCTTCTCGGATGATGATATTATCCTGTTGGTATTTACGATTGAATCTTCAAATCTGCCTATCGGTCCCGATACGATCTGCGTAAAGTCGGTGATATAAACAGCGAAATTGATGAATGATGCACGCTTGACCCTGCCCATGTACAGATCGGCCTGATATGAAATGAGTTTGAATACATAAAAGCTGATCCCGAGCGGAAGTATCAGATCGAATATCGATCCGTCGGGCAAAGTGACTGAAAGGCCCAGAGAACTTGCGATCTTAAATCCGATGAGCAGACCGGAGTTGATGATCACGGATAAGATAAACGGGAACTTTTGTTTACGGGATACACCGGCGGAAAGTACATGATTGATCACAACCGCGCCCGCCAGAACGATAACGAAATATCCTGCCGAAATTGTATAAAAAGCCAGACCGGCAAGAAGCAATACCGCTTTGCGAAGCTTATATGGGGTTATGTAATATATGATGAGAAACAGAGGCAGCGCTCTGAATATGAAATTAAGATCCGAAAAAAGCATCTTTAACTCCGGTAAGTTAATCTACAGTAATCTACATTACTATCAATCGCCTTGCTTTTTCAAGACTCTGTCCGGGATAGTTTTCCGTAAAATAGATATTCCCGGCCAGGTGATCCATATAATACCTGAGTCCGAGCATGAATCTGTTTCTGTAATAGGTGTGTCCGAGCAGTTCGATCGCTTCGTCTGTCATCTCGGCGTCCGCGCCGTCACAGTAGCCGTTTAACAGTCTCCCTGCTTTGGCAGGATTGAACACGTGGTCTTCCGTCTCACAGCAATATCTCATTCCGTCTGCGATATCATTAAAGACAGATCCGGGCATCATCGTATCCAGATCGATGAAACCGACTACCTTCCCATCTCTGAATATCATATTATCCGGTTTGATATCTCCGTGGATCACGTCACCTTCGGGAATGATCATATTCATGAAATGGCCGATATTATCAGCTATCATTTCATCAAGATCGGGCTGCCTGGCTCTGTCGGAATCCTTCTGCATCAGATACCGGTCGTAATAGTATCCGAGATCGTGGAGATGAGGGATCACGGCACTGAAGTTCCCGGGAGAACTCTTCTTAAGTATCCTGTGCAGTTTCCCTATCCCGACTCCTATCACATAGGGGTCCGGTTCATCGCGGGAAATACGATCACTCCGGACATACCGATACATACGCCATATCCCGTCATCACAGACATGGAAGAATCCGCCTTCGCGTGTCTTCATCATATCGGGACAGATCCACCCCGCAGCGTCAGGTGCGCTCACACAGCAGAACTTATATCGCAGGTAGTTATTCTCCAGGTGCTTTAAATGATCCGCAAAAAGATCCCGGTTCAGTTTCTGAAGCACATAACTGTCACCGGCATTGATGAACAAACTCGTATTGATATGGCCGTTTCCGAGCGGTCCGATATCTTCCACAGGGAAATCTATGAATTCATGTATGATCTGTTCAAGATCATTTCCGGTTATATCCATATACAACTATATCCCCGGGGATCAGTAGACTTTCTCTATCTCGCCTTCGATCCCGTAAGTATTCCTGAAATTACACAGATCTTCGTTATTGCGGATAAGCATGATCTCTTCGAATGTCCCGTCATGTATGCCTTTAAAGCCCGCAACCTGCTCACCCGTACAGATGCTGCATCTGATCACAGGTTTCTGATTCTCACGGTCATATGTCTTATGCGGTTTTTCCGACCTGTCCTTTTTCCCAAAAAACATGATCTGCGCCTCAAATATGCCTTACCACTTCAAATCTCTGAAGCTTTATTTTTTCATGCGGTCCGATCCCGGCTTTTCGCCTGGCTATGTCGATCTGATCTTCCACGGTGTCAACACCGTCAAGATCGGGCAACAGAAGGCCGCGCTTAAAGCCGCTTGTAACGATCACACCGTATCTTTTGACATCCAGTTCATCCGGTGATGAGATATCCTCGGGATCACCCAGGATATCCACGTTGATATCGAGCCATTTGAGTTCATGCGGCTCTATCGGATCAAACCTGGGATCGTTGGTCGAGGCGCTTATCGCATTATTGATTATCTCCTGCGCTACAGACTCGGTGGTCGGAAGGATGGTTCCTATGCAGCCTCTGAGCCTCCCATGTTCATGTATGGACACAAATGCACCGGCACGTCTGCCTGTGAGTTCCGTCGAAGCATCCGAGGGAACATCGATCTTAACCCCTTCGGATATATACGTTTCTATGGTCTTTCGCGCAAGTCTGACATACTCATCGCTTGCTGCTTTTTTCTCTTCCAATTCCGCCTCCGTTTTCTTAAGCCTCCTGTCAAGGAAATGTCTGTCCCCGTCAGGTCCCTCCGGAATAAACGAAATAATGCCGTAGCCTACACCGGTCACATCCTCATGTGAATAACGGGCTGCCTTAACAGCCATGCCGTCAAACGCTCCCGCCATGATCACGAACGACCTGTGCCCGCATTCCGCAGCCTTATCGCAGAATGCTTCATCAAAGTCAAAAAGTTCATCGAAAGCCGCTCTTCCGCATACGTCCATGATCCGCCTGTCATATTCGGGGCCTTCGGGCGCAAAACCGTACGGTCCGTATTCCTGAAGCTTATGAGAAAGATCTCCGCTTGCTATATACACGGCCTTTCTTCCGGTGCGTTCAACCGCATCCCGGATGATCTGCCCGAACTTATAATGATCCGTAAGAGGGAGTCCCGAGAGTCCGACTCTGACTATCTTACAGGAGGGAAGGTATTTTCTTATGAAATAAAGAGGCACCATCGTCCCATGATCCAAGTCTCTGTCCCTCTCTCCCATAGTGCCTGCCGGAAAAGTCCGTTCATAGGCAATCTCGGATATCGTCTCAACGAGCTCAGTATCATATTCTTCATCAAACTTAACTCCGGGTGCGCGAAATCCCGCAAAAGAACCTTTGGCTCCCCGTCCCGGTGAAACATGGAAATAGTCCGCATACATGGTCGCATGTGGACTTGATATTATAACCGTTTCAGGCGCGAGACGCGCGACCTCTCGACCCACACGATCATATGAGGCAGTCGTTGTTTCTATCTGTTTCTCACCGCCGCGTCCGACATCGGGGACTATGAGCGGCGGATGCGGAACCATATATGCAGCTGTTATCGACATATCCTTCTCTCCTTCCGGCCCAAAACACAAGAGCACCTGACGTAAACAATGATATCATAAAAGACCCCCGCGGTGGATAGCCGCAGAGGTCTTTATCGTCCGTATTGATGTCTGATGATCACTCTTCCTCCCAGAACAGATCATCCAGAGTCTTGCCGAGCACCTTGCATATCGAGATGCACAGGTTAATGGTCGGATTATAATCGCCTTTTTCGATCGCGCTCATGGTCTGTCTGGATACTCCGCATTTCTTTGCCAGTTCCTCCTGGGAGAGATCGAGAGCGGCGCGAGCCGATTTAAGTTTCAGATTCTTCATGGATCACTCCTCCTCTTCTGTGGAATTCCTGTCAACGATATTTCTGACAACCAGAGTGATGAGTACCGAAAGCATCATGATCAGAACCATGATATTGAGCATCGGAAGACCGATCTTACCGTTTTCCGTAAGAGTGCCGTGAATGGCGGGTCCGATTATCGGAAAGCAGTTCAAAACTATAACTACCGCAAAGATCACATAATAGCGCTTGGGATCGTTGTTAAGTCCCCAGTATACTCCTTTCCATATGCAGTATACACATAATACGATGCAGCCTATGATCACTCCCGTGAAATCGAGTGCGAAGTCTTCGACCGGCATCTCAACCTTTCCCAAATGAACAAATACCATTAATACCTGATAAACCAGTACTGTATAGAATGCGTACATATAACCTTTATGCTTTACAGCCTTCTGTCTTTCATCATATTCTGTTTTGAGTTTCTTGTCGGTGTTAGCCACAATAAGCAGTATTCCCGCTATTATCAGACCTACTATAAGCCCGCTTGCCACACCTATTATCATAGCTGTATTCATTTTTTCTTCCTCCGTTAAACTGATCTATGTTACTGTATTCTCTTACCTGATCCTGTCAGCGAGATCGCCTGCTGTATCTGCAGATCCCGAACAGGTTGATGACCTGGCCAGCAACTATAAAAGCCATCGGTACGGCAAGTCTTATATTGCCGACTTCAAGTATATTCATGACCAGAAGGATCATTCCCACCAACGCCAGGACCAGTGTCACTGCGTACATTATCTTTATGCTAACAGGTGCTTCCTTTAACTCCGCAAAACTTATTCTACTCATTTTTGTTTTCCTCTCTTTCGTTTATCTTTTCAACTAAAAAGGAGACGTCTGTGCCCTTCATGAGCATATAATAACGCCTCCATAGAATAATGTCAAGTATATTTTACAAAAATCTTTCCAGAAATGATTTTTGTCGTGATATACCTATGTTTTGTCAGAATTTCCCGGGATAATCGGTACCTGTATCCTGCCTGTATGCGGTAAGGAACGTGTCAGGATCATCCTCCATATCGAGCATGGTGTTAAATGCGGCCAGCAAAAGGCTGTCGGGATCGTCTCTCTCGGGCCTGCCCATATCCATGCCGGCCTTGAACAGATCAACCTGCCATACCATGATATCTACGATCGTCACCCCGTCTATATTATAAGAGCATTCAAAGTTCTGCGTGAGCATATAGCAGACAAACTCGGAATACACCCCTTCCGATGAAACGAGACGCTGCCAGAACCTGTCCGCATACGTCTCATCATGTCCCGCACATTCGCACAGGGCTCCGGCCCAGGTATGCGCGGCATCTTCTATCTCTTTGGCATGAATATCAACGGGATTGCCCGAACCGTCAACTATCATATCTAATCCTCATCGTCACCGGGCACGTGTGCTCCGGCGCGGATCTTTAACTCTTCAGGTTTAAGCTTCATGATATAAGCCAGTTCCCCTACCAAAAGCTCATCCGGAATATGGTCCGGATCGGCGGCATATGCCTCCTTAAGCTCTTCAAATGCCTTCCCTGCCGCATCTTCATCCATAACAGTACGCAGTTCGACCTCGTGGTTCTCTATGGGTATATAAGCCACGTGCGTCCTGTCATAATATGATTTGAGTACATAATAGGGGATTGGCGGCGTATTCTTGTCTGCCGAAAGCTTTGTTACATCAGACACGATGCATACGCCCATCGTGGAACTGTAGATTATTTCTTTTTTCTCATATATGGGAGTACTTACTCCCGGGTCAGCAGTATTCGTATTCATATGGTTTATCATGGATGAAATAAATGCATGTCCGGAATTACAAGGATGTATTTCCATGCATAGTTTACCACATCGGCAAGCGACCTTCATCAAGAAAATCAGTCGGCAGGTCTCTGATAGAATCTGCCGAGCACTCTCTCGGTCTTTAATACGTTCACAAAGGCCTCCGGATCCGTCTCCTTGATGGCTTTCGTGACCTTGCCCGATTCGGCACTCGATATGACGGAATAGACTACTCTGCGTTCACAGTGTTCGAAAGCACCCTCGCCTTCAAATATCGTGGCGCCGTGGTTACTGGTCTTATAGATAACATCGGCGATCTCTTTTGCATGATTCGTCACGATAAACAGTGTTGCCTGCTGGAACTTACGATACAGCGTCCGGATAACGGCCGTTGATGCATACTGGAAAAGGATGGAATAAAGTGCCTTATCCCAACCGAACAGAAGGCCTGCGGCACAGAGAATGCAGGCATTGATGATGAGCGGGATATGGAACGAATCGATGCCCTTCTTCTCCGACAGATAGATGGCAACAAAATCGGTACCGCCGCTCGTCGAATCGGCCAGAAGGCATACACTGATGGCAAATCCGTTTATCAGGCCGCCGAAAATGCTTATCAGGAGTGTATCCTGAGTAATGACCCAGCTTGGGAGAATATCCGTCAGTACACTGGTCAGCACTATGACCCAGCACGAAAGCAGCGTAAAGCGCTTCCCTATAAACTTAAATCCTATATAAACGGGGATCGCATTGATCAGAACATTGATGATCGTGTACGGTACGGATATGTTAAAGAACTTGGAACAGATCTCCTGTATCAGGAGCGTGAGTCCGCTGGCACCGCCGGGAAGCAGTCCGCCGGTATGAATGAATGTATTGATATTCAGAGCCATGATCAGCGAAGCAGCCGAAACTGCGATGACCCTGACCGTCATGTTTTTTCTTAGATTTATCGTATCTTTATTCATTGATCTGTCTCCCGGGCAAACTAACGGTTACCCTTCAATCTTACCACACACAGAGTTCAAATGGCATGATGTGTAAAACAAGTCACTGTTTCGCATTTTATCGAGCCTGTGTTATGATAATGGAGTGTGAGGATGTAAAGGAGATATGCCATGAAAAGAAACGAATCCGCTGAAGATTATCTTGAAGCCATACTCGTACTCAGTAAATCCAAACCCGTTGTCCGTTCGGTAGACATCGCCGCACATATGGGGTTCAAGAAGCCCAGTGTTTCCGTAGCGATGAAGAATCTGCGTGAAAAGGAGCATATAAAAGTCAGCGAGGAAGGATTTATCACGCTTACCGAACCCGGACGCGAGATAGCCGAGATGATCTACGAAAGACATCAGATGCTCTCCGACTGGCTGATCAGACTCGGTGTCGATCCCAAGATCGCCGCAGAAGACGCATGTGCCATTGAACACTGTATGAGCAGGGAAAGCTTTGAAGCGATCAAGAAAGTAATACAATGATCAATGTCAAAACGCCTCCGGATCTCTCCGGAGGCGTTTTTTATGCTTTATGTATGTACTTTTTAGTACATTCCGCCCATTCCTGCGCTGCCTGCGGGCATCGGAGGTTCGGGCTCTTTGATGGTAGCTACGACTGACTCTGTGGTGAGCAGTGTGCTTGCTACGCTGGTAGCGTTCTGAAGAGCGCTTCTGGTAACCTTGGCGGGATCAAGGATTCCTGCCTCAACCATATTTACATAGTCATCTTTAAGTGCATCGTATCCGATACCCTCAGCTGACTCACGTACCTTATTAACGATAACGCTGCCTTCCTGTCCTGCATTGGCTGCGATGGTAAACAGCGGAGCTTCGAGAGCCTTAAGGATGATGTTCGCACCTGTCTTCTCATCTCCCTCAAGTCCGTTAGCGACATCGGCAACCTTCTTTGCTGCATGGATGTATGCTGATCCGCCGCCGAAGATGATACCCTCTTCTACAGCTGCCTTGGTAGCTGCCAGAGCATCCTCTATACGGAGTTTCTTCTCTTTCATTTCGGTCTCGGTTGCGGCACCTACTCTGATGACTCCTACGCCGCCCGAAAGCTTTGCAAGTCTCTCCTGAAGTTTTTCCTTATCGAAATCGGAAGTAGTCTCTTCGATCTGCTTCTTGATCTGGCCGATACGGGCTTCGATCGCTGTCTTGTCGCCTTCACCGTCAACGATGATCGTATTCTCTTTTGCGACTTTAACGGATTTAGCATGACCCATCATCTCAAGTGTAGCATCCTTAAGTTCAAGACCGAGCTCGGAAGAGATCACCTGGCCGCCTGTAAGGATCGCGATATCCTCGAGCATGGCCTTACGTCTGTCGCCGTATCCGGGAGCCTTAACTGCTACTACATTGAATGTACCGCGGAGCTTGTTAACGATCAGAGTCGTAAGTGCTTCACCCTCTACATCCTCAGCGATGATCAGAAGCTTCTTGCCTGACTGAACAACCTGCTCAAGAAGAGGAAGGATCTCCTGGATATTCGAGATCTTCTTATCAGTGATCAGGATGAGGGGCTCATCAAGAGTTGCTTCCATCTTATCCATATCCGTAGCCATGTATGCCGAGATATAACCTCTGTCGAACTGCATACCTTCTACAAGATCGAGTTCCGTGAGCATTGTCTTGGACTCTTCTATAGTGATAACGCCGTCGTTGGAAACCTTTTCCATGGCGTCTGCGACCAGCTGGCCTACTTCATCATCGCCTGCGGATATGGCAGCTACTCTTGCGATATGATCCTTGCCGTTCACGGGTGAGCTCATCTTTTCGATGGCTTCAACTGCCGCATCGGTAGCCTTCTTCATACCTTTACGAAGGATTATGGGGTTTGCACCTGCAGCAAGGTTCTTCATTCCTTCGGCGATCATGGCCTGTGCAAGAACTGTTGCTGTTGTGGTACCGTCACCGGCAACATCATTTGTCTTGGTAGCAACTTCCTTAACAAGCTGTGCTCCCATGTTTTCAAATGCATCGGGAAGCTCGATCTCTTTGGCGATGGTAACACCGTCGTTGGTGATGAGGGGAGCTCCGTAGCTCTTATCAAGTACTACGTTTCTTCCTTTGGGTCCGAGTGTTACACGGACAGTATCTGCTAACTGATTAACACCGGCTTCGAGTGCTTCACGAGCCTCTGCGCCATATTTTATTTCCTTTGCCATTTTTATCAACTCCTTATTGTTTTAGATTAACCTTCAATGATCGCCAGGATATCACTCTGCTTAACTACAATGTACTCTTCCTCATCGAGCTTGACTTCCGTTCCCGAATACTTGGAAAAGATCACCTGATCGCCAACCTTAACCTGCATGGCTACTTCCTTGCCGTCTACCATCCCGCCGGGGCCGACTGCGATAACTTCTGCCTGCTGGGGCTTTTCCTTATTCTGACCGGGGAGAACGATTCCGGACTTGGTGGTTTCTTCTGCAACAAGTTGCTTTAATACAACTCTGTCTCCTAATGGAACTAATTTCATTTTAATGCCTCCTTCGAATGATTGTTTGGTATCCTGTTAGCACTCTATCGACTCGATTGCTAACAACTGAAATGTATTATACTACCCCTTGTACCCAATTTCCACAACTTTATATTTTTTTTATAAGTAGAAATATTTATGTTATAATTGCGCAAGAAAATACATCAACCAAAGAAACGGAGACAGATATGAAATATTTCGGAACCGACGGCTTCAGAGGCCGTATCAATAAGGATCTAAGCGTTGAACATGCATTAAAGATCGGTCAGTACATTGGCTGGTACTTCTCTCAGGACGGCACTCCCGCCAGCATAGTTATAGGTAAGGACACCCGCCGTTCCAGCTATATGCTCGAGTACGGACTCTGCGCCGGCATCACATCATCGGGCGCCGATGTCTATATCATGCATGTCACGACCACTCCCAGCGTTTCCTATATAACCAAACGCGAGAAATTCAACTGCGGCATCATGATAACCGCAAGTCATAACCCCTATTACGACAACGGCATCAAGATCATTGACTCCGAAGGAAATAAGATGAATGAGGAATTCCTTCAGGAGATCGAGGATTATATAGACGGGATAAGGACCATTCCCGTCAGCGAGGAAACCGGTCGATGCATCGACTATCTTGCCGGCCGTAACTCGTATATAGGACATCTGGCTTCCATACCCGAAGGCAGTTTCAGAGGTTATAAGATTGGTCTTGACTGTGCGAACGGCGCATCATCCACCATCGCGAAGAACGTATTTACCATGCTCGGAGCCGACACCTATGTTATCTCCGACCAGCCTGACGGAAAGAACATTAACCGTGGCTGCGGTTCCACTCATATCGAAGCACTTCAGAATTTCGTTGTGGAAAAGGGATTGGATATAGGCTTTGCTTTTGACGGAGATGCCGACAGATGTATCGCCGTAAATGAAAAAGGCGAAGTCATGGACGGTGACTATATAATCTATATGATCGCCTGCATGTTAAAGGAGCAGGGCAAGCTCACCGGTAACAAGGCTGTCATCACCGTCATGAGCAACCTCGGTCTGATCAATGCTCTCAAAGCCAACGATATCGATGTGGTAATCACCGATGTCGGTGACAAATATGTAGCTGCCGAGATCGCCGAACACGGTTATAAGATCGGCGGCGAACAGTCAGGCCACATCATAATATCCAAATACGCAAATACCGGTGACGGCATACTTACCGCCATAATCGTTACCGAGATCCTTGTTAACAAAAAGACCTTTGCATCCGCTCTTCCGCTCGGACTTAAGATCCTTCCCCAGAAGCTTGTGAATGTAGCTGTAACGGATAAAGACAGGATCATGAATGACCCTAAGATCATCGAATATATAGAAGAAACCAATAAGAAGCTGGACGGTTCGGGAAGACTTCTCCTTCGTAAGTCAGGTACCGAGCCCCTGATCCGTATCATGGCGGAAGCCGCTACGGAAGCCGACTGCGATCGCATCATTGAAGATGCGAAGGCAGTCGTAGACAGTATCTGATAGTATAATCAGTTTCTGCTGTCGGGGCCCTCTCTGGACCCCCCTCCCATATCAAATTGTCCCATTGCCTCCACATCTATGGATGAAGCATCGATCAGGGAAGAACTGTCCTGTCGCTGTCCTTCATCCGTGGAGGGGATCGTTCCGTTTATCTGTCCTTCTACAGACTCAGCCCGAAGATATACCGTCTGATACAGCATATCCGTTGCGATCAGATACTCATCATAACTGTAGAATGCCGTCGGATCCGTTTCCACAAGAGGATCGATCAGGGTTCTGATACGGTTATAAACCTCATCAAATCTTCCCCCGTAAACATATTCATCAACCAATTGCTTCAGATAACTGTGGTATCTTTCCAGATACTCTTCGTTCTCAAGCAGAGCATTGAAGAATTCCGTTCCGGAAAAAGGAGTATCTATCGCATCATTTACCATGTCCGTCGCATCCCCTCCTCCTGCCGACATGCCTCCGAACGAAAGATTGTAGTCCCAGGGAATGATGTTCAACTGTCCGTCATATTCGTAAAGATAGTAGTTATGAGCCATATTTCCCGACAAACTGTCCATGTTCACGGCAAAGGCATGTACCGCCATATACTTAAGAATGTTATCCACATCCAGATACTTCTCAAGATCCGTCCCCTCACTTATGTTCTTCAGTGCTTTAACTACTCTCTTGTGATCCGCTTTACCCGTGCCTGTGACTTCTCCGTCCCATATCGTTGAATAACTGTCGAGATCATCATCCGTATAGTTTAAGTCGGCTCCGCCGTTATCCCCCATCGAATGTCCGTCCGGACCTCCATCCATCTCAGGTCTGTCTCCTCCGGCTTCGAAATCTCCCATCTCAGGTCTGTTTCCGGGAGGTTCCGAACCTCCCATTTCCGGCATGTCTCCGGACGGGTGGTTCATGCCTTCTTCATTACCGGCGCCCACACCCATTGTTTCGGGTTTATAGAGTTCGCCGTCCTGCGTTCCGTAATTCCTGAGCATGAAGCTATCTTCCACACCTTCCAGCGCCAGATATACTCCCCAGTACTCTCCGTTTACGGATACCGATGCGTAATTATACAGTGATGCATCCGCCCCGAGATAACTGTACATATCATATATGATCGCTTCTTTCATGTTGGTGGCATCAGCATAGTTGTTGTTCAGTATCAGTTTGTCGAGGCCGAAGCAGGTCTGCCCTTCCACGAAATGATCAAATTCAAGTTTAAGACTGTAACGGTCCGTATCGGGATCGTTTGCTATCGAAGTCAGACTGGTATTTCCCTTCGGCCGTATCGCCACATTGTAAAAAGTCTGTCCGTTTATCACAACATCACATGCGTAATATTCCTCAGACATTGCATTTTCAAGCAATTCTTCCCATGTATCCTCATCGATCAGGATATCTACACTGATGACCTCATCCGTGTCAAACAGCTCTGATTCATACTCCATCGTAACGCCGGTCCCGCCTAAGAGACTTAAGATCCTGTCCGCAAAACCGACAGCCAGAAGACACACGATGACGGCCACGGCCATGAGAGCGATTATGATCTTAGATATATGTTTGTTCGTAACCATGACCTCTGCCTCCCCTTATGACATATATTCTCCGTTAAAGGTAACAAGGGTCGCCCCCGATACACCGGCTATCGTATTTATTCGATTCACAAAATCCGTAGCCTCATCCTTAACTCTTATCTCTGCCGTAAGTTCTATGCCTGAAGCATTTATCGTCTTGGACTTAACGATATACTTGCTGACCGATCTTTCGATGATGTTCACCGCGTTCTCCTCGGCCTTTTCGTCTGCGCAGTTTACTATAAGGATATAAGGTGTGTTATGAACCTTCACATTCACGAACAGTACCAGGATCACACCGATGATCGCAGACCCTATTACTGCAAGAGGGATCATTCCGGCACCGATCACGATCCCGACTGCCAGAGACCAGAACAGGAACACGATCTCCATGGGCTCCTTGATCGCTGTGCGGAAACGAACGATGGACAGAGCACCGACCATGCCGAGTGACAGTACCACATTGGATGTAACTGCCATGATCACGAGTGTGGTGACCAGGCTCAATCCCACAAGGGACATGGCAAATCCCGTTGAATACATGATCCCGCTGAACGTTTTCTTATATATGAGAAAAATGAACAGCCCTATGACGAGCGCGAAAAGCATACCGATAAGTGTATCTATTGCCGAAAATTCCGTTACGCTTTCCAGAAAACTTGATTTGAAGATATCACTGAATGACATTTATCCGTTCCTCCTTATGTTTGATCATCTTATTTTTCTATCCGAATCTGCGGCATGCGCCGTATTTTGAAAATGACTGTTGTCTGAGAGATGTAACCCTTACCATGTCCTGAATGACCCCTGGCAAAAATGCATCATATTTGATCTCAAGTATCATATCCTGCGGTGTATCCGTAGCGCTGATATCCGATACCTCATCAGTCAGAAACTCCTGTGTAAAAAGACTCGTCCGTATCTGAGAATCAAACGTGACCCGCACATTTCCGGGAGCGTATATATACGGTTCACGTACATATGAAACCAGAATGCGCGGACGAAGTCTCTGGTATCGCATCTTCGCGTACAGTTCCCTTACCGTGCTGTCGGGATGATCTCTCATGAAAACCGTATCTCCCGTCAGAATATGCCTGCATTCTTCTTCCGTGACCGGGGCTTCGTATTTCAGACAGAGATTATCGACCTTCATCTTTTTTTCCAGAGAAATAAAGGACAGATCGTCGTTATAATACCGGATCCTGAATTTTTCACGTATCCGGATGCCGTCGTTCTTCTCTTTCAGCGCCTTGTCATCGCTGTTATCAAAATAGATACTCCGTATCCTGTACATTCCCGAAGCATCCGTGTGCGGATCCGTAGTCATGACTGTCTTAAGTCTCATGCGCATGGCTAGATATTCCGTGTAAGGGATCGAGTATTTCAGTTCATGACGATAATGCATATCCTGCTCCACTTTTACGTCCTCCTTTCGTGTTCTGTTCTTATTCTGCTACCCCAACCTGAAATGAACCTGAACTGAAATAAAAAAATGAGGATGTCATTTCGACATCCTCATTCAATGGCTTATCTTCTTATATAACAACCTTTATCGTCATGGTCTTTCCGCTCGGACAGCGAGCCGTGATACTTCCTCCGTGAGCCTGGGCAACAGCTTTTGCGATTGCAAGTCCTACACCGTTTCCGCCCGTCTCAGTACTTCTTGAACTGTCGGGACGGTAGAACCTGTCAAAGATCCGCTCGGTATCCGGAGGCGTTTCATAATCGCAGGTATTGAACACCTCGATCACGGCTTTATTCCTTTTTCCGGATACGCCAAAACGGATCTCTCCGTCCGGATCGGAATACCGTATCGCATTATCCAGCAGGACAGATATCATCTGCTGCATGGCAGACTTGTCTCCGACCATGGAAACATCGTCCTCTATCTCGGTATTTAGAGTTTTTCCGCACGCTTTTGCCTGGGTTTCATATACCATGACAGTCTCCCAAGCCGCAGTGCTCAACGAAAAATGCTCTCTGTTCGGCAGCGGGATCTCCTCGTCCAGTCTGGACAGTGCTACAAGTTCGGCCACAAGCTTGCTCATCCTGACAGTCTGGCTTCTGATATTATCGGTCCACTCATCTTCACCGTGTTCCATGGTGATCACATCCAGGCTTGTTGATATGGATGTCAGCGGCGTCTTGAGTTCATGACTTGCATCGGTAATGAACTGTTTCTGTCTCTCTATATTTTTTTCGATCGGACGTATCGCTCTGCGGGACAGAAGCGCCACGAGTACAAATACAAGTAAAAGGCTTGCCCCCGAGACCATGAGCGTCAGCAGCCTTAAGCTCCTCATATCCCGGATCTCCCTGCTCACATTGAGAAATGCCACAACGGTCAAACCGTCTTTTTCCGACTTTCTGAAGCGATAATCTCCCATGTAACCCCGGTCCGATCTGCGCTGCAGTGCTGTCTCGGCATACCGTACAGCTTCATCTTCATCTATCGAAGCGATATAATCCGTAGATATGGACACCACTTTGCCATCGGGATCAAACCGGACTATGAAGAAACGAGTCATGTAATTTGCTTCCAGATCGGGAAGAGCCATGAACGGTCCTTCCGGCGGTTTACCCGGTCCCTGATCTGCGGGCGGATGATCTTCATAGTTTAAGACATAGGTAAGCGTCTGATCCGCACGGCCGGCTACCGCCGCGGAGTTTACCAGATTTACGAGCACTGCGATAAGCAATATCACTGCCAGAAATGCGAGCATTGCAGCCAGTATCACTCGTATACGCATTTTTTTCAGCATGATACCACCTCCAGCGCATATCCCGAGCCGCGCATCGTCTTTATCTCCACGTTCGCACCGATCTTACGGAGTTTTTTGCGCACGAATCCGATGTGAGTCCATACCACATCGATATCCGATTCCGAATCATATCCCCAGATCTTATTCATAAGATGTTCGGTTGAAAAGACATGCCCCGGATGACGCATGAACAGTTCCATAAGCTGAAACTCCTTATTCGTAAGGGTGACGTTTCTTTCCTGAACACGCATTTCATACCGGTTACTGTCCAGCACAAGATTACCCAGAGACCTGACATCATCCGTATAGGTCTCGCTTCGCCTGCCCAGAGCCTTTATTCTTGCGATCAGTTCACCTGTCACAAAAGGCTTCGGAAGGTAATCATCTGCTCCGGCTTCAAGCCCCGCGATCCTGTCTTCGACCTCGGCTTTGGCAGTCAGAAGAAGTACGGGTGCGGAAATATGATCATTTCGGATAAGGGAAAGAACTTCAAGACCGCTCATGCCCGGCATCATGATATCGAGTACTATGACATCATAAGAACCCTCGGATATATAATCCCAGGCATCGGTCCCGTTATGAACTATATCAACAGAATATTTGGATTTTTCAAGCAACAGTTTGAGAGCTTTGGCTGTTGCGACATCATCTTCGGCAATAAGGATACGCATAACTTGCCCCGGTGAGCTTTAGCCGGTCATACCGGCAAGTCTGGCCTGATACTCCGGAGAGTTCTTGATCTCGATCTTATTCTCGAACATCAGATATTCGGCATCGGAGATCTTGTCAGTTATGGTTTCCTCGACATTCTCCTTATATACCAGACCGCAGGCTATGGAAGGAACAAGATAAGGATCTTCAAAAGCCATGCACCGGGATTGGATCCGGTTTACATAATCTTCCGCTTCACCATCCTCCGGCATGGGGATCAGGATAACGAACACATCTCCGTCGGTCCTTCCGATCACATATTCCTTCTTGGCTTCGGAACTTATGATCTCGGCTATCACACGGATCAGGCGATCGCTGCCTTCATCACCGTAATTATCGTTATGGACCTTCCAGTCGTTGATATTGGCTTCGATGACAGCCACGGGAGCGACCTCGGATCTGTCTATTATCGATGCGCGTTTATCAAAGTAAGTCTTATTGAATACACCGGTGAGCGGATCGGTCTTTTCCTGTCCGGAACGTCTTGCTGCGCTCTCCTTCACCTGGCTTTCAAGCTCATCGATATATATCGATGATTCGCGGTATCTGTATGATTCCTCACCGAGATAGGAAAGGAGCTCCACGAGTTCGTCTATGAGTTCGGCAGATTCTTTCTCTCTGGAAGGATCGATGCTCTCTCCTTTTACATACAGGTGAGCTATGGTCCTGTTCTGAACTCTGATCTTGTAACCGGGATCGTTTACCACATCAATGGCAAAATGAGAAAAATCGCCGCATACAAGTGCCTTCTCTCCGTGTCTGTCCGTGAGCATGATCTCCATGCCGGTCAGTCTGGCCAGTCTCTTGATGACACCCATCACTTTCTTCTCATCATAGAGCGTATCCAAAGAATAATTCTTGATATTCTCGGATAATCTCTCATCAAATGACAAAGTATTATATGCCATATAACCTCCCTGAAATCCCTGTGTCTATTCCTCGAGTTTGGCGATCGCGTTATTGTTATCGTCTCTTATGACTTCAACACCGTCTATGTTGGAAACGAATTTACCGAACTGATTATAACCGTAATGCTTGGGATTGAATCCGTCAAATCTTTCATGGACCTTATTGGACAGTTCACCCATTTCATAAGGCTTCTGGAAAAGGAGGCTGCGAATGAACTGATTGACCTCCAGTTCCCCGATATCGGGTTTCTTCAATGTAACATAAACCGTACTGTCTTCCTGGATGACCTGAAAATCCTTCATGCTCTCGATGAACTTGCGTATGGATGTAAAACCGTAGTTACGTTCATCAAAATCGGTATACTGCCTCTGAAGAGTGGATTTGATACCGCCGAGTCCTGCCCTGTCATCTTCTTTGCCGATAAGATCCATGATGGCCTGACGGATCTCCTCAACCGGAGTGATCGATCCCTTGTCATCATATTCATCTTCGGTAACAACGACACCCGTCTTCTTGCCTTTCCTGGATGACTGAGGTTTGCTGTCAACGCTGTCAAGGTCATCCGAGAAGATCTTCTCCAGGTTCTTGAACTCGGTGCATGCAGCCTTCAGAGTCTTGGATGCATTGCTCGAGCCCATGCCTATGACTTCGTACCCCGCCTCGCACAGACGGTTTACAAGCCTTGTATAGTCGGAGTCATTGGATACGATGCAGAAACCGTCTACGGATTTATTATAGAGTATATCCATGGCATCAATGACAAGCATTATATCCGCCGCGTTTTTGTACTTTGAATAATGGGGCTGCTGTATCGGAACGATGGCATACTCAAGAGCCCGTCTGTTCCAGTCTTTCATCGATGATGAGGTGAAATCGCCGTACATGCGCTTGTATGTAACGTTTCCGTACGTCTTTAACTCATTTAATATATTGCTCAGATATTTGATATCCGCATTTTCCGCGTCTATCAGCAGTGCGTATTTCTTTTCCATATGGATCTCACTTTCGGAAAATTAAAATTTCTCAATAAGTATAACAAAAAATCCGGGCTCAGTCGAAGTCAAGTTCCACCGGACAGTGATCGGAGCCTGTGATATCGGTATGGATATGTGCGTCCTTAAGCCTCTCCTTCATATCATCCGATACGATAAAATAATCGATACGCCACCCTGCATTCCTGCTCCTGGCCTGGAATCGGTACGACCACCATGAATAGATATCCTCTTTATCGGGATAGAAATATCTGAAGGTGTCTGTATATCCGGCATCCAGAAGAGATGTCATGCAGTTTCTCTCTTCATCGGTAAAACCGGCATTGTGATGATTGGCGGAAGGGTTCTTTAAATCGATCTCCTTATGCGCTACATTTAAGTCTCCGCACAGGACAACACTTTTTTGGGCTTTCAGATCATTCAGATATTTAAGGAATGCGGCCTCCCACGTCATACGGTAATCAAGGCGAGCAAGCTCGTTCTGGGAGTTTGGTGTATAGCAGCATACGAGGTAATGATCCTCATACTCAAGGGTGATCACACGGCCCTCATGATCGTGCTCCTCCACTCCGATCCCGTAGGTTACGTTAAGCGGCTTGTGCTTCGTGAAGACTGCGGTCCCGGAGTATCCCTTTTTCTCGGCATAATTCCAGTACTGTTCGTATCCGGGGAGATCCAGGTCGATCTGTCCTTCCTGAAGCTTGGTCTCCTGCAGGCAGAATGCATCCGCATCCAGACTGTCAAAGACCTCCATGAAATTCTTGCCCATCACGGCGCGCAGACCGTTTACATTCCATGATATGTATTTCATTTACTCAATTCCTTCCTGAGCTTCATTTTCGCCCGTTGCAGAGCATTGTCAGCAGACTTCGGTTCCATGGACAGGATCGCCGCAGCATCAGATGTCGCAAGTCCGGCCACATAAAGTCTGAACACATCTCTCTCCGCATCGGTAAGTATCGTATCAACAAGATGATTGATCTCATCGACGGTTTCCTGACTGATAAACGCACTCTCCGGCTCGGCGGAGCTTATGTCCGGCAGTTCATCTATAAGAGCCTGACTGTCTTCTTCGTCCTCATAGTCATGTCCTGCCGTCAGGGATACATAGTCATTGAGCGGAAGGTTCTTGAGTCTGGCTGATGACTGGATCGCATTATATATCTGTCTGGACACACACAGATCCGCGAATGTGGCGAAGCTCGCATCACGGCCGAAATCATAATCTCTGACAGCCTTTACAAGACCTATCATCCCTTCCTGGATCAGATCCTGCACATCACCGCCTAAGATATACATCTTGGACGCTTTGGCACGCACGAGATTCTTATACCGGTCCAAAATGACTTCTATGGTATCGGTATCACCCTCGCGGTATGCGGCTATATACTGTTCATCTGTGATCGCAGCTGACTGTGTCATTTGGACTTTACTCATAGATATGAGTATATCATATATTTCAATGCTTATTTCTTCAGAAGTTTGGCTGCCATTCGCTGCCTTACGATCTCATATGCCAGAATACCGGCTGCAACGGAAGCATTAAGAGAATCTATGTCTCCCTTCATCGGGATAGATGCGACATAGTCGCATTTAGACTTAACCAGCCGGCCTACACCGTCGCCCTCGGAACCTATCACAAGTCCTATCGGACCTGTGAGGTTGCAGTTATACATGACATCGCCGTCCATATCGGCGCATGCAAACCACAGTCCCTCTTTCTTGAGGTCTTCTATACACTGACCGATATTGGTGACACGCGCTACGGGAGTAAAGCTGATCGCTCCTGCCGAAGCTCTCGCCACCGCAGCGGTAAGTCCCACTGCTCTGTCTTTCGGGATGATCACGCCATGTGCTCCGGCCTGATTCGCTGTCCTGATGATCGCCCCCAGATTATGCGGATCCTCAATGCCGTCCAACAGTATGATGAACGGGTCCTCGTTTCTTTCGCGTGCACGAGCCATGATATCTTCCACTGTCGAGTATTCATAGCTGGCACCATACGCGATCACGCCCTGATGTTTGCCGGTAGTCGACATCTGATCCAGACGATCCTTCGAGACATACTTCACATATATGTCTCGTTTCTTCGCCTCTCGTCGAATGGTCGACATCGGTCCGTCCTGGCAGCCGTCCAATATGAACAGCTTATCTATCGGCGTCCCCGCACGCATTGCTTCTATGACCGCATTTCTGCCTTCTATCGTAAGTTCTCTTTCCTGCATGTTCACTCCCGCCGGTTGTCCATCTGACCGGTCCTTTCAAATCCCAGTTTCATAAGTTCCACTATACGGTCATATCTGCCGTCCAGATACAGATACCCGATCAGTGCCTCAAGTCCCGTAGCCTTTCTGTACGCAACTATCGAAGCATTCTTGGCTGATGAGGAATTCTTGGCGTTGCGTCCTCTGTGATAGACTTTGGTCTCCTCTTCAGTAAGATCGGCTTCTATGGCATCAAACAGATCAGCCTGTGCAGAGGCGTTAACAACCTTTTTTGCTTTGTTATGTAAACTTCCGTTCTTCCCGCCCTCATGGGTGATCAGAACAGTCCGTACCACCAGATCATAAATACAGTCACCGATATAAGCAAGGCTTAAGGCGGATTGTGAATCCGGCCCGTGAGTGCCCTGTCCGAATGACTCATAGATCAATCCCGTAAGATCGTTATCCATTTCATTCCCCCTCTGAGAGTTTGATCAATCTCGCGGTAAATTCCTCTGCGGTCTCATCCGCATTCCTTATGGCATACTCAGTCTCGATCTCCTGTATGTCTCCTTCCTCGGAAGCGGTGAGTTTAACTCCGTTAATGAGCAGTTTAATAACAGACTCCTTCTGCGGACCTGCCATGAGAAGGAACTCGCCGTCTCCGAACGAAAAGATCTCGGAATCGGCAGGTTTGAAACTGTCCAGAACATGGACGAGCCTGTCTCCTGTCCCCGGAGCCTTAAACAGAACTCCGATCCCGTTCGGATAGCCGCTCTTTTCCATATAGTCGTTCATTGACTGAAGAAAATTACGGTTGAAGAATCCGGTATACGGATCAACATATTTATACCGGTTCGTAACGCTTCGCCATGTCAGCACGACCGCTATCGCGATCCCCAGGCTCCTGGCATCCCATTCCTGAAGTATTATGGACAAAAAACTCAGCAGATATGTCAGAGCGATCGGAATTATAAAGCCGTCAAGTCTCAAAAACGAAGGCGCCTGCCTGGTCTTCCTGGATAAACGAACGACAACTACGGATCTGATCATAAAGTAGATCCCGATAGCAAAAAACACAAACATGAATACGCCTAAGAAACTGATCAGATTCAAACCGGCTCCGAGGAAACGAACGGCAAGCAGATAAACGATCACGAAGCCGCACGCGACCGCAATTCCGTAGATCTTAAAGAGCCTGCTTTTTTTCGCCTCGTAATCACTGCTCCTGAAGATGGCATATTCCACAAAAAGGTTCCATTCTATGATCGCCCACGCCGCAAGGATCTCTCCGATACACCCCCATGTCAGGTAAGCATACGGTTCTTCTTTTAACACTGTGGGAACTACGGAATACAATGCAGTGAACTTACACAGTCCCGACATGAGATAGACCAGACCGATCATGATACCGATAACGGCTATAAGGAATACCTTCCCTGCCTCGGGCGTATCCTTTTTTCTTAAATGTTCATCCTTAAGTATAAGAGACGTCAGGATGATGATCGGTGTTAACTGCATCACACAAACGTTGAACATAAGATGTTCTCCTTCTTATTTACTGTCTTTTTCTCCAAGGATGACCGTCTCTCCTGATCTGTCGGGAAAAAGTTTTTTGGCCAGAGCTTTTACGGAATCATTATGACGGCGGACTATGACCTTCGTGTCCGCAGGATATGAAGACAGCACCTTTTTGGCACTGTAACAGATCATATACAGAATATCCTTGCGCGCATCGGGCCCGATGGCCGTAAGAAGCACAGGCATGAGCGTGCCTGAAGGGAATCGATGTATCAGAAACAGCCCCGAAAGTTTCTTATCCGTTATCACACAGCAGGACAGTTCTTCGGCAAACCAGTCCTTCTCGATATATTCCAGATCCTCCATGAGGCCCTTTTTACCGTTAAAAATGCAGTTGGTTACGCCCTGCATGAACTGTACTTCCTTGATGCCATCCAGGCCTTCTATATTGTCGGGGATCTTTTTGACCATGGCTGCCAGTTTGGACAGTTCGGAAACGCTGACAACAATATCACGGCTCTCATCAGATCTGAGCCTGAAATCATGCCCCTCAAATACAGCTGCCGCATCATCGGAAAGCTTAGCGGTCTCAAAGAAGACATCGGTAACATTCCCTGCGGATGCCTGCTCCGAAAACTCCGTAAGTAAAGCATCCGCATCTTCTTTTGTGCCTGCATTGATATACATGAGTTCCGCTGAAGCCCCTGCATCATCATCGAGATTCCTGTATTCCCAGATCACGGCTCCGGATGCCGGCTCCCCTTCTTCAGAAGCCGCGATCCCGCAGTAAAACTCTCTGCCTATGCTCTCCGCAATATCCTCATCAAGGATCTCATCATAATCCGATATATTGTCCACATTCAGATCTGTGATCTTCATAGACTCCTCCGGGTAAGACGCATAAAACGGTTAAGATCAGATGAAAGTATCCTCATAATCGCCATGCTCTTCCGTAGTATAGAACACTTCTCCCTTATCATTTTTGACCTTGTGCACAGCGTCCTTGCCTGCTTTAAACGATACCTCGGTCAGTACATCCTGAAGCTTTGCCTCTATATCGAATTGATAGTTTGTGATCCATGAGAAGAATCTGTGTACTATATTGGAATGCTTGGCTTCATATATCGCACTTTTCTTGGCCATATATATCTTATACGGGCCATATACTTCCGGCATGAATTTGATGACGATCTCCTCACCGCTATACTCTTTTCCCAGCTCACGCTCTTTCTTTGCTATCTTAAGAGCATATTCCGGATAGGTGCCGGGAACGAGCTGTTCTATCTCGGCTGCGCGATCGTGAAGTTTCTGAAGGGCATCCATTCTCTTCTTTTTTTCGGCACTCTTTTTGTTCTTCTGACTTATAAGCTCATCTGCCTTTTTCGTATTTATCGTTCCGTCATGCAGGACAAGCTTAGTTTCTTTGTTCCTGATAGCCAGATGCTCGGCCTCCTTAAAGCTCATGGCAGGATAGTAGTCTCTTAAGATCTCTATTACTCTTTTGGTATCCGGCAAAAACGGTCTGTAATTCGTCTTTGCAGCCAGTTTTCTGTAATGAGCATCCAGTTCCGGGGCATAATACTCCTCATCCGCCTTTATGATCCTTGTACGTTCTTTCTTCTTGTCCCGAAGCTGTTCGTCAGTCATCTTGGCCTCTACGGCTCTGATCTTTAAGAGTTCGAGCTCTGCCTGTTTCCTGACAGACTTGACTTCCTTAAGTCTGCGTCCTGCATCTCCCAACCGCAGGAATGATATCTTTCCGCTTGTGTACTCGTTGCAAGCCCTTATGATCGTCTCAAGCAGATTTGACTCGACAGCCTCTCCTTTGTGCTCCAGATACCGGTTTATCGCATTCTTTACGGCAACCATCTTCTCACTGTCGCGCGCGACAAGTTCATTGTTCCGATACAGGCTTACAAACTTGGATCCATCAGTGAAATTCTGGTCTTTAACAGCCTTCACCTTCTTTTTGTCATAGACATCTACAGAATCCCTGAAAGCCTCTTTGGTCTCCCTGATCTTGGCTGCCTGATCAAAATCTTCTTCTTTGGCTTCAAGGTTATCAAAGTCTGCATTGATCTTAATGTCCTGAATCACTGCGTTATCATGCATCTCCCCAACATCCATGAAGGATGTATCCAGTTTTTGCTCATTTATCAGGGTATTGATCTCAAACTCTTTGGATTGTTGTTTCATAAGATCTTTTGAATCCATATTCTTTATCTCCTCAACTGATTATTTGATCACTCCATCGGGCGCTTCGCTTTAATCACTTATCGCCGTCGGACGCTTACTCCTCGCTTTCCTCTGGCCCGCCCGGTACGGTGAGAATTGCTGCGGCCATTTCCAGGTCCACATCTTCTTCGGGAAGCGGAGCAAAAAGCGATGCTTCTATCATCGGTTTCCTGAGTTGCACTTCAAACGTCTCATCAATAAAAGCTGCAAGTTCATCCGACTCTACCGGCACGGAAATCATTGTTCCTTTGCCATATACTTCCAGAGCCTTAACCGCAAGGAAGCTTACGAGTCCTTTGAGTGCCGGACCGCTTCCTTCGCCCCATCCGAGATACTCGGTCCTGACCAGTCCGCTCGGAAGGCGGTGCGCTAAGAGCATGCCCGTCATTGAATCTCTGCGGGCCACACAGCTTAACTTCGGATCAAAGTAGTCCGGCGGGAATTCTCCCTTCAACATCGTGTCAAGAGTTCCGTCCGAAAGCAGCTTCTTTGCGACATCCATAAACTCTTTCTCGGAGAGTTCCCCGATCGCCTGTGCCGTATAAGACATAGCCTCAATATTCTTTTTTACGGTATCTTTGGTAACTTCGGTCACGAAGTCGGATGAGATACCTGACGTAAAACTGAAATGCCAGTCGCTTAACAGGTTGTAATATGCCTGTGCGTATTCCGACTCTTCCGGGAAATCAAACGTGATATTCTCTATCCCGAGATCGATACATCTGCCTATGATGTTTCCGAGCAACATGTCCGCGATCCCTTCACCCCTGAACTCTTCGGCGATATAGAGCCATTCGATCCGGACCACGATGTTCTCCTGCAAACGGTCGGTATCTACATCGTAGGCAATGATTCCCGGTGCATATACCGCACCGTCTCTGTATCTGAGCGCGGCAATGGCCTGAGTTTTGCCGACCATGATATCTTCCATGACATCATCGGTCAGCAGCGGTTTGTATTTTCTTATGCTGTCATCCGTAACAAGGGTAATCAGCGCACCGGCGATGCCCTCATATTCCTTCTGTGTATCAAGCGCGCTTTTGAGTACAGTCCTGCCAAACTCCGACATCGGATGAAACAGTCTGGCTGTCTGAAACTGGAGATTGATCTTATCCAGATAGACAGCTTCCAGTTTCTCTCTGAGTTCAAATTCTCTTAAATCCTTGCCTTCAATTTCCTCTCTGACCGCCGCTAAGACATCGTCGATCATATCGATCGAATAAGCTTTGTCAGTCACCTTTCGAAAATGCAAAACATTAAGATCCATAATAACCTCTCCTTATAAACAAAAAACACCTTATTAAATTATAATAAAAGCCACAATATACAACAAGTGCCGAATATACACGGGGTTAATGTTCGGGAGTGCCGAAAACATGATCAAAGTATCTGTATTCCAGAACATTCTTGCAATACTTCATCCTGTTGGAGACTTCAACCTGCATCCTCTTTATATAATCCTCGGGAAGTTCGGTATCCTCCGAAGCCGGGATGAATCTGCCTCTTGAAGAGATATAGGTACCGTATGTCGTTTTCCAGTCGTAATTTCCGTCAAACACCAGAGCTTCACGGTCGGAAAAAACATCCCGTCCCGGCAGGAGTCTCGAGTCAAACTCCACTCCGAACAGGTTGCAGAGCGTCGGGAGTATATCCAGGCTGAACACAGGCTCATCGATGATGATGGGTTCTTCATCTTCGAGGCAGCCGCTCCAGATTATGAGACGGTTGGAATCACGTTCAAGATAATTGGTCACATCAAAACCGTAGAGCTCGGAAAGGTTGGGCATATTGCCGGGTGAGGCACCGGTATCGAGATTGTAAGGGAAATGATCCGCACACAGGACTATGACCGTGTCATCGGCGATCCCCGTCCTTTCCAGTTCGGATACCAGATATGTGAGCGCATCTTCAAGTTCCAGATTGTTCGCCAGATAGCACTTTACGATCTCGGAATGCTCGATATCGGCTACACGATGATAATTCCATGAGGACATCTGATTGATGCTCCGCCCGTACTGTCCGTGTCCCGAAACCGTCATGTAATATATATCGAAAGGCTGCTTATCTATGTATTCGGTAAGTGTACCCTGTACCATCTCAAGGTCACTTGCCGGGAAACCTCCCCTCGGAAGATATTCCTCCATTCCGTTACCGACTCCCATAAAACCTTCGGAGTATCCGAGTCTGTTATGAGTCTCATCCCTGTTATATACGGTGTAAGTGTTGTTGTGATATGCTTTACCGTAATACTCGTCGCCAAGCCTGTTTGCAATAGTGATCGCAGTATTCTGGGCTGTCATCCGGTCCATGGATCTGCCGCCGGATGTCGGGATCATGCCGAACAGATTCTCGTACTCTCCGCCCGTGGTACCGGCGACGGCAGGCTGATAGAAATCGGTAAACTGCATTCCTTTTGTGGCCAGTCTGTACAGAGTCGGCGTCATATCCGGATCGATAAGATATCCGGAGAAAGCCTCCGCAGTAAAGAAGATAAGATTTTTCCCTTTGAAGATACCGGTATATTCATTTTGTTTCGAAGGCCGTATCGATGAAACATACCTGTCCATCTCTGCGAGTTTACCTCCGGCCTCCTCCGCAAGCGCCTCAAAGTCGATATCAAGTGCATTTACACCGTATTCCCTGACCTCGGGTTCCGGGGCCGGTTCTTCCTCTTTATCGGAGACAGGTTCATCTTCTTTTGCGATCGCGGTTTCATCCTCCGTCATCAAATCTGTACGGATCTCCTCATCCACCGCATCGGCTCCTGAATCAGCAGTTCCGACATCTTCTGCTTCCGGAAGATATACAAAACCGGAATCATCTCCGCCCTTAAGATGCAGACAGTCTAATCTTACGCCTGTAGCGAATCCGAAGTTGACGACGGCATTCTGAAAACTGTATCCCTCACCGTACATCTCTCGCATGCTCTCATTGCCGGCTATACGGGCTCTGGCTATCATGAAAAATACAAAAGCCGAGATCATCAGCAGCACAAAGTCCGATCTTATGAACCGGGTGGCAGCGAGTTTCTTCCGGCCTGCGATGATATATGCGAAAAAAGGAGCAAACATAAAGATAAGCAGGGCGATCCCCGCGGGTGAGACGATCAGCCGCATGATATCAGAGCCGAAATGCGTAAGCGCGCCGCCTGCTCCGTTGAATACCGTGTTTATATCATAGAACACATTGAATGAACGATAGACGAAGAATTCAACGCTGTATACAGCCGGGATCACAAACAGAATGACTCCCGTGATAACTCTGTTTACCTTTTCCCGGCGTGTCGATCTGCAGAGAATCGAGATAACAGCGCCGTAGCATAAAGAGAAAAGGACATTGATCAGCACCGATTCCGGTGTGATCTCTGTCCTTGTAGCAATCTTAAAGACCGATTCGCAGTACAGAATGATCAATGAAAAGATCATGCTCTCTTCCACTTAACCCCTTCTCTTGTGTCTTCGATGATGATGCCCTGCGCGGCCAGTTCATCTCTGATCGCATCGGCACGGGCAAAATCCTTGTCCTTCTTAGCCTGTGCACGCTCTGCGATCTTGCCTTCCACATATGCGGAAAGTTCATCATCACCGTCTTCGGCTTCTTCAGCCTTAAGAAGGTTAAGCGATAATACGTAATCGTAATCCTCTATAACCTTAAGTTTGGTAGAACCGTTCAGATCCGATTTGAGCACATCGTACAGAAGAGTCAGCCCCATCGCGGTATTGCAGTCATTACCGACTGCTTCGGCAAACTTATCATGCCACTCCTTAACCGCTGCCTCATCAACATCCCCTTCCGCTTTGACGGCTGCGATCCTGTTCTTGAGTTTTTTGTAGGTTGCAGCGGTCTGGTCAAGAGTCTCGTAGGAAAAAGTGAGCGGCTTACGATAATGAGACTGAAGAGCAAAAAGCCTGTATACTATGGGATCGTAACCCTTACTCTCAAGCAGGGATACGGTAAGGAACTCGCCCTTACTCTTGCTCATCTTACCTGTCTCGTCATTTAAGTGATGTACATGGAACCAGTAATTGCACCACTTATGTCCGAGATATGCCTCACTCTGTGCGATCTCATTGGTGTGGTGGGGGAACATGTTATCAACACCGCCGCAATGGATATCCATCTTATCTCCGAGATGCTTCATGCTGATGCATGAGCACTCGATATGCCATCCGGGATAACCCACACCCCAGGGACTCTCCCATTTAAGAGCCTGATCCTCAAACTTGGACTTGGTAAACCATAAGACAAAATCATTCTTATTCCGCTTATTTGAATCTTCCGAAACATCATCGCGGACACCGACCATGAGTTCATCCTCGTTCTGGTTACCGAATACGTAATACTCTTTTAATTTGGATGTATCGAAATATACATTCTCTCCTGCCTTGTATGCGAAACCTTTTTCAAGCAGGACTTCTATCATATGGATGAACTCCGAGATACAGTTGGTTGCCGGCTCCACGACATCGGGCATCTTGATATTGAGTTTCTCGCAATCCTTAAAGAACGCATCGGTATAGAACTTAGCTATCTCCATGACGGTCTTATGCTCTCTCTGGGCACCTTTGACCATCTTGTCCTCACCGGTATCGGCATCGGATGACAGATGTCCCACATCGGTTATGTTCATCACGCGCTTTACATCATAACCCGAGAATCTGAGTATCTTTTCGAGAACGTCTTCACAGATATAGGTACGCAGATTGCCTATATGTGCAAAATGATAGACCGTAGGGCCGCAGGTATACATGGAAACCTTGCCGGGCTCATTCGGTATGAATTCCTCGATATTTCTGGTCAGTGAATTATAGATCTTCATAATGTCTCCCGATATATTCTATATTTTCTCATGCTTCTTAAGCTCTCTCACCTGTCGTTCGAGCTCAAGCAGTCTGTTGGTCAGTTCGGTATCCGCTTTCTTAAGACACGTGATATCCTCTTTGACAGGGTCAGGCAGTCTGATCTGATCGAGTGTATCCTGAGGTTTATCATCAACAAGTCTTCTCACGATGCGTCCGGGAACACCGATGACCGTCGATCCCGGCGGAACTTCTTCAAGTACAACGCTGCCGGCGCCTATCTTGCTGTTATCGCCTATCTTAAAACTTCCGAGTACTTTAGCTCCGGTGGATATCATGACATTGTTGCCGATAGTTGGATGTCTTTTGCCCTGTTCCTTACCGGTACCGCCGAGGGTAACACCCTGATACAGCGTCACGTCATCGCCGATCTCTGTCGTCTCGCCGATGATTACTCCGGCACCGTGATCGATAAACAATCTCTTGCCTATGGTGGCTCCGGGGTGGATCTCGATACCCGTCTTATGTCTCGCTCTCTGCGATATATATCTGGCACGGAAATAATGGCCCTTGAGATAGTGCTTATGTGCACGTCTGTACGCGCGCAAAGCCTGATAACTCGGATACAGGAACACTTCGAGATTGGAATGGATCGCGGGATCGCGTTCGCGCACTACTGCTATTTCTTCTTTGAGTTCATCTAACCATTTCATAACTTACTGTTTGGGACATCCTTCACAGGCGGCACACCTTGCGGCCGTCACATCATATGATACCATATCTCTCGCGCTTGTGAGTAAACACACGGCCTGTGCCGAGATACCCAGACCTTCGCCTGTAAATCCCAGATGTTCCTCTGTGGTCGCCTTTACATTGACACAAGATACATCCAGTCCCATGACACCGGCCAGATTTTCACGCATCTTGTCGATATGAGGCCGCATCTTCGGGGCCTGCGCGATTATAGTGGCATCCACATTCTCGATCACATAGTGTTCTTCAGATATTATGTCAACCACACGGCTGAGCAGTTTCAGTGAATCGGCACCCTTGTATTCGGGATCGTTATCAGGAAAATGAAGTCCTATATCTCCGAGTCCGGCGGCCCCGAGCAGAGCATCCATTATCGCATGTGTCAGGACATCTGCATCGGAATGCCCGTCCAGCCCTTTTTCATAAGGTATATCAACGCCGCCGATGATCAGCTTACGGCCCTCAACGAGCCTGTGTACGTCATATCCTGTTCCTATACGCATAAGAATACCTCATATGGATACGCACATGTATCCCAATTATATTATCGTACATCAACCCAGACGCTCATCTCATTCTCACCGCGGTTTGCCCACATGTAATAAGGGATGAACTTAAGGGTCCTGATCTCCGAAACGAGAGGTCTGTATGTACTGTATAATCCGGTACTCGAATCATTCAGTGCAAGCTGTCCGTTGGGGCTGGCAGCTATATCCACGGTCAGATCACCGCTTGTATAGTCATTCCTGATGAATCCCGGAGCATATACCATCCTGCACGTCTCACCGCATATATCAAACATCTCCGCATGAGCCTGTGTTTCAAACTTGTTCGCATCAACAGAAAGTCTGAACAGGTACTCTCCGTTATCCCTGCCCTCCAGGCAATATACCACAGGTCCTCTCATTACGGCTACGCGTCCAAAGTCTTCTCTTACATTTTCATTGGCGCTTATCAGGCGGATATCCATCGGAAAGCTTATCTTTATCCCGGTATCTTCACTTCTGAAGCCTTTCAGATACAGATAGCCGTCTTTGATCTCCCTCTCAAGGTCATCCGCACCGGTCAGTTCGTATGAACCGCCGCACCAGTCCGGGATACGCAGAGCCAGTCTGAATGCTTCGGCTGCAGCCAGGTTCTTATCTTCTTCCTCTTCATGGAAACCGATGTTGATCTTCACATCTCCGTCCCACGGGAATCCTGAGCGGATGCTCACATCTGCGGGCACTTCCGCACCCTCACCGGTCTTTATGGTCTTGGTGATTGATGCACCGATATACTGATGGATATACAGAGTATCATCGGACTCGGTATATGCATACTCGCCGATGGAAGTGATGAGCCTTGCTATGTTCGGAGGACAGCATGCGCATCCGAACCATTTCTGTCTGACACTCTTTACATGTCTCTTACGCTCATCGAGCGCACATGCCTTGGGATCGACTTCCAGAGGATTGACATAGAAGAAACTCTTGCCGTCCAGCGCCATGCCGGAAAGCGCACCGTTATACAGCGCCCGCTCCATGACATCCGCATATCTGCTGTCGGGATTTATCTGAAGCATTCTCCTTGCGAAAAAGATGAGTCCGATAGCCGCGCATGTCTCCGAATATGCAGTATCGTTGGGCAGATCATAGTCAAAAGAGAATGCTTCGCCCATATGAGTCGCACCTATGCCTCCGGTAACATACATCCGTCTGTCGACCATGTTTTCCCAGAGACGCCTGCATGCATCATAAAGTTCCTCATCGTCCGTAAGCCTGGCCACATCAGCCATGCCGGAATACAGATACACGGCACGTACAGCATGCCCTGCCGCTTCCGTAAGTTCACGCACAGGTCTGTTCGCCTGATGATAAACGTGGCGCTCGTCATCCTCATGTCCGCGTATTATGCCTTCCGGATGCTCCTTATCAAAATAATACGGTCTTTTACCGCGCTCATCGATAAAGAAACGGCTGAGGTTTAAATATTTCTCCTCTCCGGTCACATTATAGAGGCGGACCAGAGCCATCTCCGCTATCTCATGTCCGGGGTAGCCTTTGCACTTACCGGGTTCGGGTCCGAATTTCGAATCAACATAATCGGCAAAACGCCTTGCAGCATTTAAGAGCTTATCCTTGCCTGTAGCCTCGAAATAAGCTACTGCACCTTCTATGAGATGTCCGAGGCAGTAAAGTTCGTGATGATCCCTGAGATTGGTGAATTCCTTATCACGACCGTTTATTATGTAGTATGTATCCAGATATCCGTCTGGAGCCTGGGCTTCGCATACGATATCTATGGCTCCGTCCGCGATATGCTCAAGCGCAGGATCAGGATACTGTGCCAGTGAATATGAAACAGCTTCTATCCATTTCGAGAAATCCGTATCCTGAAAAACAAATCCGTAGAATTTGTCCGGATCCGGATGATCGGGGTCCTCGGGCAATGCTTCGAAACCTCTGAAGGTGTATGCCGGAGGAATGAACGAAGCGCCCTGGGCACGCATTTTCTCGTTAAGAGCACCTGCTACTTTGAAGTTACGCATGCAGTAACTCGGAGAAGCACCTTCAACCCTGTCGTTGATCGCCTCCCACTGATAGGGTATGACTTCGGTACGGACCAGTTCGATCTCCTTTTTCCAGAAATCGTCGGTTATCTTCATCGAGCGGAGCGAAAGCGGTGCGGATATCTTATTTTTTTCCATATATCATCTCTTTCTTCTGGATCCCCAGATGGCTATTCCGGTTGCTATCATCGCTATAGGTAATAGTAGCATAATTATGAGTCCGACAATAGCCCCGGTCAGACTTGTAAGCACAAGATTTTCAACCGTATATGACTTCGCGGGGATGACGGGAAGATCAAGTGCGCTTTCGTTCACATGAGTCGATACTATCCCGTTAAACAATGCCTTATTTGAACCGGCTACTATGCTGTCCGCATCATCATTCAGGACATCGATGCTTCCGAATACAACGAGGGTTCCGGCTTCGTCAGCACGTCTTACGGAAACACCGAGCACGAACGGGCCGTTCATGGTCTTTCCGTTCTCATCAACGCTTCCGTCAGGTCCGACGGATACTACCTTTGCTTTGTCGCTTGTAGCCAGGATCGTCGTGTAATCAAGATCAGCGTTGTCTTCATCGATCGTAAATCCGCTGGCAAAAGGAGTAAACACGTAGCCGTTGGTTATCCGGCTTGTGTATTCACAGTCAAGCACCTCCGGCAGCAGATAATATCCGACATTGCTGTATATATGTCCGGTATCATATTCCATTACGATGCCTTTTTCTTTGGTGATACCGTACGAAGCAAGGAAGCCTTCGAGATTCTTCTGTTCTCCCGAATCATAACTTGTGGTAAGAAGAACGTTTCCTCCGTTTGCTATATATGCGCTGATCTTATCGACATCGTCTTTTGACAGATCGGACATCGCGCCGTTGATTATCAGTAGCTGGCAGTCATCCGGAACGGAATCGGCTTTAAGCAGATTAAGCGTTTCGGGAGTGATATTTGCCTTGGTAAGAGCAGTACTGAAGGATTCGCCCATGGCAACCTCATCATGTCCTTCCAGAACGCATACCTTGGGCATCATCTCATTTGCCATGGTCACATACTCAATGGCGCTTACGATCTGGCCCTCGGCATCATACGCATCTATGCTGCGCGAATAAGTCTGATAATCATATGAATACACATATACATCATCATAATCAACTATCCTGCTCCTCTTGTCACTGACAACTATAAGTGAATTATCAGCCGGAGCCTCGGATGTGTATGCCGTGTAGAAGGTCGGATTTTCCGTAGGTGTGATGAAATTCACCTTGATATGGGAACTCGAGTCCGCAAAACGGTCCAGAGTCTCCGTCAGAGTCGTATCTGTCAGATTTCTGGAGCCCCATACATATATCGTGACATCCTGGTCGAGTGCCTTCACGTATGCTTTGGTCTCATCCGACAGAGCGAACATCTTATTATATGTTACGTCGATGCTCGTGTATTCCACGGGGATCTTATTTACACCGAAATTGATCAGAACGGCTGCCGCGATCACGGCAACGATCGTGGTTATGCTGAATACGCCGAGTCCTATGCGGTGTACATTCATGCTCCATCTTCTTTTCTCGATGAGCTGCACGGTCAGGAAGATCATGACCGCGATCAGAGTGATGAAGTATACCACGCATGTCAGATCCAGCGTGCCTGCCATGAAGGGACCCATCGGCGAATACAGATCATAGCATAAAAGGATCTTGGTAATGATATTGCCGCTCGCGGATATCAGTGAGCACAGATTGGGCATCATATATCCGATGAAGAGCGCAACGAAAGCAGCCACCGCGGCTATGATCTGACTCTCTGTGATCCCGGAGAAGAACAGACCTACAGCGATACATGCCATGCCGTAAAGCCAGAATCCGAGAATTGCCGTATAGTTCTCCCCCATCGGCACGGTACCGTATTGAGCCAGAACGAGCGGTGTGATGCAGATGATCAGCATATCCAGAGTGAAAAGTGCTCCGAGTGCAAGATACTTGCCCAAAACGATCTTTATGACCGAAACGGGTGAAGTCAGCATCAGCTGATCGGTCTTGTTACGTCTGTCCTCCGACAGTATCCTCATGGTAAGAACAGGAACCGCGAGCAGGACGATAAACGCCATTGAACTCAGCGTATAGGATATATAGGGATATCCGTTTAACAGGTTGTACACGAAGAAATATAATCCGAAAAGTGCAAGGATCACGGCCATGAAAAGCCATCCGATTATTCCGGTGAAGCAGGCTTTGAATTCTCTCTTAAATACTGCTATCATTCTTCATCGCCTCCTTCCTCGGTTGTCTCATCCGTATTGTCTTTCTCATCCGCCGATGTCAGTTCGAGGAAGACATCCTCAAGGGATCGCGATCTCGTCGTCATTTCCAGTACCGTAAGTCCTGCATTCACCGCAGCCTTAAATACGGCTTCACGTATATCACGCTCCTTACCTGCATGAACTCTGACTGATATGCATCCGGGCTCAAAACTGTCCGAAGTTTCAACATTCTCCACTCCGTCAGCCTTGCCGAATGCGGAAATGATATCTTCAGTCTGTGTCTGACCGGCCCTGACCACAAGATCCACTTCCTGTGAACCGTTCATATGCGTGAGCAGTTCTTCGGTCTCATCGGCTGCGACCAGCTTACCTTTGGAGATGATAAACACATAGTTACATACTTCGGATATCTCTGACAGGATATGTGAGCTTAATATCACCGTATGCTCTTTTCCGAGACTTCTGATCAGATCCCTGACTTCTATGATCTGGGCAGGGTCAAGTCCGGCCGTGGGCTCATCAAGTATGATCACATCGGGAGCGCCCAGGATCGCCTGAGCGATACCTACTCTCTGCCTGTAACCTTTACTTAAGTTCTTGATGAGACGGTCCGCAACATCCGTGATGCCCGAAGTGATACATGCCTCATCCACCTCCTGCATCCTCTTCGTTCTCGGAATGCCTTTTAGTTCAGCGGCAAATTCCAGATATTCCAGAACGGTCATATCGGGATAAAGCGGCGGGATCTCCGGAAGATATCCTATATGCTGCTTTGCCTTGCCGGGCTCTTTGAAAATGTCGTGTCCGTCTATCGTGACCGTACCAGCCGTAGCTGCAAGGTACCCTGTGATGATGTTCATCGTGGTCGATTTGCCTGCACCGTTCGGACCCAGGAATCCGTATATCCGCCCCGGCTCTATATCCAGGCTCAGGTCATCGACTGCTGTATGGTTTCCGTATTTTTTTGTTAAGTGCTCTATCTTAATCATGTCTCGCCTCCGTAAGCACCAATATATTCCAGATATGTGATAAAATTGTGTTCAAACTATACTATAATACTTTCGATCTCATAAGAATGCAATTATTCCTTGCGTACCATCAAACCCTATGTTATAATCCTTTTTGTGCCCGAAAGGACAAGTGCTGCTATGGCTCAGTCGGTAGAGCGCATCCTTGGTAAGGATGAGGTCACCGGTTCAATTCCGGTTAGCAGCTCGATACAGTAAAAAGGCGGATGTTTTCATCCGCCTTTTGTCATGTCCGGCAATCCTGTTCTCATTTTTTCTTATCAAGATAAACAATGCTTCTGTTATTGGGTATGAACTGCTCAAATATGAAGATATCAAAATGCTCTTTCGCCTTATCAAGTTCAACCTGACTCCTGATAGTCCAGGCAACCGGTTTTGCCTTAAAGAACTTCGTGGCTGTCAGGAATCCGGGATCCGAACAGTTCTCATGGTTATATGCGATGAAGTCGGGCCTGGTCATCCAGTTGAGCATCAGATGCTTAAGGAAAAAGTACAGTGCCCCCTTATATCCGTCTTTACGTCTGAATCTGTCGGAAAGCTGCCCGCGTATGACTTCGTTCCGGTTCTTGCGATACCAGGACAGGGCCAGAGGATTAAAACTCTCGATGATATAAAGCCCCTTGTAGTTCTTAAGAAGAGCATCTCCGATGGGACATACCGAGAAGTCCATCCATTCAACCTTATACTCGACGATCAGCGGAACGCGACCGTCAACCATGTTCAGAAACTCTTCAAAAGTAGGGATCTGTTCCCCCGTCCCGTCCAATCTGAATTCTCTTAATTCCTCAAGCGTATACTCATACACCTTTCCGGGCTGACCGGTCATGCGCTCAAGGGTAAAATCATGAAAGACGACCGGAATACGGTCCTTTGTGAGCTGTACATCAAGTTCGATGCCGTAACCCGCATCGACTGCACGTCTGAATGCAGCCATCGAGTTTTCGGGGATTCCCTTTTTCTTGTCATGCAATCCGCGGTGCGCATACAGAACTTCCTGATGCAGTTTCCAGTCGTGGATGGCCTGGTTGCGCGGTTTGACGGCAAACAGGAAAAGGATTGCGATGATGCCGATGATGATAAGGATGATCCAAAGGATGTTCATGGTTGATTCCTCTTATTTGTGAATTCGCAAAGCATAGCTCAAACGAATATATTATAACAGATAGTGCTTCATCTGAGAAATGCATCACATGAAACACGTTGCCTACGTGCTTCATCTGAGAAATGCATCACATAGACTCGCACTTAAGTGCGGTCTATGTGATGTATGGCTTCGCCATATACGAAACCGGAGCCCCTCATACGCATCTTCAAGCGAGCTTGGATGCGCATGAGGGGCTCCGGTTTCTACATTTCTCAGATGAAGCACGATACGGGAGTCGAACCCGCCTCCTCAGCTTGGGAAGCTGATATACTACCGATGTACTAATCGTGCAATGTACTTATTGCTGAGTCATATGCTGAACTGTCTCGTAAACCATGATACGGGAGTTGTCCATCTCGGGCATGCCGATGAATATGCAGCCGTAATTGAACTTCCTGTCGGCTTCCTTGACGATACGCACGATCTCAACGAACGCGTGAAGAGTTTCCTGAGTCCAGATCTTTAAGAAAGTCTCATATATGGCTCCGATCTGAAGTGCTTCGGAACATGTGAAACCGATACCCGTCTTGGATACATCGGTTATATCGATCGTGACTTCCTCGGAGGTCTGTCCGTCAAGCCTCTTGATCAATATGGTACTTTCCATGGGGTGTCTTTCGCTTTTTCTTCTTTCTTCCATATCTTTCTCCTATACAGAAACTCCGCAGAAAACGCGTACTTACCTGTTTATCTTACCCCTTAGTAAGCCCGGGTGTCAATTATATCCTGAGTGAGTATAGTCACCGGATAAGCCACTCCGTCGATGGTCACGGCATCCACGGATTCAAACGAACTGTACAGCGTTTCATTGACGTATTCGAGTTTGTCCGGAGTACCGCCGCTCTCAAGAGTTGAGATGATGCTCTCCACTCTCGGACCGTGAAGCGGATTACATTCCACTATGCATGCTATGGTTCCCTTCAGGCAGTAATTGATGGCATCCTCATTAACTCCGTCAAACGACATCACGAGGATATCACCGTTTTTCAGATCGCCGCCGGCATGCTTGTCCGCTGCTTCGATCGCTTCGATGGCGCCGAGTGCTTCATTGTCATTTTCGCAATAGACAACGTTTATATTGTTGTAGGTAACAAGCATCTGAGCCATGACCTCGCGCCCTTTTGCCTGTGTAAAATCACCCGGAGTCTCTTCTCTTAAGTCCCATCCGTACTTCTCGGAATACTCCTCCAGTCCGGCCGTTCGGCCTATCTGGGCGGAAGAACCGATGGTACCCTGAATATTAACTATGTGAAGATCGTCTCCGGACATGCCCTGAGTACTTGCATATCTGTACAGCCATTCACAGGCTTTACATCCTTCGAGATGGAAATCGCTGCCGACCCAGCACGTGAAAAGATCGTCGTTGGAAGTCTGGACCATACGGTCGACTATGATCACGGGAATCCCCGCATCACGTGTTTCTTCCAGAACACTGTCCCAGCCTTCCTGCGTCACCGGAGCGAGCACGATATAATCCACACCCTGCTGAATGAAACTTCTGATCGCCGTTATCTGTTTGGACTGCTTCTGCTGTCCGTCTTCGAAGATGAGCTCGTACCCCTTGTCAGCGGTAAAAGCGGCTCTCATTGATTCGGAATTGGCACTTCTCCAATCCGATTCGGCACCCAGCTGCGAGAATCCCACAACAACCGCTCCGCTTGAAGGCGAAACGTTTTCTTCCTCTTCACGTGACGATCCGCAGCCCGCCACCATGATGACACACATCATGAAAACGCAGACTGCGGATATTATTCTTTTTAAACCGATACTGTTTATCATCCGAAAAACCAATAACTTATTTTGATTTTCTCGCGAGCACTATACTCTGTATCACCAGGAATATGCACAGCATTACGGCTACGGTTATACCTGTCCACCAGGCCTGATCGAATCCCGCACTGGCGACTATATTCTTGATGGTACTGAGCGACAGTACTCCGAAGAAAGTGCCTATGATGTTACCGACACCGCCTGTAAGCATTGTACCACCGATTATGGACGATGCGATCGCATTCATCTCAGCACCGCTCGCATGTGAAGCGGAACCGCTTCCTACATGCATGAAGTATACGTAACCTCCGATACCTGCAAGTACCGAACAGATAAGATGAGCGATGAACTTCGTTCTCTTAACGTTGATACCGAGCATCAGAGCACTCTGCTTGTTACCGCCGACTGCATAGAAGTTACGTCCGATCCTGGTCCATCTTAAGAAAACGAACATCAGGATAACGATTATGAGTGCCACTACGACACCTATCTCAACATATGCATTGACGAAATCACCGTTCTTGTTAACGCTGCCTATTCCGGGCAGGGATACACGGGTATCCTTCAGAGCGACAAAAGCTTCGTTTGCCACATTGAACGGCTCGGTATTGACGATGGTCGTCATTCCTCTTGCAAAGAACATTCCCGCAAGCGAAACGATGAAAGGCTGTATCTCCAGATATGCTACCAGATATCCCTGGAAAAGTCCAAACAGGAGGCCGATCAGGAGCGCTAAGCCCATGGATCCTGCGATCGATCCGCCCTTGTAGTCGATATATACCGCACAGCTCATGCATACTAACGCCGTCACTCCGCCGACAGAGATATCGATACCGCCGGTGATCATGACCAGACTCATTCCGCATGACAGGATGATGAGTGCGGCGTTTTCATTCAGGATGTTACAGAATGTCTGAGGCTTCAAGAAGCCCTTGCCGAGAAAGATCATGGCAAATGCATACATCAGAACGAATACCACTATCGTGATCGCAAGAAGCAGGTTCGTATCCGACATGTTCTTAAGAATGGTTTTAAGTGACTTCTTCTGTTCCATGTTAAGCCACCTCCTTCTCGACATTGCCGTGTTTGATCTTCTTGATGATCTCCTGGGCTTTCTCTCTGACTATCGGAGCAGATGCTACAACCAGGATGATAACGACTACAGCTTTATATGCGGGAAGAGCTGTTGACTTTACATTAAACTTATAAAGTGTGGTAGTCAGAGCCTGAATAACATATGCGCCGAGTATGGATGCCCACATGTTGAACTTACCGCCGCCCAGAGCGTTTCCGCCGAGTGCGACCGCGAGGATCGCATCCATCTCTATATCCTTCGCGATGACCGAATAGTTGATCGTTGACAGCCGGCTGGTCTTGATGAGTCCGCATACCGCAACACACAGACCGAGGATAACGAAGGTGAGGATCTTGATCACTACGGGATTTAAACCGTTTAACTTCGCTGCTCTTTCATTGATGCCCACGGCCTGGGTATATAAGCCGAGTGTCGTAAACTTCAGTACCAGGAAAATGATGAGCACACATATCGCGGCTATGAAGAACGGAACCGGGATCGGTATGCCGGGGATCAGTCCGCCGAAGTAGGTGAATCTCACATCATTTACTATGGGAAGTTCATTATTATTGATCCATGCGGCTATGGAACGGCCTGCCGTATAAAGGATCAGGGTCGCAACCATGGGCTGGATCTTAAATACTGCTACAAGTACACCGTTGAATGCACCGAATAAAGCAGCGACCACGCATGCTACCAGGAAAGCGACTATGATCGGAGCCTGGAGTTCTTCGGACCTGGAGTTTGATCCGCACAGGATCCTTAAGATCACTGAACCGGCTATAGCTATCGCCGCACCTACGGAAATATCCTGTCCGCCGCTGGCAGAGGTAACAAGAGTCATGCCTATCGCAAGGATCGCAAGTTCCGAACCGTAGTCGAGAATGGTTATCAGATAACCGTTCAGAAGCGGATTGCCCGCATTGTTATATCCGAGAGTGATCTTAAAGAAAGTGGGATCAGCGATCAGATTGAACAAAAAGATGATGAGCAGAGCCGCGATCGGGATGAACATCTGATTTCTTAACAAATTAGTCATGACAAATTTCTGTTTTACACGTTCCATTATTTGTCACCTCCTGCGATAGTACTCATGATCTTGCTCTGGTTCAGATCTTCACCCGATAACTCTCCGACTTTATTCAGATCTCTCATAACGATGAGTCGTGAACATGTCCTGAGCATCTCATCAGTCTCCGAAGAAATGAAGGTAACGCTCATGCCTTCGGAAGCAAGTTTGAGAACCAGCTTCTGGATGTCAACCTTGGTACCTATGTCGATACCTCTGGTAGGCTCATCAAGTATAAGATATTCGGGATGTGTAAGAAGCCATCTGGCAAGTATGACCTTCTGCTGGTTACCGCCTGAAAGAGATCTGATGGGGGTATCCTCACTTGCGGTCTTGATCGACAGCATCCTGATATATTCCTGAGCAAGCTTATACTGTTCGGATTTCTTATAGGGTTTGAAGAATCCCTTGAGGACCTGTGCTGCCAGGATGATGTTCTCTCTGACGCTCAGATCGCCGATGATACCGTCAACCTTACGGTCTTCAGGCAGATAACCGATACCTTTCTTCATGGCATCTATGGGTGCCTTGATCTTCACGGTCTGCCCGTTTACCTTAACGGTTCCGCCCAGGACTCTGTCGGCACCGAATATGGCTCTGACGCATTCGCTTCGACCGGAACCGAGAAGTCCGGTGAATCCGTTTACTTCACCCTTGTTGATATAGAAATCGAACGGTTTGATACCTGTATTGGAATACAGGCCTTCCGCTTCGAGTACGGGAACTTCATCCCTGACGGATACGCTCCCTTCGGAACTGTCCTTGATCTCCGAAAGATCATCCATCTCCTTACCGAGCATCTTGCTTACAAGTTCGAGTCTCGGAAGGTTCTCTATCTCATACTCTCCGACCAGCTGGCCGTCACGAAGAACGGTTATCTTATCGCACACTTCATATACCTGATCCAGGAAGTGTGTAACGAAGATAATGCCGACCCCCTTCGCCTTAAGATCTCTCATAAGCTTAAATAGCTTGGCCACTTCATTGTCATCAAGACTGGATGTAGGTTCATCGAGGATCAGAACCTTGCATTCCATGTCTACTGCCCTTGCTATGGCTATCATCTGCTGAACCGCTATGGAACAGTTAGACAGCTGCATGGTCGCAGTCGCGGGGATATCGAGAGACTTCAGTATCTCCGTAGTGGCTTTGTTCATCTGTGACCAGTTAAGGGTTGCCCCTTTGCCACGTCCTATGAACATATTTTCAGCAACAGACAGATTGGGACATAACGTGATCTCCTGATACACCGTGCTGATCCCGAGATTCTGAGCATCCTGGGGAGATTTGATATGGACCTCTCCTTCATGGCCTTTTAAGAATATCTGTCCTCCGTCTTTAACATATACACCGGTCAAGACTTTGATCAATGTGGATTTTCCGGCACCGTTCTCTCCCATCAGAGCATGTATCTCGCCTTCACATAATGTAAAGTCGACATTCTGCAGCGCTCTTACTCCGGGAAAGACCTTGTCGATGCCTTTCATACTAAGCACAGCGTTTTCTTTCACGCAAGTCACCTCCGCCGTTTCTTAACAAAAGGGCGCGGCAGCGCATTTTACGCCTCCGCGCCCTACAGATACATTTAGATTTCGGTGATCAGGATCAGATACCGTAGTTGTTTACATCGTCCTCAGTGATAGTTGTAGCATCAAAGCCCTTCTCTGTCATGATGATGACTTTGTCAGAGATTGTCTGGCCTGCTTCAAGCTTCTTGATGATCTCGTCGATGTAAGAAGACTGGAAAGGATTGCACTGTCCGTCATAGTTCCAGTTCTTGTCAAGCAGTTCCTGAAGTGCCCACTTGTTGCAGTCGAAGCCCATGATGATGACATCGCCGTCAACGCCGTGAGAAATGTTTGCTGCGTCAAGAGCTGCTACAGCACCCTTAGCCATATCGTCGTTCTCTGCATAGATTACGTTGAAGTCTGCGCCTGCATCGATCTGTGACTGAACGATCTGCTGTGCTGTCTCTGCATTCCACTCTGCTGTTTGCTGGGTAACGATGTTCCAGTTGGACTCAGCTGCTACCTTGGCATCAAGAGCGCCGGTACGACCCTGCTGAGCTGCGGAACCCATAACACCCTGGATGTGGATGATGTTGTACTCGGGAAGGTTCTGGCTTGCAAGCCAGTCAACTGCTGTCTGGCCTTCCTGTGCCATATCGGAAACGATACTTGCTACATAGAGATCTTCGCTGGCATCGATAGTACGGTCGAAAAGGATAACCTTGATGCCTGCATCCTGTGCATCCTTAAGAACCGAATCCCATCCTGAAGTGTCTGCTGCAGAGAGAAGCAGATAATCAACGCCGTCCTGGATGAACTTCTGAGCTGCTGCGATCTGCTCGTCATTCTTCAGTGAATAAGCAAATGATGCCTCATAGCCGTTAGCCTCGGTAAATGTTGCCTTCAGATCCTTATCGTTAGCTGTACGATAACCGGACTCGTTGGGGTCGTTGTTGATGATACCGACTTTGATAAGTCCGCCTGATGATCCCGATGATGCGGAATCGGTGGATGCTGCACCTGAAGCGCCACAAGCGGTAAGACCTACTACCATGGCTGCAGCCATAAGAACTGCCAATACTCTCTTCTTCATAAGATATTTCCTCCTAAGTAAGTTTACCCAAAGGACCATTCCTTTGATGGTCTCATTATATTCACTGGTTGGAAAGGTATAAATGGACTATTTTGTGGAGATGGTTAAAGATTCTATGACCAATCCCGGAAAAGTTGAATATCTTACGAAAGAAGTATATTTTGTTATCGGATCACGCTTCGGATACCATATATGGTAGTTTGATGCACACGGTGGTACCATATCCGTACTTACTGTCTATGGATATGCCGTAATCATCGCCGGCCCGAAGGCGTATCCTCTCGTTCACGTTATATAATCCGAATATCTCACCCTTGGAAGGATCCATATGGCTGATCCGGTTGCGGATCTTCTCGAGTCTTTCTTCGGACATGCCTATGCCGTCATCACTTACATATATGCAGAAGTGATCTTCATATGCCTCGCCCGTAACACGGATACAGCCCATTCCGCGCTTGTTTTTGATCCCATGGTAAAGAGCATTTTCGATAAGAGGCTGGATCGTGATCTTGGGGATCATGTATTTCCACAGTTTCTCGGGTACAGCGATATCATACGACAGGATATCCTGATATCTCACCTGCTGGATCTCAAGATAGCTGCCGGCATGCTGCAGTTCCTCACCTATGGTTATATTGTCTTTTCCCTGATTTAAGGAAGTCCTGAAAAACTTGGACAGCGAACCGACCATGCTGACGACCTTGGACTGTTCTCCGCTCTCGGCCAGCCAGACGATCGTATCGAGGGTATTGTACAGGAAATGAGGATTGATCTGTGCCTGCAAAAGTTCGAGCTCGGCGTGGTGAAGCCTCTCTTGTTCCACGGTCACCTGATCGAGCAGTGCCTCGATCTTGTCGATCATGACATTCAGGGATTCTCCGAGTTCCTTTACTTCATCGCCGTACTCGATATGCGTGCGGACACTCAGGTTTCCTTCGGCAACCTGACCGGTAACATCCCTTATCTCGTATATGGGTCTTATGATCGATCTGGGGATCAGTATGGAAAAAAGGAAAGTACATCCAAGCAGAATGACCGCACCGACCGCAGTCATGACTATCGAGATGATTGTCTTATGTTCAAGATCATCACGCGCTTCCTGAATGTTTCTGACCTCATTATATATATACTCATTCAGCGTCTCACTTAAGAGCGCCGTAACTATCTGAACATCATTCTCCCAGATCAGCATGTTTTCCTCATACATGTTTCCGGTCAGGAGGTTCAGTTCTATTCTTTCTATATATTTATGGAGATTGGTCAGATACTGCTTTGCACTTGAAAGTCTCGAGTCATCCTCATCGTCTTTGGTAAGTTCGTCAAGTCTGTCTACGATCCGCCCGGCTTCGTCGAGCATGGGATAAACCGCCGACTCTTCGATAGTCTTGTTCTCCACTACCAGAAGATATGTCTCATAGTCAAAGTCTTCCTTGAAATCAAGCGAAAACTCACTGGCAACCACAGCGGACTCGATTATGTCCTTATATCTGGCGTTGCCAAAATACATGTTGAAGACGCTGATAACGACAAGTATCAGCATCGGGATCAGGACCGCAAAGTAAGAAAGCCTGAGTTTATCGGCCAGACTTAAGTTTCTGTAATATGTCTTTATCCTCTGCGTCAGCTTCATTTGCCTTCCCGGTACTGAGTCGGAGTCTGTCCGGTGATCTTCTTAAACATATATGAAAAATAATGAGGGTCACGGTATCCCACTTCCAGTGCTATCTCGGAGCTCTTCATGGACGTGCACTTCAAGGCTTCCTTGGCCTTGCCGATCCTGTATTCGATCAGATATTTACTGAAAGTCACTCCCATCTGCTGGGAAAAGATCATGCTTAAGTGGTTCGGGCTGAAGCGCACATGCTCCGCCAGAGTGTTAAGCGACAGATCCTCATCCATATAATGCTCTTCTATATAAGCTACAGCAGTCTCTGCAACATCCTTGTATTTATTTCTCGAAGATGAATCCCTGAGCTCCATGGCCGCGGATATTATGCGTATGCAAAAATCCCTGACTCCGTCAATGCTCTGAGCTATGGTCATGGCACTGTCGGGTGCTTCTATATCTTCTTTGGCAAATCCCAGGTCAGTCACGAACCCTGCCACGGTAAAGTAGACATCCATCACGAGATACTGCCTGAAAAGCAGCGAGTTTAATGCGCTGCCTCCAACCTGATCCAGGTATTCCCGAACGAAATAGTCCACATCGGTCTCATCACCCGTTCGCAGATACTCCAGAAGCATGTTCCTGGATGCATCATTGATATCTATCGCACTGAATTCTATGTTCTTATCGTCCTCATGACGTACATCCGGTATACGGTCATCCGTCGAAACGATTATGTCTTCTTCAGCCATGAGCGGATCATACGTCACTATTCTGCTCGCGGGATCGAAATACCTGTGGGCAAAAGCCTTGGATGCGTTTTCGAAGCTTTTGCTTATCTCGCTCACGCGTTCTGCCACGGAGCCGATGCCCGCGTAGAATCTGACACCGTCCATCTTCGACATCATTTCGGCAAACTCGCGGGAATGCTTTTTTACCGATGCTCTTACGCTCTCGGCATCGGCTCCTTTAAAAAGTATGGCAACTCCGTCCAGATCTCTTTCGAACACAAGGAAATCATCACCGTATTTATCCGACCACTCTCCGAGAGTTTCATACATGCTGTCGACATCCTTTTCGTCTCCGTCAGCGGATAACGAGCCCTTGGATACATTACACAGAAGTATGCAATATGCCGAAGCGACCAGGTCTATCTCGTTTTCCTCCGCTTCTTCGATCAGCTGTGATACCGACAGATTACCGCCTACCAGATCTTTGAAAAAGGCTCTGCGCATGCTTCTCACATCCTCGGACATATCCTTCTGATACTGGAGGCGCATCTCCCGTTCGAGTTTTTTCTGTTCGATGTTCTCTTTAAGATCGTCAAGTTCCCTGATCAGTTCCGAAGAGCCTATCGGCTTTGACAGATATTTCGATACCCCGAGTGAGATCGCGTCACGCGCATACTCGAATTCTTCATATCCCGAAAGGATTATGATCTCCATATCGGGAAACTCCCTGCGTATCTGCCTCGTCAGTTCAAGGCCGTCCATAAAAGGCATCTTGATATCCGTGATAACTATATCGGGCATCGTCTTACGGATGAGAGGAAGGGCAAGTTCTCCGTCCGATGCCTCACCGCAGAATTCATAGCCGTAAGTGCCCCAGTCTATTTTTTTGATACCTTCTCTGACGACAAATTCGTCTTCCACAAGAAGAACCTTTAACATATCGATCACCTGTCTTCTGTCATTTCATCATCATCGGGAAAAGTCGGCAAATAAAGGAAGTGCCGTCTTAAATTCGCATCCGCTCATCTTCCCTGCATCCGGGGATTCGGGAAAGACGACCCTGTATGCATGAAGAAGCTGTCCGTTTCTATCATCCGGATTTTTTTCTATTTCCGCGCCGTACTTAACATCACCGGCTATCGGATGTCCGAGCGCTCCGAGCTGTGCCCTTATCTGGTGAGATCTTCCTGTATGCAAAAGAACCTCGAGCAGCATATATTCCCGTCCTTTATCATCCGTAAAAGTCCGCACGAGCCTGAAGCCGGTATGGATATCATATGTATCCGCTCCTGCATCGTCCTTACGATTGTCCGGAATGATCGTTGCGACATTCCTGTCGTGATCCTTGACCATGCGTGCATATACATCGGTAAAGTCTTCGAAATCGACCGGCAGTTTCTCATCCGGTTTTCCCGAAGCCAGACACAGATAGTACTTGTGCATGCTCCGGTCCTTCAGCAAAGCGCTGAGCGTCTGAAGCGCTTTAAGAGATTTTCCTCCCAGGATCAGCCCGGAGGTATTACGGTCCAGCCTGTTGGCAAAAGCCGGTTTGAAAGTCTTAAGACTCTTCTCATCAAGAGATCCGTCGTCAAGCATCTTTCCGACCAGCCATTCATTCATCGATACATCCGCAGCGTTTGCTTTCTGCGATAGTACGCCGGCAGGTTTATCCGCGAATATGTAATCATCATCTTCATAGATGATCGGGATATCACCCAGTTTTTTGTACGCTTCAAGATATTCTATGATATTTATCCCGATATTTGCGCCTGTAACTTCGCCCGGAGCGGCCTTGGCGGATGAACCGGTCATCTTCTCATATGTTTCATCCGAGAAAAAGACCGATATGACATCACCTTCGTTCAGCTTATAATTCCCGTCGGTTTTTTTGCCGTTTACGGTGATATTCTTCTTCCGGAGCATCTTGTATATAAAAGAAAGGCCTGCCGCAGGCATGGTCTTCTGCAAAAAGCCGTCGAGTCTGCGTCCGGCATCCATATGAGATACAGTGATCTGACGCATTTTTTTCTCCGAAAACTACAGTGAAACCGACTTAAGCGTATCAAGGATCCGTACAGGATCGGGGCCTGCGCCCGCTTCCAGTCCGGATAACTGACCGAGCCTTGATACATACTTTCCGGTATCACCGAATATCTTGATGGTAAGCCCGCTTATCGATTCCTGCCTAAGTCTCTCATCGATATGTTTCTCACAACCGTTCAAAATGTCCGTATCGGCCCCGGGAATGAGTCCGGTGACCATATTGCCGTACACGGTCAGATGCGATACGGGATAGTTCTTATTGTATGTGGTCATATACAGATCATATGCGCTTTTCATTCGTGCGGACACTTCACCGGCAACTTTGAGCACCTCTTCGATCTGCACATGCGTATCCTCGTCACACCCCCGTGCTCTGATGAACATGATTGTGTTTACGAGACTCTTGGCTGCGGGAAGACATCCCAGTACAGCCACTATAGTCAGCAGATTCCTGCGGGTTCCGGTGGTTACGTATCCTATGATGAATATGGCTGCGCACAGCGCAAAATAGACCACGGTCCTTATGATCGTGAGCCGTCTTGTGCTCGCTATATATCCGTATTCGCCTTTTCTGATCCTGTGCATCGTTTTGTTCTCAGTGTATGAACATCGCATCTCCGAACGAGAAGAAGCGATATCTCTCCTCAACAGCGCATTTGTATGCGTTAAGTACATTTTCCCTGCCCGCAAGCGCACTGACGAGCATCACGAGCGTTGACTCAGGCAGATGGAAATTGGTTATAAGTGCATCAAGTGCTTTGAATCTGTAGCCGGGATAAATGAAGATATCGGTCTCTCCCGTTCCGGGATGAACTGCACCGCTATCGTCGGCAACGGACTCTATCGTCCTGGTGGAAGTGGTCCCGACACAGATTATGCGGCCTCCGGATGCTTTTGCCGAGTTAATGATATCGGCAGACTCTTTCGTCACCTCATACCACTCGGAATGCATCTTGTGGTCCAGTATATCGTCTTCTTTGACAGGACGGAAAGTTCCGAGTCCGACATGGAGCGTGACATAGGCTATGCGAATGCCCTTATCCTCTATTTCCTTAAGCAGCTTGGGTGTAAAATGAAGTCCCGCGGTGGGTGCTGCGGCGGAGCCGTCATATTTTGCATATACGGTCTGGTATCTCGTCGGATCCGCAAGTTTATGCGTAATATATGGAGGCAGCGGCATGGTCCCGAGTTTATCCAGGATCTCTTCGAAAATACCGTCGTACTTAAACTCCACTATACGGTTTCCGTCGTCTTTCTGATCCGTGATCCTGCCTGTGAGCATGCCGTCTCCGAACTCGACCTCGGCACCGCGCCTCATCTTTTTGCCGGGACGGACCAGGCATTCCCATGAGTCTGCTGACAGTCTTTTAAGGAGCAGTATCTCTACTGCTCCTCCGGTATCTTTCTTGGCACCCAGGAGTCTGGCGGGTATGACCTTAGTGTCATTGAGGACCAGGCAATCGCCGGGATTCAGATATCCGGTTATGTCTCTGAATATCTTATGCTCGATGTGTCCGTCCGACTTATCAAGGACCATCAGTCTCGATGAAGACCTGTCGGTCAGCGGATCCTGTGCGATCAGCTCTTCGGGCAGATCATAATAAAAATCCGATTTTTTCATTATCAGTCAATACTCCGATCGTTATCATCAGATCAAACTTCGATCAGTTCGGGCGGTAGTTTTTCGCGAATGATCTGTTCCAGATCCGCGCCTCTTACAGGTTTTGTCAGATAACCGTCAAATCCCGTATCCAGATATATCTTTTCCGCTCCGAGTATCGCATTTGCGGCAAGGGCTACGACATTCTATCATACCGCCCATCAGATCGACGAGCTGTTTTGTGATGGACAGACCTTCTTCGGATATACCGCGGCCGGTATCTTTTACGGAAATGATAAGATCAATTTCTCTGCGTCCCCCGCCGGAACCGGGAACCGGTCTGAAATCCACAGTTACGGCAATGCCGCCCTTATCGGTATACTTCGCGGCATTGGTCATTATAGTAGTTTCAGATCCTTGTCCTGCGCTCTCATCTCAAGAAGCGTAAAACAATCATTTAAGACAGAGAAAACTCAGCCTGCTCATCGGCAAGCCTGATCACCGAATTGGGGAATCTCTGCTCATATAAGAAAACCGCGGTATATACTATGATGTTGGAAGCAAAAATGACGTAACATGCCCATCCTTTTACAAGGAACCATACAAAGATGGATGCAAGTGCCATCCAGAGCGGCATGCTCGAATATCTGCCCCCGTCCTTGAAATACAGGAAAGGGACAATGATATCCGTACAGACGGCAGTAAGTATTATTACCGCAATATTGGGCTTGTTCTTGACGTTCGACAGATAGAACGAAATGGCAAAGAGCAAAAAGATACATACAAGCGGGATAAGTGAATCCGATAAGGTCCCCAGATACGCATCAAATATTATACTTATCGGGTTTGATATGATCCCGACAAGTAGGATGATGTTCATGATGCGATATTGTATCTCCAGTTCCTCACGGAACAGGTACTTAAAAGCCCGTATGATCTTGTTCAAACGCTTTTCCTTATCTTATAGGCCGGTCCCCTCTAAAAAGGCCATATATCCCTTCAGGGATTCGTAAAGATCGGCTTTACTGATCGCTTCCCACGGGGCGTGCATATTGAGTACCGCCACACCCGAGTCTATTACATTCATTCCGTAAAGCGCGAGGATGTAGGCGATAGTTCCTCCGCCGCCCTTATCTACCTTTCCGAGTTCAGCGGTCTGGTAGAATACTCCGTTTCTGTCAAGTATGTCCCGAAGATGTGCGATGTATTCCGCATTTGCGTCGTTGGATCCCGATTTTCCTCTCGCACCGGTAAACTTGTTAAACACCAGTCCCCTGCCGAGATGTGCGGCATTCTTCTTATCAAATGCATCGGAATAGGTGGGATCAAAAGCGGCACTGACATCGGAACTTAACATGCAGGATGCAGCAAGCGTTCTCTTAAGCTTAAGCTCCGAAAAACCTTCGGTCAGTTCGAGCAGTTCGGAAACCGCATTCTCAAAGAAACGTGACTGCATGCCGGTAGCTCCGACCGATCCTATCTCTTCCTTGTCAACGAGGATGCAGCATGCACATCTGTCGGTATCCCCGGTCTCAAGCATGGCCATCATCGAAGGATATGCACATACCCTGTCATCATGTCCGTAACCGAGGATCAGACTCTTATCAAAGCCCGCCTCTCTCGCACGGCCTGCGGGAACGACTTCGAGTTCTGCCGAGAGGAAATCTTCTTCCTCAAAATCATACTCGTCTTTAAGGATATTCAGTATCCCATGTTTAACGGGATCTTTTGCCTTCTCTTCCTTATCCTTGGACTTGCCGTCTTTATCCTTGCTTATCACCAGAGGTTTGCTTCCGATGATGATGTCGAGAGCCTCACCCTCGATGACCTTGGCTGCTTTCTTCTCCATCTGATCGGCCGCAAGGTGGATCAGAAGATCGGAAACAAAGAATACCGGGTCGTCATCATTCTCACCGATATTAAGTTCGATCGTGGTGCCGTCCTTCTTTACGACTACTCCGTGAAGAGCAAGCGGTATGGTCACCCACTGATATTTCTTCACGCCGCCGTAATAATGTGTATCCAGATAAGCGACTCCGGTATCTTCATACAGAGGATTCTGTTTGATATCAAGTCTGGGTGAGTCTATATGCGCTCCCAGAATGTTCAGTCCTTCGCTCACGGGCTTTTTGCCGATCTTGAACATCACGAGCGACTTGTTCATCTGTACGCTGTAGACCTTATCTCCGCTCCCAAGCTTTCCACCGTTGCGGATCACTTCCTGCAGTTCCCTGTAACCGGCTGCCTCGATCGTGTTGACGATAGAGTCAACACACTCTCTTTCGGTCTTGCACTCACTGATAAAATCAATGTAATCAGACGCAAACTTATCAACTTTCTTCAGCGTCTTTTTGTCATAACTCTCCCATGCGTTCTTTCTTTCCATGTCGTCACCTTCTTTGTCTTATATTCTGTCCGTGATCCGAAGCATTACTGCAGTTTCAGTCTGACTCCGGATTCTTCGAGGTTCTTAAGTATAGTATCGATATGTGCCTGTACTTCTTCACCGGTAAGAGTTCTGTCATCAGCCACAAACGAGAATCGGATCGTGATGCTGCGCACTCCGGATGCTTCATACATATCTATGATCGAAGTCTTACGGAGTTCCCTGATCTTTAAGTCAGCCCATTTCTTCTCTATGGATTCAAACCTTACTCCGTCGGGTATGATCAGACTCAGGTCATATTCCACCGCAGGGAATGAAGAAGGCTGTGAAAACGTCATCTCTGCGGGTTCGATGGCAAGAAGCTCATCCATATCGATCTCGATGCAAACCACATAAGCATTCTTGGCTATCTTTGTCCTGATGCTGGGATACAGCGTGTTCAGGATACCGATCTCTTTTCCGTCCACAAGGATCCCGGCCGTATTCTTGGGATGTTCCCATGCGTGCGAGGTCTCGGTCTTTTGGTATGAAGCCTTGAGATGCTTGAGCTCGGAAACGATGGTATTGATGATCTCGACAGCTTCAAAGTACAATTCTTTCTCAGTTCTGTCCTTGCTGTAGAGACATACGGCAAGATGTCTGTGTTCATCAGCACGTCCGTCTTCTCTGGTCCCGGTAAACACACGACCGATCTCAAAGATACCGTACTCGGTGCTGAAATCCCTGTTCTGTCTTACAGCGGGAAGCAGACACTCCATCATTGAGGTACGCAAGATTCCGGTGCCCTTCTCCTCGGATGCCTGCACAAGTTTCACATTATCCTCGGGAGTAAGCCCCAAGTCCTTCAGGGCATCGGGATCGCACCATACACGGGTATGTATCTCATGACAGGCATAAGTCTTAACGAGCAGATCCCTTACTGCATTCTCCTCTGCACGGCGTCTGGTAGTCTTGGCGGGGATGATCGGACTTAAGGTAGTCTTGATCTCGAAGTTGTCGTACCCGTAGATACGTGTGATCTCCTCTACGATATCCGCCTTCATCGACACATCCTTGGTCCCTCTCCATGAAGGAACTTTGGATACGAAGTTATCTCCGTCCTGAGAAGTCTCAAATCCGAGAAGTTCAAGAGTAGTCTTTATCTGCTCATTGCTGATATCGATACCTGTATATCTGTCGATGAATTTCTTGTCGAACGATACCGTAAGTTCAGGATACTTCTTCACATAAACATCCGTGATGCGTGTGGTGCACTTCATTCCGGGATCGGAATCATGAAGTAGTTTGATGAATCTCTGTACAGCCACATATGTCATCTCGGGGTCGAGTGTCTTCTCATATCTGGCGGAAGCATCGGTCCTTAATGCCATACGTGATGCACTCTTACGTATCGATACGCCGTCAAAGTTGGCTGATTCGAGCATTACGGAATGAGTATCGTCAACGATCTCGGAATCAAGTCCGCCCATGATGCCGGCTATACCTGTGGGTACCTCACCGTCCCAGATCATCAGAGTGTCCGTGGTGATGTCCCTTTCCTGACCGTCAAGAGTGGTGAACTTCATATCTTCCTTGGGAGTATCAACAACGATCTTCTTCATCTTGTCGCCGTTGAACGCATGCATCGGCTGACCGAGTTCGAGCATGATATAGTTTGTGATATCGGCAAGCAGATTGATCGCTCTCATGCCGCAGTAATAGAGGCGGATCTGCATCTCCATGGGGCTTACGTTTTCCGTGATATTCTCAATCCTCACAGAACTGTATCTGAATACCAGATCCCTGTTCCTGATCTCTACGGGAACCTCCGCATCACCGGTATAGTCACTGTCCATAACCGGCAGTGCCTTAAGCTCATGACCGGTGAGAGCGGCAAACTCTCTTGCCATTCCGTAGTGTCCCCAGAGATCGGGACGATTGGTCAGCGATTTATTATCTACTTCGAAGATGACGTCATCTATCGGGAATATCTCTTTGATATCAGTACCGTTTGCGTAGGAAGGATCCAGTTCCATGATCCCGCTGTGATCATCGGAGATACCCAGTTCCTTAGCCGAACAGCACATGCCGAAAGATTCGATTCCGCGGAGCTTCGCGGGGCGGATCTCCATCTCGCCCACCTGTCCGCCGACCTTCACGAATGCCGTTTTAAGGCCTGTACGGGCATTGGGTGCGCCGCATACGACATCATATACTTTATCTCCCGCATCCACCTTCAATACATGCAGATGATCGGAATCGGGATGATCCTCACACATAATGATCTCTCCGACTACAACATTACTGATATCACGGCCCTTATACTCGATGCCTTCTACCTCGGCAGTTGAAAGGGTAAATCTGTGTATCAGCTGCTCTAAATCTTCACCGTCAAGGTCTACGAAATCCTTGATCCAGTTCATTGATACGTACATATATCTTCTCCTTCTCTGGGTTTATCTGCTTGTAAACTGACTCAGTGCGCTTAAGTCACCGTCGTTGAATGTTCTGATATCCTTTACGCCGTATTTCATCATGGCCAGACGGGTAAGTCCGAGTCCGAAAGCGAAGCCGGTGTATTCAAAAGGATCTTCATCGGTATTGATGCCGCCGAGCTTAAGCACATTGGGATGTATCATGCCGCAGGGGCAAAGCTCGAGCCATCCGGAATTGCCGCAGGAAGGGCACCCTGTCCCGCCGCAGTTTAAGCACTTGATATCAAGCTCGAATCCGGGCTCCACAAAGGGGAAGAAACCGGGACGAAGCCGTACGGTAACCTCTCTTCCGAACACTTCGCTGAGCATGGTCTTCATGAAATATATGAGGTTGGATATCGAGATATCCTTGTCAACCATCATTCCTTCCATCTGGAAGAAAGTATTGTCGTGTGAAGCATCTACAGCCTCATTTCTGAAGCATCTTCCGGGGAACACGGCACGTATGGGACGACCGTCTTTCTTGAGCGCATCACCGTACTTACGAAGGATCGCATTCTGTGCGGCCGAAGTATGTGACTTGAGCAGCTGATTGGCTGTGGAAAGATAATAGGTATCCTGCATGTCACGTGCGGGATGGAAAGGAGGGATGTTTACGGCCTCGAAACACTCAAAATCCGTAACCACCTCAGTGTAATCCTCTATATCAAAGCCCATGGATTCGAATATATCCTCGAGTTCTCTCTGAACGAGAGTTATCGGATGATACGAACCGGTAGGGTCTTCGGTGGGAAGAGATTCATCATAGCTCTCCGCGCCCTGTATCAGGATCTCCTCCTGAAGTCTGATCAGTTCATCCTTCTTCTTTTCAAAGAGTTCGGTGATCTCCTGCTTAAAGGTATTGATCGTCTGACCGACTTCCTTTTTCTGTTCGTTCGGAACCTTGCCGAGTTCCTTCATGAGTTCGGAAATATATCCCTTTTTACTCATGAACTGCAGACGCAGGTTCTCCAAAGCCTCCGTGTCGGTGATGCCTGACAGCGCTTCATTAAACTGTGCTCCAAGCTTTTCAATTCTCTCTTTCATAAACACTCCTTTTATGTATTATCTGACTGTTCGTCAGCATATTTCTCCGAGCGTCCCAACCAGTTGTTAAGGTATGCGCCCACCATGAGTATATACATCATCATGTACATGTAGATCATGATGATTATGATCGTAGCCATGCTCCCGTAGGTTGAAAACCCGTCATAGTTATCCAGATACTGCGAGAAGAACCATGATGCCACATACCATACGACACACGAGAAAACGGCACCGGGGAGCTGCTTCGAAAACTTCTGTTTTTTACTCGGCACCAGACAGTATATCGCAGTAAAAACGATCACCAGCAGGACCAGAGATATCGGATATCTGATTATCAGTATCCGCCCCCTGAAGGCTTCCAGCTGCGGAAAATGTCCGATCATGAAATTCACGATGGTCCGGCCGAACATCAGCATGCCCATCATGATTAGCATGGCCAGAAGCAGCGCGATCGTATACAGACAGGCAAGAGCACGAAGAACAAAGAAATTTCTTCTCTCCTGAATATCATTTATGACATTGAGTCCGCGTATCAGCGACTGCATCGCCTTACCGGCCGACCATAGTGTCACTATGATGGATGCGGTCAGCACGCCGGCCGAACTCGCATATATCTCGCGGATGATCGAGCTCACGAAGCTGTCCGTTACGGAAGGCAGCGCCCTGAGCACAAAATGAAGAAGCATCTCTTCCGTCACGAACGTATAGGGAAGGATGGAAAAAGCAACTATCATGAGCGGGATCAGCGACAGGAACAGGAAGAATGCCGCACTTGCAGCGAAATCGGTGATATTCTTGCTGTTAAATGCCGATGAAAAACTCTGTAAAAAATAGATGATCTTTTTACTTTTCTTCATAAACGCAAAAAAGGCCCCGGGATGCCGGTTCCTGTTCTTTGACTCCTAGCTGACAGCCAGGTGGGCAACCTCAACAGCCTTTCAGCCTTCCACTGCTTTTCGCTATCGCGACGTAGGCCTGACTTCCGGACCATGTATCGGAATCCCGTTTAAAGTATTGTAGGTTCAAAAATACAGGAATTATCGCACATTCCAGGTTACTTATATTATATAATCCCGTGCCGAACTGTTCAACTGTTTTCGACACAGTTTTCCATATAATTCCGATGATCAGAGCCTTGAACGGTCTACTTTGATGAGCATCAGCCGGACACCCTTCCAGTCCGTGCTGATGCATATCTCTCCCAGATCGCGGAAGCCGCTCGCATCCACGTAATACTTGCTCACCTCCGTCGGACCGACAAATATATAATCTATATCATATGCTTTGAGGATCGCCCTGCAGTAATCCCTGTCTCCAGTCACATAGAACGCTTCCACCTGTTCGGCTTTTAAGGATGCCGTTTCATAATCATCATGCCACATCCACTCATGAGTAAACCAGCCTATCGGTGTGCAGGCTCCCGAGTATACTGACAAAGCGCTCTGGTGCGTATAGTTGTCTCCGGCAGCCTCAATTATGTTCAGAACCCGTTTATCGTCCTGATCCAGGTAATCCATGGCCTCCAATTCAAACCCGTAATCCGTGTCGTCACGCAATCCCGCTATGGCGGATATCCCGATCCTGTCATCGGCATTAAAGACATTTCCGAGCCATTGATGTACTGCATATCCGGTATATGTAGCGGAAAGAAATACATATGAGGTCAGGCCGATCACTGCAGAGCACTTAAGTATCCTTCCCCGGTTCCCCTCAGACAGTTCATATATCAATACGGCAAAAAGTATGCCTGTGATGATCGCAAACAGAACATAAGCCTGATAAGTCAGTTTAAACATCGTGTTGAACCTGTGATAGCCTTCGGTATAGATATCCTTTATATATATCACTTCCGGGACAAGAACCAGCCCGACAGCACAACTCGAAAGACCGAACAGTCCTGCCCTGCATACGCTATCGATCCGTGTATCGCGCCTTATCGATAAGTAAAGATACACGACAAGTCCGATCGTGATCGCGATCGGGATCAGCCACAGGATCAGAAACTTTCCGACAGGCGAATGAACATCACAAAATGTAAACCCGGTCACCATTTTTTTGAAATTCAGAGTAAACGGCAGGGGAACAAGAAGTGACACCACTATGACTATGACAGCCTTTACGGTTATCGTGCAAAAAGATCTGAGGCCTATCCCCTTTCGACTGATCTGACAAAAGATCACGACTGCTCCGGTAATGACTGTCCAGATCGCAAAGTCCCAGTAATTGCTGCCTTTAAAATATCCGAGGAGCATGGATATCAGGATAAGTGAATACAGCCCCCGTTTTTCGTTCTCATCCTCATCGTATTCAACCGGCAGGCAATGATCAAACAGCAGCGCCAAAAGAGGAAGAACAAACATCAGATTGATGACATGCGCATGAAGGTCGCCCAAGATGACCGAATATGCCGGAAATTCATTCTTTCCGTTATCGGGATCGCCGAACTCGCTGTTGATATATGTGGTCGGATCCGAGAACCAGTAACCCTGCCCGTCAGCCTTATACTTTTTCCCTATGAGAGGATACACGATGCCGAACAGAAGCCAGTGCGGGTTGGCTCCGAACGCAGCAAGCACCGCTCCGGCCATTCCTCCGAAAGACGCGCATTTATTGTCTTTCTCAATATCGGGAATGAGCGCGTTCGTTATACCGTATACCAGCTCGTAAACCATGAGAAAGACCATGCCCGTGAACGTGGCGAGCATCATGTTATATCCGTATTCGGGAGTATTTAAGCCGAATCTGATCAGATAAACACATATTGATTGTCCGAGATAGTAATAGTTAAGTTTATTCCCGGAAAACCACATATCGTACGGGATCGCGGCCTTCTGTCTGTAGATCGTCCGTATGAAGCCGTAATCCATATAGTTCTCGGTCCCGGGATCTATCAGCGGATTAAATCCGATCATCCAGAAAAATGCCAGGAATATCACGGCGAATGCCGCAAATCCTTTAACGGTCTGAAGGCACTCTTCCGCTGTGATATATGTCTCTTTCAGGATATGTTTTTTGAACGCAAAACCCAGAACGGCAAGAACAAAAAAGGAAATGAATATGACAGGATCCGAATATGGGCATATATGCACGGATGATATCAGCCATGCGGGGTAAAAGCACAAAAAGAGTCCGATGCCGAATGTGATCCCGAATCCTCCGTCAGGAAACTCAAGCGTACGAAACCTGATAAACGGACGCATACAAAAAGAAATGAGAAATATTGCGGCGAGATGTCTTATCGCCGCAATATTCCCACTGTCATTCATTATCAGAAAACAGATGACCACGACCGCTATGATGATAACGGTCGTATAGTCAGATCTTTTTTTCATATCATTCCTGTCCGTACAGAATGTGGGCAAGTTCCGAATCCTTGTCAAGGATCAGAGTCTTATTGCTCCCCACAAGAGCATCGAGTGAATCCAGGCTTCTTAAGTAACTGTAAAATTCAGCCTTTTCTTCATCTCTGTAAGCGTCAGACAGTATGCGCATGTACTCAGCTTCACCTTCAGCTTCAAGCTTCGCGGCTTCCTTCTGTGCATTTGCCGTGATGATGGAAACCTGACGATCTGTATCGTTACGGATCTTCTGAGCATCGGCCTGACCCTGTGCGGTGTAGCCTGCGGCTATGTTGTTTCGCTCGGAGATCATACGCTCGTACACTGCTTCCTTGTTATCATCGGGAAGATCGAGTGCCTTGATCTCGGCGAGTTTGATCACGATGCCGTACTGGGATATATCGGAATTGGACTCGTTCGTGATCATCCTGGTGAGTTCATTTCCTCTGGCAGCTATGATGGCATCCTGTGTCATTGATGAGATCGTATTCTTGGTCGCATTATATACGGCAGCCTCTATACGCTCTTCCGCTCTGCCTTTTACTGCCCCGAGAGTCTGATAGTACTTGGCGGGGTCGGTCACAGACCAAATTACATAGTCATCGGCGATCATCGACTTCTTATCGGATGTGATGACATCGGATGTAGGGATATCGTAAAGATAATCGCCCGTGTATATCTTGATGACATCCTCCACAAAAGGAGTCCGAAGATGTAAACCGGTATTTGCTTCTATTCTCTGTATCCTGCCAAGTCTGACTATGATCGCAGCCTGATTGGTGGATACGCTGTATGTGGCGGATGAGAAAATGATCAGTGCCGCAACAACAAGTATGAGTATGATGGATACTTTACCTATTTTCTTCATGATCATTCCTCCTCTCCGGCGATGTCCGTGATATCGGTGCCTTCCGAATCATCACCCGTATCAAAGAAACTCTCGAGCGGAAGCATTGTCTGCGTGCCGCCGTCCGTGATTATAACCTTAAGACCCGGAAGTATATCTTCCATCTTCTCGTAAAACATACGTCTCTTGGTAATGGTAGGGAATTTCTTGTATTCCTCATACATATCGTTGAATCTGGCAACCTGGCCTTCGGCTTCGGCGATACGTGCTTCCTTATAGGCATTCGCCTGCTGGATTATGGCGTCCGCATTTGCTTCGGCGGAAGGGATCTGCTGATTCTGATACTGATATGCCTGGTTCTTGGCAGTATCCGCACCCTGCTTGGCGGTCTCTACAGCCTTGAACGCCGCGGTGATCGTATCCGTGGGCGGGTTGGAATCCTGGATCGTGATATTGATGAGAGTCAGGCCTATGTCGTGATTAGCCAGAGATTTCAGGATCGCTTCTTTGATATCAGCCTGGATCTGGCCCTTTCCGGTGGTCATGGCTTCATCAACGGTATAGTTTGAAACAACTGTACGGATATTTGCCAGCGCTATGTTTCTCATCACGCCCTCGGGATCCTCGGCATTATAGATATATGCTATGGGATCGGATACGCGATATTCTATGTAGAAATCAATATCCAGCAGATTGAAATCCGAAGTGATCATGATCGCATTGGCGGAATCCACTGTGTATGACCCCTTCTGCGCATCACCGTCTATGATATATCCGATACTGGTACCGTGCGTAGTCATGTCAACCTGTGTAACACTCTGCCAGGGTGCCTTGAAATAGAATCCTGCAGTATCCACACGTACCACTCTTCCGAACTGAGTCACTACCGCGTTGCTCTGCTCATCGACGCTGTAGAAGCATCTGAACAGGACTATCGCGAGTATGATGCCCAGCAGGACGAGGCTGATGGTCTTCCCCGCCTTTTTCCCGTCAAATCCGGGCTTGGGGAATTCATCGATTATGTTCTTGTCTTTTGCCATAACAAACTCCTCCTGACCTTATTAAACACGGTTACTATGATATCATAAAATCACACGATTTGTGATCTGACATAAATATATTACATACCGGACATCGGGAAAATAACCATATATGCGAATTACATGCAGTTAATTCGCCGTCAAAAAAAGCCTCCGGATCGCTCCGGAGGCTTTTGAATGCTTATTATTCGCTAATCTTATGCCTCAGCTTTAGCCTTGGGCTTCATAAGATGCTGAACACCTTCAATAGCAAGGAATACAGCCAGAACTATAAGCAGGATACCTAAGATAGCCTGTGCCCAAGGGCCCCAGTCAGCTTCGCCGCCTGCGATTATAGTGAACTGATCCTTAGTATTGATGATCAGGGAAGCGATGGTAACGCAGAGCATGAATGCCATAGGGATGATGAGCATCTTGTTGTTCTTGCCTGCATTGCCGAGCCATGTAGCAACAGCCAGAAGACCGATAGCTGCAAGCAGCTGGTTTGCTGATCCGAACAGAGCCCAGATCTTGGCATATCCTGTAAGTCCGAGGAGTACTCCGAGGATAACAGTGATAATGGTTGCTACGTAAGGATTGCAAAGAACCTTCTTGTAACCGGTAACGTTCTCTGCTGTCTCACCTGCATCGGAATCGATCCAGAACTCCTGGAACATGAAACGTGCAAGACGTGTAGCTGTATCCAGAGAGGTAAGGCAGAATGCCGAATAGGTAAGTACAAGGAGGATGTTAAGTACGGTAAAGGTTCCGGGGATAACATCATCGATCATGTGAGCAAGGCCGCCGCCGAAGATAGCGGTTGCACCTGTCAGAGGAGCATCGGGATTGGCTGCATTGTACTTGTAAGCATATCCTACTGCTACCAGAGTAGCTACAGCCAGAACGCACTCAAGGAGCATTCCGCCGTATGCGATGGGCTTAGCATCTTTCTCTTTATCGAGCTGCTTGGAAGTGGTACCTGAGGAAACCAGTGAGTGGAAACCGGAGATAGCACCGCACGCGATAGTTGTGAACAGTACGGGGAATACCGGCTTGGTAGACTCAGCGGACTGGATCACGGGAAGCGCATCCATCGAAGGATGAGCAACTATAACAGCTACGATAGCGATGAAAAGCATAGCATAAAGCAGGAAGCTTGAGAGATAATCTCTGGGCTGGAGCAGGATCCATACGGGAGTGACACTGGCTACAGCGATGTAGAGACCAACGATCCACATCCATGTCTTCTGGGTAAGATAGATAGGATGGAAATTAAGACCGATAACGATGATCAGTACGATGGCAACAACACCGATGATGGTAGCGATACCCATGGGTACGTTCCTACGATAAACTGCAAAACCGAATACTATGGCGATAACAATGAACAGCAGGGAAACCATTGCTACCTGAGCGTTGGTTGCAGAAGCAGCCTTATCAATAACACCTGCGTCATCGGTAACAGCACCGAATGTAGTGGCAACGATTGAAGCAAATGCTGCAACGACGAGGATCAGTGTCAGATAAGAGAAAATGATAAAGAGTCTCTTAGCTCTTCTGGACATGTTCATCGAGATAACCTCACCGATGGACTTTCCGCCATGACGAACTGATGCTACAAGAGCACCCATATCATGAACGCCACCGAAGAAGATACCGCCGAGGACGATCCAGAGTGAACATGCGAGCCATCCGAATCCCAAACCTGCAGCACTGATAGGTCCTGTTATAGGGCCTGCGCCTGCGATGGATGAGAAATGGTGACCCATCAGTACGGGGGCTTTAGCGGGTACATAGTCCACGCCATCCTCCATGGTGTGAGCAGGAGTTTCTTCTTTGCTCTCACCGACACCCCACTGCTTGCAAAGCCAGCCGCCGTAAAGGACGTAGCCGCATGCGAGAAGGGCAACACAGATGATCAGAAGTAATAAACCATTCATCTTGTTTAATCTCCTTTTCCCAAGTTAGTTTTTAGATCCTACATGTGAATGATAATGATCCACATGCATTTTCAAAAATTTCGCTGTTTCCCTGCCGTAACGGTTGGAAACAACACTGTCGTCGGTCAGGTTGACGCCCGCCGTGTGCATTTCCATCCATCCCTTCAGCGAAAATTGAAAACTGTGATAAATCTTGCACTTACGAATTCGTTTAAGTGCTTCCTCTTCAGCATCATCATATAAGAACAAGGCTACCAGTCTGGTGCACATATGCTGATGTCTGAAACAGACATGATCGAGTTTTATACGCGGAAAACCGTCATCATATGCTCTCTGAATGGCTTCCTCGGCCGCCTGATCCGTCAGATGAGGGATATGATAAATATACACGTACTCATCATCGTCCGCGGACCACATCGTGAACTCCTTGAAGACTACATGCTGTCCCTGCGTCATGTGGAGTTCGGCCGTTGCCACAAGAGGATCTCCCGCCTTTTCCATGGCTACATTGTAGCTGGATCTGTAGCCGTCCAATATCTGATTCAGAAAAGGTTCATAATCGATCATAAATCTTAAAAAAGTATAAATACTTTTAATCTCAAACTAAAGATTAATTTACCACTTTCTTAATAAAATAACAAGTCCTACGGCACAAAAATAGGCGGCGGACATATCGCCCGCCGCCTATAAAATATTTCTGAATTAAGATTACAGCTGAGGACCGGCAGCAACGAGTGCTTTACCGGCATCATTGCCTGTATACTTAGCAAAGTTCTTGATGAATCTTCCGGCAAGATCCTTAGCCTTCTCTTCCCATTCGGAAGCATTTGCATAAGTATCTCTGGGATCAAGGATTCCTGAGTCAACTCCGGGAAGCTCTGTGGGAACTACGAAGTTGAAGTAAGGGATAGTCTTGGTAGGAGCCTTGAGAACATCACCGTTAAGGATAGCATCGATGATACCGCGGGTATCCTTGATGGAGATTCTCTTGCCTGTTCCGTTCCAACCGGTGTTAACGAGATAAGCCTTAGCTCCGCTCTTCTCCATTCTCTTAACGAGCTCCTCGCCGTACTTGGTAGGATGAAGCTCAAGGAATGCCTGGCCGAAGCAAGCTGAGAATGTAGGTGTAGGCTCGGTGATTCCGCGCTCTGTACCTGCAAGCTTAGCAGTGAAACCGCTCAGGAAATAGTACTGAGTCTGCTCGGGATCAAGGATGGATACGGGAGGAAGTACTCCGAATGCATCAGCCGAAAGGAAGATAACATTATCAGCCTGAGGACCTGCAGAGATCTTGTTAACGTTCTTTGCGATCTTCTCGATGTGCTCGATGGGATAAGAAACACGTGTATTCTCGGTAACGGACTTGTCTGCGAAATCGATCTTGCCGTTAGCGTCTACGGTTACGTTCTCAAGAAGAGCGTTTCTCTTGATGGCGTTGTAGATGTCGGGCTCGGATTCCTTATCAAGGTTGATAACCTTAGCATAGCAGCCGCCCTCGAAGTTGAATACGCCTTCGTCATCCCAGCCGTGCTCGTCATCACCGATGAGAAGTCTCTTGGGATCGGTGGAAAGTGTGGTCTTACCTGTACCGGACAGACCGAAGAAGATAGCTGTGTGCTTTCCGTCCATATCTGTATTTGCGGAGCAGTGCATGGAAGCGATGCCCTTAAGAGGCAGGTAGTAGTTCATCATGGAGAACATACCCTTCTTCATCTCTCCGCCGTACCATGTGTTGATGATAACCTGCTCGCGGCTGGTGATGTTGAATGCAGCACAGGTCTCTGAACGAAGGCCGAGTTCTGCGTAATTCTCAACCTTAGCCTTGGATGCGTTATATACTACGAAGTTAGGCTCGAAAGAAGCAAGTTCTTCATCGTTAGGCTGGATGAACATGTTCTTAACGAAGTGTGCCTGCCAAGCTACTTCCATGATGAAACGAACTGCCATTCTGGTGTCCTTGTTAGCACCGCAGAATGCGTCAACTACGAACAGTCTCTTGCCGGAGAGCTCTTTCTTAGCGATCTCCTTAACTGCTGCCCATGTCTCCTCGGTCATAACATGGTTATCATTGTGATACTCTTCCGAATCCCACCAAACGGTGTCCTTGGAATTAGCATCCATAACGATATATTTGTCTTTGGGAGACCTTCCGGTAAACTCACCGGTCATAACGTTAACTGTGTCAAGCTCTGTCATCTGGCCCTTGTCGAAACCTGTCAGATCGCTCTTCATCTCTTCCTCATAAAGGAACTCGTATGAAGGATTATGGATGATCTCGGTTACGCCTGTAATACCATACTGTGTTAAATCGATTGCCATATTCTTTCTCCTCTTATTAATATAAATGTTTGCTACAAGCCATAGTTTTCCTATGACCACCGCTCTATATCATATCTCTTTTTCGGGGGGATAGCAACAACGAACTTGTGAAAAAAATGTTAACTATTGCACAGATTTTGTAGCATTTTTAAGCCATTCAAGTTCACGCTCATCTTCCATGAACGGGGCGATGTGCGAATATACGCCCTCGTGATACCTGTTGAGCAATTCGATGTCTGTGGGTTCCATATATGAAGTATCGATGAGTTCCAGATCGATGGGAACCCACGTCAGATGTTCAAACTTAAGGAAATGTCCGTCTGCGGATGTGCCTGCATCCTTAACCTCGAGGATGTTTTCCGTCCGGATCCCGTACTCTCCCTCTATATAGACGCCGGGTTCATCTGACAGAGTCATTCCGGCCTTAAGGGGCGCTTCTCTCATGCCCTCGACAAATTTGGACCTGATATTCTCGGGGCCGGTGTGAACTCCGAGCATGAATCCGACTCCGTGACCCGTTCCGCATTTGTAATCCGTCATTCTGCGCCAGAGCGGCTCTCTGGCAAGGATATCAAGATTCCTTCCGGTACAGCCCTCTAAGAACACTGCATCGGCAAGACGCAGCATTCCGATACATACGAGCGTAAAGGATCTGCGCATCTCATCGGTCACCTTGCCTACGGCTATGGTCCTGGTCACATCCGTGGTACCGCCCATATACTGTCCGCCGCTGTCCACCAGATACATGCCTTCGGGTTTTACCATGGCAAAGTTCTCCGGCGTGGCTTCATAGTGCATCATTGCGGCATTGGAGCCGTAAGCGCTTATCGTGTCAAAAGAAAGCTCGATAAAGCCCTCTATCTCGGAACGCATCCCGTCGATCTTAAGAGCGGCCGAATACTCGCTTATCTCTTCTTTTCCGACATTTTCCTTCATCCAGAACAGGAATCTCGTGAGCGCGGCACTGTCACGCACATAGACTTCCCTAATGCGTTCAAGCTGAGTCTCGTTACGTACGGATTCCATGTCCGTCGTAGGATTGGGTTTATCCATGATCCTGCGCGCATGATCCGTGATCGTCTTATATATGGAAAAATTGATGCTCCGGGAATCGATGAGTACCGATGCGGACTCCATGGAGGAAGCCCTGTCAGCCAGAAACTCATCAAATCCTCCATAAGGATGAACGGTCATACCCGCTTCTTCAAGATGCACTCTCACATCATCCCCGACCGACTCCTCATAAAGGAAGATATGCGCCTCGTCAGAGGTTATATACATATATGAATATGCAACGGGAGTACATGCGATATCATTCCCGCGGATATCCGCAAGAAAACAGATGTCATCCAGTTTGGAGAGAACAAAGATGTCAGCGCCCATCTCCTGCATCCGGCTTCTTACTTCCGAGAGTTTATCTGCAGTCGAAACGCCTGTGAGTTCGGTCCCGAGAACGAATATACGGCCGGGATCCGCACCCGGACGACCTTCCCATACCGCAGATGCGGGGTCGGTATCGACCTTGAACTCCGCTCCGGCTTCGCTAAGGATATCAGCGAGATCTTCACCTTCCCTGGCGGTGATAAGCCGGCCGTCAACGGCAAACACATCACCCGATGAGATGTGGCTTTTTACATATTCTTTTACAGTGGGGACACCGGGCTCACGTTCCTTGAAAAGGATGATCCCGCTGCCTTCAAGCTCATTCGCGGCCTGTATGAAATACCGGCCGTCAGTCCAGAGCCCCGCTTCTTCACCGGTCACTATCACCTTGGCATTGGATCCCGTAAAACCGGTCAGCCATTCCCTGAACTTATAATGATCCCCTACATACTCGGAATCGTGAGGATCCGAAGTGGGGATCATTATCATAGTGATCCCCTCACTCTTCATGTAAGCCCTGAGGCTCTCGATGCGTGAGGGGATGAGATTCATATTTGATGTATCTGTAACGTTATTCATTATTCTGTCAGACCGAACATATCGTGATACCACTTAAGGGACTCGATATATTTATTCTCCACCTGCTTATCGGAAATGTCACGCAGGAGCATCACCCTCGAAACCTCTGTCCAGTCGGCGGTCTCATAGGCCTTGATGAACTTCATGACATCTGAATACTTACCTGTTTCGGTAAGCAGTGATTCGCGGATCTCTTTAGCTACAACTATCATGTCAAGTGCCTCTTCCATGGGCTTATCGAGCATGATATCAAGCATGCTGAACAGACCCATCAGGAAAAGTTCATCGACATCCATCGCAAAATCGAATAAAGGAGCAAGTTCCTGAGCAAACTTGGCTCTGATCATTACCATGCGGATGATCTCATTCGGTCTGTCCGCACAGAGTGCTTCGGTAACAGCGGTGTTTATCCAGCGCTTAAGTTCCTTCTGACCGATCATTGCACAGGCATGCTTTACGGAAGTGATCTCCGAATTCCTGGATAAACGGTTGGCTATCTTGAGAAGCGAAAGAACGAGAGCAGCATCACGGCTGATGACATCGGCAGCATCCTCGAGATCAAAGTCAACATCATTGATGACATTGAGCAGCTCTATGTAGTTTACCTTCAGGGGAGCGAGTTCCGTGTCGGCCTTTACATGAGGAACACGGAAGAAAGCGCCTTCATAATACTTATATCCGCCCGTTTGCCTGAGCTTATCGAAATCTTCCTGCGTGTTTACGTTTACGGCACACAGCTCGATATTGGGGAAAAGCTTACCGAAGTAAACCTGGGCCTTTGAAATGTCTATCCTCGCATGATTGAGAAGTACATAATCAAGCATCCTGAGGATAGGGGTATATGCCTCAAAATCGCTGACCGCAAGCTTTCTCATCGCAAGTTTGAATCCGAGGCCTTTAAGCTCCGATACCCTCTTGACTATCTCATCCGTGGGTTTGATCTTGGTGCTCAGCAGAAGTACTACTCTGTCATTGGGTACCTTACACTGCCCTGCGATATCCGAATAGATGGATATATGATTGACTTCCACGAATACTTCTTTATCATCGGAAAGGGTTTCGATTCCTATACTGTTAAGAACCTCCAGACCGGAAATGGAGCCTGCACCGTCCAGTGCGGCAATGCCGATCGATGTCGGGTTCAGGAGATAGTTCTTCTTCAGTGTGAAGAGGGAATAAGCGGTTACGCTCTGTTCTTCGTTAAATAAGGGTATCAGTGTTGAAAGCATACGCTCTCCTCCTTTGTTTTTTGACGATTTTCACCATCAAATATTCACTATCTGATATATTTTACCACAAAATGCCCAAATTGTTCCATATGTTTATAAAAATGTAATGATTCTGACGATTGCATTTTGATTTCCTCAGACTTATAATTTCAAATGTTTGTGTATTTATAAATAAGAAGAGGTAATCATGCAATATACGCTTGGAATAGATATAGGATCAACTACAGTCAAGGTTGCGATACTCGATCCTGAAGGTACTCTCGTCTTCTCGGATTACGTAAGGCACTACGCCGATATACAGAACGCATTAAGGGGTCTTCTTACCGATGCTGCCGGCAGACTCGGAGACGTTACCGTACACCCCATGATCACGGGTTCGGGAGGACTCACTCTTGCCGGTCATCTTGATGTGCCTTTTACCCAGGAAGTCATAGCGGTAGCTACCACTCTGGAAAAATACGCTCCGAAGACCGATGTGGCGATAGAGCTCGGCGGCGAGGATGCCAAGATCATATATTTTGAAGACGGCAATGTTGAGCAGAGAATGAACGGCATCTGTGCCGGAGGAACCGGATCCTTCATCGATCAGATGGCTTCTCTTCTGCAGACCGATGCCTCGGGCTTAAACGAATATGCCCGCGGATACAGCTCACTCTATAACATTGCCGCCAGATGCGGTGTTTTTGCCAAGACCGACATCCAGCCTCTGATCAACGAAGGAGCAACCAAGGAGGATCTGGCAGCATCGATCTTCCAGGCTGTGGTCAATCAGACGATCTCGGGTCTTGCATGCGGCAAACCCATCCGGGGACATGTCGCATTTCTGGGCGGCCCTCTCCATTTCCTCGACCAGCTCAAAGCGGCTTTCATCCGGACGCTCAATCTGGATGCGGAGCATGTCATAGATGCGGAGAACTCCCATCTCTTTGCCGCCATAGGTTCCGCGCTCAACGCCCGTGAAGACATACATTATACGATGAACGAGATGTGCGACAAGTTATCCGAAGAGATCCACATGGATTTCGAAGTCGCCAGACTCGACCCTCTTTTTGCTGACAAACAGGAATATGAAGCATTCCTGGACAGACAGGGCAAGTACAAGGTTGTCCGTTCCGATCTTGCATCCTATTCCGGTAAAGTATTCCTGGGGATAGATGCCGGTTCCACAACTACCAAAACCGCACTGATCGGAGAAGACGGTGCGCTCCTTTATTCTTTCTATTCCAACAACGACGGGTCTCCGCTCGGGACCTGTATCAGATCGATCCGCGAGATCGATTCGCTCCTGCCCGAAAGCGCGACGATTGTCCGTGCATGCTCTACGGGTTACGGCGAGGCGCTTATCAAGGCCGCTCTAATGCTCGATGACGGTGAGGTCGAGACCGTTGCGCACTATAAGGCCGCTGCGTTCTTCGATCCGGATGTCGACTGCATCCTGGACATCGGCGGTCAGGACATGAAATGCATCAAGATCAAGAACCACAGCGTTGATTCAGTGCTTCTTAACGAAGCATGTTCATCGGGCTGCGGATCCTTCATAGAGACTTTTGCCAAATCACTGAATTACAGTGTGGCCGACTTCGCGGATGCCGCTCTTTTTGCTGAGCACCCGATAGATCTGGGTACCAGATGTACCGTATTCATGAATTCCAAGGTTAAGCAGGCCCAGAAGGAAGGCGCGTCCGTAGCCGACATATCCGCAGGTCTTGCTTATTCGGTCATCAAAAATGCTCTGTTCAAAGTCATTAAAGTCGCAGACGCTTCGTCTCTCGGCTCCCACATCGTCGTTCAGGGCGGTACCTTCTATAACAATGCCGTTCTCAAGAGTTTCGAGACGATCGCCGGATGTGAAGCCATCCGCCCCGATATCGCAGGTATCATGGGTGCGTTCGGTGCCGCTCTCATCGCACGCGAACGCTATGAGGAAGGCTATGTTTCATCCATGCTTTCGATCAAACAGATCGAAGAACTCAAGTATGAAACATCCATGGCAAAATGCAAAGGCTGTACCAACAGCTGCCGTCTCACGATCAACCGTTTTTCGGGAGGAAGGCAGTTCATCTCCGGAAACAGATGTGAAAGAGGTCTCGGCAAGGAGAAAAAGAATACCGGGATCCCGAATCTTTTTGAATATAAGTTAAAGCGCGTATTTGACTACGAACCGCTGGATGAGGAAAACGCTCCCCGCGGTACTGTGGGCATTCCCAGAGTGCTCAACATGTATGAGAATTTCCCGTTCTGGGCAACCTTCTTCAAGGAGCTCGGATACAGCGTAGTCCTCTCTCCTCTTTCGACCAGAAAGATCTACGAGATGGGCATCGAATCCATTCCTTCGGAATCGGAATGTTATCCGGCCAAGCTTGCTCACGGACATATCTCATGGCTCATAGATCACAAGGTAGACTTCATATTCTATCCCGGCATCTTCTATGAGCGCGACGAGGTAAAAGGCAGCACGAACCACTACAACTGTCCCATCGTCACATCCTATTCCGAGAACATCAAGAACAACGTCGAAGCCATAACGGGCGGAAAGATGAAGCTCCGTAACCCGTTCATGTCTTTTGCTTCACTCCTCACAGTGACTCAGGCTCTGTGCGATGAGTTTAAGGAGATCCCCGTTGACGAGATCACGCGCGCAGCCAAAGCCGCCTGGGAAGAGCAGGCACGCGCCAGAGAAGATGTTAAACGCGCCGGCGAAGATGCTCTTAAGTACATCGAAGAGAACCATATCCACGGTATCATCCTCTCAGGCCGTCCCTATCATCTCGATCCCGAGATCAATCACGGCATCCCGGAACTAATAACTTCTTACAACTTTGCAGTCCTTACCGAAGACAGTGTATCCCACCTCGGAACACCCGACAGACCGCTCATAGTATCGGATCAGTGGATGTATCACTCCCGTCTGTATGCCGCAGCCAAGTTCTCCACGAGCAGAGACGATATCGATGTGGTACAGCTCAACTCATTCGGCTGCGGTCTCGACGCTGTGACCACCGACCAGGTAAACGATATCCTGTCCGCTGCAGGCAAGATCTATACATGCTTAAAGATCGATGAGATCAACAATCTCGGCGCTGTGCGTATCCGTATCAGAAGTCTGATCAGTGCCATCTGCGAACGTGAGAAAAAGAACGAGATGAGACACATGGGTTCCGCAGCCCACAACCGTGTGATATTTACCGAAGAGATGCGTAAGAACTATACGATCCTCGTTCCTCAGCTCTCTCCCATCCATATGGATCTGCTCGGTCCCGCTTTTGCGGCATGCGGTTACAATATCGAAGTCATGGATAACGATAACCGTGCGGCGATAGATGCCGGCCTCAAGTATGTAAACAACGATGCATGTTATCCCTCTCTGTGCGTAGTCGGTCAGTTCATGAATGCTCTTGAGTCGGGCAAATACGATCTGAACAGGACCGCTCTGCTGATGAGCCAGACCGGTGGCGGATGCCGTGCGACCAACTATATAGGTTTCATCAGGCGTGCCCTGATCAAGGCAGGCATGCCTCAGGTTCCGGTCATATCGCTGAACCTGGGTTCCATCGAGTCCAATCCCGGTTTTGACATCAATATCGAGATGCTGATCAAGGCATCGTATGCATGTGTTTTCGGAGATGTGATGATGAGATGCATCTACAGGATGCGCCCCTATGAGGTAACTCCGGGAAGCGTTGAGGAGATGCACAGAAAATGGATAGATAAGTCCATCGCCTTCATAAACGGAAAGCATCACGGCATAGCCGGTTTCAGAAAACTGTGCCGCGAGATGGTACGTGATTTTGATTCGATCCCGATCAGGGATGAAATCAAACCCAGAGTAGGTATCGTCGGTGAGATCCTGGTCAAATTTGCGCCTTTTGCAAATAACTATCTCGTGGAACTGCTCGAATCGGAAGGCGCCGAAGCCGTATGCCCTGACCTTATGGACTTCATGCTCTACTGCTTCTATAACCAGATATACAAAGCCGATCATCTGGGAACTTCCAGGAAGGCAAAAGCGTTCTGCCGCGTGGGCATAGCAGCTATCGAAGCACTCAGGAGCGCTGCCGTGGATGAATTAAAAAAGAGCGTCCATTTCGACGCTCCCATAAGCATATATACGACTGCAGGCTATGCCGAATCCATAGTGGATCTCGGAAACCAGACCGGAGAAGGATGGTTCCTCACCGGAGAGATGATAGAGCTCATACATCACGGAGTGAACAATATCGTGTGCACCCAGCCTTTCGGCTGTCTGCCCAACCATGTGGTGGGCAAAGGTGTCATCAAGCAGATACGCCACGACTACCCGGGTGCGAATATAGTCGCCATAGACTATGATCCGGGCGCAAGTGAAGTCAATCAGCTGAACCGTATCAAGCTGATGCTCTCAACTGCGCTGAAGGCTACATATAAGTCTTCTCAACCTTGCGATTAAGGAAGATCACGCGGCCTTTAAGCTCCTCGGGATCACCGACCTGGGACATGGCGGCATCAGCGGTCTCCTTCTGAAGGGCATTTACGCAGAATATATAGCGTTCCCTCTTATCGCTTGAGAAAAGTTTGGGTTTTTCCCATAAGATACAATACGAAACGCGGTTTTTCAGAAGTACCTTTTCGATCTTGTCCTTAAGCTCAAGATCATATACCTGGCACCACTCCACCTCGTTGTTGACTTTTTCTTTCTGATAAGCTGTTTCCATAGGTAGTATCACTCCACACAGAAAAAATATTCACTAATTCAGTATACTTACTGTGACCGCAAAAAACAAGCAAAATGTGGAACTGTATGGTATCATATAACGAGTGTCAATTATATTAAGGAGAAGCATCATGCCTATCAAAATACCCGATTCACTTCCCGCTACCGAAATACTGGAGAGTGAAAATATATTCGTAATGACAGAGTACCGGGCCATGCATCAGGACATCAGGCCCCTTAACATCCTGATCATGAACCTGATGCCCACCAAGATAATCACGGAGACACAGCTGCTCAGAAAACTCTCAAACACTCCCCTCCAGGTTGATGCGGAGTTTCTTCAGACAGCCAGTTACACTCCGCAGCATACCGACCACGAGCATCTCGAGACCTTCTACAGGACTTTTGACGAGATCAAGGACCGCAAATTCGACGGGATGATCATTACCGGAGCACCTCTTGAGAACTTCGCTTTCGAGGATGTCGCCTACTGGAAAGAACTCTGCACGATCATGGACTGGACTACCACACATGTTCACTGCACATACTTCCTCTGCTGGGGCGCCTATGCCGGTCTGTATTATTTCTACGGGATATCACCTTATCACCTGCCCGAGAAACTGAGCGGCATATATCCTCACCGCGTACTCAAGCGCACTTCTCCTCTCTTCAGAGGATTTGATGACATATTCTACGCACCGCAGTCGAGAGGCATAGATGTGCACATGTCCGATCTTGAGAATGTGGCCGATCTCGAGATCATGGCGGTTTCCGACGAAGCAGGTTTCACGATCGGCAAATCAGTTGATTCGCACCGCTTTTTCGTGACCTGTCATGCGGAATACGACGCCGACACGCTTAAACTCGAATATGAACGCGACCTCGGAAAAGGAATGAATCCTTCCATCCCGAAGAACTACTTCCCGAACGACGATCCGGCTCTCGCACCGATCGTCAACTGGCGTTCCACCGGTCAGCTGCTCTATTCAAACTGGCTGAACTTCTATGTATACCAGAGCACACCGTACGATATAAGAACCATCTGATAAGAATATCAGAAAAACAGCACATTACAGGAGTAACCTATGATACAGGCATGTAACGTAACCTACAGAGTAGGCAAAAAAGCATTATTCGAAGATGTAAACATCAAATTCACCGAGGGCAACTGCTATGGCCTCATCGGTGCAAACGGCGCAGGAAAGTCCACTTTCTTAAAGATCCTCGCAGGTGACCTCGAGACCACAAACGGCGATATCGTGATATCCCCCGGCCAGCGCCTCTCGGTCCTCGAGCAGGATCACTTCAAATATGACGCATATCCCGTCATGGATACGGTCATCATGGGAAATCAGCGTCTTTATGACATCATGAAGGAAAAGGAAGCCATCTATGCAAAAGAAGATTTTTCCGATGAAGACGGAGTAAGGGCCGCCGAGCTCGAAGCGGAATTCGCCGAGATGGACGGATGGGATGCGGAATCCAACGCCGCCATGCTCTTAAACGGTCTGGGCATCGAAACAGATCTTCACTACGCCATGATGAGCGATCTTGACGGTAATCAGAAGGTCAAGGTACTCCTTGCCAAGGCACTCTTCGGAAATCCCGATATCCTGCTCCTGGACGAGCCCACCAACCACCTCGACCTGGATGCCATAGGATGGCTCGAGGAATTCCTGATCGATTTCGAGAACACCGTCATCGTAGTCAGCCACGACAGATACTTCTTAAACAAAGTATGTACCTATACAGCCGATATCGACTACGGCAAGATCGAGCTCTTCGCCGGAAACTATGACTTCTGGTTCGAATCCAGCCAGCTGATCATCAAGCAGCGTAAGGAAGCCAACAAGAAAAAGGAAGAACAGATCAAGGAACTGCAGGAGTTCATCTCCCGCTTCTCCGCAAACGCTTCGAAATCCAAACAGGCTACATCACGTAAGCGCGCACTTGAAAAGATCCAGCTCGATGACATCCGTCCTTCGAGCCGTAAATACCCTTATATCGATTTCAGGCCCGACAGAGAGATCGGTAATGAAGTACTTACCGTTGAGAATATCAGCAAGAAAGTCAACGGCGTAGATGTACTCAAGGACATCTCCTTCATAGTGGGACATGATGACAAGATCGCTTTCGTCGGCGGAAACGAGCAGGCCAAGACCATGCTCTTCAAGATACTGATGGGCGAGGAAGAACCCGACTCCGGTACCTATAAATGGGGCGTTACCACATCACAGGCTTATTTCCCCAAAGACAGCACTCAGGAGTTCGATAACGACTATACGATAACCGAATGGCTCATGGGATACTCTCCCGTCAAGGATATCACATATGTAAGAGGCTTCCTCGGAAGAATGCTCTTCGCGGGCGAGGACGGAGTCAAGAAAGTCAAGGTACTTTCCGGTGGTGAAAAAGTAAGATGCCTTCTTTCCAAGATGATGATATCCGGCGCTAACTGCCTGATCTTTGATGAGCCCACCAACCACCTCGACATGGAAGCCATCTCATCTCTCAACCAGGGCATGATCAAATTCAAAGGAGTTGAGCTCTTCTCCTGCCATGACCATCAGGTAGTCGAGACCACGGCTAACAGGATCATCGAGATCCTGCCCGACGGATCCATGATCGATAAGATCACGACCTATGACGAGTATCTCGCCAGTGATGAAATGGCACGTAAACGTACGATATATACGAGTGCCGCTGAGGATGACGAGGACTGAAGACCGATATCGCATGAAGATATTACATACTGACCTGGACGGGACTCTGCTGAATAAGGCATCATTGGTTTCGGAGAGGACCAAAGAAGAATTAAAGAGGTTTACGGATGCGGGCAACCTGCTGGTACCAAACAGTGGGCGCCCGCTCCTTAGCATACAGAAGCTGCTTGACTCCGCCGGAATCGCGGATATGGTACGCTTCATCGTTGCTTACAACGGCGCACTGATCTGGGATCGTGATAAAGATGCTCCCGCCTGGACCGCGACCGTTCCTTTTGACTGCGCACGCATCATCCAGGACAGATGCATCGCTTCGATGATACACATCCAGACCTATAATCATGAGACTCTGTATACGGTCACAGAGGACATGGCCATAAACTATTACCGCAAAAGGATCTTTCTTCCGGTCGTTTATTCCGAAGACCCCATAGGCATGTGCGACGAGGAACCGTATAAGATGCTCGCGATAGACCTGGAAGACCACTCAAGATTATGTAAACTTACAGAGGAACTCACCCCTGTTATCGGAGACCGTATAAACATGGTCTTTTCCAATCCGTATTATCTTGAATTCTTTAACCGGGCCGCCGGAAAAGGAAATGCCGTCTTTGAGTTATGTAAACTTCTGGACGTTCCCATCGAAGATACATATGCAGCCGGCGATGAGGAAAACGACATATCCATGATAGAAGCGGCAGGCTGCGGTATCGCTATGGCAAACGCCACCGAAGCGGTCAAAAAAATATCGGATGTCATAACAACATCCGATAACGATAACGACGGGCTCGCAGAATATCTAGCTGAGCTTATATAATTCCTCTGCAGCCAGTCTTGCCTTGGCGACGATAGTTTTGTCCTGATCTTTGGGGATGCAGTAGAACTGCTTCGAAGTATCCCCTATCGCGATCATATCTCCCAGTTCATACCAGTAATAATCCGCATAGAGGCTGTAGGAGTGTTTCGGACTCATCTTAAACTCAAGTTCTCCGTTACATCCGGTCAGCGTAAAGCCGTTACAGTCGTGAACCAGTCTCCCCTCTCCGACTTTGTATATCGCCTTATAATCCACCATCATGTATATGTCCGTTTCGAGATCCATCTTATACGTTTTGTCCTCGATCTCTTCACGTACGCATTCTCTTTCCCACCTGTACCAATCGGGAACATTATCAAAATATACCGTGTCAGACTTAGCATCCGTACTGTCCCCGTCCGTATCGTCCGATACAGGCTCAAGCCTGCCGAGTTCGGTAAGTTCATATTTCAGGCCGCAATGACGGCAGGTAATGTGTATCCCCTCGCCATGCATTTCACCTTCGGTACGGCATCTCGGACATTTATACAGGACACGGTTTAAACCGTCCGCTCTGAACGGCTCATCCACAACAGTGCCCGATTCGTACTGTTCCTTGAAATTATCTATTTCAAAAGCCCCCTCAAGGATCGCATTCAGTTCATCGGCACTCTTTGTCCTGATATCATCTGCCGAAAGCAGGTAATACATGTTGGCGCTTACCTTAACTTTGCGCTGCTGCAATCCGTTATACAGAGGGTCTCTCAGGAACGACCCTTTAGTACGGATCATGACGACCGGAATTCCGAGAACCTTCAGGAACTTGCCCAGAGAATCCGGAAGAGGTGTCTCGCATCCGTCAAAAGAATAACTGGCCTCGGGAAACATGAGTATGGAACTGCCGAGTTTATCAACCGCATACTTCATATCCTTGATCAGATACATGTCGCTGATGAATTTCTTGGCAGGAATACATCCGACTCTGAGCATGAGACCCGGCTTACCCACAAGACCGTCATTTGTGCATATGATATGATACTGCCTTCCTCCGAGCAGCAAGGAGGTTATCTCAAGATCCGTAAAACTGGAATGATTCATGAGATAAAGAACCGGTTCGTTCTTCTTAATGCGTTCCATGCCGTTCTTCGAACATGAAAAATGAACCGATCTTAATACAAATCCGGCAAGAAACTGCATAAGACGGCGAAGAAATACGCTCTGTCTAACGGGCCGCAGATGAAGCGAAGGTTTGATCTTGCATACTTCGCTGTAGGGAAGTTCTGTTACCTTGGTCTTCACAGTCCTTTCTCCTTTGCAGCCGTCCACTCATCCATGCGGTCAAAATACTGTTTGTTCAGCCAGTCGGCCACATCGGATACCCCGTCTTCATCCAACGAAAAGTATTCCGAAGTCTTGAGTTCCTCCGCGGTTGCCCTGATACCCAGAGGTTCAGGCCATACCGTGGCCCGTATCCGGTCGGGATTCGCTTCCTCACCTTCCTCGACGGGTTCACCCGCAACACGGCGTATCATGTACCGCATGCCGTCCATGGACCCGGAGTATTCTTCCGCTTTTACAAAATTAAGTATGTGAAAATTGTTCTTATCTATCATATCAGACTACGGCGTTACGCTCTTCGCCGTTCATAAACGCTTTGAGATTAAGAAATGTTTCGTATACACACCTTTCACGTGCTTCCACACTCGCCCAGGCCAGATGAGGCGTGATGATGATCTTATTCGAGTCCTTTATCTGTCCCAGAGGATTGTCTTTTGCGATAGGCTCCTTCTCCAGAACATCGAGGCCCGCACCTGCTATCTCTCCGTTTACAAGTGCTTCATACAAAGCCTGTGTGTTTACCACGGGTCCTCTTGCGACATTGATGAGGATTGCACTGTTCCTCATCTTCTTAAGAGCATCAGCATCAATAAAGTCGCGGCTTAAGTCGGATAACGGACAGTGGAGTGACAGAAAATCACTTTCCGCAAAAAGCGTCTCCTTATCCACCTGTTCATAAGGCCCGTCATGCTTTGAACCGGTCAGGGAATGAGTGATGACGCGGCATCCGAATGATGCGGCGATAGCGGCAACCTTCTTACCGATATTTCCGAGGCCGACTATACCCCAGGTCTTGCCATCCAGTTCCCGGAAAGGCACGTCGAAATTGGAGAATCTCGCCTGTGAAGCATACTCTCCGGATTTAACATAGTTATCGTAATGAACCAGTTTCTGAGACAGGGCAAGTGCCAGTGTGAAAGTGTGCTGCGCTACCATTGCCGTGGAATAATCCCTGACATTGGCCACTCTGATACCGTGAGCCTTACAGTACTCTATATCGACGTTATCGAATCCCGTGGCAAACTCACCGATGAACTTCACATTCGGCGCATCCTTCATGGATACGGCATTCATGGGAGCTTTATTGGAGATCACAGCATCGGCATCGGCTATGCGCTCGGCGACTTCTTCAACACTTACCGTGTTGTCATATGCCACTACTTCTCCGAGTTCTTCAAAACACGATACATCGATGTCGGATCCCACACTCAATCTCTCAAGCATTACTATCTTCATATATTTCCCTCCGTTTATCCGGCCTTGCGGCCCCACATCTCACACTGCTTCTATCTCTTTGATCATGAATTCAGAGCCCTGTTCAAGCCATGTCCTGTCACTTCCGCAATACGGGCAGATCTTACCGTACTTGACGGTTCCGTAAGTCCGACCGCATCCGCCGCAACGGGTGATCGCCGGGATGGTCTCTATCTCCAGTTCGGCTTCACGAATCAGTTCATGCTTTGCGCGGGCCCAGACAAAGCAATCGGTGAGATATTCCGGGATCACCGTACTCACCTCACCCAATTGCAGAATGATCTTTGAAACCGAGGATACATCGTTATCCTTAGCCACTTCCTCGACCTGATCTATGATATGAAACACAACTCCCAGTTCGTGCATTATCTGTAATCCGGTTCTTTTTTGTTCTTAAAGCGGACTTTGATGGCCTGCTTCAGGCCATTCGGAAGTATATATTTGAGCTTATCTTCGCTCTTGCGCATCGTGGAACACTCGGGATTGTCCCTGCGCAGATGTATGGCATCAAATTCACATCTGGTAGTACACAGTCCGCATCCCACGCACTGATTCTCATCTACGACAGAGGCACCGCACGATAAACATCTGGCGGTTTCGGTCTTCACCTGTTCCTCGGTAAATACCATCTTCAGGTCTCTGAAGGACTTCTTCTCGCCGTCCTTCCTACCGGGGATCTGCCGTTTGGAATTGTCGTAATTCTCTACGAGAATATCTTCCTTGTCCAGTTCCACATAATGATTGGGATTACGCCCGATCGTAAGTGATGCATGAGGCTGGACGAATCTGTGTATGGATATGGCTGCTTCCTTGCCTGCGGCTATCGCATCTATGACGAACCTGGGGCCCGTATATACATCACCGCCCGCAAAGATATCCGGCTCACCGGTCTGATAAGTCACGGGATCCGCTACCGCGCCGTTCCCGCGTCCGAGCACAACCCCCGTGCCTTCGATCAGATCACCCCATACTATGGACTGACCGACTGCGAGAACCACATGCTTACATTCGAGAGTAACGGTATCATTCTCATCATACTTGGGATTGAACTTACCGTCCGCATCCTTAACCGATGTACATCTCTTGAATATGATCCCGCGGACAGCACCCGCTTCGTCCTTCAGGATCTCCTTCGGTCCCCATCCGCCTTCGAGGATGACTCCGTCATCGAGTGCTTCCTCTATCTCTTCTTCGGAAGCGGGCATGATATCTCTGGTCTCGAGCGAATACTGATAAACCTTACCGGAGCACAGTCTGGATGCATCTCGCGAGCAATCCACGGCTACGTTTCCGCCGCCGACTACTACCACATCGCCCTTGATATCGTATGCTTCATGAGCATTGATCTCACGAAGGAAATCAACGGCACTGGTAACACCGTCCGCATCCTCTCCGGGAACCTGGATGCTTCTTCCGCCCTGACATCCGATGGCGATGTAAAAAGCTTTATAGCCTTCTTTTCTCAACTGTTCGATCGTGATATCTTTGCCGACCTCTATGCCGCACCTGATCTCGACGCCCATCTCGCGCATGACATCTATCTCGGCTGCTATCACGTCCTTTTCAAGCTTATATGAAGGTATGCCGTATACGAGCATTCCGCCGGGCTTTTCGTTCTTCTCAAATACAGTCGGACGATAGCCTTTCTCTGCCAGATAGTACGCACATGACAGACCTGCGGGGCCCGCACCTATGATGGCGATCTTCTCTTCGAATTCGCCCTCCACCTTGGGGATCACTTTCTTGGGGATAAACCTGGTCTCGGCCTCCAGATCGTGCATCGCGATGAACTTTTTGACTTCATCGATAGCGATAGCCTCGTCTATGGTGCCTCTCGTACAAGCGTCCTCGCATCTGCGGTTACAGATATGTCCGCATACAGCGGGCAGAGGATTGTTCTTTTTGATAAGAGCGAGCGCTTCGGTGTATTTTCCCTGTGCCGCGAGCCTGAGATACCCCTGTACGGATATGTGAGCGGGACAGGCCGTCTTACAGGGCGCCGTACCTGTATCATGAGTCTCGATACGGTTATTGTCTCTGTAATCCCAATCCCAGTCATCTTCGCTCCAGGGTTTATCGGTCGGCAGGAGGTGCTTGGGATATTTCTGCTCGGTCCCGTCTTTTTTGCAGAGCTTACGTCCGAGAGTTACTGCACCTGCGGGGCATACCTCCACACATCTTCCGCAGGCCACACATTTCTCCTTATCGATGTGAGCCACATATGCACTTCTTGACATGTTGGGTGTATTAAAGAGCTGTGATGTACGCAGAGCATAGCAGACATTCACGTTACAGTTACATATCGCAAATATCTTATCCTCTCCGTCGATATTGGTGATCTGATGAACGAATCCGTTCTCCTCACCTTTCTTCAATATCTCAAGAGCTTCTTCCTTGGTTATATATCTTCCGCCCTTGCCGGTCTCGACCACATAATCGGCCATATCTCCGACAGCGATGCACCAGTCATGAAAATCATCGGCACAGCCTTCTTCATAAGTCATTCTGCTGCGCCTGCATGAGCAGGGTGATGCGGCGTATTTACCGTCATATTTGTCCAGCCAGTAGGATATCTTCTCAATGCTTACCGCCTCAGAGCACATATCCACTTCCTTCTGAACGGGTATGACATGCATGCCTATGCCCGCTCCTCCGGGAGGCACCATCGGTGTAACCTTCTCCAGCGGAAGTCTGGTCATATGCTCAAAGAACATGCCAAGCTCAGGATGTTCGTCGATGAGCTTTAAGTTCATGTTGGAAAACTCGCCCGAACCGGGCACGAACATGGGCAGAACCCACTGCTTCTCGTGGCGTTCATTCTCCCAGTTGTATTCAACCAGACCGGTGTATGAGATCTTCTCAAGCATCTCGGTCAGCTCTTCATCGGACAGTCCCGAAGAAGCCTTAAGCTGCTCAAATGTCTTAGGCTGTCTGATCGCTTTGAAATTATCTATGACGAACTGAGCTATCTTCTCATCGTCATAGCATAGAATCCTGACGGCCCAGTATTCCGGATCGTCTTTGGTAACCTTCGCGAGTCCCAGTTTGATCGGGATACGATCGGTAATGAGCTTGCCCAGTGCCGCTATGGGCTCCTTCATGGGCGCATCTGCATCTACATAATCCGGTCTGAGCGGATAGTTCGGATCGGTTCCTGCCATACCCTCTACCTCCTGTCAATTCTTCCACGCTTCTATCTGCTCGGATATCCACGCGGTCCATAAGTCTATACCTTCGCCGGTTTTGGCACATATCGGTATCACGCTGGCATGATCGTTTCTCATGGCGATACCCTCCCGGCACCTGTCAAGGTCAAAATCAAAATACGGGATCACATCCGTCTTGTTGATCAGGACCATGTCACATATCGAGAACATCAGCGGATACTTTAGCGGCTTGTCATCCCCCTCCGGGACCGACAGTATCATGGCATTGGCCGATGCGCCGGTATCAAACTCCGCGGGACATACCAGATTACCGACATTCTCAAGGAAGATAAGATCAAAACCCTCATAACCTATCTCCTCAAGGCCCTGCCTGGTCATGCCCGCATCAAGATGACACATGCCGCCTGTATGAAGCTGTATCGATGTAACCCCCGTGGATGCGATGCGTTTTGCATCGACATCCGAATCGATATCCGCTTCCATGACACCTATACGGTATCTGTCTTTTAATGCATTGATTGTCGCGATCAGAGTAGTCGTCTTTCCGGCTCCCGGAGAAGACATGAGATTGATCAGAAATACCCCTTTCTCTCTCAGTTCTCCGCGAAGCCTCTCTGCTTCCCTGTCGTTATTCTCATATACGCTTTTTTTGATCTCTATGATCCTTACTTCACGATCGTCCATATCACTTCATTATTTGCGCTTGCCGAACAGCCGGAGAAGTCTTAAGAACAGGTTGATGAAATCAAGATAAAGCCCGAAGGCTCCCCAAAGTGCCAGGCAAGCCACATTCTCATCCGTAGCATAATAGACTCTTCTCTTGATCTTCTGAACATCATAAGCGGTAAGGCCTACGAATATGGCCACACCGATGACCGATACGATCAGATCGAACACACCGCTCTTAAGCAGGAAGATATTAACAAGTGATGCGATGATTATGCCGATGATGCCCATCATGCAGATGTTACCGATCGATGATAAGTCCTTCTTGGTAACAAGGCCGTATACTGCCATGATACCGAACATGGCTGCCGTCATCAGGAATATCGCGCCGACACTTGCCAGCTGATATGCCCAGAAGATTATCCCGAGGGTCGCACCTGTAAGATACGAATACAGAGTAAAAAGTATCGCACTCAGGGCCACGTTGTTCTTGGACATTGCCACATTGGATGCAATGACGATAGCAAGTTCTGCCACAAACAGAATGATGAAGTTATACCTTCCTCTCATAAGCCATCCCGCAAGAAGATCAGGCGCCGTAAATGCCGCTATGGCGGTGACTGCAAGTGCTGCCACCATATACAGGAATGACTTGGCTATGACTTCATTCTGAAGCAGGTCGCGAACCTGCGAAGCCGCCTGTCCCACAGCCTGATAGGGATTGGGCTGATAGTACTGTTGCTGCGGCTGCTGGTAGTACTGCTGTCCGGGTTGCTGATACTGCTGTCCGGGCTGTTCATAATAGATGTTCTGATCATTATTATTGTATTGATTTGAATCCATAATATTCATCTCCTCTCAGAAAAAACTGACAGATATATTTTACCATAATAAGCGCACGATTCACACTATAGTTCCGCCGCCGAGTACCCTGTCGCCGTCATAGAGAACTACAGCCTGTCCCGATGTTATCGCACGCTGCGGTTCATCGAAGACCACCCTGATCCGATCCGATCCGTCCTCATCGTCTTTATTTGTTATGTAAACCGTTGCATCACTTTCCTTATGATGATATCTGATACGCGCCTTGCATCTGATCTCGTCCCTGTCAGGTCTCCCCGCCTTATATGTCCAGCAGACATCACGTGCTGTGAGTTCAGATGTAAAGAGCGCATCATTTTCGGACAGAACTATCTCATTGGATAACGGTCTTATCTCCTTTACAAACCATGGATGAAGTGCCGGTATTCCAAGGCCTTTTCGCTGTCCTATCGTATAATTGCAGATGCCCGTATGCTCTCCCAGCACTTCACCGGACTCGGATACAAAGTTTCCGTGAGGACAGGTTATCCCCTGTCTTGCCAGGAATCCGCGGAAATCTCCGTCGGGAATGAAGCAGATATCCTGACTGTCAGCCTTATGGGAATTAACAAATCCATACTCCTCTGCGATCATGCGTGTCCTGTCTTTATTCAATTCTCCGATGGGAAATCTGGTGCGGGAAAGCTGGTCATGACTTAACATGTACAGAACATAGCTCTGATCCTTCTTCTGATCCAGGCCTTTATGAAGCTCGTATTCTCCGGTAGCCGCGTTATATATCACGCGGGCATAGTGACCGGTCACTATAACATCGCATCCCAGTTCGTGCGCGCGTTTGTCCAGTGCATCGAACTTAAGATATCTGTTACAGTCTATGCACGGATTGGGAGTCTTTCCGTTCTTGTAACTTTCGGTGAAATTACGGATAACGCGCTCACTGAACAGCTCGCGGAAATTGCCCGTATAATGATCGATGCCGAGGCTTTCGCATACGCGTTTCGCATCCTCGACATCACTTAAAGAACAGCATGTTCTGCCATCCGTACCGGCGGTTTCATTGTCATACAGATGCATGGTCATGCCGATGCAGTCGTATCCATCCCGCATCATGCATGCTGCGGCAACCGACGAATCGACTCCGCCGCTCATGGCGATCAGCGCTCTGCCGCGATATTCATCGGCCCCGTTCAAAGCATCAGTCATAAAATCGCTCTTTCACGATATGCTCAAGTATCTCGGCTGTACCTTCAACGCCGAATCTCGAGCTGTCTATGCACAGGTCGCGTCCGCTGAACGGGTTCTTGTATGAGGGTATATATGCCTTATGATACTGCTCTCTCGCTGTATCCACATCGGCTATCATCTTGCGGGCAACCTTTTCTTCCATTCCGAGTCTTTCCACGCAGTTGATGAGCCTTGCTTCGACCGGAGCATATATATATACGCTTAAGAGCCTCGGATGATCGGCTAGCACATGATCCGCGCATCTTCCGACCACTATTCCGGACTGCTCCTTGGCAAAATCCCTGATGATATTCTTCTGTACCTCAAATATGGAATCCCGAAGCCCGGCCTCTTTTCCCAGAGGAAATGCCCTGCGTAAGAATGGAGCGCTGCTTATCTCCTCAGCATTGCTGATGTCGGAGACATTCTGTCCCATACGCTTGGCGGTCTCTTCGACTATGTCTCTGTCCAGATATTCAACCCCCAGTCTTGAAGCCAGTTCCGCAGCAATGGAACGTCCGAGGGATCCGAACTGTCTTGATATGGTAACGATGTATTTGTCCATCAGATGAGCCTCCTTACAGAACCTTGTTCAGGAAATCTATGGTACGTGCTTCTTTGGGATTGCCTATGACTTCCTCGGGAGTGCCCTCTTCGACTATATATCCGCCATCCATGAAGATTATTCGGTCGGCAACCTCTCTCGCAAAGCCTATCTCATGTGTGACGATCACCATCGTCATGCCTTCTTTGGCGAGCGCTTTCATGACATTTAAAACCTCACCGACCATTTCGGGATCCAGCGCCGATGTAGGCTCGTCAAAAAGCATGATATCGGGGTTCATGCACAGTGCCCTCGCGATAGCGACACGCTGCTTCTGTCCGCCCGACAGCTGTGCGGGATAAACATGAGCCTTCTCTACCAGATCCACTTTTTCAAGCATCTTCATGGCGTTTTCCTTGGCCTCTTCCTTGCTCGCTTTCTTGAGCATTACAGGGGCAAGAGTCATATTTCCGAGAACGTCATAATTGTTGAAAAGATTAAAGTGCTGGAATACCATAACGATGTCTTCGCGCATCTTGTTGATATCCACGCCCTTCGCATATATATCCTTACCGTCGATCTCTATCTCACCGCCGGTCTTCTCCTCAAGCCTGTTCAGGCAGCGGAGAAACGTTGATTTTCCGGATCCGGAGGGGCCAAGGATGACAACAACTTCACCCTCATATATATCCGTGGATATATCCTGCAAAACCTCAAGATCTCCGAAACACTTTTTCAGATTTGATACATGTATCTTTACATTTCTATCTTCCACGGTTCATCCTCCTCTCCATAAGTTTGGCTGCATATGACAGTATCGTAATGACTACCAGATACATGACACCTACAACCGCCCATGTCTGGAATGACAGGAAAGTATTGGCCTGGACGTTCTTGGCTGAGTTTACAAGTTCCGGGAAACCGATGACCGAAAGTATCGATGTGTCCTTTAATGTGATGATGAACTGATTGATGATGCTGGGAATCATCGTGCGGATAGCCTGAGGCATGACTATCTTACGCATCGTCTTGCCGTAAGAAAGTCCGAGCGATCTTCCCGCTTCCATCTGACCTATGTCCACCGACTGGATACCGGCCCGGATTATCTCGGCCATATATGCACCGCAGTTCAATGTCAGACACAGAGTACCCGCCTGAAGGGCCGTCAGTGTCACCTGTTTGCCGACTCCTATGATCGTATTTAAGAAATAAGGCACACCGAAATAGATGAAGAACGCAAGTACGATCATGGGAACGCCTCTGATCACAAAGACAAACACCTGCGCGATCACGTTGCATATCTTGCTTTTGATAACACTCATAAGACCGAATATCAGGCCCACGATACACGCAAAGAACAATCCGTACAATGCGAGGATCAGTGTCTGACCCATGGCCTTTAAGAGCAGCCCTCCGTATTTGGTAATGATAATTTCCATAGATACGATCCTTTCAGATTGGGATAAGGTTTATTATTGATCAAGGCCGGAACGATAGCTCCGGCCTTGAAGTATCAGAACTTAATATTCTTTCCGAAATCGATCATTCGCCGAGATACTTAGCTATGATCTCATCATACTTGCCGTTTGACTTGATGTTTGCAAGACCCTTGTTGAACATGTCCACAAGTTCCTGATTATCGGCATTGAAGATCGCAAATCCGTAAGCAGCGGGATCATTACCCGTGCCGTCTACCAGTTTCATGGCAATGCCGGAATCCTTGATGTTGCTTGCCATGATAGGTGTATCGTCAAAGCAGCCTGCAACCTGTCCGCCGACTACTGCCTGATACATGGTAGGTGAATCTTCAAAATATGTAACGGTAAATCCGTAATCGGGAGCAAGGCTCTCTGCATAAGATGCGGACATGGTACCGGTCTTAACTGCTACCGAAAGTCCGTCAAGATCGCTGAAGCCCTTGATATCCGAATCAGCTGCTACAGCCATGCACTGGTTTGCATCATAGTATCCGTCAGAGAAGATCCATCCGCTGGCCTTACGCTCATCGGTAATGGATGCGCCTGCGATCATGCCGTCAGCCTGTCCTGCCTGGCATGCAGCTATGGATGCGTCCCATCCGAGAACCTGTACTTCATAATCGAAGCCCTGGTCTTCTGCTACGGCTGCAAGGATATCCATATCGATTCCTACGAACTCGCCGTTTTCATTGGTATACTCGAAAGGCTTGAATGCTGTGTCGGTAGCGATGATCCACTTCTTGGAATCAGTGGAAGCTTCTTCTGAGGTTTCAGCTGCAGCTTCGGTGGTTTCTTCTGCAGAAGAATCATCAGCTGCGGGGGCTGTGGTCTCAGCTGCACCGCCACATGCAGTCATGGTGGCTGCCATTGCCATACCGAGTACGACTGTCAATAATCTTTTTTTCATAACTACTCCTCCTTTTGCATCGTGATCTCGATCACAAAAATACGCAAGGTGAAAAAAATCACCTTGCGTATTGTATCACAAAATTCTATATCTGCCAAATGTGAATTAACGGATCATTGCTATTTGCAAAGGTCCACGGCCACCTCGTAATCAAGCGGTCTGCTCCACACAAATCCCTGAATGAAATCGCAGTCGAACTGGTTGAGCAGCCGGAGCTGGCTTTCCTTCTCTACGCCCTCGGAGATGACCTCGCAATTCATCAGATGTCCCATGTAGATCACAGTCTTAACAAAATCGCGGTTGATCTCACTGTCCTCAAGATTATCTATCAGACTCTTGTCGATCTTGAGCAGAGTAACAGGAAGATTAAGAAGCTGGGAAAGTGAAGTGTAACCGGTACCGAAATCATCAACTGCGATCTTGATGCCGTGATCCCTGAGTTCCTTTATGTTCTGTCTCGTATTATCAAGAGACTGTACGAAGGAGTATTCGGTGATCTCTATCTCAAAACACTCGGGAGGGAATCCGGTCTCTTCCATCGCCTCGAGAACCTCATCGGCGAAAGCCGGATTGGAGATCTCCTTGGCGGATACATTGACTGAAACCACAAAACCTTCGCCTTTAGCGGTACATATGTCCTTGAATTCCTTCATCACCCTCTTGCGAACATATCTGTCGATCTCGAGGATCAGGTCAGAACGCTCGGCAACGGGAATGAAGATCGTGGGGCTTACGGTAGAACCGTCGTTAAGCCTCATGCGAACCAATGCTTCGAACCCTCTGAGCCGTTTGCCGTCAAGGATATACTGCGGCTGATACTGGAGATAGAAATTATCGTTTTTGATCGCATCGGTGATCATCTTCTCCATTTCATTCGTCTTGGCCACCTCTGCGCGAAGAGCATCATTATATGTAGAGATCTTACAGTCTTCATCTCTGCTGTTGACAGCATAGTTCATGGCCACATCAGTGCAGAGCATCACTTCATCGGTCGTTATCCTCCTGTCAAAGAAATCGGCAACTCCGGCCGTAGCGGTTACAAAGCAGTTCACCTTGATACCGTTCTTATCAACAACTATGGGTTCCTCTATGGCATCAATGACCTGACTGAGGAGTGATTCATATTTGCAGCCTTCGGACAGGATCAGGGCAAACTCCGCACCCTCGATCTTAAACACCTCACCGTGGTCTCCGACCACACCCGCTATACGCTCAGATACTTCCATAAGTATGCTGTTTCCGTATTTTCTGCCGAGGTTGGCATTCAGATCATGGAATCCGCCGATATGCAGATACGCTACATAACCTCTCTCCGATCCGCGCAGACGGGTTTCGAGTTCTCTTTCAAATCCGTATCTGTTCGGGAGACCGGTGCTGGAATCCGTCAGAGCAAACCTGTCTGCCATCTTTAACTGTTTGCCTATGATGATGCTCACCAGGATATAGATCAGACAGTTGACTGCACCGGGAATCGATGACAGAGTATTGTTCGCGATCATATTGCGGGTTATTCCGAATATGGAAAAAAGAAATGTAAAGATCGCAAGTCTGACTCCGGCCCTGTAATCGATCAGGACCATAAATATGCACGCCATAACCGAAACAGCCTGAATACATCCCGAGATACTGCTCGCGGGAATGGTCGTGCTGCCTAAATCGATCACCGCATTTCCAAAACGACTGGAAATAAAGCCGTTAGTGATAACAGCCAAAAATGCGACCAAAAAGGCGAGATAAAGAAACAGGTTCTTGTATTTGGAATCAACGATGCGATTGATCCTTTGTACGGAAATGGGTTTGTCCCCCATAATACCCCCAGTCAGTGTGCGGACCCGCTTTTAGGAATTAGCAAGTTCACACAGTTCATCAAGCATAGCCGGCAGATCCGTTCCCATATTTTCGTCCGAGAACTGACATGTACCAACTTTCTCATGTCCGCCGCCGTTATACTTGAGCATCAGGCTGCCCACATTTACCTTACATGTTCTATTTAAGATGCTGTATCCTACAGCAGCAGAACAGCCCTTGCCGCCACGTCCGCTGACGATCCATGCGGATATGTTCTGATCGGGATACATACTGTAGATCATAAAGCGATTGCCTGTATAGATCGGATCAACTCCACGAAGGTCGGTTATTATGACATTGCCTTCGGTATGTGTATGCTCGGTTACCATCTCTTTGAACTTGGCAGTCTGCTCATTATATACTTCGATACGCTCCTGAACATCAGGCATTGCAAGGATCTCATCAGTAGTCTTGTCCTTGCATGCGATCATCAGGTTCTCCATGAGCTTGTAATTCGGAACAGTAAACTGTCTCCATCTGCCCAGACCGGTTCTGGGGTCCATCAGGAAGCCGACAAGTATCCATCCGGTAGGATTCATGATCTCATCATAAGTCAGATCACCGGAATCGACCTTATCAACGGCTACCATCATGTCATCAAAATTCGGGAAGGTCTCCTTGCCGCCGTAGTACTCATATATGATTCGTGCACATGAAGGTGTGATACGGCTCTCACCCTTGTATTTTCCTTCCAGCTGAAGTCTCTCATGCTCGCTGGAATGGTGGTCGAACCACATACCGCAGCCGGGCACGTAAGGAACGTTCGCCAGACAGTCATTCTCATCGATCTCCACAAGGCCGTCCTGAAGGTCCTTGGGATGTGCAAAAGTCCAATGATCAACAACACCGGCCGCGAGCAGCAGAGCTCCGCAGGCAAGTCCGTCAAAATCTGAACGTGTAACCAATCTCATAGCCATAACTTTACTTCCCCCGTATCATAAAAATATAAAAAAGGACTATTAATTATGATACATCAACAAAACAAACCCCGCAAGTTATCAATCGGCAGAATATAATATGATATAATTGTGCATGGAAATACATCCATGTATTTCCAAACATGCGCTCAATTAATCCGTAAATGGCACTATGAATGACAATAAAACCCCAAAGCGAAGCGTTTACGCTCTGTTTATCAAAAGAATAATCGACATCATCCTTTCCCTGATGATACTCATCTGTTTCAGCTGGCTGTATCTGATCCTGGTCGTACTCGTCAGATGTAAACTCGGCAGTCCCGTTATCTTCAGGCAGAAGCGTCCCGGTAAGAACGGCAGGATATTCAACATGTACAAGTTTCGCACCATGACCGATGCCAGAGACGAGAACGGCGAGCTTCTTCCGGACGAGATCAGGCTTACGGCTTTCGGCAAAAAACTCAGATCCACATCTTTGGACGAGCTTCCCGAATTCATAAATATATTCAAAGGCGATATGTCCTTTATAGGGCCGAGGCCGCTCCTCGTACAGTATCTGCCTCTGTATAACGAAGAACAGGCTCACCGCCATGATGTCCTGCCGGGCCTTACCGGCTGGGCTCAGGTCAACGGCCGTAATGCGATATCGTGGGAGCAGAAATTCGAATATGACGTCTGGTACACCAGACACATATCTTTTGCACTTGACTTAAAGATCGTATTCATGACGATAAGATCCGTATTGAAAAAGGACGGCATCTCATCGGATACTTCAGCTACGATGGAGTTTTTCACGGGAACAAAGGAAGAAAAGAATGATGCAGAACAGACCTGATGATATCAATGTGCTCATACTCTCAGCCGGCCGCAGAGTCGAGCTTGTAAACTGCTTCAAAGCGGCCAGGGACCGCCTGGGGATAAACGGGCGTATAGTTGCGGCCGATGCCAGCGACCTGGCACCTGCGCTCTATTTTGCGGATGTACCCGAGATCGTTCCTTTCATACGGGAAAACGATGTTTATATCGCTGCGATAATCGATATCTGCAAAAGAAATGATGTCTCTCTGATCGTCCCCACGATCGATACCGAACTCCTCCTTCTGGCCGACAGACGGGATGAGATAGAAAGTGCATGCTCCGCAAAAGTTCTCATTTCCTCTTATGACGTGATAGGCATATGCAGGGATAAGATACATACACAGAAATGGCTGGAGGAACACGGTTTCCTCGTTCCGCGCATGATCACCGACGAAGACATCGATGCGGGAAACATCTCCTATCCCGTCTTCATCAAGCCGCTCGACGGTTCCTCTTCGATCAATGCATTCCGTGTTGAAAACAAGGCTGAGCTCGACACATACCGTGAGCTTATAGGCAAGGGCAGATATATAATCCAGGACTTCATGCAGGGCACAGAATATACTGTTGATGCTTTTCTCGATTTTGAGGGAAACATCATCACGATCGTACCTCGCATCAGGCTTGCGACCAGAAGCGGTGAGATTGCTAAAGGAAAGATAGTCAAGGACGATGAGATCACGGCCGACGTGACCAGACTTCTTACAGAGCTTAAGCCCATCGGTCACATCACCATTCAGTGCATGCGTACGGGCAGGGGCATCGAATATATCGAGATCAATCCCCGTTTCGGAGGAGGTGCTCCGATGTCAATCCGGGCGGGAGCAGACTCCTGTGAAAATCTCTACCGTCTGATCCGCGGTGAAAAGCTGACGAGAAGTACAGATTATCGCGCCAACATCACTTTCTTACGATTCGATGCATCGATAATGCTTAATGAGAACGGAAAACTCGAAGAAGACTGACCGCAGGTAAGAAACAATGAGTGAAAAAGAAATAAAAGCCGTAATATTCGATCTGGATGATACTCTCCTGTCGGAGTATGAATTCGTAGTCAGCGGATACAGGTATGTATCCGTATTTCTGTCCAGAATGATCGGCGTCAGTGCCGAAGAGATAAATGACCGGCTCCGGGAGTTGTCCAAAGAGACCTATGCCAATGCCTTTAACCGGCTTTTTGATTCATACGGGGTTACTTATACAGCTGAGGAACTGAGAAGTCTCATCAAAGCATACCAGCAGCATCCCGCCAACCTCACCTTCTATCCCGATGTATATCCGACACTCAGGACACTGAAGGATAAAGGGATACTTACCGGCATCATCTCCGACGGCGATCCTCAGAGGCAGTGGAATAAGATCAATTTCGCCGTAGCAGCGATGCATTCGGATAACCTGTCGGATAACGATGATCCGAAGCTTGCATCCCCCGACAGCTGGTTTGATGCGATCATACTGAATGATGAATTCGGCGGAGAGAGTTTCAGAAAACCAAACCCTCACGGATATAAAGTCATTGCCGAAAAGTTAAGTGTAGATCCCGCCGAAATGATCTATGTGGGCGATAATCCCGCAAAGGATTTCCACATATCGGCCGATCTTCCCGTGCGTACCGCACGCATCATAAGAGAAAACGGGATCTATAACGACAGAGAGTATTTAGACGGTATAAAAGAAACCTTCCGGATAGAGAGACTGACCGATCTTCTTGATCTGATCTGAATAAAGAAAACTATTCTTCCCGGTCTTTATCGGAATCCCCGTAAACATACGTAACCTGATCATTGGGGATCCTCTTTGCGACAACGACAAAACGCGCTGTCGATGTGGAACCGTTACATGTCGAAAGCGTAAGGAGCTGATCACCGTATTTGGCGGTGACTCCCGTATCATAAAGGCTCATCTCGGCCATTGCATTCATATTGGAATCGAACTCTTCCTCGGACGCCGCATCTATGAACTGATAGTATTTGAATCCCACGTTTCCCGCATCCTTTATGGTATCGCGGAATACATACATCACCTCATACAGTCCCTTTTCGTATATCGTATCGAACTTGATCAGATTATGTTCCTTACAGTAATCCTCTGACTCGTATTTTTTCAGATTGCCGAACATCTTGCCGGACTTCATATGATGTCCGTAGATGATCAGATTGGTGCTCCGAAACATCGCATTGCAGTTGCAATCCATGAATATCGAGCCGTTATTGTCTTCTTTTCCGTCAAAATTGTGATTCAGGTAATACTCATTATTGACGGTCTGCATGACGGGATAATCTATGTTGGTGCCGTCTATCGTTATCCATCCGATAACGGATTTGTTCTTGATATAGACGTTCTTGTATTCATCGAGTATATCGGGTATCTCATCCTCTTCGGCAAGTGTGAAGAGAGGTTTCTGCTCTATGTCCGAAGTAACCGGTTCGGTACCTTTAAGAGATGCGAGCGCATCCATCGCCTGCTGATTCTCATATGCCGACTTGCTGTATATGATGAAAATGATAAGGCTCGCAGCAGCTACGATTCCGGCGGATATCGAGATTATCCTGTTGCGCAGGTTTGATTTACGTATTATCTCGGCTGCGGCGGCATCCAGATCTTTATCGGTGCTGTCAGTAGTGGCTTGAAGATATCTGCCCGCGTTCTTATCCCTTACCGTGATATTCGCCGTCTCGGTCTCTCTTATCGCTCTCTGAGCGCGTCTTATCTTTTCCTCTTTGGTAAGTTCGGTATCCCTTAGTGAGTCAGTCTCTTTTCCGGCTTTGGACACACCGCGCTTTGATGTTTTGGAAGGCCTTGGTGCTTTGGCGGTTTTCGCTGTCTTTTTTCTCTTAACCGGTTTTTCGCGCTTTGGTTTTTCGGACGGTTCATTTCCCGGAAGCTTCCCGCCGTTCTTCTCCATCTCCTGTATAAGATCATAGAGCTCGTCATCAAAGTCGCGTCCGACCACGGTGCGGAAGCGCACTTCACCGCTCTGCATGGATGCGTACAGTTTACGTACCGATGCAGGGTTGTTCATGTCGACCTGAGCGCGCAGTCTGTTGATCAGCCTGGTATCCTCAAGCGCTGCATTATAATCGTTTATATCGGTGAATTTATGTCCGCCTACCATTCCGCCGGGCATGGTTTATCCTCGATTCCAAATACTCATATAAACATAATAAAAGGTCACTGCATCTGCAGTGACCCCCATTTACTACTTGTTCATTCTTCAGCAGTGCCGCCGAGAAGCTGCGACTGATGAATCCAGCTCTGTGTCATCTGACTCAGGAGCACATCTGCGAAGTTGGCAGTTTCCCCTTTCTTAAGAGGATTGATATTAACCTGCTCTTCCGCTGCTTGAACACCCGAAAAATCAACGCCGCCCTTGGTTGCGTCATCAGATATACGATCAACAGCATTAAGGCTGGCTGAGCTGACCTGTCTGGTGTTATAAATATACGGATCGTAAGCTACGCTTCCGATCGCACCTACTGCACCTACGCCCATAAGTAACCTCCCATAAGAATTCTTCAGGCTATTTGATTATAAGTCATCAAACATATTATGTCAACAAAAACGCTTCGATTTAGGATATACATAAAGACGCATCAAAAGATATAAAAGGTCCACATATAATTAAGATTTCAATTTCACGATAAATCTGCTCGGTTTCAGGTTTTCATCCGTACGAAAAAGGATGTGAAGGTGCTTCTTGGCGCGGGTCATCGCAACATAGAACATGCGCCTCTCCTCCTCTACCTCGGCGGGAGTATGTGCCGACCTGGATGGGATCTTATTCTCATTTACATCCGGCAGGATCACCGTATCAAACTCGAGACCCTTGGAACCGTGATAAGTCATTATACGCACCCCCGGGCCGGGTACCTTCTTTGAACTGCTTTCAGCGGCCTTGCCGCGTATTACTTCCAACAGTTCTTCAACTTCACGGTAATTATCTGCTTCCTTAATGAGCAGGAGAAACGCTTCTTTCTCCTCGACATATTCCCTGTACTTGTCCGGAGTCACATTTTCTTTTACATAAGCATCATATCCGATCGTATTGCATATATATCTGAGTGCCAGGTGCGGTCTCATGTTCCTGATACGGTCGATATGACGGAACATCTCGTCTATACGCTTTCTCATATGCATATCCGATGAGTAGTACTTAAACAGATCCGAACGCTCCACAGTTTCGTGCGGCATTGCCTCCCTCCTGATATATCTGAGCGGTTTGTTCACTATCCTTAAGTATGTGCCTCTGGATCTGTCTCCGGCTGCCAATGCCATATATGCGCATATGTCCCTCATATACCCCGAAGAAAAAGGGATATGGGTGTCATTATACTCACACTCTATGCCACATGCCCGAAGCAGTGCCGCATACTCAGCTCCCTGTCTGTTGGTACGGGCAAGTATGGCTATATCCGGTCCTGTAAGGCCGTCTGAGAACGCTATACGGATCAATCCGGTTATATGTCCGTTATGATCCTCCTTGCTCTTAAAACCGTTTACATGCACTTCTTCTCCGGTTCCTCCTCCGGATTCTATTCTTTTCTCAAACCGGTCGGTGTTTGCTCTTATAATCTGAGTAGCAAAAGACACTATCTGTTCCGAAGACCTGTAATTCACCGAAAGCAGGTCCTGCTCCGCTCCCGGTATATCATTCAGGAGTCTTCGCATCAGAGCGACATTCGCACCGCGGAAAGCATATATGGACTGATCGTCATCCCCTACCGCAAATATATTGTTTTCCGGATAAGCCAGAAGCCGTACAAGTTCATATTGATTGGTCGATATATCCTGAAACTCATCGATCAGGATATATTTAAACCGCCCCTGCCAATACTTCCTGAATCCCTCATCATCCCTAAGCAGCGCAAGACATAGATTTATCATGTCGTCAAAATCGATCAGTCCGAAATCATTAAGGAGTCCCCCGTACGCCTTAAACAGGCTTATGAATGCCTGCTTATCAAACATGTCCTGCACGAAATCATCCGGATCGTTTCCGTTATTCTTGCATGAACTGATCAACCCCAGGCATCCGACAAGATCGTCAAAATCGGCGCACTCATCCTTCAGTCCGCTCATCTCGACCGCTCTTTTGATCATATTCAGTTTATCCTTGTCACTTATGGGAACCACTCTGCGATAAGCTCTGTGGTTTCTCAAGATTGAATAGAAAATAGCATGGAAGGTGCCGAAGGTAACCTGCGCATCATCAGGAGCAATCAACTGCAAAAACCTCTCCTGCATTTCAAGCGCCGCTGCCCTGGTAAAGGTGATGACCAGAATGTCAGAATCCTTTACTCCCGCTTCCATCAGCGCCCTGATGCGGTGGGTAAGCACCGTAGTCTTACCCGACCCCGGCCCCGCCAACAGCAGCAGCGTTCCGTCCCGAAAATTCACGGCACGCTGCTGGTCTGCGTTCATTTTGGCCATATTTTATTGTCCTTTGTATATTTCTTAAGTCAAAGATCAGCCAAGCATCTGTATCGCTTTTTCGATCCTGTTAAGAGTCTCCTCCTTGCCGATCACTTCCATGATCTCGGTTGCACCGGCGGGAGTCATCTGTTTGCCCGATACGGCTGTACGTACCGGCCATAAAACATATCCGTTCTTGTATTCATGCTCTGCAGCATATCCCTGAAGCAGTTCATACAGAGAATCGTTCGTATAATCATCATGCGCTTCGAGAATGCCCTTCAGATCCTTCAGTACCGCAAGGGAAGACTCCTTGTCTGTCTTCATCTTTTTGTGCACATACATCTCGGTATCATACTCGGGCAGTTCCTCAAAGAAATCTACCATCTCACATATATCGGGGAATACTTCTATACGTGTCTTGACCATGGCCGCAATCTTCTTTAAGTCCAGATCCTTCGTGATCGCCTGCTTAAGATAAGGCTCAGCCATCTCATAGAACTTATCGAAATCCATGGCCTTGATATACTCTCCGTTCATCCAGCGAAGTTTCACAATATCGAATACCGCAGGTGACTTGCTGATCCTGTGATAATCAAACTCCTTGATGAGCTCGTCGAGTGTGAATATCTCTCTGTTGTCCTCGGGGCTCCATCCCAGGAGCGCGATGTAATTGACAACCGCCTCCGTCACGAATCCCTGATCGATCAGATCCTCGAATGATGAATGTCCGCTTCTCTTGGAGAGTTTCTTATGATTCTCATCAGTGATAAGAGGAAGATGAACATATACGGGGCTCTGCCATCCGAAAGCATCATAGAGTCTCTGATACTTGGGCGATGAAGAAAGATACTCATTCCCGCGCACCACGTGGGTGATGTTCATCGTATGGTCATCAACAACGTTTGCAAAATTGTAAGTGGGATATCCATCCGACTTGATAAGTATCATATCGTCCATCTCGGAGTTCTCGACGGTGATATCGCCATAGAGCTCATCCGTGAATGTGGTGGAACCTTCATTGGGGATGTTCTGACGGATGACGAAAGGTTTGCCCGCTGCGAGATTGGCTTCGATCTCCTCTTTGGACAGACCGAGGCAGTGCTTATCGTAGAAGCTTATCTCCTTGCCATCCACAACCTCCGTCTTAAGAGAAGCAAGTCTTTCCTTATCGCAGAAACAGTAATACGCTTCGCCTTTGTCTATAAGTTCCTTGGCATACTTCATGTATATGCCGGTCTTCATGCGCTCACTCTGTATATAAGGACCATATCCGCCGTCCTTATCCGGTCCTTCATCATGCTTTAAGCCGGTCTTTTCGAGTGTTCTGTATATGATGTCGATAGCGCCCTCAACGAAGCGCTCCTGATCGGTATCCTCGATCCTGAGCATGAAATCACCGCCGTCATGCTTGGCGATCAAAAACTCATAAAGGGCCGATCTTAAGTTTCCCACGTGCATTTTGCCTGTGGGGCTGGGTGCATATCTTGTTCTTATCTTAGCGGTACTCATAGGTCACTCATACTCTCCTGTCTTGTATCAAAATCGGGCAGTTCCTTATCTGCCTCTTCGACGAATCCCTGAAGGGCCTTGGCCGCAACGTTCAGATCCACGTTTGTTCCGGCTCCCGCTATGCAGCCGCCGGGACATGCCATTCCTTCTATCAGGCATCCGTTCTTTTTGCCTGCCTTGGCAAGCATAAGCATCTTCTTGCAATCATTAAGTCCTTCCGCATGTTCTATATGAACATCCACATCGGGATAATACTCATTTATGCATCTCTCGATCGCGCTCGCCACGCCGCCCGCAACTCCGTATCCGCGGCCCGCACCGGTAGCGCCTTCGAGCTTATCCATGGCCTCTATCTCTTCCAGAAGTATTCCTCTGGATGCAAACATGCCGGTCAGTTCTTCAAACGTGATGACGAAATCGACATCCGATCTGATCGTGCGTCTGGAAGCCTCAAGTTTTTTGGATGCGCACGGACCGATGAATACGACCATCGCATCCGGATGTTCCTGCTTGATGACACGCGCAGTCGCAACCATGGGTGTCAGCGCGTTCGATATCTTATCAATGGTCTCGGGGAAGAATTTCTTGGCCAGCACAGACCAGCTCGGACAGCAGGACGTAAGTGCAAATGCCTGATTTCCCGTCGCAACCTCTTTCGCATAGTGTTCGGCTTCGGTCATGCATCCTAAGTCCGCACCGATCGCGGTTTCATATACTTCCGAGAAGCCCAGCTGCTTAAGCGCCGATTTCAGCTTATCTCCGTTTACATTCGGTCCGAACTGTCCCGCAAAAGAAGGAGCGACCTGGGCTATTATCTCCTTACCGGTCTGAAGAGCTCTGATCAGCTGGAAGATCTGTGACTTGTCCGCAACTGCTCCGAAGGGGCAGCTGACCATGCACTGACCGCATGATACACATACCTCGGGATCGATGTACGCTCTTCCTTTTTCATCGCTCTTTATGGCATTAACGCCGCAGGCTCCCGAACACGGGCGCACCTGATGCGAGATCGCATCATATGGACATATGGCCTTGCATTTACCGCATTTGATGCATTTTTCCTGATCGATAAAGGACTTGCCGTCCTTCATGGATATCGCGCCCCTCGGACACACTTCCTGACAGGGATGTGCGGTACAGCCCATGCATCTGTCCGTGACCTTATACATGTTCTCCGGGCAGGCATTGCAGGCCGAAGGGATCACCTGCATGAGCGGAGGTTCATAGTATTTCTCGCCGATGTTTGATTCCTCGAGACCCTGAGTCAGGTGCACGGGTTCATTCTCGGGTCTGAGTCCGAGTCCCATGGCCAGTCTCATACGCTCTCTCACTATCGCTCTGCTGCGATAGATACCGGCATAATCGGTACTGTCCTCCTCCCTTACTATCTTATAAGGCAGGGCTTCCATATCATCTTTTAAATTTTCCGAATCATACGCCAGATTGGAGACTTCGGTAAATATCCTGCGCCTTATCTTGCGTACTTCGGTATCAATGCCACGCATGCTCATGCTTATGTCACCTTGTATGGATCACTGTTTTCCCGTGGATCCGAATCCGCCTCTGTCTACCGCATCTAGATGTTCAACCTCATTGAAAACAAGCGCGGGCTGATTCTCCATGATCCTGAACTGACAGATGCGGTCGTTTACGTGTACGACGGTATCCTTAAGTGCGATCATCGGTACAAACCACTGATCGTTGTCTCCGCAATATGAGCAGTCGATCACGCCCATATGATTGGCCTGGATGAGCCCGTAGTTCTTGAATGTGGAACTGCGGGGAACCACATGTGCTTCATATCCCTTGGGAAGTCTTATGCCTATTCCGAGAGGGATCAGTTTGAACTCTCCCTGTTTAAACTCGACTTCCTCGGATGCACGCAGATCTATCCAGTCGGATTTTCCGTCGATATATTCAAGCTTATCTATTTTATCACTGAAATACTTGATATCAAGTGTCTGAGTCATTTATTCCTCCCTGTCGTCATGTTCGACTTTTATGACATTCTGATTTGACGATCCCCTCCAGTGGAGCTTCACATCCCTTAAGTCCTCTTCATAGCGCCCGTCAATGACCGTATCGATATATCTCATCACTTCCAGGTCCCGCACGTCCGCATAATCATATCCTGTATAAAGCCAGATGCTTTTGTCGGGCCATCTGTCCCTGACCTCGCGGCAAAGTGCCGTAACTTCCTCGCGATTGGCCGGATACAGAGGATCACCTCCGCTTAATGTAAGTCCGGATATATAATCCCGGCCCAGGATCTCCATAAGTTCATCGTGCGCTCTGTCATCGAAAAGGAGACCGTCATCGGGATCCCATGTCACGGGGTTCTGGCATCCGGGACAGTGGTGCTCGCATCCCGATACCCAGAGTACCGCGCGAAGGCCGGGGCCGTTTCTCATATCGTCTTTTGTTATGTCATGGTATCTCATAATGTATGCTGTCCGGTCACATGCTGATCCTGTCTGCGATCTCAGCCATCTTGGAATCCGACAGTCTCGTGTCACCGTGAGTTCTGGAATAAGCAAGATACCCGTTCATCCTGTCTATCTTGGTGAGATTGGATGAACCGCACTTAGGACATACATCCATCTCCAGCTGTTCGTATCCGCAGTCATCACAGTACGAAAGACTCATGTTGACTCCCTCATAGAAACCGTACTTCATGGCGCGTCTGATCAGAGTCTTGATCGCATCCAGATTATAGTCTATGGGATATCTGACATACTGGATCTTTCCGCCGTTAAACAGCTCCCAGAATCTCTTTTCCAGATCCTGCTTCTCTATGGGAGTGATCTTCTCCGCCACATGGCAGTGGAACGAATTCGATACATACTCTCTGTCGGATACTCCCGGAACGATACCGAACTTGTCCCTGAACTGACGTACCTGAAGTCCGCACAGATTCTCGGCCGGCGTTCCGTATATGGCATAGAGATGATGATCCTCTTCCTTGAATTCCTTAACTTTCTTATTGATGTATTCCATTACCTCGAGTGCAAAAGCGCCGTCTTCGGTAATGCTTTTTCCGTTATACAGGATCTGGAGCTCGTTGAGCGCAGTGATGCCGAACGAAGCCGTAGCCGCATCGAGCAGCGGTGCTATACGGTCGTGCAGATCCAGGTGTCCTCCCAGGAATCCGCCCTGACAATAAGCAAGCGGATTCGTTGATGCCTTCATCTCACCGAGATATGCATATGTCCTTATATGAAGCTGACGGATCATGTTCAGATAGTAATCCAGCACCTCATAGAAATCTTTGGATTCTTCACGGGATTTGGCCAGGATCATCGGCAGATGGAGCGATACCACGCCTATGTTGAACCTGCCTATATACACGGGTGTGTCATTCTCGTCAGCGGGAGTCTGTCCTCCTCTTTCCCAGTAGGGAGAAAGGAAAGCCCTGCATCCCATCGGGCTGATGACCTTACCGTATTTCTGATAGGTCTCCGATATATAACCTTCGCCCGACATGGACAGCCAGTCGGGGTACATGGATCTGGATGAGCACTCGATCCCCGCCTCGAATACGTCCTCGAGCTCACATCCGGGACCGTGAAGTTTCTCATCATACAGGAATACGATCTTGGGGAAGAGCACGGGCTTTTTGTGCCCCGGTTTGCCCTGTCCGTTCATGCGCACCTTAAGCAGCGTTTTGGATGCCATTCGTGCGAATCTCTCGGTACCGAGTCCTGCGGTAACGGTTATGAACGGATAGTCTCCTCTCGAACTCGCAACCGTATTGAACTTATACTCCCATCCCTGGAAGCCCTGTTCGAACTCTCTCTGTATATCGGCATATGCCTGTTTCTCGGCTGTTTCCCGTTCAACACCGAGAGAAAGGTATTTCTTAATGTATTTCTCGTAGCTGTGCTCTGCGTAGGGTGCGAGCATCTTATCCACTTCGGGTACCGTAAAGCCGCCGTACTGCTGTCCCGCTGCCGACAGGATGATATCGCCGCATACGTCGAATACGGTATCTAAGCTCTTCGGTTCGTTATACCAGACATTGCCCATCTCAAAACCGCCATGCAGCACTTCGGAGATATTGAACAGACAGCAGTTCATCGTATCTCTTCTCGCGGACATGTCATGAACATAGATATATCCTTCCCTGCATGCCTGGATCTCCTCGGTTGTCAGGAAAAACTTCTCATACAGGCTCTTGTTGAACTGATTGAAGATCAGGCTTCGTTTGGTGCTGACCAATGCGGAATCCGTATTCGCATTCTCACGGTCGCCCACATACATGATGGCCTGTGTCTTCTTGTACACATCATCCATCATCCTGACGAAATCCTGCTTATAATTCCTGTAATCCCTGTAGCTCTTGGCTACTATGGGCTTGACCTCATCTAGCGCACCCTCGACTATGTTGTGCATGAGAGAGATCGGGATATCTTTATTCTCAAGAGCATCGATGCGTTTCTTGACGAACTCGCATATATGCTTCTTCTCATCTGTCGTGAACTCGTACAGTGCACGGTAAGCGCTCTTGTGTACTGCGTTCACTACCTTCTGCATGTTGAATGGTTCCAGTGAGCCGTCTTTTTTGACTATATTGACATTTCCCTCCGGCACATAAAGCGCACCGTAATCAGTCGTGTCCTTTGTCTCTTCACGTGTGAGTTTGCTCATAAATAACCTCTTACATAAAATGATCAATACGGCTGAAAAAAACTTAAGCCCACCGGATAAACCCGTGAGCTTAAGGTTAACTACTGATCGGAAACTTCTGATACCGTCTCTTTAGCCTTTGCCTCCACGGGCTCGGCAGTTTGGATCGCATCTTTGGCATCTTTGGCCTTGCGTATCTTCATCCCGATGATCACGGCTGCGATGACTACGCATACACAGATTATAAACAACAGCAGGTAACTTAAAAATGCATTGGTAAAAAGAATCAGATTGTTCATAATTTGCTCCTGAGACTTAAAATGTATTCACACAAAAATACTAATTAATCATACTCCACATGCGACTTCATCGTCAAGCAGGTCGTCCCCATCCGCGGCGGTCGTCGCAAGTTTGTCACAGCGTTCATTCAACTCATGCCCGTTATGCCCTTTAACCCAGTTAAACCGCACCTCGTGGGGTTCCATTGCTTTGAGGAGTCTCTGCCACAGTTCCGGATTCTTAACGGGCTTATTCTGCGAATTTTTCCAGTTCTTCCTCTGCCACCCCTCTATCCAATGCTGATTGAATGCATCGGATACATACTTCGAATCCGTATACACTTCAACATGGCAGGGTCTGGTCAGTGCCTCAAGCCCCGTGATGACTCCCATGAGTTCCATTCTGTTATTGGTGGTCTTTTTATATCCCGCTGAGTACTCTCTCTCGTGAAGTACTCCCTGTGCATCAGTAAACTGTAAAATGGTGCCGTATCCTCCCGGTCCCTCCGGGTTACCTCTGGCCGCACCATCTGAATATAGTTTTATATCTGTCATAGATGAATCCTTTCCGTAAATACATCAGATCAAACCGGTTTCCATACGCCCTCAGCCTTATGAAGCCTTACCATCATCTCCGCTCTCTGCACCATTCCCTCATCAAATCCGAGGGATGAAAGCAGTCTTATCGCGTTTCTCGAGGTTGCTCCGCCTGACATGATCTTGTATGAAAACCTCACATCGCCTTCTGACAGATCTTCTTCAAAATGATAATTGTCATAATCATTCTTAAGCAGCTCCGTAAGTTCCATATCATGAGTTGCCGCCATGACCATGACTCCCGATGCAGCCATTCCCTTAAGTATCTGAGTACAGGCTGCGATACGCTCTTCCGTATTCGTCCCGCTTAAGAGTTCATCCACAAAACAAAGTTTGAGCACATGTCCGCATCCCGCATATATATCTTCGTCACAGTAACGGTCTATGATGCGCTTTACCGCTTTGATCTCCACCATGTAGTAGCTGTCTCCGCTCTCGATATCATCACGGACTGACATCGCACTCGATACCGCACATAGCGGCGCGGCATATCTATCCGCACATACATATCCTATAGTCTGCGCATATATCGCTCCAAGCGCCATGCTCTTTAAGAAAGTGGATTTTCCCGACGCATTGGCACCGGTAAGCAGAATGCTCCTGTCAGCGGATATCGTATTGGGAACAGGGTCTTCGATCAGAGGATGAACGATCCCTTCAGCATCTATCCTGTCTTCTTCGGTAAATGTACTTTCGCAGCATCTGCGCGAAATCGACTGCACATACCCTGCCATTGAGATATAAGCATCTATGCTGCCGGACCTAAAAATAAGCTCATCTATATCTTCGGACCTGTCCAGGATGGAACGCTTGAGATTCCAGAATCTGATGATATCCGCATATACAAATACTCCCGCGATACTTAGAAGCACCAGAAAAGGATTGTTTCCCATCTCGCTGCTCAAACTGAAGCTGCTCTTTCTTTTGATCGACTTTAATCGCACCAGGAGATCTTTTATGCCTGAGGAAAGCCTGTCAAGTTCGGGATCGGTCATGTCACCCGAAGAAAATGCTCTGACGATCGCTTCGCCCGCATCGATGGTCTTGAGTATGTACAGATATACCTTCATGTACGGCAGGATCTTTGCCCGGTCCCTGTAATAGACATACAGGTTGCTGATGAGGACTGCCAGGAATATCACAACACCGAAGCCTTTCAGAAAGAACATGCTCACAATGCTTAAGATCAGAGCCGCTATCCTGACATAGTAAGGTGTAAAACTCTTTTCCTCCAGCCCTTTCATGTCATCAAGCAAGTCATAGATGGAGCTTTTGCCGGAGCTTCCGACATGATGAAGGACTATCTGTACCTTTTCCCTCAGTTCATCATGCGTTCTGAAATGATCGATCGCTCTGCGTCTGGATGCGATAAGTTCCGTATCAAAGAGCGGGGTTCTGAGCATATGATAAAGCACCTGATGTCCCGCTTCGGACTCTGTCGTATCGATACAGCTGTATATGGAATCAAGGGATAGATCCGACCATGTGATATCATCCAGACTCCTATCCGTTGCATGCCGTCTGAAATAGGCATCCGCCGAAGCCGGAAGATCATGATCATAAGAAGATCTGTGATTATTACCGAACTCTTTTCTTAGTTTGAGCAGATATAGTTTATCATCTCTTCGGGAATTAATAAACTGTAAAAACATTATCAGCACGATAATTCCCAAAAGGATCAATACAAAAATAAGTGCTTCCATACCTTCCTCTGCGACTATCGTATGGTATCTATGATCTCCTGTGCGCGCATGTAAATGCGCTCCACATCAATGGAGTCATCGAAGCTTCCGTTCATATAAAGGATGCGTCCCGCTATCATGGTCATTGCCACATTGGACTTGGAGCCGCTGTACACGATATTCTTGGCTATGTTATTGAAAGGCCTCATATTGGGCTGGTTAAGATCTATCATGATGATGTCGGCGCATTTACCCGCTTCAAGCACATCGGCATCAAAAAGCCTCATGGCTCTGGCCGATCCGACCGTAGCCATCTTCAGCACTTCCAGAGCATCCACTGCAGATGCATCATCCTCGCGGAGTTTGGCAAGGCCGGTCGTAAGGAACATCTCCCTGAACATATCCAGACAGTTATTGGATGCAGGTCCGTCCGTTCCTATACCGACATTGATCCCTCTTTCCAGATATGTACTGATGGGCGCTATCCCGCTTGCGAGCTTCGTATTGGACCCCGGATTGGTTATCACGCTTAAGTTTCGCTCCTTAAATATACATAAGTCTTCTTCGGACATATGAACGCAGTGGAATCCGCCGCCGCCGTTATCAAACATCCCTATCGAATCAAGGTAAGCCGCGGGTGTCTTGCCGTAACGTTCCATGCAGCCCGCCACTTCTCCTTTGGTCTCTGCCAGATGCGTGTATACCGGAGCAGCATGCTTGTGAGCCATATCACTTAATGATCTCATAAGCTCATCCGAGCACGTATATTCGGCGTGGAACCCTATTTCATAACCGATGAGCGGATCGAAATGATTCAGTTTGTCATACATTTCCTCAGTGTATTCAACTGATGAGGAAAAGTTATTGAGATTCCCGCAAAGGACCGCACGATATCCCATGTCCTTATAGGCCTGAGCCTCGGACTCGGGAGTCAGATACATATCAAAGCAGGCTGTCATGCCGCCTGTAAGATACTCAAGTACGCTTAAGCGCGTGGCATCCGCGATCATCTCAGCATCAAGTCTGGCTTCTCTGGGGAAGATCTGGGTATTCAGCCAGTCGGAAAGCGGCATGTCATCGGCACAGCTCCTTAGGATACTCATGCCGGAATGGGCATGGGCATTCTTAAATCCGGGCATGAGCAGATTACCGCCACAGTCGATCGTCCTGTCCGGCTTATATCCGGCGGGAAGTTTTGATGCTTCTTCCGCTTCGTCAAGCGAAGGACCTACATATACTATGGAATCATCCTGAGTATAGAGACTGCCCTCATATATCTCCTCTCCGTCTTTCATGGTGAGGATCCTGGCTGATATGAATTTGATGTTCATCGTGTTCTCCTGTGCAGATCTGATTTAAATATATATGATGTCAGGACAGATTATCGGGACCGAAGCTGTCCGGAAGAAGTTCATCGAGAGTATTGATCCTGTATTCGCTGTCCGGACCGGCAACTATGATATCGAAACTCTTCGGATCGGCAAACTCTCTCATCACCTGCCTGCATACACCGCAGGGAGATGCGTACTGACTGATCTTCTCACCCACGGGGCTTCCCGCAACGGCTATGGCCCTGAAAGATCTTCTGCCGTCGGATACCGCCTTGTATATCGCGCATCTTTCGGCACAGATACCGGGGCCGAAGGCTGCATTTTCCATATTGCATCCGGTGACGATCGTACCGTCTTCGCACAGCAGTGCCGCACCCACCGCATAATTTGAGTACGGTGCGTAAGACCTGCTCCTCGCCTCATCGGCGAGCGATATAAGTTTATGTATCATGGATTCTTCGATCATATGAGCCCCGCGATCCTTTTAACGGATTCTCTTACAAGGATCGTGAATTTGGGTGCCGCCTGATTGGCCGCCTCCTGAACCTCCTCGTGAGTGAGCGGATTGGGACTTAAGCCTGCTGCCAGATTGGCAACACAGCTGATGCCGCATATCTTCATGCCCATATGATTGGCTGCTATGGCTTCAACTACGGTACTCATGCCCACAGCATCGACACCGAGTCTGGCAAGCATGTTTATCTCTGCGGGAGACTCGAAGGAAGGACCCGTAAGCTGCGCATAAACTCCTTCAAACAGTTCAATGTCATAATCATACGCAACGCTTCTGATCGCATCCTGAAGGTCCGTATCGTATACATGAGTCATATCGGGGAATCTGGTACCCAGTTCTTCTATATTGGGACCTATCAGCGGATTGGGAGCAAAGGATGATATATGATCCTTTATCATCATGAAAGCTCCGGCATGAAAATCGGTATTGATCCCGCCCGATGCATTGGTCAGGAAAAGAGCTTTGGCTCCAAGCATACACATAAGTCTTACCGGAAGCACGACATCGGAGATATCATAACCTTCATAATAGTGAACACGGCCCTGCATGAGCACCACGTTCACGCCTTCCAGATATCCGAAGATGAACTGTCCCTTATGTCCGGGAACCGTCGATACGGGGAATCCTTCTATATCGCTGTAGGGAACTGTTGCAACCACTTCCACATTGTCCGCAAAGTTACCGAGTCCGGAGCCGAGAACAACGGCTATATCCGGCTTAAAATCCGTTTTTGCCTTAACACAGTCACAACATTTTTTCAGTTTTTCATATCTGGGATCTGCCATCTGTGATTACCTCCTGAGTATTCAACGTGCCGGTTTTATTCCGGGATCTCGTAAAAGATTATGCAATTGGGCTGTTCGATCTTGATCTCTTTATGATTCATCACGATAAGTCCTGCCTTGGTATCTACCGAGAAGAACGTCATTGTGTTGGATTCATGATTCAGGCTGACCATATGCTTGTTATCCGGGAAAAGAGCGACATCCTTCGGATAATCTCCGCTTACGGGCAGACAGAAAAGTTTGGTCAGAAAACCGTTCTTGCGATCTACCGAATACAGGCACGCGGAATTATCGCCTGCGTTGGACGTGATCAGGTACTTGAAATCATCCGACAGGTTCAGAGCCGATGCTCCCGATCCGCTGGCATGGTACTCATTCAGCGTGGATATCGACTGAAGTTTATCGAATTCGGGACCGTTATTGTCCGTATCACAGTAATGATATACGTCTATGCAGCATCCGCGGGCATGAACGATATAGACGAATTTACCGTCGGCAGACACCTTGATATGTCTGGGACCGGATTTCTGATCGGAATGGATTATATCAGCCTGAGTAAGCTTACCTGTATTGTGGTCAAGTTTATATACCGTGGTATTGTCCGTACCCAGATCGGCTGCCATCAGATACTTGTTATCTCTGGTCATCTTCACGCAGCTTACGTGAGGCCTTGAATCCAGATCCGCTATCGTGCCCAAACCCTTGTGGAATACTTCGTCTGTGATCTGACCTATGCTTCCGTCATCATTTAACCGGAGCACGGTGATCTTACCGTCATGATATCCGCCCGTAAACAGGAACTTGTCATCATAATCGGTGGACAGGTACGAAGCTCTCATGCCGTTGATATTGCCCTGTCCTATGACCTCCAGATCTCCGTTCTTCTTGATCTTATATGCTTCCACGCCGAAATCCGTGATGGAATACAGGAATTTGCGGTTATGAGATATGGACACATAAGATGAATTGGTGATGCTGATCTGGTTCTTCTCTTTGAGATAACCGGTCTTAAGATCGACGTCATATATCCTGATCCCGTTCTTATCTTCCGAAGCCGAGGTATATGACGAGACATATGCTACATATTTAGACATTTCAACCCTCCTGAAGAGACACAAAAGTCTGTAGATCCGTGGAGTATTTCCATGCGCAATTTTACCACAATATCGGGCCCTGTGTAAATCGACGCATTTGTTGACAGTCAACGTATTTACTGTATAATAGAATAGTTGGTCAAAAGGCTGATTTAAGGCGTATAAATGGCAAAAGAATTAATAAGATTTGAGAATATCACCAAATCCTTTGAAGGGACGACCGTACTTAAAAGTCTGAATCTCTCGATCCACGAGAATGAATTCGTTACCCTGCTTGGTCCCAGCGGATGCGGTAAGACTACCACTCTGCGGATCCTCGGCGGATTTGAAGCGCCTGATTCCGGCAGGGTTATCTTTGATGGAGAAGACATCACTTCTCTCCCTCCCAATAAGCGTCAGTTAAATACCGTATTCCAGAAATACGCTCTGTTCACACACATGAGCGTTGCGGATAATATCGCTTTCGGACTGAAGATCCGCGGTACGGACAAAGATGTCATCCGCGAGAAGATAGCATACTCCTTAAAACTCGTCGGACTTGAAGGATATGAGAACCGCTCTCCTTCTTCTCTGAGCGGCGGCCAGCAGCAGCGTATTGCGATCGCAAGAGCGATCGTAAACGAGCCCAAGGTCCTTCTGCTCGATGAGCCTCTGGGAGCTCTCGACCTTAAGTTGAGACAGGGCATGCAATACGAGCTGATCAGGCTCAAAGAAGAACTCGGGATCACTTTTGTCTATGTTACACATGATCAGGAGGAAGCTCTGACCATGTCAGATACCGTAGTGGTCATGAACCAGGGTATCATTCAGCAGATCGGAACTCCCGAAGATATATATAACGAACCCCAGAACGCATTCGTCGCCGACTTCATCGGTGAGAGCAATCTTCTGGACGGCATCATGGTACACGACTGCCTCGTGAGCATCGGCGGCCTTGAGATGCCGTGTGTGGATACGGGATTCGGCGAGAACAATCCCGTGGATGTGGTCATCCGCCCCGAAGACGTCGAACTCGACGCCGGAGGAAAAGGCCAGACTCACGGAACCGTCACATCCATCGTATTCAAAGGCGTTCACTGGGAGATCCGTGTGGAAAGCGAGATCGGCATCACCTTCCTGGTACAGACCACCGAGCACTTCCCCGTGGGAAGCAATGTCGGGATAAGTGTCGATCCCTACAATATCCAGATCATGAACAAGCCTTCAAGAGAGGACGAGCAGGTATTCGATCAGAATGAATCCGCTCACGGAGAAAACTATGAATCGTAGTAAGTCCCGTCTCCTCTCCATTCCTTATATCATATGGGTCATCGGTTTTACCATCATTCCGATCATCTTCATACTGTCCAAAGCCATAACAGACTCTGACGGAGCACTGACTCTCGCCAATCTGCTGGCTATATTCGACCCTATACACCGCAAGGCTCTGATCATGTCTCTCAGTCTTGCTTTTATCAGCACCGTCCTGTGCATTCTTTTAGCTTTCCCCGTAGCGATCATCCTGCGCGGCAGTCATATCCGTAAGAAAAGCATCATCCTTTTCATACTTATCCTTCCCATGTGGATGAACTTCATACTCCGTATCCTGGCAATGCAGATGCTCATATCCAACAACGGCATCATAAACAATCTGCTCACGGGTCTCGGGCTTGCGCCCATGAAACTCATCAATACTCCCGGAGCGATCGTCCTGGGAATGGTATATGACTACCTGCCTTACATGCTCTTACCGGTCCTCAACAGCGTTCTTTCCATCCCCGAAGATGTGATCGAGGCTGCCAAGGACCTGGGCAGCGATAAGCTTCATGTACTGACCAGGATAATAATCCCTCTCTCACTCGGCGGAGTGGGAAGCGGAATAACCATGGTATTCGTTCCGTCAATGACGGAATTCGTTATTGCAAACATTTTGGGCGGAGGCAAGATACAGCTTCTCGGTAATATCATCGAGCAGGAATTCACCGTCAGCATGAACTGGAATCTCGGTTCGGGCTTAAGCGTCGCTCTGATGATATTCGTACTGATCACTTCATTCCTCTTCGGCAGGAACCGCGAAGAGGCTTCCACGGGTATCCTATGATGGCAAAAGTACTCCAGAAGACATATCTCATATTGATAATGCTTTTTCTCTACGCACCTATCGCGATACTCATCGTCTTAAGTTTCAATGCGTCAAGGTCACGCGTGGTCTGGGGAGGCTTTACCCTGGAATGGTATACTTCACTCGTGAATAATTCGACCATAATGAATGCTCTGTGGACCACATTCGGTCTGGCCCTCCTGTCCGCATTCATCTCTTCTGTCATTGGGCTTTTCGGAGCCATAGGCATCTATTCGATGAAAAAAAGAGACTATAAGATAATGCTGTTCTGGACCAATATCCCGATGATCAATGCCGATATCGTCACGGGCATCGCACTTCTTCTGTGGTTTGTGCGATTCCTTCCGCTCGGTTTTTCATCGGTACTGCTCGCACATGTGACCTTCAATCTGCCCTATGTGATCCTTTGCATCCTTCCCAAGCTTCGGGATATGGATATATATCAGTATGAAGCGGCTCTGGATCTCGGAGCGGGTGAAGCTTATGCATTCATGCGTATACTCATGCCGCAGATCCTTCCCGGAGTACTTTCGGGATTTCTGATGGCTGTCACGATGTCCATGGACGACTTCGTTATCACCTACTTTACCAAGGGTGCCGGAGTGAACACTCTCTCCACCCTCATCTACGGCGAGATACGTAAAGGCATCAAGCCCGAGATGTATGCGTTATCTACCGTTTTATTCTTTATTGTGTTAGTATTACTTATACTCGTGAACCTGCCTTATGACAGGCTTCACCTGAATCTTTCTTCGAAAAAATCAGACAGGGAGACCACTTAAGATGAAGAAAAGGATCATATCCGCAATATGCACTATCGCGACCGGCGCTCTACTCATTTCGGGATGCGGTCAGACAGGTGCAAACTCAAGCTCCGGAGCCGTTCCTCTTACCGGAGAGACGCTCACCGTGTTCAACTACAGTGAATACCTCGATCCGGATATGCTCGAACAGTTTACCCGTGAGAGCGGCATTGAAGTCAAATACGAAGAAGCCACGACTGCCGAGGAGCTCTATACCAAGTACAAGGCAGGCGGGATCTCATATGACCTTGTATGTACCTCGGACTATATGGTCAAGAGGCTTATCGATGAAGGTGAAGCCCAGAAAATCGATTTTAATTCCCTGGGCAATATCAGCAACATTGGAAGCAGATACTGGGAAATAAACAAAGCCATCGATCCCGATAACTCATATGCTCTGCCCTACTTCTGGGGTACGCTGGGGATCCTCTATGATACGACCAAGGTAAACGGTGAAATAGACAGCTGGGACGTACTGTTTAACGGCGAATACTCCGGAGAGATCATCATGCAGGATTCCATGAGAGATACATTCATGGTAGCTCTTAAGTATCTCGGATACTCGTTAAATACGACCGATGAAGCACAGATCCGTGAAGCAGCCGATCTTCTGATGAAACAGAAGCCGGATGTTGAAGCCTATCTTGTGGACGAAGCGCGTGATGAGGTCGTTGCGGGCAACGCTACCATGGCAGTGGTATATTCCGGCGAAGCCTATCTCGGACATCTCTATAATCCGGATCTGGCTTATGTCGTTCCCAAAGAAGGTTCCAATGTATGGGTGGATTCCTGGATCGTTACAAAAAATTGCCGAAACACCGATGCGGCACGTAAGTTCCTTGACTTCCTGTGCCGTCAGGATGTGGCTACAGCCAATTTCGAATTCATCTACTACTCCACGCCGAACGAAGCGGTGATCAAGTCAATGGACGCCGAACTTAAAGAAGATCCCGCTATCGTTCCTACCGAAGAATCCGTCGACCTCTGTGAAGTATGCACCCAGGTTGAAGGCGATACCACCGAACTTTACAACGAATTATGGAAAGAGCTCAAAGCACAGTAAGTGACAGCCTGACATATTGTTCTCCCGCTGACCCGCTCCGCGGCGGGGATGTGTATGCTTTCATGGAGAAAGTACATGAACTCGATGTTAAAGTGTACTCCGCGGAAGATGCCGGTGAGATCATGCCCATGGTGGACAGATACGGAGCAAATCCCCTGTCCTATGCCTATGTGTGGGACGAAGCAGGCGACAGACTCGCAGGCTATATCAATTTCTTTCCCGTTAATGATATACTCCGGGAAATGATCCTTAAGGAGGATACTCCTTATTCTCTGCTTGATGACGATATCAGCCCGGATCAGATAGTTCCTTTTGAAAAAGACAGATCACACTTTGTATATATCCTCTCCGCTGTAGTCGATCCCGAGTTTCAGGGCACGGGAGTCGTAAGGCTTCTCACGGACGGAGTCCATGCATTCTTACGGAAGATGCATGTAAGAGAAAACATCCGCATAGATGCGCTCGCTGCATGCGCCGTTTCAGCGGACGGTGTCAAACTGTTAAATATCATGCGCTTTAAGCGCCATCACATACTCTCTCTGCCTTCGGGCGCTCCGGTCACGAGCGAATCCGGTTTTCCCAAAGCCATCTACATATGTGACAATTCAGACGCAAACTCCGTAACCAGGGCCGGGGCCTTAAGCAAGCTTTTGCACAAAGGTGTAGATGTATCCGGAAAAAACGCCTCGTTTTACGATTTTACCAGAGAGCGTTTTTCGCCGGATGGCGAGTCCGGATCCGAAGGTGAGGAATATGTCAAAACCTGGCAGGATGATGTATATCTTTACCTGCCCATGACCGAGCATGCGTATAACACAATGACCGATCCGCTTTTTGCGGGTGCTCCCTTCATACCGTTGGACCCCGATCAGCCGGGAACCGATGATGACCACGGGATCCCCGTACAGATCCTGAAGAGTCTGGAGGAATCCATCAGATACGAGTGCTCTTCCAGATCGATAACGGATATGAGGACTCATTACCTGGGATGCTATGATTTTCTGCATACCACGGATGATTATCCCTGCAAGGACCGTTCGTTCGATCCCATTCATGACGATCTTAACCCCGATCCGGCGGTGGATGAGACCATATACGATCTCGAAGCCCGGATACGCAAGGACAAGATATATACCTATTTCGGAAACGATGATGATGACGAGCAAAAAGATCAGGATAACGATCCTTCTCATGACAAAAACCGCGAGCAGGTGATAGGACTTCAGAAAGGATATGTATTCATCACATCCCACAGGCCCACGCATATGTACGTGGTCAATGTCTTTTTCCCGGATTACAGATACTCCACCACACAGCTCGAGGATCAGGTCAGCAACAACTATATCAAGCTGGTGGATCCGCGCGTGACTTTTCCGGATGGCAGATACGATCCTTTCAGCCATCCCGAGTGCATAAGGTTCATACGTCTCTACGATTATCTATGGCAGAAATACCTCCTGCACAAATGCGGTCAGGAAAAGATCATGGTATGCATGTCCAACAAGCCGGATCAGGACGTATATCGGACGGAATTCCAGAACATAATGTCCGCCGAAGTATACAACAGTCATCGCCAGGACTTCCATATCGATTCTCCGGAACTTAAGACCATATGCGAAACCGACCACTCACAATATGACTACTACTCCGTATATCTGTCCGAAATGGTCATCGCATTCATCCCGGATGACTTCGGAGATATAAAGGACAGGATCGATATCACTTCCACCTATTCCTTTATCGCGGAGCTCGTCATGTTCCAGAATACCGCTCTCGCGCGCATGAACATGAAGGTCAGCGATCTTCTGTATCGCAACAACAACGTGACCATGGATGAAGTCATGCAGCTTGAACAGGAATACGGCAAGACGATACCTTTCTGGGAGCCTTCAAACTTCAACTATATCGGAACTTCAAGAGAAGCATCCTGCATCAAGGAAGCCTTCTCCAACGAAGATCTTCTGAAAACATATGACAAGCATCAGGAATACCTGGAGCATATGGTCGATCTCATGTCCAGTGAACGCGAGAACAGGAACAGCATGATCTTAAACATTGCCGCTACCGTTCTGGCCATCATCCAGGTCGAATCCTTCGTGACCGGAATGCTCGGCAGATTCTATGAGCGAATAGGCATCGAACTGGCACCGAGATACACGGGCTTTGAGGTAACCTTCAGCAACACTTTGCTGGGAGCATTACTGCTCATCATCGTTTATCTGATAATACACAACAATCGCATCAAGCGTGAACGCAGGTTAAGAGATGGCAAGAGAAGAAAATAGAAAATATATCGTGACCAGACTTTATGATAACGAAAACGCCTGGTGCACCATTCTGCTCATTCTGGCTACAGCTCTGTCCTTCTTCCCCATCCTGGTATTAAACGAAGGTGGAAGCTGGACGTTTTTCTCGCTGCTGCCCCTGTGGCTCATAACCTACTTCTTCGGCTTCAGGACCGGTCTGATCGGCAGTTTCATGTTCAGCATATGCAAACTGATAGCAACATTCGTATCCGAAGTATTGTTTGCCGGAGCGATCACGGATCCTTCGTCAGCAGATATGGTCAGAGACAGTTTCATCAAAGGCCCCACTGTCTTCCTTCTGGAGTACCTCATCGCATGCACCGGATTCTGTCTCGGCGGGCTTCTTAAGCAGAATCTCGATACACAGCGCTATATCAACAGGATAAAAAACGCCCGGGAGCTTAAACCCGGGAAAGAAAAACCCATATTGCAGATCATAGGTGATATTGATAAAGAAAACAGCACCTTCGGTCTGATAATGGGATATCTGATCGGAGTGTTCGTGATGTTCGTATGCTACGTTCTCGCCGCTCCGTATTATGATGCCTATCCCGCAGGATGTGTGACCCGCCTCGACAGGCTTTGGTACGATATAAGATATGACGGCAGCTATCTCCTGGCCGAAGCCGCCACTACAGTACTGGTACTTTGCATACCTCCGGTACGCGAAACGATCTTTACCCTCAAGCACATCGCAAACAATCCTCTCAAGGATCCTTCCATCACCTCATTCTGACATCATTCTGACATCATTCTGAGCCGGATGCGCTCCGTGCGCGTATAGCCCAGAATATCAGATCCGCGATCAGAAAAGAGCACAGCCCGATCATCACTCCGTATATGTTGAGCCATGCATCTTCTATCTGGAAATGTCTTCCGTCCACAAACTGCTTAAAGTATTCCGTACCGTATGCCAGTGCGGCACATATGAACATATTGAGTACCAGCCCGAAAAACCTTCCCGCAGGACGGGCAAATACCAGAAACGCTACGGTGCACATACCGAAGGACAGGATGGAAAAAAGCACGAAATGAGCCATGGTCCTGAGAAAAAGATTGAGGGCCTGGATCTGGTTCGCATCCAGTTCCTGATCGAAGGCGGCCTCTCCTATCTGTTTAACGACTGCCTGCGTCAGGCGGCTGGAGCTGTCGCCCTCCTGAAGTGAAAGTTTCACAAGAGTATATATAAAAACAAACATACAAGCGGCGCACAGCAATACCACAAGAAAAACGCCGAATTTCTTAGCATTACTCATATCGGTTCTTATCCCCAAACGCACGCGGTCAGGTTCTTATCTGGCCGTTTCCGTATATCTGGTACTTATATGAAGTCAGTTCCTTAAGCCCCATGGGACCTCTCGCATGGAGTTTCTGGGTGGATATGCCTATCTCGGCTCCGAAACCGAATTCAAAGCCGTCAGTAAAACGCGTGGATGCATTCACATATACACATGCCGCATCGACACGGTCCATGAAATACTGGGCCGTAGTCTTATCCTCGGTGATGATCGCTTCGGAATGTCTGGTATTGTATCTGTTTATATGCTCTACCGCCTCTTCCACGCTTCCGACGGTCTTCATGGATACGATATAATCCAGATACTCTTTGCCCCAGTCATCCTTCGTGGCAGGTACTGCCTCGGGAAGGATATCGCAGGCATACTCATCTCCCCTGATCTCCACCTGGAATTCCTTAAACAGTTCCGCCAGTCTGGGCATGAGCTGTCGGGCTACTTCCTTATGGACAACCAGCGATTCACAGGCATTACATACGCCTATCCTCTGTGTCTTGGCATTGACGATGATCGGAACCGCTTTATCAAGATCGGCATACTTGTCCACGTAGATATGGCAGTTGCCGGTGCCGGTCTCGATGACCGGGATGGTGGACTTTTCAACCACACTCTTGATGAGCCCGGCTCCTCCGCGGGGGATGAGCACATCAACATACTTATTTAGCTTCATGAAAGCCTGAGTGACTTTTCTGTCGGTATCCTCTATGAGCTGCACAAAATCAGGATTGAGTCCCGATGAAGTAAGTGACTTGCGCATAAGGTTCACGATGGCGATATTTGACGATATCGCATCGCTTCCGCCCTTTAAGATGACCGCATTTCCGCTTTTAAAAGTGAGTGCAAAAGCATCGGCGGTAACATTCGGTCTCGACTCATATATGATACCTATAACGCCTATCGGCACCCTGACTTTACGGATCTTGAGACCGTTGGGACGTGTGAACTCCTCCATGACTTCACCGCAGGGATCTTTTAATTTGACTACCTGCCTCATTCCCTCAGCCATGGCTTCTATTCTTGCATCGTCCAGACGAAGCCTGTCGATCATTCCGGGATGCATGCCGTTCTCCGTCGCACGCTTTATGTCCTCTGCATTTGCCGCGAGGATCTCATCCTTGTAGATCGAGAGGTATTCGGCACACTTAAGGAGCTCTATCTCCTTATCCTGCTGCTTCATGGTCTGGAGTTCATATGCTGCGCGTCTTGCACGCTCTCCCATCTTATTAAGTTCTGCTGTAGTCATATCATATCCCCCGTATCAATGCGATATCTTCAGTCATTACTGTAATCACCGTTGCTGCTGTCGGAATACATGTCAAGCTCGCCGACCATCCGGCTGGCTTCCCTTCCGTAAACCTTGCAGCACTTGTGAGACACTTTTGAACGTTCATCCTGTTCGGGATCGAATTCCACGCTCATGCGCATCGCGCCCAGTGAAACCTCACTGTCAAGATGCTTCATGACTTCATTTAACAGTTCATCATCTATTTCAGACATTATTACCTCTTTTACATACTATGCTCCGGATAGGAGTGTCCCGGAGTGATCACCGCATCAACCTTCCGGTCCCATTCATCCGCAGGTATCTCTTCCGCTATCTGGCAATCATATGCAAGACCTATGCTGTACATCCCCTGATGCTTTGCGAGAAAACGGTCATAGAAACCTCCGCCGTAACCTATGCGGTTTCCCTTTTTATCAAAAACACTTCCCGGAACAAGGATCACCGTATCTGCGACAGTGCCGCCCGCTCCCGAATCCCGAGCGCCGGTTTTCATCTCCCACGGCATGCACGACGGTTTAGGTTCGGGAATCCCCATATAACCTTCCGCCAGATCGTCAAGTGACGATATATGATAAAATCTGATATCTTCGCACTCGACTCTCGGCACCGCCACTTTGACTCCCGCTTTCAGCAGGCGCAGGATGATCCCCTTCGTTGAAACCTCGGATCTGAACGATACATAGGTGAGCAGGGTATCATATTGGGGACCTGAGAAAACCGAAAGGACACGCTCTGTGATCATGTCATCAAGATCTTTCTTTGTATCCTGCGGGATATCGTCTCTGAGCTTAAGTATGCTTTTTCTGAGTTCCGATTTGGGACTTATGCTCATTATCTGTTATCTTCCGGACCGGATGATCATTTATGCATCTGCTGAACATACAGCGGCAGATCGAACTTATCATCCCGATGAGCTTTGAAGAGCGTTCCTATTTCGGCTCCGTCCACTATCCTGTGAATGACCTTGATGTCCGCGGAATTGGCGATGACCATGTCGATGCCCGATACCGTGGCGATGCGTGCTGCCTGCAGTTTGGTATTCATACCGCCGGTACCCACATCGGAGCCGGTGGATTCCTTGCCCATGTCCATGACCGAATCCAGGTCATCCACTTCCGATATGAATTCCGCATTCGGATTCTCTCTGGGATCGTCGGAATACAATCCGTCAATATCCGAAAGCAGTATCAGCAGATCCGCATCGGTAAGCGCTCCCACGACTGCGGAGAGCGTATCATTGTCGCCCAGTTCTATCTCGTATGTAGCGACCGTATCGTTCTCGTTAACGATCGGTACCGCACCCAGTTCAAACAGCTCCATGAACGTATTTCTGGCATTGAATCTGTTTAAGTTATCAACGATAGTGTTTTTGGTCATCAGAACCTGTGCGGCCATATGATTGTATTCGGCAAATATCTTCTGATAAACCATCATGAGCCTGGTCTGACCGATGGCTGCGCAGGCCTGCTTGACCGAAGTCTCTTTCAGTTCCTCTGCTTTGAGCCCGACAGCCTTTCTTCCTACGGCTATTGCACCTGAGCTCACCAGGACCACATCCTTGCCGCGGTTCTTAAGATCGCATATCTCTCTGACCAGAACGTCCAGTTTGGTGTAATCCAGCTCACCCGTCTCGGGATGATGAAGCGATGACGATCCGATCTTTATCACTATCCTCTTTTTATCTTTAAGCAGTTCTCTGTAACTCATTTTTTCATCTCCTCAGTTTAAAGCATGATCAGTAATAGGATATCACGAAAGCACCTGTTGTGCTATATACATGCCGTCCATGGCCGCGGAGGTGATGCCACCGGCATAGCCTGCTCCCTCACCGCAGGGATACAGGCCGGATATATTGATGCTCATCCCGTCATCTCCGCGTGGTATCTTTACGGGAGACGATGTCCTGCTCTCCACTCCGGAAAGATACGCATCCGCACTGTTAAATCCGTGTATCATATGCCCGAACCGGGTCATTCCTTCCACCAGGCTTTTTGATATCTCATAAGGTAACAGAGTGCTTATATCCGCTGAAACATTCATTCCCTTGGTGTTCGGAACAAAGGAGGCTCCAAACGATACATCGGATACGGCATTGACAAAGTCAGCCCCGGAAGCAGATGAACTGTTCAGGGACTTAATGCACGATACATAATCCGCATACCTCTGATAAGGTACCTTCCCCTCTCCGATCTCGTAAGCCTTCCGTTCGAGTTTTCTCTGGAACTCAACTCCGGAAAGCGCACCTTCCCCCGGATAGTCGTCCGGAGTGACCGTTACTATGATCGCCGAATTGGAATTATCCCCGCTTCTGCCGCTGTAACTCATTCCGTTGACCGCAAGCATCTCATTTTCCGAAGAAGCATTGACAACATATCCGCCCGGACACATGCAGAAACTGTACACGCCCCGTCCGTTCGTACTCTTCGAGGTGAGTTTATATGAAGCGGCGGGAAGCATGGACGCTCCGTATTCTCCGTACTGTGAGATATCCATGAACTCTCGCGGATGTTCAACCCTCAAGCCTACGGCAAAGGGTTTGCTCTCCATCTGTACGCCGCATTTGCTCAGCATCTCAAAAGTATCGCGTGCGCTGTGTCCGATCGCAAGTATCACCTTATCCGCATCTATCTCTCTGCCGGAGCAGACCACACCTCTTACGGCACCGTCACGTATCACTATGTCTTCGACCTGTGTGGAAAAGAAGATCTCACATCCCTGCTCGAGCAGGAATTCCCGCATTGCGGTGACCACTTTGATGAGTTTATCCGTACCGACATGCGGCTTTGAATCATAGAGGATGTTGGCAGGGGCGCCGAACTTCACCAGAGTCTCCAGCACAAATCTGCATCTCCCGGTCTTATCTTTGATCAGTGTATTAAGCTTACCGTCCGAAAAAGCACCCGCCCCGCCTTCGCCGAACTGCACGTTGGAATCGGGCTTGAGTATTCCGGTCTCCCAGAATTCCTCTACGCTCTTTTTTCTTGATACCGCACTTTCACCGCGTTCGATCACTATCGGTTTAACACCTGCAAGGACCAGGATATACGCGCAGAACATCCCTGCCGGTCCGAATCCGACTATCACGGGTCTGCCTGCATCCGAAACATGTTCGGGAACGACGTATTTCACATGGTCTGCGTTTGATACATTTTTGATACGGCTGTCGTTTAAGATCCTGTCCGCATCTGCCACATCACATTCCACCGAAAAGATATAACGGATATCATCCTTGTGTCTCGCATCTATGGATTTCTTAAGTACGGAAAGATCGGAAACATCTCCGGTTCCGATCTTAAGCGTTTTGGACACGGCTGATGTAAGCTCGCTTTCAGTCGGTTCATGATCTATATGAAATTTGAGATTATTAACGCATATCTTCATTTTGCGGCAGCACTCTTTCCTGCCAAATATCCGCTTGTCCATGCCCATTGAAGGTTATACCCTCCGCAGGGGCCGTCAACATCAAGAAGCTCGCCCGCAAGATACAGCCCGGGATACTTTACCGACTGTAAGTTATCGTCCACTTCGCACATATCTACTCCGCCGCTTGTCACCTGGGCCTGCTCAAATCCGTAGGTACCGTTTATGTCGAATTCCAGCATTTTGACCGCATCGGCATATTTAACGATCCTGTCACGTCCGATATCACGGACCGGGGTCGAAGGCCTGATCCCTGTTGACTTCAGGATATATGTATTGATCTTCTTATTCATGATGCCGGCCAGGGCTTCTTCTGTCGAGATATCTCCGGCACTGCATCCGTTCCGTATATATCCCATGATAAAGGATACGAGCTCATCGGCGCTCATTTCGGGACACAGGTCAAGCTTTACCCTTACCCTCACGGATCCGTCCAGGGCACGTGAGATATATCTGCTGACATTGAATATCGGGATACCGGAAAGACCGTCTTTGGTAAACTGGATCTCACCCCTGTCTGAAGCGACCGCCTCCGTGCCGGAAGACATGTCGGATCCACCGTCTCCCATATATACACTGACAATGCCTTTGCACCGTACGCCGGCACATACGGCCAGATCCCGGCTGTTCGTAACAGTGACCTTCACAAGTGCAGGGAGAGGTTTTACGACCTTCAATCCGAGTTTCTGTGCTATCCTTATCCCGCTTCCGTCGGATCCGGTAGCCGGATCGGCGCATCCGCCGGTACACAGGATGACCTTCGAAGCATGATAAGCGCTATTTACGGTTTTTCCTTTTTCATCGGGATCACTCTCGCACTGAAGGTTATATCCATCGTCCGATCGAATAATATCCGTAACCTTCACGGAACATAATACATCTGCTCCCGAATCCTTAACGGCGAACCTGAGAACATCGAGCACGGATGATGCCATCTCCGAATACGGATATATGTATCCGTCTTTTTCTCTGGTGATGAGTCCGATGGATCCGAAGAACTCCAGGGTCTCATCCACGCCGAAAGTCTTCAGAAATGTGCCGATGCGTCCGTCGCCGCTTCCGCGATATTCGCTGCCTTCTATCGGGGTATGGCTTAAGTTGCATCTCCCGTTTCCGGTCTTTAATATCTTGGTCCCGACGCGGGATCCGCTTTCGATCAGGCATACGTTTGCCCCCTGACGCGACGCTGCGATGGCAGCCGTCATCCCGCAGGCACCTGCACCGATCACCGCTATATCATATTTTCGATGAGAAGCTGACATTAAAAGACTCCCAGATTCTGTCCGATACGGACAAGCATGGGACCTAAGAACTTCTTGTTGAGTGCTCCCGCCGAAACTACATGCAGAAGCATGCATGCCAGATTATAAATGAACCAGGCGGGAATGATGCATACAAGCAAAGTGATGACACCGCCAACCGACTCATACATCGCATTTCCGAGAAGTCTGATGAGCACGCCAATCACGCCTGCCACTACGAGCGGTATCACGAAAGACTGCAGCAATCTGAAACGCATGCGGAAGTTCCTGAACAGGATCAGCACACATACGATCATTACGAGACCGTAGCATACCATCATGGCGATCACCGGACCGGTAAACTTGCCTTCATACTTGCCTATGAGGAAAACACCCAGTACACAGCTTACGACCAGAGCAGCGGCGCTCACGACGAGCATCTCCCTGTTATACCCGAGTTTGATGAGCACCGACATGAAGCTGTATGTCAGTGCATATATGAATACCAGCGATGTACAGCTGCTCAGAAGCTCCACCGCGTTGGTGAGCCTGCCGGTATATATGGTGGGAACGATCACGGGCGCAAGCATCGTTGTAAATATGACCGCAGGTATGGAATAATATGATACTCTGGCAAAAAGTCTGCTTATCCTGTCCGAGGCCGCCTGTGTGTCCGAATCATTGACGGCCGCCGCGATCCCTTTAAGCGATCCCTGAACGGATGAAACTCCGAGGAGGGAAAGGATCCCCGTGATAACTATGAACTTGCTGTAAAATGCTCCGACCGATGAGCCTATAACGGCCGGATCTGCCCCTTCTGCACGAATATTTACGGAACGATACAATATGATCGACACAAATACGGGCAGGTGAAGAATGAGTTCCTGAAGGCCATCCGATAATACTCCGAGAATAAAACGTCCGCTCAGATCGGATATATATTCACGATGCCTTCCGGCTTCGGATTTCATCAGATGGTGGAATGATCTCTGATAAAGGATCGTCATGGCCATGAGAACTATAAGTGAGATCAGTTCTCCGGCACATAATCCGGCCATTGTACCCATTGCTCCGTACATTGCCGTGACTTCTTCATTTTTCAAAAGAGCCGAGATCGCGGTCCCCGAATGGGTGCCTATGATACTTCCGAGTATCATCCCGAGACCCATGGCTACGGCATATACGATCTCACCTATCAGAGCCGCATGATTGTTGTCCGTGCCGTTGAGATATCCGATATTGAGATTGATGAACAGGGCAAGAAAAACAGCGGGACCGACAAAAAGGAATCCGATCCTGCTTCCTGTGTCGTGAAGAAGCCGGGTTCCGATCAGATCATACGAGAGTGTACATATGATCAAAAGAACGATCGCAGCAATAAAAGTATACTTCTTGGCAAACCCGAATATCTGAGCCGCATTCGAATACTGCCCTCTTCTTACACGATCATGCATCATACCGCGAAGGGTTATGGTAAGTCCGGCGCCGAACAGAAGTGACAGGCACCAGAACACTTCCAGAGGTCCCGACAGATAACCGCATCCGTTATCGCCGATGATATGCGATATGGGTATACGGAAAAGCATTATGGAGATTAAGATTATAACAAGTCTGTCTCTGTTATACATGGCTCTCCCTGGTTATCCCAAGTTTTACTAGTACAGCTTCCTGCTTCTCTTCCATGATGCGCGCCTGAGGCTCCGTCTCATGGTCGTATCCGCACAGATGGTACAGGCTGTGCGCGGTAAGAAATGCAAACTCACGCTTTACCGAGTGGCCGTATTCTTCTGCCTGCGAATAAACACGGTCAACATTGATCACTATATCTCCGAGGATCAGCTCTCCGGATTCCGGATCAAAATTAGACGACAGATCATCCTCGACGCCGCTGAAATCACCTTCGATGATATCCAGTGCCGGAAAAGACAGTACATCGGTCGTAGCATCTATGTCCCTGTATTCCCTATTATACACTCTAACGTTGTCCGAATGGGTAACATATACGTTGATACATGTCTCATACGGACATTCCTCGGATTCACAGACCGCCTCAAGAAGACTGACAGTCAGTTCCTGTACATCAAAACCGAGATCGATATCTTCATCAATATCAACGCAGGAAGTCATAATAAAGTTTCTCCTCCATGAAAACCTTTTTCATGAGTTCATACTGTCTGATGCTCAAGTCGCTTGACTTGAACACGCCGGCCTGAGTCCTCTGCTCAAATATCGCTTCGATAAGTGAAGGATAATCAAGTTTGATCTCACTGTTCTTGGCAAAAAGATACTGTATCGAGCTGACTATGCACTCGCACATGAACAAGACAGCTGTCTCCGGCTGTACCATCGGTGTGTTCGGATCCTCAAATTCCTTAAGTATTGTCATGACCTCTTCGGGAAGATTGCGTTCTTCGCACACGGCGCGTGTATTTTCCCAGTTATACTGACCGCCGATGACACCGACTCTGTGATACAGTCCCGCACATTTTACCTTGGGTACGTCAAGCCCGAGAGCTGCGGAAACCCTGTCGCAGAAATACACGATGTGAACGGTCTTATGATAATCCTCCGGAGATGCTTTTTTGAGTTCGTTAAGCAGCATGCACTCCGGATCGTTCAGTTCGATATACTTATCCTCTTCCCTGAAGATGACCTTGGCGGAAAAAGCCTTCAGGATGAAAAGCATCAGTATCAGCGTAACAGCCAGATTGACGACCGGATATATGAGCATCTCGATGCTGAACCCGTTCACGGTCGTTATGAGTGTAACTCCGAGTCCCGCTAGCAGAATGAGCTCAACTATACAGACCGGAAAACCTATCTTGAACTTTTCATCAAGATGAGCGACCAGGATAGATGCCGAAATGCCCGCAAGCAGATAAACATAGGCAAAAGGATATACAGCCGCATCCACGGCCGATGATGCGGTGATGAACAGGCATACACTTCCGGCTGCTATTCCGCACGGGATATTGGAGATGATCGTGAGCAGCACATATATGACAGCTATCGGCCAGGCCGTAACGGGCATGGCTGACATCACGACGCTCGCCGCGATCAGCAGCATATATATGACAAAAAACATCGCCGGTTTATGACCCGCACCCGAGAACATCTTCTCGTATACGAGTCCCGATTCATATGCAAAAATGACCGTGATCTGGCCGAGTATCACTATCGCAAGAACCTGAACGGCCTTGACTTCCGGAAGCTTAAAAAGTAGATACTCCGCAGCTACCGCAGCGATACTCACCAGCATGAGCATTATATAAAACTTGATATGTCCCGATACGGGCTTTTTATTTTCTTCCACCGGTAGATCTCCTGCGGTCATAATCATCGTAAGCTTTGACTATTCTCTGAACCAGAGGATGTCTGACCACATCCGAAGCGGTGAGGTTACAGAATGCGATGTTGTCGATACCTTTAAGGATCTTGGTAGCCACATCGAGTCCCGAAGATGTATCCTGCGGAAGGTCCTTTTGTGTGGCATCGCCCGTGATGATGACCTTGGATCCGAAACCTATTCTGGTCAGAAACATCTTCATTTGGGCAGGAGTGGTATTCTGTGCCTCATCCAGTATGATATAGGCATTATCCAGAGTACGTCCGCGCATGTATGCGAGCGGAGCGACTTCGATAAGCCCCTTTTCCATGTTCTTTAAGAAACTGTCAGCGCCCATGATCTGATAAAGCGCATCATAGAGAGGCCTGAGGTACGGATCGACCTTGCTCTGCAGATCACCCGGCAAAAACCCCAGTTTTTCTCCCGCTTCTATCGCAGGTCTGGTGAGGATGATCCTGCTGACCTCGTTATTCTTAAATGCAGTTATGGCCATGGCCATGGCCAGATATGTCTTACCCGTTCCCGCGGGGCCTATTCCGAATACGACCATGTTGTTCCGGATAGCGTCCACATAGGATTTCTGGCCCAATGTCTTGGGTTTCACGGGCTTTCCCTGAACTGTATGACAGATACAGTCATTGTCGATCTTTACCAGAGCATCTTCAACATTTTCATTGCCGAGTTCTATGGCGTAATTGACGCTCTGTTCTTCCAGATCGTTTCCACGCTCGGATAAAGTGAGCAGGCCTTTGATCACAGCGGTCGCACGTACTACCTGAGGTTCGCTCGATCCGCATACTCTGACCGTTCCGTCACGATTGATCACATTTACGCGAAAGTCGTTCTCTATCTTACGTATATGCTGATCATGCTCACCGAACAGATTCTTCAGATCATCTATCGATGCATTTATTTCTCTGCTATATTCAGCCACTTTTTTCTTACCGTCAGTCCACACTGTCCAGGATGATGTCCCTTAATTCGGGCTTCGTATCCGAATAGGTGTACGTTCCTTCAAATCTGGCTATCGCAGCCTTCTCTTTTTCGGGATCGGAAGCATAGATACGTGCTATCGTATCCCCTTTTGATACCCGGTCTCCTACCTTTTTATCCAGGATCAGGCCTACACTTAAGTCGATCTCGGATTCCTTGGTCACACGGCCTCCGCCGAGCGTCAGAGATACCATTCCGATCTCATCGCACTCTATATGAGACACGAATCCGTCACGATCGGCTTTGATCTCGGTAACCCTGTCGGCCACTTTGAGTTTCATAGGATCATAGACATATGATTCGTCTCCGCCCTGTGCCTTAACAAAAGCAGCAAGGGTGTCGAGTGCCTTTCCGCTCGATACGGCTTCGGAAAGTTTGTCTTTGGCTTCATCAAGGTCCGTGCACACATCCGACATGAGAAGCATCCTGCTTCCGAGTTCATAGCAGAGCTTCGTAAAGTCTTCGGGGCCTTTTCCATGAAGCGTATCAATGGCTTCCCTTACCTCTATCGCATTACCTACGGCGCGTCCGAGAGGCTGGTCCATATCGGATATGACTGCCATCGTCCTTCTGCCCGCGCCTTTTCCTATATCGACCATGGCTGTCGCAAGAGCCTTGGCGTCATCGTAAGTCTTCATGAAAGCTCCGCTTCCGCACTTAACGTCGAGCACGATCGCGTCAGCTCCGGATGCGAGCTTCTTGCTCATGATGGAACTGGCTATCAGAGACATGTTATCGACCGTAGCCGTCACATCACGGAGCGCATAGAGCTTCTTATCCGCAGGCGCCAGATCGACGGTCTGGCCCATTACGGATACGCCGATCGTATTAACCTGATCCATGAAATGCGTATCGGATATGGATGTGGAGAATCCCGGAAAACTCTCGAGCTTGTCTATGGTACCTCCGGTATGCCCGAGGCCGCGGCCGCTCATCTTGGCTACGCGTGCTCCGCACGCAACTACCATCGGAATGAGCGCAAGTGTCGTCTTATCGCCCACACCTCCGGTCGAATGCTTATCGCATTTGATCCCGGGGATCTTGCTTAAGTCCAGGACCTCGCCGCTGTTCGCCATGGCCATGGTCAGATCCACGGTCTCCTCTTTGTCCATTCCGCGGAAAAAGATAGCCATCATCAGCGCTGATACCTGATAATCGGGTATCTCTCCGCGTGTGTAACCGTTTACAAAGAAATCGATCTCATCCCTGTTTAAGCGTGAGCCGTTTCTTTTTTTCATGATCAGGTCGTACATCTGCATATCATTTTGCCCTCAGATATTCATCTATTCCTTTTGCAGCAGCTTTACCGGCACCCATAGCCAGTATTACGGTAGCGGCGCCGGTTACGGCATCACCGCCTGCATATACGCCCTCTTTGGATGTTGCTCCGTTCTCTTCATCGGCTACGATACACTTCCACTTGTTGACCTCAAGTCCCTCGGTCGTGGAGGAAATGAGAGGATTGGGCGATGTTCCGAGTGACATGATGACCGCATCGACTTCCATCGTGAACTCAGATCCGGGGATCTCAACGGGGCGTCTTCTTCCGCTGGCATCGGGCTCACCGAGCTCCATGCGGATGCACTTCATTCCGGATACCCATCCGCTCTCATCTGCAAGTATCTCAACAGGATTGGTGAGCAGATCGAAGATTATGCCTTCCTCTTTGGCATGATGTACTTCCTCGACTCTGGCGGGAAGTTCCTCTTCGCTTCTTCTGTATACGATGTGTACCTCTGCACCCAGTCTGAGAGCAGTACGTGCGGCATCCATCGCAACGTTTCCGCCGCCTACTACCGCTACCTTTCGGCCTCTGTAGATAGGTGTATCGGACTCTTCCTTGAATGCCTTCATGAGATTGGAACGGGTCAGGTACTCATTGGCCGAGAATACTCCGCCGGCCTGCTCACCGGGTATGTTCATGAACTTGGGAAGACCTGCACCCGATCCGATGAATACGGCGTCAAAGCCTTCATCATCTATCAGTTCGTCTATGGATACGGTCTTGCCGATCACGACATTGGTCTCGATCTTAACGCCGAGCCCCTTAACATTATCGATCTCCTTGAGCACTACATCCTCTTTGGGAAGACGGAACTCCGGAATACCGTATACGAGAACTCCGCCCGGCTCGTGAAGGGCTTCGAATATGGTCACATCATATCCGAGTCTTGCCAGATCTCCCGCGCAGGTAAGGCCTGCAGGGCCGGAACCGATCACAGCAACTTTTTTGCCGTTTTTGCCCGAAGGGCCTTCGGGACGGATGCCATGCTCTCTAGCCCAGTCAGCCACGAATCTTTCAAGTTTTCCGATCGATACGGGATCACCCTTGATGCCTCTTATACATTTTCCTTCGCACTGTGTCTCCTGAGGACATACACGTCCGCATACTGCGGGAAGGGATGAGGATCTTGATATTATCTGATATGCCTCTTCAAAGTTTTCGTTCTTTACCTGTTCGATAAAAGCAGGTATGTCTATAGCTACGGGGCAGCCCTTTACGCACTGTGCATTTTTACAGGTAAGGCAGCGGGTCGACTCGCATACCGCTTCTTCCTCGTTATATCCGTAGCATACCTCTTCGAAGTTATGTGCTCTTACTTCTGCGTCCTGTTCTCTGACAGGTACTCTTGTATTTACATCTGTCGTCATGGTTTTCTCCTTTATTCCTGACCGTTACTCACATCAATCGCACTGTCCGCATCCGCCGTGGTGCGTCTCTTTTTCCTGCTCCAGCAGATACTTGCGGCCCTCTTCGGTCTTGTACAGATTCTGTCTCTTCATGGCCTGGTCAAAATCCACTAAGAATCCGTCGAACTCGGGACCGTCAACACATGCAAACTTGACTTCGTCACCGACGATCAGACGACATGCACCGCACATGCCGGTACCGTCTACCATGATTGGATTCATGCTGACTATGGTGGGAAGTCCGAGTTCTTTGGTCAGTTTACATACGAACTTCATCATGATCATGGGACCTATCGCTACGCAGAGATCGTATTTTTTGCCCTCATCATACAGATCGGAGATCACCTTGGTTACCATTCCGCTCCTGCCGTAGGAACCGTCATCGGTAGTGATATAGAGATTGCCGGCAACTGCCTTCATCTCATCTTCCATTATCAGTATGTCCTTGGTCTTGGCTCCGACGATGACATCGGCATCCACACCGAGCTCATGCAGATATTTGACCTGAGGATATACGGGAGCAGTTCCGAGACCACCGGCCACAAAAAGGATCTTCTTGCTCTTTAAGCTTTCCGTGCTCTCATCGGTCAGTTCCGAAGGCTTGCCGAGCGGTCCCGTGAAATCATGAAGATACTCACCCTCTTCCATGCGGAACATGCGAAGAGTACCTGCGCCCACTACCTGGAACACTATGGTAACAATGCCTTTTTCGGCATCGTAATCGCAGATGGTCAGCGGGATGCGTTCCGCACCTTCGTCCGTTCTGACAATGACGAACTGTCCGGGCTTACAGTGTGCGGCACATCTTTTGGCCTCCACATCCATCAGACAAATCGCCTCATTAAGAACTCTCTTTTTAACGATCTTGTACATTTTTTCTCTCCTCCTTAGCTTGCGATCAGAATGATATCGCAAGAAATCCAGTGTTGGCATTTCCGCCGAGTATGGCGGTAGATCCCTGGTGTATCTCAACGATATATGTGGTGTCGGTAGGGGTCTGCGTTCCCGTACCGTCATGATAAAATTCTCTGATTGTATAGTAATCGCCCTGTCCTGCTATCGGAATGGCCGATATGACCTCATAGGTGTATCTGCCGGGAGCCCTGTCGGAATAACCGTTCATGTCATTGAGCAGCCCCCGCTCGATAAGCCTGGCCTTCAGTATATCCACTGCCTGCGACAGCGATATCCCGTCAGGAAAAGTGAGCGAATAACTCCTTACCACGACTTCGGAACTGAGTCCGTCCTCACTGATCGCCGCGAAGTTGAAATTCGAATACTTCACGGGCATCGGTATCGGATCTATGTACTGCACCGAGTCAACGGTAGGTGTGGATCTGTCCGTCGTATAGTATACGGTATATCCTTCCGGAACTTCTACCGTTATGAGTACCGGCTTGTGGTAATCGCCGGAATCGGCGTTGACCACGGGTTCATTCGGTATATCGTTTGAAATATCATATTTATGAGTGACCAGTTCGGAGCGGACACCGTATTGATTGATGAATATCGCTGATACCAGATATTCACCGTGATCCAGTTCGATGGGACTGTCATATTTCTGACTCGACTCATTCGGCACGCTTCCGTCGAGCGTGTAATATACCACACCCGAAGTGTTGGCGGATATCTTCAGTCTGATCGCATTGTCATAAGTTCCGTCTTCATATGAAAAAACGGGAGCAATGGCTACATAGTTCTGATATGCCTGTATGATGTCGGGATATCTGCACTCACCCAACAGATCTGCTATCGCATCATAATTATCCGTTTCGGCATAGATATTGATCAGTCTGTCATAAGCGGAATATATCTCGTCCGAACTGTAGATATCCGATGAGATAAGTCTCATCAGAGTATCCGTAGCCATATCGGTCTTACCGAGTTCCATATAATAATCCGACTCAAGATACAGGATCTCACTGTCGGGATGAGACACATACTCATTCTCGAGAGCGATGATCGCATCCTCGTATCTGCCGGCCGCAGCCATGTTTTTGGCTCTATTCAATTGATATTCCGGATCGCTAACGCGATTCACACCCCATACTGCACCGATAATGATCAGTATCGTAACTACAGCGAGCACGGCGATCATCACGCCTCGCTTTTTCAGAAAGTCAGGCAGATTTATGCTCGATGTAACTCCTATCAGCTGATCCGTAGTGCCCAACTGATCCGTAATGCTCAGATCATTCGTCGGGCTGCTCGTATCCAGCACATGATCCACTATATGATTATCTATCTGCGGCTCATAATCTTCTTCAAAATCCGGAACCATCTGGATCTCGTATCCGCAGACTTCACAGATGAGGTGCCCGTCGCGTATCTCGTTACCGCATTCGGGACACTTCATATTGTCTCCTTCCGGTTATGCACCCTCAACGCAATTATGCATGAGCATAGCTATTGTCATGGGGCCTACCCCTCCGGGAACGGGAGTGATATATGAGCATTTAGGTGCCACGTCATCAAAGTCCACATCTCCGCAGAGTTTGTTGTTTTCATCTCTGTGTATTCCGACATCTATTACCACTGCGCCGTCTTTTACATATTCGGCTTTTATCATCCTGGGTTTGCCCACAGCTACTATCAATATGTCGGCCCGTCCGGTGACTGACGGAAGATCCACTGTCTTCGAATGCGCTATGGTCACGGTAGCATTCTCCTGCAGCATCATCAGTGCCATCGGCTTACCCACGATATTGCTCCTGCCTATGACTACGCATTCCTTACCTGCTATGTCGATCCCGCTTCTCTTAAGCAATTCAATGATACCTGCGGGAGTACATGACCTGTATCCTTTACGGCCTATGCACAGGGCACCGACCGAGCTTACGGAAAAACCGTCCACATCCTTTGCGGGATCGATAGCCATGATCACTCTGTCCTCATTTATATGCGAAGGCAGGGGAAGCTGAACGAGTATGCCGTTTACTGCAGGATCCGCATTTAATCTGTCTATGAGAGCCATAAGATCGTCTTCGGAAGTATCTTCGGCGAGTTCGTAACTCTCGGACCTGATACCGCAATATTCGCATGCTTTCTTTTTGTTTCCCACATATACGGTCGAAGCAGGATCATTTCCCACCTGAATGACCGCCAGGCAAACCTCGGTACCTTCGGCCTTAAGTGCTGCCACGCGCTCCTTAACTTCGTCCTTGATCTGAGCCGAAATGGCTTTTCCGTCTATTATCTGAGGCATTTCAAATCTCCTTATCCTGTAAACTTCATCAGAACAATCCGGTGATCTTACCGGAATCGTCTACATCTATACGGAATGCCGCGGGAGACTTGGGAAGTCCGGGCATCGTCATCACGGACCCTGTAAGGACCACTATGAATCCCGCACCTGCCGATACATACATCTCGCGTACATTCATCCTGAAGCCCTGCGGACGTCCGAGTTTGGAAGGATCATCCGAAAGGGAATACTGTGTCTTGGCCATGCATATGGGCAGATCACCGAATCCGAGATCCTCGAGAGTCTTCATCTGCTTGAGAGCTGCAGCGGAATAATCCACTCCGTCGCTTCCGTATATTTCCGTAGCGACTTTATTTATCTTGGAATCAATGCTCTCGTTTTCGTCATAGAGCACGTGGAAATCCGATCTCTTCGTCTCGAGAGTATGGAGCACCTTTTCTGCCAGTTCCAGGCCGCCTTCTCCCCCCTTTTCCCATACGGTCGAAAGAGCGAATTCACATCCGGCCGACTCGCAGAACTCTTTTACAAATGCGGTCTCTGCCTCGGTATCCGATGAAAAAGCGTTTAATGTAACTACGATCGGTACTCCGTATTTCTTAAGATTCTCGATGTGCTTTTCAAGATTCGAGATACCGTCGCGAAGCGCATCAAGGTTTTCCGTTCCCAGATCGTCCTTGGCTACTCCGCCGTTGTACTTAAGTGCGCGGATCGTAGCTACAAGAACTACTGCGTCGGGTTTTAACCCTGCCATTCTGCACTTGATATCAAAAAATTTCTCGGCTCCGAGATCGGCACCGAATCCGGCTTCCGTTATGCAGTAATCGGCGATCTTTAATGCGGTCTTGGTCGCTCTTACGGAATTGCATCCGTGCGCGATATTTGCAAACGGCCCTCCGTGAACTATGGCCGGAGTATGTTCAAGAGTCTGGATAAGGTTAGGCTTGAGCGCATCTTTAAGAAGAGCAGCCATGGATCCCACGGCACCGATGTCCGCTGCCGTTACGGGCTTGCCCGAAAGATCATATGCTACGACCATACGGCCGAGTCTCTTTTTCAGATCGTCCATATCTTCAGCCAGACACAGAACCGCCATGATCTCGGTAGCGACCGTGATCACGAAATGGTCTTCGCGGACGAAACCGTCGGTCTTGGCACCCAGTCCGATAACTACATTTCTGAGGGCACGATCGTTCATGTCCAGGCATCTTTTCCATACCACGTTTCGTGTATCGATCTGAAGTTCGTTGCCCTGCTGGATATGATTGTCGAGCAGAGCTGCACAGAGATTGTTTGCGCTCGTTATCGCATGAAAATCTCCCGTAAAATGAAGATTAAGGTCTTCCATCGGAACTACCTGGGCATATCCTCCTCCTGCGGCACCGCCTTTAATGCCGAAGCAGGGGCCCAGTGAAGGCTCACGAAGAGCGATCACGGCCTTCTTGCCGAGTTTTCCGAATGCCTGTCCGAGACCTACCGTAGTGGTGGTCTTGCCCTCACCCGCCGGAGTGGGATTTATGGCAGTCACCAGGATCAGCTTACCGTCCTTTTCGGATGAGAGCTTGCTGATATATTCATCCGACAGTTTTGCTTTATATCTGCCGTAAAGTTCAAGGTCATCTTCCGATATCCCTATAGTGGCAGCCACTTCCGTTATCGGTTTGAGTTTTGCCTCCTGAGCGATCTCAATATCGGTCTTCATATGCTCTCCTTAAAAACTGTTTATGTGTTACTCCAGTCCCAGATCCTGAAGCAGTTCTTCAAACTGAGCTTCGTTCATCAGGATCTCTCTGGGCTTGGTGCCCTGTTCCTCTCCTACTACGCCGGCATCCGCCAGCTGGTCCATGATCCTGGCGGCGCGGTTGAATCCTATCTTCAACAATCTCTGAAGTGCTCCTATGGATGCTTTTTCCTTATCAATGATGAACCGGCCGGCCTGCGCGAAGTATTCGTCATATTCGGAACCGGAACTGTCTCCGGATGAAGACGATGAACCGGATGATGAACCGATCGCACTTACCTGTTCGGAAATATCCGCTTCTCCTCCGGGTACATATCCGAGTTCCTTAAAGAACTTCACCACCTTGGACACATCCGAATCCGACACGAATGCACCCTGGACACGGGACGGCTTGGGAAGTCCCTGAGGATAGAACAGCATGTCGCCCTTACCGAGAAGTTTTTCGGCTCCGACCATATCAAGTATCGTACGTGAATCCACGCCGCTCGATACGGCAAAAGCGATACGGCTGGGCATATTGGCCTTGATGAGACCCGTGATGACATCCACGGAAGGTCTCTGTGTGGCTATGACCAGATGTATGCCGCAGGCTCGTGCGAGCTGAGCCAGACGGCAGATGCTCTCTTCCACCTCACCCGGAGCTACCATCATCAGATCCGCAAGCTCATCGACTATGATCAGGATGTGAGGGAGCTTCTCTGCAGGATCTTCGAGCTGGGCGTTGTATCCCTTCAGATCCCTGACGGAAGCCTCAGCAAACTTGGCATATCTGTCCGTCATCTCCTTAACTGCCCAATGAAGTGCGCCTGCGGCCTTCTTGGGGTCGGTAACGACAGGCAGGAGCAGATGGGGAATATCGTTGTATACGCTCAATTCGACCACCTTGGGGTCGATCATGATAAGTCTGACATCCTCGGGTCTGCACTTGTACAGGATGCTCATGATGATCGTGTTGATACATACCGATTTACCCGATCCGGTAGCGCCCGCGATAAGTACGTGAGGCATCTTGGCGATATCATGTATGACTATCTGTCCGCCCAGATCCTTACCTACCGCAAAAGGAAGCGATGCATTGCTTTGTTTAAAAGGCGCCGAATCTATCAGATCCCTGAAGGCTACGGCTTCATTCTCTTTATTGGGAACTTCGACGCCGACAGCGGATTTTCCGGGGATAGGTGCTTCTATTCTGATATCGGTGGCCGCGAGAGCCAGTTTCAGGTCATCACTTAAGCCCACGATCTTGGATACCTTGACACCCAGTTCCGGCTGAAGCTCATATCTGGTCACGGCAGGTCCGCGGCTTACATCGGTTATCTTGACCTTTACTCCGAATGTCTCAAGAGTCTGTACCAGACGATCCGAAGTATCCTTAAGTTCACGATCACCGTTACGGTTATTTGCACCGGATCCCGGAGTGAGCAGGGATATCGGAGGGAATTTGTATTTTACGCCCTTTGAGGGTGTCGTTCTGCGCTCTGTTGTAGCGACGGGCTTTTCCTTCGCCGGCGGAGTTTCGACTTCTCTTGTCACAGTCCGTTCGCGTTCCCTGACATGTACCGGTTCGGGCTCGGGTTCGTATTCGGGCTCGGGTTCGGGCTCATATGCGGGTTCATTACGGTCATATCCGTAATCATCCTCAGGCTCATCATCATATACCGGAGTGATCTCTCTGATCGCGTCTGTGCCCTCGGCTGTAAGGTTCTCATGTAAGACTGCCGAATGTGCGCTTCGCCGTTCGTATTCGTCCGTATCGGTCACTTTGATCAGGTGCTCGTCATCTCGCTCGAGTGCTTCCTGAGCCTTTTTATCCAGATCCGGGTCCAGAGTGGTGTTGAAGGTTACGCCTTTACCCTTTCTGTCCATGCGAAGGATCTGTTCATTCTCTTTTTCTTCGGCACGTATCTGCTTCTCGCGCTCTCTGGCATCATTCAGTTCACGCTTCCTTGCGATACGCTCTGCGCGTTCCTCCTGTCTGATACGGCTTACATCTTCGCGGCTAAGTCTCTTGGCCCTGCGCTCCTCCATCGTCTCATCATACATGAGCTGACCCTGTTCCTTGAGACCGGATATAAGTGAACGTCCCGCTATTATGAGCAGGCAGATGATGATGAGGACTATGAGCAAAAGGATGGTTCCGACACCGCCCAGAAGCTTTTCCAGATAATATGCCAGAATACCGCCCACGACTCCGCCGCCGCGATGTGACTCGGCACATCTGGTGTATATTCCGGGGATGCTGATCGGCAGATCGGTGCTGATCAGCCCGGTTGCCAGATCACACATGACCATGACAAGGATGCACAGGAATCCGCCCGCAATGAGTTTACGCGTAACTACCGCGTTTCCTCTGTTAAACTCACCGAAAAGGATGAATACTATGCTCACCAGCGGAAGGATCCAGGCCGTTAGGCCGAATATTCCGAACATAACATCGCTGACGGTCTTGCCGAACAGACCGATGATCCCGAAGTTGCACAAAAACAGGACTACGCATATTGCGATCCCCAAAAAGAGGAACAGATCACCCGTGATCGGATCCGGTTGGGGTGCAGGGGTGCGCGAACGAGTATTATTCCTGTTTGAGCCGTTCTTTGCCGATGTATTCGATGCGGATCTGCCTGACTGGGATCTGCCCGAAGAACTGCTTCTTGCAGATGTCGATCTCGCAGATGTTGATTTCTTTGCAGTTGTGTTTCTGTTGTTGTTAGTTGCCATTGTGTATGTATATCGGATGATAGACCGGATCAGATATCGAAATCATCGTCATCTTCGTCATCATCCAGATCATCCCAATCAAGATCGTCTTCCTCATCGTCAAAATCATCATCGGCCAGATCAAAATCCATCTCCGACTGCTTCTTCTTGGGTGGAAGCGGAAGCGGGTTGGGGATCATGCCCGGGAGATCGTCAACCTGTGTGGTTTCGGGATCTAATTCGGGATTGGGAATATATATTTCCTCTCTTATATCATCCTCGAGGATATCCAGGCTGTTTTCTTCTTCATCCAAAGCCTTGATGCTGGCCCACGGAATAGATGTGGGCAGGACTTCCTCTTCGGTAGTTTCCGGTTCGGGCGCAGGTGCCGGCTCAGGTTTCGGTGCAGGCGCGGGCGCCGGTGCGGGTTTCTCTTCGCTCAGCTCCTCAAATTCGACACCATCGAAGTTATCAACGGGTGCGGGCGCCGGTTTCACTGCAGGTGCAGGGGCCGGTGCGGGTTTCACTGCAGGTGCAGGGATGGGTGCGGGTGCGGGCTCGGGTACCTGCTCGTCCAGTGGTTCAAATACCACTTCGTTGGCAGGGTCGTCCTCACCTGTCGGATCCTCATCTTCGTCTTCGATCTCTTCATCTTCATCATCTGGTTCTTCCGCGCGTTCGGCAAACAGAGCTGAAATGCCCGCTCCGACCAGAACCAGATATACGATGAGAGCCCCTACATTATCATGCAGATAACCGATGCGCGTCATGGGTGTGATCGCGCATATGAACATCAGTATCCAGGGAAGTTCGTATTCTACCCGGTCACGTCCGAGTGTGCCGAGTATCGTCCATGATCCCACTCCTACCATTACCATGCACTGTATCAGGCAGGACAATCCGAGAGCCGGATCTATGAGTGCATATTCGGGTATGATATTGATGGTATTGACCTTCACCCACGTTCTTACGGCTATATCTATGCCGTCGGGATCAAAACCGCCGTCCATGCAAAGGCTTAATGCAAGCCCGATTACCGCTCCCAGCAAAAGCAGCAGATATCCGGTGAGAAACTTATGTCTGTCCTCATCTCCGATCTCGTACATCAGAGCAAAGAACCATACGACAAGCGCCACAACACAAAGGATATCCATATATATCAGGTATCCGATGACCAGGCCGATGACTATGCCGCTTACGATCTTTATCGCTCCGCCCTTGATCGAGAAGAACAGGCTGACGAGCCATATCGCAAAAACGACCAGCAATGCCACAAAGCATCCCGGGCTCGATGTGAAGATCTTGGATGTATATAACGGCAGCACGGTAAGCGCCAGTGCCGCTATGAATCCCGTGCAGAAGTTGACCAGTTTCCTGAAGGCCGCAAATACAAGAATGATCGTGAGGATCTGTATGACTATCTGAAGCAGTACGACCGCAACAACACGGTCTCCGAGAAACTGCATCACGAATGTCAGAAGCATCAGATATACATATGAAGCACCGTGAACAGCCAGATCGCCGATCCCGGCGGAATCAGCAAACAGGCCGGCCGCAGCCTCATAGAATGTCGAATCCGAAAGGATCACGGCACCCGATGAGATCAGTATGCTTCCCCTGTAAATGATCGCAGCGATGAATACGGCACATACGAGCAGGATACGTATGAGTCCGAGAGTCGAAGGCTTGGGCTCATGCTTTCTTTTGACAGCCTGAACTATCGCTCTCAGGATCATGAACAGCGCGATGCAGACCACAAGAAAAATAACTATCCAGATCAGCAATCCGACATCCAAAGCCTTATAGGATATGCCGACAAGTTCTGCCAGATAGTTATTCTCTCCCGCAAAAAGAAAGTCTATGCCGTATAAAAAGGCATACTGAGCACCGATCACGACGATCGTGATCATGGCAATGATCCAGATGAAGTTAGTGATCAGTTTCCTTCTGAACAGCATTTTTTAAATCATTCGTCCCAGTTGTGATATACGGCCTGAACATCATCGTCCTCTTCCAGCAGATCCAGGATGCGCTGGAGGTTCTTAATGGCCGTTTCATCGGTCAGCGTTACATAGTTCTGAGGTATCATGGTAACCTCGGCGCTGACTGACGGGATCTTGTTCTCTTCGAGGGCTTCTACCACACCCGCAAAAGCATCGGGATCGGTAAGTATCTCAAAGCTGTCCTCTTCTTCCACAAAATCGTCTGCACCGGCATCAAGTGCTATCATCATCAGATCATCCGGTTCCATATCGCACTCTTCGCGGTCTATGATGATCTGACCTTTTTTATCGAACATAAAGGACACGCAGCCGGGAGTTCCGACATTACCCTGTCCCTTCGTAAAAGCGCTTCTTACGTTGGCCGCGGTACGGTTGATATTGTCCGTAAGTGCATCAACGATGATCGCGATGCCGTTGGGGCCGTATCCTTCGTAAGTCATATACTTGTAATCGGCGCCGCCGTTCTCGCCGGATGCCTTCTTGATACCTCTTTCTATGGTATCGTTGGGCACATTATTGGCTTTTGCCTTGGCGATGACCTGGGCAAGCTTGAAGTTGTTGGACGGATCGGGGCCGCCTTCTTTTACGGCAACGGCGATCTCACGACCGATTATGGTAAAGATCTTTCCTTTAGCCGCATCGTTTTTCTCTTTCTTATGTTTGATGTTTGCAAATTTTGAATGTCCTGACATATCCTACTCCTTATCTGCATTTGCAGCGCTTTTTACAAGGCCCATAAAAAGCGCATTTTATACTTGATCATAACAATTTATTTTATCATTTTATGCTGCGTCTATCAAGGATTATATCCTCCACATCCCCACCGGAAACATATACTCTGGGAATGCGCCTGCCCACATCGCAGGCCAGTTCATAGTTAAACCTGCCCGAGATGTCTCCGAGTTCCTCCATGGAGATATGCTCATCCGCGTCAAAACCGATGAGTGTGACCTTATCTCCCGCCGCTGCTTCCGGGATATCCGTTACATCTATCATGAACTGATCCATGCAAACGCGGCCGCAGATCGGGGCTCTCTTTCCCTTCACGAGCACCTCGCCCTTGCCCGAAAGCATTCTCGGATATCCGTCTCCGTATCCGACCGGAACGGTGGCGATGATGCGCTTATCCGGAGCTACGTAAGTCCCGCCGTAGCTTATCTGAGTCCCGGCTTCCACTTCCTTGACATAGACTATATGACTTATGAGACTCATCACGGGTTTAAAGTCCATGCGTGCATGATCGACTTCGTCGGACGGCCACAGTCCGTAAAGCGTGATCCCGGCACGGACCAGATCCATATTGGCTTCAGGCATTTCCATGATCCCTGCCGAATTGGAACAATGCTTAAGTTCGATATCGATACCGAGCTCATCCCGGATACGTGCGGTAAAGTTTTTAAACAGTTCCATCTGCCTGTATGCATACTTTTTGTCCGCCTCATCGGCGCGTGCAAAATGGGTAAATATGCCCTCGATCTCGATATCCTCATACGAAGAAGCCTTTTTCACAAAGTTAAGTCCGTCATCATCGGGCCTGATGCCTATGCGGCTCATGCCGGTATCCGTTTTGATGTGGATCCGGGCCTTTTTCCCCTGTCTGCGTGCCGCTTCGGATAAACCGTCAAGCATCTCTTCGGTAAAGACAGCAGGCCTGATATCCAGCCTCACCATATCGTCATAAGCATAATCGAATGTATATCCGAGTATCAGGATCGGCTTCTTTATCCCCGATCCGCGCAGTTCATATGCTTCCTCCGGGCAGGCCACCGCATATCCCCATATCCTGTCATCCTCATCATACATATGTGCGATGGGCACGGAACCGTGTCCGTAACCGTCCGTTTTGATGACCAGTATCATCCGTGTCCCGGATGCGAGTGAATCATACATCACATCCACATTGTTCCTTACGGCGTCCATGTCTATGCAGGCATAGCCTCTTTTGATTTTCGAATACTCTTCAGGTTTCATTTTGTCAGTCCTTATCCGATGACAGTCTGTATGGAATCTATTATGTCGGAGGCTGTCATGCCGCATTTACCGCATCTGGCAGCCGCATCATCGCCGGCAAGTCCGTGAAGATAAGCGGCATGAGCGCAGGCTGTTACTACGTCAAGCGTCTGTATCATGAGCACGGCGCAAATTCCGGAGAGCACATCTCCGCTTCCGGCCGTAGCCATGCCGTCATTTCCCGAGCAGTTCACATATATCTCTTCCGATCTTGCCGACGCGATCAGGCTGCGGGCATCCTTGCATATGATCGAGATGCCGAGTTCGTCCGCGGTCTTTTTTACGGAATCGGTCATATGCTCTTTTGCTTCGATTATCGTTGTGCGCACAAGATACGCATACTCACCCATATGCGGTGTCATGATCACGCTTCTGTCCCTCAGAGAGGCGATATGTTTCTTTAGATCATCACTGTCGGCTATGATCTTTATCGCATCCGCATCAAACAATACCGGCAGATCCGTATCATGTAAGATCGAACGGACCATCAACTCCGAAGCATGCCCCGTTCCGATCCCGGGACCTGCGAGAATACCGTCGGCCCATCCGTATAGCTCTTTCAGTTTTTCGGTGAGTTCTTCATCCGGGGTGTCGTCATCGTAAAATGAATACATCGCTTCGGGAAGTGCCGTCTCGAGTACGAGCCTGTTATCGGAATGGGTGAAAACCCTTACCATGCCCACTCCCGTAGCAAACGCGGCTTTTGCCGCCATATAAGCAGCGCCGTATATCTCTTTGCTCCCGGCGACCACAAGAAGTTTTCCGTATGTTCCTTTATTGGCATGATCAACACGATCGGGCCAGTCGATCTCGCTTCTGTCCGTGATCCTCCTGTACACGGGTTTGTTACGCCCCATGCTGAATTCATCTATGCCCATGTCGATGCGTATCACCTCGCCGCAAAAAGCCGCACCGGGATATGTTACAAGTCCGAGTTTCACGAATCCGAATGTGTATGTGACATCCGCGCGGATGCAAGGGTAGCCCGTCCCGCCTCCGTCTGAGCGAAGACCGGAAGGCACATCCATGGCATAAACATACGCACCGTAGGAATTGATAAATTCAACCAGGCGGGCATAGTCACCCGAAAGAGGCCTGCTTAAGCCTATGCCGAAAAGTGCATCTATGATGATGTCATACCGGTATCCGGCCGTACAGATGAGTTCTTCGCATTTTGTGGCATCAGTACGGTTGACCGGGACACCGTAATTGGCAAGGATCTGCTGCTCCTGCATGTTTAATTCTGAGGCTTTTTCCTGATCTCCGACCAGGATCACATCGACTGATACATGCTTTTGTCTGAGCAGTCTGGCAAGTACGAGTCCGTCGCCTCCGTTATTTCCCGTTCCGCACAGTGCAAGAACATGAGCATTTTGGATCCTGTCCTGAGCATTTGCCAGGATATGGGAACAGGCGCCCGCAGCAGCCTTTTCCATAAGGACTATGCCCGGTACGCCCAGTTCGTTTATCGTATATGCGTCAAAGAGACGCATTTCTTCAGATGTAACCAAATATTCCATGATCAGGTTTTGTTTCCGGCGTTATCGCCTTTATCCGCTGTGTTTTCTTTCGCAGTCTGCCCGGGGGCCTTCAAGCCTGTCGGGATGTATTCCATATCGAATATCTCGATGACCTCGGTCCCGAAGATATCGTGCATATATGAGTACAGCCTGTGATTTGCCAATTCGCGGTCCTGCTTGCGGACAACATTCTTCTTAAGTTCCTTTCTGAACTCATCGATCCAGTTTCCGATCTCCACGATCTCTTTGTTATTCTCCTTGAGCCGCTCATAACAATCATCCATGGTCATGAGCATCAGATCCTTATTCACATGATCGATGAGATGCGGAAAATCGAGAAGCTGATCCTGGTAATCGTCGATATGCTCGTTACACTCTTCGATGAGCCGCTTATGCTGCTCGATCTCCTTTTCCGCGGAAGCTATACCGGAAGCGGCATCATCTGCCAAAGGCACCATCTCATCAAGCAGTTTCTTCTTGAGTGCTTTGACTTTCTTCATTTCGTTATTGATATTACCCTGTTGTTTGAGCAGTTCGTTCAGCTCATCGGCTTTGGCTTTGATCTCATCAGGGAGTTCTCCGCCGTCAAAAAGCTGGTGCCATTTGTTATCGAGCGTTAGCGGCGCTATCCTTTTCCCTTCCAGAGCCTTCAGGAATTCCTTTTGTTTCCCTGCCATAATCTATCCCCCGTATCAGCCTTCAAGATCTCTTAAGTTATATGACAGTTTCATCAGACTGTCGGACAGATGCACATTCTCCACTCGCACATTATCCGGAACATCCAGATCGATATGCGCGAAGTTCCATATACCCTTGATGCCGCATGCTATCAGCCTGTTGGCAACATCTTCGGCCGCCTCTTTGGGTATGGTAAGAACGGCTATGTCGATGGAGTTTTCCCTTATAAAATCCTCAAGCTCGGACATGGGACGCACCGGCATGTTTCTGATCATGACACCCTGCATATGCGGATCGGAATCAAAGAGGCCTTTGGTATGGAATCCCCTTCTGTCAAAATTCACGTAATTGGCCAGGGCCTGTCCGAGATTACCGGCCCCGACTATTATGAGATTGTGCCTTGTATCCAACCCGAGGATATGTCCGATCTCTTCGTACAGATAGTCAACGTTATACCCGTATCCCTGCTGTCCGAAACCGCCGAAATTATTCAGGTCCTGGCGTATCTGCGAGGCGGTGACATGCATCAGCCGGCTTAAGTCGGCCGATGAGATGCGCTCTATCCCCTGATCCTTGAGTTCGCTTAAGAATCTGTGATATCTCGGCAGCCGCGAGATGACCGCCTGCGATATATCTTTACTCTCCAACTCTCCCCCTCCGAATAAAGAAAGTTTATGAATTCTCACCTGCAATTTTATCACGCTTTGCCACTTTGTGAAAGATTTGCCAAACATATGAGGGAATGATAATATTTCACTATGAAAACAGCCGGAATAATCGCAGAATTCAATCCTTTTCATAACGGGCACGCCCATCTGATCAGACAGGCAAAAGAAAGGCTCGGAGCCGATCGTATAGTGGTCGTGATGAGCGGTGCTTTTACTCAGCGCGGAGAGATCTCGGTCATGTACAAATATGACCGTGTAAAAAGTGCTCTCCTGTGCGGGGCGGATGCGGTTTTTGAACTCCCCGTTTCATACTCCACAGCAACTGCTGAAGTTTTTGCTTTCGGCGGAGTGAGCATCCTTGATGCTCTCGGCTGCACGGACTGTCTTGTCTTCGGGGCGGAATCGGAAGACACCGGCCGCATGGAGAGCCTCGCAGACATTCTTCTTGCTCCCACACCGGATTATCTTGATAAGCTCGAAGAAGGGCTTAAGGAAGGTTTATCCTATCCCGCCGCAAGGAGCAGGGCCCTGCCCGGATATTCGGATCTGCTCTCTTCTCCGAACAATATCCTTGCGATCGAATACATCAAAGCCATCAAGCGGATCGGGTCGGATATCAGTCCCATCGCCATTCCCCGTACAGGCAAGGGATATCACGACACCGAACTGTCGGAATATGCATCGGCTGAAGCAATCCGGTCAGTACTTAAAGCAGATTCAGCCGATGAAAGATATACAAAAGCCGATTCGGCAGATGCCGGCACCGGAAAAGCGGCTGCATTTCCCGATGCGATCCGGGGCTGTGTGCCGGATGTAGTTTTTGATATTATGTCAACCATATATAAGAAGACTTTTCCGATCTCACAGGACGATCTGAGTGCCATTGCGGAATATGTCCTGCTCACCAGGTCTTCCGAAGAACTCGCCGGATACCAGGATATGAATCCGGATCTTGCAAACCGTTTCATAAACACGGCGGCCGGAATCAGAAGCAGTGAGAAGCCTTTCTCCCTTTCCGGCTTCATCGGACAAATGCGTACCAAAGAACTCACATACACGAGGATCAGCCGAGCCATGCTTCATTGCATTCTTGCGCTTAAGGACATGACCCGCGACTCGGAAGGCTGTCTCATCCCCTGTCCTTATACCAGACTTCTGGGATTTAAGTCAGAGGCCTCGGAACTGATGCACACGATCGCGGCGCATGCCTCGATCCCCATCGTAAACAAAGCGGCGGATGCACCTTCCGTTCTTACTTCCGATGCTCTTCCCCTGTTTGATGCGACCATACGCTCCGACAGGCTCGCAGATATGATCATCTCACAAAAATACGGCACCCGCGTTACCGACGGATGCCGCATAAGTCCTGTTATAATCTGATACTCTATTCTTCACCGTTCCAGCAGTATGTGCACAGATTCTCGGGCGGAAGTCCGACCGCATCGAGCATATCGTCCAGACGGTTAAAACGAAGCGACGTGAAGTTCAGTTTCTTTCTTATGGCCTCAACCATGTTTTCATATTCTTCACTGTCGGGATCGGAATATTTCTTAAGTTTCTCATCGGATACATCATCACCCTCGATCTCTTTGATCACTGCTCTGGTGATCAGTTCCATCTCTGAATTGGATCTCGAGAAGTTCAGATACTTGCAACCGTATAACAGGGGCGGACAGGCAGGTCTGATATGCACTTCCTTTGCGCCGCTCTCATACAGGAATTCCGTGGTCTCGCGAAGCTGTGTTCCGCGAACGATCGAATCATCGATGAGCAGCATGCTCTTGTCCTTGATCAGCTGATGAACGGCCAGCAGTTTCATGTGTGCGATCAGATTTCTCTTGGTCTGCATCGTGGGCATGAAGCTTCTGGGCCAGGTGGGCGTATACTTGATGAACGGTCTTGAAAAAGGAATGCCCGATTCGTTTGCATAACCGACCGCATGTGCCGTACCGGAATCCGGAACGCCGGCTACGATATCCGCTTTTACATTATCGCGCTTAGCCATGTTGGCGCCGCAGTTATATCTCATCTGCTCTACATTGATACCCTCGTAAACCGCTGACGGATACCCGTAGTATACCCAAAGGAAAGTACATATCTTCATGTCCTTTCCTGGACTTACAAGTGTCTTCACGCTGTTTTCGTCAAAGACGACTATCTCGCCGGGCCCGAGTTCTCTGTCATCGCTGTAGCCAAGATTCAGATATGAATAGCTTTCAAAGCAGGCACATCTTGCACCGTCCTTTTTTCCGAGAATGACGGGAGTACGTCCGTGCTTGTCACGCGCCGCATATATTCCTTTGGGAGTGAGGATGAGAAGACTCAAGGATCCCTCGATCACATCCAGAGCATATTTGATGCCTTCTATGATGTTTTCCTTGCGGTTGATGAGGGCCGCTACCAGTTCGGTCGCATTGATCTCTCCGTTGCTCATCTCGAAGAAATGCGTCCCCTCGTCCACGATATCTTTGACCAGTTCTTCGGCATTATTGATCTTGCTGATCGTGGTTATCGCAAAGGTTCCGTGATGCGATCTGAGCAGGATCGGCTGTGCCTCATAATCGGAAATGCAGCCTATTCCGTAATGTCCGTCAAGGTCGGGCAGTTCCTTATCGAACTTGGTCCTGAAGGGTGTGTTCTCAATGCTGTGGATCGAACGGGAAAAACCGGTCTCGGGATCATAAACCGCCATTCCGGCTCTCCTGGTACCGAGATGTGAATGATAATCGGTACCGAAATACAGATCAAAGGTACATTTCTCTTTCGATGCAACTCCGAAAAATCCGCTCATTTTAATGTCTCCTCGTAATTCGTTTTTTATCTGAGTATCTCGTCTATAGTGGTGACCGTACTGAATGTCCCTTTATGACGTGATATGATATCCTTCATCTTCTGAAGTTCGAAATAGTTGATATAGCAGATCAGTGTCTTGTTCTCGCCGCTTATCGCGCCGTAAGAATCCATGATCGTGCAGGTCTTGTTAAGCTCGTTTTTGATGTCCTTCATCAGATCATCCGTATTCTTGGTGATGATCGTCACCTGTTTGATGGCCTCAAAGTGGTCGGTATAGTGATCGATTATCATCGTAGCCACGATATACACGAGCAGGCTCATCAGCGCCGCATTCCTGTTCAAAAGAAGGAATACCGCCATGTAAACGCACGCATTAAACCCTATCAGGATATAGGACATACTGAAGTTCTTGCCTGTGATATCAGATATCTTACGCACGATGATATTGGCAAAGATCTCCGAACCGTCGATACATCCGCCGTGACGAAGTATCAATGATAATCCCGCGCCCAGGATCGCTCCTCCGAATGCGACCGCCAGGAAATGTTCCGTGTTCAGTTCAAACGGTATCTCCTCAAAGACTTCTATCCCTATGGTATAAGCAAGCGAACCCGCAAGTGCTTTTAATCCAAACTTACGTCCGAGCATCAGAAATCCGGCTATCATGAACGGAAGGAAGATCACAAAAACACATATCGACAGGTTAAAGCCCGTCAGTTTGCTCACTATGATGGCGATTCCCGCAGTACCGTAATCGATCGCATCATTCGGTATCAGGATGCAAGCTACGGAAAAACTGGCCATGAGTGCTCCGACGATGATCAGTACATAAGACATGAACTGGTCTACTTTCTTTTCCGAAAACTTCACATGTCCGCTCATATCATTCCTCAAAACCGTTGGGATTCTGAGACTGCCATCTCCATGAGTCCTCGCACATCTCTTTTATTCCGAATTCAGCCTTCCAGCCAAGTTCCTTTGCGGCCAGATCAGCCGATGCATAACATGTTGCGATATCGCCAGGACGTCTGGGCTTTATGGAATAAGGAATCTTCTGTCCTGTCGTCTCCTCAAATGTATGAACCAGTTCGAGGACGCTCACGCCGTGTCCGGTTCCGAGATTATAGATTTTAAGACCGCAGTTTTCCTTTATCTTATCAAGAGCCTTTACATGGCCTTTTGCCAGATCCACGACATGGATGTAATCCCTGACACCGGTTCCGTCGGGAGTATCGTAGTCGTCGCCGAATACTCCGAGCTCCGGCAGTTTGCCCACGGCAACCTGAGTGATGTAAGGCATCAGATTGTTCGGGATACCGTTGGGGTTTTCCCCGATCTTGCCGGACTTGTGCGCACCTATGGGGTTAAAATACCTGAGCAGGATCACATTCCATTCCGGATCCGCTTTCTGTATATCGGAAAGGATCTGCTCCAGCATGGATTTTGTCCATCCGTAAGGATTGGTGCATGCTTTCTTGGGGCATTCCTCGGTGATCGGTATGAACTCGGGATCGCCGTATACCGTTGCGGAAGATGAAAAGATGAAGTTCTTCACATTGTGCTTTCTCATCGCATCCACGAGTACCAGCGTACCCTGAATGTTATTCTCGTAGTACTCCCAGGGTTTGGAAACAGACTCTCCCACAGCCTTGAGTCCCGCAAAATGAATGCAGGCATCGACTTTTTCCTTATCAAGGATATCGTTCATGGCTGCAGCATCCTGAGTGTCCGCCTTATAAAACTTAACTGTCTTGCCGGTGATCTCTTCTACGCGATTTAAGCTTTTCTCGGATGAGTTTGAGAGATTGTCGACAACTACCACATCATAACCGTTCTCGAGCAGTTCAACTACGGTATGTGAACCTATGTATCCCGCTCCTCCCGTTACTAAGATCTTCATACTTTACCTCCTGATTTTTCTTCGAATTGATTTGATTCTCCGCTTTTGGCGTTTTCTTCGGTCCCGAAAATGAACAGATGCTGGACCGACCAGCTCACAATAAACATCGCAAGCTCGACCGGGATCTTGATCAGATATTTGTTAAGGCCTATTCCGGTCAGCAGTTTGAGCAGTGCCGAATTACATGCGATTATGAACACGGCAAGCGCTATGTACTGAAGAACCGACTTAAGAACAGGCGCCTTGCTGTTAAACACCATCTTACGGTTCAACGTATAGTTGACGGTCGCGCTCACTATTCTGGCAGCCACGTTTGAAAAAAGCAACTGCCCTGTCACGGCATTCAATATGCAATAGAGAGAATAGTCAACACAGAAACTGATCAGAGACGCACCGGAGAACTTGAGGATCTCCTTATAGATCTTCCACGAATCCCTGATAGTGTCAAAATGCGTCGAACTGTTGTCATCGATGTAGACGGTCTCTATCCATTCTTCCCGGATCGGTATATCATCCCGCGAAAACCGCATGAGCACGTTCATCTCATACTCATACCGCTCTCCGTCTATCTCCGTCAGCCTCGGGATGAGCTTATCCGAAAAAGCGCGCAGTCCGGTCTGTGTGTCATATACCTTCTTACCGCTGGATATCCTGAAAACGAACCTGGTCACGGTGTTGCCGAACCGGCTTCTGAGCGGTACCTTGCCGTTAAACTTGCGGCTTCCGAGAACCAGGGCATCAGGCTCTGCACCCGCACGCGCGCACACGCGCATGACGTCGTCGATCCTGTGCTGTCCGTCCGCATCAACTGTGACTACCGTATACGGAGCTTCGAAATGCCCGTATATATATTTTAATCCGGTCTTGATCGCGCACCCTTTGCCCATATTCTGCTGGTGTACCAAAACCGTCCCGTATTCTTCCGCTCTCTTAAACAGATCGCTGTAGGCGTCTCCCGATCCGTCATCGACGATGATCACATTAAGCGCTTTATCTTTCAGCTGCTTAAGCAGTTCGATCATGATCTCTTCCGGCTCATATGCGGGGACCAGAGCTATCTGTTTTGAGTTAGTTGCAAATCCCGAATCATTCATATATAATACAATTTGTGTTTTTCATTAGCTGGAATAGCGCAGTCGGTAGCGCAACTGATTCGTAATCAGTAGGTCGAGGGTTCAAGTCCCTTTTCCAGCTCTTCATCAAAACCTTGTGAATCGTTGTATTTACAAGGTTTTTATTATTTCTCCCGTAAACATTCTGTATCAATTATAGAGATTACCCGACCTATATACAAGGGGAGATTCTGATACTCCCCGGCATCGAAATCCGGCTCAGAGTATTTTAGTCATCAGGATCTCATCATGGTAAGTCCCGTCATCAAACTTAAGCGCTCTGGTCCTTTTTCCGGATTCTTCAAAGCCGCACTTTTTGTATAAAGCCTGCGCCCTGGTATTATCCTCAACGACTTCAAGATCGATCTGCTCATATCCGATCTGCTTCGCCAGTTCGGCAAGATAGTCGATCATGGCGGCACCGATGCCCAGATTCCAATATTCACGGTACAGAGTAATGGCCAGTGAGCAACGGTGACGGATCTTTCTTTTTGCCCCTATCCCGTTAATGCTGCAGTTTCCGGCGAGTTTTCCATCCACTATGCCGGTCATCATGATCTGTCCCGGATCATTAAGGATATTACCCAGGATCTCCCGTTCCTGTTCAACCGTATAATTTACTTCATCCGGATATCGTAGTACGAACTGCGTCTCTCCGGCTGTTTTTTCCATGTATTCGATCAGATCCGCGGAGTCATCGGGCTGCGCAGGGCGTAAGATACACTTTCTTCCGTCTTTTAATGTGATCGTTCTGCTGTCAAATACCATCGAGTATCCTCCTTAATACTTTAGCGGTGTTGGCTTTCTTTAGGTTATTCCGCTGTGTCACGCTGTTTTAGTTTATTCCGTAGTGTCACGCTGCTTTAGGGTATTCCGCGGTGCCAATATTCTTTCCGTTACATTCCGCTCGTGAAAATGAGGAATACCAGTAACCCGATGAAGCATGCCGCATTCATCACTATCGAAGAGATGATATAGAATATATCGGAATCCGATCGTGTATTTGGGTTGATGTGCTTTATTATCATCACGATAAGCACGACCAGATAAAACAGCGGGAAAAGAACATGCATGACAAGTAAAGGTCCCCACGGCCATTCCTGTCTGTAGGAATACCACCTGCCGTCCTCATAGAATAACCATATACATGTCACTATAGCCAGTATTACCGGCGAAATGATGAATAAGACTTTCTTCATTTGATCTCCTTTATCTGTCTCCGTACATGAATCGAAATATCATGTTGTTTTTTTCCGGATAGCGTTTTTTTCAACAGACATATCCCCAGTGTAAACACAGCGCCGCCCAGAAGTATGAAGGATCCCCAGATGAGATTCCAGGATCCGGATCCTGTATCAAACATCTTATCAAGCAGCCTGTGCCAGAATTTAAGCCCGACCGCAATGGCAAACAGATCAAATAACAGATATGCCCCGCCGCACAGATAGATCAGTCTCCACGGATAGTTTCTTCCGGTCTCACGAAAGAACGTAACTATTCCGAGGATGCACAGAGCTGACAGTATCCCCATAAGCAGGAAATAGACAAAGCCCCTGTTCCTCATGATTCCAAGCCAGAAGGAAGCGTATGATTCTCTGTCGATCAGGGCCCATATCCTGTGCAGGTGGAACAGACCGAAGAATATGAAGAACCAGGGTTCCCATTTATATATATTTCTCTTGCTCTTATCGGTCATGTACGATGTTACGTGATCCTATGATACTGTTTCTGCTTGCTTACCGGTGCACCCGCCGCAAGGGTTTCCGCTTCTGCTTGCCGCCTGCCGCATTCGCAGCTTTGTTTCCGCTCCTGCATGCTTATCCGGTGCGTTCGACCCGAGAGACACTTTTTATATTTTACGATATTTCATCATTTCGGGCAAAGTATGACCCAATTCCATGAACAATTGCTGTTTGGGTCATGAATCGTCATGAGGATGGCGGTTCAAACAGGGATTCTGAGGGGTACGCGAAATAAAGAGTTTGTTGTATTACATCAGTGAACAGTATATCCTGAAATAAGAACCTAAATGCATGAGACATGGAAACCAGTATGCTTAAAGCAAGAAGTGAACAAGCATAAAGCAGGAAACCGACATGCATAAACCCAAAAACAAGCACGGGCGAAACCAAAACCGACATGCATAAAACAAGAATCAGGTATGCATAAACCAAGAAACACGCATGCTAAAGCAGTTGATATCGACCAAAAACAGGTGACCGAGGGAAAATGAGAAGAATCATTATCTGTATAATAGGAGTTTTGATCATCATGGGATTAGGCGGATGCGGAAAGCAGAAATATCAGTTGAATTTCGACGGCTATGGTTTTGAATCAAAGAAAACCTCATATGCTCCGGGTGATACGGTAACTGTCTACTACGGGATGATCGCCACTGATACGGATTATCATTTCTCGTGTGACGATGATGTCAGTATGGAACAGGAATATGACAACGATCACGGTTATGTATTCACTTTCAGCATGCCGGAACACGACGTGACTATGCATGTGAGTTCCAGGAACTCCATGGAATACGATCCGGGGGCAAACTTCTCCGCAGAAACCCCGGAGGATCTTGAAGCGGAGATCGATGAAGATAACCTGCTCTTCTATTATTTCGAGAAGGAAATAACCGCCGAAGAAGATAGCGATTATAAGGAATACAAGTTATATGAGCGTGAAGAAGGCAGCGGATCGATCCTGACACTGGAAACCAGAAACGGAGGGGCTGAACACCGGTCCTGCTGTCTCGTCCCGGAAGATACCTGGACTTACTGCATGAACATCGTAAGAAATTACGGAATGGCAGATTGGAAGGACGGAACCGGGCTTCGCGGCATGTACTATTCCGTAGCATTCCCCGACCCTGCCGGAAACATGATAAGTGCTTCCTCCGATGACATGCCGGAAGATGGACTCACTGCATTTGAAGCTGTGGAAAATGAGCTGTCAGATGCCTGGATGCAGTACCACCAACCGGCAGATCAGGATAATACTTCCGGAGAAAACGGTGACTCGGCAGATGCCGGAGAAACATGGTTCTGTCCCGAATGCGGACAAAAAAACACAGGAAAGTATTGCTCGGACTGCGGCCTTAAGAAACCCGAGGACTGATTACCGGACTGCGGCCTCAAGAAACCCGTGACCTGACCGATCATTTCCGTTTTCTTCTGAGCTTGCGCAGGGCGCATGCCACGCCAAAGTTTACCGCAACAATCCCGGCAAAAATGACCATACCCATACCGAATCCCCAGTTAAGGAATCCGTACCAGTCATTCGACTCGGGCCATACCCCTTTTCCGTTTATAAGGATGTTGATCAGATACACCGATCCGTAGACAAGTGTAGACAGCGATGCCAGGACACAATCCCTCAGACTGATCTTTCCGTCATCTCCCGAGAAAACAAACTCTATCACGCACAGCAGCGGCACGATCAGATGAAAAAACAGATTTGAGCCTTTATACAGTTTGATCCAGCCGTACAGCGGGCCGAAAAAACCCGCAACCACGAGAAAAGTAAGTGTAACGGCCGCTGCGGATGTGAGTTTAAGGACCTTCAGATATCCGCGTCCCTTAAGATACATTATGATCTGGGCCAGTGCGACCACTCCCGCAAATATATTGGACAGGACCGTATAGAATTTAAGATTGGCCCATCCCGATTCCGTAAGTCCGGTGGCATTCGCCTTGGAATGGATCATCACTATCACACCGACCATCACAAGCACAGCGATCACCGTATTAAAGATCAGCCCCGACCTGATCTCTGTATTCATGCTCAGTCCCGGTTTATTCCGATTCATATCGTTCACTCCTTACCCCCTGCAGATAACTCCCAGAAAACTACAGCGCTTGCCGCCGCTACATTCAGCGAATCCACTCCGTTCCTCATTGGGATCATCGCTACGATATCGCTTTCCGATACAGTGTCCGGTTTCAATCCGTAGCATTCGTTTCCGAGGATCACAGCAAGTTTATCCGCGGATCTTATCTTCTGATCATCTACGGAAACCGCCTCCGGAGAAAGCGCCATCGCTACGGTCGTATATCCTTCATCTTTAAGGACTCGCACCGTATCATGATCCTTATCCGCGAAGGTCCAGGGAATCTGAAATACCGTTCCCATGCTCACACGCGCCGATCTTCGGTACAGCGGATCGGAGCAACCGTGTGTAAGCACTACTGCCTCTATTCCGAGTGCAGCTGCCGATCTGAATATCGCTCCCACATTGGTGGGATTCTCGACATCTTCAAGAACCGCAACAAGTTTTCTGCCCGACAGGATCTCAGAGACTTTTGAGAGTGGCTTCCTTCGCATGGCGCACAGGATCCCCTCCGTCAGTGAAAAACCCGTTATATCTTTTAATACGCTCTCTGCTGCCGTATATACCGGAATATCCGTACATCGGTCAAGAACATATTCCGCATCTTTGTCAGGATCTGTAACGGAGGTCAGTATGGAAAGCGGTTCATATCCGGCATCTAGCGCCCTTCGGATAACCTTTGTGCTCTCACATATAAAGATGCCCGGTTCCGGCTCGAAGTACCTGCGAAGCCGGTTTTCGGACAGAGAATGATAAATCGTTAATTCGGGAATACCGATATCTGTGACGTGTATCTGCACTCAGGATCACCCTTCCGATACAAGTTTTTCGACATCTTCCATCGGCAGAGGTTTTCCCCAGATGTACCCCTGAATGTAGTCACAGCCGATCTCTCTTAAAGTCTCAAGCTGATCGTTTTCCTCGACACCTTCGGAGATGACTTCATATCCCATGATATGTCCGAGGGAAATGATCGCTGCTATATAAAGCTTGGCCTTTTCGCTGCTGTTTATCCCATCGATGAAACTCTTATCGATCTTGAGCAGATTGGCGGGAATGCTGTTAAGATAACTGAGCGACGAATATCCCGTTCCGAAATCATCTATCGCGATCTGAACTCCCATTTCGCGGAGTACATCAATGTATCCCGTGGCCTTTTCCAGTGATTCGATCATAACGGATTCCGTGATCTCGACCTCAAGCTGGTTTGCGGGGAATCCGCTTTCTTCAAGATGTCTTCTCATCTCCTCCAGAAAGCCCTTCTTCATCAGGTGTCTCACCGAAACATTTATGCTCAGAGTGATATCAAGATCGTATTGTCTGATCAGATTACCGACAAAAGCCGCCGACTTCTTAAATACTATAAAATCGATCTTGTCGACCAGACCGACTTTTTCCGCTACCGGAATAAACAGCCCGGGAGAAATGATCGAGCCGTCCTCATCACGCATGCGGGCAAGTGCCTCAAATCCACGCAGCTTATGAGACATATCGAACTGTGGCTGAAGCATGAAGAACACCCCGTCATTATCTATCGCTGACCTGATCTTTCCCTCAAATTCCAGCGTATGATCGTTCTTGAGCATTTCCTGGGTGAATCTGAGGATATGCTCATCGCTGCCCTCGCGTTTGATCTCATGCATGGCCATGTCGGAGTAGGAAATAACAGAATCCATATCCTTTGCATCGTCAGGACAAATGGCATAACCGAAACTGGCGGATATATAGAAATCATATCCGATGTTGTTTATCTGCTCGTTCATGGCCGACTCATATCTCCTGATGGTATGGATGACCTCATCTTCAGAATCGAACTTACGAACGACAAGGCTGAACTGATCTCCGTTCAATCGTGCGATAAAATCCATCGTCCCGGTTTCACCGCTGTCCGCGATCGTCTTCCATTTCGATGAGATCTCGATAAGAACCCGGTTTCCGGCTTCAAAACCCATGGCGTCATTTATGCTCTTAAAGCCGTTTATGTCAATGGTGACCACCGCGAATCTTTCTTCACGGCGAACGAGTTCATCTATCAGTTCCGTACAGGCAAACCAGTTAGGAAGGCCCGTAAGGATGTCGGTGACAGCCTGCGAGCGCAAAACCTTCTCGTAATCCGACATTTTCTTTTTGTTGAAATATATGAATAATACGGCGATGATCGCCAGGACATCCCCGAAAACACCGGGCAGGCTTGTGATGTTATTCCTCATCACGATCCCCGATATGATCATCGGAAGCTGAAGCCCTATCAGGACCAGCGAAGTGATAAGCCCGAGTTTCTCATAAAAAACGGCCATGAGAATGATGCAGATATTGGCCAGTGAAGACAGAACTCCGGCAAAAATATAAGCCGGTACTATAAACCCTGCAAACTTAACATCGGCACCGGATGAAGCGGTCGCACTGGTAGCAGCCGAAGTGACAAGATAGATAAGCAGAAGCACCCAGTAACCTGCCTTGGGAGCGCTGCTTTTCTTCAGGTAAAGGCGGTTCAGAGTATCTTCGATCGTTCTTCTGCTTTGCTCTTTTTGTCTGTTCATAAATCCGCTCCTCCCCTTCGATCTTACTTTAAGCATACCACATAAAATAATAAAAGAAAGACTCCTCTGACTATTTAAGTCAAAGGAGCCTTCTGTTTGGAAAAAGGAGAACATATTAAGTTTAGGAGGTGAGTCCCGTTTATACCACTGTTGCCGTCTTACCGGTGATCAGTGCGATAAGTCCGACCACGATCGCTACCGGTATGGCCACATAAGCAAGTCCTGCTACAAAAATGCCGATAAGTACGACCGGGAACAAAACTACCGAGAAGATGAATTTAAAGATCCCCCATGTAAATCTAATTCCCAGGATCGCTATCTTCCAGACTGCCCAGAAAAGTATGATCGAAAAAATAAGTGTCAACATGTTTTATTCCTTTCCCCGGCTCTCCCGCCGGAGGGACTTTTATTCCTTTTGTTATATACAGGATAGTCCCCGGCAGCGAAATAATAAATGTCCGGCCATACATAATAGACGGTCTTATTTCACCTTTATCCGCAAAATAACTCAGCACACGTGCCTGACCTGATTGAACACACCCCGATTGCCGTGTATGATTAGAAAAAAGGAGGTATCGATATGGTTAAACATGTAATTCTCTGGACACTTAAGGACGAATACAAAGGAGCTGAAGGAGAAGCCGTAAAAGAAGGCATCAAAAACGGTCTCGAAGGACTTAAAGGTCAGATCCCGGGGCTGATCGACATAAAGGTAAATACCGCTCCTCTGGAATCCTCAAACTGTGATGTAATGCTGGACTCAAGTTTTACGGATGAGGAATCCCTGAAGGGCTATTCCGTTCATCCCACACATGTCGAAGTCGCAAATACAAAGGTACGACCATTTACGGCCACCCGTACATGCATGGACTACGAAGTGAACTGATAAGGGAGGATGCGGACATTGAGCAACAATAAGTTCACGGATTTTCTCAGATCACGAAAAAGACGCATCGCGATGTCACTCGCGGGTGTCATCATCTGCGCGATCAGCGTGGGCATATTTAAACTGGCTGCATTGGGCGTGGATCCGTTCCAGTCATTCATGAGCGGTCTGGATGCAATGATCCCGATCGATTTCGGTACGCTCTATGTTATCGTAAATGCCGTCCTGCTCCTTTTCAGTCTGATCGTTGACCGGCACAATATCGGCATAGCAACATTCATAAACCTGTTCCTGCTCGGTTATATCACCCAGTTCACCTACGATTCTTTACAAAAGATCTTCCCTGCCCCGTCCATGGCATTCAGGATAGTCTGTCTCATAGTCGGGATCGTGATCATCTGTTTCGGTTCTTCGCTTTACATGACGGCTGATCTCGGTGTATCGACCTATGATGCCGTGGCGATCGTCATGGCCTATAAATGGAAGTTCGGAAAGTTCAAATACATCCGAATCTGCACCGACATCGTATGTGTCATCGCAGGATGTATTCTTTTCGTCCTCGCGGGCAATCCCGTCAGGATGATCCCTACCATAGCCGGCGTGGGAACCATAATTACGGCATTTTTCATGGGACCGCTGATCGATCTTTTCAACGAAAAGATAGCAAAACCGCTGCGTAAAGATGAATAAGCCCGCTGCAAAAAGACGAATGATGCAGAAAAGACAAATGATACAGAAAAGACGAATGATACAGAAAGGAAATACCATGGAAGGATCATCGAAAAAAATAGTAACGTATTTCAGCGCACTCACGCCCGGGCATAAAGAAAAGATAAGCAGTGCAGCCGAAAAGAACGGTTTCAGCGTTGTCTTCTGCGGTTCAAAAGAAGAAGCCGCCGCCGAGATCACTGATGCCGAGATCTATCTGGGCATGGACAGTGACCTTATAAGCAAGGGTTCCGCCCTTAAATGGGTATGCTCTCCTTCCGCCGGTGTCGGCCATCTTATGAATGTTCTTAAAGGCAGGGACATCATGCTCACCAATTCATCCGGTGCATACGGAGTGACGATCGCCGAACATATCATCATGGTCACGCTGGAACTCATGAGAAGGCGCATGGAATACATTGAACTTATCCGAAACAGGACATGGGAAAACGGCCTTGCCATTCACTCAATACAGGGCGCCCGGATCACAATGCTGGGAACCGGCGATATCGGATATGAAACCGCTGTCAGATTAAAGGCGTTTGGTCCCAAAAGCCTTATCGGCGTAAACCGCCGCGGAAACAATCCGAACGATATGTATGACAGCATCTGTCCCATATCTAAACTGGACAGCATACTGCCTCAGACGGATCTTCTGATCTGCAGCCTGCCTTCCACCGATGAGACCAGGGATCTCCTTACAGCAGCACGCCTGAGCCTTCTTCCCGCCGACGCATATATAGTAAACGTCGGGCGCGGAGATGTCCTCGATCAGAAAGCTCTCGAGAACATGCTGCGTGAAGGAAAACTCGGCGGTGCGGCTCTGGATGTATTCAGGGAAGAGCCCATACCGGCAGACGATTCCCTTTGGGATTGTCCGGGGCTGGTCATAACCATGCATTCGGCCGGAACATGGACCCTGCCGTATACGGTCGGACGTATCGTTGACATGTTCCTTACGGATCTGGATCTATACTGCGCCGGAAGAAAACCCGAGCGTTTCGTGGATCTGTCCGTCGGATATTAATGGGGCTTTAATAACGGGATAAGTCGAAAGATTCGAGTACGACACTTTCACTTATGATGAAGGCGACAGCAGACCCATGAAGAAAGGTGCCTGGGTATATCTCCCCTACGGATATGATCCCTCGAAAAAATACGATATACTCTATCTTCTTCACGGCGGCGGAGTGACCGAAGACTGGTGGTTCAAGACATTTCCGGATACAGTGACCATCCTCGATAAGATTCTTACATTCCTTTATCCGGCTGTATAAACGGCAACAGCCTCAAAAGGTGCTTTCAGCTCTACTGTCAGCAGGCCGTCGTTAAGTGTCACGCAGTTTTCTTCACTGCACATGATCCTTCGGATCCGGCTGCCTCTGACAGGCAGAGTGACTTTCTCCGGATGTTCTCCTCCGAATGTATGGATGACGCTCAGCGTTTCATCCCCGCAGTGGCGGCAAATGGCCTGCCAGCCTTCCGGATGACGCCAGCTCTCAGACAGTTCTCCGTGAAACTCGGATATACCGTCACGGATCAGATGGCTTACCATACGATAAAACTCTATCCCTTCATCAACCTTCTCCCACTGCTCATCGTTCAGGTCATATATATCGCCCGAGAGGCACATCACGCCCAGGTAAGTATTGATGATGGAGTAATTGATCCTGCGGATATCATCCTTCGCCCGAAGTACAGCCCAGATCTGCGACTGAGAAGGAAGTACCAGACGATGCAGCGACGCCGCAATGATCGGGATCTCGGGGCATTCATGCGCATCGGAAAAAGAAGCCATATCGGAAACCGCCATTAATGACGGTTCGAGTCTGTGACCGCCCGAAGCACAGTTTTCGATCATAAGATCCGGGATAACTTCCCGCATGCGTCTGAAGAATGCGATCGTTCCCTGCATATTCTGCCTGAGCCCCTCTCCGAGGCTGTCCGGATCATCACAACCTACACCTATGCAATCGTTGTAATCTATCTTCACATATCCGAAGCCGCTTTTTTTGAGCAGCCCGATGACACGTTCATCCAGGTATGCACGGACCTCTTCTTTTCTGAGATCCAGAAAACGTCTGTTGTCTGTATCTATGACATAGCCGTTCCTCTTAAGGAGCATATCCTCGTTCCCGAAAATTTCCGAAGCCGCAGCACAGGTTTCGGGTTCAAACCACAATCCGGGGATCATGCCTTTTGCTCTGATCATATCGGCCGTTGCCTTAAGCCCCTTCGGGAAAAGCGTTTTCTCATCAGGTATCCAGTCTCCGCCGCAGTTATGCCATTCTCTGCCTTCTCTTCCTCCGTACCATCCCGCATCGATCACCAGATAGTCTATTCCGTGCCCCTGAAGCCGATCTGCTATTCTCTCAAGATTCTCATGAGACGGTTCTCCCCAGGTTGTGCAGTATTCATTGAAAAGCACCGGAAGTTCGGCATCGGGATGAGGCATGTTCCTTCGATGAACGGACAGCAAACGCTGACTGACTTTGTCGACTCCGCCGCGTCCCACCGTTACATAGCTTTCGGGGGTTGTGAAGCTCTCTCCGGGGCCTATGGTCTTAGCCCAATGTCCGAAGTCTTCATCGGCAAGCGACGCCATCATATTCAGTTTGTCACCCTTCCGACGGATCTCGATCTGCCAGGATGACGGACAGGCAAGTTGAAGGGCCCATGTCACATCATTTGCCTTATCCTCGACAGCTGCAAAAGGAAAATATCCTCTGACCGGCATCGATCCGACCTGACCGAACTTGACGATGCGAAGTGCATGGCCGGTCCACGAACGTTCGAGCATGGCCTCCTCGACAGTCTCAGACTTAAGCCTTCCCTCTCCGCTCCAGAAGCTGCAGGCGCGATGAAGCATCAGTTCATTGCAGGCGTCTCCTTCGGTAAAGGGAGTTATGCCTCCGAAGTTGAGACTCGAAAGCAGATCAAGCGTGACCGGCTTATCTCCCCGGTTCTCAAAGACCACACTGACCCTGAGGGCTTCGCATCCTTCATCAGCATACAGTCTGTGCTCAACATGTCTTCCTGTATCATCCTCAAGTATCGTGATAACGCCTTGCTCATCTGACGACTGACTGACCAGATGCATCCTGTCCGTTGCGGAAGTGGTAGCCAGCGTCGAACCGTTCCCGTAACCGTTGGGCAGATGATCGCCTCTGGCATGGAGCTGGACCAGACTCTCTATGTTATCGGCAACGAAAACACCCTTATCCTTCATGGATAAAGGTGTCATAGTCATACCGACATGATCGTTTTCATCTGTCCACCATGTCACATTGATATCGCCAAAAGCAACCTCGTTATATCTTTTGATCATTTCTTTTTCTCTTTTTCTTTTTGTTCTGTCTCGGACACCTTGGGGATGCGGCTGTATATCTCAGCGAGCCCACGGATGCTCTTTTTCAGATCTTCCGAAAGGAAGTTGGGACGAAGCCTCCACTCCCAGTTTCCGTCGGATGTACCCGGCGTGTTGAGTCTGGCTTCTCTGCCCATACACAGATAATCCTGGAGAGGTATGATGCATAGATCGGCCACGGATCTGTATGCCTCTCTGATGATATCCCATACGAGCTGACCGTAATCGGAGTTCTGGGAGTTGATATAATTCCTGCAAAAAGCCCTCTCTCCGTCATTGATCTCCTCGACCCAGGCACGAGTGGGAGTATTGTCATGTGTTCCGGTATAGACCACGCAGTTATTGATGTGTCTGTGATTCACATAGTAGCTGTCCCAGCTGGTAAATCCGTACTGCAGGACCTTCATTCCGGGGAATCCGGATTCCTTAAGCAGCGCCTCGTTCTCGGGCGTATTGTTACCGAGATCCTCAGCTATTATCTTCAGTTCCCCGATCTGTGCCTTAAGTGCATTAAACAGATCCATTCCGGGGCCCTTGTTGAGCTTACCCTTCTCGGCGGTCTCATCGCCGTAGGGCACGGCATAGTATTCACAGAATCCGTGGAAATGATCGATCCTGATCACATCATAGAATTCATAGTTTCTCCTGATCCTGCGTACCCACCAGTCATACCCGTTTCCTGCCATTCCCTTCCAGTCATAGATGGGATTGCCCCAGAGCTGTCCGGTGCGGGAAAAAGCGTCGGGAGCACAGCCTGCCACGACTTTGGGATTTAACTTCTTATCCATCTGGAAGACTTCGGGATGTGCCCAGCAGTCGGCGCTGTCAAGCGATACGTAGAAAGGCAGGTCGCCTATGATCTTGACGTTTTTTTCATTGGCATACTCGCGAAGCGCTCTCCACTGTTTATCAAACATATACTGCTTGAAATATACGAAGTCGATCTCTTCGCCGAGTTCCTTTTTGATCTTTGCTGTCGCATCGGGTTTTCTGAATTTAAGATCATCCTCCCAGTCAAGCCAGGAAGCCCCGCCTTTTGCTTTCTTGATCGCGGTAAAGAGCGCGTAATCTTCCAGCCAGTCTTTCTCTTTCTTCACAAAAGACTTATATTCGCTGTCCGACGAAGCTTTATCCTTGTATCTGTCAAAAGCGAGTTTCAGCAGATTGTCACGGTTCTCATACATCGCACCGTAGTCAACCTTCGTCTCGTCGCTTCCGAAGTTTACGGCATTACACTCGTCCCATGTAAGAAGCCCGTCTTCGATAAGTTTCTCCGGGGATATAAAGTACGGATTTCCCGCAAAAGCGGAAAACGGCTGATACGGTGAATTCCCGTACCCTGTAGGACCTACGGGAAGGATCTGCCAGAATCCCTGCCCTGCTCCTTCCAGAAAATCCACGAAGTCATATGCTTCTTTTGAAAAACACCCTATCCCGAAACGGGACGGAATGGAAAATATCGGAAATAAAATCCCGCTCTCTCTCATTACGGATACGCTCCTACTTCTTCATGCTTTCTTCGGTCACTTTAAGCCTGTGGGCAGCAAGTTCCGCGCGCTGTGCGGCTTCTTTTGCCTTCTCCATGGCTATCCGTGCCTTCTCAAGCTCTGCCTGAGCTTTTTCATATTCTTTTTCAGCCTTGATGCGTGCCGCTTCGGCTGCTTCGGCTGCTTCTCTTGCTTTCTTTTCCTCGGTTTCGGCCTTCTTCTGGGCTGCCTTTGCCTTTGCTTTCTCCTTCTCGGCATCGGCCTTGGCCTCATCGGCTTTCTTCTTGGCCTCTACCTGGAGTCCCAGCATATATTCCCTGTCGTTCTCGTCAAAAGGCTCATATCCGAATACGGACAGGCTTGCGGCAGGGATCGTTACAGGGAAGTAATAAGGTCTGGAATCCACATCATCATCTATGGTGTAGATCGCCTGTTCCTTTCCCTTGGTCGAACCGCCGTATGCAGCCGCATCGGTATTGAATATGCGTGTATATTTGCCGGGAACGGACACGCCGACCTTCATCTCCTGTTCTATCCCGGAGAAATTGGCTACCACTACGAGCAGGTCGCTCTTACGGGAACTCTTACGGATATAAGACAGGGTACAACGCTCCTGATCCATGCAGTTGATCCATTCAAATCCGTTCTCGTCATCATCGAGTTCATACAGTGCCGGATGTTTGGTATAGAACTGGTTAAGTGCTTTTACCAGCTTATCGGTACCGTCTTTTTTACCTCTGCTCTTATCCAGGCCGCAGCTCATCAGCTTGATGCCGGGATGAGTCATCATATATGCGATAGAAAGTTTACGGTCATTGACATCGTCCACGCTGAGGGGCAGAACGAATCTGTCGGAATAGCAATATACCATGCTCAGAGTCAGATCGTTGTGGCTTCCTCCTCTGAACAGGGGATCCTTGGCGATGTATCTGAGATAATCGTCTCTCCATCCGATATTCCATTTATACGTGAAGCCCAGACCGCCGTCGGATACTTTTGCGGTCACCTGAGGCCATGCGGAATTATCCTCCGCTATCGTGATGACACCGGGAAAGTCACGCGATATCGTGTTATTCAGATTCTTAATGAACTCAAGTGCATCGAGGTTCTCATGTCCTCCGTACATGTTCGGGATCCAGTCACCCGAATTTCTGCCGTAATCAAGACATATGACAGCTGCAAGAGAGTCTATCCTGAGACCGTCTACATGGAACTCTTTTATCCAATAAAGAGCGTTGGATTTAAGGAAGCTGGCCACTTCTCCTCTGCCGTAGTTAAACAGAAGGGTTCCCCACTGCGGCTGGATGCCCTGTCTGGGATCCTCATGCTCGTAGCATCCCGTTCCGTCGACTTTTCTGAGAGCATAATTGGACGATGAAGGATGAGCCAGAGTCCAGTCGAGGATCACGCGAAGTCCGCGTGAATGGATGATGTCGATCATCTGCGCAAAATCCTCGGGAGTTCCGAATCTGGATGTCGGTGCATAGTAAGCGACCGTTTCATATCCGAGGCTTGCTTCGTTCTCATACTCGGCTACGGGTTTAAGTTCGACATGCGTATAATTCATGCTCGCAGCATGCTCTGCTATGGCCTCACCGAGTTTCTGATATGTGGGAGCATCCGTTTCGGATACAAAATCGGAAAGGCTGCATTCGAATATACTCACGGGCATGGATCTCGAGCTGTCATCGGTACTCCTGTCAGCTATAAATCTGTCATCCGTCCATTTGATGTCGGACAGATCCGTTACGACTGACATGAACCAGCCGTCATCATTGATCACAGATGCGGAAAACGGATCGAGCACGGTCTTGGACAGGCCGCCCTTCATATTGACTTCATAATAGAATCTGTCTCCGACTTTGACTCCGGGAACGAACAGACCGAATATGCCTGTTCCCTCGATGCGGTCCATCTGATGAACGCGTCCGTCCCATTCATTGAAATCTCCGACCACGCTGACACGTCTGGCATTGGGTGCCCACATATAGAATACGGTACCGCTCTTTTTGCCCATGGTCGTGGGATGAGCTCCCATATACTCGTATGCGTTTCCTGCTTTTCCCTGCATATAATCCTTGATGAATTTGGCGGGAAGCTTGTGATCATATCTGTATGCTTCTTCGATCCTGGTGATCTTGCCGTCGGGAAACTCAGCTATATAGCTGTAATCAGCAGGAGCCTTCCCGCTTTTTAACAGAGCAAAGAATCCGGCCTCATCAACGCTCTCCATCTTGATGGCCTTATCTTCATCGGGCACCTGAAGCCGGACCTCGGATGCACCCGGAACATATACCTGATACAGAGTGGAATTACCGCTCGCATGAGGACCGAGCACGGAAGAAGGATTATCCGATTCAGCATACACCACAGCCTCTATCGCAGGCCAGTTCATGAGTTTATACATTCTGTTGTTCATTGTTTCGCCTTTCCGCAAGATGGTCGGCTTGCACTTTTACCGGATCACTTAAGATCGTGAATAAACAATCCGCTTAACAGTTTCGGTTCAAACCATGTGGATTTGGGAGGCATGAGAAGCCCCGCATCCGCAACGGCAAAAAGTTCATGTATATCGGTGGGGAACATGGCAAAAGCACATACACAGTCTTCGCTGCATCTCTTCTCGAGTTCTCCTATACCCCTGATGCCCCCGACAAAATCGATCCTCTTGTCGGTCTTGGGATCCTCTATTCCGAGGATGGGACCGAGGATATTATTCTGAAGGATGGCAACATCAAGATCGGCTACAGGATCACCGGTCAGTTTAGACATGTCATAATCCAGCCTGTACCACTTACCTTCCAGATACAGACCGCACTCTCCCTTGTGAGCGGGATGCACTCTTTCCTCCGAGCCGGTTACTTCGTAAGTTTCTCTCACTCTGTCCAGGAACTGCTCAGAGCTTAACCCGTTAAGATCACGGATCACGCGGTTATAGTCCATGATCATCAGTTCATTGTCGGGGAAAAGAACCGACAGAAAATGTTCTGCCTCCGTATTCTCCGGTATACCGGGATCCTTACGGCGGTTGAGTGCTACTCTGCATGCAGAGGCGCATCTGTGATGGCCGTCTGCTATGTATATGCTGTCCATCCCCGCAAAAGCGTTCCTGATGGTATCTATATCAGCGGTGTCCGTGATGGCCCACACGCGCTGCAATGTGTCGTATTTTTCAAAATCATACAAAGGAGGATCCTGCATGATGCGTCCGATCACGTCTTCGATGGCATCGGAACGTCTGTATGCAAGAAATATGGGACCGGTCTGTGCATTGCATGTATCGACATGCCTGATGCGGTCGGCTTCCTTATCCGCACGGGTATTCTCATGCTTCTTGATGACACCGTCCACATAGTCCTGAACGGAGCTGGCTGCCACGATGCCGGTCTGTGTACGTCCCTTAAATGTCTGGGAATAGATGTAGTATGCCGGTGTATCTTCACGGACAAACTCTCCCGAATCCATCTGGGCACGGAGCATGTCACGAGCGCATGCATATACTTCATCCGCATACATGTCATGACCGGGTTCAAACTGAGTTTCCGGTCTGTCTATTCGCAGAAAACTTATGTGATCATCTCTGGTCAGTTCATAAGCTTCCTGTCTGCTGTAAACATCATAGGGAAGCGAAGCTATTCCGGATACGAGGTCCGGTCTCGGGCGATATGCCCTGAAAGGTCTGATATCTGCCATTTTACTCCTTACTGCCGGTTGGACATTATCCGGCCGGCGCGGCCACTGTCCGTGTATGCCTCACCTTTTATCCTATCAGAAAGAGACCTGTTTCTCAAGAATCTGAACATCGTAAGGAGCATCTGATGACTCCACGGAATCTTCGATCATCATGGCCGTCATCTTCATGGCTGATTTCTTGGAAGTCTCGCTGATCAGATAAAAAGTGTCATCTCCGAGAGAGAATACACTTACCCCTGCCGGCAAAAGTTCCTTAAGGAGAGATGCCATCTCCTTACCATGTCCTTTGGCTTCAACCGACAGGCCGTACTCTTTGGATTCCCCCAGGCCTTTACGATATTTTCTGAGATACTCCAGATACTCGCCGTTATATAATCCCGAATCGGAATCTATGTATCTGTCGCGCAGCTTAACGGCACTGTATGTCAGAATAATACCAAGTGCGAGCATGGCGGAATCATAGAACCTGATGAGAACGCCGAAAATAAACGGTATGATGAAAGCTTCCAGACGCAGAAATCTCGGTTCCCGGCTCTCTTTCGAATGCTTCCGCTCAAGAACGATCGCGATCACGATATATGTGAGTTCGATCGCCAGCTTGATGTATTGGAGAATGCCCAACAGAGTGGTCCAACCATACAAAAGAGCATCCGTATAAAAGGCTAAAAAGCTCTGCAGGATATCAATAACTGCCAGAATAATGATAGGGATCGCAGCATGCTTATACCGTCTTCTGATATGATCCTTACTGCGGTACAGGCTGTAATCCACGAAAACGAGCCACTGCAGTATGATGAACATATAAAGGACCTCATTGACCGTAAGGGCAGCCACGAAAGCATAATATGCGATCATTGAATCACTGTAAACCAACGGTATGAGCGATAACTGCAGGATGAGTATGACGATGACCATGATACATTCGTAAAACAGATATCGGTCTTCCGTCCGTTCATGTTTCTTAAGCCTCGGATTCCTGAAGATCATCACTATGAGGCCCACAAGACCTGCCAGTTCCATGATCCATGAACTGTGGTAGACAAAGACATCCACAAAGTCATTTCCGGTTTCACTGTATGTGATCAATTCATACAATATCCTGAGGATTTCAGACACTCTATCCATAATGCTTCTCGCCTCGATAAACTTCGCTCCCCTTCATGCCGGGGAATAGTTTTTTGGTCAGAGCTTCTGCCGAGGATGTGTGACGTCTGAAAATGACCTTATCATCAGGTGACAGGTTTTTTAATGCCGCACGCACCGAATAGCGTATGAGATTCAGCAGGTTGATATTTGCATCGGGCTGCATGGCAAAGAGAAGTTCTACCCTATACAGCCCCTCCCTGATCCTGCGGACCAGCAAAAGCCCGTTTATCACACCATCTGTGACCACACAGGAAGAGAGTTTCGTATCGAACCACCTCAGGGGAAGAAACGGAAGATCGTCAAGCAGACCGTATCTTCCGTGCAGAACGCTGGTCATAACACCGGTCTTAAACTGCCTGTCCGTAACCTCTGACAGACTCTTTATATAATCCGGTGTTTTTATTCTTATAAAGGGGAGTTTAGCCAGTTCACGGATACTGATGCAGATATCCCTGCTTTCGGATTTTTTCAGTTTAAATCCGTCATTTTCGAGAGACTCACGCTGAATGGAATCCAGCTCGGCTAATTCGAAATAGGATCTCTTGGCTCCGGACGCAATGCCTTTTTCATCGAAAGCCCTGAGGATCTCCGCGCATCCGTCGGAATCCGACGAAAAGAGATCCAGTATCTCCGATGTCGTATCGGCATCTTCGATCTCGACATTCTTCAATTCCCAGAAAACGGAAGCTCTGACCCCGTCACCGGTACTGTTCTCGATGATAAGGCCCTGATGGTATTCTCTGCCGATATCGGCCATGACCGTATCATCCAGAAAATCCTCATAATCTTCGGCATTATCGTCCGTAAGCTCAATGATCGTCATTCATAAATCCTTTTTAAGATAAAATACCCGTACCGGTCAGATATGCGCCGGCTTCGTCATCTCCGTAAAGTTCATCCTGCTGATCGATCAGAAAATCGGATAACGGCATATCCTTATACTCGCCCATACCACCGGCAGGGAAGAACTTACGATAAGTATAAAGGATATCATTAATTTCCGCATCCTCTTTAAACATGGATGTCAATATCTCCTGCGAATCATCGTTTACCGTAGGTATCAGGATCACGGTATCGGATGAGTACTTCTCATTCAGACGCTTCATGACACATCTGAGCAGTCTGAGCAGTGTTGTGTTCTCCTCGTCATGGACATAGAGGCTTGAAAGGACCAAAGTGTTATCATCCTCCTTTTCCACGACTGCGTAGGCAACCGGGGTGTCGCCCTTAAGCACTGCGATACTCACATCTGTCTCGATCTTCTTCGATGTAAATCCGCCGTCCGGCCTGGGTACAAACCTGTCGTCCGACGCATTATAAAGCAAAGCCAGCTGTTGTTCCGACAGATTCGCAAAAGTCGGGTAATCCACATTCAGATTGCCCTTATTGAGCTTTGTCTCCATAAGTTCTCCGATAGTCACCCCAAAAAGATGCGACTCGGCGTCACTGTACTCCTCAAAGCCCTGATCCTCGAGGAAGGACATAAGTTCCTTATCCTCTTCAGATCTGGCGATAAATGTGATACTGACATTGGCATCATACTCCCCGATCACTTCAGCAAGTGTATCAAGAAGCAGTTCCCCTACACCCTGCCTGCGGTATTCCGGCAGAACATAAAGTGAGAGTATCTCATACTCACCTGTATCGGTAAATCTCCCTATCAGAGCACCTGCGTGACAATCATCCGTCTTCACACAGAACCCATGAGCCGCTCCGCTTCTTACGGCTTCGGCAGATATCGGATCTGCCAGATGTTCGAAGCTGTCTATATTTGAACTGTCAAGTGCATATACATTCATGGCGCATCTCCTTTACTTTTTCTTCTTAACCGTCTTATCGAAGCCCATATATTCGCTGATCTCACGTTCTAATGCGATATGAGCATCACCGACCTTATCGGCCTCATCATATGCTGCCTCTCTGATCTCGCGCGAAGTAAGTTCTCCGTCTGACTCTGTCCTGATCTTGTCCTCCTCGATCTCACCGTCCGGAGACACACCGTAGGATTTTAATGTCAGATAGATCAGTTGTACATAATCATGCAGCAGACGGACCGGATTCTCTTTCTTTTGATCCATATCTTTCATTACTTCCGTGATGAACTTGTGGCATTCCGTCATGTCGTTAACACGCTTCTCCATCTCATTCTTCATACGGATCTGGTCTTCACTCTCCGCTCTTCTCTTCTTGAGAGAACTCCGAAGTTCTTCGGTATGCTGTGAAAACCTGGTCATCATATTGAACTTATTGGCCTTGTCGACAAATCTTTTCCTGTCGACTTCAAGCAGTCCGAGGTAGAGATCAAGCTTTTTCAGGTTACGAAGCTTAACAGCCATATCACCCTTCTTGAATTCCTTTATGATCTCGGGCTCGGTAAACGCCTTACCGCCGTTTGTCTTGGATTTCTTGACCATTTTTTTGAAGTCTTCATATATGCTCTTGATATCCTTGTATACCTCGACCTGGAAATCCACATACTGACCGACAAACTCCTGCCTGGTTCCGTCTTCATAGGTTACGACAGTCTTCAGATCACCCTTCTCGTCGTGGCAGTCATTATAACGGTCATAGATCCTATGGTTTTCTCTCTGATAATTCTCAATTCTGGTCTCATATCTGCTGAGCTTAACCTGTGTCTGTCCGAGGATCTTGATATTTTCGCCGATCTCGGCTACGACTGCGTCGAGCTTTTCTTTATTACCCTCTATCTTATATTCCTTTTCCTGTTCGGTAAGTGATACAAGTTTGGCTTTGGTCTCGCTTATTGTCCTGAGAAGCTCGGTACGTCTGGCGGACATTCTGGCAAGCTCGGGGCTCTGCATCAGGAGATTGACATCATTGATCTTTCCGGCAAATTCCTTATGCTGCACCATTTTAAATACGGATTGAGAGGTGTTTACCTTGATCGCAGCCAGTGTCTGGTTCAGTTCCTCAGCTTCAGAAACCTTTTCGGCAAGCACTTCTCTGTCAAGTTCAGCCCTCACCCTGTTACCCAGGCGCTTGAACTGATTTTGTCTGTCCTTAAGCACCTCATTGATCTTTCTTCTGTTTGCCGCTTTATCCGGCCCCTTATCCTCTGTTTCCTTCTTTTTCTTCTTGTCTTTACTGCGAAGACCAAAAGGATCATCAATCTGCTTGCCGAACATCTCCTCAGCGGACAGCCCCAGATCAAAATGGCCCTCTTCGTCCACAAAATTGACCTTGGCATAGGCCTGGATCATCTCAAAGAACATAGCGTATAAACTTCTGGTCTTCGGCCCGAAGGCATTGCGTACCTGGATCACGGTCTTTTGATTCATATAACAATCCTTTAATATCTCAGGATCGTCCAGAATGGACTTCTCGTGATCATACAGTTCCTTTAATGCGGCAAACTCTCTGGTCTTCTCATAAAGATATGCGAAATTGGCCTTGATATACTTCGGATCGGTCATCTCGGATGTGATCTTGAATTTGACCGCTCCTTTGAACCGTTCTATCACCGCCTGGACCCATTGACGCTTGTACATGCTGTTATGGTAGGAGTTATCCTTCATACCGTTGGATACTATATCCTTATTGGCAAAGAGGCTGACGAAATGGGCATTGTCCTCCCACGCCACTTTGGCTCTGGCGGTGGCGGGCTGACCGATACCGTTGACCTCAACATCTTTTAAGAGATATTTGAATTTCTGTGAATAGCCCTCTTTCTTTAATCTCTCATCCAGCCTCTTTCTATTATCCGTGTTCAGACCCTGGATGCTCTGTATCTCTTTTCTGCTTATTACGGAAGAGATATCCGTGGCATGAGCGATATCCTCCACAAAGCCGCTCATATTCAGTCCGGTCGCATTCTTAAAGGACTCTTCGACAGCCTTGCCCGTATTATACTTGGCGTGCTCGGCATAGAAGTCTTCAAAACTCTGGGGCCATCCTGCCAAAAGCTGTCTTGCGGCTGCCTTCATCCATTTATTTCCTTCATCGTCCGAAGACTGTTTCCTGCTGTAATATCCGTCCTTTTCGATCTTCTTAACGATCTTTTCCCAGTCTTTGATCTTGGACAGAGACAGTTTTTCGCCGGATTCATACATCATCCTGAACAGTCTGGGCTTATACCCTTCCGTCAGAACCTGATCAGCGTTTTCAACCTTCTTATTAAGCTCCTTCAATGCATCGCTGCGCGCTGTGCTGAAAGCATACATCCTGGCATCAAGTTGTGCTTCCTCCTCCTCGGTCAGATCATCTGAGCCCTTCACTTCACCGGATCTGGTCAGATAACCCACTCCGATAAATCCGTAGCCGCGGAGGAAATTATGAACGGCTGTAAACAGAGGCTTCAGGACCTCAAGCCTTGCATTGATCTCATTTAACAGTTCCTTATTATCTTCCCTGTTGAGGTAGGCTTTCATCTTTAACAGAGATTGATCGGAACCCCACTGAGCATCCGCAGTCATGATCGCATCTATCCTCTGGATCGATTCGGCATATGTGATCAGTGTTACCAGTTCATCATCGTCCTGCTGGGCCCCATCCCCAATGTTACGGTTGCACAGATCTGTGAGCGCCGGACCCACAGGTATCTCACGGAGGCCGAACAACAGATCATCCGCCTCTTTTTCAAGATTCTTATCCTGATCAAAATAAGTCTTGTCCTTTGCGGATTTTTCTTCCATCATTTTGATGTATGACTTGTCAAATTTCTTGCATTTATCGCTCGCAAAGAGCTTACGCATCCTGATATAGTTCGCGTCCGCTGCGTAAAACTCCTCCTGAATTGCATGCTCGAGCTCAAGCTCCTCCATGCGTTCGTTCAGACTGTGATAATATGCTTCCTCAGTGATCTCCTCATACTCATCCATAGCAGAGACCTGATCGATCCTGATCTGTACGATACTGATGAGTTGCAGGCAGTTGTTGTATTCAGCCTTGCGTTTCCTGTATGTGGGAGACTGATCCTCGTCATTGTAATTGACTATGATCTTTCCGTTTGCTTCACCGTACTCCTTGGGCTTTCTGTAGGCTTCATTCATCCTGGCTTCCAGAGTCTTGGACATGGTCGTCAGATTATCCTTCAGGAGTTTCAGGCGGTCCTTGCTCATCTCCTCAAGAGAGTCCGTATCCAGATATGCATAATCGGCATTCATCTGTCTGTCAACGGCCAAATTATAGTTAGGACTCCATTTTCTTAACAGTTTGATCTTGACCTCGATATCGGCCATAAAACGTTCAAGACTGGTTTCCTTGGGAAGTGCTCCTTCTTTTTTCAGAGCGGCAAGCTGTGCGGCCATTGCCTTTTTGTCCTTATAGAATTTCGGTGAAAATACTCCTGCCCCTGAATTGGCAAAGTGAATAAGAGCTATATTTTCACCTGCCACTTCCTTCTGCTCAGGTGTTGCCATCGGAACATCACCTTTGAAGTTCAGCTTTGCGAATTCAACAGGTTGCATCATCAGAAGTTTTGCAAAAGCCTTGTTGGCATCTTTGAGTTTTTTGCTTACTACAGGAATCGATTCCTTAGTGTCATTTGCGAGCATTGCGCGTCTTCTGACCTGATATATCCTGGCGGCTCTCTCTTTGGGACCGCGTATCTTTCTTGTCACATCCTTGGGAAGATTCTCTGCGTTGTCACCCATCCTTATATCGCGCTCGGTATAAGCAATAGCCTCATCCAGGATAGTGTCATAGCTGTTGACCTTATCCACGTCAAACATATAACCCAGGTTTTCTTTTTTCAGGAACCTCTTTATCACATCATAATCTTTATCATCTCCGATGCGTGTCTGAGGATCGCTTAAGAAGAATTTGAGGGCTTTGGAGCAAAGTTCTATCTGGGTCTTGGTATATTCGGTTTTCCTGCCGATCTCATCATATTCGTTCTCTGCCCGTTTCAGGCGTTCCTCGGCGAGGATATCATTGGCAAACCCGGCATAGGCATTCTTGGAAGCAAACTTATATACCGCCAGGTTATCCTTCCTGATAGCGTCAAGTTCCTTTTGTCTTGCTGCCCTTACCGATTTCTTGACACTCTTATCCGCTATTCCTCTCTCAAGTTCGCGTATACGCGGGATATTGAGCTGCTTGCTGATAGCCTTCCTGCGGGCAATGAGCTCTGCCTGCAGACGGCATGTGGCATAGAGTTTGCCATAGAGAACATCTATCTCCGGACCGTAGAACATATACATGGAGGTGCCCTGAGTGGAGTGCATTTTTTCCTGAATGAACTTTAAGTCCATCATGACCAGGTCTTCCCCTGTTGTGGCGGTCATGCTTGCATAAGGAATAATGGGAAGTTTATCCTTCTCATTCTTCTCCGCATCGTTGTATCTCTTCATGCTCTTCTCGGCACTCTCTCTCATCGCGTCGAGATCCTTTTTGATGGTCAGATTGACATCCTTGGTCAGCGGGCGCTTCTGCTCGTATCTGACCTTTCTGACTCTGTTCTTAAGGAGCTGCAGAGTGATCCCCTCATTTTGCATATCCACTTCTCTACGGTATCTCTTATCATACTCAGCCCGCTCTTCTTCATTCATTTTGGTTACGTCCTGAACGACGAAGGGACTTCCGAATGCCTGATATCTTGCGTTTTTCTCAGTATCATCCAATCCTCTTGTGATCGATTCTTCGACAGTCTGCTTTTCAAACAGATCAAGATCGTCCTCTTCATCCGTCAGAGACAGAAACTTGGGACTCTTTTCGTCAACTCTGAAGTAATTCTTACGCTTACTAAACTCGGCATCCGGCTTAAGGCAATGAGACCGGTAATGAGCCTCCATAAAGTTGGCTACGGGAGCCGCCATATCGATAATGTGGGTCTTTACCAGATGAACAAATGCAGGATCAACGGCATCATTTACTCCGACGCTAAATGCTCCCTTCTTTTTCTCTGTCTTATCCCTGCCCATAAAGAACCACTGATTCTCGATAAAGAGCTGCTGAAAAGCGTTTAATCTCGAATAATACTCATGCAGTTCGATGATATGTTCGGCTACGTACCGATCCGTCAGCTTTTTGGGATCAAACTTTTCGCCGTATTCTATCATTTCCTGAGTGATCCGCTGAAGTACTACGGCCTTCTTGTCACGGTTCTGTTTCAGGATCTTCTTATCGGTTATCACATCGGCATCGGTTTCCGTCATCAGGCCTTCGAGCAGCTGTTTGTTGTACTCTTCGGGGGTTGATTCATTGTCCTTAATCTCGATGCGTTTGCCGTCCAGGTTATAATACTTTCCAAACCATCCCTTTTTATATTGTTTGGTAAAGGGAAGATAAGAGAATGTATATCTTCCGTGCAGATTCTTCTGTGATTTCTCTTTAAGTTTGGGATCGGTAATGCCCTCCAGACGCTTGGCTTCGAGCTTGCGGAAGTTGGAGCCGGCCTTTTTATCCGCCATTTGGATAACTGTATCGGTATATTTGATCAGCCTGTGGAGCTCCAGCGCGGTCGTTTCATCGGCTTCGGGATTCTGCTCCTTTATAACACCGAGGAGCGCTCTGTCATAACCGGCGCGCTTGCCCTTTAAGTTTGCCACGAACCTGTTTGAAACCTTCTGCCCGAATGATTTTGCAGCGTCCTTGAGTTTATCGGCCAGGCTTCGATCTTTTTGTGTGGGCTCAGCCTTACCGAACTTACGGATGTTTTCATATACCTGAAGATTGGCGGCTGCCACATCAAGCTTGACATCCGTCAGGATATAATCATGAGCGTAGTCCTGCTGCTCATCCTGCGCCTTCTGTTCCAGCTCGCCGGTGAACACCTTCTGATCCACAAAATTCTGCATATCCTGCATATTTTTTGTGATCACGTCATTCATACCCATATATCGGGCATTAAACTGCTGTGAGGTCTCATTTGCGGCATTGATCTGATGTTTTTTCTTGTCGTCTAATATATTTTTAAATAATCCATCCATTGCTTTCTAAATCCTCATAAAATTTATCTATATCTTAACCTGCATTGTATAAATAATTATCCTTCAGCCAGGACAATAAGTTCATCTACCGAACGGTCTACGATACTCAAAGCGCATCCCACCGCCATATTCATCTCCTTATAGACGGCCGTTTCTTCCGAATCGAACGAAACGGGAACGCCCAGTTTATACAGCAATCGTCCGTTTTCCTCATCCACATAAAAATACCCGGCAGGAGATGCGTTGTTCTGCTTTACGCATTCGGCGCTCAATGCCGGCATATCCGCATTATCGAGTGTATCCGATATGAGCAGCACGCATTCAAAATAGCTGACTGCAGCAGCATCATCCGCATCCGGAAGGAAAAAGATCTCACCAAAGATATCATTGGAATTGATTCCCAGAGTATCAAACATAACAGTGACCTCTCCCGCGGGGATACCGCTTTCTTCTTCGGGAATATATTCAGCTGCCGTGTAATCTTCCGTAAGATCATCCTTAAGCTGTTCGAGCAGCCTTGCCCTTATCTGTAATACATTGTCCTTACCCATTTCTGATCTTCCTCCTTATCACTTACCCATAAGTTTTTTTGCTATCTGATCAACAGAAGGCTTACCCGGATTCTTAGCGGTCCGTGCTTTATATGTAAGCCCGAATGATTTCAGTAATTCCTTGTAGTAGGATGTGTCTTCTCCCTGAGATTCAAACAGTTTGTTATGTATAAACCGCGCATATTTCTTGGCAACCATGGTGATCATGGCTGTATAGGAGTTAAAGTTGTACTTCTTCGCGATTCTCTTTTGCAGGGATTTTTTGACCTTTTCTATATCATTGAACTCAAGCAGTTCTCTCTCCTCGTGAAACTGTCCGGTCTGATCGCGGTATAAACTTCGGCCGGTGACGGTATTCTCAACTTTCTTCCAGCCCCGTCTCTCGGCCAATATGATCGGAAACATTTTTTCGAACTCCACAAAACCGTCGATCAGTCCAAGCTCGGCATCTCCGATCTTGGAGTCGCCCCAGGCGGAAATAGCGATCTGGGATACGGTTGCCGCGCCGCCTAAGACTGCGGCAAGCGGAGGGATCATGACAGATGCCACTCCCAAAACACCGGATACCACCTTGGCTGTACCGCTTAATGCCTTGCCCTGTCTGATCTTGTCGTTCAGTTTCTGAAGCTGTGTATCAAATTTCTTTTCCCGCACATTTTCATTGGCCTGCCCGGACTCATACTTTTGTTTCAGGTATGCGCGGGCGCTGGAAGCATGAGTCGCCCTGTTAGCGCTTACAGCCAGCTGTGCCAGACCTGCCACTGCGGTCACTCCGGAGGTAACAACCGTGGTTTTGTTGGCAAGTTCGGCAGCATTTATTTCTGCGAACTCTTTTGCTACATTCTCTACTATATTTATGGTATTATCAACATTTTTCCATCCGGTACCAAACACGGTGGCAGTCGAAGAAACCACATCACTCAGTTTGGACAGTATCTCCGATCCGGAAATGTCCGGCCACTGCATAAACAGATCTGTGGCAGTGTCCACCAAAGAGAACATACCGTCAGCAATAACAAAGACTCCGCCTGCGGCAGCGCCGACTGCCCCCAGGCTTTCAACACTCTTGAGCAGTCCGGCTATATTGAGACCTATGGTCTTCTCGAGTCCACCGGACCCCTCTGTCCACGCGGATTCTGCCATCGACCCGGTATTGGCTTTTTCTTCCATCTCAGCCGTGAGCATTTCATTAAAGCTGTCTTTGAGCGCGGTTATTGCGGCCTCGATCTCATTCTTTCTGCTTTGGATCACATTCTTATCGCCATGACATTCTGACATTATACGCTTATACTCGTCTATAGCCATGCGAGTCTTCACGGCTCTCAGTTTTCTCGCGGTTCCGGCTTCTGCCTTGATATCTGCTCTGTTAAGATCCTTGGGTTCATAGAGTTCTCTGATCAGGCTGCGGTTACCGTCACAGATATCCATAGCCTGTCTGATCTTGTCCCAATAGATCGTATTCTTTGACAGGCGTGACATAAATTTGAATCTGGACTTGACCATCTGATCCTTGAATGCCCGGACATCCGGATAGTACCTGTTCTGTGATTCCGGTATATCATCGGCCGTAGGCTTTACTCTCGCCCTGGTCTCTATCAGGTAGTATATATAGAGTCTTTCGCATTTAGTCTTCCTGAGGAGCTTCGATATCATCTCACTCTGATCGTCTCCGGTCATATTACGAAGGATCCATTGATCGACCTCGAGGAGAGCCTGCTTCTGTTTTTCGTTCAATTTGTTATCCACAGACATATCGATAGGCGCAGCCTCTTTGATGCCATCCACACGGCTTAACTCCCGATCGATGGTTTCATCTACCTCGCTTTTCTGGATCTGATCCGCTCTGCCTCTCTTACGTGCCCATTCAATAAATGTGAGTTCATGCATGACTCTGGTATATTCATCCACTGCTCTCTCGGCGAATTCATTTTCACCTTTATTGCCGTATTTGGCAAAAAGTTCCTTATTGGATACCCACAGCTGCAGAGGTTCGCGATAGTCATCGAAGAGAGTCTTATAGCGCATAAGGCGCTCCTCGGGCGTATCAAGAGTATTCTTGGAGAGAGCGGTTCTCCAGCCCCGCCATGCTCTGTGAAGCTTCTTTAACTGCTCCGTGGCTTCGCTTACCTTTTTCTTGGCTCCTTTGTCTGCCGCAATCTTTAAATGATCCAAAGGTACTACCGCTTCTCCTGCGCCTTCATCGGCGATGCACTTGTCGATAAGCAGTCTGGTATTGATTATCAGAGTTCCCGCGCAGCTTTTTCTATCCTTTGCTTTTTTGCCGTATTCAGCTCCATTAACATGCCGGAACGCATGAGCTGCCGCAGACAGCCGCAAGAGAGAATTAACCTGTTCTTCGAGCGAAACGGTTTTGGCATCTCCTTTTTTTATCCGGTTTCTCAGCAGATAGTATTCCCTTGAAGCATTCTTGAGCTCCGCCGTCACAGTATCGAAATGCCCGAAGGTATTGGGCACGATCTTATAATCCCCGATATCCTTTGCCATCGTAAAGAGAGCGTCTTCAAAGTCCTTCTGCATCTCTTCGGGAACGTCCTTGATCAGCCGCTTTGCTTTCTTGTATTCGGCATTTTCGGGTGCTTCGGTACGGGCAGCCTCCTCTTTAGCCCGGGTCTGCTCCTCTTCGGTCAGTTTTCTGATAGATTTCGTTATTTTGAAATCGGTATTCAGGGTCTTTTTGAACTCTTTCTTTTTTGCATCAAGCAAACTGTCTATCTCTTCCTTGCTCCTGACACTTTTATTGCCTTTATAATGGAAGTCCCGTTTGATGGTAAGCGTCTCGGGATCTATTCCCTGGCGCTCCAGAGAAAGTTTAAGTCCTGCCCTGAGCAGCACTGCTTCTTCAAGCTTGTTTTCGACAAGGGATTTTATATCATCAGGCAGAGAGTCCTTAAACCAGGCATTCTCATTATAGAGTCTGGTAAAAACCCTGAACCGCTCCAGTTTCTCATGGAATTCACCCGCATTATCGGCAAGCCAGTGTTCATTAAGCATGCCCCAGGCCATATCCTCTGTGAGGATCATCGTCATCATCTCCTCCAGATAAGGACGGATACGTTCCTGTTCTCCGGATTCGAATGCCTTGAGCAACTCCACGTTACTCCTGAATGCGTTCTCATCATCTTTCATGAAAACAGCCAGTTCCTTATCCGGTTTCGTAAGCTCGGCATCCGGTTTGGAGGTTGCGTGCTTCCAGTAATACTCACGTATTCTGCGCTGTTCGGTAGCGCCGTTAACATAGCGCATCCCATACAGGCCGATATGTTGGTTACCTGTCTGTTTTCTGAGCCTGTCCAGTTCCTTTTCATCATGCTCACGCTGTATTCTTCCGGTTTTGCCTTTGCTTATGGGGGTGTATTCCTTATTCAGATCCTCATCGGACTGCAGATGACGTCTGAAGATCAGCGGATAGTTCTCAGCAGAGATCCGGTATATCTGGTCGTTAAATTGCTGCTTATGCTCCTGAGCATTTAAGTGAATTTCGTCCGGCATGATTGCTCCTTTCGTTTAGGTTTAGATTCAAATACGTTCTACCAAAAAAGTAATCTATCATTACCTGTCCAACAAATGTCCAACACTAATAAAGACAAAAATAACCGAACAAAAAGTTCGGTTATTTAAGCAAATTTTTGTATTTATTTAGGCACTTTTTAGCTTAGCAGATTCGCCATATCGGCAAAAGACTGCGGTGATTCACCCAGATCGTCCTGAAGTTTCTTCTCAGCCACAACACCTGCCTCACTGGCCAGATCCATGTACAGTATGAACATATCTTCGAGAGACATTCCCTCTTCATCGGCTATCGTCTGCATGATGGGCTTAAGCGTCTCAAGCTGAACACTTACCGGGGTCTTCTGAGGATCTATGTCCGCCAGTTTTTCCTCAGCGTATGTATTTATTCTCTGCAAAATCTTAGCATTCTTCTCTGTCATGATATTACCCGGAATCATTTAACCTTACGAACTCTGAACACACCGTCGATCGATGCGATCTTGTCAAGGATATCATCCCCCACGGGATCGGATACATCTATCAAAGTGTATGCCACATCGCCCTTTGACTTGTTGGTCATATCCTGGATGTTGACCTTGGAAGATCCGAATACAGATGTGAACTGTCCGATCATGTTGGATATGTTCTTATGCAGGATCGCGATACGTCCGGCATGCTCACATACGCCCATGTCACATCTGGGATAGTTCACACTGTTGGTGATATTGCCGTTCTCGAGATAATCCTTCATCTCCTTGACAGCCATGAGTGCACAGTTGTCTTCAGCTTCATCGGTTGAAGCGCCGAGGTGAGGAAGAACTATACATCCGGGCTTGCCTGCTGTTATGGGATTCGCGAAATCGGATACATACTTGCGAAGCTTACCTGCTGCGAGAGCATCAACCACTGCCTGCTCATCTACGAGGAGATCGCGGGCGAAGTTAAGGATGACTGCCGTAGGCTTCATCTTGGCTATAGCCTCTGCGCTGATCATGCCCTTGGTAGCATCCATGAGCGGTACGTGTATGGTGATGTAATCGCACTCGGTGTAGATATCCATGACATTTACCACGTGCTTGACATCACGGCTTAAGTTCCAGGCAGCATCTACGGAGATGTAAGGATCATATCCGTATACTTCCATTCCAAAGTGACGTGCGGTATTGGCTACCTTGATACCGATGGCACCCAGACCTATGATTCCGAGTTTCTTTCCCATGAGTTCGGTTCCGGCATATGCTTTCTTGGCTTTCTCTGCATTCTTGCCGACCTCTGCATCGGATGAATTCTCAAGTACCCAATCGATACCGCCCTTGATATCACGGGCTGCGAGGAGCATGCCTGCGATCACGAGTTCCTTAACCGCATTGGCATTGGCACCGGGAGTGTTGAATACTACAACTCCCTCTTCCGCACACTTATCAAGCGGAATGTTGTTAACTCCGGCACCTGCTCTGGCTACGCACAGAAGTGACTTCGGCAGTTCCATCTCGTGCATGGAAGCACTTCTTACCAGGATGCCTGCTGCCTCGTTCACATCATCGGTCTTTACGTAATTACTCCCGAACTCACTTGTTCCTACGGGAGATATGGGATTTAAGCAATGATATTTAAACATAACCGTTCTCCTATTATTATATTAAGCGTTTGCTTCTTCAAACTTCTTCATGAACTCAACCAGTTTCTCAACGCCTTCGATCGGCATTGCGTTGTAGATGGATGCTCTCATGCCGCCGACTGTACGATGGCCTTTAAGATTAACAAAGCCTGCCTCGGTAGCTTCCTTAACGAACTTCGCATCCAGTTCTTCATTGCCTGTAACGAAAGGTACGTTCATGAGAGATCTGTCTTCTTTTCTGACTGTACCCTTGAAGAGCTTGGAAGAATCAAGGAAATCATACAGGATCTTTGCCTTCTTCTCGTTATGAGCCTTCATGGCTTCAAGTCCGCCCATCTCAAGGATCCACTTGAATACCTTGCCGCAGATATAGATGCCGTAGCAGGGAGGTGTATTGTAAAGTGAATCGTTGTCGGCATGAGTCTTAAGCTTCATCATAGTAGGTGTTCCCGGAAGAACATCATCGGATATCAGGTCTTCTCTTACGATGACAACCTGCACACCTGCGGGACCCACATTCTTCTGTACGCCGGCATAGATGAGGCCGTACTTGGTCACATCAACGGGCTCCGAAAGGAAACATGATGACTGATCCGCAACAAGGATCTTGCCCTTGGTGTTCGGAAGGGTCCAGAACTTGGTTCCGTAGATGGTATTGTTCTCACAGATATAGACATAATCCATATCATCGGTGATGGGCAGATCGGAGCAGTCCGGGATGTACGAGAAAGTCTCATCGGCACTGCTTGCGAGCTCTACTGCTTCACCGTAGATCTTGGCTTCCTGATATGCTTTCTTGGCCCACTGACCGGTCAGGATATAACCAGCCTTCCTGTTCTTCATCAGGTTCATCGGAACCGTTGCAAACAGAAGACTTGCACCGCCCTGAACAAAAAGCACCTTATAGTTATCGGGAATGTTCATGAGTTTGCGAAGATCTGCCTCTGCTTCTTTGATGATGCCGTCGTAAACCTTAGATCGATGGCTCATCTCCATAACGGACATTCCGCTTCCCTTGTAGTCAAGCATCTCCTCTGCAGCTTCCTTGAGCACGCTCTCAGGAAGTACCGCAGGACCGGCAGAAAAATTGTACACTCTTCCCATATCTTATCTCCTCATGTTTAGAAAAAAGTCAATCCGGCGCAGCCGTGATTGCTATACAAAACAGCAGTGCTTAATCATAAGCACTGCTAAACATTTTACCTTTATGATCAAAGCGCGTCAATGTAAATGATGCCAAAAAAATATCCTTACACAGACAGATTGTTCTCATTCAGGATTATTTTCATCGCCCTGATAGAACCCGTTGTCACTGTACATAGCCCACTTCCGGTACATGACCTCATAGTTATTGCGAATGTAGGCTTGAATCTTGTTCATATCCGTCTCACAGACCGTGCCCCATCGCATTATCCTTGTCTCGCCGTTTGAGTATACGAACAGTTTGGCCGAACCGTATTCTGAGAGTTCCTTATCACTTGCATGCACATGCATGGCTTCTATCACGCACTTCGAAGTAAAGTACAATACATATCCGGCCACGATGTCATTGGTATATTTAGGCACGTTTTCTTTCCTTTATCTCTTCCAGGATCAGGTCATGGTTTCTTCTGGTGGATTCTATGGCCCTTGTCTCCATTTTTTTGCTCATATTCGAAAAAAGGACAGCATAATCCTTTATCCTTAGTAACATCTTCTCCTTGTTGCGCTTGATATTGACTATCTCCAAAACAACATCGCGTGTGCCGTTGTCATACTCAAGAATAGACATATTATCTGAAACAAGCAGAGAATTTGAAACCAGATACTGCGCTCTGCTCATCCCGGGCATTCCGATCACAACATCATAATCCGCGCACAGCAGTTCATCATGCCCCTCGAAGATCTCATTCAGATCTATATAATCTTCTTCGGTAAATATCTGTCCGTTCTCATTGTTAAAATACGTATCCACATATAAAACGCCGGCCTTATTCGCAGCTATATCCTTAAATCCTACGAGATTACGGGGGCCCTGGTATGAAAAGCGTTCGCGCCCGGCATATAAGACAACCTGCCTTCCTTCGTTGTACAGATAGTAAATCCGTTTCTCATACGAATCCTCATACAAAGATTCCATAGAAACATCGAGGCCTTTTGCAAGTTTATACAGTACCGAGGCAGAAACACTTCTGATATCAGTCTTACCGTTTGCGATATCCGACAATGTCGAATACGGGATACCGGTCTTCCGGGCCAATGCATACACGGATATGTTATTTTGCTCCAAATAAGAATTAAGCATAGGTTTATCCTTCCTATGCTTAATTATAACGGCTCGCCGTGATACTGTAAATATCTGTGATCCTCGGAACGCTTCATAACTTATGATTCCGTCACTTAATCTCGTGTGTTAAGCTGCTGAATTTTCATCAAGAATCATACCACATCCTTCAGTTTTTCTTTTTCTTCGCTACCGGCTATATCATGCTCGTACAGATAGTCGTCCAGTTCCAGATTTCTGCACATAAACGGCTTCTCGCCTCTTCGGAAGATCCAGCTGGTACACAGAGGCATATGAAGGACGGACTGAATAGTCTTATTGCATCTTACAGCAATTGAATACGCGGTCTCAGGGTCATTTCCACCCATATAGATCAAAGTATCGCAATCGTCAATGATAGTATGCGCACTGGGGCCGTAACTCTTATCAAGCTGTGATAAAGACTGAAGTATCAGTATGACAGATATCTTTCGTGAACGGATGTTGGATATCATGTTCTCAAAATTATCGATCCTGCAGTTGGTTGCAAAGTCATCCATAAAGAATCTGACAGGTACCGGAAGCTGATTGTTTTCACATTCTTCATCGGCATATGTGCACAACTGGTTCATAGTCTGCGTAAAGAACATGTTGATGAGCATGTCCATGGAACGGTCAGAATCGGACACTTCAACGAAAACAACTGTCTTCTGCTGACCTATGCTTCTTAAGTCTATCTGATCATCTTTCATCATATCGGCAAGTTCTTCCGTATCAACCGAGCAAAACTTGGCAATAGACGTAGTAACGATCGTGTTAAACGTCTTCTCCGGAGCCTGGTTAACGTTCTGAAACTGTTTATAAGCCCAACTGCCGGGGTGGGTCGACTCATGCATCGACATTTTATTGGATAAGAAAGTATTTTTGCTCGACGAACACTCTCTTCCGGCCTTACGCAACAATTCCAGTATCTTATGGAAATTCCTGCCACCCGATTCGTCATCATAGTGCTCTGTCACATATGCTATCAGACTGTTTATCAGCATCAGTGAAGTATCATCCCAAAAAGGATCATTGGAGTACTGGCCGCTGCTTTTTACCAGAGCATGTGACAACTGCTGGATCTGCTGGGTGTTTTTCACATACTGTAAAGGATTGTAATGAACCGACTTTTCCGGATGGATAAAACTCAATCGTACGACCCTGTAACCGTGATCTTCCATATAAGATCCCCATTTGCGATACAGATTGCCCTTGGGATCTGTGACCACGTAGCTCCCTACGCACTCAAGAAGATTGGGTGTGATCACAGTACGCGTCTTGGCTGAACCGGTGGTACCCACCACGAGCACATTGTTGTTAAGGCGCGTATTCATATCATCAAGACTGTAGTACTCCCCATCAGGAAGGATCATTGAACCAAATTTCACTTCTGTTGATCTACTCATAATCATCACCTCATTATTTTATAGTCTTTACTATTTTGTCACAGAGCCCGAACGCTATTGCTTCCTCTGCAGTCATGTAGTTGTCGTGATCTGTTGCCTGGTTTATCTCTTCAGGCGTTTTACCTGTATGTTTAGCCAGTATTCCGCTCAGAAGATCTCTTGTCTGCAGGATAGATTCTGCCGTGCTTTTTATACTTGTTGCAGATCCGCCGACTCCATTTGGTATCAAAGGTTCATGAATCATCACCTGGCTGTGGGGAAGAATGAACCTTCGGCCCTTCTTTCCGCCGGAAAAGATCACTGCCGCCATGCTCGCCGCCATACCTATGCAATACATGTTGATCGGAGCCTTACATGATTGGATCAGATCATATATCGCCAAACCGGAGTTTACTTCACCGCCCGGACTGTTAATGTATATGTTGATTTCAGACTGTTCATCTTCCATAAGACTCATCATCTGCATCGTAAACGCATATACTGTTTCTTCGCTTATTCTGCCAAACAGAAATATCTTTCGATTACTGAAGCAATCCGTAACCAATGAGATCTGCTGGATCCCGTTAACACTTTCTTTTTCAATTGCAGGAAAATACGATGCTTTTTCCATGCTACACCTCTTTCATTTATTCATGCCTTTACACTCACACCGCTTTTTCAAATTCATCATCCCGGTTTGCTTCTACCAGAATGTCTTCTACAGATACACCAAACAGTCTGCTCAGCGCATACAGGTTATCCACGGAAGGAAGACTCTTGCCGGCTTCCCACTTATATACCGCCTGGGCATACTCAAATCCCATGTAGTCACTGATATCACTTACGCGCATTTTGTTACCGATGCGGATCTGTCTGATCCTGTTTCCGGTTGCCTTCATATCTATAACGGGGTATGTCATATCGATGTCCTCCTTTCAGTTCGTGATTAAATACTACCTCTGAAAAAAGATCGGTTTTTCACCTGAACTTTACACTTCCTGCAGGGCATAAAAAAAGAACTGTGCATCAATCACACAGTTCTTTTGATATACTGAATACCCGATTTTTTCCGGATCACATGTATCTTTCAACTAAACTCAGCGTTTTCTCTCTTATCGTCCAGAGAATCCAGAATCCCGATCCGCAGATTCCGACAAGCAACGGATTCCAGGATACGATCCGCTCTATTCCGTCCTTGCCGATTGCCAAGCTCAAGGGCCCTGCTCCGCCCTCTTCATATATCATAATAACCCCAAATAAGATCAGGATTACATAGTGCAAGGCCATCACGATTATATATCTGTTGCCTCCCAGGTACATTTTCGTGATCTGCTCATCTCTTTCTCCCCGAAGATAACTCAGAAACAGGAGCATTAAGCCCAACGAGATGAGGAGTACAGCCATCCACTTGAAATCTGAATACTTACTAATATCTATCGCCCCGGCACTGATAACCAGATATGTAATATTTGCCGTAAGTACGCTAGATGCGATGATACCTAAGCCTATGCCCGACAGGCTCCCGGAACTGCTGTGCTTATAGGCGGATGCCACACTCATGATGATGACCGCGCCCAGTATAATATACAGCCATATCGGGAATCTCAATTCCAGTTCCTGCATAAAGGACATTTTCCATATGACAGATCCCATCAGAGCAAATACAGAGCCTATCACAAGCGGAGCATTCCTGTGCTCACGCTGATACTTTAATCTGTAACTGTATTTGAGTGCATCGATTGCATTCAGCACTTCTTCCATCGACTGATATCTGTCATCAGGATCAAAGCTGATCATTTTGAGCACGATACCTGAAAGCTCATCAGACCCCCTGACGGGCTCCGGAGGAACATACCCCTTTACATACTGATATACATTCGGATGATAATTGGCAGACCCGGGGAAGCTGAGCTCATTCAGAAGGACATACAAAACCATACCAAAAGAATAAATGTCTGCAGTTTGATCATACCGGTCTTCCAGAGTACCCACCACCTCGGGGGCTCCGTATCCCTTGGTAAACGCGACTGTATCTGCCATTCCATCACACGTAGACACAGCTATACCGAAATCCCCCAGTTTATACCGATCATTGAACGCATCGTAAAAGATATTTTCGAGTTTAATATCTCTGTGAAGCACATTCTTTTTATGGGCCTTGTCAATGCATAGTCCTATATCATATGCAAGTTTTAATACTTCCTGCTCATCAAATGAGGCAAGCTTATGAGGAAAAAGCCTGCGTCTTACCCCATCTGTCTCAAGTACCGGTGACAGTTTTTCCATAAGCAGGAACTGAAGATACAGATACTCATCATCCGACTCGGCTTCATCAAAATAGGGATCGACTCTTTCGGCTTTTATAACATCATGCTCATTCTCTATCCATACTCTGATCTCTGCCGAGTCCAGTATCATGACAATGCTATCCTCCTCCATAGCAAGCTGCGTCTGAATCCTGACAGAATCGCGAAAAGAATCGGGATCCATACGTCCGCCGCCGAATCCGATAACCTTGATCGCCGCGGTCTTTTTTCGGTTTCGGGATACGGCCTCATATACATTGGCGCAAGCCCCTGACCCGAGAAGCGTAAGTCCGGTTCCGAGGCGGGAGAACTCATATTTGCCAAACGGAAGTCCCATGTTATTCAGTTGAACCAAAATGGCTTCTATATCTTCATTCGTCCAAAAGTTCAACATTTCCGGGTATTTCATCTCCTTTAGTGAAATAGTTATTCTTCCAATAATAGCGCATCCGGTAATATCCGAATACCGCTAAGAAGAGTCCGATCATGAAGATCCAGCCCATATGCCATCTGCCAATAAACTCAAGGTACTTAAGTGTATCCGTAACAGCTAAAACAACCCATATACCGGATGATAATCCTCCGGAAAGAGTAAGGACCGGACGTCCGCTAAGCACAGCCAGGATGAGGATTATGTGCGGTACAGTCAGGCCGATCAACATTATCGAAATAACACAAAAGACCAGAATAGCCGTTCCAAAAAACAGATGAAATTCCTTAATTCTTAAGAACAGCGCTTCCAGGATCACCGCAGCCGGCAGAATATAAAACTTCCAGTTCAAAGCCACAGTTGAGTCTTTACGGAATCCAATGATCATAAGTGTCATCAGGACAGTGATGACAGCAAAATACTTAGCACTGTCTTCTTTATACAGGATGTCAACTATCTCCTGTTCTTTTTTTCTCTCGGCCCTTGTTTTTATGTGATGACCGGAATCAGAATCACTTTCATCGTTTTTTTCTTCCCTGTATGTTTCCGTGACCATATCCGACAGAGATATCAAATCTGCTGAATATTCTCCCTCGTCTCGATCAGTAACCGATGACAGTTCCACAAGGACTTCATTCATAGATTGATATCGGTCCTTTGGATCATAGCTGCACATTTTACGGATGATCGAAGCCATCTTTTCGGAAGCACGAGCAGGCGCGGGAAAGATAAATTCAGGATCATACTGTACTTCGCTTTTGGCGTAATATCCGTCCGAGCCCGGGAACCTCAGATTATTAAGAAGCAGATACAGAGTAATGCCAAGCGAATAGATATCTGCTGTGGCGTCATAACTTTCACTGAACCTTCTCTCTATCTCCGGAGCGCCATATCCGTCTGTATATACCACTGTCTCAGCATTACCGTTTTCAGCCCATTTGGCGACGCCGAAATCACCAAGCTTATAAACCATTTCTTCTGGATCCCGGAATATGTTTTCAAGTTTGATGTCACGGTGAAGGCAATTATCAGCATGCGAAGCAGCCAGAGCCTGACCGATCTGGAGTGCAAGTTTAAGCACTTCATCTTCAGAATTCAGATCACGGCAAAGCAGAGTTGCTTTTCCGAATCTGTCCTTCTCTATCAGCCGGTCAAGTTTCTCCATCAGCACGAACTGCAGATGCAGAGTTTCATCTGTTTCTTCCCATATTTCTTTAGATACGTCTCTTACATCCGTAACTTTTCCGTTCTCATCGAATTTCAGAGCCAGTTCCCGGGTATCAAGAATACGAACTATATAGTCCGATTCCTGGCCAAGTATCCATTGTACACGGGATGTCTTTTGAAATTCTTCGGAACTGACCGTGTGTTTTGAGAACCCCGTCACTTTCAATGTAAAAGGAAGCTCCGGTCTTTCTTTGTTATACATTTCATATACCGAAGAAAAACCGCCGCTTCCAAGAAGTATCAATTCATCATTTGTTTTTTTGAGAGCAAACTGCGGAAACAGATATGAGTTTTCATCAAGAAATCTCAGAACATATTCCGCATACTCCCGTGAAATATCGCTCATATCTTTATGATATTACCTGCTCATTCTATTCTCCGTCCACATCAATTCGTCCGGCCAGATAGGTAATGTCTCCCATATATATTCCCATACCGCATTCTTTTTCAATTATTGTACCCTTTGCCGGTTCGTTCAATTCGGTAGGATCGGCCCCGTCTGTGAATATGATGTGTTTAAGCCCTTTCGTATCTTCGATGCGCCATTTTTCTTCGAACTGTTTCTCGGAAAACATAGTCCAGACAGTCCTGCTGTTGACCGCCGCATCATCACCACCGCCAAAGATCAGCACGTCCTTGTCTTTCAGTATAACAGGTTTTGCCCTTCCTCTTATCCCCGGATTTATATGTTTTCCGTTATACAAAGTTCCGTTTTTGCCTAATCGGTCCACATAGAACCAGACTCCGTCCATATTCTGAAAGCGCCCATGTCTTCGGCTTATTGTTGATGAAAACAATCTGATATCTGGCATATTGTCCCCGGACGGCCGTCCGACTTCCCAGACTAATCTATCATCAAGGCAGTAGGTATTAAGCTGGCCGTTCTCGATCACGATGAGACTGTTTCCCTTCTTACAGGTCATCTCCAACCTCCGGATACTCTGATGCATAATCTTCCGGATCGGGTAATTCCGAAATGAAATCATCTATCTCAGGAAAATCCAGGGAACTAAGTATTTTCCTTGCATATTCACACAGTTCATCGGGATCATAATCTTCCGATTCGGAATTCAGTATGTCATTAAGACTCGCATCATCAAGAATGAACATGATAACACTCTCAAATATATTCTTGGCACAAAGAGGTTCCATATGAGCCAGGCTTAACATCTCATCGATCTGTTCATGATCCATGCTCAAGTGAAGGCCAAGAGAAATGATCTTGTTTCTGGTCGGATACCATTTGCCCTGCCTGATAGCTGATACGCACTGCCTGAGTGATGATGACCATCCCTGTATCTCAGCCATTTCAAACACTGTATCTGCATACGCAGGCTCCATATAGTTCGCCTCAATAAACATCTTCACATAGGCATAAAACCTGTGATACGCATTTGAAAACATCGAGATATTATCCTCGATGAATCTCTCGAGTTCATTTTCATCGTTTACTTCGGAGAGCCCGGCATCAAATTTCACTGTCGTAATATCTGTTACCGGATCAGTAGTTTCAGATCTTATGAATCGTTCTCTGATGCGAGAAAGAATATCAAGATAAACTTCGATTGCTTCTTCGCCATAGCCGTGCTCGATCACATATATGCATATGCAATCTTCGAGGCTCTTGGAATAAAGCGCCGGATATCTTCCGTATCGAAGCAGAAGCTGATTGATCTCATCAAGAGAATAGCCAGCCGCCATACCGATCTTAATGAAAGTCTCTCTGTTTTTGGGGATAGACCCTTTGCACCAGTTATCGACCGTAACCCTGCTCACACCGCAAAGACCGGCAAATCGCGACTTTGTAAATTCACCATCACTGATGACAGCATTTATCTTCCGCTTCCATTCATCCTGCTGGGTGCGTATCAGCGGAAAGACAGTTTCTTTGAGTTCCTCAATGTCCTCACATTTTTCTATTTCTTCTTTGATGTACTCGGTATTATTATTCATAATTATATCTCAATTATGATATACATTATAAAGGATTATCCTTGTGCCTGCAGCACAGCCATGAGGATAACTTCCGGTCAACCGGCTCATCACCTTAACCTTTTCCATGGATTTCAGCATATCGCTATGCCTAAACAATAATTTCCGGTTAAAGCAAGATAGTTCATGGAAAGGACAGTTAAAAGTTCATCGTTCTCAGTTCAAGGTTTAGAAAAAAACCGAAAAGACGTGGTGGGAGTTGTGTTTTTCAGCGGAGCCCCCCTCCGCCTGCCCTTTGGGCTTCAGAAGCAGGATTCGAACCTGCGTTTCAAGCTTAGAAGGCTTGCGCGCTCCCGCTGCGCTATTCTGATAAGTAGCTTGTGTGGCTTAACCCTGCCACAGGGGAACCGGGTATGAAGTTTTCGTGCTGCAGGCATTTATCTTAAAACTCAATGAAAGTCGTTGCGTTCGACACTTTGATCTGCGTCTCGAGCTCGGTAATAAGTGTTTGTTTCTTTTCCTGAAGCCCTTCGATCTTTTTTCGGACATTCAGAGGATCCACAAGTTCGGTGGTATTCTCTCTGATATAAGTTTCTACGACTTCGAGCGGCTTGTCATCCTTAACCTTGGTGTCCTTACCGAGTATGGAATATCTCATGTTCTCTGCAGTCTCCTGAAGATTGAAGTTCTTTTCTTCTGCGAACTTTACCATTACAGCATACTGCCTGTCGAGTTCATTCTGAAGCAAGCTCTCAAAGTCGCATCTGTCTTCCTTAAACGGTTTCTCGCGAAGCCTGTTCCGAAGCGATATTGCTCCCGCAACAGTGAACTCGCCATAGGATGTCTGGATCCTGGTTGCCGCGTTTGACGCAACGATCGCAGCGTCTATTCTGTTGTATCTTTCGATCAGATCGATTATCTGCTGAAAAGTGCTCTCGGCAGCCCTAGTAAAATCATCGCGTGATACGCGCTCGCCGTTAACCCTTTCCTCATTCGGCTTGATAGTGTCGACAAACCTTGCTTTCGCGATCTTATCGTTGATCTTCTTGACGAGCAGATCTCTCTCATCAAGTGCCTGTGTTACCAACATTTTCTCTGACATTTTCAAACCCTCCTCGTTTTTGCCAAATTGTTTTTTTTACTATATCCACTCTAACCTACATATGCCCGACAGTCATTAAACCTGTAGTTTAATCCAAAAAAACATCCTTATCTCATTTACGAGATAAGGATGTGGTTGAATTCATCCGGAATATTGGTCATTTTGACCCGTTATATTTATCATGATTATCATTTATTTATCTTTGCTTGCTCTTGATCAGGATCAGTCTCCGGATGAGAGCATCCGCGGTAGTGGGAAAAGGTGCTTCTTCAGCCTCATACGTAGATTCCGAATCACACTGTATGCCATATCTGATCAGGATCTCGGTAACCGTGTTACGGGATGCGGCATCCTCCGCGCCGTATTCTATGGCCACTATCGTATGTACTCCGCCTTCGGTCTCTAAGTCATATGCGGCTACGAGGCTGGCTCCCGATGCCTTGGTCGTGCCGGTCTTTAATCCGACAATGCCGGGCATATTATACAAGAGCGGATTGGTGTTGCTGACCTCTATTTTGAAATCTTCCATTTTGTACTTCCGGGTACTTGTAATCTCCCTGACCTCGGGATATTTGTTCAGGATATGAGACGCCAGGATGAACATGTCGGATGCGCTGATATGATTCTGTATCTTCGATGCTACGACCGTATCAGAAAATTCGGGCAATCCATGACAGTTGTAGAAGTATGTTGCTTCACTTAAGTTCAGTTCCTGAGTTTTTCTGTTCATGCGCTCCGCAAAGGCTTCCCCACTGCCGTCAAGATGCTCGGCCAGAGCAAGCGCCGATTCATTGCTCGATGGCAGCAAAAGTCCGTAGAGAAGCTCTCTAGCCTTAGCGCTCTGCCCCTCTTCCATCTTGATCACTCCGTCTGATGTCTGTGAAAGCGCAGCAGCTTCAGCGGAGATAGATACGGTATCATCAAGCGACATCTCGCCCGCACTCACCGCATCCATTATGCACAGATATGTCATGAGCTTGGTCGTGCTCGCACACGGAACAGACACATCTTCATTAAATGAGGTGAATATCTCTCCTGTAGTCGCATCACCGACAAGAGCGCTCGATACTTCATCATACAGTCCCTGACTTATGCACTCGTCGATATCAAGCCTGAATCCACCTTCACCCATTTTCAGAAGGCCGGTCTCGGTATCCATATACAGATCGATATCCAAAGCCATGGCCAGATCGGTTATGTTGATAAAAAGATCTCGCTCACCTTCGGCATTTTTGCCTGCAAAAGAATAATACATGCAGTCGCGTCCGTCTATGCTGATCGGATTGATCCTGATACCTCCGGTCTCGTACTCTTCCTCATCAAACTCGGTATTCTCGCCTCCTATGGGAGCATAATCAATTCCTGTCGTAATAGTCGTCTGCTCGGACGATACGCTCACATCAAAGTGCTTATCTGTCCCCGTCAGTGCAGATGCCAGATCCCTGAGCGAAATGTATCTGTTATTCCCGTAATCGTAGTGGATAGTCCTGATCATGAACTGTTCGCCGTCATATCTGACCAGTGTAAGATTCTCGAGCTCGTCATGTGTGACGGCCAGGGAATCTATCTTCGGAAACAACGCCAGAACCAGGATCGAAGCGATAAGCAGCAGACACCCAGCAAGCCTCATGCTGTTTTCAACTGATTTGTATTCTTTTATCCGGCCACAGTTATTTCTCATCATAAACCTTCAGATACATCACATCATCAATAAGCATCCTGTTATCATCAAACAGTAATGTCTGTCCCGCTCCTCCGTCAAAAATGATAAAGTCGCCTTCAACAGCACATGTCCCGTGTGAAGCGTGCTCTGCAGAATACTCTTCATATGTCGGAAGGATATCGGGAACGGCTTTTCTGAGATATTCATCGGTTCCCATGCCCACGGCTTCTCCCATAAGAGTACTGATCTCATCAGAGGATATGCCGCTTTCACCGGTCATGCCTATGACACCAAATCTGGCATTTATGAGAGATTCAAGCGCCAGACTGAAATTCTTATAGGCAGTCTCACCGGCATTCACATATGATTCCTCATCTACATGCTGCTCATATGTTCCGTCGGAATTGACCGTCAGGACGATGTTCACGCATATCGGTTCCGATGCCGGATATCCGTTAATTTCCACTCCCTCAGGTTCCGCCGGATGAAGCCATTCGTGCATGGCATCATCCGCAGTCTGAGTCAGATTCTCTTCATGTACCCATGTCCCGACGGGTAATTTTTTCAATGGAAAAAAGTGCTCATAGATGAGCAGAGACATAAGAGTCAGTAATATTAAGATAACAATAATATAGCCGACCGGAGATCTTCTTTTTCTTCGTTTTTTTCTGTCAGAACCCATTATGGTTGTTTCTTTTATTTACCTTTTTTGTATACTTCTTCGGGAATAGTTATATCTAGATCAAGCTCATCATAACTTACGATATTTGTATATATAAATAAATCCGATCCGTATGTCTGTGCCATGCCGGTAACGATCTCCGTGGCTATTTCCGAATACTTGTTTTCTGATATCTTTTGAAGTATTTCTTTTTCAGCTTCTGCTCCTGAGAGTCTATGGAAAAAGGCGTATCCGTTCAGGCAATTGTGTGTAGTGGGGTTATTCATAAACAAAAAGTCTACCGTATATGATTTAGGTAAATATATTGTCTGCCCCTGTATCTCTATTTCATAATAATCCATATCAGTTTTCATTTTTCAAATCCTCCCTTTTTCTTTTCTGCCTACTTATCCAACATGTCTTCGCGTAATTTCTGTTCAAATCTATTGGTCACGTGATTCAGAATAAACTCCTGAACTGCCCTGCTGAAGCAGAGAAGAAGACGTCCAAAGGAGTTCTTCTCATCAAAATCGATGATGCTTCTCATCCTGTCTCCGTCGGTCATATCGAGCAGGTTTCTCATATAAATGCAGAGCACCTCTCTGATCTCCGGTGAAAGCCCACGGACTTTTTCTTCATCAAGCAAATCCATAAACTCGGGGAGTTCCGAGCGCTTCATCACGATGATCCTATCTGCATCGTCGTGCTCATTTATGTACCGAACCGCTTCATCCAGATCTGCGCCATCTATTTGACACATAAGAGCGACTGCATCCATCTGCTCCAATTCATCATTATCAAATGCGGACGGCACAAGCGGGATCATGCCGAAGTGCTCTGAATCTCCCGGCACAAGATCAAAGTATATCCCGCTATTTGTCAAAAGTGCGACCGTTTTTTCGACCGTCTTTGCCGGATAGATCCGGTAATCAAAATTGTCATCATCCGGCCTGAGTTTTAAAGCGACGGATTCAGGCATCCCGACTTCTTCCTGTTTGATAATTTCCATATCTTTGTTTTATCTCCTTTATGCCTCTATATGCATTATACAAAACTGTGCTGCAGGTTTTAATTCATTATATAGAAAAACCGTTAGATTTTTAATTCTTCCTCTGTTCTGATCAGATTGTCTTCATCGTCCGAGGAAATACAGGTTCTGTATCGCATATTTCCGAACTGTTCATTAACCGCATCAAAATCAATTTCACAGACCATTTTGTCGCACGATATATAGATTTTATCTTTCTGAACGATCAAGTTGTTTATCATTGCCAGCGACTTTCTTTCATATTCCTTTATGCATACGGCTTGTCCGTTTTTGATCTTCAATATTCTGATAACCCATAACGCTTTGGATAACAGATCTTGCGGATCAGATATGAATCCGGTAAGAACTGCATAAGCCTCATCATCTTTGACACAGATAGCATCACATTTCAGATTTTCACTCAAGTTTCCGTCAAGCATCGATGTGATCATATCCGAAGTATTGTAAACATATTCATACTCCGAGGCGCTGTCGAATCTCAGTATCGAGGTATGCGCGATCGCCAAGTGAGCAGATGTACTTACAGCATAAACCTTATCATCCAGGTCGAACATAAATCGGAAGTTTCCTCCGATGCTTTTTCCGTCGGGAGCAAGCAATTCTCCTCCGAATTCTCCTCTGTCATCAGATGTATAGGTACCAAACTGCGTATCCCATTTCCTAAGGCCGGAATCAGACATATCCCGCCCCTTCACGCAGTATAAGATACTCCCGTTTTCATCTTCCTTTATGTACACACCCTCTTCGACAGCATACATGAAATCTCCGATCGAACTGTACCAGTCTTTCATATTCTTATGTTCTTTTGCATAATCGGCGGAATAATATAATCCGGACAGCTCCCGGTCTGTTATCCGAAGATCATCTATGCTTTTCCATTCTTCTTTGTTCATCTGATTACCATATTCCTAATTATCATATTCTGCTTCCAAGGCAGGATCTCCGTCATATGCATCCATTGCTTCTTCGAGTTTTCTGACAGCCACCCGCATCTCATCTGCGCCGGTCGTGTCTTTATTCAGGATGCAATGTCCCTTTATATCCGGAACAGAGTATGAACTGATATTTGACATGATCCTTTCCTCGGCTTCCTCCGGAAGCACATACAGCGCTTTTTCAAGATCTTGATACGTCAGTTCTTTCAGGATCAACTGAAGTGCTCCGTCTTTATAATCCGGCAATCTGTCCGCGATCCTTCTTCCGATCCCGGCTGCCTTCTCATCTTTTAGGGGGATCAGGTCACATACTTTCACATCATCAAATCTGTGCTTTACATCTTCCCGGGGATCTCCGAGAAAAACTTTTCTGTGACTATGCATAAGAGGATACCAATCTTCATCATCCTTATGAGCCTCAGCCTCTTTGTCGTCTTCCTCGAACCAGCGCCATCCGTCGGGGAGAAGATACTTCAGAGCCTTATCTATAAACGAATAGGCCATTTCACCTTCAAGTATGCCATTAACGCTGAACACTGCCGCAAAGAATATGGCCGCATCATAGCCTGAAGGATTCTCCTTGAAATATGCTTTAGCAGCATGGTTCACCGCTTCATCTACTCCGCATCCTTCCATCCACATATATACGCTTTCCTTAAACGCCTTCTCGTAAGCCGTATCATCAGGCAGGTTTTCCGCCTCGAGCCGTAAGCCCGAAGGGCCTTCCCATTCGCATATTTCAGCCAGTCTGTTCACTTTCGAGAGGAAGGAAATCATTTCCTGTATCTTCTCTTCGGAAGGTGTAAGACCTTTTATCTTAGATGTGCAATCCCGCGCTGCTTCAAATGTCATCCCGGTCATCCGTGTCACCCCCTTTACCTGCTTTTGCCCTGTCCTCTTCGATGAGTTTTTCTATCCTCTCCCGATCTCCTTCAGCCGGGATCCTGTCAAACAGCCTGAGCAATCCATCCTTGATGCTATCAGGATCATAATCGTGACACATTTCCCAAAGAGCCATTATCGGTGCAAGATACGCTACCGCTTCCCACCCCTGCGGATCATAGAGGAAATAATATAATGTGCAGTTGTCAAACAGTCTGTTGGGCAGATCACCCTGACCGAATTCATCCATGCACTGCCAAATATATCGATCATGTTTCGTCTTCGGTTTCCACTTGAATTGAATGAGGCCCTCCAGTTCGAAAAGATAGTTTCGTTTTCCGTAATCGGCAAAATAGATCATTCTGCGGATCACATCGGCAAAGACTGCAAAATCCGCCTCCGTATACTCATGTCCCCTCGCCCTTTTAAATGCATCATCCATCAGATATGAGAGCATATTTGATGCGATCTTATTCCGTTCATCCCATTCGATGGATTCAAATCTGCGCTCACCGGGTGTATAGTCCTTGAAATCATAGATGTTTAGTTTTTTCTTTTCCTTGATCCATTTACCCTCATCAATTAACTCAATCTCCCGATCAAGCAGCGCCAATGTCTTCTCGAACAGTTCGTTTTTGGGATCCAGATAACTCTTTCTCTCCTCTTCCGAGCTGTATTCCTCATAGCAAGTGCACCAAAGCGCATCGCATCCAAAGCTGATCCAATAACTGTATTCTTTTTTCCCGTCTTTTAGTGAGATACTTTTTAGATGCGGCGTATCGTTATAGTAGATTTTATATCCCTTATAATCTATATAGCCGTATTCCTCCCCTTCTGTAATGGCCAGTATCGCATCCGTAAGGGCCTTAAAGTACTCATCGCTGACGTCTCTTATCACATCAAGCGCATAAGCCGATAGTTCACGGCTTCTTTTGATCCAAGGATCATTTGCTTTTTCCTCATCATGTGATGCGGCCATGCTGTCCATTGCCTTCATCAGCTCTTCTTGCGAAACAGGAGCACTTTTCCCGGCATTTTCCTCTATCATTTTTGATATGTCATCACTCTGAATTGATTTATCCCCCATGAGAATTCCTCCTTTGTTCTGATTGTAATATCATCACGGGGAAGGCTCAATAAACTGATAGTTTAGGACCTGAGCATACAAAACGTCCCCTGCCTCAAAAAAGGACAGAGGACGGTATAATCGTGCAAAATACCAGGCATCTTCGGTGCTAACTCACATATAAAACGGCAGTGCGTTTGAACGCCGATATTATGTTGGACAGCGCCGTAATGATCAGTCCCGAACAGTATATGTAATCCAGCATTGTGACCGATCTGATGAACACAAGGCATAAGATCCCGACAACGATGTTTATCACCCCTGTCGCCATTTTGAGTTTCCAGGATCCCGCTTCGAGTTTCTTCGCATCCAAAGCCCCAAGCACATCCACTACTCCGGCAAACAGATGGATGAACAGAAGATACAGAACGATATAGATCCTGGGCACATCATACAGCGAGTACGCAAACAGCCCGAGGTCGAGCATGATCACGCCGCGGATCAGCAGTCTGGTACCGCCCACCATATGCCTTCCCATGGAAAAATAAAAGATAATGCTTCTTAACGCATAAAGGACAAGCGTAAGAGCAAGCACACCGACGATCATCGAAAATGCGATATCGGGAATAAGTATCAGAAGGATCGCAAAACCGATCATCACAAGCCCCGTTATGATTTTTAAGATCCGTTTACCGAGTGTCAATCTTTACTCCTCCCGATCTTATACTCCACGAGATTGCGATAATCCCTGATCCCCTTAAATCCGAACTTTCTGTATTTAACCGAGTATCCGGCCAGCGGATTATGCGACTTATGGATCCTTTCCGTGACCATGCTCTTCTGCGCCATGGCGGCGATGAAAAACATTCCCAGGAAAGTATCCTTTTTGTCTTCTGCCGTCATATATTCCTGTTTATACTTATCGGGATTGAAATCTTCGATCTGTACGCCTGACAGTTCCTCGCCAAACGCCTTCCATTCATCGCACAGATCGGCTTTTCGCGTATTGATGATACCCTTGATCCTGTCTTCATACCCGGCAACTCTTACGGTATCATACACACCGGTCTCAAACTCTCCTCCTTCTTCCCGAAGAGAGGCGAGTGCGGTTATCATCTGGCAAAAAGCATGATAATAATCAGAAGGATTATCCTTGATCAGTTCATTATAATCTCCCCATGCCGGCAGATACGCGTATCGGGCAAACGAATAATCCGGAAGATGACCAGCTCTGCCGTGTCCGAGGTTCATGATGTTATTCTCAGCGGACTGATACAGGCTGTTCATATATATGCTCTTTTCAAGATCATCGGGCGCCGTGGGACTGTGCTTGAACGCGATCTGCCGCCTGGTCCCGTCCTGCATGATCTCGAAGAAATGATGATTGGTATTGTTGATGACGAGCGAGGGGGTCCCCGCAAAATATGAATGTGCCCAGGTGTCCGAAAGCACATGCATGGCAAGGCCTGCAGCCTGAAGAGTTTTCCCGCGGGCAAGTTCTACCGTATCCTTAACAAGTGAACCGTTTGGCTTACAGATAAGACGGTATTTATGCAGATATCTCCTGGATGAATGACCTTTCGGCTTAGCCGTCAGATCATACGGCAGAAAATGGAATGATGCCCAGATCCGGGTTATATCCTGAAGACCCACAGGATCCGTAGGAGCATCGAGAAGTTCAGTCTGAAGCTGGGTCGTCGCGGCTGCGCCCGGACCCTTAACGCTCTTAAGATATGTTCTGGTACATATATCGGTAAACTGATCACTGTATGCGATATCAAGACTCTCGGCGTGATCATATCCCGCAAGATATGCGGCGCAGTAAGCTGCGTAGTAGTGGAAGTCCTTATTCATCCGCGTCTCCTCCACGCCTTCGCGCTTTTACGATCCTGACGCCTATGGCCGAAATGATCATCTGGATCAGGATAATATATGAAGTGATATCTACAAGCAGTTCGATCACGTTATCTACGGTCTTATCAAACGAGGCATCAACCAGCATATCGAGGCCTTCTATCGTGCCGGCCACCTCAAATACGAGCATAAGGACGGCAACGATGATATATGATACCCGCTTATGCCGACCCATTCCCTCGGCACGTGCCGACAATCCCACGTATGACCTGATTCCGATGATGATAAGGCATACGATGATCATTATCAGGATCACGCCCCACCTTTGTTCGGGATTCGTAAGATCGCCATCCATAAGATCGTTTATCTCATCAAACTTGAAGATCAACATCAGAAATACCTTGATCACAGTCCAGAACCCGAACGTGATAACGCCGGTTCCCGAAACGATCAGCATTTCATTTAATTTGTTCAGTCTTCTTTCTTCCTGCATAACGGACCGTTACCTGTTTTCCCTGGAATCAAGGAAACGTCCGATCAGGAATCCAGCCAGCAAACCGATGACCATGCCTGCCACCAGATTTGAGATAAGGATACCCAGTATCAATCCTCCCAGGAATCCGATGCAGACATAGAGTCCGGTCCAGGCAGCTTTATCCTTCCTGACGGAATAGTGATCCATACCGTCTTTGTTCTCGCGGAAAATATACTTTGCGTTTTCAAGTGCGCGTTTGCAGATCCGGTTTTCGTTCTTGCAGGAAGCAAACAGTTCTTTCATCCTCCCCGGGCCGAGCGCAAACATCGCCATCCCATAGAATAACTCCGTGCCGTATCCATGATTGCGGAATTCGGGATCGAGTTCGATGCTGATCGATACTTCGCCGGGAACCTTGGACTTCAGCAATCTGAGAATTCCTACAGTCGTATCCGGTTCATCAAGCAGACTTATGGTCCACTCACTGTTCCAGAGATCTTTCTCATTATTCGGTTTGACTGACAGGCGATCGGTGATCACCGGGATCAACTTTTTCATACTTCGTTAATCATACCATATTTTCGACGTCTTTTCTGTATAACAGGAAATATGCTCCGAAGAATACCAGAAGGCTTGTTATTACGAGTATTGCTTCGAGCGCAGCATCGGAAAGACTGATCACGCCGGCCATGTTAAGGCCTGCCATTCCATCTATCACAGTATGAATAAGTATCGCAAAAGGATACAGCCAGAACTTCTTCTTATCCTTGCAGGCATAGAACACCAGGATCGATGCACCCACATGATACAGGAACGCGAACCCAAGACGCTCGACCAGGTATAATCCTAGATTCGCGAAGGAGAACGAAGCAATCTGCGCCACCTGCTCATACAGCAGTTCGACCTGATCAGGGGCCGTCGCCATCACCTGATCTATCACGATCTGAAATGTACCTGTATTGATCATCACAGCATAGGTCAGATATGTCACTAACCCTCCGTTAGCAAGCAGCACGAGGATCTGCTCAATACCGCCGTGACCGATCCCGTGAGAGATCGATGTCTCTCGGTTCTTCCGGTTCCTAAGTACGGTCTTATATGCTACGAATCTTCCTGTCTCTTCGAATACCCCGGGGAAAAGCCCTAAGAGGAATGCCCACAGAACAGGTCTTGCGTTTATGAATGTGCTGGCTGCGTGTTCGGGCAGTCCCATCATTGTCGGAAAGATCAAGGCATTCTGGATAGGCTTTTCCAGGATGATCGCAAACAGTATGAATGTAGCTGCACCTGCAAGTATCGTGGTGAACTTTTCTTTTTTCTTAACGAGCCATATGATCCAAATCGCTATCGGGACAACTGCGCATATGATAATCCCGGTCACCAAAAGTGCGATCTGTCCGCCCCGGATTGATTGAATATCCATTTAGGTCCTCCTTCTATTCTGCCGGATCCTCGGGGCTGTATTCGAGAATATCCCCGGGCTGACAATCCAGTGCCTCGCATACCGCTACCAGTGTGGAAAAGCGTATCGCCGAGATCTTGCCATTTTTCATCTTAGATAGATTTACATTTGATACACCGACCTTTTCAGCCAGGTCGTTAAGTGACATCTTACGGTCTGCCATGACTCTGTCGAGCCTGAGTATTATCTGTCCCATAACATACCACCTCCGTCACAACGTCTCGTCAGACTGGATCTGAAGCATACGTCCGTAATCAAGGATCGTATAGACAACCCAGGTAAGTATTCCGCACAGGATTCCCTTCCCAATTCCTGATGTAAGGAAAAGGATCGCGCTGAACACTATCAAGACTATAACGACACGGTTTATGACTTTATCCGTGAAAGGATTATCCTCTTTACGGATCATCTTAAATACACTTCCGGCCAGTTTAGCCATCACTGCAAGTATCGCCGTCATGATCGCTATGCCAAACAGTGCCATGGTGCATTCTATGCAATACGGATGGTCTTTAAGTGCCTCCTGAACTGCGGGTATGTCCGATTCGATGGACGATGCATCGCCGAGATTGATCCCCATGATCTGGTATCCGCCTATGGTGTCAGAGAAAGATACCTTACCCGTTTCTTCCAGGACAGCGATCTTGTCGTCAAATTCACGACCCATCTTCAGGATCACACATCCCGAAACAAGTGCCAGTACGCATCCTACGATGGCTATGATACAGAAGATGTTCGCCACCGTCTCGCCCACACTGCAGCTTCTCTTTATGCTTTCAAGTTTTGCGTTCTCGTTCATTATCCTAATTCCTCCGAAAAATGATATAGTTGAAAAAACAATTGTTGGATCGATCGATGATCAAATCGTATCACCAGTTTTAATCCTTGTCAACAACTTTTTAATGTTTATCGTTAATTATTATTCGTTAACCATTATTCGACAACCATAAAACAGAGCACTGACAATCGAACTGAAAGCTATGAACACAGGCCTTTTCTTCACATATCAAACAGACCTTCCCGAAGGCGTAGGATACAGACTTTTCCATACGGATCATTTCGTGATAATGCTTCTGTGTCTTGCGCTCATCACAGCGGGATTATGTGCATACAGACGTTGCTCCGATGACCTGCGAAAAAGAAAACTTCGCCGGGTGCTCGTTACATCCGCAGTAGCCCTGATGATCCTGAGGCTCATCTTCGTATGCTGCTGCCGGGTTTCGGTAATATATGAACTGCCGCTCCATCTGTGCAGCATCGCCGGAATCCTTTGTTTCATACATGAATTCGGATACGGCAGATTGCCGGGAAAACTGACTGCACTGATCGGACATGTGCTTTTCTCCGTATGCCTTGCGGGAGCGATCCTCGCGATCCTGTTCTCGGACGGTACTGCCTATCCCGCTTTTCATTTCATAACAATACAGAGTAATCTCTTTCATGCACTGGTAATACTGTATATCCTTATATGCAGAACAGAAGGCATGATCATGCCTTCTGTCAAAGATTCCTGGAAAACTGTTTTGTTCCTTGCCGCCCTTTCGTTACTCGTATATGCGGTCGATAAAACAGTACATGCCAACTATATGTTCCTGCTGGGGCCTTCTGCCGGCTCTCCTCTGATGCCTGCCTATAACAGATGGGGTTATGCAGGATATCTTGTTTCGTTATGTCTCATCGCTGTCGCCGAGATCTATGCAGTCAATCTCATCGCTTTATCTGTGCAAAAGCGCATGCGCGGGTCTGACCGGTGATATCACGTGACGCTCCTGTCCGTCCGGACTGTTCAGTTTTCTCTCACGTGTAAATACCAGCACAAATGCCGCAGCATTTATGAGCAACGCCCCTATCCATGCGCTGACCTCGGCTACGGCCGTCGCCTTAAACCCTATGGAATCCACGAGCAGCACTATCGCTCCTATCCTCAAGAACATCTCCGCGATACCCGAAAGCATCGGAATAAAAGGAAAGCCCATGCCCTGAACGGCATTTCTGACCACGAACAGCGTATCCACCAGCAGCATCATCGCCCCGCAGATCGGCATGAACTGGACTACCAGATTTATCTGTTCCTCACCGTTTAGGATAAGAGAGGCAAGCTGCCTGGGGATCAACACCAGAGCGGATCCGAATATCACATAGCATACCGCTGCTATCGCCAGGCAGACTTTCAGTCCGTCCAGGATCCTGTCGAAACGCTTTGCTCCGTAATTCTGACCGGTATATGACGACATGGCCATACCGGCTGTAGCTGCAGGCTGCATGAACATATTGATATATCTGCTGCATACCGAATATGCGGAAGTATATGCCACGCCCAGGCCGTTTACGAAATACTGAACGACCATGCATCCGATAGCCGTGATGGAGTTCATGAATGCCATCGGCAGACCGTTCTTAAGCAGTGACACGGACATGTTAATATCAACGGCAAAATCCTCTTTCGTAAGCTTAAGGAACTCTATCTTACGAAGTTTGCCAAAGCATACCAGAGCCGAAAACAGCTGCGCGATTATCGTAGCCCATGCAACTCCGGCCACTCCCCATTTGAACCAGAATATGAACACTGAGTTGAGCACTATGTTCATTACCGTAGAGACGATTATAGCCTTGAGAGGGGTCTTACTGTCTCCGAGGGATCTGAGCACTCCCGAGCACATGTTGTATCCGATCGTACAGAAAAGACCGCCGAAAAGGATATATCCGTATCCGAGACTCTCTTCCATTATCACGGACGACGTCTGAAGAAGCGTGAGTACCGTACGAAGGAATATGATACTGAGCGCCGTCAGCAATATCGTGATGACTCCGGCGAGTTTGATCGATACTGCCAGAGTCTTGCACAGTTTCCTGTATTCTTTCTCGCCGAAACACTGTGCTATAATTATCGAAAAGCCGTTTGACAGGCCCATTGAGAACCCGATTATCAGGAAGCACAGCGAAGCCATGTTTCCCACAGCCGCCAGCGAATTATCACCAAGGCCCTTACCGACGATCGCGGTATCGGCAAAAGAATAAAGCTGCTGTAATGCATTGGTCAGCAGGAGCGGCACATAGAATTTAAATATCAGTTTGCCGGGCCTGCCTACTGTAAGATCCGAAGTAGTGTTCATCTTGTTTCACCTGTATTAAACGAAAGGTTGTATACGATGGCGTCTTTATTTGAAAAACAGGACAGTTTAAATGCCCCCATCGAAACGTTTATATATGATACGGATATCAATCCTTTTCCGGTAAAGCCGCACTGGCATTATTTCGCGGAGTTCGTATATGTCCTCGAAGGAAGCGCTCTGATCACCACCGATGATACGGTCCATACCGTGTCGGAAAACGAACTGATCCTTCTTACGCCCATGTGCGTACACTCCATCGATTCTGCTCCTTCAGGACTTAAGCGCTTCGTCGGAGTCAAGTTCGATACTGCTAAATTCCCAAACTCCTCAACCTATGCTCCGTCCGTATCCAGCATGTTTAAATATGCCCGTGAAGCAGGCATGCGGATGCATTTTGACTCGCAGGAATGCGAGCTGCTTCACTGCAGCGAGATCTTCTCCGACTGCATCTCCGAATCCGAAGGATTCCTCTACGGTCGTGATGTGATCCTGCGCTCCCAGATCTACCGCCTCATCTTCGGCATAGTCAGACACTGGATGGAATCAGGGCTCGACATAAATGCCTGTCCGGTCAATTCTTCCGATCTATACGGTATCGAGAATATCGCGGAATACATCGACAGCTGTCTGGACGAGAACATCCGTGTCACCGACATTGCAGCCATGTGCAACATGAGTTATTCCGGCTTTGCCGCCAAGTTTCATGATCAGTACGGCATGAGCTGCAAGGAATACATAGAGCGGATGCGCATATTCAAAGCAGAGGAATATCTCCTCTTTACCGATTATGATCTGACCAATATCAGTCAGAAGACCGGGTTCTCTGATTGCAGCCACTTCATACGCAGTTTCAAGAAGTTCAGGGGAATAACTCCCAAGCAGTTCAGAATGCGCAGGAAGAAGCCGGTCTGAGCAGCATCACTCCCATCTGCACTTATAAATCGTGCCGGGTACGATTACGGCTTCTGCTACATATTCGGTCACTTTCTCAAAATCTTCAGAAAACTCAACCTTGCGGACCGGTATCTTCCTTCCGGTAACTTCATCGCAAAGAGCCGATACTTCTCCGGTGGTATGTACGGTTATGTGTTCGGGCTTAACCTCGCCCTTGACGTAACGGTACATTATCATGCTGCCGTCTTCGTATGTGAACATCGACATGTTCCTGCCTGATACATAGGTATCATTCTTATCTGTCAGAAATGCTCTCTTATATACATCGACTGCAGACTTGGGCATTCTGTAAAGATCGGCATCATTATCGGGAACGACCATTATATAGAGTCTGCCCTTACCGTATGTGCTTCTTAGGAAAAGCGAGCAGTGGAGATCCCCGTCACCTCCGTTTAAGAGCGACCACGAATCGTTGTTGCCGTGTACGAGTTCAGGGAAAAGGACGGGATCACGGTCTGTGATATATCCCGCAAAATCTCCGGTGATATCGTATCTGGTAACGGCATATCTTCTGCCGGTAAGCCTTGCTTCTGTCAGGCCTGCTTCCCTAAGTTCCTCTCCCGCTTCACGCAGGAACCCGGATGTGATCACGGCATCACCGCCTTCTTCAACGAACTTCACGAGTTTGCCAATGATATCCTTATCACTGAGAGCCGATTCGGTAAAGAGTACCTTCTCTGCTCCCGAGGGAAATACCGGTGTGGGTTCCATCGGCATTCCCAGCATGCCGAGTCTCATCTCAAGATGGTTCTCTCCGCTCGATGCATGCGGGATATATACGGGGATACCTTTGGGTGATCCTGTGCCGTCAAGCATCTTATCTATCTTAGACAGCTGCAGTCCCATCGCGCACGAGAAAGGATTATCGATCAGGTCTGCCCACATGAAGTGCATCATCTCCTTCATGCCGGAAAATGCCGTAAGATACGCCTGCTCGAGATATCTGTCGATCGAGAAGCACTGATATGTATCAAACCAGCCTCCTCCGCATCTGCCGGGCCATGCATTATCCATGAATCTGGCCAGTGAATAGCTTAAGTATTCCGGAAGATGCTGATCGGTATAGGCGGGAGAACGTGTCTCCGTACCTATGTATGTGGCATCGAAGATCTCATCCTGGACCTCAGGTACATATCCCGCAAAATGATAGGATTCACGCCAGTTGGGATACTTGATGACCATCTTCACCTTCGGATTGACGGCTTTTGCAGGTCCGACGACCAGATTGGCGGATACATCCTTCATGAGCTCACGCCTGAATGTGACCCAGTCGCGATCGCCTTTTTCCCTGATGCATCTTTCACATGTACAGTTCGTAAAATAGAAATCATCCAGGATCACTTCATCAAACATCGAAGCGGCGCGTTCGGAAATCTCTTTCAACCTGTTGCGCATCGCGGGATCCGTATAGCAGAAGGTGTTAAACAGACGTCTCTTACCCTTCTCCGCTCCTTCGAAGTCATCTATGGTGGTAGTAATGCCGCCCGAAACGGTGACACCTTTGCTCTCCAGATAATCCCTGATCATCTTAAGCTGAGAATCATCCACATCACAATCGCCGCGATGAGTTTCCAGGTACACCTTGTCAAGTCCTATGAACTTCTCGATGAACTCATGATCGTAACGGAGTTTATCTTCATCAAAAGAAGCGGCTGTCTGCGCCGGTATATATACAACTGTCTTAAAATGTTTGTAATGTTCGCTCATTTACAGACTCCTTTCATGTTAGAATCAAAACATACGTACACAATACCACTTCATTCAGATTAAAAATATAACTTTTGATCAAAAAAATATTAAAAATCTCTAATCAGACACTCACGGCATTGAATCGTGACTATAGTCATGGTACTTTTCATACAGGGAAACGGTAACGTTAAACCAATATTCATTCAAACGGAGGTAATCAAATATGAAAATCCTATTTATCGGCGGTACAGGAACTATCAGCATGGCGATCACCAGACTTCTGGCATCAAGAGGTGATGAACTGTATCTCTTAAACAGAGGAAACAGAAACACCGACCTGCCGGATAACGTGAAAACGATCATCGCGGATATCAATGATGAAGAAGATACACGCAGGAAACTCGAAGGGATGACTTTCGACTGCGTCGGTGAGTTCATCGGCTTTGTTCCGGCACAGCTTGAGCGCGACTACAGACTGTTTAAGGACAAGACCGGACAGTTCATATATATCAGTTCCGCTTCCGCATACGAGAAGCCTCCGAAAGGCTATGTGATCACAGAGGAAACTCCTCTCGTCAACCCTTATTGGGAGTATTCGAGAAACAAGATCGCGTGTGAAGATTATCTGATGGAAAGATATGAAAAAGACGGATTCCCGGTGACGATCGTCAGACCCAGTCATACCTATGACGAAAGAAGCGTACCGCTCGGAGTACACGGAAACGGTGGAAGCTGGCAGGTAGTAAAGCGGATCATGGAGGGCAAAAAAGTCATCATCCACGGTGACGGAACATCTCTCTGGACGATCACGCATAACTCCGATTTTGCAAAAGCATATGTCGGCCTGATAGGTAATCCCGCCGCTATAGGCGAAGCTTTCCAGATCACCTCGGACGAGAGTGTAAGCTGGAACTGCATATACAGATCGATAGCCGAAGCACTCGGAACCGAACTTCATCCCTACTATATCGCTTCCGAAACTCTGGCCGATCTGGGCGACTATGACTTTACCGGAAGCCTCATAGGCGATAAGTCCAATTCCGTGGTATTCGATAACAGCAAAGTAAAGAAACTCGTCCCCGATTTCAAAGCAGAGATATCAGCGGATCAGGGAATAAAAATGACCGTAAAATATATTCTGGACCATCCCGAATTTCAACAGGATGATCCAGAATTTGATGCCTGGTGTGACCATGTCATAGAGGCACTCGAAAACGCAAAAACCTCATTTAAGAAGTAACGTTTCTTGGCACCGCTGCACTTTAAGCTCCGGAGAACTAAACCGTATACTGCGAAAGATCCGAATTGATCTCGTCCGAATACTGGTTTAAGTTCTCCGAGATGCTGGTTATGTTCTCTGTCTCGGTGCGGAGTTTTCCGTTCTCGGAAACTATCGTGTTGCTCAGTTCCAGAACCTGATTTATGTTGGATGCCTGTTCCTGAGTCGTAGTCGCATTGTTGGATGCCACGTTATTGATCCTGCCGATGCCGTCAGCGATCTCAGTGATACCGTCTGTAGCCTTGGCAACGTCTCCGTAGATCTTATCGAAAGATTCATTCGCGCCCGAAACGGCTTTAATACAAGCCTCCATGTCGCTTACACATATCTCGGCCTTGGTATTGATATCGGAGATATTCTTGGTGATGCCGTCAACCAGTCTGCGGATGGTTTCCGTAGCCTGCGATGACTGTCCTGCAAGCACGCCTACCTCAGTAGCAACTACCGCAAATCCCTTGCCCATCTCTCCTGCTCTTGCAGCCTCGATCGATGCATTGAGAGACAGCAGGTTGGTCTGGCTGGATATGGCATTGATCGTATCCGTGATACCGGTGATCTCCTGAACAGTCTCTGCAGTCTCACTGATGAGTTTGGTCAGTTCGCTGATCGTCTCGCTGAGTGTGCTGACATTCTTGGTCATGCCCACCATCTCTTCGCGGCCTTTGGCTGAAGCATTCAGAGTTTCGGTACAAAGAGCCTTAACATCTTCCGCACTTCTTGCCAGCTGGCTCGAAGTATCTGCAAGCTGCGTAGCTCCCGAAGCGACTTCCTCGATCGAGTAGTTCATCTGGTTAAGCGTATTGTTGAGCTGCTCTATCGATTCACCCTGATTGTTGTTTGCGTCAGAGAGAACATGTGAGATGTTGAAGCATTCTCCGGCGCGGGTATTCATCTGTCCGGAGATGCTGGACAGGCTGTTCAGCGTAGTCCGCATCTTCTCAATGTATTCGTTCAGGCTTTCCGCCAGTGTAGTGATCTCATTGTTTCCCTCGGGAGTGATCTGAACGGTGAAATCACCCTTGCTGATATCCGTGATGCGCTCGGTGATGGTAGCAACTGGATTGAGTGCTTTGTTGAGCACAAAATACATGGCTGCAAACAGGATGGCCAGCAAAATGATCGCGCTTGCAAAAGTGACATACATTACCTTCAGGATGCTCTGGCTGAGCAGGGATGAGGGAACCGCACTGACCACTGTCCATGAAGTGCCTTCGATATCGGTTGCGGTAAACATCTTTGAACCGGCTGAGGTCTTAGCCGTGATAACCTTGCTTCCGTCGGTATTGATGTCCTTATTCAATGAATCAAATATCGGTGCAAGACCTGCAAGTACGGGATCGGATGCAGATGCCAGATTCTGTCCGACACAGTCTGCGTTATTGCTGATCAGAACGTCTTTGGTCTCCTTATTGAGGATATAGAATCCGGCTTCCGGTGAAAGGGATTCAAATCCGGCTACCATTTCGGCCACTTTATCGAAGTTGATATCACTGGACAATACCACATTATCAGTCACCATTATCGAGCATGCCAGACAGGTCTTACCGGTCGATGCATCAACATAGGGTTCCGAAGAAAAGATCTCACCCTTCTGTGCTATCGCGCCTGTATACCAGGGTCTGTCCGTGAATACAAATGTATCATCCGGAACCCAGCCCGATCCGTCAAGGAACTTGCCGGTATCTCCGTATGCAAGATAAATATCCTGAGAGTCCGGATCGAGTTTGGTAAGACTCAGCAGCATCGTAAGCGCATCATCATATGACAGTTCAGGGGTATTCCTCATGACGTCGGCTGTCTGACCTACCCTGTCTTCAATGCTGTTCCACCAGCTCTGGATCTCATTTGCATAGGTTGCGGATTCCCTTGCAAGAATGTTATTCATGAGAGACTGGATGTTGTCGGATGCCAGCTTGATACTTATCTGAGTGATGATAACGATCATGATCGCCACCCAGATCACGATGCTGGTAAGCAACGACTTTTTGAGCGATTTTCTTTTAGTAGCCTTCATGGTTTATATCTCCTTCTATGATTTGTTCTCCTTTTTTGTCGGGGAATAACATCTTGATCAAAGTTCTTCATAATCAAAGTTCTTCATAATCAAAGTTCTTCATAATCAAAGTTCTTCATACAGATGATTATACATTACATCCGCAATAACTGCATATCATGATTTAACTTATATATTATAGTCAATGCCTGTCCAACAAATGTCCAACAGACATCTCTCGGGTTGTCTTCACATCTTCTAGAAGTTCGCCCGCAGACATGAGTTTGGCATTCTCTCCCAGGATGATAAGCTGGACCAGGCCGTCCGAAGTAGCGACGGTGATATCCAGTTCTCTGGAATTGATCACCGTAAAACGGGCTATATACTGGTCTGCCGTTTCGGCTTCTCTGGTGTAGACCACATGTACACCCATATAGTCAAATTTCTCCGTGACATGTCCTTTGACTTTATATGCATCAAATACGGCGATCACCTCACACTCCTTTAACACGCGGTACTCGGAAAGGATATCCAGGAGGCGGTATTTGGCTCCGTCCATATCGTATATGCTGTCTGAGAGCAGGTTCTTAAGATCATCCCAGGCATGTATAATATTATACGCATCGACCAGAAGATATTTCGGACGCCCCTTTTTGCCTGCGGAAGGATTTTTCGCGGTTCTGCCGGAATGAGAGGCCGAAGAGATCACCCGCCTTTCGTGATATACCCTTTTGGTATTTCCTTTTCTTGATCCGGAATTGGCATGAGAAGTCCTGTTGATGATCTCGTCTATCTCATCGGTCCCCATCGACCCGAGGCGTACACCGAGGCTATCCGCATCGCCCCGGCTCTCTGCTATCCTCCGCTTAAGGTCGGCTTCTTTTTCAAGCTGTTCTTCTTCCGTTTCGCTTTCACCCCATATCAGTTCGGTCTCACGGCTCGGGATATGCATGCGTGCCTCTGCTTCATACCAGGGAACGTATTCACCCGCACCGTGTGATACAAACACGCTTCCCGAAGGTGATCCGGTATCGGAATCGGGGTCGTAAGCTTTTTCATCCATGACAGCCTGAGTGTATTCGGCACTGCAGGGTCTGTATCCTGCAAAAGACAGATCGATATGTCCTTTTCCGGCGGTATAAGAAGTAAGGATGCTCTGATAATTGATAAGTTTAACGGCAGGAGCGGTTCCGGCGAGAACGGCTGCCTCCTCATCCTGCTCCTCTATAGAAGCGGTACCGTTCATCATGCCGATATCATTCATGGCCCTGCCCAGAGAGTCGGCGGGCAGAGTGATCACGAATTCATAATAGGGTTCGAGAAGAACGGAATCAGCCTTCATAAGGCCCTGTCTGACGGCACGTCTTACCGCTTCCCTGAAATCTCCGCCTTCCGTATGTTTGATATGAGATCTGCCGCCGGCAATCGTAAATCTTATATCGGTAAGCACGGAATCCGTCAGGACTCCGGTCGGCAGATCGTTTAATATGGTCGACATGATATTCTTCTGCCAGTTAATGCTCAAGTCATCGACGCTCACAAAGCTTGCGACTTCTATCCCGCTTCCTGCCGGCAGCGGCTCCATCAGGAGCTGTACTTCGGCATAATGTCTTAAGGGTTCGAAATGACCGAATCCCATCACCGCATCCGCTATGGTCTCCTTATAGATGATCTCCCCGCTGTCGAATGACACCTTCACTCCGAACCTCTCTTCGATAACGGATGAGAGGATCTCAAGCTGGAATTCTCCCATCACGGAGAGACTTATCACATCACCCGAAGCGCTGATGTCCAGAAGCGGATCTTCTGCCGCCAGTTCGTTGAGTTTCGGCATGAAAGTCCTTACCGGAACATCATCCGGAAGTATCATCCTGTACCTGAGCACCGGACGGTTGATGTGCGTTTCATCATCGAGCTCCTCACCGATGCCCATTCCGGCAAAGGAATGCTCGATCCCGGTGAGCACCACAACATCTCCTGCTTCGGCGCAGTCAGTCGTCGTATATTTTCCGCCGTTATATATCCTGATCTGCGTTACCTTGTCATCGGCGCACCGTGCGTCCGGCAAAGTATCACGGACACTTATCTTTCCTCCGGTCACCTTTATGAAGCTCAGTTTGTGTCCCTGCTCACAGGCGATCTTGAAAACCTTTGCGGAGGTAGTCTTTCTGTATGCGGAGGAGGTGTCGGGAAGCCATCTCGTGATGAGCCTGATCAGGTCGTCGGCTCCCTCATTCTTAAGCGCCGATCCGAACAGTACGGGATGGAATGTCCCGGAACAGATCAGTTCCGTGATATCACTGTCTGCAAGCGTTTCATCCGACAGGTATCTCTCTATGGTCTTTTCACTCAGAGCCGCTATGCTCTCGGTGACCTGAGCATCGTTTTCAGATCCGGGTTTTACAGGTATGGCACCCGGTCCGAGCTTGCGCATGAGTTCCTCCGATATGTCTTTGGCACTTCGCGTACTCATATCCATCTTGTTCACGAATATGACATACGGAACCCTGTATTCGCCCAGCATATGAACGAGTTTACGGGTGATATCGGTAACGCCGTCCGATGCACTTATCAGAAGTACCGCAAGATCCAGCACTGACAGAGCACGCTCCGCCTCTGCCACGAAATCAGTATGACCGGGTGTGTCGATCATCGTGATCCGTACATCCTCCCCGGACAGATTAAGCGGATCATCAGCTGCAAGGTCTATCATCGCCTGTTTGGAATAGATCGTGACTCCGCGCTTTTTCTCCAGAGCTTCGGTATCAAGGAACGCATCGCCGTTATCCACGCGTCCCTGAGACCTGATCATTCCGGTCAGGTATAACATGCTCTCCGTTAATGTGGTTTTGCCCGCATCTACGTGTGCGAGGATTCCTATGCTCAGTTTCATGTGTATTTCCTGATGATGACTGCGAATCTGTCCTTCGAGGTCCTGCGAGCGACTCCGTCGTATATCATCTTGCCGTGTCCGCGGACGCTTATCACATCCCCTTCCGCTGGTTCATGGAACGGGTTTGCGCACAGACGGCCGTTTATGAATACTTCCTCGGAATTAAAAAGGGATTTCGCTTCGCTCCTGGACATATGATATGCTCTGGCTATTATCCCGTCCAGCCTTGGAGACGAAACCGTGACCGACTCTTCCTTGAGTTTCGGTCTTGCTTCTTCGGGTACGGCATCCGTGATCTCGCATCTGACGGGTGTATGCTTTACCTGTGTGAGTTCATCGGTTATGTATCCGGCGATCCTTTCACACACAAATACATATGCTTCATTGTCACAGACATATATATCCCCGATCACGTCCCTTTCAAGCCCGAGATTCATAAGTGCACCGAGGAAATCCCTGTGAGTCAGAGCATCCGCATACTTAGCCTGTTTCGGGAAAATGCGGATCACGGAAATCGGGAACCCCTCTTCGTATCCGATATCCTCCGGATCGCCGAAGCGCACGATCACACGCTCGCAGGTTTCGGCACCTCCCCACATCTTCACGTTTCTTTCGTCCGTGATCCTGTAAGCGAGGGATGCCCCTGCGGGTGAATGAAAATCCGTATAAACATAGATACCGGACTGTGCGGATCTGGCCGCCAGTTCCCGGTATCTGTTTAAAGTCTGTTCTTCCGGCATATATCTCAGTCCATATATTCGATGCAGGGAACACTGATGCTGCCCGGACTCGTATCGAACCTGAGGGTCGTGATGCCCGTAAAGGGAGAATGGATCGTTGCGCACACATACGGAAACGTCATGTTCAGGACATGTGCAAGAGCCGCGGACGATGATCCGCCGTGGCTGAATAAAGCTACCGTAAACTGCTCATCATTTTCCCTGACATTACGATAATACAATCCTTCCCTCTCATATCCGAGGTCCTTAAGCAAGGTGTCTATGCCTGCGGATGTCTTCATGACATATTCCGTCACTCTGTTATTGATGAAATATTCATTCGAAGGCCAATCATGATCGAGCAGATCCATGTTCCGCTCAACCATCTCATCGGCGATAGTCCAGGGATGTCCGTCCTGATATACCTCTTCCCTGTCCAGACTGCCCCATATGAGCTCATGCATATAATCGAGCTGAATGATCTCATCTTTCGGGATCCCGATCTCGTCCGCGGTATATGAAGCCGTCTCCAGAGCCCTGCCCATGGGAGACGAATAAATCCGTTCTATGTTATATCCGGCGAGCCTCTTTGCCACGCCTGCTGCCTGCTTTCTGCCCTCACCGGTCAGGCAGTCGTGCTCGTAATCGGGTTCACCGTGTCTTACAAATACTATCTTCACTGTTTTACGATTCTCCGAAATAATATGTTTGTTAACGCTTCAGGCCTCGAATTTATAACCCATCCCCCAGATGGTCTTGATGAGTTCACCTTTGGGACCCATCTTGGCCCGGAGTTTTTTTACATGAGTATCAACGGTGCGCTCATCTCCGAAATAATCGTAATCCCACACACCGTTTAATATCTTCTCGCGGGAAAGAGCCAGACCTGCATTTTCCATGAAATAGGCCAGAAGCTCGAATTCCTTGAAACTCAGTTCGATCGGGTTACCATCAATGGTAACGAGATGTGCGCCTTTATCCAGCCTGATGCCGCCGGTCTCGAGCACTCCCGCCGAATCTCCTCCCGCAGTCCTTCGAAGGATCGCCTCAACCCGGGCCACGAGTATCTTGGGGCTGAAAGGTTTGGAGATATACTCATCCACGCCAAGTTCAAATCCGTTCAGTTCATCATGTTCCTCGGCTTTGGCGGTCAGCATTATTATCGGCACCTGAGAGTATTCCCTGATCTGTCTGGTCAGTTCCCAGCCGTCCATTTTGGGCATCATCACATCGGTAATGACCAGATCGAAATCATTAGTCTCAAAGAAAAGGTCGCATGCCTCCATTCCGTCGGCAGCTTCCACAACTATATAACCGGCCCGGACTAAAAAGTCACGGACCAGTTTACGCATTCGACTTTCATCATCGACAACAAGAATCTTCAGATCACTCATCTGTCGCATCCTCTCCGGAGTTCTTCTCCATCTCTTCCTCCAGCGCCTTCTGTTCCTCATGAGGCAGCGGCGAAGGAATGGAGAGTTCACGTTCTTTCTGCCTTACGACATCTTCTCTGTCTTTGATATCCTGTTCCCAGTCGGCATACTCATTAATGATGGCATTGCGGTAATTGATCATGTTCGGAGTCTCCGACTTCATGGCTATCACAAACATCGCTATCACAGTGACCAGCAGTATGCCTATCACCATCACGGCTATCGCATACTTGCGCTTGTACGGATCGACTTTCTTTTTGGCCGGACGTATACGCTCAAGTACCGAGTGATCTTCTTCGATGCGTGCAAACACGCTGTAAAGAGGTATGGGTCTCAGTTCCTCTGCCACATAACCGTTCTCAAGAAGTATATCCTTGAGTTTCCCCATATACTTCCATCCGACCGGAGTGCGAAACATCTTGGTATCCAGTGCCTTGTCATACAGCTGCATGACTTTGGAGATGTTGGCATAGTTCATGTTCGCATCAAGATATTCGATTCGGGATGCCTCCTCTCTGGCCAGTTCCGCATCGGAAGCGGTGCCGAAGATGAAGCCATCAACTATCATCTCATCGTTCATCTCATCGACCGTTGATCATCATTCTTGGGGTGCTTTGATCCCGAGGATCTTATATACAAGAGGTGTGACAATGATCGCGATCACATAACAGATTATGATCGACGGAATGATAAGCGGAGCATATGAACTGAGGAACATCATTATGAACGGCGGTGCTTCACCCTCGGGAATGGAAGATCTTGCCATCATGATGTTTACCAGACACACTATCGCATTCACAATGATCGAGCTGATTAGTGCGAACAGGATCGAATTGAAGAGCACGTATCTGAATGTCGGGAATTTGGCATTGCTCATCTTCTCGACCCACTTGCCTATCTTTTCAAAAGGGATCACCTGAGCCAGGATAATGCCTGCGGCTACAGCCTCAAACATGTTGCTGACACAGAACACAGGAAAAGCAGGTGTATTGGACCTGGGATTCCTGGAGATGATGATCGCAGCAAGTGCTCCCATCGCAAGTGCCATAACGATCATGACTATAGTTATCGCGGTTTTCTGTTTTTCTCTCTTCCGTTCCATACTGAATCCTTTCGGGAAATAAAGTCGCTAATTCCAGGATGGAATTAGCACATGTCCGAAAATACATGGATGTATTTTCATGTGCAATTATATCATATTTCGAGTATTATGGTGACCGGCCCGTCATTTACCGACTCAACTTTCATATCGGCTCCGAACTCTCCGGTCCCGACTTCGAATCCCCGGGCTCTGCATTCAGCTACCACTTTTTCATACAGAGGTAACGATATCTCGGGTCTGGCGGCATCCGTAAATCCCGGTCTTCTCGAACTGCAGTCCGCATACAGCGTAAACTGGCTCACTATCAAAAGAGAAGCTCCGGCATCAGCCGGAGATATGTTCATCTTACCGTTTTCGTCTTCAAAAACACGAAGACCGCAGATCTTGTCAGCGATCTTCACGGCCTTTTCTTCGGTATCATCTTTATGGACTCCCAAAAGGATCAGGAAGCCTTTATCTATTTCGGATACCTTCGTTCCGTCAATGGTCACGGAAGCCGAAAGTACCCTTGTCACTACAGCACGCATGCTTTCTCCTCTCTGTGCGAAAAATCATCGTACACTCTCATATTCAAAAGTCTGAAGGAACTTCTTAGCTCTGTCGGTCCCGGGTGAATCAAAGAACTGTCCCGGATCGGTATCTTCTATTATATGACCTCCGTCCAAAAAAAGCACCCTGTCTGCAATCGCTCTTGCAAAAGCCATCTCATGAGTTACGATGAGCATCGTGCTGTTATTCCTGGCCAGATCCAGAATAACATCCAAAACCTCCCTGACCATCTCGGGATCAAGTGCGGCGGTAACCTCATCAAAAAGAAGGACTTCGGGATGCATCATCAGTGCGCGGACTATGGCTACCCTCTGTTTCTGTCCGCCCGAAAGCTGTCTGGGATAACTGTCTTTCCTGGCCGAAAGTCCGACACGGTCAAGCAGTGCAAGGGCTTCCTCAGTCGCATCTTCCTTCTTTCTCTTCTGCACTTTCATCGGAGCGAGTATGACGTTTTCCAATACGGTCTTATGCGGAAACAGATCATAGCTCTGGAATACCATTCCTATCCTCTGTCTGTTTTGTACAGACTCGCCTGATGCCGGATTGATCAGTGCATCTTCCAGATAAACATGCCCGTCCTGTATGTCCTCCAGTCCGTTGATGCACCTTAAGAAAGTGCTTTTGCCGCATCCGGACGGTCCGACGATAACGACGGTCTCGCCCTTTTTCACGGTCAGGCTGATGTCCTCAAGAACAGGTATATCATCATACCTCTTATACAGATGTTCGATCTTCAGTATCTCTTCACTCATATCAATTCGCCCATTTCTTTTCCAGATATCTTGAAAACGTGCTTATCGGCCAGCACACCAGGAAGTACAGCAAGAATACGGTCGCAAAAACACCGAAAGCGGCATTCGGCGAACTTTTTCTGTTGGCTTCAATGATCTGCTGTCCGACTTTGAGCACCTCAACTATTCCTATCATCATCACCAGACTGGTGGTCTTGATCATCCTCGTGATCAGATTGATGGACAGAGGGATCAGTCTCCTGCCTATCTGAGGTATTATCACATATACATATGTCTGAAGTTTACTCAGGCCGAGAGCTGCACTGCTCTCATACTGGATCGGGGGGATGCTTATCAGGCAGCTTCGCACCAGATCGGACATCTCGGCCGTTCCCCAGAATGAAAAAACTATGATCGAGCTCGTCTCTGCAGACAGATTAAGTCCCATCGCTTTGGTAAAGCCGAAGAAGACGATGAACAGAAGGACCATCTGCGGCATGATCCGGACGATCTCGAGATAGATCCTGGATATCGCATTGATCACCGGTTTTTTCATGCTCATCAGCATTCCCAGGATTATGCCCAGACTTATGCTTATCGCGATCGAGATGAGGCTTATCTTCATCGCCGCGCCCAGGCCCCCCAGAAGACGCAGCATATTCGTTCCTTTAAAAAGCACTTCAAATCCCATCTTCAGTCTCCAAACATCTTAAACCTTGCTCTTTTCTCTATATACGAGCCTGCAAGAGATACGGGCAGGAGCATCAGGATATAGAAGATCACGAGCAGGAAAAGACTCTCCGTGGTGTTGTAATACAGGCCTATCAGGTCTTTGGCGGTAAACATCAGATCCATCAGGCTTATCGCCGAGAAGACACTCGTCTCCTTCAGCAAAAAGATGATATTGGCTATGATGGCCGGAACACTTATCGAAAACGCCTGCGGAACGATCACCAGCACAAAAGCCTGTATCCTGTTCATCCCGAGAGCAAAAGAACTCTCTGTCTGGATCGCGGGTACTGCTTCAAGTCCGCTCCTGATGCTCTCGGTCATGTAACTTCCGCCGAGAAGCCCCAGTCCGATCGCACCGCAGACTTCGGCCGAAATACGGATGCCGACCGCCGGGAGTCCGTAATACAGGAAAAAAAGCTGTACCAGAAGCGGCGTGTTTCTGAACAGCTCCACATAGGCTTTCACTATTCCCGACAGGATGGGTATCCTGAAATAAAGTATGAAGGCATCCGTGATCCCGAGGAGAAGTGACAGTCCTATCCCTATCCACCCGATCTTTACGGTCAGTATGAATGCCTCCGCAAACAGCGGTAAATATGAACTGATAATAGATGTATCCATGTTTCGTTTAGTGTTTTCTGTGGTCGATCCTTCCGGACAGTCTGGTACCGATATTCTGGATTATCTGGAAGATGAGTATCAGCAGCACGACCGTGACCAGCATGATGTCGGTCTGCCATCTGTAGTAACCGTATCTGACTGCGATATCACCGAGACCGCCTCCTCCGACGGTTCCCGACATGGCGGAATACCCCAGTAAGAGTCCCGTGGTTATCGTCGCTCCGGTAAACAGTGATATCCTGGCCTCCACGAGCAGGACCTTGAATATTATCTGGATGTTGCTCGCCCCCATGGCTTTGGCCGCTTCGATCACTCCGGCATCCACTTCGTTAAGTGATGATTCCACGACTCTGGCGATGTAGGGTGCCGCACAGATCACGAGCGGAACTATCGTAGCCGTTGATCCGTAGCTCTGACCTACCACCAGTCTCGTAAACGGTATCAGCAGGATCAGCAGGATCAGAAAAGGAATGCTCCTTACGATATTGCAGATAAAATCACCGATACCGTAAATGATGCGGTTGGGTTTTAATCCGTCTTTGCGCGTGACGTTCAATACTATGCCGAACGGCAATCCTATCACATAACCGAACACGGTGGAAACAAGCGTCATAAACAGCGTATCCCTGATACCTTCGAGTATCATCTGTACTACTTTTTCATCAAACATCGTAATCCACCTCCGTTACGGTCAGTCCTATCCCCGACAGATACTCAATGATGCCTTCCTGAATTTCTCTGCCATCCGGAAGCCCCAGTATCATCTCTCCTCTGGCCCGTCCTCCGACGTTTCGGGTATCGGCTTTAAGTATGTTGACGGGAGCCTGATATTTCAGGATGACATTGGAGATGACCGGTTCATACGAGGAGTTCTCATTAAAGACTATCCTGATCCTTCTCGAAGCATGCAGCTGTTCCACCGGCGTATATCTGACATTTTTCTCAAGGATAAGTTCCCTTGCCGCATCCGATTCGGGCGATTCGAATATCTTCTCCACAGGACCTTCCTCTACGAGCCGGCCGTTGTCTATGATCGCCACTTTATTGCAAACCTGAGTCACCACCGACATCTGATGTGTGATGATGACTATGGTGATGTTCATCTTTTCATTGATATCCTTCAGTAAGGATAATATCGATTCCGTTGTCTGCGGATCGAGCGCACTCGTAGCCTCATCGCAGAGAAGTATCTTCGGATCCGATGCCAGAGCTCTGGCTATCGCCACTCTCTGCTTCTGCCCGCCGGATAACTGTGACGGATAAGCCTTTTCCTTGTCCTCAAGATTCACGGTCTTAAGAAGTTCTCGTGCCCTGATCCTTGCATCCCGTCTCCTGATCCCCGCTATCTCCAGCGGAAAGCAGACATTATCGATCACGCTCTTCTGCTCAAGGAGATTGAAGCTCTGAAAGATCATGCCGATATCACTTCTTTTTTCACGAAGCTCCCTGTGTGAAAGTGTCCCCATATCCACACCGTCTATCAGCACGCGGCCTTCAGTCGGCTCCTCGAGATAATTAATGGATCTGACCAGTGTGCTCTTCCCTGCACCGGACATTCCGATGATGCCGAATATATCACCTTTTTCGATCGACAGACTGATATTATCGAGAGCGACTACGGTATGCTCTTTTACTTCAAATTTCTTCGTCAGGTTTCTAATCTCTATCTCACTCATTGCTGTCTCCGAAAGATGCGGGAGGGATCCGCACCCTCCCGCTTAAGCTGATTACAGATTTCAGTCATAGAACACGACGGCTCCGTCGTATGTATCCTCTATGAACTGTCTGATCTCATCGGATCTGAGCACGCTTACCAGTGCTTTGATCTTGTCTGTGGATTCATTGCCGTCATATACTGCGACGATGTTCACATATGTCTGTGCAGCTACCGAATCGCTTGCTTCATAAGCGATGGAATCCTTTGCTACCGAGAAGCCGGCTTCAAGAGCGTAGTTTCCGTTAAGGACTACATATTCGACTTCCTTGGTGACTCTTGCGACCTGTGCTGCCTCAAGTTCTACAAACTCCAGATCATGAGGATTCTCGACTACATCATTAACTGTGGCTGTGAGACCTGCTCCGTCCTTTAACTTCAGAAGTCCGTTGTCCTGAAGGAGAAGGAGCGCTCTTGCTTCGTTGGTGGTGTCATTCGGGATCGCTATGGAATCACCGTCAGCAACTTCATCAAGACTAGATTTGGTACCGGGATAGATACCGAAGGGCTCATAGTGGATCCCGCCTGCATTCACGAGATGTGTACCCTGCTCATCGTTAAAGCTGTCAAGATAAGGAACATGCTGGAAATAATTGGCATCAAATTCACCTGACTCAACAACCAGGTTTGGCTGTACGTAATCTTCGAATTCCACGATATCCAGTTCGTAACCGTAATCTTTAAGAATGTCAGCTGCTTTTTCCAGGATCTCCGCATGAGGTACGGGAGATGCTGCGATCTTGATGGTCTCACCGTTACCGGGAACTATATCGAGATCACCTGCTGTTGCTTCCTCAGTCTCGGAAGCTGCTGCTTCGGCCTGGGCTACCACGCCGCCTTCAACTACCAGAGTATCCTCATAATCCGCGCCGTAAGTATCAAGAAGAGTTGCCTCATAATCTGCATGGAAGAAGTTCTCGTTTCCGAGTGCCTTGATCTCATCATTCAGCCAGTTAAGGAGTGAGCTGTTACCCTTGGATACTGCCGGAGCGATGGTGTCCTGGCTTCCGAGTGAAGGGATGCCTACCACATAACCTTCATTTTCCAGAGAGTATGCGATGACCTCGGTATTGTCGTTTGCCCATGCAACACCCGTTCCGTTCTCAAAAGAAGTCTTGGCTGTAGCATATGTATCAAACTTCTGAAGTTTGATATCGGGATAGTTCTTCTCGAGATATGTCTCTGCCGTAGTACCTGATATAACGATCACCTGATCGTCTGCCCCTATCTGGCTCAGATCCTCGATCACGTTATCCTCGGGTGATACCACACCGAGTGCCACGTTCATATAAGGAAGTGCGAAATCCACTTTCTGGGCTCTTTCTTCGGTTACGGTAAAGTTGGCAAGTACTATATCGACTTTACCGGTTTCGAGATATTCAACTCTGCTTGCTGCCTCCGTTGATACGTAGTTGATCTTGACTCCGAGATCCTGTCCGATCCTCTCTGCGAAGTAAACGTCATATCCCTGATATGTACCGTTCTCATCCACATATCCGAAGGGGTTCTTATCGGAGAAGACTCCGATGTTCACTGTTCCGCTCTCCTTTATTTCATCGAGAGTTCTGTAGACCTGATTTCCTAAGTTGTCTGCGCTTGCTGCTTCAGCAGATGTTGCGCCGGTGCTTCCGCATCCTGTAAGCAGGGCTGCTCCGAGTGTTGCGGCTGCGACGGCGGTTATGATCTTTTTGATTAGATTGTTTTTCATAATTATTTTCCTCATTTCCATTTTTTATAGATTGATTTTTTGTTCTGTGACGGACATTAAAAATGCCCGGGGTTTTACTCCCAGGCAATGGCTTACATAGATTTAAGATGATAAATCACTGTATCCGGGCGCATGACAAATGGGCCAAACACCCGACCATATTACTTGCCTGGGAGATCAGCATTCGACAACACATCCACATACAACACATGGTATCTGTTCTGTGATCATAGTTCTTCATCTGTCATACTCCTTTCCTTTGTTTTTCTATATCTTACACACTTTAACCTACTATGTCAATAGGTATTTGGAAAAAATTTTTTATTTTTTTGAATTCAGCATCTCATTCATGCTTCCCGTACGGTATCCCTTAAGATCCAGACTCACATATGAGAATCCTATCTTCTTGAATTCTTCATATACTGCGGTGCGGATATCATCGGAAGCAAGTCTCGGTATATCCGGGCCCGGCACTTCTATCCTTGCCAGGTTGCCGTGCATCCTCACCCGCTCCTCAATGAATCCGAGTTCGATCAGAAACTGTTCCGCACGGTCGATCATGTGAAGTTTCTCTGCGGTGATCTCTTCACCGTAAACGAATCTCGATGCAAGACATGCATACGACGGTTTGCTCCACGTCGGCAGCCCCATCTCCTTAGACAGAGAACGTATCTCGGCTTTGGATAGCCCTGCCTCACGAAGCGGGCTCCTGATCCCAAGCTCTTCCACTGCCCTTAATCCGGGACGGTAATCTCCAATATCATCGATATTGGATCCTTCCGCAACATTTTCGATCCCGTTCTCGCCGGCAATCCGTTTTATCTCCGAGAAAAACGCTTTCTTGCAATGATAGCACCGGTCCGGAGCATTATGACGATACTCTTCTATCTCAAGCGGGTTCGTCCTTACTATGATCTGCCTGATCCCGTGTTCTTCGCAGAATGTCCGGGCTTCCGTGTATTCTCTCTCCGGAAAAGCGTCGTCCGATGCCGTTACGGCGATCACCTTATCGCCCAGGACCATATGCGCTACCGTAAGGAGAAAAGTCGAATCCACTCCTCCGGAATAGCCGACCGCAAGAGAATGCAGGTCGGCTATACGGGTTTTCAGTTTATTTAGTTTGATCTCTGTTTCTTTTGAAATCATATCTGACAGCTTTACCTGATATCACAGACAGCTCATCACTCCGTGAACAGAGCTGTTGAATAATATCTGTCACCGCTGTCGGGAAGAAGCGCAACAATTGTCTTTCCGGCATTCTCGGGTTTCTTTGCATACTGGATCGCTGCAAACAGTGCTGCTCCTGAAGATATTCCTACGGATATTCCTTCCTTTTTTGCCAGGAGTTTGGCGGTGGCAAATGCATCTTCATTGGATGCCTTGAATATCTCATCATATACCGCGGTATTCAGCACATCGGGGACAAATCCCGCACCGATACCCTGGATCTTGTGAGCACCCGCTCTTCCCTCCGAAAGTACCGGAGAATCCTCGGGCTCCAATGCCACGATCTTCACATCCGCCTTCCGGCTCTTAAGATATTCGCCCGTACCGGTAACCGTTCCGCCGGTACCTACTCCTGCGATGAATATATCTACCGCACCGTCGGTATCCTTCCAGATCTCGGGACCTGTGGTGGCTTTGTGGATAGCAGGGTTAGCCGGATTGACGAACTGTCCGGGAATGAATGAGTCCGGTATCTCCTTAGCCAGTTCCTCAGCTTTGGCGATAGCGCCCTTCATGCCCTTGGCACCTTCGGTCAACACGATCTCTGCACCGTATGCCTTAAGTATGCTCCTTCTCTCCACGCTCATGGTCTCGGGCATGGTTAGGATGATCCTGTAGCCTTTGGCTGCGGCTATCGCTGCCAGTCCTATACCGGTATTACCGGATGTGGGTTCTATGATGACAGAATTCTCCTTGAGTAAGCCTTTTTCCTCAGCATCCTCGATCATAGCCTTGGCGATACGGTCTTTCACGCTGCCTGCCGGATTGAAGTACTCGAGTTTCACCAGTACGGTCGCTTTCAGATCAAGATCCTTCTCAATATTGGTTACTTCAACAAGAGGGGTATTTCCAACGAGTCCTAAAGTTCCTTTATAAATGTTAGCCATAATTCTTTCCTCCATAAAAAACAGTATACAACTTATCTTAAACAGCAGCGAAACCTTTTTCCAGATCGGCGATTATATCATCTATATGCTCTGTACCGATGGACAGACGAATGGTACTCCTGTTGATACCCTGATCCGCAAGTTCCTCATCGGACAGCTGTGAATGTGTCGTTGATGCGGGGTGGATGACCAGGCTCTTAACATCGGCTACGTTAGCGAGCAGAGAGAAGATCTCCAGGTTATCGATGAATCTCCACGCTTCATCCTGTCCGCCCTTGATATCGAAGGTGAAGATCGATGCACCGCCGTTGGGGAAGTATCTGTTATAGAGTTCATGATCGGGATGCTCGGGCAGTGAAGGATGGTTAACCTTGGCAACCTTGGGATGATTGCTTAAGAACTCTACGACCTTCTTGGTATTCTCTGCATGCCGCTCAAGCCTGAGTGACAGTGTCTCAACTCCCTGAAGGAGAAGAAAGGCGTTAAACGGTGATATGGTGGCGCCGGTATCACGAAGCAGGATAGCTCTGATATATGTAACAAATGCTGCGGGGCCTACTGCATCATAGAAAGATACACCGTGATAGCTGGGGTTGGGATCGGCGATGTTCGGATACTTGCCGCTTGCCTTCCAGTCGAACTTACCGGACTCAACGATGATTCCGCCGAGGGTGGTTCCGTGACCGCCGATGAACTTGGTAGCGGAATGAACAACGATATCTGCACCGTGTTCAAAAGGTCTGATCAGGAAAGGAGTTCCGAAAGTATTGTCGATAACAAGCGGAAGTCCGTGCTTATGAGCGATCTCGGCTACAGCATCGATATCCGGGATATCACTGTTGGGATTTCCGAGAGTCTCTAAGTAGATTGCTCTCGTATCATCCTGAATTGCTGCTTCAACTTCAGCCAGATTATGTGCATCCACAAATGTGGTATTGATGCCGTACTGAGGAAGTGTATGTGCGAGCAGATTGTAGCTGCCGCCGTAGATGGTCTTCTGTGCTACAACATGACCGCCGTTAGCTGCAAGTGCTTCTATGGTATATGTGATGGCTGCGGCACCGGATGCGAGTGCGAGTGCTGCGCTTCCGCCCTCGAGTGCTGCCAGCCTCTCCTCCAGAACGCCCTGGGTGGAGTTGGTCAGTCTGCCGTAGATATTACCTGCATCTGCCAGGCCGAAGCGATCCGCCGCATGCTTACTGTTATGGAATACATATGACGTGGTCTGGTAGATCGGTACTGCTCTTGCATCCGATGCTGGATCGGGGTTTTCCTGCCCTACATGTAACTGAAGTGTTTCAAATCTGTAATCGCTCATTTTCATTTCTCCTTTTTATTTGAATTGTTTTGGAATCTGTTTTCGCTTATCTTACCTGTTTTATTCTATGAAAAAGCCCGGAGGCTCTATTTCGGCTCCCGGGCTGATGGTCAACTTTGAACTAACATCGTTCATCGGGGCATATCCACAGGTTTGTGTACGCCCCGGCCATATTATAAGCCCGGGAGAAAAGCATTCGACAACACCAACACATGCCGGATTTCATATTGATCTGTTCGATCCTGAAGTTATTCATCATGTCTTTCTCCTTTCGTAACTATTTGACCGTGCTCTCTTTTCGATCATCTGACGCTACTATAATCCTAATCGCCTACTATGTCAATAGGTTTTTTGTGAAATATTTGTAAAAATACGCGCTCAGATAAATCTTTTGAGAAATAATACTTGATTTGCCTATTTACCTTGCGGTACGATGGGCAAAAGATGATGGTGACATCTGCTTTTACAGAATAAGAAAGGATACCGATATGATTTCAACAAGAGGACGTTACGCGTTGCGAGTGATGCTCGATATAGCAGAGAATGATAACGGAAACTATATCCCGCTCAAAGATATTGCAGCAAGACAAAATATATCAAAGAAATATCTGGAAATCATTGTAAAGGATATGGTCTCAGGCGGGCTGCTAAGCGGAGCAAGCGGCAAGGGCGGAGGATATAAACTCACGCGAACCCCCGATGAATATACGGTCGGTGAAATACTTGAGCTGATGGAGGGTTCTCTGTCACCCGTGGCATGCCTCGCCGATAAGGACTACTACTGCGACCGCAGGGATATATGTAAGACGGTATCCATGTGGGTCGAATATGACAAGATGATACACGAATTCTTTTATTCCAGAAAACTCGTCGATCTGCTGAACACTTCACCTGAAGGTGAACTGAACTGGTACATCTGATGAGAGGCAAGCGGTTAAGCTGAGGGGTAAGCTCAGATCAGAGCCGTGCTGAAATACCTCTCGGCGCGGTCCGGAAGAACTGTAGCGATGACCTTATCACTTCCGTATTTCCTTGCCATCTTCATGGCTGCCCATACATTGGCACCTGCGGATGTCCCGACAAGAAGTCCCTGTACTTTAGCCAGTTCTCTTGCGGTATTTATCGCATCATCATCCGTCACCGTAACGATATCCGTGATGATACTTGTATCAAGGATGTCAGGGATGAACCCGTCTCCTATTCCCTGTATCTGATGAAGTCCGGGTTCGTCTCCGAGCAATGCGGAAACATTCCTGGGTTCCACGGCTACTATCCTGCAGTCGGGATTTTTCTCAAGCAGATACTTTGCCACGCCCTGCAGAGTTCCGCCGCTTCCGATCCCCGATACATAGATGTCGATCTTCTCTCCGAGCTGTTCGGTGAGTTCCACGGCCGTGGTACGGTAATGCATATCGGGATTGGCCGGGTTCTGGAACTGCTGAGGCACATAATACTCGTCTGAAGTCGCCGCGATCTCCATTGCCTTATCCACCGATCCGCCTATACTGAGTTTCGGATCCGTAAGCACGAGTTCGGCGCCGAGCGCTTTGATTATCTTCTTTCTTTCTTCGCTCATGTTCTCGGGCATCACTATGATCACGCGATAACCTTTGCGAACACCGCACAGAGCAAGTCCGATGCCGGTATTGCCGGAAGTCGGCTCTATGATAGTCATTCCGGGTTTAAGTCTCCCGTCCTTCTCGGCTTCTTCTATCATATTAAGAGCTATACGGTCCTTGATGCTTCCGCCCGGATTCAAGAATTCAGCCTTTGCAAATATCTTCATTCCCGTAGTCTGTTCCAGACTCATAAGGGGTGTGTTTCCTATCAGATCGAGCACGTTTGTATAATACATCTTTCATTCCTCCTGAATTAATCCTTACATACTATACCACGAATTAACCTGTAGTTTATAGGATAAATATTGCCAAAAAAGCGGATTGACATCACATAAGTTCAAATGATATAACTGTACTATCACAAGTAGTACAGTCAGAACGGTCAATATGAGGTAATGCATATGGCAGTGATCAATTACAGAGACGCAAGGCCCATATACGAGCAGATAGCCGACCACTATAAACAGCTCATCCTTTCGGGCGTCATGCAGGAGGATGAACAGATGCCGTCGGTCAGGGCTCTCGCTGTGGAGCTTGCAACCAATCCGAACACCATACAGAAGGCTTACGCCGAACTTACCAGGGAGGGATTCATGTATACGGTCAAAGGTAAAGGCAACTTTGTGGCAGGAAATCCGAATCTCATGGACAGGAAAAAGGACGAGCTGAAGAACAGACTCAGCGAGATCCGGAAAGAAGGTGCGCAGCTCGGCATCGACATGGATGCTCTGTGGGCACAGACACGGGAGGACAATTAAGACCATGATCGAAATATCAAACGTCAGCAAATACTATGACAGATACCCGGCTGTAACGAAGCTTTCTCTTTCGATGAATGAAAACGAAGTATTCGGAATGGTCGGAACAAACGGCGCCGGCAAGACCACTCTCCTTCGAATGATGGCCGGAGTCTTAAAGCCCGATGAAGGTCAGATCATCGTAGACGGCGAGAATGTCTGGGATAACCCTAACGCCAAATCCAAGATCTTCTTTATCAGCGACGATTCATACTTTTTTGCAAATGCAACGCCCGAGGATATGCTCAGCTACTACAGCAAGATATACACTGCTTTCGATACCGAAAGATTCCGTAAGCTCTTAGGCTCATTCAATCTGGATCCCAAAAGACGTATCCAGGGCTTCTCAAAGGGCATGCGTAAGCAGTTTTCCGTGATCTCCGGACTATGCAGCGGCTGCAGATATCTTCTCTGCGACGAGACATTCGACGGACTGGACCCCGTGATGCGTCAGGCGACCAAATCGCTTTTTGCAAAAGATATGGAAGACCGCGGCCTGACTCCGATCCTGACCTCGCATAACCTGCGCGAGCTCGAGGATATATGCGACCATGTCGGTCTCCTGCATGAAGGCGGGATACTGCTCTCAAGAGACATAAACGACATGAAGCTGAATATCAATAAACTTCAGATAGTATTTAAGTCCGATGAAGACAGGATCGCCGCGGAAAATAAGATGAACATAGTCATCCATAAGGAACAGGGCCGTCTTCACACTTATACGGTAAGAGGCACCGCAGATGAGATCACAGGTCTCATCGATTCGGCCGATACGGTGTTTGCAGAGCTTCTGCCGCTCACACTTGAAGAAATATTCATCAGCGAAACGGAGGTAGTGGGATATGACATCTCAAAGATCATCCTTGCATAAAATATCCTTTAAGGATCTTCAGACGGAGATAACCAAGAGGCATATCTGGATTCCCGCCCTGACCATACTTGCATTCTTTTCATACTATGTACTCGGTACCATCCTGGTACTGTTCATGGCCAGAAAAAACTACATATTATACGAGATAAGCTATCGCATGACGCTTAAGGAATACATGGTCTCAAGCGCTTACGGATGGATAGGGCCTTCGGCATATTCTTTCGTGATAACCGTTGTCATTGCTCTGCTTGCAGGTTTTGCTTCTTTCGCTTTCCTGTACAGAACGCAATCGGCGGACTTCTATCTGAGTCACCCGATCACAAGATGCGATCTGTTCATGAACATATGTGTGAATCCGGTAATGGTATTTGCCGCACTTGCTTTTGTTTTCAGAATCCTGGGGATGCTCATAGCACTGTTCATGGGAGCGGCCTCCGGCAGATTGCTGTTCGGCATGCTGATGGAGTATCTGCTCAATCTCCTGCTCTTCGTTACGGTATATGCCCTCACGACTCTGGCCGTTCTTGTCAGCAGGAACCTTATGATAGCCGTCATCACGGATTTCCTTTTCCTGGCAGGAAAGCCCCTTATCGTATTGCTGTTTACGTCGATGATGTCATCGTACTTTGCAACATACCACGACATCAGCTGGGTGCTGGATGCCCCCGAAAAATACAGGCCCGACATCTTCTCATCCATAGCTAACCATGTTCACATGATCAATATCTTCAGCTATAACGAATATGCCGGAAAGCCTCTCATGGCGGGTACCGCGGGGTTCATACTCGCAAGCGTCCTTCTGGGTGCGGTGGCTGTGGCTCTCTCCTATCTTGCATTCATAAAGAGACGCGCAGAGGACATAGGCTCAGGTTACGTTCATCCCGCGATCATGTATGCCGCCAAGTTCATTACAGCCATCGCCGGAACGATCCTGTGCGGATACATCATCGAGATCATGGTGGGGTCATGTTTTTCCGGTTTCAATATACCTCTCATCATAGCCGTATTATTCAGTGCGGCTGTCATATGCATGATCGTTGAGGTCATCTGTGCCGGTAACGTAAAATGTGCAACGAGAAAACTCTGGCACGCACTGCCCGTCGCGGTGATCGCCGTACTCGCATTTGTCATATTCAAAGAAGATCTCACCGGTTATGATTCGTTCGCTCCGGATCCTGACAAGGTGGAAAGCGCCGCTTTCTATTCCGCATACTCTCCCAGAGACTATGTCAGGGGAGACGACGAATATGAAATGGCCGAGGAGCACTTCATCCGAGATCTGAAGCTCACCAACATCGATGATGTAAGAGCACTTGCCGCCATAGGCCAGGACAGGAACAGGGAAATAAGAAAGATCTGGACGTTTCAGGGATATGCGGACGGATACACTCCGGAATATGCGAACGGATATAATGCTGTCGTATTATACAGAATGAAGAACGGCAGATATAAGGCACGCTCTCTGTTTATACCGGAGGATATCGACGATGCTCTCATGAATGCCGTGATAGGTACCGACGAATACAGATCCTGCCTGTATGATCTGGACAGCGCATATGAAAGGATAAAGGAAAACTCAACCAGCGGCGTCATGAGTTATAACTGCGGATACGGGATCGATTCGGTCGATTCAAATGCCGAAATGTTCCTCGAATTTAAGAAGGCGTATGAAGCCGATATCGAAAAATATGACTATACTCTGGCTCATAACGAAGATCCGATCGGTTCACTCGAATACAATGATCCGCATGCCTACAGCTATTATGCTACGATCGACTACTATTACGAAATCTACCCCGGGTACACACATACGATCGATTTCCTGAAAAAATATGATCTGTATAAGGATGCGGATGAAGTTCGAGACGATATATCGGGAATAGAACTGTATTACACGGAATGTGACGAAAACAGAAAGGCCATAGCCGATTACTCGGCTCTCATAGAAGATCCCGGGCAGATAAACGCTCTGATCGACAATATGAAGATCATGTTCGGATATCAGGAAAGCTGGAAGATCGCGGATTATTACTGTACTGCTACCGTCTACTTTAAACAGGGGACCGGACAGACCAACTCCTCTTCCAACATTACATCCGACGATTACTACGGATACGGATTTAACGGTTTCTATATCTCACCGGACAAAATACCGGAGGATATCATGGATACCCTCCGGAATAATCCGACATACTTCTATGAATAATGATTCCCCGGAAAGGATCAGGTCAGTTACGGACCTGATCCTTTCCCGTGGAAGCCCTATGGCACGCAGATCCCATGGGGCATGAGGAACAGCGGCAGCCACAGGAGGATTTACCTTGGCGCTTATCCGCTAACATCGAACGAACTGTCACCGTGACAAGTGCTATCAGTACGAGAGCTACCACTATTGTTCCCAGATTGTTTACAAACCACGTCATCAGACTCTGACCTTCCCTTCAAACCTGGTTGCTTCTTTATAAGGTCTTAACAGCATCCAAAGGAAGACAACTATAACAGCTACCGCTATGACGGTACCGATGATACTTCCGGATCCGCTCACGATACTTCCCAGCTGATATACAACGAAAGAAACGATATAAGCAAAAAAGCATTCATAACCTATCGCAAACCATGTCCACTTCGCATTGTTCATCTCTCTCTTGATGGCACCCATGGCTGCAAAGCAGGGAGCACATAAGAGGTTGAAGATCAGGAAGCTTAAGCCTGCTGTGGTTGAGAAAGCTGCTGCAAGAGAAGCCCATGCATTTCCTTCTCCACCGTAAAGTACGCCCATCGTACCTACGATGTTTTCTTTTGCCACAAGACCGGTCACGGATGCGACCGCTGCCTGCCAGTTGCCCCATCCCAGAGGGATGAACAGCCATGCTATCGCATTTCCGACAGATGCGAGGATACTGCTTCCGATCTCCTCTTCTTCAAGCATTCCGAATGCTCCGTCTGCCCAACCGAAACGTGAGAGGAACCAGATAACGATGGTCGAAAGCAGGATGATGGTTCCGGCTTTCTTGATAAAGCTCCATCCTCTCTCCCACATGCTTCTTAACACGTTTGACAGAGTAGGCCAGTGATATGCGGGCAGCTCCATAACGAAGGGAGCGGGATCGCCTGCGAACATCTTAGTTTTCTTAAGAATGATTCCCGAACAGATGATGGCTGCTATTCCTATGAAATACGAGCCTGTGGAGATCCATGCACTGCCTCCGAATATCGCACCGGCGATCATGGCTATAAAAGGAACTTTTGCACCGCAGGGAATAAAGGTAGTGGTCATGATCGTCATACGACGGTCCCTTTCATTTTCGATCGTTCTCGAAGCCATGATCCCGGGGATACCGCATCCGGTTCCGATAAGGATCGGTATGAAACTCTTTCCTGACAGACCGAAGCGGCGGAAAATCCTGTCCAGCACAAACGCTACTCTCGCCATATATCCGCTGGCTTCAACAAAAGCAAGCATGAAGAACAGAACGAGCATCTGAGGAACGAATCCGAGGACAGCACCGACACCGGCCACGATACCGTCGAGTATCAGGCCCTTTAACCAGTCTGCACAGCCGATCGCATCAAGACCGCTCTCGATCAGTGCGGGAATACCGGGAACCCATACACCGTAATCGGCAGGATCGGGTTCTTCAGTGCCGTTTTCCTCAAAATACTTAACAGCATCAAGATAACTTAACGGATTGACCTCTTCCTCATCGGCGTCGTCGGGAACCGTATCATAATATACGGTGATATCACTCTGCTCAAGTGTTTCCTCATCTTCGACCGTATATGATACTTCCGATTCGGATGAGGTGAATGACTTCATGTCATCTACTGACATCTCTTCATCGAATCCGATATAGGCATCGACTGCCTGCATTGCTGCGGTATACTCATCTGCAGCTTCTCCGGCTGCTGAGGAGCCTATCCCGAAAAGATGATATCCGTCACCGAAAAGTCCGTCATTGGCCCAGTCCGTAGCGGGTGCTCCTACACCTACCATGGCGATCCAGTATATTGCAAACATGACTGCCGCAAATATCGGCAGACCAAGCCAGCGGTTGGTGACGATACGGTCGATCTTATCAGAGGTGCTGAGTGCGTTTGCATCTTTCTTCTTATATATTCCCTTCAGGATCTCGGCGATATATACATATCTTTCATTGGTGATGATACTCTCGGAATCATCATCCAGTTCTTTCTCGGCTGCCTGAATATCCTTTTCGATATGATCGAGTTTATCCGAAGGTATGTTCAGTTTCTCAAGTACCTTGTCATCTCTCTCGAATACTTTGATCGCATACCATCTCTGCTGTTCCTCGGGCATGCTGTGAACAGCTACCTCTTCAATATGTGCGAGTGCATGTTCCACCGGTCCCGAAAAAGTATGCATCGGTATCGCCTTATCCGCTTTGGCGGCTTTGACTGCCAGCTCGGCAGCTTCAAGAGTCTTCTCTCCTTTTAATGCGGATATCTCGATGATCTGACATCCCAGCTGTGAAGCCAGTTCTTTGGTATTCAGTGAATCACCGTTCTTACGGACCACATCCATCATGTTGATGGCGATCACTACCGGGATCCCGAGTTCGATCAGCTGTGTTGTCAGATACAGGTTACGCTCCAGATTGGTTCCGTCCACGATATTCAATATCGCATCCGGTCTTTCTCCGATCAGGTAATTTCTCGCTACGACTTCTTCAAGTGTATACGGGGAAAGTGAATATATACCCGGAAGGTCGATTATCTCGACATCATCATGTTTCTTAAGTTTACCTTCCTTCTTTTCTACTGTGACGCCGGGCCAGTTTCCTACGAACTGGTTAGATCCGGTCAGTTCATTGAACAGGGTTGTCTTACCGCTGTTCGGGTTTCCTGCAAGTGCTATCCTTGTACTCATTTGAACAAAGCACCTCCTCCCGCAACTTCTATCATCTCGGCATCTGCCTTACGGATAGACAGTTCATATCCTCTGACCGTCACTTCGATCGGATCTCCCAAAGGTGCCACCTTTCTCACATAGATCTCGGTACCCTTGGTGATACCCATATCCATGATCCTTCTTTTGATGGCGCCTTCGCCGTGAAGTTTTACCACGGAAACGGTACTTCCGATGACTGCTTCCTTCAGTGTTCTCATTTCTCCTCCTCCTGTGGTCTCGATGAATCCTATACCATTACTTTTCTGGCCATCTCTTCATTAAGTGCGATCCTGGATTCCTTCACCTTGACGATGACGTTTCCTCCGAGGATATTCACCAGTGTGACACTCCCTCCGGGTGTAAAGCCCAGATTTTCCAGATGGCGTTTTACTTCCGGATTACCGCCGACTTTTTTTATCACGTTTTCTTCTCCGGGAGCTGCATATACCAGCGGCATCATTGATTCACCTTCTTTCTTTATATGGTTAGAGCAACCTAACCCACGGCCTAAAAAAATGGTTAGTTAAATCTAACCCATAAGCCAAAAATATGGTTAGCTACTGCTAACATAATTAGTTATACAGGACTAACCATCTTCTGTCAATAGTATTTTGAATTTAAAAATATTTTGTCTATCTCATCGAACGGATGATATTCTTGTAGAAATCAACGCACCCGCTGAGACAGTCATATTCGATGTTCTCATTGAGACCGTGCATGCCTGCCATCTGCTCAGGGCCGTATACCACGGGTGCAAAACGCACCACGTTGTCACAGATTTCCTGATAGAATCTCGCATCGGTAGCGCCCGTCATGACATACGGACTGATCGGTAACCCGGGAAAAGTCTCAGCGATCACGGATTCCACATATTTAAATGCCTCGCCCTGAGTATCTGTCACTTCCGACGGATCGGTCGCATGGAATACTTCCATGGACAGATCGTATTTATCCGCCAGTTTCCTTATGATCCCCAGACTCTCATCCTTGCCCTGATGAGGGATGAACCTCATGTTGGCACCCAGGGTTGCCTCCTGCGGAAGCACATTATACGCATCCGATCCCGACTGCATCGTAAAAGCTATCGTGGTCTTAAGCATCGCTCCGGCCTGTGAGGATATCATCGGCATGACCTTAAGAAGCACCGGCTTAAACAGCCACATGTTCCCGAACACGAACTTCAGAGGAAACGATGCATAGGGAGAAAGCCTCTCAAACATGGCCTGAACCTCGGGAAGCATCTTCCGTCTGAAAGGATCCTTCTTCTCTACTTCGTTCACAAACGCGGATAATCTGGCTATAGGACTGTTCTTTCCGGGTGCCGACGCATGACCGCCCTTGCTCTTCGCGGTAAACAGTACATCCGCCTTGCCTTTCTCAAATACGCCCACCATCGCAAAATTACCCCGTATGCCCGCCACGGGATCGGTGATTATCCCGCCGCCTTCATCGCATACAAGATAGGGCTTCACGCCTCTTCTCTTAAGTTCCGCAACCAGCTTCGGACATCCGTCTCCGGCCCATTCCTCGGTACAGGATGATGACAGATACACATCCTGCGGAGGGACATAACCATCGCCGAGCAGCTCTTCCACAGCCTGGAAAAATCCCATGACGGAGCACTTCGTATCGGATGCGCCTCTTCCCCAGACCTTTCCGTCTTCCATATCTCCCGAAAAAGGCGCATGATTCCACTCTCCTTCCGCGGGAACCACATCCTGATGGCTCATGAGCACGATCGGCCAGTCGCAAGCCTTGCCTTTCCAGTAAAAAAGCAGATTGCCGTCTATATCGTTCTTCTCAAGTTTAGCGTGCACAAGGGGAAAGAGTTCCTCAAGCACCTTATGAAAAGCTTCAAACCTCTCGGGATCGGCCACGCCGTCATGCGATGTGGTATCGCACCTGACCATTGCCGAAAGTTTCTTTGCATAAGCCCCGGCTCTCTCATCGGCCGGAGGAGAAACATATTCCGAGACCTTGTTCGGAGTAAGCAATGTACGGATCAGAGCTGCCAGGAGCAGCAGCACGATCAGCCCTATGATCAAAAGTAAAACTGTCAGAACATACTTCATGAGATCGATCCTTTTTTCTTAAACATAAGATAAGCCAGACCTATGGTAAGTGCGCCGCTCGGAATGATCATGATGCTGGTCTGTGAGATCAGCGAGGGTACGAATATGAACAGCACGGTCATGATGACCAACGGCACGCATGCAAGTTTGATACTCTTGCGGAAATACTGATAAGCCATCGCTCCGAAAAGCGCAGGAACGACATTGGCAAATGCGGGTTGCAGGGTTTCGCTCTGGAGTATCGGCTGAAGCGGCACGAGGAGTATCACACCGATCGCCAGTATCGTGATCGTGGTAAGCGATGATGCAGCGATCGAAAGTGTTGATATTATCTCGTTTTCCGGAGTTCCGGAACTCGTACCTGCGATCTCCCTCGCATTCATCGCGCAGGGGATCTTCATGTTGATCAGATTGCCCGTAATGAACGCCAGATAGCCTCCGCCCGACCCTAACATCGGTGTATAGACCAGGAATTCTACAACACTCGAAATGGTCCATATCAGGCCTACCGAGAGGAATCCTTTTGCGACAGCTCCCAGATCGGGCAGTGCTCCGAGTATGCTTCCTATAAGGAAAGGAGCTCCTACGAGAAGGATCAGTGCCACGGCGCTGACCGTTCTTCCTATGAGGTGAGTCGTGCGTGAATATTTCTCATAATATGATCCGTTCATGCTTCCACCTCCTCACCTAGACAAATATCGCGACCAGCATGCCGACGAGCATGCTCCCTGCGATCGAAAAACTCTCAAGCCATACCAGATGCTTCTTTTCTGAGAAGTAGACAAATACGGCCATCACAAGAGCCGAGACCACGGCAACGATTATCGGGGTAAGATCACCCTTAAAGGTAAACAGACCTTCTCCCGAGACGAAGCCTCCGATATAACTTCCTATATAGGCGCTCACGAGGCCGATGAACATCGCAACCATTGCGGAATCTCCGAATCCGGCCTTCTTGGTCTCTCCTCCCGCTTTTTCACCGGCCTCTCTGTCTGCTTCGGCTTTCTTTCCTTTTCCGCTCAGTTTATTTATGTATGCCTTATTGAAAAAGAAGGAAAGGATCATGCCCCACATGATGCATATGCTCATGAGCAATGCGATCGTGGAAAAAGCGACCGGTGTCATCTCCGATGCCGAAAGGCTCTTTAATCCCACCTGTTCCGCAGCAGCCTGAGCCACCTGCGTTTCATAATGGAGTGCACCGATGACCGACAGCCGAAGCCACGGCCAGGGTGTTCCCAGACTGCCCGAAAGAGCGATGACTCCAAGCAGTATCCCGACACTCGGCAGGACTGAAAACGTGACACTCGAAGTGAGCGTTCTCTTAAGCTTGGCTTTGTCCATCCCGAGCTTGATACCGGCCCTGTATGCACGGATCATGAATATCACGCATACTATGGCCACAAACAGAATGATGGCGCCGCAGATCAGATACAGCGGCATGCTGTTCAACAGGCTTATCATAGCTTTCTCCTTTATTTGGTCAATTCAGGGGTTCTTCTTTATATAATCTCGGGAAAAGATCCTTCCGGATACGGTAGATATCCGTAAGATCTTCCTCCCTGACTGCCAGATAGTCTCCGGGTTCACCGGAATAATAGTTTTCCTCGTCCCATTTGGTGAAGACCTTGATATATTTGTCCACCGGACGCGCATAGATATATGACTGTCCCGTGCTGATCACGGCTTTGGCGTAAGGAATGACCGCTTTTCTCTCTCCGCCCAGAGTAAGTTTGATGCTGGGCTCGTATTCGAATTCATGGGTGTAGGGATGATCGAGGAATCTGTAGCTGCGCTCCATCTTCTTCCTGTCGATAGGATATACTTCTCCCTCTATGCCTATCATCAGATAGGTATCTTCCTCTATCTTGACCTGTATGTCACCCTCCATGGTCCTGACATCCACAAGGCTTCCGACAGGATACATATCAGTGAGTCTGACGCATCCCATCTCTACCGGGATCTTGCCGTATCTGCGCATTCCGGTGATATCCGCCTCCTGCGTGGAAGCATATATGATCTCATACCTGTCGTAATAAGCGAGCAGACGCTCTTTGATCAGGCTGCTCACATTTTTTTTCAGATCATCGGGATCATGCTCGGGCAGTTTCTCGGGATGGATCACACCGCCGGCCTTATACATATGGCCGCCGCCACCGCCTATGTTTTCGGCGATGAACCCGGCGAGTTCGTTGGCATGCACTTCCCGGACGCAGCTCCTTACGGAGAACTTCACCTCTTCCGGAGTCACATAGTATGCCACGCACACATCGACATTCTCGGTCTCCAGTGAAAAATCGCTGATGACACCCAGGATATTGGGATCGCAGGGTTCAGCCTGAAGGATCATGCATTTATCCGAATCGAAATAATCATATCCGATGATAGCTCGTCCGGTGATCTCAAGTTCCGCCATGGATATGTTGGAATTGTTCATAAGCTTTACTACCGATTCACGGATCCTCAGCGACTCAACCATATCGCGGTCAAGCGGATTGGACAGTTCAGCAAATCTGTTGGTATCGGAATACAGACCGTAATACAGTGCGGTCTGAAGATTCGGCTCCTGACTGATGTCCAAGCCTTCCTCGCGTATCATATCCCATATGATGGTCGCGCAGCTCCCCATATTGCTGCGTACTTCGGACAGTGCGGGAAGTTTCTCCGTCACCTGATGGTGATCGATCACTGCTATCGTCTCGGCGGGAGTCATAGTGATATTCCTCTGCCCGTACTGGGAATCGACCGTGATCAGAAGCTCGGGTTTATGAGAATAGTTCGGCTCATAGCATACCGGTATCTCGAGTTCATTCACCATGATCACGAGATTGCTCTTTCTTATCTTCTTGGATCCACGGTATATGAACCGGGCCTCTTTTCCCTTTTTTTCAAAAAACCACCGCAATGCGAACCCGGAAGCCAATGCATCGGCATCCGGATTATCATGGCACTGGATCACTATATCGTCGTATTTTAACAGTTCACTTAAGGTTAATGTGTGTTTGCTCATCATGTTCCCCTTTGGATGTATTTCTATGCAGTATTTCATGGATGAAATTCATGCATGTCCAGAAATACATGGATGTATTTCTATGCATCATTATACGGCATATTCGCCCGTAAAAAATTTTTTTATTTTTTTCGAAACCTTCGTTCATGTTTTGCGTCTATATAGTCAGAAGCGCAAAAAAAGCCCTTCAGGACACACAAACAGATTTGATAAAACGGAGGAATCAATCATGAAAAAGAAAACTATCGCAGCTTTACTTATCGGAACCACACTCGCAACTACCATCACAGGATGCGGATCATCAGGTGCATCTCACTCTGCTTCGGATACATCGACCACCTACATAGCACCCGAGTATCCCGAAGCGTCCCCCGCGGAGTGCTGGGAATCCGAAGCCGCAACCACAGGCGATTACGCGGATACCGGAGCCACAGCCGAATGCTGGGAATCCGAACCTGCAGCCGAATACCCTGAGACAGGAGATGCCTGCTACGCATCGGAGAGTTACACATACAACTACAGTACAGACAGCATGTCTGCCAAAATCGGATCGGCAGCTGACAGTACTTACTGCCCCGGTTATTACTACCCCGCTCCGAATTACAACTACGGAGAGAATTACAACACGGTGATCGAGAACGAATTCAAAGAAGTATATGCATCTCCTCTTTCCACTTTCGGAGCCGATATCGATACGGCAAGCTATTCGAACCTTCGCAGGATGATCAATGACGGATACAACCTCTACGATATCCCCGCAGGATCGATCAGAACAGAGGAACTCATCAACTACTTCAATTATGATTACCGTGAGCCCGGCAGCAACGACACTTTTGCAGTAAATGCGCAGATAATCGACTGTCCGTGGAATAAGGAAACGAAGCTGGTCAATCTCGGTATCAAAGCCAAAGAACTTGAAGACATCGAGAACGTTCCTTCAAATATCGTATTCCTCGTAGACGTATCCGGTTCAATGGATGATTATGACAAGCTTCCTCTTCTTCAGATGGGACTTGATATGCTGGTAGACGATCTGGATGAGAACGACAGAGTATCCATAGTGACATATGCTTCCTCATCCGACATAGTTATCGCAGGTGTTTCCGGAGATGAGCATACCACTATCAAGAAAGCGATCAACGCTCTCAGCGCAGGCGGTTCAACCAACGGCGGCGACGGCATCAAGTCTGCATACAGACTTGCTGAAAAGTACTTCATAGAAGGCGGAAACAACCGTGTCATCATGGCAACGGACGGCGACCTCAATGTAGGCATCACTTCCGAGGATGAACTCGAAGAACTCATCTCCAAGAAGAAAGAAAGCGGTGTATTCCTCTCGGTGCTCGGATTCGGTACAGGTAACTACAATGAGGCCGCACTCGAAACCCTTGCCGACAAGGGAAACGGCAACTACTCTTATATCGATTGTCTCTCCGAGGCAAAGAAGGTTCTCATAGATGAGTTCAACTCCACTCTTTTCACCGTGGCAAAAGACGTGAAGTTCCAGATCGAGTTCAACCCCAGATATGTCTCCGAATACAGACTTGTAGGCTATGAGAACAGACAGATGGCAGCAAGAGATTTTAACGACGACACCAAGGACGGCGGCGAGATTGGCAGCGGACATGCCATGACGGTAATGTATGAGATCAGGATGAACGATGAATCTGATGCCTATACAGACGACCTTCGTTATCAGAGTACAGACCTTTCGGAAACCGGCATTACCTCCAACGAATGGATGACGGTATCCGTACGCTACAAAGAGCCCGAAGAAGACGAATCAAAGCTGATCTACTTCCCCATCAGAAACGAATGCTACACCAGAACACCGAATTGTGATACACTTTTTGCAGCATATGTAGCTGAATGCGGCATGATCCTGAATGACAGCTCATACATCGGAAACCTCGACATGAGGGATGTATCCAAGCAGATCTCCGGACTGGATCTTGACGACGAATACAAAGAGGAGTTCCTGGATCTGATCAAGCAGCTTTGAATAAGATTCGAACGGATAATGCAAGATAACGAGATCGTTGACCTGTACTGGGCCAGAAGTGAAAATGCAATAACGGAAACGAACGTCAAATACGGCGGATATTGCAGAAAGATCGCAATGAACATCGTCGCAAACGACGAGGATTCGGAGGAATGTATAAACGATACTTATCTTTCGGCCTGGAACACCATGCCCGAAGAACGCCCGGATCTGCTGGCTCCGTATCTGGCAGCGATCGTCAGGAACCATGCTCTGACACTCTACCGTAAATTACATTCACAAAAGCGCGGGGCGGGACAGACCGCCCTCGCGCTCGACGAACTCTTCGAAGTGGCCTCTTCTTCCGACACGGAAGACATGGTAGGCAGATCTCTTCTGTCGGGACATTTAAACAGGTTCGTTGCAGGTCTCGGAACCAATGACAGACTGATCTTTGTAAGACGTTATTTCTATGTTGATTCACTTTCCGATATAGCTTCCGAGCTTTCGATGTCCGAATCGGCAGTTAAATCACAGCTTTTCAGAACAAGACAGAAACTCAAGGATTATCTCATCCGGGAAGGATATGAACTGTGAACGGGAATGATCTGATGGATGCCCTCTCGGGGCTTGATCCCAAGTACATAGATGAAGCGGCATTTGAACTTCACGGAAAACCCGTAAAAAGGTCTCCGAAAAAGTCCAAAGTTTTAAGAGGGGCCTTCATCGCGCTTCCGATAGCCGCCGCTTTGCTTATCACCGTTATGGTCGCTCTTCCCGCCCTGTTCAGAATGGGAACGAGTTCGGATACCTCAATGCCCTCGGATACAGGTTCATATGCACCCGCTTCCGAAGAAGCCGCATCGGATGCTTCTGCATCATATGAAGCAGCCGAAGAACCCTCATGGGATTACGAGGCTGCCGAAGAACCTTCATATGAAGAGCCTGTGTACTCAGCGGAAACCGAAGCCGCAGCAGACTCGGCAGCTGAAGATACCACCAATGCATCGGCTTCGGCAAAGAACGAGAGCGCCGCTTCAACGGAAACAGCCGAATCCGAAGAGCCTTCCGAAACCGAGACATCCGGATCCGGGATCAGTGCGGAATATGATAACGGGATCCTGACCATAGAGAACATCACGCTTCCCGAAGATATATCGGAAGTCGGATACAGGATCGTACAGACAACGGCAACCGGTACCGAAATCCCTTACAGCGAGGGAAGCTTAGAGGATATCCTGACGGAAACCGATCCTCTTACCCTGGATATATCCGAGCTTGCACTGTATGACGGAACATACACCATCACGATCGGTGATGAAATCGCAGAGTTTATCGTCCCGGAATGATGATCGCGGAATCATCTATGTCTTCGGGTCTTGCGAAGCCCGTGCAGCTCATTATGAACCTGAGCTCATTTCCGACTTTCTTAAGAAAATCAACCGTGCCCTGTACCCCGCCCTCTTCAAGCGGCTGCATCATGGATCTTCCCACGGCTGCGGCGTCCGCTCCGAGTGCAAGGGCCTTATATACATCAGCTCCGCTTGAGATACCGCAGTCTACGATGATCTTAACGTCTCTGCCTTCAAGCGCTTCTTTGATCCTCGGAAGTACCATCATGGGCGGTACTGCATATGGAAGCCTTCCGTGATGGTGGCTTACGATGATCGCCCGGGCTCCGATGTCAGCACACTTTACGGCATCGGCTACGCTTAAGACTCCTTTTACCACAAAAGGAAGTTTGGTGGACTCCACGTATGAGTGAAGCATGTCCGCAGTCTGAGCAGCCATCTCTTCTCCGACTACCACATCATAGCCGTTCTCACCGAAGATATGGTCTATATCCATTCCTATGCCGAACGCTCCTGCTTCTTCAGCATATGCAAACTGGTCGCGCACCTTGCCGTTATCGGCATAGGGCTTAACGATCCTGACGGTTTTAGCGCCGGTATCAACAAGCTTCTTAAAGCTGTCGTTTTCCATCATTCCGCAGAAGTTAAGTATGTTACATTCCTTAGCCGCCATGGAATATTCTTCCAGACCGTTATGCTCTCTCCCGTTGTAATTGCCCAGATGTGAGAATGCCGGAGTCATGACGGGCATGTCGAATCTTTCTCCCAGAAAATCGATCTGCAGATCGGCTGCGAATGAATCTATCAGTCTCTCTTCTATGAGAATGGAATCCATGTACCTTAAAGTTATCTCATTTGTATCAGACAGTCTTGTATAACCCATTTAGTTCCTCCTTCAGATATCCCATGTATTTAACATATTCTTCGTCCGTATTCAGATGTTCCAGGATCACCGGCATGTTGGGATCTATATCGTTCATCCTGCTCACGTAGTGACGGAGCGGAAACTCACCGCATCCGGGAGCACATTCTTCGAGCCTGATCGTATACTGCTCTGCCAGATGAACATCCTTGATATGACAGCTTCTTATCTTATCCCCGAGCAGCTCCGCACACTCATCGATGAACTCATCCGCATTAAAATACCGCTCGGCGGAGTTGGTCATATTGATGATATCCATGTGAACGGCAAACCTGTCGCGTTCCACCTCTTCAAGAAGCTTTAAGTAATCCTTGGGGCCTGTGGGGATCATCCAGGGCATGGGCTCCAGTGTAAAATACGTATTCTTTATCCCTGCTCTGTCTATGATCTCACGGACCATTGATACGGTCTTTTTCCGTGCTTCTTCTGAAAAGTTCTCCCTGTATCCTCCGTCCCATACGGGGCCGAATGCCCCTGCCACATTTACCGCGCATCTTGCATGCAGAAAATCCGCAAGCCTTACCTGTTCCACGCAGTAATCCATATTGGCTTTTCGTTCTGCAGGATCTGCAGATAAGGCGTTTCTCCAGATCCCGACCTCGGCGATCATCAGACCGGCCTTTTCCGCTGCTTTCTTATACTCGATTATGGTCTTCTCGGGTGCATCCGACTGCACCGGAAATACGACGGCGGTGCATCCCAATCTGATCTGACCCGCAGCCCATTCCTCGGGCGAATCATGTTTTAACGGAGCTGATGTTCCCAGTCTCATTCATTTTCTCCTCTCATCGAAATACCCTTATCTGCCTCTTACAGGGTCGGCCTTTGTCAGCATGAACCAGTCATATTTAAACGGTCCGTCAGCTTCTATGCGTATGACATGACCGGTATCCGGAGATATGCCTGACACCTTATCCATATCAAGCGGGATATGGATATCAGCCCACAACAGCGGCCATGACTCTTTACGCAGTTTATCATCAGCCACGGCCCGGGGCATGCGGTTCATGTCCTCGAAAAGTTTTCTTTCATAATCCCGGGTATTTAATGTAAGGCTGCCCACCGGGATATCGTCCATATATACGCTGACTGTCGCATCGGAAGGTGCCATGCCGTGTATCTTAAGGATCTTCGCATCCTCGTTTACTAGGCAGCCGGCATAGGTGACACTGATATGTCCGTCCTTGGGAGGCTCATATACACCGGGCGCTTTTGCCATAAGGGCACTGAAACCATAGAGCCCTTCCACGATCTGAGTTCCTTCCTCCTCATCATAGTGGTCGGCCTTGATCCTGCGCGACATATCGCGCAGTCCGGCTTTCACTCCGTCTACCCTGATGATCTGCGATACACCGGGGTCTGAGCTCGATGCGCCGGCACATATCTCATACAGCCCATCCTCTATGATGAGCGACTCGCTGATCACGTCGTAATACGCCAGCTCTCTGACAGGGATGTTAAGTGTGACAGTACGCGCTTCCTGCGGAGCGATATCCTTAACCCTCTCGAATCCGATAAGCTGCTTTACGGGTCTTTTTACCCGGCTCATCTTCGCTTTTGCATAGATCTGAACAACCTCATCGGAGACCGTATTTCCGGTATTGGTAACGGTCACTTCGATGTTCAGGATTCGGTCATCTTTTCTTACCGCATCATATACTCCCGAAGGCTGCCCGGGATTGTGAGTACATGCACCCGGGTTGGCTTCACGCTTTTTGTTAGAGGCTGCTCCGGACAGGCCGTGCAGGGTTTCGATCTTAAGACCGCTCAACTCAAATGTCGTGAGGGTAAGTCCGTATCCGAAAGGATAAAGCACATCTCCTTCGAAATACCGATAGGTCCGCCCCTTTCCTATGATGTCATAATCATCGATATCCGGAAGATCGGAATCGGATGCGAACCATGTCTGTGTAAGCCTTCCTGCGGGGTGAACGTCTCCGGCGAGTGCATCCGCGACAGACCTGCCCATGCACTGGGATCCGGTAGCCGACCAGATGATGGCGCCTGCTTTTTCATTCAGTTCATTTACGGCAAAAGGATAATCACTCAACAGAACAACAGCGATGTTTCGGTTGACCTTATAGATCTCATCAAAAAGCTTTTGCTGATAAGGGATAAACTCTATGGTCGATCTGTCTATCTGTTCCTTGGCATTGACCATGGGATTATGTCCGAGCGCAAGTATCACCGTTTTCGCCGATGCAGCACAAGCAACGGCTTCATCGATCCCGTTTCTTACCGTTTCTATCTCAAACGTGACCGCATCAAGCCCTTCGCCGCCTTCCGGGGAGGTTACGATATACCCGTCCTTATCAGCGTACAGCCTGTTTCCGAACCGATCCCTCAATATGACTTCATCATCAGCGCCACGAACCTTTTCGATCCTGAACACTTCCAGATCAAACCAGCTGAATATCCTGTCGGCGTCAGCTGACACCGATCCGCCCGGAAAACTCGAGATCATGTATTTTCCGGTGGATTCGCATCTTAACGTATACGAATCCTCACCCCAGTCTTCAAGAACATATACATCCCCTTTATCGGACAGTCTTATCTTCCCTTCGCCATCCGCGGAAAAATATCCGTCTTTCGCCTTTATCCTTATCGCATCGCATCCGTCGACATAGCGTATATCATCATCTAACCCGTGTTCTTTAAAAACCGTCTTTAATCCGTCAAAAAGTGAGATGTGCTCCGGTGCTTCTCCGCCGTACCAGTCCTGATACCATTTGTCTCCGACAGGGCCTATCAGTACCGCGTCTTTCAGGGCGTCATCATCCAGGGGGAGTATACCATCGTTCTTAAGCAAGACTATCGATGCGTCCGTAAGTGCCTTGCATGCCGCATGGGCTTCATCACTGCACAGTGATCCCAAAGATCCGTCTGCTTCTGCTTCGGAGAACAATCCGAGTCTGATCTTGGTCCTGTATACGTTCCTGATGGCGCGGTCGAGGTCTTCCTCCGTCAGAAGTCCCAGATCATATGCTTCCGATACCGCAGCATAGACGGCATCCGGTCTTCCGCTGAGTGCATCGACTCCTGCCTTCAGGGACTCTGCTGCGGTTTCCGCATCCATGGCTTTCGCATGACTGTACGCAGCCGTCAGTTCCATGGCGCCGCCGTCGGATACGGCATGCGTGAGTCCGAATTCGGATTTGAGCAGATCGTTTACTTCTCTGTTAAACAATCCCTGCACACCGTTTATCCGGTTATATGCGGTCATTATGCCTTCGGCGCCGCCGTCTTCTATGCACCTCCTGAAAGGCTCGATATAAAGTTCGTACTTATTGCGTGGACTTATAGATGAGTTCTTCCATCCACGGCCTATCTCGGTATTGTTTGCGTAAAAATGCTTCAATGTGGCTGCCGCCGTCAGATGATCGGGATCGTCACCCTGAATACCATTTATATAGGCAGCTGCCATGGCACCGGTCTGAACGGGGTCCTCGCCGTATGCCTCTTCATTCCTTCCCCATCTGGGATCCCTGAGCAGATCCACCGTTGGAGCCCATCTGGATACGCCGCCCCATTTACATTTGTTGTAATCGATCCTCGCTTCTTTTCCCACGATGCGGCCGGCCTGTCTGATCGCATCCTTATCCCAGGATGAGCTCATTCCGATCGGCTGCGGAAACGAAGTTGTGATATCGGGTTCATTAACACCGTTCTGATCGTTTCTGGCCTCTACTCCGTGCGCCGCTTCCCCGCCCAGTTTCATGTCCGGAATGCCAAGACGCTCCACACCTTCGGATCCGGATGAGATCATGTGCATTTTTTCATCAAGAGTCAGACTGCTTATCAGCAGATCGAGTTTCTGTTCGATATCAAGGCTCTCATCCCACAGGGACTTATCTTTATCTTTCATCTCATCCTCCTTTTATCCGTGTTCTCTTATATGTTGCGGTAGTATTTCTGCAGTACGAAAAAGGCCGGTTTACGATAGGTCTTCGTCTCATCCAGTAGTCCTTTTCGATTGTAATACTTCTGAATGGAACTCGTGCGTCTCGGGCAGCGGAAATCATACAGTATCCAAGGAGATATGCCCCTGATATAATCGATCCCGGTCAGGATCTCAAGCTGGCGCTCGTACAGCGCGGCCTGGTATTCTTCCGTCCCCTTCTTTTCGGGATCTCCGGTATTGCCGCGCATGGCATCCGCGCCGAACTCCGTGATGATGACGGGCTTGTCCGGATCTGAGTTTTTCATGAGTGCCGGCAGGCGCTCAAAATCAGGCGTATACCATCCGCAGTATTCATTGATCCCTATTATGTCCAGAGAGTCGGCAAGTCTGTCGGCAATCCGGTTTTCCGCTTCATCCACCAGACATGCCGCGGATACGAGCCTCGTCTCATCCGTATCATGCGCATAGTCGGCAAGCCTCTTCATGAAAGACAATCTGCTGTCCGTATCGGCATTCTCGTTTCCGACGGACCAGATGATCACCGAGGCACGGTTATGATCTCTCTCGATCAGTTCGGAAAACTGATTGAGAGCGTCCTCATATGTCTCTTCACGGTCAAAACGGATCGCCCAGTATACGGGGATCTCCTCCCATAGCATTATGCCCAGCTCATCGGCAAGATATGACATTCTCTCATGATGAGGATAATGCGCCGCACGCATGAAATTGCACCCGAGTTCCTTCGCCAGGCGGATGTTCTCGATGCGCTCCTCATCGGTCAGTGCCCGTCCGTGCTCCACGCTGTCTTCATGCGCGCTTATTCCCTTGAGATAGATGCTCTTACCGTTAAGGACTATATCCCTTCCGCGCACCCATATCTCCCTGAATCCGACACGGTCGCTCACGGTATCTTCTCCGAACTTTGCACTCACATCGTACAGATAAGGATCATCGGGACTCCAGAGTCTGGGATGGGCTTCTGTAACGACTTCGCCCTTCCCGTCCAGGATCTCTATCTCTTCATCCGTTCCGAGTTCTTCTATCCTGAACCTTGCCGTGCCGTCAACCGGCTCCGATAAGCCGATGCGGACACAGATGCGGTCGAAACTTCCGTCCGGCACAAGAGCGACACGAAATGTTTTGATATATATATCAGGTACGTTTATGAGTTCTATATCCCGGAACAATCCTCCGTAATTGAACCAGTCCGTATTCTCGGTCGGAACCTGTTCGGGGCGTCTCGTACTGTCGACACATATGAGTATACGGTTGTCTGCTTTAAGCTTATCCGTTACATCAAAATAAAACGGAGTGGACGCACCCCTGTGCATTCCGATATATTCTCCGTTTAAGAAAACCCTGCAAAGCATCGATGCGGCACCTATCCGAAGGATGCATCTTCCGCTCACGGGCATATCATAAGAGAACCTGCGCGTGAACACCATCGGTCCCTCATACAGCAGGTATTCTTTTGAAAAAGTATTCCAGCACTCAGGCAATTCCATGAGCGGCCATTCATCAAAAGAATAGTCAACGGGAAGCGTGAATCCGTTCCCGTCCTCATACCGTTCCTTAAACCACTTCTGTCTCAGGCAGGTATCATACTGATCAACGGCATAGTTCCACCCGCCGTTAAGTGACCGGACAGGACGCCCTCCCGTAAAGACCGCGTCATGTGCAGTCGCTTTCTTTTCCTCATACTCGGACGCATAGTCCTCAAGATGAATGTCTGACATGTATTTTTTTGCCATATCCCCTCCCAGGTCAATAAGGACTGTCGAATTCGGCTTCTGCTTTCCTTACAGCATCTTCCAGCGTCATTCCGGCGAATACCTCCTCACGATCGGTAATACCAATAAAAAACCTACATGATAAATGATATACCATGCAGGTTTTATGCGCTCCTTATTATTTGACATTTTTTATATTAAATTATGTCACGCACAAATGTCCTTAAGATCAGTATCTCTCAAGCAGCCTGCGGACATTCCATTTCGAGTAGTTAAAGCGTCTGACCGACTGTCTCTCCGCTTCTGTCCGGTCATCACGGTCTTCCCTGTAATCATATGTGTAGGCTGTAAGGCACTCTTTTGTAAACAGATCCGATTGCGAATACCTGACCACAGCCGATGCGGCATCCGCCGAAAGATCGAGTCTGACATATTCATTGTCCGAAGGCAGATCGTCGACGGACTCTGCGTCGGACTTATATGCTGCCCAGTTCGTATGTGTCAGATTGTACTGCGCTATCCTGTAATCGGGATTCATGAATGAAAATACGATCCATGTGGATATAAGCACTGTCACACCGTATTTCACGAACGGCATCCCCGGACAAAAGATATGTATCACGGTACCGATCATCATGAGCGTGATGACCAGAAGTGCCCACAGCACATACAGTCTGAGGAACGTGAACCTGTATACACTGATATAGAGGACCATCCTGTATGCTGCCGAAAAGATCATGATGAAAGTGCATCCGGAGATCATCGTAAGTGCGATCTTAAGCGCTCCCGAATCCCGTGAAAACTTCCGGCAGATCAGAACAAGCGCGATATTGATCAGGCAGATGAATACCAACTGGTAAAAGCCCTCATGCGCATATTTCGCATATGTATATCCGGCGGGCAGCGTTCCATATCCCATGAAGAGATACACGACCTGGATCGCACAGTATATCAGATAAAAGAACATCATCACGCAGCTCACCGTGATCGCTACCACGGGGTTATGGATCCTCCTGTCGGGAACAGGTACGTCCAGGGCTTCGAAACGGTCTTCAAGCCGTTTCCATACCGCGTAGGCACACATGAACATCACCACGATCATAATGATGACGCCGATCACATCCTCGTTCCATTCAAAAGTGAACGCATGCTTCATCGCACTCGAGAATACGGCATCCGAAGTGATGAGCAGAGGCAGCACTATCGCAAGGATCGGCACGGATATGGCGAGTCCCAGAAGTACGTACAAAAGTGTTCCTTTCTTATGCGGTACCGCATATTCTTCCTGAGGGATCTGTCTTTTGCTCTTATACAGATCCGCAAGATCCGTAAAAGGTCTGAAAACGTATCCGACTGCCGTAGCCACGACTGCCGAGACCGCAGCCGTATATCTGGTCACATCCCATGTCCTGTCATCATACAGATTATGAAGCAGCAGCATGAAGATGAGCAGGAATATGAAACATCTGTCAAACATGGCAAGAGGTACGCTCGAAGTCATCGCGATGTTCACTCCCAGAAGCAGGCTGCAGCTTATGAGAAAGTATGAGAACTTCTTCAATGTGAGACCTTGTTTTTTCATAAAGTACACAGAAAAGCACAAGGTCCCTGCGACGAAAAAAGGGAAAGTTACCCCGCTGTAATTCTTATATAGACAGAACGTGTAGAACAAGGCATATATGCCGCACAGAATACAGGTACGCCTGTATCCGGACTTATCTGTTTTCGTTTCCATCTTCATCATCCTCCACGTATTCAAAAAGATCACCGGGCTGGCAGTTTAGGATATCGCATAACGATTCGATCGTCGAAACCTTGATCGCTTTTGCCTTACCGGTCTTAAGTATCGACATGTTGGCAAGTGTGATCCCCACGCGGTTGGCAAGCTCGGTCACACTCATCTTGCGCTTGGCGAGCATTACATCTATGTTAAAAACCAAATGGCCCATTGTTTTCCCTCATTTATATCTATGATCCGATCCTATACCGTAAGTTCGTTCTCTTCCTGGATATCGGCAGCCTTGATCACCAGATGTGACAGCGCGGCGGCGCATATCGATATCGCTATCCCGATAAAGACTATGATCCCGATCACGAGCATGACAGCCGCAGCCGACATGTCCAGGAGCAGGAAGATCACATTTGCCAGAAATAAGAATATCGAATCTCCCATCGCCAGGTATGAGGTCCATTTAAGGTACTTCGCATTGTCGTATGAAAATGATCTGTCCGCTCCTATGTTTTCCGCCACTTTCCATCCGAGGAAAAGGACCACATAGCACGGTATCGCGCTTATCCATATGAGTATGAGCCACGGCATGACATTCCTTTCGAGCATTGTGTCATGCCTGACCAGATACGCTCCGAATCTCGGCATTATCACGGTGTATGTGATGAGACCGCAGATCCCTACTCCTATGATTATGAATTTCAGCCATCTTGCGAGTGCATCCTGTTTCATTATCCGTCTCCTTTCTTCGCTACTTACACTATCACCCGTTTATCGAAATGTCAATAATAATTTATCGTATTTCAATAAATCTTTCTTATTGCAAAATAAAACACCCGCATCGGCTCTCGCCTTGCGGATGTTAAACTTTCGTCCTGCGGATGTTAATGTGCGAAACGGTGATCAGTCTCTGTTCTTTCTGCGGTCCATCTTCATATGCATCTCTTTCTTGATCTCATACATCTCGTTGTCTGCTTCCCTGATATAATCCTGAAGAGTTGCTTCCGGACGGGATGCGGGCTCGGTCACGACATATCCTATACTTACCGATATGTCATACGGCAGACCGTTCTCCTCATTCTCTTTCTGCAGAAATCCGAGTATCGATTCCTTGGTACGGGCCGCCTTGTCCGAATCACAGCCGGGTGCGATTATCAGGAACTCATCGCCGCCGAAACGGACGGCTATCGCCTCCTCGGATATGTTGGCATTTATCGCCGACACGACACTCCTGATAGCATTGTCGCCGTGAAGATGACCGTACATGTCATTGATGCGTTTCATGTAATTGATGTCAACGAACATGACCATTACATGTGTCTTCTCGGCCAGGCTCTCCTCGTACAGAGGAAGCGCTTTGTTTTCATATGCAAAACGGTTATAGAGCCCGGTCATGGCATCACGATCGTACAGAGCCTTGAGTCTGAGATTTGTTCTCATGAGCCTGATGGACTGCTGCAGTTTCTCCATATACGGATAGAGAGTATTTTCGTTTATCAGATAAGGATAATCCGTGAATACGACATATCCGTAGTTGTGTTCGAAATAATGCATCGGAAGGATGAAGTAGACATGCTGTTCACCGTCTGTTTTGGTATATCCGGGGATGATCTTATGAGCATTGACTTCATATCCGCTCATGATCTCACCGTTTTTCAGGGATACCAGTTCGGTTATTCCGGCCGCTTTTCCCTTTTTCCACATATCTTCTTCGCTGATCATGACATCGGCGAAGTATTCCTCGTTTACGCAGATATAGAAGCCGTCACCCTCAAACTGATGATTCTGTCTGTAGTGTTCGCAGAGAGTCTCCTTCAAAGCACTGTAGTTGGGCATGTCAGTCAGCCACTGACGCATGGTCCTTTCATTCTGCTCGAGAAGTCTCGCATCAGAGGTACGCATGAATGAATGTCTGCAATACAGTATACGCGCTGCCTCATAATCTTCATCTCCCTTGCAGCGGCAGCTTTCGCCACATGAGAATGAGGATTTTACGGTTTCTCTTATGACTTTCTTTTCACCGCGGATCTCTCTTAAGAGCACGTCACATGCTCTGCTTGCGATCTCCCTGTAGTTCTGGTCAACGGATGAAAGGGCGGGATAGAAACTCTTGCCTTCACGGCTGTTGTCAAAACCGGTAACAATGATGTCCTGAGGTGCGAGAACACCTCTGGCTTCCAGTTCCGTACACGCTGCCATTGCCATGATGTCATTGGCACATATGATCGCATCGGGCAATCCTCTTCCGGAATCCAGGATCCTGTCGACCAGTTCCGCTGTATATCTGTTGGACCATTTGCCGTATCCGTAATCGTCATCGGTGAATTCAAGACCGTGCGCCTCAAATGCTTCACGGGTGACACGCAGTCTCGCGATACTGTCGACATGATCTGCTGTCCCGCCGATAAAGAAGGCTTTCTTCACGCCATGCACTTCGATAAGGTGATCCACGAGTTCACGCATTCCCTCATCATTGCTCACGCATACGGAATTGATGCCCTCCATTTCCACGCCAATGCTGACTACCGGAACACCGGCATCTTTTGCTCTTCTGCACAGTTTTTCGGCGAATCCCTCGGAATTAATGACCGCAGAAAACACAATGATCCCGTCATAATCTTCGGGGTCCATCAACTCGTAGATATTCAGTTCTCCGCGCATCAGGGTTATGTGTTCACTGTAAGAAGCAAAACTTAAGAATACAAAGATGTCGAAGTCTTCTCTGGCTGCATATTCTTTAATCCCTTCAAGTGCGTCCAGGAGCAGATCATAACTCCAGCCGTTCGCGCATACGGCGATCTTCTTTTTCATAAGACACATTATATCTTATATATGTATCAGGTATCAATATACAGGATCCGTATATCGCATATCTGAAGAGTATCCGGTTATCTTATTTTTCGCTAAGACTGCGATCGTTTGCTGATATATTGCTTGATCCCGTCATATGTCGAATCGCTGATATGATGCTCCATCCTGCACGCATCATCCTTTGCAGTCTGCTCATTTCCGTGAATTCGATCTCACCGTTCTTCTTCATGACGATGATCTCTTTTCCGCGAAGATTAGTCATTGCCGCGGATACGCTGGCTCGGGAAAAACCGAGCTCGCGCGCGATATCCACGGAATGAACGCAGGCATTCCTTCGCATCAGTATATATATGGTTTTGATATAATCCTCCGCAGATTCATTCATCTTCCCATCTCCGTCATCTCAAGCAAAGTATAGGGTGTCGTCTTCAGCAGATCTGTAAAGTCATCTCTTTCCTTCTTTTTCTTGGAAAGCACCCTCACAGCCTTATTTTCAAGATCAGCCTTAGCCCAAAGATCTCCTTCGGAGTTTAAGGCATTTTCAACCTTTCTTACACATCCCGCGCAGACCATGCCGTCTATCTTTAACATGTAAACAATCGGATAATTGGCTTTATTCCGATCTTTCACCCGTACTTTCTTATCCATTGCAGAACCGCTGCCGCAGCAGGAACCTCCGTATCTTACGGTGCGGTATATGCGCCTTATCGCTATCGCAATAAGCACGATCAGGATCAGGATGATCACTGCATTTGCCATGAATTGACCTCCCACATTTCGCCCATGTTCTTAAAGCCTCCCTCCGGGAGACACCCTTTGCAGACCGCGGTATCGGGGTGTCCTTTTTGCGAACACCCCGAACAGCCTTTGCATCCCGCTGCCTGAAGGTTTACTCTCTTTATGATCCCCATGTTCTCGAGATACTCTATCTGTCTTTTTACATCACGGTCCACTTGGCCGAGTGAGTCTCCTGATATGTGGCTGCGAGCGCTACCACACAGGGCATGTTGAATGTCATGGCGAATATGAACGCAAGTGCCTCGGGTTTGCTTACATTGGAAAGAAGGATCTCACTCAGATTCGATGCCACCCCGCCGCCGCTCATGGCCTGAGTAAATGCAGCACCGTATGAGCCTCCGTTATACAGAGCGCTGATGACTCCGATAGCACCTTCTTTTCCTACCGCAGATGCTATGTAGGAAAGGAAAAGCTGCCAGGGCATGCCGAAGAACTTCGTAACGGGTTCAATGGCGATACCGATGGTGTAGAGGATCCCTCCGTTACCCGAAGGAGAATAGCTGAGCAGCCAGAACACGCCGCACACAAGAAGCACCACCTTGGTGACTCTGATGAAGGTTTCCTTCGTTCTTCCCAGTACATATCTGAAGAGTGCGCCCCACTTGGGTTTGTGATAGTGAGGAAGCTCCATGATCATGCCGAAACGGTCTTCCGTTTTTACAAGTTTTCCGCCGAATACTTTTGCAGTGATCCACATATACTTCCTCATCGGAATTAGCCGAGAGACTGTATGATCCGGGAAGATCGGCAACACTGTACTCTTTTCCGTTATGTGTAAATGAACCTTCTTTTTTCTCAACGGTCTTTCCCGGCCAGTTACCTACATGCTGACGAAGTCCGGTGAGTGCATTAAAAAGTGTGGATTTACCTGAATTGGGCTGACCCAACAGAGCTATTGTCGCTACGCTCATGCCGTCACCTCCTCTACACTTATGCCTTCGCACTCGTTCCTGTTCAATGCGATCATCGTATCGCGTGAATAAGTTAGTTTCTACTAACTTAAGTCCCTCAAAAAACCGGATCTGTTTATCCGGCTTTGAGTTAGGCTTATCTAACCTTTGATATAATAGCATACCCTGCCACGCAGTACAAGTTTTTTCTTTTGGACGATCTTACACCGGAGATCTGTAGGTCCAACAGACCGGACATTTATCATCCCAGTGCAACATCCAGCGCCATCATCAGCGTAAAGCCGAGTGCAAACATGACCACGCCGATGTTGGAATGTTCGCCTTCCGACATCTCGGGGATCAGTTCCTCTACAACCACATACACCATGGCACCTGCAGCGAAGCTGAGTAGATACGGCATGGCGGGGATGATAATGCTGGCCGCCAGTACGGTAAGTATGACTCCGACCGGCTCGACCGCCCCAGATAATACTCCGTACATAAAAGCTTTACCTTTGCTGTTCCCTTCGGCACACAGGGGCATCGAAATGATCGCGCCCTCGGGAAAATTCTGTATGGCGATACCCAGGGCAAGAGCCAGAGCCCCTCCTGCGGTTATGGATGCATTTCCGGAGATGAATCCGGCATAAACCACACCGACAGCCATACCTTCGGGGATGTTATGAAGGGTCACGGCCAGTACCATCATGGTAGTTTTCTTAAGACCGGCCCTCGGTCCTTCCGCTTTTTCTGCATGCATATGTAAGTGGGGTATAACGGAATCAAGTAAGAGAAGGAACAGTATTCCGAGCCAGAATCCGACGGCGGCGGGCACGAATGAGAGTTTGCCCATATGCTCGGACTGTTCCATGGCAGGGATGATCAGGCTCCAGATCGATGCGGCGACCATCACGCCGCTCGCAAATCCGGTAAGGGATCTTTGTACCGGAGTGCTTAAGTCTTTTTTCATGAAAAAGACACATGCGGCTCCCAGGCTCGTTCCGAGAAAAGGTATCAGAATACCCGGTAACAGTTCAGCTATCATATTTACCTCCTATCCATCCGACAGATGTCTTAAGTGCTTCGATCGTCTTGGTCTCAAGAACACATCTGGCATTGAGGCTTTTGGCAAGTTCCAGCCTTGAGATCAGATCGATCTCTCCGTCTCCGAGCGCCAGGTGATTCTTAGGCGGATCCTCGGATCCGTCGTGTATATGAAAATGTATCAGTCTGTCCTTATGACCGGTTATGTACGGGACATCGACTTCTCCGACGGCTTTTGAATGGCCTATATCCCACGTGAGTCCGAAAACGGGGCTCTCAAGAAGATGATCTATCGCTTTTTTCTCATATTCACGGAACCCGTCGGTATTCTCTACAACGATCCTGATATCCGAGTCGCCGATCCATTCCTCACACTTCGTTCTGAAGACAAAAAAGGACTCCATATACGTATCGAAGTCCCTGTCATACATCTGCACCTTCCTGTCGGGCAGCGTTATATGGATTCCGTGATTCATGTGCATGTTAAGAGTCAGCGGCTGACTCCTGTCACCATACCTGTCACGAAGACACACAAGATCCCTGGCAGCCTCGATCGTGCGCCTTACCGTTTCCAGGTATGCATCCGTCACAAGGCTGTTAAAATCAGCAATATTGAGATTCTCATCAAGATGTATCGTATAGTAGATCTTCGCCTCTTCTGCCGGGCGTATCAGCTCGTCCGTCCGTTCAAGGCACTCGGTCTGATACTCCGGAAAGTTCATGTTCAGTTCTATGAACTTAAGACCGAGACTTTTGCAAAGTTCCACATTTTCTTCAAGCGTTCGGTTCTCAATGAGTGTCGGCATTCCAAACTGCATCTTCTTCTCCGTTCACGCTCATCTTTTCAGTTTTCTTTATTGTGTACCGACTCAAGCAGCCGGTAGGTATCCTGATATACACGGTTTCTTCCTTCATCGAGAAGGAATTTGATTTTTTCACGGATCTCATCTCCCGATAACAGATTTGGAAGCCACGGTGCGTAACGTGTCCCCGCACCCTCACACATCTCACCGAACATTTCTTCAAAAGTCTTGCCTCTGCTGTAGCTTCTTCCTATGGTAAACGTTTCAGGAGTTTCCTGCCATAGACGAATATCGTATCCATGATATACAGCTTATCCGCATCATGGCAAAGAGCCGCATGACGGATAAAGTCCAGTATCTTATCCCTGTTCAGTACTACTGCCTCAGCGGTATCGCATCCTAAGCCCCCGATAAGGATATCAGGTGAAGTGTCGATCAGATGGTCGCCCAGACAGGGTTCAGAAGCTGATCGAGAAACCGGCTTACCTCCCCGGTTTCCTCATCGCTCATCACATCATCCTTCAGGATCAGCGGAAAAAGAGTCTCTTCCAGAAATGCCCTGTTTTCGGTCGCAAGCTGCCCCACCTGAATGAAGTTGGCTCGAAGCAGTCTGCTGTATTCATCGGCATCACTGATACCCTCTATCGAAGGAGTTGAAAGTGTACGGATCCTGATGAGCCGCTGTATATATTTATCAAATTGAGAATAGTTGATCATGCAGTCTGTCGAAGTCTTTCTCAAGCATTTGTTCAGGTACTTATTATATCAGTTTTTGGTCCCGGTTTGTATTATCAAAGAAAAAGCACATATCTTTCGGATAATAAGTTATAATTATGATATGCGATTTCTGGAAACGGTAGTAAGTCTGATAATATTGCGCTGCGACCGCTATCTGAGCGGCATCGGAGTAAATGACAGCCTTAAGGGTTTCTCTGCCCTGGAAGGTTTCGTCGCACGTCTGGATGATGAAGCCGTCAAAGACTGGGCAAAGGTCACTTCCGATGCGGACCCGGAACAGGCTCCATCTGCGGCCGCCGATATCGAGGCACGGTATCTTAAACTGACAGACCTGATGGGGCATGATGATGTGCTTCAGTCTCTTCTCGATCTGTGTCTCGCGGTCTTCACATGTCCTGAATTTGATGCATATCTGACCAAGCATTTCGGTTATTCCGTCACCCTTCATCTGGCTTATCTCCTGGAAGGGATCCCGTTCCCCGATGAGACCGATATCCTGGACAGGATCCGCCGCGCGCAGTTCATATGCGACGTGGACATGACAGCCTGCCCTCTTCAGTATGTACCTCTGGCCATAGATGAAAGGATATATTCATATCTCTCGGGCGATGACAGTATCAACCCGAGGCTTGCGGATTTCACGGAACTGTTCGAATACTCTGATGCTGAAGACCTTAACCCTCCCTATGTCAATACGGATGCGATCCAAAAAGGTATCGCGTTTTTTGAAGGCGACGGCAAAGTGCTCCATTTAAGCGGAAGCGGAGGACGCAGATACATCGCCAGGCAGATCGCATCCTCGATCAACAGGGATTTCCTGTTCTTAAATATCGCGGACCTTTTTACCGGCACGAACAAGACCGCTCTGAGCGAACTCAAAGGTGCCCTTATCCGTGAAGCCGTGCTTGACGATGCAGGGATCTGCATGTACGGTATCACGAAGCTCTTTATCGGCGGGTCCGCACAGCCCGATAACGGAAGGACCAGACGCGACCTTGAGATGCTTGAGAGGCTTCTCTTCTCTCCGGTCTCGCAGGCCGGTATCCCGCTAATACTGATAAGCGACATGCCCGTCGTATTGATGCGCTCTCTTCCGGAAAGCGGATACAGGATCATCGAACTCCCCGCTTCTCTGACATATGCGGAGAGGCTCGGAATGTGGAAAGGATTTATCGAACTTCACGGACTGGATATCAGCCCCGAAGACATGGCAGTCAGATATCACATGAATGCCAGTGAGACAGCCAAGGTCATAAAGAGTTACCTGGAGCGGCGTGATGACGACCGCGCTGCCGGCGAAGAACTCATGTCCAGGATCAGCATCGAACAGCTTGAAGACAATGAGATGCGTGATGTCGGACGTATCATCTATCCGAACGTAAGACTTGACAACGTCAAGATCAAAGATGATATACGCAGGATCCTCGATGACGTGGTCAACAGTGTGAAGGTAAGCGCACAGATACTTGATACATGGAAACTCAGGGAGAATTACCCTTACGGCAGATGCGTGAGTCTGCTGATATCGGGGCCTCCCGGAACAGGTAAGACCATGTCGGCCAACGCCATAGCCGGCGAACTCGGTCTCCCGCTTTTCCAGGTCAACATCGCTAACATCGTGGATAAATATATCGGCGAGACCGAAAAGAACCTGGAAAAAGCTTTTTCCTATGCCGAAAAGGCAAACATGGTACTCTTCTTCGATGAGGCGGACTCCCTGTTCGGTACAAGGAGTGAGGTACACGATTCAAAAGACAGATACGCAAACACGGAGATCTCCTATCTGCTACAGAGGATAGAATCCTACGACGGTATCGTCATAATGGCGACCAATATCAAGGGAAACATCGATTCCGCTTTTATGAGAAGGATCAGATATATAGTCCATTTCGAGAACCCCGATGAAGAACTCAGAAAACAGATATGGAATGACTGTCTGAAGGATTCGATCCCTCACGGAGACATTGATACCGATTATCTGGCAGCCCAGTTTGACAAGTTCACGGGCAGCGTGATCAAAACAGTATTCTTAAATGCCTGTGCTTATGCGGCGGGCATGGGGGATCAGCTTGAGATGAAGCATCTGATCCATGCCGTCAAGCAGGAGCTTGAAAAGATGACCAGCATCGGATTTGCATCGGATACGATCGGCAAATATGCTTATCTTGTGTAGAATCGGACCCGATATTAAGTGAAACGAGGAATTAACGATGGCGAAAAAAAAGACTATTGAACAATTTCAAAAAGATATTAGGGGCAGCATGGAAGAACTCTTCGGAAACTGCCGGGAATATAAAGATGTACTGCGATCAGTACCCGAGCATCTCGGCGTGATGGATGCTTCCGCGATATTTGAGGTCGCTCTGGAAGCCGGACTAAACCCCGACGCGCCTTATCCCATACTTCACTTCCACACTACCCTGGCTCAGAATATCGATGACTCGATCCTGCCCGGTATCCTGATGGGACTTAATGATCTGAATACCACGATCTCTGCGGGAGCATTCCCCGCTTTCGGGTGCTTCGGATATTATGGACCGCTTAAGCAGATCTACTTAAGTTACCGTATGCCGGTCAATCCGGATGCTCTGGATGCGGAACTTGAAAATGCACGTTTCTATCTGGGATCCCTGTATGAGCAGCTGGATCTCTTTACCGATTACATTCTGTTTTTATGCGACGACCCGAATAAGATGTCACTGCAGGATTACATGGACTATCTTGATTCCATTGCAGACTTAAACGATCTGGAAGCCCGCCTCGACGACCTGGAGAAACGTATCGACAGCATATCCGCTTCGGATCCTTCAAAGCGACAGGAGAAATGATATGGCACCTCCGAAAATGAACTTTAATTCCGGTTTTCTGCCGGACACAGCCAATCTGGATGAAACCAAGCTCGACGACTCTCTTCGCTCTTTTATGGATAAAGGCGAGTCGGTCTTTGAAAACGAGGAAGGCCGCGCCAATGTCATAGAGGGCGTAAGAAACACGCTTCTGGCCAGGATGCGCGATGAAAACGCCGAGTCGGAAAAAGAAGCTGACCAGATGGAGCAGAATCATATCCGCTACTCTACCGAGACCATGCTGCCGATAATCGCCAAAGCCAAAAGCGCCAAGAGATCGGCAGATATCGCTTATGCTGAGTTCCTGGTCGCAAAGAGCCGTCTGGGAAATGACGCAGCAGACGAAGCCATATCGGAGATAGATGCCATCGTGGATGCGGCCCGCACGGAAAAAGAGGCCCTTACCTTCAAACATCTCAATATCGATCTGAACCCTCAGCTCTCTGCGGGTATTCCGGTCACGGAAGATAACGGCAATGCTGAAAGTGTCGCTGATGAAGGAATGGGAAATGCCGGTGCAGTCGCCCCTCAGCCCGAAGCCGAGGAGCCGGAGGAAGATTCCTTATCCGGACGTTTTGACCGTACAGAGGATTATTACCGTCTCGCCGGTCTGCAGACGCTCGTTCATGAGAACAGAAACAATCCCATGGGCAGCATCATGCGTGCCCTCACCCTCAGCAGCTTCAGGATGAGGAGAGCCAGATCCAAAGCAGACAGTGCCCGTACCGCTGCGATCGATGCTAAGCAGGAGATCTTAGACTGTTCGGAGCGCTGGAGCGAGATCAGAAACCGATACAGGGAGGACACCTTCCGGAAGCGCTATCGTCAGTATGATAAGCTCGCCGGCTCATACTATCGCTTCACCAGAAGCCTTGAGGGAAGTGAGCAAAGGAATATCGATCAGGTAAATTCCGAACTCGGCGGCGGATCGGCTGCCAAAAACATCGCGGAATATACCGGCGTATATGATAACAGCCAGATCATAAGCATCACCAACAACATAAGTTCCAACCCCTACTCTCCCGAGCCTGAACTGAAGCGCGTGAAAAACAAGGCATTGGGCGCAGAATCCCAGAATACCGAGAGTGCGGACAGACCTCTCAAATACCATCGTGCGATCGTCATGCAGGCTTTTGCGGAGGGCATAAAGACCGTATCCGACGAAGCAGAACAGAAAACGACCAGGATACGCATGAAGCTCCTGAATAACTTCCGCGGATACCGTGCCCGCAATCAGTACGACGAGACCGCACTCACCGATTCGGGATTAACCGCGCAGGAACGCGGTAAGAACTTAAATAACGGCCCGGAAGGCCTGACAGCAGCTTCCGAAATGAACCTCGTAGCGGATGAACGCGGCAGAAACGGCGATTTCATCATGTCCGAGAACTCTGCCAGGATCTATGATGCGCGAACCAAAACTTTCGGCGGGGAAACCGTAAGAGGTTTCTTCTTCAACGGACAGTTCATATCCGATAACTATACCGCCATGCAAAACCAGAGCCAGTCTTCCTTCCTTCGCTCTCCCAACTGGAACAATGTGGCCGAGGAGGAACAGGTACGCATGGCGATACGGCGTTCCGACTTCTTCTACCATGTAAACTCGGGAACCATACAGCACTACATTACTTACCGTTCGGAGGACGATTACAGCAGGGATAATGCCCGTGAGAAAATTGAAAAAGCGGACAAGGAAGCCCAGGCAGATACTCTGTTTTCGCTCAAACTCCTGGATGCATATCTTGATCCGGCTTCCGATGCCGCGACCGAGTTAAGTGCCGGACATGATGCCGCTACTCTTTCGCGACTGTCAGGTGCGGCAGTTGCAGCGGCCGCCAGTGACAAAGGAAAGGTATCCAGACAGCTCGCTGTCATGATGCTTACGGAAGATGACCCGGAACTCTGGAATATCGCAAAGGAAATGGCCGGTCAGATGGGTGGCAGATTCGAGGCACGTCTTAAGGGAATCCCTCAGTCCGGTGAAGTGATGAGAATGACTCTCCTCGGTGAGATGTCCAATGACCGTGCATTCGACTGGACCAATATTATGGGAAGCCTTCGTCCCGACAGGCTCAATATGCATATCGAGGACTTAAACGCGCGACGTGACAGTTTCTTCTCTCTGACCAATCTCCGTCAGAGTTTCTGGGACGGAACATTGCTCGGAACGGCGTCCGGTACTTTTTCCGCCGCCACGGCGGACATCAAGACGCTGGGAGTAGAGGGCGGCATCAAGCAGGTCTGCAACGGATTCAATAAGAATTATGCAAGCATAGTCAGCAGTCTGTCCACCAACTTCGGTCTGGCTGCAGCTCCGGTCCCCCTGATCGTCATGGCATACACCGGCGGTCAGACTGATGAAGGCAAGGTCTCCGACGAGGCGGAAGACACCATATCAGCCTTTCGTACCGCACAGAGCACGCTGGATTTCGTTCAGAACATCGCAGGGATCATCAAACAGATCCAGAAGATCATCAAATCCAAGAAAAAAGGCGATCCGATCTGGCCCATAGCCATGAAGCTGATGGGGCTTGTCATAAATCTTATATCCAATGTGATAGATATCGTATCCTACTGGTTGGATACGACAGCAATGACGGTCGTTTCCGGCATCGCCGGGGTCGTAAAGAACATATTCAACATAGCCAAAAACATAATCACGATCGTCCGCAGCACCCGGGAGCTCAACAAGATAAGTACATCCGACGAGAATATCGAGACTGCCCTTACAGAGTATAAAGATCAGGCACAGTTGCGTGCACAGATCGGAATGGAAGCCACTGAAAACAACCTGTCGACCGATACGGCCAAAATGGGGCGGGCAGCCACCGAAAACAGTCAGGGACAGTACTTCCTGTCTCTCGCCAGATCACGTGCACGCAGAGATCGCAAGATGGCCATATCCGGCATCGTGACCAACTCCATAAACATGATAGGCGGTATTATCGGAATGGGCAGCAAAGCGGCATGGTTCAACCCGATCGCTTTTCCGTTCAAACTTGCGGGTAAAGTATCCCAGTTCATCGGCTGGTGTATCGGAAAGGTTCATGACAGCAACGAGCTTACCGATAACATCGCGCAGGCCCTCGGGAACAGGAGGCTTGCATCGAATGCGGGATTTGATGCCGCACTCCGTCGTGAAACCGGTATCCGTAACAAACACTATCTGGTCGATCTGGCACGTATCTTTATGGCGATAGATACGCATCATCTCGTACGCAGCAATAACAAGACCGACGGAGAGACCGCTCTTGCGATCAATCTGATGCATCCGTATCTCGAAATGGTGGGTAATAACGAAGATCGCTATGAGAATCCCGTTAACAAGATCGAGAATGACGAACGACTCAAGAAAGTCAAGTTCGACAGGCTGCTCGAGGCGGTAGGCGGTCCCGCCAACTGGAGATCCGTATTGAGAGCCTCCATATCCAGCTGAGACAGCCGGGGAGAATACTATGTCCAAATCAAACTGGAAACCCGGAAACATGCTCTATCCGCTTCCCGTAGTCATGGTCAGCTGCGCGGGCAGGAATACCGGGCCCAACATAATAACCGTGGCTTGGGCCGGAACGATCTGTTCGGATCCCGTAATGGTATCGATATCTGTCAGGAAAGAGCGCTACTCTCACGACATCATCAAGGAATCCGGTGAATTCGTCATCAATCTCGTAACCGAAGATCTTGCATTTGCAACGGATTACTGCGGAGTCAAGTCAGGGCGTGACACGGACAAGTTTGCCGATATGAACCTGACTCCGATCGATATGGAAGGCGTATCCGCTCCCGCAATAAAAGAGAGCCCTTTAAGTCTCGCCTGCAAGGTATGCGAGATCAAAGAGCTCGGTAGTCATGATATGTTCATAGCCGAAGTCATCGGCGTCATGGTAGATGATAAATACATGGATGAAAACGGCAAGTTCGAACTCAACGATTCGAAACTCGTAGCCTATTCACACGGAGTATACTTCGGATTAGGCCAAAGGATCGGCAAGTTCGGCTTTTCCGTGAAAAAGAAACCGTAAGATCTTAATTCAACGGGGGCATCGGACAGCCGGATTCATTCGTATGCGTTGGTATATTCATCCGACATGTGCCAGAGCATCGATGTATCGTAATCTTCCGGCAGATGCACCCAGTTACCTTCATCCGCTTCGATATACCATGCGTCTTCGCCCATGTCGTATTCCATCCATCCGTAATCTCCGTAATCGGAGGATATCCCTTCATACCAGTACTGCCACTGATATGGGGATACGGTATCGTTATAATAAAACCAGCACTCAGTCTGACTGTCATACCAGTCTTCACCGTCCAGATAGCAGGTCCTGCCTATTTCCTCCACATATATGGAATTCTTAACGGATACCGTTTCGTATCCCGCACTGCCTGACCGGATGTTTGCGACGCCCATTAATCCAAGAGCAAAAATGATCAAAAAGAATGGCATCGCGAGGAATGCAACAAAAGTGATCACAGCGATCTTACCGATGACGGGGATACCGCTCCAGACTGTCTTAAAGCCTCTGTCGCCTGTACTGCCTCTACCGTCGATTTGGCGCTTAGTCTCTTTATCCGTAATATCTATCCTGAGCGGAGCACCGCACTTGTCACATACAGGCACATCTCCTTCTTTCCACTTATACACCATGTGGTTTCCGCAGTACTCGCACTTCAGCATCGTTTCGGATCCGGCCATGACCATATTGCCGTAATACCGGCCGCTCTCATCATAGTATCCCTCTTCAAAATACCGGCCGTCCGATGCTGTCCATCCCTGCGGATAATAATCGTAATCGTGGGTCACACCGTAGAAATGTCTTATAGTGGCTTGACCGGCATTATTCCAACCGTACGGCTGCGATGTGCGTGCACGGTGATATACGGTATTGCTCCTGTAATTACTGCGTGCAGGTGAAACATACGAGCTGTGATGGCTCGATGAATGACTCGAGTGACTGCTGCCCGAATAGCTGCGGCTGCTCGAATGACTGCTCGAATGATGTGACGAGCTGTGAGAACTGTGATGACTGCTGCTGTGATGTGAACTGCTGTGTCCGCTAGGTGGCATTATTCGGACCTCCCGTTTTTCTCTTTGAGAAAAGCTATGAACTCAGGCTCGGGGATGGGTCTGGAGAAATAATATCCCTGTATGAATTCGATCCCGAGCTCCGTCATGACCTTCATCTGCTCTTCCGTTTCGATACCCTCTGCGACTATGTTCATGTCCAGTTTATGCAGTATATCCATCATTCCAGACAGAACATATTTGGTCTTGTCGTTTTCAAAGAACCCGCGTGTGAAGGTATAGTCGAATTTAATGTTCTTAACGGGCATGTTAACGAAATAATCGATGTTCGAACGGCCTGTACCGAAATCATCCAGTGAAAAGTCGATACCCTTCTCGATAAGCCTGTTCATGTTCTTGAGCATGAAGTCGCGGTTTTTGGCGGCAGCGGTTTCCGTGATCTCCAGATTGATACATGAAGGATCCACATTGTATTCATCCAGGATCTGCTTCACGAATTTGGCGGGATTATCATAGTCGAACTGAGCAGCGGATATATTGACCTCGACCTGCTTAAGGCCGTACCGGATTGCTTCTCCTTTTGCAAGAAACGCGCAGACTTTCTCAAACACGCGGATGCCGAGCGGAATGATCTGTCCGGTTTCCTCTGCGATCGGTATGAACTCACCGGGCGGAACTATATCGCCATCCTCAGTCCGTATCCGCACCAGTGCCTCCGCAACATCAAAGCAGAATCCTTTGACGTTATAGAACGGCTGGTAAAAGACCTCTACCCTGTCCGTACGGAGTGCTTCATCGATCAGTTCCTTGATCCTGTTCTGATCGCGGAGTTTCTGTACCAGTTTCTCATCAGCGATCGTTATCTCCTGCTCTGTCTCAAGATAATTGTGCAGGAAACGGAAAAACTCGTCCGGCCCGCTCATGATCGAACTGTCAGGTATCAAAAGATATGTTCCCTTTGCGGGCAGATCGGTGACTCCGTCTTTCTGTCTCTTGATATTGGCTGCTTTGTCGATCATCCGTTCTTTTACATCATAAACAACGCAGAACGTATCATCATCGATACGAAAAGCGGGTTCCGGTCCGAGAGCGACCAGCGCTTTGGCGGTTCGCATTACGGCAGCCTGTTCCATATTGTAATCCACGTAATTGGTCAGATAGTGGATCTGTGCGGTAAACAATGAAAAACTCTTATCGTACTTGTATCTGTCGTGAACATATGCAGAAAGAGCATTCATGGTGAAAAGGCCCGTGGAAGCATCGATATACTCACTCGGATTCTCCAGCTGGATATACAGGATGACCATTCCGAAAGATGATGCAAACCCGACAAGCAAAAGCTGGGGCTGTGCAAACTGTATCGCAGCTGCCAGCAGCCAGAGTCCCTGCCACAGGAGCATGGCGATGAATCTTCTTCCGGGCATATGCTTTCTGTATGCGATCGTTGTGATGATAGTAGACAGGATATAAATAGCTGAGAGAACATATGCTACGGACGTAGACGGTCCGAATGAATAGACCACGCGGCCCTCTGCGGTAAATCCGATGGGAAGTATCAGCATCATCATCTCTCCGACAACAAATATCAGGTGAGACATGTACTTGACGATCACCGCCCACATTTTGTCTCCGGGAAGCAAGCTGGTTGAAGCATATACATATCCGAAATACCCCTGAAGGACCAGGAGCATGATATAGAACTTACATACCATCTCGGTCAGCGCAACACTGAACCCGGAGTGCACGGAAAGATTGATCAGAATAACAGACAGGATATCGAAGATCAGACATGCAAAACATGCAAGAATGGCTCGCTGAAAAAGCTTGCGGTTCATAAGATCAAGCTTCTTCTCACGTATGAACATGACTGCGATCGCAAATATTATAAATAGCGCACAGCACTGTAGTTCAATGTTCATTCATTCTTCCTTTGCTCTTCGCTTAGAATAATATATCTATTTTATCACTTTTTTCCTGTATTTGCTCGCGCTCATTCCATAGAATTTTTTAAATGCGGAAGAAAAATGCTCTACGGATGAATATCCGAGTTCATCGGCGATCTCTGTGACAGTCTTGTCCGGCAGCCCGAGCATGAGTGCTGCCGCGCTCATCTTGGCTTCGGTTTTCTTGCTCTGGAAGGTCATGCCGTAATGTTCGATCAGAAGCCTCTGTGTCTGTCTTGTGCTTAAGTTTAATCTTCCGGCCAGGATCGGAAGCGTAAGTGTGGCATATTCATACAAAAAAGCTTCCTCTATGATCAGGTACTGGTTATCGGAATGCTCTGTCCCTCGTAAGTCACTGCTTTCCTCGTTTACGGAATAATTCCTGACACATGCGATGATGATCTGCCTGATCAGGGATTCAACCACAGTCCTGTAACCGATACTCTCTTCACCGAGTTCGGCAAACAGAGATCTCATCAGTGCATGTATCCCGTATCCGTCCTTTCCGTACCATATGCTCATCTCCCTGAACAGTTTGAGCGGGGATAATCCGCTCCTGCCGGTTTTCCCGTCTGGTGAGAGTTTAAGATATATGCAGAACTCCGACAGCGGATCCTTATCATCCGGTACCATCGAATGTTTGACATGCGGTCCTGTGATGTAAAGCGTACCGGGCAGCGTATCGTATTCCTCTCCGGAGATCGTAACCATGCCGTGACCCGATGAAATATAATGGATCTCATAGCTGTTATCGGAATGAGAATGCATGGGTATCGATCTGTGAAAACATTCGTACACGATGTTTCCCACGGATACAGATTCCCCGTCCATCAGGAAAGCGATGTTTCTGTCATTATATGCTGTCTTATCTCCCATATCCGCATATACCTCCGCCGGATCACTCTTGCGATTATAATATCATCATACCTGCGAAAATGCGACATGCAGATCCGTATCCTGTCATAAATATCTCTTATTGAAAGACCGGGTAATGCTTATACTTCAGATTAGAACGTAATATGTTCCGAACTGAAGTTATTTGTTTCTGAAAGGAGAAGGTATCATGGCTGTAAAAATGAGAGGTGCGATCCTGCCGGGTAATTCCACGGTTGAGTTAAAGGACTTTGAAGTTCCGAAACCCGGATTCGGACAGGTACTTATCCGCACCAAAGCAACAACTATCTGTGGCAGCGACATCCGCTGCATCTACAGAGAGCACACCGGTAAAGGTCCCGAAGGTTATATTCCGGGCATGATCGCCGGACATGAGCCCTGCGGTCTGATCATCGAAGAAGGTGAAGGCCTCAAGCGTTTCAAGAAAGGTGACCGTGTCATCGTTTATCACATCTCCGGCTGCGGCGTGTGCAACAACTGCAGAAGGGGTTATTACATCTCATGTACATCCAAGTTCCGTGCAGCTTACGGCTGGCAGAGAAACGGAGGAATGGGCGAATACATTCTGGCTGATGAGAAGGATCTGATCGCACTTCCCGACGAACTGACATATAAGGACGGAGCACAGGTTGCCTGCGGTTTCGGTACCGTATATGAAGCGATCGAGAAGATCGGTGTCAGCGGAAACGATGCGGTTCTGGTCACAGGCTTAGGTCCCGTGGGCCTTGCTGCTCTGATGCTCAGCAAAGCACTCGGAGCCAATATGCTCATCGGCGTTGAAATGAACGATTATCGTATAGATCTTGCGAAAAAGCTCGGTCTGGTCGACTACGTATTTAAACCCGGTGACGATACCCTGGATGAGATACTCAAGCTGACACGCGGACAGGGCGTTGAGAAGGCTATCGACTGCTCTGCTGCCGATCCCGGAAGACAGCTTGCGATCCGTGCCACACGTTCATACGGCAAGATCGCATTCGTAGGCGAAGGCGGCACATGCACCTTCAATCCCAGTCCCGACATCATCCACGGTCAGAAGACCATCTACGGTTCATGGGTGACCTCACTGTGGAAAATGGAAGAACTGGTTGATAAACTGGTCCGCTGGAACATCCATCCCGACAAACTGATCACACACGAATTCCCGCTTGATCAGGCACCCGAGGCATATGCTCTCATGGCATCCGGAAACTGCGGCAAGGTAGCCGTTGTCTTCGGTGATCAGGACGAAAAATAAGGAGGCCGATCCATGAGCGAGTTTATTACAAATGTTCCGGCATATACCCTGAATACAGGTGCGGTAATGCCCGCTGTAGGTCTGGGTACCTTCGGCTCCGATAAGTACACTCCCGATCAGATCGCCGCAGCAGTGTCAGGAGCCATCCGCATAGGATACAGAATGCTTGACTGTGCTTCCGTTTATCAGAATGAGGATCAGATAGGTCAGGTTCTCGCAGGGCTGTTCAAAGAGGGTGTCGTCAAAAGAGAGGATCTGTTCATCACATCCAAGGTATGGAACGATCAGCACAGAGAAGTCAGGAAAGCCTGCGAAAAGAGTCTTAAGGACCTCGGCCTCTCCTATGTTGATCTCTACTTTGTACACTGGCCTTTTCCGAACTATCATGCACCGGGTTGCGACGGTGATTCACGTAATCCCGATTCAAAGCCTTTCTCGGTTGATGAATTCATGGATACCTGGAGACAGATGGAGGAATTATATGATGCCGGTCTCGTCAAAGCCATCGGCATGTCGAACATGACGATCTCCAAACTGGATGCAGTCCTTCCTCTGTGCAGGATAAAGCCTGCTGCCCTGGAAATGGAATGCCATCCCTCCTTCCAGCAACAGGAACTCTTCGATTATGCCAAAGCGCATGATATCGTTCCGATAGGTTTCTGTCCCATCGGTTCTCCGAGCAGGCCCGAAAGAGACAGATGCGAAACCGATGTGGCCGACACTGAGCTTCCGGAGGTAGTCAAAGTTGCGGCAGACCACAACATCCACCCTGCGGTCGTATGCATCAAATGGGCAGTACAGAGGGGCCTGTGCACTATTCCTTTTTCCGTAAAAGAGCCTCAGTATATCTCCAACCTGAAGTGCACTACTGAGGATCCACTCTCTCAGGAAGAGATGGAGCTCTTGAAGAAGGCGGACCGTGACTGCCGTCTGGTCAAGGGCCAGGTATTCTTATGGCCCGGCGCGACCGACTGGAACGAACTTTGGACATAAGTAAAAAGGAGGAAGATCATGTTAAAAGGAATACCTAAAATACTCTCTCCCGAGCTCCTGAAGGTTCTGTGCGAGATGGGACACGCAGACCGTATCGTGATATCAGACGGTAATTTCCCTGCGGAATCCGTCGGTAAGAATGCGATCGTAGTCCGCCTCGACGGACACGGAGTACCGGAGATACTCGATGCCATACTCACGGTTTTCCCTCTGGATACCTATGTGGAGCATCCGGTAAATCTGATGGAAGTAATGAAGGGAGATCCTGTTGAAACACCCATATGGGATACCTATGCGGAAATACTTGAAAAGCACGATAAACGCGGAAAGGATATGATGGGCTATATAGAACGCTTCGCATTCTACGAGGAAGCATCCAAGGCCTACGCCATAGTGACCACGGGCGAATCCGCTCTCTATGCGAATATCATGCTTCAGAAAGGCGTAGTGGTCTGATCGGAATCCCGATGTATCATTTAAGCGAGTCGCGATATTCCGACGGTGTCATTCCGATCGTCTGCTTAAATGATCTGCTGAAATGAAACGGATCGTTGTACCCTACAGCAGCTGCAATCTGCTGTAGGGTCATTTTTTTATCATTCATCAATTGCTTGGCTATACCCATCCTGTAGTTACGGATATATTTCGAAGGAGTCGTGTTTTCCACTTTATTAAATACCTTCGTAAGATACGAAGATGAGAATCCGAGATTCTGGGCGATCGTATTTAAGTCCAGATCTCCGGCATAATTTGCCTGAACGTAATCCTCTACAAGCCTGACTATTTCTTCCGGACTGAGAGACTGTTCCTGTCCGCCATCTGTTCTGGCGTTGTCATACAGACCCGTAAGCGATAATTCCAGTTCTTTCAAAACCTTGTGAAGTTCTTCCCTGTCTACCGGTTTCAACAGATAATCTGTTACGCCGTAATGTAAAGCTTCTTTTGCATATTCAAAATCAGCATATCCGGTTATGATCACACATTTCACATTATTCATCGTGTGATATATCTCGGATGCAAGCTCCAGGCCTGTCATGACCGGCATGGAGATATCCGTGAAAACAACATCAGGGGGCTGCTGTCTGACCGCTTCAAGAGCATCCTCTCCGTTTGAATAGATCCCACAGACCTTGAAACATGGATTTTCCTCTTCAATATGCTTTGCGATATTCTTAGCGATCAGTTTCTCATCTTCCGCTATTATCACGCGAAACTTTCTTACGTCCATAGTTTACTCTCCCGCATCCGATCCGGACTCGGATTCCTTTTCCGTACCAGTATCCCGATCCAGATCAAACTCTCCGCCTATCGTGACAAGTGCACCGCCTTCTGCACAATTGCTCACACGGAAAATATGCTTGCCATGGTACAGGGTTTTGAAACGTATATAAATGTTCATCAGCCCCATACCGTTTATCTCCAATCCGGGAAGCATATCCGTTCTGTTGACATAGTCTATTTTATCATTTATCTCTTTCAGATCTTCTTCCAAAAATCCCGGACCGTTATCCTTGACCGTTATCTCCCAGTAAATACCGGTCTTGCGCCCGTTGATATTTATCCTCCAGGGCGGACGTACATTTTTGGTCGCGTATTTGATCGAATTCTCTGCTATAAGCTGAAGACACAGTTTGGGAATCCTGATATCATTCATTTCCTCCGGGATATCAATGCTGTAGATCAGATCATCTTCATATCGCATCTTCATGCATTCAAGATAATCCCGCGCATGCGACACATCTTCACTTAAGGGTACCAGAGGCTCCTTATCCGAAGAGATATACCTGAGTATGCGCGAAATGGTCTGACACATTCTGGTCACTTCAGCGTTCATCCCCTCATCAGCCATGGCCGAGATGGTCGCCAGAGAATTATACAGAAAATGCGGATTCATCTGCGACTGAAGTGCAAGGATCTGTGACTGGAGACGCTGATTGTTGAGCACGATCTCACGGTTCATGGAGGCCTTGGCACGGTCATGCATATCCATTACCGCAGAATACAGCGTATCAAGTTCAACGATATTTGTATCGATTTTCTCAAGCGCCCCCGTAAGCATGCTTTCTTCATCCGTATGCAATGAAGCAATGCTCGTATACATCTTCATCACAGGGATAGTAATGATCCTTGAAACCACATAAGACAGTAACAGTATGAGGATAACGAATCCGAAAAAGATCAGAAGATTCGCCTTTATGAAATCGTAAATGGATCTGTACACATCACTGTTATCTATCGCTATCACGGTCGTAAAACCGGAATATGAAGAAGTCGTAACGAAAAGATGTGTTTTGCCGTCATATGATATATGGCGTGATTCGTCATAAACAGGCTGCTTTGTATCGACAGCCACCGCAGCATACTCTTCCGCCTTATCATCTCCGGCAAATCCGTATATGCTCTTACCGGTCTGATCGTAGATATATATCCTCTCGTTGTATGCTCCGGTATCTATCTTATTAAGTTTGGATATGAGTGCCGAAAGAGAATGCTTAACCTCTATCACTCCCTGCGGCTTATAGTAGTTAGACAGATAAACCGAAGCCACCGTCAGAAACTGTGAACCCTCTTTATAGGTATAGAACTTATCCAGACGATCATCAGTGTCACAGAATACCAGACGGTTGTTGTCACTGTTTGTCAGATCCTCATACCATGTTTTATCCGCCACATTATCACCGGTGTTGGAATTATCCAGTCCAACCCCAACACATCCTCCGTCAAGTGAATACAGATAGATCTGATCGACAGGCCGTGACGGTCCCATTATGGCCGTGAGCAGGTCAGTAAGGACCTTGATATTCTGCATTTCGGAATAATTCCCGTCTCCCGTTGAAGCCGGTCTGTTCAGATAAACCAGGAAATGTTCCTTCACCAGATTGGAATATGCAACGTTCTGCATGACCGTGTTTACGCTTCTTATCTCTTCATCCGTAAAAGCGGATGCAGTCTGTACGTCACGGCTGACTGTTTCGAATGCCTGAGTTTTGATCTTGCGCGATTCGGACACGATGAAATAACTGATGTACACCAGAAAGATCACCGTGATAAGCAGAAAGAAAACATACTGCAATGTATTCCGTACACTTTTTTTTCGCCGTCCGATCATATCACTCCTGCCGGCCGGATTTCACCGGTTAAAAATATACATATCAGATTCCTGTTTTGTCCATTTGAACCTGAAACAGCTAGCTTTAAGATAAAGCTAGAGACAATCGATTGTCAATTGTCAGTAACTATTGTTTGTTTTTGATTCAAAGAGAGGGTAAATATGAAAAAGAAATTGTTGGTTTCATTACTGTCTTGCTCTATGGTTCTGGGAATGCTCGCAGGCTGCGGTCAGAGTGCTCCTGCCGACTCCGCTCCTGCCGCTCCCGCAGCAGACACTGCTTCAGAACCTGCAGCAACGGAAGCTGAAGCTCCTGCTGCTGAAGAAGCTCCTGCTGCAGATTCCGATTCAGGCGAAGACGTAACGATCACATTCATGGCCAGCCAGGACTGGATCCAGGATGCCGAGATGGAGCTGGGTGAGAAATTCACCGAAGAGACAGGTATCAAGGTTGATTACCAGATAGTTCCTTCCGATCAGTACGAAAGCCTGCTGATGACCAAGATAAACGCAGGTGAGTGTACGGATATCTTCGGTGGTCAGAGTTCACAGTTCTCCATCGTAACTCAGTTTGACGTTGAGAAAAATGCAGTTGACTTATCCGGCGAAAGCTGGGCAGGTAACGTTGATCCGGCTGCAGCAGTTGAGTTATCCGTAGACGGTAAACTCTATGGCCAGCCTATTCAGGACGTATCGGCTTGCTGGGCTGTAGCATATAATATCAGCCTGTTTGATGAGCTTGGACTTTCCATCCCCACCAATTATGCAGAGTTCTGCGATGTCTGCGAGAAGATCAAGGCAGCCGATGTCATCCCGATCTATGAATGTGTATCCGATGGTTGGCATCATGTATGCTGGACCGAAGCAGCTGTAGCAGCTACACAGGCAGATGCTTCATATCCCGATGCGCTTAACAACAACACTGCTACCTTCGAAGGCAACGAAGAACTCACCACCATGTTCTCTCAGTTAAAGGAACTGGCTGACTTAGGTTACATGGGTGACAACTATATGTCCAATGAGTATGCAGATGCCCCTGCTTCGATCGCAAGCGGCGAGTATGCTATGGTACTCTACAATCAGGGTCTCGGTGCAGAAGTCAACGCAGTAGATCCCAGCTTCCCCGAAGACAATATCGGTTATTTCGTAAATCCTCTTTGCGATAACCAGGCTCTGAACGTTAACTATTGCGGTCCTTCAAGATTCATCTTCTCCGGCTCCAAGAACATCGACGCAGCCAAAAAGTATCTTGAGTTCATGGCTTCCGACGAAAGTCTTGCATACATGACCGAGAATGTCGGCAAGTTCAACCAGCTTCCGTTCTCAAACGCTCCTTCGGCATACTCCGATGTAGTTCAGGATTTCTATGACAGATATCCTACCAAGGTTGCTGTATTCCAGGCTTCGGTTAAGTACTACAACCCCGCATGGATGGACATAGGCGCAGATATGTCAGCAATGTTCTTAGGTGAGATGACTCCTGAAGAAGTTCTTAAGGACATCGATAAATTAAGAGCAGAACAGGCAGCTGCCGCTTCAGATCCGGCTTGGAATTAATAAAACTTATAACAGCTTTGAAAAAGAGGCTGTCTGGCGGCGGTCAGACAGCCTCATCTTATCAAAGGGACAATAAATCATGAACAAGAACAGAATCTATCCGAGATACTTTGCATACGGAGCACTGATCATATATTTTGTATTCTTCTTTCTCCCGGGACTTATCGGTGTTGGTTATTCATTCACGGACTGGTCCGCATACTCCGATGAACTACACTATGTGGGCTTCCAGAACTTCATGACCGTATTCTCCGCTGATGAGAATTATATGAAGATAATCACCAACACTCTGGAGTTCACGCTGATCACAACGATCCTCAAAAATGTGATCGGTCTGATCCTTGCTCTCCTTCTGACCAAATCCATACGTCTGCTGAATATGCATCGCGGTATCGTCTTCATGCCGTCAGTTCTGTCCACACTCATCATCGGCATGATCTTCAAATCCATACTCGATCCCAAATCCGGGCTTCTGAACTCCTTTTTCAGATCCATAGGTCTGGATATGCTCGCACAGAAATGGCTGGTATCATCCGAGTTTGCTTTCGGTTCGGTCATGGCCGTTGATATCTGGCGCGGAGTAGGATATATCATGACGATCCTGATCGCCGGGATACTCTCCATCTCCTCGGATTATTATGAGGCAGCAGCGATCGACGGAGCCGGCGGGTGGAAGAAATTCTGGTATATCACTTTTCCTCTGATCCTGCCCACACTCGCCACAACTACAGTGCTGAATGTTATATACGGACTGAAGGTATTTGATATGGTATACGCACTTACCAACGGCGGCCCCGGCAAAGCAACGACAGAAGTCCTCTACACGGCCGTGTTCAAGAAGTTCGGTACAGGTCAGTACGCAGTCGGCACTGCGCTGTCATCCGTAATGTTCGTTATCATGATAATCATAGGCATGTATATGATCAGGGTAATGACAAAGAATGAGGTGGTGGAATAATGAAGATCAAAAGAACAATCCTGACCATCATCAGAAACCTTATAGCATGGATCTTTTCCGCGATATGCCTGATCCCGCTCCTTCTCATTCTGTTTAATTCAATGAAGGATAAAAAAGCGGCTGCCAAGATGGATCTGCGCCTTCCCGCATGGCCGATCCAATGGAGCAACTTTATCACGGTAATCGAAAAAGGAAAGCTGGCGACTTCTTTTTTAAACAGCCTGACTTATTCTGCCGGTGCAGTGATCCTGTGTGTATTATTCGCCGCGCTGGCCGCATATGTGCTGTCCAGAAACCAGTCAAAGCTGAACAGATTCCTTTATATGTTTCTGGTCCTCGGAATAACACTTCCGATCAACTATGTTGCACTTACCAAAGTTCTGCAATTTCTGCACCTGAATAATACCACCGGTGGTATCATACTTTTATACACCGCCATGCAGCTACCGTTTATGACATTCCTGATCCACGGCTTCGTCGCTAAGGTTCCCATGGAGCTCGATGAAGCTGCAGTGATCGACGGATGCGGACCTGTCCAGCTCTTCTTCCTCATCGTTTTCCCGATGTTGAAGCCCGCGATAGCTACAGCTTCCATCCTGACCTTCTTAAATACATGGAATGAATTCGTTTCTCCTCTGTATTTCCTAAACAGAAGTGAGCAGTGGCCGATGACGCTTTCGGTGTATAATTTCTTCGGGATGTACTTTAAGGACTGGAACCTAGTGTGTGCCGATATCCTGCTCACCAGTCTTCCGGTACTGATAGTATATCTGATAGGACAGAAATACATAGTATCCGGAATGACGGCCGGTGCAGTGAAGGGATGATACGCTGTCCTTATGCTATCGTCGATCTGAAAGGTCAAGATGAAAAGAAAAGTTGAACAGGTAAGTGAAAACATAACCAAAGTAACCATGTCCGTATCTGTGGACGGCGATGAGTCTCTGATCGATACGAAACCTATCGATTTTACCCGAAACGGCAAACGCCTGCTCAGTCAGACGCAGGTCTCTTTCACTCCTATCACCGTATACAGATATGAGACTGACAGTTCTGCCTTGATGAAAAAACAGACCGCGAACGGTGAGGTCGCATATACGGACAAAAAGGTGAAGATCGCCGACCATGATGCTTACTCGATAAAGCTCGATCTCACCATCGGCAGCAATGAACTGTTGCTTGGGATGGGACAATACGAAGACGGGATATATGATTACCGTAACCGGACCGAATATCTGTATGAATCCAATATGAGGATCGCCATCCCTTTTCTGGTCACGACCGGCAACTACGGAATCCTCATAGATTCGGAATCCTCCATGGTATTTACCTCCGAGGGGAACCAGATCACCTTCACGATAGACTGTGCCCGTGAGCTTAGGTACTATATCATAACCGGTGAAAGCATCAGCGATATCATCCTTTCATATCATCGTATCACCGGTATGCCGTCCATGCTCCCGAGATGGACATTCGGATATATCCAGAGCAAGGAACGCTACCAAAGCGGCGCAGAACTCGAAGACATCGTATCAACTTTCCGCACAAAAAACATACCTGTCGACTGCATCGTCCAGGACTGGTTCAGCTGGGAAGACGGACTCTGGGGTGAGAAGAAATTCGACAAAAAGCGCTATCCCGATCTGCCCTCCACCGTCAAAAAACTTCATGACGCACACGTTCATTTCATGGTAAGCATATGGCCGAACATGAGCACAGACTCGGATAATTATTCCGAGTTTGCCGGTGCGGGACTGCTTCTGCCCAACTCAAACCTCTATGACGTATTCAGCGAAGATGCCAGGGATCTGTACTGGAAGCAGACTCAGGAAGAGATCATGAGCAGCGGAACCGATGCATTATGGTGCGATAACGCCGAGCCTTTTTCCGATGCCGACTGGAGCGGCGAGTTCAAGAAGCCCGAGAATGAGCGCTACAGAGTGGTCAAAGAACTGTCCGAGCAGTCCATGGATCCTGAGTTTCTCAACTCATACGGCCTCTATCATGCAAAAGGAATATACGAAAACTGGCGAAAGAGCCTTCCGGATAAACGTGTCGTCAATCTGACCAGATCCGGATACACGGGCATACAGAAGTACGGTACCATCCTGTGGTCCGGCGACATCTGCGCGACTTACGATACCCTTCGCAGACAGATCACGGAAGGCATCAAGATGGGGCTTACGGGCATGCCATACTGGACACTCGATATCGGCGGTTTCTTCGTCGTCAATGATAAATACGAAAACCGCGGATGCAACGATCAAAGCCATACTCCCGTATGGTTCTGGCACGGCGACTACAATGACGGCGTGCTTGATGCGGGATACCGCGAGCTGTATGTGCGTTGGCTTGAATTCGGAACCTTCCTGCCGATCTTCCGTTCACACGGGACCGACACGCCGAGGGAACCATGGAGATTCGGCGATGAGGGCGATATGTTCTATGATGCGATCATAGCTCATATCAGATTAAGATACAGCCTCATACCCTATCTGTACTCTCTGGGAGCGGCTGCACACCGTAGCGGTGATGCGATCATGAGAAGTCTTCTGATGGATTTTGCGTACGATGAAGAAGTACGCGGGATCAGTGATGAATATATGCTCGGCCCGGCTTTTCTCGTGGCCCCGGTATATACTCCGATGTACTATCAGCCCGACTCTGTGGAAATACCGGATCCTGTCCGGAAAAGAAAAGTATATCTGCCCAAAGGATGCGGCTGGTACGACCTCCACACCGGAGACTACTATGAGGGAGGAACCTATATCGATTCAGATGCTCCTATCGACAGGATCCCTGTATTTGTACGAGAAGGCTCGATAATACCGATGTCGTCAGATATAAGCTATGCGGATGAAAAAGGCGGTATTCCGGACGTCATACGTGTATATGAAGGCCGTGACGGCAGTTTCACGCTGTATATTGATGACGGTGACGGATACGGATATGAAGACGGACACTGCTGCGATCTTCAGCTTACTTATTACGAAGCAGATCATGAGCTGACCATCTCCAGATCCGGAAACTATCCCGTCCGGGATTCATTTGCAGTAGAATATATTTCAGCTGTTTTGAAGAAATGAAAGATCGATCAGTGTTCCCGCATTCTTCTTCAGTCTCTTAAATACATACAGTTGAAGCGCAAACGCGAGCGCTATCGCTACGACAACCATGATCATACCAAAGACCTGCATCACTTCATCTCCGGCAGTTATCAGCTTATTTACAGCTAAGGTATCATAGATCGTGTGAACAGCCACAGGAACAAAATAGGCAAGAAGATATTCCTTCCATACCGATCCCTTGCCTGTAACCTTGTTATACCTTGCCAGTCCGAGATGCCTTCCCATGGCAAATCCAAGCATCATATGAAAGGTTACGGTCACCACGCGCAAGATCATGGAAGCAATCCCGGAACCGTATACGTATTCTTCTACGATGGTAAAACCAAAACCAACCGCTCCACCTATCAAAATGTACTCATAGACATTTTTTATGTTTTTTCTGAAAATAATGATCACTATCAGGATCATTATCAGTTTTGCCAGCTCTTCATTCACGGCAGCTGCCAGCAAAGCCGAGGTGAAACTGGCTAAAAGAAGCGGTCCGTCTCCAATTGAAAATCCAAAAACATTTTTACATGTATATCCGATGAACAAGAAAATAGCAAAAGAAAGCGGCAAGGATAAAATGCCAAGACCTACCGGTAGAATTGCCTGTGCTCTTGATATCTTAAGAGGAGATTCCCAATCGATCAGCTTTTTGTACAAAAAGCCCAGAACAACTATTACTATGACGGAATAAATAAATGTAAACGGCATGTTTTACCTCCTCTTCAGATAATCGACCATTTATCGTTCCACAGTTCATTTGCTTTGACAGGTTTATTTTTTTTGAGCAGCCAGAGCGAAGCGACACCGATGATCACTGCCAGAACAAGTTCATACACCAGCTGTCCCGTTCCATACTGCTGCGTAATGATTCCAGACTCGGAAAGTGACGGATCTGTTGTAAAAGAGATGTAATCATGCAATCCGTGTGCGAATATGGGAAATACTGCACTGCCGGTTTCTAAGTACAAATAGGTTAACAACAATGCCATAAATGTTGAATGGATCACCTGAGCGACTGTCATAAGCGGGTCTGCACCCTGTGTCACATTTCCCGCATGGGAAAGTCCGAATATCACAGCAAGGATGATCATTACAGCGAATCTCTTTTCTTTCTTAACATATCTCATGACAATAGCCAGGGACAATATCCTGAACATCGTCTCTTCTCCGAATCCGGCAGCAAGCCCCATAAAAACCGCACTTAGAGATGGATTAAAGTAAAACGGACGCTGCAGGAACAAAGGCTCGATCAGAGTAAAGATTTCAAGAAGTCCCAGGGGGATCATTATGATGCATATATCCTTTGCCGGACACCCGGTTTTAACGAATCCTTTAAATTCCGGCGAAAACCAGCGCCAGAAAACAAGCATCACTATTACCGCAATAATACACAAGCCTATATTTCCGGCATCACTTGAAATCTTCTCACATAATGATCCTCCTATTCCCAAAAGGATCATAGGAATGACCATGCTTAGTATGATTGCGATATAAGGCATCTTTTCACACAATGAATGTGTCCTTGTTTTGTTGTTCATCTGATTCCTCCTGTGATAATACTTCCTGATGTCATGTAATTATTTGTGTTCATGCCTGAAGAATATGAGACTATACCAGCGTGATCCGATAATCAAGACTATAGAAACGGCACCATATATATAGGAATATAGGTAATACCATTCTCACACTTGTAATCTTTCGTATGAACAACATATTTTTCACCTATTCGGCTACTATACTTTTCACAAAACATATTGAGAGACTTATGGCCCCGATAATTTCCCGACTTCACCTCTATAGGACATATCTTGTTTCCCACAGATGTCAGAAAGTCTATCTCATACAAATGATTAGAGGAATCACTCTCCATCGTGTAATAGAATAGGTTATTCCCCTTTGCGACAAGCATCTGAGCAACGACATTTTCATAGACATAACCTAAATTGGCTTCCAGTTTATTCGAAAGCAACTTATTATATATCGTATTCTCGGTATAATTCTTGTCCCGGAACGCAAGCGTCACAAATAATCCGACATCGGATGTAAACAATTTATATCTGCCCGTATCTTTTTCCAAGGCCATTCCGACTCCGGGATTATTTGCATGGTATGCAATATTAACCGTGAAGGAAGAAAGCATATCCGGCAACAGATCATGGACCTGTCCTGAACGTGTTCCTTCTCTCGCACTTGATAATACATACCGCGATGCATTACCGCTCAGATTTGCAGGTATTGCATCATATATGTCTCCGGCCAGGCCGGAGGCATCAATCTTAGTAAAATCCTCTTCGTAAAGATCGACTATATCTCTTTTGGTCTCATCTACAGCTTGCAGATTATTCTGCTCTAAATATGTCTCTATAGCCTGCGGCATTCCTCCGATCAACATATACAACCTGAACGTCCGCATCAGATTCCTGTGGATCGCATTTCCCGCCGGTCTCTTGTTTTCCAAAAGCACTTTGATCGTCCCGGCAGAAACCCTGTCGCCTATCGCCCACAGGAACTCCTCAAAATCCATAGGATACATAGATATTTTATGTTCTTCGCTCGGAATTAAAATATCCTTCGTGTTCTTCTTGATCGATATGAGCGATCCTGTTTCGATATACTTATATCTACCGTCAGCAACAAGGTATTTGATCGCCTGCCTTGCCTTAGGAAGCAATTGAACTTCATCAAAAATGATCACCGACTCATTCTCGTATAATCTGGTTCCGGTCAACTGCTGCAACTGTAAAAAGAAAAAATCCAGATCATAAGTATCATCAAATAAGTCTTTGATTGCCTTACTGGTGTGAGCAAAATCAATCATGATATATGATTTAAACTCTCTTTTTGCGAATTCTTCCGCTATCGTGGATTTACCGACTCGTCTTGCTCCCCTGATCAGCAAAGCGTATTTATCACTTCGATTTTCTTTCCACTCAAGAATCTCGTTATAGATTTTTCTTTCAAATACGGGTTTTCCCATGCTTAAAACCGCCTTTCAAAAGAGAGTATAACGCAAATCCCCGTTCGTGTAAATGCGAATCTTGCGCAAATCCCCGTTCGCGTAAACGCGAATCTTGCGCAAATCCCCGTTCGTTCGATGCGAGATTTTAACTCAAATCCCCATTCACATTCCGGATGTAATCTTCCGCGGAAATCATGGGAGTTTCCAGGGCCGCCACTGTTTCAGCAGAGAGACACAGATTCGCTGCGTATTCCGCTCCGGCCTCCTCAAACCGCTTAAGCAGCGGATCGGCCACGACAGCCGCAGCCGGCACGTTCAGCATAGGCGTTTCGGGCACGCAGATCATCTCCGGATTGCCAAAACAGGTTTTGCACATTTGTTTGAGACCGTCAAAATTCCCTTCCCAGTGAGGGAAGCCGCAGCCGCAGATCACCACCGTGTGGATGCGTGAAAAATCCACCAGTGCTTCGTGCTGCACAGTACCGTCCGTTTGCTGCACCATCTTCATTTTGACCAGCGGAATAGTGCGGTCAAGTACCGCTTTCAGGTGGGAGGGCATGCCGTAGCAGTACAGCGGAAAGCTCCAGATGATCACGTCAGCGTCCCGGTATACATCCAGAATTTCGTTCTGGTCATCCGGGATTACGCAGTGGCCGTCTCCCCGCTGCCAGCAGCCAAAGCAGCCATGACAGGGCGCGATCTTTTGGTCGATCACGTTGACGATATGTACCTCATGCTCGCCATCGCGGTTCAAGCCTTTCAAAAAGGCGTCCGTCAGCCGGAAGGTGTCGCTCTTTTTCTTGGGACTGCCGTTCAATACAAGAATCTTCATGTTCTGTTCCTCCGTTTTTTTCAGTGGATTTATGCGTGTGACAGATCCGGAAAATATAATTTATCCTGTTCTATGGATTTAAGTTCTTCTCCTCTGTAAAAAAGTCTGTAGTCATCCCCGCCATCATACACTTCGGAAATGCATATTTTCACATCTTCATCAAGAGGAGTAAATCCCAATCTGCATTTATGATCCACCGTATCAATGCGCCTCACTACATCAGCGAGTGCGACTTTTTCCCTGCATAATACCGATTGCAATACTGCGCACTCTTCCTGCTCCAGCACGATAAAACACTTTATATCATCCGCGTAAAACACATTATCAAGACCGGCAGTATAAAACATCTGTAAGCCATACTTATTGATCTGCTCAAAAGAAGAATGATATGCACTGTTTCGGACAAGCTCGAGGTAACTCTTCCTGATCTCATCATCCATATCTTTTACAGGCATGAATCTGTCTTTTGTTTTATCAAAATGACAGAACTCATCTTTTACATGATATCTGTACTGATCTTCAACCTCAAATCCCATCTTCCGATAGAATTCCAGTGCGCTCAGATCACCGAACAGGTAAATACCATCACATTCCTGTTCGTATTCTTCTATGACATGTTTCATCAGTTTCGCCGCGAGGCCTTGCTTTCGATAGTTTTCATCAGTCATAACGGTTCCCAGCTGTACATAGTATTTCATGGAACCGTTTTGCATAAACTTCATTCGATTGGCAGACACATTGGATACGATCCTTCCCTCATCCACAAAAGAATACGGGATATAATCTCCCTCAAAATATCCCTGTGTGACCCAGCTTTCAAAATCGATTCCAAATGTTTTTCCGGCTAATTCGTTCAACATATGACGGCGGGAATCGTCCCGCATGTAATCACTGATCAGTTCCATATTTTCCCTCACGCCGCTATCGCGTTATCATTTATGCTTTCTATAGTCTTCCGGATCCTTTATTCCTTGTCTCTGTTCCAAACATATTTTGTATATCTGCCGCCACCGATCTTTATAATGCTTTCCGATGACAGAAGTTCTGACAGTGCTCTTTCAACTGTTATGCGGCTGATGTCTGGGCATTTCTCCATGATTTGTGACTTCGTGATCTCACCGTAAGTGCTCTTGATCAGTTCTGCTACACGCTCCGGCTTTGAAAGGCCACTGGTAACCATAGTTTCTACTCTGTCAGAGAAATCTCTGTATGCGGCCACTACAACCCCAAGCATATACTGTACAAAAGGAACGTAACTATTTTCTTCCTCATGCCAGTTAAGAGAGCTTTCCTGCAGGCTCTCATAGTATGAACTCTTGGTCTTTTCAATCAGATGCTCGATACTGATATATTTTCCAACGATGTATCCGGCTCTGTATAGCATAAGCAAAGTAAGTAGTCTGCTCATTCGTCCGTTACCGTCATTAAACGGATGAATACAAAGGAAATCCAATATAAACATCGGTATCAAAAGAAGCGGGTCTATTGTTCCGGTTCCGAGAGCTTTATCAAATTCATCGCAAAGGTTCTCCATTGCCTCCGGCGTTTCCCATGCAGGAACCGGTCTGAATCTTACGAACTTGTTGCCCTGTTCATCTTCCTCTTCGATGATATTGTCGGCAGCTTTGTATTTTCCGCCGATATCATAACCTTCAAATTTATATAAATCTCTGTGAAGCTGAAGGATCATATTCGGTCTTATCGAGATATAATCATGACTCTCATGGATTGTATTAAGCACATCCCTGTATCCGGCAATCTCACGCTCATTTCTTGTCCTAGGCGTAGTCTTATCCTTAACAAGTGCTTTCAGTCTCGCATCAGAAGTATAGATACCCTCAATCTTGTTGGATGCTTCAGTACTCTGAATCTTCGCTATCTCAACAAGCTTTGTAAGCGTATCCGCCTTCGCTTCTATAAATAATGACTGTTCACCTTTATACTCATGGATCTGCGTAAGCAAAGCCACGATTTCTAGTGTCAGTAGTTTTTCCAATTTTTTACCGTAGTCAAAATTTCTCATTTCAATATCCTCATCAGTACATCAATTCACTCATATGCGTATATAATGATGCAATTAAATAATAACGTTTATTATACTCATAGTCAATGTTAATTGCATCATTATTACCAAAATGATGCAATTGAATAATTAATGATGTAATTAAAAACAGACCATACAATGTATGATCCGTTTTTTATGCGTGGACTTGATTTCTTTCGTGTCGAACCCCCCGCTAAAAAGAAGAGCCTAATTCCATTACTTTCCTTAGATGATTCCAAGCATCATTAATTCTTCAGATGATGTATACCAGTAGTAGCATTTTGAATAGATAATGCTACCGGGAATTGAAAGAAGTCAAAGCAGGAGTACAGTGTAATATCCGGCTACAGATTGTCGTAATAATCCTGAACGTTGTCATATCCATAGTATTCTGCTATGTCGCTTGGAGACCAGTGATAATCATCGTATTCGTTGTTATTATAATGCGTAACCTCCGATGGCTTTTTCAAATCGCTTGTGCTTGCAGCAATCGGCGCCGATTTGAACTTAGTAAACTCAAATGCATACTTGTCGACTTTACACTCAGGATTGTTTATTTCTACTTTCTCCAGCCCTGTGCAATGCCCGAAGGCAAACTCCTCAATTATGCGAATCTTGTCAAGCCTAACGCATCTTAATGATGTACACCCACTAAAAGCATTTTTCTTGATCAATTCCACCTCTGTAAGGTCAACATCTCTCATCTTTTCACATCCATCAAAAGCTCCGGACCCAATAGTATAAAAACTGCTTGAAAACTCTACTTTTTCCAAATTCTTGCATCTGGAAAAGCAGCTGTTTCCAAGGCCTATTTTCGAACCAGCGTATTTAGGCAGTCGAACCTCTCTCAGATTTTTACATTCCCAAAATGCAAATGCGCAAAGACTATTCACTGAGTCGGGTATATAGACTTTTGTGAGTGGATTAAACGCAAATGACCACTCTCCAATCATCTTAACACCATTTGGAATATCTATATCTTCAATGGCACACCCACGAAAAGCCGAGTGACCTATCCGCTCAAGATTTGCGGACAGGTGAACTGTCTTTAGCTTTCTACAGTTTTCAAAAGCTTGGTTTCCAATATTGACAATGCTGTCCGGCATCCATACCGTCTCAAGTTGCGTATAGTCGGCGTATTCCCCGATTTGTATTTCAGTAGTTCCTTCCTCGATCACAAGCTTTCTCTTACGGTTATTTCCCATGTTCTACCTCTCTTGAATCATAGAATCCATCATTTCATAGTTTACTGATAGGTTTTGCATATTTGGTTGATGTATACCAGTAATAGCAATTGGAATGAGAAGTGATGTTAATGATTGGTATACTTTCTTAATAACTGTCCTTGCCAAGAATCTTATCAATTGCCTTTCCAGCTTTTAGCCCAAGCTCATCTGCGGTTTTTTGGATCTTATCGTTAGTACCCTCAAATGCATCTTCTATCTTCTTAGTAGTATCGGATTCAGGATTTATAAGGTATGGAACTGCTCTTACAGCCGTTTCAACAGTTGCGGTAGCAAGAACTGCCGCCCATTTAGCAAGCCCTATCCCCAGACGAGCAGTTTTTCCGGCAAACGAATTGACTGTGTCAGCTGCAATAGCTGCGTGACGTTCTGCCACATAATCTTTATATTCCTTAGTATCATGCTTTTTATTAAATCTACATGCCGAAGTACAACAATCACATTTTTTGCAGATCACCCACCCGCATGCCGTACATGTGTCCAGAAGCGTAGCTTTGAAGGGTTCCTTACAATTCCAGCAGTGGTTACTATAATATGGCCCATAATGTGATGAATAATTCATATAAGAACCTCATTGATACAATAACTTTC
>FMVL01000007.1 GCA_900102235.1 Lachnospiraceae bacterium XBB2008 | reverse complement strand
GAAAGTTATTGTATCAATGAGGTTCTTATATGAATTATTCATCACATTATGGGCCATATTATAGTAACCACTGCTGGAATTGTAAGGAACCCTTCAAAGCTACGCTTCTGGACACATGTACGGCATGCGGGTGGGTGATCTGCAAAAAATGTGATTGTTGTACTTCGGCATGTAGATTTAATAAAAAGCATGATACTAAGGAATATAAAGATTATGTGGCAGAATGTCACGCAGCTATTGCAGCTGACACTGTCAATTCGTTTGCCGGAAAAACTGCTCGTCTGGGGATAGGGCTTGCTAAATGGGCGGCAGTTCTTGCTACCGCAACTGTTGAAACGGCTGTAAGAGCAGTTCCATACCTTATAAATCCTGAATCCGATACTACTAAGAAGATAGAAGATGCATTTGAGGGTACTAACGATAAGATCCAAAAAACCGCAGATGAGCTTGGGCTAAAAGCTGGAAAGGCAATTGATAAGATTCTTGGCAAGGACAGTTATTAAGAAAGTATACCAATCATTAACATCACTTCTCATTCCAATTGCTATTACTGGTATACATCAACCAAATATGCAAAACCTATCAGTAAACTATGAAATGATTGATTCTCTGATTCAAGAGGGGTAGAACATGGGAAATAACCGTAAGAGAAAGCTTGTAATCGAGGAAGGAACTACTGAAATACAAATCGGGGAATACGCTGACTATACGCAACTTGAGACGGTATGGATGCCGGATAGCATTGTCAATATTGGAAACCAAGCTTTTGAAAACTGTAGAAAGCTAAAGACAGTTCACCTGTCCGCAAATCTTGAGCGGATAGGTCACTCGGCTTTTCGTGGGTGTGCCATTGAAGATATAGATATTCCAAATGGTGTTAAGATGATTGGAGAGTGGTCATTTGCGTTTAATCCACTCACAAAAGTCTATATACCCGACTCAGTGAATAGTCTTTGCGCATTTGCATTTTGGGAATGTAAAAATCTGAGAGAGGTTCGACTGCCTAAATACGCTGGTTCGAAAATAGGCCTTGGAAACAGCTGCTTTTCCGGGTGCAAGAATTTGGAAAAAGTAGAGTTTTCAAGCAGATTTTATACTATTGGGTCCGGAGCTTTTGATGGATGTGAAAAGATGAGAGATGTTGACCTTACAGAGGTGGAATTGATCAAGAAAAATGCTTTTAGTGGGTGTACATCATTAAGATGCGTTAGGCTTGACAAGATTCGCATAATTGAGGAGTTTGCCTTCGGGCATTGCACAGGGCTGGAGAAAGTAGAAATAAACAATCCTGAGTGTAAAGTCGACAAGTATGCATTTGAGTTTACTAAGTTCAAATCGGCGCCGATTGCTGCAAGCACAAGCAATTTGAAAAAGCCATCGGAGGTTACACATTATAATAACAACAAATACGATGATTATCACTGGTCTCCAAGCGACATAGCAGAATACTATGGATATGACAACGTTCAGGATTATTACGACAATCTGTAGCCGGAGATTACTCTGTACTCCTGCTTTGACTTCTTTCAATTCCCAGTAGCATTATCCATTCAAAATGCTACTACTGGTATACATCATCTCGTTATGAGGCGTCTAAACTTAATTCATAAGGAGGTGCTGCTATACATAATATAATACATAATATGATATTCTGGCTAAGATTCAGGCTAAAAAGTGGCTAAGATTTTAGCCTGAGGATGCTCGACCTCCTTTCTTTACTGGGTTTATCGGCATTCCGAATCTGGGTTCGAGTCCCGTCTATCGCTCTAAAGCAAAATAGACAAGAGCCTTGAAAACACTGGGTTTCAAGGCTCTTTTGTTATGTCATTTTTGCGTATATTTTTACCTTTTTTCGTATAAAACTTCACAATCCCTTTTTGGGTTTGGATATATGGATAAAAGATGAAAACTCAGGAAATGCGATGAAACCGCATGTTTATCATGCTTTATTGATGTTTGAAATGGACTCGATGGCTTAGATTATACCTGTGTTATTAGTCTTTGATAGTCACACAATAATCCCGTCTATCAATCTAATAGAAAATGGCTAATCCTGCATATGATAGGGGAGTAACCGCACGGGCAAGGATTGGTGGCAACGACATAGATGATACAAATGTACGATTAGACGATTGGAGGAAACCGCGTAAATACAGCCTTGGAGTCCTTGACAGTTCGCGAATGCAAAGCGTATATTTTATGCTGTGTATGTGATTCTGAATCTTAAGAGAACATAATATTCGAGATAGCATACATTAAATAGAATCACATGGAAAGAAGGAGAGAAAAGTGAAAAAAAGGGTTTTGTCAGCTATATTTGCCATAGTCATGGTGTGCATGATGACTGCTTGCGGAAGTGGGGCATCGACATCAGAAGCCTCGGGAGAGGGCACCGCAGAAGAGGCCGTGAATGATGGTGAAGAGGCAGAGGAAGCAGTTGCTACTTCAGAGCCTGATACGAATGATGCCGAGGAAGAAACCGCCGAGGTAGAGGAAAATGCAACGCCAGAACCAGCCAAACAAGAACTGGAAGACGGGTATATGATGATCTATTATGACAGTGAAGGTCATGAGATCAAATATGAAATATTCGCTGCTGACGATACACTCAAAGAATCAACCTTAATGGAGTATGACTCGGACGGAAATAAGGTTAAGGTAACGTGGCTAGATGGAGAAGGCAACATAACCGGTCATCAAGATACAGAGTACAGTAATGGAAATCGTATCCGGGAGACCTATTACAATTCCGATGACGAGGCTGAAGAGATAAACGAATGGTATGGGAACGGAAACAAAAAACATGAAGAATTGATAAGACGTGAAGACTCAGGCAGAGTTTTCGCCTTTATTGATGACTATGACGAGAACGGAACCCTGATAAGGGAAGCATATACTTACGATGACGGAGTAACGCTGCAGCAGGAAACCTTATATGATGAAAACGGAGACAAGATAAAGGATGTATATTATAAGTCTGATGGAGTGACTGTAGCCAGCGAAGAATTGGCTAATCCATGATGAACCCAAAATAGTGTTATATATTTTATTGTTATAGTCGAAGACCAGAGCCACCTGTGCTCTGGTCTTTTCTTTATATCTCCACCTAAACCTTCTTCCCACCCTTGAACATGACCTGAGCCCGGGTCTCAAAGAGTGTTATGTGGTCGATGAAGATATGTTATTGTGTTTGTTACTTCCAGCATATAGCACGTATATTCCGCGTATACGCACCCCAATGAGGTAGAGACTTCCTCCTTTTTCCTTTATTTTGGGGCATTTGCGGAGTTTGGATCAGTACAATATCCAATTCGAGTCCCGTCTATCGCTCGGATAAAAAACCAGAGACACCGAAATGGTGTCTCTGATTTTTTTTTAGGATCATCCGAATATGATCGGGATGAACTTCTCCACATAAGTGCTCCAGAATACCATGTCATGATTGCCGGGGGCTTCTTCGTAGATATGGGAGATGCCCTCTGCTTCAAGAAAATCATGAAATTCCCTGTTCTTTTCAAGCAGGAAATCCTCGGTTCCGCAGCTCATGAGGATCTGCGGGATCTCTTTTCCCTCAGCCTTCAGCTTTTTGACAAGCGTCTCAGGATTATTGTCGCTTTCAAGAACTTTGGCAGGGTCGCCAAAGCATTCCCTGTAGTATTCGTAATTTGCTATCGGATTGCCGGTACCTTCGGTCATGCCGGAAACCTCGTGAACGATCAGCGCCGATGAAAGAGCGACAGCCTTTCCGAATACCTCGGGGTAGTACAATGCTGTGTGAAGCGCGCCGAAACCGCCCATCGACAAGCCGCAGATGAAGGTTTCATCCTTGTTCATCGCAAGGCCGAAAACCCGCCTGACATAACCGATCAATTCTTCTCCGAGGAATTTGCAGAACTGATGTCCCGTTGATATTCCGTCAAGCCAGAAAGAGTTTTCGCCGTTTGGTATGACGATGGCGAAATTGTATTTATCCGCCAATTCCTCCGGGACCCAGTTATCCGCATCGCCCGTAAATCCGTGGAGCAGAAACAGCGTCCTGGTATGCTTCTGTAAATATTCATTTTCCGTTGTTGACAGCATGGGCAGGTCTTCCCGCACGTCATTAGGGAGATACATCTTAAATGTCGTAAATCTTTTGAGACAGTTTGAATAAAAGCGTATAGATAAATTCGACATGACATGATCCTTTCTTTCAAAAAAACAGTTCGACGCCATCGATGAAACTGAATTAATATGATTACATTTTAACATGATTTGCGGAAAAACTTACAGGATTACAGAGCTTTTGAGATAATGCACGACACTCGGAATATGCTATTATGGGAATAGTTTTATGAATGAACAGGTGTGAAAGCAGTGGACTTCATACGATCATGAAGTGGCATATGATTTTCCGGATGGAAGGGAGTTTGGATACATGATAACAGTGAATCTGTACTATAAGGGAATAAACGGAAATGCACGCAGCTTTGCCGAAGAGATGGAGGCGTCAGGCATCGCAGATGCCGTTCGGGCAGAAAAAGGGAACCTGCGATACGAATACTTTCAACCCATCAATGACCCGGAAACGATATTACTCATTGATTCGTGGTCCGATCAGGGAGCTATAGATTTACATCATGCATCTCCGATGATGCAAAAGATCGCAGAGCTTCGTGACAAATATGATCTTCACATGACAGTGGAACGCTTTGTGAGCGATGAATACAAAGCGGATGAGAAGTACTTAAGAAAATAGGACTGATTGATCAATGATCTTTCAGGATCACCTGTGCATGCGGATAAGGAACCTCTATGCCGGAAGTCTTGAGCGCGTCAAATACTCTGGTGTAGATGTCGTCCTTGACTACTTCCGTAGGACTTTCGGGTTCATAATATACAGTGGTCTTCATCATGAGCGCGCTGTCTTCAATGGATATGAAGTACACCGGGCCGTAATCTTTTTCACCTTTTTTATTCTTCTTCCCCGGAACTGAATAAGGGCTGTCCTTGATGGCGGAAATGATGACCGATTTGGCTTTTGAGATATCGGAATCATATGCGACAGGGAAACTGAACTGAACGGACCGGGGCACATAATCATAACTGTAGTTGAGCAGGGAACTGCTGTTTAATTTGCTGTTGGGTACGATCAGCCTCACGGTGTCGACGAGAGTGAGCACCACATGATGCATGGTAATGCTTTCCACGATACCGGCGGTTCCGTCTTCGAGTTCGATCCTGTCACCTAAGTCAAACGGCTTATATATGCTGATAAGGAATCCGGACAGGATATCCTTGATAACATCCTGTGCGGCAAAGCCTATAACGGCCGTGATGACTGCGGCACTTCCGAGGATCGACTGCCTTATCCTGTCCCCTGCAAGAGGAAGAACGATAAACAGTACGATGATCAGAATCTTCACTATGTATTCCGCAAACTGCAGGTGTATTTTCTTGCCCTGTTTCTTTTCGAACGATCGGAATATTTTCTTGCTGAGTTTCAGTGACAGCCAGGCCAGCAGAAAATACAGCAGAAAAACGGCTACTGAAATAATAAATGTGATCACTATGGTGACGAAAGCCATCCCGGGATTATCGGAGAATGCCTGTTGCATCTGCTCGCTGCCCTTCATAAAGATGTCTATTAATTGTTTGATCATGATGTCTCTCCGTTCTGTACTGATGTAACTACAATATTATATATTTAAAGAACGCGAACAGACAATATTTAGGCGTGAATTAGTTGTCGAAAGGTGATATCATTAAAAAGACATTCACGGAAGATCAGACTGCTGTTTACTATAGGGGGTGGGACATATGGGTTTGATCAAGACTAACGATAACTGTATAGGCTGTAATCGCTGTATTAAGGCGTGCAGCAGCATGGGGGCGAACGTAGCCGTCGAAAGAGGCCGCGGAAACGTCATCGAAGTAGATCCGGTTAAGTGCATAGCATGTGGTGCCTGCCTTGATGTGTGTGAGCATAATGCCAGGGTATATGAAGATGATGTGGAGCGGTTTTTTGATGACCTGAAAAAGGGCGTCAGGATATCTGTATTGATAGCGCCCGCATTTCTGGCCAATTATCCGAGAGATTATGAGAAGTATCTCGGAATGCTCAAGAAACTCGGTGTCAATCGTTTCATCAGTGTATCTTTCGGCGCGGATATAACTACCTGGGGATATATCAAGTATATTACGGAGAATAACTATTACGGCAGCATCTCTCAACCGTGTCCTGCGGTAGTCGGATATATTGAGCGCTATGCTCCTGAGATCCTGCCCAAGCTCATGCCCGTTCAGTCTCCGATGATGTGTGCAGCCATCTATGTCAACAAATACATGAAGGTCCCGGATAAACTTGCTTTTATCAGCCCTTGCATCGCCAAAAAGAACGAGATAGACGATCCGAACAATCATGGGATCGTATCTTATAATCTGACTTTCGCACATCTGGTCAAGTATCTGAAGGAACATCCGGTCAGCGGTGCCACACCGTATAAGGATGAGATAGAGTACGGCCTCGGATCCATCTATCCCATGCCGGGTGGCCTTAAGGAAAACGTGTACTGGCTGCTGGGTGAGGATGCTCTGGTACGCCAGATGGAAGGCGAACATCATATGTACGAATACCTTCGCCGTAACAAAGAACTGCTTAAATGCGGAAAGACACCGTATCTGTTTGTAGATGCGCTCAACTGTACAAACGGATGTCTGTACGGTACCGGTACCGAAGTCAGAGCCAATATGGACGAAGATGTATTCATGGCGATTCAGCGTATCAAGAGTGACAGCAAGAACGAATCCAGACGGTCTGCATGGGGAAGGAATATCCCTCCGAAAAAGCGCCTGGAGGCACTTAACAAGCAGTTCGAAAACCTTAATCTCAATGATTTTGTCAGAAAGTATACCGACAGGAGTAAAGAATGCTCATACAAGATCCCGAGTGAGAGGGAGATCGAAACGATATATCTGTCAATGAACAAGGATACGCAGGAAAAGCGTCACATTGACTGCGGATGCTGCGGTTATGACTCATGCCGTGAGATGGCCGTAGCTGTTTTCAACGGGTTTAATCATCCCCATAACTGTGTTCATTTCATCAAAGACCGTGCATATGAGGAGAAGGATCATGCGATCGCTCTGAGCGAAGAAGTACAGAGAGCTCACGATGAGATGGCTGAAAAGAAGTCTTCTCTTGCAAGCGAGATAAGTGAGAATTTCTCTATCCTCAAAGATTCCATTGCACAGATCGAGACTGCAAGCAATGAGAACTCGACATCGATCTCGGGAATAACCGATCAGATGTCGGAGGTCAGCAGCTTTGCCAAAGATCTGCAGGAACTGCTGAATACGATAGAGAACTGCCTGTTACAGCTTGACAAGAATAATACCGATGTAATAGCGATCTCTTCGCAGACCAACCTGCTTGCGCTCAACGCGTCTATCGAGGCTGCTCGTGCAGGCGAGGCCGGTAAGGGATTTGCGGTAGTCGCAGAGGAGATTAAGAAGCTTGCCGAGGATTCAAAAGCAACGGCAGATGACAGTAACAGAAGCAACAATGATATCCGGGAAACTGTTAAGCGTTTGATAGAAGAGTCTTCAAGACTGGGTGAGATAGTCGGTCATGTCAACGGACGTGCACAGAATCTTGAGGCTTCCGCCGAAGAGACTACAGCGTCGATCGGCGTAATGCAGGATGTGGCCGGAAGCGTAGAAAGTTCGCTTCAGCAGATCCTTTCAGAGTGATCATCATTTGATACGAATATTGGTCAGGGCGACCTGGTCCCCCGTGAGCGCGGCATAGATCTTGTCGTTTGCGTTCGGGATTACCGTATGGCGGATGGATATGCCGCCATTATCGGTAGAGACAGTGATCCGGTTGTCCTTGACCTCAAATGTGATGAGTGAATCATAACCGCTTCGGTTGTAACCTTTCCAACTATCCCAATCTATATGATCGGCATCTGTGATCTTACTGTGTTCCACTTTGCAGTCAGGATCTATCAGCCAGAATTCTCCGTCAAAACGTATAAATGCAATATCACGGTGATTGATGCCGTTTACCTTGCCGTCATCGGAGTGGAAGAGGAGCAGCGAAGGGCAATGCCATACAAGTCTTGCTGTAGGAAGACTCTGCGTATGGAAAGAGATCTTAAGTCCGTTACGTATCTCGGTGCTTTCCGAAGTGTTCGTGCGGTAGCCGTCAATCTGTACATTGGGAATATCTCCGGCCGGAACATCGATATAGCTGATCTCTTCGGCGATCCGCGGGATGAGATCAGCGGGTGATTCCGTTGTTTCCTTGCTGAAAGCCATATCGCTTATGCTGCAGTGTTCTCCGGTGAAGCCTATATACAGGAATCTGGTACTGTCCGGGAGAGCAACGATGACTTCGGAGGTTTGGTTTTTGCCGATGATCCTTATCAGCGCATGATCTCTGATCCTGACAGCTTCGATCATGTATTCTCCGTTTGAACTGATATCTGAGGAAACGGTATCAGAGGACTGCGTTTCCATCTTTCTGGCGCCTAAAGTCCGGGTGCGTCCGTCAAAACGGATCTCCCCATATTCAAAATACAAACGATCCCGGATCTCATTCTCATCGCTGTGAGTGATACCATCCAATGAATCAAACAGGATCATGCAAGGCTCGGGGGCCACTCCGGTGGCTTCATCAGCGGAACCTATCATCATACGTACGGTTGTCATATAGGAGTTGACCAGCAGACCGGGAGTAACAACGCTTCGGAACTCGTTTATGATGATTGAATTCTCGTCATTCAGGCCATTTTTCACTGATAACTCCTTCATCTTATAATCGGTGTCTTTATCTATTAGAAGCAACATCAGCCTTGCGTAATCGGGGTCGAACTGGGTACCGGCACCCATTACGATCTCCTCACGTACCTTATCCTGCGGGATCGGATCGCGGTAGCTCCTGGTAGATGTCATGGCATCATATGCATCTGCTACGGATATGATCCTGGCTATCTCCGGGATCTCATTGCTTTTAAGCCCTTCGGGATATCCGCTGCCGTCGTAGTGTTCATGGTGGTAGTGTGCTCCTATGCTGAGATACGGATATTCATCGATCTTTTCCAGGATCTGAGCTCCGGTGACGGGATGCTGTTTTACCACCTCATACTCGTCGCTTGTAAGCTTACCGGATTTGTTGATTATGGAGCTTGGTACGCCAATCTTGCCTACATCATGCAGGAGCGCGGAGTAGTAAACCTCGTCGCATTCCTCGGGATTCTTACCGTTCATCTCGGCAAGTCTGCGGGAATACTCGGCAACTCTGGATGAATGACCGCGTGTGTATTTATCCTTCGCATCGATGGCGTTGACCAGGGCGATCGAAGTCTGGTCAAACAGACGATGAAGCCGCTCCTGTTCTTTTTCCATTTTGACGTGATTGATCATAATGATCACAAGCATGATGATAGTTAAGATGTTGGTGAAAAGACCGGGCAGGCTTCTGACATTGCCCTGAAGGATCCAGTTCACAAGTGAAGGCAACGGGAAGATTATCAATGCAAGCGCTATGATGAAGCCCGCTTTTTTGTGATGGAGCACAAGGTGCACCAGAACAATACCCGAGAGCGATGTGATGACCCCGGCCAGGGCCGAGAGCGGCAGAGGATTACTGCCGATCATGATAACTTCTCCGGAACGGGCAGTATATGCTGTTAAGAAGTAAAGGATTATATAGAGGATTATCGGTATAAGGATCGTCGGTTTCGGAGTATCAGCGAAACGTTTACCGGATTCTTGATTATTCATGGAGAGACCTTTCTATCGGCTTGTTTTTGGGGTTTAATTTTATCATCATATGCGTTTAACGTCAAAGTATTCACGCTGTATATCGTCAAAAAACACCGATCTTCAGACGGCGATCTTTTGTTGGACATTTGTTGGACTATGACGGATAGAATACGACTTGCAGACACGAAAAAGAGTAAAAAGCGGTCTGCGTAAAAAAGTAAATTATGAAAAAAGGGAGAAAAAATATGAAAAAAACATTTGTAAAAAGGATGACGGGTTTACTGCTTGGAGCGGTATTGGTCATGGGAGCGCTTTCCGGCTGCGGCAAAAGTTCGGATGCGCCGGTGTTCACAAAAGGCGTATATGTGAATTACAGGGAGGGCGCTACCACCAGAGATTATTATTATGTATTTTATGATGAGGGGGCAGGCTATACCGAAGACGGCAATAACGGCATCGGAGTTCCTTTCTCATGTGAACAGAAAGGAAACAAAGTCGTATTCTCCTTCGGCGGAGAAGATGAGGAAGCGAGAGAGGAATTTGTTGTTAAATCCGTAGAGAACGGTGTGATAGAGGGCGAGTTTGACTCGGACGGAATCGTGCTTTACTTCGAGCCTCTGATGGATGTCGATCCTCAGAACTTTGACGCCATGGCATATTACGCGCAGTTTAACAATCCTTCGGGTGAAACGGTATATAATGATCCGAACGGCTGGAGCGTCAGGTATTACGCAGATAATATTGAAGTAAACACATCCGGGAATGTGACCACATTTGTATATACCGGTGAATCGGCAGGCACCAATATGGTAACTGTTACATATGAGGTGTCCAAGACAGCCGAAGAGTATGTAAATGAACTGGCCGAGTCGTGGGGCAAAGATAATGTGACTCTTACCAAGAGCACCTTCCCCGGTACTGAGGATGTTGACGGTTACTGGGCTGTACTTCCTCCCGAAGAGGGCGGATCCGGTCTGTACGAACAGGCCATAGCCAGGGATTATATGGACGGAACACTTGTCTTTGAACTTACCGGACATAACAGCGGTGATGAAGCGATGGATATGGCAGTGTCCGACAGCCTTGCGATGATCATCGATTCACTCACTTTTGAGAACGCTCAATAAATGGTATAATTTAAACATTACAGGGTCCGATCCGACAGCCTGAAGAATTGTTTGCGCACCATTGAGGAATAGTTGTAATGGATACAGAGCAGGAGTTAAGCGAACTGCTTGAAAGATATAAACGTCTTGAACCTATCGTAGATGAGAGACTGAACAGGATCTTCGATAAGGATGTTGACAGGCTGATGCTCATCATGCATAGGGTCAAGACTGTCGGATCCATCAAAGAGAAGATGGTCAGAAAGCAGGGCAAGTATCAGAGCGTCCGTGATATGACCGATATTCTCGGATTCCGTATAATCTGTTTTTTCTCAAACGATGTAGACCGGATCGCGCAGAAGGTTTCCGAACATTTCCGCGTAAACTGGAACAGAACGAAAGATAAAAGAAAGCTCATCGATGCAAGAGCGTTCGGTTATCTTTCGTTGCATTATATATGCGCTCTTCCCGAAGAAGATGATGACCTGGGCGACCTCTGGTTTGAGATTCAGATCAAGACGATCCTTCAGCACAGCTGGGCGGAGATCGAGCACGATCTCGGATACAAATCGGAGATAGAAGTTCCTTGGGAGGTACGCAGGAACTTTTCCAAGGCGGCAAGCCTGCTTGAAACGGCAGACGACATATTTTCCGGCATATACGGCGGGCTCAGTGAGTATAAAAACAGAGTGAAGACGGATGTGGAGAGCGAGAGCCTCGACGATCTGTTTTTCGACAGACACACCATCACGGAGTATACGCTGCATAACAGGGATTACAGGAATCTTCTTGATGAGATCGCATCCATCACCGATGCACATATCACCGAGGGGATTCCGGAAACTCAACTTCCGCTCGTCAGATTCCTTGGGATCGATACGCTTGGCGACATGTCTCGGCTGATCAGAAAAGAACACGATCTGACCATGGAACTGGCCAGGAAGTCTCTGCAGGATTCCGGACTCGATGAACTGATCTCCACGGTCGCTTATTACTACCTGTTCAGGGCCAAACTGATAGAAGGAGATTACAGCCGGGAACGGATACGTGAGTTCTTTGCGATGACAACTTCCAATGAATCGATCATTGAGAGCAATACAGACCGACTCTGGTCAGAGAGGGGGAATCATGGCAGATAATGATATGAGTATCGTCAACAGGAACAGGATATACGAGATACCTGCGGGGACGGTGATACTCAACGAAGGCGAGACCAACATGGATATGTATAAGATCCTTACGGGTCACGTTGAGATGTACACCGGTTACGGCACGGATAATGAGATACTGATAGGTATCCTCGGCCCCGGGGCGTGTTTCGGAGAGTTCGGGATCCTTACAGAGCAGCCTGCCATATACACGATCATCGCGTTTGATAATATCAGGATCCTGCGCGTTACCGAAGGCGTGATGAATGATTTCATTCAGGAGAATCACGACAGCGTCCTTCAGATCATGAAGAATATGGCAAGCCATATGATGCGGATGCAGCGTCAGATCAATCAGCTGAGTAAGGAACTTGCGGAGGAAAAAGGGTCTTCGGACAATGTCGCGCTCATAATAAAGGAAAACATCAGATCCTATGCCGTTTTTGGGAATAATGCCCCCGAGAAAGAGCGGGAGCATATAGATTTCACCGGTGCAAAAATGCACTATCTGACCGGAAAGAATGTCTGAATAAAAATGTGATATGAATCAAAAAATGTGATATCATATCGTGTGACCGGAGGTTATATCATGATGACTAAAACACGAATTCAGACTTTGGATATGGTTTATATCGGTATCGGCATTGCGCTGATAAGCGTTTGCTCCTGGATCAGCGTTCCAACGGCTGTTCCGTTTACGCTTCAGACGTTTGCCGTTTTTCTGGTATTGCTTTTGCTCGGAGGAAAAAGAGGTACTCTTGCAACGACTCTCTACGTGATCCTCGGAGCGCTCGGATTACCTGTTTTTGCTCACTTTACGGGCGGGATCGGTATTATCCTCGGCAGCACCGGCGGCTACATAATCGGATTCATCTTCATGGGATTTGTTTACATGATCATGGAGCGTCTGTTCGGAAACAGATCAGTCCCTTCGATCATAGCTCTCGTGATCGGTCTGATCGTATGCTACGCATTCGGAACTGCGTGGTTCATGTATGTTTATACGAGGGATACGGGATCTGTCGGACTTCTAATGGTTCTGGGATGGTGTGTGTTCCCCTTTATCATCCCGGATCTGATCAAACTTGCGCTTGCGTTCATGATATCCAAGCGGGTAAGACCTGTTATCCGATAGATCTACGGATCTGAAAACTTGATCGGATGATCATTTGATCTTAAGAGATTTCAGATATGTTTTTTGCTCGGGAGTTATCCTGTAGCTTTCAACCGACTTCTGAATCGCCTTGTTGTGTGTCCACACGGCAAGGCGTTTTTCTTCGATGTAGGGGATTATCGACTCATACTGCTTGGCGAGGGCGGTGGCAAAATACCAGGCGATCATCATATTCACATAGTATTCATCGGAACGCAGAGAAGCGACCATCTCGGGATATGAGAGGCCGAAATCCTCGTCAAGGAAATGTTCCATAAGCATTCCCACACCGAAGCGGATCGTGTAGGTTTCATCCGAAGCGATCCACTTGTTTATATAGGTCAGAAGATCGTTGCGATTCTTCTTGAAGATCTTCGGAGACATCTGATCGCAGGTGGCCCAGTTGTCGACATAGGGAAGAAATCGGCATACTTCATCAATGCATCGCGGATAATCCTTCATCTCGGAAAGGATGAAGGCATGCAGCTGATTCTCGTCGAAATACTCATGCGGGAGTGCGTTCAGAAATTCGGCGGTATCCGGTTCCTTAACAAGCTGTTTGGCAAGTTTGCGTAGATCCGGTGTTCTTACGCCGATCACGGAATCGGGGTCCGTTGTAGGTATCAGCTTGGCCTGGAAATCGCGATACTTTATATCCTGCAGTTCGAACAGTTTTGATCGGATGTCTGTCGTATTCATATTTCAGATGATAACAGAAACGAAATACCTCTTCAACATACCATATATTGCATTTTTGTCTTGAAAATATCCCAATATCTTGTAAAATGATATTGAGTATTTTTATGTTTACTGGAGAAGTGTGCCCAAATATAAAGAAATTTGCGTGATCGTCCGATAAATTATATAAGGACTGTATGTCCTTATGTATTGGCGCACTCAGCCGGAAACATCGGAATAATATGCAGATCAAGGATGATCGGCGGTTTATGGGCATGGATGCATAATACATGAGGAGCAAAAGAATGGCTACTAATACCACAAACTCATCTGCGACTAATGGTTCGGTAGGTACTTCCAGAAAGAAACCAAGCAAAAGACGGATGAAAAAACAGGTTCGGCGAACTATCGGCGGACTGTTCCTTGCGTCTGCGATAGTTGTAGCTGCGATACCCGTAGAACGGACCAGTGCGAAAAGCGTTCCCGGTACGGATTACTCCGCTGATACTGTTGTAAGTGCTACGGACATTACATTTAACAAGAATCTGGTCAGGGCTGTTCATTACAAGGATGATACCAATAACGCATATGAGAGCATAAACGGTGTTGATGCTGATGCCAACTGGCGTAGCAAGGTGCCTTATATCAAGGCCAATGAGCAGGTTTATATAGATGAGACAGATACCTACAGATTTGCATTCATACGTGACGGGAGCGGTGATCAGTTCGCGGTCATCCTCGGTATCAATGATTCCAACATAGACAATTCCGGTAATCTTACCATCCAGAATGAGGTAGATGCTTACTATGCATATACCAATAACACTTCAAGCGGCCGGTTCTCATACTGTGCAGTCAACAGAGAGGGTAATTTCCTTTATTATGCAAGTTCCGCACAGCAATCCGACCCGGTGGACGGATTGAAATATACGGCCAGCTTCTATGAACAGTCGGCGGCCATCGATGATACATTCAGGGCAAACACCAATCTTACCGCTTCCGAGATCGCTCAGACTCAGATAACCAACGGTACTTTTCATAATAATGAGGAGTTCTGGACAAAGCAGGTTGGCAGTTCCTTTGTTCCCGAATTCACAAATGCCATGAATGAAGAAGCCGGTTACAAGGATTCGGGACTTAATGTCGGCGATCCTGCGTATAGGGTTTCGTTCTGGGCATATAATTATGATCCCAGTGCCGGAGTAGCTGATCCGAACGATGAATCCATTCTTCATTTTGCCGGCACATGGCAGAATAAGTTTGCATATTTTCCCGTATACAGCAAGGATGTTCTGACATATGTTCCCTGCTACAGGGATAATGTAGACAAATGGTCACCCGGAGGGATCGATCAGACACTCTATTATTATAAGACCAGCGGAGCCGTGCCCACCGCTGCCGAAGTCTCGGATCCTTCCAAATTCAGCGTGTCCGATCCTACCGGTACCACCGGACGTGTATATGACTGTAAGGTTAAGTACATTGGCATGCAGACTATACTTCCGGTGTTTGATACAAACGGAGAATTTACCGGCAAGTGGACCGTTACAGAGCCTACTACAGAGACCAGCACAGATGGAAAGACTGTTACCTGCTATCCCGACAGAGGCGTTTTCAGCAATAAAGGTAAACTTATTAATCTGACCATAAATCCTTCGCTTTCCGGAATAGGAGATTTTGCGTTTTATCAGTGCACCAGTCTTCAGAGCGTTACATTCTCCAATCAGCTCAATACGATCGGTAACGGAGCGTTTTACGGATGTACCAAGTTGGCCTCGATCAATCCTAATGATGAGTCGCCATGGATGTCGTCCGACCTTGCGATGATCGGTGCATCCGCGTTTGAAAACTGTATCAATCTGCAGAAATTCTCTGTTCCGATCCATGTATTTGCTTTGGGAGACAGGGCTTTCAGAGGCTGCAATGGCTTAAAGAGCATAAACCTGTTTGACAGTGCGGGCGATTCAAACCTGAATGTGATCGGCTACAACATTTTCAACGGATGCGGTGGGCTTGAAGAGATCATAATTCCCAGATCATTGTCGCAGAAAGTACCGGTTCATTATTTTGATGGATGTACCGGACTTAAGCGCGTTGCTCTTTTGGAACCCAGCAATCTGTCCATAAATGATAATGACACTGCCGGAAACTTTACATTTGATATTATCGATGGCGATCCGTTTGTTGATACGGGGTATTCGGGAGGATATACCGAAGCTACAGAAATGAATACATTTCACCATGATGCCACAGGCGTTGACACTTGTGATATCGACGATTGGCTTGCAACGCTGGATGAGAACTTCTACTTTGAGTCGTGCGACGGTGCTGCACTGCACAAGACTGCGAAAGACCATTCTGCCGCCTTTAAATATGACAACACCAAGAATAAAGGCAATTACGAGATCGTAATGGTATGTGACGAAGATCCGTCACATGAAAACACTTTTGTGGTTGACACAGGTAATAACCTCGTATCTTCAAATATTGATAAGGACTGTCATGTCATCACTATTCCGGCTACCATCGGCGGATACAGTGTGTCTACCATCGGATCTACCGGTTTTAACAATAACTGTTCGCTCAGACGAGTATACATACCCGGAACGGTTCAGAGAATTGATTCGGATGCGTTTAAAGGCTGCCACAACCTTCAGACGGTATATTTCACAGACACCAATTATAACCTGACGATTGGCGACGGAGCATTTGATACTCAGGCATTTGAGGGTGCTCATCCCGGGACATGTGTAAACAGTGAGGGACACAACGGATTGGACTCCAACCCCAAACTCAGCTTCGTCGGAGCTGTGGATGTGAATTATGCTCCGTTCCAGTATGCGATGAACGCAGACAATAACATCAACATAGGTTCGCAGCCTACGACATATATCACATATTACAGCGGATGGCCGAGTTTCCAGACTGTTATGTTCAATCCCGATCGTATACCGACCGGAGATGAGAATGAACTTGTTGAGTATCCGACCAAGAAATATCTGACGACCATTATTACCGATTGGCAGAATGCTACCACTCCTGCAGCTAAAGCGGTAGTACTTGATAAATATCCTTTCCTGACAGAAGATCAGTTGAATTCAATGGAAAGGGTTAAAGACTATTGGGCAGATCCCGATGCTAATCCTCTGCAGACTGAGGATCAGAAGATCTGTGCAAGTTCGATCGAGAGCATTGATGTCTATCCGGGCATTGAACATATCAAGGAAGGTCTGTTTTCAAATCTGGGGTCAGACGGGAAACAGGTCAGCACAACATTTGACACAACAGATTCCAGCCTCAGCAATATCGGAGCAAACGTAGCGATCAAATCCATAAAACTCAATTCCGTAAAGACCGTAGAGCCTTATACCTTCGCAGGCATGAAAAATCTTGAGAGCTTTGACATGGTCGGCGGTAATGAGATAGGTGATTATGCATTCTGGGGTGATTCCGCTCTGAGTAATGTGAGCATCTCCGGAGATGTTAACACTATGGGCGTTCGCCCGTTCAGGGATTGTACATCACTGGATGACATTTATTTTGCCGGATCAAACTTCAGCTGTCAGGACTATATAATCTATGATAATACAAACGGAAAAGCTGTTGTTGAATGCCTTGAGAACAGGAGCGCATCCAATGCAGGCGCTTCCGTATCAGCAGATGAGATGGCAGGTGTAACTTCTCTTTATCCGGAAGCATTCATGAACTGTGACGGTTTATCGGCAGTCGATCTGTCGAAATCTTCGATAAAAGAGGTTCCGGAAAGAGCCTTTGCGGGTGCAGACAGAATCAATAAGGTTACGCTTCCGAATTCGACTGTTTCGATCAAGAAGGACGCATTTCTTGATACGGATAACCTCGACAGCGTTGTCCTTCCTAACCCCGCACTTAACGGTATCGCTGCAGATGCTTTTGCGATAACCGTAAACGGTAATAAGGGCAGCAGTTCATATAATGAGTTTTATGCGGGATACCAGTCTGACGCAACAGGTACTGTTGTGGATGCCAATAACTCAAAAACAGAGAACGAATTTAACCCTTATGTGAGCAATAAGGATGCGATCAAGAATTACAGAACGGTTACGTTCTATACTCCCGATCCCGGAGAAGGATCATCTGGTCCCGTAAGTTATGCCGAGAATCCTGATTATCCGTATATCGTATGGAAGGATCAGCCCGTTCCCTGCACTGTTACATTCTGGGACTACACCGATCCTACTGATAACTCCACTTCATTTTCGCTTAAGTCATTTAAGATCGATTCCGGATCAACGATCGGATCTGTATATATGCCTAACGACCCCAGCCATCCCGGTAGTGAATTCAAGGGTTGGAAGTATACAGATGAGAATAAGAATGTAACGATCTATACCTCCGATGAAGTGGCAGATCTGATCGTAAACGGTGACATGGAGTTCATCGCATCATATAAGAATGACGACTGCACGGTTATCTATTACACGATCCTGAGCGGTGACAGAACGGAAGTTGACAGAGAGACAGTAGCTTTCGGTACGGCAGCTTCACCTCCGACATCCTTACCGTCCCATGTAGATGAAGGATATGAGATCGTTCGTGACGATGACGGAAATATCAAGTGGGTTAGAGATCCATCCAGCACTGACGGATTTAAGAACATTACGGATAATCCGACCACATTTACCGCAACATACGAGAAGATATCCTCTTCGGATTACCACACCGTCAGATTCCTGGATACTGATGAGACGACGGTTTACGCTACATATCAGGTTCCGGACGGGGGAGCATCACCTACACCTCCTACACCTACCAAGAGCGGTTATGTATTTAAGAACTGGCTTCCTCAGGACTTCAGCAATATAACCGCAGATACGGATATATATGCCGTATGGGAGAAGGATACATCCGGTAACGGAGGTGGCGGTAACGGCGGCTCCGGCGGCGGTTCCGGCGGTGGCGGTACACAGTATATCCCGTACCCTGTACCTGTATCCGGAAATACCAACGGCAGCACTTCCGGCAACAGCAATAACGGTGTCGGTCCGATATTCAGAGTTACCGTTGTAAACGGCAGCGGATCCGGTAATTATGTGGCAGGTTCAGGTGTTGTTATAGCAGCCAACGATCCTCCTAAGGGTAAAGTATTTGACAGTTGGTCAACGGCCGATGTAACACTTGCCAGCACGACTTTACCGGCTACCACATTTACCATGCCGAACAAGAATGTAACTGTTACGGCCAACTATAAGGATGACAAATCATCATCCTCCAATGCCGTAAGATATGCTACCGGTAACAGTTCCAGACCTCCGGCAACCGGACGAACGGCGACCGGACAGACGCAGGTTCAGGTCAACAAGGGCGGCGTCAGCAATGTAGATCTGGCTTCGGCAACCGTAAGAGGTTCGACAGACAGCTTCATCATCAAGGTTACTGAGACCAACGAGGCAACCAATGCCGTTGAGAATGCACTCAATAACAGATACGGCAGCCTGGATGCGCTTAAGTACTGGCCTTGCGATATCAGCCTGTATGATTCGACAGGTACCACGAAGATAACGGATACTACGGGACTATCAATTGAGATAACGCTCCCGATACCCGATGAGCTCCGTCAGTACGGCGGAAACAACAAGGTAGGAGCGGTAGCCAATAATCAGCTCGAGGATCTCGGAACGAGATTTAATACGATCAACGGTACTCCTACGGTCACATTTACAGCGACCCACTTCTCGCCTTATGTGATCTATGCCGATACCAATAACCTGGTAGCTTCAGAGATGCTTGATGCTTCACCTAAGACAGGTGATCCGATACATCCGAAGTGGTTCCTTGCCATAGCACTTTTTGCAGGATCGATATTCATGTTCCTGAAGAAAGATAAAAAGACTGTAGCGGTAACCGCATAACAGGTATATAATCAAAATATAAACAGCCACGCAAAGGAGCGAATCCGTTGCGTGGCTTTGTTTTTGTCTGAACGGTTGAGAAAGCAAAAGGGTAGGAGTATAATTGTATACAATGATGCATTGAGAGGCGCGATATGAACGAAAATGATGTAAAAAAAGAAGTTACCGACAAATATTCTCTAAGGGGACGTGTATACAACAGGCTGCGCGAGGATATCTTGAGCGGTAAGCTCAAAGAAAACGAAGAACTCAGAGAGATATCGATCGGAGAAGAACTCGGCGTCAGCCGTACTCCGGTGCGCGAAGCATTCAGGCAGCTCGAACTCGAGGGACTGATCACTATCATTCCCAACAAGGGTGCCTTCGTCACCGGCATCACAGGCAAGGATGTGAAAGACATCTATATGATCCGTTCTCATCTTGAAGGATTGTGTGCGAGGTTAGCCTGTGACCATATCACCGAGGAGCAGCTCGAGGAGATGGAAGAGAATATCTATCTCGGTGAGTTCCATGCATCCAAGGGGCATATGGATCAGATGGCCGAACTCGATAACAGATTCCATGAGCTGCTTTATGAAGCGTGTGATTCCAAGATGCTGGAGAACCTTTTAAAGGACTATCATCAGTACGTGATCCGTATCCGCAAGAAGACTCTTTCTACCAGCCGCGGTACGGTGTCCAATGAAGAGCACCGCGCCATCATGGAAGCGATCAAATCTCACGATCTTAAGCAGGCGGAAAAACTTGCCAACCTGCATATCAACAACGCATATCAGAACATGGTGGAAAACGGACTCTACAACCTGTACGGAAGTCCGGAATAATAGATGATAAAAAAGGAGAAACTATCATGATCAACATGACAACCCCTCTCGTAGAGATGGACGGAGACGAGATGACCAGGATCATCTGGAAGATGATAAAGGATGAGCTGATCCTTCCCTATATTGACCTGAAGACAGAGTATTATGATCTGGGACTCGAATACAGAAATGAGACCGACGATCAGGTTACGATTGATTCCGCGGAAGCTACCAAACGACTGGGAGTTGCCGTTAAATGTGCAACTATCACTCCCAATGCAGCGCGCGTGGAAGAATATAAGTTAAAGCAGATGTGGAAGAGTCCGAACGGAACTATCAGAGCCGCACTCGACGGTACGGTCTTCCGCGCCCCCATCGTGGTCAAGGGTATTGAACCCTGCGTGCGTAACTGGAAGAAGCCCATCACACTCGCGCGTCATGCATACGGTGATGTATATAAGAATGCCGAGATCAGAGTTCCCGGCGCCGGAAAAGCCGAACTTGTATACACCGCTGCGGACGGTTCCGAGACCAGAGAACTGATCCATGACTTTAAGGGAGCAGGAGTCCTTCAGGGAATGCACAATACGGATGCTTCGATCACAAGTTTTGCTCATGCATGCTTTAAGTATGCCATCGATTCGATGCAGGATCTGTGGTTCTCGACCAAGGATACGATCTCCAAGAAATACGATCATACATTCAAGGATATATTCCAGGAGATATATGAGAAAGAATACAAAGACGAATTCAACAGACTGGGTATCACTTATTTCTACACACTGATCGATGATGCGGTAGCTCGTGTCATGAAGAGCAAAGGCGGCTTCATCTGGGCGTGCAAGAATTACGACGGAGATGTCATGAGTGATATGATCTCGTCCGCTTTCGGCTCACTGGCCATGATGACCTCCGTACTTGTAAGTCCGGACGGAGTATATGAGTATGAAGCTGCTCACGGAACCGTTCAGAGACATTTCTACAAGCATCTTGCCGGAGAGGAGACTTCCACCAATTCCGTTGCAACCATATTTGCATGGACAGGAGCGCTCAGAAAGAGAGGCGAACTCGATAACATTCCCGAACTGGTGACCTATGCTGACGATATGGAGAGAGCAGTGCTCTGGACCATAGAGTCAGGCAAGATGACCAAAGATCTGGCTCTTATCACTTCGCTTGAAAATGTAGTTGTATATAATACTCAGGAATTCATCAAAGAAGTAAGGAAGACATATGATTCAATAGCCTGATCAGTCTTCCGACAGGGTCTCCCAAAGCTCCATCAATTCGGACAGTTTGGCGTTATTGTCTTCGATCCGGTTGGAGAGCTCCTGAAGTTTAACTGAATTAACGGCGATCGCGGGATCGGACATCCGGTCTTCGAGATCGCTGTTTTCTTTCTCCAGACGTTCTATTTCTTCTTCGCATTTTTTGAGATCGTTTTCACGTTTGCGCTTTTCGGCGGCGGCTTTTTTCTGGGCCTGATAGTCAGCCGCTCCGGCAGAGGCGGGTGCAGTAACGGTGGATGCCGCGGCATTTCCGCTGACATTCAGGTCGGACTTAAGCTCGGCGCTTTTATACATGTAATATGTATAATCGCCTTCGTATGACGTGAAATTACAACCCGAGAGTTCAAGAATGCGCACGGCTGTACGGTCTATGAAGTATCTGTCGTGGGATACGTACAGAACCGTTCCTGTATAGTGATTGATCGCATCTTCGAGGATCTCGCGGGAAGTGATGTCGAGATGGTTGGTGGGCTCGTCGAGGATGAGCAGGTTGGCTTCCGAGAGCATGAGCTTGGCCAGGGACAGACGCCCTTTTTCGCCTCCCGAGAGAGTACCGATCAGCTTGAATACATCATCGCCGGTAAAAAGGAAGGCAGCGAGGGTGTTTCGTATCTCGGTCTCGGTCATTTTGGGATATGTATCCGATATCTCCTGAAAGAGAGTCTTGTCATCATTAAGCACATGGTGCTCCTGATCATAGTATGCAACATGTACTTTTGTTCCCAGAACGATCTCACCCGAATCGGGAAGTTCGAGGCCGTTGATCATCTTGAGCAGAGTGGTCTTGCCGGTACCGTTATCGCCGATGATCGCGACATGTTCACCGCGCTTGATCTCTATGTTCTGGTCAGCAAAGAGCACGCGCGATCCGAACGATTTGGAAACGGACCTCACGCTCAGGACATCCTTGCCGCTCTCGATGCAGGGCTCAAGAACGATCTTCATGGCATCGTTATACTCTCTGGGTTTCTCGAGCACAGTCATCTTTGCGAGCATTTTCTTGCGGCTCTCGGCACGCTTGATGCTCTTTTCGCGATTGTATGACTGGAGTTTTCGGATGACTTCTTCCTGATGGTGTATATCAGCCTGCTGATTTAAGTAGGCGTTCATCCGCTCTGTCCGGACGGCTTCTTTTTTGACGGCATACTCCGAGTAGTTGCCCGTGAAGGTCATGACTTCACACATATCTATCTCAATGATCTTATTTACGACTCTGTCCAGGAAGTATCTGTCGTGGCTTACGACAAGGAGAGTGCCCGGATAGTTTTTCAGGTAGTTTTCAAGCCATTCCAGAGAACTCATGTCCAGATGGTTGGTCGGCTCGTCCATGATCAGGATATCGGGAGCGCATAGCAGTATCTGTGCGAGCTTGACGCGCATTTTTTCACCGCCGGAGAGATTATCAGCATCTCTTTCGGCATCCGAATCCGTAAAGCCGAGTCCTTTGCAGATACCGTTTACACGGCTCCGGTACGAATATCCGTCCATCGCTTCATATTTTTCGCGAAGAGAGGACAGCAGTTCCGCATTTCTGGTCAGTTCGTCTCCTGAGAGCGTATCGGTCAGGGCGGCGGCTTTTTCCATTTCGGATTCCATATCCAGGATATCCTGTCTGGTATGAAGGAGAACATCCATGACCGTGCCCGTAAAGCGCGTGGATACATCCTGTTCGAGATAGCCGACCGTCGTGTCTTTGGATATGGCTACAGATCCCGAATCAGAAGAGACTGCACCCACGATGATCTTTATGAGAGTGGTCTTGCCGCATCCGTTGGGGCCGACGATGGCTGCACGGTCGTGCTCCTCTATATGAAACGAAGCCCCCTTTAATACCGGAACTTCGTTATATGATTTTGAAATATTCTGTACGGAAAGTATCATGGTAAATCAATCCCACCGAATAGACATTACATTTGAATATATTATCACAGTTTGTTGGATTATCCCACGGTTTGTGGTACTATTGACATAATCGTTCCCCTTTTTTCGGGGGACCGGGGGAGTTATGGGAGAAACTATAAGGGGGATGCTGTATGAACGGATTTGATACATATAGTCAGTACATCTTAGGTAATCTTGATCGCGCCTTGTCGGAAAACTGGATCCGTGCATATTACATGCCGATCGTCAGGTCTTCGAACGGAAGAGTATGTCAGGAGGAGGCACTGGCCAGATGGATAGATCCCGATAAGGGGATCCTGTCTCCGGCAGACTTCATTCCGGTTCTGGAAAATGCCAAACTTATATATAAACTGGACCTTCACATAGTTGATGATGTTCTGAAAAAGATGAAAGCGCAGGCTGAGGCCGGGTTATATCTTGTGCCGATATCCGTCAATCTGTCCAGAACGGATTTCGATTCATGCGACATAGTCGAAGAGATAACCAAGCGCGTTGATGATGCGCAGATCCCCAGAGAGAAACTTATCGTAGAGATCACCGAAAGTATCCTCGGCGAGGATTTTGAATATATGAAAGCGCAGATAGAGCGTTTTCAGAGTCTGGGATTCTCTGTCTGGATGGATGATTTCGGTAGCGGATATTCATCCGTGGATGTTCTCCAGGATATCAGTTTTGATCATATCAAGTTCGATATAAAGTTCATGCAACGGTTCGATCGAGAGAAAAGCCGTATCATGCTCACGGAACTGGTGCGTATGGCCATGGCTCTCGGTATCAAGACGATCACGGAAGGCGTTGAAACGGAGGAACAGGCTGAGTTCTTAAGAGAGATCGGATGTAACAAACTGCAGGGATATCATTTCTGCAAGCCCGTATCTCTTGAGCAGATCCTGGAACGCTATCAGAGCGGAAATCAGATCGGATTCGAAGACCCTGCCCAGAGTGATTATTACGATGCCATAGGTTGTGTTAATCTGTATGACATGTCAGTCATAGCCGGTGAGGAATATTCCGGAGATTCATTCCGCAAGTATTTTGAAACTCTTCCCATCTGTGTATTTGAAGTTGATGAAAACGGATACGCGATAACCAGATGCAATAAGTCATACAGGAATTTCACCGAGCGGTATCTTGATTCAATACATATAGGACAGCGCTTCGAAAATACGAACATTAATGGTGAAGGAGAGCGGAGTTTCTACGATTCGCTCAGACAGTGCAGCGCAAACGGAGGCAGGATTTTATTTGAGGCATCGCTTCCGGGCGGGAGCAAGATGAGGGCTATAATCAGTCGTATCGCGACGAACACTGTGACAGGCGTTACCGCCTGCGCTGTTGCGATACTTGATATAGAGGAGTTGGTCGATAATCAGCTGGATTTCTCACAGGTGGCACATGCTCTTTCCACTGACTATCTGGACTTGTTCTATGTGAATCTCGATACCGAGAAATATGTTGAGTATTCGCCCGATGTAGCAAATTCGTCGTTGAATGTTCAGACGAGCGGAGAGGATTTCTTCGCCGCTTCCCGCCGTGATGCCTATAAGTATCTCTACAGCGAGGATGTGGAGAGATTCGTTGAATCCTTTACGCGTGAAAATGTACTGAAATGCCTGGATGAGGAAGGCATATACAGGATCAACTACAGAAGAGTCATAGACGGTGTTCCCAGATATGCCAGCATGAAGGCTGTACGGAGTAATGAAGATCATCTGATCATCGGTGTGAGTGATGTGGATGCGCAGATGAAGCTCCAAAAGGAGTATGACTCAGTAAGGGAAGAACGTAAGACATACTCCCGTGTCATGGCTCTTGCAGGCAACTATATCGCCATATATACCGTGGATCCTGAAACGGGACGTTACGACGGATACGAAACCACAAAAGAGTTTGATAAACTCGATCTAAGTATCCACGGAGAGGATTTCTTTGCCGACTCCCGTGATGCCAGCATTAACGTGATCTATCAGAGCGACGTTGATCTGTTTAAGGCCATGTTCACCAAAGAGAAGATGCTTGAGGAGATCGGAAGGAACGGAGCGTTTACAATGATATACCGGCTCATGATGAATGGCGAGCCCGTATATGTGAACCTGCGCGCATCGATGATAGAGGAAGACGGGAATAAAAGGATAATAGTGGGCATAAGCTATTACAACGGATAAAAAACTGCAAAGGGGTAATAAAAATGGGTTATATTGACGGAATCAAAGAAAAAGCAAGACAGGATAAAAAGACCATAGTCCTGCCCGAGACAAATGACAAGAGAACACTTATTGCCGCATCACATATCCTTCAGGAGGGTATCGCAGACATCATAATGATCGGTAACGAAGAGAAGATCATGGACGGTGCCGGATGGCTGGAAGTGGAACTTGACGGGGTAAAAGTCGTTGATCCGACTAAATGCGACAAGTTCGATGATTATGCCAATCTTCTGTATGAGACACGTAAGGCCAAAGGCATGACCGAAGAGAAGGCCAGAGAGATACTGCTTGCAGACCCGCTGATGTTCGGCGTAGTCATGGTCAAGGCCAATGATGCGGACGGAATGGTAGCCGGAGCGTGCCATGCGACCGCAGATACTTTAAGACCTGCACTCCAGGTACTTAAGACTGCTCCCGGTGTCAAACTTGTAAGCGCGTTCTTCATACTTGATGTTCCGGATTGTGAATACGGAGATCACGGTACATTCCTTTTTGCCGACTGCGGTTTGAATCAGGATCCCAATTCTGAGGAACTGGCAGCGATCGCCGATACATCCGCGAAGAGCTTTAAGTCTCTCGTGGGTTCCAAACCCATTATCGCCATGCTTTCCCACTCGACCAAGGGCAGTGCGAAGCATCCTCTGGTGGATAAGGTGACGGAAGCAGTCCGCATAGCACATGAGCAGTATCCTTCTCTTACGATAGACGGAGAACTGCAGACGGATGCGGCACTCGTTCCTCATATCGCCAAATCCAAGGCACCCGGTTCTGAAGTGGCAGGAAAAGCCAATGTCCTGATCTTCCCCAATCTGGATGCCGGAAATATAGGATACAAACTGGTTCAGAGACTCGGCAGGGCTGAGGCATACGGCCCGATGCTCCAGGGTATCGCCAAACCGGTCAATGACCTGTCCCGCGGATGCTCATGGGAGGATATCGTGGGTGTAGTAGCTCTTACGGCCGTTCAGGCACAATTACAATAGATCACTAAAAGGAGATATGCATAAATGAAAGTTCTGGTCATAAACTGCGGTTCATCATCGCTTAAGTTTCAGCTCATAGATTCGGACTCCGAGGCTGTTCTGGCCAAGGGGCTCTGCGAGAGGATAGGTATAGAAGGATCTCAGATAGTGTACAGCCCTGCGGGATCCGACAAGATCACGACTCAGACTCCGATGCCCGATCATAACAAGGCTGTCAGTCTGGTCATAGAAGCACTGACCGGTCCGGAACACGGCGTGATCTCCGACCTGTCCGAGATAGGTGCGGTAGGGCACAGAGTGGTCCACGGCGGAGAAGCATTCTCGACAAGTGTGATCATTGATGAATCCGTGAAGAATGCGATCAGAGAATGTGCCGATCTTGCTCCGCTTCATAATCCGGCTAACCTGATAGGTATCGATGCATGTGAGAAACTGATGCCCGGTGTTCCTCAGGTTGCGGTCTTTGATACTGCCTTCCATCAGACCATGCCCGAAAAAGCATATCTCTACGGACTTCCTTACGAGTATTACGAGAAGTATCGCGTGCGCAGATACGGTTTCCACGGAACCAGCCACTCATTTGTATCAAAGCGATGCGCAGATCTCATGGGCAGGGATATTAAGGATCTAAAGATCATAGTATGTCATCTCGGAAACGGTGCGTCTCTGAGCGCGGTGAAGAATGGTGAGTGCGTTGATACTTCCATGGGACTTACTCCTCTTGAAGGTATAATCATGGGTACCCGAAGCGGCGATATAGATCCCGCCATAATCCAGTACATAGCAGCCAAGGAAAACAAGACTCTTGACGAGATGGTCGATATCCTGAACAAAAAATCCGGCGTTCTCGGATTATCCGGCGGATTTTCATCGGATTTCCGCGATCTGGAGGCCGGGTACAACAAGGGAGAGGCTAACTGCATCAGAGCGATCGAGACCTATTGTCTGCGTGTAGCCAAGTATATCGGTTCGTATGCAGCGGCCATGAACGGAGTTGATGCCATCTGCTTTACCGCAGGTGTCGGAGAGAACGGCCCCATGGTCAGAGCCAAGATCTGTGCTTATCTCGGATTCATGGGAGTTGAACTTGATCCTGAAGCCAATCTCGTAAGAGGAGATGAGGCTGTGATCTCATCTGATTCATCCAAAGTAACGGTATATAACCTGCCTACCAATGAGGAACTGGCCATAGCCCGTGAAACTGTTGCACTTGTATAAAAATGTGTTGACAAACCGGCCATACCCTAATATAATCTATTAGGTCTGGTCAAAAGACTTGAGTAAGCTATGTAGAGGACATTTGTTCTCTTGCGATAAAACCGGTAAGAGGGAGGTGTTAAAATGTCCATTTGTCCTAAGAATAAATCTTCCAAGGGAAGAAGAGACAAGAGAAGAGCTAACTGGAAGATGTCAGCTCCTACACTTGTTAAGTGCAGTAAGTGCGGTGCGCTGATGGCTCCTCACAGAGTATGCAAGAAGTGCGGTACTTACAACAAGAAAGAGATCATCGCTGTTGATTGATCTTATCTTTACATGTTTACGTTCAAGCCTTTCGGATCATCCGGAAGGCTTGCTTTTTTTATGCCTCTTTAGTATAGTTATTAAGGTTTTATGGAGGTAGAATATCATGTCTGAAATGGTTCGAGTGGCTGTAGACGCGATGGGAGGCGACAACGCTCCTCTTGAGATAGTCAAGGGGGCTGTTGATGCCGTTAACGAGAGCAGTGAAGTAAAGGTATATCTGGTAGGATCAGAGACGGCGGTAAATGAAGAGCTGGCTAAGTACACTTTTCCCAAAGACCGTATAGAGGTCGTGCCCGCTACCGAGATCATCGAGAATGCGGAACCTCCTGTAATGGCGATCCGTAAGAAAAAAGACTCATCCATCGTGGTAGCCATGAATCTGGTCAAGGACGGAAAATGCGATGCTTACGTATCCGCTGGAAGCACGGGCGCAACACTCGTAGGCGGACAGGTCATAGTAGGCCGTATCAAGGGAGTCGAAAGAGCACCTCTTGCCCCACTTATCCCCACGCTCAAAGGCGATACACTGCTGATCGACTGCGGAGCCAATGTTGATGCAAGATCATCCCATCTGGTTCAGTTTGCGAAGATGGGTACGATATATATGCGTGATGTATACGGAGTAAAGAACCCCACTGTCGGTATCGTGAACATCGGTGCCGAAGAGGATAAGGGAAACGCTCTTGTCAAAGAGACTTTTCCTCTGCTGAAGAATTGCCCCGAGATCAATTTCGTAGGTTCTGTGGAAGCCAGGGATATTCCGATGGGTGCGGTTGACATCGCTCTATGCGAGGCGTTCACCGGAAATGTGATCCTTAAGACCTATGAGGGCGTAGGCTCAGCGCTGCTCGGTGAGATCAAGGGTGTGCTGATGAAGAGCGTGAAGACCAAGATAGGTGCCCTGCTCATCAAGAAAGACCTGAAGAAATCTCTCAAGAGGTTCCAGACAAGTGAGCATGGAGGTGCACCGCTCCTCGGCCTGAAGGGACTCGTAGTCAAAACACACGGCTCGTCCACGGCCAAGGAGATCAAAAACTCCATTCTTCAGTGTATAACCTTTACTCAGCAGGATATTCCTGTTAAAATACAAGAAATGCTAGGTAATACGACAGAGTCATACGACGATTGATATACATTTGCTTAGAACTTAAGCTTAGGAGGTAATACTTATGGAATTAGAAAAACTGAAGAAGGTCATTGCTGAGGTTCTTAACGTGGATCCCGAGGAGATCCGTCCCGAGACGACATTCATGGATGATCTGGGTGCGGATTCACTTGATGTTTTTCAGATCATTATGGGTATAGAGGAGGAGTTTGATATCGAGATCCCTCCGGAGAAAGCAGAGAGTATTACCACTGTTGAAGAGGCAGTCAACCTCATCAAGTCAGCAGTATCAGGATTATAAAAAAAGTTTTATCTGCGGGCGCTGCCGTATCCCGGCGGTGCCCGTTTTTTGAGGTCAGATGAAAAAGGATATCAAACAGCTGGAAGAAGCGATCGGCTACACCTTCAATGATCCCGGCTATCTTACCGTTGCTCTTACCCATTCGTCTTATGCCAATGAGATCAAGGCGGGCAGAGGAGCGGATTATGAGAGGCAGGAGTTTTTGGGGGATGCGGTTCTCGAGCTGATCTCCAGCGATCATATTTTCCATAATCATCCCGATATGCCCGAAGGGGATATGACCAAACTCAGGGCATCTCTGGTGTGTGAACCGGCACTTGCTCATTGCGCCCGCGATATAGATCTGGCAGATTATATCCGGCTCGGACGTGGCGAGGAATCTACCGGTGGACGTACAAAAGAGTCCATAATCTCCGATGTCATGGAAGCGATCATAGGCGGCATATATTTAGACAGCGGTCTTGATGAAGCGGCGAAGTTTGTAAACAGGTTCATCATGAGCCATGCGGATGAGATACATGCTTTCTACGATGCCAAATCTCAACTGCAGCAGCTGGCCCAGGCCAACGGGCAGGTTGTGACCTATGAAGTGATCGGGGAATCGGGACCTGACCATGCCAAGGTCTATAAGGTCGCCTGTCTCATCGACGGTGAGCAGGTATCGGACGGAGAGGGCAGGTCGAAAAAGAGCGCGCAACAGGCTGCCGCACTGGATGCGCTGAGGAGTGGTAAATGTATTTAAAGAGCATAGAAGTTCAGGGATTCAAATCCTTTGCAAATAAGATAGTCTTCAAATTCCACAACGGTATAACAGGTATAGTGGGCCCTAACGGTTCGGGTAAGAGTAATGTCGCCGATGCCGTAAGATGGGTACTCGGTGAGCAGAGAGTAAAGCAGCTTCGAGGCGGTTCCATGCAGGATGTCATTTTCTCCGGTACGGAAGTCCGCAAGGCTTTAAGCTCTGCTTATGTTGCTATCACTCTTGATAACTCCGATCATCAGCTGGCCATAGATTACGACGAGGTTACGGTATCCAGGCGTCTTTACCGCTCCGGTGAGAGCGAGTACATGATCAACGGTACCATATGCCGTCTTAAGGACGTTGCGGAGCTTTTCTATGATACCGGTATAGGTAAGGAAGGTTATTCGATCATAGGTCAGGGTCAGATCGACCGTATCCTTTCGGGTAAGCCCGAGGAGAGGCGTGAACTTTTTGACGAGGCCGCAGGTATCGTTAAGTTCAAGAGACGCAAGAACCAGGCTGTCAAGAAACTTGAAGACGAGAAGATGAATCTGATCCGTATCAAGGATATCCTGGCAGAGCTTGAGAAGCAGCTGGCTCCCCTTGAAAAGCAGGCAGAGAAGGCAAGGATCTATCTTAAGAAAAAGGAAGCGTTAAAGACTCTTGACGTCAATGTATTCCTTCTTGAAAACGTGTCCGTAAACAACGATCTGAAAGCCACTCTCGAGAAACTTGCGAATGCGCAGAAGGATCTTGAGGATACCCGTACCAGATATGATCAGGCGATGAAGGAGTTTGAAGAAGTTGATGAGACCATCAATACTCTGAATGACGAGATCGAAACCGTAAGAGCCGCTATCACTGACAACAGCGTGACCAGGACCAAACTGGAGAATCAGATCGAACTCTTCAAGGAGCAGATCAAATCCGCGGAAGGCAGTGAGGAGCATTTCAATAAGCGTATCGCAGACATCAATGCGGTGATCGCAGAGCGTGAGAAGGAGAAGGAAAAAGTTCTTGCCGATAAAGCCGGGGTGGATGAGAAACTGAAAGCCCTGACCGAAATGCGAGATAAGGTCAATGATGAACTGACCAAAGTTCAGCAGGAGATCACTGACTTAAACGACACGATCGAAGAGAACAAGAACCTGATCATCGAATCTCTCGACCATAAGGCTACTATCAAGTCGCAGCTGGGCCGTTTCGATACGATGATCGAGCAGATCAATATACAGAAAGCGGATGTAAATGCCAAACTGCTGCGTTTCGAATCGGAGGACATGCGTTCATCCGAGGAGATCGAAAACCTTGAGAAGGAATTCGCGCGTATAGGCGAATCCATCGAGGATTCCAAGAAAGCGCAGAAAAAGGCGGAAGAAGACCTTGTCGGAATACGTGACAAGATGAGGTCTCTGGATGACGATCTTCAGAAAGCCCGCATGATCTATCAGCAGGAAAAATCCAAACTGGATGCCCTGATCAATATCGCGGAGAGATATGAGGGCTATGGCGGGGCCATCAAGGCTGTCATGGAGCAGAAGGCGGATGAGAAGGGTATCGTAGGTGTTGTAGCGGATATCCTTTCTACAGACGAGGAATATGAGACCGCGATAGAGACCGCACTCGGAGGAAACATCCAGAACATCGTTACGGATGACGAAGAATGCGCCAAGCGCATGATCGCTTTTCTTAAGAAAAACCGTCACGGCCGTGCGACTTTCCTTCCTCTTACGAGTATCACCAACCCTGAGACTTTCAAGAAGAAAGAGGCGTTAAAGGAAAAGGGCGTCATAGGTCTTGCTGATACTCTCGTTCACGTAGATAAGAAGTACAAAGATGTAGCTTCGTATCTGCTCGGAAGGATCCTCGTGGTCGACAACATAGACAATGCAGTAAAGATCGCCCGCAAATACGACTATTCGATCAGGATGGTCACCAAGGAGGGCGAGTATCTGACACCCGGCGGTGCGATATCGGGCGGTGCGTTCAAGAATACTTCCAATCTGCTGAGCCGCAGGCGCGAGATAGAGGGAATACGCAAGAAGATCGACGAGCTTAAAGGCAATGTCGATTCCATCGAGAAAGAGATCGATAATAAGAAGAACGAACGAAACGGACTTCGCGAACTCATCGAGAAATTAAAGGTTGAGATATCCAACAAGACTGTCGAGCAGAATACGGCAAGACTGAATGTTGAGAGTGCAAGAGAGAAGCAGGGACAGGCCAGAGTTGATTTTGAAGAACTGAATGTCAACAAGCAGGATCTTGAGAATCAGGGTATCGACATCAACCGTCAGAAAGAGGAGATAAAGAACGAACTGGTCGAATCCGAGAAGCGTGAGCAGAAGGCTAAAGAGCTTATCGATGAGCTTTCCGCCAGACTCGAAGGACTGCGTGAGCAGGAAACGGATAAACTCTCCGAAGTGAGCTCTGCCGAGGTCGAGGTGGAAAAGATCCGTCAGTCCGAGAAGTTCTATCAGAACGATATCGATCGTATAGACGGGGAGATAGCTCATTCACGTGAAGAACTCGAGGAGGTCCAGTCCGGTGTGAGCAGTTCCAAGGAAGATATCGAAGCCAAGAGGAACATGATCACCGAACTCGAAAAGACCATCGAGGCTGCTGCTGCGGCTCTTACCGAAGCCGAGAATAAACTTAAGGAAGATATAGCGCGAAAGGATGAACTGAGCGTTAAGCATAAAGACTTCATAACCGGCCGTGAGAGTCTGTACGAATCGAGGTCCGGCCTGGAGAAGGAAGTGCTCCGTCTTGAGAACCGTAAGGAAAGGCTGGAAGCCGCTCTCGAGGATAAGGTCAATTACATGTGGGATGAATACGAGATAACACTCTCGGATGCGACCCAGATGAGAAACGAGGAACTGACAGACTTAAACTCCATGAAGAAGGAGATCACCGGACTGCGTGATGAGATCAGGAAGCTTGGCGAGGTCAATGTCAATGCGATAGAAGATTACCGCGAAGTGTCCGAACGTTACGGATTCATGAAGACTCAGCATGACGATCTGATCACAGCCGAGGAAACACTTAAAGGCATCATCGAAGAACTCGATACTCAGATGCGTGATCAGTTCACCGAAAAGTTCGGCGAGATCAACAAGCAGTTTGACAAGGTGTTCAAGGAACTGTTCGGCGGCGGTCACGGTACACTTGAACTTATGGAGGATGAGGACATCCTTGAGGCAGGCATACGTATCACCGCACAGCCTCCCGGAAAGAAACTCGTAAACATGATGCAGATGTCCGGCGGCGAGAAATCACTGACTGCGATCGCGCTTCTCTTTGCGATCCAGAACCTCAAGCCTTCACCGTTCTGTCTGCTGGACGAGATCGAGGCAGCACTTGATGAGAACAATGTAAGCCGTTTTGCGGATTATCTGCATAAGCTTACCAGGAACACACAGTTCATCGTTATCACCCACAGACGCGGTACCATGGAAAAGGCTGACCGTCTCTACGGTATCACGATGCAGGAGAAGGGCGTGTCGACGCTTGTAAGTGTAAGCCTTATCGATAAGGAATTGGACGATTAAATGTACGACAGCGATTATCTGAAAAAACTGAGTGAGATCGACAGCATAGTCGAGAAACCATATATATCGAACGAAGAGGTCGAACCTGCTGAGCCTGAGCAGACATCCGATGCGGAAGATAAGCCGAGACTGTTTGACAAGTTAAAAGCCGGTCTTTCCAAGACGCGCAAGAACATCGTATACGGAATAGATACAGTATTCGGCGCGTACGACGATCTGGATGACGAGTTTTTTGAAGATCTCGAAGAACAGCTGATCATCGCAGATGTCGGAGTGCATACCACGGAGGAAGTACTCGATGAGCTCCGCGGGATGGTCAGGGATGAGAGGATACACTCCACCGAAGATTGCCGCGCAGCACTTTCAAGACTGGTTGCATCCAAGATGAGTGTTCCCGAAGATGCATACGATTTTGAGAACGGACCGAGCGTCGTGCTGGTCATCGGCGTGAACGGCGTAGGCAAGACCACATATTGCGGTAAAATGGCTTCCGCTCTTAAGAATAAAGGCAGGAAGGTCATACTTGCAGCGGCCGATACTTTCCGTGCCGCCGCTACAGAGCAGCTTCTGATGTGGGGCGAAAGAGCGGGCGTGGATGTGATCTCCGGACAGGAAGGATCCGATCCCGCATCCGTCATTTATGATGCACTTCATGCAGCCAAAGCCCGTCATGCGGATATACTGATTTGCGATACGGCAGGCCGCCTGAACAACAAGAAAAATCTGATGAACGAACTGGATAAGATCGACCGCATCATATCCAGGGAACTTCCGGAATATAAGAGAGAAAACCTCATAGTCCTGGATGCTACGACAGGCCAGAATGCCATGAGTCAGGCCAGGGATTTTTCAGAGGTTTCGGATATTACGGGTATAGTCCTTACCAAGATGGACGGAACTGCCAAGGGCGGCATAGCGATCGCCATTGCATCGGAACTGTCCGTACCCGTTAAATTCATCGGAGTCGGAGAGGGCATAGACGATTGTCTGAGATTCGATCCCGAAGATTTTGCAAAAGCCATGTTTGAAGGAGCAAGCGATGAGCAAATATGAGATGCTGACACTGGATGCTTTTGAAGAGGCTTACGATACCGTAAGCAAAGTCGCCAGTGAGACCAAACTTATCTTCAGTGAATACTTAAGCGAAATGACCGGAGGCAAGGTCTACTTAAAGCCCGAGAATATGCAGTTTACCGGTGCATACAAGCTCAGAGGTGCATATTATAAGATCTCCACGCTTTCCGATGAGGAAAAGAATAAGGGACTTATCACTGCCTCTGCGGGGAATCATGCCCAGGGAGTTGCATATGCCGCACAGCGCTACGGAGTGCATGCGACCATAGTCATGCCCACGACCACGCCTCTCATCAAGGTGAACCGTACCAAGAGCTACGGAGCAGAGGTCGTTCTCTACGGAGACGTTTATGACGAGGCATGTGCGAAGGCATATGAGCTTGCCGAGGAAAAAGGATATACTTTCGTTCATCCTTTTGATGATCTGGCGGTAGCTACCGGACAGGGTACGATCGCTATGGAGATCATCAAGGAACTGCCTCTTGTTGACTATATCCTGGTCCCCATAGGAGGAGGCGGACTCGCATGCGGCGTATCCACTCTTGCCAAGCTGCTCAATCCCAAGATCAAAGTGATCGGAGTAGAACCTTCGGGCGCCAACTGCATGCAGGTTTCCATCAGGAATAAAAAGGTTACTACGCTCGACGGGGTAAACACGATCGCAGACGGTACTGCCGTTAAGACACCCGGTGAGAAGATCTTCCCCTATGTAGCAGCCAACATTGATGATATAGTTACTGTAGACGATCAGGATCTCGTGGTATCATTCCTGGATATGGTCGAGAATCATAAGATGATCGTGGAAAACTCAGGACTTCTCACGGTAGCCGCTCTTAAACAGCTTGATTTAAAGGACAAGAAGGTCGTATCCATCTTAAGCGGCGGTAACATGGATGTCATCACGATGTCCAGTGTCGTTCAGCAGGGACTGATCCTTCGAGACAGGATCTTCACCGTGTCGGTTCTTTTGCCTGATAAGCCCGGTGAACTGACTAGAGTATCCGACGTCATCGCCAAACAGGACGGTAACGTCATCAAGCTTGAGCATAACCAGTTCGTATCAATTAACCGTAATGCAGCCGTGGAACTTCGCATCACTCTTGAAGCATACGGTACCGAGCATAAGGAAAGCATCATCAAAGCGCTCAACGAACACGGATATAAACCCAAACTGGTAAGAACCAGCATCTGACATGGCAAATAATAAAAAGACCGGTTCAAAGAATAAAAGAAAGAAGTTTAACTACATCATACAGATAATACTGTGTGTCATAGCTCTGTCAGCCATCACCTTTTCGCTTTTTCTGCTGGTGAGATACTATCAGCTCAGGCAGACAGCGAATGATCTGCAGGCGAGGCTGGACGTATACACCGATCCGGAGGATCCGTATCTTAGCCGGTCGGAAGCCGACGCGCTTATTTCGGAAGCGGAACTTAAGGCATATGAGGAAGGCCATGCCAACGGGGAAAACGATCTTCTGGCTCAGATCAAGGCGCAACTGATCGATTCGGACTCTACGATGGATACGGTCAAGCAGATGTATCCGGATGAACTGATCGTCGTGGACCATGATGAGATACTTTTTTATCCGATACTGGATACTCTGATCCATCATCCTTACGCCGATGAGGACTTCTATTCAGACAGTGACGGACGTATCAAGTACCACGGAAAAGAGGCGTCAACCGAAACCTGGATCGATGTATCCAAATTCCAGGAGAAGATCAACTGGAGCAAGGTGGCGGATGATGGGATCGATGCGGCAGTCATAAGGCTCGGATACAGAGGCTATTCCAAGGGTGACATCATGGATGATGATACCTTTGAATACAATATCGAGGAAGCACTCGATAACGGTCTGAAGGTCGGAGTTTATTTCCTTACACAGGCAACATCCGACAGCGAAGCCAGGGAGGAAGCCGAGTACGTACTCGATCATATCAGAGGATACAGACTGGATTGTCCCATAGTCCTCGATGTCGAACTCGTGGGCGGAGACGAGGGACGCGGAAATGCTCTGTCCATGGAGGAAAGAACGCAGTATGCGATCACTTTTTTGGATACGATAGAAGCGGCAGGATATGATACTTGCATATACGGTAACTTAAAGACCTTCCTGCTGATGCTTGATATGAGTAAACTCGAAGACAGAAGCAAGTGGTTTGCCGGATACACTCAGACTCCGTATTTCCCTTACGCGATGGATATCTGGCAGTATACGGATACGGGCCGTGTAGACGGAATATCAGGTGATGTTGATATCAATATCAGATTTGTGACCGGAGAATAAGTCCGGAGGGGGTAGCGTATGAAGTATGAATTCAGGAGTAAAGTAGAGTTTCATGAAACAGCCAATACTATGGCAGTACCTTTCAATGTATGGGAGGTGTGTGAGGTGGTAGGAAAAGCGCCGGTAAGAGTGTGTTTTGACGATATCTGCTTTACCTGCAATATGGAATCCAAAGGGCAGGGGTATTACGACATCCCCATTTCCGATGATATTTTAAGTTCCGTTGAGACCGGAAAGGAGTATACGGTATCTCTTCAGATAGTCGGAAACAATCTGGATATATCCGATTCTCCCTATTGGGAAGCCAATCCGATTAGAAAGGTCGATCACGTCGATCTGGTCACACAGCCCTGGGACGGCCTCTGCGGCCAGGCAGCCATCGCCATGATCGCAGGCATAACCCTTGATGAAGCATGTGACCTCATGCATTGCCGTGAGTGGCAGGCCAACATGGCCAAGATGATCACGACACTGGATTATCTCGGGATCCCTCATTCATCGACTCTGGTCTATACGCTCGGCCGGGAAACGGAGCTTCCCAAGTGTGCGATCCTGATGGAGAAGATGGGACGCTACAGCCACTATCTGGTCACTTTTGACGGTAAGTTTTATGATCCCAACAACGGCATCATGAAGGAGTTCGACTTAACCAAGCTTATCGGATACCTCGAGATAGGTGCCAACTGACATATGAACGACCGGCCGGACTTTTTGCCCGGTCAGACATAGAGTTTAAAGAACCCGCATTCATCATCATTGCAGATCCTGGCGTCTTCGAGACGCATGTTGCAGTGGAATACATGATGGAGAGGGTTCTTTTTTGATCCGTAATATCGGAAGATGAACGGCACGCTGTTATCGGTGAGCGCATTGGCGATCAGGCGTGCCTGAGAACGAAGAAAATCGCCCGGAACCGTCATGATGAATGCCGGAGGATATTTGTCGGTCACATGGGCGCACACATCCGTAAGTTCGAGTTCTTTTTTGCTTCCGTTCTCGCTAAGAAAGTCTTTGACAGCCTTTTTCAGATCTTTATCTTCGGCATTGTATGTCTTCAGATCATATTTACCGCAGTTTAGGGCAACAGCTGTAAGCTTTACGCCGCGGGCAATGGTAAGCTTTGCCTTGGGATATGCTTTTTTCATCTCCGATCTGTAAGCGGGGTTGGAGTAAAGGGCAGAGAAGAGTCCGAGGAGATGGGCCCCTGCCGAATCACCGGCGGCAAAGACATGGTCCGTGTCAAAGCCGTACGTGTCTGCATTGTCGCCTATCCACTTAAAGACTGCACAGGCATCTTCGAGAGATGTGGGAAATTTATATTCGGGAGCGAGCCTGTATGAATAATTGACCACTGCGAAACCCCGCTGCGCCAGACTCATGGCGTAGTGCTGGTATATCTCTTTATCACCGTATACCCATGCACCGCCGTGGACGATCATGATGACGGGGAGAGGGGTCTTGCCTGCTTTCTTCGGTTTATATACATCGAGCAGGTTCCACTCGGGATGCGGACCGTATGAAATATCATCGAATCGTACTATATCTTTCGGTGTCGTGAGCCCCTTATCGCGTTCTAAGTCGCCGGAGCGCCATTCTTTTCTGATCTTATCGCTGAATTTTGACATGCTTGTTTCCCCCTGTCAGTTTTACAACTTATTTATACGAATTGCTTCGTTTGGGTTTTGTACCTTTTGCCTCTAGTATCATATCATATTGTGGTGCAAGAACGACATATATCCGGCAATCTTATTTCTGCATGTCGCATCGATGCGAGTCTTCCCTTTTTTTGCTTTTGACATGTACTAAAGCCTTTGATTGCCTGAGTTTTGAGTGGTTTTATTGACTTGTTTTTGCGTCAATTTTGGCTATTGTGTATATTGCCCGAGGCATACTGCTGTGATAGCATGAGCCCAAGCAGTTAATCTCAAATAATCTTACATTTCTGTATATCTCTTTATCTGATATTTCCTGCTTATAAACGCCCTATCTTATAATGCAGGAGACAGACAAAGATACTCCTGCGAGATTTATATTCTTAAGGGAGGATAATGTATGGAAGTAGGAAACAGCACAAACGGAACCGTTGATGCCGTAGATCTGACTGAAAGTACCGGCACAGATAATCCGGATGACACTCCTAAGGTTAACCGTGAGTATAAGTCGGATACGTTCAAATTATTCTTCAGCCAGAAGAAGGAACTCATCGAACTTTATAATGCCCTAAATGATACGGCTTATACCGTAGATGATGAGGTCACGATCAATACACTCGAGAATTCGATATTCCTGAAGATATACAATGATGTATCTTTTGTTCTCAGTAATACCGTGAACCTATACGAGCATCAGTCTACGATCAATCCGAACATGCCGCTTCGTGATCTTTTCTACATAAACGACATGTATAAGAAAGAGACCATGAGGAAAGACATGTACGGATATAAACGGATCATGGTACCTACACCCAAGTTCGTGGTATTTTATAATGGTATAGATGATGCTCCGGAAAAGCAGATCCTGAAACTGTCAGATTCTTATGGGAAGCCGACGAATGCTCCTGAACTTGAACTGACGGTTACAGTCCTTAATGTTAACTACGGACATAATAAGGAACTGATGGATAAGTGTGCGGCATTAAGAGATTATGCTACGCTGATACAACGGATCAGGGATAATCTGCATAAGGGTATTGCTAAAGAAGAGGCGATAGTATCCGCTGTGGACAGTTGTATAGAAGATCATATCATGGAGGAATTTCTCCTACGCGAGAAAGCGGGGGTGATTCAAATGCATATACTCGACTTCGATGAAGAACTTCATAACCAGTCGCTTGTAGAGTATGGAATAGAGCAAGGTATAGAGCAAGGTATTTCTCTTGGCGCAGATAACGTTCTTATCAATATGATAAAAGCAGGGAAACTGTCTGACGAGGAGATGGCACAATATGCCGGATGTACTATTGTACATATTGAAGAACTAAGAAGGAGTATCGCGCAGAGAACATGATAGATCAGATACGTGAAACCCGGTAAGAATCAGAGAAACCCGGGTATAAAGAAAAAATACTTGACAGCGGTTATGCCCTGTTGTACTATATCCAATGTGCGTAAATATATGCGTAAAGTAGTTTTGCTTTACACGCGAAAGGCGTACATTACATGGAAAAAATAGTACAACAGGGTATTTTATATGACTTCTATGGTGAACTCCTGACGGAGCATCAGAAACAGGTCTACGAATCGGTGGTATATGAGAATCTCTCGCTTGGAGAGATAGCCGGTGACCTGGGAATCAGCAGACAGGCCGTACACGACATGATCAAGAGGACGGATCGCATCCTTGAGGGATACGAAGAAAAACTCGGCCTGATAAAGAGATTTGATGAGGTCAGGAGCCGGATCGATGAATGCATCGGCATGGCGAATGAATCGCCCCTTGGAGATAAGGAACAGGAAGACCTCCTCAATAAATTAAGAGAGATACGAGAGATCATCTGAAAAGATTATGGCATTTGAGGGACTTACCGATAAACTGCAGAACATATTCAAGAACCTGAGGGGCAAGGGCCGCCTGTCCGAAGAGGACGTCAAGCTTGCGCTCAAGGAAGTGCGCATGGCACTCCTGGAGGCGGATGTTAACTTCAAGGTCGTTAAGCAGTTTACCAAAGCCGTCGAGGAAAAAGCGGTAGGCGAGGATGTCTTAAGCGGACTCAATCCCGCGCAGATGGTCATCAAGATCGTTCGTGATGAGATGACCGATCTGATGGGATCCGAGGTGACCGAGATCAAATATGAGCCCGGTAAAAGTCTGACAGTCATTATGATGTGCGGACTCCAGGGTGCAGGTAAGACCACCACTGCAGCCAAGCTCGCGGGCAAGATGAAGCTCAAGGGCAAAAAAGTGCTTCTGGCAGCCTGCGATACATACAGACCCGCGGCCATTACCCAGTTGGAAGTAAATGCGAAGAAACAGGAGGTTGACTGTTTCTCCATGGGCGATAAGGTATCTCCGGTTGAGATAGCAAAAGCCGCCCACACCAAAGCTGCCTCGGAGAACTACAATGTTCTCATCATAGATACGGCAGGTCGTCTCCAGATAGATGAGGAGATGATGAATGAGCTTAAGGCCATCAAGGAAGAAGTCACAGTGCATCAGACACTTCTGGTGGTCGATGCGATGACAGGTCAGGAAGCAGTTAATGTGGCATCCGATTTTGACTCGCAGATAGGCATTGACGGCGTGATCCTCTCCAAGAGTGATTCCGATACGAGAGGCGGTGCCGCGCTTTCCGTAAAAGCCGTTACGGGCAAGCCGATACTGTATGTCGGCATGGGAGAGAAACTTTCGGATCTCGAACCTTTCTATCCCGACAGAATGACAAGCCGGATCCTGGGCATGGGAGATGTGCTCACCCTTATAGACAAGGCTCAGGAGAATCTTGATATAGATGAAGAAACATCCCGCGACATGGCGGATCGTATGAAGAAAGGCAAGTTCGACTTCAACGATTACCTTGAGAGCATGAAGCAGATGCGTAACATGGGCGGACTTTCGTCCATACTCGGGATGCTCGGCATGGGACCGCAGATGAAGGGCGTTGACTTAGATTCCATGGCCAATGAGAAGCAGATGGGAAGGATGGAAGCGATAGTTCTTTCCATGACTCCTGCGGAAAGGTCGGATCCGAAACTCTTAAATCCGTCCCGCAAGCACCGCATAGCCAGGGGCGCGGGCGTTGATATAAGTGAGGTCAACAGATTCATCAAGCAGTTCGAGCAGTCGCAGAAACTCATGAAACAGATGGGCGGAGCGGGCAAAAGAGGATTTAAGCTACCGGGTTCATTTGGTGGTCTCGGCGGTTTATTTTAATAAATTAATTTGGAGGTAAATATGGCAGTAAAGATCAGATTAAGAAGAATGGGTAAAAAGAAAGAGCCTTACTACAGAGTAGTGGTAGCTGATTCAAGATCACCCCGTGACGGAAGATTCATTGCTGAGCTCGGTACCTACGATCCCAACACAGATCCTTCCACATTCAAGGTTGATGAAGAAGAAGCAAAGAAATGGCTCGCTAATGGTGCTCAGCCCACAGAAGTAGTAGCCAAGCTCTTCAAGATTGCCGGAATAAGCAGGTGACGCATATGAAGGAATTAGTAGAGGTTATTGCCAAGGCTTTGGTAGACAATCCGGACGAGGTTGTTGTGACCGAAGAGGAATCCGGCAGAAACCTGACTGTCAAACTTCATGTGGCTGAATCTGATATGGGCAAGGTAATTGGCAAGCAGGGTAGAATAGCTAAGGCAATACGTTCTGTTGTCAAAGCTGCTTCAACCTCTGATAACAGACGGGTTGATGTGGAAATTATTGAATGACTGACAGATTTACCATTGGTGTCATAACAACAACACACGGAGTACACGGCGAGGTTAAGGTCTTTCCCAAAACGGATGATGTCCGCAGATTTAAGAAGCTTAAAGAAGTTACCGCCGATACCGGGAAGGAGCAGCTCACACTTCATATCAGGAGCGTAAAGTTTTTCAAGCAGTTCGTAATACTCGGTTTTGAGGAGTATGACAACCTGAATGATGTGGAGTTTTTAAGACAGGCCGAACTTACCGTCAGTCGCGACGACGCACTGCCACTGGACAATGATGAGTACTATGTGGCTGACCTTATGGGTCTTAAGTGCATCACGGATGCAGGCGAAGAGATCGGCGTGATAAAGGATGTGCTCGTAACCGGAGCAAACGATGTGTATGTTGTGGACCGTGGCGGATCGGAGGTCCTGATACCGGCCATAAAAGAATGCATACTCGGTGTCGATATCGAATCCGGCGTGATGAAGATCCATCTTATGGAGGGACTCATATGACGAGATTTACGGTCATGACCCTTTTTCCGGAGATGATCGAAGCAGGTCTGAACGTGTCGATACTTGCCAGAGCAGCGCAAAGCGGACTCATTGATATCCGGGCCGTCAATATCCGGGATTACACGGATAATAAGCATGGCAGAGTGGATGATTACACATATGGCGGCGGTGCGGGTATGCTGATGCAGGCTCAGCCCATATATGACTGTTTCGCGAAGGTTACCGAAGAGTGCCCTGCAGACAGAGTCATATATGTAACACCGCAAGGTAAGCGTTTCGACCAGCCTATGGCAACCGAACTGGCAAAAGAAGACCATCTGGTCTTTCTGTGCGGACATTATGAAGGCGTTGATGAGAGAGTCCTGGAAAAGATCGTTACCGACCATGTTTCCATCGGAGATTATGTACTGACAGGCGGAGAATTGCCTGCGATGGTCATGATAGATGCGATATCCAGACATATCACCGGGGTGCTGCACAATGAGGACAGCACCGAAACGGAGAGCTTCTCGGAAGGATTGCTGGAATACCCGCAGTACACAAGGCCGGAAGAGTGGATGGGGATCAAAGTCCCGGAGATACTTCTGAGTGGAGATCATGCAAAAGTAGATGCATGGCGACACAAGGAGTCACTTATCAGAACGAAAAACAGACGACCGGATATGTATGATGCATATATCGCATCACATCCGGAAGAAGCGTAAATAATTAAGGAGGAGCATTATGAGCGAGATTATAAGAGAAATTGAGAACGAGCAGCTTAAAGAGAATGCGCCCGAACTCAATGTAGGCGATACCGTTAAGGTACACGGCAAGATCAAAGAGGGTAACCGCGAGAGAATTCAGATCTTCGAAGGTACCATCATCAAAGTTCAGGGTACAGGCGCAAGAGCCACTTTCACCGTACGCAAGAACTCCAACGGTGTAGGCGTAGAGAAGACCTGGCCCGTACACTCACCCCTCGTAGAGAAGGTTGAGATCGTACGTAAGGGTAAAGTACGCCGTGCTAAACTTACATATCTGCGCGGCAGAGTAGGTAAGGCCGCTAAGGTTAAAGAGAAAGTAAAATAATCCTGAAAACAGGTGATCTGTACTTAAAGAGGTATCCCGTGCGGGATGCCTCTTTTTTTGATTTATGGTATAATTAATTAGTTATGGCAAAAGCAAAAGGACTCACTTTTTATCAAAAAGAAAGCAAACTGAATAAAGAGTTTTTCAAAGGGGTTCTCGAGCTGGTCGTGGCCACTGTGATAGTCGTGTTTCTGGCTTTCGGCATCACATATGTATTCGGGAGCAGGACAGGCATAATCGGTGATTCGATGGAGGAAGCTCTTCCCGCTTCGAGTCAGGTCCTGATCAACAGGTTCGTATATATGGTCTCCGCACCGAAAAGGGGCGACGTGATCGTGTTTTTGCCATACGGAAATACCAACACGCATTATTACACCAAGCGTGTCGTGGGACTTCCCGGCGAAACGATACAGATCATTGAGGGAAGACTCTATGTGGACGGATATGCAGCCGAATCCCAGGATGCATATGACTATATCGAGGATGCGGGGATGGCCGAATCTCCGATCCTGCTCGGTGAGAAAGAGTATTTCGTCCTCGGTGACAATCGCAACAGCTCCGAGGATTCCAGATCGGGCAATATCGGTCCCGTGAACAGGGACAATATCATAGGGAAAGCGTGGATGGTCATTCCTGGCAAGGACGGACGCATCAGTCTGGTGGAGTAGAGTCATGAATATTCAATGGTACCCCGGTCATATGACCAAAGCACTCCGGCAGATGAAGGAAGACATGAAACTCATCGATCTGGTCATCGAGATCCTGGACGCCAGAGTGCCGATAAGTTCCCGTAATCCCGACATAGATGAACTTGCTTCGGGTAAGGCACGGATGGTGATACTGAATAAATCAGATCTGGCCGATCCCGATGCCGTGAGCGGATGGGGTGAATATTTTAAGGAAAAAGGGTTCATCTGCATCCCGCTTGATTCAAGAAGCAGGAACGGAATGGATAAGATCCGTGCACAGTGCAGGGAAGCCTGTGCGGAAAAGATAGAAAGGGACCGCAGACGCGGCATCAAGAACAGACCGGTAAGGGCGATGGTCGCGGGTATCCCGAATGTGGGCAAGTCAACGTTCATCAATTCTTTTGCCGGCCGTGCGAGCACAAAGACCGGCAACAAACCCGGAGTCACAAGGGGAGCTCAGTGGATCCGCATAGATAAGCAGCTCGAACTGCTCGATACGCCCGGGATACTGTGGCCCAAGTTCGAGGATATGACAGTCGGACGGAATCTGGCTCTGATCGGCTCGATAAATGATGAAGTGGTCAGCATCAGCGAACTGTGCGAATTTCTGATCGGGTATATGTCAGAGAATTACCCGCAGGTTTTGGATGAAAGATATGAAGGCCGTGATCTTACCGCAGTATCAAAGCGGCTCGGCTGTATAGGCAAGGGCGGAGAATTCGATCTGGACAGAGCCGAACGAGGCTTTTTGGATGATTACAGGTCCGGCAGATTAGGCAGGATAAGTTTGGAGGTAGCACCGTGAATGAAAAAATGAAAGAAGTCTTATCAACATCCATCTATCTTCTGATAGTGTTGCTCGTTTCGTATCTTTTTGTCCATTTCGTAGGACAGAGAACGCTTGTAAACGGCGTTTCCATGGAAGATACACTTCAGGACGGAGATAATCTTCTGGTCGATAAGATCTCGTACAGATTCCACGATCCCGAGCGTTTCGATGTCATAGTGTTCAAATACACTCATAAAGACAACACCTACTACGTCAAGCGCATAATCGGTCTTCCCGGTGAGACTGTCCAGATAGACAATGCAGGAAACATCTATATCAACGGCAAGGAGATAGAGGAGCATTACGGATTTGAAACGATAAAGGATCCGGGCATAGCCGCCAATCCGATAACCCTGGGAGAAGATGAATTCTTCGTTCTCGGAGATAACCGAAACAACTCTGCGGACTCGCGAATGGAAGCGGTCGGCAACATAAACCGGAAGATAATAGTCGGAAGAGCCTGGGTCAGGATATGGCCGCTTCATAACGCCGGCAAGGTTGAGGATATCAAATGAGCATATCCCTTGCAGACATAAAAAAACAGATCAAAGAATGTGAAATGTCCGTCCTGCCCGAAACCATCAGGCTTTTCGAGGAGGACGAGAGAGCATCCGTTCAGAAGGAACTTCAATCGGCGCGCAAAAGATACGATAAATATATCAAAGAGGTCGAGCGCGTGGAGCATATGGCTCTGTATGAGGAAAAGTACAGCGAATACGAGTTCATATGCGGGATAGACGAAGTGGGCCGCGGACCTCTGGCGGGCCCCGTGGTTGCGGGGGCGGTGATACTGCCCAAGGGCTCGAGGATACTCTATATCAACGATTCCAAGCAGCTCAGTGAAGCCAAAAGAGAAGAACTGTATGAGCGCATCATGGAAGAAGCAGTGTGCGTCGGCATAGGTGAAGCTTCCTGCGAGCGGATAGACGAGATCAATATCTTAAATGCCACATATGAAGCCATGAGGCAGGCGATATCCAAACTCGATCCGAAGCCGGACCTGCTCCTTAATGATGCGGTAACGATCCCCGGCGTAGATATAAGACAGGTTCCGATCATCAAGGGCGATGCCAAGTCGATGAGCATAGCGGCGGCAAGCATCATCGCCAAGGTGACCAGAGACCGAATGATGGTAAAGTATGATGAGATCTATCCCGGCTACGGATTTGCGAGCAACAAGGGATACGGTGCCGCTGCACATATCGAGGCACTCAAAAAACTCGGCCCGACTCCGATACACAGACGCAGTTTCATAGGAAATTTCGTATAGCGATACCGGTATGATAATCAACGGATTAAGACCGCTACAACTCAATATCCAGCAGGGAAACGATGCCGCATCCGCTCAGACTTCCGCTCAGAGCGGTGCTCAGCAGAATGCAGGTCAGGGAGCGGCCGCATTAAGCGGCGGAGATACCGTTACGGGCCAGATCCTTGCAAAGAGCGGCAATGAAGTCCAGATCTCTCTGGGCGGTGATTCGGTGCTTACCGCCAGGATGGATATATCAGCCGATCTTCCCGTCGGAAGTTCGGTAACCTTTCAGGTGACCGGTTCCGATACGAACGGCATAACATTATCTCCTCTGTTAACCAACACAGATACTTCCAGTTCTTTAAACACGGCACTTATGAATGCCGGTCTTCAGATAGATGCGCGCAATCTCGATATGGTCGGTTCCATGATGGAGCGCGGCATGTCCATCGGCAAAGAAGAACTGATCCGCATGAACATGTCTCTTTCGGGCATTCCCGATGCCGACGTTTCGGACGGCGTAACGCTTAAGTCTCTGGGCATATCTCCCACGGCAGACAATATCGAACAGTTCCATGCATACCAGGGTTATGAACATCAGGTAAGCTCGGCTGTGAATGACATCATGGAAATGGTACCTCAGACCATAGGCTCCATGATAGCAGACGGAGACGAAGCTTCTGCCATAGCCATGACCAGGGATATCCTGGATATATTTACCGGACAGGGCGCCATGGAACCGATGAGTGAAGCGGAACTTAAGATGAGCGGGATGGAAGCGCCCATCAATACGGTTCTTGATCCCGCGGAGCTTACGGAACTCGGCGATCTGCTCTCAGAGAACGGGATCGATCCCGCCTTTGCCGAGAGCATGGCTCGCGGAGAAGTCTCACTGAATGATGTGATGTACATCATAGACGATATCGTAAATAACGGCGCCGAGGAGAGAGCAGTCGCAGCGGATCCTTCAGCTGTGAATGCCGAAGCTGCAGCAGTCAATGAAGAAGGCGCGGGAAGCCCGGCAGGTCTGACCGAAGCACAGGCAAAGGCCGTGACAGATGCTCCCGTAAAAGACATCCCGCTTCCTTCCGATCCTTCCGCGAATGCTGCGGAGACCATGAAGCCCGAGCAGACACCGGCACAGTCCGAGAATGTGTCAAATTCCGCTGCACAGAATCAGTCCACCGGATCGGCCGGTCTTGATTTCCTGAGCGCATTAAAGTCGGACAGCGTTGATGCACAGACATTAAAAAGCGCACTCGATACAGCGCAGGACGTCAATTCCCACGCCATAACTCACGGGATACTCAAACTGATCAGATCCAAGCCCATGGCGGCCATTTTGCAGAATGCGGTCAACAACCAGTGGAAGCTTACTCCCGGTCAGGTCGGAGAGGATAAGCAGGTATCGGATCTGTATAAGCGCATGACAGAACAGACCAACAGACTTCTTGATGTTCTGACCACACGGGCCAAAGAAGATACTCCGCTTGCAAACAGCGTAAACGACCTGTCCAAGAACATGAACTTCATGAATGAACTGAACAACATGTTCAATTACATTCAGCTTCCGATGAAGATGTCGGGCAACGATGCGCACGGTGAACTATACGTCTACAGCAACAAGAAGAACATGGCTCGTCCGGACGGGAATATCTCCGCACTTTTGCATCTGGATATGGATAATCTCGGAACAACGGACGTATATGTGACGATGAATAATGCGGGGCATGTAAATACACATTTTTACCTGCCCGACGATGAAGCACTCGATCTGATCGCCGCTCATATCGATGAACTGAACGCGCGTATCGAGAAGAGAGGATATTCCTGCTCATCCGAGGTTTCCAAGCGTGAGGAGATGGCCAATATCATGCAGGAGATCGTGGATGACAACAAGTCTGCCGTGCCGATCTCGATATCCAATTTTGATGCGAGGGCGTAGTATATGGCAAATAACAAGCCCGACAAGATCAAAACAGCGATAGCGCTCGAATACGATCCGGAAAAGGAAGCCCCCGTCGTCATCGCATCGGGCCGCGGAGAACTGGCCGAGCGCATCATCGAAAAAGCCAAAGAGAACAAGGTTCCCGTTCATCAGGACGGCGAACTTGCAGATACACTTTCGAAACTTGAGATCGGCGAGATGATCCCGCCGGAACTGTACGAAGTGGTAGCCGAGATCCTCGTATTCGTCGATTCGATGGATAAGATCAAGAAGAAGATCGATGCCGCACATTCGGTTAAACTTAAGTAGCACCTGAAAGAAGCGTATGAACACCAGGAAGAAGGGCACCCGATATGAGGAGCAGGCCGGAGTATTCCTGCATGCGAATGGTATACGGGATCTGACATATAATTACAGGACCGGGTACGGTGAGATAGATATCGTCGGATACGACGGAGACGTACTCGTGTTTTTTGAGGTCAAATACAGGAGAACCTCCGGTGCCGGATATGCGGCGGAGGCGGTAGATATGCGCAAGCGCTACAGGATATGCAGAGTATCCGATCACTATATGATGATGAATCATATCTCATCCGATACGCAGGTCAGATATGATGTGATCGCCATAGACGGCGATCATATCGAATGGATCGAGAATGCATATGATTACATCCCGAAAAGGAGCGGTAATTGACAGAACATTTTGAAGGAAAGATCAGATATCTTACTTTTCCGTCACTGGATGAACTCGGATTCGTCCGTGACATCTTTACGACGCGTGAAGGCGGGGTGAGCACCGGGTACCATTCTTCGATGAACCTTTCGTTCACGAACGGAGACGATCGGGAAGCCGTGGAGGAGAACTACCGCCTGATAGCTCCCGTGGTCGGTGTATCTTTGGATCATATCATCCGCACTCATCAGACACATACGACCAATGTCGTGAGAGTTACCGAAGACATGATACACGATGACGGACTTCTTCACGATCAGGGATATAAGGATGTTGACGGCCTTATCACGGACATTCCCGGAGTCGCTCTGGCGACCTTCTATGCAGACTGCGTTCCGCTGTATTTTGCGGATCCGGTAAGACGAGTGATCGGCCTGTCGCATTCCGGATGGCGCGGAACGGCAGCAGGCATGGCCTGCGCTACCGTACAGGCCATGACAGATGCATTCGGATGTGATCCCGCCGACATATATGCGGCGATTGGACCTTCCATATGCCGTGATCACTATGAGGTGAGCAGAGCCGTGGCGATCGCATTTGAACGTGCTTTCGGTGATGATATCGACCTGGTGATGGAACCCGGAAAAGAAGACGGCAAGTATCAGCTCGATCTTTGGGAAGCCAACAGGATCATGATGCTAAGAAGCGGTATTCCCGAAGACCATATAGAAGTGAGCGGGATATGTACTTACTGTAACTCCGACTGGCTTTTCTCACATCGGGCATCGGACGGGAAAAGAGGCAACATGGCCGCCTTTCTGATGATCAGGTGATACGGGGGATCGCATGAGAGCATATGAAACATACGAACCCGGACATATGGCTGAAGAAGACCGGAAAGAACTGATCTCGGTATGCATGACCGTTTACAATATCGAATCATACCTTCGTAAGGGCATTGAGTCAGTTCTTGCACAGGACTATGAGAATCTCGAGATCATCATCGTGGACGACGGATCGACCGATTCATCTTCACGGATCATAGATGCGTATGCCGCAAGGGACAGCAGGATCAAAGCGATCCATAAGGAAAACGGAGGGATCCATACAGCAAGGAACGCGTGTCTCGATGCGGTCACGGGATCATATATCTGCTGGCTCGACGGGGACGATTCGATGGATCCCGATATGATAGGATCCATGTATGCGGCACTTAAAAGCACCGGTTCCGATATGTGCATATGCAGATATCGTCAGGTGTTCGAAGATCATGTATCGGACGGATCAACGGATGCGGCATATGTCTATGAAGGGCGTGAACTGCTCGAGCAGTTCCTTAAGGAAGATGACAGGTTCCTCATCCAGAATGCCGTATGGAATAAGCTGTATAAGACCGAACTGACTGACGGGCTCAGATTCCCTGCCATGTGGTATGAGGACATGGTATATACTTTTTATCTGGTGGACAGATCGAAGAGAAGTGTGTATCTGGACAGAGCATATTACAACTATGTATGCGACCGTTCTTCATCACAGACCAATGCGGGTATCAATCCTCACACATTCACGGATCTGATCCCAAACCTGTTCGACAGATCCGTTTACCTTGAGCGGGAGGGACGTCATGATCTGGCGCTGATATCGGATTACCTCCTGTATAAGAGGCTTCTGATATACTACACAAAGGTTAGCAGGAGCGATGATCCCGATAAGCAGGAACATCTGCGTATCCTGGATGAACACATAAGAGGCGGCGCTGATCGTTTTGAGGAGGTATTTAACTGCCCCATAGCGAATCCGAATGAATACCGCAAGATGAAGATATACTTAAGATCGCCTGCACGCTTCCTTCGTACGATGCGGATCAACGACAGGTTCGTGATCCCCGTTAAAGTAAAGGCTGCAGCAGGCCTGAAAAAAATAAAAGACAGGAAAGATAAATGATCGGCATATTAAAGAAAGTTTTTCATATACTCACAAATGATCAGAGGCGTAAGGTCATAGGCTTATGCTTCCTGATATTCATCGGTGCATTCCTTGAGATGCTGGGCTTGAGTCTCATCATGCCTATAGTCCAGGGTGTCATGTATCCGGATCTTCTGATGGAGAGCGGATATGTGAAACTGCTTGAGAACTTCATACATTTTGATTCTCCGGAAGACTGCATACTTTTCCTGATAGGTGCCATCATAGTCATATACTTCGTGAAGAACGGATATCTTCTGATGGAGACATACATTCAGGCGAAGTTTGTAAACAACAATCAGTCGGTGACGATCAGCTACATGCTCGAAGAGTATTTAAACCGTCCGTACGAGTATTATCTCAATGCCGATATCCCGACGATATTCCGTGTCATTGACGGTGATGTGCCGAAGGTGTTTACGGTCATTCTGCAATTCATCATGCTGTTCACGGAGCTTATGGTATCGCTTGTCCTCGGACTGTATCTGCTGATCTCCAATCCATCGATGACGATCATGCTGCTCGCGATCATGATCATCCTTACCGTGGTCATAACCAAGGTCTTTCGTCCCATACTTAACCGCCTCGGAGCCAAAGCGCAGATGCTGCAGAGCCGCATGGGCAAATGGAGACTTCAGTCGATATACGGCATCAAGGATGTAAAGATACTGCATAAGGAACATTATTTTGCATCCAGCTTTGCGGAGTATTCGGATATCAATGCCGATGTTCTCTGCAAATACATGGTACTCAACAATACACCGAGACTGTTTCTGGAGACCTTCTGTGTATCCGGCATTCTCGCATATATCGGCGGAAGCATAATCTTAGGTTCCGATATGACGAGCCTTATACCGGCGATATCCGCATTCGCCGTGGCCGCCATGAGACTTCTTCCCTCGGTCAACAGAGTGAACACATACATCAGCAACATCGCTTACTATGAGCCGAGCGTTAACTATGTATACGAGAACGTGGACTTCACTTCATACAGAAAGCACGGTCATTACGAAGCCGACGATGAGACTAAGGGACCCGAGATAACATTAAACGACGAGATCCGGATGGAGGATATCGTCTATAAGTATCCGGAGTCAGATAAGCTCATACTGGATCATGCGCAGATGGTCATCAAAAAGGGCGAATCGGTCGGCGTCATGGGGCCTTCCGGAGCAGGAAAGTCCACTGCGGTGGATGTGCTCCTCGGACTTCTTAAGATGCAGGAAGGCAGGATCACATGTGACGGCCGTGACATATTTGAAAACTATCCGAGCTGGCTTTCCCATATCGGATACATTCCCCAGAGCATATATCTGACGGATGATTCCATAAGAGAGAACATAGCGTTCGGAGTAGCGCCCGCCGACATCGATGATGACAGGGTGTGGGAAGTGCTTAAGGAAGCACAGCTCGACGACCTGATAAGAGAGATGCCCGAGCAGATAGAGACTACGATAGGTGAAAGAGGAGTAAGGCTCTCCGGCGGACAGCGTCAGAGACTCGGCATTGCCAGAGCGCTTTATCACGATCCCGATATACTTGTATTCGATGAGGCAACAAGCGCGCTCGATACCGAAACGGAGTCGGCCATCATGGAAGCGATCGATTCGTTCCACGGCCGTAAGACTCTGATCATCATCGCACACAGATTAAGGACCATAGAAGGCTGTGATATGATCTACAAGGTAGACGGCGGTAAGATAACGAGGACGACGCTCGATGCGGAAAACTGACAGATTACAATTGCCAAATGTCACTCTGGTGGCCATGACCAGCGTAAAGGTCTATGAGACCGTAGAGGCCATGAAGTATTCCATGCGCGGGATCGACTTCGGTGATGCTGTCCTGATATGTCATTACAGGCCCGTTTACCTGCCGAAAGAGATCAGATATGATCATACATCCAAGCTTCGCACGATCGATGATTTCAACTATAAGATGCTGTATGAACTTGGAGATCATATCCATACCGAATTTGCCTGCATAGTCCACTACGACGGTTTCATAGTTCATCCGGAGTGCTTCAGGGAGGAGTTCCTCGACTATGATTACATAGGCGCTCCCTGGCCCGATCCTCATGATGATTTCACTTACAGGGACATAAACGGAACACTTCGCAGAGTAGGCAATTCCGTCGGATTCAGATCCAAGAGGATAATAGACTTTCCGCGGGAAGCCGGACTGCCTTTTGAAGACGATCACGGATATTTTCACGAAGACGGATTTCTGTGTGTGAAGAACAGACATCTGGTAGAGGAGGCGGGCATGAAGATCGCTCCTCTGGAAGTCGCGAAGTATTTCTCGCATGAGACGATGATCCCCGAGATAGAAGGCATCACGCCTTTTGCGTTTCATAAATGGGCGGGGACCAATTCGGAGTACCCGAAGTTTTCGAATCCTTATCCTTTCAGGCGTACCGCGCGTCTCTTAAACAGGATCGATAACAAACTCCATTCCAAAGATAAGAACAGGAGATAGACATGGTATACGATTGCTTTCAGTTTTTTAACGAACTCGATATCCTTCAGATGAGGATGAATGTCATGAACGACATAGTCGATAAGTTCGTGATAAGCGAGTCCACGGTCACTTTTTCCGGGGATCCCAAGAAACTATATTATGCGGAGAATAAGAAGAGATTCGCGCAGTTCGAAGACAAGATCATTCACAATGTGGTGGATGATACGCCCATGGATTGCACACCGTTTGTCAGGGATTCGCATCAGAAATGTGCCGTGGCGAGAGGCCTTAAGGATGCTAAGCCGGATGATATAGTGATCTTTTCGGATGTGGATGAGATCCCCAATCCCGAGGCCGTAAAAAAGGTCCTTGCCAACTTCGATCCGACGAAGATATACGCACTTGCACAGAGGAACTTCTATGTCTATCTGGATATGGAGGAAAAGTCCGGTAATCTCTTATCGATCACCGGAGAGTTTCCCGGAATAGAAGGCAGCGACAGAAGATGGCTGGGGACCAAGATATGTGCGTATTCCATGCTTGATAATCTGACGACTGAACAGCTTCGCGATAAGGAACATCAGGATATCATGATCCGTGTGCCCGACGGAGGATGGCATTTCTCATATATGGGCGGAGAGAAGAAGAGATCCGCTGCCAGCCGTGCCAGATATAAGATAAGATCAGCCGCGCATCAGGAATATAACAAGAGAAGAGTACTCTGGAGTGTCGGAAAGAACATCAAGGAGCATACGGATATCCTCGGAAGGGATGCCGATTTTCAGATAGTTCCGATCGATGATTCATATCCCGAATATATCAGGACTCATCTTAAGGAGTATAAGCATCTGGTCTATCCCAAACACAGACCGGGATTCATGAGGTAATGAAGTTGGCTTTGGTTTCGATATGCATACCCGCATATAAGGATGTACACGGTATAAAGAGACTGCTTGATTCGATCGCCTCTTCCGACTATACCGATGTCGAGATCATCCTTACGGATGATACCCCGGATGATTCAGTCGAGAGGACAGTCAGGGAACATACGCTCGCGGACCGTGTTTCGTACCATCACAATGACACGGCTTTGGGTCCTGCCGGAAACTGGAATCGGGCGCTTGACCTGGCACAGGGAGAGTATATCAAGATAATGCATCAGGATGACTGGTTTACCTTTCCGGATTCCTTAAGCAGGTTTGTCGGGATGCTTGATTCCGATCCCGAAGCGGTGCTTGCGTACTGCGGATCCAGACAGGTGACGATAAAACCCGATGATCCGGAAGACTTAAGCGACTTTTTCGACAGGTGCATCTCGGATGAGAACCGTGCGCTCATAGACAGGGATTTCCGCGCGCTGTACATCGGTCAGTATATCGGTGCACCTTCAGCCGTGATCCACAGAAGGTCCGAGCTCAGATTCGATCCCAATCTCAAGTGGCTCATAGATGCCGATTTTTATATGGGACTTCTTAAGGACGGCGGCAGGATGGTATGCTCCCAAGACCCGCTCGTAAGCATAGGTGTGAGCGACTCTCAGCTTACCAACGACTGCGTGGACAGCAGCGAGGTCAACATCAGGGAATACAAATACGTATTCAACAAGTTTGATCTGAAAAACTTCCGTGAGTACAGAGACCGGCTCATCGATATATGCGTAAGGTATAAGGGTAAGTACGAAGACATAGCCGACTGCGGGATAACTCGTGAAGAATATAAACCGATCCTGAAAGCATACAGACGGGAACTCAGTGAATTCTACCGGCATTTGATCATTAGAAAAATGTTTCCATGGACAGTAAAAGAAACTTAAATCTTTCTGAGATATACAATAAGATATATAATCCCACGGTGCGTGAGATCGGGCGCGTTTTCTTCTATCTTGCCCTTTTTCTGGAGATCGTGATATTTACTCTGGACCGTGCTGACTGGATCAACCCTTACCAGAGCATAATGTTCCGCATTACGTTCGCGCTTTTCCTCGTTAAGTGCATATGCACCAGATACAGCCCGAAGGAATGGGCGTTCATAATCCTTACGGCCGCTTTTTGCATACTTGCCTATTCGGTCAATATCAGGGATGAGATCATCAGGGCGATGGTGTTCGTCATAGCGATGAAGGACATCGATGTGAAACGTGCGCTTAAGTTTAACTACATCCTGACCATGGCAGGCATGATCCTTTTAGCCATCCTTGCTCTGCTCGGGGTGATGGGAGAGATCGTTTCACCTTTCGGATACGGGGAAAAATCAGACATGTTCATGCTGAGCCTGGGGCTCGGAAGTTCCAATACCCTCGGCATACAGATTTGGCTGTTTGTTGCACTCGGCATATATCTGTATCATCAGAGGATGAGTTATCTCGACTATGTTCTGGTGGGCTTCGGCGGTGTGGCGGTATATCTTATGACACATTGCCGCATGGCCGTACTCATGATATTCTTCAGCATGTTCTGCGGCCTGATCTTTAAGAGATTTCCGGACCTGGCATCAAAACGCGGTGTCTATGTAACGGGGATCATGATCACGCTTTCCTGTCTGCTGTTTTCCGTATATGCCGCTGCAGTCTCCACCTGGTGGGACAGACAGACCGAATTCCAGAAGAAACTCAATATCCTGACGACCGGTCGAATCATGTCGATCTATCCTTTTGAAAACGGCGGAGGAGTCTTAAGCAACTGGAAAATGTTCTCGGATCCGGTTTTCGACGGCTTTTTCGACATGGGCATAGTGAGATTGTTCTGGTGGTACGGAGTGTTACCCGGACTGCTTGCTTTTGCCGCTGTCATCATGCTGTTTATATGGCAATACAGGCATAAGGATCATGCGGGATTTGTCCTTACGCTTTCGGTCTTAGTGTTCTCGGTACTTGAAGCGCATTTCATCTCGCCGTTCATATCCCGTGCATATGTGCTGTTTCTGATAGGCGGCATGTGGTATAAGTGCTTAAGCTCTGCCGGGGAACTCCATAAGAGACATATAGCATTCTATATAGGGTCACTGTCCAAAGGCGGAGCGGAGAGGGTATTCGTAAATCTCGCCGAGTATTTCCGCAATATAGGCTATGAAGTTACGATGATCACTCAATACCGCCTTGAGGATGAATATGAGCTCTCGGGCGGCATCAGACGTGTGATATCGGATCTGGCGGAAGAAGAGTGCAAAGGTCGTATATATAATTTCTTTGCAAGAGTTGCCAAACTTCACAGAGTGATCAGACAGACCGATGCGGATCTCCTCATGACCACTGCGGGCAAGTCCAATTTCATGGCGATCGTCTGCTCGGCTTTTCTGCCTACAAGAGTCGTGGTATCCGTCGTGGCGGATCCGCCTCTCGAGTATCCGACAAGATCCATGCGATTCCTGCTGCAGACTCTTTTCGGTGATGCGGACGGTATCATCATGCAGACTGACAGACAGCGGAGATTTCTTCGCGGGGGACTTCGTGAAGAAGCCGTGATCCTGCCCAATTCCGTGAACACGGATTTCATCAGGCCGAGATTTTCAGGACAGAGGAAAAAGAAGATATGCCTGGTAGGCCGTATGGATGATAACAAGAACCAGTCCATGGCGATATCGGCTTTTGCAGGTGCAACTGAGGATCATGGGGAGTTCAGACTTGAACTTTGCGGTGACGGGCCCGATAGAGATAAACTCATGAAGCTGGCGGACAGCCTCGGAATAAGCGACAGGACATCATTCCCGGGCATCGTATCGGATGTGCCGGACAGACTCTATGATGCATATGCGTTCCTGTTAACATCTGATACCGAGGGAATGCCCAACACGCTCCTCGAAGCGATGAGCCTGGGTGTTGCATGCATATCCACGGACTGCCCGTGCGGCGGGCCTGCGCAGGTGATAAAAGACGGGGAGAACGGACTTCTGACCGGCGTGGGAGATACCGAAGGTCTGACCGCGGCGCTTAAGAAGATCATCGAGGATCCGGATCTTGCAGACCGTCTCGGAGAAAGTGCATATGAGACCATGAAAGAATACAGGCCCGAGGTTGTAAATGCCCGGTGGCGTTCGTATTTTGACGGTATCATCGAGCGTTGAGAATGACCGGATCACCATATTTTGAGAGGCTTAAGAGAATCTTCATAATTGTCTTAAGCTTTTCTTTATTTTCGTATGATGAAATGATCATGTTACAAGCCGTATGTACGGATCAGCTGACGTAATATGCGGCGGGAAGGAAGATATGTCTAATATACTCGTTTGTGATGATGACAGGACAATAGTGGATGCCATAGACATCTATCTTACTCAGGAAGGATATGATGTGTATAAGGCTTATGACGGAGAGGAAGCGCTTAAGATCCTCGACGAAACAGAGATCCAGCTTATCATTATGGATATCATGATGCCGAAGCTTGACGGGATCCATGCCACATTGAAGATCCGTGAAAAGTATGCGGTTCCGATCATCATCTTAAGCGCCAAGTCGGAAGATGCTGATAAGATCCTGGGGCTGAATATCGGAGCGGATGATTACGTTACCAAGCCTTTCAATCCGCTCGAACTGGTCGCAAGGGTCAAGTCCGCGCTCAGACGCTACACATCACTCGGAAGCATCTCGGCCGATGATGAGAATATCTACTCGACCGGCGGCCTCATCTTAAACGACGATACCAAGCAGGTATATGTCGATGATGAGGAGGTCAAACTCACACCTATAGAATTCAATATCCTGAAACTTCTTGTGAGCAACGCTGGCAAGGTTTTCTCATCCGACAGGATATATGAGAGCATCTGGAATGAGGAAGCGTTCGGTTCCGACAACATAGTAGCGGTTCATATCAGACATATCCGGGAGAAGATAGAGATCGATCCCAAGAACCCCAGATACATCAAAGTGGTTTGGGGGATCGGTTACAAAGCGGAGAAGATATGATGAAAAACAAAAAAAACAGAACGGGAATACTGAAGGTCCTTCAGATCATTCTGATCACGGCTGCCGCCCTGATCGTAGTGCTGTATATCGCGGGAACGGTAGTCGTAGTAAACGACAATAAGAACAGTCAGATCTATAACTTAAGCTCGTCGGATCAGGGCAGGGCGTATGAGGATTCGGTCTTTTTCAATACGATATTCGGACGTAAGACCGAGGATGTATTAAGATATGTGACGATCAGAAGCCAGCTGGAGACGAACGGTACATATGATCCGAACAAGGTCATCGATGTGGTCGCATATGCCTCCAGAACTTCCGACTCCGAGGTGGCACCGGATATTTCGGCAAAATACTATCTCGGTGATCTTCTCAAATGGTATAAATACGGCTTTGAGAATGAAAGCAGGCAGGTCTCTCCGCAGTATGTATCGGGCAATTTCATAGACCATACCAGTTTTTCGGATAATCCCGAAGGGTTTGATGAAAGCATGTTTGTGATGTCTGACGGAGGCGAACTCATATACAGGGATGTGCTGATCAACAGATACCGCACCGTGGACGGACAGATCCTTGAGGAATGTGTGACGAACTGGTCGGATTATGATTATCTGATCAATTGTCTCATGGCGTGCGCAGATGATCTGTATTCCAACTACACGGAGTATCTCGAGTACAACGACACCCTCGATGAGCTCAATACCAATATGAGGTACTGCGTGATCATGGGAGACGGTCCGGAACAGATCACATACTCCAATATAGATATCCCGATGAATAAGACTTCGGATATCGATAAGATCTTTTCCAAATACGGAAGATATATCAGCTATGATTTCGACAGGATGGTATATGATACCAACACTGCCATAACCGAATCCACATTCAACTCACTCATGCAGAAGTACAAATATGCATATCCCGATGATTGCAGGATATGCATAGCGGCAGATATGTCCATGCCTGCGGATGACGCGTTAAGATCCGCAAAAGCAGGCTTTGAGAATACATATATACCCGCAGATCAGGGTGTGGTCGTCGGTATCGTGATCCTTATGATCCTGGCTTTCCTGTGTCTGCTCGTATTATGTACGATCCTTGAGGGACGCGAATATGATGAGAACGGTGTGAAGAGCATCAGACTGACGGAATTTGATCATACCCCGATCGAATTATGGGTGGTGATATTATCCGTAGTTATCGTGCTGTTCATACTCGGTCCTGCTGCGATCGTCTCGAGCTATTACGATTCGCTCAGATACCGGGCGATGAACTATATAAACAATATCACCGTCTATATAGCGTTTGCGGCGATCGTGGCCCTTTTTTCCGCACTCATGTTATGGCTGTACTATTCCCTTGTCCGCCGTATCAAGGCAAGACATATCTGGAAGCAGAGTTTTCTGTATAAGATACTGTGTGCCTGCGGACGCGGCATCGTCGGAATATATGACAACGGTAACGTGCTCCTTCGGAGCGTCGTACCCTATGTTATATTCATTCTGATCAATCTGTTGCTGATCCTGATGATCGCATCCGATAATCTTGCGGCACCTGCGGCCGTTGCTGCTGTCATAGTGGATATCCTGGCCGGAGTATTCATATTCTTCCAGGTAAAAGGCAGGGATGAGATCATGTCCGTGATGAGGCGTATCATCGCAGGCGATCTTTCTCAGAGTACCGATTCGTCCAAATACCACGGTGATAACAGACAGCTGTCCGAGGCTGTCAATTCTATCGGTGCATCAGTCAGAAATGCGGTTGAGCAGAGCATGAAGGATGAGAGGATGAAGACCGACCTGGTGGCTAATGTAAGCCACGACATACGCACACCTCTTACCAGCATCATCAATTATGTGGATCTGATCAAACGCGAGGATATAGATGATCCCAAGATCGTGGAATACGTCAATGTCATAGACGAGAAATCGCAGAGGCTCAAGAGTCTGACCGAAGATCTGATAGAAGTCAGCAAGGTCTCCAGCGGAAACGTGGAACTTGAACTCATGCAGATCAATCTGCCCGAGATGGTGACACAGGCACTGGCAGAGTTTGATGAAAAACTTGCAGAGCGAAATCTCAGTGTTGTGACCAATACGGATAAGCTGACTATGCCCGCCATGATGGCAGACGGCAGGAGCCTGTGGAGGGTGATGGAAAACCTTCTGGGTAACGTGTGCAAATACGCGATGCCCGGCACCAGGGTATTCCTGGATATGTATAATACCGATCAGGCAGAAGGCGGGAACGATATAAGACTCAGGCTTACGAATATCTCGGAGAATCCTCTGCCCGCTGACTTAAGCGAACTGACAGAGCGTTTCATCCGCGGAGATGAGAGCAGGACTTCGGAAGGATCCGGTCTGGGCCTGTCCATAGCAAAATCGCTCACCGAACTGATGGGCGGAACATTTAAGCTTTACTCGGAAAATGACCTGTTCAAGGTCGAGATAGCATTTAAGACCGTTTAGAAGGTAAACTCCTCGCGATTGTTGTAACGATCGAGGATCTTGCGGATCTTTTCTGTAGGAGTATTAAGATCTGACATGGGCGCATCGTGGTTCATGAAGTCGATGATGGACGCGATGAACTTGCCCATGTCGGCCTGCAGATAATAAGGTCTGTTCAGAAGTTCGGGATCGAGATAGTTAAGATTCGTGGTAATGATCCTGTCAAAATAACATTTCTCGTACGCTTCGTCAAAAGCGCTGAGTCCGTCCGTGAACAATCCGAAAGTAGTACATATATAAACGCGCTTGGCGTTCATTTCTTTGAGCTGTCTTGCGGTATCTATCATGGAACCGCCGGAAGAGATCATATCATCAATGATGATACAGTCTTTGCCGTCTATATTGTCGCCCAGGAATTCGTGAGCGACTATCGGGTTCTTGCCGCCGACCATCCGGGTATAATCGCGTCTCTTATAGAACATGCCGGCATCAAGCCCCAGAACCGATGCAAAATAGATCGATCTGTCGAGAGCGCCCTCGTCGGGAGAGATGATTATCGTGTGCTCCTTGTCGATGATCATGTCACGCTCGCTGGTCAGAAGAGTGCGCGCAAACTGATACATGGCATTGAAGTTATCAAAGCCCGTAAAAGGAGCGGAATTCTGTATCCTGGGATCGTGGGCATCAAAAGTGATGAAATTCGATATACCCATATCAGAAAGCTCTTTGAACATATAAGCGGCATCCAAAGACTCGCGGCCGCTTCTTTTGTGCTGTCTGCCTTCGTACAGGAAGGGCATGATCACATTGATGCGGTGAGCCTTACCGTTTATGGCATTGATGATCCTCTTTAAGTCCTGAAAATGATCATCGGGAGAATAGTGGTTCTCGAATCCGTGCATCTTATATGTGATGGAATGGTTGGTGACATCCGTGATGATGAAGATATCATCACCGCGGATTGAGTCAAGCAGAGTACATTTGCTCTCGCCGCTTCCGAAACGGGGAAGATCGATGCGGGCTATGTAATCGTCCTTGATATATCCCTGAAAAGCGGGATCCGCCTTGAATTTGTTGTGGAGATCGTGCCTGAATTCGATCAGATATCGATTGATGCTGGCTCCGAGCTTCTCGGCACAGGGCGGGACGATGAGCTTGATCGGCGCTACGGCCATAAGTTGTTCGAGTTTCTGTAAATTTGCCATGAGACAATTATATTCATTCACGGTTTGCTGCGTCAAGGTCACACATAGAAAAAAACTCCCCGCTTTGTTATGATAGTAATGAACGCTTTTTGGGAGGGGCATATGCCTGATATCGGAAGAAAAAACCGAATGATCCGGTCTATCGAAGAGGATTCTCCTTTCCGGGAAACCGAGGTTTCTCCGGGAGATGTTTTATTTTCCGTGAACGGAGAAGAGATTGAGGATATCTTTGATTATCAATATCTGACGCTGGATGAGAGGCTTGAATGCACATTTGAGCATCCCGACGGTACACGGTTTACCGTGACCGTGGAAAAGGAAGCCGACGCCGATCCCGGGCTCGTATTCGAAGAAGGCCTGATGGACAGCTACAGGTCGTGCACCAATAAATGCGTATTCTGCTTCATCGACCAGATGCCTCCGGGAATGAGAGAGACTCTGTATTTCAAGGATGATGACTCCAGACTGAGCTTTCTACAGGGCAACTATGTGACCCTGACCAATATGTCCGATCATGATGTGGAGAGGATATGCAGATATCATCTGTCCCCCATCAACATATCGTTCCATACGACAAATCCCGAACTTCGGTGCATGATGCTCCATAACAGGTTTGCCGGCGAGAGTCTTAAGAAGGTCGACAGACTAAAGGCCGCCGGTATCACGATGAACGGGCAGATAGTGCTGTGCAAAGGCTTAAATGACGGGGCCGAGCTTGAACGCAGCATATCGGATCTGACGGGATATATGCCCGAACTCCAGAGTGTATCGGTAGTACCAGTGGGCCTCACCAGATACCGCGAGGGACTGTATCCTCTTGAGTCTTTTACCCCGGAAGATGCCGTCCGCGTGATCGATGCCATAGAGAAATGGCAGGACAGACTGTATGACCGGTTCGGTACGCATTTTGTCCATGCATCCGATGAGTGGTATATCATGGCCGGAAGAGAGCTTCCCGGTGAAGAACGCTACGACGGCTATGTCCAGCTTGAAAACGGAGTCGGGATGGTCCGTCTGATGCTCAACGAGTTCGATGATGCTTTTGAGCATCTTCATTTCATCAAAAAGCCGCATGAGGAACTCTCCGTGGTGACCGGAAAGCTCATGTTCCCTATCATCTCGGATATGGTATGCCGCATTACGGACAAATGGAGCGGACTCAATGTTCATGTATATGATATCCGTAACGATTTCTTCGGTGAGAAGATCACGGTGTCGGGACTGATCACCGGCCGGGACATGATCGCTCAGCTTAAGAATAAACCCATCGGAAACAGGCTTCTGATACCCGAAAACGTGCTGCGCGCCGGAGAGGATTATTTCCTTGATGATGTGACCGTCACAGAGCTTGAGGATGCTTTACAATCAAAGGTCGAGATTGTAAAATCAAGTGGATACGATTTTGCCGATAAAATAACGGGATCCGGCATACGGCTGGGCAGGAGAATACAATGAGTAAAGGTAAGGTACGCCCCATAGTAGCTATAGTGGGACGCCCCAATGTGGGTAAATCCACATTTTTCAATGCGATGGCGGGGGAGAAGATATCCATAGTCAAGGATACTCCCGGCATTACGAGAGACCGCATATATGCGGATGTGGAATGGCTGGATAACAGCTTCACGATGATAGATACCGGCGGTATTGAGCCGGACAGTTCGGATGTGATCCTTTCACAGATGCGTGAACAGGCTTCCATCGCCATAGATACGGCGGATGTAATCATCTTCATGGTCGACCTTAAGCAGGGACTGGTTGATGATGATATGCGCGTTGCCGATATGATCAGGCGCTCGGCCAAGCCCGTAGTCCTGGCTGTAAACAAAGTGGACAGCTTCCAGAGAGACATGCTGGAGGTATATGAGTTCTACAATCTCGGAATAGGTGAGCCGTACCCGATATCCAGCGTGAACCGCCTCGGTTTCGGTGAACTTCTTGACGCCGTTTTTGAGCATATTCCCGATGCCCCCGCTGCGGATGAAGAAGATGATGCGGTGAAGATCGCGATCGTGGGGAAACCCAATGTCGGCAAGAGCTCGATCCTTAACAAACTGGCGGGAGAGGAACGTGCCATCGTCTCGGATATCGCGGGTACCACCCGTGATGCGATAGATTCGCGTATCGTTCACAACGGTAAGGAATATGTGCTAATAGATACTGCGGGACTCAGGCGCAAGAACAAGATAAAAGAAGAACTCGAACGTTACATGATCGTCCGGACCGTAGCGGCGATAGAGCGTGCGGATATAGTTCTTCTGGTGATAGACGCCGTTGAAGGAGTTACCGAGCAGGATGCCAAGATAGCCGGCATCGCACATGACAGAGGCAAGGCGATAATCATAGTCGTCAACAAGTGGGACGCTATCGAGAAGAACGATAAGACCACCAATGAATATACGGCGCAGATCCGTAATACCCTGAGCTTCATGACATATGCCGAGATCATGTTCGTATCGGCCAAGACCGGACAGAGACTGGGTAAACTCTACGAGACCATCGATGCGGTCAGTGAGAATCACTCGATGCGCATCGCTACCGGAGTCCTTAACGAGATCATGTCACAGGCCACTGCCATGAAACAGCCGCCGTCCGATAAGGGCAAGCGGCTCAAACTGTTCTACATCACACAGGCGGGAGTCAAACCGCCTACGTTTGTCATATTCGTTAACGATAAGGAACTCATGCATTTCTCATATACGAGATATATCGAGAATCAGATCCGCGAGACATTCGGATTCATGGGCACTCCCCTTAAGTTCATAATCAGAGAGAGAAAGGAAGACTGAGTGATGCTCGAAAGGATAGTGTGCATTATCATAGGATACGCATTCGGCCTGATACAGACAGGTTTCCTGTACGGCAAGGCTAAAGGGATAGACATAAGAGAGCACGGGAGCGGCAATTCGGGTGCGACCAATACACTCAGGACTCTCGGTACAGGGGCGGGCTTTACGGTCCTTTTCGGTGATGCCATAAAGTGCATCCTCGCTATGGTCGTCACGTTCCTGCTCTTTGGGAAAAATGCTCCGGAATACCGTTATCTGTATATGATATATACCGCATTCGGTACGGTCATCGGACATGATTATCCGTTTTATCTGAAGTTTAAGGGCGGAAAAGGCATAGCCGTGACCGCGGGACTCATCGTATCGATGGGACCGCTGTTCCTTATAGTTCATCTTGCGGTGTTTGCCGCCATATTCCTTACCACTCATTTTGTGTCGCTGGGATCGATATGCTTATACATCACATTCTTCGTAATGACCGTGATCTGCGGTCAGACAGGATTCTTCGATGCACGTGTCGGGACCGAGATACCTCAGGCGCTTCTGACCGAGATGTATGTGGTGGTATTCATCATGACCGTGCTCGCCATTTGGCGCCACCGGGCTAATGTCAAAAGGCTGCTCACCCACAGTGAGAGCAAGGTATATCTGAGCAAAAGGGGAAAAGAAAAATCCGGCAAGGACAGAAGTCACGAACTTGTCTGAATAACATAAAACGAAAGAGGATAAAAATGGCCAGAATAGGTATCATAGGAGCGGGAAGCTGGGGAACGGCACTTGCATGGCTCCTTAACAATAACGGACATCACTGCACGATGTATTCGGCTCTGCCCGAAGAGATAGAGATGTTTAAGACTTATCATGAGAATAAGGACAAACTCCCCGGAGTGATCCTTTCGGACAAAACCGATTTTACCGCGAACTTAAGTGAAGCGATCCTCGGAATGGACGTCATAGTCATGGCGGTACCGTCCAAATTCGTCAGGAGCAGCGCTCATCAGATGCGTGAGTTCGTAGCCGATGGGCAGAAGATCATAGACGTGGCCAAGGGTATAGAAGAACATACCGACATGACCATGAGCCAGATAATATCCGAAGAGATCCCTCAGGCAGATGTATCGGTCCTCTCGGGACCGTCACATGCGGAAGAGGTCGGCCGCGGCATCCCTACCACGATAGTTGTCGGGTCAGAGTCCAAAACCACCGCGGAATATCTGCAGAATATATTCATGAATGATGTCTTCCGCGTATATATCAGCCCCGATGTGCTGGGCATAGAGATAGGAGCAGCGCTCAAGAATGTGATCGCGCTGGCAGCAGGCTGTGCCGATGGACTGGGATACGGAGACAATACCAAGGCTGCACTGATCACGCGCGGGATCGCCGAGATATCCAGACTCGGTGTCGCCATGGGCGGTAACGCCGCTACATTTGCCGGGCTCACCGGCATGGGCGACCTGATAGTAACCTGCGCATCGATGCATTCGAGAAACCGCCGCTGCGGTATCCTCATCGGACAGGGCAAGTCGCTCGAAGAAGCTCAGGCCGAGGTCAAGATGGTAGTCGAGGGCGTATATTCCGCCAAGGCCGGAATTGAACTGGCTAAGAAATATGATGTCGAAATGCCGATCATCACCGAGGTCAATAAGGTCCTTTTCGAGGGAAAAGATCCTTCGGAAGCGGTACGCGACCTCATGATGCGTGACAAGAAGATCGAAAACCCGCTGATACCGTGGGATTGATCCTGTGGAATACCCGACAGATAAAGGAGAAAAAATGTCAGATAACAGATTTGCTTCTACCAGTACATATGTGGCGAGCCAGGAACTTCTGGACGCGGTGAATGTGGCGATGGTCCTGGAGAAACCGCTTCTGATAAAGGGCGAGCCCGGAACCGGCAAGACGATGCTCGCAGCGGCTGTGGCTGAGAGTCTCGGCAAGAAACTGATCATATGGAACATCAAGTCCACCACCAAGGCTCAGGACGGACTGTATATGTATGATACGATACAGCGTCTCTATGACGGACAGTTCGGCGAAGAGGGAGTGGATGACATAGCCAGATATATCAAGCTCGGCAAACTCGGCGAGGCTTTCAAGGCAGATGAGCAGGTCGTTCTTCTGATAGATGAGATAGATAAAGCGGATCTTGAATTTCCCAACGACCTTCTGTGGGAACTCGATCAGATGGAGTTCTATATCAACGAGACTCATGAGACCGTTAAAGCGAAGACCCGTCCGGTAGTGATCATCACATCCAATGCGGAAAAGGAACTGCCCGATGCATTCCTTCGCAGATGCATTTTCCACTATATCGATTTCCCGGATGCACCTCTCATGGAGGAGATAGTGAAGACTCATTTCCCGAATGTTGAAGAGAATCTCCTGAAGAATGCGATGGATGTATTCTATTGGGTGAGAGGGATCAAGGATATACGTAAGAAACCGTCCACATCCGAGCTTATCGACTGGGTGAACGCACTTCAGATAGGCGGCATGGATCCGGCGCTCATCAAGAAGAGCCTGCCTAACCTCGGTGTCATCATCAAAAAGGATGAAGACATGGCGGTCGTGCGCAGCAGGACCAATGAACTCAATTAACATATGTTTACTTCTTTCTATAACAATCTGAGAAAATTCGGCCTGGACGTCACGCTGAAAGAGTGGCTGACGCTCCAGGAGGCGCTCGATAAGGACCTTGCGGGTTCGTCGCTCACAAGGTTTTATTATCTGTCGCGCATGATCCTCGTAAAATCCGAAACAGAATATGACAAGTTCGATATGGCGTTTGAAAACACATTCAAGTCTGCCAAATACGAACCCGACATCACGGACACGATGCTTGAGTGGCTTGATAAGTCCGATGCTTACGAGCAGTGGCTCGAAGAAAAGAAGCATGAGATGAACTCCGATCCCGGCGACAATGCTCAGGTCGATCGGGATGATGTGGAAAAGAAGTTCCGTGACAGACTTAAAGAACAGGATTCGGAGCATAACGGCGGCTCATACTGGATAGGAACACAGGGAAAGACATCCTTCGGTAACATGGGCGGTCATATGGGCGGGATCAGAGTAGGCGGACAGACCGGATACCAGTCGGCGTTTGAAGTCATCGGGGCACGCAAGTATCAGGATTTCAGAGACGACAAAGTGCTCACTTCCCGTCAGTTCATGGCTGCACTTAAGAGTTTAAGGCAGTTCTCCACCAAGCTGGATGTACCCAAGACCGAGCTTGATATAGACGGAACGATCAATAAGACATGCAATAACGGCGGATACCTGCAGATAGTGATGGAGAAACCCCGGAAGAACTCCGTGAAACTCCTTCTTCTGATGGATTCCGGCGGCACGATGATCCCTTACAGTTCGCTCTTGAACGAACTGTTCCAGGCTGTGGACAAGATGGATCATTTCAAGGATGTGAAGACTTATTACTTCCACAACTGCATCTATGCAAAGGTCTACAATACTCCCGAATGCGAGAACGGAGACTGGATAGATACCGAGTGGCTGTTTAAGAATCTGGATTCGGATTACAAGGTAATGATAGTCGGAGATGCGGCCATGGCTCCCGAGGAACTCTATTCCAAGACAGGCAACTACCGCGGTCCCAATAACGGATATTCAGGGTGGGAATGGCTTCATCTGATGAAGAGCCACTATAAACACATCGTATGGCTCAATCCCAAGATGGCACCCGGGGATGCTCCCTGGCGTGAAGCGGAGACCGCCATCAAAGCGGTATTTCCAATGTATAAACTGACTGTCGGAGGACTCAAGAGCGCTGTTGCCAAGCTTATGGTTAACAGATAAGATATTTTTATGAATAAGATAGGTTCCGATAAAATCTATAAACTGATCAGGGTGATCCTGACGCTCATGGTTGTGGGGGTCGGTATTTTTTATATCTACGGGCAGTTTTTTGTTAAGCACGAAGGCTTCTTTCAGGAGGAGATAGAGGAGTATACCAATCCCTGGTTATATACGGATGAAAACGGAGTAACGACCGAGTATTATGCCCCTGATTCTTTTTCGATCGAACCGAATGGTACGGTCGCTGTCAGTACCGTGCTTCCCGATGATCTGAAGGTAGGAACCTGTTTCTTTTACAGAACGGGCAAGGATATAAAAGTTTATATAGATGATGAACTTCGGGAAGAGTATCATGTTACGTACTCAGAGTTCGGCAGGAATGTGAAAGCCTTATGGCTCAGGATCACTCTTCGTGCCGAGGACAGCGGCAAGACCATGACTATCCTGAAGGAGAACTATCCGTATGATTATGCGCTTGTGCCGGTATCTTATATAGGCAATCGTCTTGCTTTTCTTCACGTTCTGATAGAAGATAATGAATTCATCCTGATATCAGCTTTTGTTCAGATCATTCTGGGAACCATCATACTGCTTCTGTGTGTGGCATATAAATTTGTCATCAGAAGAGAATTCGCTCTGTGGCATTTAAGTGTGGGAGTGCTTATGGGGGCGCTTTGGATCGTGATGGATAATTTCCTGTATCCCTTCTTCTTCGGAAATTATTTCATTGACGGCGTCTGTGAATTCATGCTGGTTATGATCCTTCCGATACCATTTACCATGTATCTGAATATGCTGCAGCAGAGGAGACATCAGAAACTGTTTAATATAGCCAATCTGATCCTGATAGCTGATTTCCTGGTAATGACCTTTCTGCAATTTGCGGATATCGTGCCATTCGATGAGTCCATGGCATTCAGCAATGTACTTCTGGCTGTGGTTGCGGCGTTATGTTTGTACACTATCGTAGATGATATCCGAAAAGGTTTGAACAGGGATTATCCGCTCATAATAGCAGGCTTCGGATTCCTGGTGTTCATGACCGTATGTGAGATCATACATATCAATATGCATGTCCACAATAACGATGGAATCTTTGTTTCAATTGGACTGCTGGTACTCCTTGGATGTGCTGTATTTCACGAGATATTCAAGTTCAACGAGATGAAGGTCAAGACCGCACAGGCAGAGGAATCCAACCGTGCCAAATCCGAGTTCCTGGCGAATATGTCACATGAGATCCGTACTCCCATCAATGCCATTGTGGGCATGAATGAACTGATACTCAGAGAAGATGTCAGCGATGAGGTCCGCGGATATGCTCATAATGTAAAGGATGCCAGCAAAGCGCTGCTTGATATCATCAATGACATACTGGATTTCTCCAAGATCGAGCAGGGCAGGATGGAGATCTTGGCGGATGAATACGATACCGGTGAACTCATAAACGGCGTTGTGAACATGATCAGTGTTAAAGCTGATGAAAAACAGCTGAGCCTGATACCGGAGATATCTGAGGATCTGCCGCGTAAGCTTAAGGGTGATGAGAAGAGGATCCGTGAGATCATGATCAATCTCTTAAACAATGCCGTTAAATATACTCCGGAAGGCAGCATCAGATTTGCCGTATCTCACAGGACAACTGATAACTCCTCCTGTGAGCTGTGTATATCCGTAAAGGATACGGGAATAGGTATCCGTGAAGAAGATATGCCCAGACTCTTCAAGCAGTTTGAAAGACTCGATCTGGCCGTAAACAAGGGCGTCGAAGGCAGCGGACTGGGGCTTGCCATCACATCAAGTCTGGTAAGACTTATGGGCGGGACCATAGACTGTGAGAGCACATACGGTAAAGGCACGGAGTTTAAGGTATGTCTTCCTCAGGTCATCATGGATCCCGATCCGATCGGAGATATCACCAAGTACTCTTACGCAAGAAATGAGGAAGAGAATACACAGAATGAGACGTATACCTGTCCGGATGCACGGGTTCTTGTCGTTGACGACAATGCCTTGAACCTTAAAGTGGCTGCCAGGTATCTCGATACGATACAGGCTCGGGTTTTCACATGCAAGAGCGGCAGGGAAATGCTCGAACTCATTACTAAGGAACAATACGATGTCATCCTGCTTGACCACATGATGCCCGAGATGGACGGAATAGAGACGCTTGCCGAGGCTAAGAAGATGACCGATAATCTCAATCAGGATACACCGGTAATCGCACTTACCGCCAATGCCATTAACGGTGCCAAGGAAATGTATCTGGATAACGGATTTACCGACTATATAAGTAAACCGATGACTCTTAACGAGATGACAGAGGTGCTTTCAAAATACCTTCCGGGTGATCCGGACAGATCTTAGGGAATTATGAGTACAGGAAAAACGAGAGGGCTTCGCGGATCGATCCTCGAAGACATGATTAATCAGACCAATGAGGTATATCTGGAAAAGGGCCTTGCTCTGGTCCAGAAGATCCCCACACCCATAACCCCTATCACCATGGATCAGAAGACCAAGCATATCACGCTGGCATATTTTGACCAGAAATCCACCGTGGACTATATCGGAGCGGTTCAGGGTATCCCCGTCTGTTTTGATGCGAAAGAGTGCGCTCAGGACACTTTTTCCCTGCAGAATATCCATGAGCATCAGGTTCAGTTCATGGTGAATTTCGAAAAACAGGACGGGATAGCGTTTTTTTTGATATACTATACGCATCGTGATGAGTTCTACTACCTGCCGCTTGAGATGTTACTGTACTTCTGGAACAGGGCAAAAGAGGGCGGACGCAAGAGCTTCAGGCGGGACGAACTAAATCCCGCATACATACTTCCCAAGCATCCGGGCATAATGGTGCCGTATCTGGACATGATGCAACAGGATCTGGATGACAGGGAATAGAAACAGAGGTAACCATGAGTAAGAGATTACTGCATACTCCCGAGGGAGTAAGAGACATATACGGAGACGAGTATAAGCGTAAACTCAAAGTCGAGAGTCTGCTTCGCGAAAAGTTCAACGAATTCGGTTATGACGAGATACAGACTCCGACATTTGAATTCTTTGATGTATTCTCCAAAGAGATAGGCACGACCCCCAGCAGGGAACTGTACAAGTTCTTTGACAAAGAGGGTGATACACTGGTGCTCAGACCGGATTTCACACCGTCCATCGCCAGATGTGCCGCCAAGTATTTCGTGGAATCAAACGAGATCATCCGTTTGTCTTATGCGGGTAATGCTTTTTCGAACACATCGCTTCTGCAGGGACGTCTCAAAGAATCCATGCAGATGGGAGCGGAGCTGATCGGAGAGGCTTCCGTCCGTGCGGATGCAGAGGTCATCGCGCTTACCTGCGAAGCTCTTTTCCATGCAGGTCTGTCGGATTTCCAGATAAGCGTCGGAAATGTCGCGTATTTTAAGGGAATGTGTTCCGCGGCAGGACTCGATGAAGAGACCGAACTGACTCTCAGGGAATACATATCGGGCAAGAACATTTTTGCGGCACAGGATCTGATGGATGCCAAGTCCATAGACAAGGATACTGCGGAAAAACTGCTGTCCACATCAGATCTTTTCGGACAGGCAGATATCCTCGACAGGGCATATGAGATCGCGGATAATCCCCAGTCCCGTGAAGCCGTGGCAAGATTAAAGAGCCTGCTCGAAGTCCTGAAACTCTACGATGTGGACAGATACATATCGTTCGACCTCGGCATGCTTTCCAAATACAATTACTACACCGGCGTGATATTCAAGGGATTCACTTACGGAGTCGGAGATGCGATCGTCAAAGGCGGACGCTATGACAGGCTGCTCTCACAGTTCGGCAAGGATTCACCCGCCGTAGGTTTCGTGGTCCTGGTCGACGATCTCTTGAACGCGATGTACAGACAGAATGTTCCGGTTCATATCGAGGATGATGTGATAACGATGGAATATACCGATGATACATATGAGAGTGTATTGAAGGAAGCACTGAAATTAAGGCATGTGGGCGGAAGCAAGATCAGACTTGTGCCGAAATGCGACTGACGAAAAGTTAGGATGAGAAGATGGAAGACAGATATTTGACATTTGCCCTCGGAAAAGGGCGTCTCGCCTCGAAGGCGATGGAATTGTTTGAAGATATAGGTATCACTTGTGAGGAGATGAAGGATAAGGACTCACGCAAACTCATTTTCGTTAATGAAAAGCAGAAGGTCCGTTTCTTCCTCGCAAAAGGCCCCGATGTTCCCACATATGTGGAGTACGGTGCCGCTGATATAGGTATTGTCGGCAAGGATACTATCCTGGAAGAAAACAGAAGGGTTTACGAGGTGCTTGATCTCGGCTTCGGGAAGTGCGATATGTGCGTATGCGGTCCCGAATCTGCCGTAGATCTCCTTAAGCATCACGAGATGATCCGTGTAGCCACCAAGTATCCCAATATCGCAAAAGACTACTTCTACAACCATAAGCATCAGACCGTGGATATCATCAAATTGAACGGATCTGTTGAGCTTGGGCCGATCGTGGAACTGTCCGATGTGATCGTGGATATAGTGGAGACCGGGTCGACACTCAAAGAAAACGGATTGACCGTCCTCGAGAAGATCTGCCCGTTAAGCGCGCGCATGATCGTGAATCAGGTGTCGATGCAGATGCAGACGGAGAGGATACGTGAACTGATATCTAAGATCAAGGAGCAATTATGAGAATAATCAAGTTGAATGAGGAATCAAAGGGTGAACTGATCAAAAACCTTTTGAAAAGAAGTCCTAACAATTACGGATCGTATGAGAGTACGGTAAACGAGATAATAAATGATGTGCGCGATCGCGGAGATCTCGCAGTCATCGAACTGAACAGGAAGTTTGACAAGTGGGATGCCACTGCCGATACGCTCCGTGTTACGGATGCGGAGATCGATGCGGCATATAAGTCTGTGGATGAATCCTTTATAAGAGTGATCCACAGAGCAGCCGATAACATCCGTGAGTTTCACGAAAAACAGCTCCGCACCACATGGATAGACATGAAGGATGACGGATCTATCTTAGGTCAGCGCATCACTCCCATCGCCATATCGGGTGTATATGTTCCCGGCGGAAAAGCCGCTTATCCGAGTTCCGTGCTCATGAACATCATTCCCGCCAAGGTAGCGGGTGTAAGCCGTGTCATCATGTGTACTCCTGCAGGCGCTGACGGAAAAGTCACTCCCGGAACACTGGTCGCAGCGGATATCGCAGGCGTGGATGAGATATACAAGGTAGGCGGAGCTCAGGCTATCGCCGCCATGGCATTCGGAACCCAGACCATACCGAAGGTTGATAAGATCACCGGCCCCGGTAACATATTTGTTGCTCTGGCCAAGAAAGCATGCTTCGGTTACGTGTCTATCGACTCGATAGCAGGCCCGAGCGAGATACTCGTACTTGCCGATGAGACAGCCAATCCCAGATTCGTAGCGGCTGATCTCTTGAGTCAGGCGGAACATGACGAACTTGCAAGTGCGATACTCATCACCACATCGGAGAAACTTGCCCGTGAAGTCAGTGAACAGGTCGACGGATTCCTCGAGGTGCTCACACGCCGTGAAATCATTGAGAAGAGCCTCGAAAACTACGGATATATATTCGTGGCCGATGATATTCAGGATGCATATGATGCGGTAAATGCCATTGCAAGCGAACACCTTGAGATCATAACCGCGGATCCGTTTGAGGCCATGACGCACATTAAGAATGCGGGGGCGATATTCCTCGGACACTATTCATCGGAGCCTCTGGGAGATTATTTTGCAGGTCCCAACCACATCCTTCCGACCAACGGAACCGCCAGATTCTTCTCGCCGCTTTCAGTGGATGACTTCATCAAGAAGACGAGTATCATATCATACTCGGAAGAAGCGCTCCGTGCGGTACACGAGGATATCGAGCTGTTTGCAAGAAATGAAGGTCTTACCGCACACGCCAATTCGATCGCGGTGAGATTCGAAGATAAGTAAACGCAGATTACGGATCTGATTCAGTAAAGGACAAGATTATGGAAAGAAAAGCTGATATATCCAGACAGACTAAAGAGACAGATATCAAGGTAAATCTGAATATAGACGGTACCGGAACCTCCGATGTAAGTACGGGGATAGGTTTTTTTGATCACATGCTGGAAGGCTTTGCAAAGCACGGGTTCTTTGACCTTGACTGTATAGTTAAAGGTGATCTGAACGTGGACGGACATCATACGGTAGAAGATACCGGTATAGTAATCGGCAGTGCGATCAGGGAGGCCATAGGCGATAAGGCCGGCATCAGGCGTTACGGACACTTCACACTTCCCATGGATGATGCTCTCTGTCTCGTAGCGGTAGATCTCTGCGGAAGACCGTACTTCAATTATGATGTAAAGTTTGACACGCCGATGATAGGTGAACTTGACACGGAGCTGATCAGAGAGTTCTTCTATGCAGTAAGCTACAGCGCAGGAATGAACCTCCACATCAAGATGCTCGACGGCATCAACGGACATCATATGACAGAAGCCATGTTCAAGGCTTTTGCCAAGGCACTTGATATGGCGACTCAGATCGATCCCCGAGTAGAAGGTGTTCTGACTACCAAAGGGAGTCTTTGAAATTCGGTATCTATGCAGAGATCTGAGGATGTTTCAGAAGGTGATCAGATATGGAATATGATATGAACAGAGTGACGAATGCAGGACATAAGCCTGCATTCGCCTTCTCTGAAGTGAAAACAGATGATAAAGGATTGGTTCCGGTGATCGTTCAGGAGGATGCTACGGGTGAAGTCCTGATGCTCGCTTATATGAACGAAGAGGCATACAACCTGACCCTCGAGCGCGGCGTCATGACATATTGGAGCCGCTCAAGACAGGAACTGTGGCTGAAAGGTGATACATCAGGACACTTCCAGTATGTCAGAAGTCTGTATCTGGACTGCGATAAGGATACGATCCTCGCCGGAGTCGATCAGGAGGGCGCAGCATGCCATACCGGCTCGCATTCCTGCTTTTTTAATGAGATCTGATTTTGCGTCGATCAGACGGCATATCGACGGATCAGCCGTCACAACGACCGATCAGTCATTAAAACGACCGAATAGACATCTAAATTGACCGATTGGGCTTTATAATTGACCGATTAGACAAAATCGACTGAATTCGACTTCGAATTCCGATAGAATACCCTGCAAGTACTCTTAGAGTGCCTGCAGGGTTTTGTTTTTCCCGGTTCACAGAAGAAAAAACGAAATGCGTCCACCAAGCACTGCAAATTACAGAACCTGCAAAGATCCACCGGGGCAGGTGATCGGCTATAAAAAGCCGGGTAAATGAGGAGATTATAGCTGTAATGGGCGAAAACAGGTCTCCGATGCAGGTGGTCGGCTATAAAAAGTTGTGGAAATGGGAGGATTATAGCTGTGGCGGCCTAAAACAGGCTTCCGATGCAGGTGATCGGCTATAAAAAGCCGGGGAAATGAGGAGATTATAGCTGTAATGGCGAAAACAGGCCTCAACGGCAGGTGAGCGTCCCAAAGGAAATAATTATCATTGTTGAAATATCTATTGAGCATACCAGCCACTATAACTGTATTGAAATCATCCCCACTTTAAGGGTAAAATCGGAAGGACACTCCTTCCGCCCTGAAGTGGGGATTTTTCTGCGCAGATTATTCATCTTTTCAAGACAGCCATTTATTCGCTTTCCAAGCTTGACAACGTTATCCGATAATAATACTATAAATGTAGTTTCAGCAGATTATATCAATGTATTTGCCTATAATCTGCTGAAACAAGTCGCGCAGGCACAGTTTCAGCAGATTATAGGGCATTTATGAATATTATTGGAAGAGAAAGAGAAAAAGACATATTGTCAAAGTGTCTGGAGTCAAAGAAACCGGAATTTGTGGTGGTATACGGCCGCAGACGTGTGGGGAAAACATACCTGATCAGAGAGTTCTTTAACGAGAAGTTTTCATTTTATACCACAGGGATTCCGGATGCGAAAACAAGAAACCAGCTGAAAGCGATTAACGAATCCCTGAATATTTATGGGGATGAAATCAGGACTATTCCTAAAGATTGGTTCGAAGCATTCAGGCGCCTGCGTAGAATACTGGAATCCGAAGCGGCATATCGTGATGTGTCCAGTGGAAAAAGGATAGTCTTTCTTGATGAAGTACCTTGGATGGATACGGCAAGATCAGATTTCAAGTCAGCGTTTGACTTCTTTTGGAACAGTTGGGGATCATCACAGGAAGACCTCCTGCTAATAGTTTGCGGATCGGCTACTTCATGGATCATAAACAATATCCTGGGTGACAAAGGTGGATTCCATAACAGGATCACCGGGCAGATTCATATCAAACCGTTTAATCTGGGCGAGTGTAAGCTTTTTTATATTGATAACGGGATTAAGCTTAACCGCGACCAAATGATAGAGAGTTACATGATATTCGGAGGTATACCGTACTATCTGAATCTGTTAGACAGCCGGCTTAGCCTGACTCAGAATGTTGACAGCTTAATCTTTGAGGAAAGAGGTGATCTTCATTATGAATATGACCAACTCTTTAAATCATTGTTTAGGAAACCTGATAATCATGTGAAAATCATAGAAACGATTGCCGGTCAGAAAAGAGGACTTCAGCGAAGTGATCTTGTGGTAAAATCAGGTATTTCGGACGGCGAAGGACTTACCAAGGCACTTCGTGAGTTGGAGCATTGTGGTTTTATAAGACAGTATAAAAACATTACTACTTCTAAAAAAGGCAGTTTTTATCAGGTGATAGACCCATTCGTTTTATTCAGCCTGTACTTCCGTACCGGAAAAACAAAGTCGTGGCAGTCGTTTATTAAGTCACCTGATTATTACACCTGGAGAGGCAATGCTTTTGAGACTGTTTGTCTGGAACATATTCCTCAGATCAAGGCAGCGCTTGGAATATCAGGAATTGAAAGTTCCGAGTATTCCTGGAAGAGTAAAAAGAAAAAAGGAGGAGCGCAAATAGATCTTCTTATTGACAGACGTGATGATATTATTAATCTATGCGAAATGAAATGTACCGATAAAGCCTATGAGGTATCTCCGGACTACAGAGAAAACCTGATCAATAAGGTTGCTTCTTTTGTTGAAGAAGTTAATCCTAAAAAATCAGTGCATGTTACACTGATAACATCGAACGGTTACAAACGTAACGAGTATTCGGATATAATACAAAACGATGTGGGACCTGACAGTTTATTTATGCAGATCGGTAGGTTATGAAGGTTGATACTTCCACCCTGAAGTGGGGATTTTTATGCGCAGATTAGCTTTAAGTGATGACATATTGTTGAAGATTGATAAGCCCGCCAGGTATATAGGCGGTGAGATCAATTCGTGCATGAAGGATGCGGCCTCGGTCGACATCCGCTTCGCCATGTGTTTTCCCGATGTATATGATATAGGCATGTGTCATCTGGGCATTCAGATACTGTACGACATGTTCAATTCCTGGGATGATGTGTGGTGTGAAAGAGTGTATTCTCCGTGGCCCGATCTGGATGCAGTAATGAGGCGTGAGAACATACCGCTTTTTGCGCTGGAGAGCCAGGATCCGGTCAGACACTTTGATTTCCTCGGTATCACTCTCCAGTATGAGATGTGTTATACGAATATCCTGCAGATACTCGATCTGGCAGGCATACCTCTCGTTGCGACTGACCGCAGCGATGATGATCCGATCATCATAGGCGGAGGACCCTGTTCTTATAATCCCGAACCCATAGCAGATTTCTTCGATATCTTCTATATCGGCGAAGGGGAGACCAGATACAGGGAACTGTTGGATACGTATAAGGCATGTAAAGCCGAAGGCCTGGGACGACTCGAGTTCCTGAAGAAAGTATGCCGTATCCCTGGTATGTACGTACCCCGTTTTTATGAAGAAAGATATAACGAAGACGGTACGATAAGTGAGCGTGTTAAGCTTTACGACGAAGCCCCTGATACCATACGCAAAGAAGTCGAGATGAACCTGTCGGATACCTACTATCCGACGAAGCCTCTGGTGCCCTTCATACAGACCGCACAGGACAGAGTCACTCTGGAGATACAGCGCGGATGCATCCGAGGATGCAGATTCTGTCAGGCGGGACAGCTCTATCGACCGGTGCGCGAGAGGACTGTTGAATATCTGAAATCCATAGCTCAGGAGATGATCGATTCCACGGGACTGGAAGAACTTACATTAAGTTCCTTAAGTTCCAGTGATTACAGCGGTCTCGAGGAACTGCTTGATTATCTCATAGAAGAGTGCAACAGGAAGCACGTTAATATATCGCTTCCTTCCCTCAGGATCGATGCTTTTTCGCTGGATGTGATGAGTAAGGTTCAGGATGTGCGCAAGTCATCCCTGACATTCGCACCCGAGGCTGGTACCCAGAGGATGCGTAATATCATCAACAAGGGCCTGACCGAAGAAGTGATCCTTAAGGGTGCTTCCGAAGCCTTCCACGGCGGATGGCGCAGGGTCAAACTGTACTTCATGCTCGGACTGCCGTTTGAGACAGACGAGGACATCGAGGGCATAGGAGAACTCTGTAATAATGTTGCCATGACCTTCTTCGATGAGATACCGAAGGAGGAGCGGCGTGAGCCGGTTCAGATCGTAGCATCGACGTCCTTCTTTATCCCGAAGCCGTTTACCGCGCTGCAGTGGGCTCCGATGGGCACCAGGGAAGAATTCGTCCGCAAGGCTCATGTGTGCTTAAACGGCATACATTCACAGCTTAACCAGAAGCGTATCAAGTATAACTGGCATGATACGGACACCAGTGAACTCGAGGGCGTGCTCGCCAGAGGCGACAGACGCCTCGGTCCTGTGATACTTGAGGTATACAGTCGCGGGCAGATCTATGATGCCTGGACCGAGTACTTCAACTATCAGACATGGCTGGATGTGATGGATGAACTTGGCGTGGACAAAGATTTCTATACGATCAGGGAACGTGCGGATGATGAGATATTCCCATGGGATTTCCTCGACATAGGTGTTACCAAACGATTCCTGTTAAACGAGTGGCATAACGCACAGGCAGGAGTGGTTACTCCCAACTGCCGCGATAAATGCTCGGGCTGCGGAGCCGCCGTATTCGGCGGTGGAATCTGTTTTATGAACAGAAATCAGGAAGCATGATAAGGGGGATCTGCTGCCCCGGGGATAATACATAATGAAACTGCGAATCCAATTCACCAAACACGGTGCGATGAAGTTCATAGGGCATCTGGACACGATGAGATTCTTTCAGAGAGCGATCAGAAGGTCCGGTATAGATATCGCTTATACCGGCGGCTTTTCGCCTCATCCGATCATGACATTTGCACAACCGCTCGGAGTCGGGATCGAGAGTGACTCCGAGATCCTTGATATCGATGTCAATTCTTTTGATGTACCGGTGGGGAATCCCATTAAATTCGAGCAACAGTTTGATGATGATGAGATCCATACCATCAGAGAGCATATGATACGGGTGCTGTCAGATCAGATGAGTGAAGGTTTCCTGATCCGTGACATCAGACTTTTGCCGGAAAAGTCGGACAATGCCATGGCCAGTGTTGCAGCAGCAGCATATACTGTCATATTGCCTCAGGATCGGACGGGCGAGGTCGATCTGGCCGAGGCGGTTGAGCATATCAATGCTTCGGAGGAATTATATGTCATCAAGAAGACCAAGAAGAGTGAGATGCAGATAGATATCAGGCCGCGAATATATGATCTTAACTATTCGGACGGAAGAGCGAGGATGTGTGTTGATGCCAGCTCCGCAGGCAATATCAAGCCCGAACTCGTGATATCGGCCATGTATGAGATCATGGGCGCAGATTACCCTGAGATGAGACTTGGGATCACCCGTAACGAGATCTACGGCCGTGACGTAAACGGAGATCTTAAGCCGCTCATTGAATTCGGAAGCTATTACTGATGGATAAGAAAAGGATCGTTCTCACAACCGTATATGACAGAAAGGTGATGTTTTATCTGGAAGGTTCTGAACCCGTACGGGTGCGCGTGACGGGCGATGAGCCGCGTTTTCCGATAGGCACTGTTGTTGTCGGACGAGTCAAGAAGATGCTTGATTCATCCGGCGCATGCTTCATGGATATAGGTGATGATAAGGACTATTTTCTTCAGATACCGGGCCGGATATCAGACCTGATCTTTCTTGACGGCAGAGCCCATAAAAAGGTGAGTTGCGAGGATCTTATCCTGGTGCAGGTGGCCAGTGAAGCAGTCAAACTCAAAAGCCCTACCGTGACCGGAAGGATATCGGTCAATTCCAGACATCTGGTCATTGAACCCGGAAGGGGATTGTCTTTTTCATCCAAAATAAACACAAGTGACAGAAAGAGCATTATCCTGCCGGAAAATATTAGTACATATACAGGAAAATATCATATAATAGTAAGGACTGAGGCGCGTGATCTGAAGGACGGAGAAACGCTTGATGAGGAACTGGCCGATCTGGCGGATTCCTATGATGGTATTATGGCCCGTTCACAGACTGCGCTTGCCTATAATGTGGTCTACAGGCCCGGCAGCCTTGTTGACCTTACTTTGCGTGACTGGATCAAATACGGATGCGATGAGATCGTGAGCGATCTGACCGAATACGAGGATGATCTGAAGAGCATTGCGGATACAAGAGATATCCCTTATGTCAGATACGAGGATGAATATCCGCTGTGTAAGCTTCTTAAGCTTGAAACCTGTATCGATCAGTGCATAAGCCGCAAAGTTTATCTTAAGTCGGGCGCTTTTCTGTATATAGAACAGGGAGAGACGCTTACGGCCATAGATGTCAATTCCGGGCACAATATAAAGGGAGATAAAGAGGATACTACCTTTAAGATCAACTTAAGCGCTGCGGAAGAGATGCTGAAACAGCTTCGGCTCCGCAATATCAGCGGCATGATCATGGTAGACTTCATTAACATGAAGGATCCCTCTCACCTGGAGGAACTGATCGGTCACACCAGGAAGTTACTTAAATCCGATGATGTGCTGTGCCGGTATATAGACATGACCGGACTCGGGCTCATGGAGATAACCCGTAAGAGAGTATATAAGAGTTTTATAGAGCAATGGAAGGGTTCAAACTAAACAGCATCACAAAGATCAAAGACGGCAAGTATCTGAAGAACTACGAGCTTAATTACACCAATAAGGTCGGAGAACCGAAGATATACGAGATGGTGTCCTATCGCAACATTTCCGAGCCCTCCGATATCGGAAGCAGGGTCGGGGGTGCGGTAGTGGTAGCCTTGAACGGCGACCGTATCCTTCTTCTGCACGAGTTTCGGATGGCTGTGAACAGCTTTGTTTATAACATGGTCGCTGGTTTCAAGGAGCCCGGTGAGACCATGGAGGACTGTGTCAGACGCGAACTGTATGAGGAATCGGGCCTGAAGCTTGTTCGGATCAGAGAGATCCTTCGGCCCGCTTTTGCCGCCGTGGCATTATCCGATGTTTCGAATCAGCTGGTAATAGCCGATGTCGAGGGAGAGATCTCGGATCATACTGAAAACGACGAGTTGATAAGGGCCGCTTTTTTCAGTAAAGAAGAAGTGAGGAAACTGATAGAAGAAGAACCTTTTACTTCCAGGGCTCAGTTTGTGGCATACGCTTTCTGCCACGGATTCTTTGATGACAAGGAGTAGTTATGGGTAACAGGATAGGTATACTGCTGTCGGATATACTCGGAGCAGGTCTTACACACGACCTTTTTTTGAGAATCGTTGATTCCTTTAAGAATTATGCCGAATCGGAAAAATATGTTCTGACGTTTTTGAACGCGGCTCCCAGGTATATGATCGATCACACATTTGTGGATCAGGTAAAAGAAGGCGATCTTTCGGGGGTGTTTATTCCCAATGCGACATTTGACCTGCCGGAGGTTCAGGCTCTTTTCAAGACAGAGATTCCCATAGTTACCATAGATTATAAGAATGATAATGCTGTATGTATCTCCTCGGATAACGATAATGGTATCAAGGACCTGGTCAATTACGTCTGTGTTGAGAAAAATCATAAAAATGTAGCCTATATCTCGGGCGATCCCGAAAGTGAAGTCGCCAAACTGAGACTCAGGACTTTCAAGAGTACTTGTGAGGAGATCGGAGTAACGGTCAATCCCGAATATATCCGTGAATCCAGGTTCAGGGATATCAGGGATGTGACCAGAAAGACAGAGGAACTGTTAAATCTTCCCGTTCCTCCCACATGTATATTTTTCCCGGATGATTATTCGGCCATAGGCGGGATCAATGTTATCCACAACAGAGGACTTGAAGTTCCCAAAGACATATCATATTGCGGCTATGACGGAGTGAATCTGGTCGGGCTGTGGGATCCCCAGCTTGCAACGGTAGTGCAGGATACGGATACCATGGGGATCACGGCTGCGCGTGAACTGATCAGGCTGATTACCGAGGGCAGGACCGGAGATGGGAGCGAAATAGTAGTTCCCACCAAGCTTCAGGTAGGGCATACCGTAGGCCAGATCAATACACAGGGTTAAGGGATGAACATAGTACTTGCCGGAATTCTCATATTACTGGCCATGATAGGCGTGCTGTTTTACAAGCTTGCCTATAAGGGCAGAGTTAAAGCGGTAAACGACGCGCTCTCATTCGTTTGCGGCGTAGGTGTGGCCACTATGGTTTGCTGCGCCGTTCTTACCGTATCTGCGAATAAGAACATGGTCATGGGAATGTATACGTTTTATTACATTTTCTATGCGATGACTCTCTTTGCTTTTGCCCGTTTTGCCTATGTGTTCTGTACGGGCTCTGACAGGGATCTTTTCCGGTCGCCTCTGTTCTACGGAACTGTGATGGTAGTCCTCATGATGTTGAACAACCTGTTCACACATGACTGTTTTACCGTAACGGTTTATGATTTCAACGGTTATGTGTTTCCCAAGACCGTTCATCAGGGGATATTCTTCCTGTACGCATCATTCATGGTCATGGAATCGCTGATCGCGGCGCTGTATCTGATATCAGCCTATATCAGAAGTGCTCACACTTACAGGCCCAGATACATCATGATCCTGATGGTGATAATCTTCCATTTGGGATTGGAGTATTTAAGCTCATACCTTGATCTTCCCACTGCCATCAAGACCTGTTTTCTTCTGCCCGAGGGGCTTCTTCTGGCATATCTGTGCAGCTATTATTCTACAAGACGTCTCACGATGGCCGTTCTTAATTTTGTTACCGATAACAGTACTACCGGTCTGATGATATATGACGAGGATGACTATCTGATATATCACAACAAGAAGATCGATGAGATCCTTACAGGCGAACAGATCAGGGAATTCTATGAGATCGAAAACATGAACCGGTGGAGCTCCGATCTTGAGGAGATCAATGAGATCTACATCAAGAGAGTGGAGATCGACGGGGAGACCAAATATTATAATATTTTCAAACGTGAATTTACCGAAGGCGATTCGTATATCGGTACCAGTTTTTCGTTCCATGACACGACCGAGGCTCTTGAAAGATTTGCGATGGTTGAAGAGGCCAACGAGGAGCTCAAGCGTGCTGCCCATATGAAGTCCGATTTCCTTGCCAATATGAGTCATGAGATCCGTACCCCCATGAACGCGGTCATCGGACTGGCTGAGATGGCACTCAGGGAGGATATGACCGATCAGGCCAGAGATTACCTGGGACAGATCAAATCTTCGGGACGAAATCTGCTCAATATCATCAATGATATCCTCGATTTCTCCAAGATCGAATCCGGCAAAATGGATATCATTCCCGAACCGTATGAACCTTTGAGCGAGTTTAATGATGTTGCCAATACTCTGATCACGAGGATCGGAGATAAGGATATCGAGCTTACGATGGAAGAAAATCCCGGCATTCCCTGCAAGCTCGAAGGAGATGTGCTGCGTATCAGACAGATCCTTATCAATCTGGCGAACAACGCCATCAAATTCACGCATCGCGGACGAGTTCAGATCATCAGTGATTTTACTCCGATAGATAATGAGAATATCATGCTCAGATTCCATGTGGTGGATACCGGACAGGGAATCAAGAAAGAGGATCTGAAGAAACTGTTCAATTCATTCCAGCAGGTTGATTCCAAGAGAAACCGTTCGATCGAGGGAACCGGACTGGGGCTTGCCATATCCAAGTCGCTTGTTGAGACCATGGGCGGATCCATCGGTGTTGAGAGTGAATACGGAAAGGGCTCCGATTTCTTCTTTGAGATACCGCAAAAGATCGTTGATGCGACCCCTTCGATATCGGTCAATCAGCCGGAGAACATCTTTGCTCTGGGCAGACTGAACAAGAAGTATCTGGCCAGACGCTTTTTCATAGACTGCTCGAAGATGGGAGTATTCAATGTGGTCCTCAGATATTGTGAGGATTATGAATCCACATGTGACCTCTATGCAGATACAATAGAAGGAAAACGCAAGTATATCTTCTTTGAGGAGTGTGATTACAGAGACGGTGTAAGAGATCTTCTGATCAATGATCCCGAACTGATAGGTGTAATGCTTGCGGAATTCGGATCGGCCGTAAAACCCGATCTTAAGAATGTACGTATCATCAAGAAGCCTTTCTCGACGGCTGCTATTGCGATGGCGCTCAACAACATGGAACTTCATCTCAATAATGAAGACGGTAAGGCATACGTATCCGACTTTACCGCTCCCGATGCCAAGATCCTGATAGTTGATGACAATATGGTCAACCTGACCGTTGCGGAAGGTCTGCTGGAACCCCTTAAGATGAAGGTCGTATGTGCAACTTCCGGCAAAGAGGCCATAGAGAAGATCAATATCGAGAGATTCGATATCGTGTTCATGGATCACATGATGCCGGAGATGGATGGAGTGGAAACCACTCATGTGATCAGACGCATGTATCCGGAACTTGCAGAGATGCCGATCATCGCCCTTACCGCAAATGCCGTCAGCGGCGTGAAGGAATTCTTCCTGAAAGAAGGCATGAATGATTTTGTTCCCAAGCCCATAGAGATCAGGGATATCATGACCAAGGTACGACAGTGGCTGCCTGAGGATAAGATAAAGAAGGGGTACAAGATCGTCGATGTGGATTCGGACGAAGACGATGAGATCGATATCCCCGGACTGGATGTACACAGTGCGATGGCCATGATAGGCTCACCCAAACTGTATATAAAGATCTTAAAGGAGTATTACCGGAATATCGAAACCAACCATAAGCAGCTCGAAGAGGCATATGAATCCCAGAACTGGGAAGACTATACGATCAAGGTTCATGCGCTTAAGAGTTCGTCGAGACAGATAGGCGCAAAAGATCTGGCAGGCAAGGCTGAGGCTCTCGAGAACGCAGGTAAAGCCGGAGATATCGATTATATCCGCAATAACAGTCAGGAAGCGCTGGATGAATATATAGCTCTGGAAGCATTGCTTCACGATCATTGTGCCGATGAAGATGATGCGGGTGCGAAACCGCAGATAGAAGCGGATACGTTGAAAACCATACTGGATAAGACGATCGCTGCCTGTGATGAACTTGATATGGATGCAATGGAGAGCATCGTTGAAGAACTGAGACGGTATTCATACAGCGATGAGATACAGGCAGATATAGATTCCATGATAGAGTCGGCTGAGCTGATGGATGTCTTCACATGCAAGGAAATAGCCGAAAAGCTGCTTGACATGTGACGTCTTATTGTATATTATATTACGGTATGCCGCTTGGCGAGGTATAAGAGTGTAGATAGATACACCACCGAAACCGGCGAGAATAGTAGGACAGGAGGAAAAAGAAATGTACGCAATCATTGAAACCGGTGGTAAGCAGTACAAGGTGTCTGAAGGTGACGAGATCAAAGTCGAGAAGCTTGAAGCAAATGTTGGCGATTCAGTAACATTTGACAAGGTCGTAGCTATTTCCGACGGCAGCTTAAAGGTTGCAGGCGATGTAGCAGGATCAAGCGTAAGTGCTACAGTACTTGATCAGGGTCGTGGTCGTAAGATCATCGTGTACAAGTACAAAGCAAAATCCGGATATCACAAAAAGAATGGTCATAGACAACCTTTCACAAAGGTTCGCATTGATTCTATCAAAGCATAAGAGATATGACCGATATCTATTTCACACAGAATGCCGACCATAAGATCACGGGCTTTATATGCTCGGGTCACTCGGGGTTCGCAAGAAGAGGGCGCGACATAGTTTGCGCGGCGATATCAGCACTTACTATCACGGCTGTCAACTCGATCGAACAGATCGCAGCGGCCGATGCGGAAGTGAAACAGGATGTCAGGACCGGCAGGATCTCTCTTCATTTAAATTCCGAACCTACGGAGAAAACCGAAACGATACTGAGGAGCCTTTTACTGGGACTTAAAGGTATTGAAGCGGAATATGGCGGTAAGCATTGCAAAGTGACAGTTAAGGAGGAATTACAATGTTAAGGATGAACCTTCAGTTCTTTGCACACAAGAAGGGCGTGGGCTCTACCAAGAACGGTAGAGATTCAGAGTCCAAGAGACTTGGTGCAAAGCGTGCGGACGGACAGGTTGTTAAAGCCGGTAACATTCTTTACAGACAGCGCGGAACACATATTCATCCCGGTGTAAATGTTGGGATAGGTGGCGACGATACATTATTTGCTCTTAAGGACGGGGTTTTAAGATTCGAGCGTAAGGGCAAGTTCAAGAAACAGGCTTCTGTTTATCCTGTAGAGAAGTAATCGTTAGGGCTTTGGATGAATGTCCAGAGCCCTTTTAATTTACTCGTGCAGTGATATATGATTCTCCTCGCTGCGACCCGACAGTACTCGCTTCGGAGAACATATATCACTGCACTTGGGATTTCAAGATGCGATCGGAGATTTTTCCATGTTTGCGGACAGAGCGAAAATAACTGTAATAAGTGGTAAGGGCGGTGACGGACATGTTTCTTTCAGAAGAGAGAAGTATGTACCGGACGGTGGGCCGGACGGCGGTGACGGCGGAAACGGAGGCAGTGTCATCTTCGTTGTCGACGAAGGATTAAATACGCTCACGGATTACCGACATGTACATAAATATGCTGCCGAGCCCGGAGAAGAAGGCAAAAAGAAAAACTGTCACGGTAAGAACGGCGCCGATGTAATACTAAAAGTTCCGGAAGGTACCGTGGTCAGGGATGCCGTATCAGGCAGAGTCATAGTCGACATGTCCGGCGAGACCAGGCGTTACGTCATACTTAAAGGTGGAAGAGGCGGAAACGGTAACCAGCATTATGCGACAAGCTCAATGCAGGCTCCGAAGTATGCACAGCCCGGACAGCCGGCCAGAACGCTTGAACTCATACTCGAGCTTAAGATGATCGCCGATGTGGGACTTGTAGGATTTCCCAATGTCGGTAAATCGACTTTTCTATCAAGAGTTACGAATGCGAAGCCGAAGATCGCAAACTACCACTTCACGACCCTTTCACCCAATCTCGGTGTAGTAGATGTGGACGGAACGAGCGGATTTGTGATCGCCGATATTCCGGGACTGATCGAAGGCGCTTCCGAAGGAGCGGGACTCGGGCATGAATTTCTGCGTCATATAGAACGTACCAGAGCCATTATCCATATAGTGGATGCGTCCTCAAGTGAAGGACGTGATCCGGTACAGGATGTCTATGCGATCAATAGGGAACTGAAAGAGTATAACGAAGAGATCGCTTCGCGCCCGCAGATAATAGCGGCCAATAAGACCGACATAATCCCTCCGGAGGGATCGGATGTCATCGAACGGTTAAAAGCCGAGTTCGAGCCTCAGGGAATAGAAGTCGTTCCGATCAGCGCCGCTACCGGTGACGGTGTTCAGACTCTGCTTTACAAGGTTTCGGCCATGCTGGACGAACTGCCTAAGGAGCGTATAATATTTGAAAAGGAATATGATCCCGAGACGGAGATGAGCTTCTCCGATGAGCCGTTTACGGTTGAATACGATCCCGAAGCACAGGAGTATGTGGTTGAAGGCCCGAGGATCGAGAAAATGCTCGGATATACCAACCTTGAATCGGAGAAAGGTTTTGTCTTTTTCCAGAAATTCCTTAAGGATAACGGTATTCTCGATCAGCTCGAGGAACTTGGCATAAACGAAGGTGACACCGTTCGCATGTACGGATTGTCTTTTGATTATTACAAATGAGGTAAGATATGGGATATATCAAGACCAGTAAACAAAGAGCACATTTAAAGAGCCTGGCTATGGGCCTGGATCCGATCTTTCAGGTCGGCAAGGCATCGCTCACGCCCGAAGTGACCGAGGCTATAAGAGAAGCTTTCAATACGAGAGAACTGATCAAGATCGGTGTCCTCAAAAACTGCATGGACGATCCGAGAGAGCTCGGTGAGATCATCGCGGAGAGGACCGGATCCGAACTAGTACAGACCATAGGGAAGAAGATCGTGCTCTACAAGAGAGACATCAAGAATCCGAAGATTGAGTTATAAAACATTATGGAATACAGCAAGTACGAGCACGCCGACATAAGAAAGAAATTAGAGAGCGCACTTGACGAAGAGCGGTATGAGCACACTCTCGGGGTGGCCGTGACCGCAAGGATGATGGCCCGGATCCACGGAGCGGATGCTGAAGCTGCATATATCGCAGGTCTATTACATGATTGTGCGAAGAATGTTTCACACAAGGATAAGATCCATATGTGTGAAAAAGCGGGGCTTGAAGTAACTGACGTGGAAAAAGCAAATCCCGGTCTGCTGCATGCCAAAGCTGGTTCCATACTTGCCGCCAAAGAATACGGTGTAAAGGATAAGGATATACTTAATGCCATAAGCTCGCATACTACCGGGAGACCGGGGATGTCAATGCTTGAGAAGATCGTATTTGTGGCCGATTACATCGAGCCCGGCAGGGATTTCAGACCGGACCTGAACGAGATCAGGGAGGAAGCTTTCATGGATCTTGACAGAAGTGTTCTGGACATACTGGACAGGACTCTTAAGTATCTTGGGGATACGGCTAAAGCTATTGACCCTATGACCAAAGAAACATATGATTATTATAAATCCCGTGCGGATAAAGGTTGACCGAAAGGAAGATCAATGAACGAACAATCAAAGGAAATGGCAAAGTTGGCAGTCGATGCCCTCGAAGACAAGAAGGCAGAGAACATTCAGGTGATAGATATCAGTTCGGTATCAGTCCTTGGGGATTATTTCATCATAGCGAACGGAACCAATCGTAATCAGATACAGGCACTTTCGGATAATGTTGAGGAAACACTCGGAAGAGCGGGGTATAACCCCAAACAGATAGAAGGATATAATACAGCCAACTGGGTGCTTCTTGACTATCGTGATGTGATAATCCATATTTTTGATCCCGACAGCAGATCGTATTATGATCTTGAGAGGATCTGGAGAGACGGCCGGCTGATCGAAAAGACTGAATTGGATCAAGACTGAAGGGAGGTTAAGGAAGATGGACGGAAATAATGTGAAGAGCAAAGGCGGATTTTTCGGACCGCTCATCATAGGTCTGTCGATAATCATCAGTTGCTGTGTTCTGGGAGGCGCATTCTTAAAATATAAGACCGATGCGACCAGGACTATCAGCGCGACAGGTTCCGCGAGCATGGATTTTGAGGCTGATCTGATCGTATGGAGAGGTTATTTCTCTTCATACTCCAACTCATCGGCGCGCGCTTACGACGAGATCAAGAAGCAGGCTTCCCTGGTGGAAGATTATCTGCAGGATATGGGACTTACCGAAGATGAATATGTGTTCTCATCGGTGGATATATCCGAGAGTACCGTCAATAACTATGATGAATACGGTAATTATCTGAATTCAAGAGTGGAAGGATACAACCTGTCACAGAGCGTGACGATCTCTACATCCAACATAGATCTGGTTGAGCTCATATCGAGGGATATATCCAAACTGCTTGATAAAGGTGTTGAACTTACATCGGGTACTCCCGAGTATTACTGTACCGGACTTGATGAGATCAAGCTCGACCTGATCCAGAAGGCTACTGATAATGCCAGAAATCGTGTGGAGATCATAGCCGAACAGTCCGGAGCAAAAGTCGGCAATCTCCGCGGTTCCAATCTGGGCGTATTCCAGATCACGGCCCGTAACTCGGGAACATCATATTACTCATATGACGGATATCTGGATACTACTTCAAGACAGAAGACCGCTACGATCACTGTGAAACTTGAATATGATATAAAGTGATCTGCTGACAGCGGATATGAATGCAAACAGCCGGGATTTTTCCCGGCTGTTTTACGTTTATGAAAGGAACTCGGTGTTCAGATACGTCAGAAACCTGACTTGACCATACGGAATACTCCGAACACACGACCGAGTATCTGGCAATCGTTGACTATAATGGGATCCATGTCGTCATTCTCGGGCTGAAGCCTGATGTGATCGGATTCCTTATAGAAAGTCTTGACCGTTGCGGAATCATCTACAAGCGCTACGACCATGTCACCGTTCTTGGCCGTATCACATGCGTGTACAAATATCTGATCGCCGGAGAAGATACCGGCATTGATCATCGAATCTCCCTTTACATTAAGAACAAAACTGTCACCGGCGGGAACCATTGCTGCCGGAACGGGGAAGTAGCTGTCTATGTTCTGCTCGGCGAGGATGGGTTCACCTGCGGCTACACGACCTACGACGGGGATGGAGATCATCTCTGTTCTGACCTGCTGGAACGAGTCATCCACGATCTCGATGGCTCTCGGTTTGGTGGGGTCTCTCTTGATATAACCGTTCTTCTCAAGTCTTTCCAGGTGAGCATGTACGGTAGAAGTACTCTTCAGATCTACTGCTTCACAGATCTCGCGAACTGCCGGAGGATATCCTCTCTTGAGGATCTCTTCCTTGATATAATCCAGTATCTGTTGCTGCTTTGCGGATATCTTACCGTTGGACATCATCCACCTCCTAAATATAAGTCCGTTTTATTGTACAGATAACTTCGTATCATATAAACATGAACAGGCAATCCCATTCGATATAAGTATTTTATCATAGGACGAACAGGAAAGCAAACATATTTTCGGAACAAATGTTCTAAAAATGTATTGACAAAGAATGTATGTTCGATTATCATCATATCAGAACGGATGTTCGGGGCACGATAAGCTCCGATCGATACAACGGAGGAAGAGTATGAACATGAACAGAAAGGAAATGACTCCCGGCGAGATAAGGGAACTGAAGATCAGACGTAACCGGATAAAGAGACAGCGTCAGCTTCGCAGGCGTATTGTCATTGCGATAGCCGCAGTCATAATCATAGTAAGTTCATCGCTTGGCCTTACTTCGATATTGTCCAAGGCAGCAGAAACTCCCGATGAATACAAGATCAAGACGTATTCGAGCGTTATGATGCCTTTCGGTTCCGATCTTTATGAACTTGCCGCTCAGTATATGGACAGCGACTATTATGATTCCTGTGAAGACTATATCAAAGAGGTCAGATTTATCAATCACCTTGATGAGGATGAGACGGTTCAGGCAGGATACTATGTTATCCTTCCCAGATATATCGAGGAGTTTTGACATCTGCAGATAGTTGTGCACTATCACACATATTGAGTTTTGATCCGTATGGGGATATTATTGCTTGTGGAGGCGATGGGCTTTCACAAGCATTTTTTGTTTACGGAGTAAGTGAATGAGTAAGATCCTGATACTGGCAAATTCATCCATAGGTCTTTATGATTTCAGGAATGAGCTTCTTGCCAAGCTTCTTGAACTCGGGCATGAAGTTGTGGTGAGCATACCGGATGACGTAAAGAAAAACGAACTTGCCGAAGAAGGCTGCAGAGTAGTACATACCGAGATAAATAGAAGAGGAGTCAATCCGATCCAGGATCTTGGGCTCATGCGTTCCTATAATGCACTTATCAAACAGGAAAGGCCTGATGCAGTGCTTTCCTATACGATCAAACCCAACATTTACGGCGGATTTGTATGCAAGAGAAGAGGGGTACCGTATTTTTCCACGGTCACAGGTCTCGGTACGGCGTTTGAACGCGGCGGGATACTCCTGAAACTCATAGTCAGGATGTATAAACATTCTCTGGATGAGTGCAGATGTCTGTTCTTTCAGAATGCCGATAACAGGCACATATTCGAATCACATGGGATCAGGGCCTGCAAGCATGTTACCGTGAGCGGCTCGGGTGTCAATCTTAAGAAACATGTCCTTCAGCCGTATCCGGGCCATTCCGATGATGTGACGCGGTTTATCTATATCGGAAGGATCATGAAGGAAAAAGGGATGGATGAATATCTCTACTGTGCCGAGAAACTTCATGAGAAATACGGTGACAGGATATCTTTTGCAGGGATAGGTTACTTTGACGACGATTATGAGGAGAGGATCAAAGCGGCCGAGAAGGCGGGATATTTTAAGATGATCCCTTTTCAGAAAGATATCCGTCCTTACCTTGCGGAAACCGATGCGGTCGTTCATCCTTCGTATCATGAGGGCATGTCCAATGTCATCATGGAGGCGGCAGCAACCGGACGTCCGGTTATCGCATCTGATATCGGGGGCTGTCGTGAGATCGTCGATCCTGGCGTTTCGGGATTTCTGGTACCGCCCAGAGACCGTGATGCTCTGTACGACGCATTGGATCGCTTTATGGGGCTGTCCGCAGAAGAGCGCAGAGCCATGGGGGAAGCGGGCAGGAAGTTCGTGGAAGAGCATTTTGACAGAGATAAAGTTGTCTCAGCCTATATAGACGAGATAAACGGAGTACTGAACAGCAATGGCAGATGAGAATAAGAGACAATACGACAGCATCATACGCCGGTACGGCGATGATATCCTGAATTCGGAAGGAATGAATGACTCGAAACGCTACATTCAGCACGGGGATACGAGCGTATATGACCATTGTGTGTCCGTAGCGGATATGAGCCTTAAGATAGCAAATACCCTTAAACTGAAGTTTGATACGGTGACGCTGGTCAGAGGATCCCTTTTACATGACTACTTTCTCTATGACTGGCATGAGAAAGACGCAAGCCACAGACTCCATGGTTATCATCATTCAGAGAAGGCTCTTTCAAATGCGAAGAGGGACTTCGAACTGAATGAAGTGGAGGAGGATATGATACGCTCGCATATGTTCCCGCTTAATATCAGTAAAGTGCCAAGACACAAAGAAAGCGTTATCCTGTGTCTGGCCGACAAACTGGTATCGGCTGCTGAAGTGTTGCACGGAATTATTTGGAGAGCTTCTTAACTATAAAGATCAGGATGCAGGCTCCGACCACCGATACGATGATACCACCGATGAATCCGGATCCGTGAATTCCGATAATCCCGAGAACTATTGAGCCGATGACACCACCGATAAGACCGATGATGATGTTCATCCACCATTTCTGAGGACTTCCCATTAATACTCCTGCAAGCCATCCTGCAATTCCGCCGATCAAAAGAGTGATTACGAATCCCATATCGATTCTCCTTTCTTTTTTCGTATAACACAGATTATACCATATCTTTTTTGTGGTATGATATAAGATGATCTTATTTCTAAAGATTGGAAGACGGATACATGAACAGATTCCTTAAGGATAATAAATATGCAGCCATCGGTATTACGGCGTTTCTGGTCATAGCGGCCAGTGCACTGACTGTATTTGTTATCTTTAATTTCGGACTTGTGCTCTCGGGCATAAAGCGTCTGCTTCATATCCTTACCCCAATAATAGACGGCGTGGCGCTTGCTTATATCCTTACTCCTTCGCTCAACTTTATTGAAAGAGAATGGGTGGGGCGTCTTTTTGCACGCAGTAAAAAGGAAATGACGGTAAGGCGCAGGAGAGTTAAGCGAAACCTGTCGATCCTCATCACATATATCATATTCATCGGGCTTTTATATCTGTTCTTCAGACTCATCATCCCTCAGCTCATTAACAGCATTAAGAGTATCGTTTACCAGTTTCCGAGGTACATTAACAATCTGGAAGCGTTTATCAAACAGCTGTTTAATGACTATCCGGAGATAGAAGAGACTCTGAATACGTTCATTACCGATTATTCCATACAGCTGAATACATATATTCAGAATAAGCTGATCCCTCAGGCAGAGGACCTGATCAAGGTGTTCTCTCTGAGTGTATTCAATGTTCTGAAGGCCACGCTCAATCTGATCATCGGATTTATCATATCCCTTTATCTGATGAGTACCAAGGAACTTCTCGCCGGACAGGCCAAGAAGATCATGTATGCCATGTATGAGACCAAGGAAGCCAACAGGCTCATCTCGGGCATCAGGTACAGCCATACCGTATTTATCGGTTTCCTGGGCGGTAAACTGATAGATTCCGTTATCATCGGTTTCCTGTGCTTCGGGATAACGAGGATCGTCGGTATTCCTTATGCCGTACTGGTCAGCGTGATCGTGGGCGTGACCAATATCATTCCGTTCTTCGGTCCTTATATCGGTGCGATCCCTTCGATATTCCTGGTGCTAATGGTCAATCCCATCAAAGCACTCTATCTGCTGATCATTATCCTGGTGATCCAGCAGCTGGACGGAAACATAATCGGCCCCAAGATCCTCGGCGACTCTACAGGTCTTTCGAGTTTCTGGGTTATCTTTGCGATCACGGTGTTCGGCGGACTGTTCGGAATACCGGGAATGCTTCTGGGCGTTCCCACTTTTGCCGTGATCTATGCACTGACCAAATACAATATCAACCGTAAACTTCGTCACAAATCCATGCCACAGGATACGGAAGCCTATATCAAAGTCGGATCCGTTGAGAAGGACGGAACTTTTATGGAGTATGTTCCCGTAAAAGGCAGGAGCCTGCTTCAGATACTCGGCATAGACAAGACAAAGACAGTGTTCAGGGGTATCCTGTTGGATGTTGATGATGAAGATGAAGAAGAAGTAAAAACAAAAGCGGCTGATACGGCTGACACAAACAATGACAGTCAAAACGGGTAAAGCATATGGATATGTATGTAGTTAAGACGCTTGCACTCACGACCGTATTTCTGGTCGTGATATATATATTTATCTTCAGGCGGCGCAGACAGAATCGCGGGAAGACCTGGAACAGTGTGCAGGAATATCATGATGCTTTTGAGAGGCATCGAAAAAGCGGTAAAGACCGTACAGATTATGTTACAAAATATAATTCTACGGAGGATTACAGAGAAAAATCATGAAAAATACACGGTTCGGCACTAAACAGATTACTATTATGGCGATTCTTCTCGCGCTGAGTATCGCCAGCCAGATATTCAAGAATTTAAGCGTGTTTATAACAGGCCCCATCATCAATGCATGCATAGTGATAGCGGTCCTGTCGCTGAATATCTGGTGCGGTCTTATCTTAAGCGTCATAACTCCGGTAACTGCATACTTCATAGCGGCATCTCCAGTGATGATGGCAGTACCGGCTATCATTCCTTTTATCATGGCAGGAAATGCCGTACTTGCGATATCAGTTCATTTCCTTCTGAAAAAAGATGTAAACACCCGCGGAAAAGGAGCGTGCTGCGTTAAAAACTATCTTCTGGCACTGCTTTGCGCATTTCTTAAGGCGGCGTTCATGGGACTTACAATTTCGCTTTGGCTTCTGCCGACATTTATTCCAGCAGAAAGCCCTATGAGAGGCAAAATGCCCGTATTACAATCCACTTTTTCGGTGATCCAGCTTGCGACCGCGGTCATTGGCTTTGTGATCGTGTTCATTCTGGTTGCCAGAACTCCGATCTTTACCGAGGGAGAAAGGGTTTGATATTGATGAGAAAGATTAAACAGGCAGTTGTGATAGCACTTACAGCATCCCTTCTGCTTACGGGCTGCGGACTTACCGATGCCATGGCTGAGATCATATCCGATAAGCTTCAGGAATCTTCCGGGACGGAAGAAACGGTTGAATCCGTGAAACCTGCGGATGATGCTCAGACAGAGAATGAAACTCCGGAGGTCGTAAAAACGGAGGAACCTGAAACGGAAGTTGCGGAAGAACCTGAAACCCAAGCAGATGAAGCGGCTCCCGGCGTACCCCCCGAACTGGTCGTTCTGAAGAGATACGATTATGCGGTATCCGATGACGATCTCTATATTACGTTGGTGAATGGCAGGGTTGAGGCTCCCGCGCTTACGGATGAAAGCGCCGAACAGTATCCGGAACTTGCAAAATCTCTTAAGGAACTGGACGACGATATCTTTGAGGAATTCGATAAGACCATGGGATCGCTGAAAGAAGAAACCGGTAAGGAGTATGAACTTCAAACGGACCATGAATACTGGGTTCCGTATGAGGATAATGAGCGTGTATCTGTAAGGAGAGCCGATTCCAAAGTCGTGAGTCTTTTCTTCCCTTTTGATGTATATTCAGGCGGTGCCCACGGAGTCTACGGAAATGCGTGCGCAACTTTCGATACGGTTACCGGAGAGAAGATAATGCTTTCGGATGTCCTTAAGTCCACAGACGATCTGAACAGTATCATCAAGGAATCCATAGAAGAACAGTATGCCGATGATCTGGATATGTTCTATGACCTTGATGAAAGCTTGAGTTCTTATTCCGCGGATGCCGATCCGGCTGAGTTCAATCCCGATGGTCCCATAGGTTTCACATGGGCGCTTACCCACGATGGTCTTGAGATATATTTCGGCCCTTATACTCTTGCTCCGTATGCCATGGGAGAGCAGACAGTTTTGATCAGGTATGATGAGCATCCGGAACTCATTGACGAGAAGTACATGCCTGACGGTTTAAACGAGGGATTTATCGATCACTTCGGCAAATACTGCTACAAGTATGATGTGGATAATGATGGCGAGATCGATGTGATCGGGATCGACCCGATCATGAATTCCGATTACAGCGAGTATGTAAATGCCGAGATCTACATTAATGACTATGAGGCCATGGTCGGTGAGGGAGATTATGACCTTCCTTTTCCCGAGGAGGCGGAAGGTTATTATGTGCATACAGACGACGGCAGGAACTACCTGTATCTTGTATGTGCCACATACAGTGATTTCTACGATATATATGTCTTTGATTTAAACAGCGGCAAGCCGGTTAAATCCGGATACGAATGCTGCCCTTCATTCTATATCGATTATGATCAAAAGACTGATATCGCAAGACATTTCTTCCTGTATGATCCCGATAACATGAAAATAGCCGACAGGTTTGATGTCATCACTACGTTCAGCGCTTTTAAGTCTTATCACATCGGCCCCAACGGCATGCCCGAGACGGATGATGAAGAATACACGATATACAATACGGGCGGCTGGGAACCCGTAAAGTGCATTCAGTCTTTTGAGGCTACATATGTCAATGATGACGGAGAGGAAGAGCCCTATACGATAAACAGAGGAGAGTCATTTACATTCACGTCAACGGATGGAAAGACTTATCTGGACACCGTGATATCCGACGGTACGCCGATCAGACTCTATTTTGAGGGGCATGGAAACGATCTTACGATCAACGGATATCCTGCTGAGGATATCTTCAAAGAACTGATGTATTCCGGCTGATACGTCCTCAAGCACAACTTGAATATTTTGTTGAATCTTAAATCGCTACCCGCTAATATAAAAGAGCGGGTAGCTTTATTATGTATATGTAGCCTGAGAGCGCAAGTTCTCTAAACCGTAGAAGATTAGCGGAGGTGCACATGAGCATAGGGCAGAATATCAAGAGTATCAGGGAAGAACGTAAACTCACTCAGGAACAGGTGGCGGAAGCGGTAGGTGTAAGCTTTCAGGCCGTTTCATCCTGGGAACGTGACGAGTACAGGCCGGACACGGATAAACTGATCAAACTGGCAGAGGTCCTGGACGTATCGATATCAGCCATCGCGGAAGAAAAGCACGGAACGTTCAAGACCAAAGAAGTGATCTACAACTGGGAACACATGAAAACATATGTGAAGACCACGGCCAGAAACTTCAAACTTCCCAACACGCTGAAAGCGGTTGATTATGCGGTGGAAGCCCACGAGGGGCAGAAGAGAAAACGCTCGCATACACCATACATATATCATCCGTTGAATCTTGCCTGCCACGCACTCGCGTTGAACATAATCGAAGATGATGTGATAGCAGCCTGCCTTCTGCATGACGTCGTTGAAGACTGCGGAAGGACGCTGGAAGAACTTCCGGTCGACGATGATACCAAGGAACTTGTCAGACTGCTCACGCATGGAAGCACAACGGACGAAAATCGGGAAGAGGTCATGGATGCATATTATGGCGAGATCCTGAAAAATCCCAAGGCTGCACTCATCAAATGCCTGGACAGATGCCACAACCTGACGACCATGTCATGGGGGCTGAGCAGAGAAAGAGTATACAGGATGATCAAAGAGACGGAAAAGTATTACCCGCAGCTCATCAAGGCGATAAAGGCGACCACGGAATACAACAACGCCTACTGGCTCCTGCAATACCAGATAGAGAGCATGCTTGATATCTATAAGAGACTGATGTAGCACACAACACCGCCGATAACAGGAGAGCAAATGATACCTGATAAACCTGACAGAATATCAAAGGAATGCCGATTTGATGCATTTAAGGACGGCAAGGTCCTTTACGGAAAAAAGAAAGGCCGCCTGCCTGCCATGGGGTGGAACAGCTGGAACGCGTTCGGAAGCGGCAATACCGAGGAACTGACTAAGATCATGGCCGACAGGTTCATCGAACTGGGTCTAAAGGATCTGGGGTATGAGTATATCGTACTGGATGACGGCTGCTACAAGGAGACCAGGATCGACGGAAAGCTTTCCAATGAGGAAGTGAAGTTCCCGAGCGGTTTCAAGGCACTCGGTGACTATATCCATTCCAAAGGGCTCAAATTCGGCATGTATAACGATATCGGGACCAATCTGTGCGCGGGCGCCGAAGTCGGAACATGCGGATTCGAAGACGAGGATGCGAAGAGTTATCTGGAGTGGGGTGTTGATTTCCTGAAAGTCGACAACTGCTATTATCTTTGGGACAATGCTACTTTTTCCAAACCCGAGAATGCAAGATACACTTTTGCGCCAAATATCAGAGCTGTCAGGGTGGGGGATAAGACCTATACCATCTCTGATCTGTGCGTTGCCGGAGACAGAGGGACTATTGAAGACGACTGCGTGACGGGGATCGGGACATATGACGGCACCGGGCCTGATGCGTCGCCGATAGGCATCAGGAGCAGTGAGGTGGTTCTGGAATACGATTCCGATGTTGCCGGCGAGATCGGGATATCGGTAGAGTATGCCACCGGCTGTAAGGAAGATCAGGGCGAGTGGCTTCAGATTGCTGTCGGAGATGAGTTTTTCCATGATGATCTTATGGGAAATAGCCCTGCGGAAGACCGGTATATATGGAGTAAAGAGATCCCGGTCAGGGTAAAAGAAGGAAATAATCTGATACGTCTGATGAACCACAGACGGCAGGAGAATACGCTTAATTCATATGCGAGGCTGCTTAAGGCGCTTGCCGACTTAAAGCCTGACCATGACATCATGTACTCTGCCTGTGAATGGGGCAAGACTCAGCCTCAGAACTGGGCATATAAGGTCTGTGATTCATGGCGTATCCTCAACGATATCACTTTCAGAGTCGGTTCGGACGGCGATCCCGGTCACGGCGACTGGACATCGGATTATACCACGAGTGTGATGAGCCAATATAACAAGGCTGTCATCATGGATGAATTCTCGGGCCTTGATAAGGGGTGGAACGATCCCGATATGCTGATGATCGGAATGGACGGACTGAATCCCGCTCAGAATAGAACCCATATGGCCATGTGGTGCATGATGAATGCTCCGCTCATGCTCGGACTTGACTTAAGGCGCGTTGAAAAGGGCGATGATCTCTACCGCATAATAGCCAACAGTGATCTGATCGCCGTAAATCAGGACAGCCTCGGGAAACAGGCCAAAAGAGTGTGGACGAGTCTGCCTCATGAGTATGCCGACAGAGAATACATACGTGATAATGACCGCGTGGATATCCTATGCAAACCTCTTTCGGATGAACGGTTTGCATTAAGCTTCATCAATTGTTCCGACAGTGATAAAGCGGATGAATTCAGCGTAAGGCTTTCTGCGCTCAGAGAATATCTGGGTGAGGGAATAGTCTCTGCCGCATCTTACACCCTTAAGGATGTGTGGAGCGGGGAAGTGAGCGAAAACGCTTCAGAGATATTTACGGTAAACGGGCTGCGTGCTTATGATAACGCCACGTTCATCGTCACCCCGAAGAAATGATATGAAAGAAAAGGAATTCTTTGATCGGTTGATCCTGGAATACACATCCGAAACCGGGCATGATCCGACTGAATACAGCATGGGGCAGTATCTGGATATGTTCACAGGAGCGTACCCGGCCGAAAAGTCGGAAGTCAGGCTTACCAGGAAGGTCTGCGTCCGCATACTTCATGAATTCCTAAAAAACGTACTCGGTTATCCTGATATCGACTGGGACCGGGCGAACGGGCTTAAGGATATATATGAATGCAGGGTCTGCGCTAACTCCATAGCGCAGGTTTATGAGCGTGGTATCATGCCGGAATACTCGGCAGGAGTTTTCGGACTCGATGTGATGGTTTCGGATGAAGAAGCGCTGGGATATATAGAAGTGATAAGAGGGTACATTGGAGTTAATATGCTGACACGCGAAGAAGCATTATCATACGGATTATCGTTTCCGGATACATATCAGGATGCGCCTTTTAACGATCCTAACTGGCAACTTGTTCGATACAGTCCGAATAAGAAGGCTTTTCTCTGGACATATGAGAAAGATGATCATATCTGTCTCAATGTTAAAACCGAGCCCGACAAGGCATATTACTGGCGGCAGATATACAGGTCGGTCATTCCCGGATATCATCAGAACAAGGAGCATTGGAATACGGTCATCCTGGACGGCTCGATCCCGGATGATGCCGTCAAGATGATGATCGCCGAAAGCTACGACCTGATATCGGACAGCCCGACCAAAAGGATATATGAAGCAGTCCGTAAGATCCCTCGTGGAAAAGTGGCCACCTACGGAACTATCGCCAGGCTGGCCGGAAATGAAAGGATGTCACGTGCGGTAGGAAATGCCCTGCATAAGAATCCCGATCCGGACGGTATACCCTGCTATCGTGTGGTCAATGCACAGGGAAGGCTTGCAGAAGCGTTTGTGTTCGGTGGAGCGGGAGTTCAGGAGTCGCTCCTCCGTGCAGACGGAATAGAAGTGGTCGACAACCACGTAGATCTGACGGTTTATGGGTGGGAAGGGTAAAGAGGCCTGCTATAAATCCCGGTTTATGTTTGCTCGGTTTGTGCTCTGATCCTTTCCACCCGGGGAAATAGGATGAATCAGGTTAAAAGCACTGGGATTCGCAGAATACATGAATCCCAGTGCATTTATCTACGTAAAACCAACAAAAAAACACTGGGATTCACAGATCACGTGAATCCCAGTGCTTTTGTCTTTGTAAAGTCATCAAAAAAGCACTGCAATCCGCAGGAAACTTAAATCCCGTTGCTTTTCTTTTTTCTTAAGGTCATCACTCCGGCTCCGATGAACGCCGCACCTACCAGGGTGACCACAAGCCCGAATAACACATCTTTGGTTCCGGTGGGAGATACACCATCGATATAAATATGCGACCACGAAAGCGGTTCATAGTAGATATCTATCGTGTTACCTACACCGAGATCTTTTTTTGCCTCAATGGTCGTATTCATTTCGGATTCTTCGATCACGTACTCTATGTCTGTGAGATATGTGGAGCCTGATTTTGTGACACCGGTGATCGTGCCGATTGTCTTTTCCGTGCATTCGGCGTTCTTGCGATTGGTCTCGCCGCTGATCACGAAAACAGAGTATAAACCGAGTAATGCCAGGATTATACCGATAACTATGGCGGATATATGCCAGTTCTTCATTAACATTCGTCTCTGAGATCTGTTGCTCATGGCTTCACCTCCTTTTTTCTATTCTAACATAAGACGATCATTATATTGGGAAATATATAGAATAAACTTATTCACGAATTCCGGTTTGGCCCTATATATTTTGAATTGAGGCGATCTGGGTGATAGAATAGTTCCACTGATATCATGAGGTGGAAAAATGAGATACGAACAAAAGATAACTCTGAAGAACGGAAAAGAGGCGCTGCTTAGGAACGGAAGCGGAGCTGACGGAACCGAGGTATGCGAGGTTTTTAATGCAACTCACGCAGAAACGGATTATCTGTTGACATATCCTGATGAGAACTCATTTACTCCCGAAGAGGAAAGTGAATATCTGGAAAAGAAGACAGAGAGTCCGAATGAAATAGAGATAGTAGCGTTTGTTGACGGGAAAGTCGCAGGTACAGCCGGGATCGAACAGGTAGGCTCTAAGGATAAATTAAGCCACCGGGCGGAATTCGGTATCGGGATCTTAAAGGAATACTGGGGACTCGGTCTGGGTGAAGCGCTTACTAAAGCATGTATACAATGTGCTAAAGATGCAGGATATGCTCAGCTTGAATTAAATGTAGTTGCTGAGAATGCTGCAGCAATATCTCTATATAAGAAGCTTGGGTTCGTTGAATTCGGACGAAATCCCAGGGGCTTCAAATCCCGTATAAGCGGATATCAGGAACTGATCTATATGTTGCTGGAACTGTAGATATACCTGATTTATTGATAAAACAGACTGTCAATATCTGCGCAAATATATTGTATTTAGAATTACATGTGTGATATATTAAAAATAGTCGGCTGGTTTACATAAGGATAAATAATCCTGGATCAGTTGATTTTGTGATGTCATTAGACGATATACATAATGGAGTATGCATAAACTGTAGCACAGGGATGTGAACACATGATGACCGAGAATATGAATAAACCTACAAGAAAAAGAATCAATAAAGAGTGGGGGATCGAAGAAGAGAGATACCGCCGTACCGCTCCCGATGCCCCCGGAGCCAGGAGAAAGTTCAGAAAGCGCGACAGCCTGCCGATCATCTTTGCGATTGCGGTTATGGCACTCGTTGCTGTTTTGGGATGGAAAGTAAATGCTCGTGCGGAAGGCGAGGGCGTTGTTCTTACGGTTGAGAATTGGACATACGGAGATGCAGCCGAAATACCGAGCCTGTCCGTAGACGGAGTGCCGACTGTTCCCTACGAAATAAGTTATTTGTATGATAATACAAGTTCAACTGTTCCTCAGAATGCAGGGACTCATACAGTTACCGCAACTTATAAACTTGGTTCCGGAGATGAATCATCTTATGTTTCGGCCGACTTTACTATTTCAAAACGTCCTCTCTCTGAAACCGTAATTACCTTGTCAAATGATCAGTTGACATACAATGGTAGTGCGCAGGCTCCAACTGTTACTGTGTCGATAAACGGAGTTACAGTTGATCCCTCAGATTATACTGTTTCGGGCTCCGGTACAAATGCGGGAACAACTCATAAGCTTACGTTGACCGCAAATGCCAACGGAAATCTTTCGGGATCGGCTTTTTCTGACCCATATACGATTTCTCCCGCACCGTTGAATATAGTAGATGGAATCTCTATTGAAGATAAAGTATACAATGGTGAAGTTAATGATGCCGTAATCAGTCATTCTGCGATATCTGTTTCAGATGCAAACGATACTAACGATACTGTGATAGAAGGACTTACATTTACCGTTAGCGGTACGGGTACATATGACGATGCTGCCGTTGGTGACAATGTTGGGGTAACTGTCAATGCGAATAATCTTGTTCTTGAGGGCGCTGGCAGCAATAACTATGCTATTTCGGGTATTGTTCAGACTGGCATTACCGGAAACATTACTCCTAAACCTGTTACTGTTACAGGCATTCTTGCAGTAGACAGAGAATATGCAGAAAACGATAAATCCGCAACACTTGATTTCAGAAATATCTCGATCACAGGTGCAGCCGCCGTCGATGGTACTGAGGCAGAACTTTGGGCAACAGGTACCGGAGAATTTGAGAATGACGCAGTAGGCAGAAATAAAATCGTTAACATTTCGGGTGTCGAATTGACCGGTACTTCAGCGGGTAACTATACGTTGACATCGTCTCCCAGTACTGCAAGGGCCACGATCTTTTCAAATACAGCCCCTACAGTAAACATAACCGGTTCTTATGTATATAACGGGACGGATATAACTCCTACATATGCAGTGACTGTCGGTTCCACTCAACTTGTGAAGAATGATGATTATATAGAGGTGTTAACTAATAACATTAATGCAGGAACCGCAACGCTTACAATCAAACCGATTATCAATACTCCTATATACAGATTTGAAGATGTAGAAGAGACTTTTGAAATATCTAAAGCCCCCGTAACAGCGTGCACGGTAGAACTTGGCAGTCCGCTTACCTATAACCGCAGTGAGCAGACACAGACAGTAAACAAAGTGTCTGTAGGAGATGTACGACTTGATAATTCAAAGTGGTCAATAGCAAAAGATGATGAGAATCATGATACCAACAAGGCGACTGACGCCGGCGATTATACTATGACCATTACCATATCTAATGATCCAAATGTTCAGGATGGAAGCATAACCAAGACATTTACAATAGATCCTAAGGAGGTTACTGTTACAGGAATCGTTGCAACCCCTAAAACATACGATGGAACGAATGCAATCACACTTGATGCCTCTCACGCAACTATTTCCGGGATAATAGCAGGAGATACACTGTCGGCAACTGCAACAGGGCATCTTACCCTGTTTTCTGTAGGCGAAGACAGACCTGTAACCATAGACAATATAGTTCTTGATGGTTCATCAAAAGATAATTATGTAGTGGATTTATCTGGTAGTCAGACTGAAACTACTGCGACTATAAATCCTATTGAAATCACTCCGTCCGTAACAGTGGCATCCGCTACATATACCGGCGCTGGCGTTGAGCCTGAAGTTACAGTTATCAGTTCCGGCACTACGCTTACAACTTCAGATTATTCCGTTATATATTCGAACAATGTAAATGCAGCTTCTTCATCAGATACAAATGCACCTACAGTAGTTGTGTCACCAAGAGAAGGCGGCAATTATACATTTTCGCCTGTTACACAGCATTTCACCATAAACAAGAAAACTGTTACCGTATCGGGTATTACAGCTCATGATAAAGACTATGACAGAACAGATTCTGTAGTGCTTGATTATAGCGGAACTGAATTTACGGGCATGGCTACAGGTGATTCGCTTACTGTTACTGCGACAGGGCGGTTTACTAACTATAATGCCGGGACGGGCAGACCGGTTGCCATTTCTGGTCTTGTATTGGGTGGAACAAGTATCAATAATTACATACTGGCTTCATCAGGGAACCAGACAAATGCAACTGCGACCATAAACCCGATCGAGGTTACTGTTCCGTCCGGTATCACGGCCAGAGATAAAGCATACGATGGCAATGCTACAGCAACTCTGAACTGTTCTGCAGCTGTCATACGCGGCTTGATAGAAGGGGATACGGTTGGAGTAACCGCTACGGGAACCTTTGATTCCGCAGAAGTGGGATCGAACAAAACGGTTAATATATCAGGAATTGCGTTAACCGGTACTGCTAAAGATAATTATACCGTTGCACAAAACGGCAATCAGACTACAACGACGGCATCCATTACAGATGCGATTTTGACTCCTACGATCACAGTTGCCGGTGGAAGCGTATATGATGGCAGAGCTAAAGAACCTGCGGTGACCGTAAAACTCGGATCCAATACGCTTACTAAGGATGTAGATTACACCGTCGAATATAGAAATAATATAAACGCCGGAGATAGTGCCCAGGTAGTAGTAAAAAGTAAAGCAGGAAGTACATACCACATAAATGAAGAGACAATCAAGACATTTACCATAAGCAAATGTCCGGTAACAGTTACGGGTATTACTGCACGTGACAAGGATTATGACGGAACATCAACAGTTGAACTTGATACGAGTTCAGTAACTATCCATACACTGAACGGATCAGACCGGTTGACCGTTAATGCTACAGGGCACTTTGTGAATTCAAATGCCGGTACCGGTAGACAGGTTTCGATAGATACCATTACTATTAGTGGAAACAACAATTATGTTTTAGCCGCTAACGGTAATCAAACGGATACCAGGGCAGCGATCAATCCATTAAGAATCTCTCCTGTAGTTGTAGTTACCGGCTCTTACACTTATACAGGAAAGGCAATCACGCCAACATATTCCGTTACATATGGCGGTACGGCTCTTGCTGCAACAGATTACAAGGTTACCATAAGTGATAACAAGAATGCCGGAGAAGGTACGATAACCGTTTCACCTAAAACCGGCGGCAACTACGAGTTCAACGATGTATCCGCCAACTTCACCATTGGCAGATCCACATCGCTCAGCCCTATGCCGAAGACGTCCATTACGCTTAAGAGTTCGTCGTCAGCCAAGACAGTAGGCGATGTAACTATGTCTTCTCTTGGTGTAAGTTCATCCAAGTGGAGATGGAGCAGTGCTGATGAAGGAAAATCCCTTGTATCTGACACAACGGATTCAACTTCGACATCATCGTCATCTTCAACGTCTTCGAACAAGACTACCGAGACCGTCACCGTAACCGCTAGGCTTGAATATATCGGTTCAGATGCTGATAACTATGATGATTCGGTCAAATCGGTAGAAGTAACGATAACCAAAGAGGGCAGTACAGCAAGCAACAAGACAACGACCACCGGCAGCAGAACAACTACATCAAGTTCGACCGGTACACGTTCATCGACAACGAGCAGCAGGACTTCCGGCTCAACAACCAGCTCCAGAACCTCCGGCTCGACTACAAGCTCCAGGACCGGCTCATCGGGCTCATCAACGAGTTCCAGAACAGGTTCTTCAAGCGGATCGTCTACGAGCTCCAGAACAGGTTCCGGTTCAAGGACCTCTTCGAGTTCAACGGCATCCGGTGCAAATTCCGCACCCGAGGTTAAGCCTCCGTTCATTGCAGGATTCCCGGATGTGAGCGGATGGGATGCAATATCGCTTCGCATATCCGGCACGGCCAAAGGCGATTCGGTTCCGGTCTACATGAACGGCACGACTGAGGTTCCTTCATCGCTGCTGAATAACCTGAAGGATGACAACGTTACGGTTGTATTCGATATGGGTAACAGCGTTAAGTGGAATGTAAACGGAATGTGCATTCCCGAGGAACTGACTTCAGCCGTAAATTTCGGTGTATTGACCAATACCAATACCATACCTGCCGAACTGACCAAACTTATTTCGGCTACTGATTACAATCTTCAGCTGAGCCTTGCTCAGGACGGGGATTACGGCTGCTCACCGATCCTTTCACTTAATCTGGGCGGAAATAACGCCGGCCTGCATGCAAACCTGTTCAAATACGATCCGGCAACCAACAGCCTTTCGTTCGTGACGGCTGATGAGATCAGTGATGACGGAACAGCTTCGCTTACATTCAGCGAAGGCGGAGATTATGTAGTCGTAGTGGATAAGGATATACTTGCCAATGCTTCCGCGCATCTGGACAAGCCCGTGGCAACCGAGGAGGATAGTGCTCCTGCGGAAGATGAGGCCGAGCCTGTCAGCAATATCGCAGAACCTGACAGCGTGACCGCATACGTTCAGTCTCAGACTCTGGAAGAGAACCATGTTCCTAAGAGCGATGCTATAGCCAGACGTATGGTGGCTCCCGAAGTGAAGAAGGGCGTGCGGTTATTCTGGATCATGCTTCTTGCCGGTGCAGCGATCATCGGCGGTGCTACTTATCTTCTGATGAACAGACAGGATATCAAGGCACGCGCATCAGCCCGTGCATCGAAGAAGGCACTGGATAAGAGTAATAAGAGTGTTAAGGCCATACAGAAGGCTAACAATAAGAAATTCAAGAAATATCTGTAAATATATGTGAAGCGCAGGCTTCGGAACGGAGGAAAAGCAAAATGGATGTAGATGTAAAAGCAATGATCGACAAAGTGGTTGATAAGGCAAAGAGCGATCCCAAGTTTATGGAAGAACTTAAGAAGGATCCTGAGAAGGCCATCGAATCTGTTATCGGTGTGGACATTCCCGACGGTGTGGCAGATAAGGTTCTTGCAGCAGTAAAGAGCGCAGATACTCTTGATAAGGTATCCGGCGTTCTGGACATGTTCAAGAAGTGATCACCGAAGAAGAGTCAGGAAAATGATCACTGCTAAAACAGAATAGAGCATAAGAAAACAGGAGACTTGAAAAAGTCTCCTGTTCGTTGTTTAAATCTGTGCTAAGTTCGGATCAGGCACGCTCTACAAGTCCCGATCTGAGGCATGAAGTACATACATGCATTCTCTTGGCTCCGCCGTTCACTTTGCATTTAACCTTCTGAACGTTGGAGTTCCAGATTCTGTTAGATCTTCTATGGGAATGGCTGACGTTGTTTCCGAAATGAGCGCCCTTGCCACATATATCACATTTAGCCATGATGACACCTCCTTTATCTGGTATCTTTTTGAAACGCAACATTGATATATTATCAGACTTGGATGAATAATGCAACAATTAATTTAGTATATATAACTTCCTTTTTCTTCAAAGGAGTGATACAATACTAAATAACTTTGATATTAAAAGCTTTTTTGAATAAATCGGAAAGGATCGGTGCATATGAAGAAATCTTCAATGGATACACATTTGGGTAATATAGAGATTCAGAATGATGTCATCGGACAGTATGTGGGAGCCATCGCGACAGAGTGCTTCGGCATAGTGGGCATGGCAGGCATCAATGTGAGAGACGGCCTGGTCAATCTCCTTAAGATGGATAATCTGAACCGCGGCGTCGGTGTGACTCTCGAGAACAATAAATTGACACTCGACCTCCATATCATCGTTGCTTACGGCGTGAGCATCATGGCTGTATCGGAGAACCTGATCAGCGAGATCAAGTACAAGGTAGAGGAGTTCGTAGGTATAGAAGTAGAGAAGATCAACGTTTTTGTCGAAGGCGTTAAGGTCATCGACTGAGGAGGATAAACAGTGAGTGAAACATCGCTTGACGCAAAACAGATAGCCGCCATGTTCGTGGCCGGAGCCAGACGACTGGAATCACAGAAGGAGATCATCAACGAACTGAACGTATTCCCCGTTCCCGATGGTGATACCGGCACCAACATGACGCTTACCATAGTATCGGCTGCAGATGACGTGTCGGGACTTTATTCAACAGGCGACATCTCCATGGAGACCCTGTGCAAAGCCATTTCCTCCGGATCCCTGAGGGGTGCCAGAGGAAACTCGGGTGTTATACTTTCGCAGCTTTTCAGAGGTTTTACCAAGGTAGCCAAGAAGATCGACGGCGAACTTGATGCCCAGATACTTGCAGAAGCCTGTGATAAGGCAGTAGAGACCGCTTACAAAGCAGTCATGAAACCGAAGGAAGGTACGATACTGACAGTATCACGTGCCGTATCCGAGAAGGTTTCGGATCTGGTTGATTCCGGTGTGACGGATATGAAGACGATCATCGAGGGTGCGATAGCAGCCGGAGATGAGATGCTTCTTAAGACTCCTGAGATGCTTCCTGTCCTTAAACAGGCGGGAGTTGTGGATTCGGGCGGACAGGGACTTATGGAGGTCCTTCACGGAGCGTATGACGCCTTCTGCGGCAAGGAAGTGGACTTCTCGCCCATCACATCGGGAGGCTCCGGGGAAAAAGCAGATACTGCAACTGCAGAACCTCCCAAGCTTAAGTTCCTGTATTGCACGGAATATATCATCCGGCTTAAAGAGAACTTCAACTTCAATGTGAAGCTCGAACTGGATTATAAGACATATCTTGAGTCCATTGGTGATTCGATAGTCGTAGTTACCGATGAAAACCTCGTGAAGGTTCATGTACATACCAACGATCCCGGCATGGCTCTCCAGAGAGCTCTTAAATATGGTCAGCTCGATAAGGTTAAGATCGAGAACCTTTTACTTGAAGAGGAAGGCAAGATCGCCAGGGCCCACGAGCATATCGAGGAAAAGATGAGCGGCAAGATCACTGAAGAGCCGGAACCAAAGGCCGATGAACCCCGCAAGGATATCGGATTCATCGCAGTATCGGTTGGCGAAGGCATCAACGAGATATTCTCAAGCCTCGGCGTAGACATGATCATCGCAGGCGGACAGACCATGAATCCTTCCACTGAGGATATGCTGAATGCCATAGACAAGATCAATGCTGACCATATCTTCATCCTGCCGAATAATAAAAACATCGTACTTGCTGCACAGCAGGCCGCAAATATGACCGAGGATAAGGACATCATCGTTATCCCCACCAAGTCGGTTCCCCAGGGTATCGCAGCTATGGTTTCATATATGCCCGATACTTCCGCGGAAGAGAATACGAACATCATGACCGAGCAGATAGAGCTTGTTAAGACCGGTCAGGTAACATACGCCGTAAGGGATACCATAATCGACGACAAAGAGATCAGGGAAAATGACTACATGGGTATCGGAGATTCCGGAATCCTTGCAGTCGGTACCGATAAGACTCAGGTTACGATCGAGATGGTAGATGCGATGGTGGATGATTCGTCAGAGCTTATCAGCGTATACTACGGCGAGGATGTTGACGAGGATGCGGCAAACAAGCTTGCCGAGGAACTCTCAGCCAAGTACAGCGGACAGGATGTTGAACTTCAGTTCGGCGGACAGCCCGTATACTCATACATCATTTCTGTAGAATAAGACCGGATCGGCAGATCATAACTATGAACATTACATCCATTAAGGGCATCGGTGAAAAAACTGCTGCCCTTTTTGATAAACTGAATATCCGGGATACGGGAGATCTTCTTAAGTTTTTCCCGATGGAATATGATCTCTTCGGTGAGATCGAGACGATCGACAAGCTGAAAGTGGGAGAGACAGCGGCTGTGAAGGTTTACATAACTTCGAATCCGCTGGTCAGACGGATCCGGTCTCTGAGCATCTTATCTTTCAATGTATCCGACGGACACGGCGAGATGAACATAGTCTATTTCAATGCCCCTTATCTTCGCAATTCGATCAAGCGCGGGGAGGAGTGCGTGTTCAGAGGCCGTATCATGAAACGGGGAAACAGTTTTTCCTTCAACAATCCCAGAAAATACAAGATCGATGATTACATGAAACTGGCAGGGACCAGACAGCCCGTATATCATACGACCAAGGGGTTAAGCTCGGCGGCGATCCAGAAGGCCGTAAGACACGCATACGAGGCCGAGATAATGGGCGGAGTGCAGTACCCTTCATCTCCGCTGTATGATACGCTGCCTTCCGATATCGTTGAAAAAAGAGGCCTGATGACCTACAGCGAGGCGATCAGAAACATCCATATGCCCGCTGATGATGAGACACTCATACGTGCCCGGACCAGACTCGCATATCAGGAATTCTATGAATACATCCTGAATATGTCCCGCCTGGGTACTCACAAGGAGAAGAATCCCCACCCGATGATAGCGGTGTCGGATACCGTAAGGCTGATCGAGAAACTTCCATATGTGCTTACTCCCGATCAGATGGCTGTATGGAATACGATCGAAGAGGATATGGCTTCCGATATCAGGATGATGCGTCTTGTCCAGGGCGATGTCGGATCCGGAAAAACCATAGTTGCCGTGCTGGCACTCCTTATGTGCGTGTCAAACGGCTTTCAGGGAGCGCTCATGGCTCCCACCGAAGTTTTGGCCATGCAGCACTTTGAGACCGTGAGCAGGATGACTAAAGAGTATGACCTCCCGTTTAAGTGCGTTCTGCTGACAGGCCAGATCAAAGGCAAGGCAAGAAATGAGATCTTAGAGTCTGTCCGTACCGGAGAGGTGAATCTTGTGATCGGTACGCATGCGCTTTTCCAGAGCGGTGTGGAATATAAAGATCTGGGGCTGGTCGTGACCGACGAGCAGCACAGGTTCGGAGTGCTCCAGAGAGAAGCCCTGGCCGAAAAGGGCATAAAACCGGCAGTTCTTATCATGTCTGCAACTCCGATCCCGAGAACACTCGCCATGATCCTCTACGGCGATCTTGAGGTAAGCACGATCCATACCATGCCCGCGGGAAGACTGCCCATCAAAAACTGCGTTGTGGATACTTCATACAGACCGACGGCGTATAAGTTTGTTACGGATCAGGTTAATGCCGGCAATCAGGTTTACATAATCTGTCCGCAGGTTGACAGCGGAGAACTTGTCGGAGTCGAGAATGTCACTGAATACAGCGAGGAACTTAAGGCAACTTTGCCCGAGTCCATACGTATCGGCATGCTCCATGGCCAGATGAATGCCGCCAAGCGCGACCAGGTGATGGATGAGTTCGCCCGTGGTAATATAGATGTGCTGGTTTCCACGACCGTCGTTGAAGTCGGTGTAAATGTTCCGAATGCGACTCTTATGTATGTGGAGAACGCCGAACGCTTTGGACTTGCTCAGCTGCACCAGCTCAGGGGCCGCGTCGGCAGATCGGATAAACAGAGCTACTGCATCTTCATGATGAATGAAGCGTCGGACAGGGCTAAGGAGAGGCTGGAGATCCTTTCGAATTCCAACGACGGATTTGAGATAGCGTCCGAAGACATGCGCCTTAGAGGACCCGGAGATATCTTCGGGATCAGACAGAGCGGAGATGTGATCTTTAACATCGGCGATATATATCAGGATTCCGAACTGATCCTCTGGGCAAAAGAGGATGTCGGACAGGTTGGCGTTTAAGATGGCAGAGAAGAAGATTATACTTATAACCGGCAATACCGAGACTTTGGGTTATTTTTCCAAGGAACTTGCCATATACCTGCATGAAGCCGGAGCTGAGGTGTTCATATGGGATATGAGGAGACCCAGCGAGAGCATATCCGCTTTTGAGGCCCTGCAGGATAAAGAAGACTGGGTTCTTGTTACTTTTAACTTCATAGGACTTAACGGTGAGGGACAGTTCGGAGACGGCCTTTCAACCATATGGGAAACGAACGGCATACGTATCATTTCGATCATGGTCGATTCGCCGATCTATTACTACAGACAACTCATACGGCATACCGCGGGCTTAAGTGTTGCCTGCATCGACCGGTATCACGTAGCATATGTCCGCAGGTGGCATCCATATATCGAAAACGTCTATTTCTGGCCGCTTTGCGGCAATGAACCTATAGACGATCTGTGGCTGATGCCCGGAGTATGCACTGAACCGCCTTATCTTGACCGGTATATGAGGCTGCCGATAGCGGAACGGCCGATCGACATCATCTTTATAGCCAATTATGTAACGAGAGAGAGCATATATGACTCGATAGCCGGAGCGGAACGGGAGTATCGTGATTTTCTTCATGATATATGCGATCAGATGATCAGAAACCCGTCGCTTCCTCTCGAGGAGACTCTGTACGATCGACTGCTCAGTGAGTTTCCCGATGAAGAAGAGGAAGCATACCCCGAAGCCATGTTCCATATGCTGTATGTCGATCTGTATGTAAGGTCATATTTCAGATCGAGGACCGTGGCAAAACTGGTGGATGCGGGATATACGGTCCATTGCGTGGGTCAGGACTGGGATAAGCTTGAGCTTAAACATCCCGAGAACCTCGTGCATTCCGGAGTCATGATGACGAGTGCCGATTGTCTTCGGGCGATAGAAAGAGCCAAGATATCTCTCAACGTCATGCCACATTTCAAGGCAGGCGCCCATGACAGAGTTTTCACATCTATGCTGGCCGGTTGTGTATCTCTAACGGATCCGTCCGAGTATCTGAATGAGGTTATCACACCATGGGAAAACTACGCACCGTTTACGCTCGAAGAGCCCGAAAGCGTGTGTGAAGCAGCCGGACGACTGCTTCGGGATACCGAATATGCGCAGACTGTAGCCGACAACGGATGCACTTATGCCTCTGCGGAATTTACCTGGAAAAGAAATGCCGAAAGCATTCTGGATGCTTTGGGATAGCGTAAGGAGAGACCATGAGATATACACATATGTTTTTTGACCTGGACGGGACACTTACACAGTCCGAATTCGGCATAATCAAAGCCGCATCATATGCGTTGTCGAAGTTTGGCATAGAAGAGCCGGACAGGGCTAAACTGCTCAGATTCATAGGGCCGCCGCTGTATTATTCTTTTGACAAATACTACGGTGTACCGCAGGCGAGACTTGATGAGGCGGTTGATTACTTCCGCGAAAAATACGACAATGAAGGCTATAAGGATGCACCCGTGTTTGACGGTATGATGCAGGTGCTCGCAGACCTGAAGAAAGCCGGAGCCGACCTCACCATAGTGACATCCAAACCTGAATACATGGCTGATAAGGTCGTGAAACATTCGGGACTTGATGAACATTTCATGCGTATAGTGGGACCCGATATGGAGATGACCAGTCCCGATAAAGCCGATCTGATCAGACGTGCTATACTTGTTACCGGAGCGGATCCCGTTCAGGCCGTCATGGTGGGTGACAGACACTACGATATAGACGGAGCGGTGAGAGCAGGGGTCGATTCCATAGGCGTTCTGTACGGATACGGAACAGAGGATGAATTAAGAAAGGCCGGCGCTACATATCTTGCAGAGACGGTACATGATATATACAGGATCGTTACGGAGGCATGAACGATGCATGATAAACTGACAGAATCGGATATACGCAAGATGGAGGAGGAGATCGAGCACAGGAAACTCGTGGTACGTCCGAAGGCGCTCGAAGATCTGAAGGTAGCCCGTGCTCAGGGCGATCTGTCCGAGAACTTTGAATATTATGCGGCCAAAAGGTTCAAGAATCAGAACGAAAGCCGTATCAGATATCTCGAGAATATGATAAAAACAGCCAGAGTGATAGATGACAGCTCGGCTGATGACGAGGTCGGGATGAACAATACCGTTACGGTAGAGTATCTCGATGATCACAGCACCCAGGAACTCAAGATAGTGACGACAGTCAGAGCTAATTCTCTCGGTGGATACATCACACCCGAGTCCCCTGTGGGAAAGGCGCTCATAGGGCACAAGGTTGGAGACACTGTTCATGTCAGAGTTAATGATGCAGTGCAGTATGATGTGAAGATCATTAAACTTGAGAATACCGACGATACCGGCGATACCATAAACAGTTATTGATTTTTTCTTGACAAGGTTTTTGACGATATGATATTTTTGATTAAACCGATGATGAGGAGTGAGTAATTCTTACACAACTCTATGGGAGCGAACCGCGGACGGTGGGAGCGTGGTATGGAGCGTAAGAGTGAATGGACCTCAGAGGGTGAACAGAAACGGGCAACCGGAGTATGGGAGACGGAGAAGACACTTCGTGAACAAATGTCCGCATATGATAGTATGCATGAGAGGGTGATGATATCACCAAGCCGGGTGGCACCGCAGGTTATAGTACCTGTCCCAGCAGTAGCAACTGTAGGGACAGGTTTTTTATTTCCGGATCACCTGTCCCGGAAAAAGGTAAACGGCGCCGGGCGCCGGAAGGAGGAAAGAAATGAGTGACAACAAAATCCCTTACAAGATCTATCTGAACGAAGAAGAGATGCCCAAGGCATGGTATAACTTAAGATCCGACATGAAGAACAAGCCCGCACCTCTGTTAAATCCCGGAACAGGCCAGCCTCTTACGGCTGAGGAACTGTCTCCGATCTTCTGCGAGGAGCTTGTTAAGCAGGAACTCGATGAGACAACTCCGTTCATTGAGATACCGGATGAGATCAGAAACTTCTACAAGATGTACAGACCTTCACCGCTGGTCCGTGCATACTGCCTTGAGGAGAAACTTCAGACTCCGGCTAAGATCTATTATAAGTTCGAAGGCAACAATACGAGCGGAAGCCATAAGTTAAACTCCGCGATCGCTCAGGCATATTACGCTAAGAAGCAGGGCCTTAAGGGCGTGACCACAGAGACCGGAGCAGGTCAGTGGGGTACGGCGCTTTCCATGGCTTGTTCATATTTTGATCTGGACTGCAAGGTTTATATGGTCAAGGTTTCATACGAGCAGAAGCCTTTCAGACGCGAAGTCATGAGAACCTACGGGGCATCCGTAGTTCCTTCACCTTCGGATACCACAGAGGTCGGACGCAAGATACTCGCCGAGTTCCCCGGAACTACCGGAAGCCTCGGTTGTGCGATCTCCGAAGCCGTTGAAGTGGCTACTAAGAATCCCGGTTACAGATATGTTCTCGGAAGCGTTCTTAATCAGGTACTGCTTCATCAATCGGTGATCGGACTTGAGACCAAGACTGCACTTGATAAGTATGATATCCATCCCGACATCATCATCGGATGTGCAGGCGGCGGATCCAATCTCGGCGGACTTATAGCACCGTTCATGGGAGAAAAGTTAAGAGGAGAGGCCGATTACAGGATAATCGCGGTTGAACCCGCTTCCTGTCCCAGCTTTACCAGAGGTACATACGCATATGACTTCTGCGATACGGGCATGATCTGTCCTCTTGCCAAGATGTATACCCTTGGAAGCAGCTTCATTCCTTCGGCAAATCATGCCGGCGGGTTAAGATTCCACGGCATGAGCTCCACGCTTTCTCAGCTGTATCATGACGGATATATGGAAGCAGTCAGTGTTGAGCAGACATCCGTATTTGAAGCCGCAACACAGTTTGCGCGTATCGAAGGTATCCTTCCCGCACCGGAGAGTTCTCATGCTATCAGAGTAGCCATAGATGAAGCACTTAAGTGCAAGGAAACGGGAGAGGAGAAGACCATCGTGTTCGGCCTTACCGGTACCGGTTACTTCGATCTTGTTGCTTATCAGAAGTATAACGATGGTGATATGAGCGATTATATCCCTACCGATGAAGACATCGCCGCATCCGTTGCCAAACTTCCCAAGGTTAACGCATAACCCTGTGTATTGACCGTACGGAACATATACTGAATCAATTAGGGAGGAATGCCCAAAGAGTAGCATTCCTCCCTTTCTTTATGGTATAATAACATAGTTGCGTTTACGCAACGGAATAATATCGAAGATAAGTCAATGAGGAATCAAACATGGGCATGACAATGACACAGAAGATCCTTGCGGCTCACGCACATCTGGACGCGGTCGCTGCAGGTGATCTGATCGAAGCGGATCTGGATCTGGTGCTCGGAAACGACATCACCAGTCCCGTAGCCATCAAAGAGATGGACAAGATGCAGGTCGACGGTGTTTTCGATAAGGATAAGATCGCGCTTGTTCCCGATCATTTTGTACCCAACAAGGACATCAAGTCTGCAGAACACTGCAAATGCGTAAGAGAGTTTGCAAAGAAGAATAACATCACCAATTACTTCGAAGTTGGCCAGATGGGTATCGAGCATGCTCTTTTACCCGAAAAAGGTCTGATTGTAGCCGGTGATGTGATAATCGGTGCAGACTCACATACCTGCACTTACGGAGCTCTCGGAGCATTCTCGACGGGTGTGGGTTCAACCGACATGGCAGCGGGAATGGCTACGGGCAAGGCATGGTTTAAGGTGCCCGGTGCGATCAGATTTAATCTTAAGGGCAGGAAAGCGCCTTACGTAAGCGGTAAGGATGTCATTCTGCATATCATCGGAATGATAGGAGTGGACGGTGCTCTTTATAAATCAATGGAGTTTACGGGAGACGGCGTGGCCGATCTGACCATGGACGACAGATTTACGATCGCGAACATGGCTATCGAAGCCGGCGGAAAGAACGGTATCTTCCCTGTGGATGATAAAGCGATGGCTTATATCAAAGAGCATTCCGACAGGACTCCCGTAGTTTACGAGGCTGATCCCGATGCGGTATATGACGCGGAATATGATATAGACTTAAGTTCGCTTCGTCCCACTGTTGCATTTCCTCATCTGCCCGAGAATACCAGGACGATCGATGAGGTCGGAGAAGTGAAGATAGATCAGGTCGTCATAGGTTCCTGTACCAACGGTCGCATGGATGATATGCGTATCGCAGCGGATATCCTTCGCGGACGAAAAGTTGCCGACGGCGTACGCTGCATCGTGATACCTGCCACACAGCAGATATATCTTGACTGCATTAAAGAAGGTCTGCTTACCGATTTCGTGGAAGCCGGCGCTGTTGTTTCCACACCTACATGCGGTCCGTGTCTCGGAGGATATATGGGTGTCATGGCGGCAGGAGAGAGATGCGTATCCACTACGAACCGCAATTTCGTGGGTCGTATGGGGCATGTTGAATCAGAAGTTTATCTGGCAAGTCCGGCTGTGGCCGCTGCCAGTGCGATCACCGGTTATATATCATCACCTGAATCGATATAGAAGAGGTTAACAATGGAAAAAGCACAAGGCAAGGTTTTCAAATACGGGGATAACGTGGATACGGATGTCATCATCCCCGCAAGATATCTTAATTCATCGGATCCTGCAGAACTTGCGACACACTGCATGGAAGATATAGATAAGTCGTTTGTCGACAGAGTGAGCAAGGGCGATATAATCGTAGCCACGAAGAATTTCGGATGCGGATCGTCCAGAGAGCATGCTCCGATAGCCATCAAGGCGGCGGGCGTAAGCTGCGTGATCGCGGAGACTTTTGCAAGGATATTCTATCGCAACGCGATCAATATCGGTCTTCCGATAATCGAATGCGCGGAGGCTTCCGAAGCGATTAAGGACGGCGATGAAGTATCCGTTGATTTTGACAGTGGCATAATCACCGATATCACCACGGGAGAAACTTTCAAAGGCCAGGCTTTCCCTCCCTTCATGCAGGGACTTATCGATGCCGGTGGTCTGGTAAACTATATCAATAACAGGTAAATCATGGGTTCATTTATACTGATCGCAATAATCGCATTATTGATCAAACAGGGAATGACTGATAACAAGGGTATCTCTGATCTCGGTAAGGTTCTGGGAACCGTTGCGGGTATCGCTTTTATCGTATCTCTTTTTGCGCATCCCCTCCTTCTCGTGCTCGGCGGAGTCGGCGTCATTGCGGCTATCATCGCGATAGTCAATAAAGTGTCCGGATCCGAAAGGACCAATATAATGCGTGCGCATGCCGAGGAGTTCCGCCAGATGTATAACGAAGTTTATGAGATGAAACTCAATGAACTTCGCAGGAAGCGTGATGCGGGATATGAGAGAGCCAATGCTACGGAGCGCAAGGCTCGAGAACTTCAGGAAGAACGCATGGCCCGTGAAGCCGCGACCAAGTTTGTGGACGAGCAGATACGCAAGAAATACGGAGATCAGGCAGTATCCGGTATTTCCGGAAGATATTCCCAGCCCGTCGGAGCTTCCGGTCCGATCCCGGTATATAATCAGGCTCCGGGGATGCAGCCTCAGGTTGCGCCCCCTCCCAAACCACTGAAAAGTTCGATCCTTCCCAAGGCTTCGGGACGCAGGACCAAGATCGTCAACAAATTCAATGAACAGTACAATCTGTATCTGACCGAGGAACAGATCAGGAATATCGTGGCGGCATCATATATGTCTAATGCCTGGAAACAGGAAGTTGAAGCCATGTATACCAAATACGATTCGGTATATCAGTGGCTTGTCGGAGATACCGCATATCTTCGTGCATATCTCAGAGCATTTGCGGTACAGGATGTTACCAGCGATTTCAGGCAGCAGCAGCAGATAGTCACCGATTCGTTCGAAGAGATCTTTCAGTATTCCGATACCATATCGGGCTTAAGTCTCGAACGGCGGATAGAGATGATCAATTCGAAGTTTCTGACGAACTTTGATGATATCACATATATGATAGCGTACAGATATCTGGAAGCGATCGGACATCATCATGAACTTGAGAAGACAACGCTTACCAGGATAGATGGTACCTTCGATGATCTTGTTGCCAAGTATGAGAATATGTCGACGGAGGCCGTTGATGCGGATCTGAGCAGCATAACTCCGCAGAATGACCCGGGTACGGGCACTACCGGATGAGTACGGATAAGACTTTATATACGAATTTCAATCCCATAACATCAGCTGACTATCCGGATGTTGATGTGATATGCGTGGATGATACATATTATATGGTCAGTACCACCATGTATTTTATGCCGGGATGTGAGATATTGCGGTCGTATGATCTCATACATTGGGAACATGCGGCCTTTGTTTATGACAGACTCGATTCCACGTCCGCACAGCAGCTTAAGGATGATCTGAACATCTACGGACAGGGAATGTGGGCTGCCAGTTTAAGATATCATGACGGCACGTTTTATGTATGTTTTGTCGCCAACGATACGCATAAGACATATCTTTACAGCGCACAGGACATACGCGGCCCCTGGAAAAAGAGCCTGATAGACGGCTTTTATCATGATAATTCGATCCTTTTTGATGATGACGGACGCGTATATATCGTGTACGGCAACAGGCAGATCTATCTGACGGAGCTTAAATCCGATATGTCAGGTCCCAAAGAGGGCGGACTTCACAGAATGATCGTGGAGGACAGAGAGGATTCGCCGCTTGGATACGAAGGCTCGCATATCTATAAGATTGACGGAAGATACTATGTCTTTTTCATCAATATCCCGAAGGGCGGACCCAGGACACAGAGTGTATATATGTCGGATTCTCCGGAAGGTGAGTTTAAAGGAAAGATCGTACTTCAGGATGATAACGGATATCACGGGAGCGGTGTCGCTCAGGGCGGTATAGTCCGGTCGCCTTCAGGGGACTGGTATGCGATCCTTTTCCAGGACAGCGGAGCTGTCGGCAGGATCCCCTTTCTTATTCCGGTCACGTGGGACCGGGAGCACTGGCCCGTGTTCGGCACAAACGGTAAGATCCCTGCAAGCATAGAAGTTGAGGATCTGAATCCCGGCCATGATTATAAGCCTCTTGTTCACAGCGATGAGTTCAGGGCAGCTGACGGAGATTCGTTTGGATTTGACGCCTGCTGGCAGTTTAACCATGAGCCGGACCTAAACCTTGTCAGCATGGATCCGGGGCATGGTACGGTCCGGATCACGACAGACAAGGTCTGCGCAAATCTTGTTCATGCGAAGAATACGCTCACTCAGAGAACTCTTTTTCCGCGCTGTGAGGCGAATGTGACCGTGAACGGAAAGCTCCTTAAGGAAGGCGATCTCGCCGGATTGTGTCTTCTTGAGAGTGAGTACGGCTTTATCGCACTTGAACGAAAAGACGGTAAGCTCAAACTCGTGGTCTGCCGCCGTTTTCTGGGTGATGTCAGCTTCTGGGGAGAAAGACATGATGTCGAACCTCCCGAAGAACTTGCGTCAGTCCCGGTTGATCACGATACGGTGACCGTCGGAGTTCGTGCTGAGTTTGATGATATGACCGATACGGGATATTTTTACTATGTATCCGACGGAGAGCACAGGCGACTCGGCCCTGATATCAAACTCAGGTTTTTGCTCGATCATTTTACCGGAGTAAGATTCGGTTTATTCATATACAGTACAAAGGAATGCGGCGGTTCTGCCGAGTTTTCACGATTCGAAAGATCGTAGGATGAAAGGAAATCATATGAAGGGTAGTTTTTACACCGGAGAATACTCCAATGCATTTAAGCGCATCGGCATCAGTGATGCTCAGGTTAAGGAACGTCTGGATCAGATCTTTGATACCATGTTTCACGGACCCGAAGACGAGCGCGTATATCATGAATTCGGAGAAGATATGGGATACATGGAGGATACCGGCAACCATGATGCCAGGACCGAGGGTATGTCCTACGGAATGATGTTCTGCGTTCAGATGGACCGCAAGGATGAGTTTGACCGTCTCTGGAAATGGGCCAGAACATATATGTACATGACGGAAGGCAAGCATGCCGGATACTTTGCGTGGAGCGTGGATCCCTCAGGCAGCAAGAACGACCATGGGCCCGCACCTGACGGCGAGGAGTTTTTTGCGATGGCGCTCATCTTCGCATCCCACAGATGGGGAGATGGAGAGGGCATATTCAATTATTCCAAAGAAGCCAAAGACCTCCTGCATACCATGATCCGCCAGGAGGAGCATGGCGGACGCAACATGTTCGATCCGGAAAATAAGCTGATCCGATTCATTCCCGATTTTGATTTTTCGGATCCTTCCTATCACCTGCCTCATTTCTATGAATTGTATGCACGTAACTGCTATGAAGAGGATGCGGAATTTTACAGGGAAGCGGCCAAAGCCAGCCGTGAGTACCTGCATAAAGCCTGCCATCCCGATACCGGAATGAGCGCGGAATATGCTCATTACGATGGCTCTCCCTATATGCCGCAGAAACCGTTTGGCAGACACGATTGGTTCTACAGCGATTCCTACAGGACCGTTCCGAACATGGTAATGGATACGCTCTGGTTTGCAGCCGACGCATGGCAGCTTGAGATGATATCTGCCATGCAGAAGTTCATGGACGGCAAAGTAAGCGCCGAAAAGGGCGGTGTATATCTGATCGACGGTACTGTCGTGGAAGGCGTGGATGCGCTTCATCCTGTCGGTCTTCTTGTGACCGTTGCGGAAGGATCGGCTGTTCTTGAAGGTGAGCTTGCCGATAAATATCTGGAAATAGTTTGGGACACACCTCTTCGAAAGGGCGACAGGAGATATTACGACAACTGTCTGTATTTCTTCAGTTTCCTGGCTCTCAGCGGAAACTATCGTATATGGTGATGAGCGCCGGCTCTCAAGCCGCAGCAAGGAAAGGAGCGGAGCATGAAACATTTTACCGGTTATATGCACGGCGTTAATCTCGGAGGATGGCTTTCTCAGTGCGATCACACAAAGGAACGCTATGAGAATTTCATTGTCGAGAAGGATATCGAGACCATAAAGTCATGGGGACTGGACCACATACGTGTTCCCGTGGACTACGATCTTGTGGAAGAAAAGGACGGAACATATAAAGAGGACGGCTTCGGCTACATTCAGCGTGCCATCGACTGGTGCGGCAAATACGGCCTGAACATGGTGCTCGATCTTCACAGGACCTTCGGATACAGTTTTGATGAAGGACATAATGAAGTCGGTTTCTTTGATAACGAATCCTATCAGGAGAGGTTTTATAAACTTTGGGAACAGTTTGCGGAGAGATTCGGGAAGTATTCCGACAGGCTGTGCTTCGAACTGCTTAACGAAGTGACTTCCAAAGATTACAGTGACAGGTGGAACCGGATCCTGACCGAATGCATAAGACGTGTCAGGGTATTTGCTCCCGATATTAAGATCCTGGTCGGCGGGTATTATAACAACAGCATAATGGCTCTTAAGGATCTGTGTGAGCCTTATGATGAAAACATCATCTATAATTTCCATTGTTATGAGCCTCTGATCTTCACACATCAGGGAGCATACTGGATCAAAACGATGGATCGTTCGTTCAGGATGCCGTTCGAGGTTACATACGGCGAATATCTTGACAACATGAAGGCACAACTGGAGGTTCCGGCCGAGGAGATAAGCACGTTCGATCCTTCCGAAAAGATCGGTATCGATTATTTTGAACTCTACTTTAAGGAGGCCATACGGGTTGCAGAGGAGAGAGATGTATGCCTCTACTGCGGTGAATACGGTGTCATAGAACTTGCCGATCCTTCGGATGCGTATAAATGGTATGATCTGATATCAACATGCTTTGACAAGTACGGTATCGGTCGTGCTGCCTGGACTTATAAGGAAATGGACTTCGGATTGAACGTACCCGAGATGGATGCGGTACGTAAGAGGCTGTGATCATGAGAAAAAAGTTAGCTTTGACATTGATGACTGTACTTACATTGAGCTTTATTATGTTAACCGGGTGCGGTTCCGGTGAACCTGCAAACGTAACACCTTCGGAACCTGTGGCTGCACAGGACGAAACGGTCGAAGAAACCGAAGAGCCTGCGGTCGAACAGGACGAAACGGTCGAAGAAACCGAAGAACCTTCGGACGCACAGGAGGAAGCCGATGATGCTTCCGGATCCGATGAAGTGAATACCACGGGAATTCCGCTATCCGACGGGATAGTGATCCCGAAGATCAATGCTCCTGCACTGAATCTTCCGGATAATGAAGGTGTCCTTTTTGTAAATGATCTCGGCATAGGCTTTAATCTGGGCAATACCTTTGATGCCTACCTGGATCCCGCACCTTCGAACGAGATGGATACGGAGACCTGCTGGCATCACACATATACCACACAGCAGATGATCAAGGATATCCATGCATACGGTTTTGATACGATAAGGATCCCCGTTTCATGGCATAATCATGTGGACGCCGATGTGACCATTTCCGAACAATGGCTCGATCGTATAGCCGAGGTGGTCGACTGGGCCATAGATGACGGCATGTATGTGATACTCGATATCCATCATGACAATCATCCCGAGGCTAACGGATTCTACCCTGACAGAGCACATGAAGCACAGTCGAAGAAGTATATAGGCCGTATCTGGGAACAGGTGGCCGAGCGCTTTGCCGACTATGACGAACATCTTATCTTTGAAGGCATGAATGAACCCAGACTTGTCGGAACGGATTATGAATGGGATCTGAAACCGGCTGCGAAGGAGTGCCGTGAAGCGATCGAATGCATCAATGAACTCAATCAGCTTTTCGTGGATACGGTGCGTGCGGCAGGCGGACAAAACACTTCCAGATATCTGATGGTTCCGGGATATGCTGCATCCATGGATGGCGGGACCAATCCTTTCTTCGAGCTTCCTGTCGATATAGAGGGTAATGACAGCCGGATAATCTTATCCATCCATGCATACATCCCTTATAATTTTGCACTGGAATACCCGGGGGTTTCGGATTTTGATGTTGAAGATAAAGGGCGTACAACCGATATCAATACTTTTATGAACAAGCTTTACATGGACTACGTGACTCAGGGGATACCTGTTATCATCGGAGAGTTCGGATCCAGGGATAAGAACGGAAATCTTCAGGACCGCGTCAATTTCTCGGCATACTTCGCTGCATATGCCCGTGCCAGAGGAATGTCGTGCATCCTGTGGGATAATAATGAGTTTACCGGAAGCGGCGAACTCTTCGGAGTATATAACCGCAAGAACCCCGCTGAATCCAAAACGGATATAATAGCGGCACTCATGGCATACGAGTGATCATATACGCGGAGATAATCGGAGGGAATACCGGGTGAAAAAGCGTGTTATAAGTATTATTTTAGCGGCCGTTGTGGCCCTGTCGTGCATAGGTACGTTCCGTATTGAAGTCGATGCATTCGGGAATTATGCGGATACGTCCGGATATGACGAACTGGATGAGATATTTGATGATTATTTCAGGATCGGAGTGGCGGTACAGGCGATAGATCACTGGGGCGATCAGACTGCGGAGATAGGCAATCCCTATAAGGAAGATCTTATAGACAGATGCTTTAACAGCATGACCTTCGGTAATGAACTGAAGCCTGCGTATAACTTCGATCCCAAGTCAGAGACTCTGTTTACGGTGGATCCGGCCGCCGAGGAGCTTCTTATCTGGGCAAAGGAACATGATATGCCTGTAAGAGGACATACTCTTGTATGGCATTCACAGGTTAATCCCGCTGTATTTGCAAAAGATTTTAAGGCTACGGCGGGCGGCGCCGTAACATCAGACTGGGAAGCCAAACTTGATGAAGACTGTCTGGTAAGCAGGGATGAACTCATCAAAAGGCTTAAGACGTATATATACGGTGCGATAGAGTATGTATATGCCAATGGCTTCGGTGATGTGGTCTATGCCTGGGATGTTGTTAATGAGGCCGTTGATGAGAAAGCCGAAGGAGGCTTCAGAAACAGCTACTGGAAGAAGATCATCGGTCCCGAATTCCTTTACTACAGTTTCCTTTTTGCGAGAGAGGCATGTGTGAAGTATTCGAGAGAGTATGCGGATCTGTACGGAATAGACAGTTCCGATCCCGATGCGGACTATTCTGCGATCATGCCCGAACTGTTCTACAACGATTATAATGAGTGGGTATCTGCCAGAAGCAACACCATTGTCAGATTCCTGTCCGAAGATCAGTTCAATCCAGGACAGTCAATGGTGAAGAGCGATGTTATAGCCGAGGATGGCGACGGTACGATACTGGGCGACGGCCTGATAGACGGTATCGGAATGCAGGGCCATCTGGATGCCACTCAGAACATAGAAGAGTATACCAGGGCTCTTGAAAAGTATGATGCGTGCATAGGAAACGTTCATATCACCGAACTGGATGTCGGAATAGGCGGAAATTCGGAAGCTGCGTTTGCCAAGCAGGCACTGTTCTACTATAACTTCTTTACGGCGCTTATGGATGAGGTTGATAAAGGCGTCGGATTAAGCTGCATAACGTTTTGGGGACTTACCGATGACGCTTCGTGGAGAAAAGGCGCCAATCCGCTCCTGTTTAACTATGATCTTTCGGCAAAGAACGCTTATGATGCACTTGTGATGGCCGGTAACAGACAGGAGTTTGAAATGGAAGGAATAGACGCGGCCGGTAATTCTACGAATCTTCGCATCGATTTTGAACCTGCAGGGGAATCGGAAGGCTTCAATATCGTTAATCTTGAACAGCTCGGGCTGACATCGAGGGGTACGGGACATCAGTCAAAACTGATGCTTCTGACTGTGGAGAACCATACAGAGAAAGCAAACCCCGGATATTCGGTCAAAGTAAGCCGCAGTGAAACCGATGCGACCGCCAAACTCGATCTGTCGGGATTTATCGGAGAATATGTAAAATTCGATGTCTGGATCAAGACAGATGATCCTGCGGTAGTGGTCGGATTTGAAGGAGACGGAGGGACATTTGAACTGGAGAGCACTTCTTCCACGGGCGATTGGCAGGAACTGAGCGGGGCATTCCTGATCCCGAAAGACTGGATCGGAGCTTCACTGTATTTTGAAACGGATGGATCGGGAGATATGTTCCTGGATGATATTTCTGTATCTAAACTGAAAGAGGATGATCCCGCGATCGCTTATGCATTTGATCCCGAGGAGCCTGTTCAGGCGACGGGTGCATTATCGGAAGAGGAGTTAGCCGAACAACAGGCAGCCGAACAGCAGCCGGATAACATCGGCTTCTGGGACAGGATAGTAAACTGGTTTAAGGGATTGTTTTGATCAACGGATCAGTAATCGGTTTCTTTGCGGGTATATGTCGCTTTGTATTCACCAGGAGTACAGCCTTTGATCTTCTTGAAAGAACGGTTGAACGTGGATATGCTCGTGAAACCTGACTGAAGAGCGACCTCGGTGATGGACATCTTGGGCTGTGTGAGCAGAAGCTCGGCAGCCTTGATGCGCCTCATGACCAGATAGTCATAGAAATTGTATCCCGAATAATCCTTGAACAGCCTTGAGAAATAGTATTTGGAGAATCCGCCGTACTCGGCTACCGATTCCAGAGTCAGACTGTCGGCATAATGCGAGTCGATATAGTCCAGGACCTGCTGAAACCTGTGGAAATGCTTTTTCTTGGTCATATATGAACCCGACACGCTGTCACGGCTCATCGCCAGAGCATATCTGGCAACCGATACGAGCAGGCTCATCAGATTCGAATATATACTGAACTCATAGAAGTCGTTATCGTTGAAAAATTCGCTGATCATCATCGTGATCCGGGCATATACATCGTTATAGATCTCGGGGGTGGTGGTCGGAGTGATCAGCATGGTACTGTTTAAGAGGGAAAGGATGCTGCTGTATCCTCTGATCTTGGACATTGTACCTATTCCGAACAGAAGTATGTATCTGCGTCCCGTTTCGGGCGCAGTAAGAGCATGTGATGTGCCGGCAGGGATTATGAGGATCTCTCCGGGATTTAAGTGAATGGTCTCTTCATCGACCTCTACATCATAATAGTTCTCGACGGGAAGGATGATCTCAAAGGCGTTATGCCAGTGAGTGGAATACGAATCACTCTGCTCGTTCTGCCATATACGTATATAACTGTCATCCGGGAAGATCTCTGTTTCTTCTTTCATATGAAGAACTCTTCCGTGCCAATCGGTGTTTGTATGGGATATATCCCGTACTCGAACTATCTGAAGCGGAGCATGAGTTGCACGTAATTCGTTTTCCTTGACCATTTGATACCTCGTCAACAATTGCTTTTTATAAACTCAATATTTGAGCATCATTTTAATACATTGTTACGCAACTTGGCAAACAGAATATGGATATTTGACGTTTTTTGTCAAAAACGAACAAATGTTGAGCATCTAATTGTTACACTTTATCGCAACAAATAAACACAAAATAGCAATAAATGATAAGCCTGCTGATTGCAAATCCCATAAAATGATTACAATGTGTGATCTGCACGCGTATACTATGTGCATTTTTTTGGAGACGGAATATGAACGATTTTCTTAAGAAAGTTCTGATTACATTGGCGGTTGTGGCGTCGATCGCGGTCGTATGCGTACTTCTGGCCATGCGTGATGTCGAAGATTTTCATGATAAATACGAAAATGTCGACCTTTCAACCGATATAGAGGGCCTTGAGAGAACAGGGACTTATTCCGGATATATCAATGAACATATATCTGCTGGATCACCCAAGGATGCCGTAGTAGAGATTGATGTATTCGACTACACGGTTAACGAAGGTGAGGCATCAGAGGCGGAAGAGAATTCATCCAAAGCACTTTTCACCGATACCGGTTCCGAAGTCACATTCAATGTTTCGGTTCCCGAAGACGGTCTTTACAATATCTATATAGAATATCTGCTTCCCGAATCAAGAGGCGTTCCCGCAGAGAGAACCGTCCTCATCAACGGGGAGATCCCTTTTGAAGATGCAAGAAACATATCATTTACCCGTATCTGGACAGACGGCGGCGATGTGAGAGTCGATAATCAGGGTAACGAGCTCCGTCCCACCCAGGTTGAGATCTTTGACTGGCAGAGCGCATATTTCCGTGATGACATGGGGTATGTCGTTGAGCCTTATCAGTTCTTCTTTACCAAAGGAAGCAATGAACTGACACTTGTAGCCGACAACGAGCCCATGTATATCAGAAAGCTCGAACTTCAGGGCACTACCGACAAGATGACCTATGAAGATTATCTTTCACAGTATTCATCCAAATCTTCGGGAGCAAATGCCGCTTCTTTCTCATCGATAATCCAGGGCGAGACTTCCACCGCAAGATCGGAATCTTCGCTCTATGCAAAATATGACAGATCTTCACCGACAACGGTTCCCAACAGCGTGACCAATACCGTCCTTAATTACGTGGGCGGTGAGACATGGCGAAAGAACGGTCAGTGGATAGAGTGGGAGTTCGAGGTTCCCGAGGACGGTTTCTATAATATATGTATAAAGGGCCGTCAGAATTATAAACGCGGAAGCGTTTCATCACGTAAAGTCTATATTGACGGAGAGGTTCCTTTTGATGACCTCGACGAGATCTCTTTCGACTACAGAAATGACTGGGAGTATCTTGACCTGGCTGATGCCGAGGGCACTCCGTACAATTTCTATCTTACCAAAGGCAAACATACCATCAGGCTGGAAGCCACTTTGGGTGATATGGGTCCGATCCTTAAAGACCTTGAGGATTCCACGTTCAGACTTAACCAGATATACAGGAAAGTGCTGGTATATACAGGTGCCAACCCCGACCAGTATCGTGATTACCGTATAGATTCCACGTATCCCGAGATCATGGATGCCATGGATCTGGAAGCCAGACGTCTGTATAAGATCGTCGACGATACCGTTAAGCTTTCCGGACAGAAGGCCGACAATATCGCCAGCGCTCAGACCGTGGCACAGCAGCTTGAGCGTTTCTGCAGAAAACCGCAGAAGATCACGACTGAGTTCGTTACATTCAAGGATAATATCACCGCACTCGGTACCGCTTCCCTTAACATGAGCGATACCCAGCTTGATATCGACTACATCACGATCACCGGTACCGATGTCAAACCCGAGAAGAAACAGGCCAATTTCTTCTCGAAGATGTGGCATGAGACCAAATCGTTCTTTGCATCATTCTTCGTAGATTACAATTCCGTCGGCGATGTATACGACGAGAATTCCAGCGAGCAGATCGTTAAGGTATGGGTTCTGACCGGCCGTGACCAGGGTACGATCTTAAAGGCAATGGTCGATGATTCATTCACACCCGATAGCGGCGTCAAGGTCAATGTCGAGATAGTAGACCCTACAGCCGTTCTGAATGCGGTAATGGCGGGGCGCGGACCCAATGTAGTCCTCTCGATCGGCGCAGATCAGCCCGTAAACTATGCTCTTCGTAATGCGTCCGAGGATCTGACACAGTTTGATGACTGGGAAGAGGTTCTTTCACACTATTCCGAGAGTTCATACGAGCAGTACAGATTGGATGAGCATATATATGCGATCCCCGAGACTCAGACCTTCAACGTTATGTTCTACAGAAAGGACGTGCTTGAGGAACTTGAACTTGAGGTACCCCAGACATGGCAGGATCTTATAGAAGAACTGCCCACCATTCAGGGTAACAACCTTTCCGTAGGTATTCCTACCGCGGCAGGTTCTTCGACTACCGCGGCAAGTTCGACCGCAGTCATGTCAAACGTGCCTGACCTGTCACTGTACTTCTCGCTGCTGTTCCAGTACGGCGGAGACATGTACAATGAAGCCGGCACCAAGACTACCGTAGATACCGAGCAGGCCATCAGGGCATTTGATGATTATGTAAGGTATTTCAACGATTACGGTATCCCTACGGTTTACGATTTCGTCAGCCGTTTCAGATCGGGCGAGATGCCTATAGGCATAGCTCCTTACTCGACATATAACACTCTGATGGTATCCGCACCCGAGATCAGAGGTCTCTGGGACTTCACAGTTATCCCCGGTACAGAGAGAACGGATGCAAGCGGCAATACCTATATTGACAGATCCGACTTTATCACAGGCAGTGCTACCATGATGATCACGACAGAGGATCAGGAACTCAAGGAAAAATCATGGGAGTTCATGAAGTGGTGGGCACAGCCCGATACACAGATCAGATTCGGTCGTGAGATAGAGGCTCTTCTCGGCTCCAGTGCGAGATATGCCACTGCAAACAGAGATGCCTTCTCCAACCTGTCATGGAGCATGGAAGATATTACAGTCCTTAACGAACAGTGGGATCAGACCCGCGGTATCAGAGAGGTTCCCGGCGGATACTTCACCGGACGTCATATCTCCAATGCCATACGTAAAGTTATCAATGAGAAATCCGATTCGCGAGAGACTATTATCGACTACTCGATCAAGATCGATGAAGAGATCGAGAAGAAACGTAAAGAGTTCGGAATGCCCGTGGAATGATCAGGAGATAAGGAATGAAAGAGTACATTCAAAAGTATTTTGAGCTGCGTAAGCACGACGCACAGGTAGCGTGGAAGAAGGCGAAGAACAGAAAGATGTGTTATCTGTTCCTTGCGCCGTATGCGATCCTGTTCACGATGTTCTTCGTGTTCCCGGTCGTTGCTTCGATCTATTACAGTTTTACATACTATAACATCCTCGAAGCACCCAGATTCATAGGCCTTCAGAACTATATCAGTCTGATCCTTGACGATGATATCTTCCTTCTGGGTGTTAAGAACACATTCATGATAGCCATCATAACCGGACCGCTCGGGTATATCCTGTCATTCCTTTTTGCATGGCTCATCAACGAACTTCCCAGATGGGTACGTTCCGTAGCGGTAGTAGTATTCTATGCTCCCTCGATCGCGGGTAACTGCTATGTTATCTTCTCGGTATTCTTCAGAGGCGATGCTTACGGATATGTAAACGCTGCACTTATGAACATGGGTCTGATCGATACTCCCAAACTGTGGCTTATCGATCCCAAATATATGCTTCCGATATGTATGCTCGTCATCCTCTGGATGAGTCTCGGTGCCGGATTCCTGTCATTCGTTGCAGGTCTTCAGGGCGTTGACAAGTCCCAGTTTGAAGCGGGCTATATGGACGGAGTCAAGAACCGCTGGCAGGAGCTGTGGTACATTACACTGCCCAACATGAAGCCGATGCTCATGTTCGGTGCCGTTATGTCCATCACTCAGGCTTTCGGTGTCTGCGATGTCACGATGGCACTCTGCGGATACCCCAGTACCGACTATGCAGCCAGAACTATCGTTACCCACCTTTTCGACTACGGTTTCTCCAGGTTTGAAATGGGTTACGCCTGTGCGATAGCTACGATACTTTTCCTGATGATGATCCTTTGCAACAAAGCTATCCAGAGTCTTTTGAGGAGAGTAGGAACCTGATATGAGCAGAAAGAAAAAAGAGATTGCCGAAAAGCCTTACAGAAAGCCTCTTATAAAGAAAAGAAAACCCAACCGTTCCATAGCCGGAGACATAGCTCTGTACTTATTCCTGGTACTGGTTGCCATGGTCATGGTTTTCCCTATCGTTTATGCGGTCAGCAGTGCGTTGAAGCCTCTTGATGAGCTCTTCAAGTTCCCGCCCCGTGTATTCGCGCAGCATCCGACGCTTGATAACTTCTCGGATCTGTTCGTAACGATGGGTAAATCCTGGGTTTCTTTCTCGAGATATCTGTTCAATACCGTATTCATCACATTTGTCGGTACTGCAGGACATCTGATAGTAGCCTCTATGGGCGCATTCGTACTTGCCAAGTATGAATTCCCCGGAAACCAGTTGTTCTTCAAGATCGTAACCGTTGCGATGATGTTCACCGGTTATGTTACACAGATCCCCAACTATCTGATCCTGAACAAACTCGGATGGATAGATACATACTGGGCTATTATAATTCCCGCTTTTGCTTCCCCCATGGGACTCTTCCTCATGAAGCAGTTCATGGAGGGCCTTCCGACATCCCTCATAGAGGCAGCCAAGATCGACGGTGCCAATGAGTGGAAGGTATTCTCGGGAATAGTCATGCCCAACGTTAAGCCTGCATGGATGACGCTGATCATCTTCTCGGTTCAGGCGTTGTGGAACAACAGGGCATCAACATATATCTATTCCGAAGAGCGCAAGACTCTTGTTTATGCACTGCAGCAGATCCAGGGCGGCGGGATCGCCAGAACAGGACAGGGTGCTGCCGTACTTGTAGTTGTAATGATAGTTCCCATCATCATATTCATATTCTCCGAGAGCCAGATACTTGAGACGATGGCAAGCTCGGGTCTCAAAGATTAAGGGGCATAAGTATGAAGAAGATCATAAGACTGATAAGCATAGCGATCATGGGAGTGATCATCGGGATGAACATCATGCCGATGACAGCCCTTGCGGATGCATCTACCGGAGATACCAGTTATACATACAATCTGGATTATTGGGGAGATGTACAGGATTCGCCTGACTTCTATACGGTAGGAAAAGTATTTACGTCATCCGAACTTGGGCTTGATGTTAAGATGAGCAGTCCGGAAGGATTATTCGTATACGGCGATCTGCTCTATGTATGCGATACCGGCAATAACCGCATCCTTGAGCTTAAGAGGATCTCCAACGAGCAGTTTGATGTGCTTCGCATCATCGAAGAATTCAAGGGGGATTCCAATTCCACATTTAACCAGCCTTCGGATATCGCGATCTCGGAAGAAGGAAACTTCTTCATCGCGGACAGAGGCAACGGCAGGATACTTAAGCTTGACCCCGATTTTAATCTTCTTCTTAAGTATGATAAGCCTGTAGACAATACGCTGGATCCGAGCATCACTTTCCAGCCCAATAAAATAGCCATAGATACCGCCGAGCGTGTATACTGCATCGCCACCGGTATCAACAAGGGTCTGATCAAGTACGAACCCGACGGGACATTCTCGGGATTCGTCGGAGCTACCAAGGTTACGTATGATTTCCTTGATTATCTGTGGAAAAAATTCGCTACCCAGGCTCAGCGTGCTCAGATGGAGAACTTCGTTCCCACCGAGTATGACAATATCTACATGGACTATGAAGGCTTCATCTACGCGGTGACCGGTGCGGTTACGAGAGAGGACTTAAGAAACGATAAGGCTGATGCTGTCCGTAAGATCAATCTGATGGGTAACGACATTCTTGTCAGAAACGGAGAGTGGGGCATCTACGGTGATATCCATATGGGAGCCGGAGGCGGTTACGAAGGTCCTTCATATTTTTCGGATGTTACGGTTTTTGAAAATGATATTTTCGTATGCCTCGACAGGAACAGGGGCAGATGCTTCGGTTATGATGACCAGGGTCATCTGGTATTCGCATTTGGCGGAAACGGCAATATGGACGGATATTTCAGACGTCCGGTAGCTATAGAGCATTTCGGTCATGACCTTTATGTGCTTGATACGCTTGACTGTGCGATCACGGAGTTTGTTCCCACCGAGTTCGGTTCTCTGGTCTATGATGCGATAGAAAAGTTCGATCAGGGCGATTACAAGAGTTCCGGTGATGCCTGGGAGCGCGTGATGCAGCTGAACGGCAATTACGACCTCGCTTACATCGGTATCGGACGAAGCTACCTGCGTCAGGAGAGATATAAAGAAGCCATGGATTATTTCGAGGTCAAATATGATGACGAGAACTATTCCAAGGCATTTAAACAGTACAGGAAGGAATGGGTTGAAGAGCATATAGCTGTAATAGTGATAGTTCTTCTCGCTCTTTTCCTGATCCCGATGGGAATAGGCAAGATCAAGTCGATCAAGCATCAGATAGATACTGCGGATATATTCTGATAACAGTCGCGGTTAGTTTTAAGGAGACGATATGGTTACATCACTGACCAAAAAGGAAACATGGTCCGAATACTTGAGATCCCTTAAGTTTGCGTTTTACTGTATGACACATCCGGTTGACGGATTCTGGGATCTGACACATGAGAGACGCGGTTCGTATGCCGCAGCCAATACCATACTTATCGCTACACTTGCGGTGAGGCTCATGAAACTCAGATTTACGAGTTTCCTTTTCCTGCAGGTATACTGGGAAGAACTCAACATATTCCTTTATCTTGCAAGTATCCTTTTCCCGCTGGCTCTCTGGGTTGTGGGCAACTGGGCTCTTACTACGCTGTTTGACGGCAAAGGAAAGCTCGGACAGGTATATATGGCTACATGTTACGGCATGACTCCGTACCCCGTGATCCAGTTCCCGCTTATGATCTTCAGTAACTTTGTTACGGTCGAGGAAGGTCAGTTTTACAGCGTGCTGAGCGCATTGTCGCTTGTGTATTGTGCATTGCTCATTGTATCTGCCATGGGCCAGATCCATGAGTTCTCCGCCGGCAAGAACCTTTTGTTCACGGTTGCTTCGCTTTTTGCAATGCTTGTCATGGTCTTCATTTTGACCATTTTCTTCAGTATGATCTCACAGGGCGTTTTGTATTTTGTTTCCCTGGTAAGAGAGTTCTTATTCAGACTGTAGTGAATAAATAAAGATCGTTCAGGAGCTCAAATGAGAAGAGAGAAAAATCAGGAATTAATAACAGAGCGGAATAACAAGATCAAAGAGACCGTAAAAAGTCTGATCTTTCCTACCGTGCTCGCTGCAATAATCTTCGGAGTGATATTCTTCGTCATCAATTACCAGAATATCGAGAAACCTGAGGAAGTTGTCGAGATACGCGCTTTTGCAGGGGATGAGAAACCCGTAGTCATGGAGAACGACTATCTTATATTCACCATGGATCCCCTTACCACTCAGTTTACCGTGGAAGTTAAGGAGACGGGCAAGGTATGGTATTCGAACCCTCAGGGTGCAGCCGATGATCCCGCGGCACTTCCCGAGGAGAAGAATAAACTTCAGTCACCTCTTCTTATGTCATATGCCGTTGAGACCGGTCTTGAGACTTCACTTAACTGCTTTGACATGAGTATTGCCAACGGCATATATGAGATCGAGCAGGGTGATGACTATATCAGAGTAGACTACTCGCTCGGTAATGTTGAGAAGGAGTATGTTATTCCTACCGTTATGACCAAGGAGTCCTATGACAAATGGACTTCACTCATGGATGACAGCGATGTTACCGTGGTATCCCAGTATTACAAGAAATACGATATAAACAAACTCAGCCCCAAGGATGATAAGGACGAACTGCTTGCCAATTATCCCGAGCTTGCGAATCAGAAACTTTACATACTGAGAAGCTCCACCAAGGAGAGCGTAAGAAAGAAGCTGCAGGGCATATTTGAGGCAGCCGGATATACATATGATGATTTCACTGCCGACAAGGAACTCGACCTTTCGGTAAAATCTTCCGATAAGCCCATCTTCGATGTCAGCATGATCTACAGGCTCGACGGAGACGATATGACTGTGGAGATACCTTTCTCCGATATGCAGTATAAGAGCGATTATCCGATCTACACGCTGACACCGCTTCCTTATTTCGGAGCAGGTGGTCCGGAAGATACCGGATATCTGATGGTTCCCGAGGGCGGCGGATCACTGATCAATTTCAATAACGGCAAGACCTCGCAGAACAACTATTATGCCAATGTATACGGATGGGATATGTGCCTTACCCGTAAGGCTGTCGTTCACAATACCAGAACTTATTATGCGGTATACGGTGTTGCGAGCGGTGACGATTCCTTTATCTGTGTACTTGAAGACGGAAGGAGTTATGCGGCGATCCAGGCCGATATAGCCGGAAAGAACCATTCATATAACTATGTAAATGCGATCTACTCGATCTGTCAGAGAGAGCAGTATGATGTCGGTGATATAGCTAATTCCGACGTGTATAAATATGTTGAGTCGCTTCCCGATGAATCACTTGTTCAGAGATACAGCTTTGTTTCGAGCGGTGATTACACGGAGATGGCCAAGGATTACAGAGATTATCTCAAGGATAAGTACGGTCAGTACTTAAGCCTCAATACCGATTCGAATGCTCCCGTAGTCATCGAAGTTGTGGGCGCCGTAGATAAGATCAAGCAGGTTGTCGGCGTACCGGTATCGAGACCTCTGAAACTCACTACATTCGATGAAGCCGGCCAGATGCTTACCACGCTCCATGATGAGGGCCTGAACAACATGTCCGTCAAACTGAGCGGATGGTGTAACGGCGGTGTGAAACAGAAGGTATTGAAGCGGATCCGCATCAATTCCAAACTCGGATCGGGAAAAGACCTTCAGGCTCTTGCCGATACCGTGAACGGAATGGGGGCAAACCTCTATCTGAACGGTATAACCCAGTATGCATGGGATTCGAACATAACCGACGGATTCTTCTCATATACCGATGCAGCCAAGCTGATCAGTAAAGAGCGTGTACAGCTTATGGAATACAGTCGTACCACATATGCGCAGAGAGACGACCTTGATCCTTATTACCTGCTTCATACCGACATAGCAGGAAATATGTCCGATAACCTTTCTTCCCAGGCTCAGAAGTACGGTGTGGGAGCTTCGTTTGAGAATGACGGACGCGATCTGTCCAGTGACTTCTACAGAAAGAATCCTCATTCGAGAGAGGCGGTGTCCAAACTTCAGGAGGAAAGATTCAAGAGTCTGGATTCCACCAGGGTTATGATCAATATGGGTAATGACTATGCGGTACCTTATGTGGATGTAGTGACCGAGATGGACTTAAGAGGAAGCGAATACACGATCCTTGACGAGTATATCCCTTTCTATCAGCTGGCTCTTCACGGTTATATCGATTACACCGGCAAACCTGTCAATATCTGCGGTAATGCTGAGGAAGCCGTTCTTTGTGCAGCCGAGTACGGTGCCGGACTTTCCTATACGATCATGAAAGAGAGCGCCTACGTGCTCCAGAAGACGCTGTATACCGAGTATTACGGTTCGGAATTTGATTCCTGCCACAAGGATATAGTTGAAACATATAACAGATACAATTCGGAACTTGGTCACACCTTCAATCAGGAGATGAGTGCACACAGTAAACTCACTGAGAACGTTTCCTGTACTGAATATGAAGACGGAACAAAGGTTTACGTCAATTACGGTTATTCCGATTATGACGTTGACGGTGTGACCGTTCCTGCCAGAGATTATCTGGTTGTAAGATAAACACGGCGGTTTGGAGGATTATGATGAGGAAAAACACTAAAAAGCTGGCCGGGCTTCAGAAGAGAAAGGCGATAGCGGGATATCTGTTCATATCACCGTTCATCATAGGATTTCTGGCCTTCATGGTTAAGCCCTTCTTCCAGTCACTCTACATGAGTTTCTGCGATGTGCAGCTGGGTTCCGGTATATTTGATCCTATATGGCAGGGTATCGTGAATTACAAAACGGCATTCACGGTCGATCCCGAATACACCAGACTGCTCGTGGAAGAGATCTCCAGAATGATCGTATATTCACTGGCCATTATGGTATTCAGTTTCTTTGTAGCGCTGATAATCAATCAGAATTTCAAGGGAAGAGCTTTGGTCAGAGCTGTATTCTTCCTGCCTGTTATCCTTTCTTCGGGTGTTATCCTGGGCCTTGAATCGGATAACCAGCTGATGGCAACTCTGGCTCAGCAGATAGAGACAACAACATCCAATATCAGTATCACGGATGCTCTTGAGCAGGTACTTACGACTGCGGGTGTCGGTACAAGAGCTTTTGAAGAAGTATTTGAGATCATCGATAACATATATGATGTGGCTATCGCATCCGGTATCCAGATAATCATCTTCCTGTCAGGTCTGCAGACGATCTCTTCAAGCATGTATGAAGCAGCTGACATCGAAGGATGTACGAAGTGGGAGAGCCTGTGGAAGATCACATTCCCGATGATCAGCTCCCTGTTCCTCGTAAACTGGATCTATACCGTTATCGATTTCTGTATGCGTTCCGACAACGGTGTTATCGAGAAGATCCAGAAGGTCATGATCGATCAGATGAATTACGGATTGGCATCTGCGATGTCGTGGGTTTATTTCGTGGTCGTGCTTGCCTTTGTAGGAATCACCGCGGGCATCATATCCAAGGGGGTTTACTACTATGAGTAAGAAAACAAAAGCTAAGACATTTGAAAACTTTTGGGAGAGGAACCGTAAATCCGGCGGATATCTGCTCAGGAAGAGGATACTTGAATACGGTGTGAGCTTCTGCAGATTCATCCTTCTGTTCGGTATGTGCTTTATGATCCTTCAGCCCATACTCAACAAGATATCCGTAAGCTTCATGACGGAGCAGGATCTGTATAATCCCATAGTTATCAGTATCCCCGAGCATTTCACGACAGATAATTACAAGCTGGCTGCCGAACTGATGAATTATAAGAAGGGCATATTCAATTCCTTTATCATCTCTCTTACGATAGCCGTGCTTCAGATCGTAGTGTGTACGCTGGTGGGATACGGGTTTGCGAGGTTTGAATTCCCCTTTAAGAAATTCTGGTTCCTTTGTGTTATACTTGTTATACTGATCCCGCCGCAGACGATATCGAGTTCACTGCATCTGCATTTCAGGTTTTTCGATGTTCTGGGTATCATCAAACTGATCACGGGAGATACGATCAACCTTCGCGGTTCGATCTTGCCGTATTATCTGATAAGTGCGGGGTGCATGGGCCTGAAGAACGGATTGTACATTTATATGATCAGACAGTTCTTCAGAAATATCCCTGCGGATATGGAGGAAGCGGCATATGTTGACGGGTGTGGCACACTCAAGACATTTGTGAGGATCATGCTTCCCGAAGCAAAACCGATCATCACTTCATGCTTCCTGTTCGCCTTTGTTTGGCAGTGGACGGACGGATTCTACTCCAGGATGTTCTTAAGCGGTACTACACTTGTAAGTACATCCCTGTCGAGGATCGTGGATTCACTGGGAGCATATATTCAGAGGATCACAGGCGTTAAGACTACAATATCGATAGCGTATTCGAACTGTATCCTGGCAACCGGTACACTGATGATCATCCTTCCGCTCATCATCCTTTATCTGTTCGCACAGAGACAGTTTGTTGAGAGTATTTCGTCAACAGGTATCAAAATGTGATATTATGTATGTTGGCGGGTTAATTTGGTATAAGCTGTAAACCACAGTTTATATAGATGCGGAAACCATAGTCCGCGATTCATTTCATAAGGAGGATTAAACTATGAAAAAGCCTATGGCAAAGAAGGTCATAGCAGCTGTTACTGTAGCAGCTATGGCTATGAGTGTTACAGCCTGTGGCGGCGCAGCAGAGACTCCTGCAGCTCCCGCAGCTGACGACACCGCAACTGAGACTGTAGAAGAGCCTGCAGCTGAAGCTGAGACTGAAGAAGCAGTTGAGGAAGAAGCAGAAGAGGAAGAAGAGGTTAGCCCTTACACAGTCCTCACAGACGAGAACGGCGATCCCTATGACCTCGGTGGCATGGAGATCGTTATCCGTGACTGGTGGTCACCCGAAGAGCCTGCAGAGCCTGCAAATGATTATGAGGAAGCTCAGCAGGAGTGGCGTGAGTGGGCACAGGAGACTTACAACTTCAAGATTAAGCAGGTTGCAATCTCCGATTGGGGCTCAACTCCTCAGGACTTCGTTGACTACGTAACTTCAGGCGGCGATGATGTTAACTATGTCTTCACTCTTCGTGATGACCCGGCTATCACATCTGCTATGGCCAGCGGACTTATGTATGATCTGTCCACACTTGACTGCCTTGACTTCAATGCCGAGAAGTTCCAGATGAACAAACTTCACGAGCAGTATGGTAAGGATGGTGCTATCTACGCTATGTATGCAGGCATTTCCGAGCCTCGTACAGGTGTATACTTCAACAAGAGAGTTCTGCAGGATGCAGGTATCGATCCTGAGACCATCTATGATATGCAGGCTGACGGCACTTGGACATGGGATAAGTTTGATGAGCTCATGGGACAGTGCCAGAGAGATACCGATAACGACGGTACCGATGACATCTACGGCCTCACTCTTAACGAGGGTGTTATGACTACAGCTGCTGTGTTCTCTAACGGCGGTTCTTATGTAGGTAAGGATGCTAACGGATACTTCTACAACCTTGAGTCTCCCGAGACCCTTGAAGCTCTTGAGTGGACTGTTGATATGTTCACCAAGTATGATCAGCATGATCCCGAGGGCGCTGAGTGGGATTACTACAAGGAAGAGTTCCTTAACGGTAATGTAGCATTCATGGTTGAGGATGAGTATGCCGGTACTCCCGGCAACTTCCTTGAGGATGTTCAGGACGAGCTTGGCTTCGTTATGTTCCCTAAGGGACCTCAGGGCAAGGATTACATCAACGTATGGTCAAACAACCCTGCAGCCATCCCCGGATGCTATGATGAGGACAGAGCTTGGAAGATCGCTTTTGCTTGGAACCTTTACACCGATGATCCCGCAGGTTATGAGGGATACAACGGATTCATCTCCAGAGCAATGGACGGAATCTTTGATTCAAGAGCTTGTGAAGAGACCATTCCTATGATGTCTGAGGCTAACCATGGTACAATCGCATTCCACGGCATGATCCCTCAGATGGATATCGGACCTCAGCTTATCTGGAATATCGGACCTAATGCCGTTGTTTCCGAGCAGGTTGAGGCTATCGCAGATACCTGGAAGCAGTATATCGACGACGCTAACAAGTAAGATTTCTTACCGGTAAGATAACAGCAATATACCTTTAAATGATCGGCGGGCGGTGTTTCCTTTCACCGCCCGTCGTTTTGACGGAGCTTATCATCGGTGCAGTACAGAAGAACCAAGATCAAAAAACTGAATATTATCACATCTTTGTTGCTCACAGCTGTTTTGGCGGCCGGATGCGGGACCGTTGAAGAAGAAAACGTGGTCGTGATAGAGAATGAAACTCAGGAATCGTCTTACGGCCTGGTTGCAGTTACGCGTGATGACGTGATACTGACCAAATCAATTACCGCTACATATATGCAGTTAAAAGAGCAGACAGTATCTTTTGATGCGGGCGGACGACGTGTTTCCAAAGTGTATGTTAATCCCGGCGATTCGGTTAAGGCCGGGGATCTCTTAATTGAACTTTCTCAGGACAATCTGCAGGAGCAGATCGACGAACTGGAATACAGGATAGCCAAAAACGAACTGCAGCTCGGATATCTCGACGCTGCTGAGAAATTTGATGAACAGAGCGCATATAACAACTTTGTGTACAACAATCCCAATATAAGCGAGGATGATGTTGCAGCATATCAGAAGAATCAGGATTCGATCACACAGAGTTTTGTATATAAAAGAGAAGATTTAAACGACGAACTTGAATTTGACAGAAGAAAGCTCGCTTCGCTAAAGAACGAGTATGCTTCCGGACACATCTATTCAACGATGGACGGCGTAGTCTATACAGTCGCAGACGGCCTTGAAGGGTCCACTTCCAAGAAGGACGAGGTCGTAATGACGATCGTTGATAATGCTTCCGGACGTTTTGAGACCGAAGAACCCGATTATGCTTCATATTTCCATGAGGGAGAACCCGTTGAGATGAAGATCGTATACGGATCCGCATCCGGCGATTATGAAGTGGTCCCCGTGGATATGGCTTCATGGGGTGAGAAACAGGTGTTTGAAGTTTTTTCGGGTCCCGATAATGAAGGAATAGATGTGGGCGTGACAGCTACCATCAAGTTGGTGCTGGACAGACATGATCAGGTTCTGTCCCTTCCTGTCGGAGCCATCTATCATGCTGACGGAAAGCCCTATGTATATGTTCTGGACGAGAATGATTTCAGACAGATAGTCTGGATAGAGACCGGACTTGAAGGCGATGACCTGGTAGAGGTCACTTCAGGTCTCAATGAAGGAGATAAGGTGGTTTATAAGTAATGAACTTGAGTTTGCACAGAAGACTTATAAATTGCATATCGATAATGCTCATCTTAACGATGCTGATCGGATGCGCATCCGCAGCGGACAGTACGGATACTTCTTCGGAAGCGGAGCAGGACATTGAACTTATAGATCCTGTCGGAAGCGCATTAAGCTTTGTTACGGCACAGACACGTGAACTGTCTGTCGTGACAACATATCAGGGAGTGGTATGTCCGGATACATATGAGTATTCCTATGAATCCGATCAGCCTTTCGGTAATTTCAACGCTCTTCCCGGTGAACCCGTTTCGGAAGGAGATACGCTTTTTTATGCAATGGTGGAAGGACTGGATGATTCCATTGAGGATATCGAGGATGAAAATGCTGTCCTCCTTCAGGAATACAACGATTATGTATCCGATTATCTGATCGATATAGGCAAAGCCAAAAAAGAAGAGTTTGAAGCTGCATCCAACTATCAGAACATGCTCTCATCGGCACCCGAAGAGGATTCTCCGTATTATGCGGGATGGGCTAAGGGAGCCATGCCTCTTGAAAGCAGGGTCAAACAGACCAGGATGGCCAGAGAGAAGATGGAACAGGCCTATCGTGAGAGGAGCGAGCTCTTTGAACTGGAATATCAGTACAATGAGACCCGGATATCCAGACTGGTCGAAGAAAAAGAAGAGTCGGGTGTCAAGTCTTCTTTAGACGGCGTTGTCGTAGCGGCAAACTATGTCATGGCCGGCGATAACGTTCCTATCGGCACCAATATAGTAGCTGTCGGAGATCCCGCCAATATGGAGATCAAGTCGGAATACGTCGGCAAATCGACGGTAAACAAGGCTTCGGATATATATGCGATCATAGACGGAGAACGATATGAAGTTGTCTATGAGAACATGGAGCCGGAAGAATACAGGCGCCTCAAGCAGAAGGAGGATGAAGTATATACTACGTTCAAACTCTCCGATCCCGAGGGGAAAGTTTCTCTCGGACAATATGCCGTAATAGTCGTTGTGGAATCCGTTACCCCCAATGCACTCTGTGTGCCCAAGGATGCTGTCAGCAAGGACGATAACGGACAGTTCGTATATCTGTATAAGGATGGCGACAGTGTATATACTCCGGTCACCACCGGACAGTCTGACAACGCATTCATTCAGATCTTAAGCGGATTAAGCGAGGGTGATAAGGTCATTTATGACGTGCCATATGATATCGGAAACAAATCCGAGACATTAAGCAAGGGTTCAGTCTGCACTGAATTTGATGTAGACGGATATTTAAGTTATCCCACAGCTGAATGGGTCGTCAATCCCGCGAAGAACGGAGTCTGCTATCTGAACGAACTCTGCGTAGACAGATTCGAGCAGATAACCGAAGGTCAGACTCTGGCTAAGATAGAGGTCGTAGCAGATACGATAGAGATAGAGCGTATTCAGCGTAAGATCCAGCGTCAGAACGAGCGTATAGCCGACCTGAACGAACAGAAGAGGACTACATACAACAAGGATGAACTCGAAACCCTTGACCGTGCGATCCGTGACAGGAACAGAACGATCGAGTCGCTCAACAGACAGCTTGAAAAGATTGGTAAGTATTCGGGGGTATTTGAGCTCAAAGCTCCTTATACGGGAATAGTAATAGATGTCAGTGACATAAAAGCCGGATCCATCATAAACTACAAGGAAAAACTCCTTCAGATCGCAAACGACGATTCATGCTATATCATAGTTGAAGATAAGGGAGGGATCCTCTCTTACGGTGATAACGCACTGGTTACATGCAAGGATTCAAACGGTAATTCGTATGATGCGGAAGGAACGGTCGTATCCATGAATCCGTTCGGATTGTCCAAGTCCATGAGGATCGGATATTCTCTGGTAAAGGTTTCTCAGGAGGATATGAGTGCCATGACGGGCTCCGGCGGTTCCGATAACAGTAACGGATACTGGTACAGAGTCAGGTTTACGGTCACGGCGGATGCCCGGAAAATGGATAATGTCATCCTGATCCCGAAGAGGGATGTATACAAGACCGGTAATGATACATATGTGATAGTAAAAGATGAAAGCGGTTCGACCAGACTTGTCAAGTTTATTGCGGGCGGTTCGGATAATGCCAACTACTGGGTGGCATACGGCGATATCGAGGAGGGTATGACGATATGCTCCGAATAATGCTTGAGAAAATGTGGCAGAAAAAGTGGATGAACCTAAGCCTCCTCTTAGGTTGTATCCTGCTCATAGCGACAACCGTAAGCTTCCCTCTGTATCAGAAGGCGGCTTATGACCGCATGCTTCAGGATGAGTTCCACAACTTCATGTCCGAAGAGGGCAACTGGCCGATGATCATACATATGACGGCCAACTGCCAGAAGGATAAGAAGGACACTATCGGCAAAATGGAGAGATATTCTTCGGATATCTATGATCAGATGGATATCAGTGAATATCAGACCATCTACAGTTATTCCATTTTCCGTGCGGTTGTGAGCAGTGAGATCAAAAGAGACGATGCCGCCGATATGACTCTGTCATTGTCAGCTATGACCGGACTTGAGGATCATGCAAAACTCGTGACAGGCGAAATGTATTCCGAATCCGGAAAAGACGAAAACGGTGCCATTGAAGTCATAGTTCCGGAAGCAACGCTTACGACCAGGGGACTTATCGTCGGCGAATCCTTAACATACGATAAGATGAAGACCATAGACGGTGATCCCATCACGATCAAGGTCGTAGGTGTATTTACCGGCTCCAGGACCGAAGATTTCTATTTTCAACTGGATCCCGAGAAGATGTTCGACGTATGCATGATGAACCCGAACCTTTTCAGGGAAATGTTTACCGGTGAGAATGCGGCTAACTACAACATCAAAGTGGATATATATGATATGTTCGACTATCGTCAGGTCACTGCTTCCCAGATAGGACATATCAACGATGTAACTTCTTATCTTTGCGATGAGAGTGCATATAAGAGCGTCATCAAAGCACCTGCGTATCAGAGCATTCTTGAAGAATACGAGTTTAAAAGGATCAGGATCACGACTACGCTCATGATCCTGCAGATACCCGTACTCGTACTGCTTGCTTCATTCCTGCTGATGATATCCGGGCAGATGTATGAAATGGAGAGAAATGAGATCTCCGTTATCAAGAGCCGCGGTTCGTCACGGGCACAGATACTGCTTTTGTACATTTATCAGGGATTGTTCCTGACCGTGACCGGTGCACTGATCGGAGTACCTCTGGGCACGCTTTTTGCCAGGATCCTGGGAGCTACGCGAAACTTCCTGGAGTTTGACTTAAGTCAGTCGCTTAATGTCACATTTACACCGGAAGCACTGTTGTATGTGATCATAGCGATGATCATCACGCTCCTCAGCATATCGATACCCGCGATCAAACACAGCAAAGTCTCCATAGTCAACTTAAAGCAGCAGAAGGCAGTCGGCAAGAAGAGACTCTGGGAGATACTGTTCCTGGATATTGTCCTGATCGGTGTCTCGCTGTATGGTTTCTACAGTTTCAGAAAGAGTCTTCATAGTATATCCGATACCGTGCTTTCGGGGAAGAGCCTTGATCCTCTTCTGTACATCAGCTCATCCCTGTTCATAGTCGGAACGGGCCTGTTTTTCTTAAGGATCCAGCCTTATATAGTTAAGTTGATATATCTTTGCGTACGCAAACTCTGCGGACCGGCAGGATACATATCCTTCATGGAGAATATCAAGAACGGACGCAAGATGCAGCTGATCATGCTGTTCCTCATCATGACCATATCTCTCGGAATGTTTCATGCCACCGTTGCCAGGACCATTCTGGAGAATGCGGCATCCAACAGGGATTATCTGGACGGAGCCGATATCGTGATCAAGGAATTCTGGCCCATGATGACCGATCAGACCGGTACACCGACCGGAATATATATCGAGCCCGATATCTCCAAGTATATGACCATGGATTTTGCCGACAGCTTTACCAAGGTATACTATGACGATAAGGCTTATATCAAACAGGGTAAAAATGACCGAACGATGACCACGATACTCGGTATTCATACCAAGGAGTTCGGTTCAATTACACATATGGAGCGTGATCTGAACGATCAGACATATCATGAGTACTTAAACGAACTGGCTGCTGTCCAGGACGGGATCCTGCTTTCACGCAATTTCGAGAAGGTACAGGGAGTTGCGATAGGAGATATGTTCAGCTATTACACCGGTGCGGGTAAGGCCATGACGGGTAAGGTCGTTGATTTTGTCGATTATTTCCCGTCCTATTCACCGACCGTCACTACGATCAATGCAGACGGAAATGCGGAAACTTCGCAGAACTATCTGATAGTGACCCATTATTCTTATCTTAAGAAAAACCTGGGAGTTCAGCCATATGAGGTATGGATATCATTAAAAGACGATGCATCGCCCGATGCGATGTATGAATTCATAGATGATCACAATATACATGTGACAAAGTATGTCAATAAGGCGGAGGATATGGATAAGACCATGACGGATCCGCTCCTTCAGGGTACCAACGGAGTCCTGACGATGGGATTTGTGGTCACGATCCTACTGTGTGCAGTCGGCTATCTGATCTACTGGATCATGTCGATACGTGAGCGCGAGCTGATATTCGGTGTTCTGCGTGCGTGCGGATTCCATAAGAGCGAGATAGTCAGGATGCTGGTCAACGAGCAGATATTCTGCGGTCTTTTTTCGGTGCTGGCCGGTATAGGTATCGGTAAACTCACATCCATGATGTTCGTACCGATGCTTCAGGCTTCCTATGCTACTTCCGATCAGGTGCTCCCGATGAAACTCATAACCCGGGCATCGGATCTGTACAGACTCTACGGTATCATCGCAGCTGTCATGCTCACCTGCGTGACGGTGCTCATATTCCTGCTGTTCAGGATGAATGTTACCAAGGCTCTTAAACTCGGTGAAGAATAAATGGATAATGTGATAATAAAGACTAAAGGAATAAAGAGAGCTTTTGATACACCCGCCGGCAAATTCTGGGCGCTTAAAGGGATCGATGCCGAGATCCCCGAAGGCAAATTCGTGATACTTCGCGGCAGATCGGGATCGGGCAAGACCACTTATATGAACATCATCAATTCACTTGATGATCCGACAGAGGGAGATGTGTTCATCGACGGTGTCAATCTCAAGGATCTTTCGGAAAAGGAAAGGGAAAACCTTCGGCGTACCAAGATGGGTTTCGTATTCCAGTCCGTATCGCTGATCCCGAGTCTCAATGCGTTTCAGAATGTCGAGTTTTCGATGCGCATGGCAGGGATGAAGATCAATAAGGATACTGCCAGAAGAGTGGAGGAATGTCTGAAACTTGTCGGACTGGGTAACAGGATGAACCACATGTCGGCCGAGATGTCGGGTGGTGAGCAGCAACGTGTGGCGATCGCCAGGGCTCTGGCGCATAAACCCAGCATCATATTTGCCGATGAGCCTACCGCGGAGCTTGATTCCGCCATGGCCGCCCGTGTGACCGAGATATTCAAGGAGATGACCCGAAAAGAAGGTATAACCGTCCTCATGACCACGCATGACGTGGGTCTGATGGGGGCTGCAGATATGATGATCGAACTCGATAACGGAGAGCGTATAAATGCCGGAGAATGAAGTAATGGTTCAGGCCGACGGCCTGGTCAAGATATATAAGACCAAAGAGACGGAGGTTCTTGCGCTCCAGGGACTTGATCTGACCGTAAACAGAGGCGAACTGACCGCGCTTATCGGAAACAGTGGTTCCGGTAAATCAACCTTTCTTAACATGATAGGCGGGCTGGACAGACCGAGTGCGGGATCGCTTTGGGTTGACGGCAAGAATCTTTTTGCAATGAGCGAAAAAGAACTCGTACTCTATAAGAGGGATACGGTCGGATTCGTATGGCAGAATAACGGCCGGAACATGCTGCCGTACCTTACCGCGATCGAGAATATCATGCTTCCGATGAACCTCTCAAGCCTTAAGCATAAAAAGGATAAAGCGCTGGAACTTCTTGAGATGGTCGGTTTAAGTGCCAAGAAAGACAGCAAGATGAACATGCTCTCGGGCGGTGAACAGCAGCGTATAGCCATTGCCATAGCTTTGGCCAATTCTCCCAAACTCCTGCTTGCCGATGAGCCTACGGGTTCCGTGGACTCCGCTACGGCGGACTATATCTTCGGGATTTTTACGGAACTTAATAAATCCGGTCAGACTATTCTGATCGTTACGCATGACATGGCTCTGTCCAAGAAGGTTAAGAGAGTCGTAGCCATACGTGACGGTAAGATCAGTTCGGAACGTGTCCTTAAGGAACAGTATGCCGACAGAGTCAGAGAGTCCAACATCGACTGGAGAGCAGAGGATACACAGGATGAATATGTTGTCCTGGATAAAGCCAATCGTCTTCAGATCCCCAGAGAGCTCATCGATGAGCTGGGGCTTGATGATAATAAAGTGAAGATCGGTTATAAAGATGACCATATAGTGATAAGTAAACCGTAAATAAAACATATTTTTTTGATAGGAGGTTTCTCTATGTCTGTATCAGCCCAAAACCCCATTCTTCCGGGATTCTACCCCGATCCTTCAATATGCGCTGTAGGAGAGGACTTCTATATAGTCAATTCGTCTTTCGCATATTTCCCCGGGCTTCCGATCATGCATAGCCGCGATCTGGCACATTGGGAGCAGATCGGAAATGTTCTTACCCGTGAGTCGCAGCTCCCGCTTGATGATACGGATGTTTCACAGGGGCTTTTTGCACCGACCATGAGATATCATGACGGTACATACTATGTGATCTGTACCAATATCTCTCACGGAGGAAACTTCGTGGTCACATCCGACCGTCCCGAAGGACCTTATTCGGAGCCTCATTATATCGAGGGCGCTGACGGGATCGATCCCAGTCTTTTCTTCGATGACGACGGAAAGTGCTATTATATCGGAACCCATCCCAATGTTGAAGGATACAAGTATAACGGCGATTATTTCATCTATATTCAGGAGTTTGATACCGTTAACTTTAAACTTGTCGGTGAGCGTGTTGAGGCATGGAACGGTGCGCTTAGGGGTGTACACTGGCCCGAGGGTCCTCATCTGTATCATATAGGCAGATACTATTACATACTTCATGCGGAGGGCGGTACCGGTCCTGAGCATGCGGTCAGCGTAGCCCGTTCGGAATCTGTGTTCGGACCATATGAGAACAACTTCTGCAATCCGATCTTTACCCACAGACATCTCGGACAGAAATATCCGATCAAATATGTCGGACACGCGGATCTGGTACAGACCGTAAACGGCGAATGGTATATGGTCATGCTGGCTGTAAGACCCGTGAAACAGTTTACGACCATGGGCCGTGAAACATTCCTGGCACATGTTATCTGGGAGAATGATTGGCCAGTAGTCAATCCGGGACTGGGTATCCTTTCTCCCGAACTGAACATAGATCTGCCCGAATACACACCCGTTCTTAAGAAAAACCTTCTTCCTGCGGTTGACAAGCTCTATGATTTCACACATATGAACGAGCTTACGGCCGAATTCATGGCACTTCGTAATTCCAAGGAAGACATGTATGAATTCAGAGAGGGGGAGGGCCTGTATCTGACATGTGATACCGAACTTCTGTCAGGCAAGGGGGCTCCTTCATATATCTGTATCCGACAGGATTGTCATGCTTTTGAAGCAGCAGTCACATTAAAAGGCGATGATCTGTTCAACGGAGCAAGAGCCGGCATGTGCCTGTTCCAGAGTCAGGATTACAATCTCAAACTCGAGTATTCGGGATGCAACGGAAATGTGATCTTAAGGCGTGACGGTCAGGACGAAAAGCTTGCCTCACTTCTGTGTCCCGCTTCACTTGTGACACTCGTTATTCGTGTTAACGGCATTAAAGCATCTTTATTCATGCTTAAGGACGGCAGTCTCGAGACTCTTGTCAGCGATCTGGATATCAGCGCATTGTCCACCGAGGTCGCAGGCGGTTTCGTTGGCTGTACGATAGGCGTGTATGCCGAAGACATAGAAGAAAGAGACGAAAAAGTAAAAGCCCTGTTTAAGTCCTTCTCATACAAGCGCCTGACTTCCGCTAAGGAGGATAAATAATGGCTGAACAGAAGATCAGATATCATCTGCCCGGACTTCGCTATAACTATCCGCTCAACATGTTCTGGATAAGCCTTCTTGAAACCCATCCGGAGTTTTTCCGTGACGGGATCGAGATAGCTTCTTTCTTCGGCTGTTTTCCGTTGTCACTCTGGAACGGCGGCAGGCTGTGCCCGAAAGAAGATCAGTGTGATGCCGGATTCGTCATGAACGTCATTAAGAACATCAATGCGAAGAACATCCCGATCAGATATACGTTTACCAATCCTCTGATCACAGAGGCGGATCTTGATGATGAGTTCTGTAATTTCTGTCTTAAGGCCGGAGACAACGGCAAAAATGAGGTACTGGTCTTTTCTCCGATCCTTGAAGAGTATATCCGTAAAAACTATCCTTCCTATGCGATCGATTCATCCACATGCAAGGAGATACGAGATGTCGAGACTCTGAACAGGGAGATCGAGAAAGATTATAAATATGTCGTTCTTGATTATAATTTCAACAACAAATGGGATATCCTCGACGGTTTGCAGCACAGAGAGAAGATAGAGGTTCTCGTTAACTGCCTATGTACGCCCGGATGCAAGAGAAGAGGCGGACATTATGAACTGGTGGGCAAGAATCAGCGCATCATCATGAAAAACCGTCAGGCTCCGCCCGATAAGCAGATCCCGATCATTCCCTGGGGATGCGAGTACGGCGATAAGAACTGTCTTTTCACGATAAAGGATTATCCGACTTTCATAAGTCCCGAGATGATCGAACAGGAATATCTGCCGAGGGGATATAACAACTTTAAGATCGAAGGTCGAACAGCGAACCTGTTCTCTTTGATAGAGACTTACTGCTACTTCATGTTGAAACCCGAATGTGTCGGCGAGGCGAGACTTCTGCTCATGCGTAATCTTGAACAGATGCATGTAGTGAATGTGACTAAGCCCAAGCCGGCCAAGTTTGTGATGCCGACATAAACAAATGTATTATTTTTTTCTAGGGGGTAGAAAATGGGAAAAGGAAGAACAATCTACGTAGATGTAAATGCGCCTAAGGACGGAAACGGCGGAAAAGAGTCTCCGTTCAAGCGGATCAATGAAGCCGCACAGGTAGCGCAGCCCGGTGACGAGGTCATCGTAGCACCCGGTGTGTATCGTGAGTATGTCAATCCGAAGAATGCCGGCGAGCCCGATGCGCGCATTGTTTACAGATCGTCTGAACCTCTCGGTGCAGTGATCACCGGTGGCGAAGAAGTAAAGAACTGGGTTAAGTATAAGGGCAATACCTGGACCGTACGTGTCGATAACGGTGTGTTCGGCAACTATAATCCGTACATTATGCGTGTCGAAGGTGACTGGTATTTTGCACCTATAGTAAGACATACCGGGGCCGTGTTCTTAGATAAGCTGATGATGTATGAGACAGCTTCTCTTGATGAGTGTCTTAAGGGCAAGCCCGATGAATATGCCTGGAATGCTGAGGAGTCCAAGTACAAATGGTATACCGAGCAAGAAGGAAACGAGACTGTGATCTATGCCAACTTCCAGGGTAAGGATCCCAATAAGGAGCATGTGGAGATCAGTGTGAGACGTAACTGCTTCATGCCCGATAAGATCGGTGTGGGTTACATCACCGTCAGCGGTTTTGAAATCAATAAGGCCGCTACCACATGGGCACCTCCGGCAGCTTATCAGGACGGCATGATAGGACCTCACTGGTCCAAAGGATGGATAATAGAAGACTGTGAGATCTGGGGTAGCAGATGCTGCGGTATATCTCTCGGTAAATACTTAGATCCCGAGAACGATATGTATTTCTTCAGAAAACATGTCAAGAGCCCGACTCAGATGGAGCGTGACGCCGTATGCCGCGGTCAGTATCACGGATGGCTCAAGGAACGTGTCGGTTCTCATATCGTCAGAAGATGCGAGGTTCATCATTGCGAGCAGACCGGTATCGTAGGCCGTATGGGCGGCGTATTCTCGACCATAGAAGATTGTCATATCCATCATATCTGCAACTCTTCGCAGCTTGGCGGAGCAGAGACTGCGGGCATCAAACTGCATGCCGGCATAGATGTGACCATACGCAGGAATCATATCCATAACTGTATCATAGGTGTATGGCTTGACTGGGAAGCACAGGGCGCCAGGATATCACAGAACCTGATGCATGATAATATGCGTCCCGACGGAGTTGAAAGCGGCCCCGGAGCCATGTTCAATTCGGATATATTTATCGAGGTAGGTCACGGTCCCACACTGATCGACAATAACCTGCTCATGTCCAAACAGTCCATCACGATACCCAGTGAAGGTATCGCAGCCGTACATAACCTTGTTCTCGGCGGATTCGGCCTCATCAACAGCGGTGTCGACAGCGTAATAAACGGACAGCGTGAGCCCAGATATACTCCTTATCACATCAGACACAGGACCGAAGTAGCGGGCTTCATGACCATCCTTCACGGTGATGACCGTATCTACAACAACATATTCATCCAGACTTATCCCAATACCGAAGACAAGGTACCTTCGGATAACGATTTTCCTCTTGCAGGTACCGCATGCTTCGACATTTTCCCGACATATGAGGAATGGTTTAAGCCGTTTGACATGGAGAACAATCCCGATATGCGTGCTCTCGGAGAAGCTCACTTCGGACATCTGCCTGTATGGGTATCCGGTAACGCATATTTCAGCGGTGCTAATATCTGCAAGCATGAGACAGATAAGTTTGAGGATAAGAAGCACAAAGTAAAAGCCGAGATCGTTGAGAAGAACGGCAAGTACTCATTAAAGACCAATGTTTACCAGTATATGACAGACTTCTATGACGGTATCATCACCAGCGACATACTCGGTAAAGCATTTGAGCCTGAGCAGAGATTCGAGAATCCTGACGGAAGCGCCATAACATTTGACAGTGATTATAATGGCGAGCACAGAGGATTAAGAACGATCCCCGGACCTTTTGCCGATGAGGAATCATCCAAGAAGACACTGTGGTAAGTCTGATCAGACCGGAATAAGGAGGTACTAAAAAATGCTCAGAGAAACTAAAACCGAAAACGGAAAAGTAAGAGGGATCCCCGGTGCCGATCCCAGAGTTACGATATACAGAGGCATTCCGTTTGCTGCTCCTCCCGTAGGAGAAAACAGGTGGAGAGCACCCCAGCCGGCTGCGGACTGGGACGGAGTCAGAGAATGCTATACATTCGGCCCCATTTCGATCCAGGATCAGCCCGGTGTGGGTGATAACCTGTATAATCGCGAGTGGCATGTGGATAAGGATATCCCGATGGATGAGGATTGCCTTTATCTCAATGTATGGACTCCCGCCAATGCCGCTGATGAGAAGCTTCCGGTTCTTGTATGGATATTCGGAGGCGGATTCCAGTGGGGATATACGGCTGAGATGGAATTTGACGGAGAGAGACTGGCAAGGAGAGGGATTGTCGTGGTAAACGTCAATTACAGACTTGGTGCCATAGGTTTCCTTTCTCATCCCGAGATCACTGCTGAGGCCGGTGACTATCCCGGCAACTTCGGCCTTCTCGATCAGCAGGCAGGACTCAGATGGGTTCAGAGAAATATCGCGAACTTCGGCGGAGATCCCGATCAGATCACGATAGCGGGACAGTCTGCAGGCGGCGGAAGCACTCTGGCTCAGATCGCCTGTGAAGATAACTTTGATATCATCAAGCGTGCGGTTATATTGAGCGGTATGATCGAACCTGCCGATCCCAGTGAGAATATATTCAATCCTCAGGATCTTAAAGCGGCTGAGGAGGCAGGAAAGGCTTTCTTTGATTATCTCGGAGTTAAGTCTCTGAGTGAAGCAAGAGAACTCGATGCTTTTGATATCAGGGACAGATATGCCGAATACGTAAAAGACAATCCGAGATTCTTCCCGATCATAGACGGAACTATCGTTAAAGAATACGGCCTGAAAAAGTTTAAGGAAGGAAAGTCGGCTCCGATCCCTGTCATAAGCGGATGTACTCATGATGAATTCGTGGTTGACGGAGTAAATACCGTTGAAAGATCCGTAAAGAATGCTTTTGCTGAAGCACAGGCTAACGGCGCGGATAAGCCCATGTATTATTACAATTTCATGCCCGATATACCCGGATGGGACGATCCCGGATGCTTCCACTCTTGTGACCTTTGGTTCTTCTTTGAATCCATAGGCAAGTGCTGGAGACCTTATAAGGGATATCACTACGACCTTGCAAGACAGATGTGCAACTATTTTGCAAACTTCATCAAGACCGGTGATCCCAACGGCAAAGACGCCGACGGTACGGACATGCCTTTATGGCCTGTATATACCGCGGATAAGCCTGTAGAGATGCACTTTACCTCTGAAGGTGCCAAGGCAGAGTGAACAAAATAAAGGTGCGTATATGAGCAAAGAGATATTCTGGCATCTGCCCGGTTTTTCGGTATTCTTTTACTTAAACCAGGTGATCATACATATGATGAACGAATACCCCGATAAGTTTCGGGACGGATACAGACCGGGAAGCGTGTATGGCACGTTTCCCGGTGCTATCTGGAACGGCGGCAGGGCAGTGTTCGGCATCATGAGCCACGGCGATATGGCGAAGATCATTAAGACATACAATGATCTGGGAGTCCCTGTGCGTTTCACATGGACGAATTCGCTGATCGAAGAAAAGCATTTAAACGACACATATTGCAATCTCATAATGGAGACTGCAAACAACGGAAAGAACCAGGTACTTGTAAATACACCTGTTCTCGAAGAGTATCTTCGTAAAACATACCCCGATTTTAAGTACATATCGTCTACGACCAAGAGACTGACAGGTCTGGATGACGTAAAAGCCGAACTTGAGAAGGACTACTATCTGGTAGTTCTGGATTATGACTTAAATCATGATGAGAAGGTCCTCGATGAACTTGCTCCTTTTGCAGAAAGGATCGAGATCCTTGCGGATGAGATATGCTTTCCCAACTGCCCGAGACGTAAGGACCATTACAGGGATGAATCCCTGATGCAGCTTAAGTTTGAAAAGGGCGCTCCTTACGATTGCCCGAACAAGACGAAGAAACCCTCTTTTTCAGAATGCATGAAGAGACCTGCATTCATTTCGGCAGATGACGTGCGTGCGTATGCCGATAAATGGGGGTATAATAATTTTAAATTAGTCGGTCGGGGACTGCCTCAGGATATGGTCCTCGATTCATATATCTATTATCTGGTCAAAGAGGAATACCGTGATGAGTTAAGGACCAGGGTAGAAAAGGATCTGACCAGATTCGGGATTAAGAGATGACAGAAACTAAAGCCCGGAAGTACTTCTTATTTCAACTGGCGTTCTTTGGCGCTGCGGTAGTTATCAATTTTGTGCTGCCGAGAACAGCTTCGTATTTTCACATACCGCTTTATCTTGATAATGTCGGTACGCTTCTTGCTGCGGTTCTGGGCGGATATCTGCCCGGAATATTTGTAGGTTATCTTAATAACATCATAAATATGCAGGGTAATCCCGGTAACGCCTACTATGTTGTGCTGTCGACGATGATAGCCGCCATGGGCTCTTACCTCGGGATGAAAGGATATTTTAAGAAGTTTACGAAAGCACTTCTTACGATACCTGTATTTGCTTTTATAGGCGGAGTCCTCGGATCGATCCTGACTTTCCTGCTCTACGGATACGGGATGGGAGAAGGGATCTCTGCTCCTTTTGCGAGGGCACTTCTGGACAACGGGACCCTGAATGTGTTCTGGGCCCAGATGGTATCCGATATAGTCATCGATCTGATAGATAAGGCTATTACCGTGATCCTTGTCTTTTTTCTCATCAGGCTCATCCCCGAAGATATCAGGCCCAATTTATGGCTTACCGGCTGGAGGCAGGCTCCTTTGTCCGAGGAGGCACGCCTCAAAGCAAGAAAAAATGCGACCAGATCTTTTTCCCTCAGGGCCAAGATCATAACCATCATATCGGTCATCATGTTCTGTGTAGCGGTGGTCACCACGATCATCAGTTATATCCTTTACCAGAACTTCGCCAGAGAGCAGTATACCTACACTTGCCGGAGCGCCGCAAAACTCGCGGCCGATCTAGTGGATGCCGAGAGGATAGACGAATATATGGAGATGGACCGCTCGGCACCGGCATACAGGATGGTCGAAAACCGGCTTGAGAGCATCCGCAGAGGTAATCCCGATATAGAGTTCATATATGTATATAAGTTCATGGATGACGGAGTCCATGTGGTTTTCGATCTGGATACTCCCGAGGTAAAAGCTCAGGATCCCGGTGATGTCATAGAGATCGAAGAGTATCTGCTTCCGTATAAGAATGCCCTTTTGAGCGGGCAGGAGATCGAACCGCTGATGGACGATACGATGTACGGACAGCTCCTTACCGTATTTGAGCCCATAATCAATTCGGAGGGCGAATGCGTATGCTACGCGGCCGCCGATATCAAGGTCGAAGAGATCAGACTTTCGAGCTTAAATTACATGACCAAGGTCTTTTCACTGTTTATGGGTTTCTATATATTCATACTTGCATTGTGCATATGGCTTGTCGATTATCATCTGATCTATCCCGATCGCAGCGATGACCATGTCGGCCAGGAAATTCGCATATGACAGTGAGGAAGCCAGGGAGATAAGCGTTGAGAGACTCCAGCATCTGGCCATATCTACCGGAGACGAGATCGAGAATCTGTACGAATCGCTGTCCAAGACCATAGCGGAGACGGTAGGATATCTTGAAGATGTTGAGGCAAAGGGCGAAGAGATCGCTCATATGCAGAACGGTCTGATCTATGTTCTGGCGGACCTTGTCGAGAGCCGGGATAAGAATACCGGAGACCATGTGCGAAAGACCGCCGCTTATGTACGGCTAATCATGCAGAAGATGAAGGAAAAAGGTCTGTATCCCGATAAGCTTACCGATGAGTATATAGCCGATGTCGTTAACTCGGCGCCTCTTCATGATGTCGGCAAGATCATGGTTTCCGATGTGATATTGAACAAACCCGGAAAGCTGACTGATGAAGAGTTTGCCATAATGAAGAGCCATACTACGGCTGGTAACCAGATCATAGCCAGTGCGATGTCCTTAGTTTCCGCGAGCGGATATCTGAAAGAGGCCAAGAACCTGGCAACCTATCATCACGAGAGATGGGACGGATCAGGTTATCCGCGCGGGATAGCCGGCGAAGAAATACCTTTATCGGCCAGAGTCATGGCGGTTGCGGATGTATTTGACGCTCTTGTTTCCAAGAGAAGTTACAAGGAGCCATTTACATTTGAAAAAGCCATGGATATCATAAGAGAAGGCGCGGGAACACAGTTTGACCCGCAGATAGCCGAAATATTCATGGAAAGCGCTGAAGAGGCAAGGCAGATAAGCGTGGCGCATGAGTCCATGTTAGGACAGGGAATAAGAAATTTCTCGGAGGAAGTAAACAATGCCTGATAACAAACCCAGAGGTAGACAAAGAAATGTGACCGGAAGCGGATCCGGTGCATATAAGAAAGGAAGCGGTTTAGGAAGCGGTCCCGTTGGAAATGCGGGAACGCATTCGGGAGGATCTCATCCCGCGAGTCATCCGGGCGGATCCGGTCCGAATTATTCCAATAACCGTCCACCGAGTTCGGGACCCAGCAGGGCTGTAAAGAGAGGCGGAGGCGGTATCGGAATAATCGTAGTCATACTTATTCTGTACTTTATGTTCAGAGGAGGCGGATCGGATGATTCGTCATATTATGATGATTCCTCATATACCGAGCCGCAACAGACTCAGAATACGACCAGCTTGGATGATCTGATGGGCGGAAGCTCCTCAGGATCTTCATCGGCGTCTTCGCTCATATCCTCACTCGTCAGCGGCTCATACGGTGACATGGGAATATATACGGATTCCGTGTATACTACGGAGCCCGAGATGGTCGCTCCGACCGCTTCGGCAGCGTCATCAGGTCCGTCACTTGATACTTCGGTATCATCCGGTGCAAGAGACAAACGTACCGTGATCAAGGGCGATGGCAGCGATATGGTCACTGTCATGGTATATCTGTGCGGTACGGACCTCGAGTCCAAGAACGGCATGGCTTCCAATGACCTGGCCGAGATGGCAAAGGGCAGACTCTCCGATAACATGAACATCATCGTATATACCGGAGGATGCCGCGCATGGAAGACACAGGGCATAAGCAATAAGGCCAATCAGATCTATCTGATCTCCAACGGCGGAATGAAGAGGCTTGTCGATGATGACGGTTCAAAGCCGATGACCGATCCGGCCACATTGTCAGCGTTCATACGTTATTGTGCCAAGAACTTCCCCGCTAACCGTAACGAACTGATCTTCTGGGATCACGGCGGAGGAAGCGTATCCGGATACGGATATGACGAGAAGATGCGCGACGGTGACACGATGGATCTTTCCGAGATAGACAAGGCTCTGAATGACGGCGGAGTGGACTTTGATTTCATCGGATTCGATGCCTGCCTCATGGCTACTGCCGAGAATGCTATCATGCTCAACCGTCATGCGGATTATATGATAGCTTCGGAGGAAACCGAACCCGGTATAGGCTGGTATTACACCAACTGGGTAACGAAGCTTGCACAGGATCCTTCCATGCCTACGATCGAAGTCGGCAGGAACATCATAGATGACTTTACTTATGCTTGTTCTTCACAGGCACGCGGACAGAAGACTACATTGTCGATCGTGGATCTGGCGGAGTTTTCCGATACCGTTCCCGACAAGCTGGCTGCTTTTTCAACATCCGTATCCGATATGATCTCACATGACGAGTACAGAAAAGTTGCGGATGCAAGACAGGCTTCCAAGGAATTCGGTCAGCAGAGCGGTATAGACCAGGTTGACCTTATCGATCTGGCCATGAGGATCAATACGACGGAAGGCCGTGAACTTGCGGATGCCGTCAGGGCTTCGGTCAAGTATTCACGTTCTTCGTCCAACATAAATCATGCGAACGGTCTGGCCATGTATTTCCCCTGCCATCAGAGAAGACTTGTGAGACAGGCTACTTCTACATTTGACAAGATCGGAATGGATAAGAGTTATATCACATGCATCAATGACGCGGCATCCATGCAGACTGCGGGTAATGTCGCAGCCGGAAGCGGATATGATCTTTTCTCGAGTCTTGCCGGAACCAGTTCGTCGGGCTATTCATACGGAGGCGGTTCATCCGATATGATCGGAGCTCTCCTCGGGTCATTCCTGTCAGCCAGGAGCGTGCCCGGTGATGCAGCTCTTGATCAGAGCAATACCGGATACTATGACGAAAAGAGTTTCTCCGATGATTATGCGGCAGAGTATATAGCTCTTAACATGTTCGATGCATCCGCACTCCGGTGGAAGGATGCTCCCGGCGGAGAAAAGCGCATAAGCATAGCTCATGATCAGTGGGATCTTATTGAGGGAGTAGACCTCAACATGTTCCTGGATGACGGCTCGGGATATATCGATCTCGGTCTTGATAACGTTTATGAATATGACGGCGATGACATGATCGCAGACATGTCGGGTGCATGGCTTGGCCTTAACGGTCAGATAATGCCTTATTATCATCTGGACACCGAGGAAGACGGTGACAGCTATACCATAACCGGATATGCTCCCATACTGTTGAACGGCGTCAGATCCAAGCTCCTCATCGTATTTGATGATGAGAATCCTAACGGATATGTTGCAGGCGCTGTCACCGATTATGATCATGCCGATTCCGATCCTTCCCAGGCGGTTGCAAAGAGCACCATAGGATTGAACGTAGGCGATAAGATCCAGTTTGTATGCGATTATTACGATTATGACCTCAAATATGACGATTCGTATCTGTTCGGCGAAGAGATCACCGTAACAGAGGATCTTACGGTAAGCGATCTGACGATCGATGATGCCACCTTGCTCATCGCGTACAGATTTACCGATATCTACGATCATGAGTACTGGACACCCATGGTGTTTGTTGACTGATGATCAGCGATACGGCAGACCGCAGAAGATTTGAAGAGGCACGGGTCAAGGTCCTTACGGGATCTCATGATCCCCACGGGTTCGGTACCCTGGCGGAAAAGACCGTTCATGCCGTGATGAAGCAGTATTATCTGCCGGATGAGGACTTTCATGAAGTCCCCATAGGTAACTATATTGCCGACATCTATACCGGCGAAGAGATCATAGAGATCCAGAACGGGAACTTCGGACATATGAGGGATAAACTGGCGGCTTTTCTGCCCGAATACCAGGTTTATCTCATCTATCCCTATCCCCACTTTAAGTGGCTCATATGGATAGATCCCAAGACCGGTGAGACATCCGGCCGGAGGAAATCAAATATTACCGGAAGCGTATATCATGCGCTTCCGGAATTCTTTAAGATCAGATCGTTTCTTAAGGATCCCAATCTGCATATACGCGTTCCGCTTATCGATATCGAGGAGTACAGGCTCCTTGACGGTAAAAGGAGAAAGAACAATCCCAAGGTGGGGTCTCACAGATACGATCGTGTCCCGCTTGAACTCCATGATGAAGTGATCCTGGATAATGTCCGCGATTATGCTCAGCTTTTGCCGGTAGATCTGCCGTATGAGTTTACCGCGCGAGATCTTGCGCAACATGCCCATATTCATATCGATCATGCCCGTGAAACACTCCTGTTACTGTACGAGATAGGGATAGTGGCCCGCATAGGAAAGGCCGGAAATGCCTATCTGTATCGTGCGTTTGAGGAGTGAAGTGGTTATGTTAACTAGATATAGTGTATATTTATAAAATAACATACTATATGTAGTTGATATCGGGCGCGACTTAATGTATTATATATAAGGATTTTTGGGTGTTTATGTGATTTTTTATATATAAGGGAGAGAAGATTATGCCAAAAAGAACAGATATTAACAAGGTATTGATCATCGGTTCCGGTCCGATCGTGATCGGCCAGGCCTGCGAGTTCGACTATTCCGGAACTCAGGCTTGTAAGGCGCTTAGAAAGCTCGGATACGAGATAGTGCTGGTCAATTCGAATCCGGCCACGATTATGACAGATCCGGAGACGGCGGACGTCACATATATAGAGCCGCTCAATGTTCACAGGCTTGAGCAGATCATAGCCAAGGAACGCCCCGATGCGCTTCTCCCTAATCTGGGCGGTCAGTCCGGACTCAACCTCTGCGCAGAACTGAATAAGGCCGGAATATTGGACAAATACAATGTTAAGGTCATAGGTGTTCAGGTAGATGCCATAGAGCGAGGTGAAGACCGTATCGAGTTTAAGAATACCATGAACGAACTGGGTATCGAGATGGCCCGTTCTCAGGTGGCCTACTCGGTTGAAGAAGCTCTCAGCATAGCAGAGGAACTCGGATATCCCGTAGTCCTCCGTCCCGCTTATACGATGGGCGGTGCAGGCGGCGGCCTTGTATATAACAGAGAGGAACTGCAGACCGTATGCGCCAGAGGCCTTCAGGCTTCCATAGTAGGACAGGTTCTTGTGGAAGAATCCATTATCGGATGGGAAGAACTTGAACTCGAAGTAGTCCGTGACTCTGAAGGAAACATGATCACGGTCTGCTTTATCGAGAATATCGATCCCATGGGTGTTCACACCGGAGATTCATTCTGTGCGGCTCCCATGCTCACGATCTCTCAGGAGGTCATGGACCGTCTGCAGGAGCAGGCTTACAAGATCGTTGACAAGGTTCAGGTCATCGGCGGTACCAACGTACAGTTCGCGCATGATCCCGTATCCGACAGGATCATCGTTATAGAGATCAATCCCCGTACGTCGAGGTCTTCGGCACTAGCCAGCAAGGCTACCGGATTCCCGATCGCACTCGTATCCGCATATCTTGCATGCGGACTGACCCTTAAGGACATCACCTGCGGCAAGTACGGCACTCTGGATAAATACAGACCCGACGGCGATTATGTCGTTATCAAGTTTGCCAGATGGGCATTCGAGAAATTCAAGGGAGTTGAAGACAAGCTCGGTACCCAGATGAGAGCCGTCGGTGAAGTCATGAGCATAGGCAAGACTTACAAAGAGGCTTTCCAGAAGGCTATCAGATCTCTTGAGACAGGCAGATACGGTCTCGGACATGCGAAGAATTTCGATACTCTTACCAAGGGAGAACTCTTAAAGAGACTTTCGGCTCCTTCCAGCGAGAGACACTTCCTGATGTATGAAGCGTTGAGAAAAGGCGCGACCGTAGATGAGATCTATGAGCTGACCAAAGTTAAGAAGTACTTCATCGAGCAGATGCTCGAACTCGTTCAGGAAGAGGAGGAACTCATCAGTGGCAAGGGTGCGCTTCCTGCCGATGACAAACTCATATCCGCCAAGAAGAACGGTTTCTCCGATAAATACTTAAGCCAGATCCTTGAGATACCCGAAGCGGATATCAGGAACAGGAGAATGGCTCTCGGCGTCAATGAAGTCTGGGAAGGCGTTCATGTCAGCGGAACTGAGAACAGCGCATATTACTACTCCACATACAACGGAGAAGATAAGGATCCCGTATCCGGCAATAAGAAGATCATGATACTCGGCGGCGGTCCGAACCGTATAGGTCAGGGTATCGAGTTCGATTACTGCTGCGTACATGCTGCACTTGCGCTCAAGAAACTCGGATTTGAGACCATCATCGTTAACTGCAATCCCGAGACCGTTTCGACAGACTACGATACATCTGATAAGCTCTATTTCGAGCCCCTTACCCTTGAGGATGTACTCAGCATATACAACAAGGAGAAGCCTCTCGGTGTGATCGCGCAATTTGGCGGACAGACACCGCTTAATCTTGCGAGCGAGCTTGAAGCAAACGGTGTTAAGATCCTCGGTACACCTCCCTCGGTCATCGATCTGGCAGAGGACAGAGACCAGTTCAGAGCCATGATGGATAAGCTCGGAATACCGATGCCCGAGTCCGGAATGGCCACTACCGTGGAAGAAGCCATCGAGATAGCCGGACGCATCGGATATCCCGTAATGGTACGTCCTTCATATGTCCTCGGCGGACGCGGAATGGAGGTTGTATATGATGATGCGGCCATGTCCGACTATATGCAGGCTGCGGTCGGCGTTACACCCGACAGACCCATACTTATAGACAGGTTCTTAAACCATGCGCTCGAGTGTGAATCCGATGCGATAAGCGACGGAACACATGCTTTTGTACCTGCGGTCATGGAGCATATCGAGCTTGCGGGAGTTCACTCCGGTGACTCCGCATGTATCATTCCTTCCGTACATATCAGTCCCGAGAATCTCGAGACCATTAAGGAATATACACGCAAGATAGCGGAAGAGATGCATGTTGAAGGTTTGATGAACATGCAGTATGCGATCGAGAATGGCAAGGTATTCGTGCTCGAGGCCAATCCCAGAGCGAGCCGTACCGTACCGCTCGTTTCCAAGGTCTGCAACGTCCGCATGGTACCGATAGCAACGGATATCATCACATCGCATCTGACAGGAAGACCTTCACCCGTACCGGAACTTAAGGAAAAGACCATTCCGTATTACGGCGTAAAGGAAGCAGCGTTCCCGTTCAACATGTTCCAGGAGGTTGATCCCGTGCTCGGACCCGAAATGCGTTCCACCGGTGAAGTACTCGGACTCAGCCATTCTTACGGTGAAGCATTCTTCAAGTCGCAGGAAGGTGTTCAGTCACCTCTTCCCACCGAGGGAACGGTACTCATTTCCGTTAACCGCAAGGATAAGAATGAGGTCGTTGAGGTTGCAAGAAGCTTCTATGAAGACGGGTTCAACATCGTGGCTACCGAAGGCACCTGCAACCTGATCCGTGAAGCGGGCATCCCTGTCACCAGAGTCAACAAACTCTACGAAGGCAGACCCAATGTATCGGATATGATAACTAACGGTGATATAGATCTTGTCATCAATTCACCTGTCGGAAAGGACAGCGTACATGACGACAGTTACTTGAGAAAGGCTGCCATCAAGGCAAGGATCCCCTATATCACCACGATAGCCGCAGCCATGGCTACGGCAGACGGGATCAAATACGTCAAGACTCATGATGCCGGAGAGATCAAATCACTTCAGGCTTTACATGAAGAGATACACTGATCGGAGATAAGATGGCTAAGACTGAAACACCCAGGGAAGATATATATGACGCTTCCTCGATACATGTCCTGGAAGGCCTTGAAGCGGTACGTGTACGTCCCGGTATGTACATCGGCTCCGTTTCCACCAAGGGCCTTAACCACCTGATATATGAGATCGTCGATAACTCCGTGGACGAGCATCTCGCAGGTCACTGCGACAAGATATGGGTCACCCTCGAAGCCGACGGTTCGGCTACCGTTGAGGATAACGGTAGAGGTATTCCCGTAGGCATGCATGAAAAAGGCATTTCCGCGGAACGTCTGGTATTCACGACGCTTCACGCAGGCGGTAAGTTTGATAATCAGGCTTACAAGACCAGCGGCGGTCTTCATGGTGTGGGCTCATCCGTTGTTAACGCCCTGTCGGAGTATCTGACCGTAGAGGTTAAGACCGGAGGATGCATATACAGGGATTCATATGCGCGGGGCATCCCCACCACCGAACTTGAAAACGGCTTACTGCCCGTAGTGGGAAAGACCAGGAGCACCGGTACCAAGGTCAATTTCCTGCCAGACGACACCATCTTCGATAAGACCAGGTTCAAGGAAGATGATGTTAAGAGCCGCATGCATGAAACCGCATACTTAAATCCCGAGCTTACGATCATCTTTGAGGATAAGCGCAAGGATGAAATTGAGCACATCGAATTCCATGAGCCCGACGGACTCATCGGTTTCGTTCGTGAGATCAATAAGACAGGCGAGGCGCTTCATGAGCCTATCTATCTGAAAGGCGAGAGCGAAGGCATAGAGGTCGAGGTCGCTTTTCAGTATGTAAACGAGTTCCATGAGGATGTACTCGGTTTCTGTAACAATATCTACAATTCCGAAGGCGGTACTCATCTGACCGGTTTCAAGCAGATATTCACGACCGTCATCAATAACTATGCACGTACACTCGGTAACCTTAAAGAGAAGGATGTGAACTTCACGGGTGCCGATGTGAGAAACGGCATGACCGCGATCGTATCCATCAAGCATCCGGATCCCAGATTTGAAGGTCAGACCAAGACCAAGCTCGATAACCAGGATGCCGCCAAAGTGGTTTCCAAGGTCGTGGGAGACGAGATAGTCAGATACTTCGACCGTAATCTCGAGGTCTTAAAGTCGATCATCGGATGTGCCGAGAAGGCAGCCAAGATCCGTAAAGCAGAAGAAAAGACCAGGACCAACCTGCTGTCTAAGCAGAAGTTTTCATTTGATTCCAACGGAAAACTGGCCAACTGCGAATCCAAAGATGCCTCAAAGTGCGAGATATTCATCGTCGAGGGTGATTCTGCGGGCGGCTCTGCCAAGATGGCGCGTAACCGTATGTATCAGGCCATCCTTCCCATAAGAGGTAAGATCTTAAATGTCGAGAAGGCATCCATAGACAAGGTGCTCGGAAATGCCGAGATCAAAACCATGATCAACGCTTTCGGCTGCGGTTTCTCGGAAGGATACGGCAATGACTTCGATATCACGAAACTCCGCTATGACAAGATCATAATCATGGCCGATGCCGATGTCGACGGTGCGCACATAGCAACTCTGCTGCTCACTCTTTTCTACAGATTCATGCCGGAACTCATCTATGAAGGACATGTATATGTAGCCATGCCACCGCTTTACAAGGCTATCCCTTCCCGCGGTGAAGAAGAGTACCTCTATGATGATGCGGCTTTGGAAAAATACCGCAAAGTCCACAAGGGACCTTTCACTCTTCAGAGATACAAGGGCCTTGGTGAGATGGATGCGGAGCAGCTGTGGGAGACTACTCTTGATCCCGACAGGAGACTGCTTAAGCAGGTCGAGATAGAGGATGCCCGCATGGCCTCAGAGATCACCGGACTCCTGATGGGTAATGATGTTGCGCCTCGTAAGCAGTTTATATACGAACATGCGGCTGATGCTGCACTGGATATTTAAAGGTAAATATGAACACTAGTCTTGACAGAATATTAAAAACCGAGTTCTCCGAGATAATGGAGAAGAACTACATAGATTATGCGATGAGCGTCATAATCGCGCGTGCGCTGCCCGATGTAAGGGACGGTCTGAAACCGGTCCAGCGCAGGACTCTCTATGATATGTATGAACTGGGCATACGTTCGGACAAGCCGTATCGTAAGAGCGCGCGTATCGTCGGTGATACGATGGGTAAATACCATCCACACGGCGACAGTTCCATCTATGATGCTCTGGTGGTGATGAGCCAGGACTTCAAGAAAGGCTTGCCTCTTGTCGACGGACACGGTAACTTCGGCAATATCGAGGGCGACGGAGCCGCTGCGATGAGGTACACCGAGGCGCGTCTTGAGAAGATCACCGAGGAAGCTTTCCTTGGGGACCTGGATAAGGATGTCGTTGATTTCGTGCCTAACTTCGATGAGACCGAGAAGGAACCGAGCGTACTGCCTGTGCGTATCCCCAACTTCCTTGTAAACGGATCCGAGGGCATCGCGGTAGGTATGGCGACATCAACACCTCCTCATAATCTTGGTGAGGTAATAGATGCCACCAAAGCATATATGAACGATCCCGAACTCTCTACGGCTCAGCTCATGAGATATATCAAGGGCCCTGACTTCCCTACGGGCGGCATCGTCATCAACAAGGATGAGTTAAGAGAGATATATGAAACGGGTATGGGCAAGATCCGTATCCGCGGACGCATAGAAGAAGAGAAGGCAAAAGGCGGCAAGGTGAACCTCGTGATCACCGAGATACCGTATACGATGATCGGAATGAACATCGGCAAGTTCCTGCTTGATGTCGCAGATCTTGTTGAGAGCCGCAAGACCACGGATATCGTGGATATTTCCAACCAGTCATCCAAAGAAGGCATCAGGATCGTTCTGGAACTCAAGAAGGATGCCGATATCGAGAACCTTAAGAATCTGCTCTACAAGAAGACCAGACTTGAGGATACGTTCGGTGTGAACATGCTGGCCATCTGTAACGGCCGTCCCGAAACGATGGGGCTTAAAAGTATCCTTAAAGCCAATGTGGACTTCCAGATCGAGGTAGCCACACGCAAATACAACACGCTGCTGAATAAGGAACTCGAGAAAAGAGAGATTCAGGAGGGTCTCATCAAGGCATGTAACGTCATCGATCTGATCATTGAGATCCTGCGCGGTTCCAAGGACCGTGCCATGGCCAAGAAATGTCTGGTCGAAGGCGATACCACGGGCATTAAGTTCAAGTCCAGAGAATCGCAGGGCATGGCTGCACAGCTCATGTTTACCGAGAAGCAGGCCAATGCGATCCTTGAGATGCGTCTGTATAAACTGATCGGTCTCGAGATCGAAGCGCTGATCAAAGAGCATGATGAGACGGTAGCCAATATCTACAGGTATGAGGATATCTTGGAGAGCCGCGATTCAATGATGCAGGTCCTCATCAATGACCTCGATGAATTCAAGAAGAAATACGCGCGTAAGCGCCGTACCGAGATAACCAATGCGGAAGAAGCCGTTTATGTTGAAAAAGAAGCCGAAGAGATGGATGTGATGTTCCTCATGGACCGTTTCGGTTATGCAAGGATCATAGACATGCCTACATTCGAGCGTAACAAAGAGACGGCTTATGAAGAGAACAGGTTTGTGTTCCAGTGCAAGAATACTGGTAAGATCGTCATATTTACCAATACCGGCCAGCTTCACTCCGTCAAGGTTAAGGATCTTCCCTTCGGCAAGTTCCGTGATAAGGGTGTGCCTATCGACAATGTCAGCAATTTCTCCGCCGAATCGGAGTTCATAGTATATGCTGCTTCTCAGTCCGATCTGAATCTCTACAGGCTCATATTTGTGACTGCCAACAGCATGTGCAAGGTCGTAAGCGGCGGTGAGTTTGATGTATCCAAGAGAACGGTAGCTGCGACCAATCTGATGGACGGAGATGAGGTAGTCAGCGTCATCAAATTCGTTGACTTAAAGAGCATCATCATGCGCACATCCGGAGGCTTTTTCTTAAGGTTCGATCCCGAGACCATCCCCGAGAAAAAGAAGACTGCGGTCGGCGTACGAGGCATGAAACTCAACCCCGGAGATAAAGTAGAGGCTGTATATTACATTCAGATCGGTCAGGAAGACCTGACGATCGAGCATAACGGAAAACAGCTCGAACTCTCCAGATTAAAACTCGGAACCAGAGACAGCAAGGGAACAAAGGTGAGAGTATGATGCGTGTGATAGCGGGAACGGCACGCAGCATGCCGCTCTCAACTCCAAAAGGTAATGATACCCGTCCCACGACCGACAGGATCAAGGAGACTCTGTTCAACATGCTTCAGAGTTACATCCCGGACTGCGTGTTTGTGGATGTTTGCAGCGGCAGCGGAGCCATCGGCATAGAAGCTCTGTCCAGAGGGGCATCGCATGCATATTTCATAGACAGGGATCAGGCATGCATTCAGTGCATAAAGAACAATCTCAGCTTTACCAAGCTTGATCAGAGATCCACGATCTTTAAACAGGATGCCTGCACGGCTCTCAATATGATCCACGAGAAGGCGGTGGATGTCGTTTTTGCCGATCCTCCTTACGAAGCCGGGATGGAGAGGAGTCTTCTCGGAGTCCTCTCGAAGATGTCATATGTGAACGAGGATACGATCATAATCATCGAAGCCCTTATCGATACCGATTTTTCTTTTGCATCGGAATACGGATTTGATATACTGAAAGAGAAGTGTTACAAGACCAACAAACACGTGTGGTTGACAAGGCAGGCGTGATAATCCCTCATAAAAGGAGGAGACTGAGTTATGAAGGCAGCCATATATCCCGGAAGCTTCGATCCGGTCACTTACGGTCATCTTGATATCATTAGAAGGGCAGCCGATATTTTCGATGAACTGTACGTGAGCGTGCTCAACAATTCGGCAAAAAGTTCGTTGTTTTCTGTTGATGAGCGTGTTAATATGTTAAAGGAAGTGACATCTGACATTCCGAATGTCCATGTCGAGGCATTCAGCGGACTCACTCTTCAATATGCTCTTGATAAAGGGATCAATGTCCTGATCAGAGGTCTGCGGGCTGTGACAGATTTTGAGTATGAACTCCAGATCGCTCAGACCAACCGCAAGTTTTCCGATGGTAAGGTAGATACGATGTTTCTGACTACGAGCCTTCAGTATGCTTATCTGAGCAGTTCCGTAGTCAAGGAGATCGCAAGTTACGGCGGTGACATCACCTGCAGCGTACCCGAGCAGATAGCGGCAAGAGTATATGAGAAATATGGAATTGATACAGGAGCCATAATTAAATGAGCAGTAAGATCGAACAGAAGATAGAAGAATTAGAAGATTATATAGACAGCTGTAAGTATCAGCCTTTGTCCAAGATCAACATCATCGTCAATAAGGAAGAGATCGATGAGCATCTGCGCGAGCTTCGTAACCGCACTCCCGAAGAGATCAGACAGTACCAGAAGATCATAGCTCAGAGAGAAGAAATCCTTCAGAAAGCACGCGAAAGAGCTGATAAACTGCTTAAGGATACTGCTGACCAGACCAAACAGCTCATCTCCGAACAGGAGATCATGAAGCAGGCCTATGCTCAGGCCAATGAAGTGGTTACGATCGCTTCCGAGCAGGCTCAGCAGATCATCGACAGAGCCACCATAGAAGCCAATAATGTTAAGAGTGCCGCAATGCAGTATCTTGATGATATGCTCGAGCATCTTGACAGCCTTATGACGGCTACCATGAACACTACTTATGCTCACTATGAGGATTTTATGAGGTCCATAGCAGCCTACCATGATGTGGTTACCTCTAACAGAGCGGAGCTGCATCCTGATGCCGATATCATGCAGGATGTATCAAACGTCATAGCACCTATTCCCTCAGAGCATGAATCAAGTGCTCCTGCAGAAGATGAATAACAGTGATCAATATGACCGGCTCCGAACAGGGGCCGGTTTTTTGCGTATGAAAGAAGTCTTTACGGGCAAAAAAGCATGCATATCGGGACTGCTCATGACAGCGATCCTTTCGGCTGTTGTGTTTGTCTGCGCTTTTTTTGCGATCGGCTCTGCGGTCATTCCCGAAGTAAAAGTCGATCCCGATGTCGTACGCATCTGTATAGATCCGGGACACGGCGGAGAGAATCTCGGAGCGGACTATAACGGTTATCTTGAAAAGGACATGACGCTCATCGTCGCCGAAGCGATGCGTGAAGAACTGGCGAAATATGAAGGTATAGAAGTATTCATGACACGTACGTCGGATGTTGATATGTCTCTTGAAGAACGTGTTGATTATGCAGCGGAAGTCGGGGCTGATTTCTTTTTCTGCCTTCACTTTAACATGTCTGCGGATCATGACATGTACGGCGCGGAATGCTGGGTATCCGCATTTGACAGCAAGTATGCGCGCGGAATGGACTTTGCGAAGATAGAGATGCGCGCACTTACCGATCTCGGACTTTATGACAGAGGCATCAAGACCAGGTTAAACAGTAAGGGTACGAATTATTACGGTGTCCTTCGCATGGCGGATGAGGTTGATATGCCCGGCATCATCATAGAACACTGTCACCTTGATAATTATAATGACGAGGAGTTTTACGATCATCACGATATGCTGGTTAAATACGGTATCCTTGATGCCACCTGCGTAGCGATGTATTACGGTCTTCGGTCCGATGAGCTCGGTGTGGACTATTCCGACATGACATATGAGGAGACTCCCGTACCCACTTCCGTTGTCAGACCGGATGATACGGATCCTGTCCTTGAGTCGGTCGTTTACGGTGAACCGTATGAGGCGGAAGGCGGCACATGGACAGATGTCGAGATCAAGGCACACGACGATGACTGCAGGATGCTGTATTATTCGTATTCGACTGACGGAGGGATACACTGGTCCGAGCGATACCGGTGGATGGATGATGAGGGAGAACTTATCGGCGATGCCATCCTGACGGATACGATACACACCACTATCCCCGTAAGTGCGGAAAGGGATATGTATGTGATATTTAAGGTATACAATCTCTATAATCTGGATTCCGAATCGGCGCCGTATTATATGGCAAAAGCCCCGGCACCGGAGGAAGAAGACCAGGGACAGCCTGCGGAAGGCATCTCCCAGACAACGGATATCCAAAACGGATCTGACGGAGGCATCTCGGCCTATTCGGACATAAGCAGATACGATGAAGCGACCGAGATAGAGCGTCCGGATGAAGAGGTAAAACCCGACACTGCATTTATCGTAATAGCAGTGATCCTGGCAGTATGCATTTTGCTCGTACTCCTGATCCTCGGATATGTGGTGTACGATAATCATCGTTCGTCCGGCCGAAGACGCCGCAGGTAGCATTAAGCATTTGACAAAACGTGGCAATAAAGCTAAAGTTTTGAAGTGACGTGATCTACGTCTAAGAGGATAAAGAGATGGAAATATTTGAAGAATTACAGGCGAGAGGACTTCTCGCACAACTTACCGATGAAGCGGAGATAAGGGAACTGGTAAACAACGGAAAGGCAACTTTCTATATCGGATTTGACCCTACCGCGGATTCATTACATGTAGGCCACTTTATGGCTCTGTGCCTCATGAAGAGGCTTCAGCTTGCCGGAAACCGTCCCATAGCGCTTGTCGGAGGCGGAACCGGAATGATCGGAGATCCTTCGGGCAAAAGCGATCTTCGTACCATGATGACCACCGAGACTATCGATCATAACTGTGAATGCTTCAAGCAGCAGATGAGCAGGTTCATCGAGTTCGGTGACGGCAAGGCCATGATGATCAACAATGCCGACTGGCTCCGTGACCTTAACTACATAGATTTCATCCGGGATATCGGAGTATGTTTCTCGGTAAACAACATGCTGCGTGCCGAGTGCTACAAACAGCGCATGGAGAAGGGCTTAAGCTTCCTTGAGTTCAACTACATGATCATGCAGTCCTACGACTTCCTGATGCTGTATCAGAAATACGGCTGCAACATGCAGTTCGGCGGGGATGACCAGTGGTCGAACATGCTAGGCGGTACTGAACTGATCCGCAAGAAACTCGGTAAGGATGCATATGCCATGACCATCACGCTCCTTCTTAATTCTGAAGGCAAGAAGATGGGTAAGACCGAGAAGGGCGCAGTATGGCTCGATCCCGATAAGACCAGTCCGTATGATTTTTACCAGTACTGGAGAAACGTCGGAGATTCCGATGTTATCAAGTGCATCAAGATGCTCACTTTCCTGCCCATGGAGCAGATCGCCGATATGGAGAAATGGCAGGGTGAGGATCTTAACAAGGCCAAGAAGATACTTGCACATGAACTTACCAAACTTGTTCACGGAAAAGAAGAAGCCGATAAGGCTGAAGAAGCCGCAACGGCGCTCTTCTCCGGAGGAGCCGATTCGGCCAACATTCCTCAGGCACGCATAGCCGATGATAAGTTTACGGACGGTTCCATAGACATCATGGGAATCCTTGTGGCTTCGGGACTTGTTACTTCCAGAAGTGAGGCGAGACGTGCCATAGAGCAGGGCGGAGTTTCCGTTAATGATGAAAAGATCACGGATATATCGGCTTCTTACTCCAAAGATATGATAGCTTCCGCTGATTTTATAGTTAAGAAGGGTAAAAAGAACTTTAAGAGGATCACGGTCGATTAAGAACAGGTGAGGTGAATTATGTCAGTAGATAAGTTATCAGTTAAGGGATTGTTCGGAAATGATGATTCCGGCAAGGTAGAGAGAAATCTCATGTCTTTCCTTCCCGAACTCAAGGTTGTTGACTGCACCCTGAGAGACGGAGGTCTGACCAATGACTTCTTCTTCACAGATGAATTTGCCAGAGCTCTGTATCAGGCAAACATCAAAGCCGGCGTAGACTACATGGAATTCGGCTACCGTGCATCCAAGGAGATGTTTGACGAAAGCAAGTTCGGAAAGTGGAAGTTTTCATCCGATGAGGATATTAAGGATATCATTCAGGCTGATAAAGCCGAAGGTATCAAACTGTCGATCATGGCAGATGTGGGAAGATGCGACTATCAGACAGACATTCATGACAGAGCGGATTCTCCCGTTGATCTCGTGCGTGTGGCTACATATATCAATACCATCCCTGCGGCTGTTGCAATGATCGAAGATGCGCATGCCAAGGGATATGAGACATCATGTAACATCATGGCGATATCCAAATCCACGAATGAGGATATCAGGACCGCTGTGGAGCAGGTCTGCAGATCAAATGTCGACATGATCTATGTTGTTGACAGCTACGGATCGCTCTATCCCGAGCAGGTCAATCCCTTATGCCAGGCATATGTGGAGATCGCGGAGAAATACGGTAAGACCGTCGGGATCCACGCACACAATAATCAGCAGCTTGCATTTGCCAATACGATCGAGGCCATGAGAGCTGGAGTGCATTATCTTGATGCTACCGTATCCAGCCTCGGACGCGGTGCAGGCAACTGCCCGCTGGAGATACTTCTTGGATTCTTAAAGAATCCCAAGTATCACATAGATCCGATCCTTATCTTTATCGAGAAGCATATCATTGCACTTCGCGAATCCGGTGTTAAGTGGGGATATGATGTACCGTATCTGCTCACGGGTATCTTAAACCAGCATCCGAGATCGGCTATCCAGTGCATAGAAGCAGGAAGAACAGACTACGAGCAATTCTACATTGAACTTTCCGACAATTTCTGATGAATAAGAATAAGATCATTACAGGCGCATGCGTTGCTCTTGCAGCGTATGCGCTGATATATGTCTGCGTATACTTATTCGCGGACAGGACAAATGAATTCTGGCTTACCGCGACCAACATGAGAGCGCTTAAAGGGCACGATCATGTTGCGTTTAAGCTGTTCGGTCCGCTGCATCTGGCGGAACTGGGACTTACGCTTCTTGCAAGTCTCATATCATGCCATTTTTACAAAAAATGTGATGAGGACAAGCGCAGAAGAGTGCTTATAGTTCTTGCCGTTGCCATAGCTGCGGAAGAGATCGTGAAGGATGTGGTTTTCCTGGCGACCGGACAGTTTGATATGGAGACGCTTCCTTTTCATCTGTGCGGAGTAAACATATTCATCGCTCTGTGGTTTGCTTTCCGTAAGAACGGCTACATAGCGGAATTCCTGTATGCATTCGGACTTGCCGGCACATGGGTGGCTCTCATCACGACTTCATGGCAGGCCTGCCCCCTGTATAATTTCAGCCACCTGCATTCCGTATTCTTTCACGGACTCCTTGCCGTGTTCTGTTCACTCGTTATAGCGGACGGACACAGACCTCATATCTGGAATATATGGAAAGTGTTTGTTATCCTTGCACTTACGATAATACCCGCGATCATCTTTGATGTGGCGTTCGATACCAATTTCTTTTTCCTGAAAAGGACAGAAAATAACCCCGTACTTGAGGCGCTTGCGTCCAATTTCGGGAAATTCTATCTCCTGGGACTTGCCGGCCTGGCAGTTATCGGGGTTTTTATCATGTATATTCCCTGGATCATAAGGGATATAGTCATTGCCTGTAAAAAGTCTTAAGTGAATCCAGTCTTGCGCTCATATTTGTCATAAGAGCATCAGCCAGTGTAATGGCACACATGCTCTCGACTACGACCACGGCTCTCGGAACTATGATGGGATCGTGGCGTCCTTCTATGTTTATCCTGGTATCCTCGTTATCTTTTGTTACCGTTTCCTGAGTTTTGTATATGCTCGGCGTGGGTTTTACATAGCTTCTTATGATGATGTCTGAACCGTCGGACATGCCTCCGAGAAGTCCGCCGCTGTGATTGGTCGCTTTTGTGACTTTATCTCCATCCATCCGGAATGCGTCGTTGTTTTCCGAACCTTTTGCAGAGGACACGCCGATACCGTCACCGAACTCCAGGGCTTTCATCGCGCCGATGCTCATTATCGCCTTGGCCAGATCGGCACTGAGCTTGTCAAAAACCGGATCGCCTATTCCGGCAGGCATGCCGGAGATCACGGTTTCTATCACACCGCCGGCCGAATCAGCCTCTGAACGGACGGATTCAAGATATTCAAGTGCCTTATCGTTTGCTTCTTGATCGGGCATGCAGGTCGGGAGAGTGGTGATGAGTGCTCTGTCGAAATTGGCGGGATCTATGCTTACTGGCCCGATCGAGCGGGTGTATGAACACACATCGATCCCGAGCTCTTTGAGTAATTTGGCTGCTACGGCACCCGCAGCCACCCGGCAGAGTGTTTCACGGCCCGATGAACGGCCTCCGCCACGGTAATCTCTGAAGCCGTATTTCGCATCAAAGGTATAATCGGCATGACCGGGTCTGTATATGTCCTTAATGGCCGAATAATCCGAAGAATGCTGGGATGTATTGCGGACCATGACGGATATGGGACATCCCGTGGTCTTTCCCTCGAAGGTCCCGGAGAGTATCTCGACCTCATCGGCTTCCTTGCGGGGGGTGGAGATCATACTTGAACCCGGAGCGCGTCTGTCCATGTAAGGCTGAATGTCCGATTCGGACAGCTTAAGGCCCGCAGGTACGCCGTCTATTACGACTCCGAGCGCTTTTCCGTGGGATTCTCCCCAGGTTGTGATCCTGAATATGTTACCAAAAGATGATCCGGCCATAATCCTTCCTTCCTTTTATCTGACTTCTCATTAAATCAATAGTACAATATATGGTCATCCATTTCCACAACATATTGTGCCTGAAGAATAATTTTCATCTATTTTTCCCCAACATATTATTGACGAGGGGGGTATGTGACGATATATTTAAATAGGTGTGTTATCAAACGGGATTCATGCAATGCAGATCACATTCAAGGACAAAGTCTTAAGTTTATACAGGCGGACGATCCGCAAACATAAATGGCTCAAGATGCCCATGCTCGTTTTGAGCGTTATTTTGCTGGCCATTGACAGACTTATCCGTAATCTCAAAGCCGGTCTGCACAAATATATCGTAGTCATAGCTTCCATGACTTTCGCTTTTGTCAGCTGTTCCTTCAGTTCGGTGATATGGGGGGACGGGCAGTACGATTTCACCTATGACGTCACATCATATTACTATGAGACCGAGGCCAGTGCCGCGGCTCTTGCCGTGGAGGCTGATATCGATACGACCATGATCGAGGATGATGAAGAGCCCGATGAGATCGAACTCATTGACCCTGAGACCCTCGATGATATCTCGGAACTCGATACCGTATCCGGTGCGGATATCGTTGGGATAATCGAACAGGCCGATACTGAAGACGATCAGGCGGCTGTTGAAGAAAAGAACGGAGATCCGCAGTTTTCAAGGGATGACTGGCAGCTTGTTCTTGTCAATAAGAATCACCCCATCGCGGAAGATTATAACTTTACGCTCGGTACGATCAAGGGAGCGATGCAGTGCGATGAACGCATCATTCCCGATCTGTACAGCATGCTTGAAGCTGCTCTTAACGATGGCGTTAACCTTGTTATCTGTTCCCCTTATCGTGATGATTCCCGGCAGCAGATGCTCTTTGACCGTAAGGTCAACAAGTACACCGCACAGGGGATGAGCTACATGGAAGCATATAAGGTAGCCGCGCAGACCGTTACGATCCCGGGCTCCAGTGAGCATCAGATCGGACTGGCCATCGATATGATCAGTGACAATTATTCATCGCTCAACGCGGGATTCGGAGATACCGCAGCCGGTAAGTGGCTTGCAGAGCATGCCCATGAATACGGCTTCATCATCCGTTATCCCGAAGGAAAAGAAGATATCACCGGTATAGAATATGAACCCTGGCATCTGCGTTATGTCGGAAAAAATGCAGCTTCGGTTCTGCATGACGAATCTATCACTCTGGAAGAATTCTGGGAGAAATACCTGTAAATGTATAAGATACTGGCGACCGACGGTCGTGCCAAACGTGCAGAGTTTCAGACGGTACACGGAACGGTTCAGACACCGGTATTCATGAATGTCGGTACTGTGGCGGCTATCAAAGGCGCCGTTTCTACTGATGATCTGAAGAATATCGGAACTCAGATAGAACTTTCCAATACGTATCATCTGCATGTCAGGACCGGAGATGAGACGATAAAAAAACTGGGTGGTTTACATAAGTTTATGAAATGGGATCGCCCGATACTGACGGATTCCGGCGGATTTCAGGTTTTTTCTCTTGCATCCATCAGAAAGATCAAAGAAGAAGGCGTGACTTTTAACTCTCATATCGACGGCCATAAGATATTCATGGGCCCTGAGGAGAGCATGCGCATCCAGTCCAATCTCGGATCCACCATAGCGATGGCTTTTGACGAGTGTCCTCCATCCAAGGCTTCACGGGAGTATGTGAAACCCTCCGTGGATCGCACCTACAGATGGCTCATCCGCTGCATGGACGAGATGAAGAGGCTCAACGGGCTTGAGGATACCGTAAACCGGGATCAGCTTCTGTTCGGCATCAATCAGGGTGCCGTTTATGAGGATATCCGTATTGAGAATGCCGAGATGATATCCGAACTCGATCTACCCGGATACTCGATCGGCGGGCTGGCTGTCGGTGAATCCAACGAGGAGATGTATCATATCCTGGATGTGACAGTTCCTCACCTTCCGCAGAACAAACCGACTTATCTCATGGGAGTGGGAACTCCCGAGAACATACTGGAGTCCGTGGACCGCGGAGTAGACTTCTTCGACTGCGTGTATCCTACCAGAAACGGCAGACACGGACATGTCTATACGCATCACGGCAAACTTAATCTTTTCAATGCGGCGTACGAACTCGACGAGCGGCCGATAGAGGAGGGCTGCGGGTGTCCTGCCTGTGCCGGAGGATATTCAAGGGCATATATCAGACATCTTCTCAAGGCCAAAGAGATGCTCGGATTAAGGTTCTGCGTTCTTCATAATCTCTATTATTACAATCACCTGATGGGTGAGATAAGGGATGCGATAGAAGCAGGCAGTTATTCAAAGTTTAAGAAGGAATCCCTCGAAACGATGAGGGCAGGAGAATAAGATTAAATACATGGAGGAATGAAAATGGCAGACAGAAGACCGGACGATATGGTCCGCATCACAACGAAGGAACTTGCAGATGCATTTATAGAGGAGCAGATCAAAGAACTGCGCGAACAGATAGGCGACAAAAAAGTGTTGCTCGCATTGTCCGGCGGAGTTGATTCCTCCGTAGTAGCCGCCATGCTTATAAAAGCAGTCGGCGACCAGCTCACATGCGTACACGTAAACCACGGCTTACTTCGTAAGGGAGAGCCTGAGCAGGTCATCGAAGTATTCAGGAACCAGATGAAAGCCAATCTCGTCTATGTGGATGCCACTGACAGATTCCTTGATAAGCTCGCAGGTGTGACGGATCCCGAGACCAAGAGAAAGATCATAGGCGGAGAGTTCATCGAAGTATTTGCCGAAGAAGCGCGTAAACTCGACAATATCGAGTTCCTTGCACAGGGTACCATCTGGCCCGACATCCTCGAGAGCGAGAAAGGCATCAAGGCTCATCACAATGCAGGCGGCCTTCCCGAAGACATGAAGTTCGAACTTGTGGAACCCGTGAAGATCCTGTTCAAGGATGAGGTGCGCGTAGTAGGTGAAGCACTCGGACTTCCTTCGAATATGGTCTACAGACAGCCGTTCCCCGGTCCCGGACTCGGAGTACGCTGTCCCGGAGCCATTACCAGAGACAGACTTGAGGCAGTTCGTGAATCGGATGCGATCCTCAGAGAAGAGTTTGCAAAGAACGGTCTTGAGGGCAAAGTATGGCAGTATTTCACGGTTGTTCCCGATTTCAAGTCGACCGGTATCAAGAACGGAGAAAGATCATTCGACTGGTGCGTGATCATCCGTGCAGTCAACACGACCGATGCGATGACCGCTGAAGTGGAGAATATCCCATTTGAACTGATGCAGCATCTGGTCTCCAGGATAACTTCGGAAGTTAAAGGGGTAAACCGCGTTTTATACGATTTCACCCCCAAGCCGAGCGCAACAATTGAGTATGAGTGATAACGAGCCAAACACTTAAGATCAGGATGCGCAGGCACGAAGTGCCTACTCAGGAAAAAGTAAAAGACGCCCCCGTGCTCGCACGAAGGGGCGTCTTTTCTTTTTCCTGAGTAATCACCGCGAAGCGGTGCGCATCCTGATTGGTAAGGTACTTGGCGACAACATACAGCGAGATGAAGCGAAGCGTAATCGAGCTGAGTGATCATCGGATTTGATGTGTTCCACAGCGAATTTATGACCCAAACGACTAGAAAACGGTGATTTGGGTCATAAATTCCCAAAATCCATCTATTCCTGACCAAAGGTGAAAGAACGCTTTATCAAATATATTTGCGTCAGAACAAGTTTTAATATACAATGTGTTAAGTTGTTATCACATTTGATTTGGAGGTTTATATGTTATCCGGAATTTTATTAACGGCAGATGCTACAGCTAATTCCAATCCGTACGGCGGGATCATAATGGTCGTTTACGTTGTACTGATCATCGGTTTTCTTTATTTCTTTATGATCCGTCCTCAGAAGAACGAGCAGAAGAAGAAAACGGCTCTTTTAAGTTCACTTGAGGTGGGTGACAGTGTTCTGACAACCGCCGGCTTCTACGGAGTAGTCATTGATATTACTGACGACACCGTGATCGTAGAGTTCGGCAATAACAAGAACTGCCGCATCCCGATGCAGAAGTCAGCTATTGTACAGGTTGAGAAGCCCGGCTCTGCAGTAGAGGAATCCAGCAAGTAAGTAGATCTTTATGCGGCGTCTGTGGAAACACAGGCGCTGTAGTTTTATGGAAAATACAGGAGGGGGAATCATGGATTCCACAAGCAGGTGCTGTGAGACCGCCGGTGCTTGGCGAGGTATTTCACGAGCATAGCATCCGCTGCGAGGCGAAAGCAGCGAGAGCGTGCCTGCGGTGGAACCATGATTACACTCCGGATGTTTGTATAGACATGGAGGAATGACATGGTCAAGAACATAACAGTAATAGCAGGGGACGGGATCGGTCCCGAGATAGTTGCCGAGGCACGAAAGGTGCTGGATGCGGTTGCCGCAAAATACGGACATGAATTTGTCTACACAGATGTCCTTATGGGCGGTGCGAGCATCGACAAGTACGGTGTTCCGCTGACCGACGAGACCATCGAAAAGGCAAAGAGCGCCGATGCGGTCCTTATGGGCTCCATAGGCGGCGATGCAAATACTTCACCCTGGTATAAGCTTCCGCCCGAGAAGAGACCCGAAGCAGGCCTGCTCGGTATACGTAAAGCTCTCAATCTGTTTGCCAACCTTCGCCCGGCGATGCTTTATCCCGAACTGTATAAGGCCTGTCCGTTAAAGGAAGAGGTGGCCGAAGCCGGATTCGACATGCTTATCATGCGTGAACTGACAGGCGGTCTGTATTTCGGCGCAAGATCCACCGAGGAGAAGAACGGAGAGATGGTCGCAACCGATACACTCGTATACTCCGAGAGTGAGATCAGGCGTATCGCGATCAAGGCTTTTGAAGTGGCCATGAAGAGGCGTAAGAGTGTTATCAGCGTGGATAAAGCCAACGTCCTGGATTCATCGAGACTCTGGAGAAAGATCGTAAACGAAGTTGCTGCGGATTATCCCGAAGTGACCGTTTCACATATGCTCGTTGATAATGCTGCAATGCAGCTGGTAAAAGATCCGGCTCAGTTCGATGTGGTTCTCACAGAGAACATGTTCGGAGATATCCTTTCGGACGAAGCCAGCATGATCACGGGCTCGATCGGCATGCTGCCTTCGGCATCTCTCAACGATACGAAGTTCGGTCTCTATGAACCCAGTGGCGGATCTGCACCCGATATCGCGGGAAAAGGCATCGCCAATCCCATAGCTACGATCCTTTCCGCAGCAATGATGCTCAGATTCAGTTTTGACATGGATGCGGAGGCTGATGCGATAGAAGGAGCAGTCAAGAAAGTATTGTCCGAAGGCTACAGGACCGGAGATATCTTAGGCGCCGATGCCACGGGACTTACCAAAGTCGGTACTGCTGCAATGGGTGATCTGATAGCTGAACGTATTTAAGTTACGGCGGGATATAAGTTGAGTTCATTTAAGGAAAAACTGATCGCAAAGACGAAAGATGTTGAATTTGATATATTCGCGGTCTTTCTGATCATAATGAGCGTATATTACGGATACAGGATGTTTGCATACGCACCCTGGTACGACGAGCTTTATACTTATAATTTCTTTATAAGCAGAGGCCCGATATACGCCGGGATCCACTGGCCCGTACCGAATAATCATCTGGGTTATTCGGCGCTCAGCGGTTTTTTCTATATTCTTACACACAATCCCTACATAGCGCTTCGCGGGGTGGCATATCTGTGCTCTGTCGGCAATCTGATCATGCTGTTCATGCTCGGCCGAAAGCTCATGACACGTGGGTTCGCACTGATTTTGCCCGCTGTATATGCCGGAACCTGGCAGGTCAATAACATCACCGTGCAGGGACGAGGCTATTCGCTTTCCGTCAACATGATGCTGATAGCGCTCATATGCCTGATGCATCTGTGCTTTGATGAAAAAGACAAGAAGCGTTATTACGTTCTCTGGGCGATTTCACTCTGTATCGGTTTTTATACGGTCATGACCACGCTTTACTGGGCTGTGACGGTCTGTCTGGCCGCGTTGTTCTGCCTTCTTTGCGTGAAACAGACCAAACGACTGATACGGATCATCATAGCTTCCGTATTCGGAGCGGTCGGAACGCTGTTTGCATATTCATGCGTATGGCTCGCGATCGGTTCCAATCTGCTCGTAAAAGATGAGGCGGGCGCATATTTCGGCTTGTCACATTTTAAGATGATAACCGAACACCCGATCCTGTCACTTAAGACGGGCGCCGAATACATGCTGGCAACACCGTATATCCAGAGTGTTTCGAGCGAAGGGTATGTGGGCGCTTTCTTCAGTCACTGGTATGACATCCTTAACCATATGTATGCATTCGGTGCTGTTTTGGCTGCCGTTATGATCATATCCGTGATCCTGGCTTCGGTGACACTCATCGCAAGACACAGATCGCCTGATAAAGGCCTGAGCGGGGATGTTCATACGGACGGCCTGGCCGTACTGTCATGGCTTGTCATATGTTTCGCGCTGGCTACGCCGTTGACGGTTTTTGTTCAGACCAAGCTGCCTTATGTCAGAGTGTTCACATTCTATGCCGTATCGATCGCGCTTTCCGCAGGATACCTGCTGTATGTGCTCTTCGGAGCTCTGAAGCCGTACTTCACTTACGGTATAGGCGTGATAGTCATTCTTCTCGTATTTGCGCAATTACTCGACGCAGATTATAATATCCCTTACGGGGAAAAAGAGCAGGCCATCCTTCAGGTGTTTGAGCAGGCCGGACTCGGATCATATGCCGCTTCGGGCAGGAAGATCTGTCTTACGGATTGCGATCAGGAGTATATGTACAGATTTCTCTACGATGAATACCCCGTGATGTATTCCATGGAGGACGCGGATCTGATCGTGGTCGACAGGGAAATGCTTGATCCTGATGCCGAATATCATTGGGAGTTCTACTATGATCACTCAACGGTCGATCATGATAAGCTTTCGGGCATGAAACAACTACTCAGAAATACATATTATGAGATCTATATAACGGAGGAATAACATGAAGAGCGATAATGTGAAAAAAGGAATGCAACAGGCACCTCACAGATCCCTGTTCAATGCTCTGGGATTTACAGAGGAAGAGATGAACAAGCCCATGATCGGTATCGTCAGCTCATATAATGAGATAGTTCCCGGTCATATGAATCTGGACAAGATCGTGAATGCCGTTAAACAGGGCGTTGCCGAAGCCGGCGGTGTTCCGGTTGTTTTCCCTGCGATAGCCGTATGCGACGGTATCGCCATGGGTCATATAGGAATGAAGTATTCACTCGTGACCAGAGACCTGATCGCCGATTCCACCGAATGCATGGCTCTTGCGCATCAGTTTGACGGACTAGTAATGGTCCCCAACTGCGATAAGAACGTTCCCGGTCTTCTGATGGCCGCCGCGCGTATCAATGTTCCTACCGTTTTCGTATCCGGCGGTCCCATGCTCGCCGGACATGTAAAAGGACAGAAGAGAAGCCTTTCGAGCATGTTCGAGGCGGTCGGCGCTTTTTCTGCCGGAACGATGACCGAAGAGGATGTGAAGGAGTTCGAGGCTAAGGTTTGTCCTACCTGCGGATCATGCTCCGGCATGTATACCGCCAATTCCATGAACTGCCTGACCGAGGCTCTCGGCATGGGACTTCAGGGTAACGGTACGATCCCCGCCGTATATTCCGAGCGCATCAAGCTTGCAAAGCGCGCCGGATATGCAGTTATGGACATGCTTGAAAAGAATATCCGTCCGAGAGACATCATGACCAAAGAAGCGGTCATAAACGCGCTTACCGTGGATATGGCACTCGGATGCTCCACCAACTCGATGCTCCATCTTCCCGCCATCGCTCATGAGATCGGCTGGGATTTTGATATAGCTTATGCCAATGAGATATCGGAGAAGACTCCGAACCTCTGTCATCTGGCACCCGCTGGTCCCACCTATATGGAAGATCTTAACGAAGCGGGCGGTGTATATGCCGTCATGAAACAGCTTCTTGATGCAGGTCTCTTAAACGGCGACTGCATGACAGTCACCGGCAAGTCTGTTAAGGAAAATGTGGCAAATGCCCGCAACCTCAACCCTGAGGTAATACGGACCATGGATAATCCTTATTCAACCACAGGCGGTCTTGCCGTACTTAAGGGTAACCTGGCTCCCGACGGTTCCGTGGTCAAGAGATCAGCGGTAGTACCCGAGATGATGGTCCATGAAGGTCCTGCTAGGGTATTTGACTGTGAAGAAGATGCTATCGATGCGATCAAGTCCGGTAAGATAGTAGCCGGAGATGTGGTCGTTATCAGATATGAAGGTCCCAAGGGTGGTCCCGGTATGCGTGAGATGCTCAATCCCACATCCGCTATCGCAGGCATGGGACTCGGCTCGAGCGTTGCTCTGATCACAGACGGCCGTTTCTCCGGCGCAAGCAGAGGAGCTTCGATCGGACATGTATCGCCCGAGGCAGCTGTCGGCGGACCTATCGCATTTGTTCACGAAGGCGATATCATCTCGATCAACATTCCCGAGATGAAACTCGATCTTAAGATCTCGGATGAAGAGATGGCTAAGCGTAAGGCTGAGTGGACACCCAGAGAACCCAAAGTCACCACCGGTTATCTTGCAAGATACGAGAAGATGGTGACCAGCGGAAATCGTGGTGCAATACTTGAATTAAAGTAGAGGAGAAAACAGATGCAATTAACAGGTGCGGAGATAGTAGTTGAATGTTTGAAAGAGCAGGGAGTTGATACCGTGTTCGGTTATCCGGGCGGTACGATCCTCAATGTGTATGATGCGCTGTATAATCACAGCAGCGAGATAAGACATGTCCTGACCAGCCATGAGCAGGGTGCAGCACATGCAGCTGACGGATATGCGAGAGCTACGGGCAAGGTCGGCGTGTGCATGGCTACATCGGGCCCCGGTGCGACCAACCTGGTTACAGGTATCGCGACTGCTTATATGGATTCCGTTCCGCTCGTTGCCATTACCTGTAATGTTACGCTTCCCGCACTCGGCAAGGATTCATTCCAGGAAGTTGATATCGCGGGTGTTACCATGCCCATCACGAAGCATGGTTATATCGTTAAGGATGTTAACCTCCTTGCTGATACGATCCGTAAGGCTTTCAAGATCGCAGGAAGCGGAAGACCGGGTCCTGTTTTGGTTGACATAACCAAGGATGTGACCGCCAATAAATGCGAGTATGAGCCCGTAACTATCGACAAGACCAGAGAAGCAACCGTGATCGATGAGGAGAAACTCGATGAGATAGCCGAGCTTATCAATGCATCTAAGAAGCCGTTCATATATGTCGGCGGCGGTGCGGTCATTTCGGGTGCTGCAGCACAGATCCGTGAGTTTGCCGATCTTGTTGATGCTCCTGTGTGCGATACCCTGATGGGTAAGGGTGCCTTTGACGGACATGATCCCAAGTATACCGGCATGATCGGCATGCACGGTACCAAAGCTTCCAACTTCGGCGTGAGCCAGTGCGACCTTCTCATAGCGCTGGGTGCGAGATTTTCGGACAGAGTCATCGGTAATCCCAGGACTTTTGCGGGGGATGCCAAGATCATCCATATCGATATTGATGCTGCCGAGATACATAAGAATATCCATGCCGACGCATTTATGGTCGGAGATCTGAAGGATATTCTCACCGCGCTGAATAAGAAGCTTACCAAAGCAGATCATTTTGACTGGCTCAATACCATAGAAGATCTGAAGATCAAGTATCCGCTGGCTTATGATGATTCTCAGCTCAGCTGTCCCTATATCATGCAGAAACTTGATGAGCTTACCGAGGGTAAGGCCATCATCACCACGGATGTCGGACAGCATCAGATGTGGGCGGCACAGTATTATACATATTCCGAACCCAGGACTTTCCTTTCGTCCGGCGGACTCGGAACCATGGGATACGGACTCGGTGCCTGCATAGGTGCCAAAGTCGGAAGACCTGATAAGATCTGCATCAACATAGCGGGTGACGGGTGCTTCAGAATGAACATGAATGAGCTTGCAACGGCCAGCAGATACAACATTCCCATTATCGAGGTCGTTATCAATAACCATGTGCTCGGAATGGTACGTCAGTGGCAGACTCTTTTCTACGGAAAGAGATATTCACAGACCGTATTGAATGATTCCGTGGATTTCTGCAAAGTAGCGGAAGGTTTAGGCTGCGAGGCCATACTCGTTGACAGCAAGGAGGCGGTTGAGCCTGCTATCCGTAAGGCACTGGAATGCGGAAAGCCGGTTCTGCTTAACTGTATCATCCCCGAAGATGACAAGGTGTTCCCGATGGCTTCACCCGGTTCATCGCTCACTCAGACATTTGACGCTTCTGATCTGGAGTCATGATCGAACATTTACAAAAGCTTTTTAAAACGGTTTTTGCATTTATCATAGTATCGATATTCATCCTGGGCCTGGTCTATCTGGGCCTGGGATATTATTATCGGGATTCCTTCAGTTACGGTACGAGGATAAACGGTGTTTACTGTACCGGACATACCCCGTCCGAGATAAATACACTCTTAAACGAGCGATACAGTTATGACGGTCTGAATATCATGACCGATGACGTGACCGTAAGGATCGATCCCGAAGACATTGATTTTACCTACGATTTCAAGGCGGCCCTGAGCATATATCTTAACAGCCAGAATCCCTGGATGTGGCCATCCAATCTTATTTCCCACAGAAACAGAACACTTAACCCGATAGTCGGATTCGATATAGCCAAGCTTGAAGCGATACTGGATTCATATGAGCTGTTCAATTATGACGAACCGCCCGTTGTCAGTACCGGTTTTGAGGATGGTGTATATGTTCTCTACGACAATACACACCACAGACCGGATTCGGAAGCCATGCGTGAGGCGATCTACGATGCGATATATGATTCCGTGGATACGCTGGTCCTTGATGAAACCTATTATTCGGATGCGGCTTATACTGATGAACAGATAGCCGTGATCGATGAATACAATGCCATGGAATCCATGCTCGGTGCTCATATCACATACATGTTCGGAGATGAGGAAGAGGTTCTTGACGATACCGTAATATCAACTTTTATACTCAGGGATGATGACGGAGACCCGGTGATGTCCGAGGACTACGAGGAGACCGGAGAGGGCGACATCTATTGCTGGAGCAATGAAGCCATGGATGCGTGGGTGGATGCACTTGCCGACAGACACGATACTTTGGGTTCTACCAGAGCCTTTAATGCGACCGGCGGATTTACCGTTAATGTGACCGGCGGCATCTACGGCAACAAGATGGACCGTGAAGCGGAAAAAGAGTATCTGAGGGCGGCCGTAAGAGACAAGATCACCGATCAGCATGAGCCGGCATATACTCAGACGGCTCTTTATCAGGGAAGTGATGATATAGGACCTACATACGTCGAAGTTAACATGACGGATCAGAAGCTTTACTATTACGTTGACGGTGAGCTCGTCATAGATACTCCCGTTGTTACCGGAAATATGGGAAGGCACATGAATACTCCCTCCGGTACGAATTACGTATATTATAAGCAGCGCAACCGCACACTTATCGGTCCGAACTATCAGACTTTTGTCAATTACTGGATAGCGGTCAACGGACATATCGGCATACATGATGCCACCTGGCGCGATAATTTCGGCGGAGATATCTATCTGACGAGCGGATCCCACGGCTGTGTCAATACACCCATGGAAGCGGTCAGCAAACTGTATGACATGATCGAGATCGGTACTCCGGTTGTTATGTATTATGTCGAAGAATAAGCAAAAAACTCAAGTATTTTTGTGATGCGCGCACACAGATTTTCTGTTTACGATAACCCCGCAGATATGATACAATAATTCACAATGGTGTTTAGGTCATTTTACACTTTATTATTTTAAATGGAGGGCTTAGATAAATGAGTAGTACCACGCAAGCAAGAGCCAGGATCGATTCCCTGCTCGATGCCAACAGTTTCGTTGAAATCGGTGCAAAAGTTAAGGCAAGAGCAACGGATTTCAATCTGAAACAGACAGATACTCCCTCTGACGGTGTTGTTACCGGATACGGAGTGATCGAAGGTCGTCTTGTTTATGTATATGCGCAGGATCCCGGAGTATTGGGCGGCAGCATAGGCGAGATGCACGCAAAGAAGATAGCAGGTCTTTATGATCTTGCATTAAAGACCGGCGCTCCCATCATCGGACTTATCGATTCGACGGGACTCAGACTCGAGGAGTCTACAGATGCGCTCAACAGTTTTGCTCAGATATATTCCAAGCAGTCCGAAGCAAGCGGAGTGATCCCTCAGATCACGGCGGTTTTCGGAAACTGCGGAGGCGGACTTGCCATAGCAGGCGCAATGAGCGATTTTGTTCTTGTTGAGGCTTCAAAAGGCAAACTTTTCGTAAACTCACCCAACGCGATTGAAGGTAACAATTCAAGCAAGTGCGACACTTCGGCAGCTGATTTCCAGTCCGAAGCCGGCAACGTGGATGTCAGCGCAGATGAAGCTGAAGTTTATTCTCAGATCCGCAAGCTTATCGAACTTCTTCCCTCCAATAATTCAGATATAGCCGTTGACGAGTGTGATGACGATCTTAATCGCGCAACATCCGCTTCAGGTGATGTAGAAGCGCTTGTAGCATCCATCGCAGATAACGGTACGGTATTTGAGACCCGTAGAGGATTTACCGAAGACATGTATACAGCTCTGATCCGTCTCGGCGGAGCAACAGTCGGCTGTATCGCCAATAAAGATCAGAAGATGTCTGCAGCCGGTGCCGCCAAGGCAGCACGCTTCGCAGAGTTCTGTGATGCTTTTGATATCCCGATCCTTACTCTTACGGATGTTACCGGATTCAAAGCATGCAAGTGCGGAGAGAAGAAGCTCCCTGCAAATCTTGCAAAACTCACATTTGCTTTCGCAAGTGCGACTGTTCCCAAGATCAATGTTTACACCGGTAAGGCATTCGGCAGCGCTTATGCAGCCATGAACTCCAAGGGCCTGGGCGCAGATATGTGCTTTGCATGGCCTGATGCCGAGATCGGATGTATGGAAGCCGACGCAGCAGCCAAGATCCTCGCTTCGGACAAGAGTGCTGATGAGATCGCCAAGACTGCTTCGGAATATGCAGCACTGCAGAACAATGTTGAGTCGGCAGCTGCACGCGGGTATGTAGATACCATCATCGAGCCTGTCAACACGAGAAAGTACCTCATCGGTGCATTCGAGATGCTTGCGACCAAGGCTGTAGAGGGCCCCGCTAAGAAACATGGAACAGTATAAAGGAAAGGTGAACACTATGAAAAAGAGTCTGGCAATAATAGGTATACTTGCCTGCATGTGCGGCTTGGTTGCCTGCGGCTCTGAGAGCGTAAGTGTCGAGAAACCCCTTTGCACTCCCGAAGAAGCAACTAAAATAGGTACTCAGACTGTTGATAATATGGATTTTGTTGTTCGCTCGGGACTGATCGATCAGTACGAGAACGACGAAGCGAGCTATAACGGTCTGATAAGCTGGCAGAGTGCATTGGAGGAGATGGGTGAATACACCGGGGTCAAGGATGTTGAGTCCGATATCGACACTGATCAGGTAGTGATAGATGTGACTGCAGGCGGAACGGTAAGAGATTCCGTTGTTGAGATCATAATCGGAAAAGATGGATCTGCAAGCAGCATTTCCGCTACGGTCCAGTATACGCTCGCTGAGATGATGGGCAAGGCAGGACTTAATACTCTGATCGGTATGGGTACCGTTTTCGCGGTTCTGATACTGATATGTCTGATCATCAGCTGCTTTAAGCTGATACCGAAGATTCAGGACGCTTTCTCCGGAAAGAATAAGACTTCAGAGAAGTCAGTCGCTGAGACAGCAGTAGATAATACGATAGCTCAGATCTCCAAGAAAGAGGATGATCAGGAACTTATAGCAGTGATCAGTGCTGCCATAGCTGCCTACGAAGGCGCTGCAGGCGGTACTGCCGGCACTGACGGATATGTAGTTAGAAGCATACGCAGAAGATAAGCGTAAGATACGATTCAGATAAGAAAGGTATGGTACCAAGATGAAGAATTACACCATTACGGTAAACGGAAATGTATATGATGTCACTGTAGAAGAAGGTGCCGGAAGCGGTGTTGCCGTTTCCGCTCCCGCAGCTCCCAAGGCTGCACCTGCAGCAGCACCCGCTCCCAAGCCCGCTTCTGTAGGAGCAGGATCCATCAAGGTTGAGGCCGGAGCTGCAGGAAAAGTTTTCAAGATCGAAGCCAATGTTGGTCAGAGCGTAAAGAAGGGTGACACCGTAGTCGTTGTTGAGGCCATGAAGATGGAGATCCCCGTAGTCGCTCCTGAAGACGGAACAGTGGCAAGTATTGATGTTGCTGTCGGTGATGCCGTTGAGGCGGGAACTGTTCTTGCAACCCTTAACTAATCAGCAGAACGGTTTTACAGGAGGTATGAAATGTCATATGTAGCAAATACGCTTGACAATCTGGTACATCAGACAGCGTTTTTCAATCTGACTGTCGGTAACTACCTGATGATAGTCGTAGCGTTAGTGTTCTTATATCTGGCTATTGTCAAGGGATTTGAACCTCTGCTGTTAGTTCCGATCGCTTTTGGTATGTTACTCGTTAACATATATCCGGATATCATGCATCCGGTATCCGAAGGCGGAGCAGGCGGCGGTCTGCTGTACTACTTCTATCTGCTTGATGAGTGGTCGATCCTTCCGTCCCTGATATTCATGGGCGTTGGAGCAATGACAGACTTCGGTCCCCTTATAGCCAATCCTACAAGCTTCCTGCTGGGAGCAGCAGCTCAGTTCGGTATCTTCGCTGCATACTTCGGAGCCATCGGTATGGGCTTCAACGACAAGGCAGCAGCTGCCATATCGATCATAGGCGGAGCGGATGGTCCTACATCCATATTCCTGGCCGGTAAACTCGGACAGACGGCACTTCTCGGACCTATCGCCGTAGCGGCATACTCATATATGTCGCTCGTGCCGATCATTCAGCCGCCCATCATGAAGCTCTTTACCACAGAGAAGGAACGTAAGATCAAGATGGCCCAGCTTCGTCCGGTAACCAAGCTTGAGAAGATCCTTTTCCCTATAATTGTTACCATCGTTGTTTGTCTGATCCTTCCTACCACAGCTCCCCTTGTAGGTATGCTGATGCTCGGAAACCTCTTCAGAGAGTCGGGCGTGGTACGTCAGCTTCAGGAAACGGCATCCAATGCTCTTATGTATATAGTTGTTATCGTTCTCGGTACATCTGTAGGAGCAACCACATCGGCAGAGGCTTTCTTAAACCTCGATACATTGAAGATCGTGGCTCTCGGTCTGATCGCGTTTGCGTTCGGTACATTAGCCGGTGTGCTGTTCGGTAAGATAATGTGTCTGGTAACCAAGGGCAGAGTTAATCCTCTGATCGGTTCTGCGGGCGTTTCCGCGGTACCTATGGCAGCCCGCGTGTCACAGAAGGTCGGTGCTGAAGCAGATCCTACCAACTTCCTGCTGATGCATGCAATGGGACCCAACGTGGCAGGTGTTATCGGTACGGCTGTTGCCGCCGGTACATTCATGGCTGTATTCGGAGTATTCTAAATAAACATAAGGAGATAATGATATGTCAGAACAGGTAAAAAAACCGGTCGGAATAATGGAAACCGTACTGCGTGACGCTCATCAGTCCCTGATCGCCACCAGAATGCCCACAGAAGTAATGCTCCCGATCGTTGAAACTATGGATAAGGTCGGCTATGCCGCAGTAGAGTGCTGGGGCGGAGCTACATTCGATGCTTCCCTCAGATTCCTCAAGGAAGATCCCTGGGACAGACTTCGTAAACTGCGTGACGGATTTAAGAATACCAAGCTTCAGATGCTCTTCCGCGGACAGAACATCCTTGGTTACCGTCCTTACGCCGATGACGTTGTATATGCTTTCGTTGAGAGATCGATCGCAAACGGTATCGATATCATCAGAATATTTGACTGCCTGAACGACCTTCGTAACCTTCAGGCAGCCGTAGATGCTACCAATAAGATCAAAGCTCAGGAGGGCAGAGGTTCATCTCAGATAGCTCTGTCATATACACTGGGTGATGCTTATACACTCGAGTATTGGGCTGACACAGCCAAGAAGATCGAGGAGATGGGTGCCGATTCCATCTGTATCAAGGATATGGCCGGACTTCTCGTTCCTTATAAGGCTGCCGAGCTTGTTAAGACTCTTAAAGAGAACACCAAGCTTCCCATCCAGCTTCATACACATTACACTTCAGGTGTTGCTTCGATGACATACCTCAAGGCAGTAGAAGCCGGCGTTGATGTTATCGACTGTGCGATCTCACCTTTTGCGCTCGGTACTTCACAGCCTGCGACCGAGGTTATGGTTGAGACCTTCAAGGGTACCCCGTATGATACAGGTTACGATCAGAAGATCCTGGCCGAGATCGCAGATTACTTTACTCCTTACAGAGAGGAGTGCTTAAAGAGCGGCCTGATGAGCACCAAGGTTCTCGGTGTTAATATCAAGACTCTTCTGTATCAGGTTCCCGGCGGAATGCTTTCCAACATGGTAAGCCAGCTGAAAGAGCAGAATGCGGAAGATAAGTACAGAGAAGTGCTTGAGGAGATCCCGAGAGTTCGTAAGGACTGCGGTGAGCCTCCGCTTGTTACACCTTCTTCACAGATCGTCGGAACTCAGGCTATATTCAATGTCCTGATGGGCGAGAGATATAAGATGGCTACCGGTGAGTTCAAGGATCTGCTCCGCGGTAATTACGGACAGACCATCAAACCCATGAATCAGGAAGTCATTGATAAGGTCATCCCCGGAGAACCCAGATCCACCGCAAGAAGTGCTGAGGCTACCGGACGTACTGAACCCGAGCTCGGAATACTTGAATCCGAGATGAAGCAGTACAAGCAGCAGGAAGAGGATGTGCTCTCATATGCACTTTTCCCTCAGGTTGCAAAAGACTTCTTCGAATATCGTGAAGCGCAGCAGACCGGCATCGATGGTGCGGTTGCCGACAAGACTAACGGATCATATCCCGTTTAAGCACATCAAAAACATGACATTAAAAAGACTCCGGTCCATCCGGAGTCTTTTTTAGTGGAAATATGAGGATTTTTGCAAAAAATCCTTTTTTTACACCATTGACAGTACCTATTTACTTGAATTATAATAACGTATGTTATAAGTTAACATAATCCGAACAGGGTTTATGCATATCACAAGGGGGAGTAACTATGCCAAGAACCATTTCAATCACCAAAGAAAGCCTCGTGGAAGCGGCAGTCAGTCTTCTTAAGAGAGAAGGCATGGATGCGCTTACCGCCAGGAAACTCGCTAAAGAAGCAGGGTGCTCCACGCAGCCCATATTCAGGGCATATCAGAACATGGATGAGCTTAATGCCGATGTGTTCGGCGTTTGTGCCAAGCTCTTCAGCGATCATTGCTCAAACTATCCTTCGGACAGTAAGGTTCCTTTTGTTAATCTCGGACTTGCTTATATCAGTTTTGCACAGACCAACAAACAGGTATTCAGGCTGTTGTTCCTGTCGGATAACAGATACGGAAGAAGCCTGGTTGAACTCCTTAACGGGGAGACCGGATTCTTAAAAGAGCAGATCGCTCAAGCCAGGGCCGAAGGTGCATCGGATCCTCAGGGACTTTTCATGAAGATGTGGATGCTCATTCACGGAAGCGCCTGCATGTCGCTTACCGATGATTACGATCTTGATATAAATGATACCCGTAAACTCCTCGAGGATGCCGAAAGGGTATTCGCCTGATGGAGAATAAAAAGGATTTCATAACCCGCATCAACGAGAACTATTCACGTATGAGCAAGGGGCAGAAAGCCATTGCTTCATATATCTATGATAACGTTGAGCAGGCGGCTTTTATGACGGCGGCCAGGATAGGAGAGGAAGTGCATGTCTCCGAATCCACGGTCGTAAGGTTTGCGACTTTTCTGGGATATGACGGTTATCCGGATTTCCAGCGCGATCTTGAATTCTTTATTCAGGACAAGCTCTCGGCCGTATCGAAGATGGATGTCAGGTACGGTAAGAGCAGTCAGTCCGACATTCTCAACATGGTCCTCGGATCGGATATCGAGAAGATCCAGCATACTATAGAAAACCTTGATCCGGTTGCGTTTGAAACCGCGGTCGACTATATGCTGACAGCTAAACATGTATATGTCATGGGGCTCAGGAGCTGTGAGCCTCTTGCCAGATTTCTGCATTTTTATCTCAGCATGGTCAGACCTGATGTCATACTGATCAACACTACATCCGTTACGGAGACTTTTGAGCAGATGATCCGCGTATCCGATGAGGATTGCGTAGTGGGCATCTCTTTTCCCAGATATTCCATGAGGACGCTTAAGGCCATGGAGTTTGCAAGCGACCGCAATGCCAAGGTCATAACCATCACCGATTCCGTTTACAGTCCTCTCAATCTTTACAGTTCATGCAACCTGCTGGCCAGAAGCGACATGGTCTCCATCGTTGACTCTCTGGTCGCACCGCTCAGCGTGATCAATGCGCTTGTGGTTGCTTTTGTACTCAAATCACCTGATTCCACCAGAGAAAACTTAAAGAATCTCGAATTTGCCTGGAATAATTATCAGGTTTACTTAAACGACGAGATCAATTTCATAGGTGACGAGCCCATGCTGAACGTTCCCCTGTGGAAAAACAATCCCGGAAATAAGGAATGATCGGATATGAACATAATCGTCGTCGGAGGCGGAGCCGCCGGGATGATGGCTGCCATCGGAGCCGCCGAATCCGGGTGTTCGGTCACGCTTCTTGAACGCAATGAAAAACTCGGCAAGAAAATATACATAACGGGTAAGGGAAGATGTAATCTGACCAATGATTGTCCCGCCGAAGATCTGATGAAGAATGTGGTACGTAATCCCAAGTTTCTCTACAGTTCCTTCGGGGCATGGGACAATACCGATACGATACGCCTCATGAATGAGGAAGGCTGTGAGACCAAAACCGAGCGCGGCGGAAGGGTGTTCCCCGTATCCGACCATGCTTCGGATGTCATCAGGGCCCTTAAGAGACGCATGGACAGGCTGGGCGTCGATGTCAGACTGGACTGTGAGATGACTGCACTCGATATATCGGACGGCCGTGTGTGCGGCGTGGTCGTGAGAGGCCAAGAGATGAGGGCAGATCATGTGATCATCGCATGCGGAGGCGCGAGCTATCCGACAACAGGCTCTGACGGCAGGGCGTATGCGATCCTTAAGAAAGCCGGCATAAAGATAAATGAAGCGCGGCCCGCTCTTGTCCCGATAATATGTTCCGATGACTGGATCCCTTCCGTGCAGGGGCTTTCGCTCAGAAACGTAAAGCTCACGCTTTTAAACGACAAGCGTAAGATATATGATGAACTCGGTGAGATGCTTTTTACCGATAAGGGTATAAGCGGACCTCTCGCATTATCCGCCAGCAGTTATTATGAGCCGGGATACAGGATCCTTATTGACTGTAAACCCGGATTGAGCGCAGAGAAGCTCGATGAGAGGATACTCAGGGATTTCAGAGAGTACTCCAACCGCGATTTTTCCAATTCCCTGGTCGATCTGCTGCCCAAAAGTCTCATCCCTGTCGTGATCGGACTTACGGACATAGCGCCCGATAAAAAGGTTCACCAGATAACGGGTGAGGAAAGAACAAGGCTCGTAAAGCTCATAAAAGGGCTTGAAGTACATCCTGTGGGAACGGCTGGGTTCAATGAAGCGATCATAACCCGGGGCGGAGTGGATGTAAAAGAGATAGATCCGTCTACAATGTGCGCGCGAAACGTCAAAGGACTTTCTTTTGCGGGAGAGATCATAGATGTAGATGCACTTACCGGCGGTTTTAATCTGCAGATAGCATGGTCCACCGGATATCTGGCCGGAACACGCTCTGCATGGACTTAAACGGAGGACATGAAATGAACATAGCGATAGACGGACCTGCCGGAGCAGGTAAGAGCACGATAGCAAAACTGGTTTCAAAGAACCTCGGATTCATTTATGTAGATACGGGTGCGATGTTTCGTGCCATAGGACTGTATTGCGCAGAAGAGGATACCGGCACGGATGATCATGATCTGATAGCCGAAACCGCAGCTAAAGCGGATGTAAACATAGGTTATGCGGACGGGGTACAGCGTGTGTTCTTAAACGGCACCGATGTGACCGACAGACTCCGTGATGAAGCGGTGGGCAATATGGCTTCGGTGGTTGCACAGATCCCCGCTGTCAGGAGCACGCTCCTGAACCTTCAGCGCAAGATCGCTGCGGAACATGATGTTGTGATGGACGGACGGGATATAGGTACATGTGTCCTTCCCGATGCCGAACTCAAGATATATCTTACCGCATCGAGTGCGGTAAGAGCCAAAAGACGCTATGATGAACTGGTCGCCAAGGGGGAGACACCGGATCTGGATGTGATCGAAAAGGATATCATAGATCGCGATGAGCGCGACATGAACCGCGAGATAGCTCCTCTTAAGCAGGCCGAAGATGCGATCCTTGTTGATTCGTCATATATGACGATTGAGGAGGTCACGGACAGGATCATGGAACTGGCTTCCGAGGTGCAGGGGAAATAAGCCATGGAAGTGATAACCGCCAGATCGGCCGGCTTCTGTTTCGGGGTAAAGCTGGCAGTAGATACGGTCTATGAACTCAGCGAAAGCGATAAGAAAATATATACCTTCGGTCCGATAATCCACAACGAATCCGTGGTGAACGATCTGAAAGAGCGCGGAGTCGACATTGTAAATGACCTTGAGGAACTTAAAAATCTTGATCCGAAGGATACGGTCATCGTCATTCGTTCACATGGCGTGAGCGAAGGAGTATACAACACGATCTCGGATCTCGGATTTGAGATAGTCGACACCACATGTCCTTTTGTGAAAAGGATACATGATGCGGTCCTGGAAGCGTCCGAAAACGGCGGAGAGATACTGATACTGGGTTCTGCGGATCACCCCGAAGTAGAGGGGATAATGGGATGGTGTCACGGGCCTGTTCAGATCATCGAAAACGTCGAGGCGGCACGATCGTATAAACCCCTTTCCGACAGGCAGATAACATTGGTTTCGCAGACTACTTTTAATCATAAGAAATTTGAAGATATAGTTGAAATACTGATATCGTCAGAGTATAATGTTAATGTTATGAATACTATCTGTAACGCTACTCTTACGCGTCAGAACGAGGCTGAGGACCTTGCTTCAAGAGCAGACGTTATGATAGTCATAGGTGGCAAGCATTCCTCAAATACGCGGAAATTATACGATATATGCGCCGCAAGATGTGAGCACACCTATTTCATAGAAACACTGGATGACTTGAATTTAGAAGTACCTAAATCTGTTCGACTGGTGGGTATTACAGCGGGGGCGTCTACTCCGCAAAATCTTATTGAGGAGGTTCAAAAAGAATGGAAGAATTAACTTTTGAACAAATGTTAGACGAATCTTTTAAAACAATACACACAGGAGAGGTAGTTGAAGGTACTGTTATCGATGTTAAGCCTGAAGAAATGGTTCTCAACATAGGATACAAGTCTGACGGTATTCTTACACAGAACGAATACAGCAACGAACGTACTGACCTGACTACGGTTGCCAAAGTCGGCGACACGATGGAAGTAAAGATCATCAAAGTCAACGATGGCGAAGGCCAGGTTCTGCTTTCATACAAGAGACTGGCTGCAGATCGCGGAAACAAGCGTATCGAAGAAGCTTATAACAACCAGGAGGTTCTTACCGCTACCGTTAATCAGGTACTTGAGGGCGGCCTCAGTGTGGTTGTTGATGAAGTCAGGATCTTCATTCCTGCAAGTCTTGTATCCGATACTTATGAGAGAGACCTCTCCAAGTACAAGGATCAGGAGATACAGTTTGTCATCACCGAGTATAATCCCAGAAGACGCAGATATATCGGTGACCGCAGACAGCTTATTGCAGCCGAGAAGGCTGAGCTCCAGAGAAAGCTTTTCGAGACCCTGAATGTCGGTGACATCATCGAGGGTACCGTAAAGAATGTAACCGATTTCGGTGCTTTCGTAGATCTCGGCGGAGCAGACGGACTCCTTCATATTTCCGAGATGAGCTGGGGACGTATCGAGAACCCCAAGAAAGTATTTAAATCAGGAGATAAGGTTAAGGTTCTTGTTAAAGAGATCAACGGTTCCAAGATCGCTCTGTCACGTAAGTTTGATGACGAGAATCCCTGGAAGGATGCTGAAGAGAAATATGCGATCGGTTCGGTTGTTACCGGCCATGTAGCACGTATGACCGAGTTTGGTGCTTTCATCGAACTTGAGAACGGAATAGATGCACTGCTTCATGTTTCACAGATCTCCAGAGATCGTGTTGAGAAGCCTTCAGATGTTCTTAAGCTTGGTGAGGAGATCACAGCCAAGGTTGTTGATTTCAGCGCCGAAGCTCATAAGATATCACTGAGTGTAAGAGCCCTTACCGCTCCCACACCTGCGGATGATGAGGCAGAAGATGAGGATGCAGATGTTGTATCCGTAGACATCGATGCAGAGATCGCTAAGCAGGACGCTGAGGAGGAAGCTCCCGCAGCAGAAGAGGCTCCCGCAGAAGAAACTGCAGAAGAAGCCGCAGAGGAAGCACCTGCAGAAGATACGGCTGAATAATACTTTTCGAAAGAAGGGCTTGATGGTATGGCTGCATTTGATTACGAATGGCTCAAGAAATCCGTATATGAACTTACCAAGATAGATCTTAATGCCTATAAAGAACGTCAGATGAAGCGTCGTATCGATACGCTGATCGAGAGAAACGGGATAGTCGGATACGATAAATATGTTCAGCTTCTTAAGACGAATAAGGAAAAGTTTGAAGAATTCGTAAATTACCTGACTATCAACGTATCCGAATTCTATCGTAATCCTGAACAGTGGAAATACCTTGAGGCCAATGTGTTCCCTCAACTCATAGAGAAGTTCGGAAAGAACCTGAAGATCTGGAGTGCAGCCTGCTCCACAGGTGATGAGCCTTATTCGCTGGTCATGTGTCTGAGTAAGTTCATTCCTCTTAATCAGATCCATATCACAGCTACCGATATCGACAAACAGGTCATGGCTCAGGCTAAGATCGGTCTGTATGATGAGAAGAGCATTGCCGGTGTTCCCGCTGAATATAAGAAAAAATACTTTACACAGATCGGTAAGTCATATCAGATATCTGATGAGATCAAGAGATGTGTAACCTTCCAGCAGCACAATCTTCTGAAGGATAAGTATTTTGAGAATTATCACCTGATAGTATGCCGTAATGTCGTTATATACTTTACTGAAGAGGCTAAGGCTGAGATCTACAAGAAGTTTGCCGATTCACTGGTCAAGGGCGGAATGCTCTTTATCGGATCCACAGAACAGATCGTACAGTATAAGCAGTGCGGTTTTGAAAGAGCCGAATCTTTCTTCTATCGTGTACCCGAGAATTAAACCTAAAGACGTTAAACAAGGACTTCGGTTTTCCGAAGTCCTTTTATTTTACTCCCTTTTTACATTTGTGTGTTTTACAATATAGACAAATAAAATTCCGATTTTGTTAACAACGGAGAAAGAGATATGGGCGATTTTAATTCTTATTTTTCATCGATTCCAAAGATGGAAACTGAACGACTAATATTCACCGCATTTACAAGAGAAGACATGAATGCATATTTTGAAATATTACGTGACAAAGATGTGCAAAGATATCTAGGTGGGGGTGTTCCATTATTTGATAAAGAACCACACATTAGCAATTGGCTAAATAATATAAATGACAAACTTCTGAAGAGAAAGCTTGTTTTTACCTGGTGTATTAGAGAAAAAAGAAGCAATCAGGTTATTGGTCGTATTGACCTTGGAGGCTTTATTAAGAAGCAAAACGCAGAAATCTCCTATCATTTTGCGAAAGCTTTCTGGGGGGTGGTCTAGCTTCTGAAGCGGTGCAAATTGTAACGAAATTTGGTATGGAGGAACTTGAATTATCAAGAATTCAAGGAATGGTTATGGTTGATAACCAGGCTTCGGTAAGAGTATTAGAAAAGAATGGTTATATAAAAGAAGGGGTATTACACCACTATCCTTTTGGACGTGAGTTTCACGATGTAGTTATGCTAGCTAAACTAAGATAAAGCTTTTGATAGGTAATGGAAAGATAACTTGAAATTTAGCATATAGACACACTTTTGTAAAAAGGGAGTTATTTTATAAGTGCCGAAAGGAGAGCTTTTCGGAGGGGACGCAGACTCCGTAGATATAGCCACCAGAGCATATATCAGGTAAGAGTGCTGATGAAACCGAGGACGTGCGATGCATAGTCCGAGAAGAATTCGCGGTCTTTCTTACGCTCATCCGTCATCTCAAGGAATATTTCCTTGCTCAGATAGTCCTTCTTGTAGAAGGGGGTGAATGATAAATCCCATTCGGGCACGAATATCGATTCCACGCGTGTATAGCAGTTGGAAGCCTGAGCCTGAACCCGGTGATCCTTGTCCACAAATGAAGCAACGGATTTGTGGAGTGCCTCATCCTCTTCGGGGAGATAATAGTAATCCTTGTAGTTGGCGTAGAAGTATTTAAGCTCGCCTGCATAAACGGGTACTTTGAGGATACCTTCTTTCCCTTCGCCCTTGAAATAGCATCCTAAGGCCATGTGCGTGATCGACTGCGGAAGAGCAGCGGGGAGTTTGATCTTCATCACCAGTTCCGCTTTTTCATCGCCCTGGTGATCGGAATATTTATCCATGCTGACCTTTGTGACGGTCAGCTTTTCTTTGAAGATCTCCGAATATGCGAGGATCGGAGTGATCTCGATCATGCCGCGGATGTCTTCCTCGTTGTGGATCAGAAGTTTGGTAAGAGCGTCCACATCGAAGTGAGTGACATATTCCTGATAAACTCCGACAAGTTCTCCGCCGTTCATCTCATCCCTGCGGTCTATCCCGAGATACTGTTCGATCGTTTTTTGCTTGCAGTTGGGGACCTTAAGGAAATTCTTGTAAGGAGAGATCCTCTTATACAGGTCTATTCCCACCATGCTGTAAAGCGGGCAGGGGAAACCGTATTTCTTGCATTTTTCCTGAATATAAGGGATATCAAAATTGTTTCCGTTGAAATGGATCAGGACTTTGTATTTTCTGACCGAATCCAGAAAAGTCTTGAGTATTTCGGGCTCTTCTTCGGGCTTTTCGGCAAAAAACTGTTTGCAGCTGAAAGTGATGCCGTCATAATAGGCGCAGCCTATCATGTACAGAACGGTTGCAGCCGGAGAAAACCCTGTGGTCTCGATATCGATAAAAAGGATATCTTCCAGCGGAGCTATATGACTCAGATCATATTTGAGATCAAGGTCTTTGAACTGCTTGGTTATAATATTCATGCGTTTATTCTATCATATTATTTTTCAAATGTATGTTTTTTCTGATATGACTTGTGGATATATTTGATCAATTAAGGTAAAATAATCTGTGGTCGTTACTGTTCGCCGATATGTGATTTTGGCAGGACGGTAACGAAATCTATGAAAGGGATCATATTATGGCCAGATATACTTTCACGGGCGGCATTCATCCTTTTGACGGCAAAGCATTATCGAAAGATAAGCCGATCAAAGACTATCTCCCGAAGGGGGATCTTGTTTATCCCATGAGTCAGCATATTGGTGCTCCTGCAAAGCCTGTCGTAGAAAAAGGCGATCATGTGCTTCGCGGGCAGCTTATTGCCGAAGCAGGAGGATTTGTCTCTGCCCCTATTTATTCTACGGTTTCCGGCACAGTCAAAGCCATAGAGCCCAGACGCGTGGTCACCGGAGATCTTCCCTTAAGTATCGTTATTGAAAATGATAATGAGTACACGGAAGTAGAGTACCCCGATCCGGTTCCTCTCGAGGAGATGACGAAAGAGGAGATCATAAACTGTGTTCGCGAAGCGGGCGTTGTCGGTATGGGAGGTGCAGGTTTCCCCACGCATGTAAAGCTTTCTCCCAAGGAACCCGACAAGATCGAGTACTGCATCGTAAACGGTGCCGAGTGTGAGCCTTATCTGACCAGTGATTACCGACGCATGATCGAGGAGCCCGAGAAGGTGATCAGCGGTCTGAAGGTGATGCTTTCTCTGTTTGACAATGCGCGCGGGATCATTGCCATTGAGGATAATAAGAAAGACTGTATCGCGCTCATGAAATCACTTATCGGCGATGAACCGAGGATATATGTCAAAGCCTTAAAGACCAAGTATCCTCAGGGCGCCGAGCGTCAGCTGATATATGCGACTACCGGGCGTGCCATCAATTCTTCCATGCTCCCTGCCGATGCGGGGTGCATAGTCGATAATGTCGATACCGTTGTAGCCATTCATAATGCCGTTATCAACCGGAAGCCTCTTATGGAGAGGATAGTAACGGTAACAGGCGATGCCATAGCCGATCCCTGCAATTTCCGGGTACATATCGGTACCAATTATCACGAACTTATCGATGCTGCAGGCGGATTCAAGGAAGAATCCGTCAAGATAATATCCGGCGGTCCCATGATGGGCTTCGGTATCTTTGAACTCGATCTTCCGACTACCAAAACAGCATCGGCATTGCTGTGCCTGACCAAGGATGATGTATCTGCCATGGAGCCTTCCGCATGCATCAATTGCGGACGATGCGTCGAGGTATGCCCCGGACGTGTGATGCCCAAGGTGCTTGCCGAATGTGCGGAACATTACGACAATGAGAAGTTTGTTGCTTTGGGCGGCATGGAATGCTGCGAATGCGGATGCTGCAGCTTCGTATGTCCCGCCAAGCGGCCTCTTACTCAGTCGATCAAGTCCATGCGCAAGATCGAGATGGCAGAGCAGAAGAAAAGAGCCGCAGCCAAGGCGGAAGAAGATAAGAAAAAAGGGGAGGAGAAGAAATGAGTACGGAAATGCTGAAAGTATCATCCAATCCCCATGTAAGATCTCGCGTGACTACCAGCCAGATCATGGGAGCGGTCATAATAGCGCTGCTTCCCGCTGCAGGTTTCGGTATCTATAATTTCGGAGTCTGGGCGCTCATACATATCCTTATATGCGTGGCCACTACCGTTCTTACCGAACTTGTATATGAACTGCTGTTAAAGAAGCCCGTCACCATAGGTGATCTGTCCGCAGTTGTAACGGGGCTTTTGCTCGCGCTTAATCTGCCCGCCACCGCACCCTGGTGGATCGGTATCATAGGCGGTGTATTTGCGATCCTCATCGTTAAGATGCTCTTTGGCGGAATAGGTCAGAACTTCATGAATCCCGCTCTCGGCGCAAGATGTTTCCTTATCCTCAGTTTTACCAGGATAATGACGAACTTCCCGGATATCGGGGACGGCCTTTCGGGCGCTACTCCGCTTGCACTGATCAAATCAGGACAGAGCGTTAATATCATGAACATGATCATCGGCCGTACATCGGGTACGATAGGCGAGACCAGCATGATCGCGATCGTGGTGGGTGCATGCTTCCTGATACTTCTGGGTGTCATCGATCTGAGGATCCCCGGAATGTATATCTTATCTTTTGCGGTATTTATCCTGATCTTCGGCGGACACGGATTTGATCCGGCGTATCTGTCCGCTCAGCTTGCGGGCGGCGGACTCATGCTCGGTGCATTCTTCATGGCTACCGACTATACCACCAGGCCCATTACGAAGATCGGTCAGTATATCTTCGGCATATTCTTAGGGATAATGACAGGTATATTCAGGATATTCGGTCCCTCGGCGGAGGGCGTCAGCTATGCGATCATTCTCGGTAATCTGATCGTTCCGCTCATAGAGAAGATCACATATCCCAAAGCATTCGGAAGAGGAGGAGAACGCATATGAGATCAATGTTCAAAGACGCGTGTATCCTTTTCGCGATAACTCTGATAGCCGGAATACTTCTCGGCGGTGTATATCAGATAACCAAAGATCCAATCGCCAGACAGGAAGAGCTGGCTAAAGCCAATGCGTGCAGGGAAGTGTTTGCGGATGCGGCCGAGTTTGAGCAGGATCCCGGGTTTGAACCTGACGGATCTACTCCTGTCCATAATATGCTGTATCCCGGAGAAACGATCGATAACTGCCAGAAAGCTCTTTCGGACGGCGGTGATCTGCTCGGATATGTTCTTACCGTGACTACGCATGAAGGCTACGGCGGAGATATCCGCTTCATGATGGGTATCAGAAATGACGGAACATTAAACGGCATATCACTTCTTTCGATATCCGAGACCGCTGGCCTCGGCATGCAGGCCGAAGAAGTGCTGGTTCCTCAGTTTGCAGGCAAAAATGCCGCAGAGTTTAAGTATACCAAGGACGGAGCAACATCCGATTCCGAGATAGATGCGATCAGCGGTGCGACTATTACGACCAATGCGGTCACAAACGGTGTTAATGCAGGACTTTCTTATTTCCATTCAATTCTGAGTCCTGAAGAAGGAGGTGAGTGATATGTCAGAGATCAAAGACAGACTGATAAACGGCATAATCAAAGAAAATCCCACCTTTGTACTGATGCTCGGCATGTGCCCGACTCTGGCTGTTACCACATCTGCGATCAATGGACTGGGTATGGGACTTACGACCATGGTCGTGCTGACTCTCAGCAATGCGCTCATTTCGGCACTTCGTAAGATCATTCCCGACAGAGTCAGGATCCCTGCATTCATTGTTATCATAGCCAGCTTTGTGACTATCACGCAGTTTTTGCTTCAGGGATTCATTCCGACTCTCTATGAAGCTCTGGGTATCTACATCCCTCTGATAGTAGTTAACTGTATCATTCTGGGCAGAGCGGAGAGCTATGCATCCAAGAGCGGCGTGCTTCCTTCGATATTTGACGGTATCGGCATGGGACTCGGATTTACAGCAGCGCTTACTATAATCGGAGCAGTCAGGGAACTTCTCGGAGCAGGAAAAGTGTTCGGATTCCGTGTGATGCCTGCGTCATTTGAACCCATAAGGATCTTCATCATGGCTCCCGGAGCCTTCTTCGTGCTCGCCATGCTCACAGCCGGCATGAACAAGATCCGCCTGAGCATGGAGGCCAGGGGCAAGGATGCATCCAGGATCGGTTCGGGCGGTTGCGTCGATATGGATTGTAATAACTGTGCCGAGAGAGGCACATGTACACATAAGTTCATCGATACCGATGCGGTACCCGGTGAATCGCTTGAAGAAGGCGCACTCAGAAGAGAGCAGGAAAATGCGTCCGATAAGGATGATAAAGAAGAAACGGTGAACGATGAAACAGGAAAGGAGGATGAATGATCATGGTTAAAGAATTACTTATCCTCTTGATAGGTTCATCACTCGTAAGCAATGTCGTACTCAGCCAGTTCCTCGGATTGTGTCCGTTCCTCGGCGTATCCAAGAACACCAAGACTGCGGCAGGCATGGGTGTGGCTGTCATATTCGTCATCACTCTGGCTTCGGTCGTAGCGGGCGCCATCTACAACTTTATCCTGGTTCCTTTTAATGTGACATATCTTCAGACCATAGTGTTCATTCTGGTCATTGCTGCATTGGTCCAGTTTGTTGAGATGGTCCTCAAGAAATTCATTCCGTCACTTTATCAGGCTCTTGGCGTATATCTGCCTCTGATAACCACCAACTGTGCGGTTCTCGGAGTTGCGCTCACTAACGTTCAGAAATCATACGGCATCCTGTACGGAACCGTTAACGGATTCGCCACTGCGGTAGGTTTCACGATCTCCATCGTGATACTTGCAGGTCTTCGCGAGAAGATGGAATATAACGACATACCCAGACCGTTTAAGGGCATGCCCATGGTGCTTCTTACAGCCGGACTTATGGCTATTGCATTTTGCGGATTTTCCGGATTGTTATAAAAGGGGATTGAAATGGTAACAGGAATACTTACAGCCACCATACTGGTAGGCGCAACCGGCCTTATAATAGGATTGTTGCTCGGTATCGCTTCGATCAAGTTCAAAGTCGAAGTTGATGAAAAAGAAGAGGCCGTTCTTGCGGCACTTCCCGGAAATAACTGCGGCGGATGCGGATATCCGGGCTGCTCGGGACTTGCTCATGCCATAGCCTCAGGAGAAGCCAAAGTCAATCAGTGCCCCGTAGGAGGGGAGAGCGTTGGCAATAAGATAGCCGAGATCATGGGAGTTGAAGCGGAATCCGGTGTTCGCAAGGTGGCCTTCGTTCACTGTCAGGGCGATTGTGATAAGACCAAGGTCGATTATGAATACACCGGCGTAAAAGACTGCCGCATGCTTTCGTTCGTACCTAACGGAGGTCCCAAGACCTGCAATCACGGCTGTCTCGGATTCGGGTCATGTGCGGAGGCTTGTCCTTTTGATGCGATCCACGTTGTTAACGGCCTCGCCGTAGTGGATCGCGATAAGTGCAAGGCTTGCGGTAAGTGCGTAGAGGTATGTCCCAAGAATCTGATCACACTTGAGCCGTATGATGCCAAGTACTTCGTGGCATGTAAATCCGCAGACAAGGGTCCCGTGGTCATGAAAGGCTGCGATGTGGGCTGTGTCGGATGCACACTTTGCATGAAGAACTGTCCTTCGGAAGCTATCACGATGAACGGACCCCTTGCTGTAATAGATCAGGAAAAGTGCACCAAATGCGGCACTTGCATCGAGAAATGCCCTAAGAAAGCCATAGTTATGGTGTAAGGTATTTCAGGTTGAATTAATACTCTCAAAATGTTAATATAAAAAAGCATTTGCGCCGGCGTGTCGGAATTGGCAGACGAGGCAGACTCAAAATCTGTTATGGGCAACCATGTGCGGGTTCAAGTCCCGCCGCCGGCAGTAAACAACATATATGCTTCCCCTAAAGAAAGGAAAATATTATGATATGTTCTAATTGCGGAAATGAGATCGCCGACGGCGTTAAATTCTGTCCCAACTGCGGTAACCCCGTAACAGGTGATGTGGTACAGCCTACTCCCATGCCGGCTCCCGAGCCCATCCGGCAGCAGTCATCAGACAGCTATGTTCAGCCCCCTCAGGGATATCAGGCTCCTCCTCAGGGATATGTGCAGCCGCCTCAGGGTCAGGGATATCAGCAGCAGCAGTATACTCCTTACGATCAGCCGCAGAAGAAGTCCAAGGCTTGGATCATCATCCTGGTGGTCGTACTTGCGATAGTGGCTCTTCTGGTCATAGTAGGTATCGCCATCAAGCGTGCTGCCGACAGGGCAGTTCAGGATTTGAACGATCAGATCAATACCGAACTGGACGACATTAATCTGGATGATCTGGATATAGATCTTGATGCTCTTAATTCCGAGATCGAGGAGATGACCAATAATGAACTGGATCAGCTGGATCTTGATCAGGATTCGATCCCGGATTCCGACACCACTTCTTCGAACAGCGGTGAATCATATGATTATGTAGATGTGACATACAGTGGGAATACCGTTAAGATCGCTCCGAACGGAAACCTGGACGGGTCAACCGTATTGTATGGCGGTAAGGATCTGGAAGGGCTCTGTGACTACATAGATGATTATGTTCTTGAAGAAGGCCGTTACATCAACAGAGACATGCTTTACGATCTGATCGCGATCGATGTTGTGGATGATTCTATGTGGACTGATTTTGAGGATATAGAACTCAATATGATCATGGCATGTGCACTGGCCAATAACTTCCATAATCTGGATGTAAGAGTGAAAGATTGCGTTATCGATTCTGCCAATCCCACAGATTATAAGTATGATGTGGTAGCTGAAGGAAGAGATGATACCTGGATAATAAACTACAGGGACAAGACCGTTTACTTTAATAACGGCGCCACGGAGTATTCATCCGATATGTTTAAGGACGAGTATCTTGCGGTTTGGATGACCGGCATCGAAGAGTATTACGGAATAGAAGCTGACTGATCTCCCGAATCCCCGGAATCGTCGGTATTGCCGTCGAGTTCATCCAGGATCTTAGCTACGGTTTCCTTCATCTCTATAGACATGTATTCTAGATAGGGGACATCACCGAGATCTGCGATGTGATGTTCCCTTAAATATATTATCTCGCTGCTGTGTTCGGACAGGAACGAAACAGGGACGTAACGTATCAGTTCCGATACGGCGTCCTTTTTGTTATTGCATATGGTATCCCAGTCATTTTTTTCTTTTGCATGATCATAGTATTTGAGCACACGGCGGTACCACAGTTCGGCGCTGGGTTCTCTGAATGAGCGCTGCTTATCGCCCTGGGTGATCCGGTCGAGGATCCCCAGAACATCTTTATAATAATATTCTTCATATTCCGATACGGAGCCGGTCTCGGTATTATCGGTAAAATACTCGCTTGATATATCTATGATGATCGGATCCGCATGGATGATGAAGAGATCTTCAAGCCATTCTATACGCCGGTTCAATCCCACATGCGATTTCTCGGTATGATATACGGAAGCGTCAACGACCGATACATCGGGAATCCTCGAACGTATCAGGATGATCCTGTCATGATCATATGCCGCAAGAATCTTTCGGGCCATGGTTTCTATGTACTTGGTACATACATCCGTAGCATCGGGTTGGTCGATCACGACAAATTCATTTTCGTGTGCATGATAGAAATCGGATAGCATGAAAGCATCCGAAGCAGTGTAGAAATTATCGTTCAGTTTGAGCAATTTAAGTGATGCCGCAGCATAGAAGTCCACTAAACAGTAATCGCCGGGATTACCGGTCTTTTCAAAAATGTTTTCCTTGGAGATATCCGTATTTACACGACTGTATTCGGTATTGGCAAATTCCGGATGTCCTTTGCCGGATAACGAAGCGGGAGAGAGCAGGATATTCTCAAAATGAGACTCGAAACGATCCACATCTTTTAAGATCTTCCTCAGGATAACGGAACCGAAGCATGTGAATCTGGGTTTGAGGATCGGAATATCAGGGCCGAGGACATAGTTGGTTCTTGCGAGTGACTCCAGCTGTTCATATCCCAGCGGGTGGTCCACGGGCTCTATCATTATGTTCTTCTTAAAGAGCCTTGAGTAAAACGGAATATATGAGAGATGTGTCACGATATTCTCGCCATCCCGGCTCATATCGAGGATGAGTGCGACGGAATCCCTGTTTCCGGTAAGTTCCTTCATTGAAGTGCAGAAGTTACCCAGCGAGAATACACAGGGCACTTCGCGGCGGTCTGCAGTCTCCAGATACATGGCGCGCTGAACGACATGGGGGTGGCATCCGACTATCAGATCCGCACCGGTATCTGCGATGAACTGAGCCGTGTTTTTCTGGACATCTGTCAGACCGTATTCATTCATGTTTCCCCAGTGCATGTATACGATGATGTACTCCGCGCCGGATGATTTCGCTTCCCTGATCAGAGTGCTGCAGTATTCATCGCTGTAATGTCCGGCGATCTGATCATCAACAGCCTTGTCGATAAGGTTTGATACCATGGTCAGAGATATGAGAGCGATCTTGATACCTGCGGAATAGAAGTATATCGGGTTGTCGAAATATGTTCCGGAATTGAGTATGCCGATCCTTTTGATCAGGGAAATGGATTCCTTGAGGCCCTCGGAACCGCAGTCCAGATTATGGTTATTGGCTGTGACGAGTACATCGAATCCGGTATCCTTAAGAGCACGCAGGAAAGTGGAAGGGGTATTGCAATTGGGAGTCCCGCGTGAGGTGCGAAGCATTTCCCATTCATAGGGAGCGTTATCATATACGACGGTCTCGAGATTGCCGATGAGGTGATCGAAATGCCCCAGCCGCTCACGTACGAGCTTAAAAGCGGGGCTGAAATCGTAGTTATCTTCGGATGCTTTCCTCTGCATCCAGGCATTACACATCAGGTCACCGGTGATCACGATCCGGCCTTTTGCAGTCATGTATGAACTGTAATCACGGTTTACGGATACCGAAGTGACGGCGCTTACGCCATTGGGGAAAGTTATGGTGATATCGGCCTCACCTTTCCTGAAAGCGGTTAGTTCACCGTTGTCATTGACCGTAACAACAGAAGGATTGTTGGATTCAAATTCCGGATAAGTGACATCATCGCTGTATTCATAGGCAATGCGGGCGCGTTCGCCGGATCTTAAGCATATTTTCTTGGGTGCTTTGACACTGTCGGATATAGTCGTAAAACTGATCCGCTCTGACTCGTCCATGCGGATCTCGTTACAATCCTCATCGCGGACAAAAGCACATATGGACACATAGTATTCACGGCCGTTAACAAACCCCCGGACAAGCTTGCCGGATTTCTCGGTCACACGGGTCTTGAAGCTTTTCGTTTCTTCGGGATCTTTGTAAAACGACAGAATATAACCTGCGGCCCCGTCGACGGGATCGAAGTAAAACTTGGCATATTCGTCTCCGACCTGAACACGGAGATTATTCGGTATCGTAAGTTTGTCCATATCTGTCTCCGAAAATGAAGTAAAACATACAATAATATGATAACATATATGAGATGGATGATGTCACATTATTATTATGACAAATGACAATTTGAGAGGTATATGGGTATGAAGAGAGTGGCGGATTTCTTAAAAGAAGCAGAAGTTTATTATCTCGCAACGGTTGAGGGCGATCAGCCCAGAGTAAGACCGTTCGGGACCGTTAATGTGTTTGAGGATAAGATCTACATCCAGACAGGCAAGGTTAAGGATGTATCCAAACAGATCCATGCGAATCCCAAGGTTGAGATATGCGCATTCAAGGACGGTGACTGGTTGAGAGTAGCAGGAGAACTGATCGAGGATGAGCGCCGTGAAGCGAAAGAAGCAATGCTTGAGGCTTATCCGAATCTCAAGGCGATGTACAGTGTTGATGACGGAAATACCGAGGTATTCTATTTAAAGAATGCCAAAGCAACCTTCAGCTCATTCACCAAAGCTCCCGAGACGGTTGAGTTCTGATACGGCTTAAGCAGACAAAAAGCCCGCAGTACAGATGTACCGCGGGCTTTTTAATATATGTATGATGATCATGAATAAAGAGTTCCGACCATATCGGCGATCTCACCGGCATGTACGCGAAGCTGTTCGATGGTCCTGTCGATCTCTTCCATTTCTTCATTCTCGGAAGTGACGCTTTCGCTGATCTCTGAGATCTTGGTGAGCATGTCCTTGACGGATGAATTCATGCCTCCGAGGATCTGACCGATATTTTCCGTAGTATCCTTGGTGGAGTTGGAGAGGCTCTGAACTTCCGTGGCAACTACCGCAAAACCTCTTCCGGCTTCACCGGCACGTGCGGCTTCGATGCTCGCGTTAAGGCTCAGGAGATTGGTCTGGTCAGCTATGTTCTGGATGCTGTTTATGATATTCATGGAATCGTCAACGGATTTCTCGATGGACTGGGCGGAGCTTACGAGATCCGTCTGCTTGCCGGCAACTTCCTGCATCTGGTCCGCTGCGGCGCGGACGGTCTTGGCTATATCCGATATTCCGTTTATCAGAGACTCGATCTTCGGAGCCATCTCAGTCTGGAATTTGACTTTGTTTGCCTTTTCCTCGGTGATATCGAGGATCGTGCCTGCGGCCATTAGGGGAGTCCTGCGATCATGTGACCATACAACCGTACTGGATGCACGAACCCATCTGTATTCACCGTCCTTATGCAGCATGCGGTATTCCATGTCGAATACGGTCTTCCCGCTGGGATCGGAGAGCTGCTTGGCCATGGCGGCTGATGCACCGGGAACATCATCGGGATGTATCTTGGTGATCCATGATTCCATGATGTCGGGGAAATCATATGAGTTTGAATAGCCGAGGATCCTTTTGAATTGGTCCGAGAAGACCATCGGAGAATTGATATCATCTATTGCATACTTCGTCAGATCCATGCTCCAGGTTCCTTCAAGCATCATGAGATCCACAGCACCCTGTCTTCGCTGACCGATCTCGAGTCTTTCAGCGGTCCTGGACTGTTCATCTATATCCGAGAATGTACCGAGAAAAACTATCGGAGTTCCGTCGGGTTTTCTGATACATTCACCCGCTGCATGGAAAAGCTTATAATTACCCGTTGCGGTAAGCAAACGATAGTCTATGTCATATTTTGTGCGGTTTGTCTTATCTGCGGCAGCGGCACCGAATGCGGCAAAGACTGCGGGAGCATCATCGGGATGGATGATATTTCCGAGCGTGGAAAAGTCATCGGGGAAATTTTCTCTGGTGTATCCGAGCATCTTACGCATCACATCCGTGTATATGACTTCTCCCTGTTCGCCGTCTTCCGTGTAGTAGCTGAACCAAAGTCCGAGAGAAGCACACTGATTAACAGCTTCGAGCTCTTTCTGGGCTATATCCGCCCGCCTTTTTTCGGCCTCGAGCTGCTCTTTCAGACTTTGAATCAACTGATCACTTTCAGAAATCGTATCTTTCTTTTTTCCAAACATATTAACCCCTCCAAACATCTCATAAAATGATTGTATAATTCTTCATACAATACTCACACAATTTACGATATGATATATAAGACAGAGTGTCAATATAAATAAGAATACACGCTTTATTTTGTGGTCGTATTTTGATAAAATACAAGATGATGAAATGTAAGAAATGTATATCAATGATACCCGCATATCTCGAAGAATCCTTGGATACGAGAGAGATGCAGGAATTTCTCGATCATATAGATAATTGTCCCGAATGCAAGGAAGAACTGACTATTCAGTTTCTGATCTCGGATGGCTTGAAAACTCTGGAAACAGGCGATAATTACGATCTTCAGTCAGCCATGGACGATAAGGTCAGTTCATCCCACCGTGAGATAGAACTCCACAACCGGCTGTTTACGATCAGAAATGTCGGTGTGGGGCTTGTTCTGCTGATGTGCGCGATAGCGATCTTCGGCGTGTATTATGTCTTTTTTATGTAGAGTATGAGCAAGATAGTATTAATTGACGGTCACAGCATATTAAACCGTGCTTTCTACGGTGTTCCCGATCTGACGAATTCTTCCGGAACTCATGTAAATGCCATATACGGTTTCCTGAACATCATGTTCATGATACTTGAGGAAGAAAAGCCCGAGTATCTGACGGTTGCATTTGATGTTCATGCACCGACATTCCGGCATGAATTATTCGCCGATTATAAAGGTACCAGATCCCCGATGGCTCCCGAACTGCGTGAGCAGGTACCGCTTATTCAGGAAGTGCTCAGATCCATGAATATCTGTGTTCAGACACTGCCCGGCTATGAGGCCGATGATGTTCTGGGCACCATTGCCAAGAAATGCCAGTCTGAAGGACTCGAGGTCAGTCTCGTATCGGGTGACCGTGATCTTCTTCAGATATCGGATGAGCATATCCGTATCCGGATCCCCAAGACAAAAGGCGGAAAGACCACGATCGAGAATTACTATCCGGATGATGTTGTCTCCGAATACGGTGTGACACCCAAGGTCTTCATCGACATGAAAGCGCTCATGGGAGATTCCTCCGATAATGTGCACGGCGTGGCAGGTGTCGGTCCCAAATCCGCCGAGAAACTGCTTAAGGAATACGGCAGTCTGGACGGGATATACGAGCATGTGGACGAGATGAAGAAATCTGCCGTAAAAGAGAATCTCATCCGTGATAAGGAACAGGCATATCTTGCCCGTACGCTTGTGACGATCTGTACCGAAGCACCGGTTGATTTTAAACTTGAAGATGCGATGACAGGAGATTTCTATAATCCTGTATCGTATGAGCTTTTCAAAAAACTTGAATTCAAGAACTACCTGAGCAGATTTGATTCGGACTCGTCGGGAGACAGTGCGGATGTCGAGGCCGGGTTTGATACGATCACCGATCTGCCCGGGGCAGAAGCTTTCTTTGCGGATCTTAGGAAGCGCATTGCGGACAGGGCTTCGGAAGCAGGGACTGATGAGCCGCTCGTACCTTTGGCGCTTTACATGCCTTTGGATAAATGTGCTGAGAGTATAAGCATGGTATCGATATGTCTGTCAGATGATTCGGTCACTACGATACCCTGCGGCGGCATGATCGTTTCCGGCGATCTGGTAAAGAGAGTAAGGGATATATTGAGCATCCCTTCGGTAAGACTGATCACTTTCGATTCCAAGAATCTCTACGAACTGCTTGATATAGACGCCCTTGAAGATCGAACCTTTGATATTACGATAGCGGCTTACCTGTGCGATCCTCTGCGCGGAAGATATGATGCGGAGTATGTTTCGTCCAGATATCTGGATAGGATGATACCCGATTTTTCCGCTGTTACCGGAAGCAAGACGGGTTTTGCGGGGGCTTTCGAGACCGCCCCGGATGAGGTGATCAGATTCTCGGCCTTTTGCGCACATACGGCATTTGCTGCCTATGACAAACTTTCGGATGCCGTGGAACAGGCCGGCATGATGAAACTTTTTACCGGGATCGAGATGCCGCTCGCACGTGTGCTTGCTTCGATGGAGCATACCGGCATAAGAGTAAGAAGAGATAAACTTAAAGATTTCTCACAGACTCTCGGCGAGGGAATGAAGGAACTCGAGCAGAAGATCTATGCGTCGGCCGGAGAGGAATTCAACATTCTTTCCCCCAAACAGCTCGGAGTCATTTTATTCGAGAAGATGGGCCTTAAAGGCGGAAAGAAGACCAAGACGGGTTACTCCACATCTGCAGATGTCCTGGAGAAGATGACGGATGTACCGATAGTTGCCGATATCCTTAAATACAGAGGCTTAAGCAAACTGAAGAGTACATATGCGGACGGATTGGCGGAATTCATAGACGAAGACGAAAGGATAAGATCCTCTTTCCACCAGACGGTCACTGCAACAGGACGTATCTCGTCATCGGATCCCAACATGCAGAACATCCCTACAAGAACGGAACTCGGACGGGAGCTCAGACGTGCGTTCATACCTTCCGACGGATGCGTGTTTGCCGATGCCGATTACAGTCAGATCGAGCTCAGGATCCTGGCGCACATGGCCGGTGATGAAGATCTGATAGCAAGTTACAGAGAAGGCGCCGACATACACAGGATAACCGCATCAAAGGTATTCGGAGTACCTGCGGAAGATGTCGATGATCTGATGCGGCGCAGGGCTAAAGCCGTAAACTTCGGTATCGTATACGGTATTTCCTCATACGGGCTTTCCGAGGATATCGGTGTTTCACGCAAAGAAGCCGAGGAGTATATCCGCAATTATTTTGCGACCTTCCCGGGGATCAAGAAATATCTGGACGGCTGTGTCGAGAGTGCCCGTGAAACAGGATGCGTATCAACTCTGTACGGCAGGATCCGTCCGATCCCCGAACTTACAAGCTCTAACTTCATGCAGCGTCAGTTCGGCGAAAGAGTTGCGATGAACTCGCCCATACAGGGTACCGCAGCGGATATCATGAAGATAGCGATGATCCGTGTATGGAAGAAACTCAAAGAAGAAGGCTTAAGATCGAAGATCGTTCTGCAGATACATGACGAGCTTCTCATAGATACATATGAGGAAGAAAAGACAAGAGTCTGTGATATTCTAAAGAACGAGATGGAAGCAGCGGCAGAACTTAAAGTCGATCTGATCGCCGATCTTCATACGGGAAACGACTGGTACGAGGCTAAATGAGGACAATAGGCATCACGGGCGGAGTCGGATGCGGGAAATCCGCCGTCATAAAGTATATTGAGGATCATTACAATGCCCGGATCATTTTTGCGGATAATCTCGCTTACGAATTGGAGAGTCCGGGGCATGAGTGTTATGATGATATAGTAGCGCTTCTGGGGAGAGAGATCCTTGACGAAGACGGATGCATAGACAAGCATGCGATGGCTGCGAAGATCTTCGCGGATCCGGACCTTCTTTTGCAGGTAAACGGGATCATCCATCCTGCGGTCAAGAGGTATATCCTTCGGGCTATAGATGAAGAAAAAACTGCCGGCAGATATGATCTGTTCGTGCTTGAAGCGGCGCTTCTCATCGAGGAAAAGTATTATGAGATCCTCGATGAATTATGGTATGTGAGATGTGATGCAGATATCAGACGCGGGAGGCTTAAGACCACCCGCGGATATTCTGATGAAAAAATCGATCAGATCATGAGCTCACAGTGTGATGATGAGACATTTATCCGGTATTGTGCTCATGTGATAGACAATAACGGAAGTTTGGAAGAGGCATATGCACAGGTGGACGCACTTTTGAGCGATCTTACTGCATTGGAGGAGACATGAACTATCCTGAATCGTTGGTATTCGGACTGGACATAGGTACCAGGAGCATAGTAGGTACCGTCGGCTATAAGCTGGGAGACCAGTTTCATGTTGTGGCACAGCGTGCCAAGGAACATGAGACCAGGGCCATGCTCGACGGACAGATTCACGATATCGCGAAGGTCGGCGATACGATCCGTTTTGTAAAAGAAGAGCTTGAAGATGCCATCGGACAGAAACTCACCGATGTATGCATTGCTGCCGCGGGCAGGGTGCTGCGTACCGTTCAGGTTCATGTTGAAGAAGAGTTCTCATCGGAAAGATCCGTGACCGAAGAGGATATCTTTTCGCTGAATACCCAGGGTATCGAGGCTGCGTATAACGAGTTCAACGAATCGGCCGATGAGAGCCTCAGTGAGATGAACTTTTACTGCGTCGGTTATTCCGTGGTCAGATATTACTTAAACGGATATCAGATGGGTAATCTTGAGGGACACAACGCGAGAAAGATCGGCTGCGATCTGATCGCGACATTCCTTCCCGATGATGTTGTTGACGGCCTCTACAAAGCCGTAGCCATAGCGGATCTTAATGTTGCAAATATCACTTTGGAGCCTATCGCTGCCATATCTCTGGCAATCCCCGAGATGTACAGGATGCTGAATATCGCTCTTGTCGATGTCGGCGCGGGTACCTCCGATATATCGATCACCAAGGACGGAACTATCGTAGCATTCGGTATGATCCCGAAGGCCGGTGATGCGATCACCGAAGCGATATGCCAGCATTGCCTGGTGGATTTCAATACTGCCGACCAGATCAAAAAGGATGCCGAGACATCCGATACCGTCGTATATAAAGACATCATAGGCATCGAGCAGACGATCAAAACGGAAGACCTCGTGAAGGCTACGAACCCGATCGTCAATGAGATGGCTCAGCTGGTGTCCGATAAGATAAAGGAATTAAACGGTGACAAATCCGTAAGCGCTGTGTTTGTCGTAGGCGGCGGCGGCCGTATGAAGGGTTATACCGAAGCGCTTGCTTCGTGTCTGGAACTGGTTCCCGAAAGAGTTGCGATCCGCGGACGTGAGGTCATGAGCAAGATCATATTCGAGCATGAAGATCTCACCATCGACTCTCTGCTGGTCACTCCCATAGGAATATGCCTAAGCTACTATGAGCAGAGCAATAATTTCATCTATGTAAGCTTCAACGGAAGAAGCGTGAAACTGTATGACAACGGCAAATCAACCGTCATAGACGCCGCCATGCAGGCTCAGTTTGCGAACGAGGATCTTTTCCCGAAGAGGGGTACTCCTCTGCATTACTCCGTAAACGGCGTGGCACGCATGCAGCGCGGCGAACCCGGAGAGAGCGCTCAGATATTCGTCAACGGAGCGCCTGCCGATATCCATACCGAGATCAAGGACAAGGATCAGATCAAGGTACACGAATCCACCGCCGGTAATCCCGCACATCTCGAGATCGGTCAGATACCGGAGTACGGCTCCACCATGGATATAATCGTAAACGGTCAGACCATATCTCTGCCCAAGTTTGCGTCGGTTAACGGCGAACTTCAGTCCGAGTATTATCAGATCAAGTCCGGCGATGATATTCACATGGTTGATTTTTATACCGTTTCACAGGTCATCGAATTCATGGATGTCGTCTTGAATCCTCAGATGAACGTATATGTGAATAACAAGAAGGCCGATATGGATACTCCCATATATGCCAACTTCGATGTCGTATGGACACTTGAAGAACTCAAACTTGATGATTACGAAGACGGTTCGGAATATGCCAAACTGCCCGACGGAGATGACGATGAGGAATACAAGCGTCCCGAGGAAAGCGCTTCGTATGATTCCGCTTATGCCGACAGACATGAGACAAATGAGAAGGTTGAAGGTTACGAGGAAGAGGATGAAGAAGCGGATGAGGAAGTAAGTTCGCCTCAGGATGAGCCCAAGGCATCCCCCAAAGGCGCAGGGACGCTTGCCGATGCAGGGATCCCTCACGACATCACCGTTGAGGTCAACGGAGAAGAGGTCATCCTTTCGGGTAAAGCCGAATATGTTTTTGTAGATGTTTTTGAGTTTATAGATTTCGATCTGTCTACGCCGAAGGGCAGCGCCGTGGTCACAAGGCTTAACGGTAAGGACGCCCAGTACATGGAGAAGATAGATGAAGGCGATTCTATAGACATCCATTGGGAAAAGTAAACCCGTTCGATCATGAGAATCTGTCCGATAGCCAGCGGCTCAAGCGGAAATTGCATATATGTCGGATCCGATGATACGCACCTGATAGTCGATTGCGGGATCTCGGGTAAACGTGCCACGGCAGGCATAAACTCTCTGGATATATCCATGGATGATATATCCGGTATCCTTGTCACCCATGAACACACAGACCATATAGGAGGCCTCGGTGTACTCGCACGCAGATACGGTATACCGATCTTTACCACACCGATGACGGCGGATGCGATCCTGAGATCCCCCGGGATAGGGAAGATCGATCCGTGTCTTTTCAATGATGTGTCGCCCGATGTCCCTTTCATGATCGGCGATATCGAGATCAATCCGCTCCGTGTCTCTCATGATGCGATCGATCCCGTGGCATACAGGTTTAAGAGCGGATCTTCCAAAGGCGCTGTGGTGACTGATCTGGGATTCTATAACGACTATATCGTTGAGGGACTCAAAGGCCTTGATGTTCTGATGATAGAGTCCAATCACGATATCAATATGCTGCAGGTGGGCCCGTATCCATATCCTCTTAAGCAGAGGATCCTGTCAGATAAAGGGCACCTGTCCAACGAGAGCGCCGGGAAGCTTCTGTGCGAAGTGCTCCATGATGACATGAAACATATCATCCTCGGACATTTGAGTCATGAAAACAATCTGCCCGAACTGGCTTTTGAATCGGTGAGAGCGGAGATAACGGTAAGTGATATCCCCTACAACGGAGGGGATTTCCCCATCAGCGTAGCCAAGAGACATGAACCGAGCTTATGCGTCGGATTTTAAGGAGAGAGCATGGAAAAAGTCATAATCACGGTAGTAGGAAAAGATACGGTAGGCATCATAGCAAGGGTATGTACATATCTGGCTGACAATCACATCAACATCCTTGATATCTCACAGACCATCGTTGACGGATATTTCAACATGATGATGGTAGTTGATATCGCCGGCGTTGATAAGAAATTTGATGATATAGCAAATGAGATCGATTCGGTAGGACAGGACATCGGAGTCATCATCCGTGCCCAGAAGGAAGAGATCTTTGACATGATGCACAGGGTGTAAAAATGCTGAACATATACGAAGTAAATGAAACAAATAACATGATCGAGAAGGATAACCTGGATGTAAGGACCATCACACTCGGGCTGTCGCTTCTGGATTGCATGGATTCGGATATAGATAAGGTCTGTGATAAGATCTATGACCGCATCACGACCAAGGCTGCCAGGCTTGTGGAGACCGGTGAGGAGATCTCACGCGAGTTCGGTATCCCGATCGTGAATAAGAGGATCAGTGTTACTCCGATCGGCATAGTCGGATCGGCCGCAGCAAAGTCCACGGATGATTTCGTAAAGATCGCCAAAGCGATGGACAGAGCCAGATCTGAGGTCGGAGTTAACTTCATCGGCGGTTATTCCGCACTTGTAAGCAAGGGCATGACAACAGCCGATGAACTTCTGATCAGATCCATTCCCGATGCTCTTTCACAGACAGATCTGGTCTGCAGTTCGGTCAATCTCGGATCTACCAGGACCGGTATCAATATGGATGCCGTACGTCTCATGGGTGAGGTGATCCTGGATACCGCGCGTAAGACCAAAGATCAGGACTGCTTAGGCTGTGCAAAACTCGTGGTATTCTGTAACGCACCGGATGATAATCCTTTCATGGCGGGCGCTTTTCACGGCGTTACCGAATCCGATGCGATCATCAATGTCGGAGTCAGCGGCCCGGGCGTGGTTAAGTATGCTTTATCCAAAGTCAGAGGCGAAGACTTTGAAACTCTCTGTGAAACGATCAAAAAAACCGCATTCAAGGTCACCCGTGTCGGACAGCTGGTTGCAAGAGAAGCATCCAGAATGCTCGATGTACCTTTCGGCATAGTCGATCTGTCACTTGCTCCCACACCCGCGATCGGCGATTCCGTGGCGGATATACTCTGCGAGATCGGTCTTGAAAAGGCAGGAGCGCCCGGTACGACGGCGGCACTTGCACTTCTTAACGATCAGGTGAAAAAAGGCGGCGTGATGGCCAGTTCTTATGTCGGCGGTCTTTCGGGTGCATTTATCCCCGTATCCGAGGATCAGGGCATGATAGATGCCGTAGAGGCAGGTGCTCTTACGATCGAAAAACTTGAAGCCATGACATGCGTATGCTCCGTCGGACTTGATATGATCGCTATTCCCGGAGACACCAAGGCCACTACGATATCGGGCATAATAGCAGATGAGATGGCTATCGGCATGGTCAATCAGAAGACCACTGCCGTCCGTATCATCCCCGTTATCGGCAAGGGTGTCGGAGACAGAGTGGAATTCGGCGGACTTCTCGGATACGCACCGATCATGCCTGTCAATCAGTTCTCGTGCGATGATTTCATAAACAGAAAAGGCCGTATTCCCGCACCTATCCATAGTTTTAAAAACTGATATTCCCATAAAAGATCTATCTCAATAAGAAAGGGGACTGATATGGCCAAAGCGATACATGTTTATACCAGACCTGTCGATGATGCGTGCTACCCCGAGGGGCTTGCACGCAGTGTTCATTTTGCATGTTCTTCCGAAGTTTCAGGCGACATCCCGTGGAACAAAAACTACGGGATACTCTTTGTTCACGGCGAGATCTCCAAAGACAATACCATCATTCCGATGGGCATTAAAGATCCCTGCATTTTCCGCATAGATGATAAACGAATGGGAATCGCCGCTCGGCGTGTTCTTGAGGATGGTTCGCCCGATGAAACCACAGCCGGGAAACTCATGCTATGGGAGACCGAAGACCTGATTTCTTTTACCGAAAAAGGTTTTGTGACGTGTGAGAGCATCGGAGCGATGGCAGCTTCGGGTTCTGAAGATGCCGGCGATAGCACATTTTCCTCTTACCTGGAAGTACCGGATGAACTTGCTGATGCGGCGACGCTTTACTGGAGCAGCATCAAGTATACCGAAACCGTGATACCCGAGCGCGTCACGATCGGTTCTTTGGAGGAGCTTGAATCGGTTAAGGCTAAGATCCGGTACAGTGACGGCTCCGTGCGTACCAAGAGTGTTAAATGGAATGCCGATGCGATAGACTTTTCCGTACCCGGTGAATACAGGATAGAAGGCGTGATCGACCAGCAACGTTTTGATTTTCCTCTTGCAAAGGGGTACGGAGATCCGGTCATCTTTCCGTGGGATGATAAATGGTATTACATATCAACGAACGATAATCTGAACGACATAGGCATATATGTAAGGGAGGCCGAAGATGTACACGGACTTTTTGCCGACGGAGTGATCGAACATCTCATCCTGCCTTTCGATCCTAAGCGCGGCTTTGAACAGACCTTCTGGGCGCCCGAGTTTCATGTGATAGGAGGAGAACTCTATATCCTCTTTGCGGTCAGCGGGCATAAATGGGGGCCGCAGTGTCATCTGATGAAACTCAAAAAAGGCAGGCCCATCATCGAGGAGGACAGCTGGGAGGATCCGGTCCGCATAGTCAGAAAGAACGGAGAGCCGCTTGCCATTGATGAGATAACACTGGATATGACCTATGTGAAGAACAATGCCGGATCATACATGATCTGGTCGTATCGCGAGAACATCGCTACGCCGCTTGATTCGGGATCCATGCTGTATATCGCATCTGTCGATGAGGATGCACCCTGGAAGCTTACCAGTGAACCCGTGCTTCTGACCAGGCCGCTTTACGGCTGGGAGAACGTATCGGGGACGATCAACAACGAAGGCCCCAATCATTTTATCTCGGACGGAATGGTTTATGTGACATATTCGGGCGGCTCCGCCAACAGATATACATATGCTCTGGGCCTTCTTACGGCATCCGTCGATGATGATCTCTTAAATCCCGATAACTGGCATAAATCCATAACGCCGGTACTGACATTCTATTCGGTGGACGGTGAGTTCGGACCCGGTCACAATGCTTTCTATACAAACGAAGACGGGGAACTCATGATCTCATATCACGGAGAAACGGACATAGGATCCAGCCTTAGATGTGACGGTATCAGAAGAGTTCATTTCCGCTCTGACGGTTCACCGTATTTTCAGATGTCAAAAGAGGAAGATATCCGGACTGAGAAGGTTTACATAACAATATGCATTCGATAGGTGAACAAAAATGGAAGTAGAAGACGGACAATGGATGATAAAGGGCATGGCCTGGGATGATCCATACCGGATCAGGTCATGGCAGGAGCTTGTCAATTGGATAAACGAAGTCGGATTTCTGCCGTTCTTCTCTAATGAAATTGAGGGTTTTTCTGCTGAAGAACATGTATCACCCGACTTCTGGTGGACGGGCGACCGGGAGCAGGATCCCTGGGAATGGCGCGAGATCATAGCTGCGAGCAGGCAGGTGGCTTACGGCAAGTTCTTTGACCAGAAGGCCGGGTTCATAAGTCTTGAATGGCTTCCTTACTTCGTCAATTTCAGACGAAACGGATATGATTTCGATTCACGCTGGGAAGACGGTCTCGCAAGCCGCAGGGAAAAGGTCATCATGGACATGCTCACAGACAGGGATGATGACGGAGACATGATCTTTCCCCAAAAGCAGATCCTGAGTACCGAGCTTAAGAAAAAGGCCGGCTTCGGCGGCAAAAAGACGGGCTTAGACGGAAGCACTGCGTTAAAGAACTTCCCCGGTACTGTCACAGGACTGCAGATGCAGACATATCTGGTGATAGTCGATTTTCACAGAAGGGTCAATAAGAGAGGCGAAGAGTACGGAATGCCTGTTTCGGTGCTGCTCCCGCCGGAAGCTGTCTGGGGATATGAGCTTGTGACGGATAAGTACTACGAAGATCCAGCGGAATCCGCCGCAAAGATCTTTGAACGTGTTAAGGAACTTTATCCCGGAGCGGATGAAGAAGCCATAAAGAAAATGACGGGAGTAAGATAAAGCAGACACATGAACCGTAAATACGATGCCGATCTGATAAACAAACTGCCCCTTCTTACGGGGAAGGGATCATGGCATACTAACGACTGCGAAGGAAGATATACAAGCCTGCATCTGTCGGACGGCCCGCACGGACTACGCAAGCAGGATGAGGATGCCAAAACAAATAATGACAGCTATGTGTCGACATGTTATCCCACGGCGAGCTGTCTTGCTTCTTCGTGGGACAGGGAACTGGTGGCAAAAGTCGGAGATTCGATAGGAAAGGAAGCACGACGCGCCGACGTTTCCGTCGTTTTGGGGCCCGGTGTCAATATCAAACGATCCCCGCTGTGCGGCAGAAACTTCGAATATTACAGTGAGGATCCGTATCTTTCGGGTGAGCTTGGCACGGCTTTTATTCAGGGTGTCCAAAAGAACGGCGTGGGCACTTCGCTCAAGCATTTTGCGGCCAACAATCAGGAAACCAGAAGGATGACTTCCGACAGCCGTGTGGATGAGAGGACACTTCGCGAGATATATCTGAGCGCATTTGAGAATTGCATCAAAAATGCGGATCCCGCGACGGTCATGGTTTCCTACAATTATCTGAACGGATATAAAGCGACCGAGAACAGGCATCTCATGACAGAGATCTTAAGAGATGAATGGGGATATCGGGGCGTGACCGTATCGGACTGGGGTGCCTGCATCGATCTGACCGCCGCCGTTAAGGCAGGACTCGATCTTGAAATGCCCGGAAGCGGCAAAGTCCATCTGAACAAACTTAAGAAAGACCTTGAAGAAGGCCGGATCACCGAAGACGAGATCCGACCCGCGATCCGCCGTGTTGAGAAACTGACAGAAGACTATTCCCGAAAGGAAACGACTGTCGAAGACGGAACTGATCCTCACGAGATTGCGCTTAAGGCGGCTCTTAATGGCGCGGTGCTTCTGAAGAATGATGATGGCATACTTCCGTTAAGCCCGGGAGCAGAGATCAACGTTATAGGAGAACTTGCGCGTACGGTCCGTTTCCAGGGAGGCGGGAGTTCTCATATCAACACCCGTCCTCAGCCTCATATAGTGACCGAGTTTGAGAATGCAGGCTATAGGGTCAATTTCGCACCGGGATATCGCATTGATTCTTCCCTGCCCGATGAATCGCTTGAAAAAGAAGCCGTTAGACTGGTAAAAAACGGATGTCCGACATTTTTCTGCGGCGGTCTTACGGATCTTGCCGAGGGAGAAGGGTATGACAGAACGACTCTGGATATTCCCGAAAACCAGATCCGTCTTGTGAACATTCTTGAGGGAACGGATATCGTATTCCTGTCATTCGGCGGATCACCGTATAAGGTTCCTTTCATAGACAGGCTTAAGGCCATGCTTCATATGTATCTGGGCGGTGAGGCGGTCGCGAAGGCTGCGGTCATGCTTGTTTCAGGAGAAGTTGTTCCCTGCGGAAAACTTGCAGAGACCTGGCCGCTTGATCTGGCAGACACGCCTGCATATAAGAACTTTGCGGGAGATTCGAGTGAGATCAGATATGAAGAGGGGGTTCTTGTCGGATACCGTCACTATGATACGCTTGGAATAAAAACTCTTTTCCCGTTTGGATACGGACTTTCATATGCTTCATTTGAATATTCGGATCTTAAGATCGAAAAAAGTGACGCTTCGGATGAAGAAATGGTCAAGATCAGTTTCCGTGTAAGAAATACCGGAAAATATTCAGGCGCCGAGATCGCTCAGGTCTATGTTGAAAATCCGGATGACGGTTTTACGAGAGCCCGGCATGAACTCAGAGGTTTTGAGAAAGTGTATCTTGAACCCGGGGAAGAACGGACAGTACAGGTCACTCTAAATGACAGAGCGTTTTCCATATTCGATACGTCACTTATGAGGTTCAACAAGGCTGCGGGTGAGTATGAGATCTGTGTCGGAAGCAGCATCGGTGATATCCGCTTAAGAGAGTGCATCAGGATCGAGGGGAAGGATTATCGCAGCGATAAGACCGGAACCGGGACCGATCTTTTCATCGGTAATACCGAATGCGATCTGGATCATGTAATACCCGGCCGGTATTCCGTTTATAACAGTCTGAGTGAACTCTCCGAGAGGTCGTGGCTTGGCAGGATCATGTTAAAGATCGGCCTTAAAGTCGCTTATTCGATGTATAAAGGTAAACCGGAGGATGATCCCGAGGTGATGATGACGATAGAGACGGTCAAAGACGGGCCGATAGACTGCGTCATCCTCCAGAGCGGAGGGATCCCGTACTCGATAGCTGAACTTATCGTAAAACAGGCAAACAAGAGGAGATAAGATGATCGATAAGAAGACCAAATGGTCCTATTGTGTCGGAGCGACGGGGCGCGATGCCGCATATGTCCTTGTCAGCATGTTCGTTCTGACCTACATACAGTACACGATGAAACTCGAAGTCATTCAGTTCACCGTTATTTCGGCCACGATGGTCATATGCATGATCTGGGATGCGGTAAATGATCTGATCATGAGTTCGATCATAGAGAACAGCCATTTCAGAGCAGGCAAATACAGGCCTTTTATCATAGTCGGTGCGGTTCTCAATGCGATCGTGATCATCCTGATGTTCACGATCCGTCCGTCGGGATGGGCATTTGTCTTTTTCTTTTGTATCATGTATCTGCTGTGGGGAATGACATATACGATCAATGACATCGCTTACTGGGGAATGCTTCCGAGCCTGTCCAGCGATCCCAAAGAGAGGGATTCTCTGGTTACTCTGATGGGAATCTTCGTATGCGTGGGACAGTTTTCGGTAGCCGGCATTGTGCCCATGGTCATAGCGGGTAACGCCGTAAGGGCATTCCGGATCATAGGACTTATATGTGCGCTGGCATTTGTTCTGTTCCAGACGCTCACTTTCCTTGGTGTTACCGAGAAAGAACGAAAAGATAACGCGGAAGAGGTCAGCTTAAAGTCCATGTTCGCGATCCTTAAACGTAATGACCAGCTCGTCTGCTCAGGCGTCGCATATGTTCTTTTCTGTGTTGGCCAGCAGCTTTTGCTGCTTCTTGCAGTCAATTTCTTTTATTTTGAGTTCGGTTATTCCGAGAGCGGTGATCTGGTCACGCTTTTTACCGTGATGTACGGACTCGGAACTCTGGCTGCCCAGTTTGTTTATCCGATATTATCGGGCAGATTCAGCAGAGACAGGATATATTCTGTCTGCATTTGTGTGCTCATAGTATGTTATATTGTGTTTCTGGTATACGGATATGTGCTTCCGAAGAGCATCGTTTTGCTGCTCGTTACAGGCTTCATCATCTTTTTCTGCCAGGGCCTCATCAATCTGGCAATGGTCGTGATGATCAATAACACGATCGAGTATGATGAATACAGATATGATGAACGGCATGACAGCATAATATCCGCGATCCGTTCTTTTGCATCCAAATTCTCCGGTGCACTCAATCAGGGAGCGGCATCACTCATACTCATAATCAGCGGGATATATGCGGTCAGCCAGAATATAAGCGAACTTGAAGTTCAGATCGGAAGCGGAGCGATAGACAGGGAAGCGGCGCTGGCCAGGGCGGACAGTATCATTGCGACAGTGGATTCGGGACAGACACTGATGTTAAGGATAGGGATGGTAGCCATACCGCTCATCGTGATGATCGCATCGAGACTTATCATGAAAAAGGGATACCGGATAGACGAAAAAGAATATGAGCGTATGATACATGAGATGGCGGAAAGAAACAAAGGATGACGTAATGTCATCCCTGGATCATGGATAATACGGAATCGAGAACTTCGAAATAGTTTTCAAATGTCTTGGAACAGCACCCCGGGTCGTTTATCACGATGCCGGGGATCTTTAATCCCAAAAGCGAAAAGCCCATGGCCATCCGGTGGTCGTTATAGGTTTCTATTAAGGCACCTTTACCGGCCGCGAGCGGATATACGGTGACGGAGTCTTCGGTTTTTTCTACCCGGACACCTGCGCGTTCAAGCTCCGTCGCTATGCCGCTTAAGCGGTCCGATTCCTGGAGCCTGATATGACCGATGTTTCGGATCACGGTCCTGGAATCTGCAAACGGGGCGATCGCGGCGAGGGTTATAGCCTGATCGGAAAACGCGGACATATCGATATCAACACCATGGAGGATTCCGTCTGCGGGAGGTGCAAGGATGATCCCTTCGGGTGAATCGGTCGCGGTGCATCCCATCTTTTCGAGTACATGTATGAATTCGATGTCTCCCTGCATGGAATATAAATGTACTCCCCGTACGCATACCTTTATCCCGAGAAGTGCTGACATTGCATAGAAGTAAGCCGCCGCCGACATGTCGGGTTCGATATCATAGACACGCGGGCTGTAGTTTGCACCTGCCCGGATATGATAATCCGATGCTCCGTTTAAGTCTGAGAACCGTACGCTTTTGCCGAACTGTTCCATGATCTTACGGGTCATCTCCACATATGACATTCCGTGAGAACCTGTGATATGAATGGTGATATCTTCATCCGAGAGCACGGATGCGATCAGCATTGCACTTAAGAACTGGGAACTCTCATCGATATTTACGGTGAACTCATGGCTTGTGAAACCGTGGGAATCCAGAGTGAAAGGAAAATGACCGGGTTCTTTGGCGCAGGTTACCTCACATCCGACGGATGTTAGCGTATCAAGCAGTGAAGACATCGGTCTCTTACGCATCTGTTCGGAAGAATCGAGTTCGTACTTTCCGTGAGATACGCCGAGAGCAGCGGTCAGAAATCTCGCAGCGGTCCCGGCACTTCCGACATTTAGCGAAGCATGTGAAGGAAGAGCTCGGGAGCAGCCCGATACCTTAAGCGTCACATTTCCCGCTGATGCAGGTCCGAAGCCGTCTTCTGATCCCTTTGCGGCGTCGGGAACGATGCTGACTGAAATGCCCAGATCTTCCAGGCATTTAATGAATACCCTCGAATCTCCCGAAAGCATTGCGCCGTTTAATACGGATTCACCATCAGCAAGAGCGCAGATCAGCAGAGCGCGATTGGTTATGCTTTTTGAGCCCGGTACGGATACATACACGGGCTCGGTTACGTATTTGTCTTTTATCTGTCCTGTCATGCAGGGAACTTCATAAGTATCTTTCATCGTTATTTTGCGGTATCTTCTTTGGAATGGATGCTGTATCCGGCTTCCTGCATAATGCGGATAGCGCTGTCTGTATGCTCTTTTTTATAGAATTCTATGCGCAGAGCACCCTGAGCAAACTCGCGGTTATGATTGATGCCGATGTTCTTGATGTTGATCTCGTGATCACTCAAAAGCGCGGCGATAGATGCGATAGCACCGGGTTCATCGGCTATGTCGACGGTGATGACATACTCGGTCTTGATAGGACCGGAGTTGGAGTTGATGAATGACTCGCGATATGTCCTTGCGCTGTCGAAGAACGATCTGATCTCGTCAGCCGAACTTTCGTCGATCTCACTTTTTATGGATTCGAGAGAATCGATATAGTGCTGAAGGAGAGTGGAGATGTTGCTCCTATTGGTCAGACAGATCTGCTGCCACATATCGGGAGAAGAACTTGATATACGGGTTATATCCTTGAATCCACCAGCGGCAACGAGTTTCATGATGCCGTCTTCGTTGTCTTCGTCACGTACGAGATTGACGAGAGCTGCGCTTATGACATGAGGCAGATGAGAGATCGCACCGGTCACATAATCATGAAGTCCCGCATCGAGCACGAGAGGGATGGCTCCGATCGCTCCGACCATGCTCTTAAGTTCCCGTATCCGGTCCGCTTCGGTCTCTTCGGTCGGCGTGAGGATATAATAAGCGTTTTCGAGTATCGAAGGAGCGGAATTGGCATATCCGATGCGTTCGCTGCCCGCCATGGGGTGTCCGCCGATGAATCTTGATCTGAGACCCAGTTCGGTAATGCAGTTAAGTATGGGCTGCTTTACGCTTCCGACATCGGTGATGATCGTCTTTTCTCCGATAAGTGAGGCGATCGAACGCAGATTGGTGTTATTGGTCTCAACGGGAGCACACAGGAATATGTAATCGCATTCGCTCCAGGCCGGATCTGCCATGGATACGGCTTTATCGGCCACACGGTCGGACACGGCAGCCTGCAAAGTGGATTCGGAACGTGCTGTAACATATATTCGGCAGTCGGGATATTCTTTTCTCAGTGCCTTGGCGATAGAACCGCCGATCAGGCCCAATCCTATGAAACCAAAAGTAAATGAACTCATTTTTACCTCATTTTTTCGGATGTTCTTTACGGGTCTTTTTATTTTATCATCATTTGCCCTGCTCAGGCTACTTTTTGGATACAAATATTGGGCTTATAACTTGTATCCGGACACGTATTTTAGTAAAATATATCAATGGGGTTAAAGATTTCTGTATTATTTATGGACTATTTGACCACAAAATACAATCAGGCGCGAGGGCGCCGTGAACGGAGGGTTTCATGAATATTTACACAACTGACAAGATTCGTAACGTGGTTCTTTTGGGGCATGGCGGTTGCGGAAAGACAACACTTACCGAAGCTTTTGCTTATCTTGCAGGTCTTACATCCCGCATGGGTAAGGTTGAGGACGGCAACACTGTCAGCGACTATGGCAAAGAGGAGCAGAAGAGAGGTTTCTCTATAACTACATCGGTTGTTCCGATCGAGTGGCAGGATACAAAGATCAACATTCTTGATACTCCCGGTTTCTTTGATTTCGTAGGTGAAGTGGAAGAGGCTGTTTCTGCTGCCGATGCCGCTATCATCGTTGTTTCCGGCAAAGCCGGTATCGAAGTCGGTACCGAGAAGGCATGGGAACTCTGCGAAAAGTATAAACTGCCCAGATTCGTATTCGTTACGGACATGGATGTTGATAATGCTTCGTATAAGAACGTAGTTGATGCTCTTACCGAGAAATACGGCAAGAAGATCGCTCCTTTCCATCTTCCGATCAGAGAGAACGAGAAGTTCGTAGGCTATGTAAATGTTATCGCAGAGCAGGCTTACAGATGGGAAGGCAAGGAAGTTGTTCCCTGCGATACACCCGATTACAACAAGCCTTATCTTGAGGAGTACAGAGAGACTCTGATGGAATCCGTTGCCGAGACCAGTGAGGACATGATGGACCGTTACTTCGGCGGTGAGACATTCTCCGAGGCTGAGATCAGATCCGCACTTAAACAGAATGTCGGCGATTGCTCGATAGTTCCCGTATCCATGGGCTCATCGATCCTCTGCCAGGGTATCTACACACTTCTCGACGATATAGTTAAGTATATGCCCAGCCCCGATATGCACAAGCTCGCGGGCGTTAACTTAAAGACCAACGAAGTATTTGAAGCCAATTACGATTTCTCCAAGGCAAAGAGTGCTTATATCTTCAAGACCATAGTTGATCCTTTCATCGGTAAGTATTCACTCATCAAGGTCTGCTCCGGTGTTATCAAGTCCGATGATGTTCTGTTCAATGATGACAAGGACGTTGAGGAGAAGGTTAACAAACTCTATATCATGAGAGGCGCCAAGCCCGAGGAGATCAGCGAGCTTCATGCAGGCGATATCGGAGCCATCGCCAAGCTCACAGCCGCAAGAACGGGTGACACACTCTCAACCAAGGCTACGCCCATCAGATACGGTAAAGCCGAGATATCCAAGCCCTATACCGTTAAGAGATATTTCGTTCCCAACAAGAACGACATCGATAAGGTTGCACAGTCACTCCAGAAGATGAGCCATGAGGATCAGACACTTAAGGTTGTATCCGATGCAGAGAACAGACAGACTCTGATCTACGGTATCGGCGATATGCAGCTGGATGTCATCTCTTCAAGACTTGCCAATGAATACAAGGTCCAGATAGAACTCATGGATCCCAAGATCGCTTATCGTGAAACTATCCGTAAGACTTCGGACGTTGAGTACAAGTATAAGAAGCAGTCCGGCGGTCACGGCCAGTACGGTCATGTTAAGATGAGATTCTCACCCGCAGGTGATACCGAGGCTCAGTATGAGTTTGAGCAGGAAGTTGTCGGCGGTGCAGTACCGAAGAACTATTTCCCTGCAGTTGAAAAAGGTATCGCAGAAGGCGTTACCCGCGGACCTCTTGCCGCTTATCCCGTTGTCGGCGTTAAGGCTGTCCTTTACGACGGATCCTATCACCCCGTAGACTCTTCGGAAATGGCGTTCAAGACCGCTGCATTACAGGCATTTAAGAAAGGCTTCATGGAAGCCGGTCCCGTTCTTCTTGAGCCTATCTATACACTTAAGGTTACCGTACCGGATTCATATACCGGTGATGTTATGGGCGACCTCAACAAGAGACGCGGAAGAGTGCTCGGAATGAATCCTGCCGGTGACGGCAAGACCTGTGTTGAGGCTGAGATCCCCAGCGCAAGCCTGAACGGATATTGTACGGTTCTTCGCTCCATGACAGGCGGCAGCGGCGTATACGAATATGAGTTTACCCGTTATGAGCAGACTCCTTCGGATGTACAGGAGAAGGAAGTTGCCGCAAGAGCAGCCAAGGTTGCCGAGAACAGTGAGGAATAAGCGGAAGACCACTGTGAGCGTGATCTTTACGTGTTCGGTAAATGAGCGATACCAAGAAGAAAAAACAATATAATATAAAGCTTGTAGATCTGATAGAACCTGATGTTTTGCAGAGAATACAGGATTCCTTTTCCAAAACGGTAGGCATGGCCGCCATCATAACGGAGGCGGACGGGAAACCCGTGACCAGAGGAACCAATTTCATGGAATTCTGCGCAAGATACACCCGCTGTTCCGAGCTCGGTAACAGCATGTGCGAGGAATGCGACCGTTACGGAGCGGAAGTATCTCTGCAGACAGGCAAGGTTGCTGTGTATACGTGCCATTCCGGACTTATGGAATTTGCGGCACCTATAGTTATTGAAGGACATATGGTCGGTTGCTTCGTGGGCGGACAGGTATTATGCGAACCGCCCGACGAAGAGACCGTTCGGGAGACTGCGGCTGAACTCGGCATCAATCCCAATAAGTACTGGGAATCCATACAGAAGGTACCCGTACTTGACAGGCAGGAAGTGGATAAAGCCGCAGAGTTCCTTCACACCATGGCAGGCGTGATGTCTGACATGGCATATGGTAAGTATCTGTCGATGATAGCGACCTCCGAACTGGAGAGAGCAGCCAAGATGCAGGGAGATTTCCTGGCTAATATGAGCCACGAGATCAGGACACCCATGAATGCCGTCATCGGATTTGCCGAGATGGCTTTAAGGGAAAACCTGCCCCAGAATGCTGCCGATTATATCCGTCAGATCAAGAATTCGGGCAAGGCCCTGCTTACCATAATCAATGACATACTCGATTATTCAAAGATCGAAGCGGGAAAGATGGAACTCGTGCCGGTGGAGTACGAGCCTCTTAATCTTATTGATGATGTCGCCAATATCATCATGACCCGTCTTGTAGATAAGGATGTCGATCTGCTTATCGATGTTAATCCCAACATTCCCCATATGCTGATCGGTGATAATGTCCGTATCAGACAGATCCTGATCAATCTGTGCAACAACGCGACCAAATTTACCAACGAAGGTTATGTAAAAGTCCGCGTTGATTATGAATGGATGGGATATGAGAAGGTTTTGCTTCATTTTGATGTCATAGATACCGGTATCGGTATCAAGGAAGCAGATCTCGAGAAGATATTCAATTCCTTCCAGCAGGTTGATTCAAGACGTAACCGTAATATCGAAGGTACTGGCCTGGGTCTTACGATATGCCGTATGCTGCTTCAGATTATGGGCTCCGAACTGCATGTCGAAAGCACCTACGGAGAAGGCTCCACCTTCTCGTTCTCGGTTCAGCAGGATGTTGCGGATTCGATCCCGTCCATTATAGTCGAAGATGCCCCTGAAATAGTTATCGGGGCTGCGATCGACAGCAAGAACGTCAATGATGATTTCATCAATGATGCAGCCAAACTCGGGATCGAGACCCATCTGTTCAATGATTTTGATCATAAAGAACGTGATATCTCCAAGTGGATGGAAGAGTTAGGCCCCGGTAAGAGGCTGTATTTCTTCCTTGAGCCCAAGTATTTTGATGAAGCGATGTTTGAACGCATGAAACACGGTTCAAAAGTGACCCCCGTCATTTTGGCGGATACTTTTGCCGATCTGCGCAGCATGTCAAAGTACGAAGGTCTCATGTTCTTAAGAAAACCTGTATCCGTGCTGAATCTGGGCAACCTGTTCAACAATAATGTCGACAGTGCCCATTTCGATTCGACCGACCAGGACGCACTCTACAGTTTCACGGCCGAAAGAGTCAAGGCTCTGGTCGTAGATGATAATATAGTCAATCTGACCGTGGCGCAGGGCCTGCTTGAGCCTCTGAAAGCCCAGGTTGACGGAGCCGTCAGCGGAAAAGAAGCACTCCGCATGATGGAGACCACAAAGTATGATATCGTTTTCATGGATCACATGATGCCTGAGATGGACGGTATAGATACCACCAGGATAATCCGTAAGACGATGCCCGAATATGATGATGTGCCGATCATAGCTCTTACGGCTAACGCTGTCAGCGGCGCCAAGGAGATGTTCCTTGATGAAGGCATGAATGATTTCGTGGCCAAACCCATAGAGGTCAGATCCCTGATCGAGATCTTCCGCCGCTATGTTCCTCAGGATAAGATCGATAAGATATCCGCCGAGGTCAAGAACGAGAATCTGGAATCCTCAAAGTCGGCAGATAACTTAAATCCAGCCGACAAACTTGTGATCGCGGATCTCGATACCGATCAGGCGCTTAAGATGCTCGGTTCCGAGAAATTGTACATGAATATCATCAAATCATATTATGATGCGATAGATATCAAGGCTGAGACGATCAGACAGTATTACGAGGAACATGACTGGCCGCAGTATGCTATCGAAGTTCATGCCCTTAAGAGTTCATCCAGACAGATCGGAGCAACCCGACTCGGAGAACTGGCATATAAGCTTGAGATGGCTTCCAAAGCGGAAGAGATCGATACGATCAATCAGTATACCGGCGAATTGCTCGAAACATATACAGGTTATAAGGACAAACTGGCTTATCTGTTTGAAACGTCGGGGTCCCATCTGCGCTCGGCCGATAAACCCGAAGCCACGCTTGATTCGCTTAAGAGCCTGTTCGGGCGCATGAGAGTGGCTGTAGATGATCTGGACATGGATGAGATGGAGAAGATCATAGAAGAGATGGGTGAATTCAAATACAATGATTTTTGGCAGGATAAATATGAACAGCTCAAGGTTGCCGTGGCGGCCATGGATGTTGATTCCTGCATAGAAATATTAAATGACTGGAAATGAGGAGAATGAAAAAATGTCTGAAGTGTACAATCATAAGATCGTAGAAAAGAAATGGCAAAAGATCTGGGAAGAGAACCAGTCTTTTGCCACATCTGATGATTACAGCAAACCCAAGTACTACGCGCTTGTGGAATTTCCCTATCCTTCGGGACAGGGACTTCATGTGGGCCATCCCAGACCGTATACCGCCATGGATATCGTGTCCCGTAAGCGCCGCATGCAGGGCTATAACGTTCTTTTCCCGATGGGATGGGATGCATTCGGTCTTCCTACCGAAAACTATGCAATTAAAAACAAGATACATCCCAAGATCGTCACAAAGAATAATGTGGAGAGATTCAAAAGCCAGCTTAAATCCATCGGCTATTCATTTGACTGGAACAGGGAAGTTAATACCACAGATCCCGATTATTATCACTGGACTCAGTGGATCTTCCTTCAGCTGTTCAAAGAAGGTCTTGCTTACAAGGCAGAGATGCCCATCAACTGGTGTACCGGCTGTAAGGTAGGCCTTGCCAACGAGGAAGTCGTAAACGGCGTATGCGAAAGATGCGGTTCCGAGGTAGTCCGCAAGGTTAAGAGCCAGTGGATGCTCAAGATCACCGAGTATGCGCAGAAACTCATCGACGGTCTGGATGAGGTCGATTATGTCGAGCGTATCGCAGTTTCACAGAAGAACTGGATCGGACGCAGTACCGGTGCGGAGGTTGATTTTGCGATAGCCGGAAAAGATGACAAGCTCAGAGTTTATACGACCAGATGCGATACGCTTTTCGGAGCTACATACATGGTCGTAAGTCCCGAGCATCCGATCCTTGATAAGTACAAAGATGACATCAAAAACTGGGCAGCCGTTGAAGATTACCGTGTTCAGGCAGCCAGAAAATCCGATTTTGAGAGAAGCGAGCTCAATAAGGAAAAGACCGGTGTCGTTCTTGACGGACTCCGTGCGGTCAATCCCGTTAATGAGAAAGAGATCCCGATATTCGTTTCCGATTATGTACTTATGAGTTACGGTACCGGCGCGATCATGGCAGTTCCCGCTCATGATGAGAGAGACTGGGATTTTGCCAAGGCATTTGATCTGCCGATCATTGAAGTCGTAGCCGGAGGCGAGGACGTTCAGAAGCAGGTCTATACCGATGTTGCTACCGGTACGATGGTCAATTCCGGCTTCATCAACGGCATGAATGTAGCCGATGCTCAGAAGAAGATGATTGAGTTCCTTGAGGAAAAGGGCATCGGTCATGCGAAGGTTAACTACAAGCTTCGTGACTGGGTATTCTCAAGACAGCGCTACTGGGGCGAGCCGATTCCGATCGTACACTGTGATAAGTGCGGTTATGTTGCAATTCCCGAATCGGAGCTTCCTCTCGAACTGCCCGAGGTTGATTCATATATGCCAACCGATACAGGCGAATCACCGCTGTCGACCATGACTGAGTGGGTAAACACTACCTGTCCGAAGTGCGGCGGACCGGCCCAGAGAGAGACCGATACCATGCCTCAGTGGGCAGGATCTTCATGGTATTTCCTGAGATATACCGATCCTACCAACAAGGAAGCGCTTGCCAGCCCCGAAGCTCTTAAATACTGGCTTCCTGTAGACTGGTATAACGGAGGAATGGAACATACCACACTGCATCTTCTGTACAGCAGATTCTGGCATCGTTTCCTGTATGATCAGGGTGTTGTTCCCACCAAAGAGCCTTATCAGAAGCGTACTTCACATGGCATGATCCTGGGTTCAAATGGCGAGAAAATGTCCAAATCCCGCGGAAATGTTGTCAATCCCGATGAGATCATAGACGAGTTCGGCGCTGATACACTCCGTACCTATGAGATGTTCATAGGTGCATTCGAACTGGCCGCATCCTGGCAGGATGAAGGCGTCAGAGGCTGCCGAAGATTCCTTGAGCGTGTATGGAAACTCCAGGATATCGTTACCGATGAAGAAGGATATTCATCCGATCTCGAAGCGACCATGCATAAGACGATCAAGAAAGTTTCAAATGATTTTGAAACTCTTAAGTTCAACACTGCTATAGCTGCGATGATGAGTCTGATAAATGACTTTACCAAGAAGGGTTCGGTTACCAAAGATGAACTCAAGACTCTTCTGATCCTGCTCAATCCCGTTGCACCTCACATAACCGAGGAGATCTGGGATACGATGAATTACGGCGGATATGTATATGAGCAGAAGTGGCCCGAATATGATGAGGCCAAGACCGTCGAGAGCATGATAGAGATCGCCGTACAGGTTAACGGCAAAGTAAGATCCACGATCGCCGTACCGGCAGACGGAAATAAGGACGATATCATCTCACAGGCAAAAGAAGAACTGGGAGACAGGATCGCCGGAAAAGAGATAGTAAAAGAGATCTATGTTCCCGGAAGAATCGTGAACATAGTGATCAAAGGATAAGAAGAATAATACCCGGGCCCACGATCAGAGCAATTCGTCGAATTCGACGCTGTCAAGGTATTCATCAAATGCTTCCTCGACACGTTCGTATTCGGCGTCATCTGAGATATAATCAAGCTCGGGTTCTTCATTCGGATCATCGGGATTTTCGCTGTAACGATAGAGCCAGACTGTTCCTTCGGGGTATTCATCGGTTACTTCGAGCGGCTGAAGGGCAATATATTCCCGCCCGTTGCATTCGAGGATCGTAACGATGCCGCATTCAACATCGCCTTCGTCCAGATTAAGAGTAACGGTCATGGATTCGGCTTCGGAACCGTCGATATCGGATATAGTTTTTTTGTCTGCCATATTTAACCTCCGTGATAGTTTCAGATGAGTTAATCCTAAACTATCACGGCATTCATTTCAAGGAATATGAAAGATAACCGGAATGTACCCACCCAAAAGAAATCACCGGCTTTGGCGCTGTTGTGGTTATTGATGATACCGGGGCAGTTTATCATCTCGGCACTCATCACGACTCTCGGGGCAAAACTGGAAGCGTTCATGTATGCCGACAGACCGGATGATGCAGTCGGACATCCCGTCCCGTTCCTTACGGTAATATTTGCCGGGATCGCGGTTTTTCTGGTTGTTATGGCAGTTGTCGTGGCGATCATGATGACTATCATCCGCATGATAGTGATCAGCAGAAGAAACAAGCGTATAGATCAGATGACTACCGGTTACGGGCCGTATGATCGGTCGGGCCCGGCTCCGGAACCAGACACCCGGGATCGGGAGCAGATCTATTATTCACCTCCAAGGTAAAGCATGACAGGTAATATGTATACATTACACAAAACTGTTCCGTATCCGCTCGGAGCAGCATATACGCCCGAAGGAGTCAGATTTGTCGGAGAATTCGCACTCGATGCGGACTGCGGCGTGCTGATATATCCCGAAAGCGCAAGTGCCCCCATCAAGATAGCTTTTCCCTCCTGGGCAAAAGAAGGCCGCATCCGTGCCATGGAAGTGCGTTTTGAAGGCCGTGATACGGTCAGCCGTTTCCTGAAAGACAGCGACGGAAGAGGGCTTAAATATCTGTTTTACAGCGGTGACGAAGTATTTCCCGACCCGAGGATGGAGGATTCTGCCGGATTCGGTGATTTCGGCGAAGCCACATCATGTTTTTCCAGAGTGAGTACGGATACCTGCATGGGCAACGGCATTCATAAGCCGGTACCGTTTCATGACAGCGTATTCTACATGCTCCATGTCAGGGGATATACAGCACATCCGTCATCCAAAGTCAGGGATAAGGGCACTTTTCGCGGTGTGATCCAGAAACTACCGTATATCAAATCTCTCGGAGTTACTGCTCTGATCCTGATGCCGGTATATGAGTTTAACGAGATCATCAAACTCCCCGATATGATCAAAAAGGGTGATGAACCCTCCGGCATGGTCAATTTCTGGGGATATACCGATGGATATTACTTTGTTCCCAAGCATGCATATTCCGCGACCGGTGATCCGGTAAGAGAGATGCATGAGATGGTTGAAGCCATCCATAAAGCAGGCATAGAAGTCATTCTTCAGTTCAAATTCCCTCAGCGATTCTCGGTACGCGATATCACGGATCTTTTAAGATTCTGGAGGACCATATACAATATCGACGGATTCCAGCTTATAGGCGGCGGACTTCCGATAGATGATATAATGTCGGATCCTCTGCTTTACGGATGCAAGATCCTCTGTGACGATGCTCTTACCAGGACCGATGAAGGATATAATCCCGAACACGGTCATATGGATCTGGGTTTCATGACCGATATCCGTAAGTTCCTTAAAGGCGATCCCAATTCTGCGCAGGCAGCGGCTTTCCAGCTGCGTGATTCCGATCCGGTTTCTCACCCTGTCGTATTCATCGCAAGACAGGATACGATGCGTGCGATGGACGTCGTGTCATATAACGAGAAGCACAACCTTGAAAACGGCGAGAACGGCCTGGACGGAGCCGATTATAACTACAGCTGGAACTGCGGCATAGAAGGTGCAACGCGTAAAAAGGCAGTGCTGGAACTGCGTAAACGACAGCTTAAGAATGCTTTTGCTCTGACGCTCCTTTCTCAGGGAACGCCTCTTATCTACGGCGGAGATGAGTTCGGCAATACACAGTTCGGCAACAATAACCCGTACAATCAGGATAATGCGACCGGATATATCAAATGGACCAACAGCGCCTTTGCTAACGAGATACTCGATTTTGTGAGAAAACTCCTGGATATCAGGCATTCCCATCCGTCTATCGGCTCCGATCATCCGTTTACCGGACGCGACTTCCTTTCATACGGATATCCCGATATCTCGATGCACGGAGAAGAACTGTGGAAAGCCGATATAGGACCCACTTCACACAGCTTCGGCATTCTATATTATGACAAATATAATGATGATAAGGACGACAGACTGATCTATCTGATCTATAATATGCACTGGGAATCCAAGACCATAGCCGTTCCCAAGTTGAGAAAAGGGATGAAATGGGAGGTTTCCATCACCACGGACGAGGCAAATGTTGTGGACGGCAACAAGATATTGGTCCGTCCGAGGAGTATCATCATACTTGAAACATATGTTCGATAATGATATACTTGACCATAGAGTTACGAAACGCCGCAGGTATTTAAATGATCTTATTTTGCTTGCGGCGTGTTTATTGATAGCGGGACTGATCTTTATCATAGTCCGTATATCAGGTGAGGATGGCTCGACAGTATCCGTGCTGTATGATTCCGATATCATATATTCGCATCCCATGGATCGTGAGGGCTTTCTTATCATTGAATATGATAACGGGCCTGAGGTCAGGTACAGCTCTGATTTTGATGAGAAGTCGTATGGCGGTGCCAATGCAGACAGCGACATCAATGTCATCCGGATCGCTGACGGATGTGCAGACATGATATATGCCAATTGTCCGGATCTGATATGTGTCCATACCCGTCCCGTATCGAGAACGGGTGCTTCCATCATATGTCTGCCGCATAAGATCACCGTAACCGTATCGGACGACAGAAACGATCCGGCGGGACCGGATAACGAAACGGATGCCGTGACATGGTAAAGGGAAGAGTACAAAGCATTGCATATTCCGGTCTGTGTCTGGCACTGGCTCTGATCTTAAGTTACGTGGAATCGCTGATCCCGTTTAACTTCGGGATGCCCGGAGTCAAACTCGGACTTGCTAACCTCTGCGTAGTTATCCTTCTGTACATCGCGGGATGGAAAGAAGCACTGACTGTTGATATATTGAGAGTCATCCTGAGCGGTTTCATCTTCGGCAATATGTCGATGATCATCTATTCGCTTGCCGGGGCGGCACTCAGTTTTTCGGTCATGCTAGCAGTTCATAAGTCAGGACATTTCAGTCCGATGGGAGTAAGCCTCTCCGGAGGTGTTTCGCATAATATCGGTCAGCTTATCGTAGCAGTGTTTGTGCTTGGCACGACCAGGATAGTGTACTATATTCCGGTACTCATCCTGTCGGGTGCAGTTACGGGAGCGGTACTCGGGTTCGTGGCGGGACTTATTCTGCCACTCATAAATGCGTCTCACGGAGAATAACCTCCCGCATCGACTTGCTGGACTGATTTTAAAGGAGTACATATATGTACGCATATTTTAAAGGGATAGTGGCTGAGGCGAATGCCGACAGCTGTGTGCTTGAAGTGAATAATATAGGCTATAACATTCAGATACCCGCGTCGACGGCTGAGATGCTTCCTCCGGACGGACAGGAGGTAAAGCTGTTTACCTACACTTCGGTCAGGGAGAATGCGATAGAACTCATCGGCTTTATCTCCAGAGACGATCTTAATATGTTCTCGATGCTGATCACGGTAAGCGGCATAGGGCCCAAAGCGGCTTTGAGCCTTTTGTCATACATCAACGCGGATGCGATCAGAGTTGCGATCGTCACGGGTGATGTCAAGACGCTTTCACAGGCTCCCGGACTCGGCAAGAAATCCGCCGAGAGGATCATCGTGGATCTTAAGAACAAGTTTGATGCAAACACCGTACTTGCTGCCGCATCAGGTGTCGGAACAGGTATGGTCACCGATATGGCGGATGCATCGATGAATGAAGATCTGGCGGAGGCCGTGGAAGCTCTCTGTGCTCTGGGACTTGCCAGAAACGATGCAAAGAAAGCGGTCCTTAGCCTCGAGAATACCGAAGAAATGAGTATCGATGATATCATAGGAGCCGCACTTAAGATTATCTGATCATGCAGGGGTGACTATACATGTCCAGGACCATACAGACTGATACCAATACTAATATCACGGAGAATAAGCCCGTAAACAACACCAAGAGTTCCGCGATCGTGACTGACAGAACACGTGAGGATGTAAGTATCGAGAACATTCTCAGACCCAAGACCTTTGAGCATTATGTCGGTCAGACCAAGACCAAGGAAAACCTTAAGGTCTTTATCGAAGCCGCCAAAATGAGAGGCGAAGCTTTGGATCATTGCTTATTCTACGGGCCTCCCGGACTCGGCAAGACTACACTTGCCGGCATCATTGCCAACGAGATGGGAGCCAAATGCGTGATCACATCCGGACCTGCGATAGAGACTCCGGCGGATATAGTAGCTATCCTGTCCAAACTGCAAAAGGGTGATGTCCTCTTTATCGATGAGATTCACCGCCTGAACAGGCAGGTCGAAGAGACCATGTACTCCGCAATGGAGGATTATGCCGTTGATGTGATCTATTCCAAGGGCGAGACAGTAGTGAGCAGGCGAATATCCCTGCCTAAGTTTACTCTGGTGGGGGCAACTACGAGAGCCGGGCTGCTTACGGCACCTTTGAGAGACCGTTTCGGCATGATACAGAGACTCGAGTATTACAGCGTGGAGGAACTCACGACCATCGTACATAATTCCGCGCATATACTCGATGTGGAGATCGAGGATGAGGGCGAGGCGGAGATCGCAAGAAGGAGCCGCGGAACCCCCAGACTTGCCAACAGGATGCTCAAACGTGTCCGTGATTTTGCTCAGGTCAGATATGACGGAGTTATCACCGGTGAGGTTGCCCGCAAGAGCCTGGATCTTCTTGATGTCGATGCTCTGGGACTGGACCGTGTGGACAGGAATATGCTTAATACGATCATACATAAATTCAGCGGCGGACCGGTCGGACTTGACACGCTCTCGGCCGCTCTCGGAGAGGATCCCGGCACTCTTGAGGACGTCATAGAGCCCTACCTGATCATGCAGGGATTCATCAACAGAACGCCTCGCGGAAGAGTATGTACGGAGCGTGCTTACAACCATTTAGGTCTTGAAATACCTGACTGATTAGCCTATACTTTTTGATAGTTGGTTTCCTGTTTTCGGAGGTTGGAATGGCTGTTAAAACAGATACGGAAGTTATCATCGGCGGTAAGGTTTTTACGCTGAGCGGATATGAGAGTGAAGAGTACCTTCAGAAGGTGGCTTCATATCTTAACAATAAGATCTCGGAATATAACGATGATGAGAATTTCAAGCGTCTTCCGCTTGATTCGCAGGCTGTTCTGGTACAGTTAAACATAGCCGACGATTACTTTAAAGCACGTAAGCAGATCGAGCTTCTCGAAGAAGATATAGCAAACAGGGATAAAGAACTCTATGATCTGAAGCATGAGCTTATCGCTACTCAGATCAAGATGGAGAACACCGAGCGTAATCTTCAGAAAGCTCAGAATGGTTCTCATACCTGATAATGAAACATGAATTGTTATCTCCGGCGGGCAATCTGAGTTGCATGCTCGCGGCTATCAATGCGGGTGCAGATGCTGTATATGCCGGAACTGACAGGTTTTCCGCGAGGGCATATGCGGACAATATGTCTGCCGAAGAATTCATCTTCGGGATCCGCACCGCCCATCTGGCCGATGTAAAAGTATATCTGGCCTTAAATACCCTGATAGGCACAAATGAATACGAAGATGCATATAATAGCATCCGGCCTTTATATGAGTCCGGTCTTGACGGTATCATAGTTCAGGATCTGGGGCTTATTCCGATGATCAAAGACTGTTTCCCGGAGCTTAAGCTTCATGCCTCCACCCAGATGTCCGTCATGAGCTCATATGGGGCAAAACTGATGAAAGAGCAGGGATTCTCGCGTGTAGTCCCCGCCAGGGAACTCAGTCTTAAGGAGGTCGGACGCATCAAAGAAGAGACCGGGATGGAGATCGAATGCTTCATTCACGGAGCAATGTGTTATTCATATTCCGGACTATGTCTGATGAGTTCGATGATAGGAGGCCGAAGCGGAAACAGAGGCAGATGTGCGGGAACATGCAGACTTCCTTTTGATGCCGTATATGAGGGCAGAAGACTTGATGATAAACGTAAGAACGGCGATGCATATCCTCTCAGCATGAAGGATATGTGTACGCTTGAGATACTGCCCATGCTGTGTGAAACCGGCATCGATTCTTTCAAGATCGAAGGCAGGATGAAATCTCCCGAATATGTCGCCGGCGTGACCTCGATATACCGTAAATATCTGGATCTCTATCTGGAGAACAAAAACCGGGACTATGAGATCTCTCATAACGATATGGAGCATCTGAACGCTCTTTATATCAGGACCGATATATCAAAAGGGTATTATGAAGGGCGCAAAGGCCGTGATCTAATCACTCTGGACCTGCCGGGATATAACGGCAACGATCCTCAGTATGAGGAGCAGATAAAGAATGAATATGTTCATGATGCAAAGAAGATTCCCGTAGACATGTATGTGAACCTGCGGATCGGTGAAGAAGCATCGCTTACCTTGATAAGCGGTGATGCGTGCGTGACTGTTAAGGGGGATATCGTTTCCGAAGCCGTTAAAGCTCCGCTTACGGCTCCGTCAATAGAAGAGCGCATGAGGAAGACCGGTGACAGTCCTTTCAGTGTCATGCATACGGAGATCCAGGCGGACGCAAACATTTTCATGCCGGTTTCAGCGATCAATTCGTTGAGACGTCTGGGATTAAACGAACTGGAAGATGAACTGATCCGGAATAAAGGATACAATACCCGTTTGGCGGCTGATGAGTTAACTCACGTAACGGACAGGTTAACAGGTAGCGATAAGCGAAGCACACCTGTATTTGACATATCCGTCATGACGAAGGAACAGCTGTATCCGGCCGTGGATATGCTTTCAGGCACTGCAGGCAGGATATTTGCGGATTATGATCTTCTCATGAAACTTGATGAAAAAGAAGTCCATGAGATATCGGATCGTGTACCGGTCTGGATGTCCCTGCCCGTCATATTGCGTGAAAGGTCAGATGTATTTGACAGGATAGCCGGGTATCTTTCGGGCAATCCCGCGATCTCGGGTGTACTTGTCCATACACTCGATGAGCTTGAGTACGTAACCGAACGTCTTAAAGGTTTCCGGATGATCACGGATGCTTCCGTTTATTCATATAATCCGGCTTCCGTAAGGCAGATCATGCAGATGGGCGGATCGAATATCCTGGGGATCACCTTTCCGTATGAATTAAATCTGAAAGATCTTCGGATGCTTTCATCAGATCTGAAAGAAACGGACACTCCGGAAACTTCTCTGATAGTATACGGATATATTCCGATGATGATATCGGACGGATGTATCAAGAAGACTTACGGGGTTTGCGATCATAAGAAAACGATAAATAAAGCTCTTTATCTTAAAGACAGAAAAAAAGCAGAGTTTCCCGTAGTCACGGATTGTACGATCTGTACCAACATCATATACAACCATCTTCCGTTAAGCCTGTGTGATATGATGGATGATATCAGCACGATCCGGGCAGACAGATACAGGATACAGTTTACCGTGGAATCGGCAGAGGAGACAGAGGAGGTCATCAAAGCCTTTTGCGGGAGCGGATCGCTTAAAGATACGAAGACTACGACCGGTCATATGAAACGTGGTGCACTATAGATGAATGCATATCTTGAGATATACATAACCGGATTATCCCGGTATCTTCTCGGGATCTATCTTGTCATATTTGTCATTTTCGGGATCATCACCCTGTTCAGGGATGATGATTATTATAATAATGTCGTTCTGTATTCGGGACAGAATGTCTGCATGTTTCTGTTTCATTTCACGGCTTTCCTTAGTATGTGTTTTCATACGGGCGACATGAAACTCATGGGCTTTTATGTGGCATCACAGCTGCTCATGATAGGCATCATAGTTGTCGCCAGGATACTTTATCCTTATACCGATAAGCTCTTCACGAACAATATGTGCATGCTGATGAGTATCGGTTTTGTGATACTGACAAGACTTAATTACAACAAAGCTCTTAAGGAATTCTTTATCATCACGATCTCCATGATGCTTAGCATGGGAGTTCCGTTTATCATCCGGAGATTCAAACATCTGCATACTTTCAAATGGATATATGCTTCGATAGGCATAGCGATCCTCGGTACCGTTCTCATCGCGGGAACCGTAACATACGGTGCCAATATATCCTATTCCCTTGGCGGGATCACCTTCCAGCCCTCGGAGATCGTTAAGATCGTGTTTGTTTTCTTTGTGGCTGCCGGATTCGTCCGGGCCAGAGGTATCGGAGAGGTGCTGGTCACTGCTTCGATCGCACTCGTTCACATCCTGATACTGGTTCTGAGCAGGGACTTGGGAAGTGCACTTATTTTCGGTGTAGTCTATGTCATCATGGTATATGTTGCCACCGGTAATTTTGCATATGTTGCGATAAGCGGCGTGGTCGGAGTCGTGGGAGCTGCGTTTGCCTATAAGCTTTTTACGCATGTTCAGGTCAGGATCATGGCTTGGCGTGATCCCTGGAGTACGATAGATAATACCGGATATCAGATCACTCAGTCTCTCTTTGCGTTAAGTTCGGGCTCAACCTGGGGAGTCGGGCTCATGAAAGGAAATCCGCTTAAGATACCGTTTGTGGAGGATGATTTTGTTTTTTCGGCGATAGTCGAGGAGATGGGATTTGTGACCGGCATAGCTTTGCTCGGTATATGTCTTATCAGTTTTGTAAGAGCCCTGATCATGGCGGCGGGCTTAAGATCGATGTTTTACAGGCTTTTGGCGGTAGGACTTGCATCGGCATATATATTCCAGGTATTTTTGACAGTCGGAGGAGGAGTTAAGTTCATTCCTCTGACAGGAGTCACGCTTCCTTTTGTCAGCTACGGAGGAAGCTCGGCACTTGCCAGCATCCTGCTGTTTGAAGTTCTCGCCGGAGTGAGCCTTATAGCGGGCGACGAGCGGGATTATTACGAGAAGATCGATGAAAAAGACTCGGAAGACACAGAAGAATCAGAATAAAGAACTTGCTCTCAAAGCCGAGAAGCATATGAAACAGTCGAAACTTGCGATCATCGTATCGGGGGTTTCGGTATGTATTCTTTTTGTCTGCATGAGCATCTATATGGTGAAATATTCCGCCGCTCATGAGATCGAGATGTTCGATAACAGCTACAATTCCTATGCGATCCGCCTTTCCAGGGAATATCTGCGCGGAACCATATATTCCGGTGACGGAGAGGTTCTGGCTTATTCCGAGGGTGAGGAAGCGGCTTCCCAGCATCGCGTATATCCTTACGGCAATATGTTTGCCCATGCGATCGGTTATTCGACCCACGGAAGGATGGGCGTGGAGAGTGCGGCAAATTATTATCTGCTCAACTACCATTCGGGACTCAATAATATAGCTCATGCCACTGCGGAATCCGAACTCGTGACCGCCGACAGCGTATATACGACCCTGGATACTTCACTCCAGCAGGTGGCCTTTGATTCTCTGGGCGTATATAAAGGGGCTGTGATCATCACCGAGGTTGAAACCGGACGCATACTTGCCATGGTATCCAAGCCGGATTTTGATCCCAACAATATCGATACACTCTGGGAAGAATTCATGAACGACTCCGCAAGCACTAATCTCTTAAACCGTGTAACCCAGGGACAGTATCCGCCCGGGTCGACTTTTAAGATCATCACTACGCTCGAATATCTGCGTGAAAACGATCATTCATACTCGGGATATCACTTTAACTGCGGCGGATCCTTTACCTATGACGGCGATACCATCCGCTGTTATCACGGCACCGTGCACGGTAGTATCGATTTTGCCACGTCTTTTGCCAAAAGCTGTAATTCCTCATTTGCCAACATGGGTGTTTCATTTGACCGGAAATCATTTCAGAAAACCTTAGATGGCCTGATGTTTGAGGAAGAACTGCCTTACGATCTGCCATCAGCCGTGTCACATACCGCGGTAAATGAAGATACGGACACGCACAATATCATGCAGGCGAGCATAGGGCAGGGGCAGGATTCGATCTCGCCTCTTCATATGAACATGATCACCTGTGCGATCGCCAATAAAGGCGTGCTCATGAAACCTCATCTGCTTGACCGTGTTGAGTCCGAATCGGGCAGTGTCGTTACTACATTTAAGCCGGAAGAAGCAGGGCGGCTCATGACGGAAGAGGAAAGCGCACAGCTTACAGAACTCATGACGGAAGTTGTAAAAAGAGGAACGGCTACAAGATTGCAGGATGACAGATATACTGCGGCCGGAAAAACCGGTTCCGCCGAGTTCTCCAGCACTGTCAAAGATGATTCGCATGCATGGTTTACCGGATTTGCGCCGGCTGAAGACCCGAAGATAGCGGTTACGATAATAATCGAGGGTGCAGGCAGCGGCGGAGAGTATGCCGTGCCCATAGCCAAGAGAATGTTTGATCAGTATTTTACCGTAAATCCCGTTACGGTAGATGCAGAAGAATAAGGCTGATCGTCAGAAAAGCGCATAGATCGAGACACTGTCGGGAAGGGTGTTCATATCGATCAGATTACCGTTAACGTCTTTGATCATCGGACGGGAGATGTGTACCTGATTGATGAGGATGACTTCACCCTCAGAGCCGTCCGTGAGTTTGGCATGAAGTCCCATCTGCGACTTGGCTATGTTATACAGGATGGAATTGAGCTTGAATTTATTGAATTTATAGCCATCTTTTTCAAAATTCGAGATTATCTCAAAAGTATTGAGCGGATATCTGTATGTTTTGGGAACGGACATTGCCTCATAAGCATCTATGATCGAGCAATACTGTGCAAAATCATCTATCTGACCTATGTTTAACTTATTCGGATAGCCTGTTCCATCGCCTTTTTCATGATGCTGGAGAGCAGAGAGTGCTACAGGCCCCGAAAGACCGACGCTGTTCAATAAGTCATGCCCGAGAGTGGTATGAGTCTTCATTGTCTCAAACTCTTCATCAGTAAGCTTAGAGGGTTTATACAGAAGGTCTCTGGGCAGACACAGCTTTCCGATATCATAGAGAAAAGCGCATTGTATCAGAGTGAACATATCCGCTTTGCTCATTCCCTGCCATGAACCGAAAACGGATGCGATCAGACCGCAGTTTAACTGATGTTCATAGAGCATGTTATCTACATCGGGAGGGATGTTTCTGAGATAGTCGAGCAGAGTGTCGCCGTTTTTGGCATTGGAAGCAAGTTTGACATAGATTCCCATGAGCTGATCCATGGGGGGAGCAATATTATGGTCCACTATGTTATCTATGATACCGCGAAACTGGGGTAGAACTTCGTAATAGACTTTCCGAAACTGCTTGAAATCGTCGCTTAATTTGACCCTTTCTGTATGGGTTTCAGCGAAATCTATATCCTCCATAATGGTTACGGCCATTATGTTGTGTCTTGCTAATCTGTCGAGTGCCTTGTGATCCAGTTTAGTACCGGCGGAATACAGTTTTTCTCCGTGATTGGAGAAGATGTCTTCACCGAGCATATCGCCGACTTTTAATGTAATGCGAGCAACAGTTTTCAAACGTTTGTCCTCACTCAGATTTCATAGATAGAATTAGTATATAAAGTTTTACACAAATCCGTCAAGGTATGATAAATTTAAGAAGTAAGATTATTGAAAAAATGGTGAAAATCATGAAGATCGCGGCTAATGCATATGTTTCCGAGAATATAAAACATAAGACGATCACTGTGGCTAAATTCAGGGTGAACAAACTGGTCCCCGGGGTTTACATAATACGTGAAGCGGATGATCCCGACCAGCTCGAGATCATGAGAGCCGATCTTTTCAAGCAGAAAAGTTTAAGACAAAGTGACGAAAAACCGATCCTTGCTTTTGCATCAGGATACGATGATGCGGTCGATATAATCACCAATATCACTAAAGATGCCGTTGAAAAATACGGTTTTCCATATCTGAAAAAATACGTTAACAGCGAGTATTATGGCAGCATTACCTATAATTCTTAAAATCCTCAAGATAATTGGGATCGTACTCCTGTGCGTGATCGGACTTGTCCTGCTTAATGTCATCCTTGTTCTTTTTGTTCCTGTAAGATATAAGGTCCAATTTGTAAGGACAGGCGTAGAAGGCGATGATCCGGTGAACGCCCGGGGCTATGTGAGCTGGCTTCTGCATATAGTTCATGTTTCCTTGGCTTATCCATCCGAGGCGTATGCCGTGATCAGAGTTTTCGGCATTCCTGTCGCTAGGATACCGCAGGATGAAGAAACCATTCGGAAGAAAGCGGAGAAACAGAAGAAAAAAGAAGAGGCCGCACGTAAAAAAGCCGAAGGATCCGGTGAACCTTCCTCAGAAGCCGAAACTGACGGGGCCTCGGAAGAACCCGGATTTGATGATCAGTCGGATTTTTTTGAACATGACGATCAGGATAATGATGAGGGGACTGATTCTCCCGGTGATGGAACGGCGGACTTGGATTCGGAAGCGGAAACGGAGACGGACGAAGAAACGACTGGAAAGAACCGGAAATCAATATTTAGTAGAATTAAAGATTTTCTTCACAAGATAAAGTGTACAATCCGTGATATCTGTGATAAAATAAAAAAGATTGCGGATGATTTAGTCGATAAAACAAAATCCACCGAAGAAAAGTTTCAAAGTATCAAAAAAGATATAGACTATTATCATAAGATACTGACCAGCGAACTCTTCGAAAGAACCTTTGCAAAATGCAAAAGGAAGGTTTTAAGATTTTTAAGGTCCATATTGCCCCGAAAAGGTGATATTAAGATGGAGATGGGATTCGACGATCCCTACACAACGGGTGAGGTGCTCGCGATAGCGGCGATGATGCAGCCCGTGACCGGAAGATTTCTCCATGTATACGGCAATTTTGATGAAAGCATCATAAGAGGCGGAGGATATCTAAAAGGCCGGATATTCATTTTCATGGTCGTGAAACTGATATTGCTTTATTTCCTCGACCGGGATCTTAAGACACTTATAAAACTTTTCAAGAAAGAACCTGTTAAGAAAAAAGGCAGGAGAACAGACAGGAGGAAGACCTAATGGCAGATACCAATAATTTCAATGGTGTGATAGATTCTCTCATGAAGGGAATGAATACTGTTCTGGCTACCAAGACCGTAGTCGGTGAAGCCACCAGAGTCGGAGATACGATCATCCTTCCTCTTGTGGATGTTTCTTTCGGCGTAGGTGCAGGAGCCAATTCCGCAGACAGGAAGAACGGAGCAGGCGGCGGATTTGCAGGAAAAATGAGCCCCAGCGCCGTACTCGTTATCCAGAACGGATCCACGAAGCTCGTAAATGTCAAGAATCAGGATGCTGTTACCAAGATACTTGACATGATCCCCGATCTGGTTGACAAGTTCACAAAACCCAAGGATATGATCACGGATGATGCTGCCCTTGACATAGCTTTCCCTGATGAAGCAGAAAATTAAGAGGATAGTTTATGCCTGACCATATGAACAATAATGCCGGTGACAATATCCGTTCGATCATCGATGAATTTGATGCCGATATCGAAAAGGATATGCAGGACATCATCAACAAAACCTGTTCGGATTCGGATGAGGAGAGAGTTGATGACGAGCTGTTCGCCGAAAAAGAAGTCTCACTGGGTGAAGAGACCGAGTCTTCTTACGGTGAATACGAAGATCACGATTATAAGAACTGGCTCTTTGAAGAGAACGTACGCTTAAAAGAAGTTGAGAGGCACCTTGAAGAAGAAAAAGAGCGTCTTGAAGCGTATGAGAAAGAACTCGATAAGAAGGCTAAGGATGTCGAGTCCATGAGCGATAAGTTCTCTCAGGAAAAGGCCCAGTTTAAGGATGAAATGAATATCCTGACCGGACAGGTTACCAGAGAACGTCAGCGGCTCAAACAGGATGAGCAGTTCTTCGATCAGAAGATGGAGATCCTTAAAGCAGGGTTTGCGGATCTTGATAAGGCCAAGAAAGAACTCGAAGCCGAGAAGAGACGCTACGATGCTCAGCCGGCCGCATATTACGATGATGATGACGTTCCCGGATATGCAATGCCGGTTGCCCGTGCCCTTTTTGCCGGCATAACCAATCCGCTGATGCTCAAGAAACGGTATAAGGATCTGGTCAAGATATATCATCCGGATAACCTTGCGGGAGACCAGGGGTTATTTAAGGCCATTACGCTGGAATACGAGCGTCTTCAGGGCAAGATAGGAAATGAAGATATCGGCTGATATTTTCAACGATATCCATGGATATGCCTGTTAAATTGTTTATATATATCCGGAAAACCTTCGTGTAGATGATACATGAAGGTTTTTTCTTATTTTATACAATATGTTGTTAAAAAAGGTTAAGAATCCACATTTTATGCCGAAATATTAAGTGCATGGATGCAGTTAGGAAGATGAAAGGATTCGTCTCGTTTTCACGGATGGGTTCATTTTTATATGTTAAGTGTTGCGCACAACTTAACTGCATATAATGCCGTAAGACAGTATAATCTCATCAACAACAGTCGGGCTAAATCAGTCGAAAAACTCTCTTCTGGCTACAAAGTCAACAGGGCAGCGGATGACGCTGCAAGCCTTGCTATTTCCGAAAAAATGCGTCGTCAGGTTAGGGGCTTGACTCAGGCATCCCTTAACTGTCAGGACGGTATCAGCCTTAATCAGGTAAAAGACGGCGCTCTTAACGAAGTCCACGATATCTTAAACAGAATGAACGAGCTTTCCGTAAAAGCCGCAAATGATCCTCTGACCAACGAGGACCGGCATTACATTCAGGAAGAGATGAATAAGCTCGTTTCCGAGATCAACAGGATCGGTTCCGATACCACTTTCAATCACATTCAGGTTTTCGATTATGCAAATCAGATGGGGATCTCATCCACTCCTTCAAGTTCGGCGATAGGATCCGGATATCTTACTGATGTTTACCCTGAAAACGGGATGTATTATCCTTCGGCCAATCTTGATTTCAGCGGCATAAATGCTGATACGGTATCTGACCTGTATGGAAATTCATTCAGTTTTACGTGCAGCCAGTCATGCAATGAAGCTTTTAAATTTACTTTTATTGATGATGACGGTAATCACAGTTCAGCAACAAATCTTCACGGTGAAACAGAACACCAATATGTAATCGACATTCACGGAGAGACCACTCCCAAAGGCGTTTTGGATAAACTGTTCAATTATGTATACAATAATATGCCCACAGGCACCCAGTGCAGTGCCAGAAGCGTAGACGATATGGACGTCAGCCATTCAAACAGAATGGTAAGAACATCTGATACTTCGTTTTCTCTGGTAGCAAAATCCGGATATAACACAGAAGCTCAGGCAGCCCAGAAATTCGCAAACGCACACGGGAAATATGGTCAGGCCAACTGCACCGAGATCGCAAGCGTGATCAGCAATTCCGAATTTAAACCCGTTCTTAAGATCCAGGCAGGCGCAGAGAGCGGACAGTACATCTACCTGACAATGGAAACGATGAACGCCAAGGTCCTCGGCCTTGATCCTACAGACGTATCCACACAGGGCGCAGCTGCTTCAGCCATCGATAAGATCAAATCCGCTTTTACCGAAATATCCGAGCAGAGATCGAGAGCAGGTGCAGAGCAGAACAGACTTGAGCATACGATCAGAAATCTGGACAACATAGTAGAGAATACCACGGCAGCCGAGTCACAGATCAGAGATACAGATATGGCTAAGCAGATGGTAGAACTTTCACTTAAGAACATCCTTGCTCAGGCAGGAGAGAGCATGATGTCACAGGCCAATCAGTCCAATCAGGGCGTTTTGAGTCTCCTTAAATGAGGTTAGCAGATGGGACAGAACATAACACTCAGATGTACATCATGCAAAAACGTCATAAACCTCTCTACCGGCCAGGGGCTTCATGATAACAGGCTGGACAGGGTCCTCACATATTTTAACGACAGAAACAGAGAGATCATTCAAAATGAATTAAATCGATATAACGGTACCGCGGACTGGTCTTTTTCAAGAATGATCGCTTCCTGCAGGATCAATCATAACCTCAGATCCTTACCGACCTTTCATATCAACGATGAAACAGACCGCATAATAGTTGCCCAGTGCGATTGCGGCGGAGAACACGATATATTCGATCCCGAAGGACTTGAACTTGGCACCGTTCATATCAGTTGTCCCAAATGCGGACAGCCGATGAGATATATCAGAAGCAGTTTTTGGGATTAAAGCACTCTTACCGGAGATTTTCATTTAATGGTAGTTCAGCACAACCTTTCAGCGTTTAATACGAACAGAATGCTCGGCCTTAACAATACTTCTCTTGCAAAGTCTACAGAGAAGCTTTCTTCAGGCTATCGTATTAATCGTGCTGCAGATGATGCTGCAGGTCTTGCCATCTCCGAGAAGATGAGACGTCAGATCAGAGGCCTTACGCAGGCTTCGGCCAACTGTCAGGACGGCGTATCTCTTTGCCAGATTGCTGACGGGGCGCTCAATGAAGTACATGATATCCTCAAAAGATGTGAAGAACTGGCCGTTCAGGCCGCTAATGATACCAATACATCCGAAGACCGTGACTATATTCAGATGGAGCTTGACGAACTGTCAAAAGAGATCGACAGAATCCATCAGACAACCGTTTTCAACAATCAGAACATCTTCTCAGATCTGGGAATCACACCATCCGCAAAATCTAACAGTCTGGTTGGCATAGAAAACGGATCCATGCTGTCTGATGGTAAGTTCTCGTTCCTAACCGAGAACGGCATTTATGTCGAAGTTGGCGTAGTAGATGTCAATAATCAGCCTATTCCCACACCGGGCGATGCGCAGGCCACAGGTGATGTGAATTCGGCTGCTGTTGCAAATTCCGCCATGGCTTCTTTTGTACAGCAGGCTGCAGCTGATGCAGTCAGCAAGCTTGCAGGTGCTTATCCTCAGCTTTTTGCCGCAGCATCTACAGACAGTATTCAGGTCGGACTTGAACTTGGTAACATTGACGGACCGAGCAATACTCTTGCCAATGCATCCCTCAAGATGTCAGGTAACGGATCTTCAACAGTCATGAGTTATCGTCTCAAAGTCGATACGTCGGATTACAACATCTCGGATTTCAACTCATATTCGGATGACAAGAAAGCCGACCTGGCTGCAGTCATAGCTCATGAGATGACACATCTGGTAATGTTTGATACCGTTACGGGAAGCATGGTCGGTTCCGATACTTTTCCGCTGTGGTTCATAGAAGGTACCGCACAGACTTCAAGCGGCGATAACGGCTGGATGAATGCGCTGGATTCATCTTCATCGGACGCAGATATTAAGAAATACATGGGCAATATCCTCACGCAGCCTTACGGCGCCGGATATTTGGCCACCATGTATCTCGGAATGGCTGCTTCGGGCAAAGATCCCGCCACGGCTTCCGATGTGACCGGAAAGAATATCACAGACGGTCTTGATAAGATCCTTACGGCAGTCGCAAAGGGAGATCCTTTTGAAAAGGCTATAGCTGATGCTACGAACAACAAATTCTCTTCGGCAACGGACTTCGTCAACAAATTCAAAAGCGCGAGCGGAGATTCACTTGATTTCGCCAGGAACCTCATAAACGCCAAGGGAGCAAACGGATCGGGATCCGCACTGTACGGTCTCGGAACTGCCGAGAAAGATGCTTTTGCACCCTCACAGCTTAACGGAAACCATTCTTCATATGCCATTAATAAGGACAATTCCTGGTATTCAAACGGATTCGGCTCTAATATCGCATGGCCCGATAATACCGGTACCGACGGAAACGGTGAAGGTTTCAAGATCCAGGCGGGAGCGGAAAAGGGACAGTACATCCATATCAATCAGTACAATATCAGAGCAAATGCTCTTTTCGGCGGGATGAAGATGGATGTGACCGGTAACTATACGAATCCTGTATCGGGAACTTCCGGAATGAATGCTCAGTCGGTCACGCTTAATGATGCCGCAGCCAGAGGAAATACGATAGACATCATCAAAGAAGCGGACAGAAGAGTGTCCGTTATCCGTTCATACTACGGAGCTACTCAGAACCGTCTTGAGCACACTATCAAGAATCTGGATAACATCGTCGAGAATACGACCGCAGCCGAAAGCCTGATCAGAGATACCGACATGGCTAAGGAAATGGTTCATTATTCGAATTCGAATATCCTGTCTCAGGCCGGTCAGACCATGCTGGCGCAGGCTAACCAGTCTAAGCAGGGCATCTTAAGTCTCTTACAGTAGAACTGTTAAAGTTGATTTCCGTTATTATTCTGAGGCGGGAAATTATTCACCGGCGGATTCGGAGTCGTATTGACCGGCGGCTGAGTTGGCTGTGTATTGTACCAGTAATTTGAAAATCCGTACAGCGGCGTATCGCGCTTGGATAAGTAATTGATCCTGTTTATGGTGAATATCGTAAGTCCGATCTCAAAGACAAAGAAGATGATCAGGAAAAGATCGGATCCCGAGCTTAAGCAGAAATCATAGAACCCGTGTAAGAGGACGGGGATCCATAAGCCTTTTATCATATTGGACTTACACTCTTTGGGATTACCGTATACTGAATACCACTTGGCTATTCCAAGGTAATAGCCCATAAATATGGCATCGATCATATGACCGGGAACGGCAAACAGGCCTCTTAATATTGCCAGGCCGATCGTTTCACCGATGAGATATCCGATATTTTCCAGAGTGGCAAATCCGAGAGAGATAGCAACGGTATAAACGATCGCATCGAAGGTATGGTCAAATTCCCTGTTATTCCAGGCTTTCCATTTGAATATCAGGTATTTTCCGCCTTCTTCAACGAGCGCTACTATCAGGAAGTTTTCGATGGCAATATATACGATGGATGTTTCGGGAAGAAACAATCCAAACAAAAAACAGAATATGTTTTCAAGGATAAAAGCGCTGAATACGGTAGCAGCACCCCAAAGAAAGAGTTTTATGAGCAATGAAACGGGTTCCCTTTCGACACTGTCCTTTTTCCATATATAGACAAGAAGGACTATTCCGGGAATAACAGCAAGTGCGACCATTTTTTTCTCCTTTATTACTAGTTATTGTGGTTTTTTGGAAAAAAACCTTCATAAAGCATTCTATATTGTATCGGAGATACTATCAAGATTTAGTTGGTTTTGTTATACTTATATATAAGTTGATCGTTTGAATATTTTAATTGGAGAAAATTTATGAAAAAAGTATTTCAGGTTTTGGTCTGTGTGTTCTTTTCCACTATTCTGGCTGCTACGGCGCTGTCTGATCCCTTTGAATCAAAAGCTGAGGATATAGATTATTATTACGGCTTTGAGGAGATCAGTTCTCTTCAGGGCATTAATACCGATCAGGTAGTGTATTTCTCATCTACAGCCGGTTCTCTTCCCACAGGTCGTGTAACCTCGCTTCCGACTGAAACGGGAATCCTTAAAGTAACATCGGGAATTGTACCAGCCAGTCAATCACCTTCAGATCCTAATGCACCAGCAGGGGTTGATTATTTGCGTGTCAAAGTTGTGGCCAGAGATTCTAAATTTGATGGTTGCCAAAATGGATACTTGTTTTTTAACAACGGATCATTATATTACAATTGCAATGGCGGATATATAGGAGGCAGTCGACCTGATTCTGTTTCCTCTCTTCAAGGAAATGCAATATATACTTGTCTATATCATGTAGTCGGAACACCGGATCCCGATCTGACTCCTCCGGCACCGGTTCCGATCCCTGTTCCCGAGCCCGAAGCGGCGCCACAACCCGTAGTTTACGTAGCACCTGCACCGGCTCCCGAACCCGTCGGTCCTGAATATGTCCATGAGCACAACTATTTCTGGCAGGAAGGAATTCATGCAACAGAAGATAACAATGGTGAGCTGGAATACATCTGTCCGGAGTGCGGTGAGGTCATATTCCGTGTTCCGACTTCAGCATATGCGGTATTCAATTCCAACGCCCAGCAGAAGATCTTAACTGCACCGGCAGGTTCGAAGGTGACCGTTGATACCGAAAGATGGATATCTTTCCATAAATCGGTTTTACAGGCGCTTGCTTATCGCCCCGATGTAAGCCTTGAAGTAAACTTCTTATCCGAGGGCCATAAGGGAGATCGCATGAGTTTCACCATTCCTGCGGGTACCGATATCAACGCGCTTCTGAATAATGAAGATTATTGCGGCTTTCTTTATCTAAACGGCTGCATGAACGCAGGGATGAGTATGGCGGCAGCTGCTGATGCCGAGATTACAGCTGTTGCACCGGCAGCTGCAACCGATAATACTGCCAACGCTCAGGAAGACACACAGGCTCAGCCCAAGCCCCAGCCTAAACCTGAAGCCGAGCCTGCAGCCAATGCGATCGCAGGCGGACAGATAACGATCCCGAGCGGAGTGGATTCCTACTATGTGGCAGGGCTGCTTGAACAGGCAGGCATCATTGATTCGGCCGCAGCATATGACAGATATCTGGTCGCTAACGGTTATGACCGCCGTATCCAGATAGGCACCAAGACCATACCCGAAGGGGCTGATAACGAACAGATCGCACGTATCATAACAGCCCGTTAAGAGCACTTAAAGGAGAATACATGGAAGATAAGTTTTACAGGATACATATGGGGAAGGCTAAAGTTGCGCTCGACTTATCGGACGGCAGCGAGAGAGGTGAGTATGTCGGACAGGATTATATCCTGCATACCCTCGGCCGGCCTCACAGAAACGTGAATCTGATGTATACATATTACCCCAAGGACGAACAGTGGCCGGCGCGTATATCAGAGGCATGCAAGGATATGGATGTTAATTTTGCCTGGGATTATCCTTATGATGACTATTTCCCCTACGGAGCTGACGGTGAACCGTTTGCGAGCATGAGGGATGTGCGCAGACACGGACAGGATGTGACCCTTACACTTACTGTGGACTGTTCGCTGGAGGATGATTATCTTAGAAAGATCGCCAAAGATCTTCGTCCGTTCGGACGTATGCGCCTTCGCATCAATCATGAGTGCATGGGTAACTGGTTCACTCACAATAAGAGGTTTTCTTTTAAGGAGATCAGCGATTTCTTCGTAAGATTCGCAGGGATCATCCATGAAGAAGCTCCCAATGTAAAAGTCATATTCTGTGCGGGATTTGCCGAAGAGCCCGACGAAAAAGTGGCATGTGAGGATGACTTTGTCGAGGCATATAAAGCAGCTGATGTATGGAGTGCCGACAGGTATCTTGCCCTTAATTTCGGCTGGCCTTTTGATATTCCCGAAAAGGATGATGGCGGCAGACACAACTTCACGACTTCGGATACCTGCTTCAAACATCTGACTTACACTTCAAGCAGGTTAAAAAAGATTACAGGTCACAGCAAACCGTTTGTCATGAGCGAATTCGGCGCCGACGGTGATGTGGTCGGTGCTCTTCACCAGGGTGAGGTCATCAAGCGTTTCATGAGCCGTGTGGAAAAAGAAGATCCCGACTGGCTGGACGGACTAACATTCTATCAGTTCAGAGACCGCGGAAGACTGGGACTTGAGATTGAAGATCCGAATGATCATACAGTGGGCATTCCTCAGCCGATCATAAAAGATTATAAGGACATACTGAACGATCCGTATTTCATGCCTTCCATGGATGCCGGCGAAGAAGCCGTTGTTCCTTTCAGATTCAGATGGGGCGGAGCGGAAGATGCTGAAGGAATGGCAATGAAGCTTAAGTTTGACCGCAGTCCGGAGTTCTGCGAGATCAGTTTTGATGAAAAAGACAAACTGTCGCTGATGATAGAGTTAAACGGCAGATGGTTCTATAAGGCGCCTGAAGTTAATTTCGTGGATATGATGCCGGCGTTTGAGGAGCCCATAGCTGACGGCACGGAACTGGAGCTGAAGATATTTGCCACTCCTGCCGAGGGCGTAAATGTCGATGACGGAAGCGATGACTGGGATGTAAACTATTATGCCGTGATGACATCCATGCCGAAGTTAAGAGTACGTTACGAACCTGTAAGCGTGGTGGACTAAAAGCTCACAGATCATATGAATTCAGATCATGACCGGGACCTGAAGTATTGACCAGAATGCGCGCACGAAGAGAGGTATCAGATGAGGCTAGCTTAAGCAGTTCTTCGTTTGATACCTCTTTATTAAGTTCCAGATCAAAGTAAAGCCCCGCGAATTCAGACCTGTGCACCTTGCTTTCGGTAAGGACCGAAAATGCGGGAACGGGATTATTGGCTCTCAGAAATCCGAGATATTCTGAATATATGTCATCGGGAACAGACGGGGCTTCGGGGACAAAACTGCTTATAAAGAGTCTTTCGTATATCATCAGGATCTTTCGACGAAGTACGGATCCGGCGAACCTGCGCAAAGCTTCGTCGTTATCGTCATAATCTTCCTCACCGCCCGCAAGAAAGGGAACGAATCCGGTTTCATCGGGCTCAAGCATATAATGAGTCATACGATCATCGAATTCCCGTAAAAATGTTTGTGTTTCGGATGCGATCCGGATCAGGCCGGAAGTTTCTTTTGGCCATGCTTTTATAATTAATGCAAGAAGATACGGTGAAATATTGATGTGGTTTACATAATCCGGATCATCCTTGCGATACAAATATATATATTCAAGTTCATCGCAGCCTTTAAATGCCGTATTTGCAACATCACATCCGGCAGGGAGCCGGATATCCGTCATATTTGAGCATCCCGAATAAGCCCAGGGGCCGATCGCGCTTATATCGGGGGATACATATTCGTGTATTATGGACTTGTCGCTCATATGAGCTTTTGCGGGAATCTCGCTAAACATAATCAACCTCGACAGTGACTATATTATCAAAAACCATCTGAGAAAGGAAACCAAAGAATGGCCGGAGGAATGGGAAGAGGATTGGGACCGAGAGGGTTCCTTACGGAAGAGGAAAAGCAAAACCTGCCTAAAGTTGACGGTGCCCTTATAAAAAGGATCCTTTCATATCTTAAGCCATATTGGATCCAGTTCATTTTTGTCTTCCTGGCGATACTGTTAAGCGCCGTAATAGGCCTTCTGCCTTCCATAATCACCGGAAAGATCGTTGATCAGGCCCTGATAGAACAGGATATGACTCTGCTCGTCAGGCTTCTTCTGATGGCTTTTGCAACTCTTGCAGCCTCCCAGATCGTCGGAGTACTTGAATCATATATCAACGCATGGATATCTCAGCGGATCATTTTTGATATGAAGAATCAGATGTATCATCATCTGCAATACATGCCCCATTCGTTCTATACGACCGAGAAACAGGGAGATATAATCACCAGAATGAATACCGATATCAGCGGGGTGAGCACTGTTATCTCCAATACGCTTTCCCATGTCGTATCCAATGCGGCAACGGTCATCACAACGCTTGTGGCACTCTTTACGATGAGCTGGCAGCTTGCTCTTGTCGGCATCATCATCCTCCCTCTGCTGATCCTTCCGACCAAGAGAGTAGGCAAGAATCAATGGAAGATCCGCTCGGATTCTCAGGCCAAGAACGATGAGATGAATCAGCTGATCAATGAGACGTTGAGCGTAAGCGGTTCGGTTCTCGTCAAGCTTTTTACCAGAGAGGAAAAAGAATATAACAGGTTTGTCAAGGTGAACTCCGAACTCACCGACTTAAACCTCAAAGAGCAGCGCAGCGGGAGCTGGTTCAGAGTAGTCATGGGCATGTTTACTCAGGTGGGCCCGCTGCTCATCTATTTTGCGGGAGGTTATCTGATCATATCCAAGATGGATACAGGCCTTACGGTCGGTACGATCACCGCGATGGTCGCTCTGATAAACAGGCTGTACAGACCGGTTCAGGACTTACTTAACATACAGGTTGACTTTACGAGGAGCCTGGCTCTGTTTACGAGGATATTTGAATATTTCGACATGAAGAGCGATATCGTATCTCCCGAAAACGGTAAGCGCCCCGATGTGACCTGTAAGGACATAGTTTATGACCATGTCGCTTTTTCATATGATCCTGAAGTGCCGATACTGACTGATGTCAATTTCACGGTTCCGGGCGGCCGGATGTATGCCATTGTCGGGCCTTCGGGTTCGGGTAAGTCAACCGTAGTCAATCTTATTCCCAGGCTTTATGATGTGCTCGGCGGGTCTGTCAGCATAGGCGGATGCGATGTCAGGGACTTCAATCTCGAATACTTACGATCCAATATAGGCGTGGTGACTCAGGAGACCTATCTTTTCAACGGCACGATCAGGGACAATCTTCTGTATGCCAAAGAAGACGCGACGGATGAAGACCTGATCGAAGCATGCAAAAATGCCAATATCCACGACTTTATCATAAATCAGCCGGACGGCTACGATACGATAGTCGGAAACCGCGGACTTAAGCTTTCCGGTGGTGAGAAGCAGCGCCTTTCTCTGGCACGCGTCATCCTTAAGGATCCCAAGATCCTTATTCTGGATGAAGCCACGAGCGCTCTGGATTCCATATCGGAAAATGCGATCCAGGATGCTCTGGAACTTCTTATGGAAGGCCGTACCAGCATAGTCATAGCACACAGACTTTCCACCATTCTGAAAGCAGACCAGATACTTGTGGTTAAGGACGGATGCATAGCGGAACAGGGTTCACACGAATCATTGCTCGCTCTCGGCGGTGTATATAAGGAACTGTATGAGACACAGTTCAGACAGGTGATCGAGATGGAAGGTGCAGACGCGGTTCACAAGACGGATTACTGGGGGACGGTTGAGGAAGATACGATGGGATTCTGATCTGTTAAGGATTTACATCGGAAATTAAGATCATTTAAGAAACAGTTAAAGATCATACAAGAGACAGATTAAGACTTAAAGAGGACCTTTGCGATAAATTATTATCAGCAAGGGTCCTTTGAATTTATGGCCCCGGGGTTTCAGACAAGAGGAGACGAAAAGATGGGAATCTTAAAGAACAAGAAGACAATGGTTATCACAGCTGTAGTGATCGCGGCAGCGATCGGAGCAGGCGGAATGACTCTTCACGCCAATGCGGCGCTCAAGGTCAACTCTTATACGGCGTCAACAGATACGATAGTTAAGACTGTGGAAGTAAACGGAAATGTGGTTTCGGATAACACCGCATCGATTTATTCAAACATAAACGGCAAGATCGAGGCGATCAATTACAAAATAGGTGATTATGTGAAAAAGGGGGATACGATCATTTCTTACGATAATGAAGACATCGAGCAGAAGATCGCTCTTGCAGAGTACTCGATGCAGGAATCGTTCGCATCTTACGACAGCATAATCCAGTCTGGCGGCAGAAGCGCAGGCCTGTACTCCGAAGCAAAGAATACCCTGAACGAACTTGAGACTCAGATAAATGATACACAGGCTGCTATCGATAACTTAAACCGAAGCATTACGGCCAGAAGAGCATCGATCGCAGAATACGGAGCAAACTTACAGATATCTGCGATAGACTGGTCGGATAATCCGGACTCTTCTGAATATGAAAATCTTCAGAAGCTCATCGCTACAAATTCTTATGATCAGCAGTTTGATCCCGAAGTACTCAGGATGCAGGAGGAACTCACAACACTTACCACTCAGCTTGCATCCTACAGAGAGCTTAAGGCTCAGATGATATCGCAGAAAGCTACGGGCTATGCCGGACTGATCACCGAAGGGACCAAGGAGCAGATCGAGGCTGCAAAGGCTGCCGGCGAGTTATCGACCAATGATGAAGTAAGCAACCTTAAAGAAGCTCTGGGCGGCATAAAAGCTGATTTTGACGGTGTCATTACGGCTATCGGAGTATCCGAGAACGAGACAGTCGGTGACGGAACACTCCTGTTTACCATAGAATCCACGGATGATGTCGTCATAAAAGTAAATGTAAATAAATATGATATATTGGATATTGAAGAAGGACAGACCACTTCCTGCATGATCAAAGGCAAGGATTATACCGGCAAGATCTCAAGGATAGAACATATGACAGGACAGGGTGAGACATCTACGATCGGAGTTGAAGTAACACTTGATGAACCAGATGAGAATATCATCCTGGGTCTTGAGACCAAAGTCAAGGTGACAACCGCTTCTTTGGATGATGCACTTACGATCCCCATGGATGCACTGTTCACGGATGATGCAGGTGAATACGTATATGTTCTTCAGGACAATGAAGCAAAAAGAAGAACTGTCGAGACCGGTGTAAAGAACGAAGATTATGTTCAGATCCTTTACGGAGTTGACAACGGCGAGACGGTGATCTGGAACGATGAAACCGATCTTGAAGACGGGATGAGCGTACGCGCGGAGTAAAACTATGGAATCCAAAAGCCAAATCTTAACAGCCAAAGACCTGTCAAAAACCTTTTCCAACGATTCGGTACAGCAGCATGTCTTAAAAAACCTGAATCTGTCGATCTATAAGGGCGATTTTACCGTAATAATGGGAAACTCCGGATCAGGAAAGAGTACACTTCTGTATGCGCTGTCCGGTATGGATCGCCCCACACTGGGTACGATCACCTACCATACGGTATCTTCATCTGAAAAAGGCGACAAGACGATCGCGGATACTGAAATATCCAAATTCAGCAACGATAAACTGGCCATGTTCCGACGGGATCATGTGGGATTTGTGTTCCAGCAGAACTACTTAAACGACTCGATGAGCGCACTTGACAATATCATGGTCTGCGGTCTGCTCAAGCACAGCAACAGAAAAGAACTGGCCGATAAGGCCAAGGAGCTGCTCAAAAGAGTTGAGATAGGTGAAGGTGACTGGAATAAGTTCCCCACGCAGATGTCAGGAGGACAGCAGCAGAGAGTCGCCGTGGTCAGAGGAGTCATCAACAGTCCGGAAGTGCTGTTTGCCGATGAGCCAACGGGTGCTCTTAACTCGCAGAATACCGAGAATGTCTTAAATATACTCTCGGACTTGAATAACGAAGGTCAGAGCATAGTCATGGTAACACATACGCTCAAGGCCGCTGAACGCGGGAACCGCATAATATATCTCGCCGACGGTATCATCTCGGACGAGATCGACTTAGGACCTTACGTTGGTGATTATAAGGATGAATCCAATCCCAATCTTGAAGAAGCCAAAGCCCGTCATGCAAAACTTAAAGACTTCCTCCAGGATATGGGCTGGTGATCCGGACAAAGGTAGCTGAAGATGTACAGATATTTCTTTATAGCCAAAAACAATATCAGGAAACAGAAGAATGATATGATCACATTCTTTCTGATGACTCTGATCACATCATTTCTCATATTCTTAAGCATGTCTTTCATGGTCGATATAGGCAAAGTGATAGACCGTGTACATGCACAGAATAATGGTGCTGACATTATCTTCTTTGCGACTACGGATGATATCGTGAGAAACAAACTGGATGAGGTCATCACGGGATGCCCTTACGTAGCTGATTATGAGATCACTCAGAGCTGTGGCGTTTCCACATCCAAGTACGGTCATAAGAACGACAAAAACCTCGCGGAATATGCTTTTACCTTTATTTCATATGATCACGATATAAAGGTCCACAGGATCAGTGTGGATACAGGAAGATTAAGCGGCAATGATATCATACTTCCCATCCGGATGAGCACACAGTTTCAGATCGGTGAAATTCTCCGGATCAAGATAAGTGATAATATATATGATCTGAATGTAGCCGGATTTGCCGAGGATTCGATTTATTGTTCTCCGATGAACCTGGGAGAATATCTGGTATACGTTTCCGATGATGTCTACAACGATATTTTATTCGAAAATCCACAGGCCGCTGTTTTGGAAGATTTCCATAAAGTAAGACTGACGAAGGAGGTCTTTCGCAAAAATCTGGATCCGAACGATATATGCGACGAGATCTTTAACGAAGTAAATGACTGGCTTACCGAATATCGAGCATCTCATCCGGATTATACGGGCGGGATAACAAATAACGTTCCTTATTCGATGTTACACACTTCGGCGATGATACTTCCGCTTATGTTCATAGCGATACTCTTCGTGTTTGCGCTGATCATATTCATCATCGCGATGGTCATCATACATTTCTCCGTCAAGAATTTCATAATGACCAATATGAAGAATACGGCCATAATGGAGGCCAGTGGCTATACAGTCAGAGAACTTGTATATACGCTCCTGGTGCAGCTTGTATCGGTAGCGTTTGCCGGATGTTTCATAGGCATCGTGTTGGGTGCATTATCTATAGATAAGATCAGTGTAATAATCCTGATGACACTGGGGCTTCCCTGGAATCAGCCTGTTAATCTGTCCGTAGCGGTCATATCTCTGGTCGTATTATGCTTGATCGTCGGTCTGCTCACTCTGGTCATAGGCAGAGATTATTCGAGGACCACCGTTTTAGATGCTCTGCGCGGCGGTATCAATGCACATAATTTCAAGAAGAACTTCTTTCCTTTTGAGAAAAGCATATTTCCTGTATCAGTCACGCTTGCGCTTAAGGAGACCTTCGGAAGATTTAAGAATCAGACCGGTATCCTGCTCATCGTCATGCTGCTTACCGCCTCGGTACTTCTGGGGCTTGGCACTGCCGATACTTTTTCCGATGACTATACCGTGGTGAGCATGGCCGGAGTTGATTATGCCGATGTGGCCGTATCGGGCGATCAAGCGATGGAAGCAGTACTGAACAGCATGACAAGTGTGGATTATGAATACGGAGAGGACTGGCTCGCATTTAACTATACTTCCCGCAAAGTCAGGAAAGAATGGACCTGCACAACCAGATGTTTTACCGATACTTCAAATATTCACGGGATCTCTGTGGTTGAAGGGCGGTTCCCGGTTCATTCCAATGAGATGATGTTCGCGACCAATGCCGCAAACAAACTAAAGGTTGGTGTCGGCGATGTGGTAACCGTAAGAAGCGGTAACCGTGAAGAATCATTTATCGTTACAGGCCTCTGCCAGGTTATCAACAATATGGGCTATATGGCATATATGCCGCTGGAAGCGGAGGAAAGGCTTGTCGGCATGCCCTCGGATTTTTCCTATCTCATATTTCTGAAAAACGGATATGATATGGCAGATTTTGAAAAGGAATTCAAAGAGATCTATCCCGATGTCGAAGTCAGTGATTTCCAGGAAAACGTACAGGGCGTCATAGGTGTGGTCAAACTCGGGATCAAAGCAGTGGCGCTAGTCATTGCGCTGGTAACGGCTCTGGTAGTAGCATTTGTGGAGTCCCTCATCATCAGGACTCAGATCACCAGGACCTGGAGAAACTTAGGTGTCAGCAAGGCGCTGGGATATACATCTTCGCAGCTTATAGTACAGACCATGTTCTCAAACATGCCGGCAGTGCTTCTTGGCATGATACCGGGCCTCATATTTGCGACAGCATTCGGACAGAACATCATGACGCTCATGTTCTCGCTGTTCGGATTCAAAAAAGCTGATTTCTTCATCAATCCTTCCTCGTATGTTATCGCGTTTATTCTGATCGCGGGAATAGCCATGTTTACATCGGCTTCCGTCGGAAGACGCATACGAAAACTCGAACCCGTAAAGATGATAACGGAAGAGTAACTCTGTGATATGATATACTTGTGTGTGAAGAAGGAAAAAATATGCACTACAGATGTCTGATCGTTGATGATGAAGCAGAACTGGCCGAAATGACGGCTGAATATTTTAAGATGTTTGAGGTCTCCACGTACTATGTTACGGGCGCGGAGGCCTGCTTTGATTTCTTTAAGGACAACAGCGCAGATATTGTGCTTCTTGACATAAACTTAAAGGACGGTACCGGTTTTGAGGTCTGCAAGCGACTTCGCGAGGATTACAATATGCCGATCCTGTTCATAAGTGCAAGACAGAGCGATGATGATGTGCTGATCGCACTCTCGATCGGCGGAGATGACTATATCAAGAAACCATACAGTCTGTCTGTGATCCTGGCGAAAGTTAAGGTTTTGCTCAAACGGATCGATTCATCCCGTGAATCCGGTCAGCTTTCTTATGATCAGACTACGGATGAAAGCGGCGGATCAACGGACGCTCAGGAATCTTTGGCAAAATTACAGCTTGACCCGGGGACCATGTCCGTTGTGTACGAAGGCAGGCACGTACAGCTCAAAGCCAAGGAATATGCTCTTTTGGATGCTTTATACAGACATCATGATACCATCGTCAAAAAGGAAGAACTCTTTGAGGAAGTCTGGGGGGATGCATTTTACGGCGACGGTACATTGAATGTTCATATCAGAAAACTTCGCGAGAAACTCGAAAAGGATCCTAACGAACCCGAACTCATCAGGACAGTATGGGGGACGGGATACTATCTGAAATTATGCGGCTCAGAAGAATAGTCACGATATTTACACTGTTTATGCTCGTTATATTGTATACATTCTTTCTTCTCTTCAGACAGACCACTGTCCTAAAGAGAGATATCGTATACTATAACGACCTTATGTATAAGATTGAAGCCGATATTGCAAGCGGCAGGGATATTGAAGCGATCGAAAACCAGTATGCATGTAATATCATCTATTCGAAGCAGCTCAATGATCCCGAGCTTGCCGAATTATACAGCAAAGAAGCATTTGTTCTCGATCTGGTCGTCGACGGAGATTATCTCGGAAAGGTAGCCTGGCTGGACAAGCAGGAAAAACAGGATTTCTACGGCGGACAGTTTCTCACTTATTCCCTTTTTATATGGATCGCAGTGCTCCTTATGGGATATGGTGTCATTCTTGTTGTCTATCTGTCATATATCAGACCGGTAAATGATCTCAAAAGCTTCTCCGAAGAGCTGGCAAAGGGTAATCTGGATGCATCACTTCCCATCAGGCGCAACAACCTGTTCGGGGGCTTTTCCGAGGCCTTCGATATAATGAGAGAGGAACTGAAGAATTCTCAGAAGCGTCGTATTGAAGCAGAGATCGCCCGTAAGGAACTCGTATCATCTTTGAGTCATGATGTTAAGACTCCGGTAGCTGTTATTGAAGCCACATGCGAGGTCCTTGATGTCAAGTTCAGGAGAAGACTGGCGGGGCTGAACGAAGATGGTGAAGCATTCGAAGAAGAATTCAAAGAGATAAACGATTCTCTGGAAAAGATAAATGTCATCACATCCAAGACGCACACGATCCAGTCGATCATGGCTGATCTGATCCATTCAAACCTCGAAGATTCCGAGAAGGTAAGCGTTCTTCCGGTCGAAGAGTATTCAACATATATCGAAGACTATTTCAAAAGAATCGCCAATTATGGCAATATAATCCTGGAAAACCATATTCCTTCATGTCTGATATACATGGACAGGCAGAGGATGGAGCAGGTCATAGATAATATAGTCGGTAATTCCGTTAAGTATGCCGGTACGGATATACACGTATTTTTTGATGAGATCAATGACATGCTGATGCCCGACGGTTCATCCGGAGGTTTTGTACGGATCAGGATCAAGGATTCAGGCCCCGGTGTCGATGAAGACGATCTGCCTCTCCTTGCGCAGAAATACTACAGAGGCGCCAATTCGGAAGGGCAGAACGGATACGGGATGGGCATGTATCTTGTTAAGCAATACATGCTTAAGCAGGGCGGCGATATGGAATACTTCAATGACAACGGATTCGTTGTGGTACTCATGCTCAAGAAGGTCTGAAAGCATCGATTTTTCCCACAGAAAAAATATTTGATAAAATATAGTTGACAAATATATATTGTATCAAATATAATATGACAAAAGAAAACAACCATATAAGGAGATAAATAATATGAGCACATTTTATGATCAGAGCGTAGTTGCAGCAAACGGTGATGTTATTTCAATGAAGGATTACGAGGGTAAGGTGGTACTGGTAGTGAATACCGCAACAGGATGCGGATTTACACCTCATTACAAAGACATCGAAGATATGTATGAGAAGTACCATGATCAGGGATTTGAAGTGATCGACGTTCCCTGCAACCAGTTTGCCGGACAGACTCCCGGAACCGACGATGAGATCCATGAGTTCTGCACACTTAAATACAAGACCCAGTTCCCTCAGATGAAGAAAGCCGATATCAACGGTGAGAACGCGATACCTCTTTTCACCTATCTGAAGAGCCAGAAGGGATTCGAAGGTTTCGGTAAGGGCCCCAAGGCACTGGCAATGTCGACCATGCTCAAGAAGATCGACAAGGATTATAAGAATAATCCCGATATCAAGTGGAACTTTACGAAATTTGTCATCGATCGTGAAGGAAATGTGGTTGCAAGATTCGAGCCTACGGCTAAAATGGAAGATGTAGCCGAATGTGTGGCATCACTTATATAATACTTACTTTTAAGGAGCAGTCATGGCGCAGACTTACGAACAGCTTAAACTCAAGAATCAACTGTGTTTTCCGTTATATGCATGCGCTCGTAAGATAACGAATGCATATACACCGTATCTTAAGCCTCTGGGACTTACTTATACGCAATACATCGTATTCATGGTCCTGTGGGAAAAAGAAGAAGTGAATGTAGGCGAACTCGGACGCATGCTCAAGCTTGACGCCGGGACGCTTACACCGCTTCTGAAAAAACTTGAGAAAGAAGGATATGTGACCAGAAAACGGTCAGTTGAAGACGAGAGGATCACATGTATCCGTCTGACCGGCAAAGGAGAGGCTCTTAAGGAAGAGTGTAAGGATATCCCAGGCAAAGTTGCCTCTGCTGTCGGTAATCTCAACGAAAACGATGTTAAGGAGCTCTATCGCATATTATACAAAGTCATGGAGGAAGACTGACCGTGAACGTGCCTGTTGAAGAGAACGGAAACAGAGAAAAAGTCATAGTCAAAACTTCCGTGACAGGGATAGCCGTAAACCTGCTCCTTGTTGCATTCAAGGCAACCGTAGGACTGTTAAGCAATTCCATCGCGATCGTTTTGGATGCCGTTAATAACCTGTCCGATGCCTTAAGCAGCGTGATCACGATCCTGGGGGCCAAGCTTGCCGGCCGCGAAGCGGATAAAAAGCACCCTTTCGGATACGGTCGAGTGGAGTACTTAAGTTCCCTCGTGATATCACTGATCGTGCTATATGCCGGTATCACTTCGCTGATCGAATCCATAAAGAAGATCATTCATCCGGAAACACCTGATTATTCGACGGTAACGCTCATAATAGTCGGAGTTGCCGTATTTGCAAAGATATTTCTCGGGCTGTATGTCAAAAAGACAGGGGACAGGGTAAATTCGGATTCCCTGATCAATTCCGGTAAAGATGCTCTGCTTGATTCCGTTATATCGGCGGCAACATTGATCGCAGCTTTCATCTTTATTTTCTCGGGATTATCGCTCGAAGCATATCTGGGCGCCGTGATCTCGCTTGTCATCATAAAAGCCGGTTTCGATATGATCTCGGAGACGGTATCGAAACTGCTGGGAGAACCCGGAGATGCGAAACTTATCCAGGACATCAAGGCTACCGTGCGCACTTTTCCCGAGGTTAAGGGGGCATATGACCTGATCCTTCACAACTACGGTCCCGATACCTATAACGGCTCGGTACATGTAGAGGTTGAGGACACGATCTCACCCGACAGGCTTGATGAGCTTTCCCGTGAGATCATGGTCAAGGTATATCAGACACATCATGTGATCCTGACAGCCATAGGGTTTTATTCGGTTAATACTCAGGATGAAGAGGTGATCGGATTACAGGATGAGATTGAAAAACGTGTGATGTCTCATGAATATGTTAAGGGCATGCACGGCTTTCACTTCAATAAGAAGGATAATTCTGTCAGGTTTGATGTGGTCATCAGTTTTGATGCGCCCAGCCGCCAGGCTGTTTTTATTAAGGTCTTGAACGATCTTAAAGATACTTATCCCGACATTGATTTCACACCTGCCATGGATATGGATTACGGTGAGATAATATAAAAGAAAGATAGCGAAACGTATTTTGTTGCTGCTTAACGATCATCTTAAAGCAAGATTCGGATGTAAAGTTTATAAAATAGCTCTAAACGGTAATTTCACCTGTCCGAACCGGGACGGTACTCTCGGTACGGGCGGGTGTATCTTTTGTTCTGCGGGAGGAAGCGGGGAATTTGCTTCCGATCCCGCTTTATCCGTATCCGATCAGATAGAGGAGGGCAAAGCGCTCCTGAAAGATAAGATCGGTGACCGAGAGTGTAAATATATCGCATATTTTCAGGCATATACCGGCACCTATGCTCCGATCGGCAGACTTAAAGCTCTCTATACGGAGGCCGTGGAACATCCTGACATAGTCGCCCTGTCTATAGCGACCAGGCCGGACTGTCTTTCAGACGAAGTCCTGGAACTCTTATCCCGTATCAATGATATAAAACCCGTATGGGTGGAACTCGGTCTCCAGACCATACATGAGCGTACGGCAGATTATATCCGCAGAGGATATGGTCTGAATGTGTATGATGAAGCCGTTAAAAAACTGTCAGATCGCGGAATAGAAGTTATCACGCATGTGATCCTCGGACTTCCCGGAGAATCCCTGTCAGATATGACCGAAACGGTCAAATATGTCTGCAACAGCCCTGTATCGGGCATCAAACTGCAACTTTTACATGTACTGAAGGGAACCGATCTGGCCCGCGAATATGAAGAAGGCCGTGTACGGGTGCTTTCTGAAGACGAATATATCGATATACTGAAGGAATGTGTTAAAATCATACCGGAAAGGATCGTTATACACAGGTTAACGGGAGACGGTGACAAAAAACTTCTGATCGCTCCGCTCTGGAGCGCCGATAAGAAGCACGTCAGGAACCGGATTCAAAAGGAAGTTCTTAATTATGGCGATGGGAAATGACCCCAAAGAAAAATATATACTCGTAGGTATCGCCGAGCGTGACGAGGAAGAAGCCTATTCTTCGCTGGATGAGCTTGCAGATCTGCTCGATACAGCAGGAGGAGAGGCTCTTTTTCAGTTTATTCAGAAGAGACAGCACCCGGATCCGGCAACCTATATCGGGAAAGGCAAAGCCGATGAGCTGCGTGAACTCATAGACATGCATGATGCAGACGGGATCGTATGCGATGATGAACTCAGTCCTTCCCAGATAAGAAATCTGACTCAGATCCTGGATACCAAGGTCATAGACCGGACCATCCTGATCCTCGATATATTCGCAGCTCATGCGATGACCAGGGAAGGTAAGCTTCAGGTCGAAATGGCGCAGCTTAAGTACAGGCTTTCGCATCTTCAGGGGCTCGGGGTAAGTCTTTCCCGTCAGGGCGGAGGTATCGGGACCAGAGGTCCGGGCGAGACCAAACTTGAAACTGACAGAAGACGTGTAAAGTCACGGATCGCATCTCTGAACAAAGAGATCCGGCATCTTGGTCAGATGCGCGAGAATACGCGGAAGAGACGCATAAACGGGACCACACCGATAGCTGCGATCATCGGCTATACCAATGCAGGCAAATCAACACTTTTAAACCGCCTTACCGAAGCGGAAGTTTATGCCGATGATAAGCTTTTTGCGACGCTGGATCCTACCACTAGGAAATGCAGGTTTCCCGACGGAACTCAGTTCCTGCTCACGGATACGGTCGGTTTCATCAACAAACTGCCGCATAATCTTATAGACGCTTTCAGAAGTACGCTTGAGGAAGCCGGGTTTGCCGATATCCTGATCCATGTAGTCGATGCTTCGGATCCGGAGCGGGACATGCATATCAGGATCGTATACGATACGCTCAGGGAACTCGGCATCGAAGGCAAACCGATCGTAACGGTATTCAATAAAACTGATAAGCTGCCTGCAGATCATGATGAAAAGCTTTATGACGAACGTGCAAACATCGGCGTACTTACATCCGTAAAAAACGGAACAGGTCTCGATCAACTTTTCAAAGCTCTTGCAGACCTGAAAGAGAGTATGAATTTATATGAAAACTAAAATTCAGATTACAGGTATTGATGACAGCAATATTAAGTATTTCTATCCGTTTATGGACAGAAAACCGCTTCCGAATGAAGGTGCATTCGACTCATCATGAATTATGAAGCCGCAGGTATCGGTATATTCTCTGTACAGGGAACCACCTGTATTATCCGGCTACTTGACCGCTTGGTCAGAAACGCATACCGTATCGATCTAAAGGTACCATCAAGGCGCCCTACGGTCGAACACCAGCCTTCGGCTGATGACGGCGAAGCCGTTTAGTGATACACGTACAACTTAAGATGCCAGCTTGTCCCTCTGGGACAGTGTTCTTTGTCCGAATAATTCAAGAACGCTGTCCGTATATTTCGGGAACGTTGTCCGCGAGTTACAAGAACGTTGTCCCAGATTGGCAAGAATCATCATAAAAACATTTGAGTTTGTCAGAGAAGAAGCAGATTAGCATTTATATGTACCATAGAAACACATAAAAAGTTGATCATTCATTTATATTGTTTTGGTTTATACCAATATATCTATTGGTACAACTATTTATCATAGATCAAAAATCATATTGAAGAATTTCATGACTCTCTATATATTTATACATTATTCCACAATATTATTGAATATTGTGCCAAATTATCATATAGTATAAATATATATTTTGGAATTTTATAAGGTGAAAACATTATGGGAAGACAGAAAAAAGATGGTCATTTTATAAACTTATATATCAAGCAAGAATTATGGGATGAGATAGATCGATACTCTATGGAATCAAGGATTCCTAAGACTTCAATTGTAGAAGCCGCTCTTGAAGATTTCTTCAAAAAGCAAAAGAAGAGTTCTACACAAGATATATATAAATGAAGTATTGGAAGTGTTTACATCCTTGAGACAATATAGGAGAGTATAGAAACATGAAAAAATATGAATGGTTAGAAGAAGAAACTTTGGATGAAGATATACCTATAAATCTTTCTTCATACTACAAAAGAATAAAGGATGATCCCCATTGGTTAAGTAAGGTTTTAGATAATTGGTCCAGCGTAGAATCATATGTTAATACACTATATGTACTGAAATTTGTCAAACGAATGACAAATGCCGAACTCAGAAAATATACTAATCATCTTGGCTTTCCGGATTTATATAAAAGATTGGGATGGTATTATAACTCTTTTGATTTAATGGAATGTGAGCAACTTTACAATCAAGAATTGACTCGTCTACAAGGAGTATTAGAAGAGTACAGTATAGACAATTATAGAAACAATCCCGGAATAAAAAATCAATATGAAATGTCAATAAACTCAAAACAACGACTTAAGGATGCTACAACAAAAAGATTTGATGTGAAAAGCATAGAAGAATTATTTTACTTACTACATTACTTATCAAAAGTAAAAGATTTGACTACAGGAGAAATTGCATTACTCTATGGTTGTAGTACAGATTATGTGGCGGATCTCCTAAAGAAATGTCATCTAAATGAGAACAGATTAGAGGCCCGCAGAAAAATAATAAGAAACAACCGCGGAAATTATACACAAGCCACAATTAGTAGAAAGAAAAAAAACAGTCTTGAATCGATAGAACAAGGAGTTACTGGAAGTAATTTGGAAGTAGTTCTACGAAGAGTTATAGACTCACTTCTTGGTACGTATCTCGATATTAACGAATACATCTGTTTGGTATGTTTATCTACAACAAGTATTATTACACCAATGGAGATAGATATTCCTATTATTATATTGAATAAGTTAAATACTTCCTATTATATGTACGCAGTTGAACTAGATGGTGAGATTTGGCATAGTACCGATACTACAGAAATAAATTCCGATCAAAAAAAGGAAAACTTAATTAAAGAAACAGATTGGAAATTAATTAGAATCAGGCTGTCATCTGAATCATCCAGAAAATCAAGTAGAATCAAATCAATAATAGAATCAGCCGCTAACGAGATATGCCAGATAATCCAAAACGATATAACGAATGGAAGTGAAAAATGGATCACAAAGAGCCTTTACATATAGTGAGATAGTATAAAATGTTTCAATCTATCTAGCCGATAAATATCAGTTTTTCGGCTAGATTAACCCATAAATAGTGGCGAGAGTGGTTTCAAACCTCTAAATATGGTATATTAGAATATATACGTTTTCATTGATTTTCTTGCAGGAATATACATTATGGGAAAAGATTCCGAATACTACAAAAACAAAAACCGTTCTATCAAGATCAAACTTCAGAAACTCCTTATGGAGCTTCCTCAGCCTGCACGTGATTATATATATGAAAAACAGATTTCGTCACAACCGAGTACGCTTGTTGCATACTCTTATGACCTGCTGATGTTTTTTCGATTTTTAAAGGACCGTAACCCATATTTCCGTGATAAAGAGATCTCAAAAATCAATATAGACGATCTTTCAAATCTGACCAGCGAAGACATTGTCGAATATCAAAGGTATCTTGAGTTCAATATGATCGGTGAACAACACGAAAACGGCAAAAAGGCAATCGCACGTAAAATGAGTCCGCTTCGTGGCATGTTCAAATATCAGGTCGAACACGAATATCTGCAAAAAGATCCGATGACTCTGGTTAAATTACCACGAATAAAAAAGGACAAAAATATCGTACGTATGGACAATTATGAGGTTCGGGCCATACTAAACGCAATTGAATTTGGTAATTCACAGATGTCTGACAGACAGCTTGCATATTGTTCTAAAACAAGGGAAAGAGATCTGGCGATACTCACGCTCATGCTAAATACCGGTATCCGCGTCTCGGAATGTGCCGGACTTGATGTTGGAGATGTTGATATGATTGTGAATTCTTTAACAATTGTGAGGAAAGGTGGGGCTCAAGATATTATTTACTTTGGAGACGAAGTAAATAATGCGTTAAAAACGTATATAGAAGGTTGGCGTAGTACAATATGTCCTGAATCCGGGCATGAGCAAGCACTCTTCTATTCGTTAGAAAATAAAAGAATAAGCATTTCAGCTATCGAGAGACTGGTCAAAAAGTACGCCAAAATGGTCGTTCCGAACAAAAAAATAACTCCGCATAAACTGCGGAGCACTTACGGCACTGCCCTATACCGTGAAACAGGCGATATAAGGCTTGTAGCCGACGTTTTGGGGCATGAAAACGTCAATACCACCATCGATTACTATGCTGCCATCGACGACGAGCATAAACGTCTTGCTGCGGGTGCCGTTGATTTTAAGAAAAATGATTAAATATGCGAAAATACACTGTTTTGACTAAGCCGGTCACTGTTGACTTTTTCGGTCAAACTCCTCAACATACTTTGCAATAAGATCTGCAGTTCCGTCCAGACCCAGGATGGAACTGTTTATTGTCATGTCATATGTTGAAGCATGTCCCCATTTCCCGGATGCATAGTAATTATAATAGCTCTGTCTCTGCTTATCCTTCTTGATCATCATATCGCGTGCCTTTGAATCGGTCGTGATATCGGGATGACGTTCCTTGATCCTTTTGATCCTGCATTCCTCGTTTGCACTGATGAACAGGTTTACTACATTTGTTCTTTCGGAAAGTGCATAATCGGCACATCTTCCGACTATGACGCAAGCTCCTTCGTCTGCGATCTTCTTGATGGTATCGAACTGAGCCAGGAATATCTTATGGCTGATCGGCATATCGATATATGAAGATGAGTTATAGCCGAACGAATATGTGTCCATTACCAGATTATAGAGAAATGAGCTGGTAGGACGCTCGTCGTTGCTCTCAATGATCTCCTGACAGAATCCGGAGTCTTTGGCGACTCTGTTGATCAGTTCTTTATCATAATACGGTATATCAAAATGTGCCGCGAGTTTTTCGCCGATCTCACGACCGCCGGATCCGAATTGTCTTCCTATCGTTATAACAGTATTCATAGACAACACTCCTTTCTCAGAGACATCAAATGATCGTCAGCAATTTTTCGTAGTATTCGGGTAATGGTGCCGAAAACTCCATATATTCACCCGTGGACGGATGTTCAAAGCCTATGATGTATGCGTGCAGGCATTGTCCTTCAAGTTTCATCGGCGGCTTCATTCCGAGATCGTGTCCGTATAGCGGATCGCCGAGCACAGGATGACGGATATGATCCATATGAACCCTTATCTGATGCGTACGGCCGGTCTCAAGCCTGCATTCGACTTCCGTATGATTCTTAAACCGGTTAAGGACCTTTACATGTGTGATCGCTGATTTGCCGTGCATATCATCAGTGACCGTGAATTTCATCCTGTCACGCGGATCACGTCCTATGAAACCGGATACAGTCAGTTCATCCTGATCTATCACGCCGCAAACGATCGCACGGTAAGTACGCTTTATGCTGTGAACCTTCAGCTGCCCTGCAATGGCCGCATGGGCTTTATCGTTCTTGCATACTATGAGTGAACCGGTTGTATCTTTATCTATACGATGAACGATACCGGGACGGATAACGCCGTTTATGCCGGAAAGCGTATCATTGCAGTAATATACGAGTGCATTGACCAGTGTATCGTTATAATGCCCGGGTGCCGGATGCACGACCATGTTCTTTGGTTTGTTTACTATGATTATATCATCATCTTCATAGATAATATCAAGAGGATGATCCCATGGTTCGATATCCGGGATCTCACTTTCCGGAATGGTCATCTCTATCGATGTACCGGCTACGATCCTGTATGAATTCTTGGTGATGACCTTGCCGTCTATGTTCACCTTTCCGTCGCTTATAAGTGCCTGAAGATAGTTGCGTGAGTATCCGGGATGAATGTTCGCTATCCATTTATCGAGACGCTCACCGTCATCCTCATCGTCGACTATATCAAAAAAGACTTTATCATCATTCATTTTCCGATTTTGTCTCAGCTTTTTCTTCTTTGGATGACTCTTCTGCGGACGAAGCTGTATTCTTATCTTCAAAAGTCCTGTAACCCCTGGTCCTGAAGCTTAAGAACCTGAGATCGGTATCCTTATATACAAAAAGAAGGACCAGCACAAGGATTATCGTCGCACAGGTGACATATATGTCGGCAACGTTGAATACAGGGAAATTGATCGCTTTGATATATATGAAATCAACCACATAATTAAGACTGAGCCTGTCTATCATATTGCCGATAGCGCCTGCGGCTATAAAAGTAAGAAGGATATGCAGGATCATGTATTTCTTCGATGCGGGAGCTTTTACGAGCATATAGACGATGCATCCCAATATGACGATCGCTACAAAGATAAAGAAGATCTTCTGATTCTGCATCATTCCGAAGGCTGCACCGCGGTTTTCCAGATAATTGAGCTCAAGAATACCGGAAATGATGGGAATGGCAGGCTTATCCTTAAGCGTGACAACAGCCCATGCCTTTGTATACTGATCGGCAACGATCAGCAGACACATGAAGATAAAATCCAATATAAGGTTAACAACGGGCTTTTTGGTCATCAGTCATCCTCGTTCCATATAATATGTTTCACGGCTCCGATTATATCATCATCAGTAACCGTCTCATCTATGATAGCCGAGCCGATACGGTTAAGCAATATAAAGCGTATATGACCGGCATTCATTTTCTTATCCGATCTGGTAAGATCCAGTATTTCCTCGGGATCGATGTTTTCGATCGAAATGGGCAGATTAAAAGGCACGAACATATCACGGATCTCATAGAACTCTTCCATGGAGATGAGTTTGTGCTGCCACGATATGAATGCTGCAGCAACAGCACCCAGTGCCACGCATTCGCCGTGAAGCATCTTAAAATCACGCGATTTCTCGATCGCATGTCCGATCGTGTGTCCGAAATTAAGGAGTGCGCGTTCACCCTGTTCCGTAGGATCGTTATCGACTACTTTTCCTTTGATCAGGCAGTTATTGTAGACCATGACTTTCAGGGTATCATATTCCCTGTCACAGATCTCGTACATATTGTCGATGAGCCATGAATAGAACTTGTCGTCCTTGATGAGACCATGCTTCATGACTTCGGCAAAGCCCGAATAATATTGCCTGTCTTCCAGAGTCTTAAGAACGCTTAAGTTCATATAGACCAGGCGGGGCATGTGGAAAGCGCCGACCATGTTCTTATATCCGTCAAAATCAACGCCTGTCTTACCGCCTATCGAAGAATCGCATTGAGCAAGTAAAGTAGTCGGGACCTGGATGAAATCGATCCCTCGCAGGTATGTGGCTGCCGTATACCCGCATATGTCTCCGATGACGCCGCCGCCGAGGGCGATCAGCAGGTCTTTTCGGTCGAATCTGTTCTCGATCAGATGTTTATAGATGCTCTTAACGGTATCTAGTGTCTTGTTTTCTTCACCGGCCGGTATCTCGCAGACCGTGACGGTATCGCATACGGATAAAAGAACTTCTTTAACACTCTCGGCGTAGAGAGGCCCTACATTGGAATCCGTAACTATGCACATTCTTGCATATTTCTTCTCAAGATTTAAGATCTCGGTACCGAGGCTGTCAAAACTATCGGAATATACGATATCGTATATGGGCTCCCCGCCCTTTTTTATCGTCAGTCTGTCGTCTTTAACAAATTTGACCATGTTAATCCCTCAAAAAAGAAAGCCTCCCTTATACAAGGAAGGCTTATGTGCTATAGTTATCTGCTGATCTCTACATCAAGCGTTCCACTGATAAGATCCTGGAAATCACCGGAGATATCTACGCTGGGAGGCGTAATGAGGAAAATATAATGTGATATCTTCTGAAGATTTCCGCTCATCGCAAAGCAGGAACCGGATGCAAAATCTATGATACGCTGAGCGATCCCGACATCAAGACCTTCAAGATTAAGAACCACGGTACGATTGGCAAGCAGTGTCTCGGTGATCTCTCTGGCATCTTCAAACATTGTGGGTTTGACCACAACAACTTCCATGCCGTTTCCCATCGTTCTCTTATTACCTCTCGAAACACGCGGAATACGTTTGGCTACGGTTTCAGAGTCATCGGAAACATCAGATTCCTTGGAAGCGGATTTCTTGAATAACGGTTCGGGCTCATCCAAATATCCGTCATCATCGTCGTAGAACTCATCGTCTCCGCCGTCTATCTGAAATATTCCTTTCATCTTATCCCTTACAGACATTAGTTCAAACCTCCATCAATTGGTTACCGAATAATCACGTTCTCCGAAGATCCCGGTACCCACACGGACCATCGTGGCCCCCTCTTCTGCGGCTACCTGATAATCTCCCGTCATCCCCATAGATAATTCGATTTTATCTAACGGATGCCCACTATTATCATTATCCTTGTTTTGATGAATTATGTCAACAGATAACTGACGTAAAACCACAAAATATTGACGATTCGTCTCCGCATCTACTGTATATGGTGCCACTGTCATGAGCCCGCACACTTCAATACCGGGCAGGGAGGCCGCATGTTCATAAAGAGCACGTACCCCTTCGGTATCCGCGCCGAATTTACTCTCTTCTTCGGCAACATTTACTTCCAGAAGGATCTTCGCGGTCACACCGTGTTTTACGGCTTCTTTGGATATCACATCCGCAAGCTTGATGCTGTCGACACTGTGGATCATATATACTTTGTCTATTATGTATTTAACCTTGTTGGTCTGAAGATGGCCTATCATATGCCAGCGAATATCATCGGGAAGCTTATCGTATTTGTCCATGATCTCCTGGACCTTGTTCTCACCGAAATCGCGACATCCTGCATCATAAGCCTCCAAGATCGCCGATACGGGCTTGGTCTTGCTCACTGCGATCAAAGTGACATCTGATGCGTCTCTGCCCGATCTTTCACAGGCTTCCTTAATATTTTCTTTTACTGCGGAAATGTTGGCTGCTATATCCATTATTCGTATAACCTTTCTCCGTCAAGGACCGTACTTGAATCGAGGACTATATAATCGTATTCATTGAGTCCGTATTGTGTGTTCGGACGGACTATCGAATAGTCGTCATTGGAATACAGGATATTGATCTCTTTAAACTCTGCATAGCCTTTATTGATGTTATAAACGCCCTGAAGGGTTCCGGTCAGTCTGATCGTGTAGGTCTCGTCGGAATCGGGCTTATAGATGATGTCTCCGTTTCTGAGTTCCAGGTTATCCAGATAGTATTCATCTTCGGTCTCGGAATATATGGAAGTCTCGATAAACTCGACGGTAGAATTTCCCTCATCATCATGAGAATCTCTCATGACACCGAGTTTCCCCGAAGCTCCGGCGGTAACGTACTCTTTGGGTACGATGTAGAAATCCTTATTGGCTATGGATGAATTGGGTATCTTAAGGCCGGATGCGTTATCAAGAAGGAGTTCGATATTGATAAAGCGATCCATCGCAAAAGTGATCATAGAATTGGTAAATGACAGTCCTATGAAATAGTTGCCGTCCTCATCGACATGTTCGCTTACGGAGGCCCAGGATGTATACTGGTTTCTGCTGAATCTGACTTCGACATATTCCATCTCCATCAGCAGATTTGCGGTATCGGGATCGGTCTGTATGACGATCATCCAGTCTTCATTCGTACATATTTTGTATATCGTATCACCGTTTGCAACCAGATTATTGGCAGCCATCTGGGTATATTCATACTGTGCCTGATCGAAATCCGCTGCGGTTATATCTTCAAGTTTCTTTTCCTCAAATCCGTCAATGGTATATGATACAACACCGGCATTCGGAGCATATCGATAATGGACCAGCGACGAATTGATATTCGAAAGGTCCGAAACGGATGTCAGTATATCATAATTGGTAAGTTCGATAGCCTTTGAGGCGATGGAATTCTTGAATCTGTATACTTCGGAAAAACCGGCTTCGTTAAAATCCGCCGAGAAACCGCTTATCTCTGTCCTCAATCGGGCAAGGTCGGCATCGGACATGGAGTTTTCCTCCGTGATGCTTGCGGCCGATTCGGACAGACGTCCGGTCTCGTCAATCGTATAAACAAGATCGCCCACAGCTACATGCTGACCGTCCCTGACGTAATAATTTATATAACCGGAATCTGCAGCAGTCACCAGCATTTCATCTCTTACGGCAATACCCGTATAGAGGCTGTTCTTGTAAAGAGAGCCTTTACGTACTTCATAGGGGGATATATGTTTGGTATTCAGATATCCTGATATTGCCACGATAAGTTCTATCAGAATAAAACCAAAGATCAAAATACCGACATTGATCCCTCTGGGTTTTCGATATTTAACTATATTGGTGGAATCCGAACCTGACATATCGAATAATACAAAATCAAATAAAACCCCCGGTCACCCGGGGGCTTAAGGTTTGATTATAACGCTTCAATAACCTTGTCTTTGATCTCAGACGGGATATTGTTTGAATCCATTGTTACACTTACTACAAAATCGACTTTGAATGTCTCGCTTATCTTATCTATGGACTGGATGAGCGGAACAATCTGGTCGCTCTCGATATTTGCTATCTTCATAAGGCAATCGAGATACATCTGCTCAAGATCGTGATCCTGTGAGATGACTCCTGTTACGAAGCCCAGGAACTGATCTGCATTAGCTATGTTGTATTCACAAACATTGATAAGTCTTATCTTATTATTGAGCTCAAACATGTGCTCTGAACTCTTATCAAGGTATACAACGTTACCGTTTATCTCTTTTATCTCATTATTCACTTTATCAAGAAGAACTTTAGTTTTGCCTTTTCCCTTATCACCGACTATCAACTGGACCATGGGACTGTACCTCCTAAGTAAGAAATTTGGATCAGAAATCCTATGTACAATTATATATTTTCAGCGCTGATAATTCAACTACCATTGCTGATATATTCAAGAAGTTCATTCATCTGCGAATACAGCGCCTCAGCGGAATCCGCGTTCATGATGATGGCTATATACGGAGCTCCCGTGTTGTCCCTTGTATACAGGATCAGACAGTGTCCCGCTGCGCTCGTGGTACCGGTCTTTCCGCCGATAACGGTGATCTGATCGGGTCCGCTGTATCCGCCTTTGGTATACAGGACGGTAGACTCCAGACTCAGTTCTTTCTGAGTTCCGTCAGCTCCGTAATATACGGTCTCATAGACGGGCATCTGGATGATCTCATTAAACAGACTATATTGAAGGGCGGCTCTGAATATCAGATACATATCATATGCCGTTACATAGTGTTCGTCCTGAGTAAGTCCGTTGGGGTTGGTGAAATGACAGTTTGTAGCACCTATGGACAGTGCCTCCTCATTCATCAGATCACAGAAAGACTCGACCGTGCCGCCTATGCCCTCGGCTATAAGTATCGCAACATCATTGGCCGAATATATGAGAAGCACGTGCAGAGCCTGATCAAGGGTCATCTGGTCGCCGGGTTTAAGTCCCATGAGCTGTGCTCCGGGCTCTTCGATCTTTACGTTTTCGGATGCTGTCAGCATCAGATCGGGCGATGCATATTTAAGCGCTACAAGCGCAGTCATGATCTTGGTAAGTGATGCGGGATGCATCTGTGCATTGGGATTCTTGGTATAAAGCGTCTCGGCTTCATTGAGGTCAAACAGACCGGCTGCCTCGGTTACGCCCATCTCCAGATCGCCGGTGTTGACATTGCCCGCAACCACACACAGATCCTCCGCAAAAGAAGGATAGGTCGCTGCCGCTTCTTCCATCACACCCACATTATACGCGGAAACGGGGTTGTGAACCTGATAAGGCGAAGAAAACCTGGTTCCGCATCCGCATACGGATACAGCCGTAAGCACAACAAAAAGGAGCATGCATAACTTCTTCGATAAGCAGGCTCCTTTATTTGTTTTATTTCGTAAAGATAAAAAATGCATCTGTATATTTCTCGAAGTTCTATGTGCGATCACTTGTACATTTCACGCCATTCCATATCGCCGCGGTCGAGCGATTTGATCAGAAGCTCGGCACTGGCCAGATTGGTCGCTATAGGGATGTTATGCATGTCGCAAAGCTTACAGATATTACTGATATCGGGTTCGTGTGATTTGGGACTTAAAGGGTCCCTCAGGAAAATAACCAGATCGATCTGATTATGCTCTATCTGAGCACCTATCTGCTGCTCTCCTCCCAGATGACCGGCGAGAAACTTGTGTATGTTCAGATTAGTAACTTCCTCGATGAGCCTTCCCGTGGTGCCGGTGGCATAGAGGTCATTCTTTGCAAGTATACCCTTATAAGCTATGCAGAAATTCTGCATAAGCTTCTTCTTAGCATCGTGTGCTATCAGCGCTATATTCATGAAATCCCCTCTCTTGTTCGTATGGAGCATTGAAGCCGTACATTGAGCACGAATCCGATACCGGCATACAAACTAACCAAGCTGGTCAGTCCATAACTGACAAAAGGAAGCGGTAACCCCGTGTTGGGAATGAGCTGAGTGGCTACTCCTATGTTTAAGAACCCCTGCATCGCTATCAGACTCCCCATGCCCGAAGCGATTATCAGCCCTCCCATATCCTTCGCTCGCTTTGCTATAATAATACATTCAATCGATATGAAAATCAATAACAGGATGACCGTACATGTTCCGATAAAACCGAATTCTTCACCTATTACGGCGAAAATAAAATCGGTCTGAGGCTCCGAGATGAAATTACCGTTTTTCACGGAATTGATCTCGTCGGAATCATATCCTTTACCCATTAACTGACCGGAACCTATAGCCATGACCGAGTTGTTCTGCTGATATGCTCCTGATGAAGAATACTCTTCGGGATTAAGGAACGCCAGAATTCGATCCTGCTGATAATCGTTGATGATATCCTGATCGGACTGAAGGATCATCATCAACAGGATGATAAAAGTAGGTATGGCCACAGCCAGCACACCGAGAACGACCTTCCAGCTGATACCCGCTTCGAAGAACAGTATGCAGAAAAGAACGATGATGACGATGGACGTGGACATATCCGGCTGCGAATACACCAGATAAAATATCGGAGCAAACAGTAATACGGCGATGATAAAGATCCTGAAGTTCTTCATCTCCTCCTGATGGGCCATGAAGAATGCCGCAAAAAAGACTATCATCATGATCTTGGCCGTCTCCGAAGGCTGAAACTGGAAACCGCCTATATTAAGCCATCTCGTTGCTCCGTGAGACCTTGCACCCTGAATTCGGACAAGCAGCAAAAGGATTATATTGGCAACATATATGATCCAGTAAAACTTCAGGATGATATTATAGTCAAAAAACGAGATCACAAGCATCAGAAAAAGACCTATCCCGACACCCATTATCTGTCTGTTGTGATAGGCTTCGTTTGCACTGCTCACGGCAAATATGCCGATGACAGACAGTGCGATGACAAACACTATGAGTTTGAAGTCATAATCCTTAATCCTGTATAGTTTTATCATCTTTAAAACTGAATCTCTTCCAGAAATTGCTGTCTATGGTCTCGAGAACGACATCCGTTCCTATAAGCCGGGCAAGCTTGGGCGCGGGCGCGTTCTTGCTCTTGATGGTCCATTTGACCTTTTCTGCAGGGCGATACTTGATCCCTGCTATTCGCATCTTCTCGGGGTTCATTTCAAGCGCTGCGATCATGCGGTCGGGATCGCCGTTATTACCTGCACAGACATTACCGAACAGTCCCCCGAGTACAAAAACATCACCCCCGGCTATTACATTTGTTCCGGGATAAACATCCCCGAGGATCAGGACTGAACCGGGAACATCTACTATATGGCCGTCTTTTACAGTCCCTTTTATGATCTGAACATTCGAATCCTTCTGCTTTTCCGCTTTGTACTCCAGTTCACCCAGAGCGTTGAGCAGCATGGCCTGGGTAAGTTTGTTATGGCCTGCCACGCATGCGACCTTTACATCGGATGAGGATGTTATCACATTTACAAGATCGCATTCGGTCTGCGAATCGATCTCACGGTCCTCAAAGCTTATCGCCACGGTGGCATCCTTGAAAAATGAAGCCGATTCCCTGAATTTGGCAGCCAGATCGGCTTTTATCGTTTCTATGTCGGCTTCAGGGTCCATGTGTACGCTCAATCCGTTTTTGTAACTTTTGATAACTATAGAACTTGCCATTTTTTAATCTCCGTTTATCGTACCTTCTTCAATCTCGAGCATGTCATCAACCTGCTCTTCCGTTATCAGTCCGAAGTAATACTTATATACCTCTCTTGCAATCTGAGCGGCATAATCCGATGTATATCCGTTTGCGACACGCACCGTAACGGATATCTCGGGCGCTTCATAGGGGGCATAGCTCACAAACAGGGCGTGGTTCGGTCTGGATTTCGATTCCTGAGCCGTACCGGTCTTTCCCGCGACATTAACCGCAAGATCCGAATAATAAGCCTTGGATTCGACCACTCCTCTCATGCCCGCATGAATGGCATCCCAATAGCTTTCCGGCATTACGATATTGTTCCTTACGGTAGCGGGATATTCATCCTTGATGTTGCCTGCATAATCCGTCGACCTGTCGACCAGTGTCAGATTATAACAGGTACCGCTGTTTGCGACCGCAGTCACATATCTGGCCAATCCGACTGTAGTAAAGTTATGCGTACCCTGTCCGATCGAACTACGAACGGGATCCATGTCGGATATCTCGGGCGTCGCTTCGTCTATCTGGATTCCGCTTGTTTCGCTCAGACCGTACATGTCAGCATATTTAGCGATCTTTTCAAGACCGGTTTCCGAGTTAAATGCTCCCGAGATGGTGGACAATCTGTATCCGACTTCATAGAAAAAGCAGTTACAGGAATATCTTATTCCGCCGGTCACATTGATCGATCCGTGAGTTCCGGGATATATCCAGCATCTGGCAGGGGTGTCTATCTTATCGAAAATACCTGTGCAGGTAATGGTTGAAGATGTGTCTATGATATCTTCCATCAGACCTGCCGTAGCCATGACCATCTTGAATGTGGAACCCGGAGCCGTCTTCTGGAACGTCGCGTAATTGATCAGCGGTGATGCCTGACTCTCTCTGATCTTGGCATAATAGGCAGCATCCACGCCGTTAGCCATCTTGTTGTTATCGTAAGAAGGATAACTGACTAAAGCCAGAACTTCCCCGGTATTAACGTCTGTGACGACAATGGAGCCGGTGCACGGATCAAGAGCCAGATCTGCGGGAGTAAGATCTCTGTCGGCGATACGGTTATGCATGAAAGCATATGCGGTCTCCGCACCGGAAATGAAGCTCTTATACTCTGTCTCTGGTATATCGACGATATCCTGATCTAGCAGGATCTGGCATATCTGCCGCCCCGTGATCTCGTCATTCAAAAGCATATACTTATAGAGTTTGTTTGTAAACTCTGCATTATCCTGCAAAATACCCTTGATATATGCTGCGATCCCGTCAAAGATCTGTGATGAATCCGAGTATTCATCGTCGATATCCAGAAGCGATACATCGATCCAGTTCTGTGCTATACAGTATTCAAGGTATTCAGCCAGGGATATGGTCTCGTCATTGGTCCAGGCGATATATACCGGATCATCCCTGTTCACTTCGGAATCCATGATCACGCCGTCAGAATACAGCCTTGATGCAATGAGTGATTCGTAGACCTGATACTCTTTTCCGAGATCTTCGTAATGAGTCCTTGTATTATACAGCTCATCATCAATGGTCGCCAGAACTCTGGCGTATTTATCCTTATATGTCTCATATACGGCAGTTTCGGTCTCGGACGCGTATTTATCCGTAAAATGATCGATATCTATGACATTATTCTCTATACAGGAGTAATAGACACTGTATATCGGAATAACGATATCGGCACTGGACGAATTCTCCGAAGGCTTATATTCCTTGATATTGGCGAGTTTGGCGAGTATGATCGCGGCAAGTTTGGTCTCGATTATATCGGTTGCGGCGATCTGAAGATCCTTGTCTATGGTCAGATAGATGTCATCTCCGGCGATCGGTGCCGTATAGTCGGTAGTAGAGATCTCCTTTCCCACGTTATCGACATATACGGTCTCACGGCCTTTGGTACCCTGTAACTGAAGTTCCATCGACGCTTCGATGCCTGACTTGCCTACCGTATCATTTAAATCATACTCATCGTTTAACGGCTGTAACTGGGCAAGTTCGTCCCTGTCTATCTTGCCGGTATATCCGATGATATGTGACATGTATTTGCTGTAGTTGTATTTTCTTATGGTATCTTCGGATATGCTGACACCGGGAAGGTCATCGATGTTCTCCAGAACAACGGCCACAGTCTCCTTGCTTACATCGGTCGCCACAGTGGTCGCGATGTACTTCTGGAAACTGTTCGTATTCATGTTATATCTGATCGTAAGGATCTTAAGCAGTTCTTCCGGTTCGTATCCTCCGCCGGGTACGAATGAATTCTTATCATCGGGATCCGTGTATTCTCCGATCCCGAATTTATTACGCGCACACAGATATTCGACCACATCCGTCGGTGTTGCGTTCAGTTCTTTATATTCCAGATCATCGGGATCTATCCGGCCGTATACGTCAGCCAGAAAACGGAGCTGTCTGGTTCCTTCCTGCGTAAAATAATAGTCTCCGCGTTTGTTTATGGATATTCCGAAGTCACTTAAGCACTCATCTCCGTTATCCTCGATAATACCGATGAGCGACTGTATCATTGCGTTGAGTTTCTCGTTTTTGGTTGAACCCGACTCAAACACATCCTCGATATTCACCGAATACGCGAGCTCGTTATAAGCCAGCAGCTCTCCGTTTCTGTCATAGATATTACCGCGGGTCGCCTTGATGGAACGGTTTTTCTCGATGGTCATCTGGAAATCCTGCAGATATGACTCACCGTTGACTATCTGCAGATCGAAAACCCTGTGGATAAGAAGGGCGCCGAACAGGATGATCAGAACAAAAAGGATCAGAAGCCGGCTCTTCAGTACTCCGATTAAATTGTCTCTGATATCATCATACATAAGCCGATATTATCTCTTGATCTCGTAAAAACGTTTATGAACGAACAGGATGATGGGATACACCAGAAGAGTCATTATGATGGTCATGATGATCTCCGGCAAAATGATATGTCCGAAATAAAAGCCTATCTCAAATCTGCCCCTTAACAGGAACAGAAATACATAGCAGGATAAACCGTACAAAAGGTCGGTCGATACGATAAGGGCAAGCGGCAGTTTGACATCTTCGGGATAAAAAATATTACAGAATTTACCGTTCAGATATCCGAGATACATATAGATCATTGCATAGAATCCCTTGAACGATCCGTAGAAAACATCCATGAGCATGCCACAGAAGAAACCCACGAGAAGCCCCGCAAGATCTCCTTCCATGAAACCGAAACATGCTGTTATGATTATCAGCATGTTGGGCACTATCCCACCGATATTTATCCTTGAAAAAACGCTGCTCTGAAGTATGAACATGAGCCAGACAGACAAAACAGCGATGATCACCTTTTTCATTCGATTTCTGCTCCGGGCTTAAGCTTCATGATCACCAGAACATCGGATATGTGTTCAAAATCGACAGCCGGGGTAAGAGTTCCCGACTTGGTGATGTTATTTGAATCCGGATTGATCGAATCTATGTATCCGATCAGTATTCCGGGCAGGTATTTATCCGAGATGTTACTTGTGACTACCTTGTCTCCGATATGGACTTCATCATCGGAATCGACCAGCTGACTGAAAGAGATTATTCCGTCCTTATACATTTCCAGAGAGCCGGAAACAATGAGAATGTCAGAATTTGAAAGTATCTGGGATGAAACAAACGAATCGTCATCGATAATACTTTTGACCTGAGCCCAGTGAGCACCGGTAGCTGTCACTCTTCCGACAAGACCGCCGCCCGCCATGACATTCATATCGATCTCAATGCCGTCGGAAGCGCCTTTGTCTATGATGAATGACGAATACCAGTTGCCTGCGGATCGTGATATCACTCTCGCGCCGGTCATCTCGTATGAAGAATATTCACTGTCAAGGTTATACAGTTCCCTGAGAGATATCAGTTCATATTTATCCTGCTGTAAAAGCGTATTTTCAACGGTGAGTTCCTCGACCTGGGCACGAAGTTCATCGTTTTCGGCAAGAAGTTCCCTGATCGTAGCTATCTGTTCGGCACGGTTTGCCAGATAGTATCCGGTTTCCGATATACCTTTTTCAAAAGGGGTGACAATGAAGCCTACCGCGTAATTCAGGGCATTCGCCGAGAAATCCGTGATATAGCACAGAATCATAAATATGGTACAAAGTATTGTTAAAATAAAAAGGAGATATTTACTGTTAAAGGTAAATTTCTCCCCTTTTTGCTGTACAACCGGGCTCATAATCCTTTATCTGGGAGCGTATGCTACCGTCCTGTAGTGTTCGTCTTCAATGATCTTGGCTAAGCCGTCAACAACGCTGGTTATCGGAGAATCGGAAATATTGACCTTAAGTCCGGTACCTGCGGAGATCTGCTGAACGAGTTTAGCTGTCTGGGATGCGCCGCCTGTAAGATATATGCCGTGCTTGTAGATATCCGCAGCAAGTTCCGGCGGGGTGCGCTCCAGGATGACTCTTATATTATCGATGATAGTGGTAAAGTTCTCTTTCATGCATGAATCGACCAGATCTGTCGGAATGGATCTTTCAACGGGAAGACCTGTTACGATATCACGGCCGTAAACAACGGCGGGCTCACCTGCCTCTTCGAGTTCGAGCAGATTGTTCTTTACATACGAAGCAGTCTTGCCGCCTATGATAAGGCTGTATTCGGTACGGATCGCATTGCGGATGGATTCGTCAAACTTAAGCCCTCCGACCTTGATAAGCTTTGAGAGCACTATTCCGCCGAGAGACAGTATGGAGATCTCGGTAGTATCAAAACCGACGTTTACGACCAGAACACCCTGAGCGTTTAATACATCGATACCCATGCCGATACCGTCGGCTACGGCTTTCTCGACGATCATGATCTTCTTGGCCTTGACATTGGCTTCCTTGACCAGATCATAGAAAGCTCTCTTCTCTACTTCGGTCACATCCCAGGGGATCGTCACATAATAATCTGCGGGATGAACATTGCCTTTCATAAGATCGGTAAGGAAATTCCTAACGAGAGTCTGCTCATACTTAAGTTCTGCTATAACACCGTTACATAACGGATAAGAGATATGGATGTTGGCCGGAGCCTTCTCGTACATCTCGTATGCCGAATCACCGTATGCGAATAGATCACCCTTGTCATTAACTGCGATGATGTTCTTCTCGATCAGCGTATTGCCGTCATTTCCGTCATATATCTTGATGTTGCTTGTTCCCAGATCTATACCAAATGAATTCATCTGCGCTCCTTGTGATTTCCATATATGAATTGCGTCCATACATGATTTCCCTCGCTGCGGCCCGTTAGTCCTCGCTCGGAAAACATGATGCCCGCAATTCTGCGTTGCAACACAATATTATACTACAACTACGCTTCGCTATCAAGAAGACACTGGCAGGCTTTGAGGATACCGAACTTGCCGTGCGGCCAGGTCAGACCACCCTGGAAATAAACGGAATAAGGTTCCTTAAGGGGACCGTCTGCGGACAATTCGATACTGGATCCCGAGATAAACGCTCCGGCAGCCATAATGACCTGAGCATCATAACCGGGCATATCCCAGGGTTCGGGGGTTACATAGCTGTCCACAGGCGCTGCTGACTGTATTCCTTTGCAGAAAGCTATAAGTCTTTCGGGTTTTCGCAGGATCGCTTCCTGGATTATATCGTAACGGGTATCTGCAGCCTTAGGCGATACTTCTATCCCCATGTCCTCGAGCATATATGAGGCAAAGATCGCACTCTTAAGTGCCGATGCGGTTACAGTAGGTGCAAGGAAAAGTCCCTGATACATATCACGCAGAGCATTTAACGATGCTCCGACTTCTTTTCCGAGACCGGGGGAAGTCAGTCTGTATGATGCATTCTCCACGCACTCTCTTGTTCCTGCGATATAGCCGCCTATCGGTGCCAGTCCGCCTCCGGGATTCTTGATGAGACTGCCTACGACCATATCTGCTCCGACATCACTCGGTTCTGTCTTCTGTACGAACTCTCCGTAGCAGTTATCAACCATGCATATGATATCGGGCTTTACGGACTTGATAAACGATATGATCTCACCGATCTGTTCTACGGATAATGTGGGTCTGGTCGCATATCCTCTGGACCTCTGTATCTCGACAAGACGGGTTCTGTCATTGATCGCGGCCTTTATCCCGTCATAATCGACGGAACCGTCATCCTTCAGATCGACCTGACGATATGTGATGCCGTACTCGGCAAGAGAACCTTTGGAAGGTCTTATGCCTATCACTTCATCAAGGGTGTCGTACGGCTTGCCGACGGGGCTTAACATCTCATCACCCGGCCTTAGATTGCTCATCAGAGCCAGGGCAAGAGCGTGTGTCCCGCAGGTGATCTGAGGCCGCACAAGTGCATCTTCAGTATGGAAAACGTTCGCATATACCTCTTCAAGGGTATCCCGTCCCGTATCACCGTAACCGTAGCCTGTAGAGCCTGTAAGGCAGCTTTCGGATACTTTGGCGTCCTGCATGGCCTTAAGGACCTTGAGCTGGTTATATTCGGCGGTCTCATCTATGAGATCGAAACGCTCCTTTAACTTCTCAAGGACTATTTCACCTTTATCGGCCAGTTCGGGCTTTATCCCGAGTTCCTTATATATTGCGTATAAACTGTCAGTCATTTTATTCAAAAAGATCCTATATCATCTTACATGCCGCATCACATATGCCTGCGGTATCTCTGTATTGTCTTCTGTCAAGCCAGATCAGCTCTTTTTCACGGTTAAACCAGGTAAGCTGTCTCTTGGCGTAATGTCTCGAGTCGCGTTTGATCAGGCGAATAGCCTCATCCCGGTCGATCTCACCGTTTAAGTACATGAGCATCTGTTTATAGCCTATTCCCTGCATCGAGGTCATATTGGGTGTACAGCCCATTTTCACGAGGCTTCGCACTTCATCTTCAAGTCCCGCGGCGATCATTTTATCCACCCTCGCATCGATGCGTTCGTACACGGCATCCCTGTCATCGGTTAAGACAAAATATCTGAAATCATAGGGGCTTTGCTTCTCCCTCTGCTCTTCGTTATGTTTCGAGATAGCTTCACCGTTTTGTCTGGCGTATTCGATCGCGCGGATGACACGCTTAACGTTATTGGGATGCAGAGACGAAGCGGTATCCGGATCCAGTTCGGCCAGGATATCATGAAGGGCCTCGGGGCCTTTCTGATCGGCTATTTTCTGAAGTTCCGAACGCATGTCGCTGTCTTCGCCCCGATCCGAGAAATCTATGTCATAAAGCAGGGCCTGGATATAGAATCCCGTACCCCCCACTACGATCGGGATCTTTCCGCGGGAGTAAATCTCATCACAGGCTTTTTTTGCTCGATGTTTGAAATCGTATACATGATAATTCTCGGTGGGCTCGATGATATCGATCATATGATGTACAACACCTTTCATCTCATCATGAGTGATCTTCGCCGTACCTATATCCATATGACGATATACCTGCATAGAATCGGCAGAGATTATCTCTCCGCCGATTCGTAGTGCAAGCTCAACACCAAGATCGGATTTTCCGACAGCGGTTGGACCTGCGATTATTATGAGTTTGGGTTTGAGAACAACGGACATGATACCCACGCGTTACTGAGCAATGTCGATGTTATCTCCGACAAGACCTACATATGCACCGTCTTTTGCTTCAGCGGATTCAGCATGAGCGATCAGCCACTTATTTCTTGCCCAGAGAAGCTTATCTTCGTCATTGACAGGATCGGCGATGCGATAATCGGTATTGGTCCCCAAAGGAAGACCTACTGCTACTCTGAATCCCTTGTCAGCATCCACATGGCAGGGTGCATAATGAAGAGCTGTCGCATAGACTTCGACAACGGTGCCTGCAGGTGCCTTGAATGCCTTTACTTTGGAAGTATCGAGCTTTCCGTCCTTGATCTCTTCTCTTTTGGCAAGAAGGAGAACGAAATCCTCGGCACCGATATTGATCTCGGAATCACGATGATATTCGAGGCAGTTAAGCTTGGTATTATGGCCCCAGCACATTCCGAGTTCGAGAGGCATTCCGCCGTATGCTTTGTCCTTAAGTTCGGTGTAGATGGGTTCTTTTTCGAGAGAATCGATCCCGGGCTCATAGTTTACACCGTCTGCGGGAAGCGGTATGGCATTCATTGCGGCGATAAGACCGGCTGTATCATACCCCTCAAGTACCTGGCCGTAGTTTGAAAACTCCTCATCAAATACTGAATAGATCTTCATTTTGTAACCTCCTTAATGATTGTATATAAATCTGCTTCACAGATCAGATCCAACTTATTACATCATACAATCCTATGGAAACGTTTGTCGAGTTCTGTTTTGCTCATTGTGATAAGGGTCGGCCGTCCGTGAGGACAGTTATACGGATTATCAAGAGTGAGCATCTCATCGAGAAGAGTTTCGACCTCTTCAACGCTCATGGTATTGTTTCCCTTTACCGATGCCTTGCAGGCCATCGTAGCTATACGGGTTCGTATGGAATCGGGGGTGGAACCACGCTTAAGATCGATAAGGTCGGATACTATCTCACCGATAAGGTTTGCCGGATCGTTACCGAAGAGATCCAGGGGGATGGCACGTATCGCGATCTCATGTTCACCGAACTTATCAAGATCAAAACCAAGTTCGCTGAAATATACGAGATTTTCCTCTATGATCTGCATCTCCCTGTTGGATGCGGTAAATATGTCCGGAGGGGAAACCAGCTGTGAAGGAACCTCGGTCTTATTTGTCATATGTGCCATGAAACGTTCAAAATTCACTTTTTCATGGGCTGCATGCTGATCCATCAGCATCAGAGTATCGTTATACTCGATGAGCCAGTATGTCTTAAAGACCTGACCGATTATCCTGTAATTACGGCGGGCGTCAGGTGAGAGCACCCGCTCATCATCTGCAAATGAGGTCTGTGAGAACTCGCCCTTGGCAAGCTCACGGAACTCTTCTTCCGCTGTCATGCTCATCTGAGATGTCACATCGGGACTGATCATTACCGAAGAAACATGTTCCCCGACAGCTGCTCCGGGTTCCGGTGAGCCGGATCCGGAATCGGAAGGATCGTTATCAAAATCGATCGTAAATCTTATATCGCTGTCTTTTCGGTTTTCGTATACGGCAGCATGATCTGCGTCCGGTGTATCTGCATCCTGCTCTGAAGCTTTATTTATTCGCGTCTGTTCGAACATCTCCGGAAGTCTTATCTTTTCGGAAGATGGCTTAGCCTTATCCGGCCCTTTATCATCGGAAACCGAAGTGACATCATCCAGCATCTCTTTCTCTGACAGCGTGGATGATATCCATTCAACGATACGGTCGTATACGTCTTTTTCATTGCTTATGCGCACTTCCTGCTTCGTCGGATGTACATTTACATCCACCACGGCGGGATCAAAGGAAATATCCAGTATGCAGAAAGGAAACTTGTGCTGCATGAGATACTCTATATAGCCCTCTTCCACCGCTCGTGAAAGAAGGGGACTTTTGATATATCTGTGATTGATAAAGAAAAGTTCGGATGCCCTGTTCGCACGGTTTATGGCTGGCAGTCCCAGGTATCCGGTGACGGACATCTTAAGATCGTCATCTTTTTTATCTATGGCGCGAAGATTCATCGCTGTCTCCTTGCCGTAGATCCTGTAGATAACTTCCTTTAAGTCGCCCTGTCCCGATGTCGAAAACCTGGTGGCACCGTTATTGATGAACTGAAACGATATGTGAGGCATGGACAAAGCGATATGCTCACACAGATCTGCAATGAGATTTCCTTCGGTTGTCGCTGATTTGAGAAATTTCAGACGGGGAAGCGTGTTGTAGAAAATGTCCCTTACGATAAATGTGGTGCCGACGGGAGCGCCGGCACTTTCACATATGATCTCTTTGCCACCTTCGATCTGGTAATGTACTCCTTCAAGTGATCCCTCAACGCGGGTCGTAAGCTCAATACGGCTCACCGCTGCGATGCTGGAAAGGGCTTCTCCGCGGAAACCCAGGGTATATAGTTTATCCAGATCTTCTGACGAACTTATCTTACTTGTGGCATGCGGCAGAAACGCATTCCGTATCTGGGAAGGATCGATACCTGATCCGTTATCGGTAACGCGGATCAGTTTCAGACCGCCTTCTTTTATCTCGATCGTTATGATAGTCGCGCCGGCATCTATCGAGTTTTCCACCAGCTCCTTCACGATGCTGACAGGTCTCTCAACGACTTCTCCGGCGGCTATCTTATCTATGGTCTCGTTATCAAGAACTCTGATCTCAAACATGCTATAAGTTTATCATAAAGCTGAAGATGCTGCCACGAACTCCTGCATCGCCTGAAGCGCTTTTCCGCTGTCGATGAGTTCTGCAGCCATCTTTACACCGTCTTCAAGAGTGTTAGCCTTTTCCGAGATATAAAGGGCTGCTCCGGCGTTCATGAGAACGGTGTCACGCTTGGGCCCTTTTTCGGTCCCATCGAGGATGGCACGCGTGGTGGCGGCGTTTTCTTCGGGAGTTCCGCCGACCAGATCCTCTTTTTTGCAGCGCTTAAAACCGAACTGCTCGGGAGTGATCTCGTATGTCTTATACCATCCGTCCTTGAACTCACATACGGCTGTAGGACCTACGGCTGTTATCTCATCGAGTTTTTCCTTACCATAGACGACCATGCCTCTCTCAACGCCGAGTCCCGAGAGTACCTGGGCCAGAGGTTCGATCAGGTATTCATCATATACACCGAGAAGCTGGCGTTTGGGACGGGCAGGATTGGTCAGGGGGCCGAGTATATTAAAGACTGTCCTGAATCCGAGTTCCTTCCTGATAGGACCGACATATTTCATTGATGTATGATATTTCTGAGCAAAAAAGAAGCAAAAGCCGGTATCTTTAAGCAGTTTTACGCACTGCTCGGGGTCAAGATTTATATTGGCACCCAAGGCCTCAAGGCAGTCTGCGGTGCCGGACTGGGACGAGGCTGCACGGTTACCGTGTTTGGCGACCTTGACACCCGCAGCGGCTACTACAAACGATGTCGTTGTAGAGATATTAAAGCTTCCGGCTCTGTCGCCGCCGGTTCCTACTATCTCGATCGTATCCATATCGCCGGTATCAACCGGTGTGGCATGTTCACGCATTGCGGCAGCGCAGCCCTTGATCTCGTCTATGGTCTCCGCTTTGGCGCTTTTTGTCGAAAGTGCTGCAAGAAAAGCGGCGTTCTGGGTCGGTGTTGTCTCACCGTCCATTATCTCGTTCATGACGGTGTATGCTTCCGTATAAGTCAGGTCCTCTTTAAGTACGATTTTTTCGATAGCTTCTTTGATCATTACTGTTTCCTCCGTTTATAAGGGTTGGTTTGCAGTTTATGTTTACAATGAATTGAGCTTGTTTTTAAATCTGGCGGTATATTCCGCAGCTGCCTTCGGATCAAAGTCTGCCTGTCTCAAAATGTTGATAAAATGAGATCCGACGATCGCGCCGTCAATGATATCCTTCATGGGACGGACATCTTCGGCTTCCCTGATGCCGAAGCCCATCATGACGGGTATCTTTGATACGGCTTTTACGCTTTTTAGATAGTCGATCACTTCCCTGTGAAAATCTGCCGCCTGTCCCGTTACGCCCATGGATGATACGCAGTATACGAATCCTCTGGCTCCTTCAAGGATCTGCGGGATACGTTCTTTTGATACGGGCGATACAAGCTGTATGAGTATCGTTGTATCATCGCCTTCAAGCGCATTTTTCAAGGGCTCCTGCTCTTCCATGGGAAGATCGGGAACTATGAGTCCGTCCACTCCGGCCTCGCGGCATCCGGCAACGAAGCTTTGTATCCCGCATCCGGCTATAGTGTTGTAGTAGAGCATGAATACTATGGGCTTTTCAATTCCCTCGGACCTGATCTTTTTCATCAGATCAAAAGTCTTTTTCAGGGATGCGCCTGCCTGTATCGCTTCGTATGAAGCCTGCTGGATGACAGGACCGTCCGCTATGGGATCCGAAAAAGGGATGCCTAGTTCAATGATATCCGTCGAATCCTGAGCTTTGATGATCTGCTCGGTCCTTTCATAATCGGGAAGTCCCGATGTCATGTATGTGATAAATGCTTTGCTGCCGGAACTTTTAAGTTCTTCCAATCTTTTTTCTATCCTGTTTGCCATGTCAGCCTCCTTAGTTAAGGTATCCCTTGCCTGCGAGATAATCAGAGATCGTATTGACATCCTTATCTCCGCGGCCGGACAGACATATGATCATCGACTGGTCGGGTGTCATCTCCTTAGCCTTTTTGAACGCATAAGCGACGGCATGTGCGCTCTCGATAGCCGGGATGATGCCTTCGGTCTGTGTGAGTTCCATCAATGCGTCCATTGCTTCGGTATCGGTTATCGGAACATATTTGGCCCTGCCGGTATCATGAAGATAGGCATGCTCGGGGCCCACTCCGGGATAGTCGAGACCGGCAGAGATTGAGTGGGCAAGCTGCACATTGCCGTCCTCATCCTGCAGCAGATACGAACGTGTTCCGTGAAGCACGCCGGGACGCCCCTTTGCCATGGATGCGGCATGTTCGTCGGTATCGATACCCTTACCGGCTGCTTCGACACCGATCAATTCAACTGACGGCTCATCTATGAAGTCAGCAAACATACCTATCGAGTTGGAACCGCCTCCGACACATGCCATTACGACATCCGGGAGTTTTCCTTCCGCTTCCATATGCTGTTTCTTTGCCTCACGGCTTATCACGGACTGAAACTCCTTGACCATCTTCGGATACGGATATGGACCGATGGCTGATCCGATTATGTAAAAAGTATCCTCTGCGGTCTTTGCCCATGTTCTGATAGCTTCATTGGTCGCATCCTTAAGCGTGTTACTTCCGGATTCCACTGATACGACTTTTGCTCCGAGCATCTCCATGCGCATAACGTTGAGTGCCTGGCGTTTTACGTCTTCTTTGCCCATATATACGGTGCATTCCATGTTAAAAAGCGCTGCTCCGGTAGCTGTGGCAACGCCGTGCTGACCAGCACCGGTCTCTGCTATGATCTTTTTCTTGCCCATGCGTTTTGCAAGAAGGATCTGTCCGATCACATTGTTGATCTTATGCGCACCCGTGTGGTTTAAGTCCTCGCGCTTTAAGTAGATCCTGGTTCCGTACTTTTTGCTCAGTCTCTCGGCCAGATACAGGGGTGTTTCACGGCCCACATACTGTTTCAGATAATAATTGTATTCCTTAATGAACTCGGGATCCCGGATAGCCGCTTCAAAGGCTTCATCGATCTCATTTAAGGTATTCATCAGAGATTCCGATACGAACTGTCCGCCGTATTCTCCGTAATATGCCTTATTATTCATATGTTTTCTTCCTTTCTGACTGTTTGTATGAAATCCCGTATCTTAACGGGATCCTTACCTTGTTCGCCTTCAACTCCCGAACTTACATCCACAATGTCAGGCTCAAAGATCCTTATCCCTTCAGCCACATTTGCGGCATTCAGTCCGCCTGCGAGGCAAAAGAGACGAGCGGGCGGCGAATTGGTACCTGCTTTCAGAGTTCTTTTACTTTTACGTATGTCACAGCTTTTCCAGTTAAAAGTCTTTCCGCTTCCGAACTCCGGTGCGTCTGCCACGATAGCCGTGATCTTCTCAGGCAGTTTCCCGGGCAATTCATCAATGCGTTTGATCGCTTCCTCATATCCTGTCAGATCCGAAAGATTGACGGCTGCCCATACAGGAAGAGTTGCTGCCCGGAGCGCTTCCTCCGTAAGTTCCCGATGTATCTGCAAGATATCTGCAAATCCGGATTCCTCTACCTTTTTGATTAACTCTGCATCAGGTGAGACGAGAACCGCGACTCTCTTTATCTCGGGATCAAGCATTGACGCAAGATCCGACGCCTGATCGGGAGTAACATATCTTTTGCTGGGTTCATATATCACGAATCCCGCATAATCGGGCTTATATTCGTTCAGATATTCGATTTCCCCGGGGCGTGTTATCCCGCAGATCTTGATAAACATATCAGATCGCCTTCCATTTTTTTGCCAGAGTACTCGGACTTGCGGATTCCATAAAAGCCCTTCCTATCAGGAATCCGTCGACGCCGACTTCCTTCAGATATCTTACGTCTTCATCGCCCATGATACCGCTCTCTGCGATCAGGAGCTTATTATCAGGTACATATTTCCTAAGTCTTCCCGTATTCTCAAGAGTGATCGTAAAATCCTTGAGATTGCGGTTATTGATGCCGACTATCCTCGGATCTATCTTAAGCGCCCGCTCGATCTCATGTTCATCATGGGTCTCTACCAGAACTCCGAGTCCGAGTTCACGTGAAAGATCATAGAAATCCTTCATCTGTGCATCATCCAGGATGGCCGTGATAAGAAGGACAGCATCCGATCCGATGACTCTGGCTTCATAGAACTGATACTCTTCGATCATGAAGTCTTTTCTGAGTATCGGAAGAGAACTCTTTGCACGGATCTGCTTAAGATAATCAACATTTCCGTTAAAATGGTCTTCCTCCGTAAGACATGAGATCGCATCGACACATTCGTTATACTCATCGATCCGTTCCATAAGATCGATCTTTGATTCGATCCTTCCCAGACTCGGTGAAGCCTGCTTAAACTCGCCTATTATGGAAATGCCGGGCTTGGACATGTTCCTGTAGAACAGATCATCTTCAAACTCATGCGCCTTCAAAGCATCCTCTGCGAGAGCGCGCATATCAGCTTCCGGTATCCTTGCTTTGTGCTCGGCAAGCCTTATTCTTTTATCACGGACTATTGTCTCGAGGATCATATTTTTCTCCGTTTCCGGGTCCGGATCACAGACTCTTTGGTCAATTTTGATCATTTGCAATAAAAAAACCGGCATTACAAAAAGTAATGCCGGGACAGGTTCTCTTACCTGCGGTGCCACCCCGCTTGATGCTGATGCATCCTCTCTGTGCATACTATCATATGCTGACCTTTGTTTACGGAGAGTCAACTCCGTCTCCCATACTCCGGTTTCCCGTTTCCGTTCGCCCTCTGAGGTCCATTCGCTCCTACGCCTTGTGCCGCGCTTCCACCATCCGCGACTCTCTCTGACAAAGTGATGTGGGAACTACTCACTCCTCATCATCGGTTTAACTTCATTGAATGTAACATCTATGCACTTTTCTTGTCAAGATGTCATCTGAAGATTGTTAAAGTTCTTAATCCCACCAATAACTGCCGTAGAACTTATCGATGTGATCACCCGTGATACTTACTTCAAATACGCCTTTAAGAGCAGGGCCATGCTTTGAGTATTCGTCATAATCGGTATCAAGGAAATTTTTATTTCTTATAAACCATTCAAGGGGAGTATCACCCTCCTCATAGTTTCCGAAAAACTCGGTTTTACAGGCCGAAGCAAATTCCGTCTCTGAATCCACGACAAGTCTCATTTCGGGAAGTTCTTCATATCCGACGCCGCTGACTTCACCCGCATTTACAATGACTCTGTCATTCTTGAACTCATAGGATGAACTCTCATCATATATATTGTAATAAATACGCTGTTCAAGCCTTGCGCCTGTGCTCTTTACATATGCATCCTTATACCCTGCATCTTTAACCTTGGCCAGAAGTGAATCGGCATCGGCCTGTGTATCACATATACCTGCTGTTACGCAATAATACGGTTTGGAACTTAAATTTTTCCATTCGGGTGAATATACATAAATCGCATCAAACCCGTCTTTTTCAAGTTTTTCCACCAGTTCCACAGCATCATCCGACTCCTCAAAAGCCGAGAGCCATACGCCGTAGAACTCATCAAGCATCTTTACTTCCGACGTTGATGCGTCCTGAGAATACATATCATAGACATGATCATCCGTAAGAATCTTCTTCACTTCATCTATCGTCACGATCGGGACATCCGCCTCTTCGATCTTCTCAAAAAACATGTCTTTCTTTTCTTCAAAATCCGATATATCCGAAGATGAGAACTCGAGTTCGATCTCATTATTTCCGTTGGGATAAATCCATGTCTGAGTTTCATAAGGCATGGATCCGCTGCCCAGGAAACTGCATCTGAAGCTGAGCAGATCATTTTCCGGGCCGGAGTATGACCCACCGCCGAAAGTGACTTCCGTTCCGGGTTCTTCCTGATATATTTTTATCACTCCGTTTTCTTTAAAATCCAGATAATAGGGGTTATCAGAACCTGTCTCCCGCCACAGGCCTGTAAAGAAGTCATCGTTAATACCTTTACCCGCATCGGCATCCTTCATATACGGAAAAGCATCCTCAACACGATCATCCGCTTCAAAGAACACAGTTTCATTCTTACCGGTAAAATAAGCCGAAGTAACCTCAATACCGCCTTCCTCAAGCTCTATATTGCACTTTTCGGGGGCAGCCTGATATTTGGTCAGATTGCTCATGATCGAAAAAGCAAGGATGTTCACGTCAACAGAATCGGCAGTCTCGCTTCTTACATCCGATGCATTGTCCGGAATCAGTTCAAGACAATAGAAAGAGTATGCATAAAGCTCATCAGGCTCTACTCCTTCTTCCTCCTCCATACTGAAACCGTAATATGCATAAAGATTATCGGCAAACTCACAGATCTCAAGGATCTGATATTCTCCGTTTGAATCCTTATAGCTGTATTTGCCGCAAAGTCTTTTAGCCAGAGACAATTCAGACGAAGTCGAAGCATCTGCTCCTTCGGTCACATGCTTGCCCATGGGACTTGCGCTTTCATCCGATATAGCCGGCTCATCAGCAGTATCATCAGCTAAAACTTCTGTCGCCTGGACAGGTTCAGTCGGTTCGGAAGCATCCGAAACCGCATCAGCAGGTTTGGATAAACCGCATCCGGAAGAAAGGAGCATGCATGTAAGTACTGTTGCAATGGTTTTCAGAATATCGTTTTTCTTCATCTCCGGTCCCTCGTCTTTAAAAATCCTGATCAAAGTAACTATCCCTTCCATCTGTTTTTAAGCATATTCTGAAGGCGATAGAGTTCATTTAAAGCGTCCACGGGGGTCAGTTTTGTTATGTCAACCTCTTCTAGCTCTTTAAGCACTGCATCATCATCTGTAGTCTCGAAAAGGGACATCTGTCCAAGATCAACTTCATCGTAATGATGAGATGCATTCTGAGAACTGCTCTTTTTGCCGTCGGCTCCAGTGCCCGATCCGGTCATGAATCCTCCCAGATCCTTGAGTTTATCGGTCAGATCGTTCTCGGACAGTTCCTTAGATATCTCCTTGGCACGGTCTATGACCATGTCGGGAACTCCGGCAAGTTTGGCCACCTGAATGCCGTAGCTTCTGTCGGCACCGCCCTTGATGATCCTTCTGAGGAACACGATCGAATCGCCCTGTTCTTTTACGGCTATGCAATAGTTGTTGACATTGTCTATCCGCCCTTCCAGCTCGGTAAGCTCGTGATAGTGTGTTGCAAACAGCGTACGGGCTCCGAGAAGACGCTTGTTTGAAATATACTCTATCACAGCCCAGGCGATGCTCATACCGTCAAAGGTCGAGGTTCCGCGACCAATTTCATCAAGAATAAGAAGCGAATCGGCTGTCGCATTCCGAAGGATATTGGCGACCTCGTTCATCTCAACCATGAAAGTAGACTGTCCGCTCGATAAGTCATCGGATGCACCGACTCTCGTAAATATCCTGTCTGTTATGCCGATATGGGCACTTGAGGCAGGCACGAAGCAGCCTATCTGAGCCATGAGCACTATAAGGGCAGACTGACGCATATATGTTGATTTGCCGGCCATGTTGGGACCTGTTATTATCGATACGGCTTTTTTCTTTTTATCCAGATATGTGTCGTTAGAGATAAAAGGCGTATCAGGATGGATCTTTTCAATTACGGGATGTCGTCCTTCCCTGATATCGATGACACCGTCGTCAGCTATCTCGGGGCGCACATAATGATTACGCTCAGCTACCAGACTGAGTGATGCATATACATCTGTCTCTGCGATGACCTTGGCTGTATCCTGTATGCGGCCGATGTTTGCGGCTATCCTGTCACGAAGCTCACAGAACATATCATATTCAAGGGTGAAAAGCTTATCCTCGGCATTTAATATGATATCTTCGAGTTCTTTTAATCTGTCATTTGTGTATCTTTCGGACCCGGTCAGAGTCTGTTTTCTGATATAATCCTCAGGCACCTTATCGGCATAGGAATTCGTGACTTCAAAATAAAAGCCGAAAACCTTATTGTATTTAACCCTCAGATTTTTGATGCCTGTACGTTCTCTGTCGGCTTCCTCAAGTTCAGCTATCCACTTGCGGCCGTCGGTCTTGGCGCGTCTTAATGTATCGATATCTTCACTGAAGCCGGGTTTGAATATCCCGCCTTCATGAACCGTGATCGGAGGCTCCTCTTCTATGGCGGCATCGATCATATCGTGAATATCCTTAAGTTCGTCTATCGCATCCGAAAGCTCGGACAGTCTTACGGACTTAAAATCACTCATGACCTGTTTGATCGCGGGAAGATATTGCATGGAACTCTTGAATGCCAGCATATCCTTGGGATTAACGGTATTCAGACTTATCTTGGCAAGCAGCCTCTCAAGGTCATATACGCTGTTTAAGTACTCCCTGATCTCATCTCTCTCCATCGAACGATGAGACAGCTCATCGACCGCATCAAGCCTGAGTTCTATGGAATCTATATCTATCAGCGGCTGCTCGATGAAATGTCTGAGCATCCTGCCGCCCATGGCTGTCTTTGTAAGGTCCAGGACTCCGAGAAGCGATCCGACTTTGAGCTTGTCCCGCATGGTTTCTGTCAGTTCCAGATTGCGCCTGGTGGCGGAGTCGAGCAGCATGTATCTGCTGGATACATACGGATACAGGTGCGTAAACTGAACCAGATCGTTCTTCTGGGTTTCGTACAGATATTCGAGAAGTGCTCCCGCAGCGCTTATTCCTGCGGGGAAATCGGCGATTCCCATGCCAATGAGGCTTGCTGCGTGGAAATGCTTAAGGATGATACGCTTGGCGTGTTCTTCATCATAAACTCTCTCGTCAAGCGAAGTTATGCTTATACCGAGTTTGTTCTTAAGATCATCGACATTTATGCCGCTTAGCAGGAAAGCTTCATTACATATGATCTCCGAGGGTGAATATTTGGTTATCTCATCGGAAAGTTTATCAAGCGATTCGAGCTGAGTCAGATAGTAATCGCCGGTCGTCACGTCGGCAAAGGAAAAACCTATGCAGTCGTCCATATACAGGATAGATACGATATAGTTATTCCGCTTTCCGTCCAGTGACTCAACGATCGGATTGGTACCCGGAGTAACAACTCTGACGACTTCACGTTTGACCAGGCCCTTGGCAAGTTTGGGATCCTCCACCTGTTCGCAGATGGCCACTTTATATCCGTGGTTTACGAGCCTTCCCAGATATGTTTCCACGGCATGAAAAGGAACACCGCACATCGGAGCACGCTCTTCAAGGCCGCAGTTCTTGCCGGTAAGCGTTATCTCCAGAACACGGCTGGCTTCAAGCGCATCATCAAAGAACATCTCATAGAAATCACCGAGCCTGTAAAAAAGTATGCAATCCTGATACTGCGCCTTGGTCTCCAGATACAGCTGCATCATCGGAGACAATTTTTCTTTATCGATTTTGTCAACGGTAAGATCATTCATCACTTTATTACACATGTCCGAATGCATATAAATGATTCCCCTTGCTCCGACCCGACAGTACTCGCTGCGGGGAACATTATATGCATTCGAACTTACTTAACTATCTCTCCCAAGAAATAGAACCCCCTACACTCCCTTAATTTAACCGGGATAATCGACCCGATCATTGAAGAGTCACCGGGGACGTGAACGAGCAGGTTATTGCCCAGACGTCCGGTCATGAGTTTATCATCATGATCATTTACGGATTCGATCAGCGCTTCCTGCACTTCTCCGGTATGACGCGCGGCACTGTCTCGCGCACATTCCTGGACTACGCTTAAGACAGCATCAAAATGAGCCTGCATTTCTTCGGGCGAAAGCTGGCCTTCATATGATGCAGCCGGAGTACCGGTACGTTTGGAATACTCGAATGTGTATGCATTGTCGTATCGTACCCGTCTGATCAGATCGATGGTATCTTCGACATCTTCAGATGTTTCGCCCGGAAAACCCATGATAAGATCGGTAGTTATCGAGATATCGGGCATGGCAGTCCTTATCTTATCCACAAGATTTAAGTAATGTTCTCTCGTATAATTGCGGTTCATGGCCTTAAGCAATCTGTTTGAACCGGTCTGAACGGGAAGATGCAGATGTCTGCAGATCTTATCGGAAGCCGCGCATGTCTCTATCAGCTCGTCGGATAAGTCCTTGGGATGAGATGTCATAAAGCGGATACGCCTGATCCCGTCTATCTTCTCAACTTCCTTAAGAAGTCCCGCAAAAGACATCGGATGATCAAGATTGGTCCCGTAGGAGTTTACGTTCTGCCCAAGCAGCATCACTTCTATCACACCGCTTTCCGCCAGGTGTTCGATCTCACACAGGATCTCTTCGGGAGCTCTGCTCCTCTCTCTGCCCCTGACGTAGGGAACGATACAGTATGTACAGAAATTATTGCATCCGAACATGATGTTTACGCCGGATTTATAGTTATATTTTCTTCTTACGGGTAATTCTTCGACTATCTGATCGGTTTCATCCCAGATATCGATGATCATACGACCGGGACTATCAAATGAGCTGCACATAAGCTCGGCAAACTTAAAGATATTATGGGTGCCGAAGACAAGATCCACGAAAGAATAGCTTTTACGGATCTTCTCCACACAGGTCTCTTCCTGCATCATGCAGCCGCATAATACGACTTTAAGATGAGGTTTGTCCTTTTTATATCCTTTAAGCGTACCGAGGCGCCCGTATACACGCTGATTGGCATTATCACGGACCGAACAGGTATTATAGAGGACCAGATCCGCTTCCTGCTCTGAATCGGTTTCCGTGTATCCGGCTGAAATCAGGATACCGAGGAGTTTCTCTGAATCCCTGGCGTTCATCTGGCATCCGAAAGTAACTACACAGGCTTTAGGTGCGCGCCCCAGTTCATCGGTAAGCGCCCTGACATGACCGGTAAGCCGGTCTATATACATAAGTTGACGGCGGGTCTCCTCGCCGTCATTGTGTGAATTATATTCCGTAGGTTTCATGATTTTTAAACCTTATAATTTCAATTTCTTACAGCAGGCCAGTGCAAGGGCTCCGGGACCTATATGCGTGGAAACGGACAGACTCAAAGGATCCACGCGGATATCCGTAAATCCGGGAAAGGCATCCATTACCTGCTCCTTAAACTCCTCAGCGACCTGATCGTTATATGTATAAGCGATATCAAGATGCATGTTATCGGCTATATCTCCGCCGAAACGTTCTTTCATATCCTTACGGATGGCATCTATCATCTTGGTTCTGGCCATGCCGACAGTTCTCGCAACCGTGTATGCATCCAGTTTTTCACCCTGGATCTGAAGGACAGGCTTGATCTTGAGTGCCGTACCTATAGCGGCTGCCGCAGGGGTCACCCTGCCTCCGCGCTTAAGATAATAGAGCGTATCGACCATGATATAGATACTTGATTCGAATTTGACCTTTTCAAGATGATCCGCGATAGCCGCACCGTCCATGCCGTTTTCGCGAAGTTCGATCGCATCATATACGGAACGCATCTGGGTAACGGATATGCGCTGATTATTGACTACATGAACGCGGCCGTCAAAATCCTCCGAAAGCATGCGAGCCGCTGCGCAGGCGCCTGACAGACCGCTGCTCATCGGGATATGTACTATCTCATCATATTCCTTCAATATCTCATCCCACAGATCGGTAACCGCTGCAGGAGAAGGCTGCGAGGTCATAAGATCGGTACGCGTGGAAAGGACTTCATAAAAACGATGCTGAGTGATATCTATACCTTCGTAAAAAGTCTCATCACCGATAAGTACCGGCATCGGAACAACGAATACGCCCCGGAGTGACTGCGCTTCGGCAGGTAGGATTCCACTGTTTGAGTCGGTAACTATAGCAATATTGCTCATTTATAACCTCTTGATCTAAGGATATCGGGATCATTTATCCGCCCGAAATATACTTATCTAATTTTAATGTATAGGGAGGGTTTTAGCAATGAAAATTATCACTGCCGCCTGACACCGAAAACGGCAAATCTTCCGTCCTCTGTCTGGTAGGCGCATGTAGATAAAAGTATATATTCATCACCGTATTGATACGGCACATCTCTGAGATATAAAGCCAGATCCTCTATATTTTCGATCCAGTGATCATACTCTTCCTTACTGTCCAGCTGATTATATGTGTAATATTTGAATTCATTGCTGTCTTCGGGATATATCTGAGAATAAAACGCGCCGATCACTTCATATGAACGTTTTTCATACAGACTGTCATACTCGATGATGCTGTGTGAATCCGCATATGATGCATCGGCGTATTTGAGCAGCGACCCGAACATCGTACCGTTACGCATATTATGGCCGTGTACCATCTGTATGGTAGTGGGCTCATAGCCCTCAAGATACCCTTCTTTACGAGTACCTATACCGATCTCGGAGTCGGCATCCAGGATTATGCATCCGGGTTCGGATTCGACACCGTCTATATCTCTGTGAAGATAATACTCATAATCTTCAAGAGTCTGCAGCACAGGGGCATCTATTGAAGTGCCGTCGATATATATATATCCGATCACGGCATTGTTGTAATCATACAGTTCCCGGTAATCGTGCAGGATCTCATCCTCATAAGCCGGAGTGACTTTTGCTCTTTCTTCAGCCCTCAGAGCATCCTGTTCTTCGAGCGTGAGCGCTTCATATTCTTCGAATGTCAGATCGCCTATATATATTTCTTTTTCTTCTTTTTCCTCCGCGATCTCATCAGTATCGGAAGACACAACGGACTCAATCGTCCCTGATTCATTTACGGACGGTAGAAGATCCTCTCCTGTATAATCCTCATCGGAAGCAAGAAAATCGTTCACATCATCGCGTGAAAAGCTGTAATCCTCTATCTCACCGCATCCCATGAGGACAAAAGTGCACAGGAGCACGCATATAAGTTTTTTAAGGATATCAGAACGTACCATTGAAATCAGCTAAAGGCTTTCCTTCGGGGATGTCTATTGCGGGCGCCTGAAGCGACATATCCGCAAACGAATCTGCTGATGTTTCACTCCAGTCTCCATTGTACATCAAATAATATTTCTCTTTACCCGAACCGTCATCGCGTATCTGTGCTACGGGTTTATATTCGGTATCGACGCTGTCAAACTTATAATATGTCGTACTGTAGCTTGCTGCAGAGTACGTCTGTGTGCTGATAAGTATTCCGCCTTCACGAAGATCTGTTATCGACCTGTACATGGTGCTAAACAGATGTACCGGCTGTTTTCCGTTAAAACCGTATATATCCACTACGGATCCGTTAAGTTTAATGATAAGTTCAACTATGCCGTCTCCGTTCAGATCCTTGTTGGTATAGGTGATGGTATCGCCGGTAACGGCATACGGCCAGCCGTACTGTATAAGTTCGGTCTCTATACCATGCGCAACAAGCTCCTCTTCATTATACTTTTCTTCTTCGGCCTTCTGGTATGCGTATAACACATCCATATAGGCTTCATAATTGTTATCGTATGTCTTGGGAAGATCTTTGACGGTGTGCATCTCAACTTCATCAGCGCTCTCAAAAGAACCGATGAAGGCGCAGCTTAAGTCTGTCTCACCTGACAGCTCGAAGACCTCAAATTCACCCGCTCTGTTGCCTGCAACAATATGCATCAGGTTGTTAGGCGTCCCTTCGGGAACCGTGATGGGATATAAACGGCCTTCGCCTTTTGACAAAGTAGCCACATCCAGGACTTTGCCGGGTACCCACTTGAAATCATCATCCGAATCTTCAACATAAACGAGCTGTCCTGCTTCAAGATCGATATAGGTGTCATCTTCAAGCGCCACAAAAACAAGTGAATCGGATCCGCTGGTGCACTCCTGAGGCCAGGGCATTCTGGTGTTCATCTCGGGAGTCGGATTGATCATAACGAATCCTATGGCGCCGTCAGGCGCATATGACATGAAATCCTTCCAGTTTTCGGGAGTCTCATGTCTTAAGTACTTAGCGTATGCATACATTGCCTCATCGCCGTGAGGTTCATCAAAATAATACGTTTTTCCGTTCAGATCCTCAGCTACAACAAGAGGTCCGTCATTACCGAAACGAAGTTTCATTACTTCGGATCCGTCATCGGTAAAACCTATCGGATTACCCTTCCAGTTATAGACCGTATCCCAGGCCGAATATACGGAAGTGGTGATGTCATCCGTAAATCGGGAAACAAGTCCGGTGCCTTCTATGCGTCGTTCAATATTTCCTGAATACTTATTAATAAAATAATATGATCCTATATGAGGGTTCATATGGCCCTCGACCACGATCCATTCGCCGACTTCATATGCGTCCATGATGGCATTGCAGGGTGTATCGTAATCCGTCAGGTCATATTCCATGCCGTTATAGTTAACGGTAAGGCCGTCATAGCTTAATTCTATCGGAAGATCGCCCATATCATAGATCCCGTAATAAGACTGAATGAGTTCTTCTATTATGCTGATATTTCCCTGCATATCGGTGGTCACCTTGCACATCAGAGGATTCTGCATCGTGTAAAGCGCTTTATCATGGAAAACAAGAGAAGTATCGGCGCCGTCAAGAGAATAATGACCTGCGGCGATATTACCGGTCTCTGCAAAAAGACCTGCTTCGTATTTACGGAATGTATAATCCTCTTCAGTATCCATTGTGAAAAGATCCATGGGCTCGATCAGGAGTCCGTCATCATCCGCGCCCCATACCAATCCGTAGAATTCACCGACTTTGGGCGGATTTTCACTCCCTGCCCCGCCATTATCACGATGCAGCACCCAGGTGTTCTGAAGATCATAATCGCCGTATGTTGATAATTCATCAAGGATACGATCCATGTTCTGGAATATGTTATACAGAACAAAAGAATCTCCGTTTCCGACAAACGTAAGATACAGATAATCCTCCGTAGGCCCTCTGCCTATAAAGAAATCACCGCTTCCGAATTCATCTGCCGAAGGCGGATAACTGATATCAGGCATCATAAATTTGTCCGATGGGTTCTTTATCGCTATCGAGTATCCGATATAACGATCATCTTCGCCGCCGAAATCCATTCCGGAACGACAGTCCTTACCTTGGGAAAATTGGATCGACCCATCAGCGCTTAAGCCGTCGGAAAGCCTTTCATACTCAAGGTCACCGCTTTCCGAGATAGTAAGCCGGCCGCAATCTTCACCGTTTATCGTGTCCATAAGCATCCATTCGCCTGAAACGAAAGACATGATCTCCTGTTCGGATGTGATGTCCAGTTTGGTATCGGCCGGCTGAGACTGAACAGGTTCATCATCAATGACACTTTCGGTTTCCTCCTGTTCTTCCGGCAAAGCTGTCGCTTCCGTCTCTGTTTCAGATGAATCGTCACCTGTGGTTCCTGAGGGTTTTAATCCGCAGGATACACATGTAAGCCCCAAAGATATTGTTAATATGGCTATAAGTGTTTTCTTTTTCATGTATTCCCCTTACTGTATCGGAAACAATAAATGGATTTAAGTAGCAGGATGCAGACCGTAACAGTCTGCATCCCATATACTTGTGATCTTATTATACCGCTTACTGATTAATATGCATAACCTTCGTAAGTGGTGGTCTGTCCGCTGCCGCTGGTAACGGTAAGAGTAACCGTATCACCATTAGCGGGACCTACGGACAGAGTATCCTGATCATTGATCGGTACTTCGTAGAAGTCATAGTTCAGACCGTTGGTATCGATGGTACCTATGTCATAGGATGCGCCAACGCCGTCTACAAGTGTGCTGTTGCTTAAAGTGATGGTCTTTCCGTTGCTTATAGTAGAATCGTTGAGCTTATCGCCCCACTCATCATTGCTCATGGAGCTGACATACACTTCCTGCATTGTAGCACCGGTGTTGTTTGTGAAATAGTAAGAATCAGCTTTCTTGGAAGAGCCGCATCCTGCCAATACTCCGATGCACAGTGTTGCTGTAAGGACAGCAGCGATTTTCTTGGTGTTGATCTTTTTCATGTTTTCCTCCTTTGGGTTGGTTTTTATCTATTTAACAAATGCGTTAGCATCAGTTAACGTTACAGATTATATCATTTTTAATGATATCTTTCAGCACATACGGGGCAAACCATGCACATAAGTCGTCATTTCGTGCATTCGGATATTCAATCGTTTATGACCAGACCGTAATGTCTGGCTTTGACCGCCAGTTCAAGCCTGCTGTGATAACCGGTCTTCTGAAGCATGTTGGAGATATGCATTTTCACGGTGGATGTCTCCACACTGAGTTTGTCTGCTATCTCCTTATTGGAGGCTCCCGTTACAAGTTCACGCAGGATCTCTATCTCTCTTTCGGTGAGTTCTTCGGTGGAGGCTTCCCCGAGCCTTAATGACTTCTGCGAACTCGGGTATACGTTTTCACCAGCCATCGTCCTGTTCATGATCTCGAGCAGCGGAACTTCCTGAACTTCTTTCTGCCAGAAACTGTCTATCCCCGCTTCCCTGGCACGCTTCTCGTAAGAAAGTTCAGGCATGGACGTGACAATGATGACCTTTGTTTCGGGATGCTCTTTTTTGATCAGTTCTGCAACATCAAGTCCGTTCATACTCCCCGGTATCAGCACGTCCATGAGTACCAGATCGGTTGAATGAACCTTCAGATGCTCATAAGCCTGCACAGCGGTCGGAAACGAAGCCTCAAGTACATAATCCGGAGACTGTGTGATCACGTTTTCGAATATTTCTCTTATCATGCGGAAATCTTCCGCTATAACTACACTGTAAGGCACTTTAAGATATCTCCCTGGGCAGGATGATCCTGAAAATATATCCTGTTTCCGGACCTGAAGCCAGTTCCATGCTTCCTCCCGCTTCCTCAATCTCACGGCGCAGAGTCTTGAGGCCGCCTCTTTCGGTGATCTCTTCTTCCGGTACGTACCCTTCATTGAGAAAACTGATGATATACCGGTCATCTTTTTCCTCTATCCTGATCGTAACCTGATTGGCATCTGTATGCTTAAGCGTATTGCCCAGATGGACCGATATTGCGGAATCCACAGCTCTGATATATTTCTCTTCCTCGGGAAGCCGGCCGATGATCTTCATGTTTATACCGAGTTTGTCGGCTTCTTTGGATATAACGTAGTATGGAAGTTCCCATTCTTCCGGTTTACCGTTCAGAAGATGCCTGATATTGCTGCGCCAGAAACTTAACATCTGCTGTCTGTCAACAGCCCCGGGTTCCAGCAGGAAACGCCTGGCTATAAGTATGCTCTGACCGATATTGTCGTGAAGAGCCGCTTTTAGCTGCAATAACTCCCGGTTCATGATCACATACTCTATGGTCCCAAGCAGAGCTTTCAGTCTTGTGTTCTGCTGACCTGCTCTTTTCTGTCTTTCCTCGAGTTTTCTGGTCAGTTCATATTCGGAACTCAGATCGCTTACGGTTATCTCACGTATCCGCTTTCCGGCGATCTCGATATCGTTTCTGATCACGCCGTATACCTTACCGGATCGGGTAAGTACTATGGGTTCATCTCCGCCTCGTATGATGTTGAGCCGGTCATTATCGCCCAATGATCTCATAAAAGCTTCGTATCCCGCAAAAGGATTGTCTGTAAGTTCATGACTGTACCTTTTCATGTGATCATTAGCCAGAACCGGGATGCCGGATGCGGTCTCAAAATACAGTCCGGTAGGCATCCGGTCAAAAGCTTCTTTGATCGACATTGCGGACAGATTATCTCTCTGCCATACATAGAGCTGATACTGCAAAACTATTGATAACACCATCAGCGCGGCAATTGTTGGTATCAGCACATATATGCTCAGCGAAAAAGTGATCGCGTAATCATATACATGATGCATCTCCATCATCTGAAAGATGCCGAAAGTGATCACGTTAAGCGCGACTGACATACATATCAGGGGCTTATTCCGTACCAGCATCAGGGAACGGATGGTATTATAAAAGCAAAGGATCATGATGAGCATCGTTATGGTCAACAGACATCCCTGTGCATCCTGGGAAAGTGATATATATGTCATATTTCACCCTCCTCTGCAGGAATGTCTTCCGGTCTGCACGAATACTCAACATAGTAAGTATCATCCTCTTCCCGCACCAACAACGATGCTAAACCGCCGTTGTCATACACCGTAATATCAAATTTCGGTGCCGCATCCAGCGCTATGGTAAACTGGAATTCTTGTGTCATCCTCATTTGGACTTCACAGGAATGAATGCTCCCCCATGTATTCTCTATCGTATCCTCAAACAATCTGTAAGCAGATAAACAAAAATCCCGTGGAAGTTCTGATTCCGTTTCGTTTATCAAACCGCATGAGATCTTGGCATACTCCATGTATTCCATTGATTCTCTGATACAAAGCGCAAGTTCTTCAGATGATATATATGAGCTTTCATCTGCTATCAGCATCAGATTGCCCATACGTTTTATATATGCGCTCAATACGGTCGCCAAGATCAGTTTGTCTTTGGGTTCTTCCTTATCTTCCGAATCCATAAGCAGTTCATTTACTTTTTCGGCCTGATCATGAACTGCTGAAGCAATCTTGTTGTATAACCTGTTCTTGGTCTCGTAACTGGTTCGTTCAGCCCTGATCTCGTTTTCATGACGGATCAGTTCATTTTCATCCTCCAGTTCATCCGTGATCTCTTCATACTCACGGTTTAAAGCATTTATCGCACTGTGATTCTCGATCCATGTAACGTATCCGCCTGAGATCATCTCTTTTCTCATGATGTGATCGTCATCAACGGATTCCGAATTCCAGCCCGATGAAGATATTACTTCATTGCCTTTGGAATCATATATGCATGCATTGATCCCGGATCGGTCAAACAATTCCTCGTATCCGGAATTTGCAGGGATAAGCCTTATCTGTATCAGGATCTCAAAAGCCGTAACAAACGGAAGGCAAAAAGCTTCATGCATATGATACATCTTAAAAGGCCCAATAATCGGCGGACCTCCGCCCGCATAATAAACTGCTATCGGAACCAGGGAAACTCCTATGCATACCGCTGGAATGTACCAAAGTCTTCTCACGGATGATAATGCGCATTTCCTGAGCAATACTACGGGAATGCCGAATCCGAGGACTGCTATCCATATGACCAGGACCAGATACATCCATCCTCTGCGATAATCTTCCGTTGCGGGATCCAGCATTTTGAAGATCTGTTCATGCAGCGGATTTGTCAGTATCAGTATGCAGAGGATCGCTTCAACAGTGTACAGGATTGTTTCAATCTTTTTGATCCGTTTTATATCATTTATCGGTTCTACATAAAGCGCTGCGGTAAATCCGAATACCGGAATTATGGTCATCGGAATGTAATACGCATACCACAGCATTATGGCTACGTATACATTTTCATCGAAGAAATTGAACCTGCTGACCCGGAGCACAAAAAACAGGAGCATAAAAACGCATACAACCAAAAGCCGGCGACGGATATTTGCATCCGTTATCCTGATCCTTATCGTGAATCCCCACAGGATCAGAAATATGCAATACATAGTCGCAGCAAGACTGTCCAGATGCGGTATGTACTTCTCTGTCATGCCAAGGATCACCGACGCCAAAAAGACAATGGTGAGTACAGTGACTATGCGATTCCCGCTTACGCTGAGGCGTTTCATATTCATATGATAATGGATTTCAAAAGAATGACTACCGTCTAAAGTATGTATTTTGACTGCCATATGATTATATCATATGAAAAGTGTGGTAAAATTGCACACGGAAATCATATTATAAGGAGTATTGTCATGTATAAAAAAGGTCTGATCCTTGAAGGCGGAGCAATGCGCGGAATGTTCACCGCCGGCGTCATCGATGTCTTCATGGAGAATGATATAGTATTCGACGGAGCCGTAGGCATTTCGGCCGGTGCGACATTCGGATGCAACATCAAGTCGAAACAACCCGGACGTGTGGTCAGATACAACAAAAAATACAGTAAAGATCCCCGTTACGGCACTATTAAATCCCTGATAAAATCCGGCGATCTCTATGAAAACGAGTTCTGTTACCACGAAATCCCGGATAAACTCGATGTGATCGACAGAGAAACCTTTAAGGATAATCCGATGGAGTTCTATATCGGAGCAACAGACATAAGAACCGGGCTTTGTGTCTTCCATCTCTGTTCCGATTGCGGAAGCGAAGACATCGAGTGGATGCGGGCATCGGCATCAATGCCCTTCGTCTCAAAGCCGGTTGAAATCAACGGAAGGCTCTATCTGGACGGCGCGATCGCCGATTCCGTGCCCTACAGGTTCATGGAAGATAAAGGATATGACCGCAACGTCATCGTCCTCACCCAGGCACGCGGCTACAGGAAAAAGAACCGCCACATGTCCTTCCTCATAAACAGTATATATAAGGACTATCCCGCTCTGGCCAAAGCTTATAATGACCGCCATGAGATGTATAACCGACAGATGACGGAAATCTACGAGCGGGCCGACAGCGGTCAAAGCATCGTCATCTGTCCTCCGTACAATCCGGATATAAGACGGACCGAGAAAGATCCTTACGAACTCGAGCGTGTATATCAGATGGGAAGAAAAGAAGCTACTAAACGTCTGGATGAGATCCGCACATTTTTAGGTGAATAAAAGAAAGGAAACGATATGAGAACAGAACCCGTAAATAAAAACTCACAACCCTGTGTAAAAAAAATACTTGAATATCTGGCCGGAATTTCCGGAGACCGTGTTATCACGGGACAGCATACCCAGACCATCCCGATGGAAGAACTTCAGAAGATAAAGAAAGTCACCGGAAAAGAGCCTGCTCTTCTGGGCTTTGAACTGCTCGCTTACTCTCCCAACATCAACGAGGAAGATACTGACGAGGCATGCATGAGGGAAGTCATCGAAAACCGTGACACTCTGAAATGCGCGTATGACTGGGCCGAAAAGAAAGGCCTGATCACTTTTACATGGCACTGGTTCTCTCCTTTGGGCGGCCGCTCCAAAGCCTTTTATACGGAACATACTGATTATGACGTGGAAAAAGCCGTGACTCCCGGGACCGCCGAATATGATGCGCTTGTTTCCGATATGGATCATATGGCTTCTATCCTTAAGCCTTTTTCGGACAAAGGTATTCCGATCCTCTGGCGTCCTTTTCATGAGATGGACGGAACATGGTTCTGGTGGGGTTCCAAAGGCGCAGAGGCCGCTAAGAAGCTCTGGCATATCATGTACGAAAGATTTACATCCGTTCACGATCTGACTGATCTTATATGGGTCTGGAATGCCGGAAGCGGTGATTTCTATCCCGGAGATGATGTGGTCGATATCGTATCGGTGGACATCTATCCCCCCGAACATGAGCATACCGCAAGAAAAGAAGAATTCCTGAAGATGGAAAGCATTCCCGGTGAGTCCAAGATCATCCTGCTCGGTGAGATCGGCGTGCTTCCCGATGTAGATGCCATACATAATGAAAAGATCGGCTGGGCTTCATTCATGATCTGGTCAAAAGAGTTTTGTCTGACCGAGGATTACTCAACTGACGAGTATTTAAAGCATGTATATGACAGTCCTTATTCGATCACAAAAGAAGATCTGCCTGTACTTTATTAACCGCTTTCATCCTGTACGATCGAGGTAAACATGAGAATAGCCATAATCTCGGATACACACTCGCTTCTGCGCCCCGAGGTCGAGGAGGCGATATCGGGATGTGATCGGATCCTCCACGGCGGAGATATCGCATCCAAAGAATTATATGACAGAATAAACGATATGGCGCCGTGCATCTTCGTACGCGGAAACGCGGACAGGGAATGGGCCGAAGATCTGCCCGAAGATATCGAATTCGAGATCGCAGGCTTCAGGTTTTACATGGTCCATAATATCAGGCATGCGAAAAAAGACCTGTCAGGAATCGATTTTCTAGTATACGGTCATTCGCATAGATATGAAGAAAAAAGAGTTGACGGCATCACATATCTTAATCCCGGAAGCTGCGGTCCAAGACGTTTCACACAACCGGTGACGATGATGCTGATGACCATAGATGATGAAGGTAGTGTTTCGATTGAAAAAAAAGACCTCTCTCCCATCCTTAAACGCGGCGCCAAATATCCGCCAGCAAAGGAAATGGACAAGCTCATCAAATCCATCATCAAGGACATGAATTCGAACAGGACCGTAGATCAGATTTCAGAACGGAACCACATCGAAAAGGAACTGGTGGAGCAGATCCTCCAGATATATACAACACATCCCGGAATCGACATTGACGGGATCCTTAACCGGATGAACCCTGATTGACAAGGAGATTCGAATTATGAAATATCTTATCGTAGGAACAGGCGGTACAGGCGCAACTACGGGCGCTTACCTTGCAAAAGCCGGAATGGATGTATCTTTTATCGCAAGAGGTGCTCATCTACAGGCCATCTGCGAAAAAGGTCTCAGGATCATCAGACCGAATGACGAGTTCACCATTTCCTCCTGTAAAGCTTCAACCTTTGAAGAATATGATGAAAAGCCCGATGTGATCTTCGTATGCGTAAAAGGGTATTCTCTTGATGAGATCATTCCTCAGTTGCAAAGGATATCCGACGCACATACTATCATCATCCCGATACTCAACATCTATGGCACCGGCGCTTCAATGCAGCCTCATTTTCCCGATGCTCTCGTAACAGACGGATGCATCTATGTCGCCGCACAGATACATGAACCTGGCTGTATCAGGATGAACGGAGAAATCCTGCGTGTTATCTTCGGTATACGTAATGAGTCGGAATACAGAGATGAGCTTAAACAGATCGAATCTGATCTGATCACAGCCGGAATAACCGGAGTGTTATCCGACAATATAGCAAGAGATGCTCTTCTTAAGTTCTCATATGTGTCCGCACAGGGAGCATGCGGCCTTTATTACAATGTTGCCGCCGGAGAAATCCAGAAACCCGGAGAGATCAGAGATTGTTTTGCCGGTCTCGTTCATGAGATCGATCTTCTGGCCCAAGCCATGGATATTCATTTTGAAGAAGATATAGTGGCCCGAAATCTGGCCATACTGGATAATCTTTCAGAAACCGCCACTACTTCTCTTCAAAGAGATATCATGGCAGGAAACAGATGCGAAATAGACGGCCTCATCTACGAAGTTATACGGCTTGCTGATAAATACTCCATCGACCTTCCGATATACCGCAAGATCGCCACAGCCCTTGAAGACCGCGGCCTTTCATAAATCAACGCCCGGTCAAACGACCGGGCGCTGATTTTCACTATATTCAATTCCTACTATCTGCTTGTTGCTTCGAAGAGTCCGCCAAGATATGTGAATCCGGCAAACCCGTTCGCATCGGGAAGTGTTGATACATCTGTCCCTGCTGGGATCGTGAATGACATCGGATCGCCTTTGTATCCTTCTGACAGATAATTCACGGTTAGTGTAAGGTCAGGACGTGCAGCCAGAGCATCAAATACTGACTTCGGGAATGAATACCATCTGCTTGTATCTATGACTACAGTCTCACCCTGACGAGCCTTCACAATCTTATTGATCGTATTCTGAGCAAAAACGCCCATGGCATTTGTGGGCACACGATACAATACATTTCCGCAGATTCTGCACCTGTATTCACACTCCCCATTTTCATCTTCCGTAGCCTGTTTGGCTTCAACCCACTCATATACATGATCGTGACCATATGACCATGTCATGTTACATAACGAACATGTTGAAGTAGACACATTACCGTTCTTCACATCAGGACCCCAGTTATGTATATGACCATCTGCGCCATAGTTCGGACGACCGCTCGGATCGGTTGCAGGAAGAACAACAATTGCTGCAGCGGTTTGATTTACAGACGAACTATTTGTTTTTGAAGAAGATCCACCACTTCCTGCACCGGAATTGGCTTCGGAAATAGTGATAATAATAAGTTTATTACCATGTTGATCTCCCCAAAATGCAGAACCAACTGAAGAAGCTATACCTGTAAGGGTGACCGTGTCCTTCCCAGGAGAGGAATTTGGAGTATGACCAGTAGTAACTCCAGATCCAAACATTGTTCGCAGTGGTGCGTATTGATTGTCCGTCGGATTAAGCCAACTTACACTATTGCTAAGATGTTCTACTTCCGTGTTTATATTGATTGTCTGCCCTATAACATAGGAGTATTCCTGTACTTGAGCGCATGCATCTGATTTGTAAAATATCAATACACCCAAAAAACATAATGTTGCCAGCAAAAAGGCCCTTAACTTTCCGATTCTCATACAAAACCATCCTTTCTATGCTCATTGAATCGATTTTTATCTAATTGGTATAGTCCACCAAATCAAAACCTTACCTTTTATTGTACCCACCCCCCCATTTTTTCAAGCCTTTTCGTGTGTTTTGAAGCTTTTTTAATAGTAGGGCTTCAGAATATTCACATATATCCAAATCCACAAAAAAAGACGTAAACCATTCAAAAAGACGCTTTACAACTGTATACCTCTGTGCTACCATTTCTTCACATCCATTCTGGATGTAACGGTCAGCCGCCGGCTGACTAGAAATTCCAAACGCCACTACATAAGTGATATCTATCACTTGCTACCGTTATTGCGGCATTTTCTATTAGTTGGACCATGCCGTCACCCAATAAGGAGAAACTGCATATGGATAATGCTCTCTATGAACCGCTGTACTCAGCTACAGCCTATGATGATGCATTTCGTACTATGGAAACGGAATGCGATGACCTGCTCATTCCATACATTAATTTCATGTGTAATGAGCAGTATGATGAGACAGCTGTTATCACCCGTCTCAGAAATGAACACTTCGTAGAACACGAAGACCACTCGGAAGAAAAAAGAATCACTGACTCGCACTTCACTATCACACAGAACGGAATAAGCAAACGCTATCATCTCGAATGTGAAAGCAAGAAATACGACGGTTCTATACTCATCAGGATATTTGAGTACGGAGCTCAAATTGCTATCGACACAGCCGAGAGGTCACCTTCAAAACTCAAGGTGATGTTCCCTCATACCGGACTCCTGATGCTGAAGGGATCGACTTCCACGCCCGATATCGCTGAGATCATCATTGAGACACCGAAAGGAAGTCTGTCATATGATGTGCCGATCATCAAGATTTCCGATTTTTCTGTGGAAACAATATTCGAGAAAAAGATGTATATGCTGATCCCATTTCTCATATTTAATTATGAAAAGGATCTAAAGAAGGATATCCAGGATAAAACAAAAGTAGATGAACTGACTGAAATGTATCGCGATATTATAGGCAGAATGGCTGAACTAGAGGAAGCTGGTGCCTTGTCGTCGGCATCCTACAGTGTTATCATAAGCTTAACACACAGCGTACTGTATAATCTGATGAAAGATCATGACATTGTTCAGGAGAAAGTAGGTGATCTTATGGGCGGAAAAGTACTTGATCTTCCGATACTCAGAGTTTTCCATGATGGACAGGCAAAAGGCAGGGCTGAAGGTATCGTCGAAGGCAGAGCCGAGGGTGAAGCCGAAAGAAAACGTCTCCAGGAAGAAAACGATGCTTTACGCAAAGAATTGGATGAATTAAAAGCAACTGTTAATACTTAGTCTACGAAAATCGAGTAGGAGGGAGATTTAATTAATCTCCCGACCTCTCACACCACCGTGCGTACGGTTCCGTACACGGCGGTTCAATCAACTTAACAAGTAA
>FMVL01000011.1:40362-103268 GCA_900102235.1 Lachnospiraceae bacterium XBB2008 | reverse complement strand
GAGACTAACTATTAGAAGTCAAGAAGAAATAAATGATTTTTGATCAAAACGCAGAAATGCGATTTGTATAGTGGCTGGGACTTATTTCCAGCAATCAGTTCCTTGAAAATTGCATGACAAACAGAGCATCCGATCGGGTGCTCAAACAGAAAAGGTATATCTGATTGATTAGCTCGGAGAGTAAGCTTGTCCGGTTAGTTCCATCCTGTAGATGGTTCGGATCAGCTTTTTTGCCGCATGTGAAACAGCTACATTGTAATGTTTCCCTTCAGATATTTTTCTTCCGAGATAGATGCCGAAGGATTCGTCCCATTTGCAGACAAACTTTGTGGCGTTGAAAAGAGCATACCTGAGATATCTGGAACCACGTTTTTCCATGTGCGAGTGTGATGAATCAAGCTGACCGGATTGATATGTTGATGGAGATAATCCTGCATAAGCGAGAATCTTGTCCGCATTATCAAAACGCTCAAAGTCACCCACTTCCGCCAGGATCATCGCTCCCATACGGTAGCTGATACCCGGGATGGTCATTATTGGAGACTGTGATTCATCCATGATTGCTTTTATGGCTGCTTCGATTTCTTCAATCTCGTCGGAAAGTATCCAGATGAGATGAATGGTATGTCGTAGTTCCATGGATTTTGCTTCCATAGGTGTTCCGATCGAATCGATGGCAGCATTCCTGATCTCGATAGCTTTATCACGGCTGTAATGCCCTCTGGATGAGTCTTCAAGAATCTTTTTGAGATGAGTCAGATGACATCCTGCAATGTAATCGGCACCGGGAAACTCTTCTAAAAGTGTGTAGACCGAGTTCTGGTGAAGCGTTGGAACAAGCTTTTCCAGTTCAGGAAAAAGAATGTTTACAAGCCTTGCCAGAGCTGCCTTGAGCTTGGAACGCTCATGAACCTTGTCAAAGCGATAACGGGTTAATGATTTCAACTCTTCGTTGTGATATGATGTTTCCGAGTAGGGCTTGAGAGTCCTATCGGCCACCAACATCATAGCAATAGCAGAGGCATCGACTTTATCCGTTTTCGTCTTTCTAAGGCTTAGACCTTTTCTGTAAAGATTTGTGTGTAGCGGGTTGATAACAACGGTCGGGAAACCTTTATCAACGAGCGACGCCAGAAGATTGTTAGAATAGTGACCGGTAGCTTCAAGACCTACTTTTATTTCTGCCTTGTCAGAAGTCACTTCTTCGATTCTGGAGAAAAGCTCATCAAAACCGACCTTGTCATTTGAGATGGTGAAGATGGGATACATCTTCCGACCTTCGTCGTCAAGAATACAGCAGTCATGCTTGTCCTTGGCAACATCGATACCAACATAGATCATAATCATGATCCTCCTTAAAAGTATTTGATGCTGCTGTTATAAGATCCACAGGGCTCTTTGCGTGCTGTAACCTCGTTCTACATAAACCGTCATGCGGTATCTAACTGATTAACAATTAAACAAAGAGACTGTGGTTGGAGCCTCCAAAAAACCGTCTATGCGGTAGGATAAACACACCAATCCACAGCATCTTTAACAGCATACCCGATACCTATAGAGAAGGTAAAGAATGGGTATGACTATATAATACGAGGATATTATAGTAAGAACAAGTAACAAGACTTGCATTATCAAGGATCACATTTTGAACCGTATCGAAGCAAGGCTTTATGTGATTAATTCCCAAACATTTAAGAAGGAACTAAAATCAATTCAGGCGTATTACTGTGATTCATGTAAACGTTACTATGTTCTGGATAGCGAATACCAGAAACTCATCAGTTGTGGAGTGCCTTGTTGTCAAATTATAAATATATCAGATATTAGATCTGGAAAATACGATAGATGGAAGAAAACATCGACTCTTAGATTATACGGATACAATGTAAATAAACAAGAGAACCTATCGGATCGCAAACGTCATATGATCTTGGATATGGTTATAGATAACAAAATAATGACAAGAGCAAGATGCATTGAGTTTATTAAATGGCTAGTAAAGAACAATGCCGAACGAGATGGAATGGACGATGCGCTTGGAAAGTGGAACCAAGATATAGATTATTTAAGCCAAGGAAAACGAACGATTCCTCAATCAATTATGATAGGGGCAATTAAACTGAGAAAGTGAAGAATTCTGTCTCGAAAATATAGATAGAAAAGAGGCTTTATAAGCACAATATATTACATTATAGGAGGGAACAGAGATGATAGATGAATTGACTTGTGTATCAGAGGGGGATGTCTTTATTAGTTATGTGAAAGATTCCCAAGAGAAAACCATACCGTTTTCTGCTATTAAACCGTTATGGAATTATGCAGATGCTAGTGAGGGGGAGTACTCTGAGGCTTTTGTTGATGATGATGAGAAGACTATATGGGGATTATTCATAATCGCTTCTATGCAGGGAGGAATAATCATCGGTTGGGATACTGAACAAGATAAAGTGATTCATATTTCTGAAGCAGCATATGCCGAAGATTTCGATATTTATGATGGATACGTATATAGTGTATGCTACGTTAGTAACTTTAGAACTAAACCCAGATATGAAGTCTTCCGAACTAAGGTTGGTACGATGGATCCAAATTGCAAATTGGAAAAGGTAGAGGATGTCATTTTTGAGGTAGATGAGTCGCAAACTGAAAGAGCTGTTCCAGCTCAAATTAGTGTAGATTCCAATGGAGTTCGGGTTGAGATTTGCAAATATATGGAGGAGCTCCTTAAAGCTGTTGATAATAGTGAATCATAAGAGTGGTCCCCGTGACCACTGAGCCAAGGTGGTCACGGGGAGTTCAATCCTTCAGGATTGAAAGAGGAAATAGTATGAATATTATCGCGAGTTTTCCTGTGCCCGATCATATAGTATCATCAGTATGTTTTCACATCGGGCATGCATGCCCGGATTTGGATATCGTATAAGGAGAAAGCATGGTTACAGAAGAGGAACTGCGGAGTAAATCATTTAAGTGCACTTTATCAGATAAACCATCATATAAGGTTTCCAAAGAAGAGGCAGACAGGTTTAAGCAAATGCGAGCCGCCCTGCCGAGGAAGCTTCATGAGGTGCTTGCTGCGTGGACCAAAGAAACAGGTGTTCAGTTGACTAATTCCACTCTTGGTGAAATGTGTCGAACGAATGAGAAAACCATACGAGAGTATCTTAATACGAAGCGGGCTATAACAAGACAGTTTTTATATAAACTTACTATAGGTTTGCAGCTATCTCTAGATCAAGCGGATGAACTGTTTGAACTGTGTGGTGGTATATTAGACCCAGATAGTACCTTTGAAGATTTTATAGTATATAAGGCTATTATTGACAAGGATGATATAGACAGTTTTGTCGAGGAATACAATAAATTGGTGGTTGATGGTAGCAAGATCAAGGTTTAAGAGTAACGGGCATTCATGCCCGTTACTTTGTTCTTCGGATGTTATTGTTGAATTGTAAATACAAACTGCAATAACACAGGAGGATTGAGTTATGAATGATTTTTCATGGGCAGACTTTAACAAAGATTTTATGAAGAGTGTTCTTCGATACGGCAAGAACAAAAAGAAATACGCAAGTATAGATCTTGATAATATTGATGACGGGTATCTGGCATCTCTTATGTATGAGGTTTGCCCTGATCCTGACCGCGATTTTATCGAGACTTACAGACAGATCATCGATGATGAACTTTTGCCGAAATACAAATCCGTGCTGAAACAGATGATCAAAGCATTGAAGCTTGATGGTTCCGGTTTTAACTCCAATCAGGCTAAACTGCGGTCCAGGAAAATGTCAGCAACGGTGGCCGGGGTATACATTACTGCATTGCATAATATAAGCGGGATGGATGAGGAATTGTCGGAGAATTCTTTTTTTTCTAATACGATTCCCGTGGATATTGTCAAAGAGACTATCCCCAAGGTTAACTTATATGACTTTCAGAAAGAAGCGGTCAAGAAGCTTCACAACCATTTTGTGACTAAGGATAATCAAAGGGGACTTCTGGTTATGCCCACGGGCTCCGGTAAGAGTTTGACAGCGATATACTTTCTTATTAAGGACATGATCGCATCCGGGTATCAGATTTTCTGGATCGCACATAGACATATGCTACTTAACCAGGCAGCAGATGGGTTCTATAGATTGGCAGGATTATCGAAGATCAAAGATCCCGCTATCAAGAAGTACAGAATAAGTTGCGTTTCGGGAGAACATTTATCCGTTAGTCAGGTAGATAAGGGTGACGAAATCGTGATCGCATCCAATATGTCTGTATGTCGAAATAAGAAGCACTTGACCAGGATATTTGGCAATAAAGTTATGATCGTAATAGATGAAGCACATCATACCCCTGCCGCTTCTTATAGTGATGTTATCAATTATTTAATGAAGAATCGCAGAGATGTCAAACTTCTCGGCCTTACAGCTACCCCGATACGTGCCACCGAAAAGGGTACAGCTTCACTTATGAACATATATGATGAGACTATAGTCTATGACATTTCCATGGCAGAGCTTATAGCACGCGGAATTCTTGCAAAACCTGATTTTGAAAGAGTTGAGACCAATGAATCTTTTGAAGCAGATATCGATGAGAAGGAGAAAAGATATATCAGGATATATGAAGAGCTTCCGCCTACTCTTGTACAAAGAATTGCAGATTCAAAACCAAGAAATGCACTTATTTTGGATCAGTTTTTAAAGAATAAGGAAAGATATGGAAAAACCCTGATCTTTGCTCTGAACCAGGTACACTGCAGGACTCTGGCGGAGGAACTGAAGAACGCAGGCATATCATGCGGAGTGGTCTATTCCGGTAAGGATGATAATCAACAGACTATACAGGATTTCAAAGATAACAAATTTCAAGTTCTGGTTAATGTAAATATCATGACAGAGGGCACAGATGTACCCGATATACAAACGATATTTCTTACTCGACCGACTCAGAGTGAAGGATTCTTGATGCAAATGATCGGTAGAGGTATGAGAGGCGTTAATGCCGGAGGAACCGAAGAGGTATATATCGTTGATTTCCATGATAAATGGGATGTATTCAATAAGTGGCTTAACCCTGAATGGGTCATTTCTGCAGAGGATCCGGAGATTACTACGGTTACTCATAAGATCAATTCGGTAATTGAAATCGAGTGGAAAGCAATTCAGGATGTATATAAAAACATGTCCGCAACGGCTGTGGAGTATGGAGTATATCTGTCTGTTCCATATGGATGGTTTTCATTATATGATTCAGATGGGGTTCCGATCAGATTACTTGTATTTGAGGATCAAGTAAGAGGTTATGCGGAATTATTCCGGCATGACGAGGAGTGGGTTAATGATGACGATATCAATGCCGAAGATTCTGCCCGAGTTCTGGATGCTTATTTTGGTTATATATGCAACAGACCATATGCTCATGATATAGAACTCCTGTTGACACATCTTCGTGATAATAAAGAGGTCCCGCCACTTCATCCTATAGCTGAACGTGATCAGATTAATCCAAGGAGTATTGTGAGTCGTGCTGAGGCGGAAGGACGTGATCTGTTCGAGCTATCCGAAGAGGTTTATGAGAGCAGTCAACTTGCTAAGGATCTGTTTGATACTCTGGAAGATTATCAGACGGCATGTTCACAAGCTAAAATATATAAGAACAACCCTAGGAAACTGGGGGCAGCTGTTGAAATATTGGATGAAGAGAAACTGGAATTTGATCTTACCCCAACGTATGATCTTAAGCAGCTACTTACAGAGGTTGTGAATGAAATGTATGGCGGGGAGTTACCCGGTTTGGATAAGATCAAAATCATGTGGACAGATGAATACTACAAGAGTTATTTTGGAATGCATTATGCGGATCATAGAATATATATCAATAAGATTCTTAATTCCGTAAATGTTCCTCGAGAAGTAGTGAAATTTGTTATTTATCATGAATTGATTCATGAGGATATACCGAACCATGGCAAAGAGTTCAAACTTCGTGAGGGACTGTATCCGAATATAGAAGACCATGATCATTTCCTGGATACTATGTTCCGCAAGTATGACATACGACTTAGGTATGACGATTGATGACATCATGTTACGGCTCATGTGATTGATGCGGGATGGAGGAGATATAAATGAGAATACTATTTTGTAACATAGCATATATGAAGTATTATAAAGGTACCTGTGATCAGGATAAAGCCTATGGTGGAGGCTCATTTGTGGACGCAAATGGATACGGGCATGAGGAGTACAATTTTAAACCGGAATACATAGAGTTTAAGGATACCGGGATGGAACCGGGTGACTATTGCCTTGGCTTCTTCGAGACAAAGATGTCCAAAGGAAACAAGTTAAATGAATTGCATATTGAGCGGATCGAAGGATGTATTGAACCCGCTACTGAGGTTGATGGAGTGCTGACTGTTTTTTGCGCTCCCAGACAATTTCAAAACTATACAACTGTAGTAGGGTGGTATAAAGAATCTACGGTGTATAGGAATTATCAGCAATGTTTTTTTGCTGGTGAGAATGGCGGCGAGGATTACGTACAGTATTACAATATCTTAGCAAAGGCAGATGATTGTGTGTTGCTGCCGGCGAAGGCCAGAACGAGAGATCTTTGGAACGTACCACGGAGAGCAGCAGGTGCTTCGTTTGGACTCGGCAGGGCGAATGTCTGGTTTGCTGAGGGCAGAGAGAAAAACAAACTATTGGACGAATATCTGAAAAGAATAGTAGATCAGATAGAGAATTATCGTGGCGAAAACTGGTTGGATAAATATCCGGATATCTAAGACGGGTGATCTTATTTAGAAATAAGAAATGCAAAAGAAGTTATTAGAAACCTAATGGGTGGATAGACAGTCTTTTTGGAGGCAACCGAAATGATTAAGAAGCATTTAGCCAAAGCCGGAATAGTTATGATAGTCGGGGTACTGTCTGCGATAAGCGGACTGGTATCCTACGAGCTTTTGAAGAACAAAGGTTTTAATGAAAGGAGCGACACATGATCAAGATATACGGAATGCCGACATGTCCTTATTGTGACTATGTTCATGAGCAGATCAAGGGACGTGAAGATGAATTTGAGTACATAAACATAGGCGAGAATATCCGTAACATGAGTGCGTTTACGAGGCTACGCGACACAAGTCCCGTCTTTGATCATTGCAAGGAGATCGGAGATGTCGGGATACCTGCATTTGTGTTTGAGGATGGACGCATATCCATAGATCCCGCCGATGCCGGCCTGATCGAATACGGGTCACCAAACGCCTGCTCCATAGATGATCATAAGAGCGGAAGGAAAGGATGCTGAGGGGAATAACATATGACGACTGATATCCTGGCGATCGGTAACAGTTTTTCCAGAGATGCTACAGCTTATCTGCATGATCTGTGTGCAAGTATGGGATTATCCGTTCATGTGGTGAATCTCTATATCGGAGGCTGCTCATTGGAACAGCACTGGCGCAATATAGAGAAAGACGAGACAGCGTACCAGTATCAGGAAAACGGGGTGATCACGGACAGATATGTATCTGTTTCGGATGTTCTGCATAGCATGTCATGGGATTTCATCGTGACACAGCAATCCAGTCATGACAGCGGATGGATCGATACTTACGAGCCGTTCGCAGGATTGATATTTGAGTACCTGAAGAAGGAAGTGCCCGGTGCTCAGATATGCATGCAGCAGACATGGGCGTATGAGGTCGACAGTAATCACGGAGCTTTTATGAGATATAACCGCGATCAGCAGGAGATGTACAGACGTTCTCGGGACAACTATACGCAGATCGCTAAGAAGTACGGCATTATACTGATCCCGTGCGGTGATGTTATTCAGAATATCAGGAAGCATCCGGAGTTCGATGTATCTAAGGGAGGCATATCCATCTGCCGTGACGGCTTCCATATGCATTATCTGTATGGCCGTTATGCCCTTGCATGCACATGGGCGAAGGCGCTTTTGCATGCTCCGGTCCGGGAATGTGACTTTGTACCTAAATGCTGTGATACTGAGGAAACAGTTGATCGGAAGTTACTCTCCCTGGTGCAGGGAGAGGTTTAACCCATAATCAGGAGAGATCATGAGCAGATTAAAAGAACTTCGTAAGATAGTAGATGCGGAACTGAATAAGATGGAGGATCCGGACAAGCGTACAAGCGCTATCGCACATCTGTATGGTGTATCGCTTGCCGCTACCATGATAGCGAAGAAGCGCGGACTGGATCCGGAGATAGCAGCGATGGCGGCCATGCTGCACGACCTGCATGCATATAAGTCGGGCTCCTATGATGATCACGCTCATCTGGGTGCAGACCTGGCGAGACAGATACTGAGTGAGCTGGCTTTGACCAATGAAGCAGAGACGGAGCAGATATGTTCCGCTATCTATCATCACGACGATAAGCCGGTCGTGGATGGTCCGATGGATGAAGTACTTAAGGATGCGGATGTGATCGACCATTGCCTGAAGGATTCTTCCAAAGCAGTCAAGGAGAAGGAACAGGGCAGGTTCGATGCTCTGTGTGCTGAGTTTGGGATGTGAGCATCCGGTTTTATGAGACTTTTTATAGCGATACAGTTTGAAGATCATAGGCGTGAAAAGGCTGAGAAGCGGGGCGGATTTGATCAGCGGATACTTTTGGAGAGTGTGGAAGAATAGCATATGGCTAAATCAGATGAAGAAACCAGCAGATACATATCACTGATCCTTCGACATAAGCCTGAAGTGATAGGGATCACTCTGGATGAGCACGGCTGGGCGGATGTTGATGCGCTGATCGCAGGTGTGAGTAAGACACATCCGTTAGATATGAATATCCTGGAACGAATAGTTGCTGAAGATGAGAAGCAGCGGTATTCATTCAATGAAGATCATACACTTATCCGTGCCAATCAGGGACATTCTATTCCGGTGGATGTCGAGCTGGAGGAAGTAATTCCACCGGAAATCCTTTTTCATGGAACGGGAGAGAAGTATATCGCATCGATAGATGAGCAGGGGCTTATCCCAAAGTCCAGACTGTATGTACATTTGTCAGAAGATAAGGAAACGGCACATAAGGTCGGACAGCGTCATGGCAGACCGGTGATATATGAGGTGAAGAGCGGAGATATGCATAATGATGGTTTTGTATTCTACCGCTCCGTCAATGGGGTATGGCTCACCAAAGAAGTGCCGGTTAGGTATTTGAACAGGATATAGAAGGGGAGAAACGATGATCAAAGTATATTGTTATTCGAAGTGCACTACTTGTAAGAAGGCTTTGAAGTGGCTGGATGATAATAAGATCCAATATCAGCTGATCGATATCAAGGAAGATCATCCTGACGAGAAGACGATCAGGCAGCTTCATAAGAAGAGTGGCCTTTCTTTACGGAAGTTCTTCAATACCAGCGGACAACTTTATCGGGAGATGGAACTGTCAAAGAAACTGGTGGATATGAGTGAAGATGAGATGTATAAACTGCTCGCATCGGATGGGATGCTGGTGAAGAGACCACTACTTATCACGGATGATGCCGTGCTGACCGGATTCAAAGAGGATGACTGGAAGGCTGTATTATGACAGGCCATATAGAGTTATTCTTTAAATATATGATATGAAGACAGTAATGCTCCTGATCCTGGCATTGCCCATGATCATCGGACTCATAGTGGCTTTTTTCTTTGTGCGGAAGCACAGAGATATAGTAGCCTTTAATAAGATATCGATATACTTATATTTTCCCGTTGGGATATGGTCAGCGGTTTATTTTATTATCTGCATGATCTATGCAGGCATCGCGTTATCCTGTGTATGGATCTGGCCGTTGATAGCGATTTTTTGCTTTGTCAGGATCCGGATGCTCATATCCGGTGATAAGAAGGACAGGCGTGCCCGGAAGGTCATCAGACTCGTTTACAGGATTGTATTTGTAATCTGTCTTGCCTTTTTCCTGTTCATAGAGAGCAGGATAGTGGATGCCATGACAGCGACACCGCCGGCAGATCTGGACTATATTGTAGTCCTTGGGGCGGGCATGCGTGGCACAACTCCGACTAATCCTCTCAAGGTGCGTATCATCAGAGCGGCTGAATATATGGATGATAATCAGGATACCCTTCTGATCGCATCCGGAGGCCAGGGCCCTGATGAAGTAATAAGTGAAGCACAGTGTATCCATGATCAGCTGGTTGATATATATGGTATAGATGATGAACGGATCATCTTAGAGGAGAGATCAAGAGATACTGAGCAGAATCTAAAGAACAGTTTGGAGATCATAGGTGATCCGAATGCTTCCGTTGGTATAGTTTCTAACGGATTTCATGAGTACAGGGCGCTTATGATAGCCGAACATACAGGATATAATAATGTATATTCTGTGCCGGCGACCACTTTGCTTCCCGTGGGGATCCACTATATCGTCCGGGAATTTTTCGGGGTGGTTGAATGTATGATCAAGTATAGGTGATCATTACGATTCGATAAGGAGATAAAAAGATGGCCTTAAAAGATTTATATTCTAAATACTATTATGACCAGAACTATAACTGTGCCGAGACAATGATCAGAGCCGGAAATGAATATTATGGTCTGGAACTCCACGACAGGGACATGATCGCTTTCGGAGGTTTCGGTGCAGGCATACAGACAGGAAATACCTGCGGAGCGATTTTGTCTGCTGTATCGATCCTTTCGATGAGATACGTGGAGAAGAAGGCGCATGAGAGTACGGATATCAGACCGGTCACGACCGCGCTCATCAGGAAGTTCAATGAGCGATATGGCTCGGTATTATGTAAGGATATCAAGCCGCAGTCTTTTCAACCGGACATCAGGTGTAAGCATACCATAGAGGCCGCCTGTGACATCCTTGAGCAGGTCATAGAGGAATACGACAGTCGGGAGAGATCAATGCCATAGTTTTATGAGACTTTTTATTGCGCTACAGTTTGAAGATCATATCCTCGATGCTCTGACTGCTTTTCAGCAGGAACTGAAGGCACAGGGCGTGACAGGAAATTATACCAAGCGCGAGAACCTGCATATCACGCTCGCGTTCATTGGTGAATACGGTAATCCGGATGAAGTTTTGGATGCCATGGAGCGGGTGGATTTTGAACCGGTCGAGATACGCCTGGACGGCGTGGGTTGTTTCGGAGAGATATTCTGGGCAGGCCTGGCGGATAATCCTGAGCTTACCGATTATGTGAAGCGTCTTCGCCGGGAACTTTCCGCGCAGGGCATACCATACGACAAGAAGCGCTTTTCTCCGCATATAACTTTGATCCGTAAGTTTTCTTACAGAGGAGGCAAGCGCATTCCCATTCAGAAGGCTGTCGAAGGTAGCATGGTGGCGACGCGCGTATCGCTCATGTTGTCCGAGCGTGGTAAGAACGGAATGATATATACGGAATTATCATAAACAGGAGGTGGCAGTATGGCAAAAGCATTGGTGGCATATTTCAGCGCAAGCGGAGTAACTGAGAAACTGGCTAAGAATCTTGCGGGAGCGATCGGAGCGGATATATTCGAGATCGTGCCGGAGCAGATTTATACGGACGCAGATCTTAACTGGCAGGATCCAAACAGCAGAAGTTCCGTTGAGATGAAGGACAGATCATGCAGACCCGCCATATCCTCCAAGGTAGAGAATATGGCTCAGTATGATGTGATATTTGTGGGCTTTCCGGTATGGTGGTATCGTGAGCCCTCGATCATAGATACTTTTGCGGAAGGATATGATTTTAGCGGAAAGACTATCGTTCCTTTTGCAACATCCGGATCGAGCGGTATCGGAGAATCCGGAATGAATATCGGAAATCTGGCGAAGGATGCTCATGTATTTGAGGGCAGACGCTTTGCTGCCGGTGCCTCTGCGGAAGAACTTAAAGCCTGGGCTGAAGAATATCTGTGATTTACTATTATGAGTACCGGATATAAACCGGTGGTTCATTGGCAAATATCCACTATGCTCTGTATCATATATGTATATGATAGGAGCCGCTTATGGATATAAGCTTGTTTGCTGACATAAAGCCCACCTGGGAGACAGTTGCTTTTGATGAGGGGATCGATCGGATTCCCTCATCAAGTAAGAAATATAATCTTAATTATCAAAACCCGCTTGATAAGAAGGGGGTTGTCTGTTTTAGTCTTGATTATAGACGATTTCTTTGTTATACGCCTGTAAACGACACATGTGCGATCGTTGAGAATATATATGATCTGGAGATGTTGTCTGAGGTATTACACTGCAGGGTATCATATCTGTATTGTGCACCGGACAATGTCAGATCGATCATAAGATACTTTCTTTATGCGATGGTTATAGGCGAGTCTCTTGTATTCAGAAAGTTCAGCCTTAAGATCACATATGCAAGGATCGATGATGATACATATAAGTGTACCTCTTTTCCGGTTAGAGAAGTATGCCGCTATGTGTATGGCGAATATGGCCTGATCCTGGAGAAACCGGATAAGTCATATGCTTTTCTTGCGCCGGACAAGCTGCCTTCGGATGATGCATATGATATCCTGGCGGATGCCGGACACGGGGAAATATATGGCCTGTATACCGACATAGTTAAACGGGTTAAACTCCGGCATAAAGAGGATATCCTTCACACGCTGAGAGGCATGGAAGGATCACTGCATCGGCTGGGCTTTGAACTGTTTAAGAGTCTGTATGCCAAGGCAGATGAACACTATGATTCCGAAGGAGATATCCCGGAGACTATCAGACGTGAACTTGATAAGCGAAAACATCGTCCCAATAAAGCTGTCAGGCTTGATAAGGATCTCATGGCTGTAAGCGCCATCAGGCGGAATAAGCCTCCGGAAAGAGATGAAGAGATCAGGATCTACTTTGATAGTAAGAGAACGTACTGTTTTGCGAAGAACCCGGTAACGGATGAATGGCATGCTGAGGACATATATAAGGCAGTATTATCTAAACGTCAGATGCGGGAAATGACCGTTGATAAGGACTTGTTCGATGGCACCTGTATGGAGAAACATACCGGATTGGCAGCTAAAATATGTGATGCACATAGTAACAGATTAGGTTTGGGGATCCTTATAGCGATCAGCAGGTTCTTATGTGCGGAGCAGGCAGCGAAGGCTCATACGGATCTTTTTGATGTGATACTTGAGAATATATATGATGGACGGATCGTGGATGAGGAGAGATCATTACCGGAGGTGTTTGGCATAACCGGGCGTCAGATAAAGTATCTGGATAGGGACATTGTGCCGAATGATCTGCAGCTTTTTGGCGAGTGCATGAGGTCAGATGACTTTATTGAACATTTTCCGGATGTAAAGAAGAGGATATTTGCGGTCTCTTTTTTTCTGGATCGCCGACTGCGTTGGGATCGCGAGGATGAGCTGACCGGAGAGGAGATATTTGAGGCGGCTCAGACTCTTAATTCGATCGAGCGGGCTGATTCGGATAAGCGGAGGCGTATGATGGATGAATACCGCGATTATCTGTTGATGCATGAGGACTATCTCAGATTCCTGGCTGAAACCGATCAGAGTATCCCGCTTGCTCGTGAGATAAGGGCATTTGGTATGATGCCGGTCAATATGAAACCCTCACGAATACATGATTACCATTCCAAGATGATCAGGATCAGCGGACTTATCAAGCAAGCTGACCGGATAGCAAAATACACGGCATTGATCAAGCAAAGGAAAACGGAGGAAGCCCGGGATTGGGAATATACTGACGGCAGATACTCCATCGTGATGCCGGAAAGTGCGGAGGAGATCATTGAAGAGGGCAGGCGTCTTAGTCATTGCGTAGGAACATCAGGCTATATAGAGGCGATGGCAGCTAAGAGATGTACGATCCTTTTCCTCAGGGACAATAAGCGGATCACGAAACCTCTCATCACCATAGAGGTACGAGGCGGAGCCATAAGACAGTGCTATGGTGAAAGAGATACTTATAACACCGATGAGAATATCCGTGATTTTATACAGGATTATGCAGCCGCCCATGACCTGAGGATAGACGCCGTGATATTCAGTGAAACGAATAAATGATATGTCATGATGAAATAGGAGGCTGATGAAAATGAGAGACATAGTGTTATATGAGATACGAAAGAGCATGGAGGAGATAAATGCCCTGTGGGCTTCTTCATCCGGAGCAGAGGATCAGAATATCAGTCAGAAGGAACAGATGCTTGCCGATACGGTAACGGAACTTGTAAAGCTATCGCAGATCGCTCGCAAGGAGGGATTGCTGGCTTTGGAGGATAGCTTCACCCGTTTACCGGAATCAGATGGTTTTGATACTCTGAAAATGCTGATGAGGCTGATCGTGGATGGGACGGATCCGGACCTTATAGAAGAAATGGCGCTTATGAAATACTTTGCGAGCGCGATAAAGGATTACAGTGCACTACAGCACCTGATCATGATGATCGGTGCTGCGGCTATTCAGGCGGGAGAAAACCCTCGGGTACTGGAGGAGGAACTCGCCCTTGCCTTGCCGAGGCATTTGGCATAAGAAAGCAATTGAGTATAATAATATGGGAGGATAAGACAGGAAAATATATGACAGACTATGAACTTATCATCAGCCGGGCAGAAGAACTGGCTAAGGATTCATTGTGGGACATAACGCTGTATGCGAATATATCCGCACTCATATATGACAGCTTCGATGATCTGAACTGGGCAGGCTTTTATCTGATGCGTGACGGCCGGCTTCATTTAGGTCCGTTTCAGGGCAAGGTTGCCTGCACTGTCATTCCCGTTGGAAAAGGTGTATGCGGAACAGCTGTGGAGAGAGGCGAGGTGATCCGGGTAGATGATGTGCATGCTTTTCCGGGACACATTGCATGTGACAGCGCTTCCGAATCCGAGATAGTGCTTCCGATCCGCCGTAATGGGGAGATAATAGGCGTACTGGATATAGACAGCCCGATACGGGCCAGATTTTCCGAAGAAGATGAGAAAGCGCTCGTCAGGATAACTGAGATCATTGCTTGAACGATCCGAACGGTTAGAGAATATAATCGGTTGACACCCTACATTGTAGGGTATAATATAAAGATATGGAAGACAGATATACAGATGGACTTATAAGAACTTTTATAGAAGTTCCTTTATTCTCAAAAAGGTGGGCAGAGATCGGACTTGGAGATGATGAATTATTAGCATTGCAGATTATGCTATTAAAGGATCCTCAATCCGGTCCGGTTATGGAAGGCACTGGTGGAATCAGAAAGGTTCGCTTTCCGTTGGAGAACAGAGGGAAAAGTGGTGGCGTAAGGGTTTGTTATGCTGATTTTGAGGAATATGAAGTCACTTATCTGATAACTGCTTTTACCAAAGACGAGCAGTCAAATCTGACTAAAGAAGAAAAGAATGTGTTGAAAAAACTGGTTAAGGCATTGAAGGATGAAGCTGCGGTAAATAGGGGGCGAAAATGAATTCATTATTTGAAGATCTGAAAACCGGATTGCAGGAAGCCATCGATTATGAAAAAGGAAACGGACAGGCAAAGAGCCGTATCCTCATGATTGATCCTGTAAGAAAGTATACAAATGAGGAGATTAAGCGAATCCGCAATAAATCCGGTATGACACAATCTGTTTTTGCCAATTATCTGGGAGTATCTAAAAAAACCGTTGAAGCCTGGGAACTTGGTCGTACTCATCCGACCGGCCCGGCATATCGACTTATTAACATTTTAGATCAGGGAAAAGAAACTGAACTGTCGTTTATAACAATTAACAAGTGACATTCTTTGACACGGAAAAACAAATGAATGCTATACAGGGGCGGTTGCGTTCGTAACCGCTCCTATTGCGATAAGGCGGAACTGTTCGTAGAGCGTATAAACCTCTATGTGATCACAGGTGAGTCATGAAATACAAAGCAGCCATTTTTGATATGGACGGAACGATACTGAATACATTGGATGATCTGGCGGATACCATGAACTACTGCCTGAGGTCGTATGGAATGCCCGAGAGATCACTGTCTGAGATCAGGAGTTTCCTCGGTAACGGCTTAAGAGTTCTGGTTGAAAAATCCGTGCCTGCGTATACTTCAAATACAGTCATGGATCTTATCTGCGAGTCTTTTGCCGAATATTATAAGGATCACTGTGCGATCATGACCAGACCGTATGACGGGATAGAAACGCTGCTTCGGAAGCTGCGCGGTGACGGCATCCTGACTGCGGTAGTGTCGAATAAGGTCGATTTTGCCGTCAGTGAGCTTTGTGAGAAATACTTCGACGGCCTTTTTGACTACTCGGTGGGAGAGCGCAAGGGACAGAGGCGTAAGCCTTATCCTGACAGTGTATATGCCGTGCTTGATTTTTTCGGCATATCGAAAGATGAGGCTGTCTACATCGGAGACTCCGAGGTCGATTACATGACGGCGAAGAATGCCGGACTTGATGTGATCATGGTCGACTGGGGATTCAGAGATGAAGCAGCACTTCAGCTGATGGGCGCGAAGCTCATCGCTCACAGTACGGATGAGGTGTATGAGGCCTGCATATAGGGCAACTTATGAAAAGGATCATAAGAAAAAGGATACTGAAGATGAAGAAGATTTTACTTGCTGTTTCGGCTGTTGCTGTGCTTGGCCTTGCGTATCTTTTAACCGGCTGCGGCGCCTCGCATCACGAAACGCCCAAGGAAGCCGTGGAACTGTCGAATGCATCAGTGGGCGATATCGTTGTATTCGGCGATATCAGGTGGTACGTGATAGCAAAAACTGATACCGGATACACGCTTTTGAGTGAAAAACCTGTGATCAAACAGGCGTTTAGACAAGCCGGATATGGTATTTTCAACGTTACATGGGAAGATTCCACCGTGCGAGCCTGGCTCAATGATAAGTTCTACAACACTTTTACAGAAGAGGAAAAAGCGCTGATCGCGAAGACTCACAATATCAATGTCGACAATGCCGAATACGGCACCGACGGCGGAGGCGATACGGATGACTACATCTATCTGCTGAGCGTGGATGAGGCAAATGCCCTGGATAACAGGGTACGAAAATGCGGCATATGGTACGACTTAAATTACCAGTGGTGGTGGCTCAGGTCACCCGGGGTAAATACAGACTATGCAACATATGTCGGTAAACGCGAGGATGGAGTGATCGATCCTCATGGGGATATTGCGGGTAATGATTACGGTGCCGTCCGTCCTGCACTGAATCTTCGCATCGCAGATCTGCCGGTCCCGACGACGATGAACAGAACTCCCGCTGAGGTGGAGGCAGAGCTGGCTGAGATCGCGGCCGCCCAGATCGAGGATGTGGTGGCGTTCGGCAGATATACATGGTATGTCACGGACAAAACGGACGGCGTCTGTACACTGCTCTGTCAGGGGCCGGTCGCGAAGCAGCCGTATAATGACACCAAAACGGATATCACATGGGAAAACTGCTCGCTTCGCAGATGGCTCAATGAGGATTTTTATAACAGCAAATTCTCTGACGGAGAAAAAGCCGCGATAGTAACCTCACATAACACATACGTAGAAGACGATTATCATTATGAATCGGACTGTGGAAATGACACCGATGACAAGGTATATATTTTCTCATATTCCGAGGCATTGACCGTCAGCGACGAGATAAGGGATTGCGGTGTCGACTGGTGGGTGAGGACACCGGGCAAGTATCAGTCTGATGCGATCTATATCGGGCTTAGATCGCCCGTTACGATAGGCAACTTTGTTGACAGCGACATGGCGGTCCGCCCTGTGATAAAGGTCAGGTATTAGAGTCCTGTGGTAAGGGGCAGATATTTCTCCACGGCGGTTGATAAGTGATGGCTTTTTTCGAAAAGGAGATACTTATGTTCAGAGGAATGAGGCGCTTCAAACAGCAGATCAGTGAGGAGGAATGCATCCGTATCCTTAAAGAGGAGCCGCGAGGCGTTTTGTCCATGATCGGAGATGACGGATATCCGTATGGGATCCCGCTTGATCATTGGTATGACGAGGCTGACGGGAAGCTCTATTTTCACTGTGCAAAAGAAGGACACAAGCTGGATGCCATAGCCGGCTGCGATAAAGTGAGCTACTGTGTTTACGATCAGGGATATCGTAAAGACGGTGAATGGGCGCTCAATATCAACAGCGTGGTGATCTTCGGTCGCATGAAGCTTGTTACGGATGCGGATAGGACTAAAGAGATATGCACCAATCTGTGCAGGAAATTCACGGATGATGAGGCATACCTGCAGAAAGAACTGACGAACGCACTTCCGAGAGTGCAGTGCCTGGAACTGACCATAGAGCATATGACGGGAAAACTGGTCAATGAATCGTGAGGATATGAGGACAGGACGGGCGATATCGCGACGGGTGAAGAAACATATACCTCTGTTATTGCTTATTATGTTTATGCTTGGCGGATGCGGAAAGATCATACAGGTCATGGATGGCGACGGCATGGTGAGAGAGCCTTTTTTTGCGCAGATTTCACAGGATGAAGCCAAACTGATGATGCAGGATGATGACGGACACGTTATCGTAGACGTGCGAAGGCCGGATGAATACGCTGCCGGACACATCCCGGGGGCGATCCTGATACCTAACGAGGAGATCAGAACCGAGGAGCCGGCCGAGCTTCCGGATAAGCGGCAGATCATATTGGTATACTGCCGGACCGGCAGACGTAGCAAAGAGGCCGCACAGAAACTCGCGGACATGGGATATGTGAACGTGTACGAGTTTGGCGGCATAGAGGACTGGACGGGCGATATCGTGACGGGTGAGGAGACTGACGGCGTAGAGGAACGACCGGAGGATATCGCGACGGGTGATGCAGCTGACGGCGAAGAGGCGCGACCTGGAGATATCGCGACGGGTGGCGTGGCTGATGGCGTAGAGCAGCGACCGGAGGATATCGCAACGGATGATGTGGTTGATGTAGCGATTGGGCAGCAGGCGATAGAAGATACAGAGGACGGTGAAGGTATGATCCTGAAGATCAATGGAGAAGAGTTTCAGGTTGAATGGGAAGACAACGAGTCAGTAGAGGCTCTTAGGAAACTGTGCCCGCTGACTGTAGAAATGTCCATGTATGGTGGATTTGAGCAGGTAGGTTCTCTGGGCAGCAGCCTGCCGAGAAGCGATGCGCAGACCACCACGGATTACGGTGACATTGTGCTGTATTCCGGCAATCAGATCGTCATTTTCTACGGGACGAATTCATGGGCATACACGAGACTTGGACATATCACAGCAGATAAGGAGACTATGGAAGCCACCCTGTCAAACGGGGATGTAACAGTAGAACTGGTCAACAAATAAGGAGGTAGCTTATGATGCAGGATTTTAAACTGATCCAGGGCTCTTGTGCCGATCAGAATGTGGACGCTGTCGTCAATGCAGCCAATGCCAACCTATGGGCAGGCGGCGGGATCTGCGGAGCCATATTCAGCAAAGCGGGGCCGAAGGAACTGACCGAAGCCTGCGAGAAGTATCAAACGCCTCTGAAAGACGGAGATGCCGTGATCACTCCCTCGTTCGGATTATCCAATGCCAAAGCGATAATCCATGCGGTCGGCCCGAATTTTGCATATACTCCGACGGCATTTAAGGAACTTTTCGATGCATACTATAATTCGCTGGTGGTCCTGAAAGAAAACGGATACCGCAGCATATCTTTTCCGCTGATCAGCTCCGGCATCTTCGGCGGATCATTAAGCAACCCTGTGGCTGAATCGACTAAGCAGTGCATCCGAGCATACAGGCAGTTTATAGAAGACTATCCCGATTACGATGTGGAAGTAACGCTGTGCGCATTCAATAGCAGCGAAATGCTTGAAGCCCAGCAGGTGGTGGATAGTATGGCTATTTGATGGGCTTCCTTGTCTGGCCTTTTACCGGCCCCCGCTGACCGGACCGGAAAGCACTGGAAATCGCCAGATCGCAAAATCCCAGTGCCTTTTTCTCCGGGCAGCCGACCGGAAAGCACTGGAAATCGCAGGATCACAAAATCCCAGTGCCTTTTTCTCCGTGGAGCCATCGGGAAAGCACTGGAAATCGCAGGATCGCAAAATCCCAGTGCCTTTTTCTCCGTGGAGCCATCGGGAAAGCACTGGAAATCGCGGGATCACGAAATCCCAGTGCCTTTTTCTCCGTGGAGCCAACCGGAAAGCACTGGAAATCGCCGGATCGCAAAATCCCAGTGCTTCTCACTCTGGGAAGCCAACCGGAAAGCACTGGAAATCGCGGGATCGCAAAATCCCAGTGCCTTTTTCTCCGGGAAGCCAACCGGAAAGCACTGGAAATCGCCGGATCACAAAATCCCAGTGCCTTTTTCTCCGGGGAGCCAACCGGAAAGCACTGGAAATCGCAGGATCACAAAATCCCAGTGCCTTTTTCTCCGGGGAGCCGACCGGAAAGCACTGGAAATCGCGGGATCACAAAATCCCGCTCACTATACCTTCGAAGCCGCAGAGGGCTTCGGCCATCGGTTCGATCATATGATGAATACACTTGTTGTCACAGACAGTGATCACTGACAAAAAACGGGGAAGCTTTCAAAAATCAAAACTGACAAAACTAATGAACGGAGGGTTAACGAATGAGTAAAGTGCTTATCCTGAACGGGAGTCCCCATCAACACGGTTGTACGGCGACTGCACTTGATGAAATGATCAAAGTGTTTGAAGAAGAAGGAATCGAAACTGAACTGATCCAGGTGGGGACCAAAGACATCCGGGGTTGTATTTCCTGTGGCAAATGCAGCGAAGACGGAAAGTGCGTGTTTGATGATCTCGTAAATGAAGTCGCACCTGCATTTGAGGAAGCGGATGGTCTGGTTGTGGGAAGCCCTGTATACTATGGATCTCCCAATGGTAATATTATCTCCTTCATGGACAGGCTGTTTTACAGCACACATTTTTCAAAGCACATGAAGGTGGGAGCTGCGGTGGTAAGCTGCAGAAGAGGCGGCAATACGGCAACTTTTGATGTGCTGAACAAGTATTTCACCATCAGCGGTATGCCGGTAGCGTCTTCGACATATTGGAATCAGGTGCACGGATTTAGCGCAGATGATGTCAGGAAAGATCTGGAGGGACTTCAGACCATGAGAAACCTTGCCAGGAATATGAGCTTCATGATCAAGGCGTTTGCTGATGCAAGGGAGAAATACGGTTATCCGGAAGTTGAGCGCGGATGCTTCACCAGCTTCCCGGATGGCAAGTGACCGGAGTCGATGGAAAAGGCAGTCCATGGAAAAAGGCAGTCCATAGAAAAAGGTAGGAAAAACTGATGAAAAATCTGATAGTTTACTATTCATTGGAAGGAAATACCGAGTACGTGGCGGAGAGGATAAAGGAGGGCATCGGAGCGGATGTCCTGCGTCTTTTCCCTAAAAAAGCGTACCACGATAAAGGTTTCGCCAAGTTCTTCTGGGGCGGCAAGAGTGCCGTGATGGCGGAAAAACCGGAGCTTGAGGCATATGAAGTGGATCTGTCCGGGTATGACAGAGTGATCTTCGGATTCCCGGTCTGGGCATCGAACTTCACTCCGCCGCTACGCACCTTCATCGAGGATAACAAGGCCGGGTTAAAGGGCAGGGAGTATGCCGCTTTTGCATGCCAGAGCGGCGCCGGTGCCGAAAAAGCCCTCGCGAAGCTCGCGAAAGCCCTGGACGTCGAATCGTTCGAGCACACCGCGATACTGATCGACCCCAAAGCAAAGCACAGCGAGTCGACAGATGCGCAGATAGATGAATTCATTGAGCGGCTGAGATGACCCTCATTACATAACTATATGTATTTATCATCGTTTAGATTTGCTACAAAAGAAAATGAGGAAGACTACAGATGGGGTATTAAGCGGACCTGCTATGATTCGTTTTATCCGTTTGGAGTTTTAACAAAGAACGGCCTCCGTATGCTGGATTTTGAACCGGTGACCATCCTGTATGGAGGGAACGGGTGCGGTAAGACTACCGCGCTTAATATCATTGCCGAGAAGTTGGGGCTTGAGAGGGGGACATTTTTTAACAGATCCAATTTCTTTGAAGATTATCTGAAGTACTGTGATTATGAGACGGTTTCTGCCATCCCGAAGAACAGCAGGATAATCACGAGCGATGATGTATTTGACTTCGTGCTGGATCTTCGTTGTATTAATGAAGGGATAGATAACAAACGCGAGGCGCTGTTTGGGGAATACTTCGAGGATAGGGACGCTCATTTCCAAATGAAGTCATTGGATGATTATGCTGAATTGAAACGGCGGCAGCTGGCCAAAAGAAAAACCCAGTCAAAATATGTCCGCGCTTGTGTGGCGGATAATGTCAGGGAGCATTCGAACGGCGAAAGTGCATTCATGTATTTTTCCGATAAGATAGGCGAGAATGCCCTGTATCTGCTCGATGAGCCCGAGAACAGTCTGAGCCCCGAGAACCAGATCAGGCTCAGGGATTTCATCTTTGAGTCTGCACGATTCTGGAACTGCCAGTTCATCATTTCGACTCACTCGCCGTTCATCCTGTCCATGAAGGGTGCGAAGATATATGATCTGGATGAGGAACCGGTCGATGTGAAGAAGTGGACTCAGCTGTCCAATGTTCGAGCTTATTTTGAGTTTTTTAAGGAGCATGAGAGGGAGTTTGCTATGGGAAATAACGGAGGGATTAACTGATGCTTTTATATATTAACGCCTGTGTACGCACAGAATCCAGGACCAGGGTCATAGCTGACGCGCTGGTTTCGAAATACTCTGAACCCGTCACGGAAGTGGTTTTGGAGAAGATAGATTTTCCCAGGGTTGATGACGCGTTCATCAGGAGACGGGATGATCTCAAAGCAGAAGGAGATTATTCTGATCCGATATTCGACCTGGCGAGACAGTTTGCCGAAGCTGACAGGATCGTGATCGCTGCACCTTTTTGGGACCTGTCATTTCCCGCTTCGCTCAAGCAGTATTTTGAGATGATAAATGTTGGCGGAGTCACTTTTACCTATACTGATGAAGGCGCTATACGGGGACTGTGCCGGGCTAAGGAATTGATCTATGTCACGACTGCCGGAGGAGATTTTTGCCCTGAAGAATACGGGTTCGGCTATGTGAAAGCGCTCGCCCGGAACTTTTACGGAATACAGGATGTCAGGCTTGTCAAGGCAACCGGTCTTGATATAGTGGGAGCGGATGCCGACCGGATAGTGGAGGATACTGTAGCGGGATTGTGATTATTTCCGCAGATATCGAATAATATAAACCACCGGTATAGTTACAAAAACGGTAACTTGAATATAAAGTATTCATATAAGAGTAACCGAAACAGTGACATACAGAGGGGGATTACAAATGGATAACAATTCAATTGATCTTGAGGAAATCGTAGACGGCAGACCACTCAGGGAATGGCTTAAATCAGATGAGGGTATGGTTGATTATGATAAACTGGAGTTTGGCCACAATGTCTCTAATACCGAAGACTATCTGATCTATGATCTCGGAATGTTTTATCATGATCCTTCGGTTGGCGAGACCCGCTATCATAATGGAGTGGATCTTGCGCGTGTCGCAGCGGTGAATGTCATGGGGGCATATCGGCCGATTGAATATGATACGGTCGACCTGTACTCTGCTCTCGAAGGTGACGATTACACCAGGATATTTTTTAATTCCGTCAGAAATGCTACGATCGCCGACTTTATATTCAGATTCTTTAAGATCATAGATGGAGACCTGTACATCAGTGAAACCTGCCATCATGTGTTCATAAAGGGACGCTTTGGAACGAGTGAGGAGAGAAAGGCTTTTGTGGAGAGCTATAACAGCAGGATTATCAGTTAAGGGATGACCTGACACAAGAACTGATGGAAGGGATTTATGCTCTCTTGAAAGCTGTGATGTGCTGTTATATGTGCAGCCGGTTTATTATGTGATAAAATTGGTATTACTAAAGAAATAGATGCACTGTTTTACATTTGTGGGATTGTTTATCTTTAGGAGGATGTGTTATGCCTATACCTCAGGAAACAATTAAGAAGATGCAGGCACTTTCCAGTGACCAGATGAGTATTGTGATTAATCTGGTCGATCAGCTGTCAGCAGCGACACCATTGGATATTTTCGAAGCGTTACGCGCGGATGGACAAAAGTATCCGATGTCAGAAGAAGAGGTTAATGCGTTTGTCGCCAATGTGAGGGCTGAGCGGAATGCTGCTGGTAATTGATACTAATATCATTGTAAATGCAATTAAGAGTAGCAATCCGAATTCTAAATCTGTACAACTACTTAGGGATGTAATGCTTGGCAAACATACAATGTGTATTTCAGGCGCGATCATGGATGAGTATGAGGATGTTCTTCATCGACCTGAACTGGGATTGAATCCGGTACTGGTGGATAGGTTTTTGGCGGTAATCAGGATTCAAGGATTTCAGATTGACCCATTACCGACGTCCCAGACTCTTGTTGAGATGAATGATGAGGATGATCGTGCTTTCTTTGATGTAGCGAAATGTTTGAATGTAAAACTTGTTACTCGGAATTATAAGGATTATCCCGTTCATGAACTGATAACTTTAATAGATGAATTGTATTGATATCTAACCTACGGCGGACAGACTGTCCGCCTTTTTATGTGTCCAGCCTCGCCAGGTGCGCCTGCGAATGCTGTAGCTTCCTTGGTATATAGTAGATTTTCCCGTCTTTGATCAGCTTCGCTCCGGTCTGATGATAGTAGAATGATATCCCGCTCTCCGTGCATTGTTCATGGACGGATTCTACCCAGGAATAATCGCAGATCCTGGCACCCGGCCCGGATTCTCCTCCGACGGATACGTGACTGATGATGGGACTTCCATCGGATGCGCGGTATCCCTCTATATAGGGCCGCAGGTCCACGGCGCTGAGCATGGGCTCGATCATCACCGAGTGCTGCGCAAGCGGCAGACTTAAGTACACGGGCAGTCTCTTATCGATCATCTCCTGATTCTCACAGGTGACGGCGATCGTGATATGATCCCGGTCCTCTTCCCAACAGTCCGGCAGGTGTCCAGCTATTCGCTCCGGCCTCTTCGTGATCATGAAAAAAGAACAGTCTGAGCGCTCATGCATCATCTCCCAGGCTTCATCACGCCACTCATCCGCATCCGGATGAAAGAAATCCGAAGAAAAGCAAGTCCATATATGAGACCCGCGAGGGACTTTGTACAGTCCTTTATTCTTGCCGGACCTAAGTACCCTCACCGGCAGGTCGAAGTTCTCAGTCTTTTGCACCACGGAGGGGTCCTTGCCGATCGATTCGTCGCGCCGGTACATATAGCAGTGCCGGCAACCCGCGCTCACTCTGGTGCACCCGTGCCACAGGTTCCAGTTGATCGACATCGGCGCCCGCTCGTCTTTATTTTCTTCCGGAAAAAGTGAAAGCTGCTTCATAGTCACAAGTATAAATCATCTTGCAGGGTAATAATACGGACTTGAACTGTGCTATACTTGAAAATGAAATTCGGAGACGGAGTCATAGATAAGAGACGGAGACGGCGATGGAAAAAATTGACCAGCAAAAAACTGTAGCGATCGGACAATTCATTCTTGATCTGATACGAGAGATGGATCAGGCGAACTATGAACTCTGCGTATATCAACTATATGATTTTTTGGATTTTAACGTGCTTTCTCCGGAAGATATAAGACGGGAAGACCTGGCTGAAAAAGTGATTTCAACAATAAAAACAGATGTTTCCAGATTAGGGATCAAACCAAACGAAATATTATCTTATTACACTTGTATTTTGGGAGTATTTAGACGTATGTATATTAACGTCCGGGAGAATAGCCGGGCGGATCAATACAGATCGTTAGAAATCAGTAAGATGAAGGCACTTTATCAAGATAATGAAGACCATGCTTCCCTGGAAGATATTGTGGTTATCTTTCTGTCATTTTTCAGAGTTTTAAAAGAATGGGAATATCGGGAAGATGTCCTTATCCAGGATCTGAATATAGGAATCACGACCGAGGATATTACGATAATACATTGGCTTAATGACAATTGCCATTTACCCGTAAGAATTGACATGGAAAACGATCAAAGCAAAAAGAAAACTACAAAAACTGTGGATTATTCCCGGACTAATACGAGCATATTCTATATATTTACTATGCTTATGTACTGCCATCTGTTAAGTGAAAATGGTATTTCATAAAGAGGAGGACGTAAATGGCAGAGGTGACACTCGATGTAGCTCCAAGGGTAGCGAAATTGTTGGAAGATCAGTCCTATGCTGAGTTGGTATTCAGAGAAAAAAACAGGAGATTTGACTTTTTTACTAAGGGATTGGTAACAAACACATCATCCGAAAACGCTTCAAATGCGATCTCAGATGCTGTCTCCGATATGTCGCTGACAAAAATGCGCCGTGTATGCAGCCAATTTGATGAAGGAGGAAGCAGTATATCTGCCAGATTGGGCAGCCTGGATTCCGCAACTAAGGCGATGGCTGTTAACGCTGATAAGCTTATTATGCTGACTCGCGTCACCGGTATACTTTCATTCTTAAATATGGCATTATCACTGGTGAATATAGGTGTGAGCGTTGTCGGATTTAAGCGGATTTCCAAGGACTTGAGCGGACTTAGTTCTGAACTGAAAGAGATCAAGTCTTCTGTCAGCAAATTAGTCAGTGCTACGGAATCAGAGAAAATAAGTGATTGTGAAAAATTGATCATGCGGTTTAATTCCGTTTCCGACCACATTCAGAACGATGACGTAAAAGACCTGGATGAGCTGCAGAATCTGCTGATCGACATGAACGGCTACCTGTCCGAAATGATCAGGAACATGATCAACAATGTCTTTAGTGTTGAAGATACTTTGGAACTGATACTCAGGATCACTCCTGCATATTCGATCCTGTTAGCCGAGTTTTTGAGACGTTATTTTTTCAAATATGGCAAACGGCCGAATAACTACGATACATTCATCGATTTGTATTCTGAATTTTTTCAACAGACCGTAACGAAAACTCTTCAGGATTACTTTATGATAAATAAAAACGTTAACTATCTGGATGCAATGGATGTCATAAATTCCGTACGTCTGTTAGCGCTAAATGGCAGAACAGGCGTTGAAGATCAGATACTACTAGCGGAAAAAATGGAAACTGAAGAAGAATACAAGCAGGTAGATATCGAATTGGCAGCACTGGTTCAAAAAGAAGCAATGCAGGCATGACGTTTAAGGACGATAGCAACCATGTCTAAAAAGGAAGATAAAACAAATGTAATGCGCGTTCTTGACGGCAGGAAGATCTCTTACGAGAAGCACTCGTATGAGCCCGACGCGACCATGAGCGGCGAGGAGATAGCAAATCTCTTGGGCGAGGATGCGAAGAAGGTTTTCAAGACTCTCGTCACTCAGGGGAAAAGCGGCTCGTACTACGTTTTTGTAGTCCCTGTCTGTGAAGAACTGGATCTGAAAAAAGCCGCTTCGGCAGCAGGCGAGAAAGCGGTAAGCATGATCAAACAGAAGGAACTTTTGCCGCTCACGGGTTATGTGCACGGCGGCTGCTCACCGATCGGCATGAAAAAGCAGTTCCCCACTTTTCTTCACGAGACAGCGACCGCGTATGATACGGTCTATGTCAGCGCAGGCAAAGTCGGATTTCAGATAGAACTGGCGCCCTCAGACCTCATTTCCGTAACGGGCTGCACCACCGCCGATATAGTGTGACGCACCTTTTTTCAAAGGAGGTTTTATGGAAGCGTTGCAAGCGATCCTCACGAGGAGGAGTACGAGACAGTATTCGGAGGAAATGCCGCCGCGTGAATTGATAGAGCAGGTTGTGGAAGCCGGCAGATTTGCGCCCAGCGGATCAAACAGCCAGTCGACGCATTTCATTGTCATCACGGATCCGGCGGTGCTCTTAGGTCTTGCCGACGATGTCCGGAGTGCTTTTGCGGGAATGGAGCTGTCCGACGATCTGTACATATCCCTCAGGAATTCGATTAAAGCTGCGAAGAGCGGCAACTATGTTTTTCACTATAATGCGCCGGTGCTCATCGTGATCGCCAACCGCCGTGGATACGGAAATGCGATGGCCGACAGCTCCTGCGCGCTGGAAAATATGATGATAGCTGCCAATGCCCTGGACCTCGGATCCTGCTGGATCAATCAGCTCCACTGGCTCGATGAGGATCCCACGATCCGCGCACGGATGTATGAGCTGGGCCTTGGTGAGGAAGAAACGATCACAGGCGGCCTCATCCTGGGTTATCCCGCGAGCGGATTGCCCGAGCGCACCCCGCTTGAGAGAAAAGGCAACCCGGTGACATGGATATGAATGAAGTTATTTAATTGACGAGAGGTGACGAGATGAGAAGACAATTCGGTTATATATCCAAAAGATGTCTGATAGCCATTATGACAGCAGGTATGGTGATGTCATCGGCTGCTGCGAGTATGACTGTACCGATGACCGTATGTGCGGAAGTCCTGCCGGATAATCCCGAAGGCTCCGAGACATCCATCGACGTTGGTGATTCAATGTTGAATAACTTCGGAACCATCACGAACAACTTCGGCACGCTTACCAATAACGTAGGTACTGTTACGAATAATAACGGCACAGTTGCCAACAATTACGGAACTGTCACAAACACTGAAGTGGGAGAGGTGACCATCAATCATACCGGCGGTACGGTTACGGGCGGTAATGTTACGGATAACTACGCTGCTGTTAATGATGCTTTAACTGTAGTAAACAATTACACGAGCGGAAGGGTTAACGGAAGCAGCGACTGTCATGTGACCAATAACTGGGGGACTACGACAGATGTTGCCGAAGTAACTAATAATATGGGAACGGTGACAGGTGAAACCCGTTGTACAAATAATTATGCAGGAGGTACCGTGAACGGCGTGGCTGGTGAGGGCGTTGGCCCGACTCCTGATGAGGGAAAAGCAACCGACTCCAACCCGACTCCTCCGTCTCCGGTATCCGGAGAAAAAGACGATGATGCACGTACTCCCGGTGGGTCAGGTGATCCCGGCTCCGGTGGGTCAGGTGATCCCGGCTCCGGTGGATCAGGCGCCCCGGGCAATCTTCCCGGCGCACCCGAAGACCCGGACCAGGGCAATCCTCCCGGCGCTCCCGAAGATCAGGATCCCATACTTAATATAATTAACGATGCATTGAAGGATTACGATCCGAATGATACGGCCGGCGTTGCCACTATCGATTTTGGCAAGAACACTGCGCTTACCTCTGATGCATTGAAAGCGCTCATCGATCATAAGTTTGAGGGTTGTCTGTATTTTACGGATCCGGATAACGGGACGCAATATGGATTGTATTTCCCGGGAGATAAACTCACCGAATATGTATTGCCTACTTTGGAAAACAACCTAGCCGGACCTGTTAAGATAGCGAAGTTATTAAGCGACTACGGCGCCGGATGTGCCGAGGTTGATAAGGACGGTAATGTTATCTTGTATGGGTTTACAAATTTGTCCGCGGTGTTTTCTGTTTCTCTAGAAAAAGGCGTTCGCCGAATATCTTTTGGTGAAAATCCCGTCAAAGAGCTGGTGTTCAAGGGAGATTTTAAAGACCCCATCCCGAAACCTGAGACACCCGAACAACCGCAACAGACTCACAACACGGTTATGGGAGCAGAAATAGGGATGGCCGCTCTTTCAGCCGGAAACGAATTCATAGGCGCTGCAACAGAAGGCCTGGGCCAACCCGCAAATATCGGAGCAGACGGCATTTCCTCTTTCGCTTCGATGGGTGGCGGAAGTATGAGGCAGGAGACCGGTTGATCAGCTACATTAAAACCAGAAAAAATAAAAGTATCATATTGAAACTGATAACGATCATCAGCGCCACGGCAGGCATCATCATCAGTGCCGCCGCCGGCAGGAATGCGTTTATGGGCGGCCGGACCGTGTTCATGTATTTCACGATCCAGTCCAACATACTCATCGCTCTGATCTGCCTGGCCGGCCTGTGTCTGATCCTGCGCAGATCACACATTACGGAAGCGGGGTACACGGTCAAACTGGTCGGGACCGTATCGATCACTTTGACCGGCGTTGTTTTTGTGACCATGCTTGCACCGATCCTCGGATCCGAAGCATGGAACATCCAGAACACGCTCACACACGCCGTTGTCCCCGTCGCTGCCGTGGCAGATTTTTTCGTGGTGGTACCGGGCGCGAAGATCGCACGAAAAAGAGCACTCTGTGTGATAATTCCGCCGCTTTTGTATGCCATATATGCGGGGATAGCCTATGTACAAAACTGGAAGTTTGCCAGAGGCAATAACTATCCTTACTTTTTCTTAAACTGGGGAAGCCCGGCCGGTGCATTCGGCTTCAGCAATGAGCTGCCATACATGGGATGTGCATGGTGGATATTGCTGCTGCTCGTGTTCCTGATCGCGATCGGCTTCGGTTACCTCGCACTCGCGGACAGACTCGTCCGCAATAGACATCCTGACTCCGGCATCGAGAGTCAAAAGGAGGAGAAATGAGCAAAAGCAAAAACCCGATAGTAACTGACATCTACACCGCCGATCCGGCGCCGATGGTATACGGCGATACGCTTTATCTGTATACTACGCACGATGAGGATGAGCTGATCAACGACTTCTATACGATGGTCGACTGGCGGTGCTACTCCACCAAAGACATGGTCAACTGGACCGATCACGGCAGGATCTTCGGCCTTTCGGATATCGAATGGGCGGACGACCGCGCGTGGGCACCGCAGTGCATCGAGCGAAACGGCAAGTTCTACCTCTATTGCCCGGTTCATAAGACCGACGGCGGAATGGCTATTTCCGTGGGCGTTTCCGACAGCCCCACCGGGCCTTTTAAGGATCTCGGTTATCCTCTCGTCGACGAGGGCGACTGGAACGACATAGATCCCACGGTCTTCATCGATGATGACGGACAGGCTTATCTGTATTTCGGCAACCCCGAACTCCGCTACGTCCTTCTTAATGAAGACATGATCTCCATAGACGAGAGCGTCGGTGTCGTTAAGGTTCCCATGACTGTTGAATCTTTTGGAAAAGGAAGCCACATGACCGGAACGACTTACGGTGAAGGCCCGTGGTTCTATAAGAGAAACGACCTTTATTACATGGTCTTTGCCGCTTTTGCAGAGGGAGAAAAGCGAAACGAGCACTTCGCCTATGCGACCGCACCCACGGCCACCGGCCCCTGGAAGTACAGAGGCGTGCTGATGGAAGAAGGCCCCTGCTTTACCAACCATCCCGGGATCTGCGATTATAAGGGACATTCTTATCTTTTCTATCATACGGACGAACTGCCGGGCGGCAGCCTGTTCCACCGCAGTGTCTGCGTCGCGGAGTTTAAATACAACCACGACGGCACGATCGATACCATCGAAAAATGCTCCGGAGTTGAAGGAATAGAAAATGACTGAAAAGAAGGGGAATAAAGCCGGAAGCGTGATCCTCGTCGTGGCTGCTGTCTGCGGCGCTCTGCTGGTATGTTTATTTTTTGGGTTCGCGTATCTTTTCCTGTTCGGAGGACCCGCGAAGGTCACAAGGGATGCGGATAAGTACGCAGAGACCATGCATGAGTATACACAGGAAGTAGTTGGAAAAGTGCATACCGGATTCTTTGCATTTCCTCAGACTATACCCGGTAGTGCATTCGAGAACGGAGACGGACCTGTATTTTATTTTTCCTATCAGGATACGTGGGACGATCCGACGTGTGAAGTGTATCTGAAATGCACATATTCCGACGAGGATTATGCAGCAGAGATCGACCGGCTTAAGAACTGCGTATATACGCTCAAAGGCGAGCATGGGGAAGTGAATGCGATGCTCGAATTCGAGGAGGCCGGGCGGTTTGCATATCCGGTCTATAAAGCCATCGACTGCGACAACCATTCCTATGAATATGCGATGGATCTGGGGGAAAATGAGATCGCATACATCTACACTTCGTTTAAGGACACTCCCGGAGCGCTAAAGAAGATCCCCAAAGAATATCTGCCGGATGATTTTGCGGAAAGCATCCGGCACAGCACTTTTTCGAGCAGTGGTTTCAATGTATATGTGACAGAAAAAAACGATGAATTCAAGGCGTTTGATTACGGCGAGAGATTTTGATCTGCGGATAGTTGATCACGGGTGAACTAACGGTTTTTTTCGGGGCACACATTCATATCATTCAACGCCTGAGACAGCAATGATCCGGCGCAATGACGGGAACGATATCGGTTGGACGGACCTCTCTGTAGTTGTCAATGTAATAGCGCGTGCACATACCTTGATTATACAGGAGAAAAGATGATATTGTGAAAAAAACAGTATCGGACCGACGCGCCATGAACAAACATAAAGCCTGTGAAATACTGGGCATTTTGCCGGATACCGGCATTGAAGAACTGAAGAAACGTTACCACTCACTTATGGTGGTCACTCATCCCGATTCCGTTTCGGAACATGATTATCCGTATGAAGTTCATGAGATCAACCGGGCTTACGAATATATGCTCGACCATCTCGAAGAAGAGCAGATCCGCGAGAAAACTCTGGAAATGAAACGGATACGCTGGAATGCGCCGGTTAATCCCAATGCCTTCGCAGCCAGACCGATTTATCAGTATTATGAAGATGAGGACGGTAACCGGCTTGGGCTTATGACCGTGGACCAGGGCCGGTACATGTGGATCCCTGATGAAGAGTTCTCACTTTTTCTCAAAAGTCTGTACACCACGGCAAAAGAGATAATCGCCCGGGACGATGAGGCTAAACACATTGACCGCTCGCGGGACATGAGCCTTATGGGCGACATCACATACCTGATCGCCGGGCAGTTTTTCGGGGCGGACATGGCCTTTTCACTGATGAAATGGGATGAAAACTCTGAAAGCTATTATTCGAAGGCGATGCTTGAACTGGCGCCTGGAAAAAGTGCACCAAATGACGGAGATATCCTGATCCCCGGATCCGTCAGGGATCATCGGCTCTATCTGCGTGATAAGGGCGGTCACGAACTGGGGTATCTCACTTTTAAGGATGACAGACTGTTATTCGGCATCATTCCTCTTTTTGAAAGAAGAGCGGTGAAACTGAAAGCTGTCGTACATAATGATCCCAAACACAAACGCCGTGCTAACCTTAAGTCTGTTGATGTGGATCTGTGGCTGCGTCATGCTGAAAAAACTCAGACTTCGGCGATCGAAAGCATCAATCTTCAGATTCAGACCCTCCTCGATCAGGCGTGACGGGGAGGCGTAGTGTTCGGTCAGTTTGGCAATCTCCTTCAGATAAAAGCCCCTCGGGGCTTTTTTTGATGTCCTGATTATCGTACATATCCTTTGATAAGATTCAATTAGTTTGAACACGTACATTACTATGGCATGATTATGAATGACTTGACGCGGTTGAGATATATCTCATACAATAAAGGGGGACAAAGTGTTTCAGATAGTATTTTATGAATCGGAAGACGGAAAGCAGCCGGTATCCGATTTCCTGGATTCCCTTGACGGAAAGATGGCTGCTAAGATGATTGGATTAATGGAAATTCTTGAAGAAAAGGGAACAGAATTACGCTTGCCATATTCCTGTTCAGTGGGTGATGGGATATTTGAACTTAGATGCAAACAGGGCACTAATATCACAAGGGTGTTATATTTCTTTTTCGTGGGGAGAAGGATAATCATAACAAACGGATTTATTAAGAAAACACAAAAAACACCGCCTAACGAGATCAAAACGGCGAAATATAGGCGGGATGATTGGATAAAGCGCCATAAAGAGGCAGATAAACAAGATGGAGGTGATTGATATGACATTAAAAGAGTATAAAGAAAAAAGGATGCACGATCCTGAATTTGCTGCGTCATATGATGAGATACAACCCGAGATGAATGTGGTTCGAGCTATGATCGATGCCAGGATTTCTCAAAATCTGACTCAGAAGGAACTGTCAGAAAGAACCGGGATTGCTCAGACTGAGATCAGCAGGCTTGAGAATGGGACGCGTAATCCATCCATCAAACTTCTCCAGCGTCTTGCTGACGGCATGGACATGGTTCTTAATGTTACCTTTACTCCAAAGAAATCAGCGATGATGGCCGGGAAGCAATGATCCGCAGAAGGGAGAAAAAGCATATTTGAGGATTATTGCTTCTCCGCGCGCCGGTAGGCATCCAGTGCTTTGCCGTAAAAGGCCTTAAGGGATTCTATGCATTCCGGAGGGGATACGATGACGGCGTCTTTGCCGAAACGCACAAAATAGTCCTCCAGCTGGCGTCTGGGCCAGTTGAAATAAAACGTGTTGCCTTCTCTGCGCTCTACATCCGGTCTGTTCTTTGTGATCATATGGAACCTGTGGATGCCGCGGTCGTTCATGACCACTTTTGCTTCTATATTCCTGGAAGCAGACTGAGGATTGCGTCTTGCGATCTCTTTCAGTTCCTGAAGGGTTTTCTCGTTCATGTCGAATCTGTCAGCCGTCAAATATAGGGCACGTATTCTGGAAATCCTGAATGTTCTGGGCTGCCAGAATCGGTCGTCGGTGCACAGCAGATAGTTACACTGCTCCTCCTTGGAAGTCGCGATCATATAAGGCCTGATGGTGAATACCGGGCCGGGTGAGGAGGTCGAGGAGAAAGTGATGATGCGATTGCTCTTAATGGCTTTATTCAGATCCTCGAATGTATCACGGAAAATGATCATCTCACTGTTGCTTCTGGAGATGGACAGATACGAGCTCAACATGTCGTTTATATATTGAGAAAGTGATACCTGAGCGAGCATATTGTTCTCAATGGAACTCATCACATCTAAAGAGCGTCCGCTTACGGTCAGCGTGATCGTAGCATTTCGCCCGGAGCCGTATTCGCCGGATCTCATATATGTATTGATGATCTTGTCGGCGATGGCACCTGCGTCCGTATCGGTGATGGACGAGTACTCGCTCAGATCGGAGAGGATCGTGTCGAGCAGCTGTTTCTTCGCCTCACGGTACTGGTCGAAATAGTTGACCAGGAGTTCTTTAAGAAAAGCGTTCAGGTTCACCGAACCGTCGTTTTTGGTGAATTCAAAGAGTTCAGCGTCGTTCATAAGGCGCGATCTCATCTCTTCAGGTATGTAGATCTTGTATTTTTCTGTCATAGCGATCCCTCCGGGAACCCTATATGGGGTTGCAAATAATCTGTTATTTATAGAAAAACATACATTTATCTATCAAAAATGGGGTTGCCATATAAGACAATTCTGCTTCTTTTCATCTCCCCAATTCTGTTATACCATAAAATCACAAAAGCACAAACAGCAAATCCTACATTGGACAGTTAATCCGAGTTGTACATGTGCTTTGTACAGTCTAAAGACACTTACAGCAAGTAAGGATAGCTCAGTGGTTAAGCACGTGACTGCGGTCACGAATCGCGGGTTCGAATCCCGTTCCTGATGTGTCTTGTGCAGACTCAGAATTGGAGGTAAAAGAAATGATTTTGAATGTATTAAAGAAAGAAGCCAACACAACCTATACTGAGAACGATGCAGTTACATATAGAAGCACTCTGTCTGAGTGCCTGGATCTCTTCGCGACGATCGGTGCTCTTCGTAATGCTGAAGAGGCAGATATCGTCTCCGGATTTATCAAGGCATATGCTGAAGATGCTGATACCGCCATGAAGACATTGTTTTTCGCGCGTGATATCAGAGGCGGCTTAGGTGAGAGAAGAGTCTTTAAGACCATCCTTACCTATCTGGCTGTCAATGAGCCCGAGTCTGTTCGCAGAAACATAGAGTATATCGCAGAGTACGGCAGATACGATGATCTGCTCGCACTTATCGGTACTCCCTGCGAGGCCGATATGATGGCTTATATTATGAAGCAGCTTGATAATGATATGCATGCACTCGAGGCAGGCGAGAGTGTATCCTTGCTGGCTAAGTGGCTCCCCTCCGTTAACGCAAGCAACGCTGAAACCGTGAAGAATGCGAAGAAGATCGCCAGAGCCTTAGGCATGAACGATGCTCAGTACAGAAAGACACTGACTGCGCTTCGTGCTCAGATCAAGATCATAGAGAATAACCTCCGCGAGAAGGATTACTCTTTTGATTATGAGAAGCTGCCTTCCAAGGCGCTGTATAAGTACAGAGCTGCATTTCTTCAGAATGATGCTGACAGATACAAAGCTTTTCTGACTAAGGCAGAAGCAGATCCTTCCGTAATGCATACGGGCACGCTCACACCTTTCGATGTGGTAGTTTCCGTGATCGGCAGATTAAGATCCGCGAACGGTATCTCTGAAGCAGAGCGTCATTCCATGGATGTGACATGGAAGTCCTTAGAGGACTACGCCGGTTCTGAGAATGCTCTGGCCATAGTGGATGGCTCCGCCTCCATGTACTGGGGTTTTACTCAGTACATGCCTGCAGCTGTAGCTCAGTCTTTGGGCATCTATTTTGCAGAGCATAACAAGGGTGCGTTTAAGGGTCACTTTATCACTTTTTCCTCTGATCCCAAGCTTGTAGAGGTTAAGGGCAGAGACATCGTTGAAAAAGTGAAGTATTGCATGAGCTATAATGAGTGTGCAAACACCGATATAGCCAAGACCTTCGATCTGATCCTGAAGACTGCGGTTCAGAATAAGGTCAGACCGCAGGATATGCCCGAAAAACTGTATATCATATCCGATATGGAGTTTGACTCCTGCGCAGGCAATGCTCAGATGAGTAATTTCGAGTATGCCAAGGCAGAGTATGCAAGATGCGGATACAAGCTTCCTCAGATCGTATTCTGGAACGTGGCGAGCAGAAATGAGCAGCAGCCCGTGACCGCTAACGAACAGGGTGTGGCACTGGTATCCGGATGCAGCCCTCAGATCTTTTCCATGCTGTCAAAAGATCTGCTCGATCCGTACGCGTTCATGATGGACGTCCTGTACTCCGCGAGATATGAGAAGATAGCAGCGTAATTTAATAACTTAATGTATAGGCACTTTTTGAGTGATGCAGCCTCACGAAAGTGGGGCTGTATCCATACAGGTGACAGATATGATGAAAATAGAAGGAAAAATAAATACAGCGATCTGCTACGCGACAATCGTAGAGGATGAGGCGATAGAGCAGATCCGCAGAATGTGTGATTATGAGTTCACTTCGGGCTCTAAGATCAGAATAATGCCGGATGTTCACGCCGGTAAGGGATGTACTATAGGAACCACCATGACTGTGGTCGATAAGGCCGTTCCCAATGTGGTGGGCGTGGATATCGGGTGCGGCATGTACACCGTTGATCTCGGAAAAGATGATATAGACCTGGACAAAGTAGACGAGGCTGCTCATTTCATACCTTCCGGCATGGATGTATGGGAGGGCAGACAGGAGAAGTTTGACCTGACAGAGCTCAGATGCTACAGAGACTTAAGGGATACCAAACGCCTCGAAAGATCGCTCGGCACCCTGGGTGGCGGTAACCATTTCATAGAGATAGACCGTTCGACCGACGGAACCCATTATCTGGTGATCCATTCCGGCAGCCGTAATCTCGGTAAGCAAGTGGCAGAACTCTATCAGCAGCTGGCCATAGATCTGCATAAGGGCATAGGTGAGTATCTGGAAGCCAGAGACGAGATCATCCGTACTTACAAAGAGCAGGGTAGAAGAGACGAGATCCAGGCAGCGCTTGACCGGCTCAAATGGGATAAAGCAAATCTTGAGCCCGATATGCCCGCAGATCTTTGCTTCCTTTACGGTAAGCATTTGGATGATTACCTTCACGATGTGGAGATATGCCAGGCTTTTGCGCGCAGAAGCCGTGAGAAGATGGCGGAAATATTGACAGACAGAGCAGGATTTCATGCAGGTGAGGCTTTCCATACCATACATAACTACATAGACACAGATGAGATGATCTTAAGAAAGGGAGCCATAGCCGCGCATAAAGGCGAGAAGGTACTGATCCCCATCAATATGAGAGACGGTTCCATCCTGGCGATCGGTAAGGGTAACCCTGACTGGAACTACTCGGCTCCTCATGGTGCCGGTCGCGTGATGTCGCGCACCAAAGCCAAAGATACACTTTCCATGGAGGAGTACCGGGAGACCATGAAGGGAATATACACCACATCCGTTAATGAGAACACTCTGGATGAGGCGCCTATGGCATACAAGTCTCTTGAGGATATCATCGATGTGGTGGCTGATGCAGTGGATATAATCGAGGTGTTGAAACCGATCTACAACTTCAAGGCTTCGGATTGAAAGGATCACGCGGGCCGGCCTTGTGCCGGCCCGCTTTGTGCCGAACCCCGGTATTTTGCTGGCCCGCCGTCTTACTGTATAGGCATATCATCAGATGCGGTGATACAATGATATGTGGTGATTGACGGAGTATCCCTGACAGGAGAGTAAACGGTGACTCAGCCCAGAAAGACAGTAAGTTACATATTGAAAGCCATTGTGATCATATCGGCAGCAATCGGAACCCTGATCGGCGATCTCGTTATCGGACGTCCGTTTTCGGAGATTTGCAGGGGACTCATGTACTTTACTGCCCAGTCTAATATCCTGATCGCTCTTATCTGTCTGACAGGCGCCTGCCTGATGATGAGGGATAAGGATGTCAGCGATGTGTGGCGTATCATAAAGTTCGTCGGTACGGTAGCGATAACATTGACCGGCTTTGTGTACATAACGATACTTGTGCCTTCTTTTCTTCACCAGACATGGACCCTGAAAAACATACTGACTCATGTCGTAGTTCCGATTGTGTCTATTGCGGATTATTTTGTAACAGGTGCGGGTGCTTTTGGCTTTACCCGAACATCACCTTACATGGGATGTGCGTGGTGGATACTTGCTTTATTCATTTTTCTCATGATCGTAGGGTACGGCTATCTTGTTTTGGCAGACTTTTTACTAAATCGCTTTTCAAAGGAGGAAATATGGTCAAACCGATAATGCGGGATGTTTTTTTCCTCGGGCAGAAATCAGAGAAAGCTACAACTGATGACATGGATGTTGCAACGGATCTGCAGGATACACTACGTGCCAATAAGGACCGCTGTGTAGGCATGGCTGCTAACATGATCGGAGTTAGGAAAAGGATCATCATCGTTGATATGGGATTTGTTTCCGTTGTCATGTTCAATCCTGTAATACTGAAAAAGGATGGTCCGTATGAAACTGAGGAGGGATGCCTTTCTCTAGACGGAACCCGAAAGACGACCCGATACCGCAACATCGAACTTGAGTATACCGATACGGTCGGTACGCGCCGAAAACAGAAGTATTCCGGGCAGATAGCTCAGATCATACAGCATGAGTGCGATCATCTGGAAGGGATAATCATTTGAGGAAAAGGATAAGCAGAATATGCTTATCCTTTTTTAAACCACGGGTTCATTGAGAACTGTGCAACCGGGTAATACAATCGAACTATAGAACTCGAGTATTATGTGTATTGTTGATCAAATTACAGAGCAAACAGAAAGGAAGGTATGGGAATGGGAACATTTGAGATAAGAAGCAAAGCGGAACGAGAGGTGGCTGCCGACGTAGCTAAGATAGGTATCACATTTAAATCTTCCGGCACAAGAACGGACAAGGTATCTGCCGATGTGATGGATGCTTGTGAACGTTTCCTGGGAGAGATCGCTGAGCTGGGCATAGAGCCGAAAGATGTACATATTTCTGATGATGCAGTATCGAGTATGTACAGCTACCGGGATGATGATAAAGAGGATGCGAGACGCCGGTTAGAGATCACTACGGCTATCGATATGAAACTCATTAATACATTGCGGTCAATCCTGCAAAAAGGCGAATATGATTTCTTTTTTTCAGTGGATCAAAGCATTTCTAACAAGGACGAAATACACAGGGAACTTGTTAAAGAAGCCTTGCTCAATTCCAGAAAATCTGCGGAAGATCTGGCAGAGAGCATGGGTATGCGTGTAGACAGCATAGAGTCATTGGAGGAAGAGGGCGATTTATCTTTATTACTCTGCGAGCAGGAAAGAGGAATCGCTGACTACAACGAAGAAAGTACGGATTATCCGAAATCGAATGAGCTTGGAGCAAGAATCATCAAGGAAGAGGCAGAGATACGGGTAAAGTGGCGAATCGTCTGAACATATATTTTTTCAGGTTCCGTACAAGTAACTCTGTCCTGTGTCCCACTTACATTATGTAAGGCAAATGAGCTTGAAAAGGCTAATTTGATCAAGATCAATGTCGGTGACGAAGTTCTTTACTTCCCGGACAACTACACCACCAACTTTCTGTTTGGCGGCGCCCCCGGTCTGCTGCCGAGGTTTTATGTTGTCATTTTTGAATTCCGGAGGGGGGAGGGGCCCCGGATTTTCGAACATTTATGACCCAACGATGGGGGTTCGTGCTGTTTGGGTCATAAATCGACTTGAAAGCATAATAAATCCTTGACATATAATATTTGACGCAATATAATATGACAAAAGGTAACCCACAAACAACCAAGGAGGTTCGATCATGACATTCGCAGTAAGATATTATACGAAAACAGGTAATACAAAGAGGCTTGCAGAAGCCATAGCACAGGAACTCGGAGTTGAAGCCCTTCCGATAAGCGAAGCGGTAACGGAGCCGGTAGATGTGCTGTTTCTCGGAAATTCATACTATGCCTTTAACATAGATCCGGAGGTAAGAGACTTTGTTTTATCTCTTGATAAGGAAAAGGTCGGAAAGATCGTGAATTTCGGCTCTGCCGCAATGCTCAATTCAACATATAAGAAAGTTAAGGCAGAAGCGGATAAAGCAGGGATTCCGATGGATGAAAGAGAGTTCCACTGCAAAGGCGAGTTTAAGGGGCTTCACAAGGGCAGACCCAATGATACCGATATCCGGGCAGCCGTAGAGTTTGCCAAGCAGTTCAAATAACCACCACATCCCCTCACGAAAAGAAACATATAGACACTTAATCAGGCGCTTCGGATTCGGTAGAGATACCGGATCCGAAGCGCGTATTTTGTGCAGTACTTGAACTGAGTATGCTACCACACAGAGCGTAAATAAGCTATAATGAGCAGTACGAGGGTGTGCGCCCCGGCGAGTACAAAACCGCATCCCCGCCGCACAAGCCCCGGCGCTAAAAAGGCGCAACAAGCCCCCCCCGCGCCCGCCGCACAAGCCCCGGCGCTAAATACCGTCAAAGCCCCCGCCGCAAAAAACACCCCCACCCACCTTCCGATCTTTCATGAACAGGAGAGTTTCAGATGTTTGATGTCAGACTCATAACCGATGATACAGCTGCATACAAGGGCTATATTTCTCGGGATATCTACAAGGGCTTTCTGAGCACGGCCAACAGATATCTGCTTGCCGCTTACGACGAAGGAAGGACCGTCGGTGTATGCGTTTTCGATGCGTCGACCGTTACGAGGATAGTCGACATCGGGATAACCGCTGACTGTAGGGACAGAAATGTGCTGAGAAGAGATTTCCTCTTAAGCATGCTTGGTATATGTGAGAATCTCCATGCACAGGTGCTGACCATAAGCCTGTATGACGAGGATGGTTTTGAGGAATGGGAGCAGGTGCTTGATGAGTTTCGTTTCGGACTTGATGAGACGACGATGTTCTACAGGTTTAAGATCTCTGACCTGCGTGACCTGCCGATATCTGCGAAACAGGATAAGTCTGACCGGATCATAATGCTTGAGCAGGCGAACGCTAAGCAGATAGAAGAGATCGATAAGCGTCTGAAGGAAGGCGAGATGTTTGCGGATCTCACTCACGAAAGGATCCGCAGAGACCTTTCATCAGCCCTTATCAAAAACGGGAAGATAGATGGCGTGCTCCTGGTAAGCGACATACCCGGCGGGATCTGCGTGGAGTATGCATATGTAGACTCAAAGGAATCATTTATGCTGGTGAGCATGATCCGCCGGACGATAGATGCGATCGCGCACGACGCCTCGATCCCCTCCGATGCCGTGGGAGAACTTGCCTGTATCGGAGGATCATCGAATAAACTGTTTTTGAAACTGTTTCCGGAGTGTGAACTGCTCGGAGAACAGAGAACATATTATACCGCCATAATATGAAAGGAGTAAGAAAAAGTGGATTTTGAGCAAAAGGTCGAACAGGACAGGAAAGATCATAAACTTACCGTAGATGCAAACGAGACTTTTTACAGGGCAAGAGCCATGAGACAGGGCGTCGAGGAATTGCGCACCCTGTCGACGGAGGCCGGCCCGTTGAAACAGGAACAGTCCAGAACGCAAAAGGACATGGTGAGGCTTGCGAAAAACGTCGGACCGATTAATTTCGATTATGACAGCAGCAGGTTTACCCTGGATGAGGTCACGGAAGCCGCAGCCTTTCTCACCAAAGCAAAAGAGTACGGATACAGTTCCGAAGTGGACGTGACGGATAACCCGATCCTTTACAGAAAAGAGAAGGACGAGAACGACAATACCAAGCTGACGAAGAGAGGATATTTCGAGAAAAAGAGCATAAAGAAGTCAGCGAAGAAATTCCGGAAGAAATATAAGGAGGTCTATGCCGCCAGAGTCTCCGAAGAAATGAAAAAGTACAAGGACAAGGATGTATATGACATCGGAGAGGATGTATCATTCGACGCAACGGTGAAGTTTACCAAAGAGGATATAGACAAGATCCGCAACAGAGATGTTCTTAAGGCAGACTTAAACGATCAGACTTCACGTTTTGTGCTCGGACTTCCGGCGAAGAAACTCGATCCTGCAAAAGAGGAATCGGAGAAACAGAGAATAGACAGGCTCTATGATGACTTCGGAGAACTCCAGACGCGGATGAACTCAAGTCTGTTCAAGAAATATCTGATCATGCAGCCTTCCTTATTGGGCAGTTACGGAAGTAAAGCAGTGTTTGTTCCCGGCCTGTTTGTCGGTGTGGCGGATTTCTACACCCTGACCGTAAACTATACCAAATGGTCTGCGGATCCGCAGGCTTACGGATTTGTGGATTCCGAAGACATGGAAGCTAACGGCGGATTGAATACCGCAAGGCTTAAGGAGATCGGGAGTCTGATGAAGACGGTCTTAAGCCTGTCATCGATGTTACGTCAGGCACAGGAATTCAAAGGCTTTCTTGACAACCTTATTGATAACGGCGATTCCTTCGGCATAACCGAAGGGGAAACAGAAGAGTCCGTAAAACCTTTTAACAGGAAACTGGCAGCGAAAGCGGAAAGGGTTAAGGACGAACTCTCTCTGCGTTCCGGCGGTGCGATGAATACGCTCATAGATATGCAGGATGCTATCTTAAGGCACAGCGCTTATCTGGGCGAAGACAGAAAGCAAAAGAATAATATAAATGTGCTTCCCACCCTGGGAGAGTATTTCAGCGAAAGAAACGCATATATTCAATTTAAAGACTAATGCTTTCGGCAGGAGAATGATCATATGAAACAGATCTCGATCGATGACAAATGGACTTTCAGAAGAGGCTATCTTGATTCCATCACCATGATGGAAACTGATCCGGGTGTGGTGGTCGATCTTCCTCATGACGGAATGATCGGCACTCCGGTATCAAAGGATGCGCCCGCAGGTGTGGACTCCGGTTTTTTCTGCGGAGGATTGTCCAATTATACCAAATATGTCTCTGTTCCCGAGGAGTGGAAAGGCGGCTGCGTCGGCCTTAAATTCGACGGAGTCATGATGAATGCAACGGTGGATGTAAACGGCAGCAGGGTCGGCATCTGCCATAACGGATATGCTCCTTTTTACATCGATCTGACCGATTACGTAACATACGGCGAGGAAAACCGCATCACGGTAAACGTAAATACCAGCATGCAGCCCAACTCCAGATGGTACACCGGATCCGGCCTTTATCGCGGCGCTCTGCTGTGCCACGCTCCCAAGGTTCATATCGCTCCCGACGGAATATATGTTTATACAAAGGAAGTCGCAGACGGCTATGCATTTGCGGAAGGCCTTGTTGAAGTGGTCAATTCCGGCCTCGGGAACCGTATCGCGGAAGTTGAGCTTTCTCTTTTTGATGAAAAAACAGGTGAAGCGGTCGCAGGTACGAAGCGCGTGATCCAGGTAGGAAGCGTATCTTCCGAAACCGCAAGAATGACTCTGACCGTCAAAGATCCGCTCCTGTGGGATGCGGATAACCCGAATCTGTATAAGGCTAAGGCCGTGGTCAGAGATATCGGTCGATACACCACTCATTTTGTTCCGGATGATGAAACTGCCGAAGATGAGGCTGAGGTGCTTTTCGGCATCAGGACCATAACCGCAGATCCCATTCGCGGTCTTTTGATAAACGGGAAAAGCGTGAAATTAAAAGGCGGATGCGTTCACCATGACAACGGTCTCCTGGGATCCGTTACTTTAGAAGCAGTCGAAGAAAGAAAAGTCAGGAGATTAAAGAGCGTCGGCTTCAACGCGATCCGCACGGCTCACAACCCTCCTTCTTCCGCACTCATTGAAGCATGCGACCGCGTGGGGATGTATGTTTTTGACGAGGCGTTCGACGCATGGAATATCGGCAAAAGAGGCGGTGACTATCACCAGTTTTTCGAGGCCGATTGGGAGAAGGATCTTACTGCTTTTGTAAAAAGGGACCGCACACACCCTTCGGTCATCATGTGGTCCACCGGAAACGAGATCCCCGAACGCGGCGGCCTTGGAGACGGATATAAAAGGGCTGCGAAGATCGCCGAAACGATCCGGTCTCTGGACGGAAGCAGACTTATCAGTAACGGCATCTGCTCACTTTGGAGCGGACTTGACGATAAACTCGCCGTGGGACAGAACCAGGCGCAGAACGCAGGCGACGGACTTAAATCAACTCTTCAGGAAGAAGTTACCGAGCCTTTTACCAACGGACTCGATGTCGTCGGATACAATTACATGGAAGACATCTACTTAAGAGACCATGAGATGTATCCCGAGAGAGTGATACTCGGATCCGAGAACTTCCCTAAGGAGATCGGCTTCCGCTGGCCCATGGTCGAGGAACTCTCCTATGTGATCGGTGATTTCACCTGGACTGCCTGGGACTATATAGGAGAAGCCGGTATCGGCAAAGCGGCTTACGTAGATCCCGACGATCCGAACGCACCGAAAAATCCCTGGGATCTCATGCCGCAGCAGACTTCCTTCTATCCATGGAGGCTCGCTAACGATGCGGACTTTGACATCACGGGACACATGCTTCCTCAGGGAGATTACAGAAGCGTTGTGTGGGGAAGCGAAGATACACATCTGTATTCGATGCATCCCGACACCTTCGGCAAAAAAGAGATCGTAGGCATGTGGGGGTTCCCTTATGTCTTAAGGAACTGGAATTATAAAGGCTTCGAAGGATCGCCCATCGAGCTTGTAGTCTTCTCGCACGCAGAGGAAGTAGAGGTCTTCGTTAACGGAAAGAGCATCGGCAGAAAGCCCGTATCCGCAGACAGACCCATGCCCTGCAGCGCAAGATTTGAGACGGTATACGAACCCGGCGAAGTTTCCGCCGTAAGCTATTCCTCGGGAAAAGAGATCAGCCGCGATACTCTGGTCACTACAGGCGATGCTTCCGGGATCCGCCTTGTCCCCGAGAAGGATGACATGAAGGCGGACGGTCATGACCTTATTTATGTGGCAGTGGAGATTGTTGACGAAGAAGGCCGTGTTGTGCCTGATGCCGAGGTGAGTCTCCGTGCAGGTGTAAGCGGTGCGGGCTATCTTGCCGGATTCGGATCTGCCAACCCCATTACGGAAGAAGATTATACCGATGATGAAGCAGCAACTTTCCGCGGACGTGCCATGCTCGTAGTCAGATCTGGTTATGACGCAGGCGCTTGCACTGTGATAGTAAGTGCGGACGGCATGGATCCCGTAAGCCTTGAACTGAAAGCGATGAGTAAATGAGTGAAACTTCATCGGACAATATAATGACCTGGCCGACAGACCCGGCTGAGATAGAGGAAAGACGGTTCAGGGCGGAAGAAAGCATCCGGAAGAAATTCCATAAGCAGCTTTTTACTCCTTTTGCAAAAGCGTGCAAGACTTACCGGCTCATCAGTGAAGGTGATCACATCGCCGTGTGCATATCCGGCGGCAAGGATTCCATGCTGATGGCGAAGCTTTTTCAGGAGATAAAGAAACACAGACAGTGCAATTTCGAGCTGTCATTCCTGGTCATGGATCCGGGATATAACGCGAAAAACCGCGAACTGATCGAATATAACGCCCAAAACCTCGGAATTCCTGTTACAATATTTGAGAGCGATATTTTTGATGCTGTGGATACCCTGGATAAAAATCCGTGCTATATCTGTGCAAGGATGCGCAGGGGTTATCTGTACAGCAATGCAAAGGCTCTCGGATGCAACAAGATCGCATTGGGACATCATTATGATGATGTGATCGAGACTATCCTGATGGGAATGTTGCAGGGGGCTCAGATACAGACCATGATGCCCAAACTTCACAGCACCAACTTTGAGGGGATGGAGCTGATAAGGCCGATGTACCTGGTACGTGAGAGCGATATCTGTGCATGGAGGGATTACAACGACCTTCATTTTCTGCAGTGTGCCTGCCATTTTACTGAGACCTGCGAGACATGCCGCGAGGACGGGACATCTTCATCCAAACGTCTGGAAACCAAGCGACTGATCGCTGAACTTAAGAAGAATAATCCTTTTATAGAATCGAATATATTCAAGAGCGTTGAGAATGTGAATCTCGATACGGTGATAGGCTATAAGAAGGACGGAGTAAGACATCACTTTTTGGACGAGTACTGATCACATTCGGTAAAGGAGCGAACATGGACAGTAAATCGATAGCGGAAAGCATTGACAACGGAGTAGGACAATTTTCGGCTGAAGCTACGATAACAGTAGAAGATCTGATACCTTTATTTGATCTGTCGGATTATCCCGAGGAACAGCACGAGATCCTTAAGGAGTGCAACCGGAGGATCGATGAGGCAAACAGTAAATACCGTGTTGCAAGATTCAGGGAGGACATGTTCGCCAAGGGATTAAGAGCGGGAATGTATTTCTGCACTTTTGACCGCGATGAGAACATGCTCAGCTTTGAGTTCAACGATGAGACCAGAAAGATGCTGGGTTATGACGGATTGGAGGATCTCCCGAATGAGTTTGACAGCTGGGTGAAGACTCTGGTCCCGGAAGAAAGGGATGCCATCGTTAAGCTTTTCTGGGATTCGGTCCGCATTCACCGTGACCTGCCGGATATCACACATGCCACCTATCGCATGCAGAGAAAAGACGGCAGCATCATCTGGGTCACCGGAGCCGGAAGATTCATCAGACGTATCGATGACGGTTCCCTTGAGATCTATATGGGATGTTATCTCGATATCACCGCCCAGCAGGAACTCGAGGAATATCTGAAGATCATTGAGGCAGTCGGAAAGGTCTTTAATTTTTCCATGTTTATCGATGTCAGCGATATGAGTTATCGCATGATCAGCACCAATGAATATGTGGAAAAAGCGCCCAAGGATCCCGACGCTCTTAAGTTCCTCAAGAATAATGTCGACACGACGGTTGCCGAGAGTTTCCGCAAGGGCCTGTACGAATGGCTGAACAAGGACATGATCCTCGCAGCTATCGAGGAGCACGGTTCGACCAGCATGGAATTCTATAGTGAAGGCGCACATCGATGGTTCAACGGTATCTTCATGCTCGGTGACAGGAATGAAGACGGAAGCATCGCGCACATCGTATACGGCTGTCTGGATAACACCGATGCCAAACTGCAGAACCTGGCTCAGCAGAAAGTTATCTCCGAATTCGAGACGGAGATATATATCGATTCTCTCTCACAGATCCGTAACAGAAGATTTTTGGATGAGAAACTCATCTATGAACCCTGTCATGCAGTGGTCATGTCCGATATAGACCGGTTCAAGCAGATCAACGATACGGTAGGTCACCGTGGAGGTGACGAAGCGATCCGTAAAGTTGCGGAGCTGATGGAACAGTCCGTCCGTAAAGACGATGTGGTCATCCGTTACGGCGGCGATGAGTTCATGATGGTCTTCTTCGACATCACCAAGGAAGATCTGGAGCACAAACTTTCGTATCTGCGATCCGCGCTTCAGAATATCACCATTGACGAGCACCCGGAAGTTAAGATAACCATGAGCTTCGGCGCCGCTTACGGTACCGAACTGGTTAATAATATGATCGGGATCGCGGATAAAGGATTATATGAATCCAAGAAGACCCGTGATACATATACCGTGATCGAGATCTAGTATTCCTGATCAGGATTACTGTACATCCAGTTTTCCGTAGATATTTCTGCATTCGTAACTTACATAATCGGAATCTTTTGCATCCACGTAATAGATCACGTCGTAGTTGGCCGCCAGGCTTTCCGCGATCCGGGTGAACGTGGCATTTTTCTTCATCTCACCGGCTTCTCGGCTCTCTGTTCTTTGGTCAGATGCCGGACATTCTGAAAGTAGTGCCAGTTAATTATTTGATTGAGAATTAAAGCCAGGATGCTGACGATCGAGTAAGACATAACTACCAGACCCATTCTTCGTTGGTGCGCTTTACGAGGGCGGGACAGATATGGGCATGCATCGGTCCCCAGCCGCAGGTCTTGCAGCTGTAGCATTTCTCGTAAGGGGTGCCGTCAAGTATGGCTTCCGAAAAAGCGGGATCGGCCAGAAGTCCGCATGCCAGATCCACGGTATCGATCAGATCGTTATCGAGCAGGTAATGAACCTGCTCCGGGGTACGGATCCCGTTTACACAAGAAACCGGAACGACGCCTTTGAAGTGATCATGGAACATGACTCCGAGTGCGGCGATCCTGTTATACGGCAGCGACTCATCGTGCTCGATGAAATCGATATCCTGAATGCCGGTCGAGACCTGAAGATAGTCACACCCGGCTTTTACATAGCATTCCGCGATCCCAAGACTTTCCTCGACGGTCGGATCGCACCCGGTAGTGCGCACGGAGATGAGGAAATCTTCGCCGCAGGCTTCTCTGATCCCTGAAATGATGTTGCATCCGAAACGGGCGCGGTTTTCGGTGCTACCGCCGTATTCATCCGTTCGTTTATTGACGGCGGATGCAAAATCGTTGATCAGATAGCTGTGGCATCCGTGAAGCTGAACCCCGTCATAACCTGCTTTCTTAGCGCGGATCGCAGCGTCGATGAAGTATCCTTCTATTTCTTTTATTTCAGATAGAGTGAGTTCATGTGCGAGCACTTCTTCGCCGAAGCGATCCCATTTTACGGAAGTGGGAGATGTCAGGCGGCCGCACTCGGGATGGGTGCCGAGTCCGCCGTAATGAAGCTGCGGAACAATGAGCGTTCCGAATTCATGACAGGCATCAACGATTTTCCTGTGACCGTCGATCTGTTCATCATTCCAGAGTCCCAACTGAGAGGGAGCAAGACGTCCTTCGGGCGCCACGGCCGTGGCCTCTACGCATATGAAGCCCACACCGTGTTTAGCCCTGAGCTCATAATGTTTTACGAAAAAATCGGTGACCATGCCGTCCTCACCCGCGTTGAATTTCACGGTGGGTGCCATGGTTATGCGATTCTTGCAGATCCTTTTTCCTATTTTGATCGATGTGGCGGCTGTCGTCATCACGCCCTCCTTTGATCTGTTTTAGTTCTCCTGAAGTCATAAGAGAGGTATTTTTTGATTATTATACCAATATTCAGAAGTTTTTTCTGCGGAAGAGGGGGTGTTTTTGCGACGCGCCGAACGCTTTTCGGTTGATATCATATCCTGAGTTTATTATCCTATATTTGATGAAAAAGACTGCGATCATGATCACAATAGCCATCCTTGCCCTGATTTCCGTGTTGATCGTCGCCGTCGCGGCATCGAAGCGGGCAGGCACGGCGCCGGACGCAGATGGATCCGCCGCACAGATGACGGATGAGGCTGAAGCCGAGCCGGAGGAATATGACTTGGATGAAGAGGACGTTGATGTGGAATCAGCCGAACCGAAATCGCCGGACGCAGCCGGATCCGCCACACAACAATCGCCGGACGGCGAAGAGGCGATCCAAGCCGAGCCCGAGATCCTCACATTTGTCGATGTCTTCGGAGAAGAATATCAGACACAGATCATTCCCGAGGTCCCGGGATCACCATACTCACCGGAAGGCTTTGTCCGCTACGGAGACAGGATCCGGTATGAGGATGATGTGTATCATTCAAGACGCGGAATAGATGTATCCCATCACCAGGGACATATCGACTGGGACAGGGTCAAGGCAGCGGGATATGATTTTGCATTTATCCGGTTGGGCTATCGCGGGTACGGACAGGCCGGGAGCCTTAATCTTGATAAGTCATTTGACACGAATATCCGGAATGCCCATGAGGCCGGACTGGATGTGGGCGTGTACATTTTTTCTCAGGCGATAAATGAAGATGAGGCGGCCGAGGAAGCCGGGTTTGTCATAAAGCACCTGGAGGGATACAGCCTTGAACTTCCGGTTGTGTACGATCCCGAGAACATATTGGATGCAGAGGCCAGGACCGATGATGTGAGCGGAGAGCAGTTTACGAAGAATACCATGCTTTTTTGCAAAATGATCGCCGATGCCGGATATGAGCCGATGATCTACAGCAATATGCTCTGGGAGGCGTTTCAGTTTGACATGACCGTAGTGAACGAGTACCCGGTCTGGTACGCGGATTATGAACCGTTACCGCAGACGCCGTATGATTTTAGCTTCTGGCAGTACTCCAACACCGGTCGTGTGGACGGGGTGAGCGGCGAAGTTGACTTAAACATCCAGATTTATAAGAAAGGGACGGATCCGACATCTAAAGGTAAGGAGGGCGAGATGACCGGCACTCAGATTGATGAAAAAATAGCATCGATGAGCATCGAGGAGAAGATATACCAGCTGTTTGTGGTAACTCCGGAGGTGCTGACAGGCGGATCACATGTCACGGCTGCAGGCGAAAAAACAGAAGCGAGCCTGAAGAAAGCCCCTGTCGGCGGACTGATATATTTTGCGGATAATTTTGTTTCACCCGAGCAGACTAAAGAGATGATATCCAAAACCCAGGAGTACGCGCGGGATATCGAAGGAATGCCGCTTCTCATGTGCGTGGATGAAGAGGGAGGAAGCACTGCCAGGATCGCACGCAACTCCGCGTTCGGAGTTGAAAAAGTCGGTCCGATGGGAGATGTCGTAAGCGCCGAAGAAGCTTACGGCTGCGGAGATACCATTGGTGCATATCTTAAAGACCTTGGACTGAATGTGGATTTTGCACCTGTGGCGGATGTTCTGACCAACAGCCGCAACAACGTGATTGGAGACCGCTCATTCGGTTCGGATCCGAAGATTGTAACGGAGTATTCGAAGGCCTATTCCGACGGCTTGCATGACCACGGGATCTTAAGCTGCTATAAACATTTTCCCGGCCATGGAGCCACGGAGGCTGACACCCATGAGGGATATGCTTATACGGACAAAACATATGAAGAGTTAAAACAAAGTGAGCTGATCCCGTTTGCACATGCCGGGGCGGATGGGGCAGATATGATTATGGTAGCGCATATTTCTCTGCCGAACGTTATAGGTGATGACACGCCCTGTTCTCTTTCGAAGAAGATGATGACCGATATTCTGAGGAACGAACTGAAATACGACGGGATCATCATCACCGATGCGATCAACATGGGCGCTATTGCCGACCATTACAGTGACGGTGAGGCTTCTGCAAAAGCTTTTGCGGCCGGGGCGGATATGATACTGATGCCGACGAACCTGCAGGAAGCTTATGACGGGATCTATGCCGCTTATGAAAAAGGCGAGATCACCGAGGAACGAATAGATGAGTCATTAAGGCGTATCATAGCCGCCAAACTTCAGTAAGGAGGTTGCCGCTTAAGTGCGGCGGGATAAAAAGAATGAGTAAGAAAAAGAAGAAAAAGCAAATATCATCGGAATCAAAGACCTGTTTTTATTTTGCCATCGGATTCCTGGTTGTCGGCATACTGTGCATAATCTTCGGTAAGACGCTTTACCACACAGACGATATGGTGAGTCTCGATGATGTGATCACCGGGAAAACGGCGACGATCACTTCCGTTGAAAAAAGAGAACGGACTCTGTCGCGCGAAGACGAGGAGCTTGAACGGAAGAAGGGTTATACGGAGGATGAGATCCGCTGGGAGTACTACGTCGTATATACCGTTAAAGATGGCGGAAATGAATACACGTATTCGGATACGGCAAGATTCAGATCTGACGGTACACACATACCCAAAGTGGGCGATACGGAAGTGATCAATTACGCCATAAAAGACGGAAAGTTTATTCCGCATCCTGAAACACAGGGCACGAACGGGGCGGTCATAGGCGGATGGTTCCTTGTGATCCTTTCAGTTCTTGCAGCCGGGGTAGGATTGTTTTTGCGGAAATAGTTATCTGCGGGAGGGAAACAGATGCGGTATAAGATTCAGAATGAAATGATAGAATGTGAGATCGATTCACACGGGGCCGAGCTTAAGAGCCTTGTCAGAAGATCTGACGGAAAACAGATCATGTGGGGAGCGGATCCCGCATATTGGAACAGGACTTCTCCGGTGCTGTTTCCTTTTGTCGGCGGCGTGAAGGACAAGGAATATCGCTATGACGGAAAAACCTACACGATCGGCCAGCACGGATTTGCCCGGGATATGGAGTTTTCACTTGATTCTCAGGCGGAAGATGAGATATGGTTTTCACTTTCGGAATCTGAAGAAAGCCTAGAGAAATATCCTTTCGGATTCCTGCTTCAGATAGGATACCGGCTCGAAGAAGCCTCTGTCAGGGTGATGTGGGAAGTTCAAAATACCAATGATGGAGATATGTGGTTCTCGATCGGTGCCCATCCGGGATTTGCCGTCGAGAGTCTGGCCGGCCACTCCTTCAGATTGTATGACAGAGACGGAAAGCCTGTTTCCGTGATCCGAAACCGTGTATTCGGAAGCGGCGGATGCGTTACGGACAGGACCGAGGAAATATCGACTCCCGATGGTGTTCTTGCGATCTCCGAGGAACTCTTTGATAACGATGCCCTCGTCCTTGAAAACGGGCAGGCAGGCCGCGTCGATCTGCTCGATGCGGACCAGAATCTTGTTGTATCCGTCGAGTTTGACGCTCCGCTCGTAGGTCTCTGGTCACCTCCTCATAAGAATGCCCCGTTCGTTTGCATCGAGCCGTGGTACGGAAGATGCGATTCGGAAACTTTTGCCGGAACTCTGGAAGAGCGCGATCACGAGCAGAAGCTGACCGAAGGAGAACTGTTCAGCGCCGGCTACACCATAAAACTGTGAACACGTCATATTAGGGCCCGAAAAACTGTGAACACGTCTTATAAAGGCCTGTAAAATCGTGATAATATCTCACAAAGGATAGGAGCAGATGAGCATAAGAACAAACTATGAAAAATGGTATGAGGGCGAGGATTACTATTGGGGAACCGAGCCCGGAAGCTTTCTTGATGAACTTATAAAACTCTGCCCGTGCACGCCCGGAAAAAGTGTGCTCGATATCGGATGCGGAGAGGGTAAGGATGCCGTATATATGGCTGAACAGGGGTATTCCGTGACCGCTTTTGACTTGACGGAAAACGGCATAAGGAAAACCGTTAAGCTGGCAGTATCCAGGGGCGTGGAAGTCGATGCATATGTAGATGACATCAACGATTTCGCGACGGATAAACAATTTGATATCGTTTATTCAACGGGAACCGTACAGTATCTTTTTGATGAAAACAAGAAGGATTTTTTCAGAAAACTTGAGGATATCACAAAACCGGACGGCATCGTGTATATCAACGTTTTTGTTGAGAAGTCTTTCCTCGAGTTGCCGCCGGATTGGGATATTGAGGAGAAGATGTGGAAATCGGGAGAACTTTTTACATACTTCGCCGACTGGAAGTTTGAACGGATAGATGAAGTGATCTTCGAAGACAACAGCGGCGGGATACCGCATTTCCACTGCATGGATACCATCATCTGCAGAAAAGTCAAAGCGTAGAAAGGTAAAGCGTAGAAAGTTAAAGCGTATACTATACGGATCAGCCCCGGACCGGCCGGAATTGCAACATCTGCAGTCATATTTGCAACAACTGCGGACACATATGGAAGTCATCGGGCGGTTCCGCTATGATCGGGATATCAAAAGATCATGGAGGGATGTCTGATGAGTAAGAATAAGAGATTTTTGCAAGAGGTGATCGGAGTAGTTGCAGCGCTGGTGATGGCGGTCGCGATCCCGGGTGGCCAAGCCTATTCGGCAGGTCCTGAATCATTAGCCGGAAGCGGATATGAGGATGCCACCGACACATATATTTCCGAATATCTGGATCATTTCCGGGGTGAGACGCGATGCGATTCGGTGAGCGCGGTAGTCGTAACACCCGATGGAACCGGAGTTTACGGGAACGCTGATGCGCTGTATCAGATTGGCTCCATGACGAAGGCATTTACCGCTCTGGCGATCCAAAAACTCATCCGCGAAGGTGCTCTTTCTGAGAACGACACCGTATCTGAATTGCTTCCGGGATACACGGCTTATTATGATTCCGAACCCTGTGAGATCACGGTCGGACAGCTCCTTTACCAAACGAGCGGATACACCAATAAGGAAAGCGACTACCCGAGTGCGACCGAAGAGATGTCTCTTCGGGACTGGGCATACAGCATGTCCGGAAAAGAACTGAATTCGCGTCCCGGATCGGAGTATTCCTATTCAAACGTGAATTATGATCTGCTCGGCGCCATTATCGAGCAGGTGAGCGGAAAAACTTACGCTGAGTATATGAACTCAGAGATCCTCATTCCGCTCGGCCTCATGCACACATACGCGCGGGTCCCCGGAACCGGCGTAAAGATCGTTCCCGGATCGAGGCTCGGATACCGTCGCAGCTTCACATATGAGATCCCGGTCATCGAGGGAAGGATCCCGGCGGGATACTTTTACTCAAATGCCACGGACATGGCTGAGTGGATAAGGATCTGGACAGGAACGGCGGACATCCCGGAAGAATATAAAGAACTGATAACCGCCGTAAAGGATCGCCTGAATGACCCCGGTGATTACTACTCGGGCTGGGAACTTTTTGAGAACGGTACGATCGGCCACTCCGGCGGGACTCCGAATTATTCGTCGAGGATCGTTTTTTCCGATGAGGAAAAGATCGGCGTGTGCGTCCTCACCAACCTGAACGTGGCAGCATCCACGGACGGCCTGTGCAACGCAATATTCGAGCTGGCAGCAGGCGTAGAACCCGGACATATAAATATTCCGACGGATGTGTGGACCGTATTTGATATTATATTTACAGTGGTTTCGGTGGTCGCCATCCTGTCGAGCATCGTAAGTTTATTCCTGAAGCGACGCGGCGTGATCCTGTTTCTCGGGATCACCCTGCTGGTTCTGCTCATTGCGGTCTGCATAGTCATGCCGATGGTTTTCGGCGCCGGCCTCGGAGAGATCGCTTTTACATGGGCACCGTACAGTTTCGCGGGCGGACTCATTTTGATGGGGATCGGAGTTGTTGTAGCGGGGGTAAGGTTTTTCCTGTCAGAGAAAAAACATGCGTATTGAGAAACGACAAGTAGAAGGGCAGCCGCTCACAGTCATAATCGAATATCCCGAATGGAACGAATCCGTCGACTCTCTGGTCAGAAAGATCGGCCGGATGGACCTTTCTTTTGTCGGAAAAACGGATGAAGGTTCCGTTAACGTCAGCATCTCGGATATCTACTATATCGAAAACGTCGAGCGGAAACTTTTTCTCTATACAAAAGATGAAGTCTTCAGGTTCGACGGAACGATGGCGGATATCGAAAGCAGGATCTATGAGACCGGGCTCGTACGCATTTCCAGGACCTGCATCATGAACACCGGATATCTGAGTCAGATCAGGCAGATCCGCAACAGCCATCTCGAAGCGGTCATGGAAAACGGCGAGATACTGATCGTTTCGAGAAAGTACCTTCCGGACATAAAACGGATCTTCAAAAAAGAGGGACTATGAAAAGAATACTAAGAGACACGTGCATACTTTCCGCTCTGATGATATTGTGCGTTTTTACCGTTTCGATCATCTGGACCGGAATGACCGATGAGATAAAGCTTGTGCTGCAGCTTTTCGGGCTGTCGTTTATCATCGCGGTCGTCAACTTTTTCCTGGATGAGTACACGAACCTTTCGATCATAGGAAGCTACCTGGTCAAATATGTGGCAGCAACCTGCGTCGTGATGCTGTTCGGGTTTATGGTCGGCTGGTTTTACAGGAGCAATTTCTGGATGGCGTTTATCTATGTCGGGATCGTCCTTGTACTCGCGTTTTTCATCGACGCTTTCAAAACGAAGAAGGACATCGAGTTCATCAACGCGCGGATAAAGGACAAGATGCTATAATGTAGAGGCATGCGGATAGCAGAAGTGCTGGTCTTATAGAATGATCAAGAATTGGCAGGAGTGGTTGTTTTTCGGAATGATCATGAATTGGCAGGAGAAGGCAGATCACGGATATACGAAGTAAATGGGAGGCAGCGTACAAAAAGGCTGCCTTTTACAACACACAGAAAAACACGAAAGAATACTGGGACAGCATAGCCCGCGCGGATGAGGGCAGCCTGTCCGGAAGCGAGCATATCGATCTGATCCTGGATCACCTTCTGGGGTCCGGGCTTCTGAACGAACGCAACACGGTCCTGGATGTGGGCTGCGGAAGCGGTGATCATGTTGCCGCTTTTGCCAAGGTGTGCCGTCATGTCACGGCGCTCGATTACTCCGTGCACATGCTCGATGCGTGCAGGTCACGCTGCGAAAAAGAAGGCCTGGCGAACGTGTCATACGTGGAGGCGGATTTTAACAGGGTCAGCGTGGCGGATTTGAGTGCGGTCACGGCGGCTGCTTCTGCGGATCTGCCTGATGCCGGGGTTGACTGCGTTCTGGCATGCCTGAATCCCTCTACGTATAATCCGGAGGCGTTTGATAAGTTACTCTCGATCACCGGCAAAGTCCTGGTATATTTCACCATGGACACTGACATCGGGAATCCTGATGCCGAACCTGTATACTGTGGTTGCAATTCGGTCCGTTTTGCAGAAGAGTATCTGAAAGAGATGGGGTTACGCTACACCAAAATTCCGTATGTGTATGAGTTGGAGATGGAAGGCCGTGATCCTGTGAATATCAATTTTGCGTATTTGATCATACGTAAAGTATAGGATAAGAGTGGATTTTATGAAGATTTACGTTGATTTTGATGATTGCCTGTGTGAGACTGCGCGATATTTTTCCGAGCTTGCTTCGGAACTTTTCGGGAGAAATATCCCGTACGAGGATATCAGTTTTTTCAACCTGCAGAAGTCTTTTTCGCTGGATGACGAGCAGTACGATCATCTGATGATCGAGGGCCACAGACCGGAGATTTTGCTTTCTTATGAGGAGACCCCCGGGGCTTCCGAGACAGTAAACAGCTGGATCGACAGTGGTCATGAAGTATCAATAGTAACAGGGCGTCCGTACAGCGCATACGAGCCGTCGAGAGTCTGGCTGGATCAGCATGGTCTTGAGCGGGTAAAACTTTACAGCCTCGATAAATACGGGCGTGACAACTTCATCAAGGACAGCAATTTCAGCCTGGAGCTTGAGGATTACTATAAGATGCATTTTGATTTTGCTATCGAAGACTCGCCGCACGCGTTCAAGTTTTTCGACCATCTTCCAAACCTGAAGGTGCTGGTCTATGACCGCCCGTGGAACCGTGATTGCGTGTTCCCCGGTGACGGATACACGCGGTGTTATGACTGGAAGACCATACGAAATATAGTGGCGGGATGCCCGGCCAGCGTCCCGAACAACCCATCGCCGCCCCGGCCCGCCACCTAAACAACCCGGAGGCCTCACCCCGCCCCACCGCAAAGCCTACCTCCGCCAACACCCCACCGCAAAGCCTACCCCTGCCAACAACCCCACCCCCCACCGAAACCCCACACTCAAACTATTATGAAAATCCGAAAACTATCCGATAAAGAAACTGAACTGTTAAAAGACTTCCTGTACGAAGCGATATTCATCCCGGAAGGCGTGGAACCGCCACCGAGAGAGATCATAGAACAACCGGAACTTAAGTTATATTACGAGGATTTCGGCACCGGACGAGCAGATAACTGTATCGTTGCGGAGGATGACGGCCGGGTGATCGGAGCCGTATGGACCCGCATCATGGACGATTACGGCCATGTGGATGATGACACGCCGTCATTTGCAATCTCGCTGTACAGGGAATACCGCGGACTGGGCATAGGAACCAGGCTGATGCGGGAAATGCTTAAACTTCTTAAAGAACAGGGATTCGAGAAAGCATCCTTGGCGGTACAGAAAGAGAACTATGCCGTAAGAATGTACGAGAAAGTCGGCTTCCGGACCGTAGACGAAAACTCCGAAGAGTTCATCATGGTATGCAATCTGTAACCCCCGAAGCCCTCATTACAAGCAAGCATTACCCCCGTGGCCCGGCAACCCGATTAAGCACGAAATCACTCATTATCAGCGGTTTTGCTTTATCTTATTCAACCTATGTGTTAGTATGTAAATGCACTCGCTTCGAATGACTGCGATATTTTTGATCAACCCGGCGACATAAACATTCAGGAGCTGCGATATTTTATGATTTATTTTGATCATTTACCACTGGACAAAGAAATACTGAAAGCACTTGGTGAGCTGTCGATCAACTACGTATTTCAGCCTATTTTCAAAGCTGACGGCAAGACCATCTTCGCTCATGAAGCGCTCATGCGTCCTGCGGAAATGACTGTCATGGAGCTCATCGAGGAATATGCCGTTAAGGAAAAACTGCATATCCTTGAGGTTGCGACATTCTTTGGCGCGATGCAGGCGTATTTCATGCGTGGTTATCCGGAGAGAGTTTCCATCAATTCTTTCCCTTCCGATTGCATGCTGCAGGAAGAAGCGGATGCATTCTTAGAGTATTTCGGCGAAGAGATCCGCGGAAGGATGATCATCGAGAATCTCGAGTACCCGTATTTTTCGGAAGAGCACTGGAAAGAAAAAAGCAGGTCGGTACATTCCATGGATAACCTGCTGGCAGTGGACGATTTCGGAAGCGGGATCAATGATATCGATAAAGTTAAATACATGTCACCCGATATCGTTAAGTTCGACAGAGAACTGATATCCGGCATAGATCATATACCCGAAAAACAGGAAAATGTGAAGTACCATCTGGATGTGTTCCATTCGCTTGGAATGCTCGTGGTTGCTGAGGGTGTCGAGGAAAAAGAAGAATTCGACTATCTCGTCGGCATCGGCATTGACCTGATCCAGGGCTATTATCTGGCACGTCCGGCGTGAATCAGTGTATTCCGGATATCCTTTTCTTAGGGAAACATGGGCTGGTCTGCCCGAAACACCACGGATCATCATGAAAAAGAGCAAGTTTGCTCGTATATTATTTTGTAAAAGAACTCGAAACAGGATACGTTGTCATCGGCGATCATCAGCACTTACTGGAGCAGATGAAGGATGCTCTCAGAGCCGAGCTGGATAAGCTTTTGCAGAAAGGATAAACGATGGAAAAAGCAACGTTATTTGTATTGTCGAAGGACGGCTCGTATATCGAAACGGAAGCCATCGATCTGGTGGTGGAGACTTTGGGTTCTTCTTTTGAAATAGTAAATGCGCCCCATATGAATCACCTGCTGATGAAGGCGGCGCACGAAAGCGGGAAGCCGGTCAGAAACGCGCACAATAATCCGCTGTATCTTTTGGGCGAGATAGAGGAATCCGAGTATCCCGTGATCGTCGTTGCATGGGACGAGAACGAGGAAGGAATGCCCAGACCGCGGTTTTTCGTAGGATATGAGGAGATGGTCGCTCTCATGAAAGAACTTGAAAAGAACCCCGATACCGACGCATGGGAAACGGCTGTCAGGGTCAATAAGGAGATCCGGGCGAAGAAACAATGGACGAGATAATAGCAGATAAAAAAGTCATATTTTTTGACATGGGAAACACGATCGACTATCCCGCTTCGGGCGACTGGTGGTTCACAAACAAGTTTAACGAGATCGTCGGTGACCGGGTGAAAAAGTGTTCTCAGGAGCAGATTCATCAGGCGATGGAAGCCGGGGTAAAGTATCTGAACGATAACCATCTGATCAGCGGGGAGAACGCGGAGGAAGAAGAGTACAGACAGCTTCTTTTCTTTTACAGGATCATCTCTGATGAACTCGAGCTGCACATGACGGAGGATGAACTTACCTGCGCGGCCCGTGACCGCGCATTCAACATGGATAACTACATCATTTTTCCGGATGCAAAAAAGGTCATTACGATGCTCAGCAAAACTCACCGGCTCGGGATCATTTCCGATACATGGCCGAGCATTGATCTGCAGCTTCGCACGTTTGATATAAAGCAGTATTTTTCGTTTACGACATACAGTTTCGAACTGGGAGTTTTCAAACCGGACCGCCGCATGTTTCTGGATGCGCTTAACAAGTGCGGATGCGATGCGAGCGAGACGGTTTTCATTGATGACATCCCCGGAAACCTTGACGGTGCTGCGGCGTGCGGGATCACGCCGATCCTGATCTCGGCGGTTCCGGGAAGGGATTTTGAGACGCAGTACACTAAGATACACTCACTTTCGGAACTGCTTTAATCATGGAGGAAATGATGAAACCGGTCATAGGTATCGTCCCGCTGGTGGACGAAACAAAAGACAGCTTCTGGATGCTTCCGGGATACATGAACGGAGTATCCGAGGCAGGAGGCATCCCGATCATGCTTCCGCTGACAAAAGATAAAGATGAGATCGCCCAGCTTCTTGATTCGGTGCAGGGCATACTGCTTACCGGGGGGCATGATGTGGATCCCGCACTTTACGGTGAAGAAGCGATTCCCGAATGCGGCATACCGTGCAGGGAGCGCGACGCCATGGAGAGCGAACTTTTGCGACAGGCACTTGAAAAAGATATCCCGGTTCTGGGTATCTGCAGAGGCATTCAGTTTTTGAACGCGTACCTGGGAGGAACACTTTTCCAGGATCTGCCGACGCAGCACCCTTCCGACATCGAACATCATCAGACGCCGCCGTACGACGTGCCTGTACATAAGGTTAAGATCGAAAAAGACAGCGGCCTTTTTCACCTTCTTAATACCGAGACGCTTGACGTAAACAGTTATCATCATCAGGCGATCAACGTAAAAGCGGACTGCCTGAAAACCATGGCTGTTTCCGAGGACGGGCTTGTCGAGGCAGTGGAAATGCCCGGCAAAAAGTTCGTGTGGGCTCTGCAGTGGCATCCGGAATTTTCTTTTCTCAAGGATGCTGACAGCAGGCGCATATTCGGGGAGTTTGTTGGGAAGTGCGAGTGAGCGGCTGCAAGAGTGACTGCCTGTGGGCATGGGGTTGAGCAATGGATGATAGTCTGTTTTTCGAAAATGCATATTTCATAATAGGAACTTCATATGCAGGGAAGTCCACCATGGTCAAGGAACTTGCGAAGAAGCATGACGGGGTGGCGTGTGTGGAAAACTACCATGACGATTATCCCGAGGAACTTGATCCAAAGGAGTTTCCCTGTCTGACCTACACAAGGGATCTTGTGGACTGGCACGACTTTATCAGAAGGTCGCCCCGGGAATACAAGGACTGGATCGACGGCGTAAAGCGTGAGTGTGAGATATTGGAACTGCGCATGCTTCCCGGAATCTGCAGTCAGGGCAGGAAGGTTTTTGTAGATACTAATATTGGAATTGAAACACTTAGGAAGATCGCTCCGATCAGCCATACGCTGGTGATGCTTTCGGATCCGAAGATCTCAATACACAGGTTTTTCGACCGTCCGGATCCCGAGAAGCAGTTTCTGTATCAGCTGATCCTGGAAGAGCCCGATCCCGAGAAGGCCATGGAGAATTACCGGCAGGGCCTGGAACTGATCTGCTCGCAGGAAGCGTATGATGAACTGCTTAATTCCGGATTCAACGTCATCTTCCGCGACGAGTCCAGAACGATCGAGCAGACCGTCGCTCTGGCCGAGGAAGCGCTGGGGTTGTGATCGACAGAGCAATCGGATCACAGATATTGTATGAATACGATGATGGGTAAAGGTAAGATCATATTTCTGAATGGAGTAACGAGTTCGGGAAAGACAACGATCGTGGATGCGCTGCAGGCGCGCCGTGACGTGTTTTTCTATGTCGTCGCAAATGATCTTTTTCAGGAGATGGTCGGCGAGCAGTACCTCGAAGAGGATTACTGGAAGTATCTTTCCGAAGTGATCATCATGATGTATCATACTGCAAAGCTCTACTCCGATATGGGGAAGAATGTTCTTATCGATGGTATCTTAGTTGAGCGCGATGAGATCAAACCTCATTACATCCGCCTGCTCGAGATCATGAAGGACAACCCCTTGGATATCGTGGAGGTCTATTGTCCTTTGGATATCTGCAGACAGAGAAACATCGAGCGCGGCGATCGCTATGAGAGCCAGTCCGATGAACAGGCCGCGCTTATGAATCCCGATATCTCTTACCGCCTGCGCGTCGATACTTCCAAACTCTCCCCGGAAGAATGCGCCGACGCGATCGTGCGAGAGGTGTTTGATATCTAATAAGATAGCGATTACAGAATCATTTCGCTGTTTCGGGTGCCGGTTCCGGTGCCCGGTTATTTCAGATTTCATGTCGATCTTCGTTGATCCACATGAATCATTCGACGTAAATTGCAAGATCCGTCGAAATCACGCCACGAAATAAAGAGTTATGACTGAGTTATGACCCAAAAGCCATCATTTCAGCCGTTTGGGTCATGAAATGTCCAACGACCTGCCTTCGGTCCGCCTGATGCAAGCCGCCAAATCCGTCGGGACCGGGATGAAATGAAGAGAA
>FMVL01000011.1:0-40217 GCA_900102235.1 Lachnospiraceae bacterium XBB2008 | reverse complement strand
TTATGACTTGAGAGCAAGTTTTATCGCTGTAAGTCATAAATTGCCTTTTGGATCGCATTAATCCTCAAAAAGAGGAAAAAACCATACCACAACAAAGGAGGAACAAAATGAATAAGTGTCTGGAAACGTTGAAACAACGTGTAAAAACTTTGAAAGCAGCAATCAGATCTGCGGAGAGGGATAAGACTCACTTTCCAAATGGGCATCTCAGGGTATCTCAGACCCGAAATCAAGTTCGCTATTACTGTGTTGAATCAACCGATGAGCCTCTGGGAACATATATTCCGAAGAGCAAATGTGAACTGGCGAAATCTCTGGCTCAGAAAGATTACAACGAACTGTTTCTTGAAAACGCTCGGGTTGAACTCTCGAGATTAGAACGCTCCATACGTTTATTCTCGGAAGCAAACGCAGATCTGGCCTATCAGAACCTGGATCCGCGCCGTCAGCGGCTGGTAGAACCGTATATCATCCCCGACGATCTGTATGCGGCCAATTGGCTGAGTCAGCCTTTTAAGACGAACTCGTTCATGCCGGAAGCCAGGATCTACGATACTAAAAACGGTGAGAAGGTCCGCTCGAAATCCGAAGCCATACTCGCAGATCTCTTCCTGGAACTCGGGATTCCATATCATTATGAACAGGCCCTGACCCTGAAGGACAAGACCGTCAGATATCCTGACTTTACTCTGCTCAGGAAAGCGACCAGGGAGGTTATCTATCTCGAGCACTTCGGCCTTCTTGACGATGAAGAGTACCGTCACAAATGTCTGGAAAAACTTGATGAGTACAGACATAACGGGATATATCCGGGGAAGAATCTCCTGATCACGTATGAGAGTGAAGAGTTTCCTTTGGATATCAAGGGCATCCGGAAAATGATAAAAGAACTGTTCCTGTAACCGGTATTCGCATTCCTGTAATTAGGATATCGGAAAAACACAGTCCGGACGCGCATCCTGTAGTATAATTCATAAAGAACGGAAATCTGCAAGCAAGCCCACCCTGCGCCATCGAGAAGCAACCAACTTGCAACATCGAGAGGCAACCAACTTGCGCCATCGAGAAGCAACCAACTTGCGCCATCAAGAAGCAACCACCCCGCAGCGGGAGCAGCCTCGCCCCGCGATACCGGCAACCGCAAATAAACGACAGGGACTCAAATGGAACTCAAAACCAAACGTCTGACCCTCCGTCCGATCCGGCTCGGAGACGAGAAAGAAATACACGAATACGCCGGCGACCCGTCCATCACAATGATGTTCTATCTTCCAAACGAAACGTTTGAAGAAACCGTCAACTTCGTAAAGGAGAATGTCGAAGAATGGGCGTCTCCGGCCCAGCTCGACTATGAATTTGTCATTGTCTATGACGGGAAGATCATTGGCGGATGCGACTGCGACCTCGGGCACAGCGAGGACCATTCCTATGCCACGCTCGGCTGGATCATCAACAGTAAGTATCGGAACCGCGGTTTCGCCTCCGAAGCCGCCGCCGCGCTTCTTGACTTCGCGTTCACGAACCTTTCCATCGAAAAAGTGTATGCCCAGTGCGACTCCGAAAACCCGGCATCTTTTTCCGTAATGAAAAAGATCGGCATGACCTGCGTCAACGACCGTGGCACCCGCACGTATCCCAGGACAGGCAAAACCTCAGGCGAGTTCACCTGCATGATCACGAGAGACGAATGGACGCAGAGGGCCTCAGCTGATCAGGAAAACGGAGGGCAGTAAATGATCCGATACACCAACGACATCACCGCGGAGGAATATATGGACCTGCGTAAACATGTGGGCTGGACCGAGTTTCCGCTCGAGGAGGCGAGGGCCTGCATCGACAACGCATATATGGTCCTCGGCGTCCGGGACGACGAAAAAGCGATCGGCGTCGTCAGGCTTCTGTGGGACGGCGGATATATCGCGTATCTTTCGGATGTGATCGTGGCTGAAGGGTATCGCGGACAGGGGATCGGCAGGACGCTTGTCCAGGCCTGCATTGACAGCCTGAAAAAGGATCTGAAGCCCGGTTACAAAGTGAAGATGAATCTTAATTCGGCCAAAGGAAAAGAAGGTTTTTACGAGAAGTTCGGATTCAGGCAGCGCCCGAATGAGGACGCCGGGGCCGGGATGGATCAGTGGTTTATCGCGGATGAAATTGAGGTTTGACCGAAGCGGCACATGCTTGACCGGAGAGATGGAACTGACCGTTAGCTGATGTCTTCTTACGAGGATCATTATGGAAAAAATATTTACCGAGCGCGCGCATCTTATGTGCCCGCACATGACTTTTGGAATAGCGATGAGCACGGAAGCTTCCTTTGATGGAGCGCGCGTGAAAAAGTCTTTCGACATACTTGCCGACAAGCATCCTTTCCTGCGTGCCGTTATAGGACATGATGCTGAGGGCAACAGCTATTTCTATGATGTCACAGATACATCAAAGATCGAGCTGCTCCTGCCTGACGAGCCACTTACAGGGGTGGATGATCCTGCTCTTATTGATGAGTATCACGAACTGACAGACCGTGATATCGATGTTACAAAAGAAGGACTGCTCAAGGCGGTAGTCTGGAGATCGGAGGGAGGGACTGTGTTCCTTCTTGTTTTTCATCATCTGCTCGCAGACGGGAGGGGAGCGTTGAATCTCGCCCTGGAACTTGCCGATCTGTATGCGGAAGATAAGATTCCCGGGGAGGTGGCTGAGAAACTCATCTCATCCGCGGACGATCTGCCAAAGGGTTCGGAGATGCCATTTTTCAGCAGACTTCTGGTTAAGAAAGCGAACAAGGACCTGGCCGCAGAAGGAAGTGCACCATTGAAATATGAGCAATATCACGAATATGCTGACGATTTTGTCGCAAACGATAAGGTCAGCATCTCGACCCGGAAAACCGAAGCGGAAGAAGTCGCTTCTATGGCGAAGGCGTGCAGGGAGCATGGCGTCACGATCAACGACCTGCTGATGGCAAAAATGTATCTGGAAGATGATACCGACAAGATAATCATCGCGAAGGACATTCGCGAGAAACTGCCGTTCTATCGTGAGGGCGCGCTCGGTAACTATGCGACTGCATTCAGTGTTGTCGTGAAGAATCACAATAAAGACATATGGGCACTCGCTTCGGAAGTCCACAGGAAAGTTCAGAAGGCGCTTGCCGATCCGAGGGCGCTTTACCTGGTCCTGCAGTGTTATGCGAACCTGAAACCGGAAGTTCTGGATGCGGCATTCATGGCTGCGAAAGGGGCTTTTGCAAGTAAGAGCGCGGAGTTCATCGGGAAGATGTTTTTCGGGTTTGATGCGCCGAAAGGCTACAGCATCACGAACCTTGGCAGGATAGAGAATACGAACTTAAGCGGAGCATTTTTCATCCCGCCCGCATCGCCGGCGATCCGCAAGACGGTCGGTGTGCTCACCGTAAACGGTGAGATGAGAACCTGCGTGTGTGAGAGAAAGTAGCAAGCAGCATACGAAGCGGGAGACGTCCCTGCGTGTATGAACGGAAGTAACAGATAACGCAGGAAACAACCGAGAGAAAAGCCGGAAAAATGCTTGAGGAATGACGAGGAAAATGAAGAAAAAACTGATACTTATCATAGGCGTTACAGTGCTGGTTGCGATAGCGGCGGGGGTCATCGTTTTTATGAGAATGAATAAAGTTTACGAAGTGGGGACTGATCCCAAACTGACTGATATAACCCGCGTAACCTACACGGCGGGCATGAACAGCTCCGAGCACGGCTACATATATGATACATACACCATCAGCACGCGTGACCAGAAATACTACGCGGAGACCGATCTGTATGATGAGCAGGCAGGTGAGCAGGTGGTTACTAAGATCGAAATGACACGTCCCGAGTATATGGAGATCCTTTCGCTTATTGAGGGCAGCAGGTTTGCGAGAGAGAGCAAGAAGGACAGTCAGGTGATGGACGGCTTTATGGACAGCAGCAGTTACTATGCCGAGATAATGTGGCCACGCAGGCCTGACGGCGCATGGCGTCTTTTCATGAATTCCGATATGAGCCGGGCTTATACTCAGGCGGTGGAAGACGTGACACGGACGATCAACATTTCGTTTACGGATGATGTGGAACCGGCGAGTGTGTGGATACTCAGAGATACTGAAGAGAACCGCAAGATCAGTATCTGGGGAACCGCGATGATCAAGCCCGATACGGTCGGAAGTGAGGTGTCCGCGGACGTTCCCTATGCCGAGGATGCGAAGTATCTGTTCAGGATGATAGACGACGAAGGCATATACTACTCGGGCGATATTCCCGAGCTACGCGATGGCTGGAACCTCAGGATCTATGCGATAGATGATCACTGGAACATGCAGCTGGATGTCTTTGATGAGACCGGCGAGCTTCGCTACGAGTGCGAAATATTCAACGCCGCGCTGTGAGTTGCGAGCGCCCCGGTCCTAGTTGTGATGGGATTCATGGTCCACAGAGAAGAAACTTGCTCTCAGGCCATAAGTTGAGCTAAGTTTCCTGGGAAATCTGTCGCGGAGCCGGCGATTGAAACCGGGATTCATGGTCCACAGAGAAGAAAGTTGCTCTCAGGCCATAAGTTGAGCTAAGTTTCCTGGGAAATCTGTCGCGGAGCCGGCGATTGAAATCGGGATTCATGGTCCACAGGGAAGAAAGTTGCTCTCAGGCCATAAATCAAGCGAAAACAGCCCCCGCACCCGGCGCACCCGGCCGCCGCTAGTACTTACATCCCATTCCCCATCGAAACCAGAGCTTCCTTATCGATAGCAGGGCTGTACAGATAGCCCTGATATACGAGGCATCCGATCTCTTCGAGAGCTTCCTTCTGTTCCTTGGTCTCGACGAATTCCGCGAGGACCGTGAAATCCAACGACTTTGAAAGATAAACGATGGAGCTGATGATCTCCTTGGTACGTTCGTTGTACAGAAGCGATCTGACGAGGTTTCCGTCAAGCTTCACTATGTCGAACTGGTTGTGCTGCAGATACTGGAGCGACGTATGGCCCATGCTGAAATCATCCAGCGCAAAAGTGTACCCGAACGCTCTGATCTTATTCATCAGCGCACCTGTTTCCTCTGTGGTCACAAGTTCGGTTTCCTCTGTGATCTCCAGACAGATGTTTCCGGTCTTGAGTTTGTAACGGTCTGCGATCGACTGAATAAAAGGAATGAATCTCTCGTCAAAAAGCGTTGAAACCGTGACGTTTACGCTAAGTTTAAACTTCGAACCGAATCTCAAACGGAAGCTCTCCGAATCACGGACAGCTCTCTCTATGATGTAAGCCTCAAGACGGAAAAGCTCCTCCCGCTCCTTTGCAATCTTGACTACGAGCGGCGGATAAACGATGCCATAGCGAGTATGGTTCCAGCGCAAAAGTGCTTCGGCTCCGATGCAGTTTCCGAGGTTGTTAAACTGCGGCTGGTACTTGATGATCAGCGGACTGTCCACGTTGTCGAGGGAACCGTCTGGCTTGCACTGATCCAAAGAATCCGCAAGGTCGGAAGCAAGCTGCTTCGCAAGTCTGCCGACATTTCCTTCGTAATCCGTAAGTGTGACCTCTTCCGTCGTCTCCTCACACTTCTTGAGGATCGCAACGAGATCATCCATGGCTTTGGAGGTCTCGTTAACCGAACGCTTCTCATACATGACTACAAACGGCGCATAGCAAGCCACGGACAGCAGGATGTTCACGAGCTGCACCATGACGCCTCTTGCCGAGCCGGTGGCCAGATAGCCGCTTATGAGCGCGGGTGTGGTCCACTCGACAGCGGTCTCGACCATTGGCATGAAGCCGATCTTAGTCATCAGGAAAGCATTGGAATAGCAAAGTATGGGCGCCACCAGGAACGGGATCGCCATAGCAGGGTTGTAGATAACGGGGAAGCCGAAGACGAGCAGCTCGCTGATGTTTACCACTGCAGGTAAAAAGGCCATGCCCGACAGCTTTCTCGTGGAGCTGCGCTTTCCGAATATGATCATTGCTAACAGCAGACCGATCGTACAGCCGGTTCCGCCCATGTTGACGAAAGTGTCTATGAATGCCTTGGAAACGATCTGACCGGGAATGATCTCGGTAAACATATCCACAGAGACCTGATTTAAGACATTGTTTCCGTGGATACCGAACCACCACATGATGCTCGTGAGTGAGGTGAACAACAGACCGCTGAAATACGACCTCTGCATCCTGAGGAAGATCGCATCCATGATCTTCATGAACAGATGCTGAATACTCGGAACGTCGAAGCAAACCGTGATGATGTAGTTTACAACAGCGAAGCACAGCGTCACGCAAATGAAAGGCAGGATCATGTGGAGCGCTGCATTAAACTCGGAATCGGCGCCGTCCACGAAGACCATTTTGCGTGATCTGAAATATGCCTCGAACTTCTGGAAAAGGATCGAACCTACGACTCCTGCGAGCAGCGCGGAAAAAACTCCCTGGCCGCTCAGCAGTGAAAAATCCTTGTCCCAGATGATTCCGAGGATGATAGTGAATCCCGTCAGACAGCTTAAGAGGCTTCCCAATCTGTAAACCGGCCGGATTCCCTCCTCAGTCTGGTTCATGTAACTGATGCTGATCGATATGGTTAAGTATATGGCCAGGATTCCTACCGTTGTGCCCTGAACAGTCTGAATGATGTTTCTTAGCGCTCCCCCGAGAAAAGTATCGAGAAAGTTCTGATACGCCATGAGCGGAAAACCGTTCACCATGACGGTCATACTTCCGATGAAAAGGATTGGCAGGATCATCGCCAGGCCGGATTTGATCGTACGTGTAATTAGTGATGCTGTCTTCTTGATCTTTGTTTTCATATCATGCTCTTTCTTTGTCTATTTCTGATTCCGTTTAATCTTCGGTTTTGGTTCGCGAATTCTCTTTGATAATTCTTGTAATCCCGGCTACGCTCTTTCTCCGGCCAAGCTGGTTATCCCATCCCAATCGAGCTGATTGAGCAGGCCTTCGATCTTCGCGATCCTGTCCTTATCAGCTTCGGGGAGTCTGTATCCGCGCAGGTCCTTGAGGATGTCTTCCATGAGGCCGAAATCCATGCTTCCTGCGATCTCGATGATGGTCTGGTATGCTTCCTTGAGTGCGCCCTCATCGATCTCCGGCAGGTTCTCTGTATCTCCATCCAGCGGCGATAATTCTGCATCGAGCGAGCGGTACATCTCAAGAAGTCTGGCGGTGTTGCTTTCTATATATTCGGTGTCGTTTCTCTTGCCTGCGTCCTCTAAGTCCTTCGCAAACTCAGACAGCGAAGCGGCGCCGATGATGCGCGCCGAACTCTTCAGCGCATGGACTTTGATCGTGTAGTTTTCGATATCTCCATCACGGAAAAGTGTCTCGATCTCATCTGCTTTAGGCCCTGCTGTCTGGTGGAAAACAGACAGCACGGAAATATATCCTTCCTCGGAACCGCAGTTCTTGAGACCGGCCTGAGCGTCGATTTCAGGGATGTCATTCAGCCACGCAATTGAGTCCCCATTCGAACCGGACATTCCACCGGCCCCATTCGAACCGGGCCCCGAACCATTGCCATCACCCGAAGCGTCCGAAGCACCCGCTCCGGTCATCTGCTCTGCATATGCTGCGTCCTCGTCTCCCTTCAAAATCTTCTCATCCGGGATCTTCTCAAACAACAGCTTCTCCAGCTTCTCGCCGTCAACAGGCTTGGAAAGATAGTCCGTGAATCCTGCCTCAAGATACATTTCTCTCGCACCTGAAACCGCGTTGGCTGTGAGCGCGACAGCGGGAACTTCGGTGCACTTGCCCGATTCGCGTATATGCTGCAATGTCTCGATGCCGTCCATGTCGGGCATCATGTGATCGATGAAGACGAGGTCATAAGCGTTCTGCTCGGTCAGCTCGAGCGCTTCCCTTCCGGAGGCCGCGCTGTCGATCTTAATCCCGGTCCTTTTCAGGAGACTCTGAATAACGGTGAGGTTCATCTCGGTATCGTCGACCACGAGGATCCTCGCATCCGGCGCATGGAAAAGCTCGTGATACTCATACGTGCGCTCGGCCATCTCGCTGAACCTGCTTGAATAGTCGCCGATCTCTTCCCACTTTAAGACTTCCTGATCTATCTCAAAAGAAAATACCGAGCCTTTTCCATACTCGCTGTGAACCGAAAGAGAACTGTCCATGAGATCGAGGAGCTGCCTCGTGATGCTCATGCCCAGGCCCGTGCCTTCGATCGAACGGTTTCTCTTTTCCTCGATTCGCTTGTAGGGCGAGAAAAGATTTTCCATATCCTCTTCCTTCATGCCTATGCCCGTGTCTTCAACGGTGAAGCCTAGAAGGATGTGGTCGTCGGATTTCTTTTTATAGGAAAGAGTGAGCGTGACCTCGCCGGATTCCGTGTATTTCACGGCGTTGGTCAAAAGGTTCATCGCGCACTGCCTGATCCTGATCTCGTCGCCGAGCAGCAGATGAGGGATGTGCTCATCGACGTTCACGCTGAACTTCAGCCCCTTGTTTGCGGCCCTGTCGCGGATCATGTTGACCAGGTCGTTGATGAGCGAAAACAGATCGTACTGAACGGGGATGATCTCCATTTTGCCCTCTTCGACTTTGGACAGGTCGAGGATGTCATTTATCAGGGACAAAAGCGTGCGGCCCGCGGACATGATGTCCGAAGCGTACGCGCGGATCTCTTTTTCATTGGATTCGCGAAGGATCATCTCATCCATGCCAAGCACGGCGTTGATGGGCGTCCTGATCTCGTGCGACATGTTCGCGAGGAACCGGCTCTTGGCCTCGTTCGCGCTGTCCGCGATGTCCCTCTGCTCCTGGAGTTCCTCCATATACCGGAAATGCTCGGTGTCGTCGACGAGAGCGTAGAGCTTGCCGTAGCTTTCGCCTTTGTACTGAAGATCGTTTTCCTCGGGAGTGTAAATGCGGTCGCCGATCTTGAGCGTCTCGCCTTTTTCGACCGCGTCAGTGATGAACGAGATGATGTCGTACGGCGTGTAAACGCGCGTTTTGACTGCGCCGATCCGGGCCGGTTCTTCGGTGTGATGAAGCTTTTCGTTGAAGCGCTTTTTCCTGGAGAAAAAGGCATCGAGCTCGGGGTAGAGCTTAGCGGCGGGCTCATTGTAATACTGGATCCGGCCTTCGTTGTCGACGGCAATGATGCCCTCCGAGATCCTGTCTATCGCGAAAAGCCGCGCGATCTCCTTGGTGCCGAGCAGGTCGAATCCGAGGATTCCGATCAGCATGAAGATGGTTCCGAAGAGCGCACCGGGCATCGTGATGTCGAAGTATTTCGAGACAGGAAATACATGCGTGATTTCTAAAAAGAATGAAAGTATCTGGACTCCGAAAGCGAGCATCAGCATCAGGAGTCTGGACCTCGCCGTGCGGTTCTTTTCCTTGCGGTACTCGTGGAAAACCCAGTAGAAAGCGGTGCACGCCAGCACTCCGTTCATTGCCATCAGCAGGTCATGAAGGGGACCGTTTTCGTGAGTGAATCTGGGAAATTCGGGATCCGGGATGAACTCATAACTCGTGTAATACAGATTGCTGCTGCCCAGTGAGAGGATCGAAACATAGATGCCGATGTGGACGAGCATCAGCGTGGCGATGACCCATTTCGGGATCTTGATCCTGCACATTTTTGCAGAGAAAAGGAAAAACGCCAGGACGATAAAGACCCTGCCGACGTACGAAAGCTTGAGGGCGCTAAGATACGCTTCCTCGGTCGTCGCTTTCATCTCCAGGAGGTAACCCATGTTGCTGATGAATGACGAGATACACGCGAAGAACAGGTATGAGTGGATCGGGTTGCTCCATTTCATGAAGACGATCCATATCTCGATAAACAACACGACTATGGTTATGTATTGGATTGTAAGCAGGATATCATGTGTGTTCATGGGGTTTCTCCGTATAAGATGTGATATCTGTGTGCTTAATTTATGTATATAGATATAGTATATGCTTTTTTCGGGGAGTGACAAGGACAATGGAACACGTATTGTGATATCCTTGAGGTATGAATAAAAAAGTGATCGTAGCGGGACACATCTGTCTCGACATAACGCCGGTTTTCCCCGAAAGCGCGCGCGGCAAAGGCTCCGATATCCTGATGCCGGGCAAACTCGTGGAAACGAAGGCCGCTTCCGTTTCAACGGGCGGCGCCGTAGCCAACACAGGACTCGCGATGAAGATCCTGGGCGCTGACGTGCGGCTCATGGGAAAGGTGGGAACGGACGACATCGGCGACATGATCTGCAACATCCTGAAAAGATACGACGCAGACAGGGACATGATCAGATCCGCGGACGAGGACTCGTCGTACTCGGTTGTTCTCGCGGTTCCCGGGATCGACAGGATGTTTCTTCACTGCCCCGGCGCGAACAATACCTACGGTTCGGCGGACATATGCGATGATGCACTCGGCGAGGCGTCACTTCTCCATTTCGGCTACCCGCCCCTCATGGAAAAGATGTATGAGAACGACGGCCGTGAGCTGGCGGATCTATTCAAAAGAGCCCATGATGCGGGCTGTGCGACATCGCTCGACATGGCTGCGATCGACCCTGCGACGGATGCCGGATCCGCCGACTGGAATAAGATCCTTGCAAAAGTGATCCCGTTCGTTGATTTCTTTGTTCCCAGCATTGAAGAACTGTGCTTCATGATCGACAGGGAAAAGTTCACCGAGTGGCAGGAGCGCGCAAACGGCGGGGACATCACGGAGATCCTCGATATCGACAGAGACATAAGACCGATCGCTGACCGGTGCATGGAAATGGGATGCAAAGTGCTCCTTTTAAAATGCGGCGCTCCGGGACTCTTTTACAGGACAGCTTCCCGCGAAGTGATCGGACAGATCCCTTCAGGTCTTGGGTTGGACATTGATGCCTGGGCGGAAAAAGAAGGTTTCGAAAGATCATATAAACCCGACGCGGTACTGTCGGGAACGGGCGCGGGAGACACGAGCATCGCGGCGTATCTTACGTCGATGCTTGAAGGAGATACGCCCGAAGAATGCGTAAGGCTTGCGGCCGCGACCGGAGCCTGCTGCGTATCCGCGTATGATGCGCTTTCGGGACTAAGACCTTTGCCGGAGTTGCGTAAGAGGATCGCCGCGGGGTGGGAGAAGACTTAAACTCTACTGCGGGCTGGCAGAAAAAAGGAGATTAATCATGCTGGTAAATATGAAAGACATGCTTGAAAAAGCGAAGGCAGGCAGGTACGGAGTCAGTTTTTTCAATGCGGTAAATATGGAGATGGCCAAAGCCGTGATCGAAACGGCGGAGGAGAAAAATGCCCCCGTAATAGTCGGCACCGCTGAGGTCCTGCTTCCCGCGATGGAACTGAAACATGTGGCGAAGTACCTCATTCCGATGGCAAAAGAAGCTTCGGTTCCGGTTGCTGTCCACTATGACCACGGACTTACTTTTGACAGGTGCATGGAGGCGCTTGACCTGGGATTCACGTCGATCATGTACGACTGCTCGACGCTTTCCTACGAGGATAATCTGAATAAAGTTGCCGAGATGGTGCGGATATGTCATGAGAAAAATGTGACCGTCGAGGGCGAACTCGGACACGTCGGAGACAATGCCGGAAGAGGAAAACTTGCGAATCCTTCGGACTATTATACGGATCCCGATCTGGCACTTGATTTTGTGGAAAAGACAGGGATCGATGCGCTTGCGGTTGCGGTGGGAAATGCCCACGGCGATTACGCTTTTCCGCCGAAACTCGACTTCGACAGGATACGGATCATATCCGAAAAAACAGGGATCCCGCTGGTGCTTCACGGCGGATCGGGGTTGGCGGACAGCGACTTCGAAACGGCGGTCAAACTGGGGATCTGCAAGATCAATATTTTCACCGATATCGATAAGGCCGGGAAACGCGGCATCGAGAATGGCTTAAAGGCAGGCGCGAAGACCATGATGGAACTTATGCCTTACGAGACCGACGCAATGAAAGAGGTCGTCCGCGAGAAGATCAGACTGTTCGGTTCAAGCGGGAAAGCGTGATATGGTTTGTGCGTGACCTGACACCGAGTTGCTTCGTTGACTGAGATTGCAACAGTAATATATAATGACTGCATTAATAAAACGCTCAAATATGGGATACAGAGGAGAGATTACATGTCTAAAGCAGAGGCAATTCATGAGTTGTATGAGATATGTAAAGATATAGACTTTGAAGAACTTGATGATATCACTACACAAGCGAAAGACAAGGATGAAAAGGAGTTCTACAGAGTGACCATTGATTGCATTCTTCAACAAAGACAGAAGAAGATTGTGGCAGATAAGGTGTTTTAATGAAGAAATTCGTCATATTTGCCGGAGTAAATGGAGCGGGAAAGACCACGCTGTTCCAAGTAGGGGGTTCATATGCGGATATTCCTCGTGTGAATATCGATGAAATGGTTCGTGAAGAGGGGTCGTGGAAAGATAAGAACCTTGTGACCGTGATAGGTAAACGTGCCGTAAAAACCGTGGATATGTTTCTTTCTCAAGGAGTATCGTTTAATCAGGAAACAACTTTATGCGGCCGTAGCATTATGAATAATATACATAAGGCAAAGGAATCCGGTTACGAAATTGAGATGTTTTATGTGGGATTGGAATCACCTGAATTGGCTATTCAGCGAGTAGAAAAGCGAGTTAGGGATGGCGGTCATGGTATTCCTGAGACAGACGTTCGCAGGAGATATGATGAATCTATAAATAATCTAAAGGAGGTCATTCCTGTTTGCAATCGTATTTGGATATATGATAATTCCGATCAATTTCGTATGATAGCTACATTTATAGACGGGAAATGCGTGGATAAAGCGGAGAACATTCCGGACTGGTGCGCTTTTCTCGCGGATTATTCTGTGTAGATATCAGCTTTAGCATATTCAGATCAGATACAAACAACCATCTGTTCAAACATCACCCGATACGGGTGGTGTTTTTGTGTGGCGGGATATATATTTGATATATGGGATAATTCGCTGAACGGAATAATCAGATCAGGAGCGACAGATAGGAAAATGAACACCTTTACGATCAGAGATGCAAAAGTTGAAGATGCCGAAAGGCTGGTAGAGATATATTCGTATTACATCACGGACACGGCGGTCTCGTTCGAGTACGAAGTACCTTCCGTGGAAGAATTCGCGGAACGGATCAGACGCATCAGCGCAAAATATCCGTATCTGGTCTGCGAAAAGGACGGATATGTGATCGGGTATGTTTATGCCGGCAGGTACAGTCCCCGCGAAGCTTATAACTGGACTGTGACGACATCTATTTATATTGACGGAAAATACCACAGACAGGGCGTGGGTGCGCTGCTTTATTTGGAACTGGAAAAGCGGCTGAAGGACATGGGCATCGTAAACCTTTTAGCCGGTGTCGCATACATCGAGCAGGAAGACGAGTACCTGACACATGACAGCATTCATTTCCATCTCAGGGAAGGCTATACGCAGGTGGCCCGCATGATGTCTGTCGGCAAGAAATTCGACAGATGGTACGACCTCGTCTGGCTCCAGAAGAAAATATAGAAAAGTGAGGTTTTTGTATGAATAATCCCGAGATCATATGTGTTGCAAGACCGGCCGGCAGCGTCAGCTGCGATTACCTCCCTTCGGATTCATTGGGAATCCGGATGGAACTTGTTCCTGAAGCAGAGAGTGAGATCACAGCGAAGTCAGGTAGCATAACACCGAAGTCCGGCGGACCATCATCGAAGGCGGACAGCATATCCACCACGTTTCGGGTCCGGCTCACCAACACTTCGGAAGAAGATTTCCTGGGCGTAGTTCACATCAAACTCATGACCGATGAAGCATACCCCGAAGATTTCGCGACCGGCAGAACGAACGCAGGGAACTCCGTCACCGACGGCGCGATCCCCAAGATCTTCATGCCCGGATACATGTACAACACCAACACCGCCGATAAGCCTTCATCCGGCAGAAAAGCTTTTCCGCGGATAAAGAAGCACCCCGACGGCATGCCGGAATCATCTTTCTTCATGACCAGGAGTGACAGACTTGCCGAACCGGTAAGCCTCGTATACACCTCCGGAAAAGTGCGCGGCATAGCGGCACCTCCGTACCTGGTATCCGAAGGCGGAAGTGTTAAGCCGGCATCATCCGAAGGCGGAACTCTTATCCCTGTTTCTTTCGATGACGGGAAAAAGAAACTCGATGACGTGCGGTTTGCTCAATACGGCGGATTCACCTGCAACGTGAACGACAATGGACGCGTCAGCGTCGGATACACATTGGGATATGAGAATGCTCCCTGGCTTTTTGTTCAGACGGCGAAGGTCCTTGAGAGGGAGCCTGTTACGGAGGATAATTCCATTCGGATAAAAGCGGGTGAGTCGCTTACCTTTCCGATCATAATTTATGATTATGAAGGCGATGATGAGTGTGCGATCTACCGCGCTCTGGAGGATACTTACGAGCACTTCCACGAATCACCCAGGACCATTCCCGGCATGACAGAAGAAAAAGCAGCCGCACTGCTCAGCTCTGCCATCCGGGATAATGCCTGGCTTGAATCGGAGAAAATGTATTCCGGATTTGTTTACGACCGTGAAGAAGGACCGCGCTTTAACAAGATCGGTTCGCTTTCGTGGACAAACGGGCTTGCGGTCGCAGTCCCGATGCTCCTTGCGGCCAACCGGCTTAAGGATGATGTGGCAAGAAACCAGAGCCTTGCATTCATTGACAACGTCATACAAAACAGTCTCAACCCAGATTCTGGTCTTCTGTACGATGCTGTCGAAGACGGAAAATGGTCCGTTCACGGCTGGTGGTATAACGGGATGCACAGCGGCGGCCACAGTGCATATCTGAACGGTCAGGCTGTGTATTACATACTGAAAGCATATATTTCGGAAAAAGAAGACCGAGCACTTTTGCATGATGACTGGATCGCTTTTGTCAAGCCCGTGATCCGCAGGATGAACGAGGAGATCAACTCCGACCATGAGTATCCTTTTTCCATGTCGGAAAAGACCGGCGCGGGGCTCGAATACGATTCGATGGGCGGCGCGTGGTGCCTGGCGGCCACGGCTCTGTATGAACTGGTCACGAAGGATGAGACGTATCCCGACAAACCGGCCACAAGGGATGCGACTTATCTAGATGAACTCAAACTCAGCGAGCAGCACTACTTTGATGTTTTTGTGAAAAAGTGCGAATGCTACGGCGGTCCGCTCGATACCGATAAGGCAGTGGACGACGAGGGGATCCTGGCATACATCCGTGCGGTCAGGATCCTTCATGAGATCACCGGTGAAGAATACCTTCTCGACCACATGCTGTATGCACTTCATTACGAGTGCAGCTTCAAACTTTGCTATAACACGCCGGTTTCCGTGAAGCCGTTGAGCACGATCGGCTGGTCTTCATGCGGAGGCAGCATCACTTCCACCGCCAATCCGCACATCCATCCCATGTCCAGCACGATCATTCCGGAAATGAGATACTACGTTGCCGGGCGGGACGATGAATACATCCGTTCCAGACTCGAAGACACCGTTCTCTGGAGCATTCAGACTTTCAACACATATGATAAGGAATACGGCTACGGGGAGCCCGGATGGATGTCGGAACGATTCTGTTTTTGCCAGGGGCTTCTGACCGAGAAGTATCCGGACGGCTCTCCGGCGAGCACGTGGTTTGCGCTGATGCCGTGGGCATCTGCGAGCATCATTGAAGGCCTATGCGGGAAATGATCCTTAAGGGCTTAGCGGAACCTGATCCTTGAGGCCTTTGCGGAACCTGATCCTTAAGGGCTTTTCCGGAGAATTAAGAGGGGGTACAGAAAATGAAACTTTATGATATTTCACAGGAGGTTTTCGGATGCAGGGTTTTTCCGGGCGATCCGAGCCCGCAGAAAAAGACGATGCTCAGCATCACAAACGGGGATGTCTGCAACCTGACGGAACTTACGATGTGCGCGCACAACGGCACGCATGTGGATGCGCCTTTTCACTTTATCAATGAAGGCAAGACCATCGATCAGGTCGATCTGGACAGGTTCATCGGTTATGCGTATGTGGCTGAGCACGAAGGCAATATCAGCGCCGATGATGCCCGTCGGATCCTTGATCAGGCGAAAAAGTGTGATCCCGCATCGGCTGAGAGGATCCTTGTAAAAGGAAATGCTGTCATGACAAAAGAGGCAGCGGAAGTGTTTGCGGCAGCGAATATCAAACTTTTCGGAAACGAGTCACAGACGGTCGGTCCGGAGGACAGCCCGATGGAAGTGCATCTGATCATGCTCGGCGCGCAGATCGTTCTGCTCGAAGGGCTCAGGCTTGCAGCGGTTCCCGAGGGTGCATATATCCTGAATGCGGCACCGCTTAATCTCGGCGGAGCGGACGGTTCACCCTGCCGTGCGACACTGATGAAGATCGACGAGTAGGCAGCTTCACCTTTCCCTGGGATGTTGGAAATACACGGAGGATGACACATGTTTGATATTCCTGATAATAAGAAAATAAGAGTAATAGTAGACACCGATGCGGCGTGTGAAGCAGACGATCCTTTTGCGATAGTGCACGCACTTCTGAGCCCCAAACTGATTGTGAAGGGCATCGCTGCGGAGCATTTTGCCCAGGATAATTCCATGGAAGAAAGCTTCGATGAGATCATCACGATCCTGGAAGCAATGGACATCGATGTGCCCGTATTGAAAGGCCAGAGAGGACCGCTGTCGCAGGATGATGAGGTGTCCGAGGCTGCCGATTTTATCATCAGGGAAGCAATGAAAGATGACAGCAAGCCACTGTTTGTGCTCTGTCAGGGCGCCATCACTAATGTTGCAATGGCGATCAGGACCGAGCCGAAGATCATGGACCGCATGACGATCATCTGGATAGGTACCCATGGCACGGAATACGGCGAGCCGCCTTTCCGTGAGTTCAATGCAGGCAACGATGTCGAGGCCGCAAACCTCGTCCTCGAAGAGAAAACGCAGGTTTGGCTCGTTCCTTCATATGTATACACGACGATCAATATCGGTATAGCAGAGATGGAGAAGAGGATCGCGCCATGCGGAAAGATCGGCAGGCATCTGTATGAAAACCTCGTGGAATACAACAATTCCGAAGGTGCATGGTGGACTCAGGGAGAAAGCTGGTCGCTCGGTGACTCACCGGCGATAGCGCTGGCGATCAACCCGGGATGCGGAAGATACGAGATCGCTCCTGCTCCGCACATCGAAGACGATACCGAGTCGAGTGAGCGTCCCGGCAACCGTAAGATCAGGATCTACAAGGATGTCGACTCGAGGTATATCCTGGAAGACCTGATCGCGAAACTTGAACTTTTTACCGAAGGTAAACAGTGAAGTTGTGAGCGGACGGGTGAATAATCATTATATTCTTAAGGAGAGAACGATTGAACTTTTTTGTGGAAGGATTACAAGGCAGCGGGAAGAGCACTCTTGTAGGAAGATTGATCGAGAAATATCCTGATCATAAGGCGTTTCGTGAAGGAGATTATTCCCCTGTGGAACTTGCCTGGTGTGCATATCTGACGCCGGATCAGTATGCCGGGATCCTTGATAAGTACAGTGAGATAAGGCCGATGATCGAAGATAAGACCACTGTGGAAGCTGGATGCGCGGCATCTGCGGGCACTCAGTTATCTGCAGATGAGCGTTTTATCGTGTGCTACACACAGATCATCACTGACATCCCCGGATTTCATAAGGATCTCGAACAGTATGAGATATATAACGGCCGCACGGCTCTTGATGATTTCAAATCCATAGTGCTCGGCAGGTACCGCAGATGGAATGGTGATAACAGCATCTTTGAGTGTTCACTGTTTCAGAATACCGTGGAAGACATGATCCTGTTCCGTGTTATGCCGGATGACGAGATCATCGATTTCTACCGCGAGGTCAGGAAAGCGCTCGAAGGAAAGGACTACCATATCTATTACCTCGAGGCTGATGATGTGGAAGATAACATCAATGTCATCAGGAAAGAGCGTTCGGATGATGAAGGTAATGAGTTATGGTTCCCGTTGATGATCGGATACTTCAATGAGTCCCCGTATGCCGCGCACTACGGCGTGTCGGGAGAAGATGAACTGATCAGGCATCTTAAACACCGCCAGGAGCTGGAACTTCGGATCTGCCGTGAAGTCTTCTCAGACCGCTATACGGTGCTTAAGTCCAAAAAGTACGAAGAAATCTGAGGATGCCCATGTTCTGAAGCAACGGGCCGCAGAAGCGCGTTTCATGACCCAACCGGCGCATAAGACCTTGTTTGGGTCATACATTGCTTTTTAATCAGGTGGTTTATCCCCTGATCCGTACTATGACAGGTGAACCGGGGCCGAAAACGCATGCCCGAGGAGCGGAGCCTAAACCGCTCAGAAACCATGAACAACCACCGAACCAATCAATAAGGAGAATCATAAATGGAATGGAAAAAGATCGATCACAGCACATACTATCATGATGAAGAAGGCGTCAGGTTCTTCCTGTTGCTCGGAAGCAAAGAAGCTTTGCTTATCGACAGCGGCATGAAGACGCAGAATGCCAAAGAACTCGCGCGTGAGATCACAGATCTTTCGATAAGGCTGTTCAACACGCATGCTGATCCCGACCATATCGGAAGTAACGACGAGTTTGATGAGGTGATGATCAATCCGGCAGAGTTGGTAAACTACAAGAAGCCTCATCCGTCCCAGAAGATAGTTCCCATATACGACGGAGATATCATCGATCTGGGCGACAGGAAGCTTCGTGCGATCGCACTCCCCGGACACACTCCCGGAAGCACGGCCCTTCTGGACAAAAACACCGGAATGCTCTTCAGCGGAGACCCGATCCAGGACGGACGCATATTCATGTTCGGAGAGATGCGTGACATTTCAGCCTATATTCACAGCCTGAGAAGACTGAAGGAATACAGGGATGAGATAACCGGAATATATGCCAACCACGGAAGTCTTCCTGTGGACTTTTCTATTGTGGACAAACTCATAGAAGGAGCACTCCGCATTGAGCGTGGTGAGATCACTCCGTCCAAGGCTGACTTCTTCGGACAGACCATAAATGTATATGATGTCGGAGTTGCGTCCCTCTTATGCAACAGCGAGAAGTAGGCCGCAACAGGATACACATCATGAACGAAGTCAACAAAACCCTATTTATTCCGTTATACGGAAAAGCACAGGTAAGCAGGCAAAAGATCATATTGAACGATCCGACGGCTGAGGAGATCTGGGGCGCAGAGCAGTTTCCTATCCACGGAAAATCAGCTTCAAAATGGCTCTCCTACAACATGGCCATGCGTGCGCGGATCTTTGACGACTGGACTGCGGATATGATCACAAAGAACCCGGATGCGTTCATCTTTCACATCGGCTGTGGATTGGACAGCAGGTGCCAGAGAGTGAGAAGCACATATAAGTCCTGGTTTGACTGCGACTTCCCTGATGTCATCGAGATCAGGAAAAAATACTATCAGGAGTCGGACAGTTATCATATGATCACGCTTAATGCCGCCGACCCTGAACAGGTAAAAGCCCTGCCCGAAGCTCCGGCTGCGATCATCATCCTGGAAGGCATAAGCATGTATCTGACCGGGGATGAACTCCGCGGTTTCTTTAAGGTACTTCAGGATAAATACGCAAAACTTCATATCCTGATGGATGTATACACGGTGTTTGGAGCAAAAGCATCCAAGTACAAGAACCCCATCAATGATGTGGGAGTAACGCAGGTTTACGGCATCGATGATATTGAGGACATAATCGGAGGTCTCGAAATACATCACAAAGCGGAGCACTCGCTGACTCCCGCACGGCTTGTTGATGAACTGAAGCCCGCGGATCGAGCTGTCTTTAAAATCTTATTCACCGGAAAAGCCTACAGCAAGATCTATCGTCTCCATGAATTGGAGAAGTAAAACGCCCGCCCCGAAGCGCAACATATCCGAAGCGCAGCGCATCCGAAGAAGTAAACTGCACAATCCGAAGTACATTACATCCAAAACTGGAAAAAACGATCCAAAACATATAAAATTATATAACCCGCAAGGGTTGTTTGATTCAGGAGGAGAAATTATGAAAAAGAAACTTTTGACCGCGATGGTGATCGGCATGATCATGGCAGCGATAGTAGGCTGCGGCAAGCAGGAGGACACCCCGTCCGATGCTCAGACAACAGATGCAGCAGTCACAGATACAGCCGCCACTGATGCAACGACCACAGACACAGACGCTACAGCAACCGAAGAAAACGTCTCCATGGCTAACCCCTGGGTAGAGATCTCACACGAAGAAGCCGAAGGATTATGTCCCTGTCTTTTTAAGGCTCCCGAGGGCGCTACCAATGAAGTTTGGAGAAAACTTGAAGGTTCCGAGTCGGATTCGGTTGCCGGATCTCCGCTCGTTGAACTTGACTTTACGTTGGACGGCATGGATTTCACCGCCAGAGCCCAGTACGGCGCGGCCGAGGATGCTGATATCTCCGGCATGTATTACGATTGGGCTGTGACCGATGACGTTACCTTCAGCAACTGGCGCGACGGATATATGACAGGCAAAATGAGCCGCGCGATAAGCGATGACGAGACTGCCGATCTGATCACATGGTATGACATCGAGATCGGCATCGCTTACAGCCTTTCAGTCGTAGCTCCGGACCTTGACGGTTTCGACATCAGTGCAGTCGCAGATGCTATGTATGATCCCGAGAACGCACCCGGCGCTGACATTCCCGACGATGACGAGATGGAAGAAGAGCACGTGATGACCACGGACATCGAGGGAAAAGATACTTTCACCCAGATCGTTGATGCTCTTCCCGACGGAGCCGGATATACCAACGAAACAGTGGGTGACGAGGATGTACTCCTGGTAGCCAGCGGAACTTTTGATGCAGGCGAGGAGTATCCTGAAGCAATCGATTCAGAGATCTTTTGGTATGATAACGGAGCACCTGCTTACCTCGGCTATGTTACGAGCGGCGGCACGGCTTATCCGCTGATGATAGGGGACGGCAAGCTCTACACGGCCGGCAATCATTTTGTGAAAAAGTATGTAGTCACAGACGGTATGCTCATGGTCATGGAAGAAGCCGGCGAGACCTTCGATACCGATGGCAATGCAACTTATTACTATGATTCCGATGATGGCGGCGATTATTCGAGCATGAGTCAGGAAGATGCCCATGCCGCATATGACAAACTTTTCGAAGAGTATACAAACGCCGAGATCATTCCGTTCAACGCGATCAAGAAGTGACGACGGGTTATCAAATATCGATCGCCGAATATCGAACACCGAATATCGATAAGCAACAGCGCATTATCAAAAAATGATAGCGCACATACCCGATAATGATAAGTGTGTGTAAGCGTGAAACTCTATTATAGATGCATGTGAAAAACAGGAGGACTGTACGCTTATGAATAATACTTTGTCAAAGATCAGAATAAATCAGACCGGCTATGCCGCTTCGCTGCCTGTACAGGTGGCGGTGCTGGCGGCCGGTCCGCTTACTTTGTCGGATTCGACCGGAAAAGTGATCAAAACGATCACACCGGATCCGCTCACTTTTGATGAGGCATCCGGAGATGAGGTGCGCCTCGTTGATCTGGGCATCCTTGCAGAAGGCGAGTATACTCTGACATGCACAGGATCCGATAGCACATCCCGCACGATCCGTGTCACCGCCGATCCCTGGCAGGAAGTGACCAACGCGCTGATCAAGGGGCTCTACTTCCAGCGCTGCGGCTGCGAGCTTGAGGCTAAATATGCCGGCAAGTTCGTGCATCCCGCATGTCACACCGCACCCGCGCTCGGCTGGGAAGACAGATCCGTTAAGAAAACCGTGACCGGCGGCTGGCATGACGCAGGCGATTTCGGTAAATATGTGGGCCCCGGCGCGGTAACCGTCGCACACATGCTCTACGCTCATATACTTTTTGCAAAAGGATGCTCGGATGAACTTAATATCCCCGAATCCGGCAACGGCGTACCGGACATATTGAATGAGGCGAGATACGAGCTTGAGTGGATCCTCAAGATGCAGCGCGAGGACGGCGCTTTTTACCATAAACTGACCAAGGATCACTTCGCTGATTTCATCATGCCCGAAGACGACCACGATCAGGAATATCTGATGCCCGCATCTCACTGTGCGACCGCTGCGGCGTGCGCATGTCTGGCGCTGGCATCCAGAGTGTATAAGGAATATGATGAGGTCTTCTCAGACCGTATGCTTAACGCTGCTATCGCAGGATCGGCGTGGCTCGATGCGAATCCCGATTTTATCCCGTTTGTCAACCCCGACGGCGTAAGGACCGGGGAATACGGCGACGAATCCTGTGATGACGAGCTGTTCTGGGCGGCATGCGAACTTTTTGCATCCACCGGCGATGTGAAATACCGCACTCAGGCAGAGAAACTCTTCCACGATTGCAGCCTTACCGATTACGGCTGGGAGGATGTCAGCGGACTCGGCGCGATCTGTGCGCTTTTCGTGCTTAAAGAAAAGGCGGGCGACATTCTCTATACCGAACTCAAGGACGTTTACCTGCAAAAGTGCAAAGCCACCGGCGAGATCTCCGATGCTTCGGGATACGGCACGGCACTTCCCGCAGACGGATATGTATGGGGGAGCATCCTTCCGATCATGGCAAACTCGATGAGCATGATATTATACGGACTACTCACCGGCGATGAGTCTCTGCTTCCCAAGGCGCTTATCCAGTGGGATTACGCACTTGGCTTAAATGCTCTGGATATCTGCTTTGTGACCGGATGCGGAGAAAGAACCGTCATGAACCCGCACCACAGACCTTCCGGCGCGGACGGGATCGAGGAGCCTGTTCCGGGACTTATATCCGGAGGCCCCAACAACGTACATAATTATCCTTTTATAAAAGAAAAACTTGCCGGCGTTCCCGCGGCAAAGCATTTCGTTGACGAACTGCCCTCGGCGGACACCAATGAGATCGCGATATACTGGAACTCACCGGCTATCTTCGTCGGCGCATATTTCAGTTCGTTGTGCAAGAAGAATTGAGCATGCCTCAGTTTCGCATGCAAAAGCCGGCTTTATCCGGCGCATTACGTGATACATGAACATACGCATACTGATCCTTATCATACTGGTGGCGGCTCTGGTGATACATCTGGTCAGGATGTATCTAGATCGCCGTGCCAAACTTGCCTGCACGGAAAAGACCACCGGATACTTTAAGTATTCCAATGAAAAATACGGCGGAGCCAACAAGTATTCAAAATACTGGAACCCGGTTTACGAGTATAGTGTGGGAAATAAGGTTTATCTGGTGGAGTTTCCCAGGGACGGAAAAAGTTCGACTGCTTTTTCGACGGAGACAGAGATAATCTATAACGCTCAGGATCCCGAGATATGCTTCGCTCTGGGTGTGCGCGGCAAGATCATATCCCGGTACGAGAAAGAAGATCCCGACGAAGCCTACTGGGCACAATACTTCGACAAGAAACCCGAATAACACAAAATAAATAACAGGAAACCCGAATAACACAAAACGCGCGGCTTACACCGCGCGTTTATTCTGTCTTTGAGCATTAATCTGCCGGAAGAACGTAATCCGGTTTATTAGGCAGATACTTGATGCGTATTTGCTCGCCATGAAATAGTACTCCATGCGGGTCTCTTCCTAACTTAGCTTCTACTTCGTTTCCGTCCGGAAGTCTGTATCTGACATAATATGTAAATGAACTCATTTTCGTTCCGAAATCTTTATCCCTGTAATCGGTGACTTCGGATTCCTTTTCAATTACTCTCGACACGACTGCATCCGCTACGATTCCATTTTTAGCGATATCCTCATCCTTCCTGAAACTTAAGCAAGCCCAGATGATGACGCCTATAACAATGATCGGAATTAAATAAGCCATATTCATATCCTCACGAAGATAAAAACAACAGTTACAACAAAATTAATTATATCATTATCTGTATAAATATTTGACGATTTATGAAAATAAAGGCAAACTATTATTATCAGTAAACCCAAACAGGAGGTGTCAAAATGATAATAGTAACAAGCGAAACAATCAGCGGAAAGAATCTGGAGATGCTCGGAACAGTTCAGGGCAGCACCGTTCAGACAGTCAATGCATTCAAGGATATCGGAGCAGGACTTAAGACTCTTGTCGGCGGCGAACTCACCAAATACAACGAGATGATGGCCAAGGCCAGAGATCTTGCAACTTCCAGAATGGTAGCTCAGGCCGAGAGTATAGGCGCAGATGCCATCATCAGCATGAGATACGCTTCTTCAGCCATCATGCAGGGTGCTGCGGAAGTTATGGCATACGGAACAGCAGTTAAGTTTGTATAGTCACTTTGCGCTTAAAGCGCGCCAAGCGGGGAGATCATAATGCCGAAAGGGACAAATCAGAAGCTTAAACTCTACTATCTGAGTCAGATCATGACGCAGAAGACGGATGATGAGCACATGCTCACTCTTCCGGAGATACAGGAGCATCTGTTAGCGTATGATGTCACGGCTGATCGCAAGAGCCTCTATGATGATATGGAGGCTCTTCGCGTACTCGGTATCGATGTGATCGGTGAAAAAGTCGGACGCAACTACTACTATCATGTCGGTTCCAAGCAGTTCGATATCGCGGAACTCAAACTTCTCGTGGATGCGATCCAGTCATCCAAATTCATCACGGAAAAGAAATCCAACGAACTCATTAAAAAGATCACCGGTCTTGCCAGCGAATACGAGGCATCACAGCTTAAACGCACCGTGACGGTCCAGGGCCGTGTGAAGACGATGAATGAGAGCATCTACTATATCGTAGATGACATACATCGTGCCATCGCCGAGAATAAGCAGATCCGTTTCGAATACATGAAGTGGACCACAGATAAAAAACTCGTTCCCCGCCGTGACGAACCTTATGTGATGAGCCCCTGGGCACTTACCTGGGATGACGAGAACTATTACCTGATTGCATATGATGAGACCGGCGATATGATCCGTCATTTCCGTGTTGACAAGATGAAGCAGATTGAACTGCTCAATGTAAAACGCGCCGGCAAAGAACGGTTCAGGGAATTCGACCTGGCCGAGTATTCCAAGATGAGTTTCGGCATGTTTGCCGGAGAAAAGACCAGGATCAAACTTGAGTTCAAAGATGAGATGGTCGGAGTCATGATCGACCGGTTCGGAAAAGACATCCCGATACGTCCCGGAAGCAAAACGGGATGGTCGGAGACGAGTGTGGATGTGGCGCTCAGCAATCAGTTTTTCGGGTGGCTGTTCGGTCTGGGAAGCGGTGTGAGGATTGTCTCACCGCAGGATGTTGTTGATCAGTACACGAATGAGTTATCTCTGATTGCTGAGATTTATGGTATGAAATAGGCAGTTAGATATTTGACATGTCGACCGTTGTCAATGTGTGAAAAAATACATAAAATAATACTTACAATATGTTCACTGTTGTTGTATATGTCTGCATATGTGGGGTGTCCTTGGTTAGAGAATCCTTTTTCGATACAGCAATAAATTTCAGCATAGAATAAATTAGCATAGTGAGGAAATGGTTGCATGAGTACTATTCTTACGATTTATAGCAAGCAGGCTTTTAAGAGGGTGTTACTTCCGGCAGTTAATAACGCTGATTATGAGATCTTCTTATCAGAAAGTCTGTTTAATCTTTCGAAAAGTATTATTCTAAAGCTTGAGAACATTGAGAATCAGTGGCATTTTGTTCATGCTGAAGAGTATGAAATAGAACGTATGTCAGAAGATTCATTTGACTATTCCAGCTCATTGGTAAGTGATAGCGATAAGTCAAAGAATGACTATAAATTGTTGGTTGATAATAAGCATATTATCTCAATAATATCTCAACAAACAGAGAATTCCTTTGTTATCTATGACCATTATGATATTTCAACGCTGAATAAGGCAATATCTATTGGTCGTGATTCACACTGCACAATCGCATATGATTTTGAGAATAAACATCTGCTTGGAAGTGAACATGCAACCTTGTTCAAAAATGGAAATAAATATTTCTATCAGGATATGAAGAGCGCAAATGGTAGTTATATAAATAATCGGAGAATATCCGGAAGCGTAGAACTACATTTTGGCGACTGCATTGATCTGTTTGGACTAAGAATGGTTTTTCTGGGTGATACTCTTGCAATTAATTCCCTTGAATGCAATGCCAAAGTTAATACGGAAGTTTTGAAAGTACTGGACAGGAAGATACCTGCATTAGAAAAACCAAACAATAAGAAACTAACAAGGATTTTTCATCGATCCCCAAGGCAATTCAGACGATTGGAAAACGATGTAATTAAACTTGATGATCCTCCGGCTTCAAAAGAGCAGGTAAAGAGAACGGGAATCCTGGTTGCGCTTGGATCCGCGTTGGCAATGTCCTTGCCAATGCTGCTTGGCTGCGCGTTTATGATCATTGCATCACGTATATCAGGCGTTAGCAGAGGCATATTTATGTATGTCGGTCTTGTTACAGCCGTTTCTTCGGCTGTTATAGGGACAATCCGTGGCATTATGGGTATGCGTAAGGCAGTAAAAGAATATGAAGAATATGAAAAACTGAGAAGCGAGAAATATGGAGCATATCTTCGCGAAGAAGAAAAAAGAATTAGAGCAAAATATGAACGCAATTCCAAAGTACTTAGCGAGAGATATGTTTCTGCGAAGGAATGTGCATTATATAACGCAGATACCCCGACTTTATGGGGACGAAATGCAAATCAGCCCGATTATCTTACACATAGACTTGGTATAGGCAACCTTCCTTTTCAGGTTGATATTCAAATTCCCGAGAAGAAATTTGCAATGGTTGATAATAAACTGATGGAATTGCCCGGAGAGATTAAAAAGAAATATTCTCAACTGAGAAATGTTCCTATATGCGTTGATTTGCTCGAACAGATGTTAGTAGGTGTTATCGGCGGAAGACGGATGTCAGGTGGCATCAAACTTGTGCGGGACTTATTAATTCAGATAGCGGCTAATAATGCATATACTGATGTTAAGATCGCCCTTATATATGATAACAATCAGGACGGCTTGGAAAAGGAATGGGATTTTGTAAGATGGATTCCGCATACGTGGAATGAAACAAAAACATTCAGATATATTGCATCGGATAAAGAAGAGGCAAGTAATGTCCTTTATGAATTAAATAAGATTATCAGACAGCGAATAGAGGATAAGAATAACTTTGAAAACAGCAGAAAAAAGATTATTCTCAAGCCGTATTATGTACTGGTAGTAGCCGCTCCGGAATTTTTAGAGGGAGAGCTTATTTCACAGTATCTTATGGATCCCGATCCCTGCTATGGTTTTTCAACGATCTATATGACTGAGAAGTATGAACAGCTTCCCAATAATTGCGAATATATTATTGAAAATGATGAAGAATACCATGGTGTTTATAATGTTTCAGATGATCTTGAAGAAAGAGTATCTGTGCAATTTGACGACATCTCTATAGAGGGTGCAGAGAGATTTGCAACTTGTATTGCCAGCATAGAGTTACAAGAGATCGAAGAGAGTGGTGATATACCGGATTCTGTTGCTTTTCTGGATATGTATGGAGTTAACTCCATTGATGAACTGGATATTCTCACTCGATGGAGAAAAAATCGTACTTATGATTCCATGAAAGCATTAGTTGGACTAAAGGGCGGAGGAGCCCCTTGCTATCTGGATATTCATGAAAAATACCACGGACCTCATGGCTTGGTTGCAGGAACTACAGGTTCCGGAAAATCTGAAACCTTGCAGACCTATATCCTATCTCTGGCAATTAATTTCAGCCCGGATGACGTAGGCTTCTTTATCATAGATTACAAGGGCGGTGGTATGGCTAATCTTTTCGCGGATCTTCCACATATGATTGGTCAGATATCGAATCTGTCGGGAAATCAGATCAACAGAGCTTTATTATCAATTCAGAGTGAAAAAGAACGAAGAGAAGCATTATTTGCCAACTATGGCGTAAAAGACATACGTGACTATACAAAGCTCTATAAAAATAATGAAGCAACAGTGCCGCTTCCTCATTTGATCATTGTAATCGATGAATTTGCTGAGATGAAGAAAGAGGAACCTGAATTCATCCAGGAAATAATAAGTGTTTCGAGAGTTGGACGTAGTTTGGGTATACATCTGATCATGGCTACCCAGAAACCTTCGGGAAGTGTGAGTGATGATATCTGGGCTAACTCAAGATTTAAACTCTGTTTGCGTGTTCAGAGCAAGCAAGACAGTGCGGATATGCTCCATAAGCCTGATGCCGCTTATTTGACACAATCGGGAAGGTGCTACTTACAGGTAGGAAATGATGAGTTATATGAATTATTCCAATCCGGATACAGTGGCGCAGTTTATACAGAAGACCGTGATAATTCTGATACAAATATAGCTCAAATGTTAACAGTAGATGGAGTTCCGTCTATTGAGGGAAATCATGCCAGATTACTAAGACAAAAAGAAAAGAAAATAGAGTGGATTGGTCTTTTACTTACTGAAATACAGGCTGCCTTAGGTGATGATCAGAGAGAGATTAGTGAGTATAGCAGATTGGATTATGAGAACCTGACCTCTGTTATATTTAAAAAACTCAAAATGGATATGATTGATTATCCGGAAAACGAGCACAACAAAGAAAACATGATCACACTGCTGGAATGGATTGGAAAGTGTGGCTTTAATGCGTCTGAAATCGTGGAGAAAGAAGAAGGTTTTACGAATGCAAAGAAGAAGCTCCCTCAGGTTCCGGAGAAAACACAGCTGGAAGCTGTTGTTGGATATTTAAAAGATATAGCAGAAGAGAATAATTATACGCATGACTTTAGTTTGTTTATGCCATTGCTTCCTGAAAAAGTTGTATTGGAAGAGCTTATAGATTCTCGTGATCTTTGGAATCAAAGTAATAGATTTGATGGAACAAAATGGCCTATACATAGTGGTAAGTGGACCATAGAGACGAGTATTGGTCTTTATGATGACCCTGAAAATCAGAGACAAGACGCGCTGATTATGAACTTTGATAAAATGGGCGATGTTCTGCTGTTTGGCGCTCCGAATACCGGAAAGACAACCTTCCTTCAAACCCTTATATACGCGCTTACCAATAGGTATTCACCGGCTGAGATCAATCTATATCTTATGGAGTTGTCAGCGCATAAGTTTAGCGCATTTGAGAAAATGCCGCATGTTGGCGGAATAATCAAAGACAGCGACTCTAACGATAGGATTGAAAAGCTGTTTATGATGATATCCAGAGAATTGGAAAATCGTAAGAGGATTTTGGGTGATGTTGGATTTAACCAATATGTACAATTGAATGGATTTGAATCCATACCAGCTATATTCATAATAATCGATGGATTTAGCTCATTTAGCGGCAAGACAGGGGATCGATTCTATGGCAATATAAATAAGATTGTCAAGGAAGGTCTTAACTATGGATTATTCATGATTATTTCCGGCGGTGGAATAAGTAGTGCAGAGATACCCAATAGCCTTGCGCAGAATTTCAAAACAAGTATGTGTATGGAATTGAACAATTCCTTTGATTATGCAACTTACATGAGAGCTACTCGAATGAGGATTCGGCCGGAAAGTGGTGTGCTTGGGCGAGGGATTGCATTTGTTGGGGATAGAGCGTTGGAATTCCAAACGGCACTATCATTAGATGCCGAAAATGATATGCGTCTAATTGAAAAGATTAAAGAAGATGCCGAAACTATGGAGAAAACGTGGTCACATGAGAGAGCGCGTACCATTCCCGAAATCCCGGAGAAACCGTTATGGTCTGACTATTCTTCTATGAATGAGGTTAAGAAATTATTTGATGATGACCGAGTAATTCCGATTGGATATGATTCACAGTCGGCTGAGCCTGTAGGGCTTGACCTTAGTCATTACTATACTGTTCTGATAACAGGAGGAAAGAAAAAAGGAAAGACAAATGCATTAAAAGTGTTTATGCATAGCGCCTACGAAAAGAAGGGAAGATTGATTGTTGTAGATTTTGACAAAAAACTTTCAAGTATTTCAGATGAGCTTGGCGCAACATATATTGATTCAGAGAAGCAATGGGGGGGATTCCTTGATGAATTTTTAAGAAATGATATTCCCGCCAGAAACATTGAGAAGAGACGTCTTAGGGATTTGGGAGCAGAAGATGAAGACATTTATTCTGAAATGAATAAATATGAAAAGATATTTATTTTTGTTGATGATTTAGTAACCTTTGTGGATCGGATTATTAACCCGACAGAAGCAGAAGTGCTGTCTAATACTTTGTTGAACATGGAGATGTTAGTTGAGAAGGGCACACTGCATAACATTTTCTGGATTACTGCTTTTGACAATGACGATTCGTTGAAAGTGTCAGGTACCCCTCTGTATAAACTGTTTGTGAAGGATTTGAAAGGAATTCATCTTGGAGGCAATCCACGAGCTACCGCCTTGCAGGGAATGAATTTTGACGGCTTTGACAGGAAAGCTCTTGATTCCATAAAGCCTGCTGGAAGGGCTATGATTCCGTCAAACAATGAAGAATTATCAAGTGAAATCATAATACCATTAGTTAAGGCGAGGTTAAGTTGATCTCAACATTAGTATTTGATCCAAATGCAGATGAGATGAATTCTATAGTTGATTCATTTAGGAATGAGTTTGCCTATATTTCTGATGAAGAAAACAGGCTTTTGGCTAGTGCAATACTAGCTGAGTTTAACAGGATTCTTGAAACATCAGATATTGGAAATCTTTGCATTCTTTCTTTTGATAAGGAAAACGGACGTAGAATTGTTGATAAAGTAAGAGAAAGATTTCCGGATATCTCATTAATGATTTGCGTGGAGGAAATGCTCTCTCCAAAAGAATATGTACGGCCGGGTATATTGGCATCATCTATTTTGTTCAGACCATATACTGATGAAGATCTTGCTTCTACAATAAGAGAGTTTATATCATCATATTGCGATGAATTAATGAAAAAAGATACTGAAAATGTCTTTAGACTGGAAACAAAAGATGGTATCGCACGTATTCCGTATGGACAAATCAATTATTTCGAAGCGTCAACCAAGAGAGTTTATGTTCGTTTAAAAAGAGAAGATTATTGTTTTTATGATACCCTGGATAATTTAGTCGAACAATTACCTTCTCATTTTGCAAGGTGTCACAGAAGCTACATTGTTAATCTGAAAAGAGTTAAGCGCTTTAATTCTACTGAATATGTACTTGAATTGGAAGGCGGTATAAACGTTCCCGTTTCAAGAAAATACCGGGAAGAGATTCGGGAGAGTATCTAGATGGATAGTACGTCAATTAGCAGAGCCTGCTATCTTACAATAGATGAATTTTTACTCTTGCTATACAAAGGTAGTATTGGCGGATTAATTTTTCCATGTGAAATAACTGAAACGATTTCCGGAGAGAAGGAGCTTAAAAAAGCATTAACAGAGTTGGCTCAGAATAGAAGTGTGATTTCGGATTGTTCGAATGGTTTGCTTTTGAGTGAACTTGCAAAAAAATGGTTGGTCATTTTACAAAATACAGAAGAGACTAAGATACTTTATAACATGAAAGGTAACAGTATTGTCGGATATATATATACTTATTCAGACGAGTCCCTTTACTTAAGCCTTGATAAACATAAAATTGGAATGATCAGAATAGAATTGTTGATGATAAACAATCTGATAGATAAAATAATAGATATGGATATACAGCCGTTGATCAAAAAGATACGAAAAAATGAAACTGAGCCCTATGATATTTCTGAGGAGATAGAAAAGATATGATCATTGTAGATGTTTTTGTTCCTGCAGTTGATAGAACCTACAACTTTAGCTTGAATGAATCTGTAAGCATAGGCTCGATAATATCTGAAGTCACTGAAATGATCGAACAGAAAGAAAGAGTACATCTTGCAGGGAATAAGGCTGAATTGCGATTATATAATAAAGAAAAGAAATGTCCATTGCCGGAAGATAATACACTTAATGAATGCTCTATAAAGACTGGAGAAAGCCTTATCCTTGTCTGAAATGTCATTCATACCATTTAGGATGCATTTCGTCCAGTTTGGAAACATTGAGCGTAAAATGTGATAGATTGATTATCAGCAGGGATTCACATGGTATGTATGAGATAGAAACAAATGAATTCATAAGTGAAAAGAATCGGAGTCTCGAATATGCGGAAAAGATAAACGGATACAAGTGTGAGATTCAATTGATCGTTGAAGAGTTAGTATCGATTAATATGGAGGAAATAAGTCAAAGCCTATCAGTAATAGAGGGGGCGATGGAGAATGAAGCGTCTCATATTCGAGTTCTTTCAGAAACTATGGCAAGAATTGAGGAATGTTATTCTAATACGGAAGATGATGTAATTGACAATCTAAGAAGCATGGGAAATCTGAATGGAAAAAGATATGGAATCGGATATTTTACTACTTATAGAGATAAAGGCATAGATTCGCAATTAATGAGTGAATTGATTGAGATGATTCAATGAAAGGAGAGATATGGAAGTAATAGCTAATGATTTAGTAAAATTTGGACAAGATATCGAAGACTATCAAACTGCAAAACAAAAACTAAAAGAAAGCTACAACAACTTTGTTGAACATGTAAAGGCTTTGGATTCTATATGGGATGGTCCTTCAAAAAAAGCATTTGATAATAGATTTAGAAATGATAGTGAACGGGCTCTGGATCTGATTAATCAACTGGAAAGTGTATATGATAGCTTGAATTATGCAAATTCCGAATATGATGGTTGCGAGAAAACTATTGCATCTATTATTGATGAAATACCGGTATAAAGGAGGGTTATATGGACGGAAATGATGGAGTAATTATAAAAGTTGATCCACAAAGAATGGAGCAACAGGCAAACGATATAAATGATGATGTTGAGAATATGAAATCGAATGCCCTCGCAATGATTAGTGAGATTAATTCTATGAAATCGTATTGGAAAGGGGAAGCATCTGACTTACAGCAGCAACAATTTGCAAGCTTGATAGACGAATTACAACAGATGTATATGCTCCTTCAGAAGTATCCTAAGGATCTTTTAACATTGGTTGAGGGATTCACACAGAATGAAATAAGAAATGACGAAGAAGCAAATTCATTGCGGAAGCCCAGTTATAACATGGGATAATATTAGGAGAATGGCATGAAAACAGAATATGAAATTTACATGAATTTCAAAAAAGCGGAGGCTCAGGTTAATAAACTTAGAAACATAGCACAGGGTATGAGATCATTAGCAAATGATGATATCGAAGGGACGATTGGGCGGATACGAACTAATTGGTCCGGTGAAAACTCGGAGGCTTTTTTGGCAAAGGCTCAAATCATTGAGAATAAGATAGGAGAAACAGCAAATGATATACAAAGAGTAGCTGATGCAATTATGAGTAATGCTGAGAGAACTATGAGAACCGAACTTGCGGCGATTGGGGTCGCTCAAGGATAAATGTTGATTCAAGAAGGAGGTTTAAAAATGGAATTACAGTATTCAGATGCACTTCAAGGTATTATAGATCAGTTGATTGATTTGAACACACAATTCAAAAAAGACGTGACTAGACTTGATGACATCCAGAAAGGTTTAGTTGTTAATTGGGAAGGCGAAGCAAGCACAACATTTCAAAACAAATATATGCAAGAGAAAGAGTGCTTTACTGAGTTTGCCCAGGTTATTGATGATGCGGCTCAAATCCTTCAGCGTATTCTTGACAATGCAAGAAGGACGGAAAACTTAGCTACCGCCATTTCAGCCGGATCAGGCTCATAATCGTGGGTATATCGTTTTAGTTATCTAAATGGAGGAAATAATTATGGCAGAAGTATTAAATCAGGATCTGATCATTAAGAACATCGACAAACTTGAAAGTGATGGACAAGATTTTAATGATACAGCAAACAATATGAGAACAACTACTCAGAATATGCTTGATCTCATAAATCAGACAGATCCTGTGTGGAAAGGCGAATCAAAAGAAACTTATACGCGCCGCTTTAGAGAATTGGAAGATGCTATGGATAGCGTTTATAGGCTGTGTGAGAATTATCATAAAAAAGTGGTTGCGATATCTGGATTATATAGGAAGAACGAAAAGGAAAATGATGAGGAAGCGCTTAGGCTGAAAACCACTACGACGGCATCAGCCGCTACTTCGACTACAATGCTGTGATTATTGCTACATGCGTAACAGATTATTGTTTAGCAAACTTGTGTAGACAGGGAGATATATGAATAAGGGATTTGAAAAAAAGAAATTAAGAATTGCCACTGTTTTGGCTTTGCTGCTTTTATTTACAATATCCATATCAGTATATGCAGCAAGCAACGCCAAGATAATGGCCACCAAAACAGTGGATGACCATTTAGTCAAGATATATGTGAGAAACGGAAATGCTGGAGATGATGTAAGTCTTCAGATAGGCAATACTCCTACGGAGAATCCTAAATCTTATGGTATATCTGAGGATGAGAATCCCATGAGAACGTTGATAATGCTGGATAATTCTTTATCTATACCGGAAGGAATAAGAGCAAACGTTTTAGATCTGATGGGACAAATGGTCAATAATCATAGTGAAAACGAACTGTTTCGAATAGCTACGTTTTCGAATAATATAAACTATCTATCTGATAGATATTCGGATGATTACACAAGTTTGCTGAATGTAATAAGCAATATCAGTTTCAATAATCAGGACACATTACTTACAAACGTATTATATGGGGTTATTGATGATCTGAATGCTGAACGTTATCCGGGCTATACCCGTATAGTGATCATCGCAGATGGTGTAAACAACAATCCTACAGGTGGGAAAACCCTTGATATGATCAGGGACCAACTCAATTCATATTCTTATCCTATATATACTGTTGGGTGTGAAACCGGGAAAAATAAACAGGAGCTTGACAATCTCTTTTTATTGTCAACAATGACGGGCTGTGAGTATATGGCTTTTGATGTATCGAAACTTAACGATATTTCCAATATGGTTTCTGCCGATAATGAGATAGTAGTTTATGAAGCAGAGATTCCTGAGTCAATCATGGATGGAAATCCCAGAAAGGGGAAACTTACTCTCGGAGATGGTACTGAATTAGTAGCAGATATAGAGATTCCATTTATTCAACTCAATGACAATCCCGAGCCAGTTCCTGAACCGGAATGTATCTGTGAAGATAAATGTACACAGGAAACTATTAATGAAGAATGTCCGGTGTGTAGCGAAAACTATTCGAATTGTAAGGGTAAAGAGGTGATTCTTGCTGAAGAACCCATGCCTGAAAAGAGTGCTTTACCCTGGGAAATAATAGCCGGAATAGTATTGCTTGTTTTGGCTGCTGGCGGTGTCATAGCATATCTCCTTATTTCAAAGAAGAAGAAAGAGAATAAGAAGGATGTATCTTCTTCTGACACAGATGGTAGACCCGGAACCCTGGCATATGATGAAAACGAAAGGCCTGGGACTATTGCTTTTGAAGAAGGCGGAACAGCAGCCTTTATGCCGGATGATATTCAAGCAATTATCACATTGACGGATAAGTTTAATAAGAATAATTCTTGGCGCGCTGAAATTGTAAACTCAATTACGATTGGTAGATCGGCTGAGGATTATACAGATAACATTAACTTCAAGGATGATGAGAATCAGTATATGCATGCGCATCATTGCACCATAGAGTGCCGTGGAGGAGATTATTATATCAAAGATAATATATTAGGCAAAAAGAAACGCACTCATACCAAGATGAATGGGAACAAACTGGATGAAGGTGAACCTTATATGATCCAGTCCGGTGATGAGATATCTATAGGTGATCGCACCTATGTGATTGAAATTGAGAGGGCGTATTAATTGATATGATTCGGTACGAACATTACACCGATAAAGGATTAAGTTCACAGATTAATCAAGATGCTGTGTTCTGTGAAACCAACGATAACACTGCAGTATTTTGTGTGGCTGATGGAATGGGCGGGCATATGCATGGGGAACAAGCTTCTAATGCTATAGTTGAAGCAATTGGAGCCTGGTACCGAGAAAATGTATATGAAAACGCTGGGGTAGAGTTTTGCCGGCTTTTACAAGGCCTTGAGACTATTCTGTCAAACGTGAACAGCAAAATATTTGAAGAGATGAATACAGATGGTTTGTGTGGATCTACCGCGGTAGTTCTGATCATTTCGAAAGACAGATATGCTGTTTATTCTGCCGGAGACAGCCGTGTATATTTAAAAAGAGGTTTTTCATTTTCACAACTTACAGTTGATGATGTATGGCAGAACAAACCCGAAATCCATAATCATATGGATATGAATGACATAGCTAATAATGAAAACTATGGAAAATTAACTAAGGCAGTCGGAATAAAAAACCATATTGTGTTTAATCGAATAACGGGAGAGATTAGAAAAAGGGATATCTTCTTTTTATGTTGTGATGGTGTATATAAGTATATTGCGGACAGGAAACTTAAGAGACTGTTTACCAGTTCAAAGAAGATATGTGATGAAGTCAGGAAGGCTGGTGCACCGGATAATTTTTCATTCATTATAGTAAGAACCTAGGATAAGGGGTATGTTTATGAGCAAATTTGAGATCAATGTTGAGAGTATAAAAAAAGAAGGCGCTGAACTAAATTCGGAAAAGGATAGATTGCTACAATTGGCAAACGCTATGGATTCAGTCGATCTTAGGGGGATTACCGGAAGTTCGCAAATGCCGATATTCCAAGAACAGATAGATTCTCTTAAAACAAGAGTAAGAAAGAATGGAGAGGAGATCACGGCCGCCGGAGACGCATTAGGTCGTATCACTGCTCACTATGAGAACTGTGAGAACAATGTAGTGTCTGCATTGGGCACTCTGTCTAATAGTGATGGGTTAGTTTCAGGTGGTGCAATCGGGGTAGGCGTTATCGGAGCACAAAATGTAACATTCCCTATCTTGAATAACGAAGTATCTGACCTGGGTGATGCTATAGACGACCTGATACCCAATAGGGGCTTAAAAAAAATTGCGAAAAATACTCTTAAGGAAGTATTAAAAGGCGCGAAACCCGGATCTGAGAAAATACTTGATATTCGAGATATAGTAAACAAGCTGGAAGATGGCGATGTATTTGGCGCTTTAGAGAAAGCGCCCGGCTTAATTGATATAAAAGCATGGGATTTTAAAAAATTAAAAGATGTTGCAAAGGGATCCAAGGATTTTAGCGGCATTTTGGATACCGCAGCGCTAAAGTTTGAGACAACTATGAAAACCATGAAGCTTGTAACGGATTCGGATGGTTATATCAATAGATATAAGGAACAGTATGAATCTCAGGCAATGGAATACCTGAAAAAGGGGAATCTTTTGGGGACAATTCACTCAATTTCTTCTGAATTCGTACAAACAGTAGGTAAAGGAACAGTAGATGTTGCTTGCCAAGTGGCTAGTAGTAGCATTGATTCACTTGTTAAAACTGCGACTTTCGGATTAGTAGATCTGTCTACAATAAATGCCGCATTGGAGGATTCTATAGGGTTTAGTCCAGGTACTATGTTTAATGCTACTACAAAGGTTATCAGTGATGGCGTTGATTATGTTTTGGATGATCTCATTCCCGGTGCCGGAAAAGTGGTTTCAAATATAACAGGAAACGCGGTGAAAACCGGCGGGAAGATTATAGATGGCGGAATTAACTTTTTGAAGAAACTGTTCTAAATATTGAGAGAATAGGAAGAGTGTTATGAATGATATGAAATCTATAGGAACAATAATATCTTATAAGGAATCAACGTATATGGTAATTGGATATGAGGTTTGTGATATTGATGATACTTTAATCCCTCATTATGTTGTGGTTCCGATACCATTGGGATATATGAATCCGGAATCCCTTAGAGTTATCCCGATCAATGAAGTGGATACCATAATTCAAGATGGATATTTCAATGATTTTGCGAAGAAGTACATCGATGTAAGATCATTTCTTTTCGATGGATTGACAAAGCAGTCTCCGAGTGAATGGATAAAGGCGGAGGAAGCCTTTCATGACAGTATTGATAAGATGGAGGAACATACTGATGAATGATAACTATCTGAAACTTGGCAGTGTGTTTATGCAAAAAACACCTAATACAATGCCGCTTATGGTTGTGGGATATCTTCCCGTTCATCCTGATACAGAGGAAATGTATGATTACCTTGTGGTGCTTTATCCGCAGGGGTGGATAAGTGAGAATTCTTTACTTATGATTGATCATGAGGAGGTTGGAGAAGTATTATTTGGTGGATATTTTGATGAGAAAACGGATGAAGTTATGAGTAAGATTCAAGCGTTGGAGTAGATATTGAACTGAGGATTATATGACAATAGATTACTATGTGTTTTCTGATAAAGGAGAGAGGGAGTATAACGAAGATTATACATTAGTTCGTGAGAGCACAGATGGCTTTTGTTTTGCTGTAAATGATGGGCTTGGTGGATGCGGAAGAGGAGAAGTGGCTTCTGAATTGGTTGCTTCTGTTATATCAGACTCTTTTGATAGAGGTATAAAGGATGATTTTATTGAATCATCCTTTGTTTGCGCACAAAACACGCTTGAAAAGAAACAGGATGAGAATAATACTACTGATTCGATGAAGACAACATCTGTTTTGCTGATTTTGACTAACGGATATGCACAGTGGGGGCATATTGGAGACTCAAGATTGTATTTGTTCAAAGGAACTCACATTAAAGTAAGAACGCTTGATCACAGTGTGCCGCAGATGCTTGTAAGCATGAAAGAGATTAAGGAGAAGGATATAAGATTCCACAGGGACAGAAATAAACTTCTCAAAGCCATTGGAAATCGAGATCCTAATCTGACCCCAACGATCTCTAAGTCTTATCGGGCGTCAAAAGGAATGAGTTTTTTGATGTGCACAGATGGCTTTTGGGAGTTGATATATGAGAAAGAGATGGCTCAGGCATTGAAAAGAACTAAAACCGCAAGGGAATGGGTGGATGCAATGAGCGCGATAGTTTTAGAACGCGGCAAAGGAAAAGATATGGACAACGCTTCGGCGATAGGAGTGAGAATACTATGAATCTAATGCAATGTACCAAAAAACACTTTTATGATGGAGACAAATTTACAGTTTGTCCCTACTGCACAGGCGCAACCGGTAATTATTCAATTATGAATGGCTCTGTGGACAGCTCTTCACTAAAACCTAGTATGCCAAATAATGGAACACAACACAGTCCAACGGTTGTGCTTGATGAAGACACAGAAGGGAAGACAAGAAATCTGTTATAGAGTAGAGCATATTGTACAGATATGTGTCAAATTGATTTTATAACTGAAATATAGACAAAAAAAGGATAGTGGAGGGACAACAATGGACTTCAATAAGCTGTGTATGGGGTGCATGCAGGAACTAGATGACGATGCAAAGTTCTGTAGATTATGCGGGTATAAGATAGATACACCGAATTCATCGAGAGGTTTGCAGCCTCAGACGATCCTGAATGGTAAATATCTTGTCGGTAAGGTCATAGGAGAAGGCGGGTTTGGTATCACATATATCGCTTTTGATCTTGTCCTTAATCATAGAGTTGCTATTAAGGAGTATTTCCCGAGTGAATTAGTCACCCGAGATACATCAACAGGCGCCCAGACATCTCTGACCGTCCTTACCGGCAGTAAAGAGGAACAGTATAAGAAGGGGATCGATCGCTTCATAAGAGAAGCAGGGAATCTTGCAAAGTTCAATAACCTTTCGGGTATAGTATCCGTAAAAGAATTCTTCTATGAGAATAACACCGCATATATGGTAATGGAGTATATAGATGGTGTTACCTTATCTGAATATCTGAATGATAACGACGGAAAACTCCCGTATACGAAAGTGATAGAGATGATGGATTCGGTCATGGACTCGCTGGAGAAGGTCCATGAAGCAGGGATCATACATAGAGATATCAGCCCCGATAACATCATGGTCACGAATGATGGGAAGATGAAGCTGATCGACTTCGGGGCAGCAAGAATAGTTGATAACAATGATGTAAAGAGCCTAACTGTCATCCTTAAACACGGATATGCGCCTGAAGAACAGTATCAGCCTGATGGAAACCAGGGAGCATGGACGGATATCTATGCCCTTGC
>FMVL01000009.1 GCA_900102235.1 Lachnospiraceae bacterium XBB2008 | reverse complement strand
TAAGCAACTCTTTCAGGTTGTACGTATCATCGTGCAACTCAACTTGTACGACGATCCGGTATATCAATTCGTCATGCGCAAAAAGGCTGAAGGAAAGCCTTATTACGTATATATGGTGGCCGGATGTAATAAACTCCTGAGAATCTATTATGCTCGGGTGAAAGAATACTTAGCGGCTGAGAACGCCAACTAAATACTCAATAATCAAAACTTTATGCTGGCTTAATTGTTTATTGAGGCAGCTTTATTAAAGTCTGTCTTTTTCTAGTGATATAAACATCAAATATCCCTAAGAATACTCTTGACATTAATTAGCGGGTTTCCGATATAACTCGCTATTCTATCTTGAAGCTTTCCGTCTTCAAATCACAATAGTATCTTCCGCTTTCAGCGGTAAACTTTAACACACAATAATCCGGATCAGTAACCCCGCCCTTATAGAACATCGTGTCGCCTTTACGCCAGATCATATCTTTTGCCTCTTGATCAGTCAGCACTTCCATTTTGCCTTTCAGCATTACACCCACATACTTGATCAAACCCTTATGATAGAAGTAAATACAGGCATTGGGGTTATTCATATACTGCTTTACTCTCATGGATGATGTGTTTGTCGAAAAATAAAAACTATGTAAGCCATCCATCTTTCTCGGCTTCAGCATCGCTTTTACATTTGGAAATCCATCTTCATCAACAGAACAGATAAATGCAACCTTCTGCTTTCTGATAAAACTCTCAATAATACTATTATCCATAATGCTCTTCTATTATGCTTTTGCCTCATTCATCAATCTATACATCGCCATATCGTTCTGTCTATTCTTTTTGGTGTCCGTTCATACCCCAGTTTTCTAATGGTGGTTCCTTTATAATGACAAAAACATCTCCTGGGTCTATTGAAAGTCTATTCTTAAGATTATCCGTGATCATTTCTATGGCTTTCCCCTTCTGTTCTTTCGTTCTTCCGGGAAATATTGTCATTTCGATTATCATAAAATCATCCGACTTAAACGATGGAATTTCAAAATTGTCTTTTTCGTACTCTGCAATTCTCTGAAATCTGTCCCAACCCTCAATACCTATTGAATCCATAAGTCCATCATGTACGCAGTCAAGAACAGTTTTCTTAAACTCTTTGCTTTTCCCTTTAAGCATCTCAACTTTAACTAAAGGCATAAAAGTTCCTCCAAACAATAATATCCCGGTATAACTTACAATGCGTTCCAATATACAAAAAATATCAGTATGCAACCCCAGGCGTTATCCGTTTCTTTTCTAACAATGAGCATTCCATAGATCAGAAACATCGTCACAAGCATTTCTATAATGGCATCAGGCGTAACACCTACTGCACCATGAATCAATATACACATAACAGCGCATACAAATGCTCCGACATCCCAGAACCTGTGCTTTGACGGAAAACGCTCACTGAGTTTGTCCCTTATCACAACATAATTAAATCCTTCAAAGAATCCCCAGGCAACCGCTGTCAATATGAACCCTGGTATCTTTACAGCAAGATCAGCCACCATCAGTTCTTTTGTGGTAAATACATCATAAAATGGAAACCATGCATGAACATTGCCATTCATGAATTGATATATAAAATCCGGCACACAACAGGCAAGACTTAAGAGCAAGGCAGGTAACAGTTTATGTGTATTCAGCCCAAACTTCGTGAATCGTTCTTTACGGATAATGCATACTATCGTTATCCCCAATCCTGACAGAGCAAATTGGCCACATATAGCTGCAACGGCTACACGCGGAAGGACAGGACGGCTTGTATCATAAACAAAGCCATTGAATTCTTTTCCGAAAGCAACGAGCACCAGCCCCAGTACTAAAAATGTCACAACTCCTATCAGTATAAGGTCAAAATCCAGCTGCCTTTTTCTCTTTTTATCAATCATATTTTTTTGATCTCCTTAGTACATTATCCTGAAATATAATCGCTCATTAATATACAGGCTATGCCGCCGTAGAAGGGCCCACTATATTTTCTTAACAGGAACCAGCTCAATATATCCTCGCTCTCCCCTGGGTTCAAGTTGAATTCTTGGGTTCTTATCATCCCACTTAAAGCCAATAAATTCAGGATTATATTTCTTTTCAGCATCCCAGATTTCAGTTATGGCTGATTCATAATCCTCTAGTGCAAACGGTTCACCTCTGAACAGCAGATATGTTGAAGCCGGAAGATCTATGATCTCAAATCCTTCAGGAATTTCGCCCGAATAATCCTCCTCAACTTCAACTCCCTGAACATACTCATTTGTTACAGGCTTTCTCATTTCCAAGGGAAGCCACATGCATACAGGTTCTCCGCTAATGGACTTTATACTTGTAAGCAATCCCCATACATCACAGCCGACTTCTTCACAGTAGCTGAAATACTCGTTAGCATTCAGACCTCTTTTAATGATTACTTTTCTTGAAGGTTTTTCAATCACCTGAATAAATACATTTCTTATTTCGCTCATTTTTTTCACTTTCCTTTCATCATCCATAATGAAATAAGGAGTAAACAGCCAGATTGGAATCGGACCTAAAGCATATTCTTTTGGATTACAGCCGAATTCCCGTCTAAACGCACGCTGATATCCATCCACACTTCTAAATCCCATCTCCATTGCGACATCAAGAACTGTCATTTTCTCATCCCTAAGACGCAGAGCTGACTTCGACAGTTTAAGGCGCCTGATATAAACTGCCGGTGTCATCCCAAGATGCTTCACAAATAGCTTCCTCGCATACCAGGGTGAAAATGAAGAGCATCTTGCAAGATCATCTATAGTAATCTCTTCACTGATATGTTCAGTTATATAATCCTGCATTACTCTTACTGCTGCTCTTGTTTCGTTCAATGGCTCATCTCCTTATGAGCGTATATTAACAAAATAGAAAAAAGCATTTCTCGACTATTTTTGCTCTATGATCTCTTCTAAAATATCTACCGCACTTGCAACCATCTTTGGACAAAAATCCGTAAACAAGCCTTCTTCTCTTGCCTTTTTTCTTCCCTCCGGAGTCGAAACATCATATCCAAGAAGATCATTACATTTGCAAGAACCGTTTGTTTCCTTAAATCGCCTCATCATAAGCTCAGTAATACGATTTGAAAGCTCGCGCTCATCCGTGTTTCCAATGTGAGTCTCACCATATAAGAGCCCTAATACCATAAGCGCGCCCGTGCATGCTCCGCACACCTCACCTTGGCGCATTCCGCTGCCAAAGCAGGATCCAAGTTTGAAAGCCTGTTCTTCCGATATCCCGCATTCTTCTGAAAAAGCCGCCAGCACAGACTGGGAGCAGTGCATTTTTGCGGCAAAATATCCGATTGCCCTGTCTCGCTTATTATTCTCAATCATGCTCATATGACCTTTTCCTCTTTTATATCCTTTATGATCTGTCTTGCTTTTTCTTCAACTGTCATAACCTCACCCAATAGTATCATCCATTACAAACTCTTGAATAAATCTCGTTTACGATTTCATCCTTGCTCTTTTCTTCCGTGATGGTGGTTTCTTTTATCAGATCCAGATAATCCTTTTCTTTCCACCACTCTCGCATCTCATCGACTCCAAACTCAGTTGCTTTGGCTCTGGTCTGATGCCGCCTTACAGTTTCCTCAAAAGGAATATCAAAATAATATGCGTATACGTCAGAGCCATACAGTTCGATCGCTGCTTCAAACAATTCTCTATACCAGTCTGCAATAAATATCCCTTCCAATATGACAACTTCGCAGTTTTCGCTTCCGTACTCAAGCATCTGCTTTATCAGAGGCAGTGCAGGAGGATCTGTTCCATCCCTTTCTTTAAGCACTTCTCTTCTGATCATATCCTGCGAAAGAACCATGGTGCCTCGTCCGAAAAGTGTCTGCAGTTCCTTAGCTACCGTAGTTTTACCGCTCCCGGAGTTTCCGCGAAGTATGATTAATCTATGCGTATTCATATCTCACATATTCCTTATACTTTCTTTGATGTCCATGGCTTCATCCCAGATTTTCTATATATTCCTTCATCTCTTCTGCGATTCTTTCGGATTCAAACTGATGCAGATAATGACCGCAATCGAGTTCAATCAATTTTCCATAAGATGAAGCATCAACCAATTCCTGATGTGTACTCTTCCAATATTCATAATTACTGTTGTAGGTTGAAATGAACTGTAATGTCGGCGTATCCGGCAAAGCCGCAGCGTTTATTTCTTCACACACCTCGCCAATCGCATCATTTTCACGACACACGGTATCATTTGACTGGTTTTTACAAACTAAAGCCGTATATTGCTTCCATTCTTCCTCTGTGTAAGTTTCATCGTATTCACTGATCGTCATTAAAAATCGGTTTATACCGAGGAAGCGAACTACTTTGTTCAGATTGATCATTGATTTTTGCGCAAAGCTTTCTTTTATTTCCGCAAGTCCGTCATAATTTGCGGACGACATATCAAGACCTACTATCGCTTCCACCTCTTCCGGATATTTTTGAGCCCAAAGAGTTGCTTCAAGCCCTGACAGCGAATGCGGGCACAAAATAAACGGGCCTTCTATTCCCATCTTCTTCAGGGCCTCTCTGTCCTGACGCAATATGGTGTCAAAATCCCTTTCTCCATCAATCTCATCGCTAAAGCCGTAGCCAAATTTCTCTATTACCACACATTTATACTCATTACTGAGTTTAGAGTACAGTGGTCTGAAATCATAGATTGGTGATTCGGTTCCCCATCCGGACATAAAAACAATGGTATGCTCTCCGACACCCTCCACATAAATATTCATGTTTCGGCCATCCACTTCAACAAATTCACCCGGGTGACTTTCAAGCAGTTCTTTCTCACGACTCATGGCAATTTCATTCCATATTTTCACAAAAAGCAAAAATGCCGCAAAAATCCCAAGTATGCCAAGCACTACCCGCCCGACTATTTTCAATATCTTTTTTAACAATTCCTTTTTCACATATACCTCCATAAAACTGAAAGATTTTAACTGCAAAACCTCATATCGGTTCAATAAACAGACAATTGCGATTTGTGTTATTCTATCATGAACAACATTAATGTAAAATGGGAGATTTATTAATACCATTCCAAGGTAAATCCTTCCAATATTCAAGCAAAAAAGCCCCGGCAACTCGCCAGGGCTCATGATTTTCTTCCTATATTCTGTTTGGTTCTGATCAAAAATAGTACTGCATGAAATTCCCGTTGTGCTTAAATCCGTATGATTCGTACAACTTTACACCCATATCCGAAGCCGTGATATAGATAGTTCCGCAGCCGTGGTCCTTTGCCTCTTTTACTACTCTATCCAGTAATTGCGTAGCGATCCCCATCCTTCTATAGTTCGGATCGGTATACATGCTGGACAGGATACCGACTTTCCCTGAAGGGCATGTGAAATATGGCGGCTTTTCCGCGAAGGACATGCCACTTGTTCCGACTATCTTATCCCCATCAAATGCGAGCCAGGAAACATAAGTGCCGGCAGCCAGATTTCGTTTATAAAAATCCATAAGTGCAGTATCAAGATCTACATCCTGTGGAGGTATCCTGCCTCCTGATGTATATTCTTCCGTCAATTGGTCTATTCTCATTTTTATTATTCTGCTTAATTCATTCTCCGTCAGTTTTTTATAAACAATATCCATCTATGTTCTCTCCTCGTACATAAATCATGAACTCGTTTAGTTCATATTTGCATAGTCTTCTCTGAGCATACCAAAAATATTATAGTCACAATAAACCGAAACCATTTTGCCTTGTCGGATTGTCCCCTCTTTTATGAAGCCGCACCTCTCCAATACCTTATTAGAGGCAATGTTTCTTACATCCGCGCGCCCATTCAGCCGGTCTATTTCCGTATTTTCAAAAACAAACTTTACCACTTCCTTCAATGCTTCTGTAGTAATTCCCATATTCCAATATTCAGGATGAATACGATACGCGATATCTCCCATCCTCGAATTCTGTATATCAAACACTGCAATCATCCCAATAACAGTATTGTTTTCTTTTAAGACGATCCCCCAGTCGAAGTCCGGTGAAGGCTTCCTTTTTACCCAGGGACGTGGGTCAACAAACATCAACTCCGGATTTTTCTCACCTTTGCCGGCCTTTCGTCCCCAATAGGTATAAATCTCGTCTCTTCCCAACCATTCTTTCAAATCCGGCACATCAGTTTCATTAAGCACACGAATAATCAATCTGTCAGTTTCAAGAACCGGTTTATTTGTTTCGTAATCTTTTAACATAGTTCCCCCATCAGCTGCGAGAGCACACTGCACACATCGTCCTCGTTTAAGCCTTCCATTCCCAGTGCACGCCGGAGACCGGCTCTATCGCTTTATGGTATCTTCTGTCTCTACGGGTTGCCAATATCCCTCAACACAGGTTTCTTGAGGGGTCTATCAATATCATTCTGACTATGGTAACCGGTGTGCCGAGATTCCATTCTTTTTTACATCCGTCAAATTCAAAACCATATCTTTGATAAAAACGAATAGCTCGCTCATTTTTCTCAAGCACCCACACAAATATGGTATCGTATTCCTTAAGCCTGGAAATTGCTTCATTCATCAATCTATATCCTATTTTTCTGCCATAATACTCAGAAAGGACATAAATTGCCACAACCTCTCCCGCATTCGTCAGATCTTCATCTCTTGACGGGCCATATACCGCAAAACCCACAACTTTCTCTTTATCCCTGGCTACAAGAGTATTTTCCGGGAACTGCCTGGCACGTGCAGTTGTAGCCTCTACCGTCATCGTATCAAGGTATCTGTCACATACTATACCTCTGTAAGCCTCTTTCCATGCAGTACAGTGCACATATCCCCTTCCACACAGTTCCTCATCGGTTTCTGCCGATTTTATTATTATCGAATCATTTGTTTCTTTCATATGGTAGTCTTTCTATCGCTCATCTTTTCAGAAAATCAATTCATATAAAAGCCTTTCCATTAGGAAGATCTTACTCAAACAGTTATCTCAATCTGATTTCCTTCAATCCCGACTATGCAGCTCTCATAATAGCCATCACCTGTTGTTCGGGGACCGCTTAATACCTCAAAACCATCTTCCCGGAATTGTCTTGTCAAATGGTCGACTTCCTCGACACTTCCCACAGAAAAAGCTATGTGGATATATCCGGTACGATTGGTCGACTTAGTAATATCCTCCATAGAGGGCTTGTTCATGATCTCAAGCCGTGCTCCATCATCAAAACTGATAAAGAATGATCTGAATCCCGTTGTTTCATTATGATATTCATCACTTGAAATCCCTCCGAGATACTTCACAAAGAAATCTCTGGCTGATTCCAGCTCATTCACATACATGGCAATATGTTCTATCTTCATATGCGATCCTCTGTTATCCCGTGATACATTCGTTCACCTCCGGATCAGGCTGAATTCCCGGATCCTTATCATCGCAAAGACATTACATAGATCTGACAGGGATTGGCTTCATCCCAAAGGAGCGGGAACACTTCGAACTCCTTGAAGCCGCAACTTATGTAAAAAAGATTAGTCCTGTCATAATCCTCATACATTCCCATCTTCACAGTCTTGACCTGCATGAACTCATATCCCTGTGATCCGGCAGCCTCTTTTGCCTTTTCCACCAGCTGCCGTCCAAGGCCGCTTCTGTGATATTCCTTTAGCACTCCCATAACAGCCAGTTCAACTGTAGCCTTTCCCGTTTCCTTTAAGCAGAGGAATCCTACAGCCTCCTCTTCTTCCTTAGCCGCGAAGAATGTCCATTCGGCACATCCGGAAATGTATTCCTCTCTGCTCTCTTCGACCTCAAACCAGTCAGTGAGAGCCTCCAGTACCTTTCTTGCTATAGCCTGTTTTTCTTTTGAATCAGTAATCTCAACAATCATTATTCTCTATCCTTTTCATTATTTCTGTGTTTCATCCGGATAATCCCAGAAACCGCCTGTATGGAAGTTTTCGTTTCCCAACGGTTTTGCAGTCAGTTTGAAGATCACACACCCGTCAGGGCACACAACGGTCTTCGAATATTCTCCATCACCTCCGACTTTGGTAAGATCCCCGCCGCTCCTGACTGCTTCCATCAACGGATATAACATCATCATCGTCTTTGAACAGATCCCGTATCCATCACCGTTAACAGGACATCCGTAGGTGCATTTATATACATCACCGATCTCTTCACCATTACGGCAATACCTTTCTGTATGGTCTCCATGCAAAAACCCCGTTACTTCAACCGTAAATTCATATTCTTCGTCATACCACTTTTTCATATATTTTCCTCCTATGTCAGAGCTTCTTCCCCTGCACGATCATGGAAAGCGGAAAACCGCTACGATCTATTGAAGCAAACCCGCTGCTTATATCGTAATCAAACTCCTGCATCCCTGTAACAACAATTCCGTTATTGCACATTCCTGACACTATTTCCGACATCGAATGAGTAAAATCCGTAAATGTCTTTGAATTATAGTTCTTAAGCGTCATATAATACATTCCGTCATTTCCGGTCCATTCATGCTCGAAGTATGAATAATGGCACTCCAACCTGTGATCCGGGTCATACTCCGCATCGCCTTCCGCAGCAAGCATGTTTGTACAGGGATGCTGTTCGTTAAGTACGATCACGGCCCCGGGCTTCATGCATTTTGCCACGATCTCAAAAAAGCGGTTCAGATCTTCGAACCAGCAAAGTGCACCTATGGTGATTATCACAATATCAAAACGCTCTTTGAAACTATCATCGATATCATAAACATTTATGGCTTCAAATGTACACGGGAGGTTTAACTCCCCTGCTTTTTCATTTGCAAAAGCAACCTGATTTTCAGCAATATCAAAACCGATTCCCTGCGCTGCCTTTCCGCTTTTTACCAGAGAAAGCAATTCACGGCCGTTATTACAACAGAACTGTCCGACTGTCTTTCCTTCCGTATCGATGTTTTGTAAAACAGTGACCATTTCCTTCTCAAAAAACGGATAATCTTCTTTCCGTATACGCTCTGTCAGATCGGCGCCCCATGATGCGTCTCTGTTATCAAACGCCTCTTCCCATGCCGCTTTATTTCCTTCAATGTACTTTTCCATGAAATTCTCCTTAAACATAAACTCCATCCGACAAAGCCGGCAGTACTTTTTGCTCTATGAAATCCACTCTGTCAAAAATCCTGGGCTTGAATGTACCGGTCATTCCGACGGAAACATTTACCTCTTTGTTTACATATATGATATTCCCACTGTCACCGATCGCTGCATAGACTTCCCTGTCATCATACGGTTTATACCATAAATATCCGTAGTTCATGAAGCCAAACCGTTCGCCAAGCTTAACATGCGGCGTGAGCATGTCGCTCAGATACTCTTCCGAGATTATCCTGTTCCCGTTATACAAGCCGTTATCCAGCACAAGAGCACCGATCACAGCCATATCCCTTGCCGACATGCATAATCCCCAGCCGGCCGTGACACTTCCCTGAGGATCAGAGTACCACTCATAGTTCCTGGGATTCTTATTCATAAAGAAATCAAACTGATCCTCCTTGGAACTGTCACCGTGTAATATCCGTTTGGGAAGATCCAATGGCTCAAACAGATTCTTATTGGCAAATTCAATGCATTTTACTCCGGTTGCTCTCTCGATTATCCCGGCAAGTATCTGAATGCCAAGCGTAGCATACCTGAACTCACCGGTAATTCCATTGCGACCGCCAAGATGATCAAGTACGGCAAGAGTCCAGTCATCCGAAGTACACACTTTCTTCCAGGGTTCCGACTTTCCTTTGTACGGAGCTGTCATGGTAAGCAGATGCCTGATCGTAACGTCAAATATGGTTTTCTCTCCGCGCTTAACAGTGTAATCCGGAAAGAAATCCACCACCTTCCCATCCACACTCCCGATGAAACCTTTGTCCAGTGCGATTCCCGCAAGTAATGCCATGATACCTTTGGTCACGGAATTAACATTCATTGCATCTGAAGTCTTAAATCCGTGCCAGCAATCATCATATGCGGTATTCCCATCTTTAATAGCATATATCTGACAGATATTGCTTTCATTTCCGGTATTCCCGGAAATGTATTCATGAAGCTGTTCTTTATTCATCAAAAAGCCTCCTCTTAGGTCAGATTCGGACGTCCTAAGAAAAGGCTAAAGGAATTAAAAATTCTTTTCAAGAAAAATCTTAACCGATCGCTGCTTCTCTCCGGTGACGGAAGTACAATTCTTCGGTCGCAAGGGCCATTTTGGTGACAGAAAACTCACATTTTTCGGGATCAGGGTAAATATACCATGTATCCTCTAAAGTGTTCAGATCCACACAATCACCGAATTTACCGAGATACTCATACTCAATGTGACACGAATACAGCGAAGGAACGGTTTTTCTCATCTCAAAAGGATCGCCGTCGACATCTATCCCCTTAACCAGGAAACCATTACCGTCATGGATCATCGTGCCTTCTCCAAGATAGATGAATTTCTTCGCATTGGGCAGTGTATTCACTCTTACGGGCAGTTCTCCGGATGAATATGTTCCGTTCTCTACTTCCTTTCTGACGTTGGCTCTTTCCCACTCATACCAGTCGGGAATATGCGAAAACTCGGTTTTGCCACCCTTTGCTTTTAGTTCTCCTAATTCACTCATCTCCCATTCTTTGCCGCACGAGTTGCATCTGAGTACTATGCCTTCGGATGACATCTTAAACTCCGTCATGCATTTGGGGCACTGATAAAGAACTTTATGTAAACCTTCTGCTCTCTTCTTATATGTGACTCTGATGCCTTTTTCCTTCTGCCAGGCGAAATCATCATATTGAAATGCTTCGACTATTTTCTTATTGATATCATCAGGGGTTTCATTTTGTATCTCTTCAGCCGTGTAAAGGAGCTTAAACTCCGCTTCCGTCGGCCGGACTTTTCTGTCATGCAGATTCCAGAACGGAGAATTAACATGATGTCCGTGACAGATCAGGACTGCTACAGGAGCTTTTAGAAGTTTACATAACTTTCCGATGGATTCCGGAAGAACCGCAGTCGTTCCGCATAAAGAATACCTGGCTTCAGGATATATAATGGCCACATCGCCGTTTTTTATCGTTTGGATAAGCTGTTTGACCAGCATAACGTCATTCGTGAATTTCCTTTTGCATATGCATCCCACATCACGAAGAAGCTTCTCTCTGCCGATAAAGCCGTCGATCGCAACCACATAATTGGCTCTCCACGGAAAGATCGCTTTGGTCGCGACCTTAAAATCCATAAAAGCATTATGATTACACAGCAGAACAAAAGGAGGTTTAAGTTCCTCTGTTCCGATCTTTGTAAGCCTGTTCCTGTGCTTCAGCACATCCGGCATGCTCAGAATATATGTCAACGGTCTTAGAAACCACCTTGTTCTTACAGGTGGTTTCTTCATGTCAAATCTTTCAAAGTTCTGCATATGATATCACACTTTCCTTTAACTGCTTATTCAGTCTGTCCCCAGTTTTGTCTTTTTTCTATCTCTATTTCTTTGATGATGGAAGCCACCAGTTCATCCTTCGTTTTATGACCGGTACCGTTCTCATCGGGCGCACGGTAATGGAAGAAATTGATACTGATATCAGAGTAACCGGTCCTGTCATACAGCCACATGAGCGAATCCGCAATGGACCCGGCAAACTGTTCGATCTCATCATCATCTGCAGTATTAATGTCTATTCCCTTAAAAGTGACGTCAGTATTAAAATGCCCGCATTTACTTCCTTCGATGGCATCTTCCACAGACTCGAAGAAGACTTCCTCATAGGGTCCCTTTGCAAATTTATACGTATCATTCGTATCGTATTCATAAGTCTCTATATAGGGCATCTGCGGGAAAAGCTCATCTCTGAGGCTGTTCTGATACTCTACGATCTTCGGACCATAGTAGAACTCATTCCACTCATCGCGGTAGTGGTCCTTCATTTCATCATCTGCCCATTGAACACTGAACTCGATCCCGTTTTCATCGACAGCGCTTATACTCAGGTAATAGCCATAATCTCCGAAGCCAAACTCGGTGTTCACATCAAAATCATGCTCCGGATATCGCTTTTCAAGGGCTGCATCGGTTTTCATTTTGGTGAAATACCGTTCCACCGGATTAACATATCCGAAGAACCGGAACACGCCCACCACGGCCCGGATGATGATGAAGAGTATGGAGGCTACAATAGCTATGATGAACAGGATTGTGATTTTATCCGACTTATTATGCATGCTTATCTCCGGTGTCATTTCAGGCTGAATTCAAGCGCTCTTCCTTTAGTGCTGCCGTCACACAGCCACACATTAAACCTGCCGGGTTCACTTGCCCATTTTTCCTCTGCGGTCCAGAAGCGCAACATTTCCTCTTTTATAACAAAACTAACTGCCTTTTCTTCTCCGGGATTTAAATGTATCTTCCTAAAACCGGCCAGTTCCCTGACGGGGCGGACGCGGCTCGCGCATACATCTCTTATGTACATCTGTACCGTTACATCGCCCGGCACATCCCCTGTATTCCTGATGGACACGGAAGCGGTTAAGGTATCTTCGGATGTCATTTCGGATGCACTCAGCTTCGGCTCGCCGTATTCAAACGATGTATATGAGAGTCCGTAACCAAAAGGATAAAGTGCTCCGTTCTCACAGTCAAGGTACCTCGAAGTAAATTCGGACGGACCGCTTGCCGGTTTGGGACGACCTGTGGGATACATATCATAATGCAGCGGTTCCTGGCCGACGGTATAAGGGAAGCTGACAGGCAATCTTCCCGAAGGAGAAATCTTTCCGGACACAACATCCATCACACCATGTCCGCCCTCGGTACCCGGCAGCCAGCAGATCATCAGCGCATCCGAAAGTTCCTTAACTTCATCCAGTTCAAGGGGACGTCCCGTAAATATGAGCGTTACGATCCTCTTACCCGTCTTTTTGATCTCCTTAAGGAGCTTTAGCTGTACTGCGGGCAGCTTAAGGCTTGCCTTACTTGCAGCTTCTCCGGACTGGGCGAAGTCCTCTCCGAGACACAGGACCACAGTATCGGCCCATTCTGCGGTTTGTACAGCCTCTGCCAGGAGTCTGTCGTTTTCTTCCTGCCATTGATCCGTATGACGGATCCCTCTTGCAGTCATCGCATCCTGATCCAGCATGGTACAGCCCGCTGCGACTTTAATACTGTCCGGCTCATAAACCTCCTTAGCTGCTTCCCATACGGTCACGGTATTATCGTCTTCGCCCGAAAAAGCCCACGAACTCTGAAGCTTTTTTGTATCGGCATACGGACCGATAAAAGAGGTTTTTCCTTTTCCGAGAGGCAGCGTTTTATCATTGTTTTCGAGAAGTACCAGGCTCGCTGCAACTGCTTCCCTTGCCAGGCGTCTGCTTTCTTCGGTGATCACCGGACCGGCATCCGAGACGATACCCCTGTAAGGATCTTCAAAGAGCCCCAGGTCATTTTTCATGTTAAGGACTCTTAAGACAGCTTCATCGAGCATCTTCATCGAAACAGCACCGGTTTCCACGAGTTCTTCCAGCTGTTCGCTGTAACAGCCCGAACACATGTCTATATCCACGCCGGCCATCATGGCCCGATATGCGGCATCCTTTTTATCCTCGGCAAATCCGTGGTTTATCAGTTCTCCGACAGCACCCCAGTCAGAGATCAATACACCCTTAAAGCCAAACTCTTCCCTTAAGATCTTTCTCATAAGGAACTGATTTCCTGTAGCGGGAATGCCGTTTACGGAGTTAAATGAAGTCATGACCATCGCCGGATCTTTCTTTATGGCCTCCCCGTATGCCCGAAGGTAATGCTCCCTGAGCGTATGTTCGGAAAGCTCGGTATTGTTATAATCCCTTCCTCCCTCGGCAGCTCCGTATGCCGCGAAATGCTTTACACAAGCCGCCAGATGTTCGGGATCCGTTAAGTCGTCGCCCTGATATCCCTCTACCATGGCCGAAGCCATAAGAGAATTCAAGTATTTATCCTCACCGGTGGATTCCATGATCCTGCCCCATCTCGCGTCCCTGCACAGATCCGACATGGGTGAAAAAGTGACATGAACACCGTCTGCGGCTGCCTCACGCGCCTGCACGGTGGCGCCCTTCTTTGTCCTCTCCGGATCAAAAGAAGCTCCCTGTCCCAAAGGACATGGAAATACTGTCTTATGCCCGTGTATGACATCAAGCATGAACATGAGAGGAATATGATGAGGGTGTTCCTTAATATACCGGTCCTGAATCTCTCTGAGGTTTTTGCTTCCCCATATTCCCAGGGTACTTCCGGCAAGTTTTTTTACATTTTCTTCAACCCTGCCTCTCTCAATTCCGGTGATCTCGGCTTCGGCCAGATACTCAGAACCGGGGATCTGCACCAGCTGCATTACCTTTTCTTCGATCGACATGTCATCTAATAAAGCTTCCAATGATTTCCTGTCCATAATACCTCCGACTTTCATTGCGGTAAACAGATAACTCTCAGTCTATGTCATCACGGGTGATGTTCCTCGCCCACTTATGCGAATAGAAATGCTTAAACACCCAGGGCCACTTGACGAATTCGTCCGTGCATAACAGGAAATATACAAGTTTTACGGGGAATTTAAATACAAATGCCGCCAGTAATCCAAGCGGAACGGCATATGCCCACATATCGATAAGATCGCATTTAAAGCCGAACTTGGAATCGCCCCCTGCCCTGAATACTCCGGCGATAAGACAGGTGTTAACGCTTGTTCCCGTAATGTAATATGTATTGATAAGCAGCATGAACTTAAGATAGTCCTTTGCCAGAGGTGTGATATCGGCAAAATAAATGGCCGCCGGCATTACCGCAAGCACAACGATGCCGCCTAAGATACCCGTAATGACTGCCAGTCTTAAACATAAATGTCCGGCCCTGGTACCTTTTTCCAGATCTCCCTCGCCGAGTATCTGTCCAACCACGATCCCCGTAGCCGATCCGATACCGTAGCACATGACACATCCCAGGTTTCTGACAACATTGACGATGGAGTAAGCCGCAACCGCATCATTGCCCAGATGGCCTATGATAGCGGAATATACCGAAAAAGCAACTGACCATGCGAGGTCATTGCCGATAGCCGGCATGGCCATGGTGATAAAGTCTTTTTCCAGCACTTTGTGCTTTTGAAACATGGTCTTAAATGTGAGTGCCACACCCGGCTTTGAAGCCGATACGATGATGCAGCCGACCAGCTGGATAAGGCGGCTTAAAGTTGTCGCGATCGCAACGCCCAAAACTCCCAGCTTCGGGGCACCGAACAGCCCGAATATAAAAACAGCGTTCAGAGCCACATTGCATGCGAGCGCTATCGTTTCAAGTACCGTCGCAACGCTCACCTTTCCGATGCATCTGAGAATCGACATGTACACGGCGCTTATCGCCCAGAAGATAAGTCCGGGCGCTATGAATCTTAAATATACCGATCCCGTTTCAATGAGCACTTCTTCCGATGTATAGATCTTCATCAGTAATCGCGGACAGATCCCGCAAACGGCTGCACCGGCTATCGCGACGATCAGAGCGAATTTAAGTCCGATGCCTTCAACCTTCTCGATGGTCTTAAGATCACCCTTTCCGTAGTACTGTGCGGCAAGCATGGCGATGCCCGTTCCGACTCCGTACAGAAACATAAAAAGAATGCTCACCGGACTGTTTGCAAGCGATACCGAACTTATGGCATCCTGCCCCACGTAATTGAGCATCAAAACATCGGCGCTGCTTACCGCAGCGTCGATGAGATTCTGTAAGATGATGGGCAGGGATACTACCCATATTTTTCTATACAGTTCTTTGTTTATCGTTATTTACCCTTTACGGTCCCGTCTTCGCATGATCCGCGATCCATCCGGTAAGGCCCTTCGGAAGTCTCGGATCCATCGGAGTGCCGTCATCAAACATGAGGTTGGACTGGATCGCATTCATGAGACAGTGCTGCCCCATCTCTATCCCTCCGTCTATCGAGGCGATCCCCTTATCTCCGTTCCTTGTCCATTCCGGAAGAAACAGGAATGCATTTTTCATGCGTTCCAGCCGCTCCATTCTGTCCTTGAGCTTTTCCTCAAATGGGTGGAATTCGTCTCTTTTGCATATAGCCAGAAACAGGCATTTGCCCTTTTCATCATACCGGTCCAGACCGGCATCATCCGGCAGTGCATCGCTGCCGACGGGGATGACGACGTCAAAATCATCCATGTAGTTATCCATGAGCCTTAATACGAAAGTTGCGCCCGAGGAATTACCGAGTAATACCTTAAGCCCGACGCTGTTCGTCTTGTTTTCAATAAAATCAAGAAAGAGACTGTGCACGATCTCAAAATAATCCGGCGACCAGTATCCCTGTACTCTGCCCTCTTCGTCGCGGTATTCATTGGCGACCGGGATCAGGATAAACGCGCCTCCAAGAGTTTTCTGATAAGGATCGGAAGCATACAGTTCGGCACCGGTATAGTTGATGCACACATCGCCGACGAGGGCATTGCTGGTTCCGTGCAGAAAAGTAAGCAATGTAAGCTTTCCGTCATCAGCCGCGCCGAATTCACGCGGATCATACCAGTAATACTTAAGCGTCATATCATTATATGAATACTCGCCCTCATGGAAACGGTCGAACAGTTCTCCGACATGGTAAGTCGGAGCTTTGGAGATAAAATCTCCTTTAGGAACTTCATCGTACCAGGATGCATATAATTCCGGCATGCTACACCTCCTTCGAAATCATCTCTCCGATCTTTCGGACGTACTCATCCGCATGATTTATCGAAAACTCTCCGTGATACAGGCCCGGCAGAACGGTCATGGTCGAACCGGGTATCATATCGCGGATCTTAACCGCCGAATCTTTGATCCCCCTGTTTTCCTTCTGTCCGATGAATATGTGTACATCGGCCAAACTCTCACCGATGGATCCTTTAAGTTCATATGCGGTATTCGCCTGAAGAAAAGCGATCATATCCGCCTTTTTTATTTCACTCGTAACCCGGTAATAATCTTCGAACAGGTCCGGCTTCATGTGAAGCGATCCAAATTGCAGTTTCGAGAACCATTTCTGTTTTATCAGCCCGTAACTGCTGCCGAATGCGGGTTTTATCATGGCATGCGTGAATTTAGAAGGTATCACCATCGCACTTTCTATGATCGCGTAACGGCATATCCCACTTCTCTTTGATAAGATCTCAAGCAGGATCTGAGCGCCGAGGGACAGCCCGCCCATCAACAATACCGAACCGGACAGTTGTTCATCAATGAATGAGATGATCTCGGATGCGTTATCTTCTATGCCGGTAAACGGTCTGTCACTTCCCGCATGCCCGTCCAGGATCGGAAGGATGACATGATACTCCCCCTGAAGGAGCTCGGAAACTTCCTTGTAATTCCACCAGGATAATCCACCGCCGTGAAGCAAAAGGATCGTATCTTTATTATCTTTTCCGTATTCTGTGAATTTCATATCTTCTCCGGGTACGAAACCAAGTCGGTTCCGTACCCATTAATGATAACATTTTAAGACGTAATTGACATCACCGGTATAAGCAGATCATTAACCCGGTCTCAGGGCATGCGTATCGCCTCGATCAGACTCTTGTCCTTCATCCTGCCGATCTCAGTGCGTGTTATGATCAGGACCACCCCGAAAACCATGCCTATGCTCAGCACTATGGCATATACGGGCAGATGGAACCTGACGGGAAAGGACTGTCTGAGCGGAAGATTTATCAGCCACGGGATCAGGATCCCTGCGATGACTCCAAGCAGGGAGGCTTTGGCTGTACAATACACGCTCTCGCTGTAGAGCATCTTTCTGATCGCCGGACCGGTCATGCCGACACTTTTGAGCACTGCGATCTCGCCGCTCCTGGCGCGTATGCCGGCAGTTATCGTACTGATGAATCCGGCGAATCCCATGAGCGTGAGCAGGATGACGAATCCGTACATTATCGCTTCGATCAGTAAGAACATAACATTAAGTGCCATGGACATAGTGTCTTCCCTGCTGATCCTGGTCGTATAGCCCTGATCCGCGTACGCATCATCCGTCAGGTTCGGATAGTACTCGTCCAGCACGCTGCGTGCATATTTAACGAACTCTTCCTCCCGGTCACCCGGCTCGCAATACCAGTCAAAGTATCTGGCGTCGGCTCCCGGTGTTATGACCATCACCGTTGCCCTGTTTATCCAGTCAAAAAGCCACTCGTCACAATCCTCTCTGCCCAGAGATCCGTCTATCCGCATCCTGCTCGTTTCCCCCTGTGCCGTCACGAGTTCGAATTCCTTTAAGTCCTCAGTAAAAGGCACGATCTCCTTTCTTACGCCGTCTTCATTGTAAGTGTAGGTATTGATCAGGATATTCCCGCCATATGCGGTGTTCGTCGCATCACAGATCTGCCGGTACAAAGAGTCGGTAACCGACACCATATCGAAGGACATTTCACCGTATCCGTTCACTACATCGTCAGCCTGCTTCATATCGTCGGTGAATACAGTCTCATCGGCTTTGGCATAATATGTCTCACGGTTACTTCCGTATCCCCATACCTCGAAATCACCGAAAGCGTTTAATCTGTCGTTGATCTCGTTATATGTATCCGCGTCGATCGGATGTAATATTATGTCCGCTCTCCTGCCTGTTGCGGGATCGTCACCCTCATCGCGCAGTGACACGTAATCCACTATGAGCCTGTTATGCTCGGACTTCATGAACTGCCTGATATCGCGAAACTGTGAGGTCAGACCTGCCGATACGAGCAGCAGACAGATGCCGAGAGTGAGAGCTCTGATGGCGGGCTTAAAACTCTTTCTGTTTCTGTTGATGTTCCTTGCCCCCAGTTCTCCTTCAAATCCCCAGAGACCTTTCCACAGCCTGCTGCCTCGGGCGCATCTTACCGTCCGGTCATGGTTATTGCCAAATCTCACGCATTCGACTGCCGTGATCTTACTCATCTGCCGGGCAGGTTTAAGCGCAGAGACGATCACCGTGCCGAATGCAAAAAGCGCTGCAATGATGAATGTATATGCGCTCACTTTGAAGTTTAGTTCGGCATCAAACCTGCGCATGATGATGCTCTTCGTGACCTCCACGATCCTGTCAACATACAGGCCGGCGATCTTAACTCCGATATAACCAAGCAACAACCCTGCGATGAGACCCGCGGGGATCCCTATGAGGCTCAGCCACATTCCCTCACTGATCACGGTCTTTCTGATCTGCTTCCCGGTCCCTCCCACGCATTTAAGTATGCCGAGTTCTTTGACGCGATCGTCTGCCGATGCCCGGAATATATTGCTGATGACCGAATACGCCATTAACGTGATAAGTCCGGTCAGTATGAGTGCCGGGAAAAGCACCATCACGTTCACTGCACTCCCGTACTCGGAGAAGTCGTCTCCGAGGATGTTTTTCAACATATCCAAGCCGCTGGTCGCAAAGCACATGACCGCAGTGATGAGTGCGCACGACATGGCGATCGCCACGATCGAGAGCGATGTGCGTTTTTTATTTTTCTTAAAATGACTGAGCGCCAGTCTTGATGTTATCTTCATGCCTTGATCACCTCGTCGCCGACTATCTCGCCGTCTCGCATGGTGATTATACGATCGGCCTGAAGAGCTATCTTTTCATCATGAGTTATGAGCAGGATCGTCTGGTTAAGCTTCTGGTTTGAGTATTTCAGGATATCCATTATCTCCGCACCCATCCTGCTGTCCAGGTTACCGGTAGGCTCATCGGCAAGGATGAAAGCAGGCTCGTTAATGAGCGCCCTTCCGATGGATACACGCTGCTGCTGGCCGCCGGACATCTCGCCCGGAAGATGCGACGCACGCTCCTTTAGGCCCAGCGCGTCAAGTAACTCGGACAGCTTCTTCCTGTTCTCCTTTTTACCGTCAAGAAGCCATGGAAGCATGATGTTTTCTTCGGTTGTAAGGGTTGGGATCAGATTATAGAACTGGTAGATCATCCCGATATTCCTTCTGCGGAATATGGCGAGTTCATCCTCGTCCATACCGGTGATCTCTCTGTCCTCGATCCGGACGGAACCGGAGGTCGGCTTATCGATCCCGCCGATCTGGTTCATCAGGGTGGACTTGCCCGACCCGGATGCCCCGATGATCGCCACGAACTCACCGCGCTCCACACTAAAGGATACAGACTTGAGCGCCTCTACCCTCGTTTCTCCCTCTCCGTATGTTTTGGACAGATTCTTTACTTCTAAGACAGCCATATGACAGTTCCTCCTTTTGATGGGACTATCATAACCGGCCAAAGTGACTCTAAAGTGACAATCAGATGACTCTTAAGTGACGATCAGAAAAATTTTAAGATAAAGACGGATCCCTCTCCGTTATCGGGAGTTTCGATATCGATATCTCCTCCCTGCCCCTTCATGATAGAAAGTGCCAAAGGCATTCCTATGCCGAACCCGCTTTCGTTGGTGGAATACTTGAAACGATGGAACATCCCGGCGTAGGTTTCCTTATCTACTCCTTCGCCGCGGTCTCTTACGGATATCCATTTATAGATGGCGTTTGCGCCGCTGTTTATCTCTATCTGCGAGCCCTTCGGCGAATGCTCTATGGCATTCTTGATGATGTTGGTCAGGGCTTCGACGGTCCATCTTCTGTCGCATATGAGGACCGTATCATCCTTCATTTCGATGCTCTGCTCGTTTATATCCAGCAAAATGCTCACTGACGGCATCACTTCTTTTAACAGGTCTGACACCGGTATCTCCTGTTTATTAAACTCCACCGTGCCGGTATCTATCTTCGCCATGTTAAGCAAAGTTTTGACAAGCCACTCCATCTTCCCGAGCATCAGTTTGATATTGTGGATGAATTCGGCCTGCTTCTCGGGATCCGCATCTTCCAGAAGATCCGCCATGATAGACATGGATGTGATGGGAGTCTTGAGCTGATGTGATATATCCGACATGTATCCGGCCAGGATATCCCGCTGTTCGGACGCCATACGGAGCTGATCCTTCTGAAGTTCGACCAGCCTGTATATGTCATCTTTAAGAATGGAAAAAGCGCCTTCCTTATTGTCGCGGATATCCGCTTCTTCTCCGGAAGCATATCCTTTTACAACATCGGAAAGCGCTTCTATATCTTTCTTACTGACCCACACGGTAGCCTATCCCCCTTACGGTCTCGATATTGATACTGTCGCCCAGTTTTTCCCTGAGTCTCTTCACATATACTGTGAGCGTGTTATCCTCAACAAAATTGCCTTCGGAATCCCAGATCTTCTCGAGGATCTGATTGCGGGACAAAAGCTTACCGCTGTTGGCTGCGAATATGAGCAGGATCCTGTATTCGAGAGCGGTCAGTTCCACTGCCTGCTCATGTGCATATACTTTTCCTTCGGATGTATTGATCCGGACAGAGCCTATCTTAATGATCTCATCGGCCGCGTTCCTTCCGCGGTTGAGCGTCCTTCCGACCCGGGCCATGAGTTCCCGTATCTTAAACGGCTTGACCACATAGTCTTCGGCGCCTTCGTCAAACGCCTTAACGATCCGGGCTTCATCGTCTTCCACGGTCAGATAGATGACAGGTACTCCCTTTTCCCGAAGTTTCCTGCCCGTTTCATCGCCTCTGCCGTCAGGAAGCTGCATATCCAGTATGCCGAGATCGAATTCTTTTTCCGCAATGAAAGAAGCCGCTTCGCTTATGCTGCGCGCATGGCAGAGCTCATAGCCTTCTGCCTCGATCGCGTAGGTGAGGCCCGATGCGATCATCACGTCATCTTCAAGAACCAGGATCCTGTACATCTTTTCTCCTGCCATTACTCTCTGGTCCTGGCGCCCATGGCTTTCAGTTCTTTCTTGCGTTCGTACATCATCTGATCGGCTCTCTCGAACATGTCATGGAGTTCTTCGTCATTATCCTTCATAGTGGAATATCCGAGGGAAACCACAACATCTCCGGTCTTGATGTTCTCTTCCATCTGTCTGTTCATGCCACGGATCACTCCGTCCATCTCATCATAACCGCGTCCTTGAAGAATGACGGCAAATTCATCACCGCCGATCCTGTATACGGCACCGTGCGTAAAGAATTCACAGATCACTTTGCAGGCAGCAATGATGAGCTTATCGCCGGCTGCGTGCCCCTGCGTATCATTAACATACTTTAAGCCATTGATATCACATACCACGATCGCAAGCTTATCGATCTCTTTTTCCTTTATCTTATGATTCAGCGCTGCCTCCGCATCGGAGAATGCATGTTTATTCCTGATGCCGGTCAGAGAGTCGGTATTGGCCATGCTCTTGAAGCTGTTACTCTTCTCCTGCTCCTCCTCAAGCCTGCTCCTGGATATTTTCCTGAGTTCCAGCAAAAGAACGGAAGCAAACAGAAGCATCGCAACCAGAATACAAATGATCAGATTCCGGCTTATCATCATGTTGTTCTCACTGATACCGAGGATCTGATCATGAATTACACTCTCCCTGATCAGAACAACCATCTCCCAGCCCGTTTCGCTGACGGGTACATAACAGAGAGTCTCGGCAAGTCCGCCGGAAACAAACGACAGGCCTCCTTCTTTTTCATCCGCAAAATCACTGCTCATCGTTTCCCAGTCACTTACGGGAACCAGACTCTTCACGGCATCCAGTATATTATGGTCTGAGATGACCGGTCCGAGCACCGTATCGGACAGATTGCCTCCGTTCATGGAATACAGTCCGAAGCTCGTCCTGTCCTGATCATCGATCGCGAGCAGATCGACTATATCCTTTATGTCGATCTGGACGAAACATGCCTTGAACTCCTTTCCCATGATCTTAAGATCGGGAGTCGGTATTGCCAGACACAACTGTTTGGCGGAGCCATAGAGATATACGGTACTTATGACTCTGTCATCCATCTTATCGGCCGACAGGAACTCATGTCTGGTCCTGCCTGTATAAGTCGTGTATTGCGTATAAACGATATCGTCCTCATCAACCAGAGCAAAACGGCTCAAGGACAGAAGTGACTTGATCCTTCCGAGGGAAGCACGCAGTTCCTCCTGAGTTTCTATCCCCTCGTTATCAATGACTCTGATCGCCTTTTCCATCTGGTCGAAATTGCTGTCGATAAGATTGATGATGGTCTGCGCATCATGATCGGCCATCGCCTCAAGATAAAACGAACTTACAGCCGAAACCGCTTCATTGGTTGAAGAAACCGTTCTTCTGGAGGCCCAGATCGTACTTCCGATCAGTATGGCCACTATCAGCACGCTTCCTATTGCAGCTGTCAGTACGAATGATTTTTCTGAGATCCATTTAGTATTCATGACGCGTCACCATACAGCAGTTCCAACATTAACGATGCATCTCCCTGATAAATGATCGTGGTCGTCTCATCGGTCTTCTCCGGGAACAGTTTTCCGGGCTGATTGCCGTCCGCGATCATAACAGCCACCTGAATCGTATCGAATCCTATGGAAAAACAATCCTGAACTCCGAGGCAATATATCACTCCGTCCTTCAGGTAGTGAAGTGCTTCCTGGTCATGGTCCATTCCGACTATGACCGCATCACTTCCAACCTCGGTCACCGCTCTTGCGGCACCGACGGGATTACTCATGTTACAGCAAACAAGACCATCCAGATCCGGATTGTCCTTAAGGATCTGCATGGTCAGGTCATATGCCTTATCAACGGAGTCCATGTCATATTCTTTAGCCACGATCTCCATGTCTGCATATTTGGCTATGGTATCTTCCGCACCCTGAGCTCTGTCTTCATGACAGGGGGCACCCACACTTCCGACCAGGATCGCATCTTGCCGGTGTAGTCAAGTTTCCTGCACAGCGCTTCCGTTAAGTCAGCGCCGTCCTGATAGTTATGCGTATTACCGACATAAGCTATGCGCTTGCAGCCGTCATGTGCATCGGAACTGGAGAATGTCATCACCTTATATCCCGAATCCACCATCTCATCGAGAACCGGTGAGATGACATCGGCATCGGCCACATCAACGCCGATCACATCATAATCGCCGTCCTCAGCTTTAGTGAGTCGCTCGATCTGATCATCGGCAGATGCATCATCGGGTGCCATGTATTCGTATGTTACCGCTACGCCCCTGTCGAGATACTGTCTCTGCGCCTCTTCCATTCCGAGTGCCACAGCATCCCACCAGGGATGAACGATCTTATAGGTAAAGAAAAAGCTGTACTGATCCTTCTCGGGGTCATAATCATTAAGCTCGTGATCAAAGTCCACGGCCCCGAGCACGGATTCATTCGCGCTTTCGTCTGCAACAGCCGTCCCTGTATCAGCGGGTACTTTGGCCTCCGCCGAACAGCCGAAAAGAACCAGCACAGATAAAGTTATAGTCAGTATGCATGCAATCCTTTTGGTAAACACTGTCTTATCTCCTACCAGATCTGACGTCCTTTTTCATCAGGGATCCCACTCTTTCGGAAGAAGTAGGAATTCACCTGATCGCACCACTCGCGCGCATTCACGAGCTGGCGCTCAAACCTTTCCTTTACATTCTCAAATATTTCGTCATCAATCCTGCCTTTAAGTGTGTCCCACTTGGCGGCAAGCTGCTTTGCCTCTTCATATCCTTCAAAATGTGAATCATAGATATGCTGTATGACTGTCTTCCCGCTGTGGAGCCTGTGGGTATAGGGAAGATGATGGAAGAAGAGGACCAGCTCATCGGGACACTCTTCGGGGGAATTATATAAGGAGGCATTGGGCTCATTATACTGAAGCGCATAGCCCGTCCCCTTATCGGTCCTGTCCACTCCGATCCCCAGGTGATCGGCTCTGTGATAGGTTCCCCATCTGTCATACTCATATCCGTCAACACTGCAGCCGTAATGCGTCGCGGGACGTACCATCCAGCCTATCCCGAGCGGTGCCGAGTATTTTTCATATATGGCACGTGAAGGAAGCAGTATGTCCGTGACCGTCCGTACCACATCGCTGTCTTCGGAGATGGTCATCTTCGCAAACTCTTCGGCGATCTGTTCGCAGGACAGCTCCGTATCAAAAGAAAGCCTTCCGAAACCGAAGAGATTGGCTCCTGCAAGGTAATTACCCGTCCAGTTATGATCATTACCGGTATTGGTGACCGCAGCGATCCCTGAGAATCTGCTTCCGAAGGTTTCACCGCTTATGATATCGGACACCCTATCTTTATTTTCGGCAACATATGTCCTAAACTGAAGTACCTCTTTGAACATCGGGATCAGGAAGCACACATCGATCTGCTGTCCCGTGTATTCCTGTGCGATCTGAACCTCAAGCATCCGGTTGGTCTTCTTTAAACCGCCCAGAAGAGGTGATACGGGTTCACGGATCTGGAAGTCCATGGGACCGTTCTTGATCTGAAGGATGACATTGTCGTGGTAATCACCGTCCATCGGCATGAAATTGTCATATCCCGCCCTGGCTCTGTCGGTCTTCGTATCCCTCCAGTCCTGCATGCAGTTATATACGAAGCATCTCCATATGATGATGGCTCCGTAGTCCTTAACGATATCGGCCAGCATGTTGGCTCCGTCCGCCTGTGTCCTTCCGTAGGTAAAAGGACCGGGACGGCCTTCCGAATCCGCTTTTACGAGGAATCCCTTAAGTGTCGGTATCTTCGTAAAGACCTCTTTCATCTTGGTCTTCCACCACGCGATGACCTGCTCATCGAGAGGGTCCGCGCTGTCTAGACCGCCTATCTCTATAGTAGATGCATAGTTAAGACTTAAGTATAATCCGATGCCGTAACCTGCAAAGATCTCACCGAGTCTTGCGAGTTTGTCAAAATACCTGTCGGTGATCATGTATGACGCCGCATCTTTGACATTTACGTTATTGATCACGACACCGTTGATGCCGACGGATGCTATGAGTCTTGCGTAATCCACGGTACGCTCATCTATGACGATCTCGTTATCGACAAAGAAGAAAGACTTTCCGGAATATCCTCTCTCTATGTCTCCGTCCATGTTGTCCCAATGGTTCAGCATCCTTAAGGGATTGGACGGACGCACGCATTTTCCGGAAGCATATTCGGCTTCCACATCTCTTTCGCAGGCAATGGTGCGGAGGACATCAAAAGCTGCATACAGGATTCCCGCTCCGCTATGCGCTTCAATGCACAGAGCATCTCCTTCAAGAGATATCTTATACTCCTCGCTGTCGAGAATGCTCTTTCCGTCAGTGATCTGTATGGGATCCGAAGTCTGTCCGTATATGAATTCCGGTTCCGTATCAAGCATGGCCTTCAGGCCGGTCTTAAGTTCTTTTTCCGCATTCTTCACGCGCTCATCCGACGCATCGGTGCCGGTGATATGTATCGAGCGAAGATACCTGCAGTCTCTGTTATTCTTTTTGGTCTTATATGCAAGCCACAACGAAGCATAGTCTTTCATATCTGTTCCTCCGACCTGTTCTCTGCTTTGTTCAGATACATCTCCTTATCCGCTTTCCTTATGACAGCATCTATATCCGTATCCCGGGTCAGGATCCCGTCATGGTATCCGCAGCTTGAGGATATGCGTATTCCCGTTTCTTCGCTTTTTTTCTCAAGTTTTGACTGTATCCGGCTTATCACTTCATCACAGTCACATTCCCCGGGTATGAATGCCAGCATCTCGTCCCCGCCGAAACGGACGCATATCGTATCTTCGGGGCAGCTGTTCAGGAGAGCATCCGCAACCGCCGCTATCGCGGTATCGCCGGCGGCGTGACCCAGCGTATCGTTTATCTTCTTGAGACCGTCCAGGTCACACATAATCACATAGAATGTGCTCCCCTGTCTTTCGGGATCGTTCTTCAGATCCTCAAATGCAGCCTGTGCCGCCATACGGTTATAGAGCCCGGTAAGAGCATCCGTCTTATAGGTACTGGCGAGCTTGTCCATCAGATAATGCTGGTAACGCATGTTGATATATCCGCCGAGACCTGAGTCCACGGTTTCAGTAAGACTCGATGTCTTGGAATAATCGATTATGTCGTAGTTCTCGAACATGTAGCACACATATCCGAACGGCTTGCCCATATAGTCAAGGCTGTTGAATATCAGCGGATATCCGCTCGCCATACGTTCTTCATACTCGGGAACTATGTCCTTCAGATCGAACTCGTCGGGATAATCGGAATACTTAAGTGAATCATAGAGCACACGATATTCGTCCGGATGCTCTTTTTCTATGAAATAGTTGATATCGGTCCTGAAGCAGTCCGAATTGACGATGCAGCACATGTTTCTCGTGAAGTAGCTGTGAAGGCAGATCATCATCTCCTGTCTCGTGGTGCTCGACTGCATCGCTACGGCTATGCTCTGATACTCTCTGATGTCATCCTGAAAACGGTAGAAATTATTGTTGAAGTTCTTCTTTAATGCGATATCCGATGATGTATTTCTGTCGCATCCGCATGATTCGTTTCTGATCATGACGGGAAGAACGGAGTAATCGGATTTATTGGTCCCGTCCAGACATTCCATGACTGCCCGGAAAACGGTGGGAGCAAGGCCCTGGCTCTTGCAGCTTGCGGTCGTGATCGCGGGTTCCGATATGAGTGCCTCGTCATATCCGTCAAAGCCGGTGACTATGCAGTCCCCGGGAACGGAGTATCCTGCTGACTTTAAGACATCACAGACATTGATGGCCATAATGTCGTTAGCGCATATCACAGCCTCGGGAACTCTGTTCTCATCGATCAGTTTCTGCATGGCGCATCTGGCGGGAGTTGCCCAGAATTCACCGTAACTGACCATGGAATCGTCAAAAGCGATACCGTTATCCTCAAGTACCCTGATGAAGACTTCCTTGCGCTCCTCCGAGAACTTATTGCCCTCGAAACCTGCCATGTAATGCGGCTTCTTTACGCCGTGATCCTCGATCACGTGGCGCACGATCTGCTCGAAGCCTGCGGCATAATCATATATGATGCTGACAGTTCCCTCATAATGACCGTCCACTACGATCACCGGTACATTGTTAGCGGATGCGGCGCTTATGATGTTCTTTGAAACGGTGGTACTCTTGATCTTCTCATCCATTATGATGACCGCATCAACGATTGTATAAGGGATATAGTCAAAGACATGGATCTCCGCCGTAAGTTTTTCTTCATTCCAGTAGATGTCCGCATTTATGGCATAGATCCACAGACGAACGCCCTCTTTCTTAAGGCTCTCATTAAGGATCTCCACAAAGCCCTGTAACTGGGGATCATATATTCTCGAAGTACATAAAGCGATTATCCTGGTATCGTCTTTCATCTCTTATGCCGGTGAATGCATGATCAACGATTCTTCTCAAAGAATGCTTTCAGTTTTGCGAGGAGCGTGGGTTTATCGATGGTCTTGAGCAGATAGTCTGCGGGAGAAAGTCCCACGACAGACAGGACACTTTCTCTGTCTCCGTGTCCCGTTAGAAACATGACCGGGATCTGTCCGGTCTCGGTATCGTTCTTGAGCATCTGCAGAACCTGCGGACCGTTTGCGATAGGCATCTCATAGTCGAGCAGGACCAGATCGGCCTTATTCTTTGCCAGATAACCGATCGCCTGAACGCCGTTCGAAGCCATTCCGACATGATAGGTTTCCTTAAGCCATTCATACACGGTACGCATGTATGTGATATCGTCATCCACGATAAGGATAGTTTTCTTACGGTTCTCGCCGGTATTGTCTTCTATGTATTTCCGGACGCATTTGATCAGATCGTCCATCACAAGAGGACGCTTGAACCATTCGAGCACCAGCGTATCGGGAATGGTCTTTTTGATGATATCATGCTCTTCCTCATCACCTATGAGGATCATCTTACGGTCCAGATCGCTCGCCATATCCTTAAGATATACGAGCGTATCGGTCATATCCCCCATATCTTCGCTCATGAAGAGGATGACCAGTTCTATACTGTCCCTGATCCGGCCGATCTCTTTGATATCGCCGTGAGAGTATACCGTCTCCAGTCCTCCGGTTCCGAGTTTGGACACGAGACTCTTGGCAAGGAAGCTCTCCGCAGAGCTTACCACCAGGACTTTTCCGTGATCATTATTCTGCAAATCCATGTCGTCCTCCGTTTAACACATATAATATAAGTATATATATATTTACAGAAAAAATAAAGGTCAGGGTTTTAACCTGACCTCAAGTCTCACGGGGTTATGATCGGAATATACAAACCCGTAATCATGTACCTCAACGAGTTTGACCTCGAGATTATCGGATACGATGAATCCGTCTATTATGTAAACCTGTGATGTTTCGTTGTCGACGAAAGGCTCTTCAAGTGATCTGCAGGTAGGAGCGTTGTCGGCAGCCGCTATCCTGAAGCCGTCCGGTATCTCCTCTTCGGTCACTATGCCGGGGATCCAGCCGGTCTCGGATATGATCGGAGGATTGTTATTCGCCGAAAACTCCTGATTGAAATCACCGCCGACCAATACATAGTTTCCTTTGCTGTACTCTTCCTCGATCAGGTCGCGTAAGATAGTCATCTGACCGTCCCGCTTGTCCTCATCGGTATATGCTTCAAGATGATGGTTTATGATCACCAGTTCATGTTCCGACCCTTCAACAGGTATCCTCTCCACCAGAAGGCATCGCTTCATATAAGCCACTGACATATACCATGCCGCGGCTTCCGGAAGCGCGATCCTCTGCGCCTCAGTCACACCCAGATCGGTAAAGGTTGATATCCCGCTGTATATCTTGCCTGTGGGTGGAATGGGAAAAGGCACGAAAACAACATCGTAATTACATGCAAAAGCGCGAGCCTTACCGGTTGATGAAGCCAGATAAGCCAGTTCATTGGTGTGGTATGACCTGCGCGAGTCCACATCCACTTCCTGAAGCATGGTGATATCGCAGTCTTCTTCTTTGATGATGGACGAGATACCGGAAAGATTCGTTGTTACCGCATCGCGGGATTCGGGAAGCACTCCCTTTCCGCCGTCCATAAAGAAATCCTCGCCGGCATTATATCCGGCATAACCAATGTTAAATGTAAGCACGGACAGGGTATCCCCCACGGATATTGTGCGGGACCCGGTGGTGTATTCCACAGCCTCCACCGGCTCGGGTTCATACATCATGACCCTTAAATATACTAAGAACAGTACCGGTATCAGAATGATGATCCCCAGAATGATACCTATGATCTTCAAAACTTTCTTCATATCAGAGCCTGCGCAAGATCCTCTATCAGATCTTCCTTGTCTTCAAGCCCGCACGACATGCGGATCATTCCTGCGGGTATGCCTGCCTCCGCAAGCTGCTCATCAGTCATCTGGCGATGAGTGCTCGTAGCCGGGTTCAGACAGCAAGTACGCGCATCCGCAACATGAGTCTCGATAGCAGCGAGCTTGAGTTTCTTCATGAATTTCTCGGCTGCCGCTCTTCCGCCGGCAAGTTCGAAACTGACTACACCACAGCCGCCGTTCGGGAGATATTTCTGTGCGATCTCATAGTATTTATCGGACTTCAAGCCGGGATATATGACATTTGTCACTTGAGGCTGTTTCTCCAGGAATTCTGCTACGGCCTGACCGTTTTCCACGTGACGCGGCATGCGTACATGGAGTGATTCCAGTCCGAGATTCAAGTAGAAAGCATTCTGAGGAGACTGGATACATCCGAAGTCACGCATGAGCTGTGCGGTACACTTGGTTATGAATGCTCCTCCCTGACCGAACTTCTCGGCATATGTGATGCCATGATAGGAATCATCGGGAGTGGTGAGTCCGGGATACTTGTCGGCATGAGCCATCCAGTCAAACTTACCGGAGTCAACGATCGCTCCGCCTACAGCCACACCATGGCCATCCATGTATTTGGTAGTGGAATGAGTCACGATGTCTGCTCCCCACTCAATGGGTCTGCAGTTAACGGGAGTCGGAAATGTGTTATCGACGATAAGCGGTACTCCGTGAGCGTGTGCGACCTTGGCAAATTTCTCTATATCGAGGACCGTAAGTGCTGGATTTGCGATCGTTTCACCGAATACGGCTCTTGTATTATCCTTAAAAGCGGCATTCAGTTCCTCTTCGGAAGCATCAGGTGATACGAAAGTAACTTCAATACCCATCTTAGCCATGGTCACTGAGATGAGGTTGAAGGTTCCTCCGTAGATGGATGAAGATGAAACTATGTGAGAACCGCATTCGCAGATGTTGAAAAGTGCGAAGAAGTTCGCTGCCTGTCCCGAACTGGTAAGCATTGCTGCCGTTCCGCCTTCAAGTTCCGCTATCTTGGCTGCTACCATATCATTGGTGGGATTCTGAAGTCTGGTGTAGAAATATCCGCTTGCCTCCAGATCGAAAAGTTTTCCCATATCCTCACTCGTATCATATTTGAATGTAGTGGACTGAATGATCGGGATCTGTCTGGGTTCTCCGTTTCCGGGTCTGTATCCTCCCTGGACACACCTGGTGTTTATTCTGTAATCGCTCATCTTCTCTCCTTATAAACCGCCCGGGCATGACTGCCCGGGCGACGAATGACTTACATATTATCAGTCAGCTTTATGCATTCATCTGGGCTGCTACTTCAGCGGCGAAGTCTTCGTTCTTCTTCTCCATGCCTTCACCAACCTCATAACGGATGAATTTGGTAAGCTTAAGATCCTTGCTTACGGATGCAAGATACTGTGCAACAGACTGCTTGCCATCCTCGGCTCTTACATAAACCTGATCAAGGAGTACCACATCCTTGAGGAGCTTGTTAACACGGCCCTTGATGATGCCTGCCTTAACCTGCTCGGGCTTAGCTGCTTCCTTGGGATCAGCATCCATCTGAGCCTTGAGGATCTCGGTCTCATGATCGATGTAAGACTGATCAACGTCGCTGTCAGCGATGAACTTAGGGCTCATTGCTGCGATCTGCATAGCCACATTGGTAAGTGCTTCCTTAACGGATGCATCATTGCCTGCTCCGTCAGCTGCAACTACAACGCCGATACGTCCGCCGCCGTGCAGGTAGGAAACCACGCAGTCACCGCTTGCTTTCTCAAATCTTCTTATTGAAAGTTTCTCACCGATGGTAGCTGTCTTCTCAACAAGGACCTCCTTAACTGTCTTGGAAGCGTCCTCATTCCACTTTTCCTCAAGAAGTCCGTCAACATCAGCTGCACCTGAAGCAAGTGCCTGCTTTGCAACGCCTTCTACGAAAGTCTGGAATACTTCGTTCTTAGCTACGAAGTCAGTCTCGGAATTAACCTCGACTACTGCAGCTGTCTTATCATTATCGATCGCAACACGGCAGATACCTTCTGCAGCGATCCTGCCGGCTTTCTTCTCAGCCTTAGCTGCGCCGCTCTTTCTTAATACCTCAACTGCCTCTTCCATATTACCGTCAGTCTCGGCAAGTGCCTTCTTGCAGTCCATCATACCTGCGCCTGTAGCTTCACGCAGTTCCTTGACCATGGATGCTGTAATCTCTGCCATATTATTCTTCCTCCTCTGCAGCTACTTCTTCGATATCAGCAGCTTCTGTCTCTTCACCGTCAGCCATCTCTTCAGCTGTTACCATCTCTTCACCCTGGTTAGCCTCGATGACCGCATCAGCCATCTTGGATGTGAGAAGCTTAACGGCACGGATAGCGTCATCGTTTCCGGGGATCACATAATCGAGTTCTTCGGGATCGCAGTTTGTATCACCGATACCGATAAGAGTGATTCCGAGTGAATGAGCTTCCTGTACACATATATGCTCTTTCTTGGGATCTACTACGAAGATGGCGTCGGGAATACGAGTCATATTCTTGATACCGCCAAGGTTCTTCTCAAGTTTCTCCCACTCTTTACGAAGCTGAACAACTTCCTTCTTGGGAAGTACGTCAAATGTTCCGTCCTCAGACATTCTCTCGATAGCCTTAAGTCTGTCGATACGTGAACGGATGGTGCGGAAGTTGGTCAGCATGCCGCCGAGCCATCTCTCATTAACATAGAACATTCCGCAACGCTCTGCCTCAGTCTTGACTGCATCCTGAGCCTGCTTCTTGGTTCCTACGAAAAGGATCACACCGCCCTGGGAAGCAATGTCGAATACGGCATTGTATGCCTCATCAACCTTGCCGACAGACTTCTGCAGATCGATGATGTGGATCCCGTTACGCTCCGTGAAAATGTAGGGAGCCATCTTAGGGTTCCATCTGCGTGTCTGGTGTCCGAAGTGAACACCCGCTTCGAGTAACTGTTTCATTGATACTACACTCATTACAAAACCTCCATTTGGTTGAACTTCCGTGCGCTAAACCATATCTCCTTGCGAGCAGGCACCATACGGATACGCACACGTGATTATTGTCTGCATTCGTCGCATGAAAAAGGACATGCGATGCGCATGCCCAAATATAATACTACCAATATATACAAAAATCAAGAGAATTCTAAGTAAAATCCGTTTATCTCAGATCATCTTCCGGTGATAACCCTGGCTATCTCATCGTCGCTCATTCCGGCGCTCAGATCATAGGTCCCTACACGAAGTACACGGTCGTATCCGTGGGTACAGAGGAACTTATCATAATCGGCTGCCGATGATACTATTCCGGCATCAGCAAGCTTACGAGCTACTCTGTCCGAAGAATCCCCGGACGATATCGTGATGGTTCCCGCTCCGCCTGTTGCTGATCCGGCAGACGGTTCCTGCGCGGGCGTGAACTCGTGATCGGTCTCGTTGTCGGTCCCTTCCGAAGATTCCGAAGTGATGGTCTCAGCGGGCATCATAAAGGAATCGTCCTCGGTAGGATAATCAAGTCCGGGATCATCCGGTGCATCGGTAGTGATCTCTGCAGTGGTATCTTCTATGAGAGCAGCCGCATCCGCGATCACATCCGAAGCGGTCTCTTCCGTATTCCCCGTATCCCCTGCGTTCTCCGGATCAACATCTTGATCTGAAGAAACAGGATCTGTAGAAACAATATCGGCATCAGCCGTTTCGTTTGTGACATCTGTCACATCATTATCCTGTAGTTCGGCGAGCATTTCCTCGGTACTGAGCTCATCATCCGTAAGTCTGGATGAGCCGTCGATCATGCCCAACTGGGCTGCTCTGGCTTTGACCTCATCATCGGTCATGGTGCCTGCAGAGCCTGCGGAACGGGCATGATGAACGCCTAATACAAGAGCTGCAACTATAAGTCCGAGACCTAAGCCTCTCAGGTAGAATTTAAGCTTCATATCACTGCCCCTTAAACAGGTCTATGACCAGTTTAACCTCTCCGATGCCAAGCCCGAGTTCCTTGGCTATCGCCATATTTGACTTTCCTTCCTTGTGGAGTTCAAGTATCCTGTCGTTACTGTTGCGGCTTCCGGGAGACCTTGAACTGAAGGAAAGCTCGGGGCCTTCGGGTTCGTTATCATCATCCGTATCGTCAAAGTCTTCCCATTCATCCTCAAGATAATCATCGTTCGGATCTTCATTTTCATTATCATCGGGGACCATGACGGGCAGGATCGTCTCATTTTTGACTATCGGAACCGGCTTGCTGCGCTGGCGTACCGGAGCAGGCTCGGGCTCTTCTGCAACAGCGGCGGGAGGAGCTTCAGGGATATGCGAAGCGGCCTCGATGGTATTCTCGATCTTCTCCACGATGGGAGCCAGATTCTCCTCGGCGGCTTTAACCTTTTCATCGACCTCGTTCGCGGTCCTGGTCGCCTCGGCAACCGTTTCCTTCAGGTTCTCATGCTTGTCGTTAAGCATGTCATAGAGGAATACGACTTCCTCATGATTCTTGCCTATCTGTTCGAGTACCGAATCGGAGTATTCACTGACGGCGATCATCTTCTCATCGCTGAGTCTGTCCATGCCCCTTTCGGCTTTCTCTATGGCATATTGAACGGTCTCATCTACGATGCCGTCAATGCGGCTTCTGACCGTCTCAACCTCCTGGGATACCATCTCCTGAACCTGATCACGCGAAAAGGTCTCGACGGACTCCTCTTCTTCCTTGCGTGCGGGTATCAGATATCCGGCTACCAAAAGAGCTATTCCAAGTACTCCTATTATTATCTCAATGATCATAACTGTAATATCAACCTTTTATGTCTATATGTTCTACTGCCTTGAGCAGTACCTTGCCGTCTCTGGCCCTGGCCTCTCTGGCCTCGCGGCGTCTGGCTCCGCCATCACCGGAGTATTCGTTGCTGCCCTTATCGGAAGCGCTCTGGTCGTTCCTGGCGTTGGCACTCGCCTGGCTTCCCGTTACTCTGTTGGCCTGTCGGATCTCCTCAGTCTGGCGGATGTTATGGATATTATCCTGTGCAATCTCGCTCCTGGAATCTTCCTGAGCCTTGATAGTCGAATAATCCTGTGTACGAAGTATCTGGCCCTGCATCTCAATAGTGCCTATCGCCATAGTTTATCCTCCTTCTCAGACATTAACGCAAAACTCAAGTTCAGTCATACGATGTCAGTTTGACGTCACCGCGGAGTTTGACAAACTTACAGTACTTCGCGGGAGTCTTTACCGACATCGAAACGTCGGAAATGCATACTCTCGATCCGGGATATACGGTTCCTTTTACCCTGACCTCAGCGGGAGTATCAATGTTAAAGTTATTCTCCAGTTCAGCCAGTTTTACCATGATACCGGCCAGTTCCTCATCGGTAGCCTTCTGGACTGCCATCAGCTGACCGACATACTTTTTCTGATCATCGGTAAGCGCCGCACCGCTCTTGATCTTCATGGCCATGTTATTGAGCACGGGCATGACCTGATCGAGAGTCTTCTGCTTCTCGGCTGCCTTATTCCTCAGATCCATGATCTCCTTCTTGATCTTGGGAGACATGCCCACCTCCACTATCGTATCGTTGGCCATCTCGGATCCGAGATTCTTAACTTCGACCATACCGCCGGCAGATGCATGTCCTCCGGACAGAACACCTTTACGTCCGTCGATCAGTATATCTCCGCCTGCGGAAATGTCGGAATGCATAACAGCTTCGGATGAAATGTAGCCGCCTGCGGTAGCCGTAACGTTCTCAAGGTACTTGGCTATGATATTGCCGCCGGCTTTAAGCACGGCCTTACCCATGCCGTTTACGCCTCTTGCGACTATGATATTGCCGCCGGCCTCCACATAAGCGCCTTCGATGACACCGTTAACGGTCACATCGCCTTTTACCCTGACTTCGAAGTTGGTGTCTATATTGCCTTTGATGACTATGCTTCCGTCAAAATCTATATTTCCGGTGGAAGTGCTGACCTCATCAAATGTGAGTAAGCTGTTTACAAAGACCTGTCCGCTTACGAGGCTGACATTACCGTCAACATCGGATATGAGCGTATTGCCGTCTTCACTTACATGGATGTTCGCACCGTACTTAAACTGCACACTCTTGGGCTCTCTCGACTTGACGATGGAGCCGTCCAGAGCTTTTCCGTCCGCACCGCGCACGGATCGATGAAGTTTAGCGATCTCCTGTCCCTTTGCCGCAGCCTGGAGAACATTCAGATGGAAGAAATCCACGCTTCCGTCTTCAAGCAGAGTGGGGCGTTGTCTGTTATCCGTGTTAAACAGATACTCTATATATCCGTCGGTACTCTCACCCGGAGCCTGTCCCTCGGCTATGACGATATCCTCACAGTACCTGGGATTGGCGATAATATCGGCGATTGTCTCATCCTTTGCTCCGAACTTAACACCTCTGGCAGCCAGATCATTCCTGATATCCGCTTCATCAAGATTCACTCCGCCTTCGCTTGCACTGTACAAGCGGACGGTCGCCTGCATCCTGTCCGGAGCTATCGTGATCTCGGCCATCTCCGATATTGGTGCGCACGGAGACATATTGAGCGTGACCTTGGTATCCTTGGTCGCAGCCGTATCTATCGCTTTTCCGAGACTTCCCGCATCATAAGGAATGGTCTTTCCGGTCAGGTATGAAACTATTTCGTTTGATTTTACGGGAACTCCGCCGTCCGTAGGCGCAAAGAGCTCAAGATTGGTAGATGTGGCAGTAGTAGATATTCTGAAATACCCGTTCATGTCTGTCCCCCAGATTATCAGATATTGTCTGTAAGTATATTCATATACTTACCAAGCTTCTTCTGCAGTTTCTGCAGAGCTTTACTGTGAAGCTGCGATGCTCTCGACTCGGAAACCTCCATAACTTCACTTATTTCCTTCTGAGTCATGTCTTCATAGTAATAAAGGAGGATGACCTGCTGCTCTTTTTCGGTCAGAGTCTGCAGTGCTTCCGCAAGCATCTGCTTCAGTTCTTCTTTTTCAATGGCCTCTTCGGGGCCAACTATATGTGAGTTACCGTATCTGTCTCCGGGTATATCGCTTCCGGATTCCGTGAACTCGTCAAGCGAGATCACACCGGTAACCTTCATCTGGGACTGCCAGTCGGTATACTCATCCTCGGTAAGTCCCAGTTTCTCGGCGATCTGCTCATCCGTAGCAGCCTTGCCGGTAGTCTGTTCGATCTCATGGATGGCAGCGTCTATCTGCCTCTGTCTCTGACGTACAGTCCTCGGGATCCAGTCCATCTTCCTGATCTGGTCAAGGATGGATCCGCGTATGCGCAGAGACGCATATGTCTCAAACTTGACATCTTTGAGCATGTCAAATTTATCTATTGCATCGATAAGGCCGAAAATACCATAACTGCACAGATCGTCATATTCTACGTTGTAACCCAGATACATAGAAAGACGACCTGCTACCAGCTTCACCAACGGTGCATATTCCAATATGAGTTTTTCTCTGATGTCAGAAGCACCGGTACGTTTATAATCGTCCCACAGCCTCTTTCGACCAATTTCATCCATTCTCTTCGGCCTTCACTTCCTCCGCGGGGGCCATACCTTTGCTTATGACTTCACCCTCATCGGATATGATCTCGTTCTCGGCAGCAAAACGTTCAAACATGTACTGTATAAGGCTTCCTGCGATCCAGGATACGATCAGTATCACGAGAAGCCATATGAGCATCCTTCTGTTCTCGAATTTCCTCAGGAACATGGTGACACTCGCGATCAGTCCTACCGCCAATACAACGCCGGGAGTGATGAGCTTACGCTTGAGTCTCCTGCGTTTTAATTCTTTCTGGCGTTCCTCTTCCTCTTTCTGTCTGCGCGCTTCCTCTTCAAGCTCAGCTATTCGTCTGAGTTTTTCTTCTTCGCGCTCCTTGGCAGTCTTGGGGCGGGTTACATCCACCTCCATATGCGGTGCGGAAAACTCACGGTTTGCCTCTGCGTTTTCTTCCCGCCTGCTTCGCTCCGCATCACTTCCATTCCCACGTTCATCGAATGCGTCCGCCATAATCTACCTCAGATCATCAGATGGTCTTATCGGGTTTTCCGACCGAACGTATTACGAAATCACCGGTTTCCGGATAGAAGATAACCGTACGTCCATAATTCAGCCCGGTATCTTCGGCAAGGATCGGAATGTTATGCTGCGCAAGTTTCTTCTTGACCGCTTCGACATTACGATCTCCGACACGCATCATCTTGTCACTGGTCGCGTGCGCAAACATCTGAGCACCGCCTGCGATCTTTGCAACAAGTTTGGTCTTGTTGCAGCCTTTGGCAACCATACGTTTGATCAGGTCCTCTACACCCGTATCGGCAAATTTCGGAATGTTCACGGGACCGTTTGATGCTATTGCGGTCGAATCGGGAAGCATTACATGCGCAAGACCTCCCCACGGCTTACCGGGTTCTCTCAAAGCCACCCCTACACATGAACCAAGCCCAAGGGTAGTTATACCATCGGGCGCCTGGCACAGGTTAAGGTCGGCCATACCAACTTTAACTATATTAGCCATTACACCAACTCCAGTAGTTTATCTAATCAAAGCGAGGATATTCCAAGTGCCTTGAGGATGGTCCCGTAGGATTCCACGTCAGGAAGCAAAATGAAATATCCGTCGAGTTCAACTTCATCAAAGAAATTATTCTGTATGAGCAATATCTGATCGCCCTGAATGCCGAACTGAATAGCAGGCACACTGAGAATAGCTCCTGCCATATCAACGGTCAGATCGGGCGTGGACGGATATATGCACAGATTGGTCAATCCGGAAAGCGCGTTAAGATAAGCACCGGTAATGATATTTCCGACTTCCCTGAGAGCAGAGAGTTCCATCTCATTGAAATCCTCGCCCGGTGCGGAAGCCCCCATGCCCATCATCAGCTTGTTGGTCAGATGACGCGCACCTTCTTTTTCGATCATGAACATGATACTGCCGGTAATGTCTCCTTCCACTCCGAGAAGGATGCCCACCATGATCAGTTCCTCACCGCCAACGATCTCACCGACATTCTTGAACTCGAGGAGTGAAACTTTGGGAACCGACATATCAACTTTAGTTCCAAGCATCTGTGCAAGCGCAGTCGTCGCATTGCCGGCACCGATATTGCCTATTTCTTTCAAAACGTCAAAATACATGGAATTGACGTCATTCAAAGACATAGTCTCAGCCATTATAATTCTCCTTATTAAACCTGATCATTGATCAGTGCATTCAGATCAAGTATGGAGATAAGACCGTCATTTGACTTACCTACGCCCTGAACGAACGCTCCTTCCTTATTCTGATCAGCAACTTTTTCTATAGAATCAGTTCCGAGGGTAACTACTTCATTTACTGCATCAACTATGAAACCGATGAATCCCTGCTGTTCGAATTTCAGGATTATGATTCTTGTAGCATTTGTCTCTACGTCCGGTTCAAGACCCATTTTGATGCGGGTACTCATTACAGGCACAACTTCACCACGCAGATTGATAACGCCCTTGATATAAGGAGCAACCTCAGGAACCCTGGTCATTCTCTGCATACGAACGATATTATCCACGTAACTGATGTTTATGCCGAAACGCTCTTCGCCCAGTTTGACTACAATATACTGGACACTGGTGCTTACGGTTGACAGTTCATCCATTGTTGTTTCCTCCTTCTATCAGATCAGCACATTGGCATCAAGGATCAGGGCAACTTCGCCGTCACCAAGAATTGTTGCGCCGCTTATAACCTTGCACTTGTTGATGTACTTGCCAAGGGACTTGATAACAACTTCCTGCTGTCCGATGAGTTCATCTACTACGAGGCCGGCAAGTTTATCGCCCTTCTTGACGATGACAACTATGATATGCTCGGGATCTTCATCACCGAGACGAGGAGCATCAAGTACGTCATGCAGATCGATCAGCGGGATAACTGTACCTCTTAAGTGGATAACTTCTTTATTTTCCACAAGCTTGATACTGCTTCTGGAGATATTCTCTATGGTCTGAATGGATCCGAGTGAGATAGCATACTTCTCACCGCCTACAGTTACCATGAGAGCCTGGATGATGGCAAGAGTCAGAGGAAGTCTGATGGTCCATGTGGAGCCTTCACCGAGCTTGCTCTTAACTTCAACCTCACCGCTTAAGGATTCGATCTTGGACTTAACAACATCCAGACCTACACCTCGGCCGGATACATCGGATACGACCTTGGCTGTGGAGAATCCGGCATGGAAGAGCAGATCGATGATCTCCTTTTCGGTCATGTTATCGCCCTGCTCGGGTGTGATAACGCCTCTCTCTATGGCCTTGTTCTTAACTGCCTCGGTATCGATACCGTTACCGTCATCCCTTACTTCGATGATAACGTTGTTGCCTTCCTGATATGCATCCAGGAAAATGGATCCGACTTCGGGCTTTCCTCTTTCCTTGCGGATCTCGGCGGACTCAAGACCATGGTCAGCGGAGTTACGCAGCAGGTGCATAAGAGGATCACCTATCTCATCAACCACGGTACGATCCAGCTCTGTGTCTTCACCGGACATGTACAGTTCCATCTTCTTGCCGAGTTTCTTGGAAAGATCTCTGATCATACGAGGGAACTTGGATACAACGCTCTCGATAGGCACCATTCGAACCTTCATGACCGATTCATGCAGGCTCGTGGTAACCGATTCGAGGTATTCTACCTGATCGGTAATAGCGGAATTGATGCGGTCTTCGGTGCTGCCGCTTGCAGCTACGAGTGAGTTCTTTGCGATGATAAGCTCGCTCACCAGGTTCATGAGGACATCCAGTTTCTCGATATCCACACGGACCGTTCTGTTTACTACGGGCTTTCCTGCAGGCTTCTTCTCGGTCTTGGCAGGTGCAGCGGATGTAGTTGCGGGAGCATTGCTTCTGGGTGCTTCCTTCGGAGCTTCCTCCTGAACTGCGGGAGCGGCGGCTGCGGGAGCCTCTTCCTCTTCCTCGTCGGAAGCGATCTCGGTATTGTCAAGATCGAGCACACCGCCGGTCACCTTCTCTATCTCGGATACAGCCGATGCCGCACTGATGATCTCATCGAGAGGCTTGTCGGAGATCGTTATGAGAGAGAATTCAAAATCAAACTTCTCATCTTCTATATCCTGAGTTGAAGGCTCTGAAATGATGACCTCACCGAGTTCCTCAACAGCCTTGAACACAAGGAAAGCACGGGCAGCCTTAAGTATGCAGGATTCCTGAACCTTAACGGTAAGTCCGTAAGGAGTCTTGCCCTGCTTTAATGCTTCACCCAGTACTGTTGTCTCGGAATCGCCGAGTTTGATATGTTTCCATCCGTCGTCTCCGGAATCTCCGGATGCCTCGGCAGCTTTACTCTCCTCAGCAGGAGCTTCCGCTGCAGGCGCATCAGATGAACCACCTTTACCGGTTCCGCCGTTTAATATATCATTCAATGCCTTGATCAGATTCTCGTTTGTCTCCGAACCTTCATCCGAACTCTCACGGATGTTGTTCGTATATGCCTCAAGGGCATCCAGACACTGGAACAGAACATCGATCATGTCTGATTTGATCTTGATATTACCGTTCCTGACCTCAGAGAACACATTCTCCATATCGTGTGTCAGGTTCTGCATGTTCTTGTAACCCATGGTACCTGCCATACCCTTGAGCGAATGTGCGGCACGGAATATCTCATTGATAGTGTCTTCGTTCTCCGGTTCCTGCTCGAGGATCATGATCTGATCGCTCAGGCTCTGGAGATGCTCACCGGCCTCATCCAGAAAAATGTCCAAATATTGACTCACATCCATTTGGTTCCACCGTTCCTTTCTTTAGTTACGTACACCCACGTTCATAACGATTTCCTGTGCTATCTGATCGAGAGGTACCTGCTGATCCGAGATACCCTGCTTTACGGCCGCCTTCGGCATTCCGTATACTGCGCAGGTGCCTTCGGTCTGCGTGATGACATGCACCTTTTTCTTCTCTTTAAGATGAACTATGCCCTCGGTTCCGTCAGCACCCATGCCCGTCATTACCACGCATACGATCTCATTCACCTTGGAGGATGCAAGAGATTCGAACATGTAATTGGCACAGGGTTTGACTCCCTCTCTGCTGGGTTCATCGGTATAATGAATGGAATACTTGCTTGCCATCGTCAGGATATTCATATGTTTCCCGCCCTGGGAAATATATACATGTCCCGGCTCGAGCACGTCTCCTTCTTTTGCTTCGGTAACAGTCACTTCGCTCAGGGAGTTGAGTCTGTCCGCAAGCGATGCGGTGAATCCGACCGGCATGTGCTGTACGAGCACCACCGGGGCTGCCAGATTGCCCGGCAGGTTCGGAATGACCGACTGCAATGCTTTGGGACCGCCCGTAGATGAGGCTATAGCCACTATCTTGGAGCTGGTCGTCACCGCGGCGTTCCTGCTTACAAGTTCTACGACCTTTCTCGTGGTCTTGATGGAATCCATCGTGATCGACGGTCCGAAGGAAGGCACCTTGGACATGCATACGCTCTCGAGAGTCCTGAGCAGACGCTTCTGGAAATCGGCTTCCTTGCAGTCAAATGCGTTGCTCGGCTTATGTATGAAGTCCAATGCTCCAAGGTCCAATGCGTCCAGTGTGACCTTGGCTCCCTCCATGGTATCCGTGGAGGCCATCATGACTCTGACATTGATCTTCTTCTTGTGAAGCTCTTTGAGAAGAGAGATTCCATCCATCTGCGGCATGTTGACGTCAAGAACGACTGCATCATATGTGTTCTTCTGCAGTTTCTCCAGCGCTTCAATGCCGTTGTTTGCCCGATCTTCTACATGAAATCTGGAATCTGAATCAATTATATCACCAAGCACCCTTCTCATGAGTGCAGAATCATCTACGAGCAAAATTTTTTTCATATTTAAATGCCTTTCTCTTTGTGCCTGTTCTTGCGCTCTTCATTAAATATATATTTTATGATCTCTTCACGCTCATCCACATCCATGTTTACATACTGCACGCGGTGCTCGTATACACCGGGACGGTTCTCGAGTTCCTCGACGGAGAGCACCCTGCCCACAAGGCTGTAATGCTTAGCCGCCCCGTCCACGACCAGATTGTAGTTGCACAGGATGATGCTGCCTTTTTCATATTCAAGATTGGATACGAATCTTAAGCCGCCGCCGCTGATGTCTACTATGACGCTCCGTTTGAGAGGCAGTTCGGGTTGGAGAGAAGTCTGGGAATGATTGAGAGATTCTATCTCTTCCTTAAGAAGTTCGCGGGAATTCATCTCAAGAGCGCAGCTGAACCTGTAATACTCTCTTCTCTGATACTTACGCAGGTTCGTAGTCAGGTCGAGTGCGAGTACATAGATATTGTTATCGCGGTATCTGTCCACGACCTTGGCCACGCACTGATACAGGCCGTTATCGGTATAGAAGCAGAGCTCATACTCGCCGTCAACCGGGAGCAGTATGAGTTTGGTCTGCTCCATGGGCATAAGAAGTTCGATACGCTCATCGGATATGATGTCGTATACTTTGGTCGTGTATACTTTACGCTCTTCGTTACCGCCCTCTTCATTCAGTTTAAGTCTTCTGACCGATTGAAGTTCCACGCGGTTCCCCACCACTACATATTTAGATAGCATGCATACCTCCTGATGTCACAGATCAAGTCTGTGCTTTTTTGGCTGTAGTAACTATATGAGAGAAAAACGCCGCCATTCCGCGTTTATGAAGTTTGCTCGTGTCGATGTTCATAAGCTTGGCCGCGATGGTCTCGTATGCCTGTGACGACTTGGCAGACGGATTCTGGATCGACACGGGCATCTGCTGCATGACCGCCTTGACCAGCTGCTGATCCTGAGGCACTGCCCCGAGATAGGAGATCGGCAGATGCAGATATCTGTTCACAACGGCATTGAGCTTGTTAAAAAGCGCCTGGCCCTCGGAATCGGAATCCACCTTATTGGCTACCACTTTGATCTGCGAATAGTCCCGGTCAAACCTGTTGTGTCTGTTCAGGGCCTTGAGCAGGGAATACGAGTCGGTGATGGATGTGGGCTCGGGAGTAGTCACGAGCAGGATCTCGCCGCTCGCAACCAGAAACTCAAGTACCGCATCGGATATTCCGGCTCCGGTATCCACTATGATGATGTCGGCTATGGCATCCAGTTCCGCCAGGTTCTGTATGATGTATGTGAGATAGTCACGTCCGAGATTGGACATCCCCGCTATACCCGAACCGCCGGATATGAATCCGACCTCCATGGGGCCCCATGTGATTATCTCACGAATATTCTTGTTCTGATATATCAGATCGCAAAGGTTATGTTTCGGAACTGCGCCGAACATGATCTCTATATTGGCAAGTCCGAAATCGGCATCAAGGATTATCACCCTCTGGCCCAGCTTGCGAAACTGTATCGCCAGGTTGATGGATGTGTTTGATTTGCCGACTCCGCCTTTTCCGCTCGTCACCGTAATGACTCTGGAAATGGGGCGTCCCGAGGTGTTTCCGGTTGATACATTATTCGATTTTACGAGATTTCTTAATCCGGTTGCCTGATCCATCCCAAGTCACTTTCACTTTCCGCCGAGAAGCAGCTTCACTGTCTTCTGCGGATTAAACGGTGCTATATCATCGGGTACGTTCTGTCCGTTGGTCACATACGATATCGTAGTGCCGGTATGAAGTTTTAAGTTGAGCAGATTACCGAGCGTAGTGGTCTCATCCAGTTTGGTGAAGATCAGCTTGTAATCCGTCATTGCCGAATATGTATCCGCAATGCTGATCAGATCTCTGTATTTGGTGGTAGCCGAAAGGACGAGGAACGTCTCCTTCTCGGCAAGTCCGTCCACAGAGTGTATGAATTCATTCATCTGCTCGCGCTGAGTCTCATTCTGGTGCGAATGTCCGGCCGTATCGACCAGTATGTAATCATAGGCAACGAAGTCATCCAGTGCCTTTTCCACATCTTCCACGGAAAAGACGATCCTGAACGGAACTTCCAGAATGTTCGCATATGTACGGAGCTGCTCGGCAGCGGCTATCCTGTAGGTATCTGCAGTGAGCAGGGCGACCTTCCTGCCTTCCTCAACCGAAAACTTCGAAGCGATCTTGGCTATGGTCGTAGTCTTGCCGACGCCCGTAGGTCCTATGAAAAATACGACCTTCGGTCCGCGCGTTGCCGGAGTGATCGTCTGCGGTGTGCCGAACTTGAGGATCATCTTCTGATATGTGGCAGCCAGGGCATAGTCAAAAGGCATGCCCGGCTTGGAAGACTTGCGTGTCTCTTCTATGATCGCATTGGCAACTTTCTCATTGACCTCATTATCGATCATGGTGTTATAAAGAAGCTTCATGAACTTCAGGAGCTCGGCATCCACATCATCTACCTTGGATCCGTCCTCCTGTGCGGGTTTCGGCGCCGCTTTGGTCTGCTCGGACTCCTGTGCGGGTGCGGGAGAAGCTATCTGCTTTTCAAGCAGGCTCTGCAGGGAATCCAGTTTCTCTTCTATGACCGAGTCATGGTGCTCTTCGTCCGATACCTTCTTTTCTTTCTCAAGATCGGCATTTACCAGAGAGCTCACACGGCTGACTGCCTCGCGGACGGGATCGTCTGCGGGTGCGGGCTCGGGAGTCACCACCCTGCGTCGTACGGCATTGGGCTCCCCTTCTTCCTCAAGTGCTACCGTAACCTCCATGAGAGGCGCTTTCAGAAAATAGAAAATCCCCTTTTGCTTGACGCTCCGAACGTTCATTACGACCACGTTGGGTCCGAGTTCTTTTCTTGCCTCCGCGGTAGCTTCCGCCTCGGTTTTGGCTGTAAACTTCTTGATGATCATTCTATGCTGTTACCATTCCTACTGATTGAATGCTTACATCGGTGTCTATCTCATTATAAGACACAACTATCAGATCCTTAAAGTACTCTTCCGTCAGCTTCTTGAAATACGCCCTGACGATAGGCGAAGTGACGACTATGGGGTTCCTGCCGAGGTTTTCGAGTTTCTCCTTCTCGACCCTGACGCTGTTCATGATCGCCTCGATCTTCTGAGGATCCATGGTCAGATACGCTCCCTGTTCGGTCTGCTTGACACTCGCCATGATCTCCTGCTCAACCGTGGCGTCCACGGTAACGACCTGTGTGACTTCATTGGCAGGAAAATACTTATTGGATATGGCACGTTTGAGTGCCTGTCTTATGTATTCGGTAAGGATATCCGTGTCTCTCGTTGTCGTGGCATAATCGGCCATCGTCTCGAATATCGTGAGCAGATCCCTGATCGAGATGCCCTCTTTGAGCAGATTCTGAAGAACCTTCTGAACCTCTCCGAGACCGAGGAGCTTGGGTACGAGTTCATCCACTATCGAAGGATTGGTCTCCTTCAGGTTATCTATCAGGTTCTGAACATCCTGTCTGGTCAGCAGTTCCGCAATATGCTGTCTGATGATCTCAGTCAGGTGCGTGGCGATGATCGAAGGAGGATCTACAACCGTATAGCCCATGCTCTCGGCTCTTTCCCTCTGGCCTTCGGTGATCCATGTAGCCGGGAGACCGAATGAAGGCTCTCTGGTCTCGATACCGGGGATCTGTTCCTCAACATATCCGGGATTCATGGCCAGATAGTGGTCAAACAGGATCTCTCCTTCCGAAACCTGCACGCCCTTGATCTTGATGATGTACTGGTTCGGATTAAGCTGTATGTTATCCCTCAAACGTATGATCGGCACAACCGTACCAAGTTCAAGAGCTATCTGACGCCTGATCATGACAACTCGGTCTAGCAGGTCGCCGCCCTGATTGACATCCGCCAGAGGAATGATACCGTAACCGAACTCAAGCTCGATGGGATCGACATTGAGCAGCGAGGTAACGTTTTCGGGCTGCCGGATCTCCTCAGCCGCAGCCTCCTCACTCTCGACTTCAGCCTCGATCTTGGCTGTTTCTATAGTGCCGGCTATGACTCTTGCCGTAATGATGAAAAACGCGCCTATGACTACGAAAAGTATGGTGTTCAGCGGTGTGACGATCCCCAGGAAAGCCATGACGCCGCCGACTATGTACAATGCCTTGGGTATTCCGAAGAGCTGCCCTATGAGCACTGTACCGAAATCGGCATTCTTGGATCCTTTGGTTACCAGGATACCTGTCGAAAGCGATATGAGCAGAGAAGGTATCTGGCTTACCAGACCGTCACCGATGGTCAGGATCGAATAGTGGTCAAGAGCGGTCTGCATATCCATACCGTTCCTGAGCATGCCCATCGCGATACCGCCGATGATGTTAACCGCGGTTATGATCAGGCCTGCGGTCGCATCTCCTTTTACATACTTGACGGCACCGTCCATGGAACCGAAGAAGCTCGCTTCTTCCTGGATCTTGTCTCGTCTGGCCTTGGCTTCAACATCCGTGATCGCTCCGGTATTAAGGTCCGCATCTATCGCCATCTGCTTACCGGGCATGGCGTCCAGGGTAAATCTGGCGGTAACTTCAGCCACGCGCTCGGAACCTTTGTTGATGACCATGAACTGAACTATCAGCAATATCAGATAAACGATGACACCGATGACCAGATCGCCCGCACCGACGAACTCACCGAAGACCTGAATAACGTTTCCGGCTTCACCGGTCGAGAGGATCAGTCTCGTGGATGATACGTTCAGGGCGATACGGAATATCGTGGAAAAAAGCAGGATCGTGGGATAGTATGACATATCCAGCACTTCCAGCGAGAACATACAGGTAAACAGGATCGTAAAGCTGATCGCCATGTCAGTTGCCAGAAAGATATCCAGCAAAAGTGACGGAATGGGAACTATGAGCATGATAAAAGCGATGAGCAGATATACGGCAACGCCGGCATCGGCTATCCTTAACTTACCCATTTGTTCCTCCTTTCCTGTTTTGTGTTATGTAAACTACTTGGCCGGATTTATGTAAACTTAAATCACACTTTACCCTGAACGTGGTATACGAATGCGAGTACCTCCGCCACTGCCTGATACAATTCCGGAGGAACTATCTGATCCACGTCGACGTTGGCGTATAGCATTCGAGCCAAAGGCTTGTTTTCCACTATCTCAATATTGTTTTCCCTGGCTATCTCCTTGATCCTGGCTGCCAGATAATCGCTTCCCTTAGCTACAACATACGGGGCATCATACAGATCAGGATCATACTTGATCGCAACGGCATAATGCGTAGGGTTGGTGATGACCACGTCTGCCTGTGGAAGCTGCTGCATCATGCGTCGTCTTGACGCCTCCATCATCCTCTGCCGCTGTTTGCCCTTGATCTGAGGATCACCTTCCATGTTCTTGTATTCGTCCTTGACCTCCTGCTTGGTCATCTTCATGTCTTCGCTGAATTTCCATTTCTGATACAGAAAATCAGCGGCGGCGATCACAAGATAGGCGGCGGATATCCTTATTCCCAAAGACACGACCGTGCTGCTTAAGAGCTTCAGTGCATCCATGATGGGCATATCCATGATTATCAGCAGTTTGTCCTGATTCTGTCTCAGATACAGGAACGCCATCCAGCCGATGATGCCGATCTTCAATAACGATTTGATCAGCTCCATGAGTGAATTGAGAGAGAATATCCTCTTCACTCCGTTGATCGGATTGAGCTTGCTGAGTTTAGGTTTCATCGGCTTGGTCGTAGGGCTCCATCTGACCTGGACTATGTTGGCGATGAACGGAACAAAAAAACCTATCAGCAGCGCCGGCAGTACTATGATCAAAAACCGCCGGACGATCAGATTCAATCCGCTGTAAATCGTGGCATAGGGCATCTCACCCTGATACATGACCGTCCACTCGGGGATACGGTTATATACGACCTCAAAGAGATTAAGGAAGCTCCTGCCGTAATACGCTATCGCCGTTCCGATAAAGATAAACAGCGCGAACAGCATGGCCGCGTTACTGACTTCCCTGCTCTTGGCTACCTGCCCTTCCTTACGGGCATCTTCGAGTTTCTTCTGTGTAGCCGGTTCGGTTTTTTCTCCGCCGGGACCGTCCTTGGCGAAGAACTGAAGGTCATATTTCAGGCTCACATCATACCCTCTACAAAACCTACTATCATCCTCTTCATCTCGGTAAAAATGAACTCCGAGATCCTGGGCAAAGTAAAAACGGTAATGTATAAAAGAGATAATCCCGTCAGCACCTTCAACTGCATACCGACGGCAAACATGTTCATCTGCGGTGCTACCTTGGCCAGGATACCCAGGATCGAGTTGAGCAGCAGTATACAGCAGAATATGGGAAGAGCGATCCTGAAACCGATGCTCATGTACTCTCCCATAAAAGTAACGACCTGCGATACCAGTTTCCCGGCATTAAACTGCGCTCCACCGACAGGGATCAGCGTGAATGAATCAACCAGCGCCCCGACCAGATACTGATACATTCCGGATATGATCATGATGAGCATGAATGAGTATTGATAAATTCCGCTCGATATCGAAACCTGCTGTCTTGTATTGACATCAAAGACCTGAGCCATGCTCATACCGGTCTCGATATCCACTATATATCCGGCCAAAACGGTGACTGTTGTTACAAGCTGAGCTCCGAGGCCGATCAGCAGGCCGCATATGACCTCACGCATCACTATGATCGCGTATTCGATCTCCGAATCAAACACCAGCTCCGGCCTCTCCACGATACCGTAGAGCAATATCGATATCATCAGTCCCATGCCTATCTTGACTCGCCTGGGAGTGTTATTCATGCCGAAAAACGGAGCTATGAATATGAAACTGGTAACCCTTACAACTATCAGCAGAAAATGTTGCAGGTCAGCATACGAAAAGCTTATGTCAAGCATGCTTCTACCTTATATAAACCGCAAATCCGCTCCACAGATCACTGACATAAGTGACCAGATTGTTCAGCATCCAGTTACCTATGAGTGTCAAAGTCAGGAAGATCGCCAGAACCTTGGGCACGAACGTAAGTGTCTGCTCCTGGATCGATGTAACGGTCTGAAAAATGGAAACCGCAAGACCTACGGCAAGGCTGACAAGCAGCACCGGAAGAGCCGTTTTCAGGATACAGAACAAACCATCGCTTATGATACGCTGTACGTCACCTATGCTCATATCGTCACCTCACTGACTAATAATATGTCCTGACTACATTCATGATCACGAGATTCCAGCCGTCGGCCAAGACGAACAGAAGTATCTTGAACGGGGCTGAGATCGTAGTCGGAGGCAGCATCATCATACCCATGCTCATCAGGGTCGATGCCACGACCATATCTATCACGATAAAAGGAATATATATCAAAAAGCCGATAATAAACGCGCTTCTAAGTTCCGAAATGATAAAACTCGGTACCAGCACCGCATTCGGGATGGATTCAAGAGTTCCGTCCCATTCCGTCCGGGATATCTCCATGAACATGAGCATATCCTTCTGCTGGGTCTGCGGATACATGAACTCACGGATGGGCTTCATGCCCGCCTCGAATGCTTCCGCCGATTCGAGTTCGCCGGCTTCAAAAGGCACTATCGCCTCATTGTAGACCGTCATGATGGTAGGCTGCATGATAAAGAACGTAAGAAACAAAGCTAACCCTATCAACACGTTATTGGGCGGAGCCGTCTGCGTGTTCAGGGCCATTCGTGTGAAATGCAATACGACGATGATCCTCGTAAAGCATGTCAGCATGATGATCAGGAACGGGGCGATCGCTATCATCGTCAGGATGATAAGTATCCTGAGTGCACCATTGATCTGCCCGTTACCGTTTGCATATGTGACGGTAACGGTATTGGCGATGTTTAAGTCAGCCAGATCCTCGGGCGAATCGCTGGTCCCGGGTTCATCGATATTCGTACTGTCTTCTCTGTCACCGGTCAGATGATGCTCGTTCGCATCTATGTCTTCCACGGCATGGGCCCTGATAACGGCAGGCCCCGATACACACAATATGCCCACCGAAATCAGCAGGCATATTAATCTGACTATATGATGACAAAATCGTCTACTCTTTGTTCTCATTTTCCGGGGTTTCCCCACCACCTACCGATCTGGTTCCGGACAGTATCTCCTTAAAAGAAGGAGCCCGGGAGCCGCTTTCACGTATGATAAGAGAATCCTTTTCAAGTTCACTTATCAGAGTGACATTGTCTTTTGACACGGCAAGTGCAAAATATCTGTCACCTATGCGTACTATCTGTATATATTTGCCCGTGGCGAGGGACTGTGTTTCGATCAACTGTATATTCGATCCGGCACCCATGGTCTTCTGGTAACCCGACAACCACCTGGTGACCCACAGCGTAACCGCCAGAACGCCGACAAATATAAGAAGTACAACTATGAACTGGCCGTAGGACGACCCCATCAGCCGAGAACCTTTTGTACCGCTTCCAATACTCTGTCTGCCTGGAAAGGCTTAACGATAAAGTCTCTCGCACCGGACTGTATGGACTCGATAACCATCGCCTGCTGACCCATGGCAGAGCACATGATAACTGATGCGGAAGGATCGTTCTCTTTGATCTTCTTCAGAGCCTGGATACCATCCATTTCCGGCATAGTGATGTCCATAAGTACGAGATCGGGCTTGGTCTCATTGTACTTATCAACTGCCATTGCTCCGTTTTCAGCCTCTCCTGCGATGTTGTAACCATTCTTTGTCAGAATGTCCTTGATCATCATTCTCATGAAAGCTGCATCATCGCAAATCAAAATGTTTTTTGCCATCTCTTTGTCTCCTATTGATTAATGATTTCTGTGACGCGAACGCCGAAACTTTCTTCTATAACTACTACTTCGCCCTTTGCAACAAACTTGCCGTTGACCAGGACATCTACGGGCTCACCCGCTATCTTGTCAAGCTCCAGAATGGTACCGGGAGCAAAATCAAGTATCTCTGAGATCGATTTGCTGGTCCTGCCCAGCTCTACGGTAACTTCAAGCGGCACATCCATGATGATGCCGATATTCTCGCCTCCGGGGATGCCTGCCGTATTCGGGGCCAGGTTCTGGAACTGGGCCGGCATCACATTGGTCGGAGCCATCGGCTGCGCATACATCTGCGGCATCGGCTGTGCATACATCTGCGGCATCGGCTGCGCGTATCCTGCCATCATGGGGTCCGGCGCTGCCTGCGGTACAGGTCCCGGTGCGGCTGCCATCGGCGGCGGTGCTACCGGAGTGACCGGAGCGGAAGGTGCTACCGGTTCGGGTGCAGGTGCGGGTTCCGGCTCGGGTGACTGGCTGGCCAGGAATACGTTGCACAGATCTCTGGCGAAATCCAGCGGGTACAGCTGCATGATAGTCGAATCAACCAGATCATCTATCTGCATCCTGAAAGAGATCTTCGCAAATGTTCCTCCCAGGAATTCCGCTATATCCGATCCCGACTTTCCTTCCGTGAAATCGACCTGCGAAGCCTCCGGAGGAGAAATGTCGATCATCTTGCCAAGCATCGTGGAAAGGGAGGTTGCCGAAGCACCCATCATCTGGTTCATCGCTTCGGATATCGCCGACAGATGAAGTTCGTTGAGCTCGGTGTCTTCTACATTTCCGTCTCCACCCATCATCAGGTCTGCGATCACCAGCACGTCATGCTCTTTCAGGACCAGGATGTTTGATCCGTCCAATCCGACCGTGTACTTGATCTGGATAAATACACACGGCTTCTCGTAGTCGGCAATGACGTTTTCCCATGTTGCCAGAGAAACCGTCGGCGTGGTGATATTGACCTTTCGATTGACAAGTGAATACAGTGTCGTGGCCGAGGAACCCATCGAAATGTTGGCGACCTCGCCTATTGCATCACACTCCATAGCGGACAGTTCTACATCGCCCACTTTGGATCCGCCCGATGAGGGTTGTGAATCCGACACTGCATCTGAGCTGGAACCGGAATCAGCTCCGCTGTCGGAGCCTACATCCATGCCGTTTAGGAGCGCATTAATTTCGTCCTGCGACAGCATTCCATCCATGCAGTCAATCCTCCTCTCTGATCACGGATGTGATCTTCATAGCAAACTTGTCCTTATTATATCCGGGCAAGCCGGTAAACTTCCGTATGTTTCCGACATAAACATCAAGTTCGGAATCAACGTCGGTATCTACTCTTATAACATCTCCGGGCTGCAGCATCACAAAATCGCCGACCGATATGCTGCTCATGCCCAGAACCGCTCTGATCGGAATATCCACATGCCTGATCATAGCTTCGAGATTCTCCGCGTACTGCTCTCCGCTCACTTCTACCATGTTGGAGAACCAGAACTTGGTATTAAGTTTATCCATTACGTCCTCCAATGTAAAGAACGGAAGACATATATTGAAGAATCCTTCGGTATCGCCTATCTTGACATTCAGTGTCACAATGGCGATCATGTCGCTCGGAGAAATGATCTGTGCGAATGCGGGATTGGTCTCTATACGGTCCAGTACCGGGTTGACCTCAACCACATTTTTCCACGGGTCACGCATCAGCTGCATGCATACGACCATCATCTTCTGAAGGATGGTCATCTCGATCTCCGAGAAGTCTCTGCTCCTCTCGAGCGCTTCGCCCTGACCTCCGAGCATCCTGTCGATCATGGCAAATCCGAGATTCGGTGCCATATCCAGAATGATGGTCCCGTTCAGGGGATGGAAGTTGATGATCCCCAGAATGGACGGAGATGCCAGTGCGTTCGTAAACTCCGAGAAAGTAACGGTCTCGGAACTGGCAACGGCAACCTGCACCGTCTTACGTAAATACACGGGGAGATTGGTGGATAACAGTCTCCCGTAGTGCTCGTGGATGATCTCCAGTGTCCTTAAATGCTCCTTGGAGAACTTCGCCGGACGTTTGAAGTCATAGTTCTTGACCTGCTTCTCATTAGTGTCCGACAGCGTGTCTGCATCAAGTTCACCGGTGCTTAAGGCTGCCAGTAGATTATCTATCTCATTTTGCGACAGAACCTCGCTCAAACCGGCTTACCTCCAATGTTCGCCAAGTTCTCTTACTGGAACATGTACTCGCCGAACGATACGTTAAATATCAGATCGGAGTTAAACAGTGCCTGTACTCTCTCGAGTATCTGCTGTTTGATCAACTCCTGATTAGCCTTGGCTTCATCTATAGTGTACTGGCTGATAACGTCACGTATCTGATCCTTGATCAGGCTCTCCTGTGACGAATAATCGGAGCCGTAAGTTGCGTAATCGGGGTGATCCTTGTTGACCGAGAAGCTGACCGATACCAGGCAGTAGTGATCCTTGTCATCGCTCTTTGCAAGCGGGATCGTCATGCTCTCGGAAATATTATATACTTCTATGCTCGTCATCGGGATTGCCTGTGCGTTCACGTCTGCGCTGGCCTGAGATTCGACCTCGAGGCTTAACGCTTCCGAGATGCCGTCGATCAGAGCGGATGTCTTCTTGGCGGTACCTACGACCGAAACCATCAGTACCACGCTGAGCACGGTGTTCACCAGCACCAATACCAATATGACTATGGACAGCAGATTTCTTTTCATATTCTTCCTCTATCCGGGTTGTCTTATCCCTTAGTAATTATTTAAAGAGTTATAGATCTTGATCTCTACTCTTCTGTTCTTGCTCCGTCCCTCGGGAGTGGAGTTATCCGCTACCGGAACGTACTCGCCGCGGCCCGCATGCTTGACGGTCGCCGGGTCCAGACTGGTGTTGGCTATCAGGTAGTTGAACACCGACAGTGCACGTCCGGCACTGAGTTCATCGTTGTTGGAGTACTTGGCTCCGTGCATGGGCACGTTATCCGTATGCCCCTCGATTTCTATGGTACTGCGCGCATACTTGTCAAGTATCACTCCTATCAGATCGAGTACGGGCAGACATTCGGGCTTTAACTCTACCGAACCCGAGTCAAACAGGATGGCTCCCTTAAGCGTCAGCTGAACGTACTGAGAGGTGAAGTCGATATCGACATCATTCTGCATCTCGTTCTCTTCCAGAGCTTCCTGTATGCGCTCCGCAAGTTCCTCCGACTCTTCAAGACCCGACTCGGTCATCTCCTCCATCATGTCTTCCTGAGACTCGGAATCGGCACTTGTTGCCGTCTCGGCCTGTATCTCATATTCCTCGCCTTCGGAATTAAGGCCCATGGAATTGATATAATCCGACAGTTCGTTTAACTGGCTTACGCCGTTCGATACGAGAACACCGTCTCCTATGGCGCTCGATCCCGCTTCAAATATGCTGAAAGTCGACTTGCTGAACGAAGCGACTATGAGCTCGTATTTCTCCTCGTTGATGGATGACATGGAGAAAAGCAATACGAAGAAGCAAAGCAGCAGGTTCATCAGGTCGGCAAACGTCGATTGCCACGCCGGCGCCCCTTTCGGCGGCTCTTCGGGCTTTCTGTTAGCCATCTTCTCCACCTCCGCCGCCTGCGTCAGCTCCTATTCCCTCTCTGTCCTTAGGTGAAAGGAATGACTTGAGCTTCTCCTCTATGACACGGGGGTTCTCTCCTGCCTGGATCGACAGAAGTCCCTCTATCTCTATCTCTTTGGCCTGCATCTCTATCGCATTGTTCTTCTTGAGCTTCATGCCGACAGGTGCGCATATCCAGTTGGCAAGCATGGATCCGTACAATGTAGTCAGCAACGCGACCGCCATCGCAGGACCGATACTTGAAGGATCGTCCATGTTCTGGAGCATGTTAACCAGTCCGACAAGGGTACCGATCATACCCCAGGCAGGACCCATGGATCCGAGGTCTTCCCAGAATCCTATACATCCTTTGTGTCTGTCCTCTATGGACACGAGTTCGGTTTCCATGATGCCGCGGACAAGTTCGGGATCCGTACCGTCTACAACGAGCATGATGCCCTTCTTCAGGAAGGGATCGTCCAGATTGCCTGCAGCTTCTTCGAGTGCGAGCAGTCCCTCTTTACGAGCAACGTTGGAAAGTTCGATGATCTTGCCTATGATCTCTCCGGTGTTGAAGTTAGGAACCTTGAGTATCAGTTTAAACGACTTAAGGCCGCTGACGAAACTGGGTATGGAATTCGCGGCAAGAATACAACAGAAAGCGCCACCGAACGTGATGAGCGCCGAAGGTGCATCCAGGAAGTTTATGATAACGCTGAAGCTGTTGCCAAAGGTGATTCCGAATATAACGAGGCCCAGACAAATGACAAGGCCAAGCAGTGAAGCTATATCCACAGTAATTCTCCGTAAGTAAGATTAGGGTATCAACGCACAAAAACAAGCCATAGTATCCCTTTTTCCCTAAGGACACGGCTGATTCTATGCAAAAATATCCTTTCTATACGATTTTACTAAATCTTTAATATCTTGTCTACTTTCTTTTATGATAATTTTCCTGCCCGTAGTGAACGAAACAACGGTATCCGGGGTTTCCTCGACCAGTTCGATAAGGTCAGGATTTATGAGGACTTTCACCCCGTTTATCTTGGTTACTTCGATCATGTTAAACCTCCATGTAAACGGCATGCACCCATGCCTCGGATCGCGATTCCCAAAAACCCTAAAGGGGAGCTGCCCGAAGGCAGTTCCCCGAAATCAAGCTGTATGAGTGTTATATTAAGCCGCTTTAGTTGTTATGTCAACCCTATCTCTTAAGGTTGGTAAGTTCTTCAAGAAGCGTATCGGATACGGTGATGATACGTGAGTTGGCCTGGAAACCACGTTGTGTGGTGATCATGGTCGTGAACTCGTTCGCCAGGTCTACGTTACTCATCTCGAGAACGCCGCTGGTCATGTAATCGCCGTTAGCCGTGATATCGATACCGATACCGTCAAACTCGCCGGAGTTGGGAGTCGAGGTATAGAGGTTGTCACCTGCCTTCTCAAGACCTGCTGCATTTGCGAATGCAGCAACTGCGATCTGGCCGAGGATCTTGCTCTGTCCGTTATCGTATGTACCGGTGATGATACCGTCCTTGGATACCGATACACCGGAGAGTTCTCCGAGCCTTCTACCGGTTCCGAGGCCTGCTACGTTACCGTTTACGGCACCGACTGTGGATGTTCCGTTGTTGTTGAACATCGTGGTGGTCGAGAAGTCGATCGTGATGGGTGAGAAGTTTGCATTATTGGCTGCAAACTTAAGCTGCATCGTAGCATCATCGGCGCTGAGTCCGGCAGCAGTAGTTCCGATACCGCTGAAATAACCGGTATTCTTGTCAAACTGAAGATATGCCGCATTGCCTGCGGTCATGGCCTTGGTCGTATTGAATGTACCTGTGTTCTCGTCAAAAGCGTAGGTATCCACGGTAGTGGTATCGATACCGAATGCAACAGCGATAGCCGCATCACCCGTAACAGGTGTCTTGGTGGGAGGAGTCGTGGTCGAATCAATCTGATTGACTCTGTACTTCGTGACCGGAGGAGTAGATGTATCTTGATACTCCTCAAGTTCATATCCCTGTGCGAGCTTTGTGTATGAATTCTTTGCGGTATAGTTTACGTTATCGCCGAATCCTGCGCCCGTGCCGGTCACTTCCTCACCGGTCGAATCCAGGATCTTGTCGAGCTGGATATAGAACTCGCCGTTTGAGCCGTCGATCTCATGGATGGAGAATCTGGCATTGTACTGATATCCGAGGTTATCGTAGAAGCTAAGTCCGATAACACGTCCGGTCGAAGAGGAAACCTGAATATCGTTTCTGTCCACGATACCGGTCACATAACCGAGGCTGGTAGCTTCCGGAGGATATACCATATTCTCAGCTGACATGATACGTAAGGGAGAAACCTTATCCTGGATAACGTTTCCGTCAGCATCGGACTGCCATCCCATTACCGTGTAACCGGTAGAGCTCATAACGAGGTTTCCCACACCGTCCACACAGAAGGAACCGTCTCTGGTGAAGAAGTTATCGGATCCGTTTGATACTACGAAGAAGCTGTCGCCGGTGATCATGATATCAAAAGGATTGCTTGTTGACTGTGCACTACCCTGCTGGGTGATCGCTGTGGAGATGGCACCTGTCTTGGCACCGAGACCGATCTGGCGGGCGTTGATACCGCCGGCACCGGTATTGGCATTGGCTGCAGATGCGTTCTGCGTTGTCTGATACAGCAGATCCTGGAATGTCATCGACTGTGACTTGTATGCTGTAGTGTTAACGTTTGCTATATTGTTACCTATTACGTCCATCCTCGTCTGGTGGGTCTTAAGACCTGCAACGCCGGAAAAAAGTGATCTCATCATAAGGCAATTACCTCCTCGCTTATATTAAGCTATTACTGCACCGTCTATATTGGTGAAAATGTTGTCATTAGTCTCTGTCTGATCCATGGCTGTGACTACCGTCTGATTGGGTACGTTCACGATAAATGCCAGTGAATCGACCATGACAAGTGAGTCCTTGATTCCTTTCATCTGCGCCCTGACCGCTCCTTCGGTCAGTCTTTCCAACTGGGAATCCGTCATCCGGATGTTCCGGTCCTCCAGCCTGCCTGCGGCATGCTTGGAAAATTTAAGGGATATCGGTTCCTGCGCGGGGGCTTCCACCTTGCCTCGCAGGATATCCTGAAAGGATAATCCCGATGTGCCGTTCTCAGCGGAAATGCCGGTCTTTTCACTTTTATTCAGGAGCTGTTCGGCTGCCTGATTTATATTTATATGATTGTTTATGACCTGCATATTCTTACCTCTGTGCTCTTATCTCAGCTTTCTTCGCTTTCCTTGACAAGAGCTATCATCCTTGAAACGTAGTTTTCGAGTTTATTCTTGAACTCGTCGCTTCCGAGAAGTGATTTTTCCCAGTCGCTTAAGTTGTAGTATTTTGCTGCAACATCCTCAACCTGTGCTTTATCCTGAAGGGCCAGGGTGTTGATGTCGGGAAGTTTTCCGAGTGCTTCAATGAATCCCTTGGCATTGTCCATGGCTGCGATGTATTTGCTGTCCACGACGTGCTTTAAGTCGCTCATGGCGTAGAGTTCGCCGTTTATTGACAGGTAAGCGTTTCCGCCTTCGTATGATACAAAATCCACATTGCCTTCAACTTCGGTTGCTTCACCCTTGGAATCCTCGACATTCATGATGACTGTCTGTCCTACAAGTCCGGAAGCTCTCTGGAGCGACATGCTTGTTGCCATGTTCTGGAGTTCTTCAACCTGTGAGAACTGAGCATACTGGGAAACCCATTCGGTGTTCTCCGTAGGCTCCATGGGATCCTGATATTTCATCTGAGCCACAAGAAGCTGGAGAAAATCATCTTTATTGGCTGTCCCGGCCTTGGCTTTGCTTAAGGAATCCTGGGTAGCACTTGATACTATCTCACCGTTTTCTATATGTGCTATTGCGCTCATGTGTTGCTCCTTTCACGCTTTATACTGTGTAGTCGACTGTGTTGCCTTCGCTTGCCATCATCTCGGCTGCTATCCTGTCGGCATCATCGAGATCTTCCATCTCCTCGCCTTCCATGGCGTTTAAGTCGATCCTGCGGATCCTGCCTGCCCTTCCGATCCTTCCTCCGGGTTGCTGTCCGTTATCTGCGGATCCGCCCTGTCCCTGCGAGTTATCTCTGTTTCTGTCGAATCCCTGGCTGGCAACTGCGACTTCCACCTGTTCGATCTTTATTCCCTGTGCCTCAAGTGATTCTCTGAGCTGAACGACCTGGCTCTCGATCGCTGCCCTTACGGTTTCGTTCTGTGCCAGGAACTGTGCTGTGATCTGTCCGTTCTGTGCCTGAAGATTGACTCTCACATTTCCGAGGCTTGCGGGATGAAGATTCATCTCAAGTTCGGTAACATCGGCTCTGATATTGGCCCTCATGCTTTCCATGATCTGTTCGGCTATATCCGCAGCCTCAGTTCTGAAGCCGGTGACTTCTTCGGTCATTGCCGTGAAGTCCTGTATATTCTCTGTATTAAGTTGTGTTGTTGTCTGGGTAAAGAGGGGAACTTCGGGGGAGTCTTCTCGTTTCGTCTCCTGTCCGAAGTTTTGTTCAGACGGTTGCCTCTGTTGTTCAGACTGCTGTGGATCACTTCTTGTCACGTCCGTCACGGTCTGGGCTCCGGTAGTATCATCTACTCTTACGTCCATCGTGACTGTTTCGCCGTCGACTGTAGTGGTCATCTTATAATCCTTCATTCCCTCGAGAGGATTTTCCACTGCAGGTTTAACTTCTGCGGGAATCGGCTCTGCGGGGATCGGATCCATGTCAGCTTCACTCGGTTGCTGTACCGGCTCTTCTGTCCGGATCAGCACCTCATTCAAGGCTTCCTGCGATAGGTCCAGCTTATCCATGAGGTCTTCTCTCGTGTCTGTCACGAATTCCTGAAGGGTTCCAAGTGTCTGATAAAGACTGTCGTCTGTCAGCAGTGCGACTGCATCCTGATTACCCGAAAGTTTGGTGACCAGTCCGGTCATGTTTACGGGATCGAGCAGATCGGCTGTAGTAAGTCCCATATCATCTATTACGGACTGTACTTCTTCGGGAGTTAAGTCGAGCATCTGTGCGATCTCGTTAACTATCTGCTCTACTGCCTCTTCGATCACTTCCACTGTTTCGGGAGAGATCGTCTCGGCTTCCTTTTCGGCATCTTCAGCGGTTACCTCATCCTTACCGGTTTTGGTGGGCTGTTTCTCAACATTACTCTTAACGCTTTCCCTGTCGGGTGAAGCTTTGGGAGTTCTGTCGACTTCCTTCGGGGCTTCGTCTGTCTGAGTTGAAGTCCGGGTCTGTGTCGTATCCTGCGGCTGTGCCTGCTCGATATTCAGAGCCGATGCCTGCGATTCGATCGCGGATCTGAACTTACCCATGAAGTCCTGCCCGTTCACCGGAGGAGTACCGCCTGTTTCGTTGACTGTAGGCACCCTGAGGCCCAAGTCAGTTACAGGTACAGTAGTCATTTGGTTCCTCCTTTGTACTTTTCAATGTGCTTTGTATGGTCAGTATCGCCCCATACATTTATTATATCGGATCCGGAATAACATCTCTTAACCTTCGGGATCCATTAATTTCGTTATCTTTGCAGCCACATCCTGATCCATGGCACCAAGTATCTTACCGCGGCTGTCGGAGTCCATATTTTCGAGGATCCTGGCTGCCAAAGCAAGATTATCGGTCATGGCTTCGAATATCTTGGCGGCTTCCTTCGGCTTCATGGCCGAATATGCAGCCACATAATCCTCCATCTCCTTATCTTTCTCAACCTGCATGATGACCTGCTGATACAGCGCTTCCGCTTTCTCGGGATCTATGGATTCGTAGTATTTCTTGTACTGTTCTATGCCCGGTCCGTTCTCGGCATATATGACTTCGTTGTAGAATTCATCCTTGATGCGCTGGAACTCCACCTGAGCCTTTTCGAAAGTCTGAAGCCTCTCTATCTCGGCTTCCAGAGCTTCCACACGTGCGGAGTCGTTGCCGGAGTTGTTCTGCATTTCGGACATCTCGCGCTCCAGCTGTCTGATATAAGCCACAGCCTCATCGAGTGAAGTGAATCCCATGTAAGGATCTTCTTCGGCGGTAGTCTCCAGATTACTGCCGAGGCTTGATTCGGCGGGAAGTATCGCATTAAGAACAGGAACGTCCTTGATCAGAGGGCGCATTACGGTAGAGCCCAGTCCGCCCACATCCAGTTTGATCAATAGTGCAAGGATGGCGATCCAGATCACTATTATGATGATAGTGACCATGGCTATCGATAAACCGCCCGCGTCATCGTCATCGAGTTCGTCTTCACGCTTGGCTATCTCCTTGGCTCTGGCTTTGGCTTCCTTTTGAGCTGCTTTCTGCTCTTTTTTCAGAGCTTTCTTTTCTTCCCGTATCTGTTTTTTCTCTTCTTCGGGATCTAATACCGCTTCATCAGCCATCTGTCTTAACTTCCTTTTTGCCCGTAACGGTAACTGACAAGTTCATCTATCTCTTTGGCTTCCGCAACTTTCTGTTCTTCAAGAAAAGCTTCAAAAGCCTGCTCTCTGAGTTTCTCCTGGATCTTGACTTCTTTCATTGCTTCGGTGAGTTTCGCTCTGGCGGCTTCGACCGCCCTCTCGGCCAGTCTGACATTCTCTCTCTGGCCTTCGACAAACTCATCCATCGCTTTGACGGATCTCTCGTTCTCTGCGAGTTTCCGGACATCGAGCACTTCCATGCGCATCCGGCGTCCTTCTTCGATGTACCCCTCTCTCCGTTCCTTAAGGAGTCTCAGCCTCTCCTCTTCCTCGTTCAGTTTGGCCTGTGCAAAGCCAAACTCCATCTCAGCCTGAGTTTTAAGCTGTTCTTTGATATTCAGTATATTCTGAAGTCTGTATCTGAATACAGCCATATGTATCTACCCGTTCCGGTAAGGGGCTACTCTTCGGCAAACATCCGGGCAAGCTGTTCGTATGCGTCTTCGAAGGTCAGTTTTTCGTCCGTTTCCTGACACAGGAACTCATTGATCGGCCCGTTCATTCTGATCGAATAGTCGATATCGGGATTCGATCCGGATTTGTATGCTCCGATATTGATCAGATCCTCAGCCTCGCGATAAGTGGCCATCGTGCTCTTAAGCTTGCCCGCATAGCGCTTATGCTCCTTGGAGACCAGACCGGACATGCACCTCGATACGGAAGCCAGCACGTCTATTGCCGGATAATGGTTTTTCTGGGCAAGTTTACGGTCCAGAACTATATGCCCGTCCAGTATTCCTCTGGCGGTATCGGTGATGGGTTCGTTAAAATCATCGCCGTCCACGAGTACCGTATACAGCCCCGTGATCGATCCTTTGGAATTCTTGCCTGCACGCTCCAGGAGCCTGGGCATCTGAGAGTATACGCTCGGCGGATAACCTCTGGAAACAGGGGGTTCGCCACTGGCCAGACCGATCTCTCTCTGAGCCATGGAAAAACGTGTAAGGGAATCCATCATCAACAGGACATCCCTGCCCTGATCCCTGAAATACTCCGCGATAGCAGTAGCCGTCATCGCCGCTTTTTTACGTTCAAGTGCCGTCCTGTCGCTGGTCGCGACTACAACGACCGACCTGGCCATGCCTTCGGGGCCTAAGTCTCTTTCTATGAACTCCTTGACCTCCCTGCCACGCTCGCCGATCAGGGCGATCACATTGATATCGGCGTTGGTATTACGTGCAAACATGCCCATCAGCGTGGACTTGCCCACGCCCGAGCCTGCAAATATTCCGATACGCTGGCCCTTGCCTATGGTCAACAGTCCGTCCACCGCTTTTACGCCGAGTGAGAGGACCTCGTCTATGACCACACGGTCCATGGCATCCATGGCCTGCGTGTCCACCTCCACTCTGGGGCCCTCTATAAATCCGAGTTCCTCGCAATTCCCCAAGCTGTCCAGAACATGTCCGAGAAGCTTGTCGGAAACCGTGACCATTAGCGGGGCATTGGTGTTCTCGACCTTACAGCCTATGGATATACCGTCGGTGGCCTGATACGGGCTAAGCAGAGTCTTCCTGTCCTTAAACCCTATCACCTCGGCATATATGAATTCATCATCCGATCCGGTATAGATCTTGCACAGGTCGCCAAGCTTGGCTTCGGGTCCCTTGGACTCAATGCTTAAGCCTATGACGTTTTCGACCCGTCCCATATTGCGGATCAGAGGCTCGTCAAGAACCTTTTCGTATTTCGCGAAATCTATGACCGGTTGCACTTTCAGCCCTCCGGTGCGGATCCGCTCGGATCAAAGCTGAGTATCATCAGTTTATTTCTGAGCTCGGTCAGTTGGGTATCGAGTCCGACATCAAATATGCCGTTCTCGGTCTCCAGCATGCACTGGTTGCGGTTTAGACCCACATCCTCTATGATCTCTACCTGGCAGCCGGGAGCTGCTTCTTCGAGCAGGCCTCTGTGGGCATCGCTTATATCCGCATAATCCTCTTTTGAAACATGTACTATGTATGTCTTGCTGCTCTCGACACCGCGTATGGCGTTTGCCACAAGCTGAGCCAGGATCGGCTCATAAGCCCCGAGTTCAACATTGAATATTCTCTCGTATATGCTCGTTATGACGCTGATGAACTGCGGTTCCAGTTCGCTGCACATCGCATCAAAATTCTGAAGGAGTTCCTGCTCCTTCATCTCAAGTTCCTGCATGCGCGCCGCATACTCGTCCTGTGCCTGGACAAGACCGTCCTGGTATCCTTCCTGCTTGGCATCGGTCTTGATGCGCATGCATTCTATCTCAGCCTCACGACGGCTGTTTTCCTTGTACTCTCTTGCGAGCTGCTCGGCCGTGGCTACTATCTCATCGGCTTCCTGTTTGGCCGCCAGCCGGATATGTTCAGCCTCTTCCGAAGGATCAATGGCTTTGATGACATTGCTTTCTTCATCGCCGTCGGTAAGCAGGGCTTCGACCATATCGGCAGAGAGTCCCTCCACAAAGCCCGCCTCGGCGTTTTCTCCTGCTATCAGGGCTTCCCCGCTCGGAGGCGGCGGTGCCGCTTTCTTTCTCGATGCTCTTGCCGCTACTTCCTTGAGTTTGATCTCTACCAGGCTGTTGGAATCAATGACCTTGGTCTCTTCCTGAGGCGTCGTGTTGTAAAACTTAACCAGGTTACTAGACAATTATCTCGTCGCCTCCGCCTCTTGATATTACGATCTCGCCGGAATCCTCCAGCTTACGTATTACATTAACTATCTTCTGCTGTGCTTCTTCAACATCCTTCATACGCACAGGTCCCATGAATTCCATATCCTCTTTGATCATGGATGCAAGACGCTTGGACAGGTTGTCGAATATCGCATTCTGAACTTCCTGATTTGCACCCTTGAGCGCGATGCCCAGATCGTTGTTCTCAACATCACGCAGCACTCTCTGAATAGCTCTGTTGTCCAGAAGAAGGATATCCTCGAATACGAACATCTTGCGCCTGATCTCGTCCGCAAGTTCCGGTTCCTCTATCTCCAGAGTCTCCATGATGTGCTTCTCTGTACCACGGTCTACAGTGTTCAGTATCTCTACTACGCTGTCGACACCGCCGATGATCGTGTAATCCTGGTTTACCAGGCTTGACAGTTTCGATTCCAAAACTTTCTCGACCTCTTTGATGACTTCGGGTGAAGTCCTGTCCATGACCGCTATTCTCTTGGCAACATCCGCCTGTCTGTCCGGATGGAGAGAGCTGATGATCAATGCAGCCTGAGCCGGTGACAGGTATGAAAGAATGAGGGCGATGGTCTGAGGATGCTCGTCCTGGATAAAGTTGAGCAGCTGTGATGCATCGGTCTTTCGTATGAACTCGAACGGCTTAACCTGAAGCGATGCGGTAAGTTTGCCGATAACGTCTTTTGCACGGTCTTCGCCGAACGATTTCTCGAGGAGTTCCTTCGCATAGGAAATACCACCCTCGGCGATATACTGCTGGGCAAGACATACCTGATAGAATTCGTTGATCACATCTTCCTTGATCTGTGGGGTGATACTTCTGGTATTGGCTATCTCAAGCGTAAGTTCCTCAATTTCCTCTTCCTTGAGGTGCTTGAATATGAGGGCCGATTTCTCGGGCCCCAACGCTATCAGAAGTATCGCAGCCTTCTGAAGGCCGCTCATTTCGTCGTTTAACTTAGCCATCGCTTATGCTAACTCCTAATCCTTTATCCCCATTCCTCATTCAGCCAGTTGCGAAGCAAAAGTGCCGCCGCTTCGGGATTGTCTTCCACAAACTTACTGATGGCCTTTTTGGTCTCAGACTCGTCTTCCATGGCTATATCTTCAAGCTCGGTCTCGGGAGTTGACTGCAAAAGGTCTTCCACGGAAAGTTCCTCCTGAGGTGCCTCCTCTTTCTCTCTCTGCATACTTCTGAGCACTACGAACGCGAGCAGTGCAAGTATGACGATGATCAGCGCTATCTGAACGAAATCGGTCACGCTGAACGTCGAGCCTTCCTTGTCAAAAAATACGTTCTGTGAATAAGCTGCAAAAGCGATCCTGGCTACGGGAATGCCTGTAGCCTTGGAAACCACATCCACAAGATCATCTTCAACATCAAGTTTCGTCCTGGTGTTATTGGCGAGCTTATACTCTTCCCATGTGATGCCGTCAAGAAGGCCCTGAGTCTCGGCATCCTCTTCGCGGATGATGTTGTACTGTATCGCCGTAAGCGCTATCGAAGACTGGGTGTAATCGATGAGGCCGGCGGGAGTGGTCGTCACGGTGATATGCTCGTTGGGCAGATAATCCCTGAGTTCCTCACTGACGGAAGAATTGCTCCTGCTGTTGTCCTGGATAACATATGTCGTGTCATTCTCGGTGTTGGAATCCGTACCGGGGACTCCGCCGCCGCTGTTCGCACTGTCGGAGGCATAAGTCTCTTCATGCGCAAGAACACCCTGTTTCTGACCTTCCGCGGGTGTATATGTATGATCGGTATCCTCTCTGGTCGAAAAATCCATGATCAGAGTACATGCGACTTCAACCTCATCGAACTCCTTGGTTCCGAGCAGAACGGAGCGGACCTCATTCTTCACGGCGGTCTCGGCCTGTGACTTGACGGTCAGCTGCGAACCGGTCGTGCCGGCTGTGGAATAGTTATCCTCACCGGAGAAGAGCATGTTGCCCTGATTGTCCATGATCACGATATTGTTGGTCGACTCGTTTCCGATCGCTGTCGCTACCGCACGTGCCAGATATGAAGCCTGTTCAGGGGTAAACTCTTCCTCCAGATCCAGAAGGATGGAAGCACTCGCCTCCTCCTGCTTGGCGATCAGTGTTCCGTCGTCCGTAGGTATGTGCAGTTCCACATGTGCCGATTTGATCGCTTCAAAATCGGATATGAAATCGTTCTCAAGACGGCTCTCAAGATAAAGCACATACTTACGCTGGGTATTGGCCTCAGTCGTGGATATGCCGCCGTCCGTAACGTTATCTATGCTGTATGCACTCGATTTGAAACTGTTGGAACCCAGAAGGAGATTGGCCTGTGCCTGATCCTCCTCAAGTATCATCACGCTGAGTCCGTCATCGGATACCTTGTTTGTGATGGAATTCTCCTCGAGGATGGCGGTTACGGCATTCGTTTCCTCCGTGGTCTCAGCCACGAAGATCGTTACGTATTTATCCCTGGTCAAAACAGCTATCAGGATACCGATGGCGATCAGCACCACAGCCGCAACGACTATGATGATCGTCTTCTGTCTGGTGGTAAACCTGTTCCACCATTCCTGTATCCTAGCCCAGATCGCTCTCAATCTCTCAGCCATGGTCACTCCTCATCGATCACCTTTAGATCTGCATATTCATAAGTTCTTTATAAGCTTCAAGTACTCTGTCCCGCACGGCCACGGTGTATTGCAGTGCGGTACTCGCTTTCTGTATCGCAATGGTCAGGTCATGCGTATTCTTGGATTCTCCGAGAGACCACTTGATCTCCTCGTCCTCCATATCCGACAGATACCCGTTCGTCACGGACAGATTATCCATCGCCGTTCCGAGCAGGTCACTGAAATTATTACCGTTATAAGCATCGATCGAATTGGTCGGTGCCTGTTTTGCAACCTTCCTGACCGCATTGGAGGAAATGTTACGAAGCTGTGTTATATCTATAGCATCACTTACCATAGGCATAGCCCATCACACTCCTTTCATCAGGTGTTGCCCATATCAAGGCCTCTGGTAGCTATCGACTTGGATGCCTGGAAAGCGGTAGCATTGGCCTCATAGGAACGACTGGCATCTATCAGGTTGGTCATCTCCGTCACGATGTTGACGTTGGGATAAGTCACATATCCGTTCTCATCGGCATCGGGATGAGAAGGATCATATACCATGTTGGCCTGAGTCCAGGTATCCTCATACACTCCGCCGACTTTTACTCCGCCCTGTTTGCGGTTATTGAGCGCGCTGTGGAAAATACGTGAGAAAGCCTTCGCTTCTCCTTTTTCCTCAAAGGTCACAACCTTGCGCACATAAGGAGTACCGTCCTCGGTACGGGTGGTGTTGGCATTCGCAACGTTCTCGGATATGATATCCATCCTGAAACGCTGAGCGGTCAGACCGGAAGCATTTATGTCAAATGAATTAAATATGCTCATATCTCACACCTCCTTACTTGATGACCGTTCTGAGATTCTGAAACTCTGCCTTGATGGCATTCGAGATCCCGTTATACTTGATCTGGTTTGCGGCAAGTTCCGCGCCCTCGGTATCCAGGTCCACGTTGTTGCCGTCCACACGATAGCTGTACCCGGTCTCATCCGTATAGGTGCCTACGGAAAGACGTCTCTTGCTGACGTTATGAACCTGGCGGTCAAGATCGGCCATATGCGTCCATTTAAGAGCCTGGTTAAGGGCATCTTCAAAGTTCACATCCTGACGCTTATAATACGGCGTATCCACGTTGGCGATGTTGTTCGCGATCGCTTCGTTTCTGAGCCACGAAGCATCCGCCGCCTTGTCCAGAACGTCGATGTAATCAAACGCATGAGTGTCAATCAGTGTACTCATAGGCATACTCCTCCATAAATATACACACTACCATTATAGATTATTTAGTACAAACTTCAAGGGCTTTTAGCCAAAAAAGCACAAGATGTAGTGTTGTTTGATTATGTAAACCACATATTGTTGTGGCGCCCTTCTGTCCTGAAAAAGCACAAAAGGGACTTCAGTTTCTGAAGTCCCTTTACATACAGTATATCTACTGTCCTAATCCGTTATCTTGGCTGTTTGGGCGGCTTAAGTTCATTTCATCCTGCCGCGCGCCCTCACTTTGTCCAGTTCGTCATAAACGGCATCATTTGTGACCTTGATGTATGTTCCTTTCATACCCGAAGATCTGGATTCTATGACGCCGGCACTCTCAAACTTGCGGAGTGCATTGACTATGACCGATCTGGTAATGCCCGCCCTGTCTGCCACACGGCTGGCTACGATCATTCCCTCAAAGCCGTTCAGTTCATCAAAGATCTTGACTATGGCGTCGAGCTCGGTGAAGGAAAGCGATGAGATAGCGCCCTGCACTACCGCGATCTTGCGATCCTCCTCAGCCGTTTCCTCGCTGACCGCACGAAGCATCTCGAGGCCCACGACCGTAGTACCGTACTCACATAATATTATATCATCAATAGTGTATTGTTCGTTACCTTTGTAGAGAAAAAGTGTACCGAGTCTTTCTCCGGATATGACTATGGGAGTTACCATCGCCAGATATCTGGATGTATCGGTATTCTCAAATCCGAGTGTGGCAAGATTGACGTTTTCCTTGGTAGAAAGGATCGCAAGCAGTCTGTCGTTTAAGGAAGAGTCTATAAAAGTAGCCACTTCACCGGATATATACTCATCTATGGCGTCAATATCACTATGACGGCTAAGCCCGAGGATCTTGCCCTTACGGCTTATGACCATGACATTCGATGCCAGGGTTTCACCAAGCACCTTGCATATATCATCGAATACCACCTTACCGGAATTGTTGTTGTGCAACAGTTTTCCGATCTTGCGGGTCTTATCGAGTAACTGTACGTTTCCCATCGGTTATCCCTGCCTTTCTGCCTCAGGCGTTTTGGGCTTCTGCCATGACATGTAATCACATTCCGGATATCCGATGCAGCCGTAATATCTGCGGCCTTTCTTGGTCTTCCTGACTACTATGTCCTGTCCGCACTTGGGGCACTTAACACCGATCTTCTCAAGGAAAGGCTTGGTGTTCCGGCACTCGGGGAAGCCGGGACATGCGAGGAATTTACCGTGAGGACCGTATTTGTATACCATGGTCCTACCGCATAGTTCACATATTTCATCGGATTCTTCGTCCGCAATCTTAACCTGTTCGAGATTTTTTTCCGCTTCAACGACAGATTTATCAAGATCGGGATAGAAGTTTTCCAGAATGGTCTTCCATTTAACCTTGCCTTCTTCGACTCCGTCCAGCAGGGTTTCCATATTAGCGGTAAAATTGACATCCACGATAGAAGGGAAGGATTCTTTCATCATCTTGTTGACCACTTCACCGAGCTCGGTAACATAGAGGTTCTTGTCCTCTTTGATGATATATCTGCGTCCGAGTATGGTCGTGATCGTAGGCGCATAGGTACTCGGACGGCCTATTCCGAGTTCCTCCATAGCGCGCACGAGCGAAGCCTCGGTGTAATGAGGCGCACTCTGCGTGAAATGCTGTTTCTTATCAAGATCCGCGAGTTTCAGTTCTTCGCCTTTATTAAGTTTCTTGGGAAGAACATTGGGTTCCTCCTTGTCTTCATCATCCTTGTATACGCTCATGAACCCGTCGAACGCAAGAGATGAAGCGGATACGGTGAACGAATCGTCTCCGGCCAGGATCTTAACAGCGGTGGTATCGTAAACGGCATCGCTCATGCGGCTTGCCGCAAATCTCTTCCATATAAGGGTATAGAGCCTGAGCAGATCGCGTGCCAGGTCATTTTTCACCATCTGAGGTGTAAGTTCTATATTGGCGGGACGGATGGCTTCATGCGCATCCTGGATCTTCTTCTCATCCTGGCTTTGGGCCTGTCTTCCGCCCAGATATTTATCTCCGAAATTGGCCTTGATATAATCCTTGGCCATAGCCTCGGCTTCGGCGGATACTCTGGTCGAATCGGTACGCAGGTATGTGATGAGACCGATGGTGCCCTGGCCCTTGATCTCCACACCTTCATAGAGCTGCTGAGCGAGCCTCATGGTCTTCTGCGTGGAGAAATTAAGCGTCTTCGACGCCTCCTGCTGGAGCGTGGAAGTGGTAAACGGAAGCGGAGCCTTACGCGTACGTGTGGAATTCTTCACATCATCCACGATGAACTTCTTCGAACGTATGCGGTTTATGATCTCATCGGCATCTGCTTCGGAATGCATCTCCTTTTTCTCCGAGGATGATCCGTAGTAATGTGCAATGAGAGGAGCCTTGGATCCGGCTATGTCAAAGATCGCATCGAGAGTCCAGTATTCCTCGGGGACGAATGCATCGATCTCTTCCTCTCTGTCGCATATTATGCGAAGAGCTACGGACTGGACACGTCCTGCGGACAGGCCTCTCTTGATCTTGGCCCAGAGAAGCGGGGATATGCGATAACCCACCACTCTGTCGAGGCATCTTCTGGCCTGCTGCGCATCGACAAGATCCATATCGATCTCGCGGGCGTTCTTCAGAGATTCCTTGACTGCGTTCTTCGTGATCTCGTTAAAGGTGATCCTGTATACTTTTTTATCCTGCAGAGAAAGCGCGCTCATCAGGTGCCAGCTGATAGCCTCTCCCTCGCGGTCAGGGTCCGTTGCGAGATAGATCTTCTCGGCCTTCTTCACTTCCTTGCGAAGTGCGGCGAGTATGTCGCCTTTTCCCCTGATGGTTATGTATTTGGGTTCATAATCATGCTCGATATCGATGCCGAGTGATGACTTCGGCAGGTCTCTCACATGACCGTTGCTTGCCATGACCGTGTAGTTGGAACCTAAGAATTTACTGATGGTCTTCACCTTGGCAGGTGACTCCACGATTACCAGATATTTAGCCATAATACTCCTCAAATATAATGAATCATCCCGTGTGTGAGCATATTTTGCACAGGATAAGAACGAATATACACCAAAAAAAATCCTTTGGCAAGGACAAAAACCTATTGACACGTAAGTTTACGCTCACTTACAATGATTCCACTGTTCACAAATACATATCTTACCCCCGCCCTTATGCGGAAAGGTATGAGATATGTTCTGCTATGTCAACACCGGTGCAGTGACCGGTCTTAAATGCGATCTGATCCGTGTGGAGGTCGACTCCTCACCCGGGCTGCCCTGTTTCCAGATGGTCGGATATCTCGGAAGCGAGGTAAAAGAAGCCAGGGAAAGAGTTAAGGTCGCACTCCGAAACAGCGGATTCGTTCTGCCCGCTACCAATCTTAATGTAAATCTGTCACCCGCCAACATCAGAAAATCCGGCACATCCTATGATCTGCCCATCGCCGTGGGGATCCTCGCCGCGTCGGGAATGATAGACCCGCGCCGCCTCGAGGATATGCTGATCATCGGCGAGCTCGGTCTGGATGGTGACATACGCCACGTCAGAGGCATTCTCCCCATAGTAAAAGAAGCCGTATCGCACGGCATCAGAAAAGTGATCCTGCCCATATCCAATGTCAGGGAAGGAGCGCTGATCCCGGATGCGGAAGTGATCGGTGCTTCGCATTTAAGCGAAGTCAGAGAATACCTGTCCGTTCCTGCGGATGAACAGGACGGCATCCTGAGACGTGCTGACCATACGGACATAACCGGTTATCTTCAGCGAAGCCTCGAGGAAGCGCCGGACTTTGCGGATGTGCGCGGCCAGGAAAGCGTCAAAAGAGCGGCAATGGTCGCCGCAGCCGGCTTCCATCACATGCTGATGATCGGTCCTCCCGGTTCGGGTAAAACGATGATCGCAAGGCGGATGCCGTCCATCCTCCCGCCGCTCACTCCGGAGGAAGCCCTGGAGATATCCGCAATCTATTCCGTATCGGGACAGTTAAAAGAAGACCAGCCACTGGTCTCCTTCAGACCGTATATCGCTCCCCATCACACGATCACTCAGCAGGCTCTCGCGGGAGGCGGAGTCAGAGCCCGTCCGGGTCTTATCTCTCTTGCCCACAGGGGCGTTCTTTTTCTCGACGAGATGACGGAGTTTGACAGATCGACTCTCGAGATCATGCGCCAGCCTCTCGAGGATAAACAGATCCGCATAGTCAGAAGCTCGGGTTCCTTCTCCTATCCCGCCGACTTCATGCTCATAGCCGCATGCAACCCCTGTCCCTGCGGTTACTATCCCGACATGAACAAGTGCAGGTGCTCTCCGAATCAGATCGCGAGATACATAAACCGGATCTCCGGTCCCCTTCTTGACAGGATAGATATCTGCTGCGAAGCCGAGTCTGTGGAGTTATGTAAACTCAAAGACAGTGACACTCCTTCTCTTTCAAGTGCCGACATGAGAGCCATGATCGAGGTAGCCAGGAAGCGGCAGGCTCACCGCTTCAGAGACATGAAGATACATTTTAACGCCGAGATGTCAGGACGTGATACAGACAGGTTCTGCAGACTCGGTGCATCCGAGCAGCTGCTCATTAGTTCCGCCGTCGAAACCCTGGGACTCTCCGCAAGAAGCTACCATCGCATACTGAAACTCTCAAGAACGATCGCAGACTTAGAAGATAAGGACGACATATCCGAAGCCCATCTGTCGGAAGCGCTCTTCTACCGCACCAGCGGGACCGGATACTGGGGAAGATGAAATCTCGTATCCGTCATCCGGATACCACGGAATATATAAGGAGGCATTTATTATATGGAAGAAATACTGTACGCCTACTGGCTCTCAAATCTCGACGGCATAGGAAACAAGACTGTCCGCACGCTCAGGGAATACGCCGGAAGTCTGGAGGATATATGGAATATCACGCCGAAAGAACTCGATGATGCGTCACTCGGACTCACTCAGCCCATGAAAAACCTGATCCTTACATCAAGAGATGAATCCGCCGTAAAAAGAAGCTTCGAAGACATGCTAAAAACCGGGATATCCTTTTACCATATCGATCACCCGGAATATCCGCCCAAACTGAAGTATATATACGATCCGCCGCAGGGGATATACGTGAAGGGAAGGCTGCCGGATCCCGGGGCTTTAAGCATAGCGATCGTCGGCGCAAGAAACTGTTCGGAATACGGGAAGATGATGGCCGCAAAGATCGCATCCGCTCTCGCACGCGCAGGGGTACAGATCATCAGCGGCATGGCGAGGGGTATAGACGGGATCGCTCAGGAAGCGGCCCTCGATGCCGGAGGATATACCTGCGGAGTGTTGGGATGCGGAGTGGATATATGCTATCCGGAAGAAAACCGCAGGATATACGACAGGCTCATCACATCGGGATGTCTGATCTCCGAATACCATCCGGGAGTTCCCGCAAAAAGCGGTCAGTTCCCGCTCCGAAACAGGATCATATCCGCACTGTCCGATATCGTCACAGTCATCGAAGCACGCGAACGCTCGGGGTCCCTCATCACCGCCGACCAGGCGCTTGAACAGGGGCGGGATGTATATGCCCTGCCCGGAAGAGTATGCGATGCATTAAGTCAGGGGTGCAACAGACTGATAAGGCAGGGTGCCGGTATCATACTTTCGCCGGACGATCTCTTAAAAGAAATCGGCGCCGGCTTCATAAGAGACGATCCATACGAGGATACGCAGACAAAAAAAGCAGAGGCCGTACAGCTTTCGCTCTCGGCCTCATGCCTGCTATCCGATGATGAAAAAAGACTACTGTCCGTGATGGACTATACACCCAAAAGTGTCGATGAACTGTGCACCGGCTCCGGTCTGGATACCGCAAGGATCTACGGCTGCCTGATGCAGCTGAGCCTCAAAGGATTGATCGCGCAGAAGGGAAGCCGCTACATCCTGACTAAACAGCCCTGAGAAATCCCGCGTGAACGCTAAGTCCGTCACACCTTATTGGCCATCGTCTCCTTATTCTGGGCAAACTCGATGGCGGTATCGCGTGTGATCTTGCCTTCGCGGAAAAGTTTGACGAGCGCATCGTCCATGGAGATCATTCCGCGTGAAGCACCGGTCTGGATCTGTCCGGCGAGCATGTTTACGTTACCGTCATGGATCGAATGCCTGATGGCGGGATCGGGATACATGAGTTCAAATGCGGCCATACGTCCGCGGCCGTCGGCCGTGGGCACGAGCTGCTGTGATATGACAGCCTGAAGCACGTTTGAAAGCTGTATCTTGACCTGCTGCTGCTGATGTGACGGGAAGATATCTATGATCCTCTCCACTGTGGAGGGAGCATTCATCGTATGCAGTGTGGATAAAACAAGGTGTCCGGTCTCGGCGGCGGTGATGGCGACCGACATGGTATCGAAGTCTCTCATCTCACCGACCTGGATGACATCGGGATCCTCGCGCAGAGCCGCTCTTAATGCATTGGCATAGGACTGTGAATCAAGACCGATCTCTCTCTGGTTTACTATCGACTTGTCATGTCTGTGAAGATACTCGATAGGATCCTCCAGTGTGATGACATGTGCATCCCTGGTCTTGTTGATACGGTCGATGATGCTGGCCAGAGTCGTAGATTTTCCGGAACCCGTGGGACCTGTAACAAGCACGAGGCCTCTCTTGCAGTCGGCAAGTTTCATGACCGATTCGGGCATGCCCAGTGATACGGGATCGGGGATCTGCGTACCTACCAGACGAAGGGCCATCGCTATCGAACCTCTCTGTTTAAAGACATTCACGCGATAGCGGCCTATATGAAGAACGGAATATGACATATCGTACTCACCGCGTTCCTCGAGGACAGCCATCTGTTTTTCGTCCATTATCGAGCTGGCTATCGCGAGAGTATCGGGAGGCATCAGCCTCGAGCCCGTAAGTTCTCTTCCTTCTTCATCAAATGCCGGAAGTTCCAGAAGTCTGCCGTTCACCCTCATTTTGGGAGGGATACCTACCGTAAGATGTATATCGGAAGCTCCCGCTTCTACTGCTGTTGTAAGTAATCTGTTGATATCTAACATTTCTATGCCTCTCCGTTATCCGTACCGGATCCCGCACCGTCAGCGGCACCGTTGCCCGCGTCATCCGAATGCGCATCCAGCGTCTTTCTGTCCATCACATACCGGTTATCCAGAGTCTTCATGACACCGGAAACCTCTATGTCACCGTACATATATGTATCAGCCAGGTTCATGATGCTGTTGTCTCTGAAGCAGAGAACCATGGGTCTTAATATGTTCTTGGGATTCTCCTGAAGGATGAGCGCCGTGTCTCCGGTACTTAATACCACGCTTACACCCTCCGACAGGATATTGATCGAATCGATCAGTGCCTTAACCGCTCTCGGCTCAAAAGTGTCGGGAGCAGCCTGCATCGCACGGATAACATCCAGCTCCGATTCGGGTTTTCCGCCGAATCTCATTGCGGTATGTGCATCGAAGTATTCGGCTACCACCGTAACCTTCGTGCCGTCCACTAGTTTCATGTTGGGCTTTTCGCCGCCCAGACGGTATCTCTGCAATATGCTGAGAGTCTGTGCAGCTATACGCTTAACATTCGGTGAGGCCTGGAACATATCATCCAGAATGTTGAAGCCCTCGGTCTGATATGATTCCATGGCTGACACATCAGATGCGTCACGGTCTTCTTTATCTCTTAATTCGGCAGGGGCAATCAGTTTGCCTATATCATGAACGACAGCACTGGTAACGGCATCATTCATCGCGTCGTTTCTCAGGCCGAACTTGTGTCCCATCAGAGCGACCAGCATGGCCACGTTCAGGCAATGCCTGTATATGTAATCCTCTTTGGTCCTCAGGCTCTGTGCAAAGTTGATCTTTTTGTCCAGATACCCGTATGACCTGATGATCTCGGACACTATCGAAGGGAGCTTGATGAACTTGCGGGAATTCAGCATCGAATCCAGCTCATCCTTGATCGCAAACGAATTGATCGTCTGGAAACGCTCAAACTCAATGTCTTCCGGCGTCATCGGCGGAGCGGGTTCGGCGGGTTCGAGGACGAACAGTCCCAGGAGTCCGAAATTCCTGATACTCTCGATTCCGCTTGCATTGAGTTTTGAATCCCTTTCAAAAAGCAATACACCTTTTTTGGAATAGATAGGCCTGGCTATCCGCATGCCCGGCTTCAGATCTTCCATTTTGACAAACTGCATAATATCCCCCTTATGATCCTCACATCATATATTAAATAAATTTGGCAAAAACGTAGTTGCTTATGTCAAATCCTTTTTCGGTAAGGAATAATGTTCCCATCTCATCACACATAAGACCGTCGCGCACGCAACCGCTTATCTGGTGTCCGTACACCTCGTCCATGTCTTTCCCGAATCTGTCGAGGAAATCGGACCTTCTCACCCCGGTGCTCATCCGAAGCCCGAGAAACATAAACTCGGACATCTCATCGGCTTCCGACAGGCGTGTACTTTCCGAACATCTGACACCGCGAAGGTATTCCTCGATGACTTCCGTATTCCTGAATCTGGAGCCTCCCGCATAGGAAGCGGCTCCTATCCCGAATCCGAGATATTCGCCCCCGCGCCAGTACACGATGTTGTGCCGGCACTCATATCCGGGGCGGGCGAAATTGGATATCTCATACCTGTCGTATCCGGCTTCACCCATCATGCGGACGCTCATATGATACATATCCCGATCCTCATCTTCGTCAGGCCACTCGTATTCGTCCGAGTGTTCATACAGGTATGTGCCCTCTTCGAGCTGCATGCTGTATGCGGATATATGTTCGGGCTTAAGGTCGAGCACATACTTAAGCGTCCCCGCATATGTATCCTTATCCTGCCCGGGCAGGGAAAAAATGAGATCGATGTTTATATTGTCAAAGCCGCACTCCCGTGCAGCCCGGTAAGTATTCTCAAATCCGGACCGTGTATGGATCCTTCCGATCCGTGCGAGCTCATCGTCGTTTGCCGACTGCAGTCCGATGCTCAGCCTGTTTATCCCGAACGACCTGTAAGCCGCAAGCTTATCGCTGTCTGCGCTCCCGGGATTCACTTCTATGCTGATCTCCGCATCCGGTCTCAGATCATATACCGCCCGGATCCTTTCAAATATCATCCCGATGTCTTCTTCGGGGATCAGCGAAGGCGTGCCTCCTCCGATGTAGATGCTCGATACGCATCTGTCACCATACTCATCATACGAGTCGGATATCTCATCCGCAAGCGCCTCCATATACCGGTTTATGAGTCCCGGCCTGTCGGCAAAGGACAGAAAATCGCAGTATCTGCATTTGCTCGCGCAAAAAGGAATATGTACGTAAAGAGCCAGATCACTCATCATCCAGTTTCAGCACACTCATGAATGCCGCCTGCGGAACTTCCACGGTTCCTATCTGACGCATGCGCTTCTTGCCTTCCTTCTGTTTCTCCAGCAGTTTCTTCTTACGCGTGATGTCACCGCCGTAGCACTTGGCAAGAACGTCCTTACGCATGGCCTTCACGGTCTCTCTGGCGATTATCTTGCCGCCGACCGCCGCCTGGATGGGTATCTCAAACAGATGTCTCGGGATCTCATCCTTGAGCTTAACGCACATCTTGCGCCCACGCTCATATGCCGAATCGGCATGCACTATGAAGCTTAACGCATCCACTTCCTCGCGGTTTATCAGTATGTCGAGCTTGACAAGCTGTGCTTTCTCATAGCCCTTGAACTCGTAGTCAAACGACGCATAACCTCTTGATCTGCTCTTCAGTGCATCGAAGAAGTCGTAAATGATCTCGTTGAGAGGAAGGTCGTATTTTAACAACGCTCTGGTGCTCTCTATGTATTCGGTACTGATGTATCTGCCTCTGCGTTCCTGACACAGCTGCATGATGGAGCCGATGAACTCACCATTGACCATGATCTCGGCGGAAACAACGGGCTCCTCCATGTAATCGATAAGGTTGGCTTCCGGCAGGTTGGAGGGATTGGTAAGTTCTATCATCTCTCCGTCGGTCTTATGCACCCTGTACACAACGCCGGGAGCCGTAGTGACCAGATCGAGATTATACTCTCTCTCCAGTCTCTCCTGAATGATCTCCAGATGAAGAAGACCTAAGAAACCGCATCTGAATCCGAACCCGAGCGCTATGGAAGTCTCCGGTTCGTAATTGAGCGAAGCATCGTTTAACTGCAGTTTCTCAAGAGCATCCCTTAAGTCCGGATACTTGGCCCCGTCTGCGGGATACATGCCGCAATAGACCATTGACTGGACTTTCTTATATCCCGGAAGCGGTTCGGCGCAGGGTCTTGCATCGTCTGTAACAGTATCGCCCACGCGCGTCATCTTGACATTCTTGATCGAAGCCGTGATATAACCTACCATTCCGGCAGAGAGTTCTTCGCACGGATTAAACGCACCCGCTCCGAAGAATCCCACTTCGACCACTTCCTCACACGCTCCGGTCGCCATCATGCGTATCCGGGTTCCCTTGCGTACTTTGCCGTCGAAGATCCTGCAAAAGATGATGACACCTTTATATGAATCGTATATCGAATCGAATATCAGAGCTTTGAGCGGAGCATCGGGATCCCCGACAGGTGCCGGGATCTTTTCGACGACCGCCTCGAGGACATCTTCTATGCCGACTCCCTGCTTGGCGCTGATGAGCGGTGCGTCCTGCGCTTCGATGCCGATGCAGTCCTCTATCTCATCCTTGACTCTGTCCGGGTCGGCGCTTGGCAGATCTATCTTATTGATCACCGGAAAAACATCCAGATCATGATCGAGTGCCAGATACACATTGGCAAGTGTCTGAGCCTCGATACCCTGTGCCGCATCCACAACAAGAATGGCCCCGTCACAGGCGGCCAGAGATCTGGACACCTCATAATTGAAATCCACATGTCCCGGAGTATCTATCAGATTGAATATATATTCTTCGCCGTTACGCGCTTTGTATACGGTACGCACGGCCTGTGATTTGATGGTGATGCCGCGTTCGCGTTCAAGATCCATGTTGTCCAGGACTTGCTCCTGCATTTCCCGGCTGGTCAGAAGTCCCGTCGCTTCTATGATACGATCGGCCAGTGTCGATTTACCATGATCGATATGAGCTACTATGCAAAAATTTCTTATATGTTCCCGGTCCAAGTGCGTTAAACCCTTCTGCGTTTGTTTTTATTCTCTGTCATGAATATTCGCATCTCCCACAGGACTATGAGCATGAATGCGACCATCAACAGCATCTGCAAGATGTATTTGAATACCACGCCACTCTTGGCGGCAGGTGAGTAAACTAACTGAAGCTCTCCGCCTCTGCCTACTACGATCTGCTCCACACCCTGGATATGATCCGTATATGCTTGGAGATATTCCTCGATCTCACCGACATACTGCATATCCACGCCTTTTTCGTTAAGATATGCGATATCGTCCTTGAACAGGTCCGCAACTGTCTTCTCGACCCGTTCGGCGTTCCTGGAGTAGTTGTTGTAGTTGATCACACAGCTGCATACGCTGAGCCCGAAGATCCATATTCCCAAGACGATCAGAATGGCGATCCAGTTTTTGTGCTCGTCCTTAATGGTGAACATCAGGATCAGCATGATAAGGATGACTATGGGGCACCCGAAGATCGCGATCCTCGTGATATCGGAGACAGAATCACCGCGTATATCCTTGATGAGCGATGTATTCGAAACGGTCACGAGCGAATATTCATCGTTTATCCTGTGTGAGCTGTAGAAAACATTTCCTTTTTCAATGATCCCGTAATCGACCGACTTGATCTCCTCGGGCATCTGGTCATTCGAAGTACGATACAGCGTATTGTATCCGGAATCGAGGATATAAATGTCCGTAACATTATCGTGCTTGCGGATCTCCGCCTTTAAGGTATCATCCAGCCCGTAAAAGCTTCTCATATCCTTGCCGAGTTCAAGTCCGTACCGGATGGTTTCGATGAACCCCGTCACTTCCACGTCAACGAGTTCCTGAGCGGCATCGCGCACGTTCTTCTGATAGAGCGATGTTCCGATATACCGTCCGAGAGCCGTGACCGTCATCACGAAGACGACCATGAATATCGCGTATATTATCCTGGAGGACCTTATCTTCACCGCATATCCTCCTCTGTGTAGATCGTATCGGCTATCATGTATGCCCTCATGGGGATCCTGACCCCGGTGCGCTTGATGGTCTCATAGTTCAGATACAGTTTCGGCTGCGAGACATACACCATCGGCAGTTCCGAGATCGGTGTGCCCTGACAGTAATCACCGATAGTCTTAGCCATGAACATCCCGTCCTCATCAGCCGAAGCAACCATCATGAACATGAGGGCGCCCATTCTGCATTCCTCCTCCGATTCCTGGGAAATGGTGATGATCCCGGCATCTATGATATCCTCAAGCAGCTCGGGGATCTTATCATCCTCTATGGTGGAAGTGGTGATGATCAGTGTATCTATCTTGGGCAAAAGCGAGGCATACGCGGCCTCAAGTTCGCTGTAAAACCGTTCATCGTCCTCAGGCCCCTCCGATTCGTCCACAAACACCCTGTGTACCGTAAATCCGTAGGTTTCGGCCATTTCATCAAGGACATCTATTCCGGAATACACATATGCATCTTCATTGTCTTCGTATACCACTCCGACATTCCGGAAATGGAACAGGTCGTATGCCGACTGCATCGTGCGTCTGGTCTCTTCGGTATCCACCTGTGCAAAAGCATTATCGGAGTACCTTTCCGTCTCGGACTTGACTATTCCGGTGTTAACGGTATTGGTCGCGCCGAAGACCATGAAATCATACGGAATGCGATCCGCATTGCCGGTCATTATCCTTCCCGATGCCGTTCCGAAAGTGAGCATCAGATCCAGATCATCTCTGTCCAGCATCTGCCCTATCTCATCTTCGTTCATCCGGTCCAGAGTATAGAAGGCATCTTCGACGAACTCCAGACGTCCCCGGTTGGACAACCCCACCGATGAGACCAGAGCGGCCCATGTATCCTCCATGCTCTCGTAATTCCTGGCCTGATAGCTGGTTATGAGCCTGTTGTGAAGAAGTTCGGCTCCCATGGACTTTAGTTCGTCATTCCAGTAATAATAATCCTCTCCCCGAAACAGTCCGACGCGGATAACGGCTTTGGTCTGCCTGGAGATGTTTGGATCGCCCGAAAACATGTTTTCCTGCGCAGGATCGTTTTCGGTAAGGTTGGCGCCGGAGCATGCTGTAAGCATTACCAGAGCGAGCACCGCGACAGCAACCGATATGCATATTTTTTTCAGCCTTGATCCTGTCATTTTCTTCTTCCGTCGACGCATACAATTTGGGCGAGCATACACTATAAAATAATACCACATGTTGTGAAAAAAATATATAAATTACATATATTCGGAGCAATTAACATAAAAAATTTCTTTTGAAATTGTCAGACGATTTGTGATACAATAGGTCTATATCTGCAGAAAGGAGAGGTACAGTGTTTGAGATAGGTGATTACGTAATGAAAACAAGCAAGGGCGTATGCCATATAGATGACATAACACACCTTGATATGGCCGGAATTGATAAAGAGAAGTTATACTATGTGATGACCCCCCTGGATGGCCGGGGATCAACGCTGTATGTTTCCGTTGACGCCGGCCCGAACAATATCCGTGCGGCCATGACCAAAGGCCAGGCCGAGGATGTGATCAACGCCATCCCCGAGATTAAAGAAGCATGGGTAGAAAACGACAAGCTGCGCGAGCAGTGCTATAAGGATGCCGTAAGAAGCGGCTCTCCGGAGGCACTGATCAGCATAATCAAGACGATCTATTCACGCAAAAAACTCCGTGAAGATCAGGGCAAAAAAAACACCGCCGTTGACGAAAGATATTTCAAACAGGCGGAGGATCTCCTGTACGCGGAGATTGCATTCGCGCTCGGCAAAGACAAGTCCGAGATCTGTGACTATATCACCAGTTGCATACGCGGCAGGGCTTTACATGTGTAGTTCTTTGTAACAAAAAAGCCTCCGGAGTGCTCACTCCGGAGGCTTAATTTTTTCTATTACATATGAGCTACTGCACCGGCAAGTCTTGAAACCTTACGGGATGCATTATTCTTGTGGTAAACGCCCTTTGTACAAGCTTTATCAATAGCAGCTGTTGCAGCGGTAAGTGCTTCTGCAGCTGCAGCCTTATCACCTGACTCTACGGCTGATTCCACCTTCTTGATGGCAGTCTTAACGCCGGATCTGATAGCCTTGTTGCGCTCTGTCTTGGTCTCTGTCACAAGAATACGCTTCTTAGCAGATTTGATATTAGCCACGATTATTCCTCCTCTGAAAATAAAAAAAGCTGAAACATGCGGAATCTATTGTATTAAAGGATGCCGTTCATGTCAAGAGAATTTTATGCAAAAATCCCATGAATCTGATCAGATCTCCAGTATCAGATATCTGCCGTCCCCGACTTCCATCACCTCGGGCATTTCAAGGACTTCATCCTCGCTCAGGCCTTCGGTATCCACGCCTACTTCCTCAAGATACTCCCAGACTTCAGCCTTTGATTCGGCTACCGCAGCCATGGTATCCTCCAGGAACTCTCTGGCCTCATCCGGCGTATCAGCCACACTCTCCGGATACAGTTCCAGCTGCTTATCCAGAAAAGCGTTCAGGATCACATCATCATACATACCTTCTCCTCCCTTTCAAAAACCCCATATATCAGATCACACCGTTTTTCTTCATTTCATGGTACAGCCTGCAGGCAGGAAGTCCCATAACATTGTAGTAGTCCCCATGCATTTCGCTGACGAAAGGTGCCGCATAGGACTGGATACCGTAAGCTCCTGCCTTATCCATCGGATCCCCCGTCGCGATATAGGCATCGATCTCCTCATCGCTCATCTCACAGAATTCCACATCGGTCTTCTCATGAAAACTGATGATATCGCAGCCCGCGGCTTTTCCGGGGGTTATAACGAGAGTCACCCCTGTGAATACCTGGTGGGTGCGGCCGGAAAGTGTCTTAAGCATCCTGCGGGCATCGGCTTCGTCCGCGGGTTTCCCGAGGATGCGGCCGTCTATGCTCACCACGGTATCGGCTCCGATCACACAGTATGCTTCCATACTTCCGGCTCCCTCTCCTGAGTCGATCTCATCGGCCACGCTCACGGCCTTTCTGGCCGAAAGCTGTTCGACGAGTTCGGCAGGATCGGTGACGTCCACGTCTTCATCGGCACCGGACACGCATATCTCGGCATCTATGCCTATCTTTTCCATTATCTCGCGCCTTCTGGGCGAGGCGCTTGCAAGATATATCTTCATCGCTATTCTGGTTTACATAATCCGGAACCATAGTTTACATAACTTAGTGTCAGTGTCTTGTCTCGGGTATGAACACGCGTCCGGGAGCCGCTTCTTTCTTGCGTCTTTCGTTCTCGGTAAGCGCTTCATGGCTGAACACGAGCTGCGAACATATCTTTTCCTTGCCGCGCAGGTCGATGCGGCGGTAGTTTCCGTCGGGAAGCATCTCGTGCGCCTTGAGAGTGTCCTTGAGCTGTGTATCCAGGATATGGGCGAGTTTTTCCTTCAGTTCCGGTTTCTCCACCGGGAAAAGGATCTCCACTCTTCTCTCGAGATTCCTGGGCATCCAGTCGGAGCTGGCCAGGTAGTATTCGTCTTTTCCGTCATTGTGGAAATAGAATATCCTTGCATGCTCGAGGTAGTTGCCGACTATGGATCTTACGGATATGTTCTCACTCACGCCGGGGATACCGACCTTGAGCGAGCATATGCCTCTGACTATCAGTTCTATCTTCACGCCTGCTGCCGATGCGGCATAAAGGGCGGCTATGATGTCGGGATCGCACAGGGCGTTCATCTTGGCTACGATCCTGGCCTCCCGTCCGGCCATAGCGTTGTCGGTCTCGCGGTCTATCAGGTATAGGAAACGGTCCTTAAGCCAGAGCGGTGCCACGGAAAGTTTGTTCCAACCTCTGGGCTCGGAATAGCCGCTTAACATATTGAAGACCGCGGTCGCATCCTCACCTATCAGTTCGGAGCAGGTAAAGAGTCCGAGATCGGTATAGAGTTTGGCGGTGGAATCGTTATAATTTCCTGTGCTCAGATGAACGTATCTGCGGATGCCGTCCTCTTCACGTCTGACCACGAGGGTGATCTTGGAATGGGTCTTGAGTCCGACAAGTCCGTATATTACATGGGCTCCCGCATTTTCAAGCATCCTCGCCCAAACGATATTGTTTTCCTCATCAAAACGGGCTTTGAGTTCCACGAGCACCGTGACCTGTTTGCCGTTTTCCGCAGCGCGGGCCAGTGCCTTGATGATCGGTGAATTACCGCTCACGCGGTAGAGCGTCTGCTTGATCGCCAGGACATCTGGATCGGATGCCGCTTTGGATATGAAATCGACTACCGGAGAGAAGCTCTCGTAGGGATGGTGCATCAGAACATCGCCCTCTCTGATCACTTCGAATATATCCTTGTCGCAGTCAAAAGCAGGTACGGGCTGGGGTGGAGCATATGCGCGCTCCTTAAGGTCGTTAAAGCCTTCAAATCCGTACATTTTCATGAGGAAAGTCAGATCCAGCGGACCGTCTACCGTATATATGTCGTCATCAACCAGATCCAGTTCGCCCCGGAGTTTCATCAGAAGCCGTCTGTCGGCGCCCTTGTCTATCTCCAGACTGATCGCATGACCGCGGCGCCGCTCTTTAAGCTGTTTCTCGATCTCCTGCAAAAGGTCTCCTGACTCGTCCTCGTCTATAGTGAAGTCGGCGCTCCTGATCACACGGTACGTCGCCGTACCGACTATCTCGTAGTTCATGAACACCTTATGTATGTTACGTAAGATTATCTGCTCCAGATAGATGAATCTCCTGGTATCGTTCGAAGGCAGCTCGATCAGTCTCGGAAGACCCGAAGGCACCTGAACGGTCGCGAACATATCTCCTTTTGCGGAAGCATTACCCAGAAGTCCGCCTTCATCGACGCTGAGGATCGCGGCGATGTTCAGCGTCTTATTGCCTATGAGCGGAAAAGGTCTGGATGAATCCACCGCCATGGGCGTAAGGACCGGATAGACATTTTCCTCAAAATACCTGTCAACGAAATCGCACTCATCATCGTTTAATTCCTGATGACGCGCGATCAGTTCGATGCCTGCTTTTTTGAACGCTCCCACGAGCATGTGGTTAAAAGTATTGTATGCCGCCTGCTCGAGTATCTGAGATGCCTTGCAGACCGCCTTTAACTGCTCTTCGGCAGTCATTCCGGATATGTCCTTCTTGCGGTAGCCGGCTTCCACCATGTCCTTGAGGGATGCGACGCGCACCATGAAAAACTCATCCAGATTGGACATCGTGATCCCCAGGAATTTGGCGCGTTCCATCAGGGGATTGGTCTTGTCCCTGGCTTCCTCAAGTATGCGCTCGTCAAACTCAAGCCAGCTCAGTTCTCTGTTGATATACAGAGAGGGGTTGGAGTAGTCGGTCACTTTTTTTGATTTAGACTTGTCTTTTGATGCTGCCATGGAGTCTCCTTATCGGTACACTGACAAACCGGGTCTACATAGTCTTCTGGCGGATCACCGGATGTACGCTGAACACTTCATCAAAGAATTCCGCACGATTGTTGAACAGTCCGCGTTCAAGAGTGATATCGACTGAGGTGCTCACCGTAAATACGAGTTCATCGTCCTTCAGAGCGATCTTCACATCCTTGAATTTCTGCTTATGGGATCTGTCAAGACCGTTCGCGAGCCTTAAGATCGCTATCAGTTTGGCGATGGTCAGACAGGAATCCCGGTCCAGATCGAGAGTGCTCGAAAGCACTTCATTATATGAATATTCCAGATGATTGTATTTAACGACATTGGCCACGATCTCCCGTTCCATATGGGATAAGCCTATGATCTCGGAATACATGATTATGTTATAGGAACACTCTCCGAGGTTGGCCATGCTGATGTACTTGCCGCAGTCATGGAGTATGGTCGTGATGCGAAGCATCAGCCGTTCACGTTTACCCATGCCGTGGATCTTCTTCATCGCATCATATATGCCCAGTGCTATGTTCTCCAGGGTCTCGCCCCTCTTTTTGGAGCCCATGTATCTCTTCGCGAGAGTCCTGGCGGAGCTAATGATATCTGCCTCAAAATCATGTCCCGAAGGAACGAATTTGTGCGCCTCGGCATAGTCATAGGCCATGCCGTCTCCGAGAGTCACTCCGGGGATCCAGATCTTCTTAATGTCGGAAATATCACATATCCTTTTAAGCAAAATAGTTGAAATATGACATAATGTCACATCATCCTCGGAAAGCCCGAGTATCTTCGACACTTCGGAAAGTGTATGCTTACGAAGTATCCTGAGCAGGTTATTCACGGCTTCCGGGTTAAGTTCGCCTGACGAATACTCTTCGGGGATCCTCGTATAAGCCTTGGATATATAGTCATCGACAAGGATCAGGTTCTTTATCGTAAAATCTTTCAGATACAGTTTCTTAAATACGCTGAGCTGCGAATCCGTGATCTCGGACAGCACCTCCTCATACTGTGATGTTCTTGCATTCAGATGTGCCATGCGCTCCGCAAGCCTCAAGACTCCCAGCATCATGTTCTGGGTAGTGATCAGACGGCCGTCCTCGAACAGAGACATCTGTATGGAGCTTCCGCCTATGTCGAGTATGGCGGTAGGTTCCCTGACCATGTCTTCAAAGACTGAACTGTCTCTGTAAGCCACAGCCTTGTAATGAAGAAATCTCTGCTCGGAATTGCTTAAGATCGATGCGTCGAGGCCGCTCCTTAACCTGATGCGGTCGAGTATGATCGCGGAGTTTGATGCCTCTCTGACCGCCGATGTACAGTATGCTGCGTAATCGTCCACCTTCATCGCATCGCAGATGTCCTTATATTCTTTAAGGACACGGCACATTTCATCGAGCTTGGCGTTGCTTATCTTTCCGGTCACGTATGTATCCGTGCCCAGATCTATCTGATGTCGTACGGAATCGATCTGTCTGATACCGTTTTTTACGGACATCTCGAAGAGTTTCAGTTCGAGTTCGTATGAGCCTATATCGATCGCGGCAAAAGTCTTCACTGAGCACTCCTTTCAGGCATGGTTCCGAGCAGATGGTCGATGAACTGTCTCGCAGTCCTTCCGGAGAGGCCGCCGTGTGAGAGTTCCCACTTGTTGGCTTCCGCAAGCAGTTCATCCTCCGGCATATCCAGACCGCTCTTCTTCGCGATGCCAAGGACGATGGAATTGAATTCCTTTTTCATGGGGGATCCGAAATAGATGCTCACGCCGAAACGCTGACTGAGTGAGATCTTCTCGGCCATGGTGTCGGATCTGTGCATATCCTCGTCACGATCGTCGCGGTCGGATACGCTCTCGCGGATCAGATGCCTTCTGTTGGATGTCGCATATATGAGTATATTGTCGGGACGTTCTTCGATGCCGCCCTCTATGATCGCTTTAAGATACTTATAGTCGGTCTCAAAATCCTCGAAGCTCAGATCATCCATATATATTATGAACCTGTAGTTGCGGTTTCTGATCATGCTGATCAGAGGGATCAGATATCTGTACTGGTCCCTGCAGACCTGGATGATGCGAAGCCCACGCTCGTAGTACTCCGTAGCCAGAGCCCTGATGCAGCTGGACTTGCCGGTGCCCGCATCTCCGTAGAGCAGACAGTTGTTGGCAGGCTTTTTGTTCAGAAACGCCTCCGTGTTCTCAGTCAGTTTCTGTTTGGCGGATTCGTATCCGATAAGATCGTCCAGGGTAAAATGAGACATCCTCGGAATGGGGACTATCTTAAGGCCGTCATCAGTATCAAGCCGGAAAGCCCTGTGAAGGCCGATCACCCCCACGCCGTACTTTATATAGAATGCACCGAGCTTATCGGCCATGATCTCCGGGGTTTCGGCATTTTTCAGCTCATCGGCAAGCTCCAGAACCAGATCCCTGATCCACGGATCGTATGTGGCGCGAAGGTCCGTGCCCGAATAATCCCTGATGATACGAAGCCCCGTAAGATCCGATTCCGTGATCAGACCATCTATGTCAAGTTTAAAAAGGCCGGCGAATATCTTCATGTCGTGAAGCAGGATATCATCCGCTTCTGCCGTGCCTCCCGCTTCGCAGGAATACGAATAGGAATTCTCCGCATTTACGAGAAGGCTGGTCAGATACACGCTCCATAAGTCTCCCCTGTATCCGTTTTCCCTGCAATACTCGATCAGTCTCCCGAAAGCATCAGCAACTTTGCCCGTAAGGCACGGTATATCCTCACCGCCGTGATATACTTCGAGCAGATCGCAGATATCGTTCAGGATATCCGCATGTTCCATGTTCCTGTATACTATCAGTTCCCTGTGTTTCAAAAGCATCCTATCACCTTCAACATTCTGGCCTCTTCTCTTAAGCCACGGATAGCGTTCTTGACTGAAGGCTCTGCCAGATTACCTTCAAGCTCTATGAAAAATCTGTATTCCCAATCCCTGTCTTCTATGGGACGTGACTCGATCTTGGTCATGTTCAGATCGTTGTATATGAAATGTGAGAGCATATGATATAAGGATCCGCTCGAATGCGGGACCTCAAGCGCAAGAGCGACGTGGCCGGCATTACGCATGTATATCTTCTGGTTGCATACGATTATGAACCTGGTCTGATTGTCCTCATCCTGGTTTACGCCTTTTTCAAGGATCTTGAGTCCGTAAGCCGAAGCGGCGCGCTCGCTTGCGATCGCTGCCTGTGTCGGATCGTTATCTTCCTTTACCTTCTGCGCCGCAAAAGCATTGTTCTGCATGCTGATCTGCCGCCATCCCGGATGATCGATCAGAAAACGGGCCGACTGCATCAGTGACTGCGGATGCGAATATACGGTCGCGATATCATCGATCGAACTCTCCTGCGTTCCCATCAGGCAGTGTTCTATCTTAATGACTGTCTCTCCCACGATGTAGCTCTCAAACTCGACCAGCAGATCATACACCTGGGAAACCGTGCCCGCTGTACTGTTTTCTATGGGAAGCACCGCAAAATCCGCGCTCCCTTCATCCAGCGCCATAAATGCATCCCGGAAAGTATCCACATGGAAACAGCTGATCTCCTCGCCGAAATAGTTCTCGGTCGCTGCCTGCGAGTATGCGCCCTCAGCTCCCTGGAACACGACTCTGGCACCATCCGTATCGAGCTTGTCCACGGCGATAAAAGGTAGTCTTCCGATGGCCCCGTGCTCGGTGAGTTTCTGATACTGGAGCTTACGCGACATGCTCATGATCTGCTCAAAGAGTTCCTCTATGCCCTTGGCGTTGAACTCGTTGTGTGTCATGTCCCTGACCGACTTAAGCTTGGCCAGTTCACGCTCCCTGTCGAGCACTCTCCTGCCGGTTGCGATCTTTACATCGGCCACCTCGGAGCATATGTCCATGCGCTCCTCATAGAGTTTTACTATCCTGCTGTCTATATCATCCAGCCGCTGTCTGAGTTCGGCAAGATCCGCGTTGTTGTTCATGGTATTCTCCTGATCTTTTCATCTTGTTAGACTATACTTATATTATCATATATATGGTAAAATGGTGTTATGTCTAAGCAAAAGAACACATCCAATATATTGTTTCTCATAATCGCGGGATGCATGATCCTCGTGCTTGTACTTCTTGCGATCATTTTCAACATCATCAACCGCATCCCCGACAACCCGCCGACCCTTACGGGCAACACCGCCGGAAACTTGAACAACGGCGGATATTTCTGTGAGAGTAACGGCAAGGTCTATTTCGCAAACGCATACGATCACGGGTATCTCTACTCGATGAACGTCGACCAGACCGATCTTAAGCGGCTCTACAACAGCGACTGTTCGAACATCTGCGTAGGTGGCAAATATCTGTATTTCTGCATGGAGACTCCCAAGGGCGGAACGGGTCTGGGATTCGTGATCAAGACTTCCGGAATATACCGTGCGACAGAGACGGGATCCAAGGTAAAGTGTCTGACCTCCGACGATTCGCTGATCATGAATCTGGTCGGCAATACCCTCTACTATCAGGCAGGAACCGGCACGGGTGTCGGACTCAAGAAGGTCGATATGAGGGGCGATGAAGAGGAGCAGGTCATCGAAGACACTTTCGTGCTCAACCCCGCCTGTGTGGTTGACGGAACCATCTACTACGGAGGGACCCAGAAGGATCATTACCTCTACGCATATAATCCCGTAAGCGATACATCCAACGCCATCTGGGAAGGCGATGTATGGAATCCGGTCTACGAGGGCGAATATTTCTACTACATGGATATCTCGGATGATTACAAGATCTGCAGATACTCTCCGATGAACCAGACGGTCGAGATCCTGAGCCATGACCGTGCTGATAACTTCAATGTCGGATACGGCATGATCTACTATGTCGTATCTGTCGGCGAAGCACCGGGACTGTATCGGATGAGATTGGACGGCTCGGGAAAAGAGCCCGTGGCTCTCGGATATTTCTGTGACGTCAATATGACTTCGACCTACACATATTACCGGACATTTAACACCGATACACCGATATACTGTGTACCGACGGCAGGCGGAAGTCCTTATGAATTCACGGTAGCACGTGAAGCCGCAGAGAAAAGCAGGTGATCGAGCATTTCGGATATGCTGATCCTTAAGACGGGATGGATTAGATTGGGTGCTATCTCGCACAAAGGCTTCAGGACGAAATCCCTGTTCTTCATGTCGGGATGAGGTATCACAAGATCCTCGGTGCACATTACCAGATCATCATATAACAGGATATCAAGATCCACGGTCCGCGGTCCCCAGCGGACCGTTCTTTTTCGTCCGAGAGCATCTTCCGTCTCATGAAGCGCATCAAGCAGTGCTTCGGGAGTCAGGTATGTCTCGATCTCAAGAACTCCGTTTAAAAACTTATCCTGTTCTACGGGACCGTATGGATCGGTCTCTATGATATCCGATCGTCTGATGACTTTTATGCCGGGAGTGTTCTTCAGTTTTTCGATAGCCGACTCTATATAGGCCATCCGGTCTCCCATGTTTGAGCCGAAGCTTATGTATACGGCGTGGCGTGATAATGTTATGTCAACCGATACATCATCGAATTCGAGGCCTATCGGAGCTTCGGGTTTGCTGACTTTCAGATCAACGGCATGTACGGCGGGGAATGTGTCAAGCAAAGCCTCTGCGCAGACATAAGCCGCTTTTTCAATTAGATCATACTTTTCGGAAACAAATACGCGGTTTATGAGTTTCGCCGCATCGGAATAACTCACGGTATCACCCAGATCATCGGTATGACCGGCCCTGTAAAGGTCAGTGTAAAGGACAGCACTCACATAGAAGTTCTGTCCGTTTTCCTTTTCACTCTCATGCACACCATGGTATGCGTAAATATGAAGTTTATCTATAGTGATCTTGTCCATCATATACCCGGGATCGATATGTTGATGATCGATCTGTTACTTTGAATCGCGGATCGCTTCCAGCATCCGTATCACACGCACATGTTCTTTCACATCGTGTACCCGGACAAAGGCTGCTCCGTGCATGAAGCCCCAGGCCGTGGTCGCAAGAGAACCTTCCAGTCTCTCCTCGAGCGGAAGATCGAGCGTATCTCCTATCACGGATTTGCGGCTGACGCCCAAAAGCACCGGATATCCCAATGCCTCTATATCTTCCAGCCTGGCCATGATCTCGAGATTCTGCACCCTGTCCTTGGCAAATCCGACACCCGGATCGAGGATGATGTTCTCAGGCGCTATTCCGGCCTTTTCCGCGATATCCAGAGACTCTCTCAGGTCCGATATGACATCTGTCATAAAATCACGATAATTTGCGTTTTTACGGTTATGCATGATGCAGACGGGAACATGTGAGCCGGCAATGACCTCAGCCATGCGGTCATCACCTTTAAGCCCCCATACATCGTTAATCATGTCGGCACCCGCGCCTATACCGGCCCAGGCAACGGAATTCTTGTACGTATCAAGACTGATCGGGATATCAAACCGGTCATTAATGGCTTCGATCACCGGCATCACTCTCGCGATCTCATCCGCCGCATCCACGGCTTTGGATCCGGGGCGCGTGGATTCGCCGCCCACATCTATGATATCCGCGCCGTCCTCTATCATCCCGGCCACGTGCCTGAGCGATCTGTCCATGCCTAAGAAACGTCCCCCGTCCCAGAAAGAATCGGGGGTCACGTTTAAGATTCCCATAACATATGTATGTTTTTCGGTATCAAAATCCTTGTTTCCTATTCTCATAGCATCCTGAAAAATCTCTCTTCAAGCTTAGGATCGGTCTCAAAGGAGCCGCGTCTGGCAACTGTCACGGTCTGCGTACCGCCTTTTTTTACACCGCGCATCGACATGCACATATGCTCCGCACACAGTTCAACGATCACGCCTTCGCAGTCCAGATGTTCATATATCGCATCGGCAATCTGAGAGGTCATCTTCTCCTGGATCTGGGGACGTCTTGCAAATGTCTCGACACATCTGGCGAGTTTGCTCAGGCCCACCACTCTGTCGCGGGGTATATAGCCTATATGCGCTTTTCCGAAAAAGGGCATGAAATGGTGTTCGCACATCGAATAAAACGGGATGTCCTTTTCCACGATCATATCCGTGCCGACGGCTTCGAATGTGCGGGTAAGATGATCTGCGGGATCCTCATCCATGCCGGCGAAGATCTCTCCGTACATCCTGACGATCCTGTCCGGAGTCCCTATGAGACCTTCCCTGGAAGGGTCCTCACCGATGCCCTCGAGCATCAGCGTTATGGCCTGTCTTACCTTTTCTTCATCAATCATTTCTATACACCTATCTTCTTTTTCTTAAGGAATACTTCCCTGCTGTCTACTACCCTGCGGACATCTCCGAGGAAGGACAGCGATCCGAATGCTATGATGACCGAATCCTTGTCGGCGAGCAGATATGCCATCTCAAGCGCCTCGTCAACGGATGAAGCCACCGTGACCATCTCATTGTATTTCTTCACGGTCTCGGCAAGTTCCTGCGCGGGAAGCGCACGGGGATTGGATGGAGTGACCGTGATCACGTGCGCCGCATGAGGCGCCATGTACTCGGCTATGGCCGGGTAATTCTTGTCTCCGAGAACGCCGAAGATATATATCAGCTTGCCGGCCTCCTCTTCCTTGTGGAAAAAATACTCAACGGTATCGGCCAGCTGCCTCGCGGCGTTTTCATTGTGGGCCCCGTCAACTATGACATAAGGATTCTTCGATATGATCTCAAATCTTCCGGGCCATGCGGTCTTAAGCAGCCCTTCGCGAATGGCAGTCTCCTCTATCCTGATCCTGACCTTCTTCAATGCTTCGATCGCGGTGAGTGCCAGGCATGCGTTCTCGATCTGCCACAGTCCCGCCATCGATATCTTCAGGCCTTTATATTTTCCGTAATCAAAAGACGAAGTCTTAAGTCCGTACTTGATGTTCTTCGCATTGGATACGTCGGCTATCGCAAGATCAGCCCTCTCAAGAGACGCCTTGGCCTTGATCACGGAGATGGCTTCGGCGGACTGAGCGACGGTCACGACATGCGTTCCGCGTTTGATGATGCCGGATTTCTCGCGGGCTATGGCATCTATGGTACGTCCCAGATACTTCGTGTGATCCAGGCTGATCTGTGTGATGACGCTCACCGCCGGAGCGTGGATGATATTGGTGGCATCGCCTGCGCCGCCCATTCCGCACTCCATGACCACGATATCCGTACCCGCTTCCGCAAAGATCATGAACGCCAGAGCGGTCTCGACTTCAAAAAGAGTCGGTTCCTCTCCGCCTTCGAACACGATCTGGTCCGCAGCGGCTTTTACTTCCTCAAGATTCCTGCAATAAGCACTCTGAGAAACGTTCCGTCCGTTTATCCGGAATCTCTCGCGCTGCTCGACCACGGCCGGAGAAGTGTAGCGGCCCACCTTGTATCCTGCTTCTGTAAGTATGCTCGAGATAAAAGCGCAAACAGATCCTTTTCCGTTAGTCCCCGCGACATGGATGAAATTCAGGGCATTCTGAGGGGACCCGAGTCTTTCACAGAGGATATGCATCCTCTCAAGGCCGGGTTTCATGCCTGCTGCCGCCAGGTGTTCAAGATAAGTTTCCGATTCGCGAATGTTCACTTACGTACCTTTTATACAAAATCGGCGGGATCAACCTCTTCATTCAGCGCACTGATATTGAGTGTGTTGAGAGTCCTGCGCCTGATACGTGCCTTCTCCGATGCATCAAGGATGTAGTTCTTGATCTCTTTTGCCTTCTTGATGTGGAGCAGTTCAAGCTTGGGATCCGTCACATCGCCCGTAAAACAGGTAATGGTCCCGAGACCTGCCATGCGCTCAAGCAAGGAAGCGCTGAACTTAACATCCTGGATCTTATACATGTAGCAGTCGTTCTCGTTCTTCTTGAAAAATCCCGTATCGATAGTGAGGATATTCTCTCCTATCGAATACTTGGTGAATGTAAAAGGAAGCCCAAAAAGAAGCCATCTCTTACGTGCCACATACACGGGCTCCGTAACGGTCATATTGGCGTCCTCTTTAATCTCACGCTCCATCTGCTCGTCAAGTTGATCTTTGCTCATTGGGTTTTCTCCTTATATTCTTAGAAGTGTTATGTAAACTGCCTGTGTGACTCGGTTCTTTTCTAGTATACACCATTTCAAACCGCAAGGGCAGCAAGTTTCAGGGCACCCATGATACCCTGGTCGTCTCCGAGTGATGCGGGCACGATATAGGTATCCATATCCTCCAGTCCGGCAGCACGTATATAGCCGTTCAGATAGTCTCTCACTTTGTTCCTGATAAGCGGGAAAAGCTGTTCCTGATGCATCACTCCGCCGCCGAGGATGATCCTTTGCGGGCTCAGCGTTAGAATTATGTTAACCAAAGCTTTGGCTATGTACTTGCTCTCAAGTTCCCAGACTTCCGGCTTGTCGGTTAGTTCATATGCCTTCTTTCCGTATCTGGCTTCTATCGCGGGCCCGGATGCCAGGCCTTCAAAACACGCCGTATGAAAAGGGCATCCGCCGGGATATGTATCCTCGGGTTCGGGAGAAAGCAGCATATGACCGAGTTCCGAATGCATCATCCCGTGAAGCAGGTTTCCGCCGCTTAGGACTCCTCCGCCTATGCCGGTTCCTATGGTTATGTAAACCGCATCGGTAAGACCTTTGGCACATCCCCAGGTAACCTCCCCGAGCAGAGATCCGTTTACATCCGTGTCGAAACCTATGGGCACTCCGAGGGCATCCTTTAGGCATCCGACGATATCGAAATCGGTCCACCCTTTCTTGGGAGTGGATGTGATATATCCGTAGGTCGGTGACTCCGTGTTAAGATCGACCGGGCCGAAGCACGCTACTCCGAGCGCCTCAATCCGCTCTTCCTTAAAATATTCTATGATCTTAGACATCGTCTCATCCGGCATTGTGGTCGGGATCTGAGTCTGCCTTATTAATTTACCGTTCTCATCGCCTATGGCGCATACCATCTTGGTACCGCCGGCTTCAAGTGCTCCGTATATCATATGTTCCTCCCTCGGGAAAACCTGATGGTGATCTTCGCTCAAACCTGCTTGGTGATCTACACTATAATATAACATAAACAGATATGTGTTTAATTTGGTATATTGTATAATATACGCTATGAACAGTAAGACAGACTATCCCACCCGGGCATCACTTTTGCTCGGTTTCCTGAAAGGAAGCAAGTTAATATTCTTCATCAGCATGTGTTTTGCGGCGATGTGCGCGGCGCTCGATCTTTTCATGCCTAAGATCATCGCGTTCACGGTGGATTCGATACTGATAGGCTCTTCTTATGAGATCCCGGCCATACTGGATAAGCTGATAGCGTTCGCAGGCGGGATCGCGTATATCAGGGATCATATGTATCTGATCGCCATACTCATCTGCGTGGTCGCACTGCTCAGGATGCTGACCAGCTACCTGTTCAAGTTCTTAAACTCGGTATCCGAGGAAAGACTGGTCTGCCGGGCGCGTGACACACTCTATGCCCACATCATCAGACTGCCGATGAGCTGGCATAACGCAAACCGTACCGGCGACATCATCCAGAGATGTACATCCGATCTTGATACGCTGCGCAATTTCCTAGCCGAGCAGGTGACGAATCTGGTCAGGACCGTGATACTTATCACGCTCGCGATCATCTTCATGCTGCGCGTAAATGTGACGCTGACGCTCGTGGCGCTGGCGCTGCTTCCGATCATCGTCGGATACTCCCTTTACTTCCATGTTAAGATAGGGGCTTCCTTCGAACACGTTGATGAGATGGAAGGCCGGCTCTCCGCAATGGTACAGGAGAACCTGACCGGTGTTCGCGTAGTCAGGGCATTCGGACGTGAAGCATATGAGCGCGAACACTTCTGTGACTATAACGAAAAGTACATGAACACATGGATAGGACTCATGAAACTCCTGTCATCGTTCTGGGCTACCGGCGATTTCACCGGAGGATTTCAGGCTCTGCTCATCGTAGTGATAGGCGCCGTGCTCTGTGTAAAAGGAAACATAAGCGCAGGTGAATACATCGAGTTCATATCCTATAACGCGATGCTGACCTGGCCGGTAAGAGCTCTGGGGCGCGTGGTCGCCGACATGAGTAAGGCGGGCATCTCGATCGACCGTATCAGGTATATCATGAACTCTCCCGAGGAGAGCGACGATCCGGGTGCACAGACTCCGCCGATGAATAAGGATATCGTGTTCGAGCATGTATCATTCAGATATGAAGAAAGCGATGTTCTAAACGATGTGAGCTTCACCATACAGCCCGGAGAGACCGTGGGTATCCTGGGCGGAACCGGCTCCGGCAAATCCACCCTCATGCATCTGCTCGACAGATTGTATGAGCCGGATAAGGACGGCGGAAGGATCACGATAGGCGGCATCGACATCCGCAAGATCGACAGAGCGTGGCTTCGCAGAAACATCGGCATCGTACTTCAGGAGCCCTATCTGTTCTCCGGAACGATAGCCGAAAACATAGCAATAACCCGCGATGAAGTAAACATGGAAGAGGTACGGGCTGCCGCAAGGATCGCCGCTCTTGACGAGACCGTATCGAAGTTCAATAAAGGATATGATACCTACGTCGGAGAAAGGGGCGTGACTCTCTCGGGCGGACAGAAACAGCGTACCGCCATAGCACAGATGATCATGAAAGATGCTCCGATAATGATATTTGACGACTCGCTCTCTGCCGTGGATTCGCAGACGGATGCGATGATAAGAAGCGAGCTTGCCTCGCTTTCCTCAGATACGACGAAGATCATCATTTCCCACCGGATATCAACGCTGATGCATGCCGATCACATCATAGTGATGGACCATGGAAATCTGGTCCAGCAGGGCACGCACGAAGAACTGTCGGAAGTGTCCGGCCTTTACAGGAAGATATATGAACTCCAGCAATAATGAACAGACCAAAAAGCATACCAGATGGTACGGCATCCCGCTCATAGCAGGATATCTTAAGGTGTACCGCAGGCGCATGATCTTCATGATCGCACTTGGGGCTTTGAGTTCTGCGCTCGATTCGCTATATCCCCTTTTCAATAAATATGTGATCAATCACAATGTCGGAGAGATGACCCTGGATACACTGCCCATAGTAACGGTGCTGTACCTGGCGATCCTGCTTTTCCATTCGTTTGAGAATTACTTTACCTGCCTGCTGTGCTCCAAACTCGAGCTGAATGTGAACAGGGACTTCAGAAACGCGACGTTCAACCACCTTCAGACTTTATCTTTCTCATATTTTAACCAGAACAACGTCGGATATGTGCACGCGCGCGTCATGTCCGATTCGGGCAAGATAGGTGAGCTGGTCAGCTGGCGAATGATGGACTTCGTATGGAACTCGGCATATATCATAAGCGTGATCGTAGTCATGTTTCTCACAAACTTCAGGCTCGGACTTATGATATTCCTGCTCTTCCCCGTAGCTGTCGTGGTGACATGGCTTTTCCAGCATAAGCTCGTTCCCCTGAACCGAAAAGTACGTGAACTCAACTCCACGATCACCGGTGACTTCAACGAAGGCATCACGGGTGCGGGCTCCGTCAAGGCGCTGAATGCCGAGGCGCATATGGAGGATGCGTTTAAGAAGGATACTTTCTCGATGAAAAGAGCATCGATCAACACTGCTCATCATGCCGCACTCTACAGCGCGACGGTCACACTGCTCTCAAGCGTGGCACTTGCCATAGTCTTATGGAAGGGCGGAAACCTGACGCTTCAGGGTGTCATGCTGATAGGTACGCTGTCGGTATTCATGTCCTATGCAATGGGCATCATCGAGCCCATACAGTCCATAATCAATACTCTCACATCACTGGTAACGATCCAGGTGAACATAGAGCGTATCACCACCCTTTTAAACACCGAGTCCGACGTGGCGGATACTCCCGAAGTCATCGAGAAGTACGGAGATGCTTTTGAACCCAGATACGAGAACTGGGAAGAGTTAAAAGGTGATATCGAGTTCGATGATGTTACGTTCCGCTATCCGGACGGCGGCGAGGATGAGTACGTACTCGAACACTTCAATCTGAAGATCCCGCACGGAATGAATGTGGCCATAGTGGGTGAGACCGGAGCGGGCAAATCGACGCTCGTCAACCTCGTCTGCAGGTTCTTTGAGCCTACGCAGGGCCGGTTGCTTATAGACGGACGCGATGCAAGAGAACGCTCGCAGCTCTGGCTCCATCATCACATAGGATACGTGCTGCAGACTCCTCATCTTTTTACGGGAACCATCAGGGAAAACTTATGCTACGGCAAGCCTGATGCCACGGATGATGAGATCTGGGAAGCACTTGCGCTTGTTTCGGCCGACGACATCGTTCGAAGGACCGAAGAGGGGCTGGATCTCGAGGTCGGTGAAGGCGGAGGCAAGCTCTCCACAGGAGAACGCCAGCTCATATCCTTTGCCAGGGCGATCATAGCAGATCCCCGGATACTCGTGCTGGATGAAGCCACCTCATCGATAGATACCATCACCGAAAAGCGTATCCAGGATGCGATCAAGACCGTGACCGAGGGAAGGACTTCTTTTGTCATAGCGCACCGCCTCTCGACGATCACCGATGCGGACATAATCCTTGCGGTCAAAGACGGCCGTATAGTCGAGCAGGGAACACATACGGAACTCATGGATAAGAAGGGATATTATTACGAGCTGGTGAAGCAGCAGAACGCAGAATATTAATTGCACTCACCTCCTCAATCTGATATACTCATCTGAAAAGGTTGAGAAACGCCACGTGCGCTGTCCGGCTCAAAAAGGAGGTGCCATATGACTGTAAAAGATTGTATCAGAACCCGCAGAAGTATCCGCAAGTTCAAGGCTGATCCGGTCGATCATTCGATCATCGAAGAGATCATTTCCGATGCTTCATTCTCTCCCAGCTGGAAGAATTCACAGACTGTACGCTACATCGCAGTCGAGGGAGCTCTTAAGGAGCGTATCGCTAAAGAGGCTACCACTATCTGGCCCGGCAACGGTGCCATCATCGAGCAGGCACCCGTGCTTATCGTAGTCGTATCCGTTGACAAGCGCAGCGGTTACGAGAGAGACGGTTCCGCTTCCACCCCCAAGGGTGACGGATGGACGATGTTCGATGCCGGTATCGCTTCACAGACGCTTTGCCTGTCCGCTCACGACCACGGACTCGGTACCGTTATCATGGGATTATATGATGAAGACACTCTGATCGACATCCTCGGACTCGAGGAAGGCAGATCCGTATCGGCACTCATCCCTCTCGGCTATCCCGATATCGACCCCGAAGCTCCGAAGCGTAAAGAGGTATCCGATTTACTTACATTTAAGGAATAGTTATTTAAGGAAGATCATTTTTGATCTTCCTTTTATTTTGAAAAAAGGCAGAAACTCTGCCGAAGATCATGTACAGGAGAAAGAACCATGAGACATCTGATGAATCCACTCGACTTCAGCGTGGAAGAACTCGATCAGCTCTTCAATCTGGCTGAAGACATCTCTCGCGACACGGCTAAATACGCTCATGTCTGTGACGGCAAGACGCTTGCCACCTGCTTCTATGAACCGAGCACCAGGACGAGGCTTAGTTTCGAGTCCGCGATGATAAAGCTCGGCGGACAGGTCTTAGGCTTTTCCGAAGCCTCATCCTCTTCCGCCGCAAAAGGAGAAAGCGTATCCGACACAATCCGCGTGATCTCCTGCTACGCCGACATCTGCGCGATGAGACATCCCAAGGAAGGTGCTCCGATGGTAGCGGCCTCCAGATCCCGGATCCCGGTGATAAATGCGGGCGACGGCGGACACCAGCACCCCACACAGACACTGACGGATCTGATGACGATAAGAGCCCTGCGCGGAAGCCTTTCGGGATTCACGATCGGTCTCTGCGGCGATCTTAAGTTCGGCCGGACCGTTCACTCACTGATCGAAGCGCTCATGAGATATCAGAACATCAAGTTCATCTTCATATCACCTCCCGAGCTTCGCATCCCGGACTACATCACCGATGAACTCAGAGATGCAGGCATTGAATATGAAGAAGTCATCAAACTCGAGGACAGCATAGGCGATCTGGACATCCTATACATGACCAGAGTCCAGAGAGAGCGTTTCTTCAACGAAGAAGACTATGTCAGACTCAAGGATTTCTATATCCTGACCGCAGAAAAGCTTCAGATGGCCCGTGAAGACATGCTCGTACTCCATCCTCTTCCCCGTGTAAACGAGATCTCGGTCGAAGTCGATGATGACCCGAGAGCAGCGTATTTCAAGCAGGCGCAGTACGGAGTATATGTAAGGATGGCTCTCATCATGACATTACTGGGGTTAGTGTCAGATTCGAATTCACAGTAAATCCCCGCTGCGGCCCGTTAATCCTCGCTTGGGATTTCTGTGAATCCGAATCCCGGGTATTATAAATCAGAAAGGAATTATCGTAATGTTAAACATAGGTAAGATAGAAGAAGGTTTTGTGCTGGATCATATCAAGGCAGGAAAAAGCCTTTCGATATACAAACATCTGGGACTCGATAAGAATGCCGATACCGTGGCCATAATCAAGAATGCCCGGTCGGAAAAAATGGGACGAAAGGATATCTTAAAGGTCGAATGCGACATCAACACTTTAGACCTTGATGTCCTCGCTTTTATAGACCATAACATCACGGTCAATGTCATCAAGGACGGCGAGATCGTTGATAAGAAGGAGCTCGTACTCCCCAAAGAGATACGAAACGTCATCAAATGCCACAACCCCCGCTGCATCACATCGATCGAGCAGGGCCTGCCCCATATATTCGTTCTGGCTGATGAAAGAAACGAGATCTACAGATGCAAATACTGTGAAGAGAAATATGCCCCCAAGGCGGAATCGGACATATGAGAAAGATCCTGATCACCAATGATGACGGAATAGTATCGGACGGCATCATAAGGCTGGCCAAGACCGCCAGAGAATACGGTGAAGTCTGGGTGATCGCTCCGATGCATCAGCGAAGCGGTGCCTCTCACAGCATAACCCTACACGATCCGCTGGATGTATATCCGCACGATTTTCCGGTCGAAGGAGTGAAGGCTTATGCCTGCTCGGGAACTCCCGGCGACTGTGTGCGCGTGGGGAGCCTGAGTGTTATGTCAACCAAACCGGACGTGGTCTTGTCCGGCATCAACTTAGGCTACAATGTAGCGACCGATCTGCAGTACTCCGCTACCGTGGGCGCGGCTTTCGAAGCAGCATTCCAGGGCTATCGCGCGATCGCCCTCTCCGAGCACATTAACGGCTGCCATGAAGTGACCGATGCTTATCTTAAGGAAATCCTGGATGAGTACATAGACTTCGATGCGGGTTACGGCCATATCGTCAATGTGAATTTCCCCGGCTGTACGCTATCCGAATGCGGCGGGATCCTGAAAAACACAGCCACTTCCCACAGTTCCATCTATTATGATCATTACAACAAGGTCTGCGACCTTCCGGGCGGCGGTGTCCGCTACATGATCGAAGGAGACTTAAACCTTGAATCCGAACCCGGCACCGACTTCCACGCTCTCACTGACAACTTCATCTCCGTCGGGATCGTGAACAATGTGGGAGTGTCTTAAAGCATTACTCAGTGTTATGTAAACTTCTCCATTTCTCATCCGCCCAGTTTATCAACTCATCATGCGTGTATGAGGGGTATCTGTATATTCCGTCGATCTCTCCGCAGTTTCCTATATCATTCCCGTTGATAAACCATACTTCATTCGTGAGCGGACAGTATAATCTGCACCTCGGAATATACGCGGTCTTGACGAAGTTGTCCGAATCCACCACTATGCACTGATCGCAGTCAAACATAAAGTACAGGCGTCTGTTCTCCGGATTCTCGCTGACGGTCATATGTATCGCCGAATTGTCGTTCATATTCGTATTTGAGATACCTGTATATTCGTCATACAGCACATCTCCGGATGCGATGTCGATGAGGGTCAGATGAGAGTTCGCAGTCCATACGGCTATCGCTTTATCATCCATGCAAAAGTCCATGCTGAGTACTGTCTCCTGCGTCTCTGAAAGATCGATATCCCTGCACACGCATTCCCCGGCGGCATCATATATCCTTATATGACTGTCTTCATCCAGTACCGCAAAAAGAGCATCCTTATCGGAAATATCCATAAGCCTTTCACTTGTTCCGGGACATTCGTCACTGATCACATGAACATCACCTTTTACGGGATCACACATAAGAAAGGCATTCATATTCGACGCCATGTCGCTTTCCAGAAGGCAAGCCAGGATATATCCGTTCCTGCCCACAGCTATGCGGGGCGGGCAGTCGAAATTGGCGGTCTTGCCAAAACACAGTCCCTCGGGGAGATCCGCTTCGGTTATCGTCTCGCTCCCATCTGTCCAAAGGACCGTAAACTGCGGTTCCAGCGGATCGTAATCATCCGCCTGGGCTATGGACGCAAACAAAAATCCGGATGTACTTAAGCGGTTGTATCCGATCGCTATGCAGGTCCTGTCAAAAAGCGCTCTGTTTGAACCGTCTTTCAGAGACCACACTCTTCCTCCGCTGAAAATGCTCATCGCATCAAAGTATCTTTCATTTTCGGTATCTATGATAAGATCAAAGTATTGTGACAGGCTCATCTCATCGGCAGTATCTTCATCAAAATGGTAGCTGGCACTCACCTCATCGGAGGCAAGATCATATACGTGGATCCTGAAACCGTCGTTATCGGCATCATCTCCGAATACGGCCGCGTGGCTGTCATCGAGCAATACCGTATTCACGGAAAAACGGTTTATATCGTTCTCTATGTCCACTCTCTCTATATGCGGATCCATCGACGGAACCAGAATATATACTTTATTCGGATCATCGTCACCGACAGCTATTCCCCAGCTGTCAGGATCCAGTGTGTATCCGAATCCGGGGATCGTATCCTTCGCAAAACCTTCGGTCATGTCAAGATACTTAAGGTGTGGAATATCACAGAACTCCTGTACCACCGTACCCGCATCAACACCGACAAACACGGCCTCCTGCCTGCCGTTATCGGTTATGATGAGTCTGGAGGAATGATCATCACTTAAGTACTCATGGTAGAGCACAGTGTTCTCAAACTCCACGGATCCGTATATTTCATGTTCGGTATCTGACCCCCTGAAATATGCTACATTGTCGCAATATGCCACGAGACTGTCATCATCATCCATATGCATATATACGCTGTCTACCGAATCGGTCAGATACTTGTCGAACATATTCTGAGGCTGCGAATACAGTTCCTCGGCCGTTCCATCCGGGAATCTGCGCGTGATCCTCATACAACGCGTATCCAGATCGTAATCCATCAGATACACAGAATCCTCGGCTTCGGTAAACTGTATGCCGGCGATCAAAGGATAGTCTGCAAAAAACGTTGTCTGTATCTCCTCATCTCCGATAAGACTCATCTCCGACTTTTCCAGATCAGCCATAAACGTACACATATGATATCCGCCCAGGCTGTAGTCCTCGCCATATTTAAAGTATCCCGAAAAAGCAATGTAACGGCCGGAGTCCGAGAAGGCCATGTTGTTGCCGATAGAGTACATGTACCCGCCTTCAAAATCCTCCGGAAGCGGGATTTCGGCCTTCAAATCACCAGTCGTAACATCCATCACTCTGAGTGTATAGGGCGCCCCTCCGACATACCCCGATTCTCCGGGTACGGATGCCACGATTCCTATCAGTCCGGCATCCTCAGTCGTTGCAAAACACTTGGTAAATCCGACGTCTTCGTTATCATCGCTCCAGATTGTTTTACCGGCATCGGAAGATATAGCCATGATCGTATGCATTCCGACATAGACCAGTACATTTTCTTCCGTATCCTCTACAAGGCGCGTTCTTCTGACGGATGTGTCCCCATCCACACTCATGTCGATCGAATTGCTCTTCCAGCATTCTGTCAGGTCAGGATAGGCAAAACACCTGATGATCCCTGAAGTATCGATGGTATAGAACCGGTCACTCTCCCCGGAAACCATGATCTCCGTCACTTCGTTATCCAGCGTCACCGAATTGTAGCGTCTCATCCCATCTTTATAGAGTCCGGTTCCGAGAGCGCTGCCGAGCAGCATTTCGGCATCATCCGAGTACTCCGCTTTTCCTTCTTCAGAAGAAAGTGCCGCTCTCACTGACTCTATCGCGCGCTCGTTGTCTCCGTTATCGACATGAAGCTGCGCTTCCCTGAACAGAGCCGCTGCTTCGTTTAATGTAAGCTGCGAATTCTGTTTCTCTATCTCCTCGTTTCGCTTTATGATCTCCGCATTCTGCTCTTCGATCATCCGATTGCGCTGTGAGATCTCGCGGTTCTTGATAAGCATCGATATCGCAAAAGCAAGAAAAACGGCAGATACCGTTCCTGCGATCATCATATATTTGCGAAGCTTATACCTGTGTTCTCTCTGCCAGAGAGTGTCATAAGGGCATCCCAGTATAGCCGCGTACAGACGAACGACCTCGCGCTTAAACCTGGACTTGTCGTATGTGCTATTCATGTCAGTCAGGTTGGCAGCGAGCGGCTCTATCAGCTTCGTCTGTCCGGGATGATCGGGGTCATCGACGGTTATGAGTTCCTCCGGAAAAGAATCATCCGGTGTACCGTTGGCTAGTACCGCGATGACGTGATCATAGCCGTGCAGTTCCTTGAATCTGGTTATCTCCTCGCGCACCCATATGGATTCGGGGGTGTCGGGAGTACACACAACGATCAGGAATTCGCTGTGTTCAAGCGCATAGTTTATGCTCTCGGAGAGGTTTCCCGTAGCGGGGAGTTCCTCCTCGTCTCTGAAGACCTTTCCGAGCCTGTTGCCTGCGCCTTTTCCCTTAAGTTCCTTCGGGATCTTATAGTGCTCCAGAGCAAAGTGGATCTTCTGCGCCACCTCTTTGTCTATGGGTTTATGCCTGTAGCTGATAAATGCTTTATAATCCATACTTCTTTTCCCGATAAGAGGGCGGTCATAAGACCGCCCTCCATGCGATTTTGCTGTATTGTTCTCCGAAGAGTTTTAATTCTTCTTCGCGGCCCTTGCAGCCTTAACCTGCTCGGTCAGCTGAGGCAGGATCTTGTTAAGATCGCCTACGATACCGTAATCTGCCACGTCGAAGATGGGAGCATCCTCATCCTTATTGATGGCGATGATGATGTCTGATTCTTCCATACCTGCTACGTGCTGGATAGCACCTGAGATACCGATAGCGAAGTATACGTTAGGACGAACGGTCTTACCGGTCTGGCCTACCTGCAGATCCTTCGGCTTCCAGCCGGAGTCAACAACTGCACGAGAGCATGAAACGGTTCCGCCGATAGCCTCTGCGAGATCATCAAGAAGCTTGAAGTTCTCGGGTGAGCCTACTCCACGTCCGCCGGATACAAGGATCTTGGCATCCATGATATCCACGGTGTCCTTTACGGCCTTAACTACTTCCTTGATAGTCACATAACGGTTGTTGGGGGTGAATCCGGGATTGAATTCTTCAACAACTGCCTTTGCACCCTTCTTGGGCTCGATCTTCTGCATAACGCCGGGACGTACGGTTGCCATCTGAGGACGGTTGTAAGGGCAGGCGATGGTTGCGATCGTGTTGCCGCCGAATGCGGGACGGGTCATGAGGAGCTGATTGTGAAGCTGCTCATCTTCCTTACCCGGTACGGGTACGAGCGGGAAGTCACCGATCTCAAGTACTGTACAGTCAGCTGTAAGACCGGTAGCTACTCTTGCGGATACTGTAGGGCCTAAGTCACGTCCGATAGCGGTTGCGCCTACGAGCATGATCTCGGGCTTATACTTGTTGATGACGCTTGCCAGAGCGTGAGCATAAGGCTCGGTTCTGTATTCCTTCAGTTCGGGATCATCAACAACGATTACCTTGTCTGCGCCGTATTCTGCAAGTGAATCAGCCAGATCCTTTACGCCGGATCCGATGAGTACGGCTACTACTTCGGTGTTAAGGGGAGCAGCAAGATCTCTTGCCTTTCCCAGGAGTTCATAGGCGATGCTTCCGATGGTATGGTCTACCTGCTGAGCGAAAACGTACACGCCTTTATATTCAGCTATTGCTTCAGGAGTCATATTCATTGTCTTTCACCACCCTTCCTTAAATGACATGCTTCTCATCGAGCTTGCCGATGATATATGCTACTGCGTCTTCAGGTGAATCGGGAACAACCTTCTCACCTGCACCCTTGCGGACCTTATCGGATGCCTTTGCGATCTTGGTAGGTGATCCGTTAAGACCTAAGTTACCGTCTTCAACATCCTTAAGATCTGCTCTGCCCCAGGTAGTGATCTCTGCCTGGAAAGCATCGAAGATTCCGCCGGGAGTCATATATCTGGGCTCATTGAGCTCTGCGAGAGCTGTGATCAGGCAGGGCATCTTAGCTTCAAGCACGTGATATCTGTCATCATAGAGACGCTCAACGATAACCTTGTCACCGTCGATCTTGATATCCTGTGCATAAGAGATAACAGGAAGTCCGAGGTGCTCGGCGATCTGAGGACCAACCTGAGCGGTATCGCCGTCGATAGCCTGACGTCCGGTGATGACCAGATCATACTCAAGGTTTCTTAAAGCACCTGCGATAGTGGTTGATGTTGCCCATGTGTCGGCACCGCCGAGTACACGGTCTGTTACGAGAACTGCCTTGTCGGCACCCATGGCAAGCGCTTCACGAAGAACGTCTGTAGCCTTGGGAAGACCCATGGTCAGAACGGTAACTTCTGCGCCGTACTGATCTTTAAGTCTTAAAGCTGCTTCCAATCCTGCTTTGTCATCAGGATTCATGATTGCGAGCATCGCTGCTCTGTTCAAGGTACCATCGGGGTTAAACGAAACGCCACCCTTTGTATCAGGCACCTGCTTAATACAAACAACAACTTTCATTGTAGTATCTCCTTTTATACGAGTCTAACAGTAACCTTACTTAAGCAGCGCTGCGCTGATGACCATACGCTGTACCTCGCTGGTACCCTCGTAGATCTCGGTGATCTTGGCATCACGCATCATACGCTCTACATCATACTCTTTGATATATCCGTATCCACCGTGGAGCTGTACGCACTTGGTGGTAACTTCCATAGCAACCTCAGCTGCATAGAGCTTAGCCATTGCTGCTTCTACAGAGTAGGAAACCTTGGGATCCTTCTTGTACTCGTCTTTCTTACGTGCTGCCTTGTATACGAGCATCTTGGCTGCTTCAACCTTGGTAGCCATGTCAGCGAGCTGGAACTGAGTGTTCTGGAAAGCGCCGATGGCTTTGCCGAACTGCTTACGCTCTTTAACATAGTTGATGGTTGTCTCAAGAGCGCCCTCAGCAAGTCCGAGTGCCTGTGAAGCGATACCGATACGGCCGCCGTCAAGGGTGTGCATTGCTATATTGAAGCCCTTGCCCTGTGCTCCGAGGAGGTTCTCCTTCGGGATGCGGCAGTCAGTGAAGATGAGCTCGTATGTGGATGATGCACAGATACCCATCTTGTTCTCTTTTGTACCGAATGTAAATCCGGGCGTACCCTTCTCTACGATGAATGCGGAGATCTCTTTCATGATCCTGCCGCGCTTTTCAACCTTACCGGTAACTGCGAAGATAACATAAACGTCAGCTTCCTTACCGTTGGTGATGAAGCACTTGGATCCGTTAAGTACCCACTCGTCACCGTCAAGTACAGCCTTGGTCTGCTGACCCTGAGCGTCAGTACCTGCACCGGGCTCGGTAAGACCGAATGCGCCGAGCTTCTCGCCCTTGGCAAGCGGTACTACATATTTCTGCTTCTGCTCCTCGGTACCGAAAGTAAGTATGGGGTCAATACACAGTGAAGTGTGAGCGGATACGATAACGCCTGTGGTACCGCATACCTTGGAGAGTTCCTCAACACACATGGCATATGCAAGTGTGTCGGCACCCTGTCCGCCATACTCCTTGGGTACGGGAATACCCATGAAGCCGTACTTAGCCATCTTGTCTACTGTCTCTCTGGGAAATCTGTGCTGCTCGTCGATCTCCTGGGCAAGAGGCTTAACTTCGTTTTCGGCGAAATCCTTAAAAAGGGTTCTCACCATATCATGTTCTTTACTTAAAGTGAAATCCATGATCGTTTTTCCTCCTAAAATGTAATTGGATTTATAGCTAAACGCTTAGGTAAAGTCTTACGCGTCAACTGCTGTCTTGGTGCGGTCTTCATTATAGATATAGAAGCCCTTGCCTGATTTAACGCCGAGGTTGCCGCCTCTTACCATCTTACGGATGAGCGGGCATGCACGATACTTGCTGTCGCCTGTCTCGTTGTAGAGTACGTCCATGATGGCAAGGCAGATATCCAGACCGATGAAGTCGCCCAGTTCGAGGGGACCCATGGGATGATTTGCACCGAGCTTCATGGCGGCGTCGATACCTTCGATATTCGATACACCTTCCATCTTGATGAAAGCTGCTTCGTTGATCATGGGGATCAGGATACGGTTAACTACGAAGCCTGCTGCCTCGTTAACCTGTACGGGAGTCTTGCCGATCTCTTCGGAGATCTTCTTGATAGCTTCAACCGTCTCGGCGGGAGTGTTAACACCTGCGATGACCTCAACGAGTTTCATGCGGTCAGCGGGGTTGAAGAAGTGCATGCCGATCATCGGACGGGAAAGGCCGTTGCCGATCTCGGTGATGGAGAGTGAAGAAGTGTTGGAAGCGAAGATGCACTCTTTCTTGCAGATCTCATCAAGCTCCTTAAAAGTGGTCTTCTTAACTTCCATATTCTCAAATGCTGCCTCTACGATCAGATCGCAGTCTGCGCACAGATCCTCTTTGAGACCGGGAGTGATCTTTGCAACGATCGCATCAGCTGCATCCTGTGTGATTTTCTCTTTGGCAACGAGCTTGGCATAACCCTTGGCGATCTTGTCCTTACCGCCTTCAGCCCATTCCTGCTTGATATCGCAGAGCATTACTTCATAACCATCAGTCTGAGCAAATGCTTTGGCGATACCCTGGCCCATTGTACCGGCACCGATAATACCTACTTTCATGTTGTTTCCTCCTTAACTAAGTAAAAACTAAAATATGTAAAATGCTTTAAGCGTTTTTGAACTCTACAACCTTAACCTTGGTGGGATCATCCTTTTTCTTAAGGAAGTTACCCATGCCGGCTCTCTGGTCTTCAGTCTCGAAGCATGCGCCGAAGAGATCCTCCTCGATCGCTACTGCCTTCTCGATATCCACCTGAAGGCCTTCGTTGATCGCCTTCTTGCAGTTACGAACTGCGATCGGAGCCTGTGCTGCGATTCCGGAAGCCATCTTAAGGGCTGCTGCCATAAGATTTTCCTTAGCCGTAGCAGTCACATTGCCTGCCTCGTCAACCGTAGCAGAATATACTTCATTTACAAGGCCGATACGCTTAGCTTCATCAGCCTTGATGTTACGTGCGGTATAGATCATCTGCTTAGCCATGCCTGCACCGATGAGTCTGGCAAGTCTCTGGGTTCCGCCGAATCCGGGAGTGATGCCCAGCCCTACTTCGGGCTGACCGAACATGGCGTTGTCAGAGCAGATACGGATGTCGCAGCTCATGGAGATCTCGCATCCGCCGCCGAGTGCGAAGCCGTTAACTGCAGCGATAACAGGGATCGGGAAGCTCTCGATCTTTAAGAACACATCATTACCCTTCTTGCCGAAAGCGGTACCCTCGGCCTTGGTAAGTGTACTCATCTCACCGATGTCTGCGCCTGCAACGAAGCTCTTCTCGCCTGCACCTGTAAGGATCAGGCATCTTGTAGTATTTAAATCTACCGCGTCAAAAGTTTCGCCAAGTTCATCAAGTACCTGTGAATTCAGCGCGTTCAGTGCTTTCTCGCGATCGATCGTGATGATGCCGACCATATCTTTTTGCTCGTATTTTACGAATTCCATCCTAGTCTCCTTTTTCCATTAAAATGCCGGCCTCCCGAAGGAGGTCGGCAAAAATGATGTTACATCTCAACTATGGTAGCGCATCCCATTCCGCCACCGATACACAGTGTAGCGAGACCCTTCTTGGCGCCTGCCTTCTTCATCTCGTAAAGAAGTGTAACCAGGATACGTGCTCCGGATGCTCCTACAGGATGTCCGAGTGCGATAGCACCGCCGTTGGGATTAAGCTGCTTGTCAACATCGATACCGAGGTCCTTGCCTACTGCTACGGACTGAGCAGCAAATGCTTCGTTAGCCTCGATGATGTCAAAGTCTTCGATCTTGTAACCGGCCTTAGCCATGGCTTTTCTGGTAGCTGCTACAGGTCCGATACCCATGATGGTGGGATCCACGCCTGCAAGTGCGCCTGCCACGAATGTAGCCATAGGAGTTACGCCGAGTTCTTTTGCCTTATCTTCACTCATGATAACGAGTGCTGCGGCACCGTCGTTGATACCTGAAGCGTTACCTGCGGTAACTACGCCGTCGGGATTAAGGGGACGAAGCTTAGCAAGTGCTTCGATAGTGGATCCCTGTCTCGGGCCTTCATCTGTATCAAATACAACGGTCTCTTTTTTCTTCTTAACTTCTACGGGAACGATCTCGTCCTTGAATGCGCCGCTCTCGATGGCTGCACAAGCCTTGGTCTGTGATCTTAAAGCGAACTCGTCGAGTTCTTCTCTGGTAAGATTCCACTGCTTGGCAACATTGTCGGCTGTTGTGATCATGTGATAATCGTTGAATGCATCCCAAAGAGCATCCTTGACCATGGTATCAACCAGAGCACCCTGGGACTGGCTGGGCCATGTCATACGGTATCCGTAACGTCCCTGAGGAAGTGCGAAAGGAGCCATGGACATGTTCTCCATACCGCCGGCAACAACTACATCGGCATCGCCTGCCATGATCATCTGTGCTGCCTGGTTAACGCAGTTCAGACCGGAACCGCAAACTACGTTAGTCGTAACAGCGGGAACCTCGATCGGAAGACCTGCCTTGATGGAAGCCTGTCTTGCTACGTTCTGTCCGAGACCTGCCTGGATAACGCATCCCATATATACATGCTCAACATCCTCGGGTTTGATGCCTGCACGATTGATCGCTTCCTTGATAACGATAGCGCCCAGATCGGCTGCAGGAGTGGTACTGAGTGATCCGCCCATTGTACCGATCGCAGTACGACAAGCGCTTGCTATTACTACTTTTTTTGACATATTATGACCCTCCGTTTTGTGTTTGTTAATTTTTTGTCACACGGTAACTTCTATTATATAATAAGAAAGGGTAAAAAGCAATAAGAACTATAGTGAGAGTTGGCTCCGTTTCATTGCAGCTTCATCATTCCGTCTTCATAGACTATCCGATAGAGCCTGCCGTACTCAAAGTACCCGTCCGGCACCATCTCATCAAGAAAAGTACCTTCATAAGGCTGCCAGTCCGCATAGAGGTATCCGGCGTGTGTCTGCGATACCGCATATGTGAATTCCTCCCCTGACACGTCTTTAATGTCATAGGATATGCTCATCACCGAAACCGGCGAGGCCTCATACGCAGCGTAGGTATCCTGAACTCTGTAATAAGCGCCGTCGCGTACTCTGCAGACTCTTAAGCCTCCGTTTATGTATATCTTCGACTCGTCTCCGTCCTGTTTGGAACGTGTGATATCAATGTTATCCGAAAGAACCTCTAGGAAATCCGCCGTATCATCATTCAGAAAATCGTCTCTCACCTTCCGGGCATCCTCAAGTTCCATCCTGTATCCGTACAGTCCCCTGTAAGCCTCGGGAATATTGGTCAGCGCAAGTACGGCCAGCAGGAATACCTTCGCATCCAACCCCGTCCTGTCCTTCATCATCCAGATATAGGCGATGAAAAGCATGCATCCGATGATGAACGGTGCACCGTACCTCTCGATGGAGGCTATCATGCCCTCGGCGTCCAGATACTGAGTTTCCGTGGCAAAAATAGTAAGATGAGCAACATATATCAGAGCATAATACGCTATCCCGACTATAGGTACGCACACACAGACAAAAGTTCCTGCCTTGCCGGGCATGAGTTTAAATACCCGAAGCAGGATGAGCAGCACGGCGATCAGAACAAGCATTGCCGCCGGCGGCAGATCCACCCATGTTTCCGAGATGTGCACCGGCTCCGTGAAGAATGCTTTGACAAAAGCTGCCCCGAACTCGTTCTTATACGGAGACAGACCGTACTTATCGGTAGTCATGTAAGTGACCATCGTCGATGTGGTCTGTGTTACGCGGTGCCTGATCAGGCAGAATAACATCCAGCTCGCTCCGGTAAACAGTGGCCCTATAGCCACTGAAAGCAGGCGAAGAACCTTCCTTTTTGTGACATCTGTCATATTCAATATCCTGTATGTCAGCCATATGATGAGCCCGAATAATGCCCATATCGGTCCGGTGGATTTGGCGATCACCAGCACAGCCAGATATACGGACGGTCTTATGATATCAAGCGCCCGGCAGTTCACATTCATATCCGCCTTATCCATAGCTGCCCGGCACTGCATATCCTCTGTCGCGGTGATAAGAACTGTTCCGAACAAAAAAGCCATGGACAGGTCCGCGCAGAAACCGCTGTATCCGTATATGTCTCCGATCCCCGCAAAGCCCCATGCGGCAAGAGCAAGAAGAGGGCTTACGATCGCTCTTTTGCCCGTGATCTTCTTAAAGCAGGGCATGATGAACGACAGATTAAACAGATAATAACCGGTGAATGCCAGGCTCTCACTGAAGTTGTGCCTGTTCATGTGGACCAGATACCACTTGGCCAGCTGCACTCCCGGAGGATAATCTCCGAAGGCCGGTGATACGTTTGCATATTTTGATGCGAATCCGCCCAGATAATACAGGCTCTTAAGATCGCTTGCCCAGTAGTTTACATCGTCCCACCAGGTGACGATCTTGGCGCTCTGTGTAAGCGGTATGACTATGCAGAGGATCACGTATGTGATGAAGCCGGCCGAGAGCGCATTTTCTTTTGCGTAAGACAGCAGACCGTCCAAGCCGCCTGTCGCACCGGAGCCTTCCCCGGGATCATCCGCGCCTGTTCCCGCTCTCCTGCCGTGCAGGGCGTACACAAGAAGCCCTGCGGCGCACAGAGGCATAAGTATATCGATCAGCATGAGGAAACGGCCGTATGCAAGCACATACAGCACCAGGATGAGTCCGGACCACACAAACGGCAGCATATCGCTTAAGCTGACCTTAAGGAGATATCCTGCCGTGAATGCTATCAATAGAAAAGAAATGATATGTACTACCGCTGTCATTCTTCAGGCTCTATCAATCCGTATGAATTATTCTTTCTCTTATAGACCACGTTAACCTGATCGGTATCTGCGTTCATGAAGACATAGAAGCCATGTCCGAGGAGTTCCATCTGTACACATGCATCTTCGGGATACATGGGTTTGATATCGAACTTCTTCACTCTGTCGATCTTAACTTCCTCTTCTTCATCAAGATCCTCATCCACGAAGTTCTTGGTAAATGAAGCTGCTGCCTGATGCTTGTCTATGATCTTGTTCTTATACTTCTTGAGCTGTCTTTCGATGATCTCTTCTACCAGATCGATCGAAACATACATATCCGTGCTCACCTGTTCCGAGCGGATGATGCTGCCCTTAACGGGGATCGTCACCTCTATCTTCTGATCCACTCTCTCAACGCTCAATGTTACATGGACAGTGGTATCTTCCGAAAAATACTTGTCTAACTTACCGAGCTTGTCTTCTACTGCGCTCTTGAGACCGGGGGTTACATCGATATTCTTGCCAACGATTACAAATTTCATATGCATGGCCCTCTCTTTCGATTATTTGCCGGATGTGATCCGACATAATAATTCTACCACACGCCGGAGTAATTTTCCATTCAAGCGATTTTTAAATTTTCCAACAATTCAGGTGTTATTGATGCTTCTTTTAGAACATTTATAAGTCAAGACCTTTTTGAAAAACCGGAAATTTTTCGTGATTATTTACAAGAACATATGTTTGATAGTTTCCATAAAATGATGTGAAACATGTTTCACAAATCGGTGGATAAGGTGGATAACTTCGTGTATAAGTATCTATCCGCATAAATGCGTTACCGTAATTGTGGATAACTTATGCTTTAGCAATATCTGATGTTATTTAGCAATACCAAACCTATTGTGAATAATATACAAAAGGCGCAGCCTCATCGGCTGCGCCTCATTATCTTTCGGATTAGAAGATCCTTCTGATCGACAGGATCGAACGATATGTTGCACTCGAAACTATGATACCTGTCCTTGAAGTCGATGCGTGAACGATCTGTCCGTTACCCGCATATATAGCCACGTGACCTGAATAACACAGGATATCTCCGGGCTGTGCTTCCTCAAGAGAACCTACGGTAGCACCCACACTTCTGTCTGCCGATGAAGAGTGCGGCAGGCTTACACCGAAGTTGTTGTATACGCTCATTACGAATCCCGAGCAGTCACATCCGTTGGTAAGTGATGTTCCGCCGTAAACATAAGGGTTACCCACAAACTGCATTGCGAAGTTAACAACATTCTGACCTGTACCGCTTCCTGCGGGAGCATAGTTTCCGGTATCCGTATATCTGCTGCCCGAGCTTCCCGAACTGCTTCTGGATGCTGCTGCTTTCTGTGCAGCCTGGCGTGCTTCTGCCTCCTTGGCGAGACGTGCTTCCTCTTCTGCCTTGGACTCGGCCTTAACGAATTCGGTGGAAAGTGTTACGTAATCGGTTGAAACGTATCCGTCACCTTCCTCTATGTTTACCTTGACCCATCCGTCAAGTTCTTCAAGAACGATCAGTTCATCATCGATCGGGACCATACCGATCACGGAACTGTCTGTAGTGGGTTCCTGTCTTACATATAATGTAGTCGTAGTAACGGTCGCGATACGTGTTCCGACCTGACGGGCCAGATCAACGGCCGCATAACCTGTCACGCAGAACTCACCCTTAACATATCCTTCCACGGAACCGGATGAGATCTTATACCATCCGTTTTCTTCCTCGATGAAATTACCGACGGAATTGTTATAGAGCTTACCTACGATCTCTCCCTCTTCACTGGGAAGGCTTCTTACATTGACATAGTTGCTGACCTGAGCGATAACGAGGTTCGTGAAACTCTCCTCCTCCGTATCGCGCGCACCTGATGCTGCACGAAGGTCTTCGGTATATCCTCTGGATACGATGACCGTGTCCTGGATCACCTTACCGGAATCGGTCTTAGCCTGAACGGGCGTCTCCTCGGGAGCTATAACACTTGCATCAACAACCGATGCGGTCTCTGCATAATTGGTATCCGTTACGAATAAACCTGTCTCAACTCCGAGTTCCTCAAATGCATCCTCGACCTGAGTGGGCTCTTCGCTTGAACTCTCCGATTCGGTCAAAAGTTCGGACAGAGCTTTTACATTTGTTCCCAGAGCATAACTGATGCCTGTCGAAGGAAGTACATCCTTGGTTGATGTTGCAGCCTGAGCATCGATAGAGAAACTCATCACTGCCATGGCACCTGCTGTTATGAATGCTACTGCTTTTCCTAAATTCTTCCTCATAAAATCCTTACAAATATTACATGAAATGTTACAAAATTGTTACGTGCAGATATAAATGTAACATTTCAGTTCATATTTGTCAACTATTTATATTTATGTAAACTATTAGAGTGTTCTTATGTAAACTTCTGCTGAGGATACGGCGCAGGCTCCGTCCGCAACGGCGGTGATGACCTGGCGCAGATGCTTGGTGCGTATGTCGCCGGCCGCATAGACCCCGGGAGCACTTGTGACACAGTCCTCACCCGCTATGATGTAACCCCTTTCGTTAAGGTCGCATACGCCTTTCGCAAGTTCGGAAACCGGATCCATGCCCACAGCGATGAATACACCCGATGCGGGTATCTCTTTTGTCTCTCCCGTTTCCTTATTACGTATCTTCAGTGCGGTGACTTTTCCTTCGCCGATGACCTCTTCAGCTACGCTGTTCCACTCGACCGTAACATTTTCCCTGGAGAGCAGCGCATTCTGTAAGCTCACCGAAGCGCGGAGCTCATCACGTCTGTGAACAAGAGTCACATGCTCGCAAAGTCCGGCGAGGTATATCGCATCTTCTACGGCCACGTCTCCGCCGCCGATCACGACCGTATCTTTTTTTCTGAAAAAAGCACCGTCGCATGTCGCACAATACGATACGCCCCTTCCGACATATTCACTCTCACCCGGAATGCCGAGTCTGGATCTCTCCGCACCCATCGCAAAAACTATCGTCTTCGAAGTATAAGTACCGCTCACGCCTTCGGCAACATATAAGCCGTCCGAACTCTTAACGGATGAGATCGTATCTTCTATAAATACAGCACCCATCTTTTCGACATGGGCTCTGAAGGTCTCACCCATCTCATATCCTCCGATCCCGGGAAGTCCGAGATAATTATCCACCTCGGTAGTATTGATGATCTGTCCGCCCGACACGGGGTTCTTCTCAACGATCGCCGCATTAAGCCCTGCCCTTGCGGCATAGAGTGCTGCTCCGAGGCCTGCGGGGCCCGATCCGATTATTAGCATATCAAATGTGTTTTCCATATCTGTCTCCTTTACACTTACACAAATCCGCCGTCTATGGTTATGACCTGCCCTGTCAGGTATGCGGGTGCAGATGCGAGGGACACCGCCAGCGAGGCCACCTCCGAGGGAAGCCCCAGTCTGTCGGCCGGTATCTCCTCTATGATAGATGCCATCTCCTCGGTGGAGAAGCATCTGTTCATCTCCGTATCGATCACACCGCACGCTATCGCATTCACCTGGATGTTACTTGGTGCCACTTCCTTGGCCAGTGCTCTGGTAAAAGCATTCAGCCCTCCTTTGGAGGCAGAGTATGCAACTTCCATCGATGCACCGCGTTCTCCCCATATGGATGAGATATTGATGATGCGGCCGCTCTGCTTCGGTATCATCAGATTAAGAGCAGCCCGGCTCGTCAAAAAAGCCGAATCAAGATTAACGTTTATGATACGCCGCCACTCATCGAGAGTCATGTCCTGAAGCAGTCCTATGTAGGATATCCCTGCATTATTTATAAGAAGATCCAGAGAATCGATCCCTGCAAAAAGTTCGTCTACCTCTTCTTCTTTTGACATATCTGTCCGGGTGGGTGTCACGCTCACCGCATAGTCTCTCGCCAGATCCTCCGATATGTCTTTTAATACATCAAAAGTCCTGTCGCATGTGAGATACAAGTCATACCCCTCACGCGCCAGGGCCTCAGCTACAGCAAGTCCTATACCCCGGGATGCCCCGGTGACCAATGCTTTCATATAATTAATAACCTCGTATTTTATCTGGCAGTCTTCTCTGATCTGCCGTAGAGAACGGTCAATGTCCTGATCTCATCACACAGTTCGTCGCTGAGAGCATCAGGTGACATGCGCCATACCCAGTTGCCGCCTACGGTCGACGGCATGTTGATGCGGGCCGAGTTGTCCAGACCGAGATAATCCTGCATGGGTATGATGCAGGTATCCGCTACGCACATGTGCGCAGCACGTATAAGCGCGGGTCTGATCTGCGATCTTCTCTTTACTCCCAGATACTTCATCGCAAAACGTACATCATTCGCAGCTGCAGATCTTATCCAGCCTTCCACGGTGTCGTTATCATGTGTCCCGGTGTATACGACACAGTTGGATGTATATACATGAGGAAGATAATCGCTCGGCTCCCTGTGGTCAAAAGCAAACAGCAGGACCTTCATTCCGGGATATCCGGTCTTTTTCACAAGTTTGATGACGGAGTCGGTAAGGAATCCGAGATCTTCGGCGATCACGCTCTTATCACCCAGCGCTTCCTTCATGGCCTTGAATATCTCATATCCGGGACCGGTCTCCCACTTGCCGAACTCTGCGGTCTCATCGCCGTAAGGAATGGCATAATACTCATCAAAGCCCCTGAAATGGTCTATGCGCAGGACATCATATAAGCGGTAGCAGTATTCGATCCTCCTAATCCACCATTTAAATCCGGTCTTTTTATGATAGTCCCATTTATACAGAGGATTGCCCCAAAGCTGTCCCGTCGCGGAAAAAGCATCCGGCGGGCATCCCGCAACACCAATGGGAAAGTTTTCCTTATCCAGCTGGAAAAGCTCCGGATTGGACCATGTATCGGCCGAATCAAACGCAACATAGATCGGGATGTCTCCGACTATGCTGACTCCCTTTTCATTCGCATAAGTCTTAAGCGCCTCCCACTGAGTCGCGAACATATACTGCTGGAACTTATAGAATCCGATCTCATCCGCAAACTTTTCGGAATATGATCTGATCGCATCCTTCCTGCGGAGCCTGATATCCTCATCCCACTCTATCCAGCTCTTGCCGTCAAAAGAATTCTTGACAGCCATATAGAGTGCATAGTCGTCAAGCCAGAAGGAGTTCTTCTTACAAAATGCGGTATAATCCTTATCCGATGCTATACCGCTCCTGTCATAAGCTTTCTTAAGAAGCTTGAAGCGGGTGTTGTAGATATGCTCATAATCGATGTCGTCATCATCCGCACCCGAATAGGTTGCCTCGCACTCCTTGCGCTTTAGCCAACCTCTCTCGACGAGATCATCGGGATCTATGAAATACGGATTACCAGCAAAAGTCGAGAAAGACTGATACGGAGAATCTCCGTACCCGGTAGGTCCGAGCGGAAGGATCTGCCATAAAGACTGTTCCGCACCGGCCAGAAAATCAACGAACTTATATGCTTCTTTTGAAAAAGTGCCGATCCCGTACTTGGACGGAAAGGCCGATATGGGCATAAGGATCCCGCTTCTTCTCATTGTTAACCCCCGGAAAAAATATTAAAGATATTTGCTGATGCGGTCCATATTGGTAACGAGATTGTCGATCTGCGAGGAAAGCTCACGGATATGAGCTGCAGATGCGCTGACACCGTCCGTACTCTCTTCGACCGTTTCGGCTATGCCGGTCACTTCCGATGTGATGCTCTTGACCAGGGTGCGTAGTTCGACCGCCATATGAGAGACCTCCGTAACGATCTCATTGATATATGATGCATCGGAACTGTACTGATTGCCGGCCTGAACGAAGCCTTCATAATCAGGCATTACGCTCTCGTTAACGAATTTGACCATCGTATCGGAGCTCTCGATAAGCCCGCCGACCGCCTCGACTACCATGCTGTTTACGCTCTGTATGTCATTGGCGGCTACTCTTGAATGGTCGGCCAGTTCCCTTATCTCATCGGCAACCACAGCGAAACCTCTTCCGGCTTCTCCGGCCCTGGCTGCCTCGATGGATGCGTTAAGTGCGAGCAGATTGGTCTTACTTGATATGGCCAGTATCTCTTTGGTCAGTTCGTTGACCCGCTCGACGCTCTTGGATTCTTCTATCGATCTGTTAAGATCAACCAGGATGTTGCCCATCACGTCCGAGGTATTCCTCATGTTATTCTCGGCGGTGGACTTCATCTCATCGGCACGCTTGCTCATCTGGGATGCGTAACTTAAGAGATCCTCGGATGCCTGAGCCAGTTCTATCACATGGTCTCCTACAGCCTTGACATCGGTACTCACACATGCAGCAGTGTCGGTCACGTTGCACATCGATGATTCGAGCGCCTGCATCTCACCCGAAGTTACGTTGGAATAATCGTTAGCCGTCTCTATGTTTTCCCGCATGGATTCCAGGATCCGGTCTCTCTCGGCCCTGTTCTTCTCCATGCGTGCCTCTTCTGCAGCTTTTTCGCGTGCGGCGGCTTCGTCTATAGCGTCAGTCTTTGTCTTGTTTCCGAATAATCCCATAAGTCCCCCTAGTCAGATGCGTAATTAACGGATTAATTACGTGCATGTCCGGAAATACATGGATGTATTTCCATGCACAATTATATTATATTATCTCTTCATTTGCATCTGCTTATAGTACATCTTCTGCTGTTTACGCATCTGTTTATAATACATCTTCTGCTGTTTCATCATCCGGTTCCTGGCCTTCCTCTCGGAATGCGTCGCGATGCGTATCACGATGATGATGATTATCACTATCAGTATGATGATGATCGATACCACGAGAACGGGATCCGCAAGCAGTTTCTTAATGATAGCTTCGGGTTTCTTCGACTCCGGTCCGTATCCGGCATAATCGGCCACGGCTATGCTGATATCTTCTATGACACCGTCTTCAAATATGTCGGGAAGTCCCACATCATCAAGCACCTCCCTGAAACCTTCATCGCCGTGATAAGTGGTCAGATGCATGTAGCAGTCGATCGCGGCATCCCTGTCTTCGACGGACATGGCCAGTATATCCATTGCAGCCAGTGCGCTCGTCCCGTATGAGATATAGTACATGGGGCTTTCGAATGTATGAGGGATCATGACCCAGTAATAGTATTCCGCCATATCCGGCGTCGACTCCCTGCCGTATTTGGCTGATACTTCGTTGAACATACCGTTTAATATATCCGTCGACAGTTCCCCGTCATATGTATATGCACGATACTGGAATTCATCATAAATACAGGCGTCGATGGCGGAATCCATCATATCGGTCAGGACATTGTCCACCACGTCATCGGCACAAGATTCGCCGTATATCTCATCCGCATACTCGAGACACAGAAGCTCCAGTCCCTGTGAATGGATCTCGGCAACATCCACGTTGTGAACATATTCAATACTGTGTCTGTATCCGTGGAAAGTCTCATTATAGTGACCGAATTCATGTATCACCGTCTGAATGTCATGCCAGTTTTCGTAAGGGCTATCGAATATGAACGCACCTCCGTACGAATACAGCGGCACGGTATATCCGGTCTCCATTTTGCTCGGGGACGGATCGATGTTGTACAGCTTGTGCTCTGTAAGATAGTCCCAGGCTTCCTGAAGATCGGGATGGATCCGGGATATCACCGGTGCGACCCTCGCTATCCTCTCTTCCCCGGGCAGGTTCATCATCTCGAGCTTGTAATTATACGTCAGGTCGGCGTCCATCTCCTCATAAAGGGGGACTATGTATCTGCTGACTCCGTCATAAACCTTCCTGATATCCTCGACGGTATAATCACGGGCATATATATTCTCATATGCATACTCGGGATAGTTATCATATCCTTCGATCTTAGCCTGACGGTTTCTGTTCTCTACGATCTTCATATAGATCGGAGCCATCAGCTCATTTCTCTTCTTATACAGTTCGGTGACTATCTCATAGTATTCGTCATAGTCAACGGAATCGGAATGGTTCTCAAGCCGTTCAAAGCTCCAGTCTTTGCCATCGATATCAACATGCACGTCCGCCACATACAATCTGTCATATTCCTGTGTCAGTTCCTGATAGTCAGTGACCAGCTGCTTCTCTTCCGGAGTCAGATCCTCATATTCAAGGATCGCATCCGTAAGATCCTCATCTCCTATATGCTCTTTTAAGGCAGCACCGCAGGAAGAATTAAGCGCATCACGCATGAGAGACAGCATCCTGTCATCCATGTCCGTACAGAAATCCACCATGTGATCACTTAGGTCCGAATACTCTTCGTTGTTTACATCGGTGTTATAACGGATCTCGTTGAGCTGGCTCTGTGTATCGGTATAATCCATAAGCGCGATCATCTTATCGTAACCGGCAATGATCGCTTCTTCATCTTCAGCTTCTATGGCATCTTCGTATTCATCAAGGAATGCCATGGTCGCATCTTCGTCGATCCACTGTATCTCCATATCCGCATAATCGATATCGGCATGGTACTGCGTATCGTCATAATAATCGGATGCGGCTGCTGTCATGGGATTTAATATATTTATAAGGGCAATGAGCGATCCCAGGATCGCCCAGACCGGTCTTTTTATCTTTTTATACATCGGGTCTCCAAACGTTTCTTGCAAAAATACAGGTCAATATATAGAATTATCTTATCATTCTATCGTGAAGTAAGGTAAGAGGCAAGATATGAACTTCGATATTCCCGAACCCGGAAAAAAAGATACGGAACAGACCGACCGGAAAATAGTAAAGACCTCTCCCATCACTCCCGATACACGCATGTCCGTATCGGGCATACTTCATCGCGGTGAGCGCAGATCGGTATGCGTATTGATCGAGAACGATCAAAACTATGCGGAGATACGGATGCCCGAAGGAGAGATCCTCTCCCGCAAAGGTTATGATGAAGAGGAAACCGAAGAGATCATCGCATATCTTACCGAGAACATGGATGACATCCTTAATGCGGCCAGAGATGTCAATCCGATGAAAGCATTCATGAAGTAGTTTTTCTTACATAAAAAGAAGGCTTCCCGATATCCGGAAAGCCTTCTTTATCATTCTTATTTACTTATTTGCCTTGCTCAAGGCAAGCACCCTGTCGAACTCATCAAGTATATCCTGCTCCGGTTCGGGAGTAAGAAGACTCACTACAACGCAGAGCACGAGGCCTACGATGAAAGCGGGAAGCAGCTCATATATTCCGAATACACCGCCGATGGGCTTGATCAGATAATGCCAGATAAATACCATCAGGCCGCCGCCGATCATGCCTGCGATGGCGCCCTGCTTATTGGTACGCCTCCAGAAGATAGCCAGGATCATGACCGGACCGAACGCACCGCCGAAACCGGCCCATGCAAATGACACGATGTTGAATACGTTGCTGTCGGGATTTCTTGCTACGAATACTGCAAAGATAGCGATAACTACAAGGGTGATCCGCGCCATGAGGATATTCTTTTTCTCATCGATCTTAAGTCCGAGTACTTCATGAAGGATGTTCTCGGATATGGATGAGGATGCCGCAAGAAGCTGGGAATCACAGGTTGACATCGTACATGCCAGGATTCCTGCAAGGATCACGCCTGCGAGCAGTGCGGGAAGCGCACCGTACTCGGCAAGCTTCTGAGAGATTACGATGACTGCTCTCTCGGAATCCTCGAGTTCACCGATCGCACCGTAGTTTGCCATAGCTCTGGCCATGATACCGATGAAGATAGCAACGCCCATTGCTATGAACACCCAAACGGTAGCAACGCGTCTGGAAAGCTTGATCTTATCGGGCTTCTCGATAGCCATAAAGCGAAGAAGGATATGGGGCATACCGAAGTATCCGAGTCCCCACGCCATCGTTGAAACTATGGTAATGATTCCGCCGTAGCTTTTTGAAGCTCCGGTAGCGTAGTCATTCATATTGACGATGCTGATATATCCGTCAAGGGAGTTTGCAAAGATGTTTACCTCGTGAAGTCCTCCGCACTGTGATACTCCGAAGCACACTACAGCGATAAGCGCTATGGTCATGACGATCGACTGAACGAAGTCGGTAGTTGATGCTGCCATGAATCCGCCCATTGCGGTATATGCGATGATGATGATCGCAGAGATGATCATCGCTACCACGTAATCCATGCCGAACAGTGACGAGAACAACTTACCGCATGCTGCAAAACCGGATGCGGTGTAAGGTACGAAGAACACTACGATGACCACGGCCGATATTCCCATAAGGATATGTGACTTGTCCTTGAATCTCTTTTCAAAGAAATCCGGCACCGTATCGGCATCTATTATCTCCGTGTAGAATCTGAGTCTCTTGGCTTCTAGCAGCCAGTTGAGATATGTACCGATGCCAAGACCGATAGCGGTCCAGAAAGCATCACACACTCCCGAGAGATACGCTACTCCGGGAAGACCCATGAGCAGCCAGGAAGACATGTCCGAAGCTTCCGCACTCATGGCGGTAACATACGGACCGAGCTTACGTCCGCCCAGATAATAATCCTCTACGGTGTTATTATCCCTGGCAAATCTCGCACCCAGGATAATCAGCACACCGAGATACAGGGCGATCGCGATCATGATGTAGATAGTTGACATAACTTCACTCCTCTTTCTTTACTTGATATGTATCCTTCTGAGCACACTCATTACGATCCGGCCCAGATAATACCTGTAGTATATGGCCTTTGAGCGTAGTTTTTGAATCAAGAGTTTAAGGCCTGCGGGTTTGATCCCGACACTTTTGTATGTTAATGAAGAAACCTTGTATCTGTCAAGTTCCGCACGACATTCTTCAGCACTCCACAGTTTTCCCTTCTTGTCCTGATAGGTCAGAAAACTGTAGATATTCTGCTCCGAAGCCCAGTATCCGTCGGACACGTTATACCTCGCCCAGTACTTGGGGGCGATCGCGCATTTTAGCTCCGTGCTCGTCATTGCGGGAAATACCGCAAAAGATGAATTCGAGAGAAGAAGGTATCTGGCGTTTTTGATTATGGCATAATCACGCCCGATATCATTGGTTATCGCTTCGATCTCCGGCAGAACCTTATGGGCATTCGAGACTTCATCCGTGATGATCAGGAATCTCATGTCCGGGTTTATCGCGCGCATGTTCCTTATGCCGTTAAGCCAGTATCTGCGCTCGAGGAAAAGCGACGGCTCATTGCGGTAGTCGCCGCATCTCATATGTATGATGCACAGATCATCGGCGGTATATTCATGAGTATCGTATTCGGGTTTGACCTTAAGCCAGCCGGGGATCTCATCCATGTACCGCGAAAAATAACTCTCGGCCTGGAGATTTCCGTACAGGAGGGTATCGTCTTCCACTTCATGTATGGAATCATCCGCTCCGCTCACATATATCCCGTGCTCAAGGTCGTGTGCCGATGTTCCGAGATAGATCCTGTCATCGGCGTCATCGAAGCGCTTCATTTTCTCCGCAGCTTCATCCGTGATTTCTTCTCCGAGATCTATATCCATGAAATACATGCCGCTGTCATCATGGATGTTATGAACAAAATACTTCTGTCCTGCCGTTCCGAATCCGGTGCCGCGTTCCGCCGCGATCGCGCGCGCGGTCACATAGCAGAACAGCTGATTGCCCAGGCCCTGCCCTTTATCCAGTTTAGTTCCTATCATATGCTTACCTTATGCAGAAGACACGGGCACCGTGACTCTGGACCCTGACCTTTATCTCTTTATCAAAAGTGCATTCAAAACGGGACATGATATCCTCTCCCGAAACGGGACCCGTAATTTCGAGTTCCGAAAGATCCACGGATATCTCCGCATCGGGTCCGTCCGCATTGAACAGCGCAACATACTGTCCGTCGTATCCGCCCCCGCGAGATGCCTTCATCGCCGTCCAGAGGATAACTTCGTTTCCTCCGATCTGCTTCCTGAATACCTGATGGGCATGTCTCGAGCACTCATGCATCTCCATGAGCCCCGGATTGGTGAGCAGTGCGAGCGTATTGTTGTCGTTCTTGGTGAGCTCTCCACCTGCCATGAGCGGCGACCTCATGATGCACCAGAGCACCATCATGGTCTCCTGTTCGGGTATCGTGAATGCCGTGGTATTGGACGTATCGTAAACCTGACGGATCGCACCGAGGGGGAGCATGTCCGCATCGGGATAATGGTTATGTCCCGTATGGATGCTCCACTTCTCTGCTCTCTCAAACATGGCATAGAGAAGTTTCCAGTCATCCCAGAAATCATCCGTTATGCGCCACATATTGGAAACCGCCTTATACAGTTCCGACTTCTCAAGAAGAGCCGGTCCGGGAGAAAGTGAGAGCACCATATCCCTGCCGCAGCCGTGAAGCGCTTCGGAGAGCATCACGAGTTCTTCCTCCTCATGAGGAAGCTCTCTGCAGATGTCGTCGCACTTTATGAAATCAACACCCCATGATGCATACAGTGCAAATATCGAATCATAATACTCCCTTGCGCCCTTTTTCGTGGGATCGACTCCGTAGTTATCGGTATTCCACGCGCATATCGAAGCGGTCTTGGCTATATCGCGGGCCCTGATGCCGTCCGTGCCGTACACGGGGAGGTTGCGGGTAACCGCCTGCCTGGGGATCCCGCGCATGATATGTATGCCGAACTTAAGGCCGAGCGAATGTACATAATCGGCAAGAGGCTTAAAGCCTGCTCCGCCTGCTGCCGACGGGAACCTGTTCTCCGCGGGCATGAGACGTCCGTACTCATCCATGCACAGATCTGCAAAAGGATGATACTCATTGTTCACGCTGCCGGGTTCATACCACTGTATGTCCACGACCACATATTCGTAGCCCGCTTCCTTCATGTTGGCCGCCATGTATTCGGCATTCCCACGGACCGTGTCTTCCGTTACGGCAGCACCGTAACAGTCCCAGCTGTTCCACCCTCTGGGGGCATATTTAAGATTAAGCATATGCAATACCTCGTGTCTTTTTTTGAGAGTGATGATCATTTACGATCACAGGATGCTTCAGGTGCGTCAAAACAATCTCCCTTAGCGTAGGGACTCCCGATATCGCACCTGCCGTGATGATAGGCAAATGTGAACGACTCGGCCTCCAGGACCGGATCGACCTTAAGTTTGAGTCTTCCGATATCGCTGGCTCCGAACCCGTCCAGCAGATTGACTACGTTCTCTATATCCGCTTCTGTGTATTCCGGTTTATTCATGCTCTGCCACCACCTTTTCTTCGGGGAGGTACCTGATGATGGTACGCTCCAGATTAGCACTCTCTATGGGCTTGGTCAGATAATCATCAAAGCCCTCGGCTATATAACGTTCCCTTGCTCCGGATACCGCATCTGCGGTAAGGCAGATGACCGTCGTATCGAGATTGGCGCCGCCGTGCTGACTTCTGATCACATTCAGTGCCTGCGTACCGTCCATGTGCGGCATGCGCTGATCCATGAATATGATGTCATATTTCTTATCCAGAGTCATAACGATGGCTTCCTTGGCGCTCTTTGCGGTATCTATGGAAATGAGGGTTTTCTTGAGAAGTTCTCTGAATACCATCAGATTGATCTGGGTATCATCGACCACGAGGATCTGCGCGTCGGGAGCGGTGAATTTCTGTCTGTACTTTGTTCCCTTGACTGCACTTTCCTCGAAGCGCTTCTTAAAATCTCCGACCGGCTCATCCGAAACGATCTTCTGAGGGAGAGTGACCGTGAAAGTCGATCCCTGGCCGTAAACGCTTTCCACACTGATATCTCCGTTCATCAAGGCCACCAGATCATGAGTGATCGCAAGACCGAGTCCGGTCCCTTCTATGGATCTGTTCTGAAGCATGTCCACCCTGGTAAACTGCTCAAACAGTTTGTCCACATCTTCTTCCCTGATACCAATACCGGTATCGGTCACTGCGAATCTGAAATTACATATATCTCCTTCTACGGACCCCTCAACCGTAAGGCTTATCTCGCCTGTTTCCGTGTATTTGACCGAATTGGTCAGCAGGTTGACCAGTGTCTGTCTGATCCTCACCTCGTCACCATGAAGCACATCGGGAAGAGTCTCATCCACATATATCTCAAAGTCCAGGCCCTTCTTCCGTGCCCTGATCCCGATCATGGTAGCCACATCGTTGAGAACTGAACTGAGTTTGTAATCAGCCTCAACGATCTCAAGCTTACCTGCTTCTATCTTGGAAAAATCAAGGATATCATTGATGATGGTCAACAGGTTCTTTCCGGAGGAGTCAACATTTGCCGCATATTGTCTGATCCGGTCATCGTCAGTCTCACGTAAGATCATCTCGTTCATTCCGAGAACGGCATTGATCGGAGTACGGATCTCGTGGCTCATGTTTGCGAGGAAATCGGATTTGGATCTGTTGGCCCTTTCAGCTGCTTCTCTCGCTTCCTTGAGTTCCTCGATCGTGGTCATGAGTTTACGATAGTCGGAGGTCTCAACTCCGAAATAGAACATGAACAGGCCGAGAACGGCACCTGCATAATTGAACAGTATACCGCCGCTGTTGAACAGTTCGAGCAGTATGCCTCCTATCGTCACGACATATGCAGCTATACCGGTAAAAAGCGCTCGCTTGTTGAGTGATTCGCGATATCGTACAAAATAAAATGCGGAAATGAACAGAAAGTACAGTTCAGGCACAAAGCCCAGGATCACCCTGACCCACCCCGGAGCATAAGTCACATTCGTTCCGTCGAAGATCGAAGCCCTGTAAAGAAAATAGCCGAATGCAAAAGCGGTAAGTGCCAGAACCAGCAACTGATTTGCATACCTGAGTTTCCTGTTGGTTTCAGTATCTTTCACGTTCAGGAAAGCCTCGATATACCGTTCAAAATAATAGGTAAGATACACGTTGCACAACCACGGCACCAGTCTGATGAGGAGCATGAACCGGTCGGGAAGAGCATGCATCCCCGTGGTCCTGATGAAATAGCAGACACATGATATCAGATTACCGATCAGGATAACGAATGCCACAGTGGTAAATCTGCTGTTCTTACTTCTTGCCTCGGGATCGAGCGCAAGAAGCATGATACACAGCACCAGATTAAATACGAATGCGGTGATCGAAGTAAGTTCCAGATGTAAAACTTCAGAATAAACTGATACGGACATGCTTTATAATAGGTCTCCCCGGCTCACTTTTGCCTCACCTTATAATATGCCCTATTTTGCCGAGAAAGTACAGACTTTCCGAATGCGAGATCGACTGCCGCGGGCGTCATTCAACGTTTTTTCTCATTTTTACTCATTATGACCAGCATCAGTATGAGCACCACCGGGAAGATCAGTCCGACTCCCATGCCGGCCCGGATATCATCTCCGGCATGCTGCGTGATCTGTCCGACGATCGCGGGACCTATACTGCCTCCGAGATCTCCGGCCATTGCAAGGAGTGCGAACATCGCCGTTCCTCCGGTAGGAAACTTCCCGGAAGAGACGCTTATCGTACCGGGCCACATGATCGCTACGGAAAATCCGCACAGTATACAGCCGATCAGGCCGACGATCGGGTTAGATGAAAGTGATGCCATCAGATAACAGATAACGCACAGCCCGCCGGATGCGAGCATGAATCTTATCAGATTTATCTTATCTCCGTACTTTCCGTATATGGCGCGGCATATGCCCATGGTAACCGCAAACATGCAGGGTCCCATGAGATCGCCGACTGCTTTGGACAGACCTAGTGCAGCTTCCGCATAAGCCGATGCCCACTGGGCCATGGACAGTTCCGACGCTCCCGCGCAGACCATAAGACATATCGAAACCCAGAACAGAGGCTTTTTACCCAGCTGCCTGATGCCCATCCCCTGACCTTCTTCTACGATCGGCACGATGGGACAGGTGGCAAAATTATAGATATTAACGGCAGGTATCAAAGCCCATACGATCGCAAGCCACCGCCAGCTGTCCATACCGAACAGTTTGAAAAACAGGGTCGATACGGCTATCGTTCCCACCGATCCCCAGCAATAGAAGGAATGCAGAAGGCTCATGGTCGCTTCTTTGTTCTCAAAAGGACACGCCTCAATGATCGGGCTGACCAGGACCTCGATAAGCCCGCTTCCCACAGCATATATGGTCACGCTGATAAGTATCCCCGCAAAAGCGCTCGGAATCAGATCAGGCAAAACCGCAAGTCCTATGAGACCTAAGGCGGAAGCCACCTCCGATACCACGATAGACACTCTGTATCCTATCCTGTCCACAAACTTCGCACAGAAAAGATCGACCAGCAGCTGCGTAAAAAAGAACACAGTCGATATCAGGGCAATGTTTCCGAGCGAGATCCCGTAGTCCTTATGAAACTTAAGAAAAAGAAGCGGTGCGAAGTTAGCAGCTATGGCCTGGGTAATGAATCCCATGTAGCATGCGATTTTGGTCTTTCCGTAATCCGGCATTATATACCTCTCATTCGTATCTCATTCATTTGGAAGATCACAGAACATGTTCCATCATCCAAAATTCTCTGCTCCCGACCACTTCATAATACATCCGGATACACGCTTTTTCCTTATATCCGTTTCCAACATACAGCTTGTAAGCGGGGATATTGGTATCGATCACATCCAGGTGGATCGCCAGATTTCCTTTTTCCCTGCAATAATCCTCTATATCCGCAAGAAAGGAATGACTGACGCGCCCTCCCTGTTTTTCCGGAGTTACCGCAAGTGCATGGATCGTGGCTATTCTTTCTTTGGGGCCTTTTATTTCCCAGTCGATCGTATCATATTCGGGATTTACCTCATGATTTACCACAGCTGCAGCCGTTATCCTGCCGTCTTCCTTTAAGATGCACATCTCACCGTTTTCGACGGCACTTTTCACGAATGAAACATCCGGATATACATCCGTGTTCCATCCCAGACGGACCGGGGTCGTATTGACCTTCTCGACTACCCGTCCGTACATATCCATTATCTCTTTTACATCGGCCGAAGATGCAAACTCCATCTTTAATCTCCCAACCCGGGTCGGTAACCCCGATCAGTGAAATGAAACGACCTTGTCGTAATCGTAACCTCTGTCGGGCGTGAAATGTCTCTTGGTGAGCGTAAAGTAAACGACGCCGTTTTTTCTTACCGGTACGGATATGAGTGCTCCGTCGCCGGCCTTTACGATACTGCTTTGGACAAGCGGATGTGCCGCGCTCTTGATAAGTTCGGTCTCCTCTCCGGTCGGATATGCGGGCTCTCCAAGATCATGCCACAGTTTAAGAGGATTACAGCACTCTTCATCCACGGTCTCGGTTATCAGTGTATACTCTGTGCCGGCCTTAGGATCAAGGTCAAAAGAAATCTCCTTAACCCTGTCTTCCTCATCTATGTTCCAGAGGATCCCGGCAAGCCCTTTATCCCCCTTAACCATTACGGCATTATCGTCTCTGTAAACGCATTCCTCGCCGAAAAGCTTAAGCTGCTTGAAGAAATAAAATGTCCAGAAGGTCGGCTTCGGAATATTGCCGGAAGCCACCAGTCCGAATCCGCCGTGGAAAAGTGAATTCTGAACGCCCTGCTCCTCGAACACATCGCCGAAGGTCCAGTATGAATAAGCCTCATTCACATCACCGAGACCGGCGAGCTGCCTTGCAAGGTATGCTGCGTTGATGTTGGTATCATGGATCACGCCTCTCGGAGTGTAAGAAGTACTGAACTCCGTAAGATGTATGGGCAGGTCCTTAAACTCCTCGTAGGAATCAACGATATCTCTTGTGGACTGAAGATTTTCAAAGCGCATCTTCGAATCCTCAAGCTTTGAATAGTCGTAGTGGCCTATCCTCTCGGGAAATCCCACCGTATAATGATGCCTCGTGATCGTGTCGGGACGGATCCCTTCTTCTTTACAGAAATCCAGGAATCCCTTTATCCACTCCGCATCCTTCACGCCGCAGATCGCTGGGCCCCCGACCTTGAAGCGCTCATCAAACGCCTTTATGGCCAGAAAAGTCTCTTTAAACAGCTTAAAGTACTCCTTCATATCGGCTTTGTACCAAAAGCCCGGAAGATTCGGCTCATTCCACACTTCGATCGGCCAGCCGGTAACTTCCTCGCCGTAGCGCACCTTCAGGTGCTCAAGCAGTGCGACGACCATGTCGGTCCATTTCTTATAATCCTTGGGAGGAGTGGTGTTTCCTTTCCAGTAAAAGATGGTCTGGGTTCCGCTTGCAAGTTTTTCAGGCATAAATCCGAGTTCAAGATACGGACAGATCCCAAGCTCCAGAAATCTGTCTATGATCCGGTCTATGTAAGTGTAGTTATACTCGACCTTTTTTTTGCCGTCTTCCTCATACTCGTGGTATATCGCTACATCATCCGAAAAAAGGCCATGACCTCTGATGTAGGAAAAGCCGATCATGTCCTGAACATATTTCAGTTCTTTTAAGTATTCATCCGTCAGCGCAAGACCGAGTCTCCCCGTGCCTACGCAGTAATCCACGTTATTGTTAAACGATACGCTTGCATTAACATCCACAGTTATTTTTTCAGTTTTCATATTTATACACCCAAATACATTTTGAAAGGTCATGGACGAGTCCCGTCACCGGACTCATCCGGATTCCACTAAAGTAGTATAACATGAAAAAATAATCACTTCCTCTTCACAGGAATCCAGATCGCAGCATGATAATCCGAAGCACTCGGGTCTCCGTCTCCGTACCACTCGATATTCACGCGGCCCGGGAACTCAAAGTCAGGGTTACCCGGCAGCCACTCTTTCCAGATTTTAGTGTTTACATCCTGAAGAGCCTTGGGACACGGACCGTAACAGTCGAAGATAGCCCAGTCAAAATCCGGAAGTTCATAAACGGTCATGCCTTCCGGAACTTCGCCGCCATTGTAAATGCCGGCAACGATATAGCGAAACTTCCCTTCACCGACATCATCAATGCAAACACCGTATTCACCGATGTTGTTATCTGCGATCGCATTTTCATACGCATTTGTCGGAGCATTTCCATTCCATACGCTGTTCGCATATTTCTCTCCTATCTCATCCCAGAACTTTGGAATCTCTACGTATGAAGTATCTCCGTCAAATACTCTTGCAAACCCGATCACCTTAAAACCTGTCATCTTTTTAATCTTGTAATCCATCTCATTACCTCCGTGAATATTAATCTCAACTCTCAAGGGAAGAAACGGCTTTATCGGTGCGCCTTCCCGCACCTGTGAAGGGCTCACACCATGAAAACGCGAAAAGGCTTTTGTAAAGCTTTCGGGCGTTTCATAGCAGTAACGGAATGCTATATCGATTATCTTTTCGTCCGTTTTCTGAAGGTCCAGTGCCGCCCTGTACAGTCTGCGGTTTCTGATATACTCACTCAGTCCGTACCCGGTCATCAGCGAGAATCCCTTCTGAAAAAAGAACGATGACATAAAGACCTGTCCGGCAACATCCTGCGCACTGATGTTGTCTTCCAGATGCTCTTCCATGTAATCGATCGCTTTCCGAATACCGGTAAGCCACTCCATTTGTCACACTCCTTCCCTTTGATGGATTAATACTACACGGAGCTGCAAAAGAAATCCTGTCATTTTATGTTCCGTTTTGTCCGGATGTAATTCTATACTCCGAATGAAACTGTAGTTTCGTTGATTAACCACTTTTTCTCGAGAGCAGGCATCAGCGATGTTTTGAATAAAACACAAACTCCTTATCTCGCTTTATTTCTTTATAGCCAAGCTTAGAATAAAAACTGTTTGTCCTGACATTCCAAACAGGGGTATCAAGCGTAAACTCTTTTGCGTCCGGGAACATGTTCTCCACTTCATGCATCATAAAGATCCCATATCCTTTTCGGAAATGTTCCGGAGCGACAAATATCCTGCCAACATTCAAAACATCATTTTTGAGAAAAAGAATAGCACCGCCGACAATAAGGCCTTCATCTGTCAGTTTATACAGATGCCCCTGCCTTGCCATTTTCGTATGAAACGGCAATGACATATATCCGGGCGGGCCACCAGGTGATGGTGCCCCGACTAAAATATCACTGTCAAATGCACGCTTCGATATTCCGTTCAATGTAAGCGCATCGGAAGTGCCTGCCTTTAATAACTGTAAACTCATAGATCTCACCCCACTTACACTCTGTATTTTAAACTAAATAGACCATGTACACATCCGCTTCTTCACCTTCAAAGGTAAAACTTCTTTTAAAAGAGAGCTGCAAATGCATTTTTGCATCTGCAGCTCACTCAGTCCTGATCCTATGACCCATCGGCATATTTTTATTGGCTTTTTCGGCAGGTTGGGTCATATTCCGGATGATTTAAAACCGAAAACCGTTCTGACAGGCCGGAGAGTTTCTGATAATATCTGTATTCATCGGGTATTCTTATATAGCCTCTGATATGCTCATCTTTAGGACGCTCGATAATTCCTGATTCGTTGTTTATATTCCCTTCTGCGGCAATAATTGTTTTTTCCCGGTTTTCAATGACGATTCCCATATGATCATGCTCACGGTTCTCAAAAACCCGATCATAGAGAACTATGTCTCCCGCTCCCGGTACGAAACCGTCTGTACTTTTATGATATTCGATCCGTGGATCACCGATTGCAAATTCTTCCCATGCGATACATCCTGCAAGATGACAGGTCATACACTCTTTGGGACGGATAGGGATCGCGAACCCCGCTTCTTTGCAGCAACAATACACAAACGCAGCGCACCACAGTCTGTCTGCCTCTTCAAGAGTCCACCCCGGAAAAGGCATAATGACCGATTCCAGATTTGATTTTTTTCCCTCTGTAAACCCATGTAATGGCATCTGAGCCATGTTTTTGGCTACACTCGCCAGTTTTCTTCCTGTTGCTGCTCTATGGATCACGGAAACGTGCGTGATCTTGTTTGCCTCATCAGGATACTCTTTATCAAAATGCATGCCTATAGCTTCTGCAGTTTTGTATGATGCCTCATTCGTATATTTGCAGTACGAGTACAATGACGGATAATCCGTATTCTCAAAAGCCCAATCTCTGACGGCCTTCGCAGCTTCTTTTGCATAGCCATGTCTCCAGAATTTTTTATGAATATGGTATCCGATCTCCGGCAGTTTTTCTCCGTCAATATTCTGTATGGTAATGCCGCAGTCTCCGATGAATTCTCCGGTTTCTTTTAAGACGACCGCCCACAGCCCAAATCCGTACCGGGCATAGTTCTCCAGATTCCATTCGATCCAGCGTCTTGTCCGTGCTTCATCAAACGGTGCCGGGTAATGCTGCATTGTTTCGGCATCCGACATTATTTCATACAGGACATCAAAATCATCCATTGTATACTCCCTGAGCAGGAGTCTTTCTGTTTCTATGATCATTTCATCCTCTTCACGCCTTCAAAGCTGTTCTACTCCGGACTCAGTCTGATCTACCCGGATCATCATGATCCACATATTCGGTTTTTTCTAAGAATTCGTTATATGTCATTTTCGCCTGCTTCCCTTTTCCTGATAAAAAGCGATAATATCTGACAGCACATACTTCAGATCATGAATCTTATCTTTATATATCACTGCATGGTTATATTATTTTTTCGCCTTGACCAAAAGAAAATCCGGCTTATGGAAAAGATCCTCCTGTTCGGGAAACCTCTCTAATATCTCATCTGTAGGAATAGGCTCTATCATCTTTTCTATAATAAAACCATTCTCAGTCAAGGTATTAACGATGGTTGAAAACATGCGATGGTATTTCTTTATTCCATCAACAAACCACTCAGACTCGCGCTCACCTTCCCTTGCATAGTTGGACAGATTAACATAGATTTTTTGACCGTTCTCATCCCTGGTCCATCGGGGGATCTCACCGCTATAGGTCGTATTGATGGGGTTTTCCTGTGAAAAAATAAAGCTACCGTCTGTATTCAGCTTGTCATATATCTTTTTGACCGCTCCATCAAAATCCTCTACATAATGAAACGCCAAAGAGCTTATTACTATATCAAACTTATCGTCCACCATCTCAATGTCCTCGATTGGCAGAAGAATATAGGTGATCGCAGGATTGGAGTTCTCCTTCTTGGCAACTTCAAGCATTTTCTCAGATATGTCGATTCCAACAACCTTAGAAGCACCTTTGTTTACAAACTCCACGCAGTGCTCACCAAAGCCACAGCCGAGATCTAATACACTCTTACCCTTAAGATCAGGAAGTAATGAAAAAAGTGCCGGTATCTCAAAGAGATCATTTGCATTGCCTTCCCTGTCCCTTATAGCCTTGTACCCCTCAAAGAACGTCTCATTGTCAAAAATATTCTGTTTAGCCATTCTCGATATGTTCCTTTCCCGATCTTAATTGTTCAAGTAAACAATAGACTTCGACGTCGTTTATGTTGCGCAAAAAACTTACAATTCCGTAAGCAGTTCTACTCCTGACTCAGCCTGATCTACACCGGGATCCTGGTTTGTCATGACAACAGAAACTTCTCCTGTCACAAGATTCATTTTCAGCATACTCTGTCCGTTTTCTCCCCAGCCCTGCGATACCAGTGTATCGTCACCCCGCAGGAACAGACCGAGTCCGACCCACGAAAAACTCTCTGCCGGCCGGATCATTTCCTGCGCAGATTCCCTGCGCAAAAACAAACTTCTGCCATTTAACGCCATGTTGAATTCTTTTGCGATCAACAGCAGTTCATAAGGTGTACTCCATAAACCCGACGCTGCAAGGTCCGGAATCTGCGGGTATTTTCCCATTATCAATATGCCTTCACTGTCATATCCCGCAGCCATACTTTGTTCTTTTTCCCGAAGTTCGATATTCTTAAGCGAGGCAAAGAAGGTCTTATTAAGCCCTAACGGTTCAAAAACATATTCGGCTGCGATCTCCTCAAAAGCGGAGTCTGTTATTTCCCGGATCATCAATTGCAGCACACAGTAACCCGCATCGCTGTATTCAAATTCTGTCCCGGGTTGTTTTTCGGATACGGTGCGTCGTTTATTGTATGGAGTTCTGCCCTCCAAAACATCCAACAAACCGACCTCATGATCATTACGGCGAAGTCCGTAAAAGGAGTCGTCCCCATCAACTATTCCGGAGGTATGTGTAAGGATCGATCTGATCGTAGCATCGCTTTCTTTTCCATCCGGTGCAAGCAGCTTCCACTCATGAAGATAACGATTGACCGGTTCGTCAATATTTAGCAGCTCCTGTTCTTCAAGTTTCATCACGATTAAAGCTGTTACAAACTTTGATATCGAACAGGCCGGAAAAACAGTACCGCCATCCACCGAAATACTTTTTTCCTTATCGGCAGCTCCGTCATATTTCAGAATTTCTCTCCCGGCTGCATCCCTGTATGCACAGCTCACCCCCGGAAAGCGCTTGAATATCTGCCTCTCAGAACTTTCAGATGCGAAGGTCATATACTCTTTAAGAGCTATGTATTCCCGCTGGTAGGAACCTCTTTTCTCTTCACTTATATCCGCGTATGATTCATGTTTTGAGAACAGCTCGATTGCATCCTGCAAAGGTAACCATTCCGGTTGTACTCCGCGCTGTTTTTCAACATCGGTAAGTCTCATCTGCCCTTTTTCCGTCACTTCGCAGATAAAGAAATACCCCGTATAGCAGTATTCCTCATAATATTCATGAAGCGTCAAAAAATGCTCTGTCGGGTGAACGATCACTCCCGTTTCTTCTTCAACTTCACGGATCACGCATTCTTCAGGAGTTTCTCCTTCTTCTATTCCGCCGCCCGGAAGCAGCCACCAGCCGGAATTAAGTTCATGTGTAAGCAGGATCTTTCCGTCCTCTATGATGATCGCCCTGCTGCCGTCGCGCGTTTTTGTATAATTTTCTAACCGATTTGCACCCAGTATTTCTACGGTCTTCATGATACTCCTCTTATCATTTTCTTCTGGCTTCCCTGTGAAAAAAGAATCCAAGATTGATCCGGACTTCCCTCCGTCCTATGTCATTATTTGTGTAACAGCAGGTGTCAAATCCGATCAATTCAAATCCCTGGTGAAGGTAAAACCCGATGGCATTTGTGTTGCATGACTGAGTTTCCAGAATGAGCGCACGACGATTCTGTTTTACGGCAATTTCTTTTGCCTTATCCATAAGTCTTTTACCAAGACCTTGCTTCTGCAGTTCATCACATACCCATAGTTCTGTTACCATCAGTCTGTTTGACCACTCCTCGGGACAGACCTCGATACAGGCAAGGAGCTCACCTGCATCACTTACGACTCCGTAAGCCTCAGCTTTTTCCCAATGATCCTGATACAAAGAATCCGGAAAATCATATTCCTCGGGAGTATGCACTATTTCCTGTTCGGATGGTTTCCGCACGATTTTAACCGTACATCCCTCCCTGTCAAGAGGGACTATTTCAAGATCATAATAACTGTCGCTCCTGGTAACAAGCGGAATGGTGGTGCCTTTCCACTTGTCCTTTGGTAAAGCAATTATCTCAATATCGTTACTCATTTATCTGTTTCCGCCTTTTCTGATTCTTTTATCCTGTAATAGTCTTCAGCATCTATGCCAATCTGAATATGTTCCTTTGCCGATCTTAATTGTTCAAGCAAACAACAAACCTCGACGTTCTGACGCGTGGGCAAGAATTTTCAATATTGAATCAATCAAACATTTTCTGATTAAGAATAAAATCTATGATATCTACATGTTTTATTCCATTTCTTTTTTGTATCAGATCTCTTCGTGTAACCAGATATTTCGGATAACCGTCTGCTATGTTTTCCAGAGGCCTGTACTCTCTGTCTTCTGTATTTTTGCTATCCATGATAGTTAATGCCACTTGTACATAAGCATATTCATTCTGTATGCTTCGAAGAACAAAGTCACATTCCAGATTACCGATTCTTCCGACGCTAACCTTATATCCCATTGACCTTGCATATTGATAAACCACGTTTTCAAGCACCGGCCCATAATTTATCCTGTTATCAGTGTTGGTCGAAAAGTAAATACTAAGATCAGCCAGATAATACTTCTTTTCATTCTTCATAGAACGTCTGGATTTCATGTCAAAGCGGGTACATTCACTGATGATCTTGGCATCACACAGCGCCTGTATATATCTGGTAATCGTCGGTCGGGTAATCGCTATCCCTGTTTTCTTAAGATCATCGCATATGTTACTGATACTGAAAGAAGAACCAAAATTATTGATCACATAATTTCTTACAATATTGAAAGCCTCGACGTTCTTGATCTTGACCCTCCCTTTTATGTCCTTATTGAATATGTCGTCAAGAACTGTTTTTACATACAACTGCTTATCATACAGTTCATCATAGAATAGCGTTTTGGGGAAACCACCGCCAAGCAGATATGAGTCAAATTCCTTCAGCATATCCGGGGCGATCATCTTTCCATAAAAAGCCTTCATAACTTCATACTCATCAAACCCAAGAGTCTGAATCTCAAATTCCAAATATCGCCCGGTAAGCTTAGTCGCCAATTCACCGCTTAACAGGTAAGAGTTTGATCCTGTGACAAAAATAGAATAATCCTCTTCCAGCCTAAGCGCTTCCAATATCGGCTCAAAACCTTCAACATTCTGTATTTCGTCAACAAATACATACTTGATTCCCTCGGGACGTTCACCACCAAACAGTAATTCTTCCAATGCTTCCGGAGTTTTAATGTTTTTATAGCCGTATTTGTCAAGGTTATAAAAGAATATATTATTTTTACTCACGCCGCTTTCCATCAATTCTTCTGCAATGGTTTGCAGCAGACTCGACTTCCCACAGCGGCGTATTCCTGTTATAACCTTGATTATGTCAGTATCATTGAAAAAAGGTCTTATTCGTGAAATGTACTTTTCTCGCCTGAACAGTTTCATAAAAAATCACCTCATGTATATTATACGTGAGGTGACTGAATTTTGCAAGTTATCGCAACATTATTTTGATTTCTTTAAATTATTGTATTGTTAACGCCGTAATTTCATCTCTGGCATTTGTTTTTCTATTAAGCCCTTTTTAGCCTTTCTATCTGCCTTTCGCAGTTATGCTCACAAGATATAGATTCCTTCGTTAAACTCTTTTTCTACCGATTTCAGTTCCTCCTCAGAGAAGACACCTTTTTCTCTGATCTCTTGCAGATATTTAACCCGGGTCTCTTCAGCTTTTGCTTTCTCACCGGCACGGACATATGCGCTCATTTTACTGTAATTAAGTTTCCTGAGAACCCACTTATAGTTTTCGGTTGATCGTCCATACTTTGATGCATATATGTTTATAACAGACTCGCACCAGTCGCATATTTCGATTGATTCCTCAAGAGAGCCGAAATAACAGTAAAATGTTGTCAGTTTTTCGACCTGACTCGCGATCAGGCAAAAAAGGCGAGTTCCCAGTTCCTCCGCACCATCTTTCATTGCATCGTACCCTTTTTCAAAGAATACAAGAGAAAGATTGAGATCTTCGCGTATACAATGCCCCTCAAGGCTCGGAAGGACATTAACATGCTCTCTGGCATTTTCATAATCTTTCATATGAATGTATATCCAGGCAAGAGCATGATGTGCCTTATTAACCTTCACCGTTTCATTGCAATATCTGATTATATTCAGTCCTTTTCGTATACCATCCGCGAGAATTTCCTGCGCACGATCGGATTTATCAGAGAGCAGATTCTCCATGTCGATGTAATAGCTTAGTCCTGCAACACGCTGAACATATTTGAGCACAACATCATAATTCATTGGATTCTTTGCAACTTCTTCCGCAAGAAACTCAACGATCTTTAAGGCACTTCCGCCCGGATCCGACACTTCCTCAAGTTCTTCCATTCTCTCAAAAATGATTTGAGTTAATCTATCATCCTGACTCTGCTGCTGATATCCCAGAAGGGCATCTGTAGTAATCCCCAAAGTCTGTGCAATCGGTACGATCATAGATACATCGGGCAATCCTGCCTCCGATTCCCATTTACTTACTGCCTGAGGCGTTACACCGAGCATTCCTGCCAGTTCTTCCTGTGTAAAACCCTTGTTCTTTCTGTATTTCTTTATATTTGATCCAAGATCGTTTGCCATCACTTCTGTATATCTTTAATCCTGTCTGTACCACAACTGAACCTCAATATATGCAAACTTGCCAAGTGATGCCTCAAGGAATGCCTCTACCGAATTCCCACATTCAGCAATCTTCTTCATCAGCATTTCCTTGGTAAGTACCTCCGGTTTCATACCGTTTGTAATCTGCGCGCAGCTGTCACCAATCGTAAAACTGACCTGCTCCTCCGGAATATCAGAAAGATTGAGAACCAGCTTTTCGCCTTCACTAAACCATTTACGCAGATATTCACACTCATTCAATGTAAACGAATACGGATGCAGAAGATTGGGCTTCCCTCCCAAATGGATAAACGTTTCCCGAACATACTCATCCGCTTTCAAGCGGTTAGGGTTCCAATCATCCGGAAGACTCAGCATAACCGACAGTAATCCTTTTGCCTTTAGCGACAATCGTTTGTCCTTCAGATGGTAGTTGGCCATGACCGTGTAATTCTTTGTTCGCTCTACACGAAATACCTGTGACATTGCTTTTACCTCCTTTGTCTTTTTCGGAAAACTGTGAGTAGGACACCCGGAGGTTTTTGCTTTTGGTGAAAAACAAAAAGCCGGGTCACATAGATACGCACCGACAGACGAACCCAAAGAGTCCGCCATAATCGATATGTGTCTATGTAACCCGGCGATTATACTGCCGGTGGCCGCCCCAAATGCAGCCCACTGTATCTGTTTTGTCAGACAGATACTTTATATAAATCGGGAACTCACCTTGTTAAGAGAGATCCGATAACGAACCGGGCCAAACCCGATTCACCCAAGGTCCCTTTTTCCGGACCGATACAAATATACCAACACAGCATTCTACTGTCAATACGGCATAAACACGTTGACGGTTTTTTCCGTCAACGTAACTGCTCGCCAGGCTTTCACTAACTGGCGAGCAGTGCATTGCCGTCCATATTTACTACCTGGCAAGCAATGCATACCTGTATGATTTAGTACTTGGCAAGCAGGGCCTGCACATACAGGTTTTGCAAATTGGCGAGCATGTCCGGATGGCTATTCAGTACTTTGCAAGCAGTGTACTGATCCGGACCTGCGCCAATTTTTGCACCAGGCTCGTTGGGAACATATCCCAAACCCAGAAATCACACTTCGTATGAGCTGCGCGTTTTTTCAAAACGCTGAATGGATCGAAACGGAAATTACAGATTCGCAGAAACACTATAGAAGCAAAAATCATATTATCCATATCCATCAGAGCAGATAATTCAACAAGTCAGCCTGTACTTGTGTTGAAAGAAAATGTATTCTTGCTTATATTCCTCATTTGTATTTTTGAGAACACGCTGGTTTTCATGTATGTTCATAGTGCTGCCTACTGAATCAAGGACACATCCCGAAATATTTGAACAATGATCAGACACCCTTTCAAGATTCGTCAGAAGATCTGACCACACAAATCCCGCCGCCACGGAACACTCACCCCTTTGGAGCCGTAAAAAATGACGGGTTCGAAGATCTTCTTTCAGCATGTCAATGACCTCTTCCAAAGGCTCTGTTTTGCGTGCAGCTTCAATATCTTCCTCTGAAAACGCAGAAAAAGACAAATTCAGTATTTCTGTTACTGCGGCACATATCGTTCTGTATTCGTCTACAGCGTCATCTGAAAACTCAACGTTTTTATTTACGATTTCTTCAGCTGATTCCAGAATATTCACTGCATGATCTGCAATTCGTTCATAGTCTCCGATCAACTTCAAATATTCTGTTGCTTTGACACTTTCTTCATCTCCCAAATGGCGAGAGGTCAGTTTCAAAAGATACGTGCTGATCAAGTCTTCAAGATGATCCGTGTTATTTTCCGCTTCACGGATACGATCTGCAATTACTTTATCATAGTTCAGAACGCATGCAGCGCTATCACGGAATGCCCGGATTGACAATTCTGCCATGTTACTAAGCACCTGCCTGCATTGGTTCAACGCAAGAGCAGGGCTTCCGAGTAAACGTTCGTCAAGTTCCTTTTCCTTTTCCGGCACTTTTGCATCAGGAAGAATCCTGCAGACCATTTGTTCAAGGACCTGACTGAACGGAAGCATCAGTAATGTACAAAGGATATTAAACATCGAATGGACTACCGCAATTCCCATCAGGTCTGCAGCCTGCGTTAGGAATATCGGAGCCAATATAGTTTTTACCAGACAGAAAACCGTCAGCCATACCGCAGCCCCTATGAGATTGAAGGCGAAATGAACAAGCGCGGCTCTTTTAGCATTTCTGGTTGTACCGATCGAAGAAAGCATAGCCGTTATGCAGGTACCAATATTCTGTCCCATAATTATCGGGATTGCCGCACCGTAAGAAACTGCGCCTGTAGAGGCAAGCGCCTGTAAAATACCTACTGATGCAGAGCTGGACTGTATAATGGCCGTCAGGACCGCACCGGCAATCACTCCAAGAACAGGATTCGTAAAGGCAAGGAACATCTGTTGAAATGACGGAACATTTCGTAATACCGAAACTGCATCTGACATGGTTTCCATTCCGTACATAAGCGTAGCAAAACCGAGTAATATCAGTCCTGTATCCTTTCGCTTACTGTTTTTGGATGCCATATAAAAAATGATTCCCGCCAATGCGAGGACCGGTGTAAACGATGACGGTTTTAACAGGCGGATGAAAAAGTTACTGCTCTCTATTCCGGCAAGGCTTAAAATCCATGCAGTTACAGTCGTCCCGATATTTGCTCCCATAATAACATTGATGGACTGTTTCAGGGTCATCAGCCCCGAGTTAACAAATCCAACCACCATGACCGTGGTCGCCGATGAGCTTTGGATGATAGCCGTAACACCCAGTCCTGTCAAAAGCCCGGCAAATCGATTGGTCGTCATACGCCCCAGAAGCGCTTTTAACCTGTTGCCCGCCCTGCGTTCCAGCGCCTGCCCCATCAGTGTCATGCCGAACAAAAACAGGCTTAAGCCGCCGATCAGATTCAAAACATTAAATAAATCCATATAATACTCTCCATTCTGTTTTTCTCAGTTACAGAATAGAGATCCAACATCAAAAACATTATCGCGCCTTAGTAAAATTCGTGTAAAGCGAAGGCAAAATGACACAGGGGCCCGGGAGGCCCCTGTAATAATCCCCATACTATATCAACTGCTGTTCGTTAATCATCAACTTGAATTGAAGTCCAAGCTTTTCAGCTGCTTTTCTGCATAAGATCATTCGCTGCATGAATATTTCAAAATAGTCCATCACAGAACCATAACGGGTATCAACGGGAAGCTTCAGTTTGATGATTGTATGTGCTTCATTGATTTTAAGCTCTGCTTTTTTGACGGAATAATTCACACGATCATGAATATCGAAAGTCGATTTATCCTGATTTCGTACACGGTTTCGACGCACATCACTTTTGTCAGCAAGTATTAAAGCAGCTGCAAGCGGACTAACCGGAACGCCTGTTCCTTCATCATGATTCCCGATTGCAGTAACAATCAATCCTACCTCCTCAGGAGGGAAGTTCAGATGATCCAGTATTCGGAAGGCAATAATGGCTCCGGATTGACTGTGTTCTTCACGATTGACAAGATTCCCGATATCATGAAGATAACCCGCTATTTTTGCAAGCTCAACAAGCCGTTTGTCGTAACCGAGAGTCTGCAGAATATAGCCTGCTTTTTCTGCTACTATCGTTACATGTGCAAAACTGTGCTCAGTGAATCCCAGAGCTGAAAGTGACATATCTGCCTGGCGGATATACGTGCTGATTTCTTCATTATCTCTGATTTCCTGATATGTCACAGCTTCACATCCTTTGGATGGTTCGGTATCGTAACGATAAACTCTGACCCTTCCCCGACTGCACTTTTCACTTCAATTCTTCCGTTATGGATCATAACTGCATGTTTAACGATAGACAGGCCGAGACCTGTTCCGCCGACCTCTTTGCTGCGGCTCTTATCCACACGATAAAAACGCTCAAAAATACGTTTCTGATCCGCTTCCGGAATGCCTATTCCCGTATCTTTTACTGACAGTATGGTACTGCTCTCTTTTTGCGCAACCGTAACGATAACATTTCCTCCGTAATGATTATACTTGATTGCATTATCACAAAGGTTATACGCAATGCTGTACAGCAACTGCGGGATTGCTTTTACAGGTGCACTTTCTCCACCAATATCAATCGTAATATTCATCGCGGAAGCAGCCACTTCAAGAGAATCGACAGCATTTTCTGCGATACGATATAGATCGCAGTCCTCCCACTTCATATCAACACCGCCACTGTCCAGCTTTGTCAGATTGATAATATCTTCGATCAGTATAGTCATCCGCAGTGATTCTGCATGAATCTTTTCGGCAAATGGTTTAATATCCTCTTCTTTCACCATTCCATTTTCAAGAAGCTCCGCATAGCCGGATATAGCATGGAGCGGTGTTTTCAGCTCATGTGACACATTTGCGCTGAACTCTTGCCGAATCAGGGCTGCTTTTTCGATCTCTTCCTTATCCTGTCTTAACTGTGCCTGCTGCGCTGAAATATGGTGAAGCAGCGGTTCAATTTCTTTATACGCTTCCTGACCATAGTACTGGTTCGGATGTTCCAAATCTATTTCATTGATGGGTTTGACGATCTTTTTGGCGATCCGGGACGCCAGAACAAATGAAAGGATCAATGCGACAAGGATGACAAAACATATCGGTTGAGCAAAGCCGAAGAGAAGGCTCCATACAGAAAGCTGAGCGATTGACATACGGAAAACCGACCCGTCGGGAAGTCTTTTAGCAGCATAGTACTGCTGATCTGCCAGGGTATAGGAATGTCTGGTAGATTCTCCGAATCCCTCCTTCAAAGCCTGCTGAATCTCCGGCCGTTCCAGATGATTCTGCATTGAAGCTGTATCTGCTTCGTTATCAAAGAGGACATTTCCATCCAGGCTGACCCAGGTAATGCGATAGTTTTCTATGCTCAATTCGTCAAGATAGTCCATTCCGGACATGGCAACACCCTGTGCCGCCAATTCAGTCTGATTGCGCAGCTGATTTCTCTGTAAGGACGAAAAATAGTCGTATAGTGTCCCCATGATCAACAGCAGCGAAGCAAGGAAAACCGTGATGGCAGCGATCCAGATCGCCTTAAATATCTTACTGCTCATTTTCTTCCTCCAACTTGTAGCCAACCCCTCGAACGGTCCGGATATAGTCTCCCGCTTTCTCAAGCTTTGTCCTTAAAGTCCCGATATGGACATCCACCGTTCTTGTTTCACCGGCAAAATCACCGCCCCATACACTGGAAAGTATATTGTCTCTTGTAAAGACTCTGCCGGGGCTTTCCATAAACAGCTTCAGAAGTTCATATTCCTTCAATGTGAGCAAAACCGCTTTCCCGTCAATGGTAACAGCATGCCTGTTTTCATCGAGGACGATCATCCCGTATGAAAGAATCACAGGTTGTCTGTTGCCTGCCCTGCGAAGAACTGCTTTGATACGGGAAACCATTTCCATCATTCCAAATGGTTTGGCAAGATAATCGTCCGCACCGGAATCGAGGCCGATCACTTTGTCATATTCACTGTCCTTTGCCGTAGCCATAATAACGGGAATATCTGTCGTTACAGGAGAGGAGCGCAGTTTACGGAGGATCGTCAGCCCGTCTTCTCCGGGCAGCATCACATCCAGAATAATAAGTTCAGGTCTTTGCTCTTTCATTGCAGCCCAAAAGTCCGCATCGTTCTCAAAGCCCTGCGCATCAAATCCGGACACTTGCAGCGTGTAGACCATCAGATCCCGAATGGCGCGTTCGTCTTCAACACAATAAATCATAGGAAAACCTCCTCTTCACTCTCAGCATAGTTTTGTATTGTAAGTCCTGTAACCTCTGTATTGTAAAATCGGCGTAAAGTCGTTCAGATCTTTTTCCCTTAGCCATACAATTTGGGCAGGACTATTATCCCTTTAGCTGCATTAACATCAAAATACCGGACCGTTGTCCACTGCAACGGTCCGGCAACATTTGAAAACTCTTGAATTTCATCATTTTCAATAAGATGTCAAAACTGCCATACTACAACGAATTTCAGATCATCTGAAAATGCCTGAAGGCATCAATAATAGCCTCTTCTTTTTCTTTCGGTGTGCCAGGCGATTTACTGTTCTCGCTCTTGGGGAGATTATAGTTGATACGCTCTGTGATACCACATTTCCGCTTCGTCTTTGCAATGTTCAGGTGTGTCACATGAAAGCCGTACTTTTCCTGTATCCACTCCTGGATCTGCTCATATGTAGCACCTTGCTGAAAGCCGGACATATCCATGTCTTCGAGAGAGAATTCAACCCTGACATTCTGAGTCGATATATTTCCCTTGGAAAGTTGTACTACCGTCTCGACAGTAGTTTCGTTGATTAACCATTTTCCTCTCATTTCTCGAAATTATCATACACTTCCTCGCGAATCTTTCTCATTCTCGACCACACATTATCACCGTAATTACTTAGCATGACTGTGATCATTCCGTTATTTGGATTGTATTCTGAAATTGCACTCACTCCATCATCACACCCCTGCATATATACATAATCCTGCCCCCCGGGATTATCGATGATCCACACTCCGAAGCCGTAATACCCTTCTTCCGGATCCTTACCGTCACCGCTTTGTTTGGAAAACATCTCCGATACCATTTTCTCAGAAAGCAGCTCATGTCTGATCAGGGCGTTCCAGAATTTCACGATATCCCCTACTGTCACAAATGCTCCTCCGTCACCGGTGCCCTTGGCACCAACAGAATAAATATTTGTGCGGTAGTCTTGTGTATCAGGACAATAGATATAGCTGTTTGCGCATCTTGCAGGCAGCTTATCAAATGCGAAATATCCTGTAGAATCCATCCCGCATGGATCAAAGACATTTCTTTTCAGATATATGTCGAAATCCAGCCCCGTGATCTTTTCTATGATCATAGCGAGCAGTACATACCCGGAATTATTATATTGAAATTTCTCACCCTTGGGATACATCATGGGTTTCTCTATAAACAGCGGGAGCATGTCCTTATTATGTCTAATTCTGTAATTAGGATAATCTGTCCAAAGCGCCTCGTAATCATCCATGACTGACTCATCGAAATAATCCGGAACGCCGGAAGTGTGGTTCAAAAGCTGCTTCACTGTGACACCCGGATCAATGCTTTTCAGATCGATATCAAGGATAGTTCCAAGAGTATCTTCAAATCTCAGTTTCCCTGCTTCGATCAGCTGAAGGATCCCCACGGCAACAAATGTCTTACTCATGGATGCAGTTGCAAATCTGGTGCTAAGCGTATTCGGTATCTCATTCGCCATATCTGCATACCCACCGCTGTAATTCAGCAAGACTTCATCACTTTTGATGATATAAGCATTTCCTCTGAATTCGTTGTCCATTTCAATTATCATAACCGTTCACTTTTCCCTTTTCCAAAAGCTCCAGTGCAATCCCTTTCCATATCCGATCTTCTCATAGAAAGAATCACCTCCGCCTGTCATATGTGTCGCCCCAAGCGCTTTCATCCTGCGGTAATGAACGGTTAATGCCGCTGCGGCAAGACCCTTTCGCCTGTGTTCAGGTGCAGTACAGAGAGGTTCCATATAAGCCAGATGATTCTCCGGCACCCACCACATTCCTGAAAAGCAGACATATTCGTCCTGCTCATCGGCTATGATAATGTCATATTCATGTGTTGCATGCGGGAGCGGTGCCATGATGTCGCCAAGACAATCTTTATAGGATTTTTCCGGAGTCCAGTCAAAGGATGTATCCTGTTTGTCCCAGTTTACAAATTCCCCCTTGTCCCCATGATCAAATCCATACCAGCATAGCTTTCCGATCTTAACGGGATCTATGTCTTCAGGTTCAACAAAATGATAGCCTTCCGGCAATTCGTAATTCATCTCGTTTTTGAAATCAAAGAACCTGTCCTCATATTCAAATACTTTATTAAATCCACGCTTCTTTGCGGCTTCCATAAGATATTCCTGACCGTTAAACAAAACAAGCTGTTGAGCACCTTCCCAATCCGGCATGGTTGTCATGGCATAGTCTATCAGTTCATCCGCAAGATACTCATATCCCCTGCGTACACTGAAATAGATATCCGTTGCAGGCGCTTCATAGAAAACAAAGGCTACAACCGTATCTCCATCAAACCAGAATCGGTTCAGATAAGAATACGAATTGTCCATCCATGATGCAAGGATCGCATGTTCAAAGAAAGGTGCAGCGACTCCGCTCCCATTCTTACGATCATAGATATCCGTCAGGAAATCCCATACGAGATTGATATCTGTCAGTATTTGAAATTGCTTTGTTCTCAATTCTTTCATTTGTTATCCTTTATCCTATAATAATCATCTGCATCAATGAAATTACAATATGATCCTTTGCGGATCTTAACCTCTCAAGCAAACAACAGACTTCGACTGTAGTTTCATTGATTAACCACTACTAATCTCATATCCTTGTATTTCTGCACTTTATCTTCAAATCCTAATTTATTATAAATTGGATACCCCGTTATTTCCTTTTGAATAGATATTTGCCTTTACCCTTTCCTTTTATATCCTTTATCCAAGTCCATAGCGGATCATATTTGCTCATTTACATCCCCCTTCGAAATCATTTCTTCTTAGGTGCTGGCAGCTCATCACACATCGCATCCAGCAACTCACGCAGGAACTCCCTGTTCTCCACATCGTCCACGAGGAGCATTTTCTTTGCGCCTTCATACGGCAGTTCCAGATCCGCATCCGGCATCAGGGCAACAGCAGCCTTTACTGGCTTGACGAGAAATCGATCATCGTATACGCCGCCGACCACCTTGCCGCGGTAGTAAATGATGTATTCACCCATCATCGCTCGATAAGATATATCATCCAGCTCGGAAAGCTGATCCAGTATGTAGTCCAAATATTCTTTACTCGATGCCATAATACTCTCTCCTATATAATTCCGATTCGTTCAATCCATCACATTACGATTGATCAAATACCCTTCCTGAATCGCCGCTATAGTCGCAACCATGCATACAACTGCGGCGCTGTATCTAAGATCTATGAATGCCAGTGTCAGCGGTAAAACGAACAGCATCCCTCCGGTCAACTTGTTCATCATGGAATGCACCGATATCAACTCTTTCTGACCGACGAATCCTACTGCAATATTTGCCACCTTAATGAATGCGATAACGGCAATCCATATGTAAAGCCATACCGGTACATGTAGTACAGGCAGCAGTTCAATCAGGCATAAGCCTCATTATCTTCCTTTCTTTTTCTCAGAATCCTTAATCCTGTAATAATCCTCAGCGTCTACACCAATATTCACATGATGCTTCGCCTTCGCATTTTGGTTAATCAACTGAACCACCGTCTCAATATTTCCCGTGCGTGGAAATTGATCGATAGGGCAGAGTTTACGGACTTCGTAACCGGCCTCAAGGAAGGATTGAAGGTCATTGACCAGTGAAGTCGTTTTACAGGAAACATAGATGATATGCTCAACTCCGTATGACAGGATCTTGGGCATAGCCTTGGGATGGATACCCTCTCTGGGGGGATCCAGTATGATGAGTGACGGTTTGTCCGTGAGTTCATCCAGGACCTTAAGCACGTCTCCCGCGATGAACCTGCAGTTATTCAAGCCGTTACGTCGTGCATTATCGCGGGCGGCTTCGACAGCCTCCTCGACTATCTCCACACCGACGCACTCCGCTGTTGTACATCCGGCCATGATCTGCGTGATCGTACCGGTCCCGGAATACAGATCATAGATTGCTCCATCTCCGAGGTCACCCAGCGATTCGACATATTCCTTCACCTTACCGTAGAGTACCTCCGCTCCGTAAGTATTAGTCTGGAAGAACGAGAAGGTGGAGATCTTGAAATCCAATCCGCAGAGATTCTCGGTGATATAGTCTTCACCATACAGTATATCTATGCGATCGGCCTTGACCGCATCGGACACCGAGTCGTTGATTATATGCAAAATACCGCGGATATGACCGCTTATCACTCCATTGCTCTCAAGCTTCAGAAGTTCATCTTTATATAATGACATAAGGGCTTCTTCGGTATCTTCCAATTCATTGTTGACCAAATCGGTCACGCCACTGCCCGACACTGTTTCCTTCTGTCCCGAGGTCACAAGACCTATCAGTATCTCTCCGGTCCTGGTACGTCTGACAAGCAGATGTCTCAGGTATCCAATATGAGTATTTCTGTGATAATAAGGTATATGCCTGCTGCCGAACACTCCCAACGTACATTCGATGATCTGTCCGTAATCCGGATCAGCTATGCAGCATCCCGTTACGGTCTCGATATCATACATGCTACGTCTTACATGCATCCCCAGAGCCAGCGGTCCGTCCTTATACGAGTCGCCGAAGGAAAACTCCATCTTGTTGCGATATCCATCATGGACCGGACTGCCCAGTATGTCCTCAAACACATACGGACTCTCCTGAGACTTGAGCACCGGTTCTGTCAGACGTCTGACCTGTCCTTCTTTGATCCTTATCTCCTCTTCATAAGGATATGTCTGATAAAGGCAGCCGCCGCATCTTCCGGCATGAGGACATGCGGGTTCGATCTCGATATCCGCGTTCTCAACGACTTCTCTCAGTATTCCTTCCGCATTTCCGTTCCTGACCTTCTTGATCGTGATCCGAACGGTCTGTCCGGGGAGCGCACAGGCCACCTTCACGGGGCCCTCATCCGTCATTACTATTCCTTTGTTCGGATAGTCCGTACGCAGGACTTTTCCGATCTTTTCCATTCCTTTTTTCATAAATATAAGTATATCCGATACGGTTCATTTGTACTATACTTTAAGTGATGTCGAACGAGCATGAACCCGCACAAAACAATAGCCTGAACAGGTATCTTACCCCTGCCGGGGCATGGGCGCTCTCATTCGGATGCGCAGTCGGCTGGGGTGCTTTTGTGATGCCGGGAACAACATTTCTTCCCATAGCGGGTCCACTGGGAACCGTGCTCGGCATGGTCATAGGCGGTCTCGTCATGATGCTCATCGGTATGAACTACGGCTATCTGATGAAACAGAATCCCGATGCCGGCGGAACCTTCACCTATGTCAAAAACGAATTCGGATATGACCAGGGATTCTTAAGTTCCTGGTTCCTGCTTCTGGCCTATATGGCCATCATCTGGGCAAATGCGACCGCTATCCCTCTCATATGCAAAAGACTGTTCAGCGGGGTCCTGGAAAAAGGGCCTCACTATCAGATCGCGGGATTTGATGTGTATCTGACCGAATGCCTTCTGGCAGTATCAATGATCCTTTTGGCCGGATTCATATGTACCGTAGGAGGCAGGATCAGTTCCGCGATCCAGATCATACTGGCTTTACTCCTTATCGGAGGAGTATGCATATGCGGCGGAGTGATCTTTTTCACCTGCGGGATAAACTTATCTTCACTTGCTCCCGCTTACTCAACAGATGCTCCTCACGGAACACAGATCCTCAGGATCGTGGCACTGGGACCGTGGGCTTATGTGGGATTTGAGTCCATCTCACACTCTGCCGGAGAATTCCGTTTTAAGATCCGCAAAACACCGATCGTATTCGGTGTAGCTCTCCTGACCGGTGTAGTGGCGTATTCGGTGCTCACACTCATCGCAGCCTCATCGGTCCCGTCCGGTTGTGATAACTGGACGGATTATATATCGACCCTCGGAGATCATTCGGGAATCGATTCTCTCCCGGTATTTCACGCAATCTCATCACATATGGGATATGTCGGTTTCAATATCCTGGTCGTATCCGTAGCGGCCGCCATTATGACAGGACTGATCGGCAATATGACAGCTGCATCCAGACTGATATATGCCATGTCCAAGGACAATGTCTATCCGCATAAGCTGTCTGACTTAAACAGCCGCCGGACTCCGTATGCTGCGATCATCGCCATCACACTCATCTCAATTCCGATACCTTTCTTCGGCCGTACTGCGATAAGCTGGATAGTGGATGTCAACACCATAGGCGCGACGCTCGCCTATATGTATACCTCACTTGCAGCGTATTCCAAAGCGACCAGGGAAAATGCACCCCGTGTAAGATTTACCGGCATCATCGGTTTCGTAATATCCATGATCCTGACACTTTACTTCCTGATCCCCAACCTCTGGTCAGCAGAATCCCTGTCCTCCGCTTCATACCTGATACTGATACTGTGGAGCATAGCCGGATTCGTCGCTTTCTATATGATAATGATCAAGGATGACCGAAGCCGGTTCGGTAACTCCACCGTAGTATGGACGGTACTTCTGTTCCTCGTATTCTTCGTGACCATTCTGTGGTTCAGGGAAACGATCAATTCGATCAGCGCGTCCGTGATATCAGACCTGAATGACCGCCATAATCCGTCGGACATGCTCTATATCCAGCAGCGTCTTCAGCGTGCCAACCTGCAGATGCTTTACACCAGTCTGATCCAGATGGGTATCATCACGATCACACTCATTGTCATGCTCCGCATATATTCAGCCATGATACGCCGACACCGCGAGACGGAAAACAAACGCATCGAAGCAGAGGCCAACTCAAACGCCAAGAGTACATTCCTCTCGAATATGAGCCATGATCTGAGAACACCGCTGAATGCCATTATCGGATATACTCATATCACCAGATCCATGACCGGCCTGCCCGGAGAGGCATATGACAATCTCGAAAAGATAGACTACTCAAGCAAGCATCTGCTATCTATCATAAGCGACGTTCTGGACATGGGCCGGATTGAAGGCGGACATATGGAACTTGAACCCACGACCACCGATCTTATCCAGGTCATGAAGGAGTTTGAGACCATATTCAGCAATCAGATGAGTGACAAGCATATCGACTTTTCGGTAGATACCTCCGGCATCAGGGACCGTTATGTGATATGCGACTCCGACAGATATATGCGTATCCTCCTGAACCTTGTCAGCAATGCTCTTAAGTTCACCCCCGAAAAAGGGTCCGTCAGAGTATCATTACGTCAGTCCGGCACGGATGAAAGCGCAGGTCATTATGAACTGAAGGTAACGGATTCCGGCGAGGGCATGAGCAAAGAATTCACGGAAACGATATTTGAAGCCTATACCCGCGAAAATACCGCAGCCAGGATCCAGGGAACGGGGCTTGGCATGGCCATAACCAAGAGTCTTGTCGACCTCATGGGCGGAACGATCGGTGTCGATTCCGAAAAAGGAAAAGGCACGGAGTTTACCGTCCGTACCGATTTCGAACTGACCGATGAGGACACATATAATGCTGCCCACAGAATCGAGACCTCTGAAAAGGAAATTGATTATACCGGACGCAAAGTCCTTCTGGTGGAAGATCAGGAGATCAACATTGAGATAGAGACCATGATACTTGAACAGTACGGATTCAGCGTAGATACTGCCGAGAACGGACAGATCGCCGTAGAAAAGATCAAGGCATCCGTACCCGGGACTTATGACGTTGTCCTCATGGATATACAGATGCCTGTAATGAACGGTTATGAAGCTGCCGCAGCTATTCGCTCACTTGATGATCCGGATCTCTCAACGATACCCATGATAGCCATGACCGCTAATGCTTTTGCCGAGGACATCCGGAAAATAAAGGATGCCGGAATGAATGGTCACGTGGCTAAACCCATCGAAGTGAACAGGATGTTGGATGCAATAAACGAAGTCCTGTGATATCAGTCTTCGTCCTTCTCGAAGAACTCCTCATCGAATTCATCGAAATCATCATCAAAGTCGTCTTCAAAGTCCTCGAGATAGTCGGGCTCGAAATACCTGTAAACAAAATATGCTATGCAGGCAACGACAACGATCACTCCGACTATAGCAAACACCCAGACAACGGCTGTGCTCTTGGCTGCTTCTTCTTCCTCTTCCTTCTCTTTTTTCAGAAGCTTATTAAGAGCACCGATAGCATCTATATCGGGAAGTTTGCTGCTTGCATACAAATCTTCGATCTTGTCAAGAATCTCTGTTTTAGTCATAATGATAACCCTCCTTATCACTCAAACTATATCATATCTTCTTTAGCTTAGCAAACCCTGCGTACATGACCTTCTGACCCGCATTGTCAAAATTGACGGTGACCTTATAGTCCTTCGATCCGGGTTCGATGGCGGTCACTTCACCCTCTCCGTATTTGAAGTGAAGCACCCTGTCTCCGACGGTGTATCCTAATGTGTCATTTGTCATATTCCCGGTATTTTTCAGTGCAGATGCAATATTCTGCGTCGCCTGAAGGATATAGGGTTTGGCAACCTGAGCAGTCCCTTTTTTGGCCACGGGGCGCTTCGGAACACTCTTTATGACCGGAGCATCCTCTATGCCTCTTACCCTGTCGGGCACCCTGTTCTTAAGCAGTGAATCCGGTATCTCACGAACGAAACGGCTTATCGGATAGTGCTCGGTCTCACCGCGTATCATGCGAGATCTAGCTGCGGTCAGAGTAAGATTTTCTTTTGCACGGGTGATACCCACGTAGGCCAGGCGGCGTTCCTCCTCTATCTCGGATCTGTCATCGGCGATTATGGACATTGTCCCGGGGAAGACTCCGTCCTCCATCCCGGCTATATACACGTGAGGAAACTCGAGTCCTTTAGCCGAATGGAGCGTCATGAGCAGGATCTTATTATCGTCATCATCCACTCCGTCGATATCGGCCACAAGTGCAACCTCCTCGAGGAATCCGGACAATGTAGGTTCCTCCGCGGTCTCCTCATATATCACGAGTTTGTTCCGAAGTTCATCGATATTGGCTATACGGTCGTCAGTATCCTCCTCGTTTAATCCCTCAAGGTAGGCTTCGTAATCGATAGTCTCCATCAGATCATCAAAAAGATCCGTCAGACACAGTTCACCGTTCTTGGCCTTTAATACTCTGATCGTATTTACAAAAGGAGTGAGTTTGGATGCGCTTTTTCCGAGAGTCGGTATGGACTGAGCTTCGCAGGCAGCCTCATAGAAGCTGATCCCGTGAGCATCGGCATATTCCTGGATCTTGACCACCGAGGTCGCACCTATCCCGCGTTTGGGAATATTGATGATGCGTTTGCAGGCAAGATCATCCCTGCCGTTGTCGATCGTCTTAAGGTAAGCGAGTATATCCTTGATCTCACGCCGTGAATAAAAGTTGGTCCCGCCCACAACATTATAGGGCAGTCCGGCCATGATCAGGCTTTCTTCCAGGATCCTTGACTGGGCATTAGTCCGGTACAGGATCGCTATATCACGATAATCCGCGCCTTTTCTGAGTTTTCGTTCGATATCGTCAGCGATGTAATCTGCCTCGTCCCATGCCGAATCCACGAGTTCGAAATGAAGTGTATCGCCATCGCCCTTATCGGTCCAGAGAGTCTTTGATTTCCGGTTCGAATTATGCGCGATCACGGCATTGGCAGCATTCAGGATATTGGATGTTGAACGGTAGTTCTGCTCCAGTTTGATGGTCTTCGCCTCGGGATACACTTCCTCAAAATCTAGGATATTACGTATATTGGCACCCCTGAACTTGTAGATCGACTGATCGTCGTCCCCGACCACACAGATGTTATGATGCGCATCGGCGAGCAGACGTATGAACTCGAACTGCACATTGTTCGTATCCTGATACTCGTCCACGCATATGTAACGGAAACGATCCTGATATCCTCTTAAGACATCGGGATCCTTTTTGAAGAGTTCCACGCACTTAAGGAGCAGATCGTCAAAATCGAGCGCATTGTTTTTCTTAAGCGCCTTCTCATACTCCGCATAGCACTCCGATACCTTTCCGAGAACAAAGTCGCCGCCGTAGATCCTTTCATACTCCTCAGGACTTATCATCTCGTTCTTGGCGGACGAGATCTCGCTCATGATGGTGCGTTCCTTGATCCTCTTGGTATCTATATTCAGTTTTTTCGCCACTTCCTTGATGATACTCTTGGTATCATCGGTATCATATATGGCAAAATTGGTATCGTACCCCAGCCGGTCTATATATCTGCGAAGTATCCGGGCACACGAAGAGTGGAAGGTAGCGATCCAGACGCTTTCCGATCCGGATCCGACTATGTCTTCCACTCTGTCCCTCATCTCACCTGCGGCTTTATTGGTAAAAGTGATCGCCATGATATTCCACGGACTCACACCCTGCTCAATAAGATAAGCCACACGGTAAGTTAAAACTCTGGTCTTGCCGCTTCCGGCCCCCGCCAGTATCAGCACGGGCCCTTCTGTCTGATATACAGCCTGCAGTTGCATGGGGTTAAGCAATTTACTTAAATCCATGACGTCCAAAGCTCTCTGTATGAATAATTATAAAAGTCCCATCTCAGCCTTGAGAGCAGCAAGCTCATCATCGACTGCAGCCGACTTGGAATCGGCGTCATACTTCTTGGTGAGTTCCTCAACATTCGAAGTATCTTCGGTAGAATTGAGCTGTGCCATTGCATCAGCCTCATCCAGCATATGGTTGACTCTCTCTTCCATGCGGTCGAAAGCAGCCATATTGTTGCCGGCACTTGCAAGTCCGGAACCGATCTGGTTGAGCTTCTGCTGAGTCTCTGCTACTTTTATTTTTGCCTTAAGGGTATCACGTCTGGTCTTAAGAGATGAGATATCGCTCTCGAGCTTATCATGCATCTGACGCATCTTGGCAGAGCAGTCACAAGCGAGCTGATAATCTTTCTCAAGTACGGCCAGCTGATCGGTAAGATCTGCCTTTTTCTTAAGGAACTGCTTAGCCTCTTCGTCGTTACCTGCCGTAACGGCTCTGCGTGCATACTCGGCCATCTTGTCAATGTCGGCCCTGCATGCCTCAACCTTACGCTGAGCGTTCTTCTCATCGGCCATGACCGAAGCAGTCTCTGACTTAACCTTTGCCAGGTCTTCTTCAAGATTGCGCATGTACTGATCGATCATCTTTTCGGGATCTTCAGCCTTATCAAGCAGCGCATTGAAGTTTGCAGCCATGATTTCTTTGAATCTGTCGATAATACCCATTTCTTTCTCCCTTCCGGCTTATTTAAATATCTGTACAGGTTTACAACCTGCCTATAAACTCGAGCACCCTGCCAAAATATGTATCGGGATCATAATCCATGGACTCGGCATGTCCTGCATCAGGAGCTATGTACATGTCTTTTTCTCCCGGAAAAGCACTATATAAAGTATGGCACATTTCCGGCGGAATGTAACTATCTTTTTCACCATGAATGAACAACATGGGTTTGTTACATTTGGTTATCTGGGAAAGTGCCGATGATTTCTTAAAATCGTACCCCAGCCTGATCCGGCTCATAAGATTGGTCACGTTCATGATCGGGAAAGTAGGGAGATGATAATCCCTGTTCATAACGACCTTGAACATATCCCATGTGGTGGTGTAACCGCAATCCTCAATGTATCCGATGACTGCAGGATGGTTTAAACCCGAAAGCATCATGGTGGTCGCGCCGCCCATCGATACTCCGTGAACCACGACCTGTGCGTCGAGATCCATGCGGGTGATGCAGTTTATCCACTCATAGACATCATCTTTATCCAGCCATCCCATGGAGATGTAATCCCCGTCACTCATTCCGTGTGCCCGGTTGTCCTGCGTAAAAACATTGAAACCGGCTTCGTAGAATCTCATCACATAAGGAAGCATGAACCTGTGATCGTCACGATATCCGTGGACAGAGATGATCCACTTGTTTGTTTTTTCGGGGCGTAATCTGTACCGGCCGTAAAGTTTGAGCCCTGACTTATTGACTATCTCGACCGGAGACATGGTCTTGTCAAATTCGGCTCCCTCAGCACGCAGGCGAGTCCGGTTATCGACGAAGCGATTCTGAAGTTCATCGCCTTCCACGCGCTCATTCGGACACAAAAGCGGAGTAAGCACATCCTCTTTTCTTGTTTTGGTGGCCTTTAAGACCATGTTAAAGAAAAACGAGGATGCTGCCAAAAGAATAATGATCAGTATAATAACGACGGCGATCGCTATCTTCAATTAAATCTCCCCTGTTTTGGTCCTGTATTCATCCACAAGTTCCTCGAATCTTCCCGAACACTTGCGGAAAGCATCCATCAGCTTGGGATTGAACATACCGCACTCACCGGATACGATCATGTTAAATGCCTGTTCCTTGGTGAATGCATCTTTGTATACCCGCTCACATACAAGAGCATCATACACATCGGCAACCGAAACGATCTGAGCGGCTATCGGTATCTCATCGCCGCGCAATCCGTCGGGATATCCCTTTCCATCGTATTTCTCGTGATGATGGCGGCATATCTGGTGTGCCGTTTTGCGGAAATCATCCGTCCAGGCTCCTACGATGCTGTCGAGTATCTCGCATCCCCTCGTGGTATGAGTCTTCATATAATCAAACTCTTCACGGGTAAGCCTTCCCGGTTTGAACAGGATCGCATCCGGAATCGTTATCTTGCCGATGTCATGAAGCGCACTGGCAGAAACTATCACCTCCACCACATACGGATTGATGAAGTACTCCGGATAAGAATTCATCACTTCCTCAGTGAGTACGCGTGTGAAATTCTTGATCCTGTCTATATGGGATCCGCCGCCGAGACTGCGGCTCTCGACCACAGCACCGAGTATATCGAGCAAACGTGAATATCTATCCTCGAGTATCTTCAGCTGCGCATCGAGAGGCAGTTCCTGTTCGTTATAGTCTATCGAGCTAACTTCCATATATCCCTCTGACTACTTATTGCTGGGCCACATCCTTCATAGAGAATGATATACGACCCATGCGGTCTTTGCCAAGACAAACTACTGTAACTGTATCGCCGAGAGTAAGTACATCCTCCACATGATTGATACGTTCCTTAGCTATCTTGGAGATATGTACCATACCTTCCTTGCCGGGTGCGAACTCGATGAATGCACCAAATTCCTTGATGCTTACAACGGTTCCGGTGAATACCTGGCCCTGCTCGAATTCGGTAGTGATGATCTCGATCATCTTCTTGGCTTTATCCATATTGTCCTGATCGGTACCGCAGATGGATACATTACCGTCATCGGTGATATCGATCTTAACGTCACATCTTGCGATGATCTCGTTGATGGTCTTACCGCGCTGTCCGACAACCTCACCGATCTTCTCGGGATCGATCTGCATGGAGATGATCTTGGGAGCATACTTGTTAACGGTCGGTCTGGGTTCGGAAATAGCGGGCTTCATGCAGTTATCCATGATGAAGAGTCTTGCTTCACGGCATCTTGCGATAGCGCCCTCAACGATCTCACGGGTCAGACCGTGGATCTTGATATCCATCTGGATCGCAGTGATACCTTCGGTAGTACCGGTTACCTTGAAGTCCATGTCACCGAAGAAGTCCTCGAGACCCTGGATATCGGTAAGAAGTACGAAATCATCATCGGTATCGCCTGTAACCAGACCGCAGGAAATACCTGCGACCATAGCCTTGATCGGAACACCTGCAGCCATCAGTGACATACATGATGCACAGGTGGAAGCCATCGATGTAGATCCGTTGGACTCGAAGGTCTCGGATACGGCACGGATCGCATAAGGGAATTCCTCTTCGCTGGGAAGTACGGGGATAAGTGCACGCTCTGCAAGAGCACCGTGACCTATCTCACGACGTCCGGGACCGCGGCTTACCTTGGTCTCGCCCACAGAATATGCGGGGAAGTTATAGTGATGGATGTATCTCTTCTGTGTGATGTTAGGATCAAGTCCGTCAACCTTCTGAGCCTCGGAAAGAGGAGCAAGGGTAACAACATCACAGATCTGAGTCTGTCCGCGGGTAAACATGGATGAACCGTGTACTCTGGGGATCAGGTCAACTTCAGCGGCCAGAGGTCTGATCTCGGTGATCTGTCTGCCGTCGGGACGCTTGTGATCCTTTAAGATCATCTTGCGGACTGTCTTTTTCTCATACTGATAAATAGCCTCGCCGAGGATGGCAAGCCAGTCTTCCTTATCTGCAAAAGCTTCTTCAAGTCTGGCTGTGATGTTGCGGATGTTCTCCTCGCGAACCTGCTTCTCATCGGTAAATACAGCTGTTTCCATCTCTGCCGGAGGAACGATCTCTTTCATAGCGTTAAAGAGTTCCTCGGGAATAGCGCAGCTCTCATAAGCGTGCTTCGGCTTACCAACCTCGGCAACGATACCGTTGATGAACTCAACGATCTTCTTGTTGATGCTGTCTGCCATGTAGATGGCTTCGATCATCTTAGCCTCGGGAATGATGTTGGCGCCTGCTTCGATCATGATGACCTTGGTAGCGGTAGAAGCTACGGTAAGCTTGAGATCTCCGTTATCCCAATCAGCCTGACCGGGGTTAACGATGAACTCGCCGTTCACCATGCCGACCTGAGTCATGGCTACGGGACCGTCAAAAGGAATATCGGATATACATGTAGCAATGGATGTACCCAGCATAGCTACCAGCTCGGGGCGGCATGCGGGATCAACTGCCATGACCATGTTGTTGAGTGTCACATCATTGCGATAATCCTTGGGGAAAAGAGGACGCATGGGGCGGTCGATAACACGGCTGGTAAGAACAGCATTCTCGGATGCCTTACCTTCTCTCTTGTTAAACCCTCCGGGGATCTTTCCTACGGAGTAGAATTTCTCCTCATACTCAACCGAGCAAGGGAAGAAATCGATGCCATCCCTGGGCTTCTCCGATGCGGTAGCAGTGCTTAAAACGGTGGTGTCTCCATACTGCATGAAAGCACATCCGTTAGCCTGCTTGCCTACGCGGCCGATGTCTACCTTGAGTGTACGTCCGGCCAGTTCCATTGTGTAAGTCTTATACATATTTTCTCCTTCTGCCTGGATACAGGCTTCTTGTGAATAAACCATACATTCGGCATGTATGATAAGTTAAAAAGGCGGCTTTTATGAAAGCCGCCTTTATAAACGATTACTTTCTGAGGCCGAGTTTCTTGATGAGTTCACGATATCTCTCGATATCTTTGCTCTTGAGATAATCAAGAAGTCCACGTCTCTTACCGATCATCTTAAGCATACCTCTTCTTGAATGATGATCCTTGGGATTAGCCTTCAGATGCTCTGTGAGTTCTGCGATCCTTGCAGTAAGAACTGCAACCTGAACCTCAGGTGAACCTGTGTCGCCGGGGGTCCTTGCATACTCATTCATGATAGCTGTTTTCTTTTCGGGTGAAATCATAGTTTTCTCTCCTTTGTATGAAAGTTGTCCGTCCGCCAGGGAAGGGTTGGAGTATCCGCAACCCGAGCGGCGGTGTTTACAGCCTTAACGGCTGTGAGTTACCTGATGATCGCACAAGCGGTCATCACAATAAGCGTTAAACGCTTACTGCAGTGCCGGCAGCCGGGGTCGAACCGGCACGGGTATCACTACCCACGGGATTTTAAGTCCCGGGCGTCTGCCAATTCCGCCATGCCGGCAGGCACAGAACATTACTATTTTACACAAAAAACGAGCACTTTGCAAGTATTTACAGGCAAAGAACTCGTTTTTTACGACCCAGAACGGACTTGAACCGTCGACCTCCGCCGTGACAGGGCGGCGCTCTAACCAACTGAGCCACTGGGCCTCGTCGAAGCGCGCTTCGCTACCGTCGCCCCTCAAACAATCGGGGCTCCAAGCGCTTCGCGGCTTCTCCTCTTCCGACAAAAGCAGGCTTTTGTCGGTAAAAAACGCTTCGGATTAAGCAATATAAATAATATACATTCATTAGTATTTCGTCAAGGGATTTGTGTACATCAGCCCTGAATTTGGGACATGCGGGCGTAACTGCCGTTAAGCGCCAGGAGCTCCTCGTGAGTACCGCTCTCGGTGATACGGCCTTCTTCTATGACCAGTATCTTATCGGCATTTTTGATGGTCGAGAGACGGTGCGCTATAGCTATGATCGTCCTGGATCCGGAGATTCCGGATATGGCCTCCTGTATCTGATGCTCAGTCTCAACGTCCACTGATGCCGTGGCTTCATCCAGGATGATCACGGGTGACTTGCGAAGGATCGCTCTGGCGATGGCCACACGCTGTTTCTGTCCGCCTGAGAGGCGCAGCCCTCTTTCTCCCACGAGGGTGTCATATCCGTCGGGCATGTTCATGATGTCGTTATGGATATTGGCGGTCTTTGCCGCTTCCTTTATCTCATCGATATCGGCCTCGGGTACGGCGTATCCGATATTTTCCGCGATGGTCCCGTTGAAAAGGAACGTATCCTGAAGCACGGGAGATATGTTCTGACGAAGGCTCTCTATGGTCACATCATTCAGATCATGACCGTCTATCATGATCTTTCCGGATGTAGGCTCATAGAACCTCGAGATCAACTGTGTGAGTGTCGTTTTCCCGACTCCCGTCGGACCCACGAGAGCCAGCATCTTACCGGGAGGACACACGAACGATACATCGTCCAGGATCACGCCGCCGGTCTCATAAGAAAAGCTCACATGATCAAATCTTATCTCTCCCTGCACATCTGAAAGCGGCCGGGCGCCCTCTTTGTCGGTTATCTCACAGGGTGCATCGAGCACTGCCATCACACGCTCGGCTCCGGCCAGAGACTGCTGCATGTTTTCCAGAAGATTTGCAAGTCCGGTGACAGGAGCATAAAAGAGTCCGAGGTAAAGAAGGAATGCGACCACATCCTCAACTTTCAGGCCGTCCTTCCACGCAAGATATCCGCCGAAAGCCACGACCAGTATCGTTCCGAGCGAAGATATGAACTCAACCGTGGGATGGAATATCCCGCTTATCTTAAGAGCCTTGAGCATGGCCTTGATATGTTCGAAATTACTTATATTGACCTGCTCGGTCTCATACTCTTCACGCCCGAATGACTGTATCTCATGTATGCCCGAGAGATTATCCTGAAGCTTACCGCTGAGCTCGCCCATCTTCTTCTGGGATATCTTGAAGTACGGCCTTACTTTTTTGGAAAAGATCAGTCCGGATATGAAGATCAGAGGGAGCGGTGCGCAGGTAATGAGCGCAAGTTTTGCATTGATGGTAAGAAGCACGATGAGCACACCCACAAAAGTCACGATATTGGTTATGCTCTCGGGGATCATATGTGCATAGAGGAGTTCGAAATCACGGGTATCATTGACGATCCTGCTCATCAGGTCGCCGGTCTGCTTATCATGAAAATACCCCAGATGCATGCGCTCAAGCTTGTCATAGGTCTTTGTCCGAAGATCACCGACCAGGTACCAGGCAGCTTTGTGAGCAAGGTAGTTACTCAGGAATCTGAAAAGGATGCGTGACAGATACAGCGCCACGAGTATCCAGGTAAGTTTCCATATGACGGAAAGTCCGGCTTCGTCCACTCCGTTGCTTACGATCCCCGTCATGGCAGAAAGGACTCTGGGAGCCGCCAGATTGACGCCGGTCAATGCAAATGTCGACAGGATCGCTATGACATAGAGAGTCCTGTAACGTATCGCCTCCCGGCTTAAGCGCCACAGCATTTTCATCTCACACCTCAATCCAGCCGGCTGCAGACTTCCCTGTACGCGGCAAAGAAATCTTCGCATTCCGACTTAATGAATTCAACATCATTATCTTTGGCCGCAAATTCGTGTTTCTTTGCCCTCTCGCTCATGGATCTCAGTCCGATCGACGCCATAAGTCCTTTGATCGAATGAGTCTCCAGCATATATCCCTTCCAGTCTTCGTTTGCGACGCAACTCCGCATGATATCTATTTTTTCATCGCATTCCGCTGCGATGGTCTCTACCATCTCCTGCAAAAGTTCCTCGTCATTTCCGGTAAATCCCATGGCGGTCTCATAATCCAGCCCGTCTATCGTCTCAAGCCGCTCACGCAGTGTTGCGGTCTTTGTCGGCTTAAAGGTACTCTCCGCCGCTGTCCCCATCGACTCAAGTACTTTATCCGCGGGCAGATACTGCTTTATCGTCTGCTCGAGGAGCGACGAGTCGATCGGTTTGGTCAGATAATCGATGAACCCGGCATCCAGATACATTTTCCTGCTTCCCGCCAGAGCGTTGGCGGTAAGAACGATGACCGGCGTGTCTTTGTTAAGAGAGGTGTCATCTCCCCTTATCAGACTCAGAGTCTTTATTCCGTCCGGATCGGGCATCATATGATCGAGAAGTATCAGATCATAACGCCGCGCCCTGCACATCTCAACAGCCTTAAGACCGCCGTCACACAGATCGGGTACGATACCCACGCGCTTGAGGAACAACTTGACGATCTTTAAGTTGGAATTGTTATCATCAACAGCGAGTATAGCAGCATTGGGAGCCTTATAATCACTAACGTTCTCACTCGATGCTGTGCTGCCGGCATTCTTATCGTAGTCCCCGTTCAACGGAGTCTTATCGTATACTCCGACGGGAAGATGCACGATAAACTCCGATCCTTCTCCGTACCTGCTGAAGACTTCTATCTCACCTTCCATGGAATCCACGATGCTCTTGACTATCGCAAGTCCCAGGCCCGTGCCCTCTATGCTTCTGTTCTTCTTGACATCGGCGCGTGCAAAAGCTTCAAACAGAGTCTTCTGATCTTCCTCACTTATACCCCGCCCGGTATCCTTGACGCTCATCTTTAGAAGATACGAATCATCGCCGGTATATTCTCCGCCGAGCATGAGCGTTACAGCGCCTTCATCGGTATATTTGATCGCATTATTGATCAGATTGATGAGGATCTGTCTTATCCTGAATCCGTCTCCGATCTGTCCGTCCGGAACTTCGCTCGAGAACATCAGCTGAAGCTTCAGGTTCTTTTCATCGGCACGTTCTTTGAGCATGGGCATGATGTTGCGAAGAAGCTCCGAAAAAGTATATTCCGCTTTGCTGATCTCCATTTTTCCTGCTTCTATCTTGGAAAAATCGAGTACATCATTTACGAGCATGAGAAGCATTTGTCCGGAACTCTTGACGCTGTTTGCATACTCATCTATCACGGGATCCTTGTTTTCACGAAGGATCATCTCGTTCATTCCGAGAACGGCATTTATAGGTGTGCGGATCTCATGCGACATGCTGGCCAGGAACTTGGTCTTGGCTTCGGACAGATCCATAGCGCGCTGTCCTTCCTCACGCATTCTCCTCAGATCGTCGATCTGCTGGACTACGGCCAGACCGAGTATGAAAGCCAGGCCGATCAGCATCGGGATATTCTCATTCATTATGGGCATGAAGTTTAAGATCGCTATCTCAGCCACACCGCAGACGAAGAATCCTGCAAATCCGATAGCGGTATATCTGTACTCCTTCACTCCGCCCTTTATCACATCCGCCACGAGAACTCCGGCAACCGTCAGAAGTTCGATACCGAGAAAAGCATCGATATATATTAGCGCGCGCGGAAAAGCAAATGTCTCGGTGAAATGAAGGATAGGCCATACGATAAGGTTGACCGCAGCTATGCATGAAACGGCAGTCATGACCTTCCGATATCTGCCGTGCTGAAGTGCATCAAGATAAAAGATCAAACTGAACGGCATCATCAGACAGAGGATATAGTTCATGATCCCGTCGATATGGTAATGCCCGTACAGGAACGGATAGACAAAAGAATTGGTGATCAGCCATCCCGAGATCACAAGTATGGACATGGATCCGTACAGCAGATCGATCCGCCTTCTGTACAGGATCATCATGGATAAACTTAAGATGGCAAGAACTCCGGAAAATATAAGAAGGATCTCGGCGAGCATGAGTGAGAGTCCGTAATTGGACATCATGTACATGACAAATCCGCCGCTGGTCGTGACAAAAGTATCCTGATATACATACCCGCGCCTGGTCGTTCCTATGCGGACGAGTCTGATATGCGCACCGGAATCGCCGGGAGTAAGGGGAACGAGCATGTAGAATCGTTTTACGCAGCCGCCAGGTAACGGGATATCACGGGATTCAACAAAATCCTTCCTGAGTACATCATTGATATATACCGCAACATCTCCGCCCACTACTACGCAGAAGTAGGAATCATCGGAGATACCATCCGGAAGAACGGAATCCATGGTAAAAGTTCCCCTGAGCAGTCCCTCGTTTCGATAAAAATCGCCGGATTCAAATACATTACCGTCAGGATCGGTAACCGTCCAACTGTCGATATATACGGGTTCATTGAATTCAAGAGGATTGGCATGATCAATGTAGCTCAAATAGACCAGCCCGATCACAGATACTGCAAGAAGGACAAAAAAAATGATCTTGACGACAGTGATGGTCTTGGATGATATCAGATTTGTTTTCCCCGAAACATTCTTCCCCATATCGTCTATGATACTATAACAGCCTCTGAGATGCCATATAAAACATCGCAGAGGCTGTATTGATCGTGGACCTTCGGGGACTCGAACCCAGGACCGACCGGTTATGAGCCGGTTGCTCTAACCAACTGAGCTAAAGGTCCATATTATTCCTGTTAACCTTAGAGCTCCCCGAGCTGGGCTCGAACCAGCAACCCTTCGGTTAACAGCCGAATGCTCTACCATTGAGCTATCGAGGAATAGTGAGCAATGCGATTCGAGTAAGCAGAGATCCGATGAGAGCTTGCTCATCATCGGATAGATGCGTCTCGAATCATAATGCGAATGCAACGTCGCGAGGTGCTGCGCAGCAGTACCGAGAGAGGATGCATTCGTGCATTGTTATCGTGTTTTTGAAAACCACCGAGAAATATCTCTACAAATCCTATCTTGATGAAGCCCTCGACCTATTAGTACTTATCAGCTGAATACATTACTGCACTTACACCTTAAGCCTATCTACCTCGTAGTCTTCAAGGGGTCTTACATGTTGGGATATCTCATCTTGAGGGGGGCTTCACGCTTAGATGCCTTCAGCGTTTATCCCTGCCGGACTTGGCTACTCTGCCATAGGATTGGTTCCTAACAGATACACCAGTGGTCCGTCCACCCCGGTCCTCTCGTACTAAGGGCAGCTCCTCTCAAATATCC
>FMVL01000014.1 GCA_900102235.1 Lachnospiraceae bacterium XBB2008 | reverse complement strand
TTCGATATCCATGTCAGAACTGCGCTTAGGTGGTTTTGGACTCGATTGTTTGACCGAAGGTGGTGAGTTTATCGGGATTCCTTTAGAGCGTTTATACGCCCTGATATAGTTATCGATTGAAGAACTGGATATTTCGTACTCGATTATAGCCTCTCGATGTGTGATCTCATGGTTATATAAACGAGCACCTATAGCAATCTGTTCTTCTTTTGAGTATTTCATAAGACACCTCCATGAGTAGAGAATCTGCAGACATGATCACTGATCTAATCCTGATGTTACTCGGAGAAGAAAACAATGTCTACAAAAGTGTGTGGGTGTCTACTTTTAGGTTATCACTACACTTGAAATCAATAAATCAATATTACAATAAGAAGTTAGCAAAATTAAGGTCAGAAAACCCAAATAATTATCAGACAAAAGCAATGTGTATGTTAATTGAGAAACGAAATCAAAAAGTTAAAGATTACTTACATAAAGCAAGTAGGAAGATAGTAGACCTCGCAGAAGCAAATGATATAAGTAAGATAGTGATAGGGAATAATAGAGGATGGAAACAAGAGGTAGAGTTGGGAAAAAAGACGAATCAAAACTTTGTAAGTATACCATTTGAAATGTTGATACAACAGATAACTTATAAAGCAACCATGTCGGGTATTCAAGTTGAAGTAGTGGAAGAAAGTTATACAAGTGGAACAAGTTATGTAGATAATGAAGAGCCAATAAAGGCTAACTACGATAAGACGAGAAGAAAGAAAAGAGGTTTGTTTGTAAGTAATGAAGGTATTGAAATCAATGCAGATGTCAATGGTTCATACCAAATTATGAAAAAGGCAAAGATTAAACCACCTATAAAGTATCAAGAGAAAGTAGTTAGAGTAAAAGTAGCCTAAATAAGATTAGGTAGAGGGAAGGCTTAACCCATGACCGTAAGAAGTCAAAAGTCAACCATTTTGGGTGACAGAGCCAAATTTGATATATCTTATAACGAAAAATAAGAAGTCATCAGACAATGTCGGTGTTATGCTGATTATGTTATGAAGCAGAAAAAGACCATTGTCATAGATGAAAAAACCCCGCTTTTGATCCTGGCGGGCCCCATGTTTCTCGAGCTGCTCCTGAATACCATGCTCAACAATGTGGACACTCTGATGTTAAGCCACTATGATGAGTATGCTGTCGGAGCAGTCGGAAATGCCAACACGATCATGTTCATGATGAACATACTGTGCAATGTCATAGCAACTGCCACGAGCGTTGTTGTTGCCCAGTATCTGGGTGCCAAACGGTATGAAAGCATGAACATGATCTATACGCTGGCGATCCTGGTGAACCTGGTCATTGGCATAGTTATCAGTGCATCGTTCTGTGCGGCCAATCCTCTGATCATGAATTTTCTTCATGTATCCCCCGAGATGCGTCCGTATTCGATGACATATATCTATATCGTCGGCGGAGGAGTTTTCCTTATGGCGGTATTCAATGTCATGGTACAGATACTGCGCTGTAACGGATATACCAAGATCGGCATGTGGGTATCGCTGGCGATCAATGTCATCAATATCGCCGGTAACTATCTGTTTCTGTATGGCCCTTTGGCACACCTTAAGATGGGCGTGGCCGGAGTCGCCATATCAACTGTGGCGGCAAGAGGCATTGCCCTCATCACCGTCTTCATATTCTTCTATGCGACCGGGACGGGCAGGATATCACCCCGCCTTCTGATCCCTTTTCCCGGTAAGCTGCTTGTCAAGATGATCAGGATCGGTCTGCCCACTGCCGGTGAGCACCTGACCTACAACCTGTATCAGACGACTCTTCTTTCATTTATCAACGCCATGGGCAATGATTCGGTGAATGCCAGAGCATACTGCAACTCACTGATCTCGTTTGCAATGATATTCTCCAATTCTTCAGCCATGGCCACGCAGATCATAACCGGGCATCTGGTGGGTGCAAATAAGTCGGAAGAGGCATACAGGAGAGTATTTAAGACACTCAGGACCTCCATGCCGATAACACTGGCACTCGCTCTGGTGAATGCGATCTTTTGCAGGTATACTCTGCGTATCTTTACTTCGAACGAACATATCATAGCCCTTGGTCAGATGATAATGATCGTGGATGTCTTTGTTGAGGCGGGACGATGCCTTAACATGACTTTCGTCAGCAGTCTCAAGGCTGCCGGTGCATATATATTCCCTTTCCTGATGGGGCTCATATGCAACTGGGGATTGGGCCTTACCGTAGGATATACTGCCGGTGTTGTGCTGGGCTTCGGCGTGGCAGGTATTTTTGCGGGAACCGCTGCGGATGAGTGTATACGCGGTCTTATAGTCATGAATTACTGGCGAATGAAGAAATGGGTCGGAAAATCTGTTGTGGACAGGAAAGTATAGTCTGCATCCCCTTTTGAAATTTGATCAATAGAAATAAACCGAATATGGTAAAATACATGATATGGGATTTGATTATTTTGTATTCTATACCGAGGCAAGCTTTATCTGCGTGCTGATCCTGACCATGATGCTCGTCAATGATCATCTGCACGGAACACTTCAGGAGAAACAGCTCTGGTTCAGGCGCGCCGTCATATCATTTATCTTGTATTTCGTTTCCGATGCGTGCTGGGCAGCCATGCTCAGCGACTTTTTCCCGCGGATCCGTTTTTTTGCCGTATTATTCAATCTGACCAATCATGTCATGCTCGCTCTGATGGCATACGGGACATTCATGTTCATAACCATTTCCGAGAAATCGCCCTTCATATTCGACAGAAGGAAGAAGATCCTGTGCCTGATCCCGGTTGTGGGTCAGATCCTGTGGGTCATCATCGCCTATATCATCGATCCGCTGTTCTGGATCAATGAAAATCTTGAACTTAATGATATTTATTATCCTTTGATGTTTATGCCGCCGTCACTGTATCTGTGTGCCGGCCTGGCTCATTCGGTGATCAATGCCCGGAATACCGAGAAAAAAGAAGAAAAACTCCAGTACCTTCTGCTGGGAAGCATTCCGCTCGGTGTTATGGCATTCGGATTGGTACAGGTGGTCTTTCTCAATGCACCCACGTTCTGTTTCGGATGTACCATCATGTGGCTGTGGTTTTATATACAGAACATGCAGACAATGATCTCCGTGGATGACCTGACCCGGTTAAACAACCGGAGGCAGATCAACAGATACATGGATCAGTTTACTTTCAGTCCGGATAACCGTGTCATCGTCATGATGCTCGACATTGACGGGTTCAAAAAGATAAACGACACTTACGGTCACGCTGAGGGTGACCGGGCACTTATCATCGTTTCGGATGCGCTCAGACAGACCATTGAAAAACTTGATTCATCAGCTTTTCTGGGCAGATACGGCGGCGATGAGTTTACCATCATTGTCAGGGATCCCGTAGAAGGCGAGGCACCTGAACAGATTACAGAGATGATCCGCAAAACTCTCAGTCAGAAGCAGGAAAACATGGATCTGCCATATGAGCTGGAGATCAGTATCGGTTATGACGAACTGAGCGGCGAGAATGATACCCCCGCCCGTTGCATGATCCGTGCCGATGAAAAACTATATGCCGATAAGAAGAGAAAACGATAAAAGGAGATCGATCGATGAAAAAACTGACAGCGCTTATAGTTCTGATGACGATCATAGTGCTATCTGTAACCGGGTGCGGATCAGGATCCGGATCGGGATCGGAAGAATCATTGAGAGGTATTCTTATCGTAGAAACGCGTACATACGGTGACACGGAGGGCTCCACTAAGGAGACGGTTGCGAAGTATACAAGTTTACAGCCCGGAGATGTGCTCTTTGACCATTTCGGATCTGACATAACCGTAAAAAAGGTTTCTCCTGACCGTATCGTGCTGACATCGGGCGGAGGACTGGTAGAGCCTAATAAAGACGGGTCGATCAACTTAAGCGCCCGGTCGGTCAACAAGATAGAGCTTGAAGTCGGAGAAGATATCACACTGGTTACACAGACGATGGATGCCGGCGGTAAGGTTAATCTGAGATTTGTGGATAGCGACTGAAGTAAGACAGACAGGAGATGAACAGCATGAAAGGAAACTCAGCTACACCTAAGAGTTACCGCTTTTGGGACATTGTCATCAAGATAGCTGTCCTGATTAGTTGTTTAACGATCTTAGCGGTATATATTTATGGACAGTTCTTTGTCGAGGGAGAAAACCTGTATGCCAACGAATGTAAAGAATTCAATGAACCGTGGTGGTATACGGATCATGACGGCATCATGCGTTCATACCACAGCGGCGAGTCCATTGAAATAGAGGATGGTGAAGATGTGGCCATTAGCGTAATGCTTCCCGATGAACTGGGCGACGGCAACTGTCTTTTCATCAGGAGCAGCAGGAGCTTCGACGCATATATTGGCGACGATCTGCGTAACTCATATGACATAAGTGATTCCATCTTCGGTCCGAATGTCAAGCCCATCTGGCTGGCCATAACATTAAGAAGATCCGATGTAGGCAAAACTCTTACTATCATACATGATGAATGTCCGGGCGATACCTATAAGATATCCGATGTGTATTTCGGTAATCGTCTTGGCTTCTCGATGCAGCTCATTCACGACAACATCTATGTCATAATAATCAGTTTTGCGCTTATCATACTGGGACTTGTAGTGGCCGGGATATGTCTCTTAAGCAGGATCAGGGAAAAAAGAGAATTAACGCTCTGGCACTTAAGCCTCGGAGTCTTTTTGGGAGCCCTCTGGCTTATCTTCAACAACTACGCATATCCGCTCCTTTTCGGGACATATTTTGTGGACGGTATAGTCAGTTACATGATCATACTGATCCTGCCATGCGCTTTTGTCGCATATATCAGAGCGCTTCTGGGAGAAAGGTATCGTGTCCCTTACACGGTGATCAGCCTGTTGATACTTATCGTCTTCTGGGTCCTGACCATCCTTGATTTCACCTATGTAGCGGACTTCTATGAAACCTTAAGTATAGACATAATCATCATATGTATCAGCGCAGTCTTCTGTCTGGGAACGATCATCTATGATTCACTGGTCAGAAAGAACCGCGAAAACAAACTGATAGCCATAGGCTTCGCCGCATTTGTCGTAATGGGAATTGCGGAAGCCATTCATCTGAATATTCCCATACATAACAATAACGGTGTGTTCATTGCGCTCGGCTTTCTTATCCTTCTGGCTTGCGCAGCCTTACGTGAGATCAGGGCGATCAGCATGCTCCGCGCGGAAATGCTGGAGGCACGTGAAGCCAATCGCGCCAAGTCAGACTTCCTGGCAAATATGTCTCATGAGATCCGTACTCCCATGAATGCCGTCATCGGTATGACGGAGATCGCGATGAGAGAGGATCTTCCGCCTAATGCCAGAGATTGTCTGGTACAGATACAGAAATCCGGCAATAATCTATTGAACATAATCAACGATGTGCTGGATTATTCCAAGATCGATTCCGGCAAGATGGAGATCATTCCCGAGAAGTATGAACCTCTCAGTGAATTAAACGATATCTCCAATATACTGATCACCAGAGTTGGCGAGAAAGATCTGGAACTGTATGTCGTAACCGATCTTGATATTCCTCATGCATTATACGGAGATCCGGGGCGTATCAGACAGATCCTGATCAATCTGATCAACAATGCGATCAAGTTTACCAAAAAGGGAAGAGTAAGCGTGATCGTATCCTGTCAGAAGAAAGATGATGATACCGTTAATCTGACTTATCATATCAAAGATACCGGCGTCGGCATCAAAGAAGAGGATATGGCAAAGTTATTCAACAGCTTTACCCAGGTCGATTCCAAACGTAACAGATCCGAAGAAGGAACAGGCTTAGGTCTGGCCATTTCTCAGAGACTGGTTGAAGCAATGGGCGGAGAGATCGGTGTGAACAGCGTATATGGTGAAGGTTCCGATTTCTGGTTCACAATCCCCCAGAAAGTGATCGATCCCGCCCGGGATGTGATCGTAGAGGATATTGAGAATAAGAAAGCGATCGTACTGAGCGAATCCGATAACAGGATAAAAATGTTCAAGGACGAGATGAAGCGTATCGGTGTAGAAAACGGCGCTATCAGCTCTCTGGCCGAATATGTTCCATCGGGAAAGAAAGATTATCTGTATTTTTCAAGCAACAGATACGATGATATTCGTGCATTCCTGATAGATCATCCCGAAGTGATCGGGGCCATGTTTGTGGACTACAATTCCACATTCAGACCGGATGTCCCCAATCTCTATACGGTAAGACGGCCCATATCCACGATCGGTATGGTCAGGGCATTGAATAATGCAGAGGATATGTCGGGATCATCGGCATTTGAGGAAGCTTATTCCATCAACTATACAGCGCCTGATGCGAGGATTCTGGTTGTCGATGATAATGCGATCAATATCACGATCGTTGAAGGACTCCTTGCACCCATGCAGATTCAGATCGATTCTGCATTAAGCGGAGAAGATGCCATAGAGAAAGTTAAAGCAAACGACTATGATATCGTGCTCATGGATCACATGATGCCGGTCATGGACGGTATAGATACCACCAGGGCCATAAGAGACGGAATCCCCGGAAAAGAGGATATTGTGATAATCGCCCTGTCGGCCAATGCTCTTGAGGAAGCACGTAAGCTGTTTGAGGAAGCCGGCATGAATGATTTCATAGCCAAGCCGATAGAGATCAAGGAACTGGTAAATAAGCTCAGGAAATGGCTTCCCGCAGAAAAGATACACAGGGGCGCAGCAGCTGAAGGAGAGGATGCCGGCGGCGCGGTGGGTTCATCCGATTCGGCGGCCACGGTATATGAAGGCTTAGACAGCGAGCAGGCGATCCGGACTCTCGGATCCGCAGCGCTCTATGACAGGATAGTAGGCGAGTATTACCGCAGCGGGGCTGATAAACTCGAAGGTATCAGATCCGCATATGAGAACGGAGATATATCCGATTACACGATCCGCGTACATGCATTAAAGAGCAGTTCAAGACAGATCGGCGCAGTTGAGCTCGGAGATATTGCTGAGAAACTTGAGAATGCCGGCAAAGCGGGTGACGTGGACACCATAAACGAACTGACAGATGATATGCTTACCCGGTTTTCGGATCTGCTTGACTCACTTAAAGATCATTTCGCTGAAGATGCATCTTCGGAACCGGAAAAGATTCCTATAGAAGATTCTGTATTAAAGGAACAACTGGACAAACTCGCTCTTGCATGTGATGACCTGGATATGGATGCTATGGAAGAAGTGGAGATGGTCCTAAAGCAATATTCTTATCCTGAAGATAAGAAAGACCTTATGGATAAACTCTACAATGCGATCGAAAACATTGATGTAGATACCGTTACGCAGATCGTAGCGGATCTAGTCGGATAAACATGATTCCATGACCATATCTGTCAGGGAGTGGGGCAAAAGAGTATCGGGGTTGACGGATGGAGTGATCCATTCGTCAATCTTTTTCTCAGGGAGGATCAGCGGCATACGGTCGTGGATCTCGGATAACCCGGCAGACGGCTCACGTGTAAGGATGGTAAATACCGGAATGTCGTCCTCAATACGATAAAGCCCGCAGAGCCAGGTGATCTGATCGTCTTTCAAGTGTATGAGGTATTTGTCCCCGGTCTTATCTTTTCCGTCAGGTGTCTTGTAATGTTTCCATTCATAATAGCATGAAGCCGGGACGGCGCAGCGCCTGCGTACCCAGGATTCCGCAAATGTCGGTTTGACAGCGGCGGTCTCTACCCGGGCATTGAAAAGAGGCTGTTTATTGCCGGGGAGAGTGTATCCCCATTTCATAGCAAAAACAGCCTTGTTTCCCCTACTGTCGGGAGCGACTACAGGGCATACGTCTGTAGGGCGTATGTCGCCCGAAGTCTTGAGTGGTTTTGAGTAACGCTTCAGGAAACGTTCTGCAGTAGCCGAATTCTGCGCCTGCTCTATGAGTTCCATAAGTTCAGCCAGTCCGCTTCCTATGAAATACCTCATGCACATGATATATCAGCCTGCCGTTTTGCCTCCATCTGATTACCGGCAAAATCAAGCACTTCCTTAACCGCGCCGCTTACATCTATGTTATAGTTGTTTATGGCCTTTTCCACGATGAAAGAAGTTCCGCAGAAAGGGCAGACGGCGGTTTCATCATCCTTGTTTACTTCAACTGTTCCGCCGCACTGAGTACACAATGCGGGTACCATCTTAACATTATTATCCATACGTATTGATCCTCCGTATTTTTTGAATATAGTTTATAATATAATATTGCACAGCGCTAAATCAATTCGTTGATTACACGGGAGGCTTTTATGAGCGAAATAAAATTTGAAGAACTGACATCCTATCTGGATTCACTGCCCGGTCTTGGGATACCGTCCGTGGACTGCATAGTGTATCAGGATCATGAGCAGATCTACAGACACATGAACGGAACCGTGGACATCGATAAGACCGAGGCAGTGCGCCCGGATCAGCGTTATCTGATGTTCTCGATGACCAAGGTCCAGACCATGACTGCAGTGATGCAGCTAGTCGAACAGGGAAGGCTTTCGTTAGATGATGAAGTTGGCTTTTATCTGCCCTCGTACCGTGATCTGAAGGTTAAGGATGACGCCGGTGTAAGAGATCTTAAGGCTCCCATGAAGATTTGGCAGCTGCTATCCATGCAGTCGGGCCTTGATTATGACTTAAACCGCCCGGGAATCGTTCGTGTATTGAAGGAAAAAGGTAAGAATGCCACAACCCGCGAGCTAGTTGATGCTTTTGCAGAATCGCCGCTTGTATTTGAACCCGGGACACATTTCCTATACAGCTTAAGCCATGATGTGGCAGCAGCAGTGCTGGAGGTCGTATCCGGGATGAGTTTCGGCGAGTATCTGAAGAAAAATATCTGGGAACCGCTCGGGATGAAGGATACATTCTTCGCGGGGCCGGAAAACGACGGACTCGAGCGTCTCGCTCAGCAGTATATCGTAAACGAAGAGGGGAAGATAGTCCCGATGGAACAGACCTGCAACTACCAGCTTTCGGAAAGCTACGAAAGCGGCGGAGCCGGGCTGATAAGCTGCACCGGGGATTACGCGCTCCTGGCGGATGCACTGGCATGCGGAGGGGAGTCGGCGGAGGGCATCAGGATACTGAAGCCGGAGACTGTAGAGCTGTTCAAGAAGAATCTGTTATGTGATGCCGGTCTGGATGACATCGCCAACAACATGGGCCGCAAGGGTTACGGATACAGCTGCGGAATGCAGGTGTTCATGCATCCCGAGGCTGTCGGATCGCCTGCTCCAGCAGGAATATTCGGCTGGGACGGCGCGGCCGGAAGCTGCATCCAGATGGATACCGTATCGAGAACGAGCTTTGTATATACGATGCACGTCAGAAACTGCGGAATGGCATATGACACCATTCATCCCGCATTAAGGGATATAATATTCGGATTAGGTTAAACGGAGGCTAAAATGAGCAAGGCAAAGATATTCATTGACGGAAGCGAAGGAACAACAGGATTAAGGATAAACGAGCGTTTTGCGAGCAGGGATGATATAGAGGTGATCCGTATCGATCCCGATAAGCGCAAGGATGTCGAAGAGAGAAAGAAACTGATCAACATGTCGGATATCACTTTCTTATGTCTTCCCGATGAAGCGGCTCGTGAATCCGTTTCTCTGGTGGAAAACGAAAACGTAAGGATAATCGATTCATCTACCGCGCACAGAACGGCTGAGGGCTGGAGTTATGGCTTGCCGGAGCTTGCCGCATCTTTTCGCGAGAACATCAGAAACGGCAGAAGGATCGCCGTTCCCGGCTGTCATGCGACCGGGTTCATGGTGCTTGCATATCCTCTTGTTTCCGGGAAGGTCATAGATGCTGATTATCCGCTCACGGTCACTTCCGTTTCGGGATACAGCGGAGCAGGCAAAAAGACGATAGCGCTGTATGAGGATGAAAACCGTGACTCGGAATATGATTCGCCCAGGTTCTATGCTCTCGGCCAGGAACATAAACATCTTCCCGAGATGATGGTCATAGCGGGGCTTAAGCGTAAGCCCATCTTTTCTCCCATAATCGCCGATTATTATTCGGGAATGGTCGTTAATCTTCCCATATACGCCGAATACATGAAGGGCGTTAAGGGTGTTGACGGCATGTATGAATACATGAAGGATTACTATGCCGGTGAGAAGTTCATCCATGTATATCGTGACGAGGAACTCAAATTCATGCCGTGCAATAAGTGCTCCGGATGGGACGGACTCAACATTTACGTAACCGGAAACGATGAACGTATAGTTCTGTGTTCTCAGTTCGATAACCTTGGAAAAGGTGCTTCGGGTGCTGCTATCCAGTGCATGAACATCATGCTCGGATTTGAAGAGGATACGGGACTGGTGCTTTAAGGAACGGGTTTTTGCCTAATGATAAAAGCGGTGATCTTTGATATGTTCGAAACTCTGGTGACTCTGTTTGAGGGGCGGACATATTTCGGTGAACATATTGCGGCTGACGTGGGAGCGGATCCCACTTTATTCCGAAGGGAATGGCACGCAACAGAAGAGGCCCGGAGTACGGGAAAGTACACTATCGAAGAAGGTCTTGAGATCGTTCTTAAGAAAATGGGGCTGTATTCGGAAGAGAATGTCAGACTTGCCGCTTCCAAGAGAAAAGGGAGTCTTGACGATACTTTTTCCAATATCCCCGATGATACGATAGCGCTTCTTGAAGAACTTAAGAAGAGAAATATTAAGATCGGTCTGATCACCAATACATTTTCTGATGAAAGAGATTACATCCGGCGAAGTCTGCTGTTTCCGTATTTTGACGTTGCGCTCATCTCATATGAGCAGGGGATAGTGAAACCCGATCCCGAGATGTTCACACGGATGACGGATGCACTTGGCCTAAGAGCGGATGAGTGCCTGTATGTCGGGGACGGAGGATCCCGGGAACTCTATGCCGCACGAGAGGCTGGAATGCATCCGCTTCAGTGCACATGGTTCCATGACAGAGGATATGAACCGCATATACCGTGTCCGATATTGGATGAATTCGATCATGCCGATCATCAGTCGGAAGTGATTAATTTTATTCTTTCTTAATTGATTTGGCGTAAAACCATAAGTAAAATGGTCATATGTCGAAATTCAGCGTAAAGAAACCGTTTACCATACTGGTCGGTGTGATCATAGCCATCGTGCTGGGTGTTGTCAGCATGATGAATATGCAGCTTGATCTTTTGCCCGAGATATCTCTTCCCTATCTGCTGGTACTCACCACATATCCCGGAGCAAGTTCCGAGAAGATCGAAGCCGAGATCTGCGAGCCCATGGAGGGTGCGCTCGGCACGATCACGGGAATAAAGAATGTCTACAGTATCTGTAATGAAAACTATGGCATGGTCCAGCTAGAGTTTGTCGATGACACGGACTTGGACAGCGCCATGGTCAAGGTCTCAAGCGCACTCAATACGCTTAAACCTTATCTGCCGGAAGATGCCGGAACTCCTTCCATAATCGAATTAAGTACCGACATGACGGCCAGCGTTTATCTGGCTGTCAGCATGGATGGCATGGAGATGGACGAGCTTACGCAGTTCGTCCGTGATGACATCGTGCCATATTATGAGAAGCAGGCGGGCGTAGCCAGCATCTCGGCGCTCGGTCTCGTGGATAAGTCGATCCAGGTTGAATTAAACGAGCAGAAAGTCGACAGGTTAAATGACAGGATCCTTGCCAGCGTGGATGATGCTTTTGCATCCGCTGTCGAGCAGCTTAAAAAAGCAGAGCAGCAGCTCATCGACTCAGAGGATTCCTTACAGGATAACAAGGCCAAACTGGTCGAGTCCCAGCATGAGCTCGAGAGCAGCCGTCAGGACCTGATCGACGGTCAGAACGAACTCAATGATTCCAGGAATGAACTTGAGCAGAATAAGAACGATCTGGCTAACAGCCGCCAGGAGATCGCAAACGGCGAAAATGAATTAAACAATAAACGAAACGAATCAAATCAGCAGCTCGCCGACATGAGCTATCAGCTCGATCAGGCATCCGCTTCACTGGCCGCACTCCAGACACAGATGCAGCTTTCGCAGCAGCAGCTTTCGGGAGTCACCGCAGGTCTGGAACAGGTAAACTCCGGTCTCGCACAGACCGAATCCGTACTCGGCCAGATCAAGCAGGCCAAGGACAATAACACGGTGGCAACTCTTGAAGCGGCGATCGCTGCCTACAACGCTACCCTGAACGATGCGAGTGCCACCGATGAGGCCAAAGCTGCGGCGCAGGAAGGTTTAACAGCCGCCCAGACCAATCTTGCTCAGGTAAATGCTCTTCTTGCACAGGAACCCACCCTCACTTCCACAAAGACCGAACTGGAGAACCAGAAAAAAAGTCTTGAGACTCAGAAATCCACTCTTGAGTCGACCGTATACGGACTTTATTCTTCGATAGTGCAGATGCAGGGAGAAGTCGAGAACGGATACAAGGCACTGGAGCAGGGCAAACTCGAGGCGGCCGAAGCTATCGGAAGTGCGGACGCACAGCTTCAGATCGGTAAGACTCAGCTTGAATCCGCACAGGCTCAGCTTGATGCAGCGGGTGATCAGATAGATTCCGCACAGGATCAGATAGACTCAGGCTGGGAACAGTTAAGCGACGGTCAGGAACAGATCAATGAAGGCTGGGAGCAGATAAAGGACGGCGAGGAACAGATCAAGGACGGCTGGGATGATTATAACGATGCGGTCAGAAGCTATGAGAAACAGAAGGCCGAGGCCCAGAAGAACGCAAACGCCGATCAGCTTCTTACACTTGAAGCACTGACCGGACTCATATATGCGCAGAACTTCGAGATGCCTGCGGGGTATATAGATGACAGTTCCGACAATTCATGGCTCGTTAAGGTCGGACAGAACTATGAGGATGTCTCCGAACTTGAAGATATCGTTCTTACCAATATCCACAACGTCGGCGATGTCAGGCTCGGTGATGTGGCTGATATCACGGTCATTGATAATTCCGAAGACAGTTTCGTAAGACTCGGCAGCGATTCGGCAGTGATACTGTCGATATTCAAGAGCTCTACTTCAGGAACCAACGACTTGAGCAAGACCATCGCTCAGGCATCCGATGAACTGAGTGAAGCACATCCGGGCATCAACATCACTACACTGGTGGACATGGGCGACTACATAGATCTGATAGTCAAAAGCGTCCTCCAGTCCATGGCGATAGGTGCATTACTTGCCATCATAATCCTCGGCATCTTCATGAAGGATTTCAAACCGACATTCGTGGTTGCCATCAGCATCCCGGTAAGCGTGCTCACGGCGCTTATCTGCATGTATTTTTCGCATATCTCACTGAACATGCTGTCTCTCTCGGGACTGGCTCTCGGTATCGGTATGCTCGTAGATAACTCCATAGTCGTCATAGAGAACATATACAGGCTTAAGAATCGCGGCATAGAAGCACCGCGTGCTTCGGTTCAGGGCGCGAAACAGGTTGCCGGAGCGATCACGGCTTCAACTCTTACCACGGTATGCGTATTCCTGCCCATGATATATACTTCCGGTCTGGTCAACGACCTGCTCGCACCCATGTGCCTGACGATAGTATTCTGTCTGATGGCATCCCTTCTGATAGCACTTACCGTAGTGCCGGCGGCCGGGTCCACCTTGCTTAAGAACGCCAAATCCAAAGAGCATCCGCTTTTTGATAAGGTCATGACGATATATGAGAGGGTTCTGCGCTTCTGTCTGAAACACAAATATGTACCTATACTGACCGCGCTGGGACTGCTGGTATTCTCGGGATTCATGGTCGTACGCATGGGTATAGTCGTGATCCCCGACATGACGATGAATCAGATCCAGGCTACTATCGAGTATTCCGAAGAGACTACCAGAGAGGAAGCTTATGAGCAGACCGAAAAAGTGATCGACAGACTTCTTAACGTGGAAGGGATCGGATCGATAGGTGTAATCGCCGGGGACGATACAGCGCTCATAGTATCGGAGGCCGCATCCAATCCGAACAATTTCAGATCCATGTCCTTCATGATGATGACTGAGGACAAGGACGCCGGAGAAGAAGAGATCCGTCAGATCATGTCGGATATAGAAGACTCCGTTGCTGATATGGATGTTGATTTTACTCTGACCACATTGTCATCCGAGATGGATCAGCTGACCGGAGGATCGGGACTTTCGATCAACGTATACGGTCCGGATATAGATAAACTGACGGAGATAACCAGGGATATCATGGACATCGTCGAAACGATCGACGGGTATGAGAATATATCAAACGGTGAGGAGGACGCCGGCAAGGTCCTTCATCTGACCGTGGATAAAAATGCGGCGATGTCACTCGGACTTAATGTCGTTCAGATATATCAGGACATAAATGCCAAACTCACCCACTCGAAGAGTGCGGTGACCATCACTATAGACGGCATCGATATGGACATAGTCGTCGTGGATGATATGGACCCCATTACCCGTGAGAACATCCTGGATTATGAATTCAATGTTCAAAAGACCGACGATGATTATGATACTGTTACCGAGACTCATAAGCTCGGAGAGTTTGCGACTGTAGAACTCAAAGATTCACCGGCCGTGATAAACCGCAAGAACCAGTCCAGATACATGACCGTAACTGCCGATGTGGGAGATGGCTATAATACTACACTGCTTACCAGACAGTTAAGTCCCATACTCGATAAATACGAAGTACCGCAGGGGTATTCGGTTGAGCTTGGCGGTGAGTATGATACGGTACTTACCATGCTCCGCCAGATGGCTTTGGTATTGCTGCTCGGTCTTTTGCTGGTATACATGGTCATGGTCGCACAGTTCCAGAGTCTCCTAAGTCCTTTCATCGTGCTGTTTACGATACCGCTTGCGTTCACGGGCGGCTTCCTGGCTCTTTGGTTCACCGGTGAGAATCTGTCCGTAATAAGCATCATGGGTATCATCGTGCTCATGGGTACCGTAGTTAATAACGGTATCGTGTTTGTGGATTATGTAAACCAACTCCGCAAGCAGGGACTCGACCGTCACACAGCCCTGGTAGCAACAGGCAAGACGCGTATGCGTCCGATCCTGATGACCGCGCTTACCACGATCCTCGCAGAATCAAGCCTGATCTTCGGCGACGATATGGGTGCGCAGCTGGGCAGAGGCATGGCTCTGGTCATAGCCGGCGGTTTGGCGTATGCTACTCTGATGACACTGTTCATAGTACCCGTCATGTATGACATCATGTTCAAGAAACAACCCGTTGATGTGGATACCGGAAGCGACAACCTTGACGATATTCCCGATGATGCGGCCGAGTATCTGGCAGAGCAGGAAGCGCAGGCAGATGACGACGATGAATTGTCGGAGCAGGAAACCTAGATCTCTTGCAAAGGAGCCGAGACGGCTCCATATCCGGGTTTGTGACTCTTAACGAGGACGACTGTACCAAGATCTATAAGATGATGGTATGAGAGGTGAGATATTATGGGGGTTAAAATCGGAGAACGCGAACTCGTTTTTGAAGACGGCGGGGTAAAGATCGTCAGGAACGGAGAGGTGCTTTTTTTCAACAAACGTCCGATGTATGCGTTTGTAAAGACTTCCATGGCCGTAACGGAGTTCTTTGACCGGGCATATGATCAGGTAAAGGATGACGGTGATACGGTCACGGCCGCGGGAGTACTGACTACTCCGAACGGTTCGGAACTTAAGTTTGAGGATACATATGAAACCGCATCCGGCAGCGTGGTCATATCGCGTAATGTGACCGTTCTTAAAAAGGACAATGACGATCTCGGATTTGCATCCAAGATATCGTTCGTATTGGCTGATGCTGAAACGATCAGGGACTATCAATGCTTTGCTCCGGCAACCTGGTACAGGGATAATGAATTCGCCAGACCTTACGTTATCGGATTTGATTCCGACTGTGAGTATCACTTAAGAAAAGAAACCGCCATGACTCTGCCTCTTTTTGCCGCAAGGAGCAAAAGAAACGGCGAGACGATCATGCTGTCCAGAAATAAAGCGGATGTGACTCTGCCCGGACGGATGTATCATTTCACACAGATCATAGATGAGCAGTACAGCGCGGCTTCCATCGGATTATCCCGGCCGGAAGATAAGACCATCAATTATCTCTATTACGGATTTCCGGTAAGAAAGCAGACGGGTGCTGTCAGAGACGGCATCTCCATCGATTATGTGTATCCTTCGACCGATGGTCAGGTCGGCGATCACCAGCAGGTCTACAATATCGACTACATGATGAAGAACAAGTCATTAAACCGTGTGCTTCATCCGATGAAAGAAGGCTTCTCCGACCATTATGAAGTAAGACTGGATCTCGGCAATTTCGATGATTTCTATCCCATGATGAAATGGGCATGGCGTTCGGTATACGACAGACTTAAGGACGAGCTTTTCGATGTGGATCAGGATCTCCAGTACCACAACAACATCGAAGCGATGAAACTGCTTACCGGAGACTACGGTGACGGAGCCTGGGGAGTTCCTTTTTCATCATTTCTTCCCGGTATGGATGTGGACAGTATCTCGATGCAGTTCGGATTCGTGGGACAGCAGCCCGGTATAGGATATCAGCTCATGGACTACGGCCTTCGTGAGAACGATCCCGAAGCCTGTGAAAAGGGCAGAAACATCATCAGATTCTGGGTTGCCAAAGGCGCAAACGAAAACGGGGCGCCGCACGGATGCTACAGTCCGATCAATAAGGCTTTCGAACCGTATCCGATCTGGCTGCGCATGTCGGCTGACGGACTTGAGAACATCCTGGATGCGTATGTCCTTACGAAAAAGAATAACGAAGAGCATCCCGACTGGCTCGGATTCTGTGAGAATGCGGCAGAGTTTTTCGTGAAGATCCAGAATCCTGACGGATCCTTCTACAGAGCATACGAGGTCGATGGGACCATGCGAATGGATTCCAAAGCCAATACCATAAGCATAGTCAGGTTCTTTGTTCAGCTTTATCTGGTGACCGGGAAGGAAGAGTATCGTGATGCCGCGATCAGAGCAGGTGAGTGGTCATACGATAACGTATATAAGAATTTTGAGTACCGGGGATCCACATGCGATAACACGGATGTCATGGATAATGAATCCGGGATCTATGCGATGTTCGGTTTTCTTTCGCTCTACGATCTGACCGGTGAGGATAAGTGGCTCGAGGCTTTGATCGGAGCTGCGGATTATACTGAGACATGGACATATTCATGGGGCTTCCCGGTATACTGCGATGATCCGTCGGTTCCTTTTTCGAAGCGTTCGATAAGCGGCATGAGTCCGGTAACGATCGGCACCGGCGGCGGTGACATGTACATGGCTGCCTGCGCATATATCTACTACAGGCTTTATGTAATTACGGATGATGAGCATTATCGTGATTATGCGGAATTCATTCATAACAATTCACGAAACGGAAATGATGTATACGGCGAATTCGGATATGCGATCAAAGGCCTTTCCTGGGAAGGCGGCGCATTCTCGGATCAGGTGCTCCACACGCTTCACCACTGGCTCCCCTGGGTGACTTATGTTGAACTTGATCCCACGTCACGCCTGATGGATACTTTCGGGGCATATGATATCGCCGGATGCGAGAAGCTCTCTCCGGAAGATAAAAAGGCCAAAAACAGGATCTATGATCATTATGCGCCGTGACGGCCCGCTAAAAAGTGTTGACCGAAAAACGATATGCTGATAAACTCATAAAGTAATAAATCCGAAAGAAAGCGAGGTAATCATAATAATGAGTGTGAAAAGAACAGAGATTGTAACCACATACGGAATGATGACCTCGGTTTGCGCGGATTGAAATATCTGAAATAATATCGCAATGAAACCGTGGCTTATTAGTCACGGTTTTTCTTTTGTCTGCTGCTCCGGGGTATCATGCCGGCTCATTAGCAATTGAATACGATTGATCATCAATCAACACCAACTGACACTGACTAACATACATTTACTCAAATTAAGGAGCAAACCTAAAATGAATAATACTGACAATATAAGCACCACAACCAACACCACCGGTCTCGGAAGGATATCCGAGATTCAGAAGAACAGCTATAAGATCAGATATCTCGGAGAAGATATCCCGGCGAAGCTCAAAGGAAACTTTTATGAAATGGATGCTGAAGGATTACCTGTTGTAGGAGACTATGTAAGGTTCATCCATAACCCTTCCGGAGATTCACTGATTGAATCGGTCTGTGAGAGGAGAAACTTTCTGCAGCGTCCGGATCAGGCCAAAACCGGCGTGATGCAGTATATGGTCGCCAATGTCGATTATACTTTCATCATCACCTCGCTTAACGAGGATTACAGTTACAACAGAATAGGACGATATGTGAGCGTGGTACTTCAGGGAGGCTCGGTTCCCGTGGTGATACTTACCAAGTCGGATCTGTGCTCCAATCCCGGAAGATACGTAAGAGAGGTTGAGACCATATCCGATAAGGTCCGTGTCCATGCGATCAGCGCGATATACGATATCGGTCTGGATGAACTCAGGGAATATATGACTCCCGGAACTACGATCTGCCTTATGGGCTCATCCGGTGCGGGAAAGTCTACATTGCTGAACACTTTATCCGGAGAGGATGTGATGAAGACATCCGAGATCAGAGCGTATGACTCCACAGGACGCCACACCACGACACACAGACAGCTGATCGAACTGGAAAACGGCGTATCGATCATCGATACTCCCGGCATGCGTGAGATCGGCATGGCTTATTCGGAAGAAGGCATCGATAATACTTTTTCCGATATAATCGAACTGGAGAGCCTGTGCAGATTCAGCGACTGCCGGCATGATACCGAGCCCGGATGCGCTGTCAAGGCTGCGATCGAGTCCGGCGAACTCTCCGAGGAAAGATACATGCTCTATAAATCCCTGAGCACGGAAAATCAGCGCAATTATGCCAAGAAGAAAGAGATCTCAAAATGGGCAAAGGCAGCCAAGAAGTTTAAGGACAGAAATAATATCGAATAACAGCCATGTGGTATAATTTGGGAGGATCAGGTCAGGTAAACATGTACGAATATGAAGTCATTCGTTCGCGGAGGCGGACGATAGCCATAGAGATTGACAGGTCCGGACAGATCAAAGTCCGTGCGCCCTATAATGTCGGGAATTTCCGCATAAGAAGATTCGTGGAAGAAAAGAGCGGCTGGATCGAGAAGGCTCTTGCACGGATAAACAAGGGGCAATCCGATGCGATCAGTTCGGACGATCTTCCTCCGATATCCGAAGCGGATAAGCAGCTTTTGGCCGATCAGGCGAAAAAGATCATACCCGGGAAGGTATCGTATTTTGCCGGGATCATCGGTGTAGATTTCGGACGCATTACCATACGTGCGCAAAAGACCAGATGGGGGAGCTGTTCGGCTAAAGGCAATCTCAATTTCAATTGTCTTTTGCTCCGTGCTCCGGAGGAGATACTGGATTATGTCATAGTCCACGAACTTTGCCATCGGAAGGAAATGAATCATTCAAAAGCCTTCTGGGCAGAGGTTGCAAAAGTCTGTCCGGATTATAAGAAACACCGTAAGTGGCTGAAAGATCACGGTGATGAACTGATGTCATCACTCGGTGTATGAGATCATGAGTAAAATGACAGATCAAAAAGTAATAAATACAATGCTCTCGATGCAGAGATATCCGTGGGAGCAGGGTGTATGTGCCCAGGCTCTGTATGAAGCGGGACTTGATGAACTATGGATCCCGATGGCATATGATGCCGTAAAAAGGATGAGCGAAGACGGCAGACTTGCCATGATAGGCGGTGATATCGCGGTATCGGATCCTGCGGCTGCCGGAGAAGTATGTCTGCGGGCTTTTGAAAAAACGAATGACAGCTTCTTCCGGGAAGGCGCCGAAAGGATGCTTAAGTACCTTCAGGAGAAAGCGCCCCGTACGTCGGACGGCATCATCTGTCATAATATGATATCTTTTTCGGAGGGGTTTTCTCCATACCAGCTCTGGATCGACGGGGTGTACATGGTTCCTCCGTTCCTTGCGGTCATGGGGCGGATCGATGATGCTCTTGAGCAGGTCAGGGGATATATACGGCATCTTTATGATGAGGAAGCTCATCTGTTCCTGCACATTGTTGATACGCTGGACGGACGGTTTGTGAGAAAGGTACATTGGGCTACCGGAAACGGATGGGCGATGCTTGGACTGGCCAGGATCATAGAGGAGGCAAAACGAGTCGGGCGTGAGGATATATGTGATGAACTTACGAAGATCCTTAATGAAGTGCTGACTGCCATGCTCGAAAAGCAGCTTCCGGATGGACGTTTTTCGGATGTAATTGATGATCCCGGCAGCTTCGTTGACGGAACGTCTGCGATGATGACGGCTGCAGTCATATACCGCGGGAATGTCGGCGGATATGTAAGATGCGGGATTGAATTCGCTGACAGGGCTTTTGAGACCGTGAGTCGGAAAATTGATGACATTGGGATTATTCATGAAGTCTGTGGATGCCCTGATTTTGTGACTCAGGGAACATCTGCCGAAGCACAGGCAGCCTATATCATGGCATTCGCGTGGAAGAAAAGATGCACGATCGCCTGATGTTGTGTATAATCAATATATACGGGGCATTAGCGCAGTTGGGAGCGCGCCACACTGGCAGTGTGGAGGTCGTGGGTTCAAGTCCCATATGCTCCATCGCAGGAAAAAGTTGAGAATCCTCATGTTTTGGGGATTCTCTTTTTTCTATTATTTCCGGTAGCAAAATGTAAACCAGCGGTTCATTGTATCCCGTATCAGACACCAATACAATAGTGTACAGAAGCAATCACACAGATCAGTAACAGGAGGAGTGAAATGGCTAAGTCAATGCTTAGAGAAGAGATAGAAGTTTATTCCGAAAAGTATGATGTCCACGGAGTGGTGAGAGACTAAGATAGGGGCTTTGGCTCGATGTGGAGTATATGGCTTTAACAGGGACACAATCATTTGTAGCAAAATCTTTAGGTAGTACATGAAAGAACATAGAATTATCCGATTAACTGAAAAAATAATGGCGTATTCCGAAGGCAGTATAGCATACAAAGCTGCCTATGATTTCGCTGACCGGTACTACCGATATATTCCCTTATGGGCTAGGATATTAATCCCTGTCGATACAGATTATGTTGCGCAGGAAGCGGCGCGAAGACTTCAGAATAATGCTGTTTCTTTAGAAGAATTGGACGAAAATGATGCCCTTCCGTCGCTCCCAACGTGGGAGTACATATATTATCTAAAGATTGCACTTATAAGAAACCTGATTCCCGGTTGTAGGTATTCATTGTTGAAGTGTAAGAATAATCGATTATGTCTGTATATAGAATATAATAGATGGATCCTTGCATATATAAAGGAGTGGAGTCAGATCAATCCTCATTCCTTTTCGCTCTGGCAGGTTTGGGGAGCCGTATTCGCCTTTATCGATATGTTAACGGAAAACGAAGAAAAACGAGAAAAGATAAAGGAAGATTTCGGCACAGACGCAAACTGGGCGGAAAAGATGGAGGAACCCTTAGTGCCGGTCCATATAGTTGATAACGACTGAATAAGGAGATAAGCGGAATGAGTTATGTAGATAGAACTGTATATCTGACAAGAGACAGTTTTTCCATGGGCGATGATGTGATGGCCCCTAATCTTGCCAAGTATACGTGGCGTGACACGGATTATAGTCCTGTTACCGGTATAAACATGATCATAGAGGATTACCTTGGTCTCAATCTTCCGGACTTTTTCTGGAGGGGTTTCTGCAATGGGCAGAAAATAGTTGACGTAGAGATTGTTAGAGAAGAAAACGGATTTTCCAAGAAGGCTAAGTTCGTCGAAAACTGGCAGGAACTGTTAAGGGATAGCCGGATCATTCATTTCGTGCACAAAGGCCATGGACATGAAAACGAGATGCCGGAAACCATAGATAGCAACTACTATTCTTATGAGGAAGCAGAGGCTATGTTTACGGAATATCCAAGAAATGCCAGGGATCTATCTGATGGTAGCGAATACTCAAAACGAGGCCTCCATTTTGCCATAACCGGCAGAGACTACATTAAACTACGGAAGTTTAAGATCCAGCATCGAAAATGCTACTCGGGCATGACTGGAGATCAGTTTACTTATTCGTTCACACCATCCGGATTAGGCGAAGCGGTCACGGTATCATGCTCCTGCGGACAGAAACTGCTTTTAGGTAATTTCTGTGATTATGAGGCCGAAGATTATGATCCGCTTAAACACCCGGTCATGAGCGAGCAGGACAGGCAGAATGAAGCATTTGAGAAGGCAATATACTCCCTTCTGATCGTAAGAAAACCGAGATTATTCAGAATTGGATTCCTTACGGATCAAACGTTTGAAGGAATATATGCTTACGCATGCGGCCTTGCACAAAACGCAGACAGAAGATTCTCGGCTTCAGTTTTGTCAAAAACAACATATAAGAAAAATGGCAGACAAATGGATAACTATGAAACTTGTCATACAGACCGGGAGAAGATTGATCTGTTTTATGAGTATTTTATCAAGAATATAGAGAAAGAATTGTCAAGTTATGAGTGCAAAAACGAACAGCTGCTTAAACTTCTTAAAGAGGAAACTCAGAGTTTCGACATATAGGGATGGAACACCGTTTGGCAATCAAAGATTTGTATGGGTCGATACGGATACAAAGTCTTGGCATTATGCGGAGGATAAGCTGTGATACCAACATTATATGAACCTTTCAGGCACTGGTCTGATGGCGGAAGCGTATATATAATCTCGGATTTACATTTTGACGATGCGGCCTGTCGTATAATGGCTCCTGATTGGATATCTGTTGAAGAGCAGATCAAAATCATTAACAGGACTGTGAGAAAGAACGATACATTCATATGCCTTGGTGATGTGGGGGACCCGAAATACATTCCTCAGATCAATGCCCACTGGAAAGTGCTGCTCCTCGGAAACCACGATCCTAAAGGCGCGTACAGGGAATACTTTGATGAAGTGTACACAGGCCCGTTGTTTATTGCAGATAAGATCCTGTTATCCCATGAGCCGGTATACGGTCTCCAGTGGTGCCTAAATATCCACGGACATGATCATAACGACAAGGAACCTTACAAGGAAGGCTGTAAACACTTAAATCTTGCGGCCAACAAGTGCGAATACACGCCGATAAACCTTGGTAAGCTCATCAAAGACGGAATATTGGCGGACATTAAGAATATACACAGGTATGCAATTGAGGAACGATATAATGGCGAAGTCACGTGAGGAAAGACGATGCTTGACGTAAATGGATATGTCAGGGAGAGATAAACTGTAATGATATATATTACCGGCGATACGCATGCGGAATTCAACAGATTCAATATAACGAATTTCCCGGAGCAGAAGGAGATGACAAAGGATGACTATGTCATCATCTGCGGCGACTTTGGCGGGATCTGGGATACTCCGGAAGAAAGTGGGACAGTCAGGGAGTGGCATGGCGGCAAAGTTCATGAGATAAGACCATCAGAACATAAATGTAAATGACAAGGAGATCCTGATATACGAACAGATCATAAGGATAGCATGATGACATATGAAAGATTTCTTGAACACATAAAGGATAACGATTACATCCTGATAAAACTGACAGATACATATCCGTTCTTTGTTGAAAAGGTGTTTGTTAAGGACGGAGAAACACAAACGGCCAATAACTATCATATTGCCGATGGAATGTTTTCTCGTTGCATAAATCTGGAGATGCCGGACAACGGAATCTCGGCTGAGATATCGGGTCCCATCAGATTTGAAATCAGTGGAAATTATGATTGCCCGGTATATGTGATGAATACTTCCGAATCGATCATTGAGATACGCGTCGATCTTCATCACAGCTTTTCATCGAGCTGCACATGGCCGATTGAAGCAGGATGGGTAGTTGCTATCTATCCTGAGTATATGGCCAGAACTTCTGATGAGATGTTTTATGAGGATATGCTTGCCCAAAAGCATCCGGAATTGTTTTTGACACAGGACGAGATCAACGCTCTTTTAAACGGGGAGACTCCACCTGAAGCAGTTAAAAAGATATTCCCGGATGAAGCGTAGAGGACTTCAGACTTCGCACATCGTTCCTTTGCAGACGTGGATGAAATGGATTATGTACTGATATTTGTCGAGGCGGCTAAGTATATAGATAACGGCAATTATGATGCGATCGTCATGCTGGGTGATCTGGTTGATGACTGGGACCCGGTTCGGTGATCACAGATTTGTGTGGGTCGATACGTCAGATCATAGTTGGCATTATGCGGAAGGAGAGTAGACAATACAAAAGTTGAGAATCCTCATGTTTTGGGGATTCTTTTTTTTCTATAATTTCCGGTAGCAAAATGTAAACCAGCGGTTCATTGTATCCCGTATCAGACACCAATACAATAGTGTACAGAAGCAATCACACAGATTCGTAACAGGAGGAGTGAAATGGCTGGATCCATGCTTAGAGAAGAAGTGGAAGTATATTCCGAAAAATATGATATTCACGGAGTAGTGAGAGACTACGGGATGGTTACAAAGCTTTTCTTTACATATGAAGGTAAAGAGATTGAGATGGGCATAGATAGAAATGTGGAATTCTTTGGGAAAAGCTATGAGGATCTCGGTAAGAATATCATAGAATCCTATATCACAAATCTTGCAGCTCACGAAGAAGGAAGGAAGCTTCAGCTTCACTACTGGTACGTGGGGGAGCATGAGATCGAAGGAGAGAAGTATCGTATTGGACATGGCATTGTGACCGGCCATAAGAAACTTCCTGATGCCATAGATATGCATACTTCAGCGGTAGAGGGTATTCATATTGATGAAGAGGCCGGGGAAGTTGTACTAACTACAAGGAACAGCGTGTATCACTGCCCGTTGGCATATTGTGATTTCAGAGAACAGGATAAGTATCCTGATATCATACCGGATTATGAACGGCTGAAAGAAAAATATAAGGATAAGATAGAGTATCCGTCAATAGAACCCGGGAAGGTGCTCTTAGTCCTGGCGAATTTCTGTGATTATTATTTCCATTCGTTATACTATGTTCCTGAGGACTCTGAGGATGGAAAATGCCTTGAGTTTTCGGGGTGGCCACATGTAGGGACCTTCCAGGACAGCTACTTGATAAGTGCCAAAGGGGCAGAGATCGATCTTCGATACTTTCCGCATTATCAGAACATTGAGTTCTACTCGGCGCATACCGGAGGCTGTCCCTTGTATATAGAGAATATAGGGGATGTCGTGATCTATGCCCGTACAAGCGCAGGTACCATAAAACTCGAACCCGGTGACAGAAAAGAAGTTACTAAAGAAAATGCTGAAGCAGAGACGCCAATACTTCCGGGCGGAGATTTATATCCTGCGGGTATCATCGAATAGGTGGTAGAGAGGTCAAATGGCGGATAAACTAATTGAAACTATGTAGGAGTTATCATGATGAATCTTTATATTTCAGATCTGCATTTTGGACATAAAAACGTAATACGATTTGATAACCGGCCTTTTGCCGATGTGGATGAAATGGATCATGTACTGATAGAACTGTGGAATGGCAGAGTACAGCCGGATGATAATGTGTATATTGTCGGGGATTTATGTTATCGGAGTGAACGTCCCGCTGAATGGTATCTTCAGCAATTGAAGGGACGGAAGTTCCTGATACCGGGCAATCACGATGGACCGATTTTGGATAATCCGGAGGCATTACAGTTTTTTGAGGGCGTAGATAAGATGATGTCTATTACAGATGAAGGAAACAAGATAAGCCTTTGTCATTATCCTATCGTAGAGTGGAACGCATATTTTAAGGGGAGTTATCACATTTATGGACATATTCATAACCGTAGGGACGAAGCTTTCGAGATCATGAAGAAGAAGGATCATGCACTGAATGCCGGATGCATGATCAACAATTATACACCAGTGTCATTAAAGGAATTGGTCAGAAATAATGAGATATTTAGGAACTCTGCTGATGTTAGTAAAGAGAGGAGGGTTTGACATGGGAAAACTTGAGGTAAGAGGAAGTGCATCTAAAACAATTGATTATGATCGTATGAAGATAAAACTTGATTTTCATGCCAAGGAGAGTACCGCGAAGGAAGCATCTCAAAAGGTGATGCGTGAATGTGAAGATTTTCTGGGTATCCTGAAAAAAGGCGGTGTTGATATTTCAAATATATCTTTATCGAAGGATTCTGTTGATCGGGGCGTGGACTATCATAATGACGGCGAGAGGGAGTATTACAGAGCAAACCGTATACTTGAAATAGAATCTGCGTTCAACATGAAAACGATTAACGATATAAGATCTATAACAAATAATTGCAATGCTCAGGTTGGTTTTCATGTTGATTATGAGTTATCCAATGAGGACATGATCAGACAGGAACTCATGATAGAAGCATTAAAGGATGCCAAAAGTCAGGCTGAGGTAATGGCACAGGCTATCGATCAAAAACTTGTAGGTCTTATATCTGCAGATAAGAATGATCCAAAACCGGATGCTGTGTTTGACTGTGAGGTCCTATGCATGTCGCTTAGCTGTGATGATGATGAAGAAGAGACGTATGATAATTCGAATGAGTTATCTGCCTCCAACAACACCTATACCGAAACCATATACACTGTTTGGGAGATAGCATGAGTAAGGTATTTACTATTCCGGACGTCCATTTAAAACCATGGATGTTTGTTGAGGCGGCTAAGGAGAGTAGACTATGAAACAAACAAAATGTTTAGCATACATCTGGCCGGCTGAGAGCATAGACGGGAAGGAACAGGCATTAGCGTATGTGAGGTTTATTACCGGCCCATATGAAAAAAAGACGGGAAAGTATCTCCTGACCACAAATATATACAAGTATTATTTCTGGGGTGTTACTTTTGAAGCGGTGACCATTCAGGACGACGGATCGATCATAGAAGTTTCCGATGTGAAGAGGGATGAATGGGAATCATTTGGATTGAGCATCATCCATGCGCTCTCATGGAACAGCATTACACATGAGGTATTAGGATCTAACGGATTCGTGTATAAACTGGATCAGAGTGTTTTTTACAGGGTTTGCGGACGGGTTTGTGATCATATATATGAACAGATTGAAAGTGCTGAAAACATAGTGATGCAGATGTATACATTAAGCGGCGGTATTATTGCGATCTTGTTTGATAAAGATATACCGAAGAGCCATCCCAGTTACAAATACGCTATTCAGAGAGGATTTGTCACAGCTGACAATACGATACTGCGGAGCATGGTAACAATAAAAGAAATCTCTGCCGATAACAAAGAAGTATTAAAGCAAGATGATATCGATAAACTGCTGGAGAAACTATCCGGGGCAAGTTTATGTCTGTCTATGGATGAAACGACAGCTATCGGATATATGAATTAACTGCTTTCAGAACAAGAAAGAGGACGCTACAGATGATTTATGCTATAAGCGATATACATGGCTGTCTGAAGGAACTGAAGGACCGGATGGAATCAGTTGACCTGTCGGGAGATGATCGGATCTTCTTTTTGGGAGACTACATCGATTATGGCCCGGAATCGTGTCAGGTGCTTCGATATATCTATGATCTGCAACAGAAGTACGGAAAGGACAAAGTGGTCGTACTCAAAGGAAATCATGAGGCCATGCTTCTTGAGTGGATTGATGATTTCAACCAAAACATAACTGCTCAACTGGAAGCTCTGGCATATGATTCCTGGCTGAAAACCGACTCGGAGCATGGATATAATGCTTTTAGAACATTCGTAACGGAAGAACAACTGGACAAGATTCATCAGATCGAGCGTATATCGTCATTGGCAGGATTAAATGTCGAAGCTGTGAAGATGGTACTTGCTACCAATGGGGATCTGATCAAATGGATCAGATCAATGGATAACTACTTTGAAACAGAATCGCAGATATTCGTTCACGCCGGAGTTGATGAAGAGGCAGAAGAATACTGGGAATGGGGGACCGGAGACGAGGTATTCCTATGGAAGTTTCCTGCCTCGACAGGCAAGTTCATCAAGACGATCATCGCAGGGCACGTAGGTACGGGAAGTTTGGCTCATGACAGATCGTACCACGAGATATACTACGACGGTGAGAGCCACTATTATATCGACGGCTCGGTATATAAGCACGGCAGATTACTTCTTCTGGGGTACGACGAGACAGACGGGAAATACTATCAGATCGAGAAGCACGGCAGATTCGAAATCAAAGAATACGGCAAGTTGGAATAAGCTCTGACCACTGTACAAACGGGTCGGAGCTGACTTATGATCATAATACCTATTGACATAGTAGGTGAATATGAATATAATCATCTTAAAATTCTGTTCCCACCCCATTAATGAAGGGTTTTACAAGATTACAGGAGTGACGGAAGTTATGAAAGTTTCAACCAGAGTCGAGTACGGTCTGATAGCGCTGACGGATATAGTGATACACAGTGAAAACGGAGGGAGCGTGTCTGCTCCGGAGATCGCGCAGAGACAGAATATTTCACACAAATACCTCGAGCATATCCTGTTGCTCCTTAGGCAGGCCGGATTCATAGTAGCCCAGAAGGGACTTCGGGGCGGTTACTTGCTTACAAGATCACCTGAGGAGATCAAACTGGCGGACGTTCTTAATGCCCTCGACAGCAATATACTCGCAGACGTTGATGATAAAAAGGAAGAAGGAGAGCTTAGATCGATCATCAATGAACGTTTCTGGGACAGGATCAATGACAACCTGAACCGATTTACGAAAGAACTCAACATGAGAGATTTCGCGGACGGATGTCTCAGCAGTTTCTCCGATGCCTGGGACTTGTATGTGATCTGAGAGGATATTGTATGGAACCTGAATGCGGATTCAATACCGGCTTACTTCACGGACGGACGGCACGCGGATACGGACAAAGAGAAATATTACCTCCCATATCGCAGGTAACAGCATTCTGTTATGAGAACATGGAGGAACTTGAAAAGGTCTTTGCACACAAGAGCATGGGATATGCCTACACGAGGATAGGGAATCCCACTCTTGCCGCATTTGAACAGAAGATCAACGAACTCGAAGGCGGGATCGGTGCGATCAGTTGCAGCAGCGGAATGTCAGCCATATCATCCGCACTTCTTTCGATCTGCCAAAGCGGAGACGAGATCATTGCCGGCAGGGGACTGTATGGCGGGACGATAGATCTTTTCCGTGATCTGGAGAAACTCGGTATACATACGGTGTTTGCCGATGTCCTGGACGGTGCATCCGTAAGGCGGCTCACAACTGAAAAGACCAGGGCAGTATTCGGCGAAGTGATCAGCAATCCTTCTCTGAACGTGCTTGACATCAGGGAAGTCGCTGAAGCGGCTCATGAGGCAGAGGTTCCGCTTATAGTTGATTCCACGACTGCCACTCCGTATATCACCAGACCGTTCATATACGGTGCAGACATAGTGATCCACTCCACATCGAAGTACATAAACGGAGGGGGAAATGCCATCGGCGGGATCATCGTGGATTCCGGCAGATTCAAATGGGATTTTGAAAAACATACTGCGCTTGCCGGGCATAAGAAATTCGGTAAGATGGCTTTCCTGTTGAGATTGCGTACAGACCTGTGGGAAAACCTCGGAGGGTGCATGGCTCCCATGAACGCATTTCTGTCATACACGGGTCTGGATACCCTCGGACTTCGAATGGAGAAAATATGTGCCAATGCGGATGCACTGGCGCACGCACTTGAAAAAGAAAAGGATATTAAGGTCAATTACCTGACCCTTCCGTCGCATCCTTATCATTCATATGTAGAAAGTCAGCTCGGTGGTTATGGCGGTGGGATCCTGACCATCTCGGCGGGATCGAAGGAAAGGGCATTTAAGATTATCAACTTGCTTAAATACGCATTGATCGCCAGCAACATCGGTGACATGAGAACGCTCGTGATACATCCGGCGTCAACTCTGTATATTCATTCCGATGCCGAAGAGACAAGGGCTGCAGGAGTATATGATGACACGATACGCGTCAGTCTCGGTATTGAGGATGCAGAAGATATCATTGAAGATTTCACATCAGCAGTAAGGGAGAGCCGTTAATGACTTCAAACACGGTGACAATCTCACAGAGGGGCATCGAGAAGATCGTACGGCACGCCTATGATACATATCCTGAAGAATGCTGCGGCCTGATGTTTTCCGTAAAGACGCGAAATGATGGGATGTTCATCGATACATCCGAGGAAATGATAAAAGAGAAAACGACAGCAGATCATTATTCAATGGATCCTTTTGAACTTACCGAGAAAGAAAAGACTTTCAGCACGAGAGGATATGAGATCAGCGGATTTTATCATTCGCATCCGGATAGCAGTGCGTCATTATCACGGGAAGATGAGGAATTCATGATCCCGGGGATGATCTACCTGATAGTATCGCTGATGCACGGGCGATGTTCCGGTTTTTCGGCTTGGATGAAGGAAAGCAGTTATACAGAACCGATCAGACTCGAGATCAGAGAGAAGGTTTGAAAATGAAAGTGATAATATCAGCCACGCTTCGGTCTTTCTTTACAAGAAGCACTGAAGTTGAGGCAGCAGGAAATACGATAGAAGAGATACTTATCGATCTGACGGCGCGATATCCCGAAGCTAAAAGAGGGCTCTACGATGATGAAGGAAAGCTCAGAAAGTTTATCAGGATATTTGCCGGAGAAGAGGATATGACGGATGAGTCGAAACATAAAGAAACTCTCGACGGCGTACCATCTGTCATGCTCCTTCCGTTTGTTGCGGGCGGGGCTCCGGATGAAAAACTCATATCCGATGAACGGATCAAAGAGGTGCACCTTGATGATAAGGACATAGACCGCTTTAACAAGCATCTGCTTCTGAGAGAGATAGGTGTAAAGGGACAGAAACGGATCAAGGCTGCGAAGGTAGTCATCATAGGTGCGGGGGCTCTTGGTTCACCCGTCATACAGTATCTGGCAGCTGCGGGAGTCGGAACGATTAAGGTCGTAGATCATGACCAGGTATCCATCGAAAATCTTCAAAGCCAGGTGATACATTCGTCAAGAGATGTAAAGCGCCCCAAGGCAGCATCCGCGAGAGATACGATCAGGAACATTGACCGGAATATCGAAGTGATCGCCGAGAATCTGATGGTGACAGCGGAGAATGCTGCTTCGGTCATAGAAGGTTACGATCTGGTCATAGACTGTACGGATAACTACAAGTCCAGGTATCTGATAAATGATGCATGTCATCTTGCCGGAATCCCGCTTGTTTTCGGTGCGATCTATCAGTATGAAGGACAGGTGGGCATATTCGGGTATGAGGACGGTCCCTGTCTTCGATGTCTGTATCCCAATCCCCCCGAACCCGGACTGGTACCGACCTGTGCCGAGGGAGGCACGATCAGTCCTCTTGGCGGCATAGTCGGCAGCATACAGGCAAATGAAGCATTAAAACTCATTATAGGAACAGGCGAACATCTTTCCGGAAGACTGCTTACCATCGATACCATGTCGCTGCATTCCGGAATGCTAAAAGTAAAAAAGGATGTCAATTGCCCGCTGTGTGGCAAGTCCCCGTCGATCACTCATATAGAAGATATCGATTACGAGGAATTGTGCAGTATCAAACGTGAGGAGGAACAGGAGGCTGCCGTTGAAGGACTGACACCGGAGGAACTTGCGGGCAGGATCGAAAGCGGCGAGAAGATCACGATCGTAGATGTCCGGGAGCCGCATGAAAGAGCGATCATCAGATTCCCTGATGCGCTTGTCATACCGATAGGCCAGCTGGCCAGAAGACAGAAGGAACTTGATCCTCAGGTGGATACGATATTCATCTGCAAGGAAGGTAAGAGGAGTATCCTCGCGATCAACACACTTCGCGAAGCAGGATATAAGGGGGCGCTGTATAACCTTAAGGGAGGAATGGATGCCATGAAGGATATCATATTCTCCAATGAGGGCGGCGGCCTGTAGGAAAATCATTTGATCTATTTAAGGAGGAGCATTTTATGGCAAAGGAAACAGAAACCAAAACGGCAGGAATAAATGCGCTTGGCGCCAGAGCGGCATATAATCTTGCGAACATTACCAAGACCAAGCCTCAGTACGGGGCTCTTACACCCAAGTGGCTGACAAAGTTTCTTGAGTTCAAGGGACTAGAAACAGGTATCTTTCGTGTGAACCGAGTTGTGGAAGGTGATACACCTCTTGACGTACTTTGTTCACAGACCAAGAAGAGCGACATCATTCCCGAGGGTTATGTTGAGTATGAGACTGAGCCCAGAGAATACGTGCTCAATTCGATCTCAACGATAATCAATGTAAATACTGCCGTTGAAGATGTTTACAGTGCACCTTACGATCAGGTACAGGAACAACTCGGTCTTGCTATCGAATCTCTTCGTGAGCGTCAGGAAAGCCAGCTGATCAATAATGATGACTATGGTCTCCTAAAGAATGTTGCCGATTCTCAGCGCATACAGACCAGGAACGGAGCCCCCACTCCCGATGATCTTGATGAACTCATTTCCAAGGTATGGAAGGAGCCGTCATTCTTCCTGGCTCATCCGAGAGCTATAGCGGCATTTGAGAGAGAATGCACAAAGCGCGGTGTACCCCCGGTAGTAGCAAACATCGCGGGCGGAACATTCCTTACATGGAGAGGCATACCGATTCTCCCTACCGATAAACTGCTCGTAGACGGACTCAAGAACCCTACATCCGAGAGCGGTAAGACCAACATCCTCCTGATCCGTACAGGAGAGGCAAAACGCGGAGTCATCGGATTGTTCCAGGCAGGACTCAAGAATGAGCATTCAAGAGGTCTGTCAGTTCGTTTCCGTGGAATAGATGATAAGGGAGTAGCATCCTATCTGCTGTCTCTATACTGCTCTGCAGCAATTCTTGCTGATGATGCCATAGCTGTACTTGAGGATGTGGAAGTGGGTGAATACTATGATTACGACTGATCCATTTGCCATAACGGAAGAAGCTTTGGGTATTCCCGGTGCAGCTGAACTTACAGCTCTGGCAAATTCGATGTTTCCGGATCTGACGGAGGGCCTGACCGCTTCGCCTTCGGCGGAGGATCCTTTTGGATTGACCGTAGATCCGGTATCAACCCGTTCGTATGCTCCTTCGGTACAGTCGAAGACCGAGGCTGCAGAAGCCGACAGACGGATAGATGTTCCCACATCCCTTTCGGGAGTTGATGTACCGCAGTCTGATATCAGCAGCGAAAAAGGAACGTCGAGGGATGACAGCATACGTATCGGTGGCAAAACACTTGCTCAGATCAGAAATGATTTTCCGATATTGTCCGAGCGTATAAACGGGAATCAGCTTGTATGGCTCGATAACGGTGCCACGACCCAAAGGCCAAGACAGGTGATAGACCGGGTGTCATATTACTATGAGCACGAGAATTCAAATGTTCATCGCGGTGCTCATACACTTGCGGCACGCTCGACGGATGCATATGAATCCGCGAGAGATACGGTCAGGAATTTTATCGGTGCCACCTTATCTGAGGAGATAATCTTTGTCAGAGGAACGACCGAGGCTATCAACCTTGTGGCAAATGCATATGTTCTGCCGCAGCTTTCACCCGGTGACGAGATCATCGTATCGATACTCGAACATCACGCAAATATAGTTCCATGGCAGCTTATAGCACAACAGTCCGGAGCGGTCATCAAAGTCATACCATGTGATGAAACAGGCCAGCTTATCATGTCCGAATATGAGAAACTGTTCACAAAACAGACCAAATTCGTGGCAGTCACTCATGTGTCAAATGTACTCGGTACGGTAACTCCGGTTGAAGAACTTATCGCTGTTGCCCACAGGCACGGAGTACGTATTCTGATCGACGGTGCACAATCCGTTGCGCATATACCGGTCAATGTTTCGGCTCTGGATGCGGACTTCTTTGTTTTTTCGGGACACAAGATATTTGCACCTACCGGGATCGGTGTCGTATACGGCAAGAGAGAACTGCTTGAAGCTGCACGCCCTTATCACGGCGGCGGCAATATGATAGCCGATGTTACGTTTGAGAGAACGATATACAACGACATCCCCAACAAGTTTGAAGCGGGAACGGGCAGCATAGCAGATGCGGTCGGACTCGGTGCGGCACTTGACTATCTGTCAGAGATAGGAATGCCATGCGTGTACAGATGGGAGCATGAACTGCTGCAGTACGCGATGAAAGAAATGACACGGATTCCCGGACTGACGCTTATAGGAACTGCGCTCAACAAAGCATCTGTACTCTCGTTCAAACTGGACGGGTATTCGGATGAAGAGGTCGGAAAACGACTTGATTCATACGGTATAGCTGTAAGAACGGGACACCATTGTGCGCAGCCGGTGCTCAGGCACTTCGGCTATGAGGGATCGGTGAGACCTACGCTTGCACTTTATAATTCACCGGATGATGTGGATGCGCTTGTAAGAGTATTAAGGACATTTGCATAAAATGGAAGATGTCATCAGAGAAGAAGAGATAGACGGTATTGTTCAAAGGGTTCTGGCCGATTACCGGCTTCGCAGGAATATAGACGAGACGGATATTTTTAACAAACCCGATAAGTCCGAGGTCAGGAAGATGGTAAATGACCTGTTCCGCATTATTTTCCCGGGTTACTTCAGGGACCGCTCGTACAAGATATATAACCCCAAAAACAGCTTTGCCGTAACGATCGAGGATATTTTCTATCACCTTAACAAGCAGGTCAATCTTGCACTGGATTTTTGCAAGCTTCGGGGAACGATGACCGAAGAAGAACGAAGTATCGAAAGTTACAGGATATGCAGGGAGTTTTTCTATAAACTCCCTGTAATAAGGGAATACATTGAGACGGATCTGCTGGCGGCTTATGACGGAGACCCGGCAGCTGGATGCTTTGAGGAGATCATACTGGCATACCCGGGACTTATGGCCATAACGGTGTACCGGCTGGCACATGAATTATACAAGCTGAGGGTGCCTGTGATACCGCGTCTTATGACGGAATACGCACATTCGGAAACAGGTATCGATATCCATCCCGGAGCAACGATCGACAAGTATTTCTTTATCGATCACGGAACCGGAATAGTAATAGGTGAGACATCGGTTATCGGAAAGAACGTCAAGATATACCAGGGCGTAACGATAGGAGCACTGTCTACGAGAGGCGGGCAGAAACTGTCCGGCAAAAAGAGACACCCTACTATAAAGGATAACGTGACGATCTATGCGGGTGCATCGATCCTTGGCGGAGATACCGAGATCGGAGAGAATTCGATCATCGGAGGCAATACTTTCATAACATCATCGGTTCCTGCCAATACAAGGGTAAGCATCAAGAATCCCGAAATGGAATACCGGTCACATGACCAAAAGATCGTCAGGGAAGAGATCAGACAGAGTGAGGAATGGTTCTATATCATATAAGAATTCGGTTGAAAGGAGAAATGATCAGATGAAGATCACGGTAGCAGGTGAAAAAAAAGAAGTGGCTGACGGACTGAGCATAGCGGCTCTAATCGAACAGGAGAACGTTGAAACACCTCAGTATGTCACGGTATCGGTAAATGAGGAGTTTATCGATTCGGGCGCTTTTGATACATATCAACTCTCTGAAGGAGATGAAGTGGAGTTTCTGTACTTCATGGGAGGAGGAAGATAACAGTGGCATTTACCAATGAACAACTTGAGCGATACAGCAGACATATAATCCTTAAGGAGATAGGTGCCAAAGGCCAGAAAAAACTTCTGGGCGCCAAGGTGCTGATCATCGGAGCGGGAGGACTCGGGGCCCCTGCAGCGATGTATCTGGCAGCCGCCGGAGTCGGAACGATCGGAATAGCCGATGCGGATGTCGTGGATCTGTCCAACCTGCAGCGCCAGGTCATCCATACGACAAACGATATCGGTAAAAGAAAGGTGGATTCTGCGGCAGAGACGATGCACGCCATCAATCCGGATGTTACCGTGAATACATATTATGATTTTGTCAGCAGTTCAAACATAATGGATCTGATAAAAGACTATGATTTTATATTGGACGGTACCGATAATTTTCCGGCGAAGTTCCTGATCAATGATGCCTGCGTTATGGCAAAAAAACCGTTTAGCCATGCCGGTATCATAAGGTTCAAAGGACAGCTTACCACTATAATCCCGGGTGAGGGACCGTGTTATCGATGCATTTTCAAGAATCCCCCTCCGAAAGATGCCGTTCCGACCTGCAAGCAGGCAGGAGTAATAGGAGCGATGGGAGGAGTGATCGGCTCATTACAGGCTATGGAAGCAGTGAAATTCATAACAGGCGTCGGAGAATTGTTATCGGGATATCTTCTCACTTATGACGCGCTTAAGATGGAGTTCCATAAGATAAAACTCCCCCCTCGCGGGAAGGGATGCGCGGTCTGTTCAGATGATCCGACGATAACGGAACTCATCGATTATGAGCAGGCGGCCTGTGATCTGAAGATGTGACCGCAGACTTTAGTGTATGGTGCTGATGAAACAACGGAGTATAAGCATATGAGAATAACGATCAAAAGATCCGATGTGGATGAGATGATCCGGCATGCTCTTTCAGAAAGGCCTGATGAAGCATGCGGTCTTATCGCCGGCAGGGATCCGGAAGACGGAACGAGAGTGATAGAAAAAGTATATCTTCTTACCAACACGGATCATACAAACGAGCATTTTTCGATCGATCCGAAAGAACAACTGAAGGCAGTTAAGGATATGAGAGCTAACGGCATGGTGCCGCTCGGTAACTGGCATTCTCATCCGGAGACTCCGTCACGTCCGTCGGAAGAGGATATAAGGCTGGCTAATGACAGCAGAGCCAGTTATCTGATACTGTCACTTGAGAACGAAGATGCCCCGGTGCTGAACGCCTTTTGCATAGAGAAAAAAGAAGATGGCAAAAACGTCAGAAAAGAAGAACTGATCGTTTTGGAGGGATAAAAATGGAAAATGATGAGATAAAGGTTGATGAGATGATTGACATCACGGATGTTACATGTCCGATAACGTTCGTAAAGACCAAGGTGGCTCTTGAAGAAATGGATGAGGGACAGATACTGCAGGTTCATTTAAACGACGGTGAGCCTGTACAGAATGTGCCTCGCAGTATCCGGGAAGAAGGACATGAGGTCCTTGAACTCCGGGAGAACGGTGACGGTACATATGAACTGTTCATAAAAAAGGTCGGAGAGTGATAATGAATTCCTTTAACGGGGAGGGCGAAAGCCCTCTCCTTATTTTTTTTTGATCTGTGATTCTTTTGTGACTGTTTTCCTGTTAAAATCATCTCATAAGAGCAATACCGACTAAAAGGACATGGGATATGAATGGATCAGGGAACCGGCACATATGCCGATGCAGCATATAATATCAGAGGGAAGGTTCCGGTGAACGTGATGACTGAGAAGAGACTGGCGGTACTTTTTCCGGGGATCGGATATCATACGGATAAGCCGCTCCTGTATTATTCCGGCAAGATGGCTGCGGCAGAAGGGTATGAGATCATTAAGATCTCTTATCCTCCGTGTGAGGTAAATCTTAAGGGCGCGACGAGGGAGCAGATTCTCGCCTTTGTAAAAGAATGTGTCGAGGTTACGGACCGTGCCCTGCAAGAGGCAGGAGTAACCGGCGCCGACGCGACTGAGGAAGAAGCAGCCGACACCGCGCAATATGATGATATACTCTTTATATCCAAGAGCATAGGCACGGCCATAGCGGCAGCTTACGCAAACACTGCCGATACGGATATCCGTCATATATTCTTTACCCCGCTCGAAGAAACATTTGACTATGTAAAAGAATCGAGCGGTATCGCTTTTTCCGGAACAAAGGATAACTGGGCCGATCACGGCGCTATCCGCAGGCTGTGCTCGGAGAAAAAGATCCCGCTGACCGTAGTGGATGATGCAAACCATTCTCTGGAAACAGGGGATGTTATCAAAGATACGGAAACGATCGCAAAAGTAATGAAAACTGTTAAGGAGTACTTGAAATGAAAAGGAAAACTATCGCAACTATCATCAGTCTGATCCTTGTTGCTACGCTTCTGTGCGGATGCGGCAACAGTGAAAGCCTGCTGGTGCGTATACTTCAGCAGGTGGCAGGAGAGTCTGAAACCGGTACGGAAGCTGTGCAGCCCGGTGATGATGCTGCAACGGATACGCAAACCGTAGCTGCTTCGACAGAGAGCGTTGACAGCAATGCGGCAGAGGATACGGAGCAAACCGACGAGAAGGAAAGCGACGCAGAAAAACCGGATTATGAAGCTCTCTATGCCCCTGTCCTTGATGAAACCTTGGAAAAGATCTATGACAGACTGGAAAGTGATGATCCGGTAAGGTATGTGCCGTCGGGTATCGTGGAGATGATCATGTATGAGCCTACCGAAAGTCTCCTGGATGAAGTCTGCTATGTGATCGAGGATGTGAGCGGAGACGGCATCCCGGAGCTTCTCATGGGCTATGATTCCGAGAGCGAAGAACAGGAAACCAGTTATATCATGGGCGTATATACGCTGAAAAACGATGAGCCGTATTGTACCATCGACGGAATGGCAAGAAGCAGTTTCCGCTGGATGGGTAACGGCTACTTCTATTATATCGGTTCGGGCGGAGCCGCGTATACATACATAGGCAAATGCCATCTGTCCGAAGACGGCGCGGAAATCATATGGGATGATTACTATTTTACGGATCCGACGGAAGACGGAATGGATGTGGAATACTATCACAACACAACAGGTTCGGATGATACGGATGAGTCTGAAGTATTTGACGGCGATTTCTGGAGTGTTACAGATAAACTCATGTACAGATGTAAGACCATCGCCTGGAGTCCGATGAGATCATACGAGGCTAAGACCGGCGGACACTCAGGGACTTCGGACTCGGGTTCCGGGGAGGGTAGCGTTCAGATGTTTGAGATTCCCGATGCCGGAAGCGGTGAGATCAAAATAGATATAAACGGGAACGGCCAGACTGATGTGATCCCTTACAAGATGACGGCAGATCAATATGATGATGTCGAGTATCTGGAACTTAAGATAGATGATACGAAGTACCGCATAGAAGACGGATTATACTGCTTTGCAAGCTATGGCTTGAAGTGTTACTGGATAAGAGATGACCGGACGGACGGCTCTGAATATCTTTGGATAAACTATACGACTGACGGTGATTATCAGGATACCGCTATGTACTGGTTTACAGGAGATGAGTTTGTCTTCCTGGATGAGATGGACGGCGTGCCGCTTTTCGGAAAGTTTAATGAGCATCATAAGTTCGTTTCCGATACTCCTGATGACCCGTACGATTTTCTGGTTCAACATCTTGAACAGAAACTGGGAACGTTGTCAGTAACCCAAAGATGCCGTATTGATGCTGACGGATGTCCAGTAGCTATTGACGACTACATGTATTATCAGACAGGAACCAAAGCATTCATTACCGCCGCCAAGGAGATACCCTGCAAATTCCGCGCGGATGAGTACACGGATGCAGAGAAAGCGACCTCAATCGAAGAAGGCGCAGGAGTCATTCCTTACGGCACGGACGGTCAGACATTTATCGATCTTTGTGTGGAGGGATCCGACGGATTGTACAGGATCTATATAGGCCGGGACGACATATCATCATGGTATCTCACATATAAGGACGGGCTTGTGGGTTCGGACCTCCTGACTGACTGTTTTGACGGGCTTGTTTTCGCAGGATGACAGATTGTTAAGTACACTGTTTTGAGGTATTATATTATAGATGGTCATGTTTTGAATGTGACCTGCAGGAAGGAGATTTTCAAATGGGAACAGACATTACAAAAAAGAAAAAAACTAAATCGAAACTGGACATGCGAATGACTCTCATTCTGTATGCTCTTATCCCTTTGGTATGCTCATCGGTGATCTTAAGCATCGTGCTGATCAACAAGAGCAGCAAGGAGATGAAGCAGTGGACCAACAATTCACTTCTTCAGGTTATCGAACAGACCGGTGCGGCATTTGATACGGCGACGCTTACGAATGAGGCCATACTGCGTTCGTATGCATCCGCTCCCGTAGTGGTCGATTTCCTTCAGAATCCCACAGACAGTGCACTTGCCGAGAAAGCTCAGCAGTATACCGTTGATTTCTTTGCTTCACTGGATGGCTGGGAGGGATTATATATCGCTGACTGGAACTCCCAGGTAATGACCCATTCATCAGTCCCCGCTATCATCGGTGTGGTACTCAGAGAAGGTGACGCCCTCGAGTCTCTTCGCGGACAGATCCTCGGAGCAGACGGCGTATTTAATACCGGTATCATGACTTCTCCTTCATCGGGAAATCTTGTCATGTCACTCTATTATCCCGTTATGGTAGACGGTGAGCCCATCGGATATGTCGGTGGTGCCACATATGTAAATGAAGTTGCTGCCAAGGTATCCGATGTATCATCACTCGGACGCAGCAGCGCTTATATCTATTTTGTTGATAATGCAGGTACGATGCTCTATCATCCCGATGAAACCAAGATCGGTAATCCTGTTGAGAACGCAGCTGTCAAGGGACTGGTCGCACAGCTTGAAAGCGGACAGCATCCCGATCCCGCATGCATTGATTATGAATATAAGGGTGCGATCAAATATGCCGCATACTATATCGGCAAGGATGACGCATATATAGCAGTTCTTACCGCAGATGAGGCTGATATTCTCTCCGGTATCAACGATTTCAAGAAGACAACGATCATAATCTGCTTATTATGCATAGTTGTATTCATGGCACTGGCTATCGTTATTGCCAGGATTATAGCAGCACCGCTTAAGAAGATCGCCGGAGCCATCGTCGAGCTCAGTACCGGTGATGTAACTGTAGATTGCGATGCAAGTTCGCACATTGACGAGACCGTAAGGATCATAGATGCGTTTAAGACGCTCAGGAATGCACTGAATACATCGATGAGATCCGTTAAGGATTCCGCCATGGTCCTCAATGATGCCATTGTCAGCGTTGACGGCATGACCGGCAATAACGTTGATTCGATCTCGCAGATCAACACTGCCATCGGCGAAGTTGCCACCACATCACAGAGCGTGGCCGAGAATGCACAGATCATGGCAGAGAAGGCCGTTGAGCTCGGTAATGATATCGAATTCCTCAACGATAATGTTCAGAAACTGTATGATGCATCCCAGACGATCAAGGATGCGAACAATGATGCTACCGATTGCATGAAGTCCGTATACTCCGGTGCCAATGAATCGGTTAACGCCATGCAGAGCATCGCAGATAAGATAGCGGAGACCAACTCAGCGATAGGAGATATCGATTCAGCGATCCAGGCTATCGAATCCATTGCGGCTCAGACCAATCTGCTCTCACTCAACGCATCCATCGAAGCAGCCAGAGCAGGAGAAGCCGGACGCGGGTTTGCGGTAGTTGCCGATGAGATCAGATCTCTTGCGGATTCTTCCGCACAGTCGGCTAAAGAGATCAAAGCGATCATTGAGAATATCGTTGTTCTGTCCAACGGAACAGTGGATATCAGCAATCGTGTGTTTGAGGTCATAAGCCAGGAAAGAACGGATATCGAACAGGCTCAGGAGAAATTCAATGTCCTTTCGGAATCCGTGGAGGCGTCGATCGCCGAGATAGATACCATCAGAGGTCTGGCCGGTCAGCTTGATAAGATCAAGGTTGAACTGACCAATACTACTTCAGATCTCGGAGCCATTTCAGAAGAGCTGGGTGCTTCCGCCGAGGAAGTTGCCGCATCCTGCCAGACGGTTACGGATGCATGCTCGGATACACAGAACTCTACATCTGAGATGCGCAACATCAACGAGGATATGAGTGCTGCAATAGAATTCTTTAAGATTTCGGACTGAAGGGCTGACACGAGATTCGAGCATTGAAAAGAGACGTAAAGGAAGAGTACAGGAGCAACTTCATAATGCAGGCGGGCATACTGGCGGTAGCCGGTATAGTAGTCCGTATTATAGGGCTCCTGTACAGAGCCCCTCTGACTGCCGTTATAGGTGACGAGGGTAATGGTTATTATTCCTTTGCATATAATATTTACACCAATATACTGTTGATCAGTTCATACAGTATTCCATCCGCCATATCCAAGATAATGTCACAGAGACTGGCGCTCAAACAGTACAAAAACGCTCAGCGTATTTTCAGATGCGCGCTTGTCTATGTGACTATCATCGGCGGATTGGCGGCAACATTTGCATATGTTGCCGCGGGACTGCTTGTTGTTGATAATGCGGTCCCTGTCCTTCGCATTTTTGCCCCGACCATTCTACTGTCGGGGTTTTTGGGTGTTTTCAGGGGATTCTTCCAGGCACACAGATCCATGGTTCCCACTTCCATATCCCAGATAATTGAGCAGATCATCAATGCCGCTGTCAGCATAGGAGCGGCTCTGCTTTTTATTCGTATGGCAGGCGGTATCGATATAGATGAGACGACCAAGGCTATAAGAGGTGCTTCGGGATCCGCTCTCGGTACCGGATGCGGTGTGCTGATCGCGCTTCTTTTTGTCGGTGGCATCTATCTGTATAACCGGCGAAAGATCATGGGGAGATACGAGTCCGATAACACATCCGAGATCGAACCGTATGCGGCGATCGCCAAGGATATCCTTCTGATCGTGACACCGTTTATCTTAAGTACTTTTATCTATAACTGTTCAACTGCGGTAAACCAGACTATTTTTGCCAGGATGATGCTGGGTGACAATCTGTCGCAGTCACGGGTATCCATGCAGTACGGGATCTACTCGGGCAAGGCTGTTGTAATGAGAAATGTTCCCGTGGCGCTGGCTTCAGCGATGTCGAGTGCAATCATACCTACCGTTGCCGGAGCCTGGGCTCTTAAGGACTATAAGGATTCCAGGAAAAAGGTAGGTCGTGCGATCAAGGTCACCATGATGGTGGCGATCCCCAGCATGTTCGGTTTTCTTTTTCTGGCTAAACCCATCATGAGCATCCTTTTCCCTCAGAGATCATCGCTGATGATGGCGAGCAAACTGCTGATGGCCCTGTCGATAACGGTCATCTTCTACAGCATTTCCACGATAAGCAACGGAGTTCTTCAGAGCATAGGACAGGTGCACAGACCGGTCATCCACGCCGCGATAGCTCTGGCTGTCCAGTCGGGAGTCCTTTGGGGGCTTCTTGAGTTTACCAAGCTGGGGATCTATTCGATAGTCATAGCCGATATCATATTTGCACTTCTGGTGTGCATATTAAACGGCAGGTCGCTTCGGGGCGCGATGAACTATCAGCAGGAGACTGTGGATACATTTCTTCTTCCCGGAATATGCTCACTTTGCATGGGAGTATTTGCGAGACTCATATACAACCTTGTATTTAAGTTATCCAAAAACAATTATGTCAGCATCCTTGTGGCAATGTTGTTTGCGGTGATCTTTTATATAATCACCGTGATACAGAGCGGAGCCGTGAGCGAGGACGAACTTCTCGCATCATCCAAGGGTGAGCTCCTGTTTAAGTGGTTTAAGAAACTGCATCTTAAATCGGACGATCCGAGATTCAAGATAACTTCGCGCATAGACAGGCTCAGAGCAACAAAGAAGCCTCCCAAAAATGAAGGTGAACAGTAATGGCTTTTGACGGCATCACCGTGGCGGCGCTCCGTCACGAGTTAAATTCCATACTTAAAGACGGGCGGATCAATAAGGTCGCGCAGCCGGAACCGAATGAACTGCTTCTGACGATAAAAACGGGAACGGGACAGGTAAGGCTTCTGATCAGCGCATCGGCCACACTGCCTCTCGTATATCTTACAGATACCAATAAGGTTTCGCCGGCAGTTGCGCCGGCTTTCTGTATGCTTCTTCGCAAGCATCTGACAGGCGCGCGCATCATGTCTGTCACGCAGCCCGGACTTGAGAGAGTGCTGCACATCGATTTTGAACACCGTGATGAGATGGGAGACCTGTGCTCCAAGCGGCTTGTGGTCGAGATCATGGGAAAGCACAGCAATATCATCTTTACGGATGATAAGGGAATGATCATAGACAGTATCAAGCACATCCCGGCAAGCGTCAGTTCGGTCAGGGAAGTCCTGCCCGGAAGGGATTATTTCCTTCCGCAGACTGTTGAAAAGCTCGATCCCTTAAGCGTGACTTATGATGAGTTCAAAGAAGCCCTTTCGTCCAAGGCGATGCCTGCATATAAAGCGTTGTATTCATCGCTGACCGGTATCAGCCCCGTATATGCACAGGAACTTTGCTACAGGGCCGGTGTCGATTCGGATCTGGGAAGTAACTGTCTGGACGAAGACAGGATACGTGGTTTACATGACTGCGTTGTCGAAACTGCCCGGATGATAGAGGACGGGGCTTTTGCTCCCGAGATCGTATACGAGAACGGGGCGCCCACAGAGTACAGCGCTGTGCATCTTACCATATACGACGGTAACCCGGGCAAGAGATATGATTCGATCTCGGCTCTTTTGCAGGATTACTATGCCGAGAAGAATACGATCGTCAACATCAGGCAAAGATCCGCTGACTTAAGGCATATAGTGACCACCGCTCTTGAACGTAACGTCAAGAAATACGATCTGCAGATAAAGCAGATGAAGGATACCGAGAAGAAGGAAAAGTATAAGATCTGGGGCGAACTTCTGAACGCATACGGATACAGCGCCAAGCCGGGGGATAAGTCCGTGACGATATTGAACTATTATACCGGCAGGGAAGAAGAGATACCGCTCGATGAGACTCTTACATCTTCGCAGAATGCACAGAAGTATTATGAGAGATATAACAAACTGAAACGTACTTACGAGGCGCTTTCGGAACTTACGGTAGAAGTTTCGATGGAGATATCCCATCTGGAGAGCGTTCTCAATTCCCTTGATATAGCCAGGGATGAGGATGACCTGATACAGATCAGGGAGGAACTCATAGAAAGCGGTCTTATCAGGCGGAAGAGCAGTGCGAAGAAGGTAAAGATCGTAAGTAAACCTTATCACTATGTGACGCCGGAGGGTTTCGACATATATGTGGGTAAGAACAACCTCCAGAATGACGAGCTCACATTCAAGGTCGCCGGAGGAAACGACTGGTGGTTCCATTCGAAAAAGATCCCCGGTTCGCATGTGATCCTAAAGACCGGCGGACGCGAAGTGCCCGATCATGTTTTTGAACTTGCGGCAGCGGCAGCGGCGTATTATTGCAAGGGAAGTGAACAGGATAAGGTTGAGATAGATTACGTACAGCGTAAGGAAGTTAAGAAACCGGCCGGTGCCAAGCCCGGATTCGTCGTGTATTACACAAACTTCTCCATGGCCATAGCACCGGATATAAGCGAACTGACTCTTACTGAATGATGTTTCGGGCCCAGATGCCCATTTTCACCATGACCCCGCCGATGATGCATTTGATGACCTCCATGCAAGAGATTATCACGACCATGACCACTACATCGATCGAAGTAAAGTGACTTATGCAAAAGGCTATGGGCACATTGATCAGCCAAACGAAGCAGCTGTCGAAGAGCATCGTGATACCCGTCCTTCCGCCTGCTCTGATTATGAAGTAGGAGGCGTGGGTGTAAGCATTGAACGGCATGAATATACCTGCGATCATGATGAGCTTCGTAGCCATATGCTTGATATCGTCCGAAGTGTTATACAACTTCGGGAAGAGCGGTGAGAGGCCTACCATGAACAGGGCAAATATGAATCCGCAGAATACCGTAAAGGCCGTGAGCTTGCGCGCATGGTCTTTTGCTTTGTCCATATCTCCGGTTCCGAGGATCTGTCCTATAAGTATTCCTACGGCGTCTCCCATGGTCAGGAAAGCCACTCCCATCAGATTATAAAGAGTGCTCTGGATATTGATAGCCGCTACGGCATCAAGCGAGCGGTACGAGTATGACTGATTAAGGATAGCCATGCCCGATGCCCATAATCCCTCGTTTATCATAAGCGGCAGGGACTTGACCATGAACTTGCCTGCAAGATTTGCGGGCACGCGCAGCGACTTAAACGCCCCGATGATGAAGGGGTGCTTGGCGGAGTGGGTAGCCGTGTATATGACCAGAACGAGCAGCTCAACGAAACGCGATATGACTGTTGCCCATGCGGCACCGACAGCTCCGAGAGCGGGAAGTCCCAGGTGTCCGTAGATGAGTACATAGTTACCGACGAGGTTTACGAATACGGCCAGGAACGAAGCATACATGGGAACCTTGGTCTCCTGGGTCTCACGAAGTGTGCCCGCATATGCCTGTGACCAGGAACAGGGGATGAGACCTATGAGCATGATGTTCATGTACGAACGTCCGATGTGCAGCGTCTCAGCCACATCGGCTCCCGTACCTTCGCCTTTAAGATAAAGGGAAATAAGGGTCGTCCCGAACAGCGAGAATCCCAGGATGCACAAAACGGTGATGAGGGTATTTACGATCAGTTTCATTCTGAAGGTATACCGGATACCTTCGTTGTCGTTCACACCGTAGTACTGTGCCGTGAAGATACCGATACCTGCGGCAGCACCAAAGACCAGCAGATAATATATGAATATCAGCTGGTTGGCGATGGCTACACCCGAGATCGCATTGGTCCCGACGCGACCGATCATCAGGTTGTCCAGAAGCCCTACGAAGTTGGAGATGGCATTCTGGATCATTATGGGTACCGCGATCGTGAGTACCGTTTTATAAAAAGCTTTGTCGCCTATATATTTCTTTTTCAACATAGTGAATACGATTTTATCACTTTGTTTGCGCAAGTCAATACAGTTTGATATAATGGCACATGGCTAAATCAATCCATAGATTTATTTGTGTATATTTTTCAAAATGAGGGGATTACATTTTATATGGTACGCAGTATGACCGGGTTCGGCCGGTATGAGTTAAACGTGGATGATAAGAAGGTCACCGCGGAACTCAGATCGGTGAACCACAGATATCTCGATGTGAGCATCAAGATGCCCAAGAAACTGAGCCAGTTTGAATCGGCAATCAGATCCGAACTCAAGAACTACATCGAGAGAGGTAAGGTAGACGTATTTATCACCTGGGAAGATCACTCGGGTTCCGAGGAGTTCGTGGAGTATAACAGGGAACTCGCAGCGGAATATCTGAAATACATGAGGCAGATGGCTGCCGATTTCGGACTTGACGATGATGTCAGGGTATCGACACTTTCCAGATGTCCGGATGTCCTGAGCATGAAGGAAGCGGATCAGGATGAAGAGGAGATCTGGAACATCTTAAAGCAGGCTATAGACGGTGCCGCAGAGAAGTTTGTCGAGGCAAGGACCGTTGAGGGTGAGAACTTAAGAGCCGATCTGGAGTCCAAACTCGAGACCATGCTCGACAATGTGGAGTTCATCACCGGCAGGAGCCCTGAGATCATCGCGGAGTTTAAGAAGGGTCTTGAAGACAAGGTCCGCGATCTGCTCGGAGATACCACCGTCAACGAATCAAGACTCCTGATGGAAGTTACGCTTTATGCTGATAAGATCTGTGTGGATGAGGAACTGGTACGTCTCCGCAGTCATATCGAGACCACCAGAGATACTCTTAAGAAGGGCGGAGCAGTAGGCCGTAAACTTGATTTCATCGCACAGGAGATGAACAGAGAGGCCAATACGATCCTGTCCAAGACCAATGATCTGGCCGTATCGGACAGAGCCATAGAACTGAAGACGGATATAGAGAAGGTACGCGAACAGATACAGAATATAGAGTGATAAGGGGATCATATGGCAGAGAAAGGTGTTTTGATCGTTGTCTCCGGTTTTTCCGGAGCAGGCAAGGGAACCATAGTTAAAAGGATCGTTTCCAAGAGTGATGATTACGCGCTGTCGATTTCCATGACCACCAGAGCACCGCGAGAGGGCGAAGAAGACGGCAAGTCATATTTCTTCGTGAGCAAGGAGCGGTTTGAGGAAGCGATAAGCAACGGCGAACTGCTCGAGTTTGCAACCTTTGTCGGCAACTATTACGGAACGCCCCGCAAGTATGTCGAAGAGATGATATCGCAGGGCAAGGACGTGATCCTTGAGATAGAGATGCAGGGTGCGATCCAGGTCAAGACCAGATTCCCCGATGCGATACTCATATTCGTAACGCCTCCGAGTGCGGAGGAACTTAAACGCAGACTCACGGAGAGAGGCACCGAGGATGAGGCTACCATCAACAAGAGGATGCGCAGAGCTTACGAAGAATCCGAGTTCGTGGACAGATATGACTATCTGCTCGTGAACGACGATCTTGATAAATGTGTGGAAGAACTTCACGTTCTCATAGAAGCATCACATCATAAACCGGGATGCTCTTCCGGGCTTCTTAAGAAGATACATGAAGAACTTACAATATATGCATAAGCATTAATGAGGAGGAAAACATAAGATGTTACATCCGTCATATTCAGACCTGATGAAGGTCGTAAACAGTGATGTTGAGCCCGGCGAGGAGCCTGTAGTAAGCAGCAGATACTCGATCGTGATGGCTACATCCAAGAGAGCAAGACAGATCAACAACGGCGATGAGGCTTTTGTTGAGAGCGAGGGCAGGAAAGCCCTGTCGGTTGCGATCGAAGAACTCGGTGAAGGCAAGATTAAGATATTAAACGACGAGGAATGATCACGGGACCTGAAGTGCATAAGCATTTCAGGTCTGTCAATTCTAAGATATGGAAAAAAGTGTAATCTTTATCTCTCTGGGATGTGATAAGAACCTGGTGGATTCCGAGATCATGCTGGGTGAACTGGCACAGGGCGGATACAGCTTTACCGATGATATCGATGAAGCGGAGTGCGCTGTCATCAACACATGCTGTTTCATCGGTGATGCCAAAGAAGAGAGCATCGATACGATCCTGGAGATCGCGGAACGAAAGAATGCCGGGGACATAAGATTCATCGTTGTGACCGGGTGTCTGAGTCAGAGGTATATTTCGGAGATACAGGAAGAGATACCTGAAGTGGACGCACTGATCGGAACCGCATCGATCGGAAAGATCCGCGAGTGTCTGGATGATCTGTATGCCGGAGCCGGGATGAGCGTATTCTGTGATCCGCTTGATACACCGCCGTACAGTTCCCGCCACAGAGCTCATTCTTCGGGGCTTTTTTACGCATATCTGAAGATCGCGGAAGGGTGCGACAAGCATTGTACCTATTGCATCATCCCGTCGCTGCGCGGACCGTACAGGTCATATCCGATGGAGCATCTGGTTGAAGAAGCAGAGCGTCTGGCCGAAGCCGGAGTGAACGAACTCATACTGGTCGCGCAGGAGACTACCCTCTACGGTACCGATCTGTACGGGCACAAAGCTCTCCCGGAACTCATTCGCAGATTATCTGGGATCGACGGCATTCATTGGATCAGGATTCAGTATTGTTATCCCGAAGAGATCGATGATGCTCTCATAGAGGAGATGGCGTCAAATCCCAAACTCTGTCACTATCTGGATATGCCGGTGCAGCATGCATCCGATGCGGTACTGAAAAGGATGGGACGCAGGACCTCCGAGGAGGAACTGAGGACCATCGTCGGAAGACTCAGGGAGCGCATACCGGATATCGTTCTTAGGACTACTCTGATCAGCGGTTTTCCGGGTGAGACCGAAGAGGATCATCAGGAACTCTACAGATTCGTCAACGAGATCGAATTCGACAGGCTGGGCGTGTTCACCTATTCTCAGGAAGAAGGTACTCCGGCCGGTGAAATGGACGATCAGATACCTGAAGAGATAAAGAACTTAAGAAGAGATGAACTCATGGAACTCCAGCAGGCGATATGCTTCGATAACGCCGACAGACGTATCGGCGAGATCATGGAAGTCGTAATCGAGGGCTGTATCCCTGAGGAAGATGTATATGTAGGACGTACTTATGCGGATGCCCCGGAAGTGGACGGACGCGTGTTCATTCCCGCAGACCGGGAGAGGATGAGCGGAGAGTATGCGCATGTGCGCATAACGGAAGCCCGCGATTATGACCTGATAGGAGAATTTATCGATGAACCTGCCTAATAAACTTACATTGCTTCGGGTGATCATGATCCCGTTTTTCCTGATCTTCCTGTTACTGGATATCACCCCGTATGATAAATGGATAGCGCTTGCCATATTTGTCATAGCGAGTCTTACCGATCTTGCGGACGGCAAGATAGCGCGCAAGTATAACCTGATCACCAATTTCGGCAAATTCATGGATCCTCTGGCGGATAAACTGCTGGTCTGCTCAGCAATGATCGCTCTCATCGAACTGGAGCGGATCCCTGCGTGGATAGTCATAGTGATCATAGCCAGGGAGTTCATCATCAGCGGTTTCAGACTTGTCGCATCGGATAACGGTGTCGTGATCGCAGCGAGCTACTGGGGAAAGTTCAAGACCACTTTCCAGATGATCATGGTGATCCTCATGATCGTGGATATCCCTCAGCTTCAGATCGTGACTACGATCATCATGTACATCGCACTGGTTCTTACCATCGTCAGCCTTATCGATTATCTGGTCAAGAACTGGGGTGTCATGGGAAAGGATATGTAAGATATGACAGTTGAGATCATTTCGGTAGGTACCGAGATCCTTATGGGCAATATCGTTAATACAAACGCCGCATTTCTGTCCGAGCAGTGTGTGGCGCTTGGTTTATCCTGCTTCAATCAGCAGGTGGTCGGAGACAATCATGACAGGCTTGCGGACGCTTTCAAACTGGCTCTCAGTAGAGCGGATATAGTGCTTGTGAGCGGAGGACTGGGGCCCACGGAGGACGATCTGACCAAGGAGACCGCCGCCGAAGTCTGCGGGTGCAGCCTTGCTCTGCATCAGCCTTCCATGGATGCGCTCAAAGCCTATTTTGAAAAAAGGAACATCCCGCTTACCGAGAATAATTACAAGCAGGCATATATGCCCGAAGGTGCGAAAGTCCTCGAGAACCCGAACGGGACCGCACCCGGTGTGATCATTCCGTATAAGAACGGAAAAGATGCTGATGGCGGCACTACTGAAAAGAAGAATGCTAAGAAGTACATCATTCTGATGCCGGGGCCTCCCGGAGAGATGAAGCCGATGTTTTTGAACAGCGTACGGCCTTTCCTGAAAAAAAGATCATCCGGTACGATCTATTCGGTGACCGTAAAGGAGACCGGCATAGGGGAGAGCAGCGCTGAGGAACTGATAAAGGATCTGATAGATACGCAGACCAATCCCACTATAGCTACATATGCAAAGACCGGTGAGGTTCACATGCGCGTATCCGCGATGGCTGAGAATAAGGCCGAAGCGAAGAAACTTACCGCTCCCGTGGTAAAGGAGATAAAGAAGAGATTCGGAAAACACGTCTATACTACCGATGAAAACGTCACACTCGAAGAGGCTGTGGTCAAGCTGCTGAAGAAACGCGGCCTGACCATCACCTTCGCCGAATCGTGCACGGGCGGACTGCTCTCCGGAAGAATGGTCGGAGTGCCCGGGGTATCGGATGTATATAAGACCGGCTTCGTGACATATTCGAACAAGGCGAAGCACAAACTGCTCGGAGTCAGCAAAAAGACGCTTAAGAAATTCGGCGCGGTCAGCGAAGAATGCGCTTACGAGATGGCGTTCGGTGCTGCCAAAGCGGCATCGGCCGATGTTGCCGTGGCGATCACCGGTATAGCCGGCCCTGACGGCGGCACGGAAGAAAAGCCCGTCGGAACCGTATATATCGGCGTATGCGTCCGGGGCGAGGCACATGTTGTGCGTTTCAATTTCTCCGGCAACAGGGAGAAGATCAGAGACAATTCGGTCTCGGCAGCGCTCAGGATGCTTCATTCCGATCTGGCATGATGCTGCGATTGAGAACACGATATGATGATATGAGGACATGGTATTGCCATGTCCTCATCTTTATGCTATTGTTACGGTGTTCACAAGCATATTACGCGGTCGTTTCGATCGCAGCATGATATCCTCGCATATCGTGTGTTTTCCCGATCATAGAGATTATCTGTTGACATAATCGAACATTTGTTTTATATTAATACAGGAACAGATGTTCCCCTTAGCTTTATATGTACCGTTTTTGGAGGTTTTTATGGAAAGAGACGAAAAACAGAAAGCATTGGAAGCAGCATTATCACAGATCGAGCGACAGTTCGGCAAGGGCGCAGTCATGAAGCTTGGCGACCCCGCTTCGCAGATGAATGTCGAGGTCATTCCGACAGGATCGCTCAGCCTGGATATCGCATTGGGGCTTGGCGGAATACCTAAGGGGAGGATCATCGAGATATACGGACCCGAGTCTTCAGGTAAGACTACGGTCACGCTGCACATGATCGCAGAGGTCCAGAAGAGAGGCGGTATCGCCGGATTCATAGATGCCGAGCATGCACTTGATCCCGTGTATGCCAGGAACATAGGCGTCGATATCGATAACATGTACATATCACAGCCGGATAACGGCGAGCAGGCTCTGGAGATAACCGAGACCATGGTAAGGTCCGGAGCCATGGATATCGTGGTAGTTGACTCTGTTGCGGCACTGGTTCCGAAAGCCGAGATAGACGGAGACATGGGTGATTCGCATGTGGGTCTTCAGGCCAGACTGATGTCTCAGGCGCTCAGAAAGCTCACTGCAGTGATCAGCAAGTCCAACTGTACGGTAGTATTCATCAATCAGCTGAGAGAGAAAGTCGGAGTGATGTTCGGTAACCCCGAGACCACTACCGGCGGCCGTGCCCTTAAGTTCTACTCCTCCGTAAGACTTGATGTCCGACGGATCGAAACACTCAAGCAGGCAGGTGAGGCTATCGGAAACCGTACCAGAGTAAAAGTCGTTAAGAACAAGATCGCTCCTCCGTTCAAGGAAGCCGAATTCGACATCATGTACGGTGAAGGCATATCCAAATACGGAGACATACTCGATCTGGCAGCGGATAATGACATCATAGTCAAGTCCGGAGCATGGTACGCATATGAAGGGGATAAGATCGGTCAGGGACGCGAGAATGCAAAACAGTACCTGAAGGACAACCCGAAAGTATGCGATGAGATCGAGAAACGGCTCAGAGACCTCTTTGACTTAAACTCGGAGAGTGCGCCTGCGGCTGCCAAAAGCACTGCAGACAGCAAGCCGTCTGACGGAAAGTGATCGTCACACGGATCCAACAACTGAATAAGACCAGATACCGCATCTATATCGATGACAGGAGCTTCTGTGTATTGTATAAATCCGAACTCGCCGCATACGGCATAGTCGAGGGAGAGATCATAACGGAAGAGACCTGTGAACTGATCAAAACCGAGGTGCTGACCAAGAGAGCCAGGCTTCGCGCCATGAATCTTCTCATGAAGCATTCCTTTACCGAAAGGAAACTCAGGGAAAAACTGATCGAAGGCGGATATCCTGACGAAATAATTGATGATGCTTTGCAATATGTGATAGGATATGGTTATGTGGATGATCGTGCGTTTGCACGGGATTATATCACAAGCCATAATCAGGACAAAAGCATCAGACGTATGGTCAGTGATCTGACGGCCAAAGGCGTTTCTCGGGATATCATCGACGATGTACTCACAAGTATTGACGGAACTGCAGATGCGGTGGATGAGGAAGAACAGATAAGGCGCCTTTTGACCAAAAGGCGCCTTGATATATCCGATCCCTCGACGGAGCAGCTCGGGAAGATATATTCCTATCTGACCGGGCGGGGATATTCTGCGGAAACCATACGTAAGGTACTTCGTAATACTCCTGAAGAGATATCTTGATCATGAAAGGAAAGGTATATGAAGACTAAGTATGACAGATACGGTGCACTTCACGTTGACAGGAACGGTAAACTTGTCGACAGAAACGGCACCGTAGTGGTTCTGCACGGGTATTCAACACATGCTTTAAGCTGGTATCCGGAGTATGTGAACCGTGATTTCCTCGAGTATATGAAGGATGAGTGGAAGATAGACATCATCAGACTCGCCATGTATACTGCCGAGGAGGACGGATACTGTGTCGGCGATGATGCCAACAGACAGAAACTGATCGAAGTGGTTGACAGAGGAGTGAAGGCCGCTACCGAGCTCGGATTATATGTTATCATCGACTGGCATATCCTCGAGGATTCCAATCCTCTTATGCACAAAGATCTTGCGCTTGATTTTTTCAAGCTCGTATCCGAAAGATATGCTTCTTACGGTAATGTGTTCTATGAGATATGCAACGAGCCCAATGTAAACTGCACATGGGAAGATGTTAAGGCATATGCCGAAGAGGTCATCCCGGTCATCAGAGCAAATGACAAATATGCCGTTATATTTGTCGGAACTCCCGAATGGAGCCAGAGACTCGATGAGGTATGTGCAGATCCGCTTACCATAGATGACAATCTCATGTATTCTCTTCATTTCTATGCAGACACTCACAGAGATAAACTGAGGAACATTTACCGTGATGCTATTGCTAAGAAGCTTCCCGTGTTCGTTACCGAGTTCGGCACATGCTCCGCAGACGGAGCAGGAGCTCACAATCCCGAGGAAGCCCGCATCTGGCTTGACATGCTCGATGAGAATGATACCGGATATGTGATGTGGAACATCTCCAACAGGGATGAGACCAGTGCTTCGTTTGTCCCGGATTGCGACAAGTATACCGGAGGGTATGACGACTCGGAGATCCGCGAACCCGCACTGTGGTATAGAGGCGTGTTATGTAAACTTGCGCAGAACTCCTGATGCGTTGTTTATGTAAACTTTTTAATTGACATTGATATTCATACAATATAATATAGATATGTTGTACTTTGAAAATATTATAAGGAGGTGCTCCTGTAGATGATGCCAGTAATAATCGCGATAGTCGCGACTCTGATCATCGCAGTGCCCGTTACTTACTTCATCGTAACTTCAGCCAAGAAGAAGAGCGATACGAAGACCATGGGCAATGCCGAGGAAAGAGCAAGGCAGATCATCGATGAGGCTCTTAAGACTGCGGAGACCAAGAAGCGTGAAGCTTTACTTGAAGCCAAGGAAGAGAACATTCGCAACAAGAATGAACTCGACAAGGAGATCAAGGAACGCAGAGCTGAAGCACAGCGTTATGAGAGACGCGTGCAGCAGAAGGAAGAGACCATCGACAAGAAAGCCGAGGCTATTGAGAAAAAAGAGGCGGGACTTGCAGCACGTGAAGCAGAACTTGATAAGCAGCGTGCGGAAGTGTCCAAGCTTAACGAGCAGCGCATACAGGAACTCGAACGAATCTCCGGACTTACTTCTGAACAGGCAAAAGAATATTTGCTTAAAGCGGTTGAAGATGATGTAAAGCATGAGACCGCAGTGATGATCAAGGAGATGGAGGCTAAAGCAAAAGAAGAAGCCGATAAGAAAGCTAAAGAGTATGTAATATCGGCAATTCAGAGATGCGCAGCCGACCATGTATCCGAGACAACAATTTCCGTTGTACAGCTTCCCAATGATGATATGAAGGGCCGTATCATAGGTCGTGAGGGACGTAATATACGTACTCTTGAGACTATGACCGGAGTAGATCTTATCGTAGATGATACTCCCGAGGCAGTCGTTCTTTCGGGCTTTGATCCTATCAGGCGTGAAGTAGCCAGGATAGCTTTGGAGAAGTTGATAGTTGACGGACGTATCCATCCTGCAAGGATCGAGGAGATGGTCGAAAAGGCTCAGCGTGAAGTTGAGACCATGATCAAGGAAGAGGGCGAGAGTGCAGTACTTGAAGTAGGTGTTCACGGACTGCATCCCGAACTTGTAAGACTTCTCGGAAAACTTAAGTTCAGAACAAGTTATGGACAGAATGTTCTTAAGCATTCTATCGAAGTATCGCATCTGTCGGGTCTTTTGGCATCAGAGTTCGGTCTCGATGTCAGGGTAGCCAAGAGAGCGGGCCTTCTGCATGATATCGGTAAAGCCGTAGATCATGAGATGGAAGGTACACATGTTCAGCTTGGTGTAGACCTTTGTAAGAAGCATAAGGAGTCGGAAACGGTCATCAATGCTGTCGCTTCACATCACGGTGATTGCGAGCCCACATCATTGATCGCATGTATCGTTCAGGCTGCAGATACTATTTCGGCAGCAAGACCCGGTGCGAGACGAGAGACTCTCGAAACCTATACCACCAGACTTAAACAGCTGGAGGATATATCTAACGGCTTCAAGGGTGTTGATAAGTCATTTGCCATTCAGGCAGGCAGAGAGATTCGTGTAATGGTAGTTCCTGAGCAGATCACAGATGCAGACATGGTTCTGTTGGCACGGGATATATCCAAGCAGATAGAAGAAGAGCTTGAATACCCCGGACAGATCAAAGTCAATGTGATCCGCGAGAGCAGAGCTGTTGATTACGCTAAATAAGATGAGGACGGTCAGAAATGACCGTCCTTTTTTCTTGCCATCAAACCGGATGTGATGTATATTATTGTATAATTGTATACATTAAGAAGCGAGGTGCGACCAAAATGAAAAAATACACCGAAATGTCCAAGGAAGAACTTGAACAGGAATTCAGAGATCTTACGGCTAAGTATGAGGATGAAAAAGGCAAGGGATTAAAGCTCAACATGGCCAGAGGTCTTCCCAGTGAAGAGCAGCTGGATATGGAAGCGGATTTCTTCAACACTCTGAATCCACAGAGCAATTTCTTTTCCGAGGCAGGGATCGACTGCAGAAACTACGGAGAACTCACCGGTATCCATGAAGCAAGAGAACTTATGGCGGACATGATGGAAGTGAGTCCCGAAGAGATCATCGTATTCGGCAATTCAAGCCTGAATATCATGTATGATACCGTGGCCAGATCGATGATGTTTGGTGTGCTCGGGTCCACCCCCTGGAATAAACTTGATAAAGTGAAGTTTCTGTGTCCGGTACCCGGATATGACAGACATTTTGCCATCACCGAACAGTTCGGCATCGAGATGATCAATATCCCGTTGAATGACGAAGGTCCCGACATGGATCTGGTCGAAGAGTATGTGAATAACGATCCTGCCGTAAAAGGTATCTGGTGCGTGCCCAAGTATTCCAATCCTACGGGTGTGACCTACTCGGACGAGACGGTACGCAGGTTTGCGAACTTGAAGCCCGCTGCCGAGGACTTCAGGATCTATTGGGACAACGCATATACGATCCACCATCTCTATAACGGCAAGGAAGATATCCTGCTCGAGATCCTTGCGGAGTGCAAGAAAGCAGGCAATCCGAACATGGTATGGAAGTTCTGTTCGACCTCCAAGGTTACATTCCCCGGTTCGGGTATCGCGGCTTTGGCATCGTCCGAGGAGAATCTTGCTTATGTTAAGAAACTCATAACCATCCAGACCATCGGTCACGATAAATTAAACCAGTTAAGACATGTGAGATACTTCAAGAACATCGACGGAATGCATGCACACATGAAGAAACATGCCGATATCATCAGGCCTAAATTCGAACTGGTATTAAAGCGCCTGGATGAGGAACTTACGCCTCTTGAGATAGGCAACTGGACAAACCCCAACGGAGGCTATTTCGTGTCCTTTAACGCACCTTCGGGCTGCGCAAAGAGGATAGTGGGACTGTGCAAGGATGCCGGCGTCACGATGACCGGTGCGGGTGCTACTTATCCATATAAAAAGGATCCCGAGGATTCCAATATACGTATAGCACCGACATTCCCTCCCATCGACGAACTTGCCAAGGCGCTCGACATTTTTACATTATGCGTTAAACTTGCAACCGTCGAGAAAATGCTTGGTGATCTGAAATAAAAAAATCCTGTTATTTTATATCGTGTTATGTCAATATGTTGTAGACATAAAATCAGGGCGGACCGACATCTTGTACATCGGTCCGCCTTTTTTGCTTTTGGTGATTTTTCAGGGCAAAAATCGCATTGATTTTATGATTTTCCATGCGTATAATGATTTTCAGACATCATTTGATTGACATAAAATATTGACATAAAAGAATTAACATAAGTGGTGTTAATAGTATCGAAAGAAGACAGGGTCAGTATGGAGCAAAGCATTCAGAATTTCATAGCATATATGCATGAAACGAAGGATACTTCAGCTAATACCGAGATGAGTTACAGAAGAGACCTGATGAAGGTCGTGAAGTTCTTAAACCGCCGCGGTATCAGCAAAATACAATCCATAACAGAAGCAGACTTAAAGGACTATATAGCCGATCTTACTTCGCAGGGCTTCAAAGCAGCTACTATCTCACGCAACATAGCATCGCTCAAAGCATTTTTCCATTATTTAAAGGCACAGGGAATCGTGGAACAGGATATTTCCATGTCTCTTCATGCGCCCAAGATCGAGAAAAAGGCTCCGGAGATCATGACGCAGGAAGAGATAAACGCTCTGCTCGCACAGCCCTCGGGTAATACTCCCAAAGAGATCAGGGATAAGGCTATGCTGGAACTGCTTTACGCAACGGGTATCCGTGTTACCGAGCTCATCACTCTTCAGGTGAAGGACGTTAACATGAGCAACTCTACGATAGTCTTAAAGGATGCCAAGAAGACGCGTACGGTTCCGTTCGGTCGTCCCGCACATGATGCACTGGCCAGATATCTGGACGGAACGAGAGAGAACATGCTGGAGGACAAGACCTCGGAAGTATTGTTCGCAAACTGCTCGGGACAGACGATGAGCAGACAGGGATTCTGGAAGCTCATCAAGTATTACACGAGAAAGGCCGGGATCGAAGCGGATATCACACCGCATACGCTGCGTCACAGCTTCGCGGCGCATCTGGTCGAGAACGGAGCAGACTTAAAGAGTGTTCAGGAGATGCTCGGGCATTCGGATATATCGACAACACAGATATATGCCCACATGAATCAGAATCATTTAAGAGAAGTATACAGCAAGGCTCATCCGCGAGGATGAGCCTTCGATCATTCCGCGAGGATGAGCCTTGATCTTTTCTTTATACCAGTTCAGCTATATCGTAGATCAGCTGTTTTGAGTCTTCCCAGCCAAGACAGGGATCGGTGATCGACTTACCGTAGATGCCTTCGCCTATTTTCTGGCAGCCTTCTTCAATATAACTTTCAACCATCACACCTTTTACCAGAGAACGGATATCTGAGTTTAACTTTCTGCTGTGCAGGACTTCCTTGACGATGCGGATCTGCTGTTTGAATTCCTTGTTGGAATTATTGTGGTTTGCATCGATGATGCACGCAGGATTGATGATATCGCGCTCGTTATAGAGCATGAGAAGCGTATTTAAGTCTTCGTAGTGGTAGTTTGGCAGCGAACGGCCGTATTTATTGACCGATCCGCGAAGGACGGTGTGCGCCAGAGGATTACCGGAGGTCTGTACTTCAAAACCGCGGTATACAAAAGCGTGAGGATGCTGGGCTGCATAGACGGAGTTGAGCATGATCGCAAAGTCTCCGCTCGTGGGATTCTTCATGCCGCTGGCCACATCAAAACCGCTGACGACCATGCGGTGCTGCTGGTCTTCAACGCTTCTGGCACCTATCGCTACATAGGAGAGGATGTCCTCTACATATCCCCAGTTCTCGGGGTAGAGCATCTCGTCGGCCGCTGTAAGGCCTGATTCGGCGATGGCGCGTATGTGCATCTTGCGCATGGCGATGAGTCCCGCAAGGAAGTCGGGCTTTTTCTCCGGATCGGGCTGACTGAACAGTCCTTTGTAGCCTTCGCCCGTTGTTCTGGGCTTATTGGTATATATCCTGGGGATCACCATGATCCGGTCTTTCACTTCTTCGGCTACTTTGGCGAGCCTGGAAACGTAATCGCATACGCTGTCTTCATTGTCGGCAGAACAAGGGCCTATGATCAGCAGGAAACGATCGCTTTTGCCCGTGATGATATCGGCAACCTCGCGGTCGCGCTCAGCCTTCAGCTTCTTCTGATCCTCAGTAAGGGGATAGCCTTCACGGATCTCGGAAGGAGAGGGCAGTTTTGAATGGAATTCAAAAGACATGGATTTCTCCTTTTATGATTAATATGTTATGATTAAGTACGCGCGTTCATTATAATCAGTATGCGCTTAAAAGGCAAACAGACTTTATTTTGAGGAAAAAGATATGAATCGAAGATCCATAGTTTATAAGACCCTTGCTGCCGTTATCGCAGGAGCCGTACTGTTCGTCGGAGGCTGTAAGGCGGACGAGATCCCCGCTCCCGAGGGATATGTTGATATCGATACCGATATCGAGGATGTAGATGAGACCGTGACTCCCGAGGAGGATATTCATCTGGCTGAGGCTGTTCCCTATGTGGAGCCCGAAGCTGAGGAGGAAGAGGAAGAACCCGAGCCCGAAGCCGTCGAGGAGGAACCGGAGGAAGAGTACTTGACCGGATACATGACGGAAAAGGAATGGAAAGAGCGCCATACCGGATCCGCGTCCTATATCTGGGAACCGACAGTCATCATAAGCATTTTTGTGGATGAAGAAGAGGATCTGTGGACCGAGGAGGAAAAGCAGCAGATGCTCAGTACATGCCGTATCGCTTATGATTTTGTGGCGCAGACCATGGAGGAAGAGTATGATACCGAGACTAATCTGATCTATGACTGGGAAGAGGATCCGGAACTTGCTTATTCTATCCGCATTTATGAAGAGGTACCTGCTTATGTGACCACGAAGCAGGAGCACTATATGGACGGACTGGAACTCGAGTGGGTAAACCAGGTGCCTTACAGAGAACTGTGCCAGAAGTACAATACTTCTTCGGTCGCTTTCCTGTATATGATCCCTCATGAGGGATGTTCATATTCTTCGATGCACTTCGTGGAGGACGGAGATGAGATCTGGAACGAGGGATGTCTCCTTTATCTCCAGGATATGTACTCACCTACCTATGAGTATGAGACACCTACCGTTTTTGCTCACGAACTGCTTCACCTGTTCGGAGCGGAAGACTACTACGACAGTGCTGAGGTATTCAGCAAGGAAACATATGATACGCTGGCTGAGGTCTGTGCAGATGACATCATGCTCCGCACTTTCACCAAGATAAACGGCGTATATACCACATTCCCCGATGAGGTATACGGTGAGATCACTCCCGTCACTGCTTATCTTCTGGGAATAGGGGATGAGGATGTCGTGGCTGACATGCCCGATCTGATCCGTACGGAGGCTGCATGCTTCCCCGGATCCATGACCGACAGACCGTTCTGATAAGAAACTGATCAATTTAGGAGGAAGGATATGAGTATTACATCTGATTTTCATCTTCATACTTCTTTTTCGGGAGATTCCGAAGCCGATATGGAGGAAATGATACAAAAGGCCATCTCGCTGGGACTTAAGGATATCGCTTTTACAGAGCATATGGACCTGAATTTCCCCGTGACACCCGACACACCCGAAGGATTCTTTGAGTGCAACGTGGATTCGTATCTGTATCATCTTCTGATACTCAGGAACAAGTATGTTAATGACATCAATATACGTTTCGGTATCGAACTCGGCCTTCAGCCCGATATCGTGAGGGCCAATGTAAAGGTTGCCAAAGAGCATGATTACGATTTTGTGATCGGATCGATCCACGTCGTTGACGGCATCGATGTATATGAACCGGAATACTTTGAAGGCAGGAGCGATGAGGAAGCATACAGAAGATATTTTGAGGCTGTATATGAGAATCTGAGATCCTACAGCAATTTCGATGTCGTGGGTCATCTCGATTATGTGGTACGTAAGGGCAGGACCCTCGACCGGGATTATTCGTATGACAAGTATAAGGATATCATGGACAGGATACTTACCAGGATAATCGATCTCGAAAAGGGAATCGAGGTTAATACCGCCGCCATCAAATACGGTCTGAAAGAGCTCAATCCCTGTACGGATATCCTGAGGAGATATAAGGAACTTGGCGGTGAACTGATCACGGTCGGAAGCGATGCTCACAAGGTTGAGGATCTCGGCCGCGGACTGGACAGAGCGGAAGCGGTTCTGCGCGAGGCAGGCTTCGAATACTACACGGTGTATGACGCCAGGATTCCCGTTCAGGTTAAACTCTGAAAAAACAACAATTCTCTTGAATTGTGAGTGCAGATTGAGTATAATTGATACCGCTGACGAAGTTTTGACAGAAAAGCTCTGTCAGGTATTCATAAATCTATTTTTTCTTAGGAGGAATCTCACATGGCAGTAAAAGTAGCAATTAACGGATTCGGTCGTATCGGTCGTCTGGCTTTCAGACAGATGTTCGGCGCAGAGGGATTTGAGATCGTAGCTATCAACGACCTTACTTCTCCCGAGATGCTTGCACATCTTCTTAAGTATGACTCAACTCAGGGTCGTTACGCACTTGCAGACAAGGTATCTTTTGATGAGAACAGCATCACAGTAGACGGCAAGAAGATCACCATCTACGCTGAGGCTAAGGCAGCAGATCTTCCTTGGAAGGATCTTGATGTAGACGTTGTTCTTGAGTGTACAGGTTTCTATACCAGCAAAGAGAAGGCACAGGCTCATATCGATGCAGGCGCAAAGCATGTAATCATCTCCGCACCCGCAGGCAATGACCTTCCTACAATCGTTTACAATGTTAACCATCAGTCACTTACAGCTGATGACAAGATCATCTCCGCTGCTTCATGTACAACCAACTGCCTGGCTCCTATGGCTAAGGCTCTTAATGACTGCGCACCCATCAAGTCCGGTATCATGTGCACGATCCACGCTTACACAGGTGATCAGATGACTCTTGACGGACCTCAGAGAAAGGGCGACAAGAGACGTTCACGTGCAGCTGCAGTTAATATCGTTCCCAACTCAACAGGTGCTGCAAAGGCTATCGGCCTTGTTATCCCCGAGCTCAACGGTAAGCTCATCGGCGCTGCACAGCGTGTTCCCACTCCTACAGGTTCAACCACTATCCTTACAGCAGTAGTTGAGGGTAATGTGACCAAGGAGCAGATCAACGACGCTATGAAGGCTGCTTCAAACGAGTCCTTCGGTTACAATACAGACGAGATCGTATCAAGCGATATCGTTGGCATGACTTACGGTTCACTCTTTGATGCAACTCAGACCATGGTTCTGCCTCTTGACAACGGCACAACTCAGGTTCAGGTTGTTTCATGGTATGACAACGAGAACTCATACACCAGCCAGATGGTACGTACCATCAAGCACTTCGGTAGCCTTCTTAAATAATTCGGTTACGGCTTAGTGAAAGCAGGGCCCGGTCCGGTAAGGGCCGGGCCCTTTATTCTTTTTAATGATAAGGAGAAAACATATGGCACTTAATAAGAAGAGCGTTGACGATTTCAACGCAGCCGGCAGAAGAGTACTTGTCAGATGTGATTTCAACGTTCCTTTAAAGGATGGCGTTATCACCGATGACACACGTATCAGAGCAGCACTTCCCACCATCAACAAGCTGATCGGTGACGGCGCAAAGGTCATCCTTTGCTCACACCTCGGCAAGGTTAAGGAAGGCCCCAACGAGAAGGAATCCCTGGCCCCCGTAGCTAAGGCTCTCGAGGAGAAGCTCGGTAAGAAGGTTACTTTCGTAGCTGACTACAATGTAACAGGCGAAGCTGCTACAGCAGCAGTTAACGCAATGAACGACGGTGATGTGGTACTTCTTCAGAATACCCGTTTCCGTGGCAAAGAAGAGACCAAGCCCACCGAAGCAGGCGAAGCTTTTGCAAAGGAACTGGCTGATCTTGCAGACGACTATGTATGTGACGCTTTCGGATCCGCTCACAGAGCACACGCATCCGTAGCTGTTGTTACCAAGTACATCACCGAGAAGGGCGGCACCAACGCAGTAGGTTATCTGATGCAGAAGGAGATCGATTTCCTCGGAAACGCTGTAGAGAATCCCGTTCGTCCGTTCGTTGCCATCCTCGGCGGCGCCAAGGTAGCAGATAAGCTCAACGTTATCAATAACCTCCTTGAGAAGTGCGATACACTGATCATCGGCGGCGGCATGGCTTTCACATTCCTGAAGGCTCAGGGCTATGAGATCGGTAACTCACTCGTTGATGACGAGAAGCTTGATTACTGCAAGGAGATGATGGAAAAGGCCAAGAAACTCGGCAAGGAGCTTCTTCTTCCCATCGATACCGCAGTTGCAGATGCTTTCCCGGATCCCATCGACGGACCTATCGATGTAGAGTATGTTGATTCCACAGCTATCCCTGCTGACAAGGAAGGCCTTGATATCGGTCCCAAGACTCAGGAACTCTTCGCAAACGCTGCAAAGAATGCCAAGACAGTTGTTTGGAACGGACCTATGGGTGTATTCGAGAATCCTACACTTGCCAAGGGTACCATCGCTGTTGCCAAGGCACTGGCTGAGACAGATGCCACCACTATCATCGGCGGCGGTGATTCCGCAGCAGCATGCAACCAGCTCGGTTTTGCAGATAAGATGAGCCACATCTCTACAGGCGGCGGCGCATCACTTGAATTCCTTGAGGGTAAGGAACTTCCCGGTGTATACGCAGCTGATGACAAATAAGATCTTTTAGAGGAGAAATAAAATGGCAAGAAGAAGAATAATCGCCGGCAACTGGAAGATGAACAAGACTCCCAGCGAGGCAGTAGCTCTTTGTAATGAGCTTAAGGATCTGGTTAAGAATGATGATGTTGACGTAGTTTACTGCGTACCCGCTATCGACATCGTTCCCGTTGCTGAAGCAGTAAAGGGCACGAACGTACATGTCGGTGCAGAGAACTTCTATATCGAGGACAAGGGTGCATTCACAGGTGAGATCTCAGCTCCGATGCTCAAGGAAGCAGGTGTTGAGTATGTTATCATCGGCCATTCCGAGAGAAGAGATATCTTCGGTGAGAACGATATCCTGATCAACCAGAAGGTTAAGAAGGCTTTCGCATCCGGTCTTACACCCATCATGTGCTGCGGCGAGTCACTTGCACTTCGTAAGGCAGGCACATACAAGGAGTGGATCGCAAGACAGATCAAATGGGATCTTACCGATATCACTGCTGATCAGGTTAAGACTCTGGTCATCGCTTACGAGCCTATCTGGGCTATCGGAACAGGCGAGACTGCTACTGCAGATCAGGCAGAGGAAGTATGCAAGATGATCCGTGAGATCATTGCAGATCTCTATGATCAGGCTACAGCTGATGCAGTACGCATCCAGTACGGCGGATCCATGAACGCAGGCAATGCAGCAGAGCTTCTTTCCAAGCCCAACATTGACGGCGGTCTTATCGGCGGCGCATCATTAAAGCCCGATTTCGGTCAGATCGTTAATGCTTAATTGTTAGAGTTTACGCCAAATGTTATAATGGGGTCAGTCTTTAGACTGTCCCCATTTCATTATCTGAGGAATCCGGATGGATATAGCTTCACTTGAAAATATATGCATGCTCCTGGCTACGGTTATAGGACTGCTTATATGTCTGTTCAGGTATATCGATATTTCCAAACGCGGATGGATGATCGCTTCCGTATATTTTCTTGCACGTCTGCTCAGCGATTACTACTGGACCACATATACTCTGATCATGCACGAAGACCCCGATGTTTCGGGTATCATTGCGTATCTGGGATGGAATATAGCTTATCTGGTACTCTTGTTCCTGGCACTCAACATGCGTCAGGAGAGATCGAAGCGGTATATACATCCTCTGATGTTTCTTCCGATCATCGTAGATGGCGTTCAGTTTGCCATCTATATTCAATACGGCGGTATATTCAATAATCTGTGGCAATGCGGCATTACCACAGCGGTTTCCGTCGTTTGCCTTCAGTCGATCCTGTTTTATATCAAACACCGCAGGGAAGAGGGGGTACACATTCCCTATACTCATATAATCCTGCTTTTGCTGATCGTTACCGAGTACGGTATGTGGACGGCATCCTGCTTCAGCTGGCCGAGTGATGCTTTGGATCCGTATTATTATTCCGCATTTTCCAACTATGCGATCTCTCTGTTTATGGCCTGGGCGATCGGCAGGGATTATCTGGCCGAAGGACTAGTCAGTCACGAGAAGGGCGCAGATGAGACGAGATCCCAGATACTGCTTCAGGTGATTGTGTCTTTCATAATCCTGGGAGGATGCGCAGGAGGGTACTATCTTGGAACCTGGATGAAAAAGACCCTGCCCACCGACTCTCAGGAGACATACAGCATCATAGCGATCTCACTCTTTGTGATCTCTGTTTTCTTTGTACTGCTTATACTGGGTGTCATATATGTGATCGCCCAGAGATACAGGAACAGGGCCGATGATCAGCAGAGCGTTGTTACGACAAGAAGAAACAAGATCAATTTTATCACTACACTTATCGTCACGCTCGCGCTGATGACATTCATGGTCGTGTTCAACAGCCGTATCTACTACGGGACATCCGTTACGGGACTGTATGATTCGGGAGAGGATAAGGCGGCTTCGATCGCTACGGAACTTGAGACCTATCTGTCTGTCTCCGAGTCGACACTGCGTGTTACCGCGGATACGGTCGAGATGATGATATCAAACGGAGAGACTCAGGAAGCGATATCCGCGTATCTGACCAAGCAGACCGAGAATCAGGCTGAGCATTTTGATGAGAACTTCACGGGACTCTACGGTTATATTAGGGGAGAGTATATGGACGGATCCGGATGGATCCCTCCGAACGATTACAATGTCGAGGAGCGGGACTGGTATAAACAGGCTGTGGATGCCGACGGTCAGACGATAATCGTGTCTCCGTATGTGGATGCGCAGACCCATTCGGTGGTCATAACGATATGCAAACTCATAGATCACGGCGGAGCAGAAGGCTCATACAGCAAGCGCGATGTGGTCGCTCTTGATGTTATAGTAGGGCACGTTCAGGATATTACCGAGGCGGTGGATATAAGCGGTAAGGGTTATGCGATGATCGTTAACCGTGACGGGATGATCGTAGCTCACAGGGAAAGGGAGAAAACAGGTGAAGATTTCAGGGAACTCTATGATCCCGAGACTCTGAAACAGCTGAACGAAGTCGGAAACGGAACGCTTAACGCTGACATGAATGCCGAGCCATGCACTCTTTTCGTATGTCCCGTGCTCGATCAGTGGTATGTGGTTATAGTCATCAGCGACAAGGAACTGCTCGAAGATGTTCGTTCGCAGCTTATTTTCAATATCGTGGTTTCGCTCGTCATATTCGGCCTCATATCGTTCTTCTATTACCTGGGTTATAAAAATGAACAGGTATACGGCAAGAAGATGGAGGAGATGAGCGTAAGCCGTCAGAAACAGGAATATGAGGCGGAGATGCTCAGACTTGAGAAACTGGCGGCAGATGAAGCCAATAAAGCCAAGAGCAGCTTTCTTGCGGATATGTCGCATGAGATACGTACGCCCATAAATGCGATACTGGGAATGAACGAGATGATCTTACGCGAAGCGGGAAGCGACGGCATCGTAGAGTATGCGAGGAATATCAAGGTTTCCGGAAGAAACCTGCTTCAGCTGATCAACAGCATCCTCGACTTTTCCAAGATCGAAGACGGTAAGATGGAGATCGTTCCGGTCCGTTACAGCGTTAAGTCGATGATCACTTACCTGGTGAATTCGATCCAGGAAAGGGCGAATGCAAAAGGCCTGGATTTCATACTTGATATCGACCCCGAACTCCCTTCGGAACTGTTCGGTGATGACGCCCGCATCAGTCAGGTCATCCTGAATCTTCTTACCAATGCCGTTAAATACACGCCCGAAGGCTCCGTTACGATGACAATGGAAGGCAGAGAGAAGACAGCGGATTCGATCAAACTCTATGTGGAAGTGAAGGACACCGGGATCGGCATCAAAGAGGAAGACATGGAGAAACTCTTTGAGTCATTTGAGAGACTCGATGTGACCAGAAACCGTAACATAGAAGGTACCGGTCTGGGAATGTCCATCATCACCAAACTCTTAAGCCTTATGGACAGTGAGATTAAGGTTAACAGCGTATACGGCGAGGGCTCCGTTTTTTACTTTGAATTACTGCAGAAGATCGAGGATCCCGTTCCTATCGGTGAGTACAGACTGTTGTCTCCGGAGGATGAGGAGGAATCATATTCCGAGTCGTTCCACGCGCCCGATGCCCGTATCATGATCGTGGATGACACCAAGATGAACGTTACCGTTGCATGCAGCCTTCTCAAGAAGACACAGATACAGATAGATACCGCATATAACGGAGTGGAAGCCGTAAGACTCGCTGAGAGACAGGAATATGACGTGATCCTGATGGACCAGCGCATGCCGGGGATGGACGGAACCCAGGCCCTTGAAGCCATCAGAGCGCTGGATGGTCATATGAACGCCGAGACCCCCGTCATCTGTCTTACCGCCGATGCGATCAGAGGCGCCAAGGAAAAGTATATGGCGGAAGGCTTCTCCGATTATCTGACCAAACCGGTGGAGGGACCGGCACTTGAGAAGATGCTCATCACATATCTTCCGGCAGATAAAGTCATTCTCGATCCTGCGGATCCGAGATGGCAGTCCCGGAGCGGGGGATCATCTGAAAGTACCCGAAGGAGCGTGGCCGGGACGAATGCAGCCGGTGAGAGCATTTACGCCGCTCTTCGCGATGCGGGGATAGATACGGCTCAGGGACTCAATTACTGCCTTGATGATGAAGAAGTCTACTTCAGTGTGCTTTCCGAGTATGCTCAGGAAGAAACTGAGCGCCGGGAGAGCATAGAACGGTATTACAGGGACAGAGACTGGGATAATTACGGGATATTCGTTCATTCACTGAAGAGCACTTCCAAGATGCTTGGGGCGACAGCACTTTACGAAACAGCTGCCGCTCTTGAAGAAGCTGCCAAAAATACAGATACAGCCACGATAGATTCCGGTCATGAAAAGGCTCTCCGGATGTATGCATCCACAGCGGAAGCGATCAGAGATGCCTTATCCGAGGCCGGATATGAAGAAGCCGATGATGATCCGGAAGAAGTCTTCGAGTTTCCGCCCGAATGACGGCGTCTGAATGATATCCGAATAATTTTATAAGGAAAACTTAAGATTTATTTTGCAGATTTTCCCTTAGGATAGATGTATATATATAATATGGGATCATCCTGAGGAGGATCGTATGAATAAAAAGCAGAAAAAAACCGCGGCTTTGATGCTCACATTTATGCTGGCTGCGTCGGCGATAGGCGGGTGCGGCAGGACAGAGGAGATGAGCGTTGAGGATCAGGTTGCGGAGGCATTGGCCGACAGTGCATATACTGACGGGGACAGCTCATCCGGAGTACATACCGAACCCATCCCGGCCGAACCGGACGAGAACCGGCCGGATAAAAAAGAAGGTACTATCGTCCAGGCTCCGGCATCACCCGTTACTGATTATGCGGCAAAGGACGAAGACACAGGAGCGGTCAGCATCAATCCTTTTCTGGGAAGCTCCAGCACGGCCACATCGTTTGATATCCGGTTCAATATAGAGACGGATTCCGGCGTGGCGGGCATCACCTGGGGCAGCATGGACGGCAAAGACGGAGAGTATTATCTTTTCGCTTTTGACTGTACGCGGGATATTCCCATGCTGTATACTTCACGGAGACAGGGCGATGCGGTATATGATGAGCAGTATACCAATCTCGATTTCATGTATCCGGAGATGGTCATGTTCACGAGCGTGGAGCACATAGTCGAGATCAGGGTGAGCCAGACGACCGCTACGACATATCTGGATAAGTATAAGGTATGCGAGACAACGCTTAATGAGGCCAAACCCGTGGGGCAGTTCGGAACCTGGGTACAAAAGGGCAATTATCATGAATACATAGATAATCTCTTTGTGGCGGAAGATGTCGACGGCGGCGGTGAGTGGATCTATTCGGAAGATTTTGCAAGACGTGATAATCTTTTTTCACCGGAACTGAAGACCGTATCCGGCAGGCTGTATGCTACGGCAGGCTACCATGTGGCACCGCTTAAAGAAGACTCGGAAGAACAAACGGAGTGACATATGTCATATTATAGCGAAGAAGAAGCTAAAAAACTTGTTCTGCAATCATGCAGAGAACTTGTTGATCATAAGCTGATAGTCAGAACATGGGGAAATGTGAGTGCCAGAGTTGAGGGGGACCGCATAGCGATCACACCCAGCGGCAGAGATTACGATACCCTGACCGAAGATGACATAGTCATCACGGACATGGAGGGCAGATATGAAGGTGACATTCTCCCGTCCAGTGAGATAGGGGTTCACCTCGAGTGCTACAGACTCCGTCCCGATGTCAATTTCGTGATCCATACCCATCAGACTTATGCTTCGGCACTCAGCGTGCTGGGAATGGATATCCGTCTGGGAAGCAGAGTATCAGAACGGACCAGGGAACTGATAGGCCCCAGGATAGTATGTGCGTCATATGGGCTTAACGGATCGAAGAAGCTCCGACAGGCTGTGGGTTATGCGATCGAGACGAATCCGCTCACCAATCACGTGCTGATGAAGAATCACGGCGCTTTATGTCTCGGAACGGATCACGACCGCGCATTTCACGTAGCACTTACTCTGGAGAAACTGTCCGAAAAGATCTATGAGTATTACTGTACGGACGGAGCTCCGCTCATAGAGCAGTTAAAACAGCGTAAGGCTCAAAAAGCAGCCATGCAGGCAGAAGATCTCGTTGCTGCCATGCAGGAGGTAACTGTTCCCGACGAGCCGATAACCGTAGCACAGTCGATTCCCGAGGGTCTGGAAGATGCGGATGAACATTACGGTGTATGGATGCTGCATGTGATGACGCCGTTCGTACTTAAGATGAGCAATGCGGATTGCACGATCAAGGCATATCTGGATGATATGGCCCAGATCACCGGTCCTTCCGTCAAGTGTGTGTCGTCGGATATGAGCAGAGAAGATTTCACATGCGCTGTAGGCAAGAGCAATGCCATCATGGTAGAGGGGAAAGGCGCATACTGCTTCGGCCCGACCTATGATGAGGCGCTGTTCGTTGCGGAAGTACTCGAGAAGAACTGCACGGCGGCTTATCTGGCATCGATCAGAGGGGCTGAACCGCTGAACATGCTCGATGCAATGATAGACCGCATCAAATATACCAGGAAGTATTCGAAACTGAAAGATATTAAACCACAGGTATAGTTACACGTAACACAGGAGGCATTATGATCAATATCGAAGGCGGCGTATGTGCGGCAAAAGGATTCAAGGCAGCGGCATATGCTGCGGGTATCAAATATCAGGGACGTACCGATATGGCGATGCTGTTTTCGGAGAGTCCCTGCGCAGTGGCAGGCACTTTTACATCCAATCTGTTTAAGGCAGCACCGGTAGTTTGGGACGCTGACATAGTCCATGGGCGCGGAAAAGCTCAGGCGGTCGTGGTCAATTCCGGTATCGCCAATGCCTGCACCGGAGAGGAAGGATTTGCATGCTGCAGTAGCACAGCAAAAGCAGCGGCCGAGGCGTTGGGAATTGAAACCGAGGATGTGCTTCTGGGTTCAACGGGAGTGATCGGAATGCAGCTGCCCGTTGAGAAACTTGAAGCCGGAGTCCGTGCGCTGGCAGAGAGGCTTGCAGGCGGCGCAGAGGCGGCCAATGAAGCCGCAAGAGCGATCATGACTACGGACACCCATGAAAAAGAGACTGCCCGTGAGATCGAGATAGACGGGATCAAGGTACATGTCGGCGGAATGACCAAGGGATCCGGAATGATCCATCCCAATATGTGTACGATGCTCGGATATCTTACGACGGATATCGCCATTGACGGGAAACTTCTTCAGAAAGCTTTAAGCGGCATAGTTACGGATACCTTCAATATGATCTCCGTGGACGGAGACACCTCCACGAACGATACACTGCTTTGCATGGCCAACGGCATGGCGGGCAATCCCGTGATCGATACCGAAGATGAAAGGTATGAGGTGTTCAGGGCCGCTCTGTATGATGTGTGCTTACATCTGGCTAAGGAAATGGCGGCAGACGGAGAAGGTGCGACCAAACTCGTCGAGTGCACCGTTCGAGGTGCCGATACCAAAGACAATGCCAGGACACTGGCCAAGTCCGTGATCTGTTCTTCTCTGGTCAAGGCCGCGATGTACGGTTGTGATGCCAACTGGGGCAGAGAACTTTGTGCACTTGGCTATTCAGGGGTTACCTTTGACCCCGGAAAAGTCGATATGTATTTTAAAGCAGGAGATCATGAAATGCTGATCTTCACCGGTGGAGTCGGAACGGATTACAGCGAGGAAGAGGCGGCAAAACTGCTTTCCGAGGATCACGTGGAGATAATCGCAGATATGCATATGGGCGACGAGAGCGCAGTTGCATACGGATGTGATCTGACTTATGATTATGTTAAGATCAATGCTGATTATCGTAGTTGATGTATTTGCCGAAAGGCGGTGATGCATATGAAGTACAGACGTATAGATCAGGATACGATCCAGTGCATAGTAACAGGCGACGATATGGATGAACACGGGATCACTATGGGAGATATCTTCGAGCGTAGTGAGCGAGCCGAAGGATTCCTGCGTGAGCTGATAGAGGAAGCTCATGAAGAAGTCGGATATGAGATAAACGGTGCCAGCCTCGCGATGCAGATCACACCGGTCCAGGACGACGGCATGATCATCACGATCACCAATGACAAGAGCACCGGTCTTATGAGTTTTCTCGAACACATGCGTGATGTGATGGCCCTTCTTGCCGGAGGACAGCTGACCGATGATGAACATCCGTTCATGGATACGGAGCCGGAAGAATATCACAAGGAGGCATATTATCCGGCAGAGGATCAGCCCGAGGATATCAGAGTGTTCGAATTCATGAGCATGAGCGATGTGCTCGACTTTGCGGGAGACGGATTTGCCGCAGGTCAGGTCAAATCCATACTTGGTTTTGCAGACGGCAAATACTATCTGATAGTGACCAAGAATAGGTGCTCATGGGCCAACTTCAACAAGCTCTCGGCCAAGGCTTATGACTATGCAAACGTAGTAGTCGATGTTCGCGGAAAACTCACATATCTGAGCGAGCACGGAGAAGCGATCATAGAAAAGAGTGCATTAAGCGCGCTTAAGAAGATAGCGAGGTAAAAGTGCTTGATTAATGATGTGTCGTGTGTTAAAGTATAGTTTGTGTTTTGTAACGGAGGAATAAAATGGCTGTTTTAAGAACTATACTTACTATCGTATATATCATAGCTTGTCTGGCGCTGGTTGTAGTCGTTCTTCTTCAGGAAGGTAAGTCGGCAGGACTCGGAGCCATATCAGGAGCAGCAGAGACCTATTGGGGCAAGAATAAGGGCCGTTCAATGGAAGGTAAGCTGGTTAAGTTTACTACCGTTCTGGCAATATTCTTTATCGTATTTGCGATCGTCCTCAATCTTAAGGTCTTTTGAGAAAATGCGTACCGGCTCCTGTGATAATCACAGGAGCTTATTTTTTTAACAGCGTAAAGTACGATCATGGCTAAAGAAGGAATGAAACTGGTTGCCAATAACAAAAAGGCATTCCACGATTATTTCATAGAGGAGAAGTTTGAATGCGGGTTAGTCCTGCACGGGACTGAAGTCAAAAGTCTGAGGATGGGCAAGTGTTCCATCAAAGAGGCTTATATCCGCATAGAGAACGGTGAGGTATATGCTTACGGCATGAACATATCTCCCTATGAGATGGGCAATATATTCAATAAGGATCCGCTGCGTCCGAAGAAGCTAATGCTTCATAAGTACGAGATAATAAAACTCGACTCCGCGGTCACCAGAGAGGGTTACACGATAGTCCCTCTGCAGGTATATTTCAAGGACGGACGCGCCAAGATAGAGATCGCTCTTGCCAAGGGTAAGAAACTCTACGACAAGAGGGCGGATATAGCCAAAAAAGACGCAAGGAGAGAAAGCGAGAGAGAGTTTAAAGTCAAAAATCTGTACTGATCCGTAAGGTTGAGTACGGTTTATATAACATGGGCCAGTCAAGGTTTCGACAGGGATCATGAAACGGAAGAAGCATGTCGAGGATGGTGGACACCTCGTAAATCCGACACCAAAGAATAATCGCTAACGACGATTACGCACTGGCAGCAGCGTAAAGCCTGCCTCACCTTAGGGTGATAAGCCCTCACGATAACGCCGCTATACTCGTGAGGGTTCCAAAGTAGCGGCTGCATGCTGTAAAGCAAGTTCTCGAGAAGCAGCTCAAGACTATCGCGAACCCGGAGAAGAAAAGTTTGTCAGTTCACTTTTTCTCCAGGTATGAAGACAGACTAAACATGTAGAAGAGACGCGGATTGGTTTTTGGACGTGGGTTCGACTCCCACCTGGTCCACTACAGCGTGTTTTGACGAACACCTGTCCGTTAAGGTGTTCAAAACACGGCTTTACCTTATTTGCGGCATTCGTAATCCATACGAGGCAGAGTCCGAAAAATGGCAGAATACATATTCGCTATCGATCGGAGGCGTCAGGAAATGGGTTAAGAGGGCTTATGGGCTTGATATCAGCAAATCAAGCGTGTGTTCCGTTAGGGACAAATGCGGGGCTGATAAGCTTAAAATAGGTGCTGGAAAGATAGTTCCTAAGCTTAAGAGTGAAAAGGAACTGGCAGTGCTTGAAGCGTTTAAGGCTTTAGGTTTTTTTGAAGGAAAAGAAGAGCAGGGGGGAGTGTGTGAAAGTTTTTCTGTAAATGAGATATCCTAAGATAATTACGAGCTGAATGGTGGTTAAATATCCATTGTTCAGCTCGTTTTGACTATATATAATTCCGTGAATTTCGTCAAGCGTTATGTTAGAATGAATGCATATTATATTCCAGTTTTATAGACGATGACAAATCGGGATTAGTGGAGTAGAACATGGATAAAAAAAGGGCTTTGTCTGGCGCCATAATATTTATAACCCTGATGGGAATCGTAAGTCTGTTTTCGGACATGACTCATGAAGGCGCCAGAAGCATATTGGGCGAATATCTGAACCTCGCAGGGGCATCCGCTGCAACCATCGGATTTGTGTCCGGTATAGGAGAATTGTGCGGGTATTCACTAAGGCTCATATCCGGATTTATAGCAGATAAAACGAAGAAATACTGGACATTTGTTATCACAGGCTATGTAATACAGGCTCTGGCGATTCCTGCACTGGCACTCGTACCTGAACATGGCTGGATTTGGGCCTGTGGTCTTGTGATCCTGGAGCGTATCGGAAAAGCGATAAAAAAGCCTGCCAAAAACACATTGGTAAGCTTTGCGGCAAGCGAGATCGGAACCGGAAAAGGCTTTGCCTATCAGGAGTTTCTGGATCAGCTTGGCGCGTTTCTCGGACCGGTACTGCTTTTTGTAACAGCTCTTGTAAAAGGTACAGACGACCTTTTTACAACGTATAGGATCTCTTTTGCGATACTGCTTGTTCCTGCAATGATCACCATAGCTCTTGTTTTGACAGCAAAGATAAGATACCCTGATCCGGAGATCTTTGAAAAGCAGGAAGATAAACCGGCAAGCTTTGAATTCAGGAAGTCATTTGTTCTGTTCATGGCGGCCATCTGCTTTTTTGCTTTTGGCTTTGCAGACTTCACCCTGATCACACTTCATTCGGCTAATACCGGAGCATTTAATGAATCCATGCTCAGCCTGCTATATGCTGGGGCAATGGCTGTGGATGCCTTTGCTGCACTATTCTTTGGCTGGCTTTATGATAAGGTCGGGCTGAAGGCTCTGATCATTTCCACACTATGCAGCACATTCTTCTCATGTTTTGTTTTTATGACTGGAAATGCCTGGTTGATCGGAGCTGGGATAATTCTGTGGGGGATTGGAATGGGTGCGCAGGAAAGTATTATGAAAGCAGCTGTCAGCGGAATCGTCCCGCGTTCCATGCGAAGCACCGGTTTCGGAATATTTGAGACAGGATTTGGTATTGCGTGGTTTCTGGGCAGTTGGCTTCTCGGTGCCCTGTATGATTTGAATCCTGTGTATCTTGTCACTGTGTCTGTGGTATCACAGTTTCTGGCGATTGCATTTTATGCTTTATGCCTCCGGTGCAATAAGACAGAGTGCTAACAATTCCAGTTTTGTAGGGATGATAAAAATTCCTATTTTTAGAATTAGACAAATTAGAATTTGAGGAGATGATAATATGGAGCATAAAGGAACGAAAACAATAGAAACCCATAGGTTATTATTGAGAAAATTCTGTGCTGAGGACATAAATGCGGCATATATGAATTGGACATCTGATGATAGGGTAACTGAATTTTTAAGATGGCCAACACATACTTCTAAGAAAATAACAGAGACAGTTATTAAAGGTTGGATAAAAGAAAGTGAAAAACCAGAATTTTATCAGTGGGCAATTGTTCTTAAAGATATTAATGAGCCTATTGGTACGATAAGCGTTGTTGATAAAAATGATGATTTGAATATTTTACATATTGGTTATTGTATTGGTAGCAAATGGTGGCATAAAGGAATTACATCAGAAGCATTTTCTGCAATTATTCCATATCTATTTAATGAAGTAGGTGCTAATAGAATTGAGGCGCAGCATGACCCTAACAATCCATATTCAGGAAATGTAATGAAGAAATGTGGCTTAACTTATGAAGGAACGCTACGACAAGCAGATATTAGCAATAAAGGAATTGTTGATGCCTGTATGTACAGCCTGTTGAAATCGGAATGGAATGATACGGGAAATGTATAAATCCCAGTTTGTTGGAATGAGCATTATAGCGGAAGTTATGATATGTGTGCTTGACACAAATACTCCTATATCGTAATATAAAACTACGATATAGGAGTATTTAATTATGAAGACAAATGGTGGATTTCTTGTTACAAAAATAAAACAGCTGGGTGATCGTATATTTGAAAGGATACTGGCAGAAAAAAACATTGATGCATTTAACGGAGCTCAGGGAAGGATTCTTTATGTCTTATGGCAGGAAGATGGTGTTCCTATTAAAATAATTTCCGAGAAAAGCGGACTTGCAATTACTTCACTTACGACCATGCTTGAGCGGATGGAAAAAAACGGACTGATAAGCCGCAAAACGGATGAAGCTGATAAGAGAAAAACTCTTCTGTTCCTCACAGATAAAGCCAAAGAACTTAAAGAAGCTTATGACTCCGTATCCAATGAGATGGGGAATATTTATTATCGTGATTTTACGGATAAAGAGATTCTTCAGTTTGAAGAGTATCTTAACCGCATCAGGGTAAACCTTGAGGAATGGAGTGACAAATGAGTATCTGTATTAAAGATCAGATTCAGAACATGAATCTTGTTATAGGGTGCACTGTTGGATGTCCGTACTGCTATGCCAGAAACAATACGAGGCGTTATCACATCATAGATGATTTTGAAAAGCCACAGTTTTTTCAAGGAAAGCTTCGTATGATGGAAAAGAAAAAGCCGCAGAATTTTCTGCTGACCGGTATGAGCGATCTCTCGGGCTGGCATGAGGAATGGAGAGAGGAAGTCTTTAAAAAGATAGCCGAGAATCCTCAGCACCAGTTTCTTTTTCTTACCAAACGACCGGATCTTCTGTCTTTTGAAACAGATCTTGATAATGCATGGTTTGGCGTTACAGTTACGAGAAAGTCTGAGTTATGGCGTATTGATGCACTGCGGAGCAATGTGAAGGCAAAGAAATATCATGTTACCTTTGAGCCTTTGTTCGATGATCCGGGTAAGGTTGATCTTACAGGCATTGACTGGATTGTGGTGGGAACCATGACAGGTGCAAAGAGCAGGACTGTTAAAACAGATCCCGGGTGGGCTTATTCATTGACAGAACAGGCTCATGAACTGAACATTCCTGTATTCTGGAAAGAAGATCTTGTTCCGATTATGGGAGAAGAAATGATACAGGAAATGCCGGATGCTTTTAACAAAGTGCTGGAGGAACAGAGGATATGGAACAACCAGAAATCAAAGTAAATTATATAGAAACCAAAAGTGTAATGACAAAATCGAATACTCCTATTGGAGGATATTCGGTGAATCCCTATGTGGGGTGTCCCCATGCCTGTAAATACTGCTACGCATCTTTTATGAAACGCTTTACAGGGCATACGGAGGAATGGGGAACTTTCATGGATGTGAAAGACTGGCCTGAAATAAAGAATCCAAAGAAGTATGCCGGCCAGAAGGTGATCATTGGAACAGTTACGGATGGTTATAATCCGCTAGAGGAAACATATAAAAATACAAGAAGACTTCTGGAAGAACTAAAGGACAGTGGTGCGGACATACTTATCTGCACAAAGTCAGACCTTGTACTAAGAGATCTGGATCTGCTAAAAGAGATCAATGAAAATAGCAGACTTACAGTATCATGGTCAATCAATACTCTCGATGAAGAGTTTAAAGATGATATGGATGCGGCAGTAAGCATAGAAAGAAGGCTTGCTGCAATGAAAGAGGTATATGCGGCAGGCATTCGTACAATTTGCTTCATTTCACCCGTGTTCCCGGGGATTACGGATATAGAAGCAATCATAGACAGGACAAAAGATCAGTGTGTACCAAGATTTATGTAGTATATTGCTGAAAGGTCTGCGATATCTGTATGGGGCTTATCATTAAGATATCCCAATTCAGAATACTTCATTTGGCAATTTAAATTATGCTAATGCAGATAATAGTGTTGAAAGAAATAAAGCGGAAAAAACATCATATTCCACTTATTCCAATGTGAAAGACAACTCAACAGGTTTAGGTTCAATAACAGAAGATAATAGACAGATGCCACCTATCTCTTCTGATGTGAGTCGTGGATTAACTGATCAAGAAAGTGATTCAAAGCCGCTAAGTGATAATCAAATACAACAGATGCGTAAATGGAAACAATTATTTGATGAAGGAATTATTTCTGAAGAGGAATACAATAGAAAAAAAGCGGAAATTCTTGGTTTGTAATACAGTATATTATAGGAATCAGTTGCTTGAAACTGTGTTCCAGAAGGATACTCATCATAAGGGATTGTTAGATATAAAGATATCTTGTCCGGCAAGGAAACAAACGGAGTGTAGGGAGGGATAATTATGAAGGACTCTACGAAAGTTAGGTTAGAGAAACTATCTGAGTTTACAGTTGTTCCTCTTATCGCTATTGTCATAGGTCTTTTAATTCAGTCATGCGGAGATTCACGGACATATGATGATGGATACAACGATGGGTATAGTGTTGGCAAAGAAGACGGATATGATGTTGGGTATAAGAATGGATATGAAGATGGGCAAAAAGATTCTAAAAATGGATTTGATGCGACAGCATACTATGTAACTGATTATAATTTCTATTTTCATTGTCCTGATTGTGAGTTGTTGGGTTTTCCCTCAAATCAATACAGTATCACCTATGATGATAGGGAATCGTTAATTGATAAAGGATATAATCCTTGTAAAACATGCAATCCTTGAGTTACGGTTTTTTTCGTTGTTTTCGTGAAGATATTTCATGAGTTGAAAGTTATTGTATCAATGAGGTTCTTATATGAATTATTCATCACATTATGGGCCATATTATAGTAACCACTGCTGGAATTGTAAGGAACCCTTCAAAGCTACGCTTCTGGACACATGTACGGCATGCGGGTGGGTGATCTGCAAAAAATGTGATTGTTGTACTTCGGCATGTAGATTTAATAAAAAGCATGATACTAAGGAATATAAAGATTATGTGGCAGAATGTCACGCAGCTATTGCAGCTGACACTGTCAATTCGTTTGCCGGAAAAACTGCTCGTCTGGGGATAGGGCTTGCTAAATGGGCGGCAGTTCTTGCTACCGCAACTGTTGAAACGGCTGTAAGAGCAGTTCCATACCTTATAAATCCTGAATCCGATACTACTAAGAAGATAGAAGATGCATTTGAGGGTACTAACGATAAGATCCAAAAAACCGCAGATGAGCTTGGGCTAAAAGCTGGAAAGGCAATTGATAAGATT
>FMVL01000008.1:229979-238328 GCA_900102235.1 Lachnospiraceae bacterium XBB2008 | reverse complement strand
TTCTCATCAAGATATACGGTAGTGCCTTCTTCTGTTCCGGTTATCTCTTTAAGTTTCGGGGTGCCGGTGTTTGGAGTGGTGCCGAAATCAGTGTATCCTTCTTCTTTCAGTTCTTCCACTTTGTCAAGATAATCCTGATCGTTTTCATCAAGATAGACAGGAGCATCAGCATCCTCACCGGTAATAGCAGGAAGTGCCGGTTTAGTTTCATCTTCATTTTCTACTGCGTGAGCATTATTAGGATTATTTGCTCCATATCCACCATTAGGATTATTCTCAGATTTAGGTGCGTTCAACTGATTAGCTGCATTGTTAGCTTCATCTTCTGTAAGGAAAATCTGCTCACCTGCTTTAATCTCAGGAAGATCATCATCGCTGTGATCCTCATCAACAACAGGCTTACCAATGCTCCAATCATGCTCTTCATCCTGCTGTAATTCCTCAATCTTATCTTTTAACTGTTGTTCAGTAAGATTATCAAATGACTGCTGGTTTTGATTGGTAATCGTAACATCTGCAGCCAGAAGGCTCTGTGTTTCCGGTGTAGGTGCGGTAGTACTTGAAACTAAAGTCTGATTCGGATCAATATTTGGAAGATTCTCCGGATAACGATTAATGTCCATATTCTGGAGAACACCATTGCCATCCTTATCATTACCTTCAGTAATCTCATCATAGTTCGTCATAGAGTCAAGATCATCTACAGACATCTCTGAAGGAAGATCTGTTGCTGCTGCCTCTGCACCGATCGAAGGTGCAAGAACTGCTGCTAAACCGATACCAAGAGCAAGAATCACCTTATTCTTCATAAACATACACTCCTTTTTTTCAAAAAATGTTTACGTGAATTCAAGTACAATTAAGCAAGAAAACAAGTACAACTAAGCAAGTGATTTTTTGCCTGGCTCGATGGTGCGGGCGTTCCTAGAACAAAAAAGATTTTTAAGATTGCCATATATCAAAAAGAAGTAGTAATGAAAGAATAGAGACTCAATATATGGCATTTTTTATTCATTTGATTATAAAGATACCAAAACACATAAAAACAGTCCGCAACCGTTCACCAAATGCGTGAAGAAGTGCACGAACTGCATTTTTAGGGGTTAAGTCTGGCAAAATGAGCCGAAATCAGCAAAATCAGCCCCTGTTTTACACTGCCATGTACAAAACTAATTTCTACCAAGTTTCCGAATGTCGTGAAGGCGATCGATCGCCGCCAGAAGCGTTTCATCCTGCTTGGCAAAATGAAAACGGATCAGATGATTTACATTTTCTCTGAAGAAGCTCGATCCGGGCACTGCGCCGACTCCCACTTCTTTTGCCAGATCTATGCAGAAGCGCTCGTCATCGTCATAACCGAACTCACTGATATCCACCAGCACGTAATATGCTCCCTGCGGATCGGTGAACGTCAGGCCTGCCGAACGCAAGCCGTCCGTGAAGAGTTTCTTCATATGAGTATAGTGGTCCTTAAGATCCTCGTAATATGAGTCGGGGAACTGAAGTCCGACTGTGGCTGCTTCCATCAGAGGCGCCGCTGCGCCTACCGTCAGGAAGTCATGTACCTTTTTCACCCGGTCGGTAATCTCGGGGGATGCGATCACATACCCCAGACGCCAGCCGGTGATCGAATATGTCTTGGACAGTGAGTTGCATGTGAGGGTGCGCTCTCTCATTCCGGGAAGCGTCGCCATATACACATGCTCGTATGGATCATAGATTATATGCTCATAAACCTCATCCGTGATCACATATATGTCATACCTGCACGCCAGTTCTGCGATCAGCTCCATCTCCTTACGGGTGAAAACCTTGCCGCAGGGGTTTGAAGGATTGCACAGGATCAGTGCTTTGACACCGGGTGTGGCTATCGCCTTTTCCAGAACATCGGCATCGAAGCCGAAGTCGGGAGGATTCAGGGGAACATATATGGGCTCGGCGCCGCTTAATATCGCATCGGCACCGTAATTCTCATAAAAAGGAGAAAAGACCACGACCTTATCTCCGGGATCGCACACGCTCATCATGGACGCCATCATGGCTTCGGTGCTACCGCAGGTCACAACTATCTCGCTCTCGGGATCCACTTTCATCCCGGAAAAATGCTCATGCTTGGCAGCAAGCGCATCACGGAAGTTCTTGGCTCCCCAGGTCAGGGCATACTGATGAGGTCCGATGGTCGCTATCTCGCTGAGTCTGCGGGTGATCGCCTCAGGCGGATCAAAGTCGGGGAAACCCTGTGAAAGGTTTATCGCATTATACTGATTAGATACACGTGTCATCCGTCTTATCACGGAATCGGTGAAGTGCGCGGTTTTTTCCGAAAGATTCTTCATGCTCCCCCCATCAATGTCTCATATACTATGATGAATGCGATCGCAAGGATCGTTCCTATAATAAAAGGAAGTGTTAATGCGTCTTTGAATCGTGTATTGCCCGGAGAGATCGTAAGGCTCTTAAGGGCGCCGAGCCTGCCCTGCAGATTGGCTGCGAGTATGAGTATGCCGATAGCCGCGCATGTACATACGCCTGCCATCACAAGATATACTCCGGCCGCCATGAGCAGCGTCTGATCATCGATGTCTGTCACGAGCGAACTTGAGTAGATGTCAGGCATAATCTTATTGGCTATCACCATCTTGAGCATCTGCTGCGTGTTGATAGTCATGTGCACGATGAACGAAGCCCAGATGGATCCGGTCGCCTCTACCGCCAGCGCGAGGAAGATTCCGATTGCGAATGCATACGTAAACTGATTCAGGTTCATGTGGAACAAACCGAATACGAACGCGCTCATGATCACCGCAAGGATCGCCGACATTTCTTTTCTCATTCCGGAAAAGATCATTCCGCGGCACGCCGCCTCCTCTACGATAGGGCCTGCGATCCCCGCAACGAGGATGACCATATATACAGGATAATCAAGGACCTCTGACGCAGACTCTACTACCACATTCTTCGTAATGAGCATGGAGAGCAGATTAATAAAAGTTGCGAGCGGTATGACCGATAGTCCGAGGCCGATCATCAGGAGTGCCGTCGTCGCTTTGATCTTATGAAATCCCATTACCTGAGTGGGGGATTCACCGGTCTCACGACATACCGCGATCAGAAAAATAACAGTCGGTATCCCTATGATCAGTTCCCCGAATAACAGACTCAGTGATACGGGGAGGTTATCATTGCTCTTAAATATCACTTTCAGAATGGCAATAGCCACTATGTGAAATACAATTATGGAAAACATCAGCCATCCGGCTTTTTTCTTATTCATTTTCCTACCACCTGAAACCAAAGATCGTTATACTGCTCATATCCGCTGATGCCCAGATGTCCGTCGGGGTACACATCCTCCTCGGTCATCCAGAAAGTGGGACTTAAGTCCGGTTCACCGTCCGGAGACGATATCTCTATAAGACAATGCTCTCCCGTAAGGCCTGTATTATTCTCGGAATCGGGAACATCAAGTTTGATTATGGAGTTATCCTCCATGGTCGACGAATCGATAGTCCACTCCGCAAGCATCGTTGCATCCGCCTCGTCCGGAGTTCCGTGGTAGAGTCTGACCTTGATCGTTGCAGTATTTTCCCGCATATAGGTCGCACCGTAGAGCCAAACTTGCGATATCACATCAGCATTGCTTATGAAATCCTGCGTGACCGTGACTTCCTTCGTGATCTGCCCCACGGGATAATCTATGTCAAAATCTATCTGCGACATCTCATCGATGAGCGTTATCCCGTCATCTGCGCTGCCGGACCCGCAGCCGGTAAGCAGGGCAAGGATCGCAGCAGCGCAGAAAGATTTGATTACCGGTATTCTTTTCTTCTTATTGCACATGGTTAAGATTCCGGTTTATACCTGTTATTTGTTCAACGGCAGGAAAGGAATGAGCAATCCGGCCAGTTTAGCGGCTGTCATGGTCTGAAGATATACCTTACCGGGGCCGATAAGGACCGTATCGAAGAAGCCTTCTCCGCCGAGAAGTTTGTTCTTAAGGCCCTTGACGGTCTGAACTTCCATCGTCACGCTCTCATCCATCAAAGCCAGCACTCCTGTATCACATACAAGACGCTCTCCGGGCTGGAGATCATATTCCTTGGCATATCCGTCTATCTCAAAAAATGCAAGACCGGGGCCTGTGATCTTCTGCATAAGGAAACCTTCGCCACCGACTAAGCCCGTTCCGACTTTTTTATTCGTATGAACAGAAAGATCAACCCCATATGATGCACACAGGAAAGCTGACTTCTGTGCTATGACGCTCTGTCCGGGCTGAAGTTCCCAGAGAACGATCCTTCCGGGGAAAGATGAGGTAAATGCTACTTCGCTGGGGCCCTGAGCGGTATATGTGCTCATGAAAAGACTTTCGCCGGTGAGCATGCGTCCGAGAGCTTTGCCGGCTCCTCCGTTTGATGTGGTCTCTGTGATCACATCACCTCTGCTCCAGGTTCTTCCACCTACTTCACTGATGATTTTTTCACCGGGATCAAGTGAGATGATGACTGCAGGTAAACTTCCGCCTTCGATTGAGTATTGCATAATTTTTCCTCCTTATCACATGTGTTATGTTATTTCCCTTGGGTTATTATCCCGATTTATTTCACTTTGATGCTCTGAACCATCCACCATACTTCAGGTCTGTTGACGCCTTCGGAATCAGGTGTGCCATCCTCTACCAGAACTTCCACACGGCTGCCGTCTATAACGCCGACATAGCAGATCTGACGTATAGTCTCATCGCTTAAGCCGGTCCGGGTGCCGTCCCATCCTTCAAACTTAACGCCGCCTATGGTCATGGGGATCGCATCCACGCCGTTTGCCGTAGCTTTGTCTGATTCGATCTTACTCTTGATATCATCAGCGCTGTCTCCCGATCCGGGGAATACCTTAACACTGAGCTGACAGTCTATGTTGCCGCTCTGATACCAGATACCGCCGTTGTCGCCGAAGTCGAGGTCTGATCCCCACCATCCCTTATCGGAGATGTCGATGGTGACATACTTGTTATCAACCGTCTGCTCTGTGCCGCCGTCATACTGTGCTGCCAGGGCATCGGGATCTATGCTGCCTGCTGCCGTGCCGCCCGAAGCAGATGACGCACCTCCTTTACCGGAATCGCCGGTCTCAGCGGATTCTTTATCATCTCCTCTCGAAGGTTTGCCGGACTGCGAAGTGGGCGCGGAATCATCGAGATACATCCTGTTATATGCTGCCTCATCTATGAGTGTGGTCAGAGTATTGCCAACCGTGTTCTGAGCTCCGGTGTCTCTGCCGCCGATGAGTTTGATCGCTACAATAGCGATGATAGCTATGAGCAGGATGCCGCCTACGATAGCGAGAATGATGGGCAGAGCCTTGCTCTTCTGCTTCGGAGGCTGCATATACGGGCCGCCCGGTTGCTGAGGATACGGTCCGCCGGGCTGGCCATAAGGCTGAGCGGGTGCAGGGCCGGGCTGCGTATAAGGTTGACCGGGGCCGGGAGCGGGCTGGGGTGCAGGTGCAGGTATCGGCTGCGGCATGGGGGCCGGTGCCGGTACGGGCTGAGCCCCGGGAGCACGCTGAGGTGCAGGTGTGGGAGCCACATTCTGTACCAGAGGCTGCTGTATCGGAACCGGCACAGGGCCGGGCTGAGGTGCAGGTGCGGGTTGAGGTGCAGGACCGCCGGTCATCTGGGGCCATGGTGCACTGATACCGGGTATCTTATATGTTCCTACTATAGGTTCGGGTTCTTCACCGCTCTCCATGTCGAATTCCTGACTTAAATCAATTTGGGGCGTAGTATTACCCGTAGGAGCCGGAGTCGGTTCGGGCTCTGCGATGGGTTCTGGAACAGGTTCGGGTTCCGGAGTCGGTTCGGGCTCTGCGATGGGTTCGGCAACAGGTTCGGGGGTTACTGCTGCCTCGAGTTCAGGCTCAACTGCAGGCTCGGTTTCTTTTGCTATTATAGGTGTGCCGCAGGACGGGCAAAACTTGGTTCCTTCAGGCACTTGATTTCCGCAATTAGTACAAAAAGGCATATCTAAACCTCACTTTCTACATGATCTCAATCAGGACAAACGTCAGGCATGGGTTTTCCAGCTTTTACCAGATCCACATACCAATCCCAGTCATTGGGAAGTTCATCCTCTTCATAGTCTTCCCAGAGGCATCCCCATTTGGCGAAATGAAAAGTGTACGAGAACACCTTTTCGCCATCTACCGAATAATATCCGTCAATCTGGAACGAATCATCGTGAGGATTGATCCCGGGATCAATGTTCCAGTCAGCATGCTCGAGAATTCCTCCATAGAATGTGCCGCTCTCCGAAACCATCGTGCCGGCATCGGTGAGACCGTATCCGTTATTGGTACAGACGACATCGGCAAGTTCACCGCCACCGTCCCACAGATACATCCGTCCATCACCGTTGGAATCCAGACTTATGTTCGCCATTACTGAGAATCTGTAATCTTCCAGTGGTTCATATTTATCATCCCATGAATTGAGTTCCCACCATCCGTACCAGTCTCCATTCCAAAAATCCAGCATTTCTGAATCGGATGATCCGGAATAGGTGTAATCATCTTCCCAGAGAGATTCGTCTTCAAAGAAACTCTGCAGGTCGTAAGGGTCTTCAACCCAGTCATAATCGAACCAGTCGAAGTTATCCCAATCTACATCAGGATACAAATCCTTTAACTGAGAGTAAGGGCCAAAACTGTAGAGGTCGAATTCCTCACCATATTCATCGAAATATTCGCTGTAGTCATCATCTTCGTCGAAGTCGGGAGCTTCGGGTTCCCTGATCGTAGGGTACGGCGGCTTGGTCGGAGCAGTTTCATTGCTCTTAGTGAATGTCATCTTGATCGATGCATCCTCAAGTGTAAGAGTCTTGCCGCTCGAAGACACCGCTATATCACCGGAAGAGGTCTTTAATACTCCGTTTTCATTGTCATAAGACAGATCAGTCGGGGTATCCATGATGACCATGAATCCACTGCTGTCGTTCATCACTACGTAAGTCCCGTCCAATCCATACTTCGACAGATCTTCCGCCTTTACGGTCTCACTGCCCTTCTGGAACTCACTTAAGACATAGTAGCCGTCGGGTGCTTTGTTCCCGCAGCCCGTGAGCGCCACGACCGTCATGATCGCAGTCAGTACGCTCACCAGTATCCTGGTTCTTCTGTGTTTCATACGTACATCTCCCTTCCTGCTATATAATCTATGAAATGATCAGGTATCGATCGGATATCAATCGGATATTGATCGAATACAAATCAGATATGATACGACCTGAATAGAAGTCTTTGTCACATAAAAAATTATAGAGGTAATGGTCTGAATAGACAACAGGCATTCTGATGTTCAGGATGGGGGGATAACCGGTCATTCAGCTTCAACCTGTAAATACTCCGAAATTATTTAGTAACCAAGTGATCTGTACAAGGCTTTGATCATATTCCGGATCCACTTAGTATTTAACGGGTTCTTACCACTTTCAAAAGTCCAGATAACAGAATCATATTGATAAAAGCCATTTGCCTCATATTCGCGCATCTTCAGAAATGCATCTTCCCTGTATTCCCTGTCATCCATCATCCCAAAATGCTCCCAATACACTTCTTTTCTCTCTCTGATATTCAGCAATGTAAAGTCAGGGTGCACCGTTTTTTTCAGAAACCGCAAGGGCTTTTCATAAAGGAATGGAACTGACATTTCATCCAGAATGTCAGCGATCAATACTTCTGACTTTGATCTTACTCTTAACCCGCATCTAGTGTAGTATTCCGGAGAATCTTCTTTAAACGGCAAGCCTTCATATTCCTGCCCTCTCCAATTCATAATGTAGGAATCATCTGAGAGATGATGTGGTTTCACCAACTTTCTTTTCCCTGAGGACATTTGCTCTAATGTTGCTTCAAAAGGATCAATAAGGCCTGCTGACTCGTATTTCTCCAATACTTTTTTTGATTCTTGCAACAAATCTATGAGTCTTTCATCATACTCTTTCTGCGCAAGAGTAATAGCTCTGTTTATTTCGCTCGCTCTTATATACTCGCCATTTGTCTCGGATCCCTTTCTACGAATAAAATACTGATATCCGTCCCCATGTCTCACAGCCCGTAGCCTAACCGATTCCTCGGTGGTATTCTTCATTGTTTCTAATTCTGTTGACACTATTTTGATGCTATTCTCAAGCATCTCTATCTCCTGGATTAATTCATGTTTATTTATCAACTCGTAACTTCACCTCCTCATAAATCGCTAACTTCTATGCTCCGGAAGCCTGTTTTCGGCTGCCACGGCTATAATATCTTTGCTTCCTTGCTTTTTTATAGCCGGCGCGTTGCTCCGGAAGCCTG
>FMVL01000008.1:0-229264 GCA_900102235.1 Lachnospiraceae bacterium XBB2008 | reverse complement strand
TGCTGCAGCTATAATTCCCTTGCTTCCTTGCTTTTTTATAGCCAGCGCGCTGCTCCGGAAGCCTATATTCGACTGCTGCAGCTATAATTTCCTTGCTTCCTTGCTTTTTTATATCCACACTCCCCCTGGATGCCTTCTTGCGGTCGCAGCATTTCCTGTAAGCCTATGTACATGAAGTCGAACCGGTATTATTCGATATTTCAATCCGTGAATCCAGTAACGCGGATAGTCCCGTGGCAGATGTCCACCCTGACTGCGCCGTGATCGGCTGTGTTAAAGTAAGGAATATTCCGCCGGTTCAGGCGTTCGAGGAGTTCGGCATGGGGATGGCCGTATGAGTTGTCCCGGCCGGCCGAGATCAGGGCGATATCAGCGCCGACTTCATCAAGAAACATGTCGGACGACGAGAAACGTGAGCCGTGATGGGCAACTTTCAATATGACGGTATCATCGGGAGTGACAACGTCGGGAAGATACTCACACATGGCATCTTCTCCTTCACCTCCGATATCCCCGGTGAATATAAAGTGAATCTCATCCCCATCTGCATTCATATCTCCACTCTCAAGGTTATGCCGGTGAAAAAGGCTCCGTCCGGTCACATACTTCATATCCAGCACAAGGCTCTCATTGTTGGTATCCTCGCCGAGACATGCGCTGTCGGGGTAGAGGCAGGTGAACTCCAGGGCGCCGGCCGAGAATATATCGCCCGTCGAGACCACATATATGGGAATCCCGTTATCGGCAGCAGCCCTCACCAGACTTTCATATGCGGCATTTCCGACATGTTCGGATGGTCCGGCCTCACTTATGATTTCCGAGGTTAAAGTCCCTTCTCCCATAATCACAGACGAGGATGTAAAGTAAAGCGCCTCGATCCGCGGCATGCTTTTGCCCCCATCCTCAAGAAGTTCCAGCGATCCGTTGTAATGATCCGCATCAAGATGCGTGATAAAGAGCGCATCGATCGATAATACTCCCTGAGAATACAGAAAAGGCGCCATCCGATATGTTCCTACATCCGATACATCGCTGGATCCGCCGTCAATGAGTATGTCTCTCCCGCAGTGATCCGTGATATAGATACCGTCTCCCTGCCCCACATCGATCATCGTGACAGATACGCCCGTCGCAGGGTTAAAGGTTAACATAATACAGCAGAACAACAGATTCATCATGATCTGCAGTCTGGTCTGATACCTGCCCAAAGCTATGACCAGTGCGACGAGGACAACATACACGATAGTCATTGAAGTAAGCGGTTTTCCGGTCACATACCGGTTCCAGGACACCATATCCGCAAGTTTGCAGGAATATTCATATATCAGAAGAATCAGATGGGCCGGGATCGCCAGTATCTTCCCGAGCGGTATCCAGAGTGCGCATCCGGCCACAGCGATGATTGCCAGACCGAGCAGAACGCTCATCAGCGGGATGATATAAAGATTGAGGACAACCGACAATATCGGATAATAATAGTAGTTATGCAGATAAATCGGAAGCGTCACGATATTGATCGCGACACATCCGGAAAAGATCTTCGGAAACACATCTTCAAGCGCGGGAAGAATGAGCATCACGGCAGCAATAGCTCCGAATGAGAACTGAAATCCGGTATAAAACAGATAGGCCGGCTGTTCTATGAGAACCAGAACCGCCGCCACGACAAGCGCCGTTGCCATGTCATACGTCCTGTGGACGATATCGGCGAGCATCCTGAGCGAAAACATGATGACTGCACGCATCGCGGATGCCGCCATTCCGGTCATAAGACCATACATTATCATAAGTACGATTGCAGCCACTGCCGAGACTCCGGTCGGAACCCTGCATTTCTTAAGAAGAGTTACCAGGGCCATTCCGAGCATGGATATGTGAAGCCCCGATATGGCCAGGATGTGAGCTATTCCGTTTCGGGAATAAAGAGACTTTGTATCCGGAGACATGGCCGACTTGTCGCCCAGAAGCATGGCCCTGATCACGGAAGCGTCATCGACATCAAAGCATAAGTCCGCAAGCATGCCTATGTTCATACTGACTACAGAGAGTCTCCCGAGCAAACGCTTATACGGTGATATGTGCGAGACATCAACAGACACCACCTCTGCATTCATCAGGGCGGCACATATATGGCAGATGTCATAGTAATCCTTCATATCGAACTGTCCGGGATTGGTCGCATGGGTGAAATAACTCACTTTTCCGCGTACACAGACTCCGGCGCCGAGCGCAGTGTCCGCTGTAACATCAGACATATAGCAGATGAGCATATCGTCAATATCAGGTACGGACAGATACCAGATCGTATGTATCCCGTCTTCTTTGGTCTTCTTCTCGATGCGGACCAGCTCTCCGCTTATGCGGATGGTCTCTCCGTCATCAAAGGGCAGAGTTTCATCGCCCTCAGGTTTAATGAGTTGAATGATTAGCAGTATCAGGATAAATACCAGACCTGCACATGCAAGCGGTCGCCTCATAGGTCTCCTTGCAGGCATTACGGTCCGGGCCCCGATCGGGACATATGTGAATATGAACAGTACGGTGATTATACACGCGAGCCGGGCAGACTGTCAATGATCACTGACACCCATGGCAGCGGCTTTACAACGAAAAAGGGCCGGCGCTTTCGCGTCGGCCCTATCTTTACTGTTCGGTAGATCCGGGATCCCGGTCCGGTCGATCAGCAGGACTATAATTATCCTTCGATCGCGATCAGTTTCTTCTCCGGGATCTTCGGAGCTTCTTTCTTCGGGATGGTCAGATTGAGGACACCGTGCTTGAACGAAGCCTTGATGTCTTCCTCGGTAATATTGTCTCCTACAAAGAAGCTTCTCTGCATCGATCCGCAGTAACGTTCCTGTCTGATCACTTTACCCTTCTTGTCCTTCTCGTCATTGTCGAGATTCTTAGCGGCACTCACGGTGAGATATCCGTCGTTAAGTTCAAGCTGGATCTCATCCTTGGTGAAGCCGGGCAGATCGATGTCCATTTCGAACTGATCATCTTTCTCGTGTACATCTGTCTTCATAAGTCTGTCGGCGTGTCTGCCGTATAATTTCTTCTCTGTCCGATCGAGGTCCGGAAAATCAGGGAATCTGAACCAATCATCAAATAATCCTTCTCCGAAAATACTAGGTGCTAACATAATGCTTACCTCCTTCATATATCCTATTCACTCCTTATGTGTTGTAGGTTATTGGTTGTCTGTGACTTCGGAAATCCTTTATTTCCTCTGTCTGATTATGTTATAGCACTGTTGTTAGCACTCGTCAACAGTGAGTGCTAACAACTTTTTATAAACTTTATTAAGGAATTATGAACTCCTCACAACCGACTGTGCCGGATGGAGTTATCTCGCTAAGGATTTATATCACGGGGAAATGACGGAATCGTCTTAAGCTTATGAAGATTGATCTTATGCATGTGATCTATCTTGGCGCGGGTGGCCTCATCTTCACAGATACCATCTGTTATGTAACGGTCCAGAACCGCATAAGTAAAGCCTATCTTGTCCTCATCGGACAATCCCGACAGGCCGTCGGAAGGTGTCTTGTGAACGAGCTTATCCGGAAGACCCAAAGCCTCACCCATCTGAAGCACCTCGGTAACGGTATAGTTGGCCAGTATGGAAAAATCGCCTGCCGCATCACCGTATTTGGTGGAGTATCCGATATAGTCCTCGGATTTATTACAGGTATTGGTCACTCTTCCGCCGTTCGGAAGGCTCTGTGCTATAGCATAGAGCGTCGTCATCCTGATCCTCGGCGGGATGTTTATCAGGGTATCGCGGGAAAGCTCGACCTTTTCGGACAAAGTAGCCTTGAGCGCAGATGTAGTATCTCCTATATCCATTACTACAGGCTCCAGTCCCAGATGCTCCATCAGCATGTATGAATCACTGATATCGGCCTGCTCTCCGTCCGGCATGAGAACTCCGACCACACGCTCCTTCCCGAGAGCACGGACCAGTAATGCCGCGCATACACTGGAATCCTTTCCGCCGGATATCCCTATCACGGCAGAGGCGCGCGGTCCGTTTTCCTCAAACCAGCTGCGGATCCATGTAACAATGTCTTCTATCTCTTTTTTTGCATCAAACATCTTATATTCTCCGATAAGTCAGCCTCTCTGCAACGGCAGACAGACCTTAATTACTGTAATCCTCATGCGACATGCGCCAGTCGATACACCTTTTTACATATTTGATGTAGTCGGGATTCTTGCACATGCCCTTGCCCTCCACGTCGGAGATCTTGGCTACATCCATACCGTTGCACTCGGTCGTCTTCATGACTATGTTGAGTGCTGTCTCGTCCGTATCGTTCGCGATATATGTACCGATACCGAAAGCAACCTTCGCCCTGTCCTTAAAGTAAGTCCTGAGTTTATCCGCTCTCTCGAAATCGAGACTGTCACTGAAAAGCAGAGTCTTGGTCTTCGGATCTATGCCCAGAGCCTCATAATGTGCGATCATCTTATCGCCCCACTCGTAAGGATCTCCGCTGTCATGACGCACACCGGAGAAAAGCGTGGCATAGGTCAGCTGGAAATCGCGAAGGAAGCAGTCGGTAGTGATCGCATCCGTAAGCGCGGTCCCGTTTAATATCCCGTACTCCTTAACCCAGTGGTCGAGTGCGTACCAGTTGGAATATGCGGGATTATGTTTGTGATTGCCCTGACCGATGCACATGATCCACTCGTGGGCCATGGTCCCGACCGGGGTGACTTCATATTTTTTCGCAAGATACACATTGGATGTTCCGACAAAAACGGAATCTGGGTATTTATTCTCTGTCAGGGTCTTCACGGCCAGTTCCTGAGCTTCGGCGGAAAGTCTTCTGCGAAGGCCGAACTCACTGAATGCTCCCAGGTTCAGCTCACCTTTTACCAGGCGGGCAGTCTTATCATCCAGCCGCTTACGGAAACTCTCCATCAGCGCCGCATAGTCATAACGCATTCTGAAATACACTTCGTTAACGATCGCAAGTGTCGGGATCTCATACATCGAAGTATTGAGCCAGGTTCCCCTAGTCTCTATAACCAGGCCGCAGGGATCATCTTCCGTAATGGTAAAATCCTCGAATCTCGGATGCCAGAGACGGAGGAAATCAATATAAGAGGACTTGAACCAGATGATGCTCTTTAAATACTGAAGTTCCTCTTCGTCAAAACGAAGATCGCAGTAAGCTCTGATCTGCTCCCTGATCTCCTCGACCATCTCATGGGTAAAGTGTACATCCTCGTTCCTGCACTTAAACGACCAGGTGGTCGTATAGCTGGGAAACTGATGATAAATGGCCTGTCCCATGGAAAACTTGTATGTGTCTATCTCAAGTAAGCTGTTTATGATGCGTTCCATATTAAATTACCTCCACATGACATGCCTTCATCGCATCGAGCGCCGTATTATGACTGTCGGGAGTAACCCCTGCGCAGCAGGATGCATCCACTTTTACATGCGCGTTGGGAAGAAAAGCCTTGGTCAGCAGAGCGTTGCTTATCACGCAGATATCCGTGCATATGCCGATAAGTTCCACTTCTTCGACATCCTTGTATTTACTCTGCAAAAGCTCGCCAAGTTTGTCGCTTCCGAAAGTGTATTTGTCGATAACTGCTGCTGCCTCTTTTTCATAAGGTTTAAGCTCGTCTATGATCTCCCAGCCGGAGCTTCCCTCAATGCAGTGAGGCACCGGAAGATTCCTGCCCTCCTCGGTGTTCATGTATTCCTCGGTATGGGTATCGCGTGTAAAGATCACATCGGTGCCCTCGTCCAGGGCGCTTTTCACCTTAGCCGACACATTCGGTATGATCGCTATGGCATCTTCATTCCGAAGCGCCCCGTATGTAAAATCATTCTGCATATCAACAACAATCAGTATCTTTCGGCTCATATCTTTCTCCTTTTCGAAAAAGTTTAAAGGGTTTCACATGCAAGTATATCATATTATCATGTTTGTATTCGTTACGGTTTTATGATAATATTACGACAAAGTCGTAGCATTATTGAAGGAGGCACGAAAATGCCGCAAAGTGTGGAAACAAACAACATCAAAACTTTGTTTGCCCGTAATCTGTGTTATCTCATGACGGAAAACAACAAAACAAGGCGACAGATGTGTGATGATCTTAAGATCAAGTACACTACTCTTTGCGACTGGGTCAACGGACGTAGCATCCCTCACGAAGATCAGCTGTTACGTCTCACAGACTACTTCGGTATCGACCCCGGTGATTTTTTTTCTGAATCTGTTGTACGTGATAAGGACGCAGAAGAAAGGCGATTCCGGAAATACTCCGAAAGCAGGAGGCTGAGTATGAATACACTAAATCATATGACTGATGATCAGATCAGGGAACTGATCGATTCGGGATTCAGATTTGAACACAAAACCCTTGAAGAATACATAAATGAATCAGGGGGAGAACTAACAGTATCTGATGAAACTGATTGGGGGACTCCGGTAGGTCGTGAAATATGGTAGAACAGGGCGAGATCATCAAAATAGAAGGAATTAAGACGCCGGCTCTGGTAGTCAGCAAAAGCATTTTCAACGAATCCGGTAAGGTCATCGTATGCCCGATCGTGGAAGGAATTTCGTCTGCAACACTCTCATTTTCGATAGATGATGACAGGTGTGTCCTATGCGACAGTATCCGACTGCTCGATATAAAATCAAGAGGATACACCCAAAAGGGACGCATTCCTCTTGCTCAAGTAATACAGATCACAGACAGGATCCAATCGATATTTGACTATATCTGAACAGTTACTCCACTATATCCAGGTTTCGGTCAAACTGGGTATTTAAACTTACCGTCTCTCTGAACATCACATCGGAATCCGAATCTATGAGGAACTGAACCTTATTGACCGATCCCAGTTCTATCAGAGAATCCACTATTGAATATATGGCCACGTCATTGGAAACATTGACACCCGGAGCGAGGAAAGTCGAATCCAGGTTAACATAACATGTTCCATCCTGTGTCGTAACGTTTATGAGTTTGGTATTCGGATCGATAACAGGATAGCAGTCCTCGTTATCCTGCGGTCCCTGGATCAGCTGCATCACGACAAGCTTATCCATCGGGATATTTCCCGAGTAAACCACCGAACGGGTTATTCTGGTCAGGCCGTCCCCCGTCTCGTTTGCAAAATACAGCGTAAGCTGGGTGCGCTCTTCTGCCGTTATCTGTAATCCTTCATTATCCATAAACGAATCGGCGCTCATGGGACCGATAACCATTCCGGCAGAATTAAGCATAGGACTACCGTTTATGGTCCCGCTCACGCTGTCAATGCCTTTAATCTGAGTTATCGTGCGTGTCGCGGCGGCCATGATCAGAGTCCTTGTGATCACATCCTTCGCGGAGATGAGCTCGTCAAAATCCAGCACTACCTGATTGTCAATGATCTTAGCGGATACGAAGCCGTTCTCTTCCGACAAAGGAGCGACCATGCGTGAATCCGTGGTTTCGGAAAGAGCATCCGTCAGAGCATCAAGAAGCTCCGCCTGCCCGTCATATGAAGACGGATCTATGGCTGAAGATACCGTAACAAGGCTGTCGATATCGCTCGTTATATAATAAAGAGTAAGACCGGCGGGCTTGTTCCCGTCAGCATTCGCAACCCCGCAGCCGCTTAAAAGTCCTGCAAGCATGACTACGCACAGCGCAGAGATCCATATTCTTTTTAACTTGTTATGTAAACCCTTTTTCATCGGTTATCTTATATTATGTAAACCTATTATCATCATCAGTTACTCTGCGGAATATATACAAGCGGTATCCTGACCGTAAAGGTCGAACCTTCTCCTTCGACAGACTCCACGGATATGGTTCCACGGTGCATGAGGACCGCACTCTTGGTGATCGCGAGGCCCAATCCTGTTCCGCCGATCTCACGGGAATGGGATTTATCGACTCTGTAGAAACGCTCGAATATCTGATCCCTGCTGTCCTCGGGAATACCTATGCCGGTATCTACCACTTCCAGCGTAAAGAACTGATGATCGGCATCAAGAGAAACCCGCACGGATCCGTTCTCGTTATTGTATTTGATCGCATTTTCCACCAGATTCGTAATGACCTGACTGATCTTGACCTCATCTACCATGGCGCTGACCTGACGCATGGACACGAACTCAAGCTCAACGTTCTTTTTGCGTGCGATGGGACGCAGACGCTTTAAGACAAGCTCTATCAGAGCATTGATATCAACCTGGCTGATATAGAGGTCTGATGTGGTCTTGTCCATTTTGACCAGGCTCAGAAGGTCCGATATTATCTGATTTTCACGGTCGATCTCACGCGTGATGTCTCCCATGAATTCCTTATATAATTCAGGGGGTACCTCATCCTGAACAAGCAGGGAATCTGCCAGTACCTTCATGCTCGTCATGGGGGTTTTCAGTTCGTGGGAAACGTTGGCGACGAATTCCTGCCTGGAATCATCCAGCATCTTAAGTCTCGCCAGCACGGAGTTGAACGCATCAGAGATATTCTCCGTCTCCAGATAGTCACGTACCATGACCGGATTGCTGGTGTATCCCTCTTTCACATCCGAGATGGACAGAACGAGACGTTTCAGGGGGATCGTAACGATCGCACTTGCAGATACGGCTATGACGAAAAGAGCCACGGCCACCAGATAGTTGACCAGTCTTGATATATCACGGAGACTGTCCTGGGTGTTCATGATCGTATCCGAAGAAACGGAGGTTAACATAACTCCGCGAATAACGGATGCGGATTCGTTATCATCCGTGGACACGTTTTCTATGATGGGCATGGATATCTCAATATACCCATCCTGATCGTCATAGTTGGATACGGTCTCTCCGCGAAAGGCCCTGATCACTTCCTGAGATATGATCGTCTTGTTCTGGGAGATGCCGTAGGTGTCCTTGATGATCCTGAGATCCTGATCGATTATAAGAATACGCCCGTTATATAAGTTGGATAACTGGGAAAGTTCAGCATCGATACTCTCCGAAGAGTTCACCTGCAGATACTTGTTGGTGATCAGATGATCGGATATGATATGCAGCTGGTTGGCTACATTGGACGTGCGGATATCTATGGCTTTGCGTTCATAACTGCTCAGCAGAACATGGCTGAGCATGATGCACGGGAGCAGACCTATGGCAAAAGTCATAGCGAAGATCCACAGTCTCATGCTTCGAAGCAGTTTTATTCTGTCTTTAATCCATGTACGGATCCTGTTCATGCCAGATAGTAACCCACGCCCCACTTGGTCTTAACGTATTTCGGATCGCCGGGTGAACGCTCGATCTTTTCCCTGAGACGCCTGATATGCACATCCACGGTACGTCCGTCGCCGGGATATTCGCGTCCCCAAATGAGTTCGAGGAGTTTTTCCCTCGTATATACCTGGTTGGGATTGTTGATGAAAAGTACAAGAAGATCAAACTCACGCGCAGTCAGATTGACCTCTTCATTGCATACATAAGCTCTGCGTCCGGAAGTGTCCAGAGTCAGATCGCCGTGTTCTATCACACCTTCTCCCTCAGGGAGTACGACCGCTTCTTCCGTTTTGGATGCCCTGTGATCCGTACGTCTCATGATAGCCTTGATGCGTGCCTTGACCTCAAGGATGTTGAAAGGCTTGGTAATATAATCATCTGCGCCGTATTCCAGTCCGAGGATCTTATCCATGTCTTCGCTCTTGGCGGTTAACATAATAATCGGAACATCCGAAAAAGACCTGACCTCCTGACATACCTCATACCCGTTCATCTTGGGTAACATCAGGTCCAGAAGGACAATGTCGTATTCGTTTTCCCTGATCAGGGCTAACGCTTCCTCACCGTCGCCGGCACTGTCCACGGTCAGACCGTCCTGCTCAAGTGAATACTTAAGGCCTTTAACTATCAGCTTTTCATCATCGACAACCAGAATTCTGCTCATTTTACCGTTATCTCATCCTTTAACTTGTTATACGTTGATTCTCCTATTCCGGATACGTTCTTAATATCGTCGGTCTGTGCAAAAGGGCCGTGTTCCTCACGGTATGCGATTATGGCTTTGGCCCTGGTCTCTCCTATTCCCGTAATCGAGGTCAGAAGCTTCTCATCGGCTGTATTGATATTGATCAGGCTGCCCGATCCGCCGGGATACTCTATCGCTGCAAAAACGGCAGTACCTGTACCCGTGCCGCTGTCCGCTTCTATCGCAGCCAGTTCTTCCACAGTCGGGATCGTGATCTTCATCCCGTCGGCAACACGTTCTGCCAGGTTTACATAATCTTGTGAAGCTTCTTCCGTAAAACCGCCTGCGGCCTCAACAGCCGTAAAAACCCGATCTTCCGGTCCCAGTTCATATACTCCGGGATTTATCACCGCTCCGCACACATGCACATATACGGTGACAGGCTCGTCCTCCGAGACATCCGTATCTGTTGCCGTATCACCCGTCGATCCGATCCGGTCTTCACCATCAACATCCGTCATCCCGGTCTGTCCGACATCGACGGCAGCTGTCATTCCGGTCTGTCCGGCTTCACCGGCATCCGTCTGCGTCCCGGTCTCTTCCCCGACGCTGATCCTGTACAAGCCTGAATTCTTTGCACCGCATGCGCTTAATATGACACACGTTATTAAGCATGCGCATACCGTTAATATTCTGTTTTTCATAGCGTAGTCCTCTCACTTTTACATGAGGGAAGCCCCCTACGCTCATATCTGATCCGCGCAATCCGCGCGGCTTATCCGCAATCTGTACGTCTGAAGGATACGGCATCCGGCCACCTTCGGAAAGCCTCAGCCGCCTACTCTCCTGACTCTTCGGAAGACTCCTCGACTATGATCTCGTCTTCCTCTTCCTCTTCGACGGGGATCTCGATGGTCTCCTCATTGATCCTCTTGCCCGTGGTCTGCAGCTTCATCTGCTCGGACAGGCTCTTCAAGCCCTTATTGGCATCCGCTCCGTCCCAGACGGAAGCAAAGAGCATCTCAAGATTGACCCAGTAATTACTGGTTTCAAGCATCTTGGGAAGAGGGACCGATTCGTCATATTCGTTTATGAACACCTGGAGTTCGGCGTTTCGTGAGCCTAAGTTAGCCCCTTTGAGCGGCGACACCTTGCCCGCCCACTCATATAATGCGGCGGGATCGCTCGTGCACAGGTAATATGCAAAATCGTTGGCCGCTTCCTTTTGCGAGGAATACCCGTTGACCACGACCACATCCGTGACCGACATGGATCTGCCCTGAGCCGTCTCGCTTATATCCGGCAAAGGCAGGAAGCGGTATTCGAAGTCCACGGTCCCTTCCGCAGCGGCATCCGCCAGTGTACGTACGGCATCCGTCGTCACAATCGTCATGACTATACGTCCGTTCTCGAAGTCCTCGATGACTCCGCCGTAGCTTACGTCATCCGTACTTATCGAAAAGAACTGGTTCAGCTTCTGATAAGTGGTCAGACCCATGATCGCATCCAGGTTGTATATATCTATCTTGTCTATGTCATCGCCGGTATCACCGCCGATATCTATGGAATCTCCTATGAAAAAGTAGTTATAGAAGATATCCGTGACCGCCCACTTGAAGATCGTATCGACATTCTCGGGCGCATCAAAATCATCGGAAAGAGTAAGGAGCGAATCTATCGATACCGGCAATCTCTCCGTGGCATACGCTTCGACCTCTTCATCCGAGACCATGGCACTTATCTTCTCAGCTTCTTCCGCAGCTTTCTGCTCGGCTTCTTTTTCAGCCTGAGCCTTTTCCTCTTCGGTCTTGGGTGTTGATGAGGTATTGGATTTATCGGATGATTCCTGAGTCTCCTGCTCTTTGGCTTCCTCAGCCATCTGCGCGCGGATCTCAGCTTCCAGGGTATTTCTCGCCCACTGCTCAAGATATGTGTAGTTTATGCACATGGCCGAGCACTCCATGAACATCGGATATGCCGTGAGGTTGCCCTTATATGTCACCGAATCTATCGCTGTCTGAGGAAAAAGAGATGTTATGTCAACCGAGCCGGGAGGAGTGATCGTCTCTGCAAGTCCGGCCAGATGCGCTTTTTCAAGCATATCATTGGTGGTGATATACAGGTCCGGGAGTCCCTCATCCGTCATGGATGCTTCGGATATCCCCTCCATATAGTCACGGCCCGATACGAGTGTGGGTACGACACGTACATCCTCGTTCACGGAACTGTAATTGACCGCCACATAATTCAGGTAATCGGTCAGAGCTTCATCCGTATACCAGATATTGATCGTATCCTTGCCTATAGCGTATGATGCGGTGCTTTCCTCCGCATCTTCGGGCTCGGGAGTCCGGATCTGCATCCCGGAAAGAGCCACCGCGACACCGCCGGCAACTATGAGCGCTATGATGAATATTGCGATAATCCTGCTTTTGATGCTGTGCACTTAGGTCTCCTCACAGGCGCGACTGAGTATCTCGATCATCTGATCTATGTGCTCTTTCTCTATTATGAGCGGAGGCACGAATCTGATGATGTCAGCTCCGGCATTTATAAGGATAAGGCCGTTCTCAAGGGCACGGTTGATGATATCCCCGACGGGGCGATCGCATTTGATGCCCTGCATGAGTCCGCATCCGCGATGCTCGATCATGAAATCATACTTATCGATAAGCTCATTAAGTCTGCTCTCAAGGTAAGGTGCGACCTCGCGGACATGCTCCACGATGTGGTCGGATTCATAGATATCCAGCACCTTGCTGATGGCTGCGCAGGCAAAAGGATTGCCGCCGTACGTCGTTCCGTGGTCACCGGCCACGAGAGAGTTTGCACCTACATGCTTGGTCATCGCAAACGCTCCGACGGGCACTCCGCCTCCGAGAGCCTTCGCAGTAGTCATGATATCGGGCTTTACGCCAAACTGCTGCCATGCGTACATATATCCCGTACGTCCCATTCCGCACTGGATCTCGTCGAGGATCAGCAGGATATCCCTCTCATCGCAGAGAGCTCTTACTTTTTTAAGGAAGTCTTCCGTAGCGGGGGTAAGTCCGCCTTCACCCTGAACGGTCTCTAAAAGGATCGCACAGGTCCTGTCGCTCACTTGCTCCATGACCGAATCAAAATCATTGAGTTTTGCAAACCGTATATTGCCTATCATGGGTTCAAAAGCTTCACGATAACGGGGATTGCCCGTAACGGACAGCGCACCGAAAGTCCTGCCGTGGAACGAATGCTCCATGGCTATGATCTCGTGATCGGTAGTGCCGTCCTTAAGATATGCGTATTTTCTGGCTGCCTTCAGAGCACCTTCGATAGCTTCGGCACCGGAATTGGTGAAAAACACGCGGTCCATGCCGGATGCCGCCTTGATCTTGCGGGCCGCATCGATCGCGGGCACGTTGTAATAATAGTTGGATGTATGCAGGAGCTTGTCGATCTGGCCTTTAAGCGCCTCATCATATCCGGGATAATGATATCCGAGGGAAAAAACCGCAATCCCCGCAACGAAATCGAGGTATTCCTTACCCTCGATGTCATAAAGATGCACTCCCTCTCCGCGGTCTAAGACTATCTGATACCTGTTATATGTATGCAGCAGGTCGTTTTCCGCCTGCGAGATATATTCCTTCATGTTCATATCAGTACCTCTCTTTACACTTCGCCGTCTTTGAAGATGGCGGTTCCGATACCTTCGTTGGTAAAGATCTCAAGAAGCAGACAGTGAGGAAGTCTGCCGTCTAAGATATGCACTCTGTTCACGCCGCCACGGATGGCTTCGGTACAGTTCTTGAGTTTCGGTAACATACCGCCTGCTATCCAACCGCCGTCTATCAGCTCATCCACCTGATCGGCGGATATCCTTGAGATAAATGTGGATTTATCGTTGATATCCTTGTACAGGCCTTCGACATCCGTAAGGAATGCGAGTTTGTTCGCTCCGACTGCTTTGGCTATGGCGCAGGCAGCGTCATCGGCGTTGATGTTGTATGTATCATAGTTATCATCGATGCCTATCGGGGATACTATCGGCAGGAAATCCTTTTCCAGAAGATCGTAGAGGATCTTGGGATCCACCTCGGTGACCTCACCGACATATCCTATATCCTGTCCGTCCGAAAGTTTCTTGGTGACTTTAAGGAGCCTTCCGTCCTTTCCGCTTATGCCGACGGCTCTGACTCCGAGTTCCTCGACCATGCGGACCAGGTTCTTATTGACCCTGCCCAGGACCATCTCCGCTATCTCCATGGTCTCTTCATCGGTCACGCGAAGGCCGTTGACGAACTCCGATTCCTTGCCTACTTTATTGACCCAGCGGCTGATCTCTTTTCCGCCGCCGTGCACGATTATGGGCTTGAAGCCTACAAGTTTGAGAAGCGTCACGTCCTTGATGACATTCTGCTGAAGTTCCTCGTTGCTCATAGCCGATCCGCCGTACTTGACCACGATGATCTTGCGGTTAAACTCCTGAATATAAGGCAGAGCCTCTATCAGGGTCTCCGCTTTGGCGGTTATCACATCCATTTCTCTTTGTTCCATGATACATCTCCCGATTATTATTTCTGACCTGTCCCGATCGCGGGATCAGGCATTAAACGCCGTTATATTATCCGTGTTGAGGGTGAAATCGTAGTAGTTTAAGTCTTCGCGCTTAACCCAGCCGATCTCTTTCCAGAAAGCATTTCCGATATCGTTTCGTGTGAAAGCTATGAGCGAGACCTTGTTTATGTTCTCCTTTTTCAGAGCTTCCATACAGAAAACGACCATGGCTTTGCCTATCCCTCGTCGTCGGTATGCCTCGTGCACACATACATGATACAGACAGCCCCGTCTGCCGTCGTGTCCGCACAGGATCGCGCCCACTATACGGCCGTCCTCTATCGCCACTACCGAAGTATCCGGGTTTCGCTCCAGGAACCGCTCGACTCCCTCATGTGAGTCATCGATACTGCGTATCGCGAACCCATGTATGCTCATCCACAGTTCCTTGACCCGCGAATAATCGCTTATTTCCATCTTACGTATCTGCACGTTTTTCTCCCAAATCCTTTATATCCTATTAAAAAGCCTAAAGATTAATATATCGTATTTATGCTCAAACAACAAGTATTTATGGCTTTTTCGGGCACTTAAAAGTACATAAGATTATTGCGTCCGAAGGGTGTATTGTTGTATATTTATCCATAGCGTGATTTTGGAACCATAAGCTATCATAAACATGATAGTCAGTTATATCAGGAGGATACTAAGATGAGAGAAAAAGTTGTATTAGCGTACTCAGGCGGACTTGATACCACCGCCATCATTCCCTGGCTCAAGGAAAATTTCGACTACGATGTTATCTGCGTCTGTGCAGACTGCGGACAGGGAGCCGAACTCGACGGCCTCGAGGAAAGAGCCAAGGCATCAGGTGCCGAGAAACTCTATATAGAAGACATCACAGACGTATTCTGCGATGAGTATATCGTACCCTGCGTACAGGCTCACGCCGTATACGAGAATAAATATCTCCTGGGAACAAGCATGGCTCGTCCCGCCATCGCCAAGAGACTGGTAGAGATAGCCCGCAAGGAAGGCGCTACAGCCATCTGCCACGGCGCTACCGGCAAGGGTAATGACCAGATCCGTTTCGAACTCGGTATCAAGGCTCTCGCTCCCGACTTAAAGATCATCGCTGCATGGCGTAACGATAAGTGGACAATGAACTCCCGTGAGGAAGAGATCGAGTACTGTAAGGCACACGGCATCCATCTTCCTTTCGATGCATCAAGCTCATACAGCCGTGACCGCAACCTCTGGCACATCAGCCACGAGGGACTTGAACTCGAGGATCCTTCCAATGAGCCCAACTTTGATCATCTCCTCGTACTCGGTGTTACACCCGAGAAGGCTCCCGAAGAAGGCGAGTATGTGACCATGACCTTTGAAAAAGGTATCCCCACTTCCGTTAACGGCAAGAAGATGAAGGTCTCCGATATCATCAGGACCTTAAACGAGCTTGGCGGAAAGCACGGCATCGGTATCGTTGACATCGTTGAGAACCGTGTTGTCGGAATGAAGAGCCGCGGCGTATACGAGACTCCCGGCGGAACCATCCTCTACGAAGCACATCAGCAGCTCGAGGAACTCATCCTCGACCGCGATACCTATCGTACCAAGGAAGAGATGGGCAACCTCTTTGCTCAGATCGTATATGAAGGAAAATGGTTCACCCCCTTACGCGAGGCAGTACAGGCATTTATCGAATCCACACAGCGTTACGTGACCGGAGAAGTTAAATTTAAATTATATAAAGGCAACATCATCAAGGCCGGTACGACCTCTCCTTATTCACTGTATAACGAGAGCATAGCATCCTTCACGACCGGTGATCTCTATGATCATCATGATGCGGAAGGATTCATCAACCTCTTCGGCTTATCCTCCAAGGTTAGAGCCATGAAGATGCAGGAGGTCCATGGTAAGGATCTCATCTGATCACTGACTAAACGGAAACTTATCAGATGTCATATCGAATAGTAGCCGACAGCTGTTGCGAGCTGCCCGAAGAACTGTATAACGATCCCCGCATCATACGGGTCCCTCTCGAGCTTGAGATAGGGAATTACCGCATCAAGGATGACGATGATTTCGATCAGGCCGATTTTATCAGCAGGATAGCATCATCAGATGACTGTCCCAAGTCTTCCTGCCCCGCTCCGGAGGCATATATGGAAGCTTACAGCTGTGACGCGGAGGATATATATGTTGTCTCACTGGGCAGCAAACTCAGCGGCTGCTTCAATTCCGCGACTTTAGCCTCCCAGCTCTATGAAGAGGAGCTGGAGGATGAGTTCGGACCCAAGAACTTTCATATCATAGATTCCAAGTCGGCTGCTGCGGGCGAGACGCAGATAGCCCTTAAACTCCTTGAGATGGCCGAAAGCGGTATGACATTTGATGAGATTTGCCCTGCCATAGATGCGTTCAGGGATTCCGTAAAGACATATTTTGTGGTGGATAACCTCGATACTTTCATCAAGAACGGACGTATCAGGGGACTAAAAGCCGCCGTTGCGACTACACTGAGCATCAAACCCATACTTACCGGTGTTGACGGTGTCATCGAGCAGATGGGCCAGGCAGTCGGCATCAAAAAAGCCCTGCGCCAGATGATCGAGATCATCCACACAAGGCATCTTAATAACGAAAAGAGACAGATAATCGTAACCCATGTTAACTGTCCCGAGCGCGCCGCACAGATGGCCGAAGCACTCTCCGATATTACCGAAGCTCCGGTGATAGTCCTTGCCGGAAGAGGCGTTACCACAACCTATGCAAACGACGGCGGAATTATAATTACGATTTAATTTCTCGCACAACTTTATGCGTCACTCTGAACTTCTTCCCGTCTTTTAGTTCCAGGCTTCCGAAGCCTGTCGAAGCCACATAGTCTTTATTTGCTATCAGATTTCCCGACATACATACGATCTTTCCGAACTTATCGCATCTGCGGGCAAGACTGTCCAAGGTCTCAAAACACTGTATCACCCTGCCGTCAGACAGATGAGCTTCTATCATCATCTCTCCGGTCTTTTCCGCATACAGAAAATCCTCTTCGTATACAAGATCGGTCTTATGCTTTCCGCGAATATCAAGTTTGGGTTTCCTCTCGGTATTCGCAGCCAGAGCACGGTCAAGGACATACTCCAGCCTGTCCTTCTGAATGGGCTGCTTAAGTATCAGAACATTATCTTCGGGGGTAAGTTCACCGGATAAGTCAACCCGGCTCGGACACATCACTATCGTAGCGGTCACGCCCAGGTTTCTTAATTTCCTGATGAGTTCGACGCTTGTCACATCGTCATTTACAAGATCTATGAAAAACATATCATACATGAAAGGCCTTGCAAGCAGGGCTTCCTTATTGCCGTAAGACTGAATATAGTATGGCACACTCGGATCCAGAGCGATCCTGGCGTCTGTACTTCTGCCAAGTAATCTCTCCAGTTGTTTTCGGTCCGGCGCTACATCCATACATACGGCGATATGCATTTCTACTCTCCTCAGAACAGTGTGAACTCAAGCGGTGAAAAAAAGAGCAAAAATATGATAACAGCTATCTGGATCAGCAGGATGATCGGGAGCCCCCAGACAAAATACCAGTGTCTGGTCTTATGTCTGAAGACATACATTCCCAGGCACGCACCAAGTGCGCCCCCTATCAGGGCGACTATGAACAGGTGTGCCTCAGGTATGCGCCATGCCCTTCTTCTGGCACGGGATTTATCTGCTCCCATCATCAGGAATCCGATCACATTTACTATGACCAGATATATGATGATCCATAAAATAACATTCATTATATACAGTCAAAAAAGGCCGTTCAGCCAATATAAGCAATAACTTCCACTTCACAGAGCACGTTCTTGGGCAGGGTCTTTACAGCCACGCAGCTCCTGGCGGGCTTACCGGTAAAGTATTTCTCATATACCGCATTGAAAGCCGCAAAATCGTTCATGTCATCAAGGAAGCATGTGGTCTTGACAACATCTTCGAATCCGCATCCGGCTGCCTTTAAGATCTCGCCGACATTTCGGCACGCCTGATCAGCCTGAACGGTGATATCGCCCTGAGCGATCTCTCCGGTCTCGGGAATGATCGGGATCTGGCCCGATGCATAGAGCATGTTTCCTGCGATCTTGGCCTGTGAATAAGGGCCTATTGCTGCGGGTGCTTTATCAGTGGATATCGTCTTCATCATTTCTCCTCCTCATCAAACTCTGCGGTCACATAGTATCCTCTGGCGTTGGATTCTATCGCCGTGACCGTGCCTTCTCTGGCGAGCATCCTCTCTCTGATCGGGATATTTCCCGACATGGCCAGAGACGGATCGATCGTATAATAATAGTTACTCGGAAGCACGCCCTCCGTCACGGTGATATGCTCACCTTCTTTCAGGAGTCCGGGGCGCTCCATCTTAAAAACCATGGTTCTCACTTGTTTATCACTCCGCGTATCGCACCAAGCAGTTCATCATAAGTCTCGAACGCAGGAAGTTCGGGATGTGCGGCCTTGATGGCATCAGTAGATTTAAAAAGGAATCCTGCGGCGCTGTTTAAGATCATGCCCAGATCGTTAAAGGAATCTCCTGCCGCTATCGTGTCATAACCTATGCTCTGAAGGGCTTTGACCGTGGTAAGCTTCGACTGTTCACATCTCATCCTGAATCCCGTGATGGTGCCGTCGGGCGCAACCTCGAGAGTATTGCACAGAAGTGTGGGATATCCGAGTTTTTTCATAAGAGGCATCGCAAACTGGGTAAAGGTATCGCTCAGGATAAGGACCTGTGTCTCGGCACGCAGCGCATCAAGGAACTCCTTTGCCCCCGGCAGAGGATCGATACCTGCGATCGTATCCTGTATCTCCTTAAGTCCCAGGCCGTGCTCCTTAAGGATATCCAGCCTGAACTTCATGAGCTTATCGTAATCGGGTTCATCTCTTGTGGTCTTCTTAAGCTCAGGTATGCCGGTCGCCTCCGCAAAAGCGATCCATATCTCGGGAACAAGTACTCCCTCCAGATCCAGACAAACTATTTCCATAATGTCTCCTTTTCGTGTAGATTATTTACCTTTTTTCATGATATCCAGATACATCTCGCAAAAAGAAGCGTATCTGTAGGATTCCGTCCAGGGTGCTCCGGCACCGAGAGAAATGATGGCCAAAAACATCATGGGTATGAAACTTAAGTTAAGATATATCGCGCGCAGTATACTGCCCCGCATGATGCGCGGACAAAGCTTAACAGCCTCAACGAATGAATAATCCGGGAAATCGTGAATCACGAAATACGCCGGCATGAAGTATGCATGCACGAACAGATAACCCGCCGCAGCTACCAGTATCGAAAGCACGAGTGGAATTATGTAAATCGGATCGCGGTCGTTCAGATATCTGCGCGCACATATGATCAGCGGTATGCAGCTGATCAGTTCACCGAGACTTATCACGATGCATACGAGAACCGCTCGGTCCGTATGGTTCCTGAAACCGTAGAATATCATGCCCGGATAGACCGGATTACCGCTTGCGATATTCAGAAAGATAAAAGCCATGCCCGATGTGAACACACCTGCCAGAAGTATCCTGACCACATAGAAGATGTATACAGAAATCAGACTGCCCGCACCCTTAATGTTCATAGATGCAAACAGCCATGACAAGATAAGCAATATTGCGTTCATCCAGATATATGCGCGGACAGTAACTCCGTAGTTACCGAACAGATGAACTCTGGCCGCACTCTTAAGAGCCGCCGGATCAAGGTACTCTTTCATCAGAAAAATCCAATCGAAAAACTATACAGCCAGATCCACATTGGAGCCTCTCAGGGCATCCCCATGCTGAGCCTTCATATCCTTCTGATAAGGATTGGACTCATCGCTGTATTTGATCTTGGTAGTGGTCAGTCCGCCGGAAACATATGTGGTACCGCACTCGGGACAGATAGCGGTATGTATGGCTACAGATGCCTGAAGTACCTTGCCACCCTTCTGTGCAGCCTTATCATAGGCATTGGACACATGCTCCTGTTCGTGAGCTCTGACTCTGGTAGCCGCCTCAGAGGGCGACATATGCTGAGCGGTCTTGAAGGATACCATCTCATCAGAACCGTCCTGATACTTGCGCTGTTTGCATGTCTCGCATTCCGCAGGTGATGATTTGCGGCCGGGAGTAACTTTGGTATCCTCACCGGGATTGCGTATAACGCCCGAGGTTTCCTGAGCGCTTCCGGTTCCCGATACGCTGCCGCTTCCGAAGCCCGGATATATGCCGTACATTCCGTATCCGGATATGGCACCTATGCGTAAACTCATCCGGTATCCTCCTTTCCGTAAAGTTGTGATAATAAAATGATCACCTAGTGTACCTTATAGTATATCATACACCGGTGATCATTGCCATACCTGTATTGAATTTGATGTGAATGTTTCAAAATCCTCGCCGTACACGTTTTTGAACATCTCGTTGAAAGCGGCATATTGCTCGGGATCATGAAAGACGGAATAAACGGAAGTCGTTACGATCGCCATGTCCACGACTATGGCCAGTGACGAAAGCAGGATCCCTATCATGGCTTTTTTGTCGAGATGTCCCTCCGCGTCTCTGGAGAGGATCGCCATGATGATCGATATCCCTCCGCAGATGAACGGCAGGTAGATCGCACTGAAAGCCGCTCCCACGATCGCTATGATCCCCAGTATCATCGATGCGGATATCAGCATCGTGTTCGGACCTATATGAATGAATATCTGCTTTACATTGGCGGCGTTTTCCGGAAATCCATCGGGCTTTCCGCCCGTGTCATCTTCCCGTGCCGAGCCCTCTTCCCGTACCGGATCCTGATCCTTGCCGGATTTCGGTTCTTCTACGTACCAGGAGGCATTCTCTTTTTCATTACTATCGTTATTAAAATTCATGACCGACCTCGTGCGTCGTCTTAATCATCACCCGACACGCCTCTTTCGGGGCATCCGATACTCAGCCATTTAAGATAAGCATTTATGAACGGATCAAGAGCTCCGTCGAGCACGCCCTCGGCATTGCCGGTTTCCTCGCCCGTACGCAGGTCCTTGACCATCTTGTAGGGCTGAAGGACATAAGATCTGATCTGGTTGCCCCAGCCGATCTCCTTGACTTCTCCTCTGATATCGGAAAGCTTATCGGCATTGGCTTCCTTCTGAAGCATGTACAGCTTCGCCTTCAGCATCTGCATGGCCTTGTCCTTGTTCTGGAACTGGCTTCGCTCGTTCTGACATGTAACGACGATACCTGTCGGAAAATGCGTGATACGGATGGCGGATGAAGTCTTATTGATATGCTGTCCGCCGGCACCGCTTGAACGATATGTATCTATGCGGATATCTTCGTCCTTGACTTCTATATCGATATCCTCCTCTATGTCGGGCATTACATCGACCGACACGAAGGAAGTCTGGCGTTTGCCCTGAGCATTGAAAGGTGAGATGCGCACGAGTCTGTGCACACCCTTTTCGCTCTTTAAGTATCCGTAGGCATTCTCGCCGTTTACCTGGAATGTAACGGACTTGATCCCGGCTTCATCGCCGTCCAGGAAGTCGAGTTCTTCTATTGAAAAGCCCTTGCGCTCGGCCCATCTGGTGTACATGCGGTAAAGCATGGATGCCCAGTCACAGCTCTCGGTCCCGCCGGCACCCGCATTGATCTTGATGATCGTATTGTAGCTGTCGTACTCATCCGAAAGGAGGGTCGATATACGGATATCCTCGAATTTTTTCTTGAAATCATCGAGTTCGGCCTGAATATCGGGAATTATCTCGGGATCGTTATCTTCGTATCCCATCTCGATGAGCTCCAGGATGTCGTTATACTGTGAACCCAGGCCGTTTATCATATTTACGGTGTCCTTGAGGTTCTTGGCTTCCTTGACTTTCTTGTTGGATACTTCGGGGTTATCCCAGAAGCCCGGAGACTGCATCTCCATATCCAGCTCTTCTATTCTCTTTTCCTTGGAAGCCACATCCAGTGATGCCCTGACTTCCGCAAGCGGAGTCTCATATGTGAGAAGCTCCGATTTCATGTTATCTAATTCAACCATATTATCCTTCCCAGTTCATTCCAGGTCTTCCGTGGCAGGCTTTGAACTTCTTGCCCGATCCGCAGGGGCAGGGATCGTTGGGATAGATCTTGGCCTCGGCACGCCTAACGGGAGCCTTGGCTACCGAATCATCCTTGTTGGTACCTGTAACCTTGGCAACCTGCTCACGCTCTACCTTCTGCTCTATCTTAACTCTGAGCAGCAGTCTGACAGTGTCCTCGCGGATATTCTGAGTCATCTCGTCAAACATGTCGTAAGCGCTCATCTTGTACTCTACGAGAGGATCTTTCTGGCCGTATGCCTGAAGTCCGATACCCTGACGGAGCTGATCCATGTCATCGATATGATCCATCCATTTACGGTCGATGACCTTAAGGAGGATGACGCGCTCTATCTCACGGATAGCCTCGGGCTCGGGGAATTCGGCTTCCTTGGCCTCGTAAAGCTTGACTGCCTCTTCTTTCAGTTTCTGCTTAAGTTCATTCTTGGATTTGATGTTTTCCACTCTTTCGGGAGTGACCGGTTCAAGAGGAACGATGGGAAGCAGAAGCTGATTGAGTTCCGTAAGTTCCCAGCTGCCCTTATCGCTGTCATCGCTGATCGCGGTATCTATGCTGTTTTCCACGATATCGGTGATGTACTTGTAGATGACATCACGCATGCTCTCACCGTCAAGAACCTTGCGGCGCTCTTCGTAAACGATCTCACGCTGCTCATTGTTGACCTGGTCGTATTCGAGGAGGTTTTTACGTATTCCGAAGTTGTTGGACTCGATCTTACGCTGTGCACCCTCTATGGCCTTGGTCAGCGAACTGTGATGTATCTCCTGTCCTTCGGGGATACCGAGAGCATTGAACATGCTGATCATCTTCTCCGAACCGAAGAGTCTCATCAGATCATCCTCAAGTGAGAGGTAGAATCTGGACTCACCGGGGTCTCCCTGACGTCCTGCACGACCACGCAGCTGATTATCTATACGTCGTGATTCATGACGCTCGGTACCTATGATGTTGAGACCGCCGACACGTCTGGATATCTCGTCGAGCTTGATATCGGTACCACGACCGGCCATGTTGGTTGCGATCGTAACCGCACCGTGGATTCCGGCATCGGCAACTATCTCTGCTTCCATCTCATGGAACTTCGCATTCAGCACCTTATGCTGTATTCCCGCTTTGGTCAGGAGTTTGGACAGTTCCTCGGATGCATCGATATTGATGGTACCTACCAGGACGGGCTGATCCTTGGAATGTGCTTCCACAACAGCCTCTACGATGGCGTTGAGTTTCTCCCTGCGGGTCTTGTATACGCTGTCCTGATGGTCGATACGCTGTACGGGCCTGTTGGTGGGGATCTCCACAACGTCCATGTAGTAGATATCGCGGAACTCTTTCTCCTCTGTCAGAGCGGTACCGGTCATACCGGCCTTTTTATCAAACTTGTTGAAGAAATTCTGGAAGGTGATCGTAGCCAGAGTCTTGGACTCACGTTTAACCTTAACGTGTTCCTTGGCCTCTATAGCCTGATGCAGACCGTCCGAGTAACGGCGGCCCGGCATTATACGTCCGGTAAACTCATCAACTATGAGCACCTGATCGTCCTTGACCACGTAATCCTGGTCTCTGAACATCAGGTTATGCGCACGAAGTGCAAGTATGATATTGTGCTGGATCTCAAGGTTTTCGGGGTCGGCATAGTTATCTATCTGGAAGAAACGCTCGACCTTCTCGACACCGGCCTGAGTGAGGTTTACGACCTTGTCCTTCTCGTTAACGATGAAGTCGCCGGTCTCCTCTTTCTGGATACCCATGATGGCATCCATCTTGGTCATCTCCTCCATGTCCTCGCCGCGCTTCATCTGGCGTGCCAGGATATCGCATGCCTCGTAGAGCTTGGTGGACTTGCCGGACTGACCGGATATGATCAGAGGGGTTCTGGCCTCATCTATGAGAACGGAATCGACCTCATCGATGATCGCATAGTGCAGACCTCGAAGAACGAGCTGCTCCTTGTAGATGACCATGTTATCACGAAGATAATCGAAGCCGAGTTCATTATTGGTAACATATGTTATGTCACAATTATATGCTTTACGGCGCTCTTCGGAGGTCATCTGGTTTAATACCACTCCGACCGTAAGCCCAAGGAACTCATGAACCTGCCCCATCCACTCGGCGTCACGCTTGGCCAGATAGTCATTGACCGTAACGACATGCACGCCCTTGCCTTCAAGCGCATTCAGATACGCGGGACAGGTAGATACGAGCGTCTTACCTTCACCTGTACGCATCTCGGCGATACGGCCCTGATGAAGGATGATACCGCCGGCAAGCTGAACCCGGAAATGCTCCATGTTCAGAACTCTCTTGGCAGCTTCACGTACGGTGGCAAAAGCCTCGGGCAAAAGATCATCCAGAGTCTCGCCCTTTTCCAGACGGTTCTTGAACTCAGCCGTCTTGTCGCGTAACTGCTCATCGGTAAGGCCCTGCATCTGGGTCCTAAATCTCTCTATCTCATCGAGTACGGGCTCAATGCGCTTGTACTCTCTCTCGGAATGGGTTCCGAATACCTTTTCAAATAAACTCATGCTGCTTCCTCTTTATGCCAAACGTATTTTTATGATTTTATCACTTTTTGGAGCGATTGTGGTCTTTATCGGATTTCGTGCTCTTGCTCTTATCAGTCTTATCCTTCTTATCGGTCTTGGAAGACTTGGCCTGCTTTCCGGACTTATCGGTTTTAGCGGACTTTCCGCTCTTGGAAGGCTTGTCTGTCTTGGATGCCTTGTCGGCCTTCTCTTCTTTTTCGGGCTTATCGGTCTTCTTGGGCTTAGCGGCGATCTGATCGAGCTGTGAGAAATACTCGTCGTGAGCACTTCTGTACTCTTCGTTGAACGCCTGGTTATCACCCGAGTGCAGGTGGTAGATATAATCGTGGGTCTCGCCCATGAGCTCGGGCATGACTCTGGCAACTACGGCCACACCGACATTGGAGCATATATCCGAGATCCTCTCGATATCCACGAGCAGGTTCATGAAGATGACTCCGACATCTATAGAGCAGCTTCCCTTTCTCAGGCGCTCCAGATGTCTGTTCCTGAGTGCCTCAACAAGGTCGTCCACAACCTCTTCGAGGGGCTCGATGTGCTGGGCAGCCACGATATCCTTCTTCTCGAAGGCTTTCTCGGTCTGATCCAGTATCCTCTCTATCAGTTCTCTGGTAACGGCCAGCTCGTTCTGTGCCTTATGTGAAAAAGCGAGTTTGTTCATGTGCAGATTACCCGCAGACTCGCCTATGTTCATGGCATGATCTCCGAGTCTCTCAAACTCGGTGACCAGCTTGTAATACTGATCCATGACCGCAACATGCTCATCCAGCGTAACATGCGAAGACAGCTGAACCAGATAGTTACTGACACGGTCAGCGAGCATATCGATATTGATCTCCTCTTCGCTTATCTCCTTCCATGTATCCTCATCATATTCTTCGAGGATATCCATCGCCTTGCCGATATTGGTACGGGATGATTTGAACATCATATCGAGTACGCTGAAACATCCCTGAAGAGCAAGCGCCGGAGTCTTAAAGAACGCAGGGTTTAAGGATTCGAGCAGTTCCGCATATTTTCCGGATGTCTTTTCCTCGGAATCATCTTTAATGATCTTCTTGCTCAGTTTCTCATATACAGGAACGAGCGGGAACAGGAAGAACGCGCTGCAGATATTGATGATCGTATGCGTATTGGCTACTACACCGGAGGTGGCGGTCATGTTCCAGATGCCGTCCAGCAGACCGGTCGCCCTGAGTATGGGCAGGATCAGGAAGACCAGAATCGTCTTCGAAATGTTATACATGATGTCGACCGTACCTACACGACGCGCATCCGCTTTGGCACCTATGGAGCACACGATGGCCGTCGTTACGCAGTCGCCCAGATATACGCCGACGATTATTGAATAAACGGCATTGAACTTAAGTACTCCCGAAGCGGAGAATGCCTGCAGGATACCGATGGTCGCCGATGAACTCTGCAGCACGAACGCTACTCCGGCACCAGTCAGGTAACCCATCACGGGATTTCCTCCGAATCCGGTAAAAAGCTTCTCCATCTTGCCGGATTCAACAAGCACGTTTACGGATCCCGTCATATTGATAAGACCCGAAAACAGGATACCGAATCCTATAGCGATATTACCGACCGTCCTGGAATTCTTGAGAGATGAGAAGCCCATGATCAATACGATACCGATGATCAGTGCCACGGGAGCCAATGTAGAAGGCTTGAATATCTGAAGCCAGCCTGTGGATGATGAATCTATATCCAGCAGACGGATGATCTGACCTGTGACGGTAGTACCGATATTGGCACCGATAACGATGCCCAAAGACTGTCTTAAAGATATGATACCTGCGGCAACCAGACCTGATGTGATGACTATGGTCGCGGTTGACGACTGAATAAGGGCTGTTACTGCCACACCCAAAAGAAAAGCCTTGAAAAAGTTATTCGTAGCCTTCTCCATGATGGCTTTAAGTGCACCCGAGGAACTCTCTTTTAAGCCGTCACCCATCAGGCGCATTCCGTAAAGGAACATGGCAAGACCGCCAAACAACGAAAGTATACTGAAAATGTTCATATTCTTATCTCATCAAAATCAAACAAGCCATATCCAATACGTCCTCTTTTTACCCCAAATTATATAATACCACAAATCATATAAGTCACAATGAGAATTATTGACGAACTTGTCGTAAGAGCGGGCCTGTATTTGTGCTTTTTTATTCCGTCACTTGACATAAGAACGGATTCATAGTTTAATTGGAAATCGTGTATGATCTGATCACCGCTCATCACACGGTCAGTTCGGAACCTTCCTGACCTTAAGCAAAACTACAGGTGCATCATGCGATACGCATGAGAGAGGAAAAAAATGAATAAAACAGCAAAAACGATCACTCAGGGTGCCGCAATAGCGGCCATCTACGTGGTATTGACGATCCTCGCCAATGCCCTCGGACTGGCAAACCATGTCATCCAGGTGCGTTTCTCGGAAGCGCTCACCATCCTGCCCTACTTCACTCCCGTAGCCATACCTGGACTATTCGTCGGATGTATCATAGCCAACATCGTCACCGGATGCATGCCTCTCGATACGGTATTCGGATCCATGGCAACACTGCTGGGAGCTTTGGGGACATACCTGATCAGCAACAAACTTAACCATAACAAAACGGCACAGTATCTTGCACCCGTGCCGCCCATTATTGCTAATACTCTGATCGTGCCATTCGTACTCGCTTATGTATATAAGTTCGAAGGTTCGATTCCCTATTTCATGCTTACCGTAGGTATCGGAGAGATCATCTCCTGCGGTATCCTGGGGTTGATACTTCTTAAAGCCCTGTACCCCCGCAGAGAGCATATATTCTAAAAGAAAAATCTGCCATAATCAGCGTTTATCCGCCGGTGTGTAATCCACATGGTGTCCGACGTACTTGTAAGCCGGGCGGATGATCTTGGATGTGTTCATGAGTTCCTCGAGGCGGTGTGCGCACCATCCCGGCATACGCGCGATCGCGAATATCGGGGTAAAGAGTTCCTCGGGGATTCCTAACATCGTATATACGAAGCCCGAATAGAAGTCCACGTTCGGGCATACGTTCTTATTGAGGCGTCTGCGCTCCATGATCATCTTGCCCGCGATCTTCTCGACATTCTCATAGAGTCCGAACTCGTCCATCATGCCCTTTTCTTCGGCAAGGCTCCTGGCATATTCCTTAAGTATCACTTCTCTGGGATCCGAAAGTGAATATACGGCGTGACCCATGCCGTAGATGAGACCTGCCCTGTCAAAAGTCTTCTTATCCAGGATGTCGCTCAAGTAAGACTCAAGCGCCGCTTCATCTCCCCAATCCTTCACATGCTCCTTGATGTCCTTGAACATATTCTGGACCTTGATATTGGCACCGCCGTGTCTGGGGCCTTTAAGAGATCCTATTGAAGCCGCTATGGATGAATATGTATCGGTACCCGATGAGGTTACCACATGCGTGGTAAATGTGGAGTTGTTACCTCCTCCGTGCTCGGCATGCAGTATCAGTGCGATATCGAGAACCCTGGCCTCCAGCTCGCTGTATTTTCCGTCGGGACGGAGCATGTAGAGTATGTTCTCGGCCAGCGAATTGCCCGGCTTGGGATTACGGATCATCAGAGTCTCGTTTTTCCTGAAATGCAGATATGAATGATATGCGTATACGGCGATCAGCGGCAGTTTGTTGATAAGTTCCATGCTCTGACGCAGGACATTCTCCGCATCGATACCGTCAGGATCCGCATCGTAGGTATACAGTGTCAGGACACATCGCTGGAGTGCGTTCATGATGTTGCCGTTGGAAGCCTTCATGACTACGTCACGGATGAAACGGTTACCGAGATCCTGGAGGGACTCGTTCACGCGCAGGAAGATCTCCATTTCCTTATCGTTCGGAAGATGTCCGAACAGGAGCAGATAACTCGTCTCCTCGAATCCGAAGCGTCTGCCTTTCATGCCATCCACGATATCGCGTACATTTATGCCCTGATAATAGAGCGAACCGTCGGCCGGTATCTTATAACCGTTCTGAAGATCAAATGCCACGACATCGGAGATCTCCGTAAGTCCGGTCAGGACACCCTTTCCGGCTGAATCACGAAGTCCTCTCTTGACGTCATATTCCAGATAGAGGTTCTGATCTATACGGTCTGTATGATCGAGCTGATCCGTAAGAAACTCAAAATCCCTCCGGATCTCGCCCATATCCTCAACGTCAGGCAGTTCTATGTCGATATTCTCTTCCTCATGAAACATATCCGTATCTCCGATCTGCATCCCCGGTCTTACGGCCAACCCTAAATCTAAGCCGCAATACTTTCGGGCAAAAATCAAGGCCGAACAAAGTCCGACCTTGACATCATACCATATTTTTGAACATGCGGATCATTTTTGTTGAAAACAGATCAATGCCATGTATCGCTGTGTACCGCATCGGTACGGATGATGAACTTGACTGAGCCTGTCATATCGCCGGTGTTGCCTGTGAATGAAGTGTATTCTCTGCCGGCCTTATCTACTGCGGATATGCGGTTGACGAAGTTATCGAGGCTGCCGTCGAAAGCTCCCGAAAGTTTGCGTATGCCTTCCTCATCAAGCTTTACGAGTCCGTCGCTCAACTGTCCGGCTCCGTCTGCCAGTCTGCCTGCTCCGTTGTCCAGTTCACCTGCTCCGTTATACAGATCACGGGCTCCGTCCGAAAGAGATCCGGCACCGTTCTTAAGATCGTTCACTCCGCCAAGCAGAGAAGCGTTATTGGAAACCAGTGTGCTGGTACCGTCATATAGTGAAGAAGCTCCGCTTGAAAGTTCTCCGGCACCTCCGGCAAGTGTACCCAGTCCGTCATCGAGGCTTACTACTCCGCCGTATACCTGACCGACTCCGCCTGCAAGGTTGGATGCGCCTCCCGCTACCTGTGAAGCGCCGTTTGCAAGTTCTGTTGACCCGCTGACCAAAGAATCGAGAGCATTATTAAGCTCCGTAAAATCAACCGATACATCCGTTCCCCCCGCAGCGCTTCCGAGTCCCGTGAGCGCATCGCCGACTGTCTTGATATTCCCTCCGGCTGCCTGGATGCTTTCGCCTGCTGCCTGCACGCTTCCGCCCACACTCTGAAGGCTACCGCCGGCTGCCTTGATCGCATTTGCAGCCTCGCTGAGATATGCATTAATGGTAGCCTTCTGTTCATCTGTAAGTTCCCCTATGGCATTTACAGTGTCTATCGCAGTACCTACGGAAGTACCGGCTGATGATATTTTGTCCCCTGCGGATGTCAGATCTCCCTGCACCGTACCGAGTGAAGTGCCGGCGTCTGAAAGATTTCCGCCTGCCGCCTGCAGGTTGCCTGCCTGAGCTTCAAGCGTAGTCTTAACGATAGCTGTGGTCTGCGCGCCGGCTGCTACTGCCTCATATATCTTCTGCTCAGCGCCAAGGATGCCCTCTCTGGTCTGGGAAATGCCGTTTGCCAGGCTTGATGCGCCCTCCGCTACCTGTGAGGCGCCGTTTGCGAGGTCATTTGCTCCGCCCACCATATTGCCTGTCTCCATAGCGGTCCGAAGCTGCGATGAACCTTCCTTCGCCGAATTAGCGCCGGCCGCCAGAGTCTGAGCGCCTTCAGCAAGTTTGCCTGCTCCGTCGTTAACCTGACTTGCGCCGTCGGTATATGCGCTCACGCCGTCATACAGTGTAGATACGCCTTCGGTCAGAGAAACCGTACCGTCGTAGAGCTGTTTGGATCCGTCATAGAGCTGAGTGGTACCCTCTTTTAAGTTCATCACACCGTTCGTGAGAGTTCCTGCGCCGTCGATCAGTTTGTCTGCGCCATCACTTAACAGACTCATATCGGTCTCCATATCGTCTATGGCTTCCTGATCAGTCAGCTGTCCGAGTCCGAGATCATTTAATATGTCAGCGCTTGCCATCGTAAGAGTCATTCCCAGTTCGAAGTCTGTGGTATCGGCGCTGATCTCCACATACTCGGGGATCGTTACATCAGTATCCGTCAATTCGAGTTCATCGAATCTGGCCTCGTCGAGGTTTAAGCTTTCCTTTAATCCCGGCAGAGCCATGCCTACTACCACCAGGCGGTTGGCATCCGATACTGCCTTACCGTTGGTAACTTCTACGTTTGTGAACTTATCCGTATCAAGCATAACACCTGATACCATTGCAAAAGGAACCTTGATCTCGGTCTCTTCACCGCCTATATCCACTGTCTCGACCGCATTGTTTTCATAGTTGAATCTGATGGTAACATGACCGTTCGCGCCTGCGATCTCCTCAGGGCTGACCTCCTTACCGTCAAGTGTGTATGATACCTTTACGCTGACAGGAAGTTCCTGATCACTGTATCCCTGATAATAGATATCTCCGCCGTTGGCATTCCATGATATGGTTCCGTCTCCGTTATCCTTATATGTCTCTTTGCCTTTTACGTTCACGATATCGTTCAGTGTGGTGGTATCGAGTATCTTGGAGCTTCCGTCGGTATTCTTGAGCCAGTCGCTCACTATGATCTCGTTTACCGCTCCGTTGGCATCTGAGGTTACATACACGGTCTCTACCTTATCTGCATCCTCGGATCCTCCTGCAAAAGAACTGCTCTCCAGAGTTTTCTCAAGTGTATCCTGTTCATCATCCTGAGGTGTAATAACACTTGCTATTTCTTCGTCGGTTGCCGTTTCAGTACCGGCTTCAGCTCCGCAGCCTGCCAGACTTACCGTCATCATCGCTGCAAGTATCACTGCTGTTACCTTGGTTATATTTTTTCTGTACATGATGTTTCCTCCTGTATTATGTAAACCCCAATCTCAGATATGTGCTACACCAACCGTATTCCCTCCACGGGATCTGTGATGTGTTTCCCTGTGTTTTACCAGCCCCTGCATACCTGCCGTAGTCCTGATGATCAGTCCGTCGAAGATCATATACATCGCGGGCAGTACCAGAAGTACTACGCACATACTGATCAGCGCTCCTCTCGCCATCAGGTTGCAAAGTGATGCGATCATATCTATGCTCGATATCAACCCCACACCGAAAGTGGCCGAGAAGAAACTCAGAGCGCTTACGATGACTGACTTCATGCTGGTCGACAGAGCGATACGTGTCGCTTCCTTCTTATCATGCCCGGCCGTTCTCTCCCTGATATATCTGGTCGTCATCAGGATCGCATAGTCTACGGTAGCTCCCAACTGTATCGTACCTATGACTACCGAGGAGATGAACGGTATCGTCGTACCGGTGTAATACGGGATACCCATATTGATGAATATCGCAAATTCAATGACTGCGACCAGCAGTATGGGCAGCGATATTGATTTAAGAACAACTGCTATTATTATGAATACCAGTCCGATGGATACGAGGCTTACAACAGCGAAGTCGTGATCCGTGATCGTGATCAGATCTTTTGTACAGGGAGCCTCTCCGACTACCATCGACTTAGGATCGTATCTCTTGACGATCTCTCCAACCTGATCTATCTGAGCATTTATCTCATCGGATGCAGTCTTATATCCGGTGGTTATCATCATCAGTTTGTACTGATCGCTCTCAAGTGAACTGAGCACATCCTCCGGCAGCATCTCCTGCGGGAAGAGCGGACCGATCAGCGAATCAACTCCGACGACCTTCAGCACGCCGTCCACACTTTTAAGTTCGTCGATCATCATCGATGTGGAGCCTTTGTCCAGGTTCTTGTCGAGAAGCAGCATATATACCGAATTGGTATCGAAGTTCTCATCTATCATGCGGTTTGCCTGTACGCTCGGCAGCGTCTCCGGCAGAGTCTCCGACAGGTCGTAATAGACCTTCGTATGGTTATTGCCGTAGATGGCCGGATACAGCAGGATCAGGAAAAGCATGCCGAATATGATGTAATGAGCCGATATCCACTTCGGTACCCTGTCGAACTCGGGCATCAGAGGTTTATGTCTGGTCTTTTCCAGTACGCCGTCAAATACGAGGATCATGCTCGGCAGTATCGTTACACATGCGATGACACCGAAGATGACACCCTTGGCCATGACCAGACCGATATCCAGTCCAATCCTGAAGCTCATGAAACACAGCGCTATGAATCCTGCGATCGTCGTAATGGAGCTGCCCACAACAGACTGGATCGTGTCGGTGATCGCGCTTGCCATAGCCTCTTTCTTGTCCTCTGTCTTCTCCTGCGCCTCAAGGTAGCTGTGCCATAGGAATATCGAATAGTCCAGAGTGACTCCCAGCTGAAGCACGGCGCTCAGTGCCTTGGTCAGAAACGAGATCTCTCCGAAGAAGATATTGGATCCCAGGTTGTATATGATCGCCATGCCTATGCTTGCGAGGAAGAAAAACGGAACCAGATATGAGTCCATCGTAAGCGACAGCACGATGACTGCCAGAAGCACTGCGATGCCTACATATATGGGAGTTTCCTTTTCCGCCATGATCTTGGTATCGGTAACGATCGCGCTCATGCCTGCCAGGAAGCATCTCTCATCCGCGATATGCCTTATCTCTTCTATCGCATCCATCGTCCCGTCCGCTGATGTGGTCTCATCGAATATGATGAACATCATGGTCGAATCGCCGCTGTTGAACGTATCGTAGATCTCGTCCGGAAGCATCTCCATCGGTATGCTCGTATCCATTACCGAGTCGTACCAGATCACATCCGATACATGATCCACATCCTGTATCTTTGCCTTAAGTTCGGTGACTTCCTCCACATTCATGCCCTTTACGGCAAAAAGGGAGAACGCTCCGGTACCGAACTGCTCTTCAAGGATATCCTGTCCCTGCATCGTCTCTATCTCGGACGGCAGATAAGTGAGGATATCGTAGTTGATACGGGTGTTAAAATACCCGATAGCCGCAGGAACGAGCAAAGCTACAGAAATTATCAGTATGATGAATCTTGCCTTGACTATCCCTTTTGCAAATCCTTTCATAATTCCCTCCTGAACGATTTATGACCGCGGTCTATTTATGACTATTGGTCATTTTCTGTATTATGTTCTATCACACAAAATGACCGTTGGTCAATAATCTAATCTCACATTTTATTTTTTCTTTAGAATTTGGTATGATGATCGCATGGGAAAAGCTGATCTTAACAAACAGAAAAAAAGAGAATCCCTGCTGGATACTGCATTTGAGCTGTTCACCACGAAGGGCCTCCCCAAGACATCGATTGCGGACATCGTGGAACGCGCAGGCGTGGCAAAGGGAACATTTTATCTGTATTTCAAGGATAAATATGACATCAAAGACAGACTGATCGTTCACAAGACCGGTCAGTTATTCGTAAATGCGTACGCAGAATTAAAGAACAGTCCCGAGATCACGGACCTGAGCGAACGCATAATATTCATTTGCGACCATGTTCTGGACGCACTTTCGTCCAACAAGCCTCTGGTAAGCCTGATAAGCAAGGACTTAAGCTGGGGAGTTTTTAAAAGAGTGCTCACCACTTCAGATGACGGAGCGGATTTTAAAGAGATCTATGACTCTATGATAAAAGAATCCGGCCGCGGGATCCGCTCGCCGGAAATGATGTTGTTTCTGATCGTGGAGCTTGTCGGAGCAACGGGATACAGCGCCATCATGTACAACTCTCCCGTAACTCTCGACGAACTCAAACCCGATCTTTACAGATCGATACGCTCAATAATCGATCAATTCACTGAGTGATCTATCTGTCTGCTTTCTTCATGATGACCATCTCGACCTTGTCTCCGGCCACGGATACGCGGACATCATCCGCGATATTGGCTACTATGGACTTCTCAAGCTCATCCCATGCGGAACGCACACCCGAATCGGAATCCATCTGATCCTTCATCGTGTCACGATACTGGTTGAGTGACCACATATATGCTGTGGAGGAATCCACGTCGCACAGTCCCATCGAACCGTACATGACGGGAGATCCTTCATAATCTGTCTGAAGAGAGCCGGCTTCATCGATACTGTGTACGCCGTTCTCTATCATCTCACGGATCTTGCCCATGAAGCCTTTGGCAGCAAGGTTCTTTTTTTCCGTGGAGGCATCGATGAGTTCTTTCTTTTTCTCATAATCCATCGCCGTCTTGGCGGTCAGATGCATCAGATACTCATCATCATCATTCTCGTCTATCCAGAATACGCCTTTGAATCCGGAGGTGATGGCCTGAACCATGCCCAGCGTCTCTTCTGCAAGAAGTCTGAAACGCAAAGCGCTCCTTTTGTCCATCATCTCTTCATCCGCGAAGCGGGTTGTAGCGTCGAGCGCCTCATCGAGGCCCTCGCCCGTGCTTGTAACGATTATCTTTTCGGTTTGCATGGGATCCTCCTTACTCTATGGTCAGGATATCCGAGAAACCGGTCACCTCAAAGATTTCCATTACGTCGGGGGCTACATTCTTAATAGTCATGGAGCCCTGCTTGTTCATAACTTTCTGAGCGGATAAAAGCACTCTGAGACCGGCACTGGAGATATATGCCAGATTGGCCATATCGAATGTCAAAGTCTTGACATCAGCTAACACGGACTTAAGTTCGGTATCAAGTTCCGGGGAAGTATTGGTATCCAGTCTTCCCTCCAGAATGATCGTAAGATCTGTTCCGTTTGATTCCCTGTTGATGTTAAGCATTGGTTTCTTCCTCCCTTATTCTATGTTCTTCGCAATAGTGAAGATATTCTGTCCGTCTTTATACTCGTATTCCACATCATCCATAATGTTCTTGACCATATAGATACCCAGGCCTCCTATAGGGCGTTCATCGGCGCTCTGGGTCACATCCGGATCATCCTTAGCGAGCGGATTATACGGCATGCCCTTATCCATAAATGTCAGCTTCACTTTCAGCGGATTGGAACTGGTCTCTACTGATATGGTGGCAGGTCCGACATTCGGATCATATGCATATTGAGCGATATTGACGAATACCTCCTCAACAGCGATATCGATCTGCGTCTGGATCCCGATCGAGCATCCCGCACTTTCCAACTGCTCATCCACAAAGGAAAGTACCCGATCAAGATTATCCACTTTTGCTTCAATGGTTATTTCTTTCATACATTCATCCTTTTGAGCCTATATACTTAAATGCCAACATGGTAATATCATCAAACTGTTCTTCACCGGCCACGAAATCATCGATGTGTCTCTTCACATTCTCAAGTATCTTCGTGGGATCCGCATCCGGATCTTCATTCAGAGCCTCCAGCAGCCTCTCCGAACCGAAGAGCTGGTCCTCAATGTCCGTGGCTTCCGCCACACCGTCGGTATATACGAAGATGGAGTCGCCGGGTTCGAGTTTGAACTCCCTCTCCTTATACTTCAGTCCCTCCATTACGGATACTGCGGGAGAATGCTTGTATTCCACCAGTTCATACTTACCTCCCGCATGTCTAAGCGCCGGATGCTCATGACCGGCGTTTACGGATACGCCCTTACCGGTGGAGATCTCGATAACAGCCAACCATACCGTTACGAACAGTTCGGCCTCATTACCCTCGAGCAGTTGGTTGTTAACATTATACAATGCTTCGCCGGGACTTTCACCTGTACAAAGGCGATTCTTGATCAGAATCCTCGAAACCATCATGAAAAGTGCTGCGGGAACGCCTTTTCCGGCAACATCCGCCATGACCAGTACGATGTGATCGTCATCCGTCATGAAGAAATCGTAGAAGTCGCCTCCGACCTGCTTTGCAGGAGTCATGCTTGCGAAAATATCGAACTCACCGCGTTCCGGATATGCGGGGAAAGTATTGGGGAGCTGACTGGCCTGAATGGCTTTTGCCATATCCAGTTCAGCCTCGATATGCTCTTTTTCGGCGGTGACTCTGGTCACCTCATTGATATACTGTACCGTCTTTCTGGAGAGATCCGCAAAAGACTGGGCCAGGACTTCTATCTCATCTCCGGTGCGGAAACCGTCCTCCATCTTGAACTGGAGATTGTCCTCTCCAAGCTCGCCTATCCTCTTGGACAAGGTGTTGAGTGGCTTGACCATCCTGGTACCCAGAGACGTTCCCATGGCCAGAGCTATCACAAATACGAGGCCCAGAAGCAACAGTACTGTAGTCTTGGAAGACTCCTGGCTGTCACGGAACCCGACAGCAGCTTCTTCCAGATATTTCTCATACTGTTCTTCGATGAGAACAGTGGGCTGGTCAGTCACGGATTTGTCCACAGCATTTATCAGTGCCCATCCTATAGTGGGCAGAGGAGCTCCGGACATGTACCAGGTATTGCCGTCTGCGTCGATCTGCCGGATATCGGTCTTTCCTTCAAGCGCATCGGATATGAACGCCGCCAGATCCGCATTCTCCGATTCCCGAAGATCCGGCGCCTCGGTCTCGATCTCGGCCTTAAATGTCCCTGAAGTCATCGGAGAAAAAACTATATGTCCCCTGTTGTTGACTATATATACGAATGTACCGTCTTTAACTGACTGTGCCACCGCATCTGCCATGGAATCCAGATACAGATCGATACCGACCACTCCGGCCAGATCGCCGTTTTTATAATACACGGGCTTGGAGCATACGATAGTCTTACGTCCGTTGAATGTGTCCGTCATTATATCGGAAAAGTAAGTGTCACCGGCTTCGACCGCGCCCTTGTACCAGGAGCGCTCCGTCGATTCTATGGTCACGTAATTACCGTCATCATCCACACGATCTCCGGAATAAGGATCGGCGACTATCATGATCCCTTCGGGAGTGGATATATAGCAGGAATTGATATTCATATTGTTGTAGGTGGCCTTGAGCACTTCGGACATATTACCGAAAAGTTTCACCGCGCGGTCAACCTCCGGGGAATTAACATCCACTCCGGAAGCTGTAGCCAGCTGCACGGTCACCGTCCCGACCAGTCCCTTCTGCGGGCGTGCAACATGCGCAGCACCGTAGTTTTCGGGATTCTGCGCTATATCCTCCGCATACTCGGCCAACAGGCTGACCTCGCTCTTAAGCTCACTGAACATATCATCTGCCATATATGCCTCAAGGTCGGTAGTCGTGCTCAGACTTGAGTTGACAACGCCGTCCATGGTCTGAGAAGACAGCGTGAGTATGGATGTCTTCTGCCTCTGGTGAGTCTCCTCAAAGATCCGGCTGAGCACCCTGAACTCATATACAGCCACTGCAGCAAATACGCCTATCATCAATATGATCGTGATCAGGACCAGATTGAAAACCTTATTCTGAATTCCTCCGATCACCAGGTTTTTGATCTTTTTCATAAATCACCCAGTTCCATCTTCTGATCTAAACTGTACTCGTTCCACAGATTGACATGACCTGTGGTTCCGTATGATGACCATATGCATATGGCCACGGTAAGAATGACTATAACGGCCACCCATATGTATTTATGCTTACCGAAAAATGTGTGACACGGTCCCACAAGATATCTGGAATATACCATCACACCCAATATACACGAGATGACCGTCAGGAGCGCGATGCCGAAGCACTGGAGGGCATTGATCTCCCACCCTGCGATATCGATCAGGAACACCTCGATGAAGTACACCAGGACCGTATGTATGCAATAAAATCTGTTGATATTTTTGGATACGAAAAATATCGGTCTTAACTGCTGCTTGCTGAACTTAAATGTCAGGAAATATCCGCACGAGATCATGAAGGTATTACAGAACAGATGCATCAGAGCATCCCATATCCCGACACCGCAGAATGTCTGCCATATGCGGAACACCGTAAAGAAGTGCTGATCCACGCAGATCCCTATGTAATAGTATATCGCAAAAATGGCTGCAGTCGGTCCTATCAGTATCCCGTAAAACTTAGTCTTATCTTTGACATGCTGAAGGATATCTCCGAATACCATGCCGTACGCCGGATATATGAGCCAGTGAAAAAGCGGGAAATAGCTTTCCGCGGGAGTGAGGAAAAACAGCCCCATCAACTGATCAAAGGCATAACTCCGGGTAGGATGAAATCCGAAGAAAAAGAAATTGGCAATGATATTCAGGATCACCGCTATTATAAAGATATGCCAGGACTTGAGTTTTAACTTCCGAAACAGAGCCATCATGAAGAAAAACAGTCCCGCAAACTGCAGGATATCCCCGCTGAAGACCAGATATGAACTGATCTTCAAAACGGGGTCACCACTTATCACATATCCGAGTATATACGGAAGTCCGTATCGAAAGAGGTTCAGTAATTGTCCAACCACCAGGAGGTTTACGCCTCTCTTCAGATAATCAATCGGTTCGGCGTTTCTCGAATAAACTATCCCGACGCCCATGCAGATCATGAATCCCGATGCACCTACCGATTGTGCCAGGTAGTCATTGATGACCACCGCTATCACATTCTCGGAATAATTGCCGTAAAGGTCCTCGATACAGTGGGTTATGATCATCATGATGATCGAGAACGCCTTAAGTGCATCTATCTCCGTCTGCCGGCCCGTGTTTATCCTGTCTTTACTGAATATAGTCTCTTTCAATCGTAACTACTCCGTCTTTTCTATTCAGGTAAGATCATTTAGCTTTGGCTTTGCGTCTTGCCTTACGATAGTTGGCCTGATGCGCTATAAGTATTATAAAGCATGTTGCCGCGATACCGAAAGCCACTATCGCTCCGCCTGCGAGCCATCCTACCAGACTTCTGGAGGAAGCGACTTCCTTGGCTATCGCATATGATGAAAATCTGTCTGTGCGGAATGTGATGGTCCTCGGGTTGTCATCCAGGTCGGGAAGAACGCTGAGTTCTCCGTTGTGGATCCTGAGTACCGAATATGTCTTGCCGCTCTGATATACTGCTTCGGGGATCTCAACCACTACTTCCATCGTTGTGGGAAGTTCGGTAACCTTCTCGGTAAATCCGCCGGTAGTCTTGAGCATGGTCAGGTCGAAGTATTCAACAGGCTTCTGACCTACCGCATTCTTCATGATCCTCTGGGTTACGGCATCGGGATCGGCAACCTTGGTAAGGCTTACCGATACGCCTACCTGTCCGCCCTTGGCCATGGACATCACATCATCTGTCGAGAGCATTCTCTCTACTACCACATCCAGGTCGGGAAGTGAAGGGTTGATCTCGTCATCCGATACGAGCATCAGTTCTTCTCTTGACATGTTCTGGTAGTCAACGCTTCTCATATCCTTAGGCTCGTAATCGTTAGTAACATATGCTCCAAGAGCTCCGGTATAGAATGCCGCATCCAGGACGGGCATCCTGTTGCCGCTCATTACCATGGCTTCAACTTCATCCATGGACATGCCGAGCATCTGGGTCACTTCAGAATAAGTCTGCTGTGAAAAGTCCTCTTCCGGAACGCCGAGCTCCTCATCCGTAGGGATCGCGATGTTCTCAAGATCGGGCATCTCTTCCACATATGTATCTCCTGCTTCTCCAGAAGCTGCCTCGGCGATGCTTACGGTAGATTCAGTCGTAGCGGTATTGGTAGTTGTCTTGGCTACGGGCTCAACCTTCTGGGTCTGAACCGGCTTGCCTGACTGTGCTGCAGCCTGCTGACCTGCATTGGTCTGAACGAATGCTGCGGAAATGGTATGAGGAGCCTGAACATTCGTAAATGTATATGTTGAAACAGGTCCTACCTGGATACCGTCAACTGCCACTGCGAGGATCGCAAATCCGCTCTTGGGAGTGATGGTATATGTAACATTGGTACCCTTTGCCACATTGACCTTGCCGCTGGGGCTGATGGTACCGCCGGTAGTTGCAACACCGGAAGAGATCTCAAAGGCTGTGATTCCTTCTTTTTCAAAAACAGCTGTTACGGTACAGTCATATTCAACCTTTTCGATCTTGCAGGTTGCTTCTCTGCTGACTACCTGGTTATTGATGTTCCAGCTTACGAACTTGTATCCGGATGCAGGTGTAGCCTTGATGGTGGTTCCCTGTCCGACTGCAAAAGTTCCGCCGCCCTCGGTCTTACCGCCTTCTGCGGGATAGCTGTTAAGGACCACGGTATGTGAAGTCTTTTCAAAAACAGCTGTGATCTTACGATCTACCGTCAGATTGTTGAGTTTGATGGATGCATCCCTGCTGATGACGGTGTCGCCCTCTTTCCAGCCGGTGAATACATATCCGCTGTATGCCTTGGCGGAAAGTGTGGTGCTTCCGCCGTATGTGATGGTTCCTCCGCCTACTACGTTACCGCCGTTAGTGTTGTTGGCTTCTGCCTTAACGGTCACATAGGTCTGGGCAAACTTGGCTGTCACACCTACGTTTGACTGGACGTTGGATACCGTGTAGTTGGTAGAGTTGGATACTATCTGACCGTCGCGGATCCATCCCACGAAATAGAAGTTCTTGGCGGGCACGGCCGAAAGTGTAACGGATCCTCCCTGTGATACCGCACCGCCGCCGCTGATGCTTCCGCCGCCTACGGGGTCTATATTGGCACTTACGTTATAGCTGTTACGCTGAGGTGTTACGGTAGCATATCCGGCTGCTTGAGCATTCGCAGCGCTGGTAGCGATGATGGAGATCGCAGGTGAAGTCTCATCTGCTGCGATAGTCAGGTTACCCGTATTTGAGATATATGTTCCGGATGACTGCTGGTTGGTTATGGTCCAGTTTACACCCTGGTTGAAATCGCCTGTTCCGGTAACATTTGCATAGAACTGATAGCTGTTGCCTACGGCAAGCGTTGCCTTGGAGGGTGTGACCGTCACGCCCGTAACCACGGCCTGCTTAGGGGTAACTACACCTCTGAGCGGGATCTTTAAGCAATTAATGAAATTAGGATCTCTGTTCTTATCCGCAAAAAGCAGGTAGGCGGAGTATGTTCCGGCCGGAAGGGAAGACTTCATCGATACATTGAATCTGGATGTCTCACCGGGTTCAAGATGTGTCTTGTCTCCGTGAAGCGTTGCGCTGAATGCGCCGTCTGCATCCATGGTCTCGGCCATAATAAGGTCTACCGGGTTATTGCCGGTATTGCTGATGTTTAAGGGGAAGTAATCCCTGTCGGTCCCGATCTGTGCGGATCCGAAATCCAGATAAGTCACGACACCGATCTGACTGGACTGAAGAGTTGCCGTAAGAGAATACTTTGTATCTTCCTGAGCCTTGCGGGCTTCTTCCGCAGCCTTGGCAGCGTCGTCGGCTTCCTGCTGTCTCTTCTGATCTTCTTCTTCGGCCTTGCGCTTAGCTTCCTGAGCAGCTTCGTCGTCTTCCTGCTGCTTGGCTGCCTCTTCGGCGTCATTAGCCGCTTCATCCATTGCCTGCTGACGTCCGGCATCAGCTTCCTGCTGCTGACGGATCATTTCATCGATCTGAGCATCCCATTCCGCAGACTGATTTGACATTGTGGACGGATCGCCGGGATCGCCTACATCAGAGGGAACGCTCTCATCGGAAACGATCTCCTCTGCTCTGGCCACCATTGTAAGCCCGATAACATCGCTTACAAATACTGTCATCGACAGCAGAAAAGCCAGCATAAGTGATACTGTTTTTTTCATGTTGCTCCTCCTGTGTGGTAAATAGCTACAATACTTTTTTAGCTTACGCTCTATACAATATCAGCCATTGTCCAACAAATGTCCAACAAAATATTGTGTTTTATCAAAAAAACAATATCAGTGCCGAAAATACGGCAAAAAGGAGTGCAACAGACAGATGTACCCGGGGAAACATCGCCAGTATCGCTATGGTTTCTCTTAAAAATGCGTTGGGCCAGAAATACCACTTGGTATTACAGCCCACCACTATCGCATCGAGCCCTGCGCGTCTTGACAGGAGCCCGCTCCTTAAGACATGAAAATCGGAAGTGACTATGGCAACACGGCCCTTGATCCCGGGCTCCTTGGCAGCATCACGACCTTCGGGCACATTTCGTCCGCGTTCTTTTTCAAGGCGCTCGATTATGATCTTGCTGTACAGAAGGTTCTCGAGAGTGTTACGCGATTCCTTTTCCGCAAAAACCTCATATTCCTCGGCACCATGGCTTATGAGATACATTTCCATGGCGCTGCCCTCACTTATGGGTTCATCGGGCCCCTGTCCGCCCGAAGGGATATAGACCATGCTGTGCCCGGTCTCTATCTCCTGCTCCCACGCATAGTGGATCGCGCGGTTGACCCTTCCTTTGATGAGCGGCCGCAGTTTCCCTTTTTTACTGATGGAACAGCCGAGGATTATGCAATAGTCCCTGTCATATTCGGGCTCCCTCTTGGCCGTCAGATAGCCCATCACGCATATCGCGAGGAACGTACACTCGAGATAACATACGATAAGTCTGATAAAGATAAGAACGGGATTTAACACATCGGGAAGCGTGCTTATGGGCTTCCAGAGGAGATTGACTCCGACCAGATACATGCTCCCGAATATGAAACCGAGCAGATTGTGCAGGCGGTAACCTTCTTTGATCAGAAGGACCACGTTGCTGATGCAGACGAACAGTATGAGCAGACATATGGGGACCATCAGGTCGCGGCTGAACTGCCACAGGAATACCGCCACCCTGCGTATGAGCGCAGCGTCCGCATCCGCGGTCTCAAGCGGTATGATGGATATGCGTCCTACGATCACGGCAAAAAGGAAAATGATCACGGAAGTGATCGCGATATTCGTATATGAATACGGATTTTTCCTAAGACTCATGGATAAGGCTCACACTCCGGGGTATTTGCGGCGAAGATACAGGGCGAGTACAACGATCCCGACCTGATCGATGATGTGATACAGGACCGAAGTCCATACTATTCCGACAGTGTGTCCGAATATGGACATGGATTGCATGTTAAGCGTCATGAAAGCGATCAGGAACACGATCGCATAGACAACGCTCACGACCTTGAGCATGGTGTTGTCCAGAAAGATGCCCGTGATAGTGATGCCCAGAAGAATGGCTATGACCATTCCCAGATATTTGAAGCCGTGGGTGTTGTTATATATCGATACGAAGTAATCGTAAGGAGCATTACTTATGTCAACCAGTTCGGACAGCTGTATGATGAACGACCGATACAGGGATGACGAGATATAGTAGGCAGTCTGCGCTCCGACGAGTATGACCGCCCAGATCTTCATGAGCTTGCTGATGTCTTCGGCAGTGAGTGCGGAGATGTTTTTTCCGAAGGATTCCTCCTGAAGTATGCCCAGCTGCTTACGGTCCTCCGGAGGGATCAGATTGATGTACTTCTCCAGCCTCCTGTGGTAAAAAGCAAAGACCGCCGCTATGAGCAGTATCTCAAATACCGATATGATGCTCTCCGCTCTCCAGAGAGTCGGATCCATCATATCCGGCAGGGAAGGGTCAGTATTCTTGATGACATATCTTACCATCGCCGAAAGCGCATCGGCGGCTATGCTGATAGCGACACACAGAAGCAGTGCCGTGGATAGTATCCTTTTCTTGGAGCCCAGGTACATACCTATTATTCCTTCTTGTCCGCAAGTTTAGCCAGAGCATCCTTTTTAAGGGATACCGTATCGATCTTACCTGTACCGAGTATCGGGAAGGATTCATATACCAGGAAATACTTGGGTATCTTGAATCTTGCAAGTCTTTCCCTGAGTTCTTCCTTCATCTGTTCTTCGTCAAATACTGCGCCGGGTTTTATGAGCAGACACGCTCCCACTTCCTCACCAAAGAAGTCGCTGGGAACGCCGATGACTTTGACATTATCGACTATGTCCGATGCGGAGATGGCTGCCTCCACCTCGCCGGGCATGATATTTTCACCGCCTCTGATGATCAGTTCCTTAAGTCTGCCCGACAGACACACATAGCCTTCTTCCGTCATATAACCCAGATCGCCGGTGTGAAGCCAGCCTTCATCATCTATGGACTGATCCTCGAGAGGAACCTTGTAATAACCCATCATGAGATTAAAGCCCTGAACCAGGATCTCACCCGATTCACCGACGGGGCAGTCTTCTTTTGTCTCCAGATCCTGTATCTTGATACTGATATTGCGTACGGGCTTGCCTACCGTGTGCAGGACATGATCATTGGTATCATCATACGGAGTGATGCTGACCGGCGCCATCTCGGATAAACCGTAGGACGACAGGAAATGATTGTTCGGCATGGCTTTCTGGAACATTAGGATCTGAGGCTCGGTCGCAGCAGATCCCGATATGATCGTGCAGCGAAGCGATGCGAGTTTCTCAGGTTGAAAGTCCTTGCTGTTCATCAGCGCTATGAGCATGGTCGGCACGGAATGGAATATCGTGCACTGTCTGCTGCTTATCAGTTCAAGCAATGTGCCGGTCCTGATATCCTTCGGGATATATATGGTCGAATCCGCCATGGCGTTTGCTAGAAGCCCCGCTACCAGTCCGAATATATGGAAAAGCGGGAGTATCAGACATGTCCGGTCATCCGGCTTAAGTGTCTGGTCCTCGCAGTTTCCGCTCGCGGCATTGAGTACGTTATATGAAGAAAGAAGAACTCCTTTGGGACGTCCCGTAGATCCGGACGTGAAGATCACGATGCAGGGATCATCAGCCTCCACCTGCTCTTTGTATTGTCCGGAGATCGCATCGTATTCCCCGAACCTTGCCTTTATGTCTTTACTGTTTCTTATGGAGAAAAATGATTTGACAGGCGAACCTTCCGCATTCCCTATCACATCCAGGAATGCGTCCTCAGCATCTCCCATCTCCGGAAGCTCACCGTATATGAGCGTGGTGATATCCCCGATCTTAGCGGTCGTAGCGATCTCCATGGCGCGCTGATTGGGATTGATGAGCATGGACATGGCGCCCAGCTTATGAAGAGCATAGAATGCAAGAACCCAGTTGACGGAATTAAGTCCGCATAAGCCGACATGAGACCTGGGGCCTACTCCGCTCTTGGCCAGATCGTCGGCCAGGATCTGCGAGCCCATGTCTATATCTTTCCAGGTATACTCACCGCACTCTCCGATAAGAACGACCTTATCCGGATTCTCCGAGACCTTTCTCGCCAGGAATTCCTTGATCGACATCTGCACATATGTGCTCATGTCCTGTTCCGCTTTTGTCAGAGGGATGATCGTATCAAACCCGGTGGTCTCAAATATCTCAAATACCGCCGGTGATACATTCTCAACCATCATACCGTCCCCGGGATAACGTTTCCTGCATACAAGAAGTTCGCGAAGTCCCGCAGAAGAAATGTATGCCACCTCGCGGAAATCTATCAGGATCTTCCGGGCTTTCTCAAATACGCCGGACAATGCTGCCCTCAGTTCCACAGATGTATTGGTATCTATCCTTCCGGCCGGTATCACCCTGACCAGGCCGTCTTCGAGTTCCTGAATCTCGATATTCATAGCATTTACTCCCTGTAGCGGAAAAGCTTAAATCCCAGCATGGTTATATCATCGAACTGCTCCGCTTTGCCCGCGAAGTCCTCGATATCCTTCCTGACAGCGGGAAGGAGGTCCGTCATGCTAAGATCAGCGAATTCATTGAGTTTCTTCTGCAGTCTGTCCGTTCCGTAGAATTCTTCGGCTTCATTTATCGCTTCGGGTACACCGTCAGTATATACATAGATGGTATCACCCGGATTGAGTTCAAAAGTATGATCGGTATATTCCATGTCCTCCAGAGCACCCATGACCATGCAGTGTTCATACATGATCAGTTCATATGCCCCGTCACCTCTCCTGATCACAGGATCTTCGTGTCCGGCATTGACTGCCACACCCTGGCCCGTCTTAAGATCCAGCACGGCCATCCATACCGTAACGAACATGTTCTGATCGTTTCGCTCACACAGCAGATTATTGACATCGGAAAGGATCTGTCCGGGGTCGCCCATATTCATCTTCGTTCTCGTGCGGATGAGCGTCATGGCATTCATCATGAACAGTGCCGCAGGCATACCCTTGCCGGATACATCAGCGATCACGAGTGCGAGATGATCATCATCGATCAGGAAGAAATCATAGAAATCGCCACCGGTTTCCTTCGCAGGATCCATGATCGCATAGAGTTCGAACTCATCATGATCGGGAAAAGCGGGGAATTCAGAGGGAAGCATGCCTGCCTGGATCTTCTCGGCCATCGAAAGTTCCGCAGCTATGCGCTCCTTCTCCACTGTCATGTGACGTATCTCGTCCATATATCTGTCAAGCTCCGTGATCATGGATGAGAAATTCACTGCCAGAGCTTCTATCTCATTATCAGAATTGACTTCGGCCAGGCCTCTGACGGCTTTTTCGGGATCCTTATCCTGACTGTAGCTGTCCAGGACCGCCTGTTCCTTACTTACCGGATAGACCACATTCTGTCTGAGAAGCTTACCCGTACGCTTCAGGATCAGGATGAGTACGATAGTTGAGGCAAGCAAAAGGATCAGCATCATATCCAGACCACTGGAAACGAACTCGCTCCAGTTGTAGGATGCGCCTATGACCATCACCATCTCTCCCTCAGGGGAATAAACCGGTCCGAACATATGAACCGAACCGTCACCTGTCCAGAATTCAAAATCCCACAGTTTGCTTATTCTGTGATTGTTACCGTTTTCACTGAGTAATTCATCCCGCTGAGGATACATCCCCGGCTCCATGGGGATCTCAAAGCCCAGTTCATATATATCACCGCCTTCACTCATCCGCTTTTCATCCGGCAGTGCACCGGTGATCATGAATATGCCCTTTCCTTCATCGGGATACGGCTTAAACGCAAACAGAAATCTGGGCAAAAAACACTCCTTCAGGGAGTCGAATTCCTGAATGATCCTACCGTAACAAACCTCGGCATATAATCGCTGTATCTCAGGATCCTGTCGGGTGATCAACTCGGGAGTAACGGACTTATATGTTCCAAGCTCAGGAAACATCTCTTCGATTTTGTCGATCTGCTCCGAAAGCCTCGCCCTGTCATAGATCAGTTCCATATCGTCCTGATGTTCGATCCAGTAATCCGTAAGCCACCCTATGGACTTATACCCCTCAAGTATCTCCGAAGTATAATCCACCAGACTTATCGCACCCATCTGTTTGGTCCTGATATGGCCGTTGAGGAAGTATGCAAGCAAAAAAGCCTGTTCAAAGAAGATCAGGATAATGAGAAACCATAAAAGAGGTCTTATGATCTGAGAAATAATACCGGTCCTTTTTTTTCTGAAGGACCGGCTATCATTATTGGTATCTTTAAAAGTATTGTTTTCCTTCATCACACCTAATTATACACTTTTTCACGCTGAAATGAAGGAATAAATAATATTGCCAGGCACATGGCTGCGCAGATGAGTGCCATCACGAAAAGCCATACTCTCATCCCCAGTATCGACCTGCCGGTTTGCGGGAGAAGTGACAATTCCGCTCTGGCATCCGATATATCGACGGTTGTTTCATCGATAGTCGATACGGCAGTTACAGCCGGTTCGTCCAAAGCTGCCAGCATGTCCACGGACTTAACGACTATGGAATAATCCGAAGCATGACTCATCCTGAATGCGGCATAGCCGTCGTTTCCTATCAGTGAAGACTGAAGCAGCTTAAGTTCTCCGGCAGCCTCATCATAGTAATACAGATTACCGTACATTCCCGCGCTCGACTCGCCGAAAGGAACACGAAGCGTAGCGGTAAAGCCAAACTCCCCGTCGTGTGCTATATCTATCTCGGTATGAGGATATGCATCGATTATAGCGCTCAGCAGTTCGTAGGGTATGGTCTTGCTGTCCTTTATGACCCGAAGATCGATATCCGATCCGATTGCTCTGTCGACATCGGTTCCTGCGATGACCCACTCGATTCCATCGGCCATCTTTATTGTCACACTGACATCCTTATTCTGAAGCTTACTTATCATGGAACCGGGGATCACGGATAATCCGCTCATTTCCACGCTCATCCTGGTACCGGACTGTGCATTGGTCACTTCGTTCTCTATCTTGTCCCAGCCGCCGGTTTCGGAGAGACCTGTTTTGGTCCCCTCTGTGGCTTCGCTTATATAAGGTGTACGATTGATCTCGCGGTCAAGAGGATTGGTCTGCGGTGTTGATTCAGGCAGGTTAGCCCAGTTGCTCGTAGCGGATGAAGGAGTAGGTTTAGTGCCTCCGGATCCTGCTATACCGTTGGATGATGCAGCCGCACCGTTGCCTGCGCTTCCTTGCTGATCGCTGATGCTGTTCTTGGATACGGAATTATCCGCATTGGCCTTGCCCTTGGCATCATAAACGAGGACTTCGCCGATATTGCCTGCCTTATCTATGGCCACACCGTAGAAACGATATTCCTTATCGGGATCAAGCCCCGATACCTTCAGCCTGCCGGCTGCGCTTAAGTCGTCCGTGGTCAGTTCTTCTATATACTTATTCTCCGCTATGACCTCCGCGGCCGTAGGAGTCTTGTTGCCCTTATTCTTCTCCTCATACTTCAGATAGAATCTCCATATACCGCTTAAGTTGTCCTTACCGGTCATGACTGCGACCGTCTCACCTTTTTCATCTGCGAGCGCGATCGTATTTACTGTCGGAGCCTTGGTATCGTATATGACCTTGCCCGTCGAGAGATATCTGGTATTGCCTGATGCATCCGAAACTCTCGCATAGATATACTCAGCGGTGTTCTCGGTAAGAGTCGGTTTGCCCTCACTGTAGTAGGTCTTCCATTTGGCCTTCTTGTCTGTCACGGCGCCCTCGATCTCGGATCTGGTCACATAGAAATTCTCACTGGTGAAGTACTCGATGGTGACAGGTGATCCGTCATCATCCACAGCTTTGATATCGATCTCCTTCTTGTCTTTGGTGATGTATACGACATCCTTGTACTGGGCGATCTTATCCGACTTATATGTGTCCACGGTGATGGAGCCTGTGGGCGCACCTTCATCCGCCTCCGATGTGCCGGATACCACGGTGATACCGGTGATGAGCTTCCTGACCGGAGTTGCCGAAGTATCGTTCTTGTCTACAAAGTACAGATAGAAGCTCTGATCCTTGCCGGTTTTGGTGTGATCATATCCCGATGAAAAAGGTCCGTCCATGGAGGTTCCGACCAGATAGTTGTCTGCGGATATGGTGACCTTGTCGACATAGGAAGTCTTCTTCATCAGGCTGCCATTGTACTTAACCGGGATCCCCTCTTCATCGGCCTTAAATACGGTTATATCGGAGATGAGTATCTTCTGAGGGTCACGATCAGGATCTGCCTTCTCCACAAAATACAGATAGAAGGCCTGCTTCTCTCCGATCTTGGTATGAGTGTATTTATCGCTGAACGGGCCGTTTGCGGAGGTACCGATCAGATACCTCTGTGCGGTTATGACCACCTGATCCTCATATCCGTCGGGATTCGGGTTCTGCGCTCCGTTATATCGGATGGGGACGGTTTCCCGCACTACGGTAAATCCGGAGATCCGCTTGGGGATCACGGTACCGGTAGAATCATTCGGTTTGAAATAAAGGGTCTGATCGATAATGCTGCTGTTGTTACCGGTTCCGCTGTGGTCATAGCGAAACGTATATGAGTCATTGAATGTTCCGGTTTCTGAATCCGATATGGTAAATCCCTGAGCCGTGATATCGACACTGTTCGTGTATGTGTTGAGTTTGGTCGTGCTGTCGCCGTATTTGACAGGGATCTCGACGACATTTACGGGTACGGATTTCTTATAGACAATAGGGGTATTGGGTTCCTTGCAATAGAGAATGAGCGTTTCATTCCTGGGAGCATCAATGGTCAAACTGTTACTAAAGGTTCCGTCCTCTGAAGTGGAGATCTGCCATGTGTTATTACTTGCATCCTTAGCGGTAAGCGTAAGTTGATCATAGTATTTACCCGAAACCGCCCGGTCTTCAGTGCCGGTATACTCAACATTTATAACGGGAGTGGTAACAGTTCTTGTGACACTGCCACTATATGCCCCCTTTCCTGTTATGGTCACATTATAGGTTTTCGGATCATCCGTGCCGGAAGCCTCGGGGATAGACGGAACAGTGGAATCAACCACCGTAAAATCCTCACCGATCTCCAAGGTGGTGGAGCTAGGGTAAGTTCCGCTATCCGTGAGTGTGAAAGGGAAGTTGATAATACCACCGCCATTTTTATATGTATAATATACATTATACGGAACGCTTGAATTATTTATGGTGATATCATCGTCTGTAAGCGATTTGGGAGTTATTGTCGGGAATAAATAAAATTTTATAACCCTTGAATCCGACCCAAGTTTACAATACAGGAAATAATCAGTTCCTTCGACAACATTCTTAAGAGTTATGCTATCCGTATAGTCTCCGTTCTGACTTAATGATATTTGATATTTATTTGTGCTTCCCTGAGTAGGCAAAGCCTCTATGTAAGCCGGACCTGTGCTGCTAAATTCGCGGCCAGGCGGCCATTGACCGTTTACACGGAAAACACCTCGAGCTTCGACAATCCCTGTTTTATTGCCGGAATAATTTCCTTTTCCTACGATTCTTACTTCGTACTGGCCCCAGGGAGAAACAGTGGTATCCATAACATCAGGAATATCCGTATACGTTACGGTATAGTCGGTATTTTCCGTCAATGTAGCTCCATCCCATGTAAGTTCAAATCCTTGTCCTTGCGTATACTCGTCATAGTACAGCGTAGGGGGATTCACCACTGCGTACGCAAAATCCCTGGGGTTAATGGTGTGGTAATAATCCGAATATAGATGGTATCTATCATTGTTGTTGTTCTTTACTGTAAACTCTACCCTTACTTTATAATCTCCCGCCTGAGTACCACCAAACCAGCCATTTCCTTTAAAAGAATCTTCAGACATAGTATTGACGGGCAAAATCTCTTCATTGTTTATGTATCTATGCCATGCTACTATCCCCTCAATTTGGTAGGGGCCCTGTCCAAGTACATTCTGAAGAATGTTATCACCTTCAATTGGGTCAAAATTTGGTATTCCGAATACAAAATAATCTCTAGAAATTCCGTCATACGTTCTGGACTCCGCCAGAATTCCCGGTTTATCATCCGTGAAGAACTGATCAATTAGTACATGTGAGTTATCATTAATATCAGTAGCATTGCCCGTTCCGGCAGGATCGCCCAGAAGCCTGGGCGTAGCACCAAGTTTCCTGTTGGTTGGTCTTGATGATAAAACAGGCGTCGGTTCTTCATAACCGCACCTGGTGCATACTCCGTCCACATAATTGCAGGTTTCGGAATAGGGGCTCTCGATGGTATCTCCGCACCCGTCACAGTACTCGACTTCGGTATGCGTACCGTTATTATTGGACACATACAGAGTCCTGTATGAATGAGTATGCGTACCCGTCCCGGTATCATCACCCATATCGGGATCACTTCCGTTAGCAGAATCAGTATTAGTATTAGAATTGGTATTGGTATCGGTATCGGTATTGGTATCGTTATTTGTATTGGTATTTGTGTTGGTATCGTTATCAGGTTGAGATGAATAAGACAGATCCGTATATCCGCACTGAGTACAGGTGCCACCGGACATATTATGAGGCACTTCGGCAGTTGCTCCGCACAGTGTACAATACCTGATGTGAGATGATTCATCCTTGGTCTGATATTCATAACGGCAGGACTCATCCCCCAGATTGGCATGACAGCTTTTACAGATGCATCCGTGCTTATCTTCGGCATCCGAAGCACTGTATACGCAATCATACCCGGCATCATGAGTACATGTTGCGGGATCATCGGTCGGACCCGCATATGCGATAAGCGAACCCACGCCTGTGGATGTGAAGATGATACATATGGTGAGCAGGGCTACAAATGTCGTTTTTGCCCACTTTTTTAAGCCCTTATAATTCCTTACAACCTTCATGATCTGTATGTTGTGATCATTCCTTCTGATATCTCCGACGCTCTCTTCGTACTATATTCCCATCCCAATTCTATTCATAGATTTCCTGATCTCGCTTGAATGAAGGAACAAGAAGTATGGCCAGACACATAATGGCACAGATGATCGCCACTACGAAGAGCCAGATCCTCATGCCCAATATCGATCTTCCGTTCTCGGGAAGAAGTGACAATGTACTGCTTGCTACATTCGACGTCAGAGTATTAACGGATATCTCACCCTGTCCCAGAGTTTCCGCCATATTCACAGTATTCACGACAACGGTATAATTCGAAGCGTGATCCAGCTTATACTCTGCATATCCGTCATTTCCGATCACTGCAGACTGAAGCAGTTTCAGTTCTCCTGCGTCGGTATCATAGTAAAACAGATTGCCGTATTTGCCGGCATTCTTTTCGCCGAACGGGATCCTTAATGTCGTCGCAAATCCGAAATCTCCGCCATGTGCAATATCTATCTCGGTATGAAGCTGATCGCCTGCCATATCATCAAGCAGTCTCCTGGGTATCGATTGGGTATCCCTGCGTACACGCAGGTCGATATCCGTGCCCTTAGCCTGAGTAACATCCTCTCCGCGGATGATCCACTCGATATCGTCAGCCATCTTCAGCGTGACGCTCACATCCTTGTCCTTGAGCGTTTTTATCATGGAATCGGGAACCACTGTCGATCCGCTCATTTCCACGCTCATTCTGGTCCCGGATAGGGCCATGGCCACTTCTGACTCAATCTTGTCCCAGCCGCCGGTCTTGGTCAGACCGATCTGGGTATCTCCGGTCGCATCTGCAATGTACGGTACGGGAGTCGCTGCTGTTCCGGAAGCACTACCCGATCCTGTAGCCGGGCTGTCAGGTGTGCCTGCTGCCCCGGATGATGCCTCGGTTCCCGAAGTGGTCTTGGGCTTGGGTTCGGGTGTACCCGATCCTGCTATGCCGTTAGGTGCGGGTGTAAGACCGCTTCCGGCGTTCGGATCGTCTATGCTGTTCTTTGAAGCCGAATTATCGGCAGAAGCCTTGCCCTTGGTCTCGTATTCTTTGACTTCACTGATATTACCTGCCTTGTCTATAGCCACTCCGTAGAATATATATGTCTTCTTCGGATCCAGCGTCGGCATCTTGAATGATCCGCCGGCGGCAAGTTCATCCCCCGTCAGATTCTCTATATACCAGTTGTCTCCTATGATCTCAAGAGCTGTCGGTGTCTTGTCTTTTTTATCTTTCTCTATATATCTGAGATAGAATCTGTATATGCCGCTCAGGTTATCCTTACCGGTAAGCACTGAGAGGATTCCCTCATTACCTTCTGCCAGCATGATGGTGTTCACAGTCGGAGGCTTGGTATCATAGATGATCCTGCCGGTAGACAGATATCTCGTGTTACCTGATTCATCCGATATTCTGGCATAGATGTAATCTCCGGTATTCTCGGTAAGTGTCGGCATGCCATCGCTGTAGTAGGTCTTCCATTTGGCATTTTTATCAATCTGAGATTTATCCATACCGGGATCAGCGGCTTCGGTCACCGCACCTTCTATCTCGGATCTGGTCTCATAGTATTTATCGCTCGTGAAATACTCGATCTTAACAGATGAACCGCTTTCATCCACAGCACCGATCTCGATCAGCCTCTTTTCTTGTGTTATGTAAACCGTGTTCTTTTCCTTCGCGAGCTTATCGGAAGCGTAAGTGTCAACCTTGATGTAACCGGTGGGGGCGCCTTCATCAGCCTCCGCAACGCCGGCCACTATGTTTATATCCGTGATCAGCTTCTTGACCGGAGTTGCGGACGGGTTACTCTCATCCACAAAATACAGATAGAAGTTCTGATCCTTGCCAATCTTTCTGTGAACATACTCCTTGCTAAAAGGTCCTTCCGAAGATGTTCCTATCTGATAGCCCTGAGCCGTAATGGTGACCTTATCAGTATAGGAAGCCTTCTTGGTCTCTTTTCCGTCGTATCTGATCGGTATCTGAGCTTCAGCGCCCTTTACTATGGTAATATCGGTGATCAGTTTTTTGGTTGGTGTGCCATTAGGGGTACTCTTATCCAGGAAATACAGATAAAAGGCCTGTTTCTCACCTATTCTGGAATGAGTATATTTCTCTGTGAACGGGCCATCTGCTGATGTGCTGATCAAATACCCTTCGGCGGTGATATCCACCTTATCGGTATACTCATCGACCTTGTATGCTCCGTCATATCTGACGGGAATGGTCTCGGTGATCGTTAACGGGCCTACATTTTGCCTGATTATCAGACCGCTGGTATTATTCTTGAAGTAAAATGTAACATTCTGGTCATCGCCAGGTACAGAATAGTTGAAATCGTCCCTCCACGGGCCATTCTCGGACATGCTGACTTTATATCCCGTTGCATCTATCTTTACCGTGTCATAATACGATGACGCTATACTGGTTGAGTCATTGAATTCCACCGGAACATCGGGGACATTATTGATCGTCGTTTCCGTTCTTGTTCCCGTATAAGTACCGACACCTGTAAACGTCACATTTACAGTCTCTCCGGCAGTCACCGTGGTAGGATATTGAAGGGTGATTCCTCCGGTTGAAGGGCTTAACTGCACCGGTCCACTTGAAAATGCAACATTAAGATAGTTTGAGTTATTGGGAAAAGGATCCTCATGTGAATTAAAACTGATGCCACCGGATGTCGCGGTTACATCTGTGTCATTGATATTCTTGAGTTGAACGGTAAAAGTCAGATCGTTTACATTAATTGGTGGCTCCGATGGCGAACCTTGTATCATCGTTAATGAAAAAGTATATGTTCCTACTTTCGTGGCATAAAACGTAGTTTGACCACCGTGAGCCGGAGAGAAACCATACTTAACTCCTGCCTGTACTACATCTTCTGCTAAAGACAGCGTACCCGAAGTCCCATCTGCACATGAATATACACATGTCACCGAGTTAACAGCATCAATAGTGTTGGGGTTAATGTGACCATCAATCTGACCAATCCTCTGCGTTGTATTATCGAAGGAGGGATGAAGATCATAAATCTCATAAAGTGGATTCCCTGCGCCAAGCAGATTATTAGGTGCGCCGAGCAAGTTATTATTGGGTGATCCGAGCAATACGTTATTGTACGGATCTTTGTCATCCGGCGTTGTGTTGTTCGGGGGATTGGAATCATTCGCCCCACGTGTCTGAGTAGTGCCGGTTTGCTGATCACCGGCCCCCGATGCGTTATTCGGATCTGTTTCAGTGCCGGTGGAACCGGATCCCGCGCCTGTTGCAGGATCTGTGGAACCGGGTGTCGTGCCAGTTGCAGGATCTGTGGAACCGGGTGTCGTGCCAGTTGCTGGATCTGTGGAACCGGGCGTCGTGCCTGTTGCAGGATCTGTGGAACCGGGTGTCGTGCCAGTTGCTGGATTTGTGGAACCGGGCGTCGTGCCTGTTGCAGGATCTGTGGCACCGGGCGTCGTGCCTGTTGCAGGATCTGTGGCACCGGGTGTCGTGCCTGCTGCAGGATCTGTGGTACCGGATCCCGCGCCTGTTGCAGGATCTGTGGCACCGGGCGTCGTGTCTGTTGCAGGATCTGTGGCACCAGGCGTTGTGCCTGTTGCAGGATCAGTAGAACCGGGCGTCGTGCCTGTTGCAGGATCAGTAGAACCGGGCGTCGGCTCACCTGTAGATGCCGGATCTCCGGTTGGATCCGCATACGCGATCAATGAGCCCACACCTGTAGTCGTGGTGATGATACATATGGTGAGCAGGGCGATAAAGGTTGTTTTAGCCCACTTTTTCAAGCCCTTGAAACTCTTTACTACTTTCACAATGATCTCATCCGATTCATCAAACTTGATTGCAGAATCTCATGCTGTATATTACATGTCCCATTCCAACATTATTCCAACAAAGTCTTCTGATCGGGTTTCAGGATCTTTTCGCATTTGTGTCTGGCAAGCACGTTTATTTTGATTTATGACCTGAGAAGCATTTTTTCTCTTGTAGGTCATAAGCCTGATTATGGTTCATGACCTGGAGAGCACTTTTTTACTCCTAGGTCATGAATGATACTTGTTGTATGTCGAAATCAGGTCAAATGAGCATGAATTCCGGTCAAGCGAGCCCGATTTTCGGTCCGGTTCATGACCTGGATGGCACTTTTTTGCGTGTAAGTCATAAACCTGTTTGAAGTTCATGCCACATCGGAATTTTTCAACTGATAGCCTTTGATCGAATCAGATTTATGACCCAAATAAACTCTTCTATGCGATTTAGGTCATGATATTCCGATGTTTCCGGTCGAATCCGCTCAGATATGAAGATAACCGGAGCAGATATTAAGCAAGCTTATGACTCAAATGGCAGATTCGATGGGGTTTGGGTCATGAGATCACTTAGGGCTTATGACCCAATCGGCATGTTTCGCAGTGTATGGGTCATAAAATCGCCGCATGCGCCACGAAACCGGTCATGAAACCGTCGCCTACGCCAGTCCTACGTCCTCGGCGTAAGGCTCGAAGTCGGACTTCGTGAAGACCTTGCCGACCTTGACGAACTCGTACTTGATGGCATTTAAGTAGTGTCTCATGCACACCTCGCCGTTTGCCGTCGGATCCGCAGCCGCAAGGAATGCGGCGTTCAGGATACAGTTCTTGATATTACCACCGGCAAACTCATACTTCTCTGCCAGGAATCTGATATCAACATCGTCGCAAAGAGGTGTGTCCTTGGGAATGGTCGTACGCCACAGCATTTCACGCGTATCGACATCGGGGAACTGGAACTCGACGATGTATTTCATACGACGGAAGAATGCGGGGTCGATATTGTGCTTGTAGTTCGTAGCCAGTACGCAGACACCGTCGTATGCTTCCATCTCCTGAAGCAGGAGGGCCGTCTTGTTGTTGGCCGATGCCTGGTTACTTCCGCCGTCGTCGGAACGTTTTGCGAAGATCGTATCGCACTCGTCGAAGAAGAGGACGACGTTACACTTCTTGGCTTCCCTGAATATCATCGACAGGGATTTCTCGGTCTCACCGACGTACTTATCTACAACCTTGGATATATCTACTCTGTACAGCTCGAGGTTGAGCTCATGTGCAAGAACCTGCGCCATCATGGACTTACCGGTACCGGGAGCACCGAACAGCAGGACCGTAAGGCCTCGACCGTAAGGATACTTCCTCGTGTAGTTCCATGACTCGTATACCTGCTTCCTGTATGTCATCTGCTCAATCGCATGCTCTATGGTCTCACGCTGGGTCGGATTCATGACGATGTCGTCGAAACCGAACTTGGCTTCTACTCTCGTAGCCTTCTGCGACAGTTCGGAACTCATCTGAGCGTAGCAGCCCTTGAAGAGGTTTGCCCTCGATATCTTCTCCTCGTTATCCATGTTGGAGAGGGATTTGGCCTTGATAAGGGCATCGTGTATCTTACCCGAAGTAAACAGGAACTTCGTCGACATCTCGAGCAGATCGATCTCGTCTGCCAGCTCGAAGCCCTTGGAAAAGTACTCCCAGCATGTCAGTCTCTCACCGGTATCGGGAGTGGGCAGTTCGAGATCCGTGAACTGGCTCTTGGTAACCTCTCTGAAGTCGATATAGAGCTTACTCATCGCAAACACGAGGATGTTCTTATCGGTCAGCTTCGAGAAAGCAAGGTCCATGTATCCGAAGAACTTCTCCTTCTCCTCGTCATGGTAGGTAAGTTCGGTCAGGCAGCAGCAGGACTTGGAGAGGATACACTCTCTCGTAACGCTCCAGAGTGCCTTCTCAACGAAGGAAAAGTCATAAATGAAGAGTTTCTTACAGTCGATGGCGATGGCACGAAGACCTTTTTCGCGGCAGAAATGCTTAACGAAGAACTTACGTCCACTGCCGTCGTCGCCGTAATAGTAGAAGATGCGGACTCCGTCATTGTAAGAGGTCTTCATCGCATTTAAGCGACTCTCGTTAGCCATGACGGGATCGAGTTCCGAATCATCGGTGATCATGTATATGAATCTGTCGAAGTTCTCATCGATTGTAAGAGGATTACGTCCGAAGAGATAGTCGATGATACGTTTATCAGGCGAAACTATCGTAGAGAAAGGCATGCTGTCGATGACCTGAAGAGGCAGCACGGGCTTGAGCTGCTCAAGGCATGCACTCATGTCACCGAATGCGCCCGTGATCGAGAAAGCCGATCCGAAGAATACCTTGGCCGCAGACTCGATAGTAGGAGCCGAAAGTCCGGCGTTCTCGTTGATGATATGGAATACGCCGGCGTAATCGGTCTGTGTGGATGACAGGATACCGCAGGCAAAACAGAACTGCGTAAAAGGTTCGAACGCAAGTCTGCTGCACAGATCGTAGAAAGGAAGATCGATACCCTCCTCAACGGTAAGTCTGGCACGTTCGTCTATTACTTTGAGCCTGTTAACGATAGGAAGATCCGAATCCTTCTTGATCTCATCCCATACGGCTCCGCTATCTTCATCTTCTGTGGCTATTTCCGAATCCATATTGCCGGATGCGAAATCTCCGAGAAGTTCAAGGAGGCTGGAATCGAGTTCTTCGTCTTCGTCATCATCCGAGAACATATCGTCAAAAGCATCCCCGAAAAGATCATCGGAATCTTCATCCGATCCGAAGTCGTCATCGCTCTTATCCGCAGGTTTGGGTTCCGAAGATTCGGTCTGTTCCGATCCTTCTTTATAGGACTCGGTCAGGCGGTTACGGCAGGTGTCACCGGCAAGTTCGATATCGGGATACATGATGTTCTTGTATCCGCCTTCGCCGTTGGCATATATGACTTTCAGTCCTGAAATATATACATCCAGGGCAGAGTTCACGCAGTCGAATATATACTGCATGTATTCGCTGTAACTCTTAAACGGTTTGGTATTTAATTCGTCATTAAATCTTGCCATTTTCTTCCCTTATGCCGACACATATGTGTCAGATACCGGTCTTAAAAACTATTCCTTTGTCAAACACGCTTTTATCAGTATTGATGCCTGTCTGCTTGCTGACTTCGAACACTCCGTTATTGCCTTCGTTAAGGAATGCCATCGGCTTACGGACATCATACATATAGGTCTCGACGTCTTCATCGTCTTCCCAGATAACGTTGTTTTTCTTTATGATTTCTTTTTTCTTGTTGTCCTTGGCCAGTTTGTCATCAAGTATCATTGTGTAACCTCTGTCGCGGATGCTCAGGGAGTCGCGGTCGCATCAGCTGCGGGCTCTGCGGGTGCCGCTTCGGCTGCGGGTGTTGCTTCGGCTGCAGGTGCCGCTTCTGCAGTACCGTCTGCGCTAACAGCCTCTCCGGTCCCCGTTCCTTCAGTGAATGCTTCTTCCGCATCCTCAGATGTCTTATCTATCAGAAGTGTCGTATATGCAGGTACGTTCAGCTCCTCAACGGGTGCCTCTACACGATCCACATACTCTGCGGGGAATGCTTCTTTAGTCACTTCGGTAAGTGTCAGATACTCGGTCGCACAATACCCTTCAAGTCCCGAGTTCATCCTTACATGACACCATTCGTTTCCGGGCTGGAGAACGATCCCGTGTGATCCCGGATACATCTTCTTGATGATCTCGGCATCCTCCGAAGGAGCTTCTCTGAGTCTTAATATGGTAGTCGAGTTGTTGGTCGCAAGCGTAAAATATCTGATCTCATACACAGGCTCGGGTTCGGGCATCTCGACTTCCTCTGCCTCTTCGACCACGGGTGCAGGCTCGGGCTCTGGTTCCGGCTCGGGCTCGGGTTCGGGCTCCGTAACGGCAGGGGCGGTCTCCTGAGGTTCTTCTCCTATAACGGTCTGTGTGAGAACAGCAGGCTCGGTCCCGTAGTCGGCATGGCTCCTGTTAAACACAGATCCGTCCTTGGACAGAAGGGTGAGCGCTCCGAGCGCGACTATGATGAAAAAGACTGCTAATGCTATAAAAATGGGAGTATTTCTCTTCATATCTTCTCTCCTTCAGCCTCCTTATGATGTGGGCAGCTGTATGTAGATGCCCATTCCGCTGCCCTCGGGGCTTCTGGCGTAGATGGTTCCTCCGTAATGCTCCACGATAGCCTTGGCCTGTGTAAGGCCCAGCCCGTTACCGCTGATACGGTTGGAGCCCTGGAAGTTAAGTTCGAATATATGCTTGGTCTCGTTCTCGGGCAGACCTTTGCCGGTATCCTTGAGCACGATGAAGATATCATCCTCGATGGCGGATATCGTGATCACGAGCGAACCTGCGGTCTGCATGTATTTGATCGAGTTGTCTATGATATTCCTGAACATGATGAGCAGACGCTTTCTGCCCGCATGTACCATCAGCTTGTCAGATGCACTGGAGATATTGATGATAAGCCCGGCCTCCCGTGCCTGATCGCGCAGATCGGCGATGGCCTGTCTGGCCACGTCGATGATATCCACGGTAACAGCGGGATCCTCATCATCCGGAGGAAGCAGGCTTTCCATGAGTTCATCCTGTACGTGCGCATTTTCCGCAACAAGCTGATCTTTAACGGCGAGCTTGGCCTCTTCGAGAGCGGCCTCTGTCTCGGAGACTTTCGTGGTGAGGTTGTCTATCTCAAGCTGTTTCTTATACAGCTCGGAATTCTTCTCATTGAGGTTGGCTTCATTTTCACCTTTTAATCTGGCGATCTCCGCATTCAGGACACCGATCTCCTGCTGAAGATGATCGGCGCCGGTATAGTCACGCTGAACGTGATAGCACAGATAGGCAAATGCCACCATGGACAATGTGAAGAGTGCAAACAGAACGACTATGATCGGCAGATCCAGATAAAAGAAGCCGAATATGGTCGCCACGTAGAAAATGCACGATAAGCATATGGTCAGCTTTTGCAATTTTGTCATGTTATGTTAACCTCCCATCCAGGCTGATATGTCTTCTCTCGGGTGAATCCGCTACGCTCATGTCATGTGTCGCCATGATCACGGTGATCCCCTGGTCATGTATTACATCCAGCAGTCTCACCATATCCGCGGAATCGATCGGTCCGAGATTTCCGGTAGGCTCATCGACAAGAAGTATCTTCGGATGATTGATGACCGCTCTCGCCAGACATACCTTCTGCTGTTCACCGCCCGACATCTCTCTCGGAAAACGCTTATGAAACCTGTCGATCCCCAGCATCGTAAGGACATGGGTGATCTTTTTCTCGGCATCCTTACCCGATCCGCCCGTAGCCAGTATCGAGTAATACAGATTGTCGTATACGTTCACGTCGGGTATGAGTTTGAAGTCCTGAAAAAGAACCCCGATACTTCTCCTGTAAAAAGGAATATCCCGACGTTTTATATCTCTCAGATTCTTATCGTCAACCCGTATGATCCCTTCGTCGGGTTCGATCTCTTTTAAGATCATCTTGAGAAGCGTCGTCTTGCCACTTCCGCTCCTGCCCGTCAGGACTATGAACTCACCGTCCGAGATCTGTTCGTTAAAATCCCTGTAGACTACGTTCTCCCCTTCTTCGGTCACATACTGATGACTGATATGTTCAAATGTGATCATTGGATGTTAAGTGCTTTATCAAGCCCTGTCACACGCAGGACCTCATTTACCGCCTCTCCTACATTGATCAGCGTGAACTTTCCGCCTTTTGAACTTGCGGTCTTGTGTCCGATCATCAGTCCGCGAAGACCCGCACTCGAAATGTACTGAACATTCCGCATGTCGATGATGACATTAGACGACTTCTGGAATGCCTTCAGTATCGCATTCTGAAAATCGTTTGCCGTCATAGCGTCGATACGTCCTTCAACATTGAGCTGAACGGTGTTTTCGCCTTTGATCTCTTCAATAGTCATATTCTCTCCTCATCACTTGTCAGGTCAGGGTAATGAATCCGTCGTACAGAGTCTCCTGATCCAGTACTACATTCTTCTCCGCCGGAATGGTCGCGTTCATATCAAGATATGAGTTGGCGTCCATGATAGCGTCTTTTTCCATCTGCAGCAGACGGATGCGAACTCTTAAGGGTTTGAACTGATCCAGCATAAATGTCAGCTGGTGTCTGAGTTCCTCGGTCATCTTCTTTTTGATCAGCACCGTGACATCATATACCCCGCCGCCCTGCATACGGTTCTCAAAAAGAACCGCAGGTTCGCCGAGTATGATCTCAAGTATGCGCTCGATGCCCTTCTTGGTGCCTTTCATTCGGTTGAGCTGATAAGCTTCCTTTACAATGGTGCGAAGTGCATCCTCGGAAAGGAATCCGCCGGCCAGATCTATGCCAAACCATGATCCGTACATCTCAAGAAGTTCGGGTGAGCATTTATCCAGATCCAGTATCTCATACAGTTTCTCATTCTCCTCTCCGATATCGTTGTATATGCTTGAGAAGACGGACATGAATCTGTGGAAGAAACTGTTCCTCTCCTGATATACCTGAGGGAATGTCGCCATGAAGTTATCGCCGGTGGCGCTTATCTTTATATTGCTGATGGTAGCTGAGCCGTAACCCATCAGTTCCATTCCTATGTACAGATACCGGCCGTTTATGTCATACAGGAGTTCGTCTTCGCCGTTGACGAATCTCTTTGCCCCGCTCGCACTCATAAGGCTGACCTTGGTGTACGTATCTATGTCGGGATCGCAGAGTAACTCCTCTATACTGCGGCTTTCACCTTCATCGGAAATGACCTCTGTCGCATCAGTAGCCAATATATAAGTATAACATACCATTTCCTCCGACGAAATAAGACTGCATTTCAGCCGGCCCCATTCGGAACCGTCGGCCACTCCGTCCAGAGGGCCGAAAAAGATGCTGTGCTCGTAAGCGGATTCATCCAGATATATGTTTCCGCTCTCGTCGTAGGTCATGCCTTTGATGCATGCATTTTTTATTCTGTTGTATTTAATGGAATACCATATTCCTTCAGCCATGGGGCCATGCTCCTATATCAATTTTCTGATGTGACTATGCTCAGCTGTATGTTTCCGGGATAGCACAGGCAGTCGTATCTGGGGATTATATCGTTCTCTTTGACCTGCGCGAGCTTGTTGTTCTCGGAATGCAGCGAGAGCTCATATACATATTCCACACAGGGAAGATCCTCTATCGCATGGAAAACATCTTCAAACAGGAGTCTGTCTCCGAAATTCCTGTCGGAATTGATGTAATCGATGCATGCGCTGATACGATCTTCTATCTGCTTACGGCAGTCCGTGAAATGCTTCTTCACATATACCGTACATCTCACGCCAACAGCCACATATGCGGGCTGTTTGATCTGGAAACCGGTCGTGATGAGCCTGCGCTCTTCAAGTCGCTTGGAGATCTTCTCTATATAGATGTCATTTAGCTTGGGCAGGTTTTCACCGGTATCCGGCATCACCACTACCCTGACCATGTTCTCTCTGTCATCGGTAACGGCTTTGGTCTTCCGTATGCAGAGTCCGGGAGTTGAGCGGACGAGCGACTCATAGTCGCTGGCGCATACCGCGGTAAAAGGAGTCCTCATATCGCGTAAGAACCTCGCTCTTACCTGCTCAAGGGTCTCGCGGAAGGTTCCTCCCGTTCCATCCCCGGGATTCAGGAATGTGGCTTCAACATCTTCGTCATCTATGGATATACGGTTACCGGAAGTGATGTTGCCGTACTCTCCGTTAGTCACCGATACACCGCCCATGAAAAGATCTGCGCCGATGAAATCTCCGGCATCCTCGATAACGATCCTTCCCTCTTTTTCGAGCAGATGATAGTAGAGGCCGCCCTCGATCTTCCTCTCGGGACGAACGAAATCATACAGATAACCCTCTTCATCCTTGCGTCTGGCTATGAGGAAGAAGTTCTCCTGCACTATATTTGAAACGGGCAGAGCCAGTTCCTGATCGTCAAATCCGATCACGCGGCCTACCGAATAGGTGCGCATGATCTGCTCATTGTATATGATCACACGAACGCACTCCTTGCACTTATAAGGAGCGTATCCGAACTCGTTCTCATCAAAGATGATGTCCAATCCGTTTGCACTTTCGGAATACTTACAGAACCGGCCCGTTATCCCGCCGGATCCGACCATCTCATACCTGCGGTAGGATGAGCCTTTCTCCTCCTTGCCGAATATCAGATAGTAAACATTCTCACCTATGGGTGATTTGACTCTGATCCTGTCGGCACGGTTGAAGCTGACGGAATGAGCGAGCGTATCCTTCTGCCATACCTCAAAAAGGAATCCGTAGAGGTTGGTAAGTCTCGGAACAATGTCATAATCCGCACGCTTAAGCACCGCTCTGATGCAGTATCCGAATTCAGGCGTGTCGGTATATACCAGAGGATCGCAATCGGAAAGTGAGATCCTGATCTCTCCGCTCGATACGAACGCCCCGGTATAATCCCTGACGGAAACTTCCTGGAAGCCCGATTCGGTGAGCACTTCCCACCTGGTATCCGCAAAGATATGCTCGGTACGGTCCACGGTCGCATTCCTGTGGCCATTGGCATACATGCGGGCATAAAGAATGATCTCCTTTAAATCGGTCACATCACCGTCAAATACAAAATATACGGCATTGTCCTCGGCAGGTTCTTCACCGAAGAGCCTTGCGGGAACGGCCAGTTCCCTGTCCAGAACAAAACTGATATCCCTGAATTCATCATTTTCGCATGAATATACACCGGTAAGCCTGCATGCACCTACATGCGTCTCTCTGTTGGTCTCAAAGCAGAGATTGCCCAGATGGAATCTCTGTCCCGATGCAAGAGTCAGCGGACTGTCAAGTTCATCGGCGGATAACAGCACCCTCGAGCACTTGCCTCTGCCCGGAACGAATCCCGCCATCTTGAGAAGCGCCATTCTGGCGCGGTAACTCAAGGTTGCGATCTCAGCACCCTGTAGCGCGGAAAAAGCGGTCAGGTTCTCAAGGATGGTCATGCCCGGATCGGACGGATTGTAATTCGTCCACTCGGATGAACGTAAGGGGAGCTCCCTCATCACGTCATCCATTCTCTCTTCAAATGTTCTGCTTTGTAGTTCCTCTACACTCAGCATAAAAGCCTCACATTATTTATTGGTGACAAACACCTTATGTTCTCCGTTTCTTACTACCATGAAGGGGCTCACTTCTATGTCCCTGGTATCCAGCTCGTGCTCTCCGAATGCATCCACGTAGTGTCCTATCATCGTCACACGCTGGATGATCGCGCGGCTCCTTAAGACTCCGAGTCTCATGAGGAGCTGTGACTCCTTGGGGATCACGCCTATATTCCAGCCGTCGTCGGAATCTGTCCGGGTGGGATTTAAGTAACTGTTAAGCACGCTCTTTACGTCCGACTGCACTTCGAAGCTGTCGTCCATGTTCATCACGGTCGCCCATACGTTTACTGATATATCAACGAAGATGGGCTCCACGATGTGAAGATTATCTTCCGAAACGGTCAGTTCACATGTCTTTAAGAGTTCTTTCTTGAGCAGCGCCGCGATCCTGTGGAAGGAAAAAGCGCCGTCCGCATAATCCCTCATGAGCAGGACTATGGATATATCGGAAGGCTGTCCCGTACCGTCTATGGTCTCACCGACTACGACTCTGGCTCTGTCTATGCTGTCGGAGAACTCCATGATATGACGCAGATAATCGCGCTCGCTTACCAGTTTTCCTCTGGAGTTCATCATGCCCGCTCCGCGAAGGAGTGCATGATCGAGAGTCTCTAAGTTGGATCCGCCGTGGGATCTTATCGGGTTGCCTATGGAATCTATGTAAGGAGCATCGCCGACAAATCCGTCGATCTCCCATTCGCCTACGTTACCCAGTTCACCGTCGGTGGATCTGACTCTGGCTCTGAATGCCACATTATCAAGTACTCTGGGCATATCCGTATATGTGCCGTCACCGAAGAGGAGCTGTCCGGTCATGCGATCTATGCGATAGCTGCGTCTCGACTCGGCCTCTTCAAAGTTATCAACTTCATCCCACAGCACATAGAAAGCGGAAATACGTCCAAGAAAATCATACTCTGCACGGACTCTGTCAGGTCTGTCTCCGATCATCCTCTCCATCTCTTCTTTATGCAGAGTTCCCATCTCATTGACCCAGATCTCAGCATCCAGAACGTTGTCGGCGCCAAGTCCGAAATGCATGTTGGGCATGACTTCATCGATATAATAATCCGTCTCGTCATCGGTCTGAACATTGGTCACCGATACCGCATTCAGACAGAATCTTGCGATCCTGGGCAGGAATACATCGGAACCTTCCGATTTCTGTGATTTCGATCTGATGAGCCTGATCCAGTAGAGACGGTTACCTTCTATTATCCTTTCCGACATATCGGCCGGGGGCAGGAACATGACGGTGCCGGATCTGGTGAATTCCTCGGTAAGATCCGTAAAACGCATTTCCTTGAAGCCTGTTGCGGTGCTGTATTCCATACGGAACTTCACGCCGTTCTGATTGTTGGTATCTGCCAGCTGGAAATACAGGCTGATCGGGCCTTCTTCCAGTTTCCTGTCAAGTCCGATGTAGAGCATATCCTGCGCATATTCACTTCCTGACAGGATCGTGAAAGGCTTTTCGCTTCCGAGTCTTTCGGTGATGTCTTCCTTCACCGTGCCTGCTATCCTCTCCAGCTTCGAAGGAGCAGCGAACTTGCCCTCATAGCTGTAAGCACACTTAAGATTCTCGATCACGGGATATGTATGGATGGCCGGACGCATGTAGCAGTTATCCGCCCTTACCACTCTCATGCGGATGCATCTGCCGCTGTAGGGACCGCTTTCCGATTCTTTCCAGTCATCGGGACATATGAAACTCAAATGTACGTTTCCGTTATCTCCGGTCTCGAACAATCCGGCATACTCCGTATCCAGTCTGAGTTTCTTCCATCCGATGCCGTTGTAATATTCAAATATCACTTCATTGACTTTAACCTGAGCGGGATTGTCAAACAGGGTCTTCTTGGGTTTTCTCTTGATGACCGTAAGTTCGGCATCCTCCTGTTCCATCGTGAGCCTGATCTGGTTCTCCCTGAATGAAAGCTTAAAGTCCAGAGTTATGCGTGCTCCGTTCTTGGCAAAGCACTTGTCGTGACCTATATAGCACTCGTTAAATACTGCCAGAGTATCCGTAAAAGGAGTAAATCTGGCCGCATCCATCTCCACGGATCCGTCTCCCACATACTCGGGAGCCCTGGAATCGCCGCCGGCCGAGAGTGAGATCCCGCTCACTTCGAGAGAATCGGTCATGATGCCGTTACACTTAAGGATCACAACCGCATATTTTTTGTCGCCCGAAGCGACCTTTCTGCATTCGGCGCTCTTAAGCAGAGTAAAAGTCTTACCGTCTTCACCGAGCTTAACGCTGTCGAAATCCGCAAATCCGTCTGCGGACATGTACTGGAACGAGAACTCGCCGCTCTTGATCCTCGCTGCCACATCCTCTCCGTCTTCGAGGCGCAGATATATCGGTTCGTCAACACCGTCAAAGAGTCTGTCGTGATATATGATCAGTATGCTCCGCCCGATGCTCGTCTTCTCGCCGAAAAGCGTAAAAGGCGGAATGATCACGACCTCTTCCTCGTCGACGATATCAGAGAAAAGTGTCGTCTCCGAAGGAGCCGCCTCAGTCATGTCCTCATCTTCAGTAAGCGGAACCAGAGAGTCCGAATCTATGATATCGGGTACGTCAAACTGTCCGAATACGGGCGAGATGGTCCCTCTTTCCACGTCGGTCATGAACATCGCTTTGACCTGGGATTCGGTCACATAGATGTTGCGGTCTGTCTCAAATACCGCATAGCCGCTGTCGGTAAATGCGGACTCGGCACTTAACCTGGTTCCCTTCGGAAGTCTGGCTCCGGGAAGCACACTGCCGTCCATGTTGAATACCACTATGCTGGCTGCAGGCTGTGCCCTGTGGAGATTGATGTCAAGCATATTGACGAATTCAAGATGATATCTCTCGGGCATGAGGGACATCAGCCTGTTATTCTCCTCGGTCTGACGGGCAAAGATCTGCGCTATGACCGTACCGATATCGGGGTTATCGGCATTGTATTTCCACTCGGGAACGTACTTCTCCGCAATGCGGACTATTTTGTTTTCGATATCCTCAGCACTCTGAGGTTTCCAGGCGTTGCTCATGGGTTACTCTACCGTGTCCGTTTCATACATATCTACATCTATCACATCAGGTTCGTAGTATTCCTCTTCCTCATCGGGTACGGGCTCTGCATTTAAGTAAAAGGGAAATACCAGATTGTCGGTCTGATTGGTATCAGCCACCGTATAATCTATATTGATGAGGATATATCCCTGCTGTGCTTCCATTGTGGTCTCTATATCCACGGAGCTCACTCTCGGCTCCTGACGGAGGATGCTCTCGGTCAGATCCCTCTTCATGATGGTCAGATAAGTCTGACTCATATCCATGAATACATAATCAGCCGTATCCGTACCGAATGTGGGTCTCGTGATCCTCTCGGTCGTCTGCGTCATCAGTATGAGATAGATGGATTCCTTGACGCTCTGAAGTCCGGAGCTCATGACTACTCTTCCCGTAGCGGGATCTATGCGCGGAGGGAATGCCATTCCTTTTCCTAAAAAGTCCAGTGCCATATCTTATTCTTTCCTCTGATCATCCTAATTTGATCGGTGTACCTTCCACGGTGACGGGGCCGCCGCTCTTTAACTTGAGCATCGAGTTTCCGTTTGCCGTGACGTTGCCGCCTTCCACGGTGACTCGATTGTTCGCCTTGATCTCAGTCGTTTCATCGCTCGAAGCTTTGAACTTGGAAGCCTTAAGTTCCACGGTCCCGTTCGAACCGTTCATGGTCATCGTTATATTGTCTCCGACCTTGATAGTCAGTTTCTTCTCGGCGTTGATCGTCATCTGACCGTCTTCGGTCTTCATTTCGATCTTATTCTTGCCTTCCTTATCGGAGATCGTGATCTTCTTGTTCTCGTTATCCAGGACTATCTTATGGGCATCCTTGGCGGTCTTTATCGTGATCTTGTCTTTTTCGCCCTCGCCCTCTTTGTTATCGATCACTTCGATGAGATTACCGTTTCTGGTCTTGATCCTTTTATACTGGTTGTTCTCATCGAATGCCTGCTGCATGAACGAGGAATTGGTCTTGGGCACTGCGCCTATGACAAAAGCCCGGTCGATATTGCCCTGTTCGAATGCTATGAGGACCTGGTCGCCCACCTCGGGGATGAAGTATTCTCCCCATTTGCTGCCGCCGTACGACAGTACCATGCGCGCCCACACGAGTTTGGATTCTTCATAGTCTCTGGTAGTTATGTCAACCTGAACGAATCCCTGCTTATCCTTGTCGTAATTCTTGACAACCTGCCCCACCATCACTCCGCTGATGATGTTCTCTCCCATATGATTTTTTTCCTGGCTGTGTCTTGCGACATCATCCATCATATCAAAGAAGGCCATTGCTATCCTCCAGAGTGGCAGCCCTGCCGATAATGGTGGTCGTGTATCCTGTCAGTTCGTTATATTCATGTATGACATCCGTAAGATAGAACTTATTGGATATCCCCGAACCGAAATCCTTTAATTTGATGAATCTCCCGGGTACCAGTTCGGGCATGCCCGACAGAGTCATATTGATGGTGCCGAACCTGTAGGACATATCCTCCATGATGTATGAAGCACGTCTGGTGGCGTCATCCTGACTCTCAACCGAGGAGTCTGTATATACGTAAGCCTGATTCGAGATCAGCGGTTTGGCTTTATTGCCCAGAGAAAAAGTGGCATTGTTCTTCTGTGTGACCTCAACCTTATTCCCTTTGCCTATATCGATGCTCCTGACCTTGACCTGTCCCACAACACCTGTAATATCGTATCCCACGTCAAAGGACTTGATGACGATGGACGGAATGATCTCGATCAGTTCCTGAGTATTGGACTTGGCAGGGCGGAATGCCACATTACCTCCTATGGTAAAAAACTCAAAGTTGAATTTCTTGGCCACCTTGACCACGAATTCGTAATCACTCTCCGCAACCATCTCTATACGGTTATCGGGTCCCTCTCCGCCTGCTCCTCCGGATAAACCGCCGCCGGGCAGACCTCCTCCGGGTATTGCGCCTGCCGGACCGTCTCCGCCGGGCTTATCGGGTGTATCGGATATGGCCAGATCCGTTATTATCTCCCTGTTCTGAAGATCCTGATACGGTTTCTGCTCAAGGATCTCCTTTACGGCATCGGAATAGTAGTTGGCTTTAAGCCTCTTGGAGCTGTTATTGGCCATCATTATGCCCTTGACGTCCATAGCCGTGATGCGTATAAACGCACTCGTATCTATATCGGTGTCCGGCAGATACTGGAAGTTCACCATGGCCACATATCCGCGAAAGACTTCTGTCATGCTGCTTGCATGTCCCATGTAGATCCTGACGCTCTGTCCCAGCATGGCGTACTTTTTCAGCTTATCCATATCATAGGAACCGGCTCCCTCACTGAAGCCTCCCTTTATGGAAAACGAAGCTATACCGGCCTTGAATTCGCTGGTGATCTCAACATTGAAATCTGTGACACGGAGATTTATCTTCTTATCCGCCTCGGGATCCTTATCTCCGATGTACACTCTGGCTATCGGGAAATAGAAGCCTTCGTATTTCGTATACAGTTCACTTAAATCGTATGCTGCCATATCAATCTATATTCAGGAAGCCCATTGAAGACGTTGCAGCCTTCTCCTTCTTGAATCCCATATGATCCTTATACTTCTTGGTCCACAGTCTGATCGTCTGATTGTACTTACTGGCATCGAGCAGGACCACACGCAGGTTCATAGTGGCTCTGACGGGCTCACCGTTTACATTGAACATCGTGTATTCGGCGTTTACACCGTTTAAGATGCCCTCGTATGCCATATCGCCCCAGACGAATCTGATCAGACGCTTGTCGTTGGAACGTATGATCGCAGTAAAAGCCTCTATCTCCTGCTGTACCGATTGGGATGTATCTTTGCCCTTTGCGCTTTTAACGGCATTGATTCCCAGCTTGGTCACTCCCCTGGCAACACTGGTCTGCCCGAGAGTAAACTTATCGGAATAAAACGCATCCTGATTGTCGACCTTGTCAAATATGAGCGGGATAGTCATCTCTATATGCGAATCCACATTGTTGATCTGGTTCTTACCTGTGCCCGAATAGTTCTGAATCGCCATCTGCTCGCCGCCGTACCCTACGAAGTTGAGCTCGTTGGGATTGAACTGAACCTCAAATCTGGTCTTCTTTAACTTCAAATGTATCTCGAATCCGTCCTTTTTCATGACACCGCCAGTCTCTTTGATCGCAGTTACCACAGAATTGGCTATATTGTTCTTCTCTGCATACTGCGCAACAAGTGCGGAGTCAAATCCCAATCCCGTCTTGCCTCCTCCGGGCTTTTGTGCTCCCTTTTCTTCAAAATCCACACCGGAAAAGTCGGCTATCTCTATAACGGCTTTCTCTACGACACCCGCGGTCTGTGCCAGACTTTTGCCCACAGCCATAGCCGGATTTTTCAGTTTACTTCCGACCGCCTGAAGACCTCCGAGTGCGGCCTTACCCGCATTAGCTAAAGTTGAACCTATTGGCATATACTTCCACCCTCATCAAATATCAGATGTTGAGAATATTGTTGTTTGTCAGCTTACCGAGCATACTTGTACCGCCGCCTTTTCCCTGAGAGAATACCTTGTGGTATGATTTGTCCCAGGATTTATTCTCATATTCAAATGCGTCGGTCTTACTTGCATCCTGTGTGATCTCCAGATGCATGGTGCCTCTTATGGGATTACCCGATGTGTTGAACATCGTGTACTTGTTGGAAACACCTGTGACCTGGCCCCTGAACGTCATCTTACTCCAGAAGAATATGACATGCTGAGCACCGTTGGTGGAAAGAAGTGCCATGAAGGCCTCCATCTTCTTGGTGACGGAAAAAGTATTGCCCGCATGCTCTGCCATATTCATTCCTTTTCTGGCCAGATCGGTCACATTTAAATTGGCAACCTCATTCAGCATGAATGCATCCATGGGATCAACGTCATCAAAGATCAGATCGAAGCTCATCTTGGTACGTCCGAGGAAGTCCTTCTGCTGAACCAGCTTGTTAACATCGCCGCTGTTGATATCCTGCACCGAACCGTTTAAGGAATCCATTCTGATGGATTGTGGATTGAACTGCACGACCACCTTCATGAATTTGTCATTCTTTTCATATGCCTCGGCAACTTTATTCGGATCCTTCGATGTGATATAATCTCCCACTTTGCCAAAGAAACCTTTGGAACTTCCTGCGGATGAAGCAGATTTTCCGAGTGCGTTCTTCGCATTATCCATCACGCTGCCCACCGCACCCGATATGCCGCCTCCGAGTAGGTCTTTCTCTATCTCCTCGGCCGCCAGGTTCATCACATCGAGTTTGGTATTACCTTTGTCCGGATCAAAATAGTTGGGGTTAGGTAAAAAGATGATCGCCTTTTCCCCGCCGCCGTCAAAGAACATACCCTTGGCGGAAGATCCCAGATTTCCCATCATATCTCCAAATCCCATCTTTTTACCTCCTTTCTTCTACCCGACACTTTTCGTTTCGGTTGTTTTTCAATAGCCTCTTCGTATCTTTTCGTTTCTTAACTGAGTCTCCATCCTGCGGCTTACCTGATTGCTGATGGCACTCATCTGGGCTTTGACGCCCGCATCTATCATCTGTCTGATCTGACGTTCGTTGATCGTCTGGTCAACAGTCTGGTTATTGATCACCTGTCTGGTGGTCGACGTATTGTACTGTGTTACCGTCTCACTCTCGGTCTGCTGTTTGATCTGCCTGGACACATCCTGCATGAGAACGTTTAACTGTTCCTCAAGTTCCTCTTCGGTGATGGTCTCGGTACTTCTGTGTATCGTGGGGACCGCTTCGTATCCGGGTGCTTCGGCAGGACGCCTTATTTCCTCGTTCCGTCTGGCTGCCTCGCCCGACTCGCGGATCCTACGGATATCCTCGGCGGCTCTCTCCGCTCTTAGTGCGGTCTCCTCGGCGGCTGCTCTCTCTACCTCGCGTATATCATATATGAGTTCACCTTCGGCTCCGGGTCTTATGATATTGTTCTCGATAAAGAGCTCGGGGTTTTCCTGATAACTGTTTAATATCTCAAAAACACTTGCGGCATCCCTGGGGAGAAGTGATGTGACTTCTTTGAGTATCTCTTTTTCCCTGGTCGCACGCTGTTCTTCTTCCTCGCTCAGTTTCTCGAACAGGGCCTCCGGAGAAGTAAGCGCCAAAGCTGCATCCTTTCTGGTCCGGCTCATTGAATCTGCGGACTCGGTGCCGCGTGCACGCTCTTTGACCTGTCTGATGAGTTCCACATACTGCTGTCTGCGTTCTTCGTTTCTGAGATTTATCTCATCGACCCTGCGGGTGATCTCGATGATCTCTTCTTCACTCATCCCCGAACCGGATTCGGCTCTCTCGAGCAGTTCGATCTCACTGTTCATCAGGGTCGTGGAATCATCTATGAGACTTTCCGAGACTCTCATCGTGAGGCTTGTATCGCCCTGATACTGCATCAGGCGGTTGAAAGTGTTTTCGGATGAACCGAAGAACACATCCTCAAATCTGTAATATCTGTTGTCATTTAAGAAGAACCTGTCATATCCCGTATGGTAGATGTTCTTGAGCATATCCATCAGGATGGCTCCGTTTACTTCGTTACGGACATTGGTTATCCCGGTGTCATACTGCTCGAGGTTCTCCTCGTATTCATTGTCAGTCAGATAGATCAGACTCTCATTGGTGATACCCGTTCTGTTCCTTAAGACTGACAGGAGCATGTGCTGAGCCACATAGCTCTGGTTGGAGATCGAATACTCTCTCCTGTCTATCTCATTTTCCTCGACAGATCGGTTGAAGTTGGAGACTATCTGATATACGGCTCCGGTCATCAGGCGGTCGGTGATGCTCTCATACAGGTAATTGTCTCTCTGAGTGAGTGTTTCCTCCGCGCCCTCTGTACGCTCCGTACGGATCTCGGTTTCGAGGTTTTCCACCATCTCTCTGAGTTCCCCGCCTCTCTCCAGATAGAGATTGATCAGCGTATTGGTGTTTCTCGTCTCCTCGGCCATACGGTAAAAAGCTTTCATGAACCTGCTCTCATTCCTGATACCCAGTTTATAAAGAGCATCGGTGATGAACACTCTGTCCTGATAGGATATGTGCGCATCGGCACTCATCACTATGCGGTTTAAGACGTTGTTGAGTATCTCAACTTTCTGGATATTGTTCTCATTGGTCTGAGAAGAGTTTAAGATACTCGTCATCGCCCCGCCTTCCTGAATGTATATCTCCGGAGGAGTTACGCTTAAGTGAAGCAGGTCCTCGGAATCCAGGTGTGTCTCCATGAGCGAATAGTTGCCGGTGATACGCGCGTAAAATGCATCATGGTCAGCGGTATATGTGGTTCTAGCTTTTATCTCGATAGGAGCTTTAACGGTAAGCATCGGTTTGTCTTATGTAAACCTTATTTCTTATCGGACAGTGTCTGAGCCATGAGTGCTCTTCTCGTAGGCGGCCACTTGACTGCCTCGGGCTTCTCACCGTCCTTGGGACTGGCTGTTGCAAACTGCGGCTGGGGATTCTGGGCGTTGGCCTTGATATCCCACGGCCCCTTGGTCTCGGGTTTGGATGAATCGGTCTTCGACTGAACCGCATTCTTACCGGAGTCGGGACTCTTGATGCTCCAGGGGCCCTTTACTTCGGGTTTGGATGAATCTTTGGGCGACTGAGCGGCATTCTTTGCCGAATCGGGGCTCTTAATGCTCCAGGGGCCCTTAGCCTCGGGTTTGGATGAGTCGGTCGGACTTGAGGCTGCATGTTTGGTTGTCGGATTTGTTTTATTTCCCTGCATATCCCACGCTTCCTTTGCTTCGGGTTTGGAATCATCCATTGTACTCTTCTCGGCATACTTCGGTTGAGGATTCTCCTTGTTTTCCTTAATGCTCCAGGGCCCTTTCACTTCAGGTTTGGAATCATCCGTTGCACTCTTTTCTGCGTATTTTGGTTGAGGATTTTCCTTGTTTTCCTTAATGCTCCAGGGGTCCTTAACTTCAGGCTTGGAATCGTCAGTCTTGCTCTTCGCGGCATGCTTGGGTTGAGGCTTATCTTTATTATCCTGCATGCTCCAGGCTTCCTTGGTATATTTACCGCCGTCAGGCTTTCTTACCAGATGCTTCACGCCGTCCTTGTCGGGCTCCTGCTTATAGAGTTCGACATCGCCGTCCATGCTCTTGGAACTTGCCCATGTGGGCTTGGCATCCTTGGTATAATCCTCGTATGTCTTGGGATTCTTGGTGAACTTCTCACCATCGGGAGTTCTTACCCGGTGCTTAACTCCGTCCTTATCCGTCTCTGTCGTATAACTCTGAGCGGAAGCCTGAACACTCTTATCACTCGCCCATTTAGGCATGGTCTCCTCGCTGTATTCATCGATCCTGGGTTTTGTATACAAACCACCGTCGTCCTTCCTGACCATATGCCATACTCCGTCCTCATCCTGAACAGTCTCGTAATTCTTATTCTCCGTCTCGACATTGGTTTTTTTTGCCCACTCAGGTATAGGATCGGATACGTAGTCTATATATTTGCGAGGTGCTTTGACATCTTCATTCTTCACCCATATAGAATGTGTCTCACCGTTATCAAGCTTGAAATCCTTACGTGTATAGTTGTCCTTGTCAACAAAATGAGACGCATTGGCATTGATCGGGGCAACACCTTCTTTGAACTCATTCATACGTGGCTTTTCGGCATCGGGTCCCCATGTGGGGTTGGTCACGACAACCAGTTCGCGGTATGCGATGGTCGTTGTCTCCGTGAGGAGTCCGCTCTTCTCGGCGTTCAGCTCTCCGTATTCCTTGGCGGTCACGGTACATCCGGTAAAGGTATACAGTCTTGCAGGCCATGCGGGGGCTGACTCGGTAATTCCCTGTCTGGGCTGATATCTATAGACATAAAGTATGACCGGGAGCATCAGTTCCGAGCCGAGAGCCAGGGGATCCAGAAAACGCTCGTTACCAACATATCTCTCCACCTGGAATGTGAAGGGTTTGGATATGGGCTTACGTCTCATATGGACGTAATCATTCACGCCGCCCTCGCGGATATACTCATATTCATTTTCCTTATTGAAAACTTTTACACCCTTGAGCGCCATGAAATACAGTGCCTCAACTTCCAGTACGAAGTTAAAGCTCGTTATGGGATTTCTTAGCGCGGCATCAGTAGTCTCACCGGCATTGCCTAGAAAATCGTCAAAACCGTTGGCCATTTACTATCCTCTCCTGTCAGGCTTCATGTCCAGAATACTTTTCTCTTTGTTCTTCTTAGAGGGATTAAGACTCTTGTTGATCTCTGAGATCTCGGAGCACCATCTGCGCCTCTCTGCATGCGGGAGTCTCATCACTTCATCTTCACTCCAGTGGAAGTAATATGAGATAAAGCTCATCTCCCTGAAGAGATCGTCAGAGGGGTAAAGTCTCAACCCTCCTGTGTAAAATTTAGCGGTACCTCAAATATCTTTCCGCAGTCGGGACACACGACTTCCATCGTGGGAGGCTCTATGTCGTTGATCCGCTGGTACATATCCTGGAGATATGCAAGGTCTGCGGTAAAGAGCTGTTCTATCGTAGTAGCGGTAACCGCATCCATTCCCTCCAGATCCGTGACCACTTTGCTTAAGATCACTATCGTAAGATACGAAGGATTGGACAGGACTCTGGGATCGCGTGTAGCGCTGATCTCATCGCCCGCGGTGGCAAGACGCATATGTCCGCGTCGGTGCAGTTCTCCTGCGGAATCCATATAGCCCTTGGGAAGTGTGAATTCATATATAGTGTCCATAGTAACCTCCAGATATTAATCTCTTTATTCGGTCTGTCGGGTACAGGAACATACGCTCCTGTACCCTGAGGCCGGACAAAAAGTCCGAAATAAATCTTAGTTGGGAATGATAAGTTCCTCGTATGCGATCTCCACGGTCTCTATAGCCACATCTGAGTTCTTGGCATCAAGATCGGGTGCCGTATACTTGGTCACCCATGCATTGGTGAGGGTCCACTGTCTCGTACCGGATGTGGAATCAACCAAAGATGAAGGTGCACCGGAGTTGATATCTATGAGCTCGATGGTGACATTGTTACGAGGTATCTGACCACGTGTCTCACTCACACACTCCATAACCCATGTCTTGAAGGGGCTTGAAATGATATAGCCCATCTTCAGGGTTACATTGCCATGCTTAACAAGTCCGGGAACCTTTACAGGTGCAAGTGAACCGGAATTGCCCTGGCGAAACTCAATGACATCAACTGTTGCCTCGATACCGGTAACCTCTGAAAAAGCTGCCGTTCCCGCTACGGTATCTACCGTAACGAGGAAGTTCATTTTGGTTAACGGGTATGCGGACCGTTTGTCATTTTCATATGCTCCAGTAGCCATAATTCATGACTCCTTTCTGTTGTCTTAGATCTTATTCTTCGCTCTCTCCGCCACCGGCTGCTTCCGAAGTATGCTGTGTAACACGGAATATTACGAATTCAGCAGGTCTGGACGGTGCGATACCAACGTTGCATATCAGTCTTCCGTTCATGATGTCGTCTCTCGTCATGGTAGAAGGTCCGATCTCTACGAAATAGCTCTCTGCAGCGCTTCCGCCCGAAAGCATTCCGTTTCTCCAAAGTCCGTCAAGGAAGTTGGAAATGGTCTGATTGACTCTCTGCCAAAGAGTCGGATCATTAGGCTCAAATACAACCCAGTTGGTATTGGCCTTGATGCTCTCCTCAACATAGATAAAGAGTCGGCGTACGTTGACATACTTGAATGCGGAGTTGCTGGATGCGGTTCTTGCGCCCCATACACGGATTCCCTGTCCGGGAAGTGTACGGATGAGGTTGATGCCCTCGGGGTTTAAGATATCCTGCTCGTCCTTGGTGTAGTTTACTGACAGTCCTGTACAGAATACGACTTCATTGGCGGGAGCCTTATGAACGCCTCTCTGGATATCGGTTCTGGAGTAAACACCCATGATAGCACCTGACGGAGGTATGAAATCAGCCTTGTTGGATGATCTGTCAAATACCTGGATCCAGGGATGATACATAGCGCAGTATGTGGAATCAACGATCTGTCTGTAGCCGATCAGATCTGCTGTCTTGTACATCTCCTTGGGCATATCCAGTACTGCGAAACGGCTGCGAAGTCTCTCACAGTGTCCTACGAGTGCTACCACTACCTCAGGCATTGTGATGCCGGGTATAGCGAGCATGCTGACTGTATTGTTCTCTTCGAAAGCCGACAGACCTGTACGCTTGCCGGGGCCGTTGTCCTCACCGATGTATGTGGATGCATCGATCTTGGCTACGGAACCGTCGGTACCGCCTTCAAGCAGGAACATACCGTCAGTCACGTCCTGGCCCAGGATATCGGCAACGGGATTGGCTGCCTTCTTGGGCGGATTAACTTCTACCTTAACCAGGTCGCTGCCTGCGAGCTTGGATCCGATGAATCTGGGAGAAGCTGTATTCAGAGAAAGCTCTGAATAAGTCTCAACATCATCACCTGAGCGAACGGACATATCCATGGTCACAAGGTAAAGAAGAGACTTGGGAACGATGCTGTCATCAACAGCGTTCTTGGGAAGTTCATCTTCAAATGTTACCGTGTTGTCATAGATGGACTTGATCCTGGTGTAGGTCTTATCGAATACTACCAGATCGCCTTCACGGAATCCGTCAAGAGACTTGGCTGTGTATCCGGCATCAGTCTTTGCAACCAGCTGCAGTTTGTGCTTCTTGCTGGTGGCAAGCATGATCTGTACCTTATTTCCCCAGGTACCGGGGCTTGTTGCTTCTACTGACAAAATACCTTTCTTGGCTGAAGCTGTCTTCGCATCTGCGGGAGCCACACGCATTACATAGCATCTGGTACCGCCGTTATCGAAGAACTGCTCAACACTGTTTGCCAGAAATCTGTATTCGCCGTATCCGAATTCGGAAAGGAATCCTCCGAACTGCTGGCGGAAGCTGCGCATACTGGTGACGAGAAGAGGAGCACCCGTAAGAGGGCCTTTCTCTGCCAATCCGATAAAGCCAGCTGTACTCGTACCAACGCCTTCGATACTGCGCGGCGAATTATCATACTCCTCGACGTAAACGCCAGGGGATAAATACTCTGCCATATACTTTACCTCTTTTCCTTAATCTTCATGTTGCTGTTACCTTGACCTGTCCCGGAACCGTGATGGATAAGTTCCCGGCGTATGCACACATCATCTTGCAGTCTGATGCGAGACACGGCTTACCGCCTATCAGTACCTTGGGTTTCGTGGGAATCCACGTTCCCGCCGGTACAGGCATGCAGGGCTGTGGAGTAAGGACTCCGAGTGCCGCTGCGGTAGCTGCCGCTACCTGTGGATTAGCCATTGAGGTACACATTCCGAAGGGGCCTATATTGGCCATTCCCTGACAATCCTGAATGGTTGCCACGGGCTTTCCTTCTGCCATTACAGTTGCCTGGCTTGTGACCTTCAGCGGTGCCGGTGCTGTGCCGAAACTGCACATGATATTGCCGCTAACCGTTACCAACTCACTCATTCACTTCTTCCTTTCGGGTCATAGGTTCTGCCTTTACTGCTTTATCCATCAGATCGATCTCTCCGGATTCAAGATGAAAATCAACAGGTCTGAAGTACTCTCCTTTAGCTGTGGTGAAGCGTATCAGATACGGCAACTCGTTGCCGTCATCCCTCACTTTCAGCACAAACGATCCGTCAGGACCTGCCCGGCCGTAAATGATACGGCCTACTTTTTCATCGGTTACATGTTCTCCCTTGAGAACGTCTTTCAGGATAACCTGTGTAGGTGAATTGGTGGAGATTACCTCAAACACCTCGTAGCGCGAACCGTCAGTGGCGATAAGAGCATATTGAATAGTATCCAATACAACCTTATCTCCGGACCGTTTGGGTAGGAGACTCATGGTCACCACTCCCTTTTTCTCCGTGGCCTCGTGGAACCTGCATATGGGTCTGTCAGGTGCCACCGCTTCGATGGATTTAAGCCCCGAAAGGGTTCCTTTGATTGAAATGACTTCGCCTCCGATACGATTTTTCTCCGATGGCATCAGGAAAACATCGCAGATGGGAAGTTTGGGATCAAGCGTTTCGTAACATACGTTTAGTTCTGTCTTATCAAAGCCCCGGGCTTCTATCGTCATGGAAAAATCATCCCTGCTCTCACCCGTGAAGGCCCACATTCCAAGTCCCTTATACAAGGGTCTTTGCAGATTGCCGTCTCTGATAAAACGGACATCGGTATCATCGAGCTCTTTGCCTGTCGTAGTATCGATCAGGCGAACCGCAAGAGTCAGATACGCTCTGATCACTGTAGCCACTTAATTTTCTACCCCCTTTCTTCGCCTGTGATATCCAATTCAAAGCTCGCATCCGTAACAAGAGGAGTCTCAATGTACTCACCGCTTGACAGGTAAACGGGTGCCGCCCGGTAGAACAGGCTTATCTGATAAGGCTTGCTTATCGCCTGCCATACCCGCACTTTTTCCTCCAGGCTTATCTTCGCTTGAGACAGCACTATCGGAGGTTCCTGCGTGTCGAGCCAGGATTGGAGTTCATTGGGCCGAACGGAACTGTTATCGTTCACGATCTGCGCTATGCGCCCAATGATCTTCTGTATATCCGGATCCTTCAGACCCATCTGTCCGGATCCGTTGATAAAGACCATATAATAAAGTGCATATGGTCTGGGCGGTTTCGCCATCTGTGCACGCCCCCTCTGGATATATCTGGGAGTCGTGACTTCCACATCCTCACGGATGTCATACAGGTATAGACCTACGATATAGTCCACGTCCTGAGACAGGGGGGACGATATCTCGATATTGTTCGCGGAAGGGATGGGCTCGGGGCACATCTTCTCGCGAAGCGTCTTGATGATGTAATTACTCACATCTGAAATTATGGGATAATCTGCCATCTGTAACTGATCTCCTTTATGATGCGGTAAACATTTCCGAAAGAGTCTCCACATACCCTGCTATGATGCTCTGCATCGTGGATGTAAGGCACAGAGAGTATTCCGAGTTCTTAAGGTATTCCGCAGTGCACTTGAAGTATCTCATCGTATCCTCTTCACCGACCATGATCTCGCCCTGGTATACCGCAGGATCGGTCAGCTGTTCGGGTTCGGATTCTTCGGAACCGTTGTACATATTGCTGCTTCCGCGTTTGAAGATATATACCTTGGCACCGCTGGTCAGTGTTGCCGTAGCTTTGGTCTCATCATAGAAGTATCTGTATGAGGTAACCAGTGACAATGTCCTCATGTTCACATACTCGACGGTCTTGCTGGATCCGTACTGTGTATAGAGATAACTGTTGTTGCCGTTTAACAGACGGGATATCAGCCGGGCCAGCAGTTCTTCCGCAGGAGATATGCCCGATTTGGCCAGCTGTGAAAGTGTGGCACAGGTTATGGCCAGTTCACGGTCATCCATCTCGTCGAGACTCTTGCCGAACAGAGCTTCAAGCTGTGCCAGGAGTTCATCGGCGCTCATGCTGCCCGATCCCGCTCCGGCTCCTGTAGCGTTGATCGCATCATTTATTCCCTTCAGCGTATCTGCGCTTGCTCCGCTCGCTGCCGCCTTTTCGGCCAGATCCTTCAATGCATCATCGGCTCCCATTCCTGCCAGGGCATCAGCTATTCCCGACAGATCGGCGTTGGCATTGTCGGCAAGTTTATCCATAGCCTTGTCAAGAAGCTGGTCAGCCAGAGCATCACTGCTGCCGGCGCCGCCTCCGGCGCTGTTTAAGTCGTTGTCTACGGCTGCGATCATAGCATCATAGGCAGCCGCTCCTGCCAGATTGTTATTATCAAGAGCGCCGTCACGCTTAGCCTGCAGATCCGCCTTCTTGTCACGGAGTCTGTCGGCATCGGACTTAAGGCTCTCATCGGAATCTATGATCCTCTGGGCTTCTTCGCGGAGCCATACGAGGTGTGCTTCCACGGAACTGGTCGCATAGGTCTTGAAATCATCATCTGCGATCTGACCTTTAAGTGCCTCGGTCCAATCTATCCTCTCATATACAAATGCAAGAGCATTTGCCGCTGTATCACGCATCCTGACTCCGTCTATCAGGAACTGGAGCATGGATCTCTCCGCTTCCAGATCGGCCTTCTGATCCTCGAGTGAAGTGGACCTTGCGTTTACCGATGAGAGTGAATAATAATCCGCATTCACACCCGAGGTAGCCTTGGATGTATATCTTGAAGAGCAGGTACCGATGAGTGTGCTCTTCAGCATATCAAGTTCTCCTGCAGCATCGGCCACATTGTTATCTTTGATCTTGATCACGTGCTTGAGATAGGTTACGGGACCGCCGAGTGATCCTCCGCCGGATGCATCTATGACCTGAACGGCATATTCATATTCGGCATGTCCGAGTACGTCATCCTTGTCATCCAGACATTTGGCCATATACTTCGTATAGCTGTCTCCGCAGTCTGACATCGCTGAACCTATGGCGTCGAGAAGTGATGTGTCAGCATTAAATGACATCTCGAGCGGTGTTTCGTCGTATACCCAGTCATCGTTTTCCGCATTTGCTTCCTCCGCACGTTTCCTGCGGTCGGACTGAGCGGTATCAAGCACTGTCCACCAACCGTTTCCTCCGGTCACGATCCCGAGTCTGGAGAACCAGCTCTGTATCCAGGGATACTGAAGGAGCGGTGACTGTGAAGCGGTAAAATCATGCTGCAGCGAATCCTGAAGTTCGGTTATATAATCATAGGTTTCACCGGTCTCCGTCTCTACGGACGAATCCTTAAAGTTGCCGTAAGGTGTGTAGTAACTGCCCGTTGCGAGCGTATACAGCGTGTTCAGCAGGTTCGTATCCAGTTCCGAAAGCCTCTCCATGACGAGGGCACGTCTCTTGGAATCAACCATATCCATCAGGTGATATACGAGTTCGGCTTCATCATCCGATCCCGAGGCCTTGAGGGATATGTACAGGTTGTTTAAGCCGTTCAGCTGCTCGTCAAGCTTATTGGTCTCCTCATCACGAAGATCCAGTGAGAAGAAGGTACTGAGAAGCTGATAGTAATACACATCCGATCTTAAGTTACCGGAGTCCGCTGAGTTACGGTTCTTCAGGAATTCCTCCTGCGATATGCTCTCGGCTGTCTCGGAATAGGTATACTGAAGCCACAGGCTCTGAAGTTCGGGCAGTTTGGACAGATCATAGGGATCCGGTATATCAAACGGGTTGATGCCCGCCAGTGTCTTGGCGTCTCGCAGGATTCCGTCCGATCCCGCATAATATGTCACATACAGCGGATCGATGTTCTCCTCGGGAACCGGAGTTCCTTCGGAAGATATGCCCTTGATACCGTTATCGACATCGCCTACGTCAAACCATTGTCCATCCGACAGTTCGGACTTGTAGTAGATGCTGTTCTGACCGGAGTCGGAGGCACTCGCCATCGCGTCCTCGTAGATCTTATCGGTCAGAGCATCCTTGTGTACGATGTAGGTACCGATGAAGAGTACGGAGTCCTCAACTGTGGTACTGGTCTTAAACGTTGAATAAATGATCGCTTCTTCAGGATTGAACAGCGCTTCGGCTATCAGGCTTCTGTTAAAGAATACCGTCAGTCCGCCTGCTGCGATCGCCAGAGCCAATACTATCGAGAGAACCCTCTTCCAGGGGCGTGCCGGCTTTTTATCCTTATTCACTTTACTTGTACTTACTTTGTCTTTGTTCATATCACTCTTCTTCGAGTTTCCTGATCAATCCGTTCATATCGTCGAATCGTCCGGTATAGAGAAGTCCGCCTGATTCGTCATACAGTTCTATCCTCAGCGTATCCATTGACTGCTGGATGATGGACAGATAAGTGAGCGACTTGCTTACATCTATGAGTTCATCCTTGCCCAGAGGCTTGCCCTCTTCATTGAGCACCTTGAATTTCTTCACTTCGTCATCATCCGGAGTGATCTTAAGTTCCATCAGACCGGTCACGGAGTTCAGTTCAAGTGTGAACTTACCGAGCAGATCGCCTTCGTTCTTCTTGATGTCATAGCCCGTGGTGATGGTCAGCGGTCCCGTCTCGGCGGAAGGATCTATGATGCAGTCATCTATGAATTCGTCTCCGGCGTACAGTCTGATCTTGACCTCGGTCACACTGTCCACCGTCAGTCCCAGGTGTCTGAGTTTCTTATCCTTGGGAGTACGGTCTCCTATCTTGATATTGTCGATCCAAAGTTCATAATCGGTGATCTCCACCTCAAAATCATCCGGGATATTGATCGCAAGTTCAAACTCCTGGCTCTGGATGATCGACCTGAGACTGTAGTAAGCGCCGTCCGCGGTGTTCTTTTCGATATAACTCTCGCCTACGACTGCTGTTCCCATGTCGGCGTCGGTCCCTGCAAGTATCGCACTCACTCCGCCGCAGGTAAGGCGGTCAAAAGAGTACAGAGTCTGGGTGTAGAGCTTCATCGCATCCAGCATGCTGTTCTGAAGTTCTTCATAACTGTCCATGGAAGAATCATATTCTTCGAATGACAGTTCACCGATACGGTTTAACATCTCATTCTTGGTCAGCGTTTCCTCGGCTGCGTCCACATCCTTGATGTACTGCTGGTAGGAATTGCGGACCGATATGTAATTATTGAAAGCATCCTCCACGCTCTGATCCAGATTCATCTGAGCGGTCTTCTTCTCATTGGATGCCGCCACATAATCCAGCACGTTCTGATAGAGCACGTAGGGATCATCTTCCATATATCTGGTACCGTCCATGTCACCCTTGAACCATAATCTCGGGATCTTGATGAACAGTATCCTTTTCTTGCCCTTCCAGTACGAATCGATCTTATCCAGAAAAGCCTTGTAATCCTTCTTGAATCCTTTCTTGTTGACAGCGTTGCCGTTCAGCGCACTGTTTACGTATGAGGAGATCATGTTGGCATCGCCGCCGTATTTGTTCCTGACCAGATTGTAATTGGTGGTCAGTTCCGCTCTCGCGGTGGCTTCGGCGATACACGCCTCGTAGTAGCCTTCGTCACGATCTTCGGTATATTTGATCAGGGCGTCCAGCTGGTCTCTGCTCAAGGTTGCCTCCACGAATGGAGATTCGAACTTATATCCGGTGGTAACATCCAGTCCCAGCATCGTGGAAAGCTTCTTGAGATCGGCTTCCAGTGTACGTCTGTTATTGGCGATCGAGGTCTTGATGCTCTCGAGCTTCTTGGAGATCGAATCGATGTCCGCCTGCTTCGCATCACCGATCTTCAACTTCGCCTGGTTGCGTGCCAGTCCTTCTTCAAGAGCTTCCACACGTCTCTCATTAAAAGCGATGGTCTTCTGGAGCACTACGATCTCCACATAGAGGTTGTTGACCTTCTCGGTGATCTCATAGGTCTTATCCTGCAGGGTATGCTCCGCGATCTTGATATCATACTGGATCGCTACGGGTTTATACTGAAACTCCGAAGCCTCAGCCATATCGGGGCTGGTAGGAAACTTAAAACTTAACAGCGGCGACCATCTGAACTGCCGCATGCTGGCTTCCTTGAGTTTGATCGCCTTGACGGCACTCTCGTACTCGGCATACTTGGATTCGATCTTATCCTCGGCGTTCTCATAATCCATGGAATTCTGAATGGCCAGAGACCTGCAGGCCTTGAGTGTCAGGACCTTATCGGCTGCCTCCGCTCTCATCAGATTACCGTCTGCAAGCACATACGCTCCGAAGAGGATCACCGCAAGGAAAAGTGCCATGCTCCTGCGGATTATCATCTGTATGGAATTGAAGAATGTCTCTTCTCTTCTCATCAGGCGCCCTCTTCATCCCTGGTCAGATAATAGAACTCAAAGTTCCCGTCCTTGGATGTGCATACGAACGAATAAACGATCTCGCCTCTCTTAAACGAATAGATGTATACGGGGAAGGAATCATCATAGGTATCGACCTCGAACACATCCGAGAAAGCGCTGCTGACTTCCATATCCTTCACGCCCTTGAATATATCGGCGTTGGAATTGATCGTCTCCACTGCCACGGCCTCGGGAAAGATGATCCCCGAATAGCCTTCATATATGGGATTACCCATTATGTCCCTGATCTCCGAAATGGTATCTATCGTATCGTTTCCGTACTTGTAGTAATCCTGAAGGATATATACTTCGGAAACCTTCTCTTCATCATCAAGAGCCTCTGCATCGGCTACGCTGTGATAGATGGCACCTATCGCATCCATGATCACTACGGATTCATCACCGGATATGTACAGAGTCCTGTGTCCCTTGTAGTGGTCACCGACTTCGGTGGCGCTCTTGCCGAGCAGTTCGCTGTAAACTATGTCATCGAAGGCAAAAGTGCCGTTATATATCTCATTGCCGCCGGCATCATAGAGTATTCCGTCTCCGCTCTTCATGCCCTGCAGGAATCCGCCCATGTACTCAATGGATCCGTCCTCGCGATAGAGATTTCCGGTGCCTTCGAAGAGGTTCTCATGAAACGTACCTGTATATCTCATGTTGCCGTCTTCGTAATTCTGCGTTCCGCTGCCCTCGAACTTATTCTGTTCAAAAGTGCCGGTATATACGATATTTCCGGCCGGATTGTAGAGGGTTCCGCTTCCGGTCACTGCTCCGTCTTCCACGGTTCCGTCGTATGCGAGGTATCCGGATCTGCCGGTGATACGGACATGTCCCTCAGCGGTACGGAGTCTGACCGAATTGTACTTATAGGTTCTTACTCCGCCTTCGTCAAACTTCTTGAATATGGTCGTCTCGGAGGAGATATACCATATACTGATGACACCGATGATCAGGACCGCCGCGTAGAACAGACGCTTGGATATCATCCATCGTCCGACCGTGAAATAGTCCTCGGAATCTCTGGGTTTGACACCCAGCATGTTCGTAAAGAACTCGCGGATCTTGACTATCAGTCGGGTCTTGATGAAACTCCAGCTGGTGTACAGCCTGAGTTTCGTCACCAGGCCGGTAAACCTGGCCTTGACAGTCTGTATCAGTATGTTGATCAGATTATTTCCGCCACCCATCGTTAACTGTTTCTATCCCTTACTCAAACCTTCAGGTTCTTAAATGTTTCGTCGTCGCAACTCTCGTTCAGATATCTGTCGCTCTCGAATACATACCATTTAACCAGTGCATCATCAGGCATTTCCTTCAGGATATCCGAGAACATGGTCCTGGATATGTAGAAGTCCTTGTCATAGAACGAACGAAGCGCCTGATCGAACTTATTCAGATTGGCGATCTTGACAGCCCGTACTCTCGCGGGATATGCATCCAGCACCTCATACAGAGGTATGCCGCCCTCGTCGCTGCCACATCCGACATATCCGATGAAACGAAGAGGTCCGGTGATCTGCTCGCGTTCCTTGATGTCTTCACTTATGACGATGCTTAAGCCCAGTGAAGACGCAACTCTGTTGATGTGCGCGATCATGTGTTTGTGATCTCCGTCAAGATATGTCGTTGTCTCTTCGTCGGATCCGGTTATGCCGAATCTGCAGTTATCGAAGAATACAGATGCCGACAGTTTGATATGATCGTCTCCCTGATTGTGTGTATTGAACAGGTCGGTGATGAATCCGACCGTATTCTTCTCGTTTTCGCGAAGCAGGAACTGCATCATGTTCATATCGGGTGATTTACCGATGAGTATGCAGCCGTGCTCCTCCTGATATCTGCCTATGCGGCCGATGATGCGATCGTATTTCTCGAGACTTCCGCCTCCTACCGGTACGGCATTTATCGTTGCGATCGTTCCGCGAAGTGAGATATTGTCGCCGTTCTTAACTTCAAGGATCGAATCCTTGTGAAGGACTTTCTCGATATTCTTGGGAGCAAATCTGTAATATGCCTCCAGTATCCGAAGCTTGGAATACTGGATCTCATCCACTCTCTTATTGATCTCTGCAAGAGAATCCCACATATCCTTGACATCGCCGCCCACGATGAGAGGTCTCTCACGGAGCTCACGTCCGTACGCGGTATCGGACAGTGCGGTCTCAAATATCCGAAGATCGCGGTTCTGAACAAACCATACATTCAGAGTAAGTAAACTTGCTGCAGCAAAAGTGAGAAGGAATACGAGGAAAGCACCACTGTTATCCTTCCACCGGGTGATCATGTCGGTCGTATCATTGATGATGCCCAGGATCATATAGTCGGGAACGGTATCGGCATCCGGTACCGCTACGGCCTTATAACTCTGGGATTCGATATCAAGATCCTCAACGGCAAATTTCTCTCCGCGGTATATGGCCATCTCGATATCATCAACGGGATCTCCGTAAAGAACGGCTATGTCCTGAAGATTACGTCCGCTCGCACTTGCGACGACATTGCTGTCATTTAATCTGACTATCAGTACGTCATAGAAGATATCCCGGTTTCCGTCTCTGCGGATGAAGTCGGTCAGAGCAGTCTTTATCTCCTGATACCTCGCGGAATCATAGAAATCCTTATCCGAGAAATCTATATTGTCGTTAATGTCTGCCAGATCGGTCAGTCCCATCATGGAAAGGACTGCGAACCGGGAGTGCTCGGTAGTCTTGGCATCGGAAGTTCCGCGTGCTACGGCCCAGGTTCCCACGCCGCATATGATCAGGAGCACGAGTTCTACGATCGCAACATAGTAGAAACTTCTGTTGCGGTTCGTAAACATCCTTGAAAGCAGATAGAGTATGATCAGCCAGATGATCAGCGCTACCAGATACCAGATCAGATACTGATAATACAGTTTGATCAGCTGCATGGGATTGAGTTTCATATTCTCAACGGCACCTGCCACTCTCTCGTTGGGAGCAAATATGCCCTCGGGAGCATCGGCATCCGTCCTTACTTCCATATCGCCGTCATGGTATACGGCCTGGACGAAGAATCTGCCCACATCCGCATATCTGCTTCTGATGCCCTCGATATTGACTCCGGCACCCATGAGCACGTCACGGATCTTGAGTTCGTTCAGGCTCATGCTGAATACTCTGACCGCCGATCCGTCTGGTGTGACATATGTCAGAAAAAGTCCGCCTGCCTCAGCAGAAAAACCTGTCAGGATCATATCCTCATCGAAAGCGAACCGCTCCGTCATGGTCTGGAGCCTCAGAGTCCTGTCGAGACAGATCACTCTGTAATAGTTGGTCAGTTTCTCCGAATCTTCTCCGTCAGGTTCAGCCACGAGGGAAGAAACAACGGCATATACCGAATCACCGTGTACACTCAGTCCCTCTATCCTGTCTTCATCGATGCTGCGGGAAGAGAATGTATCGTATACGCGGCCTTCGTCGTTAACCGAGAACATCCTGCCGGCTTTACCCATATTCTGTGCATAGAATACACGGTCACCGCCGTCTTCGGCTTTGGAATAAGCCGTGTATTCCGCATTCATCGTTACGTTCTTCATGCATGCCGAGAAGATGAACACGCTGACAACGATACTCACGATATATACAACCAATATGACTCTCGTTCGTAAACTCATATTTACCCCTATTGAAGAAGACTCTCCGTTCCGATCGTCTTAAATGTATTAAACAGAAGTCTGAACCAGGAGTTGCCTCCCAGGAACACTCTCGATATCAGCAGACTCAAAGCGATAAGCCCCAGGATGATACTCAGCCAGAACAGTACTCCGATGATATTGTCCGTATATCTCCGAAACCAGATCCTGATCCGCTTGAATATGCTGACCTTATCCGTCGAAGTGGCTGCGATGGTTATATCTCTGTACAGATCGGTGAATCTGTCATAGCTGCCGTTCGCGGTCTTCTTGCTGAGCAGATAGTAACTCGTAGCCTTCTGTGATGACTTGGGTTCGAGTATTTCCAGAAGGATGCGTGCGCATACATCGGTACATTCGCTCTCTCCTATCTCCGGATCCATGTCCGCAAGATCCATCTCATATGAGAAAAATACGGATCTGTCGGAAGAAAGATTGAGCTGGCCTCCGTTCAGCAGAAGGTACAGTATCGGATAGGGAAGATCCGATGTGATGCAAGCCAGTATCGCATTGGTACATATCTCCTCACACTGCGCAAGAGTCAGTGCATCTCCGGAATAGAAATCCTTAAGCGGTCTCTCGCGATGATAAGGAAAGACCAGTACCTGATTTTCTCCGTCGGCAAAATTGTCAACAAGAACACCTGCTCCGGTCCTGTCGGACATCTTGAACATCTCGAGCACGTGTCTTACCACCTCATGTTCATGCACGACAATAACGGTATACATGATACCGCCCGGGGAGTTTAAGTCCCTGCATATATAGCAATCGCTCACTTCACCGATGGTCCTGGTGCTGACAGTAAGCAGTTTCATCCTGTCAGACTCATAGATCATAAGTCAGTTCTCCTGTGTCTCACAGCTTAATCTCCGGCATCTGGATCATAGGCTCTTTTTCCTGTTCCTCGATCACACCGGCATCAGTCTCATTGGGTGCGGATTTAACTATCGCATATGCATATGTACATACCATAGGCATATCGGAGCAATAGATCCTGATCTCATATACACCTTCCTTGGCAGGAGCGGTATATACACCGTCAGTCGTGACTTCACCGCTGCCCGATGCCGTGAGTTCATATGTGATGCTCACGGGATCCATGTTGTTGAACTGAACTCCGAAATAGTAATTCTCGCGAGGTCTCATGACTACGGTAGGAGTCTTGGCAGTGATGGACTTGCCGTAGTAATCGGCTGCCTCAACATCATTGCCCGAAGGGAACTTGATGGCTACCCATCTGTAGGTGAGTACCAGATATTCCACATCATGCAGGAGTTTGGCTGCGACTACGAAGCTGCCCTTGTCGTTCAGAACCCTGACAGCAGTCTCGGTATCCACGAGCTGCTGGCTCTGTCTGCTGAAAAGTTCGGGGTTTCCATAGACAGTGCTCTTGGCATTGGCGCCCAGAGCCTGGTCAGCAGACAGATATTCGTATCCGATGGATACATATACGTTGCCGCTGCCAAGGCCGTGTGTGATCTCGCCCGAGTATCTGATATCTCCGGCCTTTGCATCCTTGCCCAGAGGGATCTCCAGGACGCCGGTAGCCACGTTCTTAAGCTCGGTGGCTGAAACGGCCGCTTCGGGAACACCTGCTGTCTCGGGAGCGGCGACCGTTACGGGGGGAGTGATCTCCGCTTCCTTGACATAGTATTCCATATATTCGCTTCGAATGGCGTTCTGCGCAGGCAGATCGATATATTCGTTCTTCTTCAGATCCAGGATCTCTTCGATGACATACGCGGAATCCGTACGCATGAGCCTGATATCGCAAAGTTTGATCGAATCATCACCCATGCCCTGCCTCATCTCGAGGTTGAGGCGTCCCAGTTCACGGCTGACCAGTGATGCGGGAGCTTCATCGGCGAGTCTGACTCTCATCGTCACGCTGCTCTCGGAAGCGATGGCCGCATCGTTAACGAAAGCCGCTCCGCTGCCGCTTCTCAAGATCACGTTGGACTCAACTCCGGGCATGTTCTGGACGTTCATCCAGTAATCCTTGTATATGACCTCACCCTCACCGAGTTCGAGATCGTCCACACCGATCTCTATCTGCTGACTTCCGTCAGGTGCGGTGAAACCGGGAATGTCAAGTATTCCCTTATATGAAAGGCGGGCCTCCGCATCCGATGTCTTACGGATCTCAAGACGGATCCTTACATTTCTGCCCTTGCAGGCTATCGTAGGCATCACAAGTGCGCCTTCAAAATCGGCCCCTTTGAATATCTGTTCTCTCGCAAGGAATTCAGAGTTGAGATCGATGCCTTCGTCATACTCATCCTTGTTGACCAGGAAGAGTTCAAACCCCTCACTTATGCGATTGAATTCATAATCCTGATCTCCGTCATTATGTCCCACTGCGTACACGGAGTGTATATCCGTCTCCTTAAAGCGTACGCAAAGACTTACGATCTCGGAATTGATCTGATCGAATCCCTCGATCGTGGACAGTTTCTTGACCACTGAGGAATCGATGATTATCTCCCGGCCCGTGTAGTCTATGACCACTCCGCTCTCTACCAGAATGGAGAGGTCATCAAGATTGAACACCCCGCATCCGCATACGATGCCGGCACCGTACATGAGGCTGTTCATGAACCGCATCTTATTGATGTGGTAGTTCTGTTCCGCCTGAAAATCCGCTGTGGTAAGCATTTTACCCGGATAGTAGCGGTTTCTCTCAAATGGATACAACTGACTGTTTGGCATTTTTTATTTTCCCCCGTAAAAATATTGTTATGCGCAACTTATGTAAACACACATATAATTATTCTATCATACTTCAACTTATAATAACCATCGTTTTCCAACACACTTCCAACAAGGATAAAAAAGATGCGATCATTATTCGGTTTCTTTTTCTAATCCCATGATCTGAAGGTATTTAACCAGTCTCAATCTGTTCTGATCCAATGCTTTCGCCTTCTCTTTTGCACCCTGTTTTGTGTACATCCTCTTCAGGGCAGTGGTGCGGGATAAAAGGATGCGAATTCCTCCCACAAATGCCGGGTTATTCTTCTGTAGCTCGATTTTTTTCCTGAATTCCTTTCTCTCTTGATTATTGGAAATGTTACTTGCATCGGGGAATTTACCCTGCTTATACTCGAGATCATCCCCAAAGAATGCATCCAGAGCGGCTTTCCCGTAATATTCCTGAAGGAATCCCGGAAGCTTATCATATCCGAACATACTGCCGTTTTTCGCCATTTCGAGTGCCTTGTTTATATCCGCATTTTTTATTTTTTTGGTTTCGTATAATTTACTTTTGAACGATTCATCTTTATTTGTAAGCACAGCGCCCAATGTCTTGTTATCTGCAGGTGAAAGGATCCATAATCCGCCTTCCTCAGCGGCCTTACCTGTTGAGTTGAACTGCGCTTCCTTCTCTTTATAATCGGCATTCAGTATATCGAGAGGAGCAGGTGCTGTGGATTCTTCCTTCTTTTTGACTTTGGAATTGCTGCTCAGAGCGTCCGTAAAGGCTTTGCGCTTTTTAGTAAGATCGTCTTTAACATCCTTTTCATACGCATCATAAGGTCCCTGAACCGGTTGATCCTCAATATACTCGAAGCCTTGCAGCTCGGCGAGTGCTTTTGCTTTTTGCTTCTTTGTTTCAGGATCATTAGCCTCGTTCATTTCTTTTGAGAGTTTTTTGATCTGTTCCTCTAATTCCTTTTTCTTCTTTTCCTCTTCTTCTTTTTTCTTCAGTTCCTCTTCTTCCTTTTTCCTCTTTTCCTCTTCTCTGGCTTCTTTATCCTTCTTTGCCTGTTCCTGATTTTTCCGCTCTGCTTCTTCGGCCTTTTCCAGATTCTCCTGATTTTTATATGCCTTGGTCAGATCATTCTTCTCTTTCTTCTGATGAGATGAAAACAATTTTTTAGCCTTGGCTTCCTCTGATTGACCCGCAGCCATCTGCTCATCATATTTTTCCTTGAGTCCGAGTATTCCCCGATACTCATCATTATTCTTATTCACATCAGCAACATTTTTGACGTTATCAAGATTCTTGGGCACATAAAGCGAATCCTGCAGGAAATTATCCAATAAATTATCAGCCTTGCGCTTGGTATTTGAATAAGACATCCCCAGATTGTGTATGGCATGCTCCGGGCTGTCTCCGGCTTTGATCTCATCGTTGAGCGAGTACTGAAGCTCACCGTTTTCATTATACTGATAGTTGAATTTCTCCCTTACCTGGTCCTCATCCTCTCCTTTAAGATTCTGCAGAGCGACTAATTCACACCGGTAGGCACCCTCATTATTGGCGGTAGTTTCCCAATGAGACAGGAACTGGTCAATGGTCCAGTTTTGTTCTCCTAAGCCAGTGGGATCCTCAGAGTCTCTGAATCTGATAACATTGTTCTTAATACCTATTACAGTACGATAATGTCCAGGCAGAAGCATGGATACGGGGCCCTTGGTCTCACCGATCAGTTCTCCTATCCTCTCAAACATGAGTTTGACAAGTTTGAGCTTATTATCCTTTGTCAGATTGCGAAGATAAGGGTTACCTTTGTCCATGGAAAACCTGACGTGTCTGACACCGGTATTCTTCATCTTGGCCAACATCACGTCAGCAGTCTGCATAACGCTTCCCGTAGTTCCGTTAGCCTTCAGATACCTCTTTATGTTTTGAACTTCACCGCTTATACCTATATTTTCTCCGACATTTCGCGTATCGGACTCCATCTGGTTCTGTGCAAAAGGATTCATCTTCAGGACTGTGGGATTAAGGAAATCACCCTGATTTATGACGGTTTTATTATCCCCGAGCACATTCTTCAGATACCATCCGCTGATAACGGAACCCGAAGCGGCCCAACAGCTTAAGCCATACCACTGCTTGTAGTTGGGCGCTTGTTTTTCATTTTGTATGGAACGATCCTGAATAGGTGCGTTGAGATCCACCTGTTGGAGTTTGCCCACCATGTTATCGATCTCAGCCTTCTCAGTCGTGGACTGTACGGCGCTTGTCCATCGATCAAGGACTAATTTCAGTTTGGCTCTGGTGATCTCTGAAGGGTATTTATCCTCGACAATGCACAGATCCAGTTTTTTATCCCATTTTTGCTTGAACTGACTGATAGCCTGAAGATCTGCATCTTCACCCGGCATCTCGTTAAGGAACCACTTGACGATTTCCATATCCGCTTCGGGAATTTTGGTATCATCCCTTTCAACCACGTTATCGTCAGGCCCGTTTTTTGTTTTGACAACATTATTGGTGAAGCTTTTGTCAAAGTCCTTTATGAATGCCTGCATCTTGGCAAGATACGGGGATTGTTCAGGTATTTTGAACCCGGTGACCTTAATGATCTCCTCCTTACTGCCTATATTCAGGACCTCCCTGATCATGGCCTTGAAACTGCCGGCTTCGAATTCAGGTTCGTCTTCATAGACCTTGGACAAGCTTTCTTTATCCGCTTCCAGAGCCTGAGGATTGACGATCTTCCCCTGAGCGAGCAGTGCCGTCTTGATCTTTTCCAGTTCCTGATCGATATTCTCCGCAGTCACTTTAATATTTTGGACTACAAGTTTCTCGACATTCTGATTATCCTGCTCCACCTTGATCTCTTTGAATTCATTCTGGGCTTTAAACAGCCAGTTGTGGATCTCATCCTTGACATCATCCCATGTGGGTTTATGCTTCTTTAGTGCCACGGTCGTAGAATCGACAATATACTTGGAAAAACCGACTATACTCTTATCTTCACCCGAAGCATAGGCTGAGCCGTCCATAATGTTGGCGATAACGAAATTACTGAGTTTTGACTTGAAATGTTGTCCCCCGGGGAGTCTATCTTTTTCGTCCTGTATACGTCTTTGCTCTTCATCGTGCTGACGTTGCTCCCGATCGCGCCTTTCACGGTCTTCCCGCTCCTTTTTCTCACGCTCTTCCCGGTCTTTTCTTTCTTTCTCCTGACGCTCTTTTTCCTCTTGTTCGCGCTTTATACGCGCTTCCATGAGTTCCTTGCGCCTCTTCTCGGCCTCCTCGGCCTTTTTCTTCTGTTCTTCGAGAAGCTGCTTGTACTGTTCCTCGTTTTCCTTGATCCGCTCCAGGCGCTCAAGCTCTTTCTTCTGCTTTTCCTCCTCTATTTTTGCATGACGTTCTTCTATCTGTTCGTTGTTCAGGAATATATGCTCAAAATCCGCCGGTCCGGCTACAGCCTTCTTCTTTTGACCGAGGAGAGCAAGCTTCTGCGGTTCAAGGATCTTGTTGGTGATCCTTTCCAGACGTTCTCTGTATCTGGGACTCTTATTGTCAATGTATTTCTTCAGACTCTCTGCATCGATCTTTTTATATTTTTTTTGGATCTCGTGTGTTTCTTCGGATGAATATTTAAGGCCAGTGAGTTTACCTCCGCGTGCGACACGTTCTTTTATCTTGTCCGCACGGTACTTGGTCATATATGTTGCGATGAATTCGCTTCTGTACTGATACTCTACGAAGAGAGCATCATACCTTGCGCGGTCTTTTTCGGGCACAGAGTCTCTGATCCGTTTTATTGTCGTATTATGTGCTTCACCCATGCCAAGCATTACGCTCAAAGCCCGGTTCTGCAGTCTGAGCTCGGTCATCCGCTCTATGATTTCTTCGGTAACCTCTTCGCCTCCCTTGAGGAAATTAATGATTTCTTCGCTCTCCAGGGACAGTTTCATGAGTTGCTCCTTGCCTTCCGAGAGCAGGTACTCATTCCGCTCATTATCATCTTTCATCTGGCCAAGTTTTTCATTCAGAGCCACGACATAGGGATTTGAGTCGGTCTCCGCTTCGGCGATCCTGTTCAGGCGTTTGTTCATCTTAGTGGAAGAAGCCAGTTTATCCTTGTCATCGTACCGCTTCAGCATATCGTCACGTTTGGTCGCTCTTTCGGCCAGAGTATCCGTGAGGTTCATCATGATGCTCTCGCCCATCTTCGTGAGTTCGGCTTCATTGACCACATGATCCATGGCATTGATATAACCGGATGCACGATCTAAGAGCAAAGCCTTCTGATAGCGGTATCTCTTTATATTATCGCTAATTATATTCTGCAGTGACCTGCAGGCTTTCACACGATCGGACTCGACCGCCAGATCACCCAGCATTATCTTTCGGTCCAGATCATCTATCGCCTGTGCCACGGAACGGGTTTTTTCGACGATCAGATCAACAAACGGTCCATACTCTTTGTATTTCCCGTTTTTGCCGGCATTGCGTTTCATCTGAGCCGCTACATGTCTGAGCTCATACCTGTCTTCAGGAGCATTGCCCTCAACGTTATTCTCTTTCTGCTCTTCCTCTATCTTCCTGTATTCTTCCTGTTCTCTTTCTTCCCAGTACTTACGGTTCTCTTTGGCATTTCTGTTATTATATTTCCGATTGAGACTCGCATTATATGTTCTGTACGATCTCAGTCCTCCGACAGCCAGATTACCGTCAGACGTGAGATTATCATAATCGTCCTTCCATGATGACCTTATCTTAACGTCGATAGCATCTTCATTAACCTTCATTTTGGCCTTATTCAGACATGCTTTTATGTCACTCTTTAAAAGGAGCGCCATCCTGGATATAAATGCAAAGGAATCCGAATGATGCTTTCTGTGTTCATGCTCCTCTTCTTCCTTTGCCTTTTTCTCTTCTTCCTCTTTTTTCTCCTTTTCGAGTTCCTCCTGAGATTTATTATTATCTTCTTTTTTCTTTTTCAGATCTTCCTTGAAACCGATCTCTCTGGGATCCATCTCGGATATCATGTCCAGAATCTCATCGCCGTTTGCTGGCTTGTTTTTGGGATCATATCTGTACGAGTGCAATTTGGCGATCGCGTTATATCTGTTACGGAACTGCATGATCTTATCCAGTCTCACCGAGACGGAATCGGCCCCGAACATATTCTCTGACAGATGAGCTATGGAGTGCATGGCATCCGTCACTGCGTTCTTTATGGTTCCGACAGGATCTTTCAGGATGGATCGCAGATATGCTTTGTATGCTTCCACACTGTCATTCCGAAGAGCTATCTTGGATTTGGCGTTGGCATTTACATCCGTCTCAGCCTCAATGGTGGGTCCGAGATCCAGTATATACGAGCGATAGATCCCTATAAGATCGGCATTGTTTTCGCTTATGCTTTTCAGAGCCTCTTCACTCAGGATCTCATCGGCAAGCCGCTTCTTGGTGGTCTCTATCTCCATCAGTCTCAGAGTTGCCAGCATCATGGGAGCAGTGTTTTCACCAGTCTGTCCGGGGTCCACACTGAATCCGTATTTATTGACGACATCCTTGTCGAACTTCGTGCTCATGGCAGTATTCCATGCCCTCTTCTCGCCCTGGATGAAGGGAGCTTTCTTCTTGCTGAAATAATTCAGATTCCTGCTTTGGATCGCCACTTCTTCCTTATATCCCGTAACCGGAGCCTGAATCGGTTCATATGCAACCTCTTCGGTGTCCGAAGCAAACATCTTGCGAAAGCTTTCCTGAGCGGATATTTCAGTCTGAATGAAATCCCGGCCGTATTGTTGTTCCGAGGATACTTCCAGATCCTTATACGCAGGGTTCTCACTCATAACCCGCCCTATGGTCGCATTCAGATTGTTCTCCCTGTTCTGTATATTTTTGTTGATCTTCTGTTTAAAATCCATGCTTATACCTCCGGCTTATTCATCCGTATCCGAATCAGTATTAACATCATCTATATAGTAACGGTCAAGGTGATCGAAACCGACCACTGCCGATACTTCCCTGTTTCCTTTTACGCCCAGTGCTCCTTCAAACAGATTGGTTATATGTCCGAGTGTAAAATATCCTGTAAGCAGAGCATTTTCGGGAAAATCCTTTATCACATTCCTGCAGAGCCCGCTTAAAAGGTAGAGCGGAGCCTTGGTCTGTATCGTCCCCACATATATGAGCATCAGATTGGCTGCCGACGGCTCCGGATATATCTTGCCGAATGCCGCTGCCCCGTCCGGCAGCTTACTGCCGGCAGTATCCTGAACGAGCAGCGCTCCTTTGGGTCTCCCGTTTTCCATATAGACTAAGGAGTACTCCGTCAGGCTCGAGCTGATCTGTGAAGGGTTGTCAATCCCGCCCATAGATGAGATATCATATCCGCTGTCACGTATCATCTTCATAAGAGTGGATCTGTGCTGTGCAGGAAGGACTTTGAGACGCATGATATCCTGCGGAGCAAAGGAGGAAGCTTTACAGTTCCTGACATCCGACGCCCTGAATCTGAAATAAGCCCTGTCCGTCTGCTGGATCCTGAAGTCATATTTGAGGGCTATATCATGGATGACCGGATATTCCGACGGGATATATGACATCTCAAGCCCCGAATATCCTTCGTCATGAAGATCGAACATCACCTCGGATATGCTGCGTTCCATGTATCCCATTCTCCGGCTTTCGGGCGTCAGATATACATATCTGATATGGGCTACATCCCCTGCGGAAGACAATGCGATGACACCCACTGCGCTTCCGTCAACGGCAATGCCGTAGAACATCCAGTTCTTTTCTTCGACGGCCCATCGCTGAAGTATCTCGGGTATCAGCGGCTGATATGCCTCGATATTGCTTCCGTCAACTCTCTCCAATAAATACATTTTCCGACCTCTCGTTTTTACAGTATCAGTTTCACGCCATAGAAATAATCCGTATCCTTTTCCACGTAACCGGATCCTATCGTAAGCCTGACAAGCGTGTCCGTAAACTTACCGTTCTCCGGGACAAAGTAAATACGTGAATCATCATCGAAGTTTTCATCTGCATCCATCACTCTGACAAGGGCACCCAGATGCATGAACAGATCTTTTTGTCTGGAGGGTTTAAAATCCATCCAGAGAACGGATACATCCGAATCTGTACACTTTGCCAGCATGATGCTCTTGATCTCATCGTCCGATATACAGACGGTGCTTAATTCCGCATCATAATAGTTATTTGCAAGAATGCCTCTTTTCCTGAAATATACGGCCAGAGCATTAGTCTGTGCCCGGTTGAGATCCGATATCCTGGTCAGATCTTTCCCGGAAGAATGCAGGACATTTTTCCTGCAAAGCCTTGATCTGTGCACATAGCGCAGTGCCACATATTCAAGCGGCATATCATATATGAGTTCAAACCCGTACGCCTCAAAGAAACCGTAAAGATCGTCATCCGCACTGAATTGAACCGTAACCGAAGACTGATCTTCGGGATCACACAGAGCGGCAAGTGTATTCATCATCGCTGTGGCAATCCCACGTCTCCTGAACTTTTCAACTACATACAGGCTTACGATGTCCAGTATGCCGGGCTCCACCCGGGCCACAAGGGCTCCTGCCGCCTGACCGTTATCTCCGATCGCGCCGATGCGGATGGCATCTGACTCCGTATGCCTGCCCATATAAGTCATCAGCGATCCGAAGGCCTCTTCATTTTCCTTGGTTATGAGGGTAAGATTCATACTCAGCCTCCCATGAGTTTTGCCACGATAGCAGCTTGTGAAGGAGCTGCTTTTATCCCCTTAGCCTTATCGGGCAATGTGACCTTAAGACCCAGGGACAGGATCGCATGCGCATACATTTCCCTGCCATCGGCAGTCAACTCTTTCTCTTCGAACATCTTACGGTAGAGAAGATCGGCAAACTCCCGACACACCTCTACGAAATATGACTTGTAGCTGGAGTATCCGAAACGTGCTACCGCTTCATCTCTTGCCATGTCTTTGAGCTTATCCTGGTCCATGGCGGCAAGCTTCTTCTTATTTGGATGTCTCTCTTTAAGTTTCGCTACGATATTATCCAGTCCGAGCTGATCGTCCACAGCCTGCTTGATTACGCATTTACGCTTGTTCTTGTCACAATGATCGTAGATCGCACCGCCGACAAAGGAAAGCAGCGTCACACCGGCCGCTATGGGAGTAAGAACCGGTACAAACGATGAAACAGCCACGAACATCCCCATGAATCCCTTGACCAGGCCGACGGTCTTGGATTTTTTCTGTCTGCTGATCTCTTTCTCGGAATGATCGAAGAATCTTAACAGTTTCTTCTCATCCATGGAAAGCGCATTTTTAGCCTTGTTGGGCATCTTAGCCCTGGCTCTTTGTATATCATTACCGCTGGATACGGCTCTGCCAAGCTGTACACCGCTGACCAGAGTCGATATGGAACCGGTCAGCAGTCCCAGACCCGAAAATGCGAGAGTGGCGTCCGTAAATGCCGCTTTCGTGGAATCCGCCAATTCGGCAACTTTCAGGAAATTCTGGACACTCGTGGCAGTTCCCGTCAGGCTTCCCACAGTACCGGATCCGACCCCGAGCCACTGTGCATATCTGTCAACACCCGTCAACCCTTCTTTCCCGAAGAGTTTGATCCCGCCGTATATGGACGAATACGCTCCGATAAGACCGCTTATGGCGCCGAGCGAATTGGTGATATATCCGACGGCAGAATAACCCTGGAATGTTTTTCCCCAACCGGATTCTTTCTCCTTGTACCAGAGCCCCAAAGCCTTGTTGGCGGTATTGGGATAACTTAGCACGTTATTTATCTTTCCGCCCCACTCGTTGACGGACTGGGATTTGGGTTTCTCGTCTTTTTCCTTATAGGTGTCGGCCCCGCCCTTAACCGTCTTGTCCGCCTGAACTTCCTCAAAGTCCTTAAGATTGCCGGTTAACTGTTCAAGTTCACCGGCCAGTTTACCGATAGTTGCAAACTCTCTGTACATGCGCGCACGAAGCTTCGCATCGGGGACCATATCAGGCGACATATCCGGATTAAGACCGGCGTTACGATAAAGCAGTTCAAGCATTCCGTAACGGTATGCGATATTTTCAAGAATACGTCCGCCCTGTACTTTCGCATCGGCATTATCACGTTTTCCGTTTTCCACGGTACGGTCAAGTTCGCTTATCTTGTCCTCGAATCTGGCGAATTCCGACATTTCCGTGCCAAGTCCCTTGGCAACCTGAATGGCGTTGGTGACTGCCTTCCAATCGGGTGCGGACGAAAAAGTCTTCGTCTTGAGATTCTTCTTGATGACACTTAGATCCGGCATATAGTCCGAGATTGCCTCATAGAAATCCGAATTCATGGCGGCATCCTGTTTCTTATTCTCAAGCAGATAGAAAGCCGTCAGCTGCTGCTCGGGCGGAGACTGAAGGAAATGATGCACGAAAGCGGAATACTTCCTGGATTCCAGGCATGACCGGCGTAACAGATACGCTCCCACCCTCTTCATGGCTTTGACCTGTTCGGGAGATATGACAATCCCTGCGGGCGGCTCGGAGCGTTTGTCGAGTTTGCCTTTCTTAACCTCCATCGTGTCATTCACGATCCCGGAAGCGTTTTCCTTCTCCTCCACGACCGCTGCATTTACGTTCAGGCCATTCACATACTGATCAAAATCCGAAAGGAGTTTTGTCGCGGAAGTATCGCTTATATCCGCATTGGCGCGAAATTTCTCTATATCGCCTCTGTGAGCATCCATGAACTGGGCTATATATTCCTTACGCTCATTTTCGGTGTAGAAGTCCTGCTTTTTGTTCAGTTCCTTCAGGAACGCTTCGTAACCTGCGGAGATCTTCTTCATCTCCTTTGCGCCGTCACGGTCATCTTCCTTCTCACCGTGAGTCAGCTCGCCGAGATAATGTTCCTTTCTCTCCTTAACGCTCGCAGCATCGGTTATGCCCAGTTGCTTTAGTCTGATCAGATTCTGATAAAAATCTATAAGGCTTACGTCGCGCTCATCGTCCTTTTTGGCATAAAGCTCATCAAGACGTGTACGTAATTCCCTGTAAGACATCGAAAGCATATGGTCTCTGGGCAGAATGGCATAATACTTATTGGCCATGAGAGCTTCATGGATCTGATAAAAACTCCGGACATCCTTAAGAGTATTGAACTGCGCCATCTCCCGCGCAAACTGTTCGGCTTCCTCTTCGGTAATACCGTTGGCTATCTTCTCGTTCAGTTGTTCTTCATATGCATCTATACAACTGAAAGTTGCCTGAAGATCCACGTAATGATCCAGAAGGATCTCATCCGGACTCTTATTGAGGCCGGAATAAAGAAGATCGGAAACATCCATGGTCTTAAAGCTTTCGATCTGCTCATTTATCTCGCCTTCTCCTAGATTGAAAAACAGATTGTCTTTCTTCTCGGCAAGGCTCTCCTGCATGCCCCTTTTCCGGGAGACTCTGTTCATCCTGCGATCATCTTTGGTCGATCTGGTTGCTCGTTTAACCCCCGCCTGTTTTTGAGCTTCTCTCACCTCTTCAAGAGAAGGATCGCGCAATTCCACGATCGTGGGGAGGACAGCCTCGGCCTTCTTCATGATCTTGGGCTGAACCTTTTTGCTCTTCTGTTCGGGTTGTTCAAGCACTGCTCGTCCGGCATTCAAAGTGGATGACACAGATGAATTACGGGTTATCCCGGCAACGATCTGAGCGTTTGTTTTTTTGATATATTTTTCTTTAGGTGCCATATGCATGTACCTCGAATTCTACAGACCGTCATCTGTTCATTATCAGATCCATCATTTCACCGGATTCCATCTCACCGGTTGCCACGAGCATCAGATATCCTTCAAACTTATCGATCACTCCTACAGCTGCATTAAACGCAGTGAGCATGGTTGTCATCTTATCCTCATCGCTTAAGCTGTTAAGAATATGAACGGAATACTTATATACCAGACCGTTGTCATCATCATCTATTCCAAAGCCGCCGACCGGCAGGAAATAGTTAAGACGGGCGGCGGCATCGGCCAGGAATCTGGTCTCCTCTTTCATCTCATCGATCACGGTCACCATGATGGTAAAGACAGACAGATCATCTCCTTCAACCGGGAGAAAATAGCACTCACCGAGCATATCGACAAGGTCGGCACCCGCTTCCGATATACGGCATCTGACCACATCCATCGGTGTACCCAGTTCTTCTGCGGTAAATACGGATGCATCTTCGATGTCTTCGCCATCATTGATCGTTTCCGCAAATCTGTTCAGAAGTTTTCTTTTTTCTTCGCTCATAATTTTTCCTTTCCTAATCCGTCTGCGTGTCCGCGGAATCTAACTCCAGCAGAAGCATCGTCATATCATCAAACTGCGGTGCTCCTTCAACGAAGTTCTCCACATCATCTTTGAGTGAAGTCAGCAGTTCCACGCCTGATCTGTCTCTTACGCTGTTTAAGTGATCCCTCATCCTGTCAGTACCATACAGTACTTCATCTACCCTTGTTCCCTCCGGGATGCCGTCGGTATATTGCAGGAACTTATCTCCGGGATGCAGTTCCATCACCCTCTCGGTGAAAGTGATCTCGGTATCAAATCCCAGTACCGGATCGTGATCTTCCTCGATCATCTCAAATCTGCCGGTATCTGCTCTGTATACAAAAGGATTCTCATGTCCGGCATTAACATATTCGATCCTGTGAGCGGATACCGTATATACTCCGTACCAGACGGAAGCAAACATAGTCTCTGAATTGTTCTCGCAAAGCTGCCTGTTGACCTTCTCGACCACACATACGGGAGAGATCTCTTCAAGACCGGTGTTTTTGATCAGAGTCTTGACTATGACCATGAACAGTGCCGCCGGAACTCCTTTACCCGATACATCCGCGATCACCAATCCGACATGATCTTCATCGATCACGAAGTAGTCATAACAGTCTCCTCCTACTTCCTTTGCGGGTTTGATGAATGAAGATATCTCAAAGTCACGGTCTCCCGCGTATCCTTCAAGTGATTCGGGAAGCATCGAACTCTGGATGCGGGCTCCGACATCGAGTTCGGCGGATACTCTTTCCTTCTCAGCCGTCACCGCTGTAAGGTCGGTGATGTACTGCGATATATCACTTTCGAGCTCGGACATCGATCGCGCCAGGAAACGGATCTCATCATGTGTTCTTATTTTCTGACTGTCAAATATATGCCTGTTGTTGCTCTTGTCCTCAAGTGCGTTGTATTTTCTCGCTGCTAAAGTGAGTTTACGAATGGGTCTGACTATCAGATAGTGGATTATGATAGTAGCCAATATCTCCACGACGGTCAGGAACAGGACCATGATGGCGATGTAGATTATACGGAAGTTGGCAAGGTCGTCATTATAGGAACCAAGAACCTCACCTACACCTATGTAACCGATGACCTCTCCGGAGGGACCGTAGAAAGGGGCGTAAGCACAGAACACTCTGGCGCTCTCAGGTTGTTTTCCGATCATCTGAGCTACCATGGGAAAATAATTGGCTTTACCGGATAATATCTCATCTTCTCCGAAAGTATGGACAAGCGATGCTGTTTCCTGCCAGAATCCTGCGGCAAACTTCTGGTCGGCACGTTCTTCGGAATCCATCAGGAATATGGTCCTTCCGTTCTCCTCATCCATGATCCTCAGATCGATCCACTTAACATCCGATTCCACGGCAAGTTGCTGAAGGAGCTGCCTGAGTTCAATGTAGTCCGCTGTCTGGATCTCATCAAATCTTGAGAGATAATCCGGATCCATGCTGTCCGAGCGGACATCCTCGGGAATACTCTCATATATCTCCCGCCCTCTGGTAAAAATCGATGTGACAAGTTCCCGATCGAGAGTCTCGGCCATGATCCTGCCGAGAATATAATCCCCTGCGACATTGCCGCCGATCTCTCTTTCCATATGGAGGAACGTAGCCAGCGACTGAGCAACATAAAAAATCGTCACACTTAATACCAGAACAATAAGGCCTGTCTTAAGTCTGATGCCAAATATTGGATGAGTTTTGAAAAAATCCGATATTTTATTGCGTATCTGTTCTGTATTCATCAATGCTCTACCTGTCTGATCGAACGCGATGCAAGCAAGATCCGCTGATACGATATCCCGCCAAGTACGGGTGCCAGAAAATGTCCGAAAAATTTACCGAATGCGGGAGTGACCGCAGCCATGTAAAACTCACCTTCGGGCTCAATCTCCAGGAACACGCTGCCGAGACTCATATATAATAATCCCGCAAGATCCGATTGTTTCCCTTTGGCACACCTGACATCGGCCAGATACAGGCTTCCGTCGGGAAGAGCCGAGATGATCACATAACACTCCGGTTTCCCTGCATCATCCACAGTCAGAAACGAGAGGTCGTGAGCCGGATTCAGTTCCTGAAAAAACTGTTGTGCGTCCGGATCCGTCTTCGCAAGTGAGTGTGCTCTTCTCTCACTCATGAGTCTTGCGCATTCTTTTCTCATGACTCCGGCTTCCGGGCCGTCACGAAGAAGGCTTCCGAGCATGAGTGCATTTACCCTGTATACGCCGGACTCCTCTTTAAAGTCAGTAAAGCCGGCATTTCGGAGATCGTCCTCCGTAATACCCGGCTCATCATCCGTATATCTGCATTCCAGTCTGTTAAACCCTTCCTTTTTGATACAGAATGCGGTAAGGGTATGCCATATCTCCGGGCGCGTGTTTTCCGCGCCCGAAGGATTGATAAACCTGACACTCCGTACGGTAAGTGTCTCCTCATTCTTCTGAAGAACTACCACACCGCAGGGTTCCCCGTTCGAGGTTATGCCTATCCCGTATTCGTTTTTTTCTATGTTCAGACTTCCGTCTTCTTTTACGATATCCGGTAATATAGCTTCATAATCCATCATGTTATCGGCTGTGATCCGGATATACTCAAACTTTTCTGCCATTTGAACTCCGTAATATACAGATTGATCGTTTTATGATGCCAGCGAATACTTAAGGATCTTTCGGAAGTTGCCCTTAACTCCCATGACTCCCATGAGTTTATCCACTTTGACTTTATTCAGGTTATCTCTGGTATAGTTATGGTTCTCGAACAGAGTCCTTGCGATCTTGGAAGCGACCTTCTTTTCCTCATCCGTCTTGGCTTCCTTCATGAACACATCGGTATCGATGGACATGAATATTCTGGCCAGATCCGTCAGATAATCGGAATTGACTATACCTACCTCACGTCTGAGCACGCTGTTAAGTGTTGAGGTGCTCACGCCCTTGAACTCCTTCCCAAGCATCCTTGCCACATTGGCCTTGACAGCACGCTTACCGCGGACGACTTCAACGACCGTCTGCACTCCGGTTACCGTTGCTCCCCATACTGCTTCAATGACTCCAAATATCTTGGTCTTGGACAGTCCCGGGAAGAAAGCCTTGATGCCGTTGATGACGGTTTTGCCTCCGGCAGAGATCGCGCCGAATACCTTGGCGACTCTCTCATTTCTGTGATGTCTCTTTGCACATGCCATGCCGTACTGAAGCTGGGAATTGTTCTTAAGTACTTCAACAAGTTTCGCGTCATTCTCGTCCGGATTGCCCTTGGATTCTTCCACACGTTTGATGGCTGACTCGAATTCATCCTCTCTGTCTTTGATCATATTGATAGAGTTAGTCTCCCTTATGGCACCTATAACATTGCTTATGGTCGAGAACAGCTGCTTGATGCCGCCGAATATCGATTTTGCCTGCTTTGCTCCCGCATATTTGGCTATGGCCTGGCCGACACCGGTTATGATGCCTATTCCCGATTCGGCAAGTTTGAACAGTGAGTTTTGGGTCGCAGTCATATACTCACGTACATCAAAATCGGGATCGCCTTTTTTCTTTCTTTCGGCTTCCTTGGCTCTGTCCTTATAGCATTTGTAGCTGGCTTTAAACAGCTTGATCGTATTGTTGATCAGCGTAACGCACAGGGATATGGTACTTCTGCGATCGTCGGACGTATGCTGGGTCTTTTGTTTTTCATCCTGGTATTCTTCATCACCGAACATGTCACTGATCCCATATGCGGCAGCTTCAGTGACGGCCCCCATATCCATGGCACTGCTGAGCGCCGAGGTGTACTGATTGATCACATCCCAGTTCTTTCCGAGACCGACACCGGTATCGTCAAGCGCCTTGGACGTATCCACAACCGAGGTGAATATATCATTTAAGAAGCTCGTAAGCGTGCCATCGGTGAACTTCTGCAGTAACGTCCCCCCGATGCCTCTCCTGGCCTGAGCCTCCTCACTGAACTGCTTCCACTTGGTAGGCATGAGAGCACCAACGGGATTCTTGGGATCCCATAAGGATCTGTCGGCATTGAGTTCATCTATCAGAGCCACTCTCATGAGCTGGCCTGAATCCGCACGGGCATTCTCAACGGTATACTTGAATCTGCCTCCGATATAATCATTGCAGATCACCTTGGCCATATTCCAGTAGTCCGGATTGTCATGACTCAGGAGAAGAAGCGATGCATCGATCAGTGCCTTATGGTCGTCCTTAACAGCATCGAGAAGATCTGACGCTCTGTTTCCTTCCTTCGTCATCTTATCTGCGAGATTATTGTCCGATATATACATCTGACGAAGGACATCATATACCACCTTGGTCTTGGCACCGGTGGGTATTTTCTTTACCTTATCCTCGTCCTTGCTTTTGAGTGTATTCTCCCACAGTGCTTCGGTATCATCAGGCAGTGAATCGCCGCCTTTTTTTATCTTCTCCTCGTGATCTTCGGTGAATATTCTCTCTATGTCTTCGTTTGCGAACAGATCGGCAGCGGGGGATGACTCATCATCGTCTTCGGAAAGCCATGCTGTCGGGTCTTTATAGTATGCTTCTCTGATTTCCTTTATGATGCTCTCTTTGATCTTTTTGGCTTTGGTTGCCTCCGCAGCACCGTATCCTGCAGCATGCTGAATGGTCTTGGAGTTGATCTGGCGGAATATGGATGCCTTGAGTACGGCCTTACGTACCTTCTCGCGCTCCTTTGCACTGTTCCAGGTTGTAAACACGCCCAGACTGGAATCCTTCATGCCCTTGATCTCGTTGTAGTTCGTGGATATGAATTCACCGTTTAAGAAGACACCGTTCAGGGTCTTGCCGCCGAACCACTTCTTCTGCTTGGCCTGACGGATCTCGATATTGCCCTCAGTATTGATGAAATTGCCTACGGCATCCCTCTCATCAACCTCGAGCTTCATCTCTTCGGCGGATACATTCAGTTTCGATACAGCGTCGTTCCTGGCACCGAGAGCTGTGGATCCTTTCTTCTTGAACTGTCTGGCTGCCTTATATCCCTCAAAGTTGCTGTTCAGCTTGAACCTGGTCCGCATGCCGTTCTCGTCTTCTTCGGACAGCATGGTGATCTTGGTATGGCCTTTGATCAGATCGGCATCCTTGTTGCTTCTGCCGGCCTTTTTGTTCTTAATGGCTATCTGGGCATCCATATAAGGATTCTCGGGCAGTCTCTCCAATGTGGAATCCAGTCTCTCCACATCGAACTCTCCGACATATTCCTTGACATCCTTGGCAGGGATGGGGCTCATGTCCGTGCCCTTCCTGTTCAGCATGTGATATCTGGCGGCATTGGCATCAAAAGCATCATAGTACTGCCTGAATGTGATGCCTTCATGCTCGCGTTTACGTTTCTCATTCCATGCCAGGGCTTTATCGTGGACTGTCTTGATCTGCTCCTTTGCGATCTCTTCCAGCTCATCAGCCTCTTTAAGGAGTTTATCCTCTTTTGAAGTCATGAGGCCTATCTTGCACATCATCTTCATGAAAGAGCTCTGAGTGGGCCCCTGTTCATAATTCGTTCTGGCCTGCTGACGGTAGTTCAGGACCTGATTATAGTCTTCGCGCCGCTGCTTAAGTCCCTCCTCGGTCACCTCAGCATATTCAACGGATGCGATTTTCTGCGCCTGTTCGTCGCCCAGAGACTTGAGTCTGTCCTCTTGCTCAGCCAGATCCAGCTGCCCAAGTGCCACATCGGCATCATATGCCTTCATCTGCCTGGTGCTCATCGCATCCAGATCTTTAGCCGCACTCTCCGCATCGGCCGTGGAATTCCTGCTTTTCTCTGCGAGGCTCTGGGCCTTGAGCATATTCTTCCTTCTGGTGGCCTCTTTGGCCTTCGTCAATGCCTGCTGCATCTCCTTACGAAGTTTGACATGCTCATTCTGTACGGTCATTGCTGCGTACAGGGACTGTTTGTTGGCCTCGTCCATCTGCTGGCGCAGATTGGCGCGTACGCCGTTCATGACCTGTTCGCGGCTCAGATCACCGACGGTCTTGTCCTTCAGAGCAGATTCTCCGTCTGCGACGTATGATTTAAAGGATGATGAGAAGACGCCCTCGCCGCCTTTGTTCATCTTCTCCTTTGTAATGTATGTATGTTGAAATTTCATATCCGGTTTCGACATGATCTACACCTCTTCTTCGGGCTCAACATTGTCGTAATCTATGCCCAGGTTCTCTGCGGTTTCTCTGATGGAATCCTCGAGCGCCCTGAAACGCTCCTCCAGATCATCCAGATCCGATACCTCATCCAGATATTCCATATAATCCCCTATGGTCATTCCGCCGGGATTGGTGATGGAGAACATGATAAAATCAACGAGAAGATCGAGCTGATCGTAAAGCACTCCGAGATAGTAACGGATGTTGTCATACTCTGCCTCGATCTGGTTCAAGTTGACGGGCATCCTGTATGAAAGGTAAACCTGTGCCAGCGGATCGTAATATACGAAACTTCCGAAAGCCGGATAAGCGCCTGCATTGATCACGTGGTTAAGACCGTTTAACGAGATCAGCAGATCGGCAAGAGCTTCCTCGGGGATATTCTCCGCAAGCGTCGTATGGAAATGAAGGACGCCGTAAGGAGCTTCCTCTCTGATGCCGCCTTCAAGAGCAACTTCAACCATCACATCAGCGTTTACAACTCCCATATGCTCCGCAACGGAACGGAGAACTCCGCCCTCTTCCTCAACACCGCCGAACAGTTCGGTCATCATCTCCTGAAGTGTTTTTGAAAGTTCTTTTACAGGGTTTGCTTCATTTGCTTTTTTTGCCATTTTTTATCTCCTTATCTTTTGCCGAAAATACCGGACAGGGTATAAGATCACATACTATATTATTTTACCATAAATCATGTGATTTTTCCCCATAAAATGCGGTTTTTCACAACTTCTGATACGTATTCTAATCTCCCGTGTCCAACAAATGTCCAACACCTTGCAAAAAAATAAAAACGGGCCCGAAAAGGGCCCGAAATAAATGATTTGACGCACCCGGCGAAAAGACCGGTCATTTCTTCTTCGTCATGAAGAATCTGTTCAGTTTTTCGAGAAGTTCTTCTCTGCCGATATTCTTGAGAAAATACCCCTCGGGTTTAAGATTGACGACAGCCATGACGCTCTCCTTGTCACTCTTGCCGGTCAGGAAGATCACCGGGATACTCCTGGTCTCATCATCGTGTCTGAGCATCTCAAGGACCTGAGGTCCGCTCGTTATCGGCATCTCATGGTCGAGAAGTATCAGATCTGCCTTATTCTTACCCAGCCACTTGATGGCCTGCAGGCCGGAATTGGCCATGGCAACCTTATAGTCCTCCTTAAGCCAGCCTCGTACCAGGGACATATAGTTGGGATCGTCATCGACTATCAGGATGCTCTTCTTGAATTCCCCGGCGTCGACCCTGGCACAGTAATCCGCTACGATATCTATGTATTCGTCATTGTTGATCGGACGGTAGATGGTCTTATAGATCAGATCGCCCGGAACGTTATCGAGAACATACTGAACATCCTCGCGTTCTCCTATCACGATCATATGAACGCCCGTCTCTTCCATCCTGTCTATCAGAAAGCGCAGTACCTTGGGGTCGGGGCGCTCATGCGCATCCATGTACATCGTAAGCAGGACCGTGTCATCCCATTTGGAATTGATCGCATCCACATCCCAACGGACGAACCCGCAGTCCACGTTGGCATCTGTGCATTTTTTCATAAGTACCCGGATCAGAAATGTCTCTTTCTCACCCGTTAAGAGCATCTTGTTCCCCAATGTCCTTAACCTCCGATAATCAGATCATCCCAACAGTTCTTCCATGCCTTCCCAATCTAGTAATCTCAGTTTCTTTTCAAGTTCGTCTCTCTTAGCCGAATCCTCCTCCGGCAATCTGTATTCTTTCAGCTGATCAAGGACCATCTCGGCCGCATCATAATCCATCTGCGGGACTATCTCCCGGAGTGCGGCATATGCATCCTGAAGTTCATCTTCGGATATCTCCTCCTTATCCGGATCATCTCCCGATGTGCGAAGCGGTGCGAGCTTATCCTTGTATGCACGAAGATCTGCCAGAAGTTTAGCGGTATTGTCGTTAATGAACTCCGTATCATTACGATTGCCTGCTGCCTCAAGACTCTCGGCCATCCGGGACAGTTCCACGGCTCCTATGATCCTCGCGGAACTCTTGAGTGCATGCACCTTGACCGTGTACAGCCGGATATCGTTATCGTGATAAGCGTTCTCGATAACATCTGCACTGTCTTCAAGTGTATCATAGAAAAGCTCCAATGAAGAGATATAAGATGTCACTCCGCCGGATGCGTTTATCCCGTCGGATACCGAGATCCCTTCAACGCTTCTTACCCATTCCATCTCGCCGGGTAGTTCCTCGGGATCGAAGCTCATTGCTTCGGGCTTGCTTATCATATCTTCGGGCAGATGTTTCATGATGGCCTTTTCCACGGCCACGCTGTCGATGGGTTTGGAGAGATAACCGTTGAACCCTTTGGACATATAGAACTCATCACCGCCCGCTGTGGAGTTCGCGGTCAGGGCATATACGGGAAGATCGGGATGATCCTCGCGGATACGTCCCACGGTCTCCACTCCGTCAAGGCCCGGCATCAGATGATCGAGCAGGACCACATTGTAGGAGTTTTCGCTGATCTTTCGAAGACATTCTTCACCGCTCGATGCGGTGGTGACATCCATCTGCGTCGCTTTGAGCAGACCTTTGATCACGTTTAAGTTCATCGGATTGTCATCAACCACCAGGATCCTGGCACCGGGTGCGATAAACTGAGGTACGTAAGGCCCCTTGGCATGCTCTTTTTCATTCTCGTCAAAAGAGCCTATCACGGTTTCATCGATTATCCTCTGCTCCAGAGTGAATATGAACTCGCTCCCTTTTCCGTACTCACTCTCACACCAGAGTTTTCCTCCCATCAGTTCCGCAAAACGGCGGGATATGTCAAGTCCCAGCCCGGTACCCTGGATCGCGGAATTCTTCTCTTCCTCGAGCCTCTGATAGGCTGTAAAGAGCTTCTCCATATCCTCCGGGCGGATTCCTATACCGGTGTCCTTAACGGATATTCTGAGTTTACATAACTCTGCGGTTTTCTCTTCAACTCTCATGTTGAGAGTCAGTCCGCCGTGTTCCGTATACTTCACTGCGTTGGTCAGCAGATTCAGCACTACCTGCTTGATTTTCTGAACGTCTCCGCAGAGTTTCTGCGGGATCTCACCGTCTATGTCAAGGTCAAATGTCAGATCCTTTTCCCTGCTCCTGACGCGGATCATCGTCACGATCTCACGCAGCAGCGCGCACACATCATAGGTCTTCTCAACCAGATTCATCTTGCCCGATTCGATCTTGGACATGTCCAGCAGATCGTTTATGAGTGAGAGCAGCGACTCCGAGGCAGTCCTTATGTCAAGGGCATAGTTGATGACAGACATGAAGTAGGGTTTGGGCACATCGACAGGATCCTCGCGTAATATCATCTCGTCCATGCCCATGATCGTATTGATGGGCGTCCTGATCTCGTGGGACATATTCGCCAGGAATCGGGTCTTGGCCAGATTGGCCCTCTCAGCTTCCTCCTTGGCCACTCTGATCTGCTCGTACTGCTTACGGATGACAGTACCGGTCATGATACGCCATACGATGAGTCCGGCCAGTCCCGCAAAAAGGATCATGAGCAGGATACGGACAGCCAGAAGTTCGAGAAGTTTGGGTTTCTTGACTATGCGGTATATGTCATCCTGATAGACCGCACCCGTACTTCCGTCGAGGATCTGTATGTGCATATCGTAGGTGCCGTAGTTTAACCCCGTATACTCCAGAGATTTCAGCCTGCTGAGTTCACCGGTCACACCGGAATCCCCACTGCCTTCGAGGAATACGCGCACTGTGGGGTTGGACATAGTATAGTCCAGGATGGCGGGTGTTATCTGTATACGCCCCGCGTCGGCAGGTATCGTATAGGTCCCCTGTGCATCGGGACGCAGTTCCTCATCATCGATATATACGGATCTGATCCCCGTCTTGACTCTGGCCGTCTGATCATAGTAATGCTCGATGTTCACTTCACTGACGCCGCCTCTGCAGGAGATATAGAGATTGCCTTCTTCATCCAGCTCACTGAATGAATTGGCCGTGGCAGCCGACGGCAGACCGTTGGCTATCGTATACAGTCTGTAGTCGGTCACATTATCCTCGAGCATGTCACGGGCCTTGATCGCATATACTCCGTATGAGGACAGTATCCACAGATTATCGGAAGAGTCGTAGAACACGTCGAAATTGTTGTTATAAGGGAAAGTACTTACGCAGGTAATGGAACCGTCCTTCATGTACTCGATCGAGTTGGATGTGATTATCCAGTAAACACCCCTGGCCTCATCCTTCTTGATGCGAAGGATGACCTCACTTGTAAGTCCGTCTTCAAGTCCTATCTTACTGACCTGATCGTGATCTATCACGTATATTCCGTCGCCGTCCGTACCTGCGTATATCCGGCCGTTTTCACCCTCTTCGACCGTCAGGAAGTAGGTGTTGGCGATCACACCGGACTCTCCGACGCTTCTGACTATCTCGCCGTCCTTTATCACGTTAAGGCCGCCGTTGGATCCCACAAGTATGGAACCGTCCTCAGCCTGAGTCGTACAACGTACCCGGTTGTCGACCATGCCGTCTGCTTTGGTATAATTCGTGATCTTCCCTTCGGGTGTATATCGCACCAGTCCCAGATCGCCGGTGAATGTTGAGATCCACAGGTTATCTTCATCATCCCTGCTTATGCATCGGATCCTGATGCCGTCCAGATACTCGGTCAGTTCATTTCGGATTATGTTATCACGGGCATCAATGATGCTCAGACCGGAGTCGGAACCTATATAGATCAGGTTTCCTCTTTTGCATGTGGAATTGACCACATCTTCGGGAAGTCCGGCCTCAGAAGTCAGATAGCGGAAGTTGTTGGATACCACCTTCATTACGCCCTGCCTGGATGATGCGAACCACAGATTGCCCTGATAGTCCGATGTGAACATCCATATGGAATTGTTCATCGGGAGATTTCTGACAGCGTGAAAATGATTGCTCGCATCCAGATATCCCGCAACTTCCTCGGAACTCATCCAGATGCGGTTGCAGGCATAGGTTATCCACTGAATGTCATCAGCGCCGTTAGCCGGTATCTCGTTAAGTGCAGAAGCCGGTTTGCCAAACGCCCCATGATAAACCGTGGAAGACATGGTTCCGTAATACACATGACCGGATTTAAGCGGATCGGGGAATATCGTGGTGATATCCTCTATCCCGAGATCCTCTCCGCTAAAGAACTCTATCTTACGGTCTTCAAGGATGCGGAACACATCTCCGCTGTCGGTACAGCAGTATATGATACCGGCCGAATCGGCTGCCATCCTTACTATGGTCCTCGAATTGAACCTCGGATCGTCCAGAACCTCGAGAGTACCTGCCGTGTCCACGGTAACGATCCCGCTGGTGGATCCTATATAGACGGTCCCCTGTGCATCCTCGGCAAAAGCCCTGATGGATGAAGATGTAAGTCCGTCCTTATATGTGTAATGTGTGCTCTTATCTCCGTCCAGGCAGACCACACCGTTATCGTTGGTGCCTACCCAGATCCTGCCGGCTGAATCCTCATACAGACAGCGTCCGCTGGTAAGTCCGCCGGCGGAATCAAGTCTTTCGAACGTAGATCCGTCATAGCGGATGATACCGCTGTAACCGCCTATCCATATGTATCCGTCACGGGTTCCCAGTACCCAGTTGGCATCGGATGTGGGAAGGCCGTTCGTGGCATCATATATCTGCGCGGTATAGCCCACGCCCGATATCTGTCCCGTCACAGCATATCCGCCGCCGGAGTTTGTCACATGCTCGTTAGTTGCCGATACTGCAGAATCCGCTGCAGCCGCTTCAGCTCTCCCGGGCATGAAGAGACACAGAAGCAACATCCCGATCATGATCAGTGAAAATGTGAATTTACGTGATCCGGAATTACCCATAAGAAAGCTATCCCCCGCCATCAGTTCATGTATTCATTCCATCTGCGGCTGATATCAGCCTCACCGAGCATCGCCCAGGAATACTGAGTCATGTACTCGCCGCGGTATGTACTCACCGCATCGGTATCTCCGGAGAGAAATCTGTACAGGTCACAGTCGAGCATCTCGGGACGTATGCGCATGGTGCTTCTTTTTAGTTCAAATATGTCCCCTATGCCGTATTCCTTCAGTGTCGATCTTAAGCTCCTGATGATGACATCAAGCTGCTTCTGCATGGAGTAATCATATACGCCGTCTTCCCAGAGCACTGCGAATGCATCGGCACGTTTGATGCTCGAGCCGTTACGGTCTATGAGATAGGCCAGAAGTTCCTTGGACTTGGAACGGCCGAAGGACACGGTCTCACCGTCAACCAGGATGTCGAATGTCCCGAATGTCCTGACGGTTATATGGGATGTGGGAAGTGACCTTCGTCCCGAAAAAGCATAGGCGATCTCTTCTTCAAGTTTCTCCTTGCTGACAGGCTTCATCAGGTAGCCCGAAGCATGAAGCGAAAAAGCTTCGAGGGCATATTCGGAGTATGCCGTCAGAAAGATCACCGCACAGTCCGGAAGGATCTCCTTGATCCTGGCCGCCAGAGTCAGGCCGTTCATGTCCGGCATATCTATATCCAGAAGAGCGACATCTACAGGATGCTCTTTCAGATATTCCAGAGCCTCCGTTCCGCTCGTGAATCCCACAACATCATCGACAGGCTTAAGTTCCCTGCACTGGGATACGGTATGTTCCACGATGAGTGCAGCATCATCCACGCATACTACTTTCATGCAGTCTCCTTCCTGACAGGTATCCTGATCGTGACCGTGGTTCCCTTACCGATCTCACTTACTACATTCAGTGTTCCCCCGCACATCTTCTCGACACGTTCCCTGACGTTCTTTATCCCTATGTGAGACCTTCCCGGTTCAAATTCCTTATCGGTATCAAAGCCCTTGCCGTTATCCTCGATCACGATCTCGTGACAGTCACCGTCCTTACGTGTCGTTATCCATACACATCCGTCTTTCATTCCCCTGACCCCATGCCTGATCGAGTTCTCGACCAGAGGCTGGATCGTAAGTGCGGGAAGCAGGAATCTGTTGTCATCCGTATGATATTCTATCCGGATATTGGGAAACATCAGGAGTTCTATCTCCGTGTAGATCCTCGTATGCTCCAGTTCCTTCCGAAACGGTATCAGGTCTGCCTGACTTAAGGATGCGAGATTCTGTCTTAAGTAATCTCCGAACTTCTCAACGGTCCTGGCAGCCGTCTCCGGATCCTTGCTGCACAGTGCCTGGATCGTAGACAGAGTATTGTAGAGAAAATGCGGCTGGATCTGGGATATCATGATCTGTATCCTCTGCTCGGCAAGCAGGGATTTCTCATGTTCGTTCTCGATCCTGATACGTACCCAGATATAATAAAACAGACTGCAGGCAACGATCGCTGCAGTCAGATATGATATGGGCGGATTGAAACTCTCTGTCATATCCGCGACGGAAGCCGCGATTATGACCGCCACATTAAAGACCGGTATGATAAATTCAAATCGGTGAACATGCGAATAGTGTCCGAGAGAACGGATCAATAATACCGCCAGAAGCAGAAAGCTTAAGATGAAGCAGACATACCCCAGAGGTCCTCGCCTGAAATTGCCGTCATTCCCGATTGAAAAGGCAATATCAGATCCGAAAAGCGATGTGACATATATCAGGCAGTTGATCCCTGTCAGAACCCATCCTATCCACAATCTCCGCGCCGGTCCTATCAGATATATGAAGAGCATTAGGATCGCCGGTCTTACGGAATATCCGTATATGCCCAGGACAGTCCTGACCATCGGAAGGTGGTCTCCCACATCTGCGTAACCCTGACTCACCGTATAGTCTAACTGTCCCTGTATGAGTACAGTAAGACCGAGAAGGCATATCAGAAACATTATGCCCTTCTCTCTCCTGCCTATGAACGGATCATCGGCAGCCGCAAAAGCAGTCCCCGCAAGCAGCAGGACCAGGAGCATATTGATGACGATAATGGCATGAAAACTTACGTTCCAATCACTCATATGATCGTAAAACTATTCTTTGATAACTATCCTGCCTTGTCCGTAAGGATCGGTGTATTCGGATCCGCCTCCGTCTTTCAGATGCTCAGTCATGTATTTGATCAGAGCCTGATTGTCGAGACATACTTCCGGATACAGTACATTGCATCCGTCAAAACATGTATAACCGTCTCCGTTATCGAGAAGTACAAATGACTGGCCGGCTAAAGTATATGTCGCATCGGGATCTATCGGCTCACCGTCCACGAGCACGTTTCCGACTCTCCTTTTACCCGAGATACCTGTCATATTACCCTCGGGATCAGCGGTGCACGGATTGTCAACCGTACTGTCTATCTCATAAGTGAGTCCCGATACCTGCAGGAATCCGCCGTTTTCTTCGGGTACCCCTCTGGATCCCCATTCGAGAGCATCCAGGATTTGCTGACCGGTCGCCTCGATCACGCATACATTATTGCCGAAGGGGAATACCGCAATGATCTCTCCGTATGTTACCTCCCCCTTTTCGATACCTGCTCTGATACCGCCGCCGTTCATGAACGCTATATCGGCATCCGCGATCTCTCTGTATGCATCGGCACACAGGTCTCCGAGGTTTGTCTCGGTGAGTCTGACCAGACGAACGGCATTCCCGCTCAGATCCTTTATCTCAGGATCCTTATCCATCAGATTGAACGGTATCTCACATACTTCCTGTCCAAGGATTTCGTCTAATGCCGCCAGTTCTGCCTGTACGGCATCATTTACGGGATTATCTATCCCCAAAAGAGTAGGAGCGTCGATATCGTTGGGCCAGCTCCATATGCCTGTCTCTTCGATCCCGTCCGCTGTGATATGGCTGTATCCGATGCAGTGCATCTTGGTTCCCACTGCGCATCTGTATACTTCTTCGCCGTCCTTGTTCTTCATCACGATCTGTTCCGTATCGTGGCTGTGCCCGTCAAGGAAAGCATCTATACCGTTGGTATGGGAGATGACATCCGCATAGGTATAAGGCTTGGCGGTCTCCTCAAGTCCCATATGCCCCATGACATAAACATAATCAGCACCGTCGGCTCTGGCAGCGTCTACTGCTTTCTGGACCGCTTCATATACTCCGGATCCGTCTTCGTTCTGCATGAATCCGTATATGGTCTTTCCCGACTCATCCTGGAAATGAATGGGATTGGAGGAAGTGAGGGACTCGGGAGTGGTCACACCGACGAAACCTATCTTCATGGTGCCGGTATCTATGACCGTATAAGGATCGAGCACAAGTTCTCCCTCTCTGTTGAAATTGCAGCTGATATACTTGAAATCGGCTTCGTCAACCAGTTCCAAGAAGCGATCGGCACCGTAATCGAATTCATGGTTTCCCGGGATCACAACATCATATCCGACGGCATTCATAAGCCTGATATCGGCTTCTCCCTGTGTCAGCGTTCCCATCGCTTCTCCCTGAATGGAATCTCCGTCATCCACCAGGATAGTCGTGTATCCCTGATCTTCAAGACTCTGACGCACTTCCGCAAGTCCCGCATATCCGAAGCCCTGATTTACACCGCAATGAACGTCACTGGTGACCAGGATATAAACCTCACCGTTCTTCTCAACAGGTGTTTTCACCTCAGCTTCGGAACTGTCCTGATCATCCGTTTCGGAAACGGTTTCCGCAGCCTCTCCGGCATCTTCATCCGTACTCTGTACCTGTACGTTACTGTCGGCCTCATCCGACACGGTCTCGGTCTGTACGTCCTGTGCAGGCGCAGCCGGTTCGGTATTTCCGCAGGCACACAGCATGCCGGTCACGGTAAGCGACAAAATCAGTCCGACCAGTTTCTTTTTCATAATATTCTCCCTTTTTAGCTTTATACTTCAGTGATCAATTTAATATATCTGTTGATATGATCCACGATACGCGCACCCGGTATGACTTTTTTCACCAGATTATCCGATGTTTCATTCATGGCCGTGATATATCCTACGGCATCAGGCAATGTATATCTGAAGTTCACATTATCAAGAGCCGCAGCAATCATATCGACCATAACTCTGGGGCTGCCACCTTTGGCGGAATACAGATAAGAAAGTTCAAAACCATATTCATCCTTCAGGTTATCTACGAGTACACAACCTGTTATCGCGCTGTTCTCAACACATACAACGCTCAGTCCCGGATCATGATCCGCACTCAGGAATTTATCATATGCCCCGCTCTTTTTCAGTTCGTTGGACAGAGCCTTTTTCATCTGCTCCGATGCTTTAGCCAGAGGAATGATATGTTCATCGGGTCTCGCCTTTGAAAGGAACGGATTGTCGTCCAGCTCTTCCAGATAAAACCGGTATATGGTCACCGTTTGGACATGCACATAGCCCTCAGCTCTGAGCAGGTCATCAAACAGGAGCACCCCGTCTTCATCGTAAACATCCATGGTTACGGCGTCACAATTTAGTTTATCACATATCTCACCTATGTTTCTAACAATATCCTGCTCAATATGTCCTCTTAATTCATCTGTCACGATCACATCAAGGATCTCGGCTGTCTGCTTTGCATCAAATATGCCGACTCCGCAGAGTCTGTCGTTATCGATAGCGCATAAAGCATACCTGGATCCGTTATTCACAAAGCCCTCAAAATCCTCATCGCTGATGAAATCTCTGATCGCAGCTATCTCATCAGAACCGATCAAAGTATATTGTATATCCATATCTGCACCTCCTTACGCCACTTCGCCCATATTGTCCAGTGTTTTGGGATCTGCCCCGGCCAGTCTCATGAAATCAGCAAAATACTTCTTCATGAGCGGAACCAGCTGTGCCTTTTTTTCACTGACTTTTTCATCGTTGCCGATATTCAGTTTCTTTTTGGCGATCATGCATGAAAGGATCAGAGCCTTGTTCACATACATGTTATATGAACACTTGTAATCATTATCCACCTGATTCTTATGCGGATTGGTAAGCCGGAACATAGTCTCATACTCCTGCTTGTTATACCATCCGTCATCGATCTTCTCCTTGAGCAGTTTTATATCCGGCTCTACACCGAAAGCTATACCGGGAGAAAGTTTCCTGCCGGTAATGAGACTGTCTTTTTCTTCAGCCAGAACATCATCTTTCCGACAAGCCTCACTGAACGAATCCAGAAACGGCTGGAAATCCTGAACCTTCATTGTGGGAGGCAGATAGACGACTATCTTTTCCTGGCGCTCATAGGGGACTCCTCCGCTCAATTTGAAATGGATATGTCCGAATTTCGGATTGGCTTTAAGGGTTTTCCACCAGGCGTCTACCATCTGTTTTTCCTTTTGAGGTTTGCAGGTTATATATATACGCTTGTTGGTTTCTTTCATGGAACTCTTTGTGAAGTGAATAAAGGGATTGCGCTCCTTAACCTTAATACCTTCGCGCATGGCGTCCTTTTCATTATTCAGCTTGACATCTTTACCTATCCAGCCGATATTCTGGGCAGATTTCGCCCAGTTGTACGGTCTGAGCATGCCATCATTTACCTGATAACCTACTGTGCCCTGACGTTTATCGATGTGCGTTTCGATCGCATTTTCTGCCAGCAGCTCCCTGTATTCCTGATCCTCCTGATCAGTGGGTTCGACCATGTGGACCGGTTCCATCAGTTTTCCGTAGAGTCTGTTCGCACTGGTCGTGTCTGTATTCATCACGGCGGAATTAAGGTAGAGTTTCAGCACTTCCGGAGCCATTTCTCCGTCACGGACCATATCGTACATAGTCTTGTATTGCTGAATCTTTTCATTGGCCTGAGCCACAAAGTTCTCCTTGGATTCCCTTAACCTGGCGATGATCGTCTCGTTGGACACTCCGTATTCGGAGCGGATCTTGACTAACTCTCCGCCCATCAGTTGTTTGATACGATCATCCATTATCTTCTTGAACTCACCGAGCGAAGGAAGCGACTTATCCAAAGTCGTGTTGACGATGTTCAGAAAGCTGTTTCTGCCCTGATCCTTTTTGAGCTTCTGTGTCTTATCCACACCAAGTATGGTTCCGTCAAAAAACTTGTCCATGTTCTCGAAATAATGTGAATAATCCGCTAAATTGTCGAGAACCTTGCTGGTCTCATAGCCTTCCATATTTCTGGCTTCCGACTGTTCGGATGCTTCCGCTTCGTTGATATCCGCACCGATATCCATCGTAGCGGAGTCTTCGAGCAGATTGTTGATCTCCCGTTCTTCTCTCTCAAGTTTCTGCCGTTCCAGAACGACTTTAACTTCTTTTGCACGTTTAATGAGATGCTTACCCGCATCATCGAGATCCTTCCTCGTAAGTCTGCCTCTGGACTTAAGCTTATTGTTCTTGCCCATCTTGTAGTACACGGGGGAATCTTCCACATCCAGATGACGGACGGATATATCGTACGGGTCGGCCTTAAGGGCAAACTTGGCGGCCTGCATGACCTCATCCTTAGTAAAACCTTTGGCGGTAAAGTCCTTGCTGTACTCATCCTTATCCGACATATAATCGATGACCTTGGACAGATCTTCACTCTCGGTCAGCTTCTCGGCAATGTTATCGGTCTTCATTACGGACCGTTTTTTATTTATCTCGGTCTGAAGTGTTTTTCCCGGCATTTTCTCATGCTCCTTTCCTGATAAACGTAATAAACCGAAGGTCTTATAAAACCTTCGGTTTATATATAATCACAACTTGTCCAACAGATGTCCAACAATGATAGTGAGCGACATCATATCATTCATGTATGAATGATCATCTCTTCATCTTAAATGCCAGGAAAAGTTTCTCAACGGTTTCAGGTGATGTATCACCGATCCGATCCGTCAGTCCCATGATGCTCATGACGGTGATGGCTATAAGTCTGGTCTCAGCCATCGGATTATACTTGCTGGCCGAGAACACAAGTGACTGTGCCATGCTCATGCCCGTATTCTCAACGAGTTCACTCGTGTGCTCATATCCCCGCGCATCGGAGATGATATCGATCAGGGAAGTATCAATATCCGGAAGTTTCTTCCCATGAGTCTCGCGTCTTTTGTCTATCCTTTTGACCATATCATCATTGCCGGTCTTAACGAAACCGCTTCTTACCTTATCGACTACGGCTGCCCCGGCTTCCGTCTCCAGGAAGTAATTATGCAGCGCATTCCTGTCGGTAGCTATACGTACTGCATACATGGCAAATTCTATACCTGCCTTGACGGCTTTGGAGATCATTTCACCGCCGACATTGAGCTTTCCTCCGGCGAATTCAGCGGTCTCAAATGCAAGATTGATAACATCCTCGGCTATGCCGAAACTTAATACCGCTGTCGAGATATCCTCGGACAGACCGCTCATGCCTCTGTGTTTCTTTACGATCTTTTCCACCTTCTCAGCCTGTTCGGGACTGAGTCTTTGAATCTCGGCTTTGGCAAGTTTCTGTTCATCTTCGTCACGTTTATCCTTGGCTATCTTCGAAACATCGGAGAGTGTGCTGATATTCATGGCTGCTTTTGCCACGTTCTTCACATGATTCACGCATTTCTTGGTATAATTGATCCCGCTTACAACAGCCTTTAGGTGTGAATTTATCGTTTCCTTCAGGTCATAGAAACCCTGCTCGAGATCAAGCACGGACTCGACATTTTCTTTTCCGACCACATCCTCTACGATACTTTTGAATGTATTCTGTGCGTACTCCTGTGTACTCCGGTTAAGAAGTTCGACTCTTTTTTTGCGCTTTTCCTCATCGGTAAGTGTCGGATCGATCCCCGAGAAGTCAGTTCCGACCCCAATGATCTTCTCGTTCAGGAACTTAAGCGCTGCCTCTTTGCAGGCATACTTGGCCAGTTCCTGAAGGTTATCCAATCCGGGAATATAACCGATGACCATTGATACATCCTTAGCGATATTGACCACTTTGCGCTTGGTATCCCACCCCTTCTTAGCCGAGTCACGAATATCCCCGTAGGAATTATCTTTTCCGGTGCCTTTGGTCATCTTGACCACGGTATTATTCTCATCGGCTTCGGCCTTGTCTTTATATACCTTCTGAGTCTTGCCGGCCTCAAATCTGGTAGCATAGTTATCGCGTATGAACTTCGCTACGTCCTTTGCGGCATTTGTTGCGGAAGTGCTCTGCGCGATTACTGTATCTATGCCTTCTTTCATGCGGTCATAAAACAGCAGATTTTCGCGGCGTTCCTTTTCATTTTCCTCGTCTCGCTTCTTTTCTTCCTTGGTCTTTTCCTTGTCCTTGATCGCAAGTTTGCTGATATTGAACTCGGATGAGCTCTTCCCGACGGCCTTGATGTTTTTATTCAGATCCGAAGCAGTGTTTGCCAGCCAGTTTAAGCCCTTTCTCGCTGATGCTTCGGTACTTAATCCGAGGATCTTTCCTCCGACATTCTTTCCGATGTTGATACCTGTGACTATGACATTAAGTATGTCATCGGTCTTCAGTTCTTCCCTCGCGGTACGGACCGCAAATCTGCCCAGGTACCTGCCCCATTGATTTCCGGTACTGTGGAAGTTCTTTCGAAGGAATGAGTAATTCATGGAAAGTTTACCGGTCTCTGAGAGCATTCCCGCTCCCCGGTAAAGCTGTGCATTTCCTTCACGGTATTCAAGTTCCTCGGTTGCGCGGTTGACGAAATTCAATGCTCTTCTGAACAGTTTCCAGTCGATCGCGGTGGTCCTGCCCATAAAGAGCCTTCTCTCGGCCGCTTTCATCTTCTTTAAGTCTTTATCGGAATTAAACTTCTCCCTGTCGCTGATCTGCGTGGAGAAGAGGGACTTGAGCGCGTCATAGAAGTCCCCGGGCTGTGAGACTATTCCGATATTGTCCTCAAGTGACGATTCGATATACTGATCGATAAGTTTGTCTCTGTCGGCCTGGTTTACATAATTCCTATCCTTGATCCCGAAGAAACTCTTTTTATAATCCTTTTTGGATATATCGAGCAGGTCTCTTCTTGCGAGGACTTTGAAGAACAGGCTCTTTTCCTTATCGGTGAGCGAATGATATCCTGCCAGGATCTTTCCCGCATCGGATTCCTCCCCCGCATCTTTCTCTGCCTGGATCTTTATGTATTTTTCAAACTTCTTCTGTGTGAATTTATCTTTATCCTTAAACTGATTCTCAAGCTTACGATTCTCCTCGATAGCCTTTTTATTGCCGCTCTGCTCGATATAATCGGATGCATGCTGAAGCGCATATACGGATGCTCTTCTCTCCTTGACTTCATCGATGAAATCGAATGCTCTCTCTATCAGATCCCAGTCGACAGCGGTTTTTCTCTTGAGTGAATTTCCTGCAAAATGACCTTTTGTCAGTTCCTTGCCCTTGAAGTTTAAGTCATCACGAAGCTGGAAACTCAAAGCCGATATGATCGCTTTATGACAGGATTCATTGTCATCAAAACCGCTCAGCACCTCTGTCCTGGTGACGGTGTCCGCGCACAGTGCTTCCATGAGAGCATTTCTCTTTTCCTGATCCGCGTATTCCGGACCGTTTGGAACGGAAGTGATCGTGGTACGGTCTATAAGGGTACGTTCCTGCATAATGCGTATGAACATCCTAAGATCGTGATCGTTCATATTGCTGAAACGCTTCGAGATCTTCTGCATGCGGCGTTTCTGTGTCAGTGTCTCATCCAGGACCTTCAGTGCACGGGTGTTGTATGAGACGAAAGACTTCGCGGTCTTTTTCACGACACCGTTATACTCGGCAGCATCCGCATCGGCATATTCTTTTAACATATCCTTAAGTTTATCCGCAGTAATGTACTCATCCCTGAGTTTTTCAAGTTCCTGCTGCGGTTTGTTTTTGCCGTACTTGGTATATGCCGCATTGATCGATGAGACACCGTCTGTCATGCGCACGGTATCCTTCTCGCCGAAAGCCTGCTTCTTGGCCGTGATCGCCCTTGCAAACTGAAGGGCCTTATCGTATGCACTGACGGAAAGAGCATACCCCTCCATATAGAAGAATTTGGTCTCCCCGTAATTTATCAGTTTGTTAAATGCCTCCTTGTAGTCAACCTCGATACTATAAGGCTGACCGGCTACGTATTTTGCGAGTTCTTCTTCGATCCGGGCCGTATCTTTTGCCTTGTTCTCCTTGGGATTTAAGAGATCTGAAGTACCTGCGGTATCCATTCCTATGGCGCCTTTATCCATGAGAACCAGGGCGAGTGCGAAGAATTTCTTCTGATCCTGATCCAGCTTTTCGTATTTATTTATCCTGCCCTTGAACAGATACGTGTTGGCTCTTATGGCAGCAGCGATATCGTTTTCCGTAACGCCGGATTCTATGCGCGCATCCGTGGCTTTGGCGTATTCCCTGTTAGAGATGGAATCATGCCTGTACTCCATATTGTCGCGTATCTTCTCATTTGCAAATGTATTCTCTATCTCTTTCTTCCACTGCTGAGGATCAAATTCATCGTTTTGTTTGCAGTCCTCGATCAGTTTGGATAGAAAATACTGACGAAATGCAAATACTCTGCGGTCTCTGGCGATGTCGGACGTACGCAGGTCGCGGACGAGGATGTCTTTATCCACCTGCTCCCTGATAATCTGCTCGATCCGGGCCGAACGTTCCATGTACCTGATATTCTTATCGATTATTTCGGACAGTTTTGCATTGCTTCCCTTTGCGATCCCTACGCCTGTTACAAGGATCGTACGCAGGTTTCTGGCCATATCCATATGTTCCCTGCCGAGTGAAGGATCGGTCGTACTTATGGCTTCGAACTGCTTTAATTTGGCATAGTCCGCTCTGAATGTCTTATATCCCGGATCTTTTCGGATCTGTGCCACATCGGGGCCGGTCTTTCCGGCAAACAGCTTACGGCTTGATGCATCCCCGTAACACCTGACTATGTACATCTGCGCTTCTTCATCGGACATAGCCGCATCATCGGCCAGATCCTTACGAAGAAGCTGATACATCTTATTCATCGATGTGGCGTGCTGTATCAGTTCATCATCGCTCCACATGATCCCGGTCAGCCTGTCGCTGACCGCCTCGCTCGCTCCCTCCTCGATAAGCGCATCTCGAAGGACCGGAGGAAGATCCAGGTTTCCGCAGAGTTTCTGGATGCGAACACGCATAGAGTCTGCTTTGCCCGTATTAAGTGATACTCTGCTGCTTCCCTTTTCCCCTACTCTGACGAGCGACTTACCGAGCCTGATCTTCTCGATCCCGGCCACATCTACACCCAGGTAATCGACTCTGTTCTTTATTCCCTGTATCTTCCCGTTCTTTATGTTCTCAAGCGCAGTTTCCTGCTCGGTATCTACGGGGCCGAGCACATCCGTAAATGTTTTTTCTATACTTACTTTCGATGCGTTGACATTTCCGGAGACATTATCTTCCACTTCTTTGACACGGTCCTTTGCAAGCCTCATGACCTTGCTCTTATCAAAAAGAAGTTCGAAGCTCGCCGTATCATTCATCATGTCATAGAAAAGAGACATGACACCGGCTTTATAAACCTGTGCATCGGCCGGACGGATCTTTCTCTTCTTGTAGTCCTTATCAAGATAATTCTCAACATCTTTCAGGTTTTTCTCGATACTTCTTCCGCCGGCGGGTTCAACCTTCAGAACCTTGCGGTAATAGTCGCTTATCTGCAATGTAAAGTTAGTGGAGTCACCCTCGATCTTGCCGTCATATATATTGCGAAGATAGGAAAAGGCATACTGCTTGCGGACTGCATCGGGAACTTCCTTCGCTCCGTTCATGCCGTCCATGAAGTTCTTAAGTTTTACATCGAGAGTGTTAGCCGCATACCAGTTAAACTCATCAGCCGACAGGTTCATCATCGAACTGTATACTTCGGGGATCCCGACAAGAAGATCGATCAGCCCGGCATATTTCCCGTCGTCATATGCTTCAAGCATCCTGCAGGCATCATCGTATCTTTTCTTTACTTCTTCGCCCTGTTTTCGGATTTCTTCCAGTGATTGGGTTTTTATCATGTTTTCGAATCCGGAAAGGGCTTCTTCCCAGGTCAGCACTCCGAACCGCTCCAGATTCATGCGTTCACACTTTAAGCGCTCATCATCCGTCATATCCTCGGTGATCTCATATATCCCGGAGATCATCCATTTGCATTTGTCAGTAAACGCTTTTCTTTCCTCGACAGTGCAGCCCTTGTCGTGGAGCAGGCGGTTGATATATACGATCCTTTCGTCATATCTGGTCTGCTCTTCGGCCTGCACAACCTTTAATTTATCTATGTTGCCCTTATAAGCGGCATCAAGTTTGCGATACGATGCATACGGATCAGCACCGTTACCTGTCATGTTCAGAATGAAACGATCCTTAAAGTCATCACCGTAGGAATCAATGAGCTTGCGCTCCTCGCGGGCACGCAGGATACGAGCGGGCTCCTTCTTTGCATCATTGAACTTGCGCTTCGAAAGGTATTCTCTTCTGGACAGCTGTTTGCCGCTCTTTTTCTCCTTTGTGACGTCGAGGATACCTTTCTTGAATTCAGTCTCTTTCTTTACACCTGATTCCAGACTCTTCTTCTCGAGCTCATCCCACTGTTCTTCAGTCAGATACAGCCCCTCTTTGTCAACTGTTTCAGCATATGACTTTATATTGGCCGCATGTCTCTTCGAATACTGTTCTCCCTTGATCTTCCATACATCGGAGGAATAATCCTTTAACATTTCAGGCTTATTATCGGTGAGCGCTATGAGGAATGAATCTCTGCGGAGAGAATCGATCTTAAGATCCTTCATGACGTTCGAAAGCATCTTCTCTGCCATATACTCCTGCGGGGCAGTGTATTTGAGCATGTTAATGAAATCATATGTCTGATCACGGATCTGATCTTCCGTTCCGAATACACGCAGGGCTCCCATATTCCTGAACAGTTTCTTGCATATGGAAGCTCTCGTCCCGATCGAGAACTGTTCGAGCAGAATATCGGTTATCACTCTGTCATTTTGGTCAGTCCTCTCTTTGAGGGCATTTAGTTGGGAATCAAACTCGGCATCATCCTGTTCTGTGAGCATCTGGGTCATGAACGGATAATTGTAGAGGTTGGTGTCATTCGAAGACAGATGAAGTGTCTTTAAGACAGAATCCCTTCTGTTCGTCAGTTTGGATATGCGATCGGCATTCTCAGTTGAAAAAGCATCCATCAATGACCGTATCTGTATAGCGAGCTCATCGGGTTTTTTGAGCATGTCATCGTATGACAGACTGTCTGTGACGAATCTCTTTAGTTCTGTCTGAAGTGAAGGTATATTCTGCGTGACGGATGCAGCGTTGTCGACCATGATCTGTATGGCCATCCGGCCGGCCAGCATCCTGTTGTTCTGATCCTCCAGATAAGCCAGAAAATCGTCCATTGCCTCGGAATCCGGTGAATCACCCAGACCGTTTATCATTTCGGTCAGTTTATCGGTGTAGCCGCCTATAACCCACTGTTCGCTCATCTTCCGGGCGGTTTTTTCATCAATCTTGCTGTTATCACCGTACAGACCGGTCTCGAGGATCTTCTTTATATCCCCGGCACTCTTGTCGGTCTTGTATTCCTTTTCGCGCGCTTCGATTTCAGTATCGTTAAGGTGATCCTTGAGGTATCCCATCTTGCGCGCAGCCTCACCGTCAAGTTCGGCTTCCCGGGCCGCTATCTCTTTATCGAGGGAATTCAGGATATTCCTCAGTCTTAATGATATCTGAACGCGCCGGTCTCCTTTGGATGTCCACCTGAATCCCGCATGGTTATAAAGATACTGGTTGACCGACTGCTTGGCAGCAAACAATGTCTCAAAGAAATCCGCAGTCATTCCCTTGTTGTCTCCGGCCTCTATCCTGCCCCCGGAGGCTGCAAGTTTTGTCAGATTATCGATGGAATCCCGCATGGCTGTAAAGGTATATGACTTGTGGTCGGGGTCATTGTTCAGTTCTTCGAGAAGTGCGCGCATATCCATATTGTCCAGATATGAATATTTGCCTCCCTGACCGTCACTGATCTTAGCAGTCTTATGAAAGTTGTCTGTAGTCTCCCATCCTGCTTTCTGCCTGTCCGAATATGCGGCTTTTGCCTGTGTGAGCTCGTTTTTCTGCTTATTTATCTGTAATCCATTTCCATCCATTTGATCACCTCCTGATCAGTTAAATCACATCTTCGAAGCGTTTCATAAACTCTTCGTTCTGCTTCTCGTCAAGCCTGTTAAATACTTCATCCTCTTTCCTGACCAGTTCGGGATCCAACAGATCATGATCATACTCTATGACATTCGATCCCAGTTTGATCAAAGGTTCATACTGTTTGTTTTTACTGAGCATTTCTTTATCAAGATCCATCATAAGGTAGGTCGGATTATCCATACCTTCATTCAGACTCATGGTAACAAATGAGGTTTCCTGGAAAAATCCGGCTATAGGGGCCAGCCTGCCTGCCTCCAGGAACAGGTCCGGGTTCTCCCGACGGGCTACCAGAGCCGCATATTGTAATCTTACTTTGTCGGCATTTTTCTTCGTATTTTTGGCATTTTCAGCTTCCGCCGGAACAACAAACGAAGTATCGTTAACCTTTGCCTGCACCAGTTCACCTATATTTCTGAAAAGACTGTATTTCCGTTCCATATATGCAACCAGAGTTTCCCTGTCCGCTTCTTCCTGCAGTACTCTCGAGATCACATCCTGGATCAGCTGGAGGTTTTTATCTGTAGCATGGGATTGAATATGAGTTCGCCAGGCCAGATTGCAGACTGTATCGAGCTTCTTCTCGTAACCGTCAGCCTCCCGGTATTCCTCTTTAACAGCCTCATAGAGCCGGTAATACTCTCTTTCATTTTCTTTTCTTGCTTTTGCCTCGGGATCAGCCTCAATATAATAACCTGTGTGCGCAGCACCTTCTATCAGAGTACCACCGTCAAGCAGTTCCGGACACAACTGATCGTTTACTGCCTGCAGTCCATTCTCGAGCTTCTCACGCACTTCGGGGTTTTCCCAATCTTCCCTTTTTAAGATAGTGCGTTCCTTTTCGGGAAGCTTGGAATCCTGAGCCTTTCTCTTCTTAAGCAGGGACTGAATCAAAGCAAGTCTTTCACCATAAGCCTTAACCTGATCCATATTCACGATACCTCCCGTGATCTTATACAGATCATCCGCCTTAAGAGCAAGGACCTTTTCCACAAACTCCTCATCCAAAAACGGAATATCCATTGTATCAAACGAAGGTAAACGTCCTTTTCCTTCTTTAATATCCTTAGCGGACGTCATCGAAAAACAATCGCCCGGTCCGGCAAGGTAAACACCGGATACATTCAGCATCTTATACCCGGTCTTGCTTTGAGACGCAGATATATCATACTCCGAGAACATCATGGTGATCTCATCCGCAGGGTCAAAATCATACCTTCCCATTAACGGAAGAAGAATCGACAGATTACTCAACTGTCGTATTGCATCCGGTGAGAACATAAGAGAGTAATTCATATCCTTCACGCCGAATTCTTCCAATTTATTCATCCACTTGTGCTGTTTGGAATAATTCTCATCATACTTAAATCCCCAATGTCTTTTGCCGGATTTATCCGTGGAATAAGAATGTACGTATCTGCGAGTGTTTCGTTCCATACCCATGAATTCCATAAAACGATCACCGGCAATATTCATTTCTGCTCCCTGAGGAACACTTTTCGTGGTTGAAGAAGTGTTAATAACAGCCTCGGGCACATAGGTTCCCAGATCCTGCGGTGAAATGTACAGAACTCTGTCTTTTTTGCCTTCCAGTTTTCCTGACTCCTCCCAGGATTTGGGTGCCTTCATGGATTCAAATTCAGCGATCAGATCGGTCAGAAGACCCTTATTGGCGGACGACAGGCCTTTTTTAAGAAAATCGGGCATAATACTGTCATGATCTTTAAAGCAGCTATGTTTTTTGATCTTACCCAAAAGATCACAGATCTTCTCATAGCCGTCCAGCTCATGAAGGCCACTCAGATCCCGGTCAATCTGATTTGAAACATCCGCAATAAGGTACAGGTATTTCTTTTGAGAAGAGGAAAACTTGTCCTTCGGCAGACTGTCTATATATGCCTTCATTCCTTTATTACGATCCTGAAGATATTTATCGCATTGCCTGGAATATGTTGCATGCTGCTTCCAGGTTTTCTTCGGCATGGCAGCAAGTTTTGCAAGGGAATCCATCGCACCTTTAAGCTGCGGGGGATATTCGGCGTTCGACCTTAGCAGCTCCAGGTCATTCTTCATCGTTTCCGGGAAAAGTGACAAGATATTGGTAGTTTTCTTCTTAGGAGCCCTGACCGCGGGGGCCTGCTTTTCTTCTTTTTTCTCTTTCTGCGCCTGCTGCTCCTCTTTTTTCTCCTTCTGAACCTGCTGCTTCTGTCCGGTTATGATCCCCTTGGCTTTTCTTTGAGCGGCTTCTTTCTCTCTGGCTTCCATAAAGATTACGCCATAATCGTTGATGGCTTTGCTCTTTGCATTGAGCTCGTCCTGCGACTTCTTATCCGTGCCCAGTTGTTCTCTTAATTCCGCATTCCTTCGCTCCGTCTCCTCGACGTTCTTTACGTTATCGAGGTTTTTGGGCACATAGAGATTATCCTGCAGGTAGCGATCCAGTATGTTGTCGGACTTACGGGTTTGGTTTGAGTAAACCCGCCCCAGGTTATGTATGATGTTCTCCGGGCTTCCGGAATCTTTCATATCATCTTTCAGAGAATACTGAAGTTCGCCCTTATCATTGTAGTTATATCCGAATTTTTCCTTTAATTCATCCTTGTTTTCGCCTGTCAGATGCTGAAGACCCACAAGTTCGACCTGGTACATTTTCTCTGTGTGTGCCGTGCTGTCCCAATGCTCCAGAAATTCTTCCAGCGTGAAAGTTCTGACATCAAATCCGGTCGAATCCAGAGAATCTCTGAACCTGATCTTATTGCCTTCCACACCTATGACGGTACGGTAATGACCGGGCAGCAGCATAGATACGGGGCCTCCGGTCTCGGCTATCATGTCACCTATTCTTTCAAACAGGAGCTTGACCAGTTTGAGCCGGTTTGTCTTGTCCATTTTGCCGCTCATATACGGATCGGTTGCGGTCATGGCAAATCTGACGTGTCTTACGCCGGTATCTTTCATTCTGGAAAGCATAGTGTCGGCAGTCATCATCAGGCTTCCTGTTTGTCCCTGTGGTTTCAGACAAGCCTGCAGAGTCTGTACTTCACCGTGAATGCCCTCGTCTCCGTGAGGATACTTTTTCTCAAACTCCAGCAGGTTCTCCGCAAAAGGATTCAGCTTAAGATTGGCGGGAGTTAAGAAGTCCGCCTGGTCTATCACAGTCTTATCATCCTTAAGCACGTTCCTTAAGTACCACTCACTCACAACTGATCCCGAAGCAGCCCAGCAGCTTAAGCCATACCACTGCCTGAAGTTGGGAGCGGATTGCTCGTTTTCTATACTGCTCTTCGGAACAGCTTTGCTTAAGTCAACACCGGCCAGGTTCTGAAGGAGTGCGTCCTTCTGCATCTGATCGGCGTGCCTGTTTGCAGCCCCCCACCAGACAGAAAACATGACATTGATCTTATCCAATGTGATCTTCGACGGATAGTTGCCTTCTATCAGCATCAGACTGAGTTTTTTATTCCATTTGTTCCTGAATTCGGCGATCTGTGTATCGCTCAAGTTGCCTTCAGGCATCTCGTTAAATACCCAGTTAACGACCTCTTTATCCTTTTCGGGAATCTGAAGCTCGGTTCTGGGAATAGGCTGTTCCTCCGGGCCCACCTTCAGTTTCGTCAGACTGCGTTCGAAGTAACCGTGGTAAACATCCTTTATGTTCTTCATGACCTCGGCTGTATCATGATCATCGGAAACAGTCAGGTTCTTCACATGTTCAATGTCCTGTACCCCGTTTACACCGATCAAAGCCCTGAGCATGGCCTTCAGGCTGCCCTTGGCATACTGCGGCTCCGCGTCATACTTTTTGGACAGAGCTTCCCTCTCGGCCAGTATTGCAGCTTCATCGATGACATTACCCTCCGCGATCAGGGCAGTACGGATCTTTTCAAGCTGCCGGTCGGCGTTTGCAGGATCGATCTTCAGTATATTTCGCTCAAGGATCTCCTTGCCGTCGGCACCGGTCTTAACTTCCAGTTCGCTGAATTCTTTGCCCATCATCCAGTGCTTAAGCTCATCCTTTAAGTCATTCCAGGTGACGGAATGCTGCGAGAGCGCCTGCGCGGTCTGGTCGGCGATGTACTTGGCAAACCCCACGGCTGTCTTGTCTTCAGCGGCAGCCAGTACGGAACCGTCCTGAATATTGGAGATTATGAAGTTACTGATGATCTTCGGTATGTAAGCGACAGCGGGCTGAGGAACTGCCTTCTGCTCAGACTTCTGCTCGGTCTTTACTGATGCTCCGGCTACGGTCTTTTCTTTCTGAGAGGACGTATTGATCTCTTCTTCATCTTCTTCATCTTCATCGACGATGCTGTTGAAGGCCTGTCCCCATTCTTTTTCTTTGGCCTTGACAAGGTCCTCCCTGGCTTTCTGCTCGGACTTCTTCTCTTCCTTGACGGCTTCGGACTTCTTCTCTTCTTCCTTGGCCTTCGCTTCGGACTTCTTCTCTTCTTCCTTGGCCTTCGCTTCTTCCTTTTTCTCTTCCTTCTTCTCGTTCTGAACAGCCTTAATTTCAAATGCCTTCAGGCCTTCCAGAGAGACTCCGACGAAGTCCATGGCCTCCTTAAACTCCGGATCATCGAAAGCAACGAAAGGATCGTATTTATCGGTTTGTAACTTGCTGATATAGAAATTCAGCTTCTGATACATTCTCTCCGAATAGGAGCGTTCTTTTGATCCCACATCCTTAAGATCCAGATAAAAATCGCTCTTCATGATGCCCCGGAAGATCTCCTGAACGAGCTGATTCTTCAACTTAGTCCTTTTTGATAAAGCTTCCTCCTCATCATTATTGAAGACAAAACCGTATTCGGCCGAATTGGCAAGGGCCCTGAGGGATTCAAACATCCTGTGCCTTACTTCTCCCTGGTACAGCCTTGAGCCGTCCATAACCTCATCGGGATTAGCTCTGGCTTCCATTTCCTCATCCAGTCCGTCGCCATCGCCCATCATGATATCTATTTCCTTGAAAAAGCCGACCCCCGTCATCGCTCTGCTCCACAGATCATACAGCTTAGCGGAAGCCTCTTTTCTGGCTTCGGCTTTCTTCTCATCTGCCACACCTATTCCCGCATACTGCCTGATGAGAGCATTGAAATCCGCGGTCTGCTGCTCATCCTTCTTACCCCACCTGTACAGACCGGGATGGAATACGATGAGTTTTTTCAGAAGTTCATCACTCAGAGCTTCTCCGATCGCGTTCTTTGTCTGACTGATCAGCTCTGCCTCACGATCATCCAGTTCGGTATTATAGAGTTTAAACAGTTCGACATCATTTCGTCTGGCCTTCTTCATCTCTTTTTTCTGCGATGAAGAGAACGCACCCAGTCTGGTCGCGTTATATTTCAGGAACTGATCACCGCCGGTAAGGTTTCTGTCATCGGAATAGGCAAGTGTCTTCTTCCATATCCTGCGGGCTTCGCTGTGCGATACACCGGGTCCGCCGATTCTGAAGTTACTCTTCAGATAACGGCTTGCTTTGATCGGTTTCATCTCAAAGTATTTCTTCGGTTCCTCTTCGGGATCCTCAATAAATTCCGATGCACTGTTGAATCTTGTATTCAGGCCTCCGGTTATCTCCTGATAATAATCCGGTCCGACAAGTTCCGCGTTATCCGCCTTGGTTTTCAGTATCTTTCCATATTTGATCAGAACCTCGGCCACGGTCATGGCCTTGCCATCCACCAGACAATTCCTCTCGGCGGTATGGTCCGTCAGTTCAGCCATATCCTGTCCCGACTGATTCAGCAGGACGAAGTCCTTCTGTGATTCTCCAAGCGACTCCATGAATACTCCGGGGGGAAGATCAAAGCACAGCGATCCATAAGTGTTCTGATAGCGTTTCAGACTTTCAAATTCCAGATCGAACAGTTTACGCATCGATTCAAGGAACCTCTCCCTGACATAAAGCCTCACATTCTCTTTGCTTAAGTCTACGTCCTTGCGATGCGGCAGGAGAAAACCTTCAAACATATCGGTTATCTCCTCATTCGACACATTGCCTGCGTACGCAAAACACAGACTGTTGATAAGACGTGCCATCCCCGTATCGAAAGCAAAGATCTCTCCGGTCACGGGATCTTTGTATTTCGGGGAGGATTTCATAGTCTCCGTACTGCTGTATTTTTCTTTATCATTGAGCATCTCGTTCAGTTTTCGGTACAGAGCGACCCTTTCAGGAGGAAGAATAGTCTCCTTTTTCTCCGCATTACCTTTCATCTTGTTGAAGTATATTACCGAATCGAGATAGTTTTTGACTGCTTTTGTTTTGTATTTCTCGGCATCCGGATGTTCACCGTAGAGAAAATCGTCCATAGTGCCGGTATCATACTCGGATATATTAGCTGCCTCCAGATACCTGGCTATTTCCTTATTGGCTTTATGAACGGCCGACGGATCGGCTTTGGTCAGGTCCGGACGTCCCCGCAGCAATGCCTCCTGCGCACTGACTGATTCGGCCTCATTAAGCAGGCGTTCCATGCCGGCCGCCTCTCTCGTGCGGAGGTCAGAGCCGTTTAAGCGCTCGGTGCATTTCGCCACAAGATCGATCAGGCCGGCGCATCTTGCCTGGTCACCCGGCAAAGCCTTCCTGCGGTCCGCAGTCATCTCATCATTGTAATGAAGGACATAGTAGGGATTGGTCAGCAGGGTGCGGCGTGCCCTGTAATAATCCGAGATCGCGAGCATCTTATTAAGCTTACCCATGACTCTGTCATAGTCTGACTCCATGCTCACGGGATCCTTGGTCATAAGCTTCCTCTTATAATCGGGATCGGCATTGAGAAGTTTTTCATAAGCACGGGCTTTTGTGCTTATCTCTTCAAGTTCCGGGGATGCTGCCGCAAATTCGGCGTCGGATCCAGCTTTGATATTGATATTCATCGCCATCAGCTCACGGGTGATCCCATCCAGGACCACATTGTGATCTCCGGCTTCACCCGTATATCGGGTAACCAGGGCGTTATTCTCCTCTGCGGAATCTCCCATAAATGCCCTCAGACTGTTAAGCAGACTGTCACCGATCTTCATGCGGTTTTCCAGCGTAATACCGTTACGGGCGGCGGCCGTCCTGCCTGAGAACTGCTTCCCAGCTTCGATCAGGGCATTCCGGTTCATATACTTGACATGAAGTCTTGATCTCACATTATCGAGTTTCGAATCACGCTCGGATACGGTCAGAGACTTTTCTTTGGATACGGTATTAAACTGTGCCTTTAGTTTTTCTTGCGACATACAGGAGAAAATGATCTCCCCGGTATTTACGTTCTTAAGAGCACTCTCAATACCGTTCAGGATATTCGCAGTCTCATCCGCGCGCGAACGCCGGTACAGTTCATGATCAGCCCTTGTCGATGATTCATAGCTTCTCAGAGACTGTCCGATATCGAATCCGGTCATCCGGATTCTCACCGCTTTTGCATCGGTCCAAAATTCCTGAAGCTTACTGTCTCCTGACTTCCTGCACTCTTCAATCTTTTCGTCGATCTCCTGCGGTACCATATGTATGATATCTTCAAATGCCAGACCGGTCTTCGCAAGCTGATCCGAAGACATCAATCCGATAAACTTATCGTCATAGAATACCGAAGCCTTCCTGATGAGATCACACCTGACGGCGATCTCTTCCACATGGATATCGTTTAAGCGGCATCTGACCTCCTCATCATTACGGAATTCCCTGTATTTATAGATGAGTTTTTCCGCAGCATCCGCATACCGGGATATGCTCAGGCAGTCGAAAGCTCTCCCGGGATCAGGATCTTTCTCGCGGGCAATATACAGATCTTTATATGAATCAAAATCAAAACGGCCCACATCAAACGACATCACTTTTGCAAAGATCTCTTCAATGGCATCCGCCGTCTTCTGCTTTGATTCCTTATCACTCTTATCATCACGGACCAGTTTGAGTCCGGCTGACAGTTTCGCTCCCTCACCGGCCTCATATTTTGCTTTGAGATCGCCGTAAGTTTTCGTGATGCTGCCCAGTTCATCCGGGGTAAGTTCCTTCACCAGCCCTTCGATCTTCAATTCGTCGTACATGATCAGATCAACGGGATCCCAGACTTCACCGGAGAATCTGTCCGGACCTATGTGTCGTTTCGCAATGGTGTTCATGGACCAGATCTTCTTCAGACCGGCATCGAATCTGTTGATCCTTCCGACCGACCAGTTATAGGTGTTGCCGCAGATTTTCACCTCTTTTATCCGGTCCATGTCCATCTCGCCGGATTGTATAGAGTCGCTCAGAGCGTATATTTTGTCGAAATCCGAATGTACCCAGTCCTCAATACCCAGAGAGCATAATTCGGGGCTTCCCATTGCCTGCGTATATACTCCTAGAACGTTGGCACAGAATACACAGCCTGCCTGATAATAAGCCTTGACTTTTTTTAACAGTTTCTTATCTTTTATGTTGGCCGGTACAGCGTCTGCGTCGGCCGAATACAGATTTCCGTATATCTTGGCCATTCTGGATTTATATGCGGCATTTCTGAACAGAATCTCAGGATCGGAAGTCATGTATTCTGCCGGGTTCACGCTCATGGCTTCTTTGGCGACGGCCGTCCAGAGCTTATCCTTTTGTTCTTCCGTCCCGTGATCGACGATCTCGAGCGTCCGAATGATCTCCTGTGAAGATTTGCCGCACAGGAAAGGAGTGAGTGTACGCGGGTATTTATTCAGGGCCGCATCCACAGGTATCCCGGTTCTTTTGGCATAAGCATGGGCAACGGCAGTTACCCGGTCGCCATACACATTCTGAATATACGCATCTGTATTGCGCATATATTCCGCCCGGAACATATTCTTCTGATAATCCTTCTTTCTCCGGGCAAGTTCATCGTCGGGGATAGCGGCGGGCTGCATATCGTCGTTCCCGTGGGTCATGCCGTATACGGCACGTATGGTCTTCTCACGTTCATCATGCTCCTGCTTATACTGTCTGGTAAGCTCCCGCATATACGCGGTTAAGTCAGATCCGATCCTGGGCGGATCCTGTCTGCAATTGCCGTACGTATATGATCTGACCTCATCGAACAAGGAGTCGATGAATTCATCCTTTCCCCATTCTTTGATCAGTCTGTCAGGATAACGGATCGCTGTCTCCTGCGCCAGAGACACCATTCTTTCTGCCAGGGTAAAGGTTTCGATCCTGGCGCGCAGTTTGATCAGCTCACTGTCGTCCGGCGCCATCCCACGCTGTATGGCCACCATCAGAAGCTGCTCAATGTCATGAGTCTGATCGAACAGAACCTGATTCTCCTCATAATGATCGGCTATATCCTGTATGGAAGCAAAATGCAGGTCTGACATTTTAACGGCATTAAACCTGTCAAGCTCGATCTTAAACTGCTCAGGTGTAAACCTGGAATCATAGTCCTTGTCGAGGAAGCGGTCATTCCCGTTAAAACGAAGAGCGATATCCGTGAACTGTTCAACGAGTTTCCGTTTGGAATCTCTCTCCAGCAGGTTTTTGGCTGCTTCAAGGCCGCGGTCTTCTGCGGTCTTCTGCATGGAATCCATGCCTTTATGACGGACGAAATGAAGAGATCTTATGATCTTTACATTAGTCAGATATTCTATCAGGTCATGATTCCCGCTTGTCTTTAAAAGCCTCTCGATCTGAGCGTCCGTGTAGGAGATATCATCCTTGGCCATGTATTGATAGAACGGGTTCTTCATGAGGGTTTTCTGGGCATCAAGATACTTCCTGACCTCAGCAAAGACCTCGACCTTGGCAAGAAGCGCATGGAGGTCCTCCCCCTCGATCATGAATCTCTCATCGACTGCCGTCTCGATATAACGTCTCATCGTTTCGGCGTCATCACAGAGCTTATAATTCTTCTCGAGATTAGCGACAAACTTATCGTCATTACCCATGTCGTAGGGTTTGGAGCGCATCTTCTTAAACGCAGCGATCTTACGCTTAAGCTCTTCTTTATCTCTGGAAACAGGCTCGAGTTCCTTCGCGGGATGTGCAGTCTCATAATCCGTAACTGCCTGTCCGAGCTTACGGCGCTTAAGTGCCATTTCGGCACGCTTTTTCTTATCGTTTTTCGAAAGGCCGCGGAAAGTGTTCCTGTCGATCTTCTCCCTCTCCGCCTCGTCAAATCCATCCACTTCGATATCAAGAAGCGTCCGGTGCATTTCCGCAACCTTATCCAGTGCTTTTTCCTTCTCAGTCTTTGGCACTACGACTTCGATTGACTTAGCCTTTTCCTTGATATCTTTAACCGAAGTACGTCCCGAGCCGGCACCTTTATTCGCATTCTTCTTTGCATCGGCGGCCTTTTTTTCTTCGGGCTTTACTTCATTTATGTTTCCCGAAGCAGCTTTCTCTTTTTGAGCATTGACCGCTTCGTTCTTTATCTCTTTTTTGATCTCCTTTACGGATGATGTGTTTTTTTCTTTGAAATCCATATTGTTCCTTCCCCCTTACAGTCCGAGCACTACCGCGTGACGATTTCCGCTGACACGATATGTATCCCTGTCTTCACCCGTGATATGCTCAACCAGCGATACTGCTTTATCTGTTCCGTCCGTAAAGTATATATAGCCTTCAGTAAGTTCGCTTTCCAATACTACATTCGTCAGTGCCCCGATCAGATCTTCTATGGTTTCGACCGATCCGTCGGAAGTCAGGTATTCGACCTTTAAGTCCCACTCGTTTTCTTCTCTTGTGAGGATACATCCTCTGATCCTGCCTTCGTCATCCTTCCTGACAAAACTGTAGATATCCGAGATGTCCTCCGGAATATGGATCTCAGTATCCTGACGCGCCAGGAAGTCTTTCAGTTCTTCCATCATTTTGGCTCCGGAAAGCGGAAATACATTCCTGTTACGGAATCTTTCCGTTATCTCATCCATCGGTGCGCTGTAGACAAGATCGCTTATCGGAACTTTATACATATTGTTTTCATCACCGACAAGGAAACCGAATTCGGTAAGCAGATCATCCATCTCCCATTCCCCGTACGGATAGAACGCTTCTATACCGTCCAGCCCGGAGTCTTCAAGCAAAGTGAGCAACATATCGAGCATGGCTGATGCAGCTCCCTGTTCGCGCATTGACGGTTCGGTATACAGCCATTCCAGGTATGCCATACCATCATCTATTCCCGCAGCCAGAGCTGAGCAGGCGTATCCCTCGTCGGATATGGCCCCCAGCAGTACCAGTTCATCATCATTCAGGATCTCCTCCGGACACAACGCCGTGAAATAATCCCTGTTGAGTTCCGTGATCCGTGTCACTTTTACTTCATTTTTCATATGCTTCTCCCATCATCCGATCATTCTTCTATATTGTAACCCTGGAAGGTTTCAATAAAATCGCGCAGTTCCATCAAAAACATACCCTTGTTGTCATATTTGGTACCGTCGCTGCGCCTTTCGCTCTTTCTGACAAAAGGTCGCAGGGTATCCTTGTCATAGAGACGTATATAATTATTGTGCCAGGGGTTATGCACCTCTATGAATTTCCTCGTGAGCTTTCGGCCGCCGATCGTCACATCCTTAGTGGTTACCCCGCCTATCACATAGGAATGCCCTGCAGCGACACCGATTATCTTGGCTTCGCCGTTGCTTCCGGTATCACCGGCCTTTTTCTTAAGCTTCTGAAGAGTAGCTCCGCGGATCGAAGCTATGACCGTTTTTCGCTTTCCCCCTGTGTGAGATGTGGCACTTTGGAGTTCCCGGAATACCGCATCTTCCGCGGGTTGGTATTCATCATCCATATTCACATTACCCGAAAGCGTCTTATTCAGGGCTTTGATGCTCTTCCTTAAATGCTCGATGTACATCTTTCTGAGCTCCATCTCATCGTAGCCGCTGTCAAGCCCTAAAAGCGGCATCCGGTTCAGGTCTATGGAATCAAGGAACAGATCAAGATCAACGGTGGTGACGAAACCGGGTGCCTCACTTTGCCCATGTCCCATTGACTTGAAATCCTTAAGCTGCTCCTTGATAAAACTGTTGTATTTATCCGTGATCGTATTCTTACGGAACATATCGTACAGTTTCGTGTTACCGGACGGGATGTCTATCCCGAAGATATATTTTGCCTTGAAGATGTTCCAGTCTCTGGCTGTCCGTTTCGATCCGTCATTATTCAGTTTATTCATGAATCGAGCTTTCAGCAGACTCTTTGCATCATCGATCATGGAATCGAGATCATGATAATCTCTGCTATCAAATCGATCGCCCTTTAACTTCGTTTCCTTAAACTTCTTCCCGATAAAGATCCTGGCAAAATCTGCGGGAAATCCGCCGTCTATGGCATCGTATCCGCGCTTGCTCTTATGAAACATGCCGGGATCATGAAGGTCACGTCTTGCGTAGGCAAATGCTTTCTCGAGGATGTTTACCCACAGAGCCCCCTTTGCGCCCTTTCTCCGGTCATGCGTCAAAGTATTGCCTTTACTGTCAATATATGTGAACCTGCTCATCTCCAGACTCTTTTTCACCCGGACATATACGGGTTCGAGTGACTTATGATCATAGAAGCGGACAAGTACGGTGGAGCCTTCGTCCTTCATGGCCGACTTGATGATGTCAGGATTCTTCTCCACTATGGCCTTTAATCCGGTGATCATAAAACAGTCGCCGTTATCTCCCTGCACCAGATCGTCCGCGGAGGGTTCGGTCGCAAACAGCGGCTGAGCGGTGCAGTCACACTTAGGATCGTCTGTTATTATCTCCTGCTTGATGACCTTTATCTGCTCGCCTCCGGCCATCTCGGTCGTATTCATCTGTTTTGTTGTTTCGAAATAAGCCTTGTCGTCGGCCGAATGATCCGTGATCTTTTCCTTTCCGGTAAGTCTGAGGTCACCCGTGGACAAAAGAGGCAGGATACTGGCAAGCCTTAAGAGTACTGAATTTTCTCCTGTATCCAGAAGGGAGTTCTTACGTGCCCATACATCCTTAAGGACCGGAAGTATCTTCGCCCCGTCCTCATTCCTCTGACTTGCGGGAGTATCGTCGGCGATCATATGAAGATAATTGTCTATGATATCTCTGGTACCCTGAGTATATTGTGCATAATCGGGAGTTCCTTTGATATCTTCCAGCATTTTACGCAGATCAGCGTTAAACTGCTTCATGTCCCTGACAGACCCGGTTATGCGATCATCATCGGTCATATCAACGGCGGCCTCAAAATCGGGACGATCATCCTCGACCAGGCGAGATGTCGCCTTTTCCTTATAGGCCCCCTCTTTCTCAACGGAATACTCCTGGAATGTGTTGCAGAAGTCTGACAGTTCCATCAGAAAAGTACCCTTGGCGTCCGTTCCCTCCGCAGCCATATACGGCTTCATGGTGTCATGTTCATACAGCCGCACCTTCGAGTCATTCCACGGATTATGCAGGATGACAAAGTGAAGTCTAACGGTCTTGCCGTTAACAGTCACATCGCGCGTTCTGGTGCCCAGGATTGAGTAAACATGCGAGTCGGCAACACCGTCAACAAGCATTTCTCCTGAACCTCCCACCAGTGCGGATCCGCTCTTAAATGACAGGCCATGTCTGGCGGTCGAAGCTGTAACCGCCCGTTTCTTCATGTCTTTCGTGACGAGATTTTTCGTCAGGTCTCTGAATATCTTTTTTTCTTCTTCGCTGTATTTGCCGTTGGTATTGATACCGTTTGACAGAAGTCCGGATGTGGCGATCGTACTCCTGAAATACTCAAGATAATGTCTTTTGACCTGTGCCTCATCTATCCCGTCGCCCAGATTTAATGTCGGCATCTGCGAGATGTCTATTGATTCGATGAACAGGTTCAGGTCCGTCATAGTGGAAAACCCGGGTTTTGCTTCTTTGTTTCCCAGGGAATTAAAGTTCCTCTTAAGATGATCGTTCAAGAACCTCTGATAGGCGTCAAATACTCTGTTTTTCCTGAAGATATTAAGAAGACGGCCATCACCTTCTCCTATCCTGATCCCGAATATCTTCTCGGCTTTGTATCTGTTCCAGTCGGAGGCCGTTCTCTTTGAACCGTCGGCTCTCCTGCCTCTCATGAAATCATCTTTTTCCGCATAATGAACCTGCGAAAAGAGCGCGGAGATATCCGTATATTTTTTCCTTCCCTGCAATCCCGGAAGCAGTTTCATCTCCATCTGTGTGCCGGTAAGTATCCGGATCGCATTGGATGCAAGTCCGAAATCAAGAACGCCGTAGCCTTTCTCGTTTTTTTTGTGATTTCTTCGAAATTCTCCCGATTCACAATAGATATCCAGCTGATGCCTTGCAGCGGCAAAAGCTTTTTCCATCATGTTGACCCACAGAGGTCCCTTGTTTCCGTATATCTCCTCCACAGAGGTTACGTCATTTCCCTGCCGGTTCTTTCCTTTGAACTTATGGACAGGAACGGTCTTTCTGACTCTTACGTATACGGGCCTTCCGGTGGACATGGCAAAGAACCTGACGACGACGGTTTCGCCCTCATCCTTCATGCAGTTTTTGATAAGCTGAGGATCCTTGAACATAAGGGCATTCAGAGCGGAAAGAAAATAGCAATCACCCAGGTATCCCTGTTTAATATCACTGATCGCAGGCTCCGTGGCAAAAAGCGGTTCACCGGATCTGTCCTTTTCCTTCTGGATCCTTATGTTTACGGTGTCAAGTATTGAACCGTCTGTTCCGATACGCGTTCTCTTGATTTTGAACTCACGATCGGGGAAGTTATCATCGTTAAAGTCCTGAATCTTCTCATCGCCTGTAAGTGCCAGCCCGCCGCCGGTCTTTTGCTCAAGCAGCGAATACAGTTTCATCAGGATCCCGCGGTCTTTGATCTTAGCCAGTGCCCGTGCTTTATCCGCAGCGACTACCGCCTCATCGGGACCGTCGAAGAGGTCTATCCTCTTTATCCGCTCGGCGATCTCGTACAGTCTTTTGAATACTTCAGCCTCGGTCGCGACCCTGACTTCTTCCGTCACATCAGCCCGGATGCTGCCCATGATCCGATCAAAATACAGCTTCGATTCATCGGATGCATTCTGATATTCATCCGAATTGATGATCTCGCTGACCTTAACTGCCAGATCGTTCCAGGAATCGGCACGTGCTCTCTCGGATGCGCTTATCCTCTCCTCGGCGGCAAGATCTATGGCGGGAACATGAACGGGTTCAGCCTGCACGGGATGCGCATTTGCGGGCTGATGAACGTTCACATCGTTTTCATCCCCGCCTGCTGCCACCTGTTTATTCTTATTAAGTCCGAAGAAGCCTTTAACGGCACCGGTCAGATTCTTTTCAACCGCTTCTCTGGGAATGGAATCTCCAAGAGTATCCCTTCCGATGACTTTAACCTTCTCTTCGGATTCCGGTTCGGGCAAGGTGACATATGATTCCGCATTCTTATGTTCTTCGGTTTTGATCGTCTGCTGCTGTTCGTGTATTTTTTTTGATAGATTTTCTGATAATCCTGACATTTATATGTCCTCTGACAAAATCACACTCAGACTCTTATCTGTCCTCTAACAGTTCATTAAGCTCGCCGACGCTTTCTTTCATCATGTCAAGTATGAACCGGTAATCTTCCGCATCAGCCATGCCGCCTCTTTCGGGCACTGAAACCCGAAACTCGACGCTTCCGTCCGTAGGTATGAATACAGCGGTTCCGAATACGCTCGCCACATTAAAGCTCTCGCATGCAAGCATCCGGGCGGTCTGATCTTCATCCTCCGAGCCCGGAAGAACTGCTGCTCTGATCATAAGTATGAATCTGTCGGTATCGACATCTCCGACAGGGAAATAAGAGATCCTGCAGCTTATGCCGTCGATGAGGGCATCGATCGCGGGAAGACCGTTGGAATTCATGGTCAGATGAGCGTCCTTCTCAAGGTCTTCGGTCAGAATATCAAGCAATCCGTTTGTCATGGCATATACCGCAGCCTCATAGAGTTCCTCTTCGCTGAATTCGATAGTTTCATTTTCGTTTTCTTTGTTCACTTTTCATACCTCCAGATAATAATTGTGGATCTTCCATTTCCTGATGCTGTGTATGCCTTCAAGTACTTTTTCGCAAAGCCTGCTGCCTTCATCTGTCGCCGCGGCAAACATAACCTTGCGATAATCCGAATCAAGTATCACATCTCTGCCGAGAACTGTGATGAGCGCTGCCGGAACAAGCGGCAGACCCGGTTCCGAATAGATCCCTCCGATATAAAGTTTTTCCGATGATAATTCGGAAGTGAGGACGAATCCCTTAAATTCAGAGCCTTTCTCATAAACATAACTGAAACTCTGCAGCCATTTACCGGGAAGATGCTCGCAGGACAGTCCCTTCGGGAAACGACCGCCCCATTCTGACATAAAAGCCATTTTCTCGGTCATATCCAGATCGCTGATCTTCTTGATGGAACCGTTCAGACCGGAAACGGTCTTCTTAAAGATCGGATGATCGTAAATACAATCCACATCAACTTCATATATGGTGTTTCCGTCATCAAGACGGAAAGCCTTGTCTTCAAGATAGGACTCGTATACCGGATCATCGGGATATGCGTTCTGCATGACGATCCCTGTATAATCCCTGCGGATCACTTCTTCGGATATCTTGTTAATGACTCCGTCGAATACTTCAGGTGTCCGATATTCCTCCACCAGATACATATCCCTGATGACAAGAACATGTCCGGGGCCGTTATCCGGTTCGGGTGCCGTTTCCGCTACCGCAGCTCCGATGTGGTCATTGGTGAGGCTGTCTATTCCGAAAACGACCGCTTCACCCCTTTTAATGAGCGGAAGCTCATCGGTTTTGATATAGTACATATAATTGGCCAGCCGGTCCAGGGATACGATATTGCAATTAACCGTATTGATGATCATATCTATTCACTTTCCGTTCTTTCACCGAAAACACAACTGACGCCCTTTCTGTCCGGGAAGAAATATCCTGCGAGTTTTCTGGAAGATTCATCCCGTCTCGGGATGATCACCTCTGTGTCCTCCGGATAGTTGCTGACTGCCTGCAGGATCGAGAACCGCACCATGTGCAAAAGGTCTTTTTTGGCGTCAGGTCCGGTTGCAGACATGAATTCCACACGTAATCTTCCCGAGGAGCACTTGTGGACCAGCAGCATCCCGGTGATCTTATCATCCATCTGCACGGAACATGACAGTTCCGGTTCAAACCATTCCATCGGAAGACAGGAAAGATCCTCAAGCTTCTCTCTTTTGGTGTGGAAGATGCAGTTCATGAGCCCGCGTCTGAACGAACGTGCCATCAGTGATTCCAAAGGGCTCAGATAGTCGGGGACCTTTCCCTTTTTGATGATATCCAGTTCGGAGAGCATCCCGACTGTGACGATGAGGTTCTCACCTTCCGCTTTTTTCAGGTCAAAGCCGACATCCCTGAGAACATCCGTGACACCGGCTGCATCATCTTCCGGCATTAAGACCAGACTCTTTCTGGTCTCAACTTCTTTTACTATCGCTCCGTATTCCGAAAAAATGTCGCTGCCGGCTTCATTATCCCGCGCATGAAGCCAGGACAGACGTGAGAGCGTCGGTTTGGTAACATCATTAAGATACTTAAACTCCCAGACAAGAGCCGCCGACGGATCCGAATCGCCCGCTTCGAGGGCTATGCAATGATATGGCTGCCGGCTGAGATTCTCGGCTATATCTTCAGGGATGAGATCCCTGAATTCATCCAGATTCTCTTCAGTTACCTGAATCATGTTCATCATATCTGCTCTCTCCCCGTTTCCGAACCTGAGTTTATCCGCAGCTTAAGTGTCCTTATCGCAGCCTGTATGGCTTCATCATCCTTGAAACTGCTGCAGACTGCATCCCTGAACAGTATCTTATCGGGATGATCCTCGTCATGTTCTTCCGCTCCCAGACCTATCAAAGAGGCCAGTGCATCCAGTTCCGTCATATTTCCGGAATCCGCAAGGTATACGAAACGCCCCTTATCCGGTACTACCACTTCACTTCCGCTGGGAAGTTCCTCTTTGAGCACTCTTGAGAAAGCGATGTGATCGCCCTCTATATCAGCTATTATCATACCCTTGAACGATCCCTTTTTATCGGCGATCATCTTCAGGACATACTCCAGATATGCTCTGTTATAAAACCCGGTCTTCACATCGATAAACCGCCACGAATCTATCCTGGAAAAAACGAGAAAAGCAAGTCCTGTGGCAAAACCGAGGAATTGTACTGAGAAAGGAGTGACGATCGACAGGACCACACCGCACAGGATCGGAATACAGATGCTCAGCGGATGAAAGAATTTCCTGTTACCGTACTTAACGTAGCACATCAGGAAGTATGCAGCCGGTATGAAGAGATACAGATCCTCTATGATCCCGACTGCATAATACAGCACAGTCGGAGTCACCACCTGATCATCGACCGGGGTATACAGTATCCCAGCAAAAGCGTTAATGATGACGATCACGGCAATAAACGCGAAAGGCGCCAGATATGCCGCAAAATGCCTGCGCAGATGATCCCTGCTTCTGAAAAACGAATAATCCGTATACAGCAAAAGAAAGAACATAAAGCCGATGACGGTGATCTCGCCAAGAGTAGACAGGCATATGATCGGGAAAAGGTTATCACCGAATAATCGCGAACCGGATATGATATCCAGAACCGCTCCCGCAATGACGCAGATTCCCATCCCCATGAAGATCCGGGTTCCGGGATTGTTTTTCTCATCGGGATTCTTAGGGGTCATGCACAACCCGAGGATTATGAGGATCGCAACCAGATCAAATGTTAAAGTAACGAAAATATCATCAAACATGATCATTATCCAACGGCCTCCCCATAGAAAGAATCTCTCATTATAAGGAGATGCGCGAACATCAGATATATCGACAGAAACAGCGGAGTAACATTTGATACGGATGCTACTGTCAGACAGATATGTACGATGATAAGAAGTGATATCGGTATGAGTATCTGTCTGCTCTGCTTAAATGAGACACAGACAGTGAATACTCCGCATATGATCATAGGAGCGATACTGAGGAAATAATACGCGGATACCGATATATTCCCCAGTGTTATCACTCCCGTATACAGGTTATACAGATTGCCGGTAAATACGCAGACAAAAAGCAGGATGACAAGTATCAGTTCCGGTATGCACAGAATCGGGATCATCTTGCTGATCCTTCCCTTCTCCCATTTCATCCTGTACATCTGGTATACGCAAAACAGGAACGAAAATGCATCTATCGCGAGAAAAAATACCGAATATATGACCGGATGCAAAGCTGATCCAAGCGAAATGCCAAAGACATCCGATACGCTTACGATGCCATCGGAAACAGCAGCGATGATATCCGCCAGGATAAGTGCAAAAAACACTTTATCCGCAATCGTCCCACGCCTGCGATACAGGGATGTGTAGATCAACATCCCCGCCAGGATAAACACCGCGGTTCCATCCATGATCAGACTTGCCGTTCCGTAATAATTCATATCTGACACCTGTTCCTACTTTTTCTGATTTTTGCCTGTTTTAACAAGAGCCCGTCCGCTTTTATAAATCTGTGCAAAAGATGCTTTGTTACCATCTTCGGACAGAACTCCCTTACTCAGGACCGCGTCAAAAAGTGCTTTCTGTTCCGTAAGGATCGCTACGGCATCCTTTGCGATCCTGTGTCTTTCCTGAGTGAGTTTTTTGCGGTGCGAATACGATTCGGCATCACCGAGAGCCTCATTTACATAGGCTCTGATCCTGGCGAGATCACCTCTGCCTACCTTCTCATATGCGAATCTTTCCACTGCCTGATAGAACGCTTCGAAACTGCTTACAAACTGGAGATATCTCATATCGGTTCCGGGCTTTGCCGTCTTTATGCGGTCTGCCAGATTTTCGATACCTTCCATTTCCGGGATCGCATTTTTCTTCTTTTTTCTGAAGGCTCTTCCGGCTTTTTCAGCGACTTCCAATGTAACCTGGCCTCTGAGATTCTGTTCCGTCCTGATACCCCTCTGGCGATAATATAACTGGTCCTTTGTCTTCGCATCAACAGGGAGGTTCTTAGGTTCATATTTTACCTCGCCATCAACCTCCTTAGGTATAAGGAATGCGATGGTACCCTCCATCTTGCCCGCTATCATGGCTGCATAGTTCTTAAGTACGTTTATATCGTCACCGCTGTAGTTGTACTCCTGCTTAACATACTCTTTTAAGGGAACCGTTCCCACATGAACAAGTTCAATGGGGCTTTCGATACCCATGGATTTGATCAGAGCATTCTTTGCACACAGATCGGAGCCGAACTTCTCGATACTTTGAATGAAAGGAGATGCAGATTCTTTAAATTTCGCGGAAAAAGATCCTTTCTTCGCCTTTTCTTTGGAAGCCGTGACAAAGAAACCGTCAGGCAAAGCTATTCCGGGTTCTTTCTCCCTATTCTTTACCTCCTGATTGAGCCTCGCCATACGTTCTTCCTGCATTTCGATCCCGACCTCGATCTTATCGTATTCAGCCTGATCCCTGATCCTGGCTTCAATGTCAAGATCATCCGCCAGATGCTCCATTACTATCCGATCGGGAACATAACCGGTAAGTTCATCTTCCGGATCATACTTCTCTATGGCTTCACCGGCATCAAAGTTTACTCCCAGATCTTCCTCATGGATCATGTCTTCATCGTAGCCTTCAAAGGTGTCCGCAAATTCCTCCGGAGCTTCTTCCTGTGTGGTTTCTGCCTGCTCCTCTTCCATGACAAGCTTCACGTTCGATAGTTTCTTTATCACTTCTTCGGACTTATCGTCGCCAAGCTTGTAGGTCTTGGTACGCATCTGCTTTAATGCTTCGACAGGATCTGCGCCTGGTTTCATGAATGCTTCTTTTAAGCCGGTCTGGACTACCATGACAGACTGATAGAATTCAATATCCTTATCATTTCTCAGCTTCTCGATTATTTCGAGCATTTTTTCCTGAGAAAGAGACAGGAGTTCATTCAGATCAAGGTTCCTCTTTTTGCACTCCAGAAGAACTCTCGGACCTACATTGAAAGGCATGGAAAGCATATGGAGCAGATTCCATCTGGCCATGACTTCCTTAAGTTCATCTTTGTTGAGAGTGGTCCCGATCTCCTTCCTGTCGATCATCCCCTCATACCATCTGAACTGGGCCGGATGGAGGTCACTCATGCTGCCTGTCATGATCAGAGTGTATAACTTATCATCTCCGATCAGCTGCGCAAAATCATCAAATCTGAGTTTATTGATATCAAATTTCATGATCATTTCGAAGATCTTCTCCATCGTATGGCACTTTTCGGTCAGCATGGCTTCCGAGGCACTTTTATCATGGATGAGTAGATTTCTGTACATCTGCAGAATTTCTTTTTCGGAAGTGCCGTTTATAGCGGCATATCCGCTGAGCCAGCGCCTGATGAATCTTCCGCTGCCCCTGTCATATCCGGATTTTCCTTTTGCTTCTATAGCCTGTTTGACCCAGACTTCTTCACTTGCCTCCATCGCCTTCTCGCTCGGGCTAATCCGGGCATCCATCTTCCCGCGAAACGCGTTGAGGGCTTCTTCGGTCACGTCGATGATAGCTTGGGCTTCAGTCGTGACGGGAACCTCGGCAGTGACAGGTGCCTCGGTCGTAACGGGAACTTCGGCAGTAACAGACTTTTCGATCGTAACGGGAGCCGCAACCTGCATATCATACTGATTGAGAGGAACACCTTCGATCTGCTTCATGGGGTTACGGATATAAGCAAACTCAAGGATGCCTTCCATATCATTACCCATTTCGGCAGCTGTCTTCTTAACACTGATACCCTTATTCTGTGCAGGAGAAAGGATGGCTCTCGTAAGATCGTTTACGGAATATCCGCTCTGCGCATCATACTTAAGTTCCGAGAATTCTCCGGTCAGTTCTTCGGGTGTCTTTGCATCATCGATCCAGGTAAGTTCCACGGTCGTATCAGGGCCGATATAATTGGAAATGTCTTCAATCTTTGTAGTCCCGCCGTAGCCGCTCGAATCCAATACCATTAATTTGTCGCCGCTTATTCCGGTTACCGTGACATAATGAGCAAATCCGGTGGAAGAGAATGTGGACAGTGCCACGATACCTCCGGCGTTTATGATCCCGGCCACCTTGTTCATCATCACGGCCTTCATGTTGTTGGCTTTGGCAGCGTTTCGTTCTTCATCCGACTTCGGTACATTAAATACCATCCTGCGGATCATGTTGTTTGAATATCCCTGCTCGTCAAGCTTATCAAACAGGTAATCACCCAGTTCATATATATTGCCGGGTCTGTTGGCATGCTGCCCGCAATACTCTTTTATCTCCGACACGGCGGAATTGTACTCTTCCAGACTTATGCCGGCATTTGCCATTTCGGGGGAGTACTTTCTGATGGTAGGCATGTATCCCCTGAAATCATGCTGGTTGATGAGCTTTGTGACGTTTTGGGTACCTTTTTTGCGGGCCACAAACTGGTTAAAGATCATCTGTCCGGCCACACAGTAGCAGTTCTGACCTACCTGAGGCTCACACACATTTTCAAGGTTCGTATAATCGGAAACCGCATTAAGATCTGCCGGTATCGCCATCCTGTTGATGGGTGCCAGATTTATGTTCTGATCCAGAGTCTCATCGCCGGTGATATAGTATCCTCCGAGCCATTCGATATGCTTCTTGACATCTTCAGAGACACCTGCTCTCCACCTGATCTTCTGTACTCCGTTTTCTATCACGGTCTCGTTGAAGGACTGCCTTATTATGGCCAGATTCTCTCCGGTCTGAGGCATCTGAAGATTCATCGATGCAAGTACGGGTGCAAGCGCATCCTCATGGATCTTCTTGGCTGCGGGTGTGAATATATCAACACGTTTCTCATACGAGAGTTTCTTGGCGGCTTCTATACCATCCAGCGTATTGATATCGATCTGCGCGGGAGCTGCCTGCATGGCGGGAGCTGCCTGAACATCAGGTCCGGCCTTCTCTTCCTTCTTTTCTTCCTTCTTCTCTTCCTTCTTCTCTTCTTTCTTCTCTTCCTTAGTTTCTTCTGTCGTATTCTCCTCGAAGAGAAGCTTGCTCTCATCAAGTTCCTCTGTGAACAGATCAGCGTCAACATCTATCCCGTCTACTTTGACGGTGGTCTGATAGAATACGAGCAGTCTGTCGGTGCGGATGCCGAAGTATTCGAGTTTCTGCCTGAATCCGGGATCGTTAAGAGCCTTTTCAAAATCAAATCGATCTGAAGTCATATCATAGGATAATTTAACTATCTCCTGATACATCTTCGCGGCATATGTGTTCCTCATGGAACCTATATCCTTCAGATCCAGATAGAAGCTGTTTTTCACCAGATTTCTGACGATTTCCTGATGCACCTGTAATTTGGCTTTGGACTTCACCTGATCCTTTATGTCCTGAGTGATGAAATCGGATGCGTCGGATCCGCCGGCCATTTCCTCTATGAAATCCGTCATCCTGTGACGTACTTCTCCGACATACAAACGTGACCCCTCCATGACAGTATCGGGGTTGTTTCTGGCCTGCTTTTCAGCATTATCATACCCGCTCCCCTTCATCAGATCATCGGGAGTCTTCACTTCATCGAAACCTCTGAAGAGTTTGGTCCACATATCAGTGAAAGCTTTGGCGGCCTCAGTCTTGGCTGCCGTTTTATTGTCTTCCGGAATACCTATACCGATAAACTTCTTCACCAGTTCGATGTACTCCGGAGTTCCGCTTACTTCGGTCTCGCCTCCCTCTTTTCTCATCTTTCCGGTTTTTAACATTCCCGGATGGAATATCATGAGTTTCTTCAGTGTTTTCTCCAGATCCTCACTTACCTTGGTAAGTCCGAGTGCGGTCTTTGTCCTGTTAAGAAGTACTTCCGAGCGCTCATCTATCGAGAAATTATAGAAGTTCATCAGACCGGCGTCTTTCTTCCTTCTCTCCTTAAGCTCCTTTTTCTCGGAAGAAGTATACAGATCCAGTTTATTCTTTTGGAAATCAGTATAAACCGGGCCGCCTGTCAGGTTATGATCATCCTCATATTTAAGCGCAGCCTTCCAGATCTTCCTGCTCTGTGCCTGAGATATCTTCGGTCCCCGGATCTTCTTATGGTCCTTGATGTACTGCGCCCTCACCAGATCTCCATCAGCGAACGTAGACACTGCATCCTTGCTGTATTCTTCCTTTGCAAATCCCACGTGATCCAGGAAGTACTTATTCTGACCGCTATGGATCGTCTGGTAATAAGACGGGACAAGCTGGTACAGATCCATGACCTCGGAAGCCGAGATCCTGCCGTACTTTACAAGGAGATCCGCAACTGTCATCTCCTTACCGTCAGAAATACAATGCTTCTCCGCATCATCGCACATCTCGGCATTCTCCTGACCTGTCAGATTACGGGACACAAAATCCTTCATGCCCGAACCCAGTGTTTGCATAAAGCATCCCAAAGGCAGTTCATCTACCAGAGTTCCGTATGTGTTCTCGTAACGCTTGGCATTCTCATACTCTATTCTGAAAAGCTTCTCCATGGAATCAAGCCATCTCTCCCTGACATATTTTCGCTGCTCTTCATTCGTCAGATCGATATCGGCCCTGTGAATGAGGGTCAGTCCGTCCACCATCTCAAGGACCTCTTCATCCGACATGCCTTTTGAATAGACTTTTATAAGATCTGATGTGAGCCTCTGCATGTTGGTATGGATCGTCCATGTTTCACCCGTGACCGGATCCTTAAAAACAGGCTCATCTATATGCTTGCCGTTTTTATCCAGCGTCAGAGCACAGATCTTTTCACGGAGATTCCATTCATCTTCGGTAAAAGCCAGTCTCAGGCTTTCCGAATTCTTGGAATCAAGCCTGTTATATGTTCTCAGCATGTCATAGTAGTTTTTTGCGTTTTCGGTCTTATACCTTTCAGCCTCGGGGTATGGTTTATCTTCATCGGTCTTAGCGATCGCTTCCTTTTGCGCCTTTTCCGAGATCAGTTCATCGATGCCGGCATGTCTGAAATATCTTCTGATCTCTTCATGGGCGGAATGCGCCTTGGAAGGATCTGCCTTGGTGAGATCCGGTCTGCCGGTGATATATCCGCTCTGTCTGCTTAACGCTTCCTGATGATCAAGTACGCTGTCGATCAGTGCATCATCTCTTGACCGGTATTCCCGACCTTCCAAACGCTTAGTACAGTCCGCTACGAGTTTGATCAGATCAGCGACCCTCTTCTGCTCATCAGTCGCTGCGGAATCGGTATCAGCACTTATCTCATCATTGTAATGCAGGATATAGTACGGATCTGAGAGCAGCATCTTACGCGCCCTGTAGTAATCGGAGATCGCAAGCATCCGGTTCAGGCGTTCATCAACACGCTCGAGGTCGGACCGGATGCTTCCGGGCATGCGGTTCATAAGCCGCTTATCATATTCGGGATTCTGCTTTCTGAGAGCATCATATGCGATGGCTTTCCGGCTTATCTCTTCAAGTTTGTCTGAATTCAGGGCAAAATTCTCATCGGAAGACACATCAACTTCAAGATCCATCTCCATGATCTGACATGTCAGGATATCAAGCGCATCAGTCTTATCCTTTTCATTAAAGAGCCTTACGATCTCATTATCTCCGTCGGCATTTCCGTCGAAAAACGCACTTAAGAATTTAAGGTTCTTCTCACCGACGGCCATTCTGTTTTCAAGGGTGATATCTTTACGGGCAGACAGCATCTGATCCTTGGCGGTATTACTCTTTGCAAGCATTTTCTCGAAGGCCAGACGCTTCTTATACAGTCTGGATTTGCTGTTGTATAGCTTTGACTCGCGCTCGGAAACCGTGTAATCCTTCTCGGTAAATTCAGTCACGAACTGAGCCTTAAACGCTTCTTCGGACATCGTGGAGATATTAAACTTACCGATCACGGCATCGGCTGTCTTTACCCCTTCGATCTTAAGTCCCTCAAATACGCTCCCTGTTTCACTCAGGATATTGTAAGCCTCGGTGGCGCGTGACTTATCACGAAGATCATGCTTGGCTCTGAAATGGCTCTCCAGATTGCTCATCGGAACCTGTATATCGAATCCTTCAAGCGCTGTCGTGATCTGCTTGACTTTGATCCAGAAATTAAGAAGATCCGCATCGTGTGATTTGGCGGCCGCGTCATAGTATTGGTCTATCTCGGGCTGGGGCAGATGCAGGATATCATCAATGCTCTTGCCTGTCTTGGTCACCTGATCGGATGACATCACCTCCGCAAAATCGGTATCGAAGAATTGATATGCACTCATCAGCATGTCGCATCTGGCATGGATTTCTTCCACATGTACACCTCTCAGGCGGGTGTTTACAGTTTCATCAATCCTGAGCTTCTTATATTCGTTTATATAATTGATCGCATCCTGTGCAAGATGTGTGATGGCATAACATTCCTCGAATCTGAGCGGATCCGAGATCATATCCTTGTATGATCTGAAATCAAAGCGTTTGATATCAAAAGCCATGATCGTTCTGAACATCTCTTCGATCGCTTCTGTTCTCTCCTGTTTTGATTCAGTATCATTCTTACCCTGATCTGCGATAAGACCCTTGTAGAGTTTAACACCCTTCTTCAGCTCGTCTTCGTCGCTGTCCTTGTTAAGAGTAGCCATATGGGATATGATCCCGACCCTTATTCCGTCCTTATGTTTATAATCGGGGTTGGCCTTCTCATATTCCTTTATGATCTCATTCACAAATTGATCATTGGATGCTTTATAGTTCTTTTCAAACCGTTTATGGAAATCCGCTATCTCATGACGTTCTTCATCGGTAACGGCCTGTACCACACCCTGAGCTTTAAGCTCATCGTAAAATGTGATTGAAGTCGCATCCCTGGTACCTTTTTTTGCCCTGTCCGCATGTACCTGAGAAATTCCGGACTCCACCATGAAAGCATAGCGGCCCAATGCTTTTTCGATGCTGCTCTTTTCGTCGTTGCTTATGGTAATACGCTTGCCGTTTATGGTAAATGTGTACGAAGGTAATTCATCATCAAGTCCGTTCAAGAACATGCTGATCGCATTCGTATCGGTATCAAACCAGTCGGAATACCCCAGCGCACTCATCCTTCTGCACAGAGAAGCCTGAGAAAAAGCGGACGAATAATCAGACGAACAGTTAGTCGAATAAACGGCTTCATTCTTCTTGAGAACTTCAGGATGATTTTTAATATATTGAGAAGCACTGGAGGATCTTCCGCCGATATTGCCCATGACTTTGGCAAGTCTCGACCTGGCAGCCGCATTCGCGAAAAATGTCTTCTCATCATGGGTGTCATATGTGCTGAAATCGACCGAATGAGCCTCTTCGCTTATTTCCATCCAGAGTTTTTCCTTTTCTTCGGCACTTCCGGTCTGCATGGTGTCTATTACCCTGATGATCTCATCTGCGGATTTGCCGGTAAGGAAAGGATTATATGTACGCCCGAAGCTTCCGAAAGACTCTACTCCCTTTTTCCGGGCATAAGCAGCGGCAACGGAACCGATACGCGCACCGTTGATATTCATTATGTAATCTTCCAGACCGCGCATGTATTGCGCATGATAGGCATTCTTCTGATACTCGGCCGCGCGCTTCTCCAGTTCGGCCTCGGAAATACTTCCGGGAACATATCCGTCCTCCGCCTTTTCCGGGTGAGAAAGACCGTACATAAGAGTTATTGTCTTCTTCCTGTCCTTGTGTTCCTGTTTGTGGAGCCTGGTCAGAGACTTGAGGTATTTGTTCAGATCACATCCGAATTTCGGAGGATCGGGCCGTTCCTGTTGACCATATTGCGCTTTTACACTTTCATAGGTACCGTCTTCTAATTCCTTATATGTGATGTTATCGAGAAAATCTTCCGGAGATTTGATCACCCTGTTCTGGATGTGAACCATCATATTCTCCGCAAGACTTAATGCCTCGATCTTGGCCCTGAGCTCGATCATCTCCTCATCAGCCGGAGCAAGCCCACGATGTATCGCAACGAGAAGCAGATGCTCAAGATCGTGCATCTGGTCAAACATGTACTGGTTCTCTTCAAAGTGTTCGACGACGTCCTTAACGCTTGCAAAATGAAGATCTTTGATATTCATAGCCTTAAACCGGGCCAGGGATTCCTCAAACAGTTTCCTGGTAAATCTGGAATCGTAATCCTTATCCGTAAAACGCTTATTGGGCTTCATATTGAGCGCAAGATCGGAGAACCTGTCGATCATCTCACGCTTCTCGTCTCTGGTCGCCAGGATCTGGGCCCGTCTTTTTCCTTCGGCTTTTGAATAATCGGCAGTTGAACTGATACCTTTACTCCGTGTGAAATGAAGTCCTCTTAAGGTCCTGACATCGCTCAGATAATTCTTGAGCACGGGATTCTTGGTAGCATTCAGTAATCTTTTAAGTTCATCATCCGTATACGAGACATCATCCTTGGCCATATACTGGTAATAAGGATTCTTCATCATATCCGACTGGGTATCGAGATAGATCTTTATCTCATCGAAAACAGCGATCTTCTCCTGAAGAGCGGCCATATCCTCCCCTTCGGGCATGAAGCCTCCTTCGGCCGCCTCATTGATCCAGTGCTTCATGCGGTCCGCAGCTTCGCACAGCTCGTAGTTTTTCGCGAGGTTCTCCGTAAACTTCTCATCATCATCCAGCTCATAAGGAGCGGAACGCAGTTTCTTAAACAGAGAGATCTTTTCTTTCAGGGTCTCCTTATCGATATGGGTGTATCGTATCTTCTTCTTTGAAGCCTCGTATTTGCTTATCTTTGATGCATAATCCTGGCGCTTTATGGCATTCTGAGCGCGCTTCTTGATATCGGATGCCGAGAGAGCCCCGTAATAATTCCTGTTGATATCCTGATACGCCTGACCCTTGAAAGTCTCTTTTTCTTCTGCATTAAGTTCGGCATGCAGCTCCTTTATGCGCTTCTTGGCATCCTCGAGTTTTTTATTCTTCTCGTTTTCGAGCTGCTTCTTGGCGGAAACTTTCCCGGTTGCTCCCTTCTTGGCAGAAACGGTCCCTGTGGCTTTCTTCTTTACGGAAACGGTCCCTGTGGCTTTCTTCTTGGAGGAAACGGTTTCAGTCTGAGCCGTCTTCTTTTCGGGAACGGTCACGGGTACCTTTTCGGACTTCTTCTTAAGATCCGCTGTAGTGGCTTTTTTCTTCCCCGATCTGTACTTTACATTAATATCGTCGTTGGCCGGCTTTATCTCATTCCGGTCTACAATAACGAAATCATCAGCGGTTTTTACCATGAGATCCGCTGCTGTTTTGGTCTTTTTGATCTGGACTTCTCCCTTTTCATTTGGCATCTTTTTTCCCTCCGAAAATCAGTTGTCACACAAACAGTTTCACGGCATAGTTTCGTCCCGAAACTCTGAATTCATCACGATCTGTCTGAGTAAATCTCTCTATCAATGAGATGGCGCTTTCACTTCTGTCGGAAAACCAAAGATTTCCGGAAGTCCTGTCCATCGTCGTAACGGTATCATACAGAGCCCTGATAATGTCACTTATACACTTTATCGAGCCATTACTGACCAGATAATTGACATAGAGATCTTTTTCGCCGTATTCCGTGATGCAGACAGCACCGGACATCTTCCGGTCTTCATCGATATATACAAAGCTGTATGTCGATGATATTCCGTCAAATATGCACTTATCGAGTTCGTACTCGCGGCATATGTATTCGATCAGTTTATTCTTTTCCGCATCATCATACGGAAATCTGTGAACCAAACTGCTTTCGTCTTCCGTTTCGAGTATCAGATCCATCTCACGGCTATACACTATATCCTCGATCGGTACGGAATAAACCTGTGAATCCACTCCCACCATAAACTCGTGATCCGCAAGAAAAGCATCCAGATCTTCATCTGTGCTCTTAAATCTGATCTCTATCCCGGTAAGACCCATGTCTTTGATCAGTTCTTCAACCTGTCCGATGAGAAAAGAGGCTACACCCTGCTCCCTGAAACTTTCATCTGTCATGAGCCAGTGTATGACAGCCATGTTCTCCTGTATTCCGACAGCACATACACCGGCGGCATATCCGTCATCGTTTATCACCCCGAACTTCACGATATCCTCATTATCCAGTAACGTTTCAGGACATATGTGCGTAAAATATTCCCGGTTTTTTTCTTCTATCCGTGTGAGCTGCATGGCTGCCTCCTGTGATCATGAGCAAAAAACATATTAATCCGCGGCATGATTCTGTATATATACCATTTTCTTCTGGTAAATATCCTTCAGTCTGCATATGATGAGTTTCTTACGTGATGAGATATGTGAGAAAGCATCATCGTGAGCATAGTACTTGTTTACACCTTCGTGATTGTCCTCGACCGGAGGTTTGTCCGAATTATACTTGCCGATCTTGGCCTTTGTAGTGAGCGGCGACTGTATGCACGTATCCGGAGAAGCACCGAAGGTTTCGATCGTATATGAGGATTTTTCCACCTTTCCGACCTGAGGTACTCTGTGAAGCTCATACTTGGCGAAATGATAAGTGAGCAGACTCTTTAATTCATCCTTATCGTTCGCTGTCAGTCTTTCTTTGTTATTAAGTTTGGTCTCTATCCTGTCAAGTGTGTCGCGGATCCTCTGGATCTCCTTGGGATCTTTCAGATCGCTATCATATACAAGAAGTCTGTCAAAGTTGTTCTTCATAAATTCGATCATTCCGGCCGGATCCTTTGTTGCCAGCGATGAATACTTAAATTCAAAGAATTCTTTTCCGTTCTCTACAAATTGATTCTTGATCGAAGAGTTAAACTCGGTGTTATCTATACATGAGCTAACCTCACACATCTCCTCATCATCAAAATCAAGTTCACGTATCTTCTTCATTTCCTCCTCGGCTTTTTGGGCCTGATCAAGAGTCTCCTGATAAGCCTCCCTTACTTCTTCTTCAGTAACTTTGGTACCATCTATGGTCATATCTGCGATCAGCGGATCCTTCATCAGATCATCTATCTTCGTATCTCTTATGACATTGGACTGGATCTGGAAGAGCTCAAATGAGATATCGGGTGACTGGATGAACATACCGCTGCTGTTCTCCACCAGTTTCAGATAAGCCTGACAGTAATTGTAGGCATCATCTTCCGCCTTGTCGGACCAGTTTTTTATCTTCTTTTTCTTGTACTCCTCTTTAAGCATCTCGGTCATGGCAGGGAGGAACACATCAACCATGAATGTCTGTGCATTGTTACGGCTCCATTGACTCGTTCCCACCTTGAACAGGTTGTCCACACGCCCCGGTACGGTATCGTGAATTTCCTCAAAATCATATTTGGCAAGGTCCTTTTTTATGTTGCCTTTTTTATCAAACAGCAGATAAGCAGCCGTCTTAAACATCGCCTTGAACGTGTTTCTGAGCGGGACTTTTTCCTGTGTAGCCTCGCCGTTGAGCAGCGACACATATTCGGGAAGTGAAGGTTTTAGCTCACGCAGGTTATCATGTCCCTTTACCTTCTTTGCGCACAGGAACCCTTTGGAAGCGGTCACGATCTCGTTAGCCTCTTCTGTACTAACATATCTGTGGTCGGAAGAACCTCCGTTCTCCTTAAACTCTTTTTCGCTGACATTTTTACCCAAAGTGCTAGACTGATAACTCATTGCCTCCGCTTCCTGGGAAGCTATCTGCTCGTTCCATGTATCCATAGCCGCCTGCAGAGCCGGGATCGTCTTAAACCTGTTTTCATATGCTTTGGTCAGCTGATCTCTGGCTATGACTGCAAGAAGAACCTCCGTGTTTCCGGCAGCATAGGCGTAACGCTTCCGTATCTGAGGACCGTACTCGGGATCGACAAGAAGTGCACTCGATGCCGCCTTTAAGAATGCATATCCGGCGCCCAGTCTCGTTTCGTCATCATATTTGTCATCATTGATGTAATCCAGCAGTCGTTTGTAACATATTTTCGCGGATTCATCCGAATCGATCACATTCTTCATCCGAAGGATCTGTTTCTGTCTTACGGACAGTCCTGCAGCGTCATCAAGCTTGTCATATTCGTTTTTGTCATCCGCGTTATCCGCCCGCTTTTCCTTATACTGGTCGACCTCATCACTGAGTCCTACCACTACAAAACCTTCCTCTTTACTGTCCAGAATATCCTTAAGCGAAACAGTGGCTCCTTCTTCACTGAATGCACCGCTCTTTATCATTCTAGAAAAATTGCTCGAATGCCGCGAGAGCATCTCCCGGATATCGCGTACCGCATTATGCCTGCTCAGATTCATCTTTTTCCCTTTGAGATAGGAAAATGCAGCGCTTTTGGCAGTTTCATTGAGTTTTGCCAGAGTCCTTAAGTCCTTAAGAGTCACATCCGAATGTTCCGGATCGAGACATACGAATTCCAGAGCATCGAAATAAGTGTTAAATGTCCTTACAAAATCGTCATAATCCTGATGTTTGCCCTTACCGGCATTTTGGAGAGCTTTTCTTAACTCCTCCATCTCTCTTAATGCCCGGATATCTTTATCTTTGACCGAGCGAAGTGCACTTCCGGCTTCGGCGCGCGCCTGTGATCTGTATGCAGTCTCGCAGTACTGCCGATATTGCTCTCCCGCAAGCGCGTAGCGTATACCCTTGATCTTCGCTTCACGTCCGTTTTTGTTCCACATATCTATGCCGACATTCCGGATATCAACATCAGCCACTCCGTTTATGATCACGGGGCGTACCAGGGTCAGAGGATGATTCTGCCTGGCGGCGATCATGGCTGCATAAGCGGCAAGGACCGCCCTCTCATCTTGCTTGTTCTGTGAGCCTTTATATCCGTATTGATCTGCCACGAATTCCCTGATCGGTCTTCCGTCAACATACAGGTACTCTACAGTATCCTTTTTGCCGAGCTTATTATAAAACTGGCCCTCGTCGCCTTCGGGATTTTCATCTATGCCGGCCCATTTGTTGATCCTGTTTATGAATTGACGTCCCGTATCGATCATGGCAGGCGAAAACTTGCCCTTTTTAACAACTTTACCGGCATTCTTGAGAAGAGTACCTGCCTTTATTGCATCACGATTGAGCATCTGGGGCAATTGTCCGTATCTGTTGAGTCTGGTATTGGTTGCCCTCATGGGAGCCTCCAATTTATCCAGATTCATCCCCTCGAGATCGGTCTCCATCTCGTCATCATCCATTTTGTCGATCAGGCCTATAAGCTCTTCTCCCCGCTTGTTAAGATTCCTGTTCTTTTCGGATGAAATGCCCGATACATAGCTGTCACGACTTACATTGTCTTCCTCGTGATCACTGTTTTTATCTTCCTCACGGATCTTTTGGGCACCGGTCTTCTGCTCCTGCATGGCCATATCCATCGGAGGGACATTCACACTCATGACCTTCTTGAGCAGATCATCTTTTTCCGTGTTTTCCACATGTATGCCACCCTGATTTATGGCAACGCTTTTCTTTTGTTCCTGTTGGGATATCTGTTTACTGTCCATAATGTCTCCTTAACCTTTCATCCGCAATTCTTACAGCAGATAATCGTGCTGTATGTCTCTTACTCCCTCTATCTCTTCAAAAAAACCTGCGTATCTGTCATCGGGAACCGGTATCCTTATACCGAAGTCCTTATCATCTTTCGAAGCAAGATCTCCGATCAGTTCCTCCAGGAACGCTCTTAAACGATCTTCGGAAAGGCCCTCCGAAAACCGGATCGTAAGATCCTCCGGATGCTTTTTCGTATGGCCCGCGATCATAAAGCCCTCTACAACTCCGCAGTCCGATATAACGTATGACAGATCCTTGTCCGGCTTAAGCGAAGTAAACGCTCCGCCTTTGACCCCCGTCGAATTCTTATGGATCAGCTGCTTAAATGCGTTTATCTCTACGGACTGTAATTGGGAAACCTTTTTTACTTCGATGCCGGCATCATAAGAATCTCCGAATCCGTAGTCCAGATACGTGCTCAGTCTGCCATAGTAGAGTTTTTCGCCGCCCATATCCTCGGCAATGCCCAATGCATCCATAAAGGGAGCTATCGTATCCATATCACCCTCGCCCTCGATATAGGAAAGCACCGCAGGCGGAAGATTCTGATCATCCAACAGTTTCCCGAGCGACTCGATCAGCAGCGTTCCGCCGCCGCGTCTCCGATATTTGGGGTCCACATAGAGCGACATGACGCTGAAGATATCGCCTTCTTCCAGCAGACCTGCGAGCGCGCCGACCGGCAGATCATCTTCCGTCAGGCCGATCGCGATCACCGGAATTCCGTTTGCAAGTGCGGCATTAACACCGTCTGTTATCAGTTTTTTGAATCTGTCCCGGACATCCGGGGATATTATTCTCGCTTCCATACTTCAGTTATCTAACCATATCCTGTCCAACATATGTCCAACACACATGTAATCTGCCGAAAAAGCACCGAAAGGAACCCCTACGGTGCTTATTCTTAAGCGGTGTAAATTATTAAGCAGTGCATATCAATAAGCACGTATAAAAAACTCTTATATCAGGCTGCATCTTTTGCTGCGCTCTTTCGCTGCTCGAATCCGTAAGGATTGCCCTGAGCATTGATCATCGGCGCAAGTTTCTCATAGACGTCTCTGGGTTTATAACCGAAGGAAGTGACAACGGCGCTGTTGATGATCCTTCCGGTCTCCAGCTCACGCATTATGTTTCTCGAAACGCTGACGTTGGGTTCACAGTCCACGAATTTAGCCGTAACATTATATCCGGCATCCTCGAAGGGCTTGATATAACTGTTCATCAGATCGTCAAAATCTCCGGCAACGATCGGGATGATAACATTGGTACCCTTCAGACTGCCTTCGGTAAATTCCTTCATTGCTTCGTTCATTATGTCAAAGCTTTCAAAATGGATGGCATCTGCAGCCGCCCCGTATGTAGCCCTGAATTCGGGGATCAGCTCCTTGACCTCATCACAGTCGAGTATGAATGCATGCATCGCCTCGCTGTCGGGATCAGTCACGCGAGTGGACTTACCCGATGCGGGAAGTCCGAGCACCAGTTCCATCTCATAACCCTTGTCGAGAGGTCCGTCATATACATAATTATGTCTTCCGGTCGCAAAATCGATCGATCTGGTACGTGCGGAACCTGCGGAGAGGAACTTGGCACATATATGCTCACGGAGTGCCTGTCTTTCGGGTGTGTCGATATTGGCAGTGTTTCCGTATACTCCCTTGTAATAAGTCGAAAGAGCATCTATCTGAGTGATCACGTCGCTGTTTAAAAGAGTCTCCATGTCGGGATAATTACCGGCTTTGATCTGAGTGTAAAGAGCTCTTGCTTCAGCGGTCTTGATGATCAGGTCGCCGCCCGAAGGCTCCCATGTGATCGGTTCAACTCCGTCGGGGAGGCTTACTCCCGCTTCGGCGGCTTTCGCCTCGGTAGCTTTTTTGTGGGTGTTTGATGCGTATTCAAATCCGATGAATCCGTTTTCATCGGCAAGTGCGGCATCATCTGATGTCAGTGTAACATACCTGGTCTCTCCGTCTTTCTCGTAATGAACATCGAGCACAAGGCCGCTCTTTTGTCCGAGCAGTGTGACCGATCTTCCTCCTATGCTGACGAAAGGTCTCGCATAGACCTCGATCAGTGCCACCTCATCATCGCCTATGCGGCTCATCGCATCGGCAAGTTCCGTGTTAAACTGCGCATAGGTTTTCTCCTGTGCCCTTATCACGGCATTGGGTGCCGCAGCATCGACACCTAAGCTGCTCCCGGTAAATACCGTACCGAACACCATGAGTGCTGCGCCTATCAGGCCCAAAATTCTCTGTTTTGTCTTAGTCATCTTAATTCTCCTTTTTATATTTTATCTTCTTCGCGCTTTATGACATCACGTACAGCCTGCAGTTTATCCCTGCGGGATCTTATCTTCCCCTGCCCGAACAGGTCGGAATACAGTGCAAACCTCTTTGCTCTCGCATTTGACGAGAGCATGGGTACACCCACGCCGCTGTCCAGTGAGCCGGGTTCACCGACAATAAGTTCACCCGGATTGAATCCCTGAATGATCTTCATGCCCGCAGCGATAAGATCAAGATTTGCCTCGATCATCTTCTCATCCGTCATATCGGCTGAGTCTGCCCCTGTTTCCTCCTGCTCAAAGAAGGTCAGATTCATCATATTCTCGAGATCATCCTGCTGCATCATCTGATCAGCACTGAATTTACCCGATTTTATCTGAGAATCTTCAAGGGACGTATTACGTTGAAACTTTCCTTTCATATCCATAAGCATTTCTCCGTTCTTTCTTCATAGAAAAGACATATCAAAACAGATAATCATGCTGAATGTTCTTTACTCCGTCTATGCGCTCCATCATCCGGTCGAACCTGTCATCCGAAACCGGAAATCTGAGGTAAGTATCTTTTCCGAGTTTGTTGCTGCATTTATTGAAAAACGTGTTCAGGAGGCCTCCCATGATCTGGGGTTCGGAGTTCTCGGACAGGACTATCATCGGTTCTTCAGGATGCCGGTTACCGTATTCGGTAAGCAATATCCCCTGGAGGATCTCGCTCTTCATGGCTGCATAGGACATTCTTCTGTCATTTTTATATGCAGCCAGCGGCTTGACCATTTTCTCGCTGAACAGGTTTCGCATGTTCTTCTTCACTATCGCCAGTGCCGACTTGTCATATTCGGCCAGGCAGTGTATGTCCTTATTCCTGAATCCTTTGGCAAAAAGTCCGGAACCCACGAAGTTTCCCACAGTTCCGCGATACATCCTCTCAAGGCCGTTCTCCAGCACGCAATCACGGCTTTCTATGAACGATGTGAGTGATCTGGACTCATCATTCTCCTCTTCGACATAAGATATGAGAGCCAGTGCATCCTTGGTGTCCAGCAGTTTCTGCAAAGCGGCGACCAGCATCGTCGCACCGCCCTGGCGTCTGTATTCGGGCAGTACATATAGGGAACGGACATAAAAAAGGTGCTCGTTTTCCATCATGCCTGCTATGGCTCCCACCGGTTTCTTATCCTCGGCAAGACCTATGGCGATCACCGGTTTGCCGGCCTCGATCTCATCATATACTTCAGGAGTTATCAGAGCTTTGAAACCTCGCCTGGTTAATGGAGTTATCATTCTTACCTTCATTGATCATCACCCCGTCTGAAAGCTATGAGTTGCTCTTCTGAAGAGCATGCTCCATCTCATAATTGAGTTTATCTTTGTCTATGGGTTTTAACAGAAATCCCGATATATGCATGGCAAAAGCGTCTACGGCGTATCTCTCGTCGGCCGAGACGAATATCATCGACAGTGCCGGATACTCCTTCCGGAGTTTGGACGCAACGGTAGTTCCGTTCATACCGGGCATATCTATATCCATTATAACAATATCGGCAGCGTTCGACTCAAGATATTTAACGACATTTCTGGTACGTGTAAAGCCCCGGGTCTCATCGATCTGCGGCATATTCTCGCATGCTGTCATAAGAAGTTTGAGATTTTTTCTGTCTTTTTCAACGCATAATACTTTCATGTATACCATCTAACCATGCGCTGTCCAACAGATGTCCAACAAAAAAGAAAAAATAACGGGCCTCGAATGAGGCCCGGATCATTATCACATATCTTCCAGCTTGGATGTCATGTATCCTTCGGTCAGATCGACCCAGGAATAGGAACTCATATATTCACCTCGGTAGGAGTTGATAGCGTCCGTGTCACCCGCCATGAAACGGTAGAAATCACACTCGAAAGTCTCCGGCACGACGCGCATGGACCCTCGCTGAATATCAAGGATTCCGCCTATATCATACTGTGTGAGCGTATCCTTAAGGCTGCGCACTATGACATCGAACTGCTTCTGCATCGGCCTGTCATAGAAGCTGTCCTCGTACAGGGTAGAAAAAGCTTCGGCTCGTGTCACGGAACCGCCCTGCCTGTCAACAAGATATGCGAGCAGTTCCTTGGATTTGGATCTGGCAAAAGAGACAACCTTGCCGTCCACGAATACATCAAACTCACCGAAGGTCTTGACCACGATGTGCTGGTCAGACTTCTCGGTCTTACCGGACAGCGCATATTTAACCTCCTCGGCAAGCCTGTCACGGTTCACGGGTTTGAGCAGATAACCCGATACATGCATCTCAAAAGCTTCCACGGCATACTGAGAGTAGCCCGTCAGGAAGATGATGGAGGTATCCGGATGTATCTCCTTGATGCGTGCGGCCAGTTTGATCCCGTTGATCTCGGGCATGTCTATATCCAGTATCGCGAGATCCGGCGGTTCTTTTTTTACTGCCTTGATAGCTTCCGCGGCAGAGTCAAAGCCGGTAACCTCATCTATCCCGGGTAACTCGCGGCACATGGACACCGTAAGGTTCAGTATCAGTTCCTCGTCATCCACACACATTATCTTCATTCGTCGTCCTCACTCTTCGTCGAAGCAGGTATTCTGATGATGATCGAGGTACCCTGTCCGAGTTTGCTGTCTATGTCGACGGTACCCTCACACATCTTCTCTATACGTTCACGCACATTGCTCACACCTATGTGAGCTCTGTCGGTCTTGTGCATATCGCTTTCCTCGAAGCCCTTTCCGTTATCCTCGATGATTATCTCATGAAAGTCTCCACGAAGATAGGATCTGACTACCACATATCCGTCTTTCTTATATCTGACGCCGTGACGGATCGCATTTTCCACCAGCGGCTGGACCGTAAGCGCGGGCACGGAAAAATCCGTGTCATGGATATCATATTCCACCGATATCGAACTGAACCTGACATTTTCTATATCCGAATAGACCCTGGTGTGCTCGAGTTCTCTTTCAAACGGGATCAGATCCTCCTGATTCAGTGAATCAAGATTCTGGCGAAGGTACGTACCGAACTTTTCAACGGTGTCAGCCGCCTTCTGAGGATTGATCAGACACAATGCCTGAATGGTCGACAGCGTATTAAACATAAAGTGCGGCTGTATCTGGGATATCATGATCCTTATCCTCTGCTGGGCCTCCAGGTCGTCCTCATGCTCACGGACAAACTGCAGATGCAGCCAAATATAGTAAAAGATGCAACCCGATACCATGCTGACATTAAGCATGCTGATATCGGGATTAAAATCAAGACTGATATCCACGAAACTGGCGGCGATGATGAAAACGATATTGAGAATGGGGATGATGGCATCCGCACCGCGACCGCCGCCTGCTACGATCCTGCGTATGGTAAGTATGGTCAGGATCGCGATAAGTGCTATGCTCGAGATCACACATGTATAGCCGAGCGGTCCCCTGTGAAAAAGATTTCTCTCGCTGAACGAAAAACTGATCGGTGAAAATATGGCTGTGGAATAGATCAGTGCATTGGCTATCGCTATCGCCCAGAGAGTGCCTTTTCTGAATGAAGTATCTACTATTCTGATAAATAAGACGATGATGATGGGTCTGACTATGTATCCGTACATAGAGGCCAAAGTATGAACAAAGACTACTTGTTCAAAAGAAGCTGACGACAATGCGCTGTCCGCATGATTCTGAAGTACCAGACTGAACACCAGAGCCACAACAATGAGCATGAGGCGTCTGTGCTCTTTACTGATATACGAATCATAGCAGACAGCGATAGTAAGTCCAATCAGCTGCAGAAACAGCGCCACATATAAGGTCAGAACCGTAAATGTGGAAATATCCAGTGGTTTCATCTATTATCTGTGAGTAAGAACGGTTTTTCTTATGATCTTCTCGGGATCCTTAATAAGCAGTACAACGATCCAGATCACAAGTCCGAGAGCAACTACGGATAAGCCCAGATACAGGTCATTGAGCATATCTGCACCGGAGGGTTCAAAGAATTCCGCACCGATCTCAAGATATTCAACCACTGCATCTACAAACCACATGATCGATGCTCCCCAGAACATCCAGCACAGAGTCCCGACTTTCAGTTCTCTGGCCTTCGGATTGCTGTACCAGATCGCGGTACATGTAACGGCAGCTATAACGGTTATGAGTAAAGTCATCGTTAATACCTCCTCTTTCAGCTGTTCTCGGTTTCTTCCGACTGTTTCTTTTCCAGAACCGTAGAAACACCAACCATAACGCCCCATACAGCCGTAACGAGAAGAGCCATTCCAACGCCCGCGGTTCCCATCTCGGCAAGCATGTCAGCTGTCTCACCGTTCTCTACTGCGGTAAGGAACGGGAAGAAAGGAACAACCTCACCATGCCAGATGTGCTCAAATGCCAGAAGAGCGGAGCCGCCCCAGAGCATCTTGTTGAGCCAGCCGAGTTTCTCCGAGAAATGTATCTTCGTCTCCTCATGAGTTTCGGTCGAAGCCTCTGTATTCTTCTCTTTGGACTCAATAACCTTGGCGGTGATGGTCGTAACGATCGCTTCACTTGCGGGAACTATAAAACAAGCCATATAAAAATACCTCCTAATCTCACTTATATAATGACGTTTATAACATCCTTTACAGTATACACTATTTTCGTTTATCGCGACACCTGTCGCTGCGAGATTTTTCTATAATACCCTCCGGCTTTTACATAGCTGTGTATCCGCCGTCAACAGGGAGTGCAACGCCGGTCACATATGTGGATGATCTGGATGCAAGGAAAAGCGCCGCGGTATCAAGTTCACCCTCAAAACCGTATCTCTCCATCGGTATGGCACCTTTGGAATACTCTTTAAAGAAATCGGAATTAAGCGTGTCAGCCGTAAGATCCGTAATGAAGTATCCGGGGCAGATCGCATTAACGGTGATACCGTACTTGCCCCACTCGCATGCAAGTGCTCTGGTCAGATTGACAACACCGCCCTTGGCTGCATGATATGCCGATGACGGAGCTATCTTGTTTCCGACCAGTCCGTACATGGATGCGATATTGATGATACGACCGTATTTAGCGGGGATCATAGCCTTCTTGGCCACGGATCTGGCCATCCTGAACGTACCGAACAGATCGATGTCGATCTCATTCGAAAAAGTATCATCGGTCAAGTCCTCAGCGGGAGTAACTCCGCCTGTTCCCGCATTGTTGATCAGGATATCGATCCGTCCGAACTCCTTAAGCACGGTGTCAACTGCGGATTCAACCATCTCGGTATCCGTGATGTCGCATCTGACAGCGAGAGTCTTCACTCCGTACTTATCGGCTATCTCAGCCGCCACCCGGTCGATGAGTTCCTGGCGTCTTGCGAGGGCCACGATATTGGCTCCTTTTGCGGCAAGTGCATGTGCCATCTGAACTCCGAGACCGGTGGAACATCCGGTTACGATCGCTACCTGATCCTTCAAGTCAAAAATGTCAGTCATCAGTTTAAAACCTCCAAGAAAATGAATTTTTTTATGTTAAAGGCTTTGGCGCCTTTTGTATCGAAAATGCGATGGCGGTTTACATAAAACCAAAATAGCGTTTAGCATTATAATATGATATCCCTTCCACTATACGTTTGAGTGAGGCTTCATCATCGGGATATTCGCCCGCTTCCACCCAGCCTCCGATAAGGTTGCACATGATCCTCCTGAAATAGTCATGTCTCGTATATGAAAGGAATGACCTCGAGTCGGTGAGCATGCCTATGAAGTTTCCGAGGATCCCGAGATTGGCAAGCGACTTCATCTGCTCTTCCATACCCGACTTGGAATCGTTGAACCACCAGGCGGGACCCTGCTGGATCTTGCCGGGCACATCGGATGACTGGAAGCATCCGAGCATCGTGCCTATCTGCTCGTTGTCCGCAGGATTAAGCGAGAAGATGACTGTCCTGGGAAGCTCGTTGGTACTGTCAAGATGTGAGAGGAACGCTGTAAGCTGTGCTCCGCATGTGTTCTGAGCTATCATATCGTATCCGGTATCCGGACCCAGAGTTTTGTAAGTCCTTTCATTCGAATTTCTCAGACAGGAGTAGTGGATCTCCATTACTATGCCGTGCCTGTGATACTCTTTTGCGACAGCGGTAAGCACTATCGTCTGATAAACTTCCGCCTCTTCCGTGCTGACGGGTTCACCGGCCATCGCTTTCTTAAACGCCGCATCGGCCTGCTCCATCGTGCCGGGCCTGAAAGGTACATAATCAAGACCATGATCGGAAGCCACGCATCCGCAGGAAGCAAAATACTCTATGCGCTCTTTCAGTGCATCTATAACTTCCGATGTGCTGTTTAACGAGTCTTTCCCTACACAATGTGACAGATGTCCTATATAGTCAGCGAAGCCCGGTTTGTTAATGGCAACAGCCTTATCCGGTCTGAACGAAGGACGGACCATGAAATCAATGCTCTCATCGGCAGCGATCTTCTTATGCCACTCAAGATCGTCCGTCGGATCATCGGTTGTACCGACATATGCCACGTTGCTCTGACGGATCAGACCACGGACTGACATGGACGGGTCAGTTTTAAGCTTATCATTGCACTTATTCCATATTTCTTCCGCATTGTCCGTAGACAATGGTTCTTCAATTCCGAAGTATTTCTTCAGTTCGAGATGGCACCAGTGGTACATCGGGTTGCCAATGGCGAGCGAGAGCGTCTCGGCAAAGCCTTTAAATCTCGCGAGTTCGTCACCCCTGCCGGTCACCATTTCCTCAGCCATTCCGTTGGAACGCATCAGGCGCCACTTATAATGGTCACCCGCGTATGTACCGTCCGCCTGCTTTCCGCCGAACCACACATCACCCAGACTGTCAAACCTTCTGTCCTCATAAATGTCCTGTGCGGAAAGATGGCAATGATAATCTATGATGGGAAGCGCCTCTGCATAATCGTGGAACAGGTGCTTCGCCGTATCTGTCTGTAATACAAAATCTCGGTCTAAAAACTTTTTCATGATATTCTCTGTTACTCTCCGCTTTATCTCTGTACACGTCCGGATGCATCTCCGCCTGCAAGTTTCTGAACTTCCGCCACACTCACGCGGTTGAAGTCGCCTTCTACGGAATGCTTGAGTGCCGAAGCGGCAACAGCAAACTCTATCGCATCCTGGGTGGAATACCCGTTAACAAGCGAATAGATCAGGCCGCCTCCGAAGCTGTCTCCGCCACCTACTCTATCCACGATGTGGAGATGATAAGATTTGGAGAAGCAGTAATCCGTGCCGTCATAGAGCATGCCCTGCCAGTCATTGTCATTGGCGGATATCGATGTACGAAGCGTGATAGCTACTTTTTCAAATCCGAATCTGTCGGCAAGCTGCTTGGCAACCGACTTGTATCCTTCGGTGTTCAGTTTTCCGCCCGTGATATCGGTACCTTCAGCCTCAATGCCGAAGACATCCTTGGCATCCTCTTCGTTGGAAATGCATACATCCACATATTCGCAAAGCTTCGTCATGGCCTCGCGCGCCTGCTCTCTGGTCCAGAGTTTGCCGCGGTAGTTTAAGTCACAGCTGATCTTCACGCCGTGAGCGTGAGCTGCTTTGCATGCATCCAGACATATGTCAACGAGCTGTCCGCCGAGTGCGGGGGTGATCCCGGTGAAGTGGAACCAGTCAGCTCCTTCGAATATCTTATCCCAGTCGAAATCGGATCTGTCAGCTTCGGCGATTGCCGAATGAGCCCTGTCGTAGATGCATACGCTGCCTCTTTGCGAAGCACCTTTTTCCAGGAAATATATACCGATCCTGTCACCGCCTCTCACTATGGAATCCGTATCGACACCGAAGTATCTGAGGCTGTTGACTGCCGCCTGCCCGATAGCATGCGTCGGAAGTTTGGTAACATATACGGAATCGAGTCCGAAGTTTGCGAGCGAAACGCTCACGTTGGCTTCCCCTCCTCCGAAAGTCGCCTGCAACTGGTCGTCCTGAAAGAATCTGTAATATCCGTTGGGTGCAAGACGAAGCATTATTTCTCCGAATGTAACTACTTTGCTCATTTGATCATTCCTTTCAACTGTTTAGTTTATTACTGTCATGAAGCCGTCCGATCGCGGCTTTTTCCCGATCGGGTTACGCTTTCACTTTCCCGCCCGCTGATGTGGCTTTCCCGGTTGGGTTACGCTTTCACTTTCCCGCCCGCTGATGTGGCTTTCCGGTCGGCTTCTGATTCATCTCTTTAATGTATTTTTCTGCCTTATGTGGTCTGCTGATGCAGTTTCCCCGGTCGGGTTATTTTCTCGCAAGGTGGATCGCGAATCCGCCGAAGTCACCGTTTAAGTAGATAAGCTTGGTTCCCTTCTCGTCGATCTTGCGCGTACTCTCATCAAAGGTCGCACCATTATGTGCAAGATGGAATACTGCTCTGTCGATATCATTAACGGCAATGGCAATGTGTCCGTTTCTGCCTTCGCCCATATATTTCATGATCTCGAATCCGCGCCCAACGAATACCGAGATATCTATGGGGCGATATTCCATATCAAAGAGTGCACAAAGTGTCTTGGCCAGCGATACCGCTTCTTCTTCGTTCGCAGTATTGATACCGATATGCTTGAGTTCGGCACCAAGCATCTTCTTGACCGCAGCCTTGCAGATGGCGGTTATCTCATCCCATCTTTCACCCTCGATCAGATCCTTCTTCACCATCCATGTTCCGCCGCAAGCAAGAATCTGGGGAAAGCTCATATACTTCTCCAGGTTATCGGTATTGATCCCGCCTGTGGGCATCCACATGAGAGTCTTGTAAGGACCTGCCAGCGCTTTCAGCTTATCTATTCCGCCATTCTGCTCGGCGGGGAAGAACTTAACGGCGTCAAGGCCCATTGACATAGCCTGCTCCATCTCGCCTGCGGTAGCTGTACCGGGGATCATGAGCATGCCTTTATCGATCACATAGCGGGTGATGTCGGGATTAAAGCCGGGGCTCACTATGAACTGTACACCGGCATCTATCGCACGATCGGCCTGATCCTTAGTGAGCACGGTTCCCGCACCTACTACCATCTCAGGAACTTCCTTTACGATCGCACGGATCGCATCCTCGGCAGCCGCTGTTCGGAAGGTTACTTCGGCGGCCGGCAGGCCGCCTGCCACTAGCGCCTTTGCGAGCGGCACTGCTTTTTCGGCATCATCGATCGCGATCACCGGCACTATGCCTATGTCATGTATCTTCTTCAATAAATCGTTCATGTATTTCCCCTCTGTTTTCTTTGTTTGGTTTTCTTTGTTTGATTTTCTTTACCGGATTTCCTGGGTTGCTTGGTTTCTAGGTTGCTTGGTTTCCCGGGTTGCTTCGTTCCTAGGTTGCTTTGTTTCCCGGGTTGCTTCGTTTCCCGGGTTGCTTTGTTCCTAGGATGCTTCGTTTCCCGGGTTGCTTTGTCTCCCGGGTTGCTTTGTTTCCCGGGTTGCTTCGTTCCTAGGTTGCTTTTCTTCTAGGTTGCTTCGTTTCCCAGATTGCCAGCTTTCTATCGTATAAGGTAGTCACGCGATGTCGGTTTACATAACTATGCGATTGTATCCCGATTCATGACCTGGGAGCGAGTTTTTGCTCTGTAAGTCATAACCTGCTGTAGAATCTGCGAGTCTCGGTTTACATAACTCAACGTATATAATCCCATCCATGACCCAAATGGTGCTTTTCTGGCGATTTGGGTCATATCGCCTCTCTCGTCCCCTGCAGTGGTGGTTTACATAACGTGCGATTTGTACCCCGATCTATGACCTGGGAGCGAGTTTTTGCTCTGTAGGTCATAACCTGCTGCAGGATCTACGAGTTTCGGTTTACATAACGCGCAGCATGTAACCTCATTCATGACCTAAATGGCGCTTTCCTGGCTGTTTGGGTCATATCGCCTCTCTCGTCCCCCGCAGTGGTGGTTTACATAACGTGCGATTTGCGCCCCGATTCATGACCTGGGAGCGAGTTTTTGCTCTGTAAGTCATAACCGGCTGTAGGATCTGCGTGTTTCGGTTTACATAACGCATCACACGTGCCCCCACTCATGACCTAAACGCCGCTTTCCAGGCGATTTGGGTCATATCGCGACACTCGCCCATGCAGCCCTACCGATTATCGATTATACCACCAATTACCCTCAGTCAACCTTTACGGAATCAAGAACAGTCTTAAAGGATTCATCAAGATCTTCAGTGGACATGTCGTTTATGCCTTTGTCGTATGTAGTCTCCAGGATGAACGCGAGGGTGCCCTCTTCATTGGGAATTACATACGCGATATATCTGAAGATCCTGCCATCTTCAAGATCCACATCCCATGCGGCTCTTCTGCAGTCGATCCCGTCTCCTATGGTCGCGTCCGTGATGTCGATATCTATGGTCGCTTCATCATCATCGGGGGTCCACACCGTTTCATCGGCAGTAACCTGAAGGGTTTCATCTGCATCAGATAATCCGGTCTTCTTGACTAACATGAATGTACCGGTGTATTCATCCTCGATCTTGCCAAGCATATCGCTCTCGGCGGAAGGGCTCATCGAATACTCTCTGAGATCATAAGTGATAGTGTAACCCATATCGCCTGTGTACTCGTAGAACTGGTCTTCCTCGGCAGTCTCCGGCGCATTAAGTACGGCTACGGGCTTCCAGTTGTAATCCTGCCACTGGGTTATGTTTAAGCCGTTCGTGTTGACATACTCTGCGATTGCTTCGGCACGCTTCTCGTTCTTTTCGTCATCGGTGAGCGCGGTGAGTATGGAATACATATCGTCGTGACCTTCAAACAGCTGCACCGTTTCCTCCTCGGTATAGGGAAGTTCGGCATCTACTACGCTGTAAGATCCGTCATCTTCCTTCTTCAGGTGGAAAATACCGCGTGAACGCCCGCCGTTGCAGCATACAAGAGTTGTATTGAGCAGATCATATCCGTCGATATCAAATTCGCCGTATACTTTGATATCCTCAGGATCCGAATCATCGGCTCCGGCGATGAAAGTGAAAGGAATGAATACTCCGGTCGCGGGATCAAAACCCTCTTCGGCATCCTTGATCATATATTCGCTGATCACATCCAGATACTCTTCCGTTCCGGTATATACGTATCTGGGAAGTGAGGCGGAATCGGAAGAATCGCTTTCGTCTTCCGAAGCATCCTCGGAAACTTCTTCAGCAACTTCCTCGGTAGAGACGGTATCATCCTGCTCATCTACTGTCTCTTCAGTGACCTCGGTTGTCTCCTCCTGAGCCTGAGGTGCTTCAGTCGGTGCGGGCGTATCTGCTGCCCCGCATCCCGTTGCCATAAGAGCCGCGATCATTGTCGCAGCCATAATCCTGCCGTATCTTTTCATAATATCCTCCTTCTTGGTCCTGCTTAATGTCATGCTCAGCCGCTTTGTGTCCGCTTCACATTCCATCAAGTTCGCATCATGCCTCTTATGTTGCTTGATATTCGCTACTTCCTATGCTATTGTATCAGAAAATTTGCAATGGTGGTGTTTATATGGCACAGATACAGGTAACTGATCTGACATTTTCCTATGAGGGAAGTGTGGATGACGTCTTCGAGAACGTCACATTCAGAATAGATACCGATTGGAAACTAGGTCTGATCGGCAGAAACGGGAAGGGTAAGACCACGCTTCTTAACCTTTTCATGGGAAAGTACGCCTATCAGGGGAACATATCGACCACCACCCGGTTTGACTGCTTTCCGTATTCCGTGACGGACGAAGAGGCCGGCAGGACTGCCATGGAGCTTATGGAAAAGTGGAAGCCTCAGGCAGAATCCTGGCAGGTTCTCATCCAGATGGACCAGCTGAAGACAGACCCCGAGTGCCTGTACAGACCGTTTGATACCTTAAGCTACGGTGAGCGGACCAGAGTCATGCTGGCGGTTCTTTTTGCCACGGAAAATGAGTTCCTGCTCATCGATGAGCCGACCAACCACCTGGACGGAAAAGCGCGTGACATCGTAAAAACATATCTCGCTTCCAAGAAAGGCTTCATCCTGGTATCTCATGACCGTGATCTGCTCGACGGAGTATGCGATCATGTGCTCGTATTAAACCGCGAGACGATCGAAGTCCAGGCAGGCAACTTCTCCTCCTGGTGGGAAAACAAGGAAAAACTCGACGCCTTCCATCAGGCCGAAAACGAGAAGCATCTAAAAGAGATCGGAAAGCTTAAAGTTGCCGCAGACAGAACCGGCAGATGGGCGGAAAAGAGCGAAAACGCAAAGATCGGATTTGATCCCGTAAAAGAAAACGACAGGAGCATCTCGACACGTTCGTTTATAGGAGCCAAGACAAAGAAGATGCAGGCCCGGGTCAAGGCCTATGAAACAAGGATCGATCGCGAGATCGAGGAAAAAGAAGGGCTGCTTAGGGACATCGAAAAAGTGACCGACCTGAAATTAATGCCGCTGACATACCATAAAGAGGTTCTGGTAGATGCTTACGATCTGGGGCTTCAGTATGAAGGTTCGGACCGGAAACTGTTCGATGATCTCAGATTTCAGGTAAGGCGCGGAGAACGGGTCGTTCTCTCCGGTGAAAACGGCTCCGGCAAGTCGAGCATCATCCGTGCGATCCTGGATCAGACGAACACCCCTGAACTCATAGTATCCGGCAGGCTCGATGTTGCCTCCGGAATGACCGTATCATATGTCAGCCAGGATACTTCCTACCTTAACGGTTCATTAAAAGACTATACCCATAAGAACGACCTTAACGAGAGTCTGTTCCTGGCAGTCTTAAGACAGCTCGACCTTGGCCGTGAACAGTTCATAAAGAATATTGAGGAATTCTCGGAAGGCCAGAAAAAGAAAGTTCTGATAGCGACAAGTCTGATCACTCCCGCTCATCTCTACATATGGGATGAGCCGCTTAACTTCATAGATGTATTCTCACGAATGCAGATTGAGAAACTGATCCTTCAGTACAGACCAACCATGCTTCTGGTCGAGCACGATATCCGTTTTCAGGAAAAGGTAGCCACTGAAATCATCCGCCTGTGATCTACTCAAAGCTGTAGCTTATCTCATCAAGCTCGGCGAGATAGTATTCGGACCAGCTGTACTGGTTCATATAGTCTCCGTTATACCGGTATTTGGATTCGGCTTTGTTCTCCAGCCAGTCGTAGAGGTCACACTCTATCCTGTCTTTGGCTTCATACAGTTTCCTGATATCGATATTTCTGGCCGGTGATGTCATTGAAACCTCCTGTTCCCGGTTTTCAGTGAAAAATAATCCGCTACGGATCCGAGTGCCGGCTTGGCATATATATCGTAATCTCTGTGCTCATCAACCTCATCGGTCTCATACAGATCGGCTGTCCAGGACCAGTAGACCATTCCCTGCACAAAATCGCGTGCGGCACAGGCTCTTATCATCTCGTCATACCATGCCTTTTGTCCTTCGGGATCAGACTTCCCCTCTACGGACCAGTCATTCGGTACGGCATTGGAGCCTTCCGCGGACATGCATCCGGTCTCCGCAAAAAAGAAGGGCTTATCGAACTTACGCACGACCGCTTCTATCCTGTCAAGCTGTCTCTCCCAGTCATCTATCGGATAATATCCGCTCGAAGATATCACATCCACTGCATCCCACCAGGTCACGTTATGCTCCTGATATTTGTCACAGTTATAGGAAACGGGTCCGTGATACACATCCCTGATATCCGCGATCAGCTGCCTCCATTCCTTTTCCCTGTGGTCGGACATGACCATCTCGCACCCTGCGATGAACATATCTGCATGTTTTTCCTCGGCGATGCGGGCAAAATGGAGTTGGAAATCGGTATATGACTTAAACCAGTTGCTCCACTTCGGTTCACACACCACATCCTCATCGAAAAAATGAATGTGCGCCCGCCAGGTGCCGTCCTTACAGTTGACCGTGGGTTTAATCGCAACCCCAAGTCCCAGGGCATGCGCTTCGTCGATCATGAGCTTTAACTCATCATCACCGAGAGTCTGAGGAGAAGTAAAGTCTATCTCCTCGGATGTGGCATTATCCTGATAAGCGGCGGGAACAAAGATGACGAAGTTTGCACCTGACTGCTCAGCCATGGTGCGCAGGCTCTCTTTTGCTTTCTCAGTGGACAGAACTCCGGCAGGTACAAAAGGAGCAAAGGTAAATCCGCATATATAATCCATCATTTCACCTCAGGCGCGAGGGGGCCTCACGCTTTCTTTTTGATCTGATGATTCTTGAACATGACCACCGGAATGCATACGGCAAATACGACCGCAATGAGGATCACAAAGTGCAGATAGTTCATGGCGGGACGATCGTTCGGGACGGGATTGTATAAATATTCGTACCAGAAACCGCCGATATAGGCCGTCATGACTCCGACGAAGAAATGCATTATCAGAAAATCCAGGGAATTATCGCCCATAAACATAAGAAACGCTTTTATCGGAGCAAACCTCTTAAGAAGGTTGCATATGATCATGAAAAACATGACGCATCCGATCCCGCAGAACGGAGCAAGGAAGTAGCTGATCGATCCGTAAGGTCCCCATTTGCCTATCGGATAATCATAAAGAAAATCATCAGTCAGGAAAAAGATCACCTCCACAGCCAGACCGGCTATGAGAACGATCGCCTTTTTTGCATTGGAATATGAATCCAGATCGAACACCGAATGATCGGCCATGAAACTTCCGATGAACATCAGCGCTGCGATACCCGGAATATTGGGCAGGATAAAGATCTTGCAGACCGGAGGAAAGTATTCCCCGTTTAGCCCCTGAAGGTTCAGCTTATAAAGGATCGCGCCTGCTGCCAGTAATCCGATCGCCGTCACAAGTTTCCATATGCTCTTTTTATCCTTGAGCGCGTACATGATCGGAGTGAACACAAACTCGGACACGATCATCTGAAACAGGAACCATCCCACAAGCACCCCGTAAAACATGGGATGAACTCCCGCGGAGGCGGGATCAAAGACATGAAACGACTGAAGCTGGAACAGTATTCCCAAAGCGCCGTCCGCAAACCACGCTAACGATCTTTTCTCTATCCCCAGATAAACAAATGCATATATGATCAGCATCGAAATGGAATAGACATAATAAGGGATCAGGATCCGTCCCGCCCTGTATCCGATCTTCGCCAGAGGGTTTCTGATCCTTGTAGAACTGGTATACCCTGACATATAGAAAAACATCATCATTACAGGTATACCGATGAACGAAAACAGATGACGCGCAAACTCAAACTCCGAAAACGCTCCTGCGATATAGCTCATATGAACAAAAATGACCATCAGCATGCCGAAGCCTTTCATCATGCTGATCTCATCTATGTGGTTTTTTTTGTTTTCTTCACTCATGTTATGATTATACCATTGAATGCTCTATTCTCAACAAAAACCTGTCCGCGAGGGTAGGTCAGATGCTTTTCATCGTAAGAGAGATACGTCCCTTCTTCTCGTCGACATCCAGGACCGTCACATCAACGATATCTCCGACGGAAACCACTTCGAGAGGATGTTTGATAAACCTGTCCGCCATCTGGGAGATATGGACCAATCCGTCCTGGTGAACGCCGATGTCCACGAATGCACCGAAGTCGATGACATTGCGCACGGTCCCTTTAAGTTTCATTCCGGGTTTCAAGTCCTTCATCTCCATGACATCTGATTTGAGTATCGGCTTGGGCATGTCTTCTCTCGGATCTCTGGCCGGTTTCTTAAGTTCATCGAGGATATCATTGAGAGTTATCTCTCCGCATCCGAGTTCTTCGGCAAGTGCCCGTTTATCCTTAATGGTCTTCTCATATTCCGAGATGGCCTTATCATCCCTGATCCCGCATCCTATTATCTTAAGCAGTTTCCCGGCCGCTTCATACGATTCGGGGTGAACGCTCGTCTGATCCAGTGCTTCCGTCCCGCCGGTTATACGGCAAAATCCCGCGCACTGCTCGAACGCTTTGGGGCCGAGCTTACTCACCTTCAGCAGTTCCCTGCGGTTCTTAAACCTGCCGTTTGTCTCCCTGTAACTTACGATATTCTTAGCGATCGTCGGAGTGATGCCGGAGATATGGGACAAAAGCGCGGCCGATGCGGTATTCAGATCCACGCCGACTCTGTTCACGCAGTCCTCCACAACTCCGTCGAGAGCATCTCCGAGTTTCTTCTGGTTCATGTCGTGCTGATACTGTCCCACACCGATGGATCTGGGATCTATCTTGACCAGCTCCGCCAGAGGATCCTGAACTCTCCTGGCTATCGATACGGCGCTCCTTTGACCCACATCGAATTCCGGGAACTCCTCCGTTGCAAGCGGGCTGGCCGAATACACGCTCGCTCCTGCTTCGTTTGTGATGCAAAACTGAGGTTTGTTACCCGATATCTCCTTGATGAGATCGACCACGATCTGCTCCGATTCCCTGGATGCGGTACCGTTTCCTATCGATATCAGGGATATCCCGTATTTTGAGATGAGTTCCTTCAATATCTTCTTTGATTCATCGACTTTGTTATGGGGCGCGGTGGGATAAATCACCTTCGTATCGAGAACTTTGCCGGTCTCATCCACCACTGCGAGTTTGCACCCCGTCCTGAATGCCGGATCCCAGCCGAGCACGGTCGCACCGGCGATGGGCGGCTGCATGAGAAGCTGGGCGAGATTCTTCTCGAATACATCTATGGCGCCGTCCTCAGCAGAATCCTTCAGTTCCGAGCGTATCTCGCGTTCTATGGAAGGTGCTATAAGCCTGACGTACGCATCTTCGGCTGCTGACATGATGATCGGGGTCGTATAAGGGTTATTCTTAACTATCAGCTGTTTTTCAAGGTATCCGATGATCTTATCTTTATCGATATCTACGGATACACTGAGCATACCCTCCGACTCCCCGCGGTTTATCGCCAGGATCCTGTGTCCTGCGATCTTCTTTACGGGCTCGGTATAGTCATAATAATTCGTATATACGCTCTCGGCTTCGGGGTTCTTCGCGGCAGTCGATATCAGACCTTCTCTTCGGGTAAGATCCCTGATATACGAACGGTACTTCGCATCATCCGATATCTGCTCCGCTATAATGTCCGATGCTCCGGCTATGGCGGCGGCCACATCGATCACTTCAGCTTCCGAAGCCTTAAGCACGTCTTCTTTACTGCTCGAAGCGGGCATAATGTGACCTGTGACATATTTTGCGGCTTCTTCCTCTACAGGAGCCTTGGCATTCTGCTCTGAGATGTATTTTGCCAGAGGCTCAAGACCTCTCTTCCTGGCCATGTCCGCACGTGTTTTCTTCTTCTGCTTATACGGCCTGTACAGGTCTTCTATGGTCACGAGTTTTTCCGCCGACTCTATGGCTTTCCGGAGTTCCCCGGTAAGTTTGCCCTGCTCATCTATAAGGGCTATGACCTCTTCTTTTCTCCTGCTTAAGTTCCTCAGATACTCAAGGCGTTCGTTCAGTTTCCTTAACTGCTCGTCGTTAAGACTGCCGGTCATCTCCTTACGGTATCTGGCGATGAACGGGATCGTATTGTCTTCGTCTATCAGTTTGATCGCCGCCTCAACCTGCCAGGGGGCACACTTTATCTCTTCCGCTATTATCTTTGAAAAATCCATTGTAACGTCTCCTCACGAAGTTTTATAAAATCTGATCACATTCCGGTTATACCCTGTTGTAGGTATATAGTCCTTCTCTTTCTGAGCGTTGAGAAGTCCGTTTACCACAAAGCTGGAAAGCCCGCTCACCTCGAGATCCGGATCGGTTATATCAAACACGATACCCGAATCACGTATAACAAGACGGACGGATCCGTTTGCCTCACCGTCTTCTCCGGAAGTATCCTTATCAAATAACAGAGAATATTCGACCATCACTTTCTTATCACCGTTCTTTTCACGAATGGTCGCGCCGATCTCTTCGGCGAAAAGCCCCGTCTTGAGGACTATATCCCCCGGATACCCCTTTTCTCTTACATTCTCCTGAATCTTTTCCGAAGTTTCCGTCATATTCTCGGGTGTAAGCACCGTATCGTATACTATTATTTCACTTTTCATAAAATCGAGTATTTCGGGAAACTCTTTTTCCCCTACTCTGATACGGACGATCAGCATCGAAAGCGCCATTCCCATTATCGGAGCAAAAGCAAAGCCTATCCAGATACCGTTGACACCAAACAGACCAGCAAAAAGTATGGGCAGCGTAAGATACATCACTCCGTCCTTAAGGATTATGGCCCCGACCGATATCTCCACATGATCCATGTACAGATAATACGAGGTCATAAGGGCAAAAAGTGATGTGGCTGTAAGCGTTACGCTCATGATCCTTACGGCGTTCACGGCAGATTCGAGCACGGCAGCATCCCGTATGCCAAAGAGCATCACAAACTGCCCTGCAAAAACGAAAAGCATGATCGACGCTGTCACACCTTCGATAATGGCGGTCACTACGGCATCTTTCATGAGACGCCGGATAAGAAGGTGATTCCTCTCTCCGTAATACACGCCGAGTAGCGGCTGAATGCCCATTCCTATACCATCGAAAACGACCGCCAGTTCAATGACCACCATCGCAACGGCAAGTACCACCAGGTATTCCTTTCCGAAATGTCGGCTGATATATGATATCAGGCAGTAATTTGTGATTCCCCATAACAGGTATGTGATCCCGTCGGTAATGCTGTACTTCACAAATTCAAACAGAGTTTTCCATTTAAAGTAAGGAACAAAATGAAGTGTGTTCGATTTCCTGAAAAAATGCGTGAGCAGAACCGTAAGAGCTGTCAGATTACCGATAAGGGTTCCAAGCATAATACCCCTGATACCCATGAACAGTACGAGAAGAATGGACAGAAGTATATTCCCGCCGATCTGAGAAACGTAACTTAGGGATACCAAAAATCCGTCTCCGTCTGTATATATCATTTCCTCCATAAAGCCGGCCATGATAAGCACAGCCGTGTTAAACGGAAGAAAAGAATAGTACTCTGACGAAAGGGAAAGAATCTCTCCTGCGGCCCCTGTCGACATATAATACAGGTCCTTAAACACCAAAAGGATGAGCAGCCCGAGAAATGCCAGGATACACGAAACAATAAGGTCCATTCCGTAGAGCCTGTCTGCTCTGTCTCTTCGCATTTCCCCTATCGCCCTTGTATACAGTATGGATGCTCCGACTGAAACGCATATGGATACGGAAATTGCCATATTAGTCAGCGGGGATACCAGATTTATCGCAGCAACCCCCTCAGATCCAATGAAAATGCCCGCAACGATATTGTCGCACAGAAGCATCAGATACGACATGGCCATGGTAAATGTGCCACTAAGAAGCATTGAAAGATATTTCGATCTGTAAAACATTTCAGCTGATCACCGTTTTTGATAAGAAGGTAGAAGCCAGTCAAGCCATATGAGCAGCCGACAAGCCCGCGATTGAATTTCCATTCGGATTCATCGGTCCTGTTTTAGCAACCGAACAGGCCTTGCGCCTTCTTCATCCTTTCAGCCACCTGTACGCCAAACGGACATCTGCTCTCGCAGCTCCTGCACCCGATGCACGCGGATGCTGTAGTACCGAGAGCCTCGTAATGTGCCTTTACGCTCTCGGGTACATTTTCCTGAGCCGTGGCAAGATCATAAAACTTATTCACCATTGCGATGTCTATATTTACCGGACATGGTTTACAATGTCCGCAGTATGTACACTGTCCCATATATGAATGCTCGGGAGCGGAGGCGATGACCGAGGCATAATCGATTTCCTCCGCAGAGGCAGTTTCATATGCTGTTGCCTCGTCGATCTGCTCTTTGGAATCATAACCGCACAGGATCGACGATACCCCCGGTCTGGTCAGCGCATAATGGATACACTGTGCGGGAGTAAATGCGACTCCGAACGGAGATCTTTTTTCATCAAACAATGCTCCTCCGAAAAAGCCTTTCATTACGGTGATCCCGACTTCTTTTTCTTCACACAGTCTGTAAACCTGTGCCCTTTCGGGGTCTATCCCCGAGTAATCCCCGTCATATCCGCCAAACATGGTTTCAAGATCCTCCGTTGCCGGCCGCATGTCAAATGCCGGATTGACCGAAAACAGGAGCATTTCTATAAAGCCTGTTTCGATCGCCTGCTTAGCGATCCTCGGGTTATGGGTAGACAGGCCGATGTGCTTTATCACACCTTCATCGTGAAGCTTATGGACGTAGCGTATGAAATCGGAATTCATGCACAGATCCCAGTCATCCTGCGCATCGATATAGTGTATCATTCCAAGGTCGATATAATCCGTCTTCATCCGGACCAGTATATCCTCAAAAGCCGGGACAACATGCTTCATATCTCTGGTCCGTACATACTGTCCGTCCTGCCAGGTTGATCCGATATGTCCCTGTACGATCCAGTTCTTACGGTTTCCGCTCATGGCTTCTCCGATGATATCCCTTGATTTCGGATCCGGCATCCAACAGTCAATGATGTTGATCCCTTTCGATGCTGCATATCTGATAAGTTCCACGGATTCATCAAACTCATGGCGTTCGAGCCATTCTCCCCCAAAACCTATCTCGCTGACCTTGAGTCCGGTATTTCCAAGATTCCTGTATCTCATTTGGTTTCCCCCTTTTATCTCAGAACTCATATCACTGAATGCTTCCCTTTATCTGTTCCTCAAGCTGCTTAATGGTATCGTAATAGATACGGATCCTCATTTCGCTTCTGAAGCTGCAAAGGCCAAGATCCCTGGCACCGTCAACACTCCGAACGGTCTTCTTGTCTTCATCATTCATGCCGTTCGTATCCGGAAGCTTATCATTACGGGACAGGTCGGCCAGGATATCACGCCTGGATACAAGCTCATTATGCTTCCTTAAGAGTTCTTCGAATGCTTCCGTCGATTCATTCAGAATGTAAGATGTCCCGATGCCGGGTATGCTTTCCTTCTCGCAAAAGTCATCCAGAGCTTTAAGAAGTGCGGTGGCAGCACCGAGCCGGCGCTTATTCTCCGCAATATATAATGAGATGATCCGAAATCCGTTATCGTCCAAGTCAAGAGCCATTCCGCCACAGGCTTTATACTCATCTTCATCATCGATCACACCCAGGAGCAGATCTGCTTCCTCGGCTGTTTCCTTCGTAAACGCGCCCATAAAGAACTCAATATTGCTGTCGTTTATCGCTGTAACGGTCATAACAGATTAATCTCCTCCGATCTGTGGTAATTTATTTTACCATTTTGCAGGGCAAGTATTACCATTTTCACTATAACGATCCCAAAAAATCTCTGATGACAGCATTGACTTTTTCCGGTTGATCGTCATTTGCATTATGTGCCGCTCCTTGAATGATAATAAGCGGAAATCCTGTTCGTCTCGTCCATTCTTTATTATACCGGGTTACCTTTCCAACCCTGTCTTTATCTCCGAGCAACAGAATACTCTTGCACGGGATGTCCACTTTCCTGTTCTCCGGTATGAACGCAGCTTCACCGACATACAATAAGTGGCATAACTCTTTCTTAGTGTACGAAGATAACATTTCTATCATGCGCTTTTGTGCGGTCCCGGTCGATCCGCATATCTTTGCCATTGAAATCCTAAGCAGCTTATCCGGAAACAATCTGCACATCCACTCCAATTGAGACAGCCAAAACATATCTGATCTCGAATAATAATCTCCGAAAGGAACACTGTCGACCGAAATAAATCCGGCCGCTTTATAAGGGTGCTGATCAATATAATACTGAGATATCATTCCTCCCAGTGACTGTCCGATGAATAAGGCGTTATCCACACTCTCTTTTTCAAGAATGCTATCCAGTTCGTTGCAGACATTGGAATAATAAAACTCATCATAGGGCCTCGATTTACCGTGGCATGGGCAATCCCATACCAAAACTTTGAACTCATCCTTAAACTGATCGAGCTGAGATTCGAACAGTCTGTGATCTGCCGATAACCCGGGCAAAAAGACCAATGAAATGTCACTCTTGATCTCATTTGTCCAGTAGTATGTTATTCCATGATCCGAAGACACTGTTTTTTCATACAAATTATGCATGTTCGTCCTCTCTACTTATTGTAATGATCCACGATAAGTCCCGGATCATAATACACTTTATCTATATCGGTGATATGCGCTTTTCCGCCTTCCGCTTCAACTATGGTAAAAGAGCAATTGTAAGGAGCGTGACCCAGCCAGTAATCACCCGGCTTGTCTGTCAGATAATTGACCATTCCCCTCATAGCGCAGCCATGAGTACTTATGAGATAGGTTTTACCGTCATCTTTGGCGATCAATTCCTTCAAAAAATCCTGTGTTCTGTCGCAAACATCCTGTATCGTCTCCCCATTCGGAAACCCGGCGAAATGAAATGGGGCATAAAAAAAATCAAGCCCATCTTCTCCCATTTCAGTGAGTTCTTTTTCATCCAGATCGCCGAAATCCATCTCAACTATACGGTCATCCGTATCGATCGGAATATCGTTTCCGCTTTCGCGCAGAATGATCTTTGCCGTTTCCATCGCACGGTCAAGGGGACTGGAGATACAGCAGTCGAAATGAATACCCTTCATGGCTTTACCGGTTATTTCCGCAAGTTCTCGCCCGCTTTGGTTCAGCGGTTCATTGATCCGCCCCTGCAGGACTCCTTTGGAATTCAAAGCGGTTTCTCCGTGGCGTACAATGTAGATTTGCATTTTAATTCCTTTCTGATATCAGGTAGGCATCACATTTCACGTCTCTTCCTATTTGTGATGTCCCTGCAAGTTCTAATTTATCGAGCTGTAGTTGTATAAAGCCTGTTTTGGGCCTCACCTGCTCCGGAAGCCTGTTTTGGGCTGCCACAGCTATAATTTCCTCATTTTCTTGCCATATTATAGCCGCTCACCTGCTCCGGAAGCCTGTTTCGAGCCATCACAGCTATAATTTCCTCATTTTCCTGCCATATTATAGCTGCTCACCTGCTCCGGAAGCCTGTTTTTGGCCATCACAGCTATAATTTCCACATTTTCCTGCCATATTATAGCCGCTCACCTGCTCCGGAAGCCTGTTTCGAGCCATCACAGCTATAATTTCCTGGTTTACTTGCCGTTTTATAGCTTGGTTGACAAAGCAGCGGGATTTGCGGTTTGCCGTTTTTCCACTGTTTTTGATATTTCTTCTTTGATTGCCCGCGAAAATCCGATTTGTATTATTCTATCATGATTTCCCTGTTAAAAGTTTCTGAGAAGCCTGTATTTTCTGACTTCCTTTCTACTGAGTCTTATTTCCGTTATTTATACCAGTAGCAATATCGGTACATAAAGATGAAAGCATCGACCACGTGCATGAAAACTTCTACTTTATAAATGAAACTAAGTACGGAGACTATGAAATCAATCAAAAACAGACTCTGCAAAAGATGGGGTTTGTCTCTAAGCCTTTTGATGAAGAAGCATGGAAGCAGGAAGAAAAAGATCTTTATCCTCAGCACTTCACAGAGGATGAAGGTTTGACAGAAGTCGGCAAGAAAAGACTAAGCCAGGCAAAGAAGAACTGGAAAAGATACAACAACGAGATGGTCCAGTTCACTGATAAAGTCCGAGATCTATGGTATGACATCCTCGACAAAAGACTTGAGAAGTATGACATCAAGATAGATACACCTGTGAAGAGATAATAAAAACACTCAGAGAAATGGATATGAGAAAAGTCGGGGAACACGGATATATCCCCAGCTATACAAGAACACAGGTGACAGACTCACTACATGAAAATGCAGGGTTCAGAACTGACTATGAACTGATAACCCCTAAGTCAATGGCAGGGATAATCAGGAGAACAAAATAAAGCCGTAATCCTAGATATATACTGGGATTGCGGCTTTTTAGGTGTCAAAGATGGGATTTTACCACATTCAAGGCTGTGTTGTCATCGTCTGTCAGCTTGGCTGCTTGCCGATATAGGCCAGGATTCCACCATCTACATACAGAACATGACCGTTGACAAAATTCGAAGCGGCCGATGCAAGGAATACAGCCGGTCCCATCAGATCATCGGTACTTCCCCAGCGCTCCGCGGGAGTTTTGCTGATGATAAAGGAGTCAAAAGGATGCCTGCTGCCGTCAGGCTGCTTTTCTCTTAAAGGCGCAGTCTGAGGAGTTGCGATATACCCGGGGCCGATGCCGTTACACTGGATATTGTATTTACCGTATTCTGAAGCGATATTTCTGGTCAGCATCTTAAGTCCGCCCTTTGCGGCCGCATATGCCGATACAGTCTCCCTGCCGAGTTCGGACATCATGGAGCAGATGTTGATGATCTTGCCGCCGCCCATCTCGATCATGGACGGGATCACTGCCTTGGATACTATAAAAGGAGCATTCAGATCAACATCGATAACCTGTCTGAACTGCTCAGCACTCATCTCGCACATGGGGATACGCTTGATGATACCTGCATTATTGACCAGGATATTGATCCTGCCGACTTCTTTCTCTATCTTCTTTGTCAGCTCATTTACGGCATTTTCATCAGTTACATCGCATACATATCCGTGTGCCTCGATGTTTTTCTCCTTATATGATGCAAGTCCCTTGTCCACCAGATCCTGATTTATATCATTGAATACGATGGTTGCTCCGGCTTCGGCATATGCGCATGCTATCGCAAAACCGATACCGTATGATGCGCCGGTAACCCATGCTACTTTTCCTTCAAGTGAAAAACTGTTTAATATTCCCATTTCTTTATCCTCCTGTCCTAATTCCGCGATCAACGCAGCATATCAGTGGTAACGTTATCCATATCCGAGAATACCTGATTCTCTCCGGCCATTCCCCAGATAAAAGTGTAATTGGATGAACCGCAGCCGCAATGTATGGACCAGCTCGGTGAGATAACTGCCTGTTCATTGCGCATGACGATATGTCTGGTCTCGTTGGGTTCTCCCATGTAATGCATTACAAAACCGTCCTGAGGTACTTCGAAGTACAGATATACTTCCATGCGGCGGTCATGTGTATGACAAGGCATCGAATTCCATACGCTTCCCGGTTCCAAATGTGTCATTCCCATAACCAGCTGACAGCTTTCAACCTGTCCGGGGAGGATATACTTGCAGATAGTACGAACATTGGACTCTTCAACCGAGCCGAGATGAACCTTATTCTCGTCCTTTACGATCACAACGCCATCTTCAGGTGTTCCTTCCTGTCTGATCAGTACGGTCGGGCAGGTTCTGTGTGCGGGTGTGGAATTGATATAAAACTTGGCGGGATTGGAAGCATCCTCACTCGCAAAGGAGATCTCTTTGGTTCCCATACCGAGATACATGGCTTCCCTGTGGGCTACCTTGTATGTACGTCCGTCCGCCGTGATGCGTCCGTCTCCTCCGATGTTGATGACACCCATCTCACGTCTCTCAAGGAAATAATCTGCTCTGAGCTCATCTGCCGCATCCAGTTTCAGCTCCTTATTTACAGGCATGGCTCCGCCTGTGATGATCCTGTCCACATGACTGTAGACAAAGGTTATTTCATCCTTTCTGAAAACCTCGGGGATCAGGAATTCCTCTCTGAGCCTTTCGGTGTCATAGTACTTAACATCCTTAGGTGATGCTGCTGTTCTTACTTCCATTTCCTTTATTCCTCCTTTGAGTTAAATCTATATGTTATACCAGTTACTCTTAACGACTGTCTTCAGTATGCTTCTGCCCCGTGCGATCCTGTATTCCACGGCAGGGATCATGGTCTTGGGATACAGTAGATGTGTGTTGGGATCGGCTGTATAGGAACGTCCCGATACCTTATCAGCCTGACCTTCAACAACTTCTCCCATTACGCTGCACTCACAGAATCTGTTTGAAACGGTACTCATGTTCTCCGAATCATCAATATGCATATCTACTTTGATCGTGTCGTCACGTCTGACGGCAAACCCGCTGTCAAGGGCAACACAGTCCATATCACTGTCGATCTCATGCACACGGGTATGTCCGTCCGCACCGGGTGTAACGGTAGTCTTCACTCTGATGCCGGGATACGGGCTCCATACCGAGATCACCGATGTATCGGTTATCTCACGTTCCTCACATATCCTTCTGACATATATATATCCGTCGATCAGAAATGCCAGCATACAGTCAGGAGCGCATTCACACAGTTCATACTGTGAACGGCTCACGCTGACTCCGAATTTGGAGTCATATGCAAACTTACCGTATTTCTCCACTATATGACCGTGACCTCTGGGGCTGTATACGCCCGGAGTATACGCAGTTGTATGATTGCCGTAATGATATACGAGCATATCGGCATGCTTCATGGGACAGAGCGGATCCGTGGTGAATATGCTTCTGTCCATCTGTGCATTGCACATATAGAACGGGTGATCCTCCGGAAGCATCAAAAAGGCAAACGTCTTCATCGCCCAATAAGGCGAGCCCTGTGCGTTGTACCGCTCGCTCATATGCAGATTCGCATAACCGTAACCGATAGTGAGCATCCCGTTACTGTCAAAGATGTCCCTTCCGAACCAGCTTCTTAAATGTTCCGTGATCAGAGCTTTCATAAAAGGCAGTGGAAACGGATTAAGACCGGCCATCAGACAGGCAGAGAAAAAACTCACCTGTGCAAAACGATATGTCAATGATCTGCCGAACGGGAGCGCATCTCCGTCCTCATCAAACCAGTACACAAACTGCCGCGCAAACTCCATGGCACGGTCCTTATATAATCTGCACCTGGCTTCATCCTCTTCCGCCATTACCGTCGAATAGACCAGACTGTAGAAATGTATCGCAAAAGAAATATAATAATCTTTCTGTCCTGAATCACCGTCACAATACCAGCCTTCACCGAGGTAAAAAGTTTCGAGCCCGTTTAAATAGTTCTCCAGCATATCCGGACGGTATGGCATGCCTCTTTTCTTAAGTGCAATGTTTACGAGCACCGCAAAAAGTATCCAGTTGCATACCGGAAGTTCCATCTCATTGATGTGGTTCAGATAATCTGCCAGGTTCTTCTTTTCCCGTTCATCCAAAGGATCCCAGACAACCTGCGGAGCAAAGAGCATTCCGTAGGATATCGCAGCCATTTCAACGAATCGCTGGTCAAAAGGACTGCAATCTCCCCAGTAACCCCGGGACCCGGGATCAGTGCCTTCACACAGTCCCCTGCGGTATATGCGTGCAAACTCCGAAGATACATCATCGAAGATCTTCTCTTCGTCTCGATGTGCCCACAGCGGTACCAATCCCCACAGCGGTCTGGAGAATGCTTCCATGTCAGCCGCGGATGCATCGTAATGCGCATAAACCCTGTCGGTGTCGATCCCAGTGCAGAATGAATTATATCGGTCCTTCAGAGGTGTGAGCAGACCGAACAGAAGCCGTGCATAATCTTCTTTGCTGCTCAGATGATCCAGATCCAGAAATTCGGTCCCCCTCATTCTACCAGTAAACCTCCCAGTCACAATCAAGGCGCGTCAGTGCTTCCATGTAGAAATAGTCTCCCCAGGAATTACACTCATCCACACCGTAATGGTTACATGTATTATAAGGCGAATGATTGGAGTATGTGCTGTGAAGGACCAGACCGTTTGATACCGAATGATCATGCACTGCACATATATCACTGACGGCTTTGATCAGCTTCTTGGCATACCCGCGGTACAGTTCAGCCATATCCTGCGGAAGATACTTAGCCATCTCGAGCATACCGCAAGCGGCTATCGATGCTGCGGATGAATCACGCGGCTGCGGATCCTCACGGAGCTGCTCTTCTGTCCAGGAAGTGAACTCCAGATCCCAATACGGGATCAGGTTATCCGGCAGGTGCTCGAGGAAATAATCCGTCACACTATAAAACAGACTGATATACTCGGGATCACGCGTATACCGGTAAGCAACAGCCATACCGTATACTCCCCATGCCTGACCGCGAGCCCATGCGGAACCGTTACGGTAACCCTGACAGGTCTCTCCGTGATCGGGCTGCCCGGTCACAGGATCAAAGAAAAATGTATGCCAGGTAGAACCGTCTTCACAGATCACATTGGCTACGGCAGTATGAATATGCTTCAGCGCGATATCTTTGTACTTCTCATCCCCGGTCTCTTCGGTTGCCCAGAACAAAAGAGGAAGATTCAACAGGCAGTCTATGATAAGGCGGTAGTTCTCCTTTTGGTCCATGGGCCCCCATGCCTGCAGAAAACCGCCTACCGGCTGGAACCTGGTCAGCAGTTGATCGGCTGCGAGTATTGCAGCGGTTTTGGCGTCTGTATTGCCGGTCAGTTTGTATGCCGCCACGCACGACGGTGAATACAGAAATCCCATATCGTGATGATCTACGCTGATCTTCTGTCTGATCCTGTTCAGGAAACTCTGAACCTGCGCTTCTCCGGCATGAAGCAATCTGCCGGTATCTTCGGAGTCACCGGTCTGTCTGCGCTTTAAGTATTCGTAAGCCAGCCATATCTCACCGGTCCAGAATCCGTTCGTCCAGTCCGTATTCTCTGACGGTTCATAGAAATTACCGATACTGTACGCGGGCTGGAACTTTTCCGTAAAATCAGGCAGGATCCTCAGGATCTGTCTGCACGCAAAATCAAGACCTGCCGTTACCCCGGCAGATCCGATCTCCTCATGTTTTTTCATTTTGGATATTTCAGTCATTTTCTTCCTCATTCCAGACATACCCGTACACTTCTATCTGGGTAAGTGCCGGGAAAGGTGACGGCTCATCGGACTTTTTAAGATCCTTTATGATCAGCCGGTCTATGACGCGCTTCGCAAAACGGTACTCCTGGGCTGCAGCTGTCTTCCTGAGCGGTACCGTTTCACACGAGCCGTCCGAGAACTCAACCGTGAGCTCGGTCCAGTAATTGTCGTGCGGAAAATCCGACCTTGTATAGAACACTATCCTGTCGGTGATTATCTTCCTGCCGAACTCGAGCTTCATGGTGGCGTCTTCACGTCTGTTGATGCCCCAGGATTCATAAGGCCATTCTCCGTGAGACAGATTGGCCCGGACTCCGTCTATCGCATTCTTGGCTGCAAACACGCTCTCACCTCTGGTCTCCACGTTTGCAGTCGCATGCGGATAGCAAGGAACATCTTTATGCTGATCTGCAGGATTGAGAGCCAGGTTCCTGTATGCTTTTACCTCCTCCGGCTCTGCGACTTTCGCATACATATAGTGTCTGGTGCCGGAGAATACCTTCGGGGAACAGCTGATGCGGGCTTCGCCAAACGGTATGTCATACTTGACCGTATCCGTCACATATACGAAAGCTGCCTGCATCGCATCATCGACCTGCCAATTGATGTGGATGTTCTTCTCTGATGTCTGAAGCTCTATCACATCACCTTCCGCATAAGCTGCGGTATATACCAGATCGACGAAATCCTCTCCGCTCGCCACTGCCAGTGTATTGCCGTCTTTATCAAGTACCTTTAATGATAATGTTGCCATATCTATCCTTTCAGTCCGGTGCTCGCGACACCTTCAACGAAGTAGTTCTGGAAGCACAGGAAAACGATGAGCACGGGGATCAGTGAAAGCATCGATCCTGCCATGATCAGGCCGTAATCCGATGAATACTGGGATATGAACATTTTCAGTCCAAGCTGGATCGTTTTCTTTTCCTGGGTTTTCAGATAGATCAAGGGGCCCAGATAGTCGTTCCACGTATTCACAAATGTGAATATGATGAGTGTGGCCAGCGCCGGTTTGGACAACGGGAGCATGATGGTACCGTATATCTTATACTCACTCATCCCGTCGATCCTCGCCGCCTCACACAGATCATTCGGAATGCCCTCATAGAACTGCTTCATCAGGAACACGCCGAACGCCGAAAAGGCTTGCAGGCATATGATCGCTAACAGTTTATCATTAAGTCCCATCTTGCGCATCAGTATGAACTGCGGAACCATATACACCTGCCACGGCATTGCAATGGTAGCTATATATGCCAGGAACAGCCCGTTTCTGTGGCGGAACTCAAGTTTCGAGAAAGAATATGCCGCGAAACTGGACGTCACCAGCTGAAGTATGGTTACGACTATGGTCAGGAAGAATGTGTTCTCAACAAACTTCGCAAACGGGATCTTTGTCCAGATATCCACGTAGTTCGACCACTTGGGAACCTCCGGGATAAAAACGAACGGATTCATCTTGAATACTTCCCTGTCGCTCTTGATCGCCGCCGAGAACATCCACAGGAAAGGAGTGATCATGATCGCCGCGATGACAATCAGCAGAATATATACGATGATCTTGCCGATTATGGCTTTTCTGTGTGCTGATTTCATGTCTTACGCCTCCTTCCTTGCCTGTCCTCTGAACTGTATGATCGTCACGATCAGTACCATCAGGAACAGTACCATGGCAACAGCGCTTGAATATCCCAGATCCCAGTCTATGAATGCTTTCTGATAGATGTAGTACACGAGAACGGTTGCAGAAACCGTAAGTTCTCCGCTTCCGCCGCCCGCCAGCATCACGGCGACATCATAAATCTTGAAGCAGTTGATCGTGAGCATGACTACCACGAAGAATGTGGTGGAGCTCAGCTGGGGCCATGTGATGTATTTGAACTGGTCCCATGTGCCCGCGCCGTCCAGCGAAGCAGCTTCATAGAGTTCGCCGGGTATGCTCTGCAGGCCCGCCAGATAGATGACCATGTAATACCCCATATACTTCCATACGGAGAAAAGGATCATCGATACTACGCACAATCCGCCCGAGAACCACTGAGGCAGATTCTCCTGCGAGACATGGAAAATGGTATAAAGAATGTTATTGATAGGTCCCTTTGACGGATGGAAAAGGAGCTTCCACACTGATGTGATCGCCACAAGCGAAGCTACATAAGGGAAAAATGCAAGTGTTCTGAATATGCCTCTGCCGATCACCTTCTGATTCAGAATGATGGCCAGAGCAAGAGAAGCGATCATGGTAAGGGGCACCGTACCGATACAATATATGATCGTATTCTTCAGAGCGGCTTTGAAGAACGTGTCTCCGCTCAGTCTCTTGAAGTTATTGAAACCTTCAAAGGATATCGGGTTCGAACCGTCCCATTTCATAAAAGCCAGCGCAAATGCGAAAACTATCGGGATCAGCGTGAATACACAGAATCCGATGAAGTTCGGCGCGATGAAGGAATACGCAACCAGATCACGCTTGGTCTGTCTGCTTATCTTTCTTCCGTTCCTGAGTTTATCGATGCTGCTGTTGTATCTCGATATCTGCTGTATCAGTTTTTTCTTTACACGATCATTCTGTTCCGAACGCGCTCTGGCGATTGTTTCTTCCAGGGCACTTTGCAGTTCTTCGATCTGTACGCTTTTTGAAGTCTCGATCATATATCCTCTTTTCAACCTCTCCGGCAGATCACCATGCCTTGATTTCGGTAAAAAAGGTGGGGCAGTTTCTGTCCCACCTTTAATATACCGTTTGTTACTGTGCTTACTGAAGTGCGGAAACTTCCGTATTCATTGCAGCTATTCCGTCATCGATGCTCATCTCACCGGTCATGATGGAACCGTGATAGCTGTCGAGGATGGAGTTGATCTCTGATACGTTCTCGCCGTAAGGAACTTCCAGATACAGATTGGATACGTTCAGAGCTTCCTTGGATGCATCATCTGTCGGGAATCCGTCCAGAGTTGTGATGGCAGCCTTAACCTCGTCTGTCATGATCGCAGGGAAGTTACCTGATGAAGCCATAACTGCAGCACCTTCTTCGCCGCTTACCCACTTAACGAAATCCCATGCAGCATCGGGAGTATCGGATGCGGTTGTTACAGACAGACCTGTGATGGTACCAAGTGTGGAACCGGGCTCTACGCCTTCTGCGTGAGGATACTTAACAATGCCCCAGTTGCCGCAGAGTGAAGAATCATACTCACCTGATGCAAGGTTGGTCATCATGGTAGCGATGAACCATGAACCCATGTTGAGCATTGCCACATCGCCACCAGAGAATGCAGCTGAGTAGTGCAGACCTTCTGTCTTCAGATCGGTGTACTTTCTGCAGACGCCGTCCTTCTCCTGATTCAGGACCATCTCATAATAAGGCTTCATGAAATCATAGTTGCCGTCAAGGATGGAATGCTTTCCGTCGAGAACTGCGCAAAGCTGAACGGTTGATCTCCATGTATGATAATGAGCACCGTAAACCTGTGAACCGAAGCTTGTGTCGGTCACCTTTCTTGCAAGCTCATCATACTCATCCCATGTCATATCGTTGGTAGGATAATCAACGCCTGCTGCGTCAAAGATGTCCTTGTTGTAGAACAGAACCCAGAAATCGTTTCTGAAAGGCAGTTCATACAATTTGCCGTCAACTACAACCTGATCGGTTGCTCCGGCATACTTGGAAAGGTCAACGCCGTCAGCCGAGATGTAATCATCAAGAGGGATGATGGCATTCTTCTGAACCAGTGTAGCATATCCGGGAACGTCCTTGATGGTAACAACGTCAAAGTCGCTGCCCGATCCTGATAACTCGGTTGCAAGAACCGTCATATAATCTGTGGAACCTAAGTCGACCATCTCGATGGTGACGTTGGGATTCTTGGCTTCGTATGCAGCCTTGATATCTCCCCAATACTGTGTGGTGCTCTCATCCCAGATAGCCCACTTCAATGTTACGGGCTCGCTGGACTCCTCGGGAGCTGCCTCAGCTGTCTCTTCAGTTGCAGGAGCTTCCTCTGCTGCGGGTGCTTCATCAGCAGCAGGTGCCTCTTCCGTTACTTCTGCTGCGGGTGCAGGTGCCTCCTGTGCGCCACATCCTGCAAGCATAGATGTAAGCATTGTTGCACCGAGCATGAGACTGATCACTTTCTTTTTCATGTAATTTCCTCCTTCAATTCTTTCATGAGACCCACTCCGTACAATACGTCCATGGGTGTGATCTACATGAATAAGGTATCAGTTTTCGATTTTAATAAACATGAAATAATTTCCGATTATTTGAACTTATTTAATGAACTTGTTCGGTCACATCAGGCCGGATATGTAATATTTTTATATTTCATATACTATTTTTTCATCGGACTGTTTTATGTAAAATCGTACCTGTCCCGTTATGCTATAATGTCCCTATGTATAAGGAAAACACTCTCAAAGGCGGAAAGATCCAAAGACGTATAATGCTGGTAACACTGTCGAGCATTCTCGGAATGTGTGTCGTGATAGCTGCCGTCAGTTATTTCTTTTTTCATAATTATATGCAGAGCAGTCTCATCAGCTCCACCGAGTCCAATCTGAAGATGCTCGGTGATTCCGTCAACGAAAACATACAGGATGTGTTCAGGATGGCCCGCTTCTGTCAGGGTAATCCCGATATAGCTGAATATATCAAGGCCAGTCCCGAACCGGGGTCCGTACTCAGCGTTTCAACCTATGACCGTCTGTATGAAGAGTATCAGAACAACGCGTCAAACGGATATATCCCCCGGGTGGTGATCGCCACGGAAGAACACTATCTTCAGGCTTGTCAGACCAGTTATTCCACCTCCGTCAATCTTGCGGAGAGCATTCCAGGTCTTCCCTTCTATGAATCGATGCTGTCCGCCGATGATTATGATTTCACTCAGGGCATGATCAATGACCCGTTCCTGCGCAGTAAGATCAGCAAATCAGTGATCCCTCTGATACGTCCCATCTCCTACCGCTTCCACTCAAAAGCAGGCGGTTATCTCTATATGGAGATTTCGAGTGACATGATCACATCCAAGCTGTCTTCCTACTATATGGAAGCCGGCAGCAGCCTGTACCTCGGGATGGGCGAGCACCTCTATCACCTTGATGATTCATCCATCTCGGAGATCGATCCGGAGTATATGGTTCTGAAAGACATCTCCGATGTGTCTGTCAGCGGGTCGAACGTATATCGCATCGATACACCCGAAGGTAAACGTACCGTGATCGTATATCCTCTGCTCATGAACGGCTGCTTCCTTGCACAGACCGTCTCCGTACAGGAGTCAGAGCGGCAGGTACGTATCTTCCTGCTCATACTGCTGGCCATCCTCATCGGTCTGATCGCCATAGGGCTGATCATGGTCAAAATGATCAATGATACCATCCACAAGCCTCTGTCACGGATTCGTTCCAAGATAAGCAGGATCTCCGAAGGAGACTTCTCAAGAGATGATTCGATAGAAGCTGATCATGAGATCGGCGAGATCGGAAAAGGTATCAACGACCTCTCGGAAAATGTATCCAGACTTCTGGACAGCCGTGTTGAAAACGAGAAGCAAAAGCGTGATCTGGAGTACAAAATGCTGCAGAGCCAGATCAATCCGCATTTCCTGTATAATACGCTCAATTCCATAAAAATGATGTCCCAGGCTCAGGGTGCTACCGGCATAACCGAGATGACTACCAGCCTGGCTTCTCTCCTTCGAAGCATATCCAAGGGCACTTCCCTCCTTGTTCCCATATCCGAGGAGTTATCTCTGGTAAAGAATTATTTCACCATCCAGAATCTGCGTTACGGCGGAATGATACGATTAAATATCCGCGTGGATGACGAGCATATCATGGACTCACTGATACTCAAATTCACACTTCAGCCTCTCGTGGAAAATGCCATTTTCCATGGTCTGGAGCCTAAAGGCGGCATGGGACTGATCGATCTGCATGTATACTATGAACCGGCCGATGACGGCTCACGCAACATCTGCATCGAAGTAAGAGATGACGGAGTCGGCATACCGGCAGACAGAGCCGAGACTCTTCTCAATGACCGGGAAGGCGAGAACCGGTCCGAGTTCTTCAAAGAGATCGGCATAAGCAATGTCAACAAACGACTGCAGTATGAGTTCGGCGAACAGTACGGTCTGTTCATCGAAAGTGTCGAAGGAAAATATACCAGCATAAAGGTACTGATACCGGAAAGAAGGGAAGATGTACAAGATACTGATCGTGGATGACGAACCGCTGGCTGTGGTCGGCATAAGATCTATGATCGAATCTCTGAATATGGACCTACAGGTGATCGATACGGCGGGTAACGGCGAGGATGCATTAAAGAGCATGGAAAAGGAAATGCCCGATATAATCCTGACCGATATCAAGATGCCTGTCATGGACGGCCTGGAATACATCAGGACCTGCAGGGATAGATACGGGCATAATAAACCTGTGTTCATCATGCTGACCAGCTACGAGGATTTCCGTATGGCCAAACAGGCGATCACATATAATGCCATGGAATATCTGGTAAAAGTGGAACTGACCGAGGAAATGCTGAGAGATACCATGGAGCGCGTCATAGAACAGTTCGGTCCCTCGGATGACAATGCCGGAGAATCCGCGGCGACAGGCTCATCTTTCCTGTATCGCATGCGCGATAAGTTTATGATCAGCCTTCTGCACGACCTGTTTGAATCCGAGGACCAGTTCAGACTACAGGCCCGGGATCTCGGTCTGGTATTCGATCACGCACAGTATATCTGCTGTTACGGCGAGATGCTGTCATCACAGCTGTCATCACTCTCATATGCTCAGCACAGTTCGCTCTTTTCGGGATGTGTCAGCATGATGACCAACCTGGTGGAGCGGTCTGTCCCCTGCCATATGATCACTCTGGACAGCTCACACTTTGCCATGATACTCTGTGACACCGATAAGCTGTCGGATCCCGCGGATCTGCTCGACAGAGTCTTTACCAGTGTGCACAACTACTACAACATATCTGTCAGATGCGGTATCGGCATCGCCGTATCATCCCCCCTGTCGATATGCGACTCCTTCCAGTTCGCAAGATCGGCTTTCCGCAGATGCAGTGATGACACGCCCATCGTAACAACCCCCGACAAGGGAAGTACACAGGCACACGATGCATTCAACATAACCCTCTTTAAGACAGACCTGATAAGGGCCTTCGAGGAGTACGATCCCGCTCTGCTGGCAGACATCGTCTCCAGGCTGAGCGATCTGCTGAAGGAGCATCCCGGCCACTATGTCCAGGCTCTGGATCTGGCCAGCAATCTGCTGTATCTCTCCATCTCGATCCTTCCCGACGGCGAGGATATCCTGAACGAGTATTACAGCGATACTCCCGACTCATATCTGTCACTCTACCGCATGAACTCGGTCACTCAGATCATAGAGTGGCTTGACCGGTACAGCGATTGTATGTGCCGACTGTTCGAAGACAGACGGCGCGATCACAAGAACCGTATCGTATCGGATGTAAAGAAATACATCAGCGAGCACACTCATGACAAGCTGTCCTTAAACGAGGTCGCTGCTATCTTCGGCATCAGTCCGTCATACTTAAGCCAGCTCTTCGGCAAATACAACGATACCGGTTTCAACGAATACATAAATACATGCAAGATCGAGGAGGCCAAGCGTCTCCTGCGTGCAGAGAACTATAAAATCTATGAAGTGGCGGATATGCTCAACTTCGGCAGCGAATTCTATTTCAGCAAAGTATTTAAGAAGATTCAGGGTGTCACGCCTTCGGAATACATCGCAAAGCCCTGACGGACTGGCCGGTGCATTCCGTTATGCCCTGACGGAACAACGCCCCACAGGAGATCAAATGAATAAACAGGATTACGATACGCCTTTTCAGAATATGCTTAAGTCATTCAACGCTGCAGTGTCCGACTATGATCCGTTCCCCGGGATCAGGGACGATGCATCTCTTATTCCCGACCGACTTCGAAATAATCTGATCAAAGCCGGCGAAGACTGTCTGCCCGGCTCCTACGTGCCGATCACCGCCCGTGACTATATGAGCTTTGTCCGTACCGGAGACCGCTCTGCCTATGAAGAAAGATACTTCTCCAGGAGACACCGGATAAATGCGCTTATCACCGCCGAAACAGTAGAAAGAAAAGGCCGTTTCATCGATGACATCATAGACGGGATATACTGCATCTGTGAAGAAAGCACATGGGTGCTGCCCGCACATAATACATATATCAGAGATACTCCCCAGATCATTCTCCCCGATACAGACAGGCCCGTTCTCGATCTTTTCGCATGTGAGACAGCCGCTCTGCTGGCAATGACGTACTATCTGCTCAAAGACAGACTGGACACCGTATCGAAGCTTATCTGCAAACGCATCTTCAGCGAGACAGACAAACGGCTGATCACCCCTTACTTAAACGACCATTTCTGGTGGATGGGCAACGGTGATGAACCAATGTGCAACTGGACACCGTGGTGCACGCAGAATGTACTGCTCTCCGCTTTTCTTCTGCCATTTGACAGTGACATACGCATGAATGTTATCAGACAGGCTGTCTACAGTCTGGACTGCTTCATGAAGGACTACGGTGAAGACGGCTGCTGTGACGAAGGTGCACAATACTACCGCCATGCGGGACTTTGCCTGTTCCATTGCATTGATATACTGAACCGCGTTACAGGCGATGCATTCGGCGATATGTGGAACAGCCCCAAAATCCGGAATATCGCTTCTTATATAGTAAACGTGCATGCATGTGGAGAGTATTATGTAAACTTCTCCGACTGTTCTGCCAAAGCGGGACGCATGGGTGTCAGAGAGTTCCTGTTCGGTAAGGCTTGCCATCTCGATGCTCTTATGGAGGCTGCCGCAGAGGATGTACACCATGCCTTTGACTCAGGCGATCTGCTGGCGGATGAGAGTCTGAAGCTGAACCTGTTCTGCCGGATGCTCAGCATCGCTTATGCCGGAGAGGCCCTTAAGCATCACGAAGACATGTCGGATAAACCTCCGATCCTCGCCAGGGATATATACTATCCCAGCGTGGGAGTAATGGTCGCCAGAACCCCTCGTTTTGTTCTGGCTGCAAAAGCCGGGGATAATGCGGACAATCACAATCACAACGATACAGGCAGTTTCATATTGTATATGGATGATAAGCCGATGTTCGTGGATATAGGGGTGGAAACCTATTCGCGCAAGACTTTTTCGAAGGACCGCTATGAGATATGGACCATGCAGTCGGGATATCATAACCTGCCGACTATAGACGGTCTGGATCAGAAGGACGGTGAGCAATACCGTGCAACAGATGTAAAATGCGATCTGGGAGATACGAGCAAGACGATCTCGATGCATATAGAAGATGCCTATCCTCTTCCGGACAGGCACTCAGTCGGAGATCACTATATTCGCAAGATGACTCTTGATGCATCTTCAGAGACATTTACTCTGACGGATACCACCGGCATAAACGACGTGATACTGAACTTCATCACATATGAACCAGTGGAGAAGACAGATTCCTTAGACACTTATATGCTCGGAGATGCGCTGATCACGTTTACAGGAGCTTCGGTCATTGAAACGGAAACTCTACCCATCACCGATGCGCGCCTTAAGCTCGCCTGGGATCATGATCTGTATCGTATCAGACTGCGCATGGAGGATGCGGAATTCGTCATGCACGTGCAGTGTAAGTGATCTCTTCCATAACTGCGGGTATCTTACATTCGATCCTGTCCCCATACTTGGCATGAGGCCAATGTAATCTTCGTAAAACCCAGTGTTTTCACGGGATAACACATTTTTCTACCTTTTTCTACCACGAAAAAGGCCTGGTTCAACAAAAAAAGAAAAACCCGAAACCCTCATAAATACTGAAGATTTCGGATTTTCCAAGGCATCGGAGTGACAAGACTTGAACTTGCGGCCTCTTCGTCCCTAACGAAGCGCTCTACCACCTGAGCCACACCCCGATATGTCAGTCGGATCGGTATATTCCTTTCGCGACAGCCTATTTATAATAATTCATCCATATGGTTACTGTCAAGTGAAAAATTATGTATAATGGTAATGTTAGGTTTGACTTACAAGGGAGGATCACATGAAATACGATGTCATTATAATTGGCGCGGGTCCCGGAGGGATCTTCACAGCTTATGAACTTGCCGGACTGCGAAGCGACTTAAAGATCGCCGTATTCGAAGCAGGTGGCAGGCTGAGTGAACGCAAGTGTCCCATCGACGGAGTCAAAGTAAAGAACTGCATTCACTGTAAGACCTGCTCCATCATGAGCGGTTTCGGAGGAGCCGGTGCTTTTTCCGACGGAAAATACAATATCACCAACGACTTCGGCGGAACCTTATATGAGCATGTCGGAAAAGATGAAGCTCTTGACCTGATGAGATACGTTGATAAGATAAACCTCGAGTACGGAGGTGAAGGCACCAAACTCTACTCCACCACCGGTACGGATATCAAGAAAAAATGCATGCAGAACAAGCTCAAGCTCCTCGATGCATCCGTCAGGCATCTTGGAACGGATATCAACTATATCGTGTTGGAGAATCTGTACAAACATCTGGAGGGAAAAGCGGATTTCTTTTTCCATACCAGTGTGGAACATGTGCGTAAAGAAGCTGACGGTTACCGCATAACCACAGCTGACGGTGAGTACACCTGCGATAAATGCGTCATATCCGTCGGGCGAAGCGGCAGCAAGTGGATGGAAACCGTATGTGAAGAGCTCTCCATTCCCACCAAGTCAAACCGCGTGGATCTGGGCGTCAGAGTCGAACTGACCGCTGACCTCTTCTCCCATCTGACCGATGAACTCTATGAGAGCAAGATCGTATACCGCACCGAGAAATTCGAAGATATGGTCAGGACCTTCTGCATGAATCCTCACGGCAGTGTGGTCGAAGAAAATACGAACGGCATAGTCACGGTCAACGGTCACAGCTATGAAGATCCGGCCAAACAAACGGACAATACCAACTTCGCACTCTTAGTCGCCAAGCATTTCTCGGAGCCCTTTAAGGACAGCAACGGATACGGCGAATCCATCGCCCGCCTCTCCAATATGCTCGGAGGAGGTGTGATCGTGCAACGCTTCGGTGATCTGATCCGTGGCAGGCGCAGCACCCACAAGAGACTGGATGAGAATTTCGTCACCCCCACACTCAAAGCTGAACCCGGGGACCTGAGCCTCGTCCTGCCCAAAAGAATCTTAGACGGCATCATAGAAATGATCTACGCGCTCGATAAGATCGCACCCGGAACGGCCAATGACGATACCCTCCTCTATGGAGTCGAAGTCAAATTCTACAACATGGAAGCGGATGTCGACGAAAATCTGGAGACCTGTCACAAAGGACTGTATATGATCGGTGACGGCAGTGGCGTAACTCATTCGCTTTCCCACGCTTCTGCCAGCGGAGTACATGTAGCCAGACATATAGCTAAATAGGCTAAACACCAATATTTCAAGCAAAAACAAATTTGAGTTATGTCAACCTTAAATGAATTAATCCCCGGACAAAAAGCTATCATAGAACAAGTTGGCGGTGAAGGAGCCCTAAGACAGCATCTTCTGGATATGGGAGTTCTTCCCGGTGCGGAAATGACACTGGTCAAATACGCTCCCATGGGAGATCCGATAGAATATCTCATTCACGGATACGAACTTACACTCAGAAAAGCAGATGCCGAACGCATCATCGTAAGCGGGATCGCTCAGAGGGATAATGAAGCCCCGGGCGAAGCCGGAGAGATCCCGAAACATGATTCCGCATCCGATCCCAGAAAAAAAGCCCACCACCACCCCGGTCTCGGTGAGGAAGGAAAATACCATCCCAAAGGAAGCGGCAATCCCCTGCCCGCCGATGAAACCCTGACTTTTGCTCTGATGGGAAATCAGAACAGCGGAAAGACCACCCTGTTCAATCAGCTCACCGGATCAAACCAGCATGTCGGAAACTTCCCGGGCGTGACAGTCGACCGCAAGGACGGCATGATCCGGAACAATCCCGGTACCAGCGTCACCGATCTTCCGGGTATCTATTCGATGTCTCCCTATTCAGCGGAAGAACTAGTTTCACGCGATTTTGTCCTAAATGAGAAGCCCAAGGCCATCATTAATATCGTCGATGTCACCAACATAGAACGAAACCTCTATCTGACCATGCAGATGCTCGAACTCGGGATCCCCATGGTCGTCGCACTCAACATGATGGATGAGATGCTCGGGAACGGCGGTATCGTCGATGTCAACGAGATGGAGGATATGCTCGGCGTTCCGGTCGTACCGATCTCAGCCTCGAAGAATGAAGGTGTAGACGAGCTCATCTCCCATGCCATCCACATCGCCAAATATCAGGAATGTCCTCTGCGTCAGGATTTCTGCGACGCCGATGATCACGGAGGTGCCGTGCACAGATGTCTTCACGGTGTAAGTCACCTTATCGAAGACCATGCCGCCAAAGCAGGTCTGCCTCTTCGTTTCGCGGTATGCAAACTGGTAGACGGAGACGAACGGATAACCGCTGCTCTCGATCTCGATGCCAATGAGCTTGAGATGGTGGAGCATATCATCCTTCAGATGGAAAAAGAGCGAGGGCTCGACAGAAGTGCCGCCATCGCTGACATGAGATATTCATATATCTATAAGGTTGTTGAACGCTGTGTGACCAAGCCCGCAGAGAGTAAGGAACGCGCAAAGAGTCAGAAACTGGACGGTGTCCTCACGGGCAGGTTTTCAGCCATTCCCGTTTTCATCGGAATCATGGGTCTCATCTTCTTTTTGACATTTGCACTTATCGGCCCGTTTTTCCAGGATCTGCTGGATAAAGGCATCAGCGCCCTCGGCGATCATGTAGCCCGGCTCATGGAAGCGGGACATGTCAATGCCACTTTGCAGAGCCTTGTCACTGACGGACTGTTTGAAGGTGTCGGTGGGGTCTTAAGTTTCCTGCCGATCATCATAATCATGTTCTTCTTCCTGTCCATCCTCGAAGACAGCGGATATATCGCCCGCGTTGCCTTCGTGATGGATAAACTTCTCAGAAAGATCGGTCTCTCCGGCCGAAGCATAGTGCCGATGCTACTGGGATTCGGCTGTACGGTCCCGGCTGTCATGGCTACGCGAACTCTTCCGAGTGCCAGAGACCGTAAGATGACGATACTGCTCACACCATTCATGTCATGTACGGCCAAGCTCCCGATATACGGATTCCTGGTGAGCGCTTTCTTCCCCGGAAAAGGGTGGCTCATCATCACGGGACTGTATCTTCTCGGTATCATAAACGGCATACTCGTGTCACTGTTCTATAAAAAGACCATATTCAAGGGAGAAGCGGTTCCTTTCATCATGGAACTGCCCAACTACCGTATTCCGACAGCCAGAAATGTACTGATGCTTCTGTGGGAAAAGGCAAAAGACTTCCTGCAGAGGGCCTTTTCCGTGATCCTCATTGCTACGATCGTGGTATGGTTCCTGCGAAGTTTTGATTTTCATCTGGATCTGGTAAAAGATGAGGGACAGAGTATCCTGGCATATATCGCCGGCATACTCGTGCCCGTAATGAAGCCCGCCGGCCTCGGGGACTGGAAGATCATCACATCACTCGTGTGTGGATTCATGGCAAAAGAAAGCGTGGTATCCACTATGGAAGTACTGTTTGCACCCGATGGGATAAGCGGTGCGATAAACTCGCTGACCGCTGCATCTTTGCTGGTATTCAGCCTGCTGTATACGCCGTGTGTGGCAGCGATAGCCGCTATCAAGAGAGAAATGGGCAGCAAATGGGCTGTATGTATAGTGCTGTGGCAGTGCTTCGTGGCGTGGGGTGCAGCTGTGATAGTACAGTTGATCGGAATGCTGTTTGGTTAACATAACTCCGCACGTAGCCGTCGGGCATCTGCGGTTAACATAACTCCGCAAGTACTCTGCACAGATAATCCCAGGATCTTGCTGTTGAAGATATGCTCAGGCGCTCGGATGTTGTATGTATATCCTGCATATCCGGGCCTATGGATACGCAATCCAGGCCGGGAAGTGCTTTGGAGAAAAAGCCGCATTCCAGGCCGGCATGAATAGCTTCGGTCACCGCTTCCTTACCGTACATATCTCTGTAGACTTTTTCCAGACAATCTCTGAGTTTCGAATCCTTACGATACTTCCACCCCGGATAATCTCCGTTTACCTCAGTAACGGCTCCTGCCTTTTCGGCGATATCACGCAATCTGCCTATGAGCGCGGCCTTGTCATCTTCTATGGAGCTTCTTACAGAATACTGAAGTTTGATTTTTGTTTCTTCGAAGGTGATCACTCCCAGATTAAGGGATGTTTCAACCAGTCCTTCAACATCGGGACTCATGGCTATAACGCCGTTTGGAAGATCATTAAACATGTCTGCTATCTCACGGGTTGCTGCGGAGGAAAGCATACATCTGTCATTGAATGTTTCGGCAGCGTTATGTAAACCATTGCTGTTAATAATATTCATATCTATTCTCATGCCCGGATCGCTGCCGGAGTATCGGGATATGATCTCATCCATGGTCTTGCTTATCTCAAGTGAAAGATCCTCATTCGTGATATCACCGTTAACAGCCGCGATCAGATATGCAACCTTGGGAATAGCATTATCAACTTCACCGCCACTGATATATATCAAGCGAGTATCACACACTGAGCAAAGTTTACCCAGCAAAACACCTGCGATAACATTCGCATTGGCTCCTCTTTTGTGGATCTCATTGCCGGAATGGCCACCCGCACATCCGTATATATCCATACGGATCACTCTGCCGGATGCAGGTTCAACATTGCCGAAATCGTGCGATATGTATACCCTGACCCCTCCCGCGCACCCGGCGAGGATATGACCTTCTTCCTCACTGTCGAGGTTGATCATCCGTCTCCCGCTCAAAAGCGCCGGATCCAGAGCACGGGCTCCGTCCATACCGGTTTCCTCATCAGTGGTGATCACGGCTTCGATAGGCGGATGTACAAGATCATCCGATGCGAGAATCGCCATTATATAGGCGACTCCTACCCCGTCGTCGCCTCCGAGTGAAGTGCCGTCTGCATATATGTGGTCCCCGTCGATCAAAGGAACTATAGGAACTGCAGTCATATCCCTGTCATCTACGGATACGGCTACCATATCCATATGTGCCTGAAGGATCAGAGGCTCTTTAGAATCTCCTGCCTCTGATCCGGCGACGGATGCGGGTTTGTATATGATCACATTCCCCGCTTCATCCTGCACAAACCTAAGTCCCTGTTCTTCGGCAAAAGAGCAGAGATAGTCGCTGATGGCACGGATATTGCCCGAACCATGCGGTATGTTGCAAAGCTCCTGAAAATACTTAAATACGATAGCGGGTTGCAAGTCTGACAAAGTAGCCATTTTAACCTCCTGAGTTGCATGTTTGTGTACTAGTTATGTAGTGCAGAACTCTATTGTTTTTGTGTTATGTAAACTGGTTTGAGTATTTCTCCACGATCCCGGTGCATGCATCATACAATTGCCCATATACTTCCTCAAATCTTCCGGTATACCAGGGATCATCTATCTGTTCTCCCGGCCTTCCGGCCAGATCCATGCAAAGCACGATCTTATGATCGGGATCGCCTCCAAAGAATCTGTCTTCCATGATACGCCTGTGAACATCTTCTGTCGCGATGATAAGGTCGAAATTGTCATAATCCGACCTCTTAACCTGTCTCGCATGATGTCCGGAACAGTCTATTCCGTGCCTTGCAAGTTCAGCCCTCGCGGGAGGATAAACAGGATTCCCGATCTCCTCCGTGGAAGTGGCCGCAGATTCAATATAGAACTGATCCTCAAGACCGAGCTTGCGCACCATGTCTTTCAAAATGAATTCTCCCATGGGGCTTCTGCAAATATTGCCCCAGCAGACAAATAAAACCTTTATCATTTCTTCTTTACCTCATCCATTTCTGCAATAAGCTCGTCTAACGGACGATATTTTCCGCCCCACCATTCAAAGACGTGCATGCCTTCATCTTCAAGCACAGATTCAGTAAGTGTCATATCTATTCCAAGTTGCTTAAGCAAACCTTCTCTGTCTACGGCCTGATAATCAAACGGAAGTAATTTGCAAAATTCTTTGTACGAAACTCCACATACAACCTGATGAACTCCAAGTGAAGCTATTGCTGCCAGGCACCTCTCACATGGGGCACAGCTTGTGTAGACTACAGACTTTTCTAAAATGTCGTCTGTATACTTATTTGCACATTTATGAACAAGATTAAATTCTGCATGACCAAAAATCTTCTTTTTATAATCAGCAGTATTCTCAGCTTCTTCCAGAATTTTGCCGTCACAAACCAATACCGCACCAAAAGTGTCAAACCCTTTTTTACCTGCGCTTATCGCTAATTCGTAGCACCTTTTCATATATTTCTCATTTATATCAATCATATTCCGTTTCTCTGCCAATTTTTTTCCTCCAACTCCTCTGTAAATCCCGGGATTGTTTCCTGCCACTTATTAAGCCAGTACAGCTGACCGTCTATAAAGCCTTCATCTATGCAGTCCATTCCATATATTTCAAGGATGGTGGCTTGTAACTGAAAATGCCTGATTGCAACCCAATACGGAAAAGAAAGAATTTCCTCACGGCTCAACTTATGATAACCTACATATCCCGAAAGAAATTCCCGATACACTACCTTAGTAAGCTCAATATCTTCCTGCTTCAGATTAAAATAATCCGTCATGTCACACATAACCATGACATCGAACATAACTGGAGCCTTGCAAGCAGTATCAAAATCCACAAGATAAATCTTCCCATCCTCATTCTGCAACAGGTTCCCCCTGTGAAGATCTCCGTGGCAATTCCCCTGCGGAAGATTTTTAACCTTATCCCACAAACGCTCTCCCAGTTCCTCATACTCTTTGATACGTGGGTATTTCTTTTTACGAAGGAACTCAATATATCGACCTATAAAGAATTCTTTGTCGCGGTAGACAAGTTCCGAGGGATACTCCTCCATAAATTGATGAAATCTGCCGACAAGCCTGCCTACTTCGGATGCACATTTTTCAAGTTCCGGCTCGTCCCCATCAATGAAGTCCATGAGAACTATCAGGATCTTCTCCCCATCAGCTTCTGTTTCAAAAATAGTTTCTCCGCTTTTTGTAAGTATCGTTTTGGGTACAGGAAAACCGTTCCCTTCCAAATATCTCATAATAGATGCAGACTGTCTTGCTGTATCCGAAAAAGCAGATCCAATAACCTTAAGCAGATACTTAGACCTTCCATTGGCAATATATGTAGTGGTGCCGCCTTCTCTTAAGAATTCCAAAGACGGGGATTCTATTCCGTAATTCAATGCCAATATATCTTGCAAAGTCTTTTCATCCATGATGGTTATTCCTCTTGCAACTGCCTAAAATAGATCACATTATTGTCGGGATCGTAAAAACTCATATTTACAGCACCCCAAGGACGTTTTGAAGCATATGATCCGATTTGCTTCCTCTATTTTGCTTAATATTCCATAACATCAATTTTCTTTTGAAGTACCCCGGCATAGTCGTGGGCTGTTTTGCCGACTTTCTCAGGGTTTATAGGGTAATGGATGTTATAAAGAAGTCCATTATCGCCTGTCCTGTCGGCCAGATGGTCTTCATCGATATGCGCACCGATGATCTCAAGGCAAATGATCACGTGGTCGTCGCCGGGAACGATTTCTTTTTCCCAGGCAAGTTTACATTCAAGGTTCATGAAGCATTCTTCGACCATGGGTGCATTAACCCACGAAGCCTTCGCTACCGTAAGCCCGGACGTGGTAATCTCATCTGTATCAAAATGATTATTTTTGATGGTATCCATACAGGCAGCATGATGATCTGCAGAAAAGAAGTTAATCACAGCCTGCCCTGTTTCCTGAAGACTCTTGTACAGATGGCCGTTCTTATTTACGCTGGCAAGTATGGCATAAAAGCCGTTACCGTGGTCAGCACTGGTAAAAGTTGCCCAGGACTGCATGCAGGCATTGGGGTTACCGTTGGATTTATATGTTGTAACAAGAAACATCGGAGATGGTATTGTCATCACGAATTCTTTCCATGAAAAACCAAAAGACCTGGAGATATCTCCGAAAGTTCCTTTCATCTGTTCAGGCATTTCTTTGTACGAATACTTCATAATTGTCTTCCTCATCTTATTATAAATTTATCACTTCAAATGAACGATCCACTCGCCATCTTCAACAGTATATTGAAACTCATTTATTTCCGGATCATTCAGTACTTTCAAAAGGTCGTGGAAATCTTCAACAACGTTTATTTTTGATATATCATCAATATCTATCCACTCCATCTCGCCTTCATCGGAAGATACAACTGCCCCTTCAAATTCTGTCGCTTTGAACAGCAACACAATGTACCGACCATTTGTTATAGGGAACTGTTTGCTTCAACATGGCCTCCCGGAAGTGTATACCCTTTCCAATCCTCTTTTATCCTGTTTTGTAATAAAATCCTATTTTCGTCTTGTATAAGGCACAAGACAGTCAATTCAACATTTTCAGTTCTGTGTCCCATCTATATCAATTCCTTTCGGGCTATCACACTTCCTGAATTTTACTTTGAAAACTTGTACTTTCCTTTTCCCATTCCTTCTACCGGAACAATAATCTTCATTTCATCCTCCATCCTTTTCAAATAGGACGTTGCTGTCACTTCCGAACAACCAAGAATTTCGACTACTCGAGAATTCCCAAAAACCTCTGTCCCGATTTCCTCATATAACTTCAATACGTTTTGTTTTATTTGTATATCCCGAATCCAAGATTTTCTGCTTGAAATCTTTGGTTTCAGTCTCAATCCAAACTTTTTTCTTTGGTTTGGAGCCATTTTTTATTTCATAATATTCTTCATTTACAGGTATAACCACAGAAGTAACGTTGTCATTTACATCGAAAGTCTTATAAAAAAGATCCGGAGATCCATTTTCCCGCATTGATCTTTTGGCTTCCCCGATACCTGTTCCGAAAGATTCTATAATGCCTAATGCTTTAAACATATCCCTGATTTCAGGATTCTCCGTGTCTCGCTCGTTAAAAAACGTTCTCTCATTCAGATCACTTATGCGTATAGGCGGTAACGGCTTGTTATAATTCACAATGTTTATCTGTTTTTCAGACACATATATTTGGATTCATTCCAGTGGCATAGTACTATTGCTATAATGTCGATCTCGTACCTCGCTCCACTCACCGCATCCGTCCTTGTTCCAGACCTGTGTCCAATCATGACCGAGCCAAGACTCATAACCAGCATTATCGAAGTTATGATCAGTTATCTCATAATGATCCACACTGGTAATATCTTTTGGCTGGTTAACCGTTATCCATTCCGTGTCAGACAGATACAGATGAAAGCCGTCAACCCTGTCCATATCGACATCGTCTCCGAAACACAGAGTAAGATAGATGTCTCCGCTTTTACGGTTAAAATATACCGATTCCGGAGTAAAATTAGGAATATTGCGAAACGCAGAAAAAATTTCGTTTTTTTGATCCGCCTTCATTACATCATATCCATTAAAAATGCATAAGTCACCGTCGAAAACATATGTATAGTTTCTTCCATCAACAACTGTTGCTTTTAATCCCAGAAGATTATCCGAATCATATTCATATCTTACAGCATTACTGCTGAAGTTTAATACCATGAGCCCTCTCATCCTGCCAAATATCAGATAAACTACTGCTGACAGTAACAGGAGCAATGCAAGAATGATCCATTTCCATCTGATGATCATCTGAGTCTTGCTAATTTTTTCATCAGACTCACGCACTTCTTTCTCATGAATAACATGAATACCGATATGACCTATGCCTAGTATAAGAGATGTAATGATCAGAAAGATATTAAATCCATATATCCCCAAAAGAAAAAACGCAAGCACAGGAAGCGTTGCACCGGCTACAGGAAAGCCGCAAAAAGAACTATACATGTCACGCATTGTCCTTGAACTCATAAAATACCTGTGCCAATACATTTCGTATAGGATCATAAGGAAAAAAGAAAGGAGCAGCCAGCAGTTCCACCACTTCCATCCGTGTAAACTCCATCCGGTTATATTGAAATCAGAAAACACCAATACGATAGCACTGGTAAGGATTTCTCCCGTCCTCTCAAAAGCCTGAAGAATCTTATTTTCTTTTGCCGCAAACTGCTCATATCCTTCCGGTTTATTTTTCGCCCACTTTATATTGGGGGCAAATAACATGATCAGGTATATAAGTCCCACGTATGAAAATCCTAAGTGCATATTCAGAACCTCTTAGCAAGTTATGTTAAAAGTTATTGATAATATATATCCGAGACAGGACATCTATTAGTATAGAATAATTTGATATCGTGGATAATAACAGTATCGGAATCTTCTATAAATATTGCCTCATCATATTGATTTTCTCTGGCGTATTCAACATCATCCTGCTCTTCTTCAGAAATAATATCCGTATCTTTTTGATGTGAACTATGAATCGTAGTCAAAACGTAGTTTTTTATAGGGTCAAAAACTACTCGTGCCCCGGTTTGCAAGAGAGGGGGGTGCACTTTTAGGGGGTGCATTTTTGACAGGGGGTGCACTTTTAGGGGGTGCATTTGCACCCCCCTTAGGAAGATTATCCAATATAACTTACTATCGCTTAATCTCGACAAACGGGAAGTTTTGAGTGTCTCAAAATTTTATACCCATTTCATACGCCTTGGAAAGATGTCGAGAAATATTCTCACTTCGTGCTTCTTCATTCCAATGCGTCATACTATCAAAAATAACCATTTCTTTCTCTTTTGCTCTATTACGAATTCTATCTCCCAACATTACTGTTTCCATAGCACTCTTTTCCCCTGTTTCAATGAGAGATTTCATTGTTTTTCCTGCACAAACTATAAATAATGCTTTTTCAAGAACCTTCATAGTAGGATCTGGCTTATAAGCAAATCCTGTTGTCCAAATCCGGTCAAACCAACCCACAAGCTTTGCGGGTGCTTCTGTCCAAAATACAGGATATATAAACACAATTGCATCACTGTTCTGTATTTTTTCCTGTTCAATCAAGACATCTTTTGATTTTATTCCATCAGCTCTGTAATAGGTTTCCCGTAAATATTCTTCTTCACTTATATCCGTTTTAAAATTCATATCATATAAATCAGATATAAAAATCTCATGACCGGCATCTCTTAAACCTCGTTCAAAAGATTTATATACTTCATTCGTAAAACTATCTTTTGAAGGATGGCAATATACAATAAATACTTTCATACCAATACCTCTACTAATTTCCGATAGAATTTAATGCAATACCATTCTCATCAAAACCGTTCCTTCGTTGTTTTCGAGCTCTTCAAATCCCATCTTCTTGTACAAGGCATATCCTACGCTCATCACCTCAGGTTTTGTGGTAAATCGTACTTCTTTAAAGCATAATTCACGGCATTTATCCAACATGGCGTTAAGCATAGGCCTTGCATAACCCTTTCTTCGACATTCCGGTTTTATGTATAATCGTTTTGCTTCCGCTGTATTATCGTCTATCCTCTTGATTGCAATTGTAGCAACGGGGTTTTCTTCGTCATATCCAAGCAACAAAGCTCCATCCTGATAAAATCCCTCGAGATCTGCCAGTTCTTTATCAAGGGATACAAAGCATCCTTCTGCACCTTTTATTTTGGAATACTCCAGAATCAATTCTTTTGCAGCTTCGTAATCATCACAATCCCTTACTTCAATCATCTTTGTACCTTCTTATCTGAACGGACATCTGCTTCCGATGCATTGGTTGTTCTGTTCGTAATCTTTACTGCATCTCGGTAAATGTCTTCACAAACTCTTGCTCCCGGGTTTTCACTCTTTCAACAAATGATTCATAACACTCAGCATCAACCGGTATTTTTAAGCCGTAAAAGGAGTGTTCCGTTCAATATGCCTGGCGATATCAATAGTTCCCTTTACATTCTCATCATTGTATTTTCGGTGAATGTATTGCTTAAACAGCCCCTTCCGCATTGCCTGTTTTAGGTAATACGGAAATAAAAACAGTAAGAAGCTAAACAACCGATTATCCTTATCAGCATCAGATTCGAGATTTACAACGTTCGGGAAATCTCACCTCGGTTAAATCCCAATTTATATTAGAGTATAACCTCTGAACCCGCGCACGGAATAGTACGAATCCGCCCCGTTATGAAATGTGAAAACCGTTCCGTAACGTCGTTCGCAGAACAATGCACCGCCCTTGTCGCGAATATCATCCGGCGTAGTGATCCAACTTGACGTTTTCAAATCAAATTCCCCGAGACTTTGTAGTCGGCGATAGAGTTCCTCCGTCATGATCAAAACGCCGATTTCTTTTGCTTTCCATTCGGCGCTGCCTGACGGCGGGTTTTTAGCACGCCCCTGTAATGCCTTTTCGTCATAGCACAGGCTTCTGCGCCCAGAAGGGGACTCCTTTGCGCAGTCGCAGAAAATTAGCTTTCCCGTCTTTTCGTCATAGCCGATGGTATCCGGTTCTCCGCCGCTCTCCTCCATCCTTCTCAAAACGTCCATGGAGCCCGGATGCTCAAGCAAACGTTTCTCCACGTCAAGCCAACTCAGTTCCATATGAAGATTCTTATTATCTTGAAACCTCGCTTTTAATATTTCTAACATGGTTTCCCCTCCAATCCTCCGATTTGACCTGCTTCTAGCAAGCGACAATTCAATTCATACAATGCTGTTTTATTGGAATCCCACGTCAGCCTTATTGAGGAATTCCGAAAAGAGCGAAATATATAATCATCGAAACAAGATCGATCAGCAACAGTACTCCCAGCACTATGCCTGCTATCTTAAGCCCTTTCTTTGCTTTTTTCTTATTATCTTCCCTTAATACATGCTCTTTTATATCACTGTACAACTCGGATTTTACTACCTGTTCCGAAGCCTCCTCTTTTTTCACAGCTTTATCAAGCACAAGTTCATCCAGTGAGATGTCAAAAAGTTCACTGATTGCAACAAGCTTTTCCATGTCCGGTGAAGATTCTCCAACCTCCCATTTGGAAACCGTTTGGCGGGAAACGTTCAAACGATTTGCGAGTTCTTCCTGTGAAAGACCCTTTTGTTTACGAAGTTCATACAGTTTATTATTGAATTCCATTATTATCACTCCTGACTTTCCATATATAAAGAATAACGCAAATCGATATTATTGTTATAACCGTCGTTGCTATTCCTGCCTCAAATCCATATTCTGACCCATTGATAATGTTAAGCTTGTTTATCCCGATCAGAAACAATCCGTCCATCTTTGCATCATTTCCTGATACCGTAAGTCCCAGGATTATGTTCAAAACATAATTCCACGCTGCATGGAGTCCGCAGGAAACCCATATATTCCCACGCCATAAAACAATTATGGAGAATAAAACAGAGATAAGGTATAAATTCGCAATACCGATCAGTGCATATACCAATCCCGAATCCAGGATCGGGGTCATGATCAGGTGAGGAATAACAAATGCCGTCGAACTTATGAATACGGCAGCCGGAAGAGGTATCTTCTTTTTAAGTGTATTCATCAAAAAGCCCCTGCAAAGAATCTCTTCCTCAGAACCCTGAATGATGAAGGCCAGCCCCCATAACAGCAACCCGCTAATGCTCATGTCTCGGTTAATTCTCAAAAAGGAAACGGAGCCTGTTACCAAGCAGAGGAACAAGACAAGTACAAGCATTGCTACGGCAACTCCGATCCCAAGCAGATAATCCGTCCCCCGCTTCGTAAATCCGATATCCCGCATGCTGCGCTTCTCTATTAATTTGCAATACAGTATCGCTATTACAGAAAACAGGATATATCCATAATAAGGAATCAGACCGGCAATCTGCCCTTCAGGCATTACTCCATGAAGTGGATCATAACCCATTCCTGTATACAATCCGATTACAACAGCCTCTCCTAAAACTCCGGCCACAAAAAAAATCAGGATAAAGGCGAGAACTTTTTTAATGACATACTCCGTTCTCGACATTTCTGTTCTGTTATTAAAAGGCAGCAGATTAATAACATGTGTTTTTATTGATGGTTCCTCCTTAGAATTGTTTTTACATATCAATCGTAAAGGAGGCCCATAAAAAGCTCTACCGACCATGCTTGGCAATCTGTCAACGCCCGCTGACAATTATGTTAAATACCGTTGCAATGCCCGTTTTAAAACATCCCATCCGGGAACTGCTCATCTAACTGCCCTGCTATATCTGGATCGTTCGGATCCGGATGATGACTATTAAAGAACTCGACGATATGAAATCCACACCGATTCACATAGAAATGGATATTACGTTGTTCAAAATAAGGTGTAACCGTCTCCCACACCTTCAGTAGGATGTACTGGTCTATGTAAATAGATGAATTTGGTTTTGGTGCTTTAGCTTCCGGGATAACTGATCTCGTTATCCCACTCCTTAATGATCTTGAAGAAGCCATCTACCTGCATCAATCCGTATGACCACAGAAACGCCCTATCCTTTTCGCTGATTTCATCAAGGCTCATCCACAATACTTCTTTTAGGGGATTATCTTCACCTTCATATTCAGGATCACATCCGGTTACAGTAACAGCATCCGAAGATATTTCGACCTCAAAAGAATAATCTGTGCCCCCATCGTCTTTATATTGTACAGCCAGCGGTCTGATCACCTTACCATCAAGTCCCGTTTCTTCTTTTAGTTCTCTCAGGACAGCCTGTTCGGGAGTCTCGCCTTTCTCTATCCCGCCTCCCGGCAACGTGCAAAAATCGCGTTCAAAAAAGTGTACTTTTTCCATCAAAATCTTTTCATCCCTAATGATAATCGCCACACTTCTGGTCCGCCCTTTGTTGTAATACTCCTCATTTTTCTCTTCCATACTTTCACCTTGTTCATCTATTATGTTCCGATTGTTCTTACCCTCGTTACGACTAAATATTCTTACAGAATTCTATGATTTCTTGTTTTCTTGGGGCTACGTCTGCTTTGTATTCGATAGATGTCAGACCCATATGTCCTGCTCTCTCTATCTCCAAATGACCATAAAAATGTTCTATGCTACCGATGATCCGCTCACATTCCGGCATATTAGGTCCGGTTCTCAAAGCAATTGTAAAGCCTTTCTTGCCAGGCTTAATAGTTGCATGCGGCTCGTGCGTATTGCACCAAGGTGTACATCTGTCGATGAATGCCTTGAACTGCCCGGGAATATCTGCCCAGTATGAGGGAGAAACAGAGACAATAATATCTGCCTCATCATATTCTCTCATTATATTCTCGATAACACCTGCATCACTCATGACACACTTCGCCATATTGTGGCACGAACGGCAGCCTCTGCAGAATGCAAAGACATAATCGTCAATGCAAATGCTTTTGACACAGTATTTATTTGATAACTGTTCCGAAACCAGCTTAACTATTTCTGCAGTTGCCCCTGTGCGAACAGGGCTGCAATTAATTATCAAAGCTCGCATTCCACAAAACTCCTTCTCATCCTTTCATAGGTCTTCAATTAAAAATGGCAACATGTATATTGGATATAATTTCAGCATTTCACTATTGCCTATATCTTTTTGTGATAACAATATTTCCTTCGAAACATGCTTAGAATACTTTTTCTGAAATTCTGTAATTGATTCATGCTTACCGATTCCGGATGACTTAACTTCAATCGGAACTATCTTTGTTTTCGAAGCAAGCAAAAAGTCAACCTCATAATAGTGAGAACTGTTTTCTTTCTCCCATGTGTGATAATAAAGATCTATATCTGATCCGGCGATTACCTGAGCAACTGCATTTTCGTATAAATATCCCAAATCTGCAGGAAGTGAATCGCTCAACAATTTCGTATAAATATTTTCATCCGTCTTTCCTGATGATCTGAAAATCATGGTAGTAAATAACCCTGTATCAGCCAAATAGAGTTTGAACGTATCATCATCTCTCGTTTGAGGTAAAGCAACGCTCGGATTAAGGACATTATGGCATGATAATACCGTCTTTGAATCCAGCAAATCATGTAAACGCTCTAAATCTTTATCGATCTTTTTTTTGCCTGTAGCTGCCGAAATAACATAGCTTCTTTTATCCGTTGCCAACTGCGTCGGAACAGAATCATACATTCTTCCAATCAGTCCAGTATCATCGATCTTGAAGAAATCGTCTTTGTACAAATCTATGATTTCTCTCTTTACTTCATCGATTTCTGTAAAATTCCTGCCTTCCACATAAGCTTCTACAGCCTGAGGCATTCCACCTACCGCCATATAAATTCTGAAATCCCGCATCAGCTTTCTGTTTAAGGAATTTCCAACCGGCTTCCCAAGCTTATATAAATCCCGCAATACGCCATAGGTATCATTTCCGATGGCCCACATAAATTCTTCATAGTCCATCGGATATATCTGTATTTTCATCTCCTCAGATGGAAGCACTATATCCTTGACATTCTTTTTTATACTGATCAGAGAACCGGTCTCAATATAGTCATATCTTCCGTCCGCAACCAGGTACTTTATAGCCTGGCGCACTTTAGGCATAAGCTGGATCTCGTCAAATATAATAACGGATTCTCTTTTATACAACGTTATCCCAGTTGCAGTTTGCAGTCTAAGAAAAAAAATATCCAGATTTGCTATGTCATCGAACACATCAAGAACATCCTGCGTTATGTTAGCAAAATCCACTTTTATATATGACCTATACTCTTGCTTTGCAAATTCTTCGGCAATTGTCGATTTCCCAACACGCCTGGCCCCTTCCAGAAGCACAGAATACTTTGGTGCCTTTTTTTCTTTCCAATATTTTAGCTTTTCTAAAGCTTTTCTCTTAAACATACTATCTCCTCAAAACAACATAGTTCCATTTCTTCAAACTTGTAAATGGATTATAGTACCATTTCTTCAATATTTCAAGGGCGTTATTCCGTTTCTTCAAGATTTATTTCTACATTTAGTACCGTTTCTTCCAAATTACTGCCAAAAAGCACCCTGCATAACGCAGGGTGCTCTCATCTCATCGGATAGTTCACCTTAAAAGGTGTAAACGGGGTGTAAATCCGTTTGATAAATCTTCAAAATGCCGTGTTTTACCGCATTTTGCCGACCATATTTATGTGAATCTTCTTACTCCGAAAATGAACATTTTTTCCAAAACTCGGCATCTTACGGCATATCTTATATGGCTTTAGTCACATTCGTGATAGATCAGCGATTCATCCCGTCAACGATATCTGAAGGCTTTATCGTAAACTCTGCCCAGGATGGAACGAAACCTGAACGGATAGCATTTCGAGCGGAACGGATATTGGACCATGCGCAACAGTAGAAAGGCACCTTGCCTCTCTTTATTATCTCTTTAGCAAGAACAGATGTAAGAGAAGAAGCAAGTCCTCGCTTCCTGTACTCGGGAAGGACGTCCACGCCTATCTGCCACATTGTATCGCAGTCTGCAGAGCATGCCGCAAGACCTACAAGTTTTGCCCCGTCATATGCTCCAACGCCTAATACGTCAAGCTCTTTCCTTTTCTCGCAAAGAGCGTTGCTCCAGGAAGGAAGATAAAGATTGGCAAAGTCCTCCTGCGTCATGATAGAAGTCTCATACTTACAGGGAATATCAGGAATACCCTCAGGAGATGGCAGGAAATACTCCGCCATAAAGCAGCATTTATAACCCAAAGGAAGAAGCTTTTCAGAAACCCAGTTCATATTAGGCGTCTCAAATAAGTGATAGTATTCGAACTTATCTGTATACTCCTTTACTATGTCTTTTACATCGTCTGTTACGCCTGCCACTACGTTATTACCGTAGGATACAAGATTGGCAGTTATGGGGAGCTTTAAGTACTTCCTGGCATTCTTACCAAGGTTGTACGGAACTATTACATTACTAGTCTTCGTAAAGTCATCTGCCTTACAGCCCAGATCCTCCGCAGACTGCTCCATCGCGATCCTAAGCATATCATTGTATGTCATATAAGTATCCCTCCTCGAAGATAAGTACCTTCGATCCTGACTTACCCATATCGTCTATCGTGTATTCTTTGCCTTCAATATGATTAAATCGTAATACTATCTTTGTATTTTTCAAACAGCTCGTGTGAATACTCTTTCTTCAAATCTGAGTCCCTCACGATCTTCCAAAGAGACGCGGCTGCTTTCAGTCTTTCATCAAATATCTTCGTTGCATCATCTGCGCAAAAATCTTTTACGAACTTATTCCATTGAAGTGCTGATTTATCATATTTGACATATGTTCTTTTTCCATAGTAGATATCCAGAAGATCTCCCAGTGTAAAAGACTCATCTCCATTTTCCTTTACAGCCTTAGCTGACGCAACCATGTCAACATTGAACTTGAACGGTCTTACACCTGTCTGCTCCGCATAGAATTCCCGAAATCTGTTGCCAAATGTAAATCCGCACTCTATAAGCCCTGTACTAAGAGTCAGTTCCTTTATCGTGGTCTTAGAGCGATTACTTTTCCTCTTTTCGGGCAGAATCATATCGCCGGAGAAATAAGCCTTGATAACATTGTTCAACTCGATTTTACTTCCACTTGCCTTAATTCCATGTTCTTTACATATTTTGATCAGTTCTTCGCGGTACCAATAATATTTACAAAATTCGTCGTAGTCTTTTATTTCGTTAAACTCCGGTCGTTCCATCCTGGCTATCCTTCCTGCTTATCTCTGCCTTTTCTGACATTATCTTATCTTTTACTAGATATACTCAATTTGACCATATTTATGCCAATCCATTCAGTCATAGACTTGTTTATCCGATAGAGTTCCTCATACTTATCTTTTCCCTCAAAGAAAGCTGTAGACACAAACTGATTTGCCAATATCATATATGGAATAGCCTTCTTTTCCGTATCCGTCAATTTCACAACACTGTCATATCCGTACATGATTTCTTTCATGACTTCTACCCAGGTAAGTAACTTATCTTCGTTTCCTTCTTCAAAAGTCTCTGACAGTATAGCTGTTGCCGCATAACATGGATCAAATATTCTGGCGTTTTCTTCGCTTAGTTCAAAATCAATAAATCCCCACTTGTCCTTCGCCAGAATAATATTGCTCGGATTCGGATCCCTATGAATCACCTGGCGCGGCAAATCCCTATAGAGATCACAAAACTGCGCTGCATATTTCTCCATAGTTTCCGGATTCATATCGATTTTTCCCTTCAAGGCCGGGACCGCCCACTCCCTTACACTCTTTCCTAAGTCCGCTTCATCCGAAATCGTGTCTATCTGAGCAAGCGCAAGATCCAATTGTCCAACGATTTCCCCGATAAAACGTGCTTTTTCTTTATAATCGTCAAGATAAAGCCCGCTCGCCATAACTCTCTCGCCTTCAACCTTCCTTGTAAGCGTAAAGTATAGTTCTCCGACTGTAACATATTCTTTTCCGTCTGTAGTCGGAATAACCGACGGAGCAGTAAGTCCAACACTGTTAAGCGCTTTGGAAATCTGGGTTGCCTTCTTCACCGAGCCAAGATTTGCCGTATACTTGATCACCATATTGCTTCCCACATACTTTGCGCAGTCGCTGATCTCCCCGGTTTCCGGAAAGACGATATCTGATACGCGCTCTCTCTGAAGCCCCCAATTTACCAGCACTTCAGAAATCAACTTATTACTGACCATGATGTGTTCCTCCTGAAAAATATTTATCTTTACAGGTCTTTTTGCCTTATATTCCAGGAGGTACTGCGCCGGCGTATATCCGATCTCGCGGATAAAAGCTCTGTAGAAGCCCGAATATGTTTCAAAGCCATAATCATAAACGACGTCGTTTTTCTTTCTCCCCAAGCCAATCTCATAGATAACATACAGGAGTTTTCTCCTTAAAACGTACTGCATAACCGGTATTCCAACAGCTGATTGGAACAATCTGTATAAGTGAAAAACAGAATATCCCGCAACTTCAGCCAGTTCTTCCGCAGTAATGTCTTCTTTTATGTTGCTATCAACATAATCCAATGTTTTCTGGATCATCTCCCTGACCATACGCAGTTTCCTCCTTTCTGTGATATTTCGTAGCTACACACCAATCTTAGTCTTCTATCATCATAATAGTATTTCCGTTTTTGCTATTTATAAAATACCCGCGATCATCCACGTATAGCAGATAACCGCGGTATCATTATTATCATCGGGTAGTTCACCTTAAAAAGGTGTAAACGGGGTGTAAATCCGTTTGATTATTCCTATGATTTCTTAGTTTATTTTATTCAAGAAAAAAACGTCTTAAAACAATTTCTCATTCGCATGAGCATATATAATACGTTTGGGATCCGCTCTAAGCAATGTATCCCAATCAACCCCAAGCTTCTCGTTATCCTCATATGCTTCAAGGTACTCGAGAGGTTCAAGATCACCAACGACGAAAGTACCATCATCAAGCAGCACGGAGATACTGTCCTTACTGTGACTCGGGGTAGGGATAATCTCTCCTTCGATCCCGAGTCCTTTCAAAAAATCACGCGAATTCTCAAAAGGGATAACCCGGGCCTTGCTCTCATCTATCGGCTTATAACCAAGGTATGATTCTTTCTCGAATATCCCATCTGAATAGTGCACAAAATCAGTCTGCGATTCCATAATGATGAGCTTAACGCCCTGGCTCATAAGTTCACTTATAAGGCCTATATGATCCGGATGATAATGTGTTGCCAATACATATGTGATATCAGATACTTTGATGCCAAGCCTCTTGATAGTCTTGTAAAATGAAGGCATGGTACCGGCATAGTCAGTATCGATTAAAATGCTTCCTTTGTCTCCTTTGATAAGGACTGTATTCGTATTTCCGTATCTTATCTTAGTTAACATAACATTCTCACACCTCATATAGCAAGAATGTGTCGTGCTCATAATACTCCCGGATCTTATCATGATCTGCTCCGGACAATTGAGTCTTGGGAAAACGCGCGACCAATATATCCCCATTCCCCTTAGTGTGTATAAAACTGGAACATATTCCGGTTTAATCCATCATCTGTTTATCTTATAGAATCTATACAGTTCTTCCTTCTCATCATCAAGATCTTTATACATCTTTGTTTCCGTCAGCTCAAATCCACATTTTTCTGCGGTCTTCCATGAAGGCATATTGTTATCCTTGATAGTGGCTATTATTTCTTTCTCGTTGTAATGATCAAAGAAATAGGAAATATATTCTTGAACTGCTTCACTGACATATCCTTGTCTTCGATATGCCGTTCCCACAAAATAGCAAATACCTATCCTATCCGTATCCTCATAGTATGTACAGCCAACGTTTCCGATCACTTCCCCCGTGGTTTTGAGTACAATGGTGCAAGGTATATAATCAGATCTTGGATTATCTTTTTCAGTAAGTGTAACTGCTTCGTTTATCCAGTCCTCTGCCCAATCTGAAAAGCTCTCATCAAACCCTATTTCAGTCAGGCTCCCATCCTTAGCCATCTCGGCATACGCTTTTTCATCTCCGCGCTTAATGGATCTTATAATTATTCTTTCTGTTTCTATATACATAGTCCTGGGAAAGTGTATCCTTTGCATTATCCTGAAAGATATTATCTCTTAACGGCAAAATTCATAATCCCGTTGATGGTATGAATCACAAAAAACGGAACCGCCGTCCCTGCCAACAGGTAATTCCTCTGCCAAAGTCCTAAAAACAAATAGTACAACGGAACAACGGCAAACTGAGTGATTATGATCAGCCATCCATACTGGTAACCCATATAGTACAGTATCCATCCAATAAAGTTGATCAGGATCATCAGAATCATAAGAAAAAGGAATATCTTTTCTTTTGTTGTTTCTTTCGGAATAAGTTTAACATCATCCCTTACGATCAACATCAGCAGAATCATAGACAAAATACCAAATATTCCCTGTACTGTCCAAATCCATTTGATCTCATTCGACATATTCATGATTGGATTTGATGCAGGTTTTATCAATGGCATAACGATATATGGAATCTCTTGTATCACAAATGCTGCTATACCTATAAACGATATTCCCAAGTAATAGTTCTTGAACAAATGTAAAAACTTTATCATATTACCCGTCCTCGTTAAAACTGAAAATCAATCCTTCATCGGTTTACAAATCGGCAATCCCCGTATGCATACACCAATCTTGTATTTTCTTGCAGCATTATTCTTTTCCCAGAAAACAACCGTATAACTAAATTCCGGACCGTCATTCATAAGTAACTCATGCAGGTAACCAAGCCCTTTGCTCCCTGTCTCTATGGTGATCTGACCAACCTTTTCCATTTCAAGCAGGTTCTCATATATAGAATTATACAGGCTATAATATCTGGCGCGACTGGTATAATTCGCGCGTGTATTTATTCTGTTCAGTTGCTCTATTTCTTTCTCAAGAGTGTTGAAATCCATTAGATATATTTACACTATAAAATTATTAATGACATTATCCCAGCCAATATAGCCGCAATAACAGGATAACCAACAAGTGTAGTAGTCCATTTAATAATAAGAGATTTTCCGTATATATACGGTTTCAGGTCATCTGTTCCTTCTATGTTCCATGCCTTTGTTTTTCCTACCCAATACCAATCGATGAACAAACGGTCAAATAATCCTTCAATAACGAGAATGATTGTCATCTGGATAAATCCTTCCCAAAAAGTTCTCGCACCATTTATTCCATAGACAGAGAGCAGGACAACAATGAGCATTAGCGGAATAACGACAAGCTTAAAGTTACTGGCACTCTTCTTGATCTTTTCTTCGGTGGTCAGACCATTTTCTATACATCTGTCCCAGACCTCTCTCTCATAAAGACAGACCAGACCCACAGGACCATTGGCTATTCCAACCACACAGGCAACAAGTATTATAAAGCTTAACACAATTCCCTCAAATAAAATCATAGGTATAATCATTATTATCGTCCCTCCTTTAAATATCTGTATAAGGCATCAAAGATCAGATCCACATTTGTCTGAAGCGATTTCTCGAATAATGTAAATGTATCCCTGTTCTGATACAGGGCATAAATTGCTTTAATGAAATTAACAACTACGCCTGGTTCAGCATCCTTTCTGATTCCTCTGATCTTTGCAAACATGAATTCATATTTCTTAAGATCATTTGCTGTATTTAGGTATGCGCTGTCTGAAATATGCGACTTAAGCCATACCCAATCATCCAGTTTTATTCGTAGAAGAAAATTATTCTCGGGTTTGAAGTTCTCGCGGAATACCTCCAGAAATTTTTTTAGAGCAATAGTACCTTCTTTGGAGAAATGCGATGCCATTTCCTTTTCATATTTCACTTCGACATCTCTTATCATCGCAACTACATATTCTTCCTTTGATGCGAAGAAGTTGTAAAATGTTCCGACTGCCACTTCGGAATTCTTCGCTATCGTCGCAATAGTCATTTTCTTTATTCCGATTTCGGCACTGAGTTCATAGCCCGAATCCAGAAGTCTTTGCCGTATTTCCACACGCTCTTTCTCAGTAAAACCGCCAGCCATAATATACAACCCTTTCTTTGAAAGCTGATACTGTATTTTTATCAAACCGAATATTATGAATATTTGCGCTGTAATGTTCATAATGAATATTAGCGCGCGTTTATTCACGCGTCAAGAATAAAAATGAAAAAGTTGCCAACCAAGGCAGCTTTTCTTGTCCGCGATTCAATTATCTTGCTACTTTATAAGAGGTAGAAATGGTAACCTCCAGTTATACATCTACCATCCGGTTATCTAAGCTACAATAATGGTGGGTAATGGACTGACGACGAATTATCTTGGACTCCCACGTCCGTCTCGGAAACCGTCATCCATCCACCTGTTGTAGCGTTCGTTTCAGCGGGTTGAATCGCCTTTAAGGTGCATTCGCGTCACTAAGCAATCAGAATCGGTAACAGGTAAAGATGGAATCACCATTACACTATTCTTATAAAGGAGCATATGCCTATGTCCTATGAACCACATAACATTGTAGGGATAGACGTTTCCAAAGGGAAAAGCAC
>FMVL01000010.1:27615-167670 GCA_900102235.1 Lachnospiraceae bacterium XBB2008 | reverse complement strand
TTCTGCCACATAATCTTTATATTCCTTAGTATCATGCTTTTTATTAAATCTACATGCCGAAGTACAACAATCACATTTTTTGCAGATCACCCACCCGCATGCCGTACATGTGTCCAGAAGCGTAGCTTTGAAGGGTTCCTTACAATTCCAGCAGTGGTTACTATAATATGGCCCATAATGTGATGAATAATTCATATAAGAACCTCATTGATACAATAACTTTCAATTCATGAAATATCTTAACGAAAACAACGAAAAAATCTCCTCTATTATAACATAAATCCATTACGATCAATTGAGTGACGGCCTAATGATTTACTCTTCTGGCTCACCAAAGAGCTCTATATATGTACTTACATATTCGTTCTCTTCAAGCCACTCTTTTACCTCATCTTCTGTGGCTGGTACAAGTCCTCTCCCAGAACAGTACCCGCCACCGTCCAGATGTTCAGCATATCTCGTGTTTTTAATGTTATGTTCCGTTTCTGTCAGATACAAATCAGTGTAATATCGGATAGATATATATTCACTTCTGACATATTCTCTTTTATATATACTTCATAAATCCAGAGTTATACCTATTCCTTTCTGATCATCTCACCAATAAAAATGCTCTCAACCGAAGTTGAGAGCATTTTGTGATTCACTATATTACCCGATGAGCGAATTGGGGACTTAAAATCTCAAGGGCAGTCACTCGACTTCAGCAATAGTATGCCATACTTGTGGTATTTTCCAAATCTCCACATAATCCTTACACATGCTTTCATAGTCTTCGTATAGTATTTTTGTTTCTTCTCCTGTTTCAAAGTCCAAACGATTCCAAGCATCATCATAAGTAAAAGCATCATAACAGTATTTCATTAACCATTTACCAGATTTATAGATATACACTGTAGATGCTTGTCCATTGGCAATAATATCATATGTATTTGTGTCGTATAATGATGCTGGGAAGTACTCTAGCTCATCATTATTCCAATAATATACTGTGGCTCCACCTATTATGGTGCTACCCGTTTTATACGTAGTCAGCAATTCGTCGACGCCATTATGGTCTAAATCTGCAAATGCATATAATGGAGTCCAATCATCCGTGAGATCGCCATAGTTGATTACGTCATTATCTGAATCCTGAAGTGGAAGCTCGTTATTACATATTTTCGCTAACACTTCAGAATACAAAGCTTTATTATCGGAGTCCTCAGTATCCCCTTCAGTATGATGAGATTCATTCCATAAATCAGAGTCAGAAATTATAATATCATTCTCGTTTGATACATCTATATTCTCATCTTCCTGTATATCAACACCATCAGGTATTTGTTGATTATTTACATACCACTCTAAAACCTCGTTTGGATCAAACTCAAAAGTCCCCACGGCTGGAATAGCATCCTCGTTGAATAAATCGTCTATACTGTACCCAAAGGTGTTTTCTTGATTGATACCGCTTTTTATAAAATCAATATATTCATCAAATGTTGTTGTGGGGTCAATAGGTTCAATGGGTTTTATGCTTTCAATCAAATGTCTGATTCTTTTATTATCAAAAGCATTAGCTTGTCTGTAGAGATCCTCATGTTCTTTGTACCATGGATTTTTTATCTCCGATTCAACGCTTATGCTTATAGCATCATAATTTTGTGTCTCAGAGTAAGAAATCGGAAGAAACAAATAGATTTTTGTATATCGATGTAGTTCCATTCTAGCGGCATTTAAAGACTTAATGTCATTCGCTGTCACTACCTTATCAAAATAGGGTTCCAAAAAACCATTAACACAGTAATAATAATATGCACCCGGTATACCATTTATATCTAAGGGTTCAAAAACGGAACCATATCTATAGTAATAAGGCTTTCCTGAATGAAGATTAGGGTTTGCTTGAAAAGCTCTGCTATAAATATATCCATCATCACTTTGAAGATCACTCATATTTATTCCCTTAAATGTAATATATGTATTCCAATCCAAATACTCCCCAGAATTTTCAATACTTTTTCTGTGAAAAGTCATGTTGTAACAGTAGTCGTCGTCACCATAATAGCCAAAACTCGGTTCTTCGAAATAACTCTGATCATAAGTAACCTCAATCCCATTCCATTGTACTGTTTTCCGGACTTCGGGCTTATTGTCTGTTGTATTTGTGACTTGATCTTTTGTCTCAGGCTCTGGAATATCATCGGATTTATCATCAACATTAACTGACGATTCTTCTTGTTCATCAGAAACACTCTCTATTGGAACACTATCAGTTGAACTACATGCCGTTAACTCTAGAATAATGCTTATTGCTAATAATGATGCTAATATTTTAAACTTGTATTTCATGTAACTATTATCTCCTGCAATTGTGGATAATCGGATATATTTCATGCGTATCTCCTAATAAACCAATTATATCACTCCGACCTTTTTTAACATACACATGCTTCTTCCGTTTCCTTTCTGATCATCGCACCAATAAAAATGCTCTCAACCGAAGTTGAGAGCATTTTATGATTCACTATATTACCCGATGCGTTCCATTTTCTTAGTAGCACTATAACTATGAAAATCCGGCTGGCTAATAATAAAGGCTATTATATCGCTTGAAGTCAGATTTGTTTTGCCTATCATAAAATCCTTCAAAGCATTTATGTGAGAGGGATCCTTCTTCAAATAACCTAAAACCCTGTGTTTACCTGAGCAAAAATGCTCCCGACTATATGCCGAGAGCAATATTATTATGGTCAATGCATTCTACACTGGCGTATGAATCCTATACAACCCCTATAGCATCCCTTATGCTATAAACCAATTGTTGTAGTTTATTATTTTTTTCTATCTGTTTAGTCACTCGCTCGACTATCCTGGCAGAATTCTTATTTTTTCCATGATCACATAATTCAGTTATTACCACGTAATCTAAAAAATCTACTGCGTTTCGTTCTTTTCTGTTCCGCGGAGACACCTCTTTTCTGAGCACATAGCATGGAACATGTAGTTCTTTAGCGATTTGATTCATTATTCGATCATCTAATTTCAGAATCTTCTTTTCCTGATAATCAAGAAACTCAGTCATAATCCTTCTTTCAGCCATAACCACTATATCTGAAGCAAGTTCATCAGCTGTATTCAGATTAAGATCAAAATCATAAGCATAAGCTATCGATTCCACAACTGCCATTGCTAAATTAAAAGTTGCAGTGTAGTTTACACACTCGTTCTTCCCTCCAAATTCCAACATCTTTCCTCCTCCCAAAACAATACCCGGTTTTTCTTCTCCTTACTCCATAATTCTCATAAAGGCTTCCACACCGTGTCCAATGGTCTTCTCAGTGAATACCCTCAGCATTATTACTATTATCTGTTTATATCATCACAGATTTGCGTAGCCAGTCTTAGTTCTTTGTCATGATCATCAAGAATATGCCACGAAAGAATAAGCGCTCCAAATTCAGCGGAATAGAATAATCCATCTGAACGAACGAAGCATGCAAAGTCATCAGATTTCCTGTATTGTTTTTCTCCATTTACTCTTTTTCGTAGTTCATAGTCATCGAGCGGTAACTGATCAGGAGTGAGAATATCACTGCTATACTCATAGAAATCATTTTGAAACAATTCTTTATTGTCTTTTAATGCTTCAAATAATTCATCCGGATCTATAATATACAAGTTCGGAGCAGTACAATATTCATCGCGAAGTCTCTCTACATCTTCTGAGTTCCATTCCCCGGAGAAGATATATATTTTTTCATACCCTCCTTCATATTTATAGTGTTCAAGTTCGATTCCTTGTTGATTCTTTACCTGACATGTGATTGGTTTTCTGTTTGGTGCAACAAATCTAAACTCATAATTCTGCTGGCTGACCTTGCAGGAGGAAGGCAGCAAACGATAACCTGCATCATGCCATTTTTTATCTATATACAACGCAACAAGGTCTTCCAGCTGCATATAAGTTAAACTTCTGACGAAATTATAACGGCTGATCTTCAGTTTCGGTATGTTGAATGTCTTCCGGGAATCTTCCAGACGTTTTTCGTACATGGACATTATAAGCATGCGTTGTCTGTATCCGGCTACTCGCTGAATGGTTGAGTGGAGTCTCTGTGAAAACCTGCCCGCAATCTCTGAAGGGATCATATCATCATTTTCGTATTCAACCCATTCTTCCACATCCCCGCCCCAGGAAAACAATCCATAGAATCGATCCTTATTCTTATACAGGTAATACGCACCATCTGAGGATACTTTTCCCACATAATAATGGCCATTCTTGAGTCGGGTCACTACATAATCGCCTTTTTTTATACTGCGATATGAATCAACGATCTTTTCAGATACTGTCCAACCGTCTTCTGAGTGGAATTCATTATATGCACGGACGTATTTCGCAGCGCTTTCTTCAGTCATCTTTGTTCCGTGTTTTAAGCATTCCACATCCCAGCCCATTCCATAAATACGTTTTTCAATACACTCCTGCTGGGTGGAAAGCACCTTGTCATAATCCGTACGTTCCTCAGAAGCAAATGGCATCAGATATACTATCCAACAATTTGTGTCAGCGACGTTGATAAAAGGTATTTTACTCATAAGCTGATTTCCTCCTATCTACTGTACTTTTCCGACATTTTGGTCACATCATCTCTTATTTGTTCCCTAAGCGATGCCGGCTCCATAATCTCAACCCAAGGTCCGTACTGCAGTGCCCAGTAGCGCATAGCATTTTCATTGCATACGACGCGAACGCGGATCTTATCATCTCCGATCTTCTGAACTGTGAAGTCTGAACCAAACCAGTCCACCAGTTCTGACATCATATCCTCTGTGGTCTCGAGTTTGATCGGCACACTCGGCCCGCTGAACATATACATGTGCTCTGCCATGTGCTTCGGAAGATTAAGCCCATCCTTTAGTTCGGGAATATCTTTCATTGGCTTGGCTTTTTCATCCAGCATCTTCACTTCTGTCATCTTATCAACTCGGAAATGCGCAATATTATCATATTTGTCGTAATTCCCGATGATATAGAATCTGCCGTTGTTAGCCACGATCTGATACGGATTTACGATATAAGGCTCCTCACGTCTGGGATGAAGTTTAAAATCAGTGCCGATATTGTTATATATAAAGCTGATCTTCCGATGCTCGGATATGGCATCATTGATGGCATCCAGGGCATACATAGCCTGTTTATTTGAAGTGCGTGGCAGATCAGGAAGATTACAAACATGAGACACCTTCGCATTGAAGTAGTTGCTGGCCATCCCCCTCAGCTTCTCGATCAGACCTTTTGCCTGCCTGGTAGATATGGATTTGGAAAACAGCACGCTGTCTATCAGGATCCGCAGTTCAGAATCGTCGAACTCTCGTGACATCAAGCGGTATCCCTTTTCCATGGATATATCGTATCCCATTTCTCTGAGAGATAAGACATTACTCTTAACGGATCTGCGGTCGCATTCCATACCGTAGTTCTTATCAAGGAGCCTGATGATTTCCTGCTGAGTCAGGGAATGATCTTCATCCGAGTACTTCTGAAGAATCTCCAGGATGAGCATATTCAGCATTTTCTTATTTCCAGTTGCGTACATACGGATTACATCTCACTTTTATCTGAATCATCTTTTAATCGTTGAATTAATAGCTTATACTGTCTCACTGATTCCAGTATTGTCCCCCTAAACTCTTCATATGATAACGACAAATCAATATCTGAGAAGAGGCCGACAGTCATGTACGTTCCAGACCTGAGATAAGATGGTCTTGAGAAACCATAAGTCTCTTGAATATTGACAATTCGACGTTTCAATTTAGCTATGTCTTCATCGCCCTTGTTCCCTGTCGTATTTTCAAGTTTTGAACAAATCCGATAATCATATCGTGAAGCTGCGTCATTCCATGACGCCTCTATTTGAAGATAGAGTACAGCCTTTGTCTGACCATTTATTTCAATTGTGTCATTGTCTATACCATACCAAAGCCCCCAAAAGCCTCCCGATCTATTAGAAACATAATCATATCCTGCCCATAGGCCTTCCTTCTCTAATGCAGATTGCATTTCATCATAAAACCCATTTACTGGTTGCCAATCTCCCCACTTATCCAGAGAAAGCTTTTTATAGCTCTGCGCAAGTTCTTCAAAGTTTTCCCAGTATGCCTTATAGTCTTTCAGTATTGCATTATTTGAATTGCATGTTCCCAACAGTTCAATGACATCTCGTCTATTAAACACTTTATATCCAGCTGCATTTACGACAGACAAATCTGATTGAAAACCGGTTTTATAATATATCCCAATAACCTCAATACCTTCATTCGCAATTTGTTTTTTGTATCTCTCAAGTTGATTGTCATGTTCAGACGCATGTATCTTATCTTCCACTATGATCTTATATGTTTTTCCGAGATAATCTACAGTGAGTAGAACATCTATATTACCCTTCTGTTTCTCCACCATTCGCAGTTTTACTTCATTAGGGTCTGCAATCTCCCCAATTCCTCTTTTCATAAACTCATATACAAGAGTTTCCGCACACTTAACCAACTCTGTATCTGATTTATCTGCATCTTCTAAAGCGTATGAGCAAAGCCAGCAGATAAATGCATCCTGAGAAAGTTCCTTAGTAGCATAATTAAACAAATTGTTCTTCAAATCAGCCATATATATGATCTCCTTTCGTGCATCAGCCAGATTGGTTTAACTAATTGAATTATACCCCATTTAGTGTACAAAAAAATGTACATCCCACATTTTCTATAGTCGAATCGGAAACTCCTTCATATCATCCAAACAGATAAACAATGCGCCCCTCATTAGTTCTCCCCTGCGGGTCAGTCCGCAGCCACCATCAATGTTGATAAGGTTCCATCTCTTAAATGCCTTTAACTGCCTGGGATTAAGATAGCCTATATCCTCTCTGATTATCTGAACAGGTACATGGCCAGTTATGAATGTGTAATCATACTGCCGGTAGATATTCTTTGTATGGAGCAGGAAATCAACTCTGAACATGGATTTCCATACGATCTCCCAAACGTCCTGATATGGCATCTCGCTGTATCGGGCATTAACATACTCGGGTTTGAAAAACGAATGCATCAGACAGAACAGTTTTCCATTGATATCCAGAAGCCTGATCACATATCTCTCCTTCATCCAGTTGATAAGTTCAAGCCTTTCGTCCAGATCCAGCCCGCAATATCTTTCAAATGTCAGGCCACCGCCGTTGTTAGTGATCCACCCAGTCGTATCCGGGCCATTGCATTCAGCCTTTCCATCAGGATCAACTGAATTGAGCATCATCAGCTCATGATCGCCTATAAGAAGATCCATGTTGTAATGGCTTTTGATATGCTGAAGCAATTCGATACCATCTGGTCCCCGGTCGATCACATCACCCAGTACATACAGCTGGTCCTCCTCTGAGAATTGAATCTTCTCAAGACCAGCAAGAAATGTATTATATTGTCCGTGCAGATCAGAAACCGCATAAATCATTGACTCCCACCTACATTTTCACGTTATCTTTGTCCTTTTGCAGGGATGTGTCGGTTCAAGTCCTACTGCTCCGATAACCTGACGTATAGTCTTGAACGTGATCGTCTTCTCTTTCATCAGCACATCAGCTAAAGCATCCAAAAGATCTCTGTGTTCTGCGATGATCTTCTTGGCCTTTTGGTAACAATTTTCAAGTTCACGCGCCACATAGCGATCCTGAATATCACGGTTCTCATCTCCATATCCACCCAAGCAGTCCAATGCTTCAAAACCCATGATTGCTTCATCAGTTATTGCCCTATATAACATGCGTGATGCCTGTCGCAGATCATCCCCGGCACCCATATCCGGTACTCCGTATATGATTTCAATCGCTGCCCGTCCACCCAACACGCGAACCACCTTTTTTTCCAAAGTTTCCTTTGTCATATTGCAGTTATCAGTTCTGTACGAAATCAAACCACCTACGCGTCCTCCATGAGGTTCAACGGAAACAATATCCACGCTTCCCGGTGACTGCACTTCAGCAGTTACGACATGGCCCAGTTCATGAACAAGAATTGCCTCAATATCATCTGAGTTTTCTTCATATTTATCGATACCGGGAGCTTCCATCACCATCCGAACAATGGCCTTAAGAATATCATCCCGACATATCTCGGATCTAGTCTCAAACCCTGCATTTATCCCGGCGTCATTCAGAACCATTTCTATTTCCGCAACCGAGTGTCCTGTCAGCAGTCTTCCCACCTCATTGGGATCAAGATCATCTGCCAACCTTTTATTCCGGAGAAAGTATTCGACAAGAGCCATAGTATCCTTCGTTCCCGGCATTGCCATATCTATAATCTTGTCAAATCGACCTGCGCGCATGAGGGATGGAGGTAAACATCTCTTTTCATTTATCGTTGCTATCACAAAGACGTTGTACCCCTTGCAGTCATCAATACAAGCCTGGACCGCTACATATTCCTCTGCATTTGGATGCTTTTCATCTTCATTGGCAAACTTGTCCATATCATCCAGAAAAACAATTGCCTTGTCAGCTTTCCTGGCCTTTTCAAATGACTCTCTCATATGATCAATAAAGTCACCGTCTGCCTTGTCTTTACGGATTGTAAATGACTCGCATCCTGCTTCTGCGATAAAGCACTTAGCCATCAAGGTTTTGCCGATACCGGGCTCGCCGTACAGCATGACACCTCTGGGCAAAGAAACTCCCATCTTCTCATACCTTTCAGAGTTCCGTATGACGTCACAGAACCTTATCAGTTCGTTCTTCACGCTCGAATAACCGATCACCTTATCAAATTCACTCATCTTCCATGTCCTCCTCAAGGTCATAAAAACCTGTTCTTCCGTTGAATCCGGTAAGAACTACACCTGTCTTGTTCTTTGAATGCTTGACCACTTCTATCTCAGTCTCATCAGGGAACTCAGTCTCATCGTTATAATAGGATTCCCTGTATAGAAACATGATCTGGTCAATATAGCTGAAGGCCTCACACGGGATATCAGCAAAATCTTTTAGTTCCGGCCTGTGATTGCGCCTGTTTTCGATATCCCGGCTGAGCTGGGATAATACCAGGACCGGACAGCACATCTCATCAGCCAGCTGTTTCAGTCTGATCAGAACCTCTGAGTTCTTTTCCTTTTCATCCCTTATATTTCCGGCAGATATCAACTGAAGATAATCCACGATGATGAGCGTGCCGGAATGTTTGATCCTCATGCCCCTTTTGATGATCTCATCAATGTCATTCGAATCAGAATCTATGAACAGTGACGAAAGTGAAATGTCCATAAACGCCTGTGAAAGTGAGGGTGATGATCCATCCTGAATGTCCTGTTCTTCTTTCAACTCAGCCAGACGCTTTATGACCAGATTCGCCGGACTGTCCAGCGAAAACAATGCGCAATTCCTATCCGGATCATCGAGTGAATTCAGCATTATGGAGTAGGCTAAAGAGCTCTTTCCCATCGCAGGTCTACCGCCCACAAGAATCAGTTGTCCGTTCTGAAAGCCTCCTGTCAGATCGTCCAGTTCCTTTAATCCAGTATTGAATGTTTCATTGTAATCTCTCATTTTTTATCCTCCGCGTAATCAACTGTTGTCTTCGGTTTGTGATCATAACGATACCAAAGACGATGTGCATTATTTTGCACATAACAAAAAGAGCCACGAAGGGCTCTACTTGAACCTTATGGTTCTGACACAGCCATCAGGACTTCCGTGTCTGTCAGTCGTTTATTCCAGTGCATGAGCAGTGGCTCATAGTGTTTTCGGACCCACTCATGCACCAGATGTTCTCCGGGAAATGGCCTCCCTGACAGAGTGACAGGATCTTCTGATATCAGCACAGGGATGACAAGCCAGTCCACGATCACACCTACTCTCGGATCTCCGGCATGCTTCTTTGAAGCGCCAAGAGAATCCAGAAAGATATCATATGGCAGTCTGGACTCACGCTTGTCAACCCGCGCTACTACAAACCCATCAATATGCTTCAGCTTTTTATTTCTGTACTTTCTGTGTGGTTTCTTCATACTCAATATCAGGTCGGATCAAAACAGGCTTTCCATTAGGTCTTCAAGGTAATCTGCAATCCCCTGAGTATAATCACAGTCAGCGTAATTACCTGGAAATGGACTGAACTCATCAAACTGTGGCATGGGAACACGCCCTGAATGATTCAGTACATATTCTGCAAAATACGCAAGCTCAGGGATATAGATCTGTTCGTGCAAGCAGGCAATACTGCCACACCAAACGGCTGACAGGACCTTAAGGTCATAGAACACCCTCTGGGCATCTGCCTCAGATATATCATCTTCAGAGCATCCATTCTGCTGTGCCATGATATGCCTGATCTCATCTGCAGTCTCGGCTCTTCCCCAATAAATCTGTTTCCTGTACCAGTCTGCGCTCGGTTTCCTTACTCCATCCTTGCCCATATAAACGAGCCGGGAAAGGTAATACAACCTCGCACACGTGGAATAAAGCCTCAGGTAATCCTCCTGGGTATTCAGTCCATTTGTTAGCAGCCAGACCGTATTCTCAGTTACCGGCATATCGATACCCAGAATATACTCCCATATACACTTTCTCGTTGTCAGGATCTGACCAAAATGAGGAAGTTCCATTATTTTTTCTCCCAGCTCTTATCAGGCGTAATGCCACGGGCGTACATCTCGAGTGCAACCTTGCTGTCTCTAAACAAGGTTCTCTGTACCGAGTTAAGGTGTCCTGCCTGTTTCATCTTCATGAGATACTTATAGTATCCTTCCGCCTGTTCCACGCCGTTTAAGAAAGGCAGTTTGTCCATATTCGCATAGTGTCTCACATATGCCTTATAAAAGGCCTCCGGATAATATAACTTATAGTACAGGATCCTCCAGGCGAGGAAGGTGTACTGTACTGTGTGAGCCTTCGGGAACAGATACATGATATCCTTGCATGCATCGATGTATTCCTCGGGTACGCCGTGATCAGTCATCTCCTGCAGCATTTCCGGCTTAAATCCGAACCGGCTATGCCTGCACGCTTTACCTTTCCGGACCCATTCCATTATCTTGAACGCATCTTCCCTGGAGAGACCCTTGTCAAGGAGATAGTGCATCACATCATCTCTCGTGGCGATGCATTCAGAGAGTGATCCGAACTTACTGAGGATTCCTTCCACATTCCCTTCCTGATCGAACGAGTCATGGCAGAGTGCATCGATCTTTGCTATATCGGAGAATCTCTTTGGCTGTCCGATCTTAGCCCAGTCTCCTCTCATTGCTCCAAACTCAGGGAGACCTGCCAGACCATCAGTAATCCCTTCCCGGTCGATCCCAAGTGCCTCAGCTGAATAGAACAGGCTCATCATCTTCTCATCCTCAAGAGGGATATCCGATGGATTTACTCCTGTCTCCTGCTCGAGCATTTGCAGCATATCAAGCGCTTTATGCATGAGAAGGTCAATCTTTAACAGGCAGTTATCAATAGAATAGTATTCCAGATGAGTCGTATGCGTGCCTCTTTCAGCCTCTATCGGAGTGTAGTATTCCACATCCACGCCTTCAGGCACAGCGATAACACCGCCCGGATGCATGCCATCCCTTTTTCTTACAGATGACAGCATTTTGGTTATCCTGCCGGTCTCTTCTTCAGGCAGTTCCATATGGTGTTTATCACAGTAATCCCTGACTGCTTTCTCTGCTTCCACTTCACTCATATAAACATATGTGCCTGGAATATACAGTTCGCCTATCCCAGGGAGTCCTTTCAGATATTCTACGGCCTTAAAGCGGTATTGAACGGCAAAGTTTATGTCAAAGTCAGGCTCCCTGTCACCATGAAAACCCAGGAACGTCTCTACTGGTATATTGAAACCTTCTTTTCTGAGCTCCTCTCCGCATACAGGACACTTCTTATCAGGCAGGTCAGGCGCCATCGCACCCGGATACATGGACTCTATCCCGGATAAATCAAATTCGGCATAATGGCATTTATCGCAGAGATAGTGAGGTTCAAGCGGATTCACATCCGTGATCCCCGCCAAGTAGACCACGAACGATCCTCCGCCCGATCCCCTGAGCTGAGTAGGAAAGCCGTCTTCATGACTCTTTTTCACAAGCAGATATGCATACATATAAAGACTGGCAAACCCATTCTCCGTGATCCGGGACAGTTCCTTTTCAAGCCTGTCAGAAACCTCATCAGGAAGCTTGTCACCGTAGATTTCATGAGCACGGGCTTCACAGATCTCACGGAGCTTGTCCTCCGCATCAGGATATACCGGGTACTGTTTACCTTTCTTTTGCGGAGATACCTCACCGATCATATCCGCGATCAGGTTCGTATTATCCACTACGATCTTCCGTGCGGTCTCTTCCCCCAGGAACTCAAATTCAGCCATCATCTCTTCTGCTGACATGAGATGGTTATCTGCCCTGTCACGGTCACAGTCACACCATCCGCTGTGGTCTGCCAGGATCCTGTGGGCGATATCATCTTCAGCACATGCATATTTCACCCGTGCACTCGCAACTACAGGAATGCCTAGCGTTTCCCCTGTCTTAACGTATTTCCCTATGCACTCCTTGATATCTTCCATGTTGTTGATCTCAGGACATCTGAACCAGTCGGTCAGATAGTCGAGGTTGCAGGGAGGCTCGATGGTCAGGAAGTCATAGAATCCGGCCGTACTGTTTATCATTTCTTCAGACTGTCGAGCGCCTATCGCCTCCAGTACTTCCATTCTGCCAGGTGAAGTGCCGATGATCAGGTCCCCCCGGTACTCCTTAAGCACGCTGAGCGGAACAACCTTGCGCCATCCATCGCAGAATGTCGTGTGTGACAGCGTGATCAACTTGTACAGGTTATGAAGGCCGGTATCATTCTTTGCCAGGACTATCACAGGTTCGCTCTTAAGTCCGGTCACGGCTTTGGATGAATAAATGCCATTCTCATCAAGTTCAGTAAGAGTGTTTATTCCCTGTTCCTTGAGTTTATCGATCAGGCTTGTATATATGAAACCGGCAAGTTCTGCATCATCAGCCGCGCATTCAGGCTTCTCAGCGGATAGTCCCAGGGCATTCGCTACAGTATTCAGCCTGTAACTACCCAGGTTGAGAACCAGCCTTGAAAGAGGGAGTGTATCAATGGATGTCGGTTCAAAATCGATCCCAAGCCTTTTAGCTTCCGCCTTAATGAACGAAAGATCAAACGGCAGGTTATGCCCTACTATCATGCTCTCACCACAGAATTCGAAGAACTTTGGCAACACCTCATCTATAGTGGGTGCTCCTGAAACAGTCAGATCATCAATGTCCGTAAGGTTCGTGATCTCCTCTGGGATAGCGATACCCGGATTTATATACGTGGAAAAGCGTTCTTCCGGGATACCGTCCTCGAATCTGACTGCACCTATCTCAATCAGACGGTCAAATGCAGGCGAAAAGCCGGTCGTCTCGCAGTCTACGGCCACAAATGTATCGCTCAGGCTCTGGCCCTTATCATTCTCAGTCGCCGAGAACTCATCATCAACCACCCTCAGTTCCGCTCCGTATATGAGCTTCAGCGGTTCTTCTTCCGGCAGTCCTGCTTCCCTAAGCTTCTTTGCATGCTCTTCATTAAGATACTCTGTATAATGACATGCATCCGGAAAAGCCTGCACCGAATCCAGGTCCGTGATGGCTATGGCCTTCATCCCCAGGTCGATTGCCCTCTGAATCAGGTTTTTCGGCGATGCCACTGAGTTATCATCGCTCATTCCTGTATGACAGCATAATTCTACTCTTTCCATATTTACCCCTTTCCCATTGCCGTTTCATGGTATCAGATCCGGTGTGCATTATTTTGCACTTCGGACCTATTTCTTGCGTACTTCGATTATCTCAAAACATGAGTCCGAAAAAACGGACACTCAAAAAAAATTTTACAGCCCTGCAATAAGGGTGGAATATCGGACACCAGAATCGGTAGGATCGGATCATAGCAAAACAGTGCCGGAGGGCATCAGAGAGGAGGATTTAAATGGGTAACCTTACAAAACACGGAGAAAAACGGATAGCAGAAAGAATCGGAGCGAGCAATAATGCAGCTCAAAGAAATGTGAAGAAAGCACTGCATCACGGCATAAAGGTTGAAGAAACAACGGGAGCATTGTACGACTGGCTGATGGGCAAAAGATCCATGCATAGAGGAACCTATAAGATGACCATCTATAAGGACCACCTCTATGTTTTCGGCAGGAACATGATCCTCGTAACGGTCTATCCAGTGCCCGACTACCTAAAGAATGATCTTGATCAGTATGTGTCCGCCGACAGGTATGACAGATACACCCAGTCATTCAGGGATGATGAGTACCGCAAAAACGACAAGCAGATGAAAGCATATATGGAAAAGAAGGCATCATTCGAGCGCCAGGTCCTATTAAATGACATCAGGGAATTCGTAAAAGACAGGTTTTTCGTGGATATAACAGGTCTTGCCTGCGAGTCGAACTTCATGCGCATATACTACGCGCCAACAGACTATACTATACCGGATTTAAGCGAACTGGCATCATACATCAGAAATCATACAATATACAGCCGAGTGAAGTTCTGCCACCTGACCGACAGCAAAGGAAAATATGTATATCATCTCAAATATACCCTCAATCCCGATGAGGACGAGCTGGTATACAGCGCATAAAACTAAAACATCAAGAATATGACTATAAAAGAAAAGAACTGCACTCCACTTGGACTGCAGTTCTTTTCATGCCATTATTCACGAAATACTATGTCTCTTTGTTGGTGCCGATGTTCCGATACAAATCTTTCGATCCGGCTGATCAATGAATCATCCCCATCAGTACCGGTTCCAACATCCATCTGGAATATCTCCTTATGTTCTCCGTAATAGATGAACTGAACCTCGTGACTACAGTCATCAACGATCCTGTAAGTTTCAGTAGCAGCGTGCGCATATTCTATTAGATTGTTCATGAATGAGCGCATCACATCGGAATCTACCTTAGTATAGACCTTATCCTGCTGTTTCCTTGAATCTTTCTCCCTGTAATATGTGCAGATACCATCAGCCGATAATTCATATACATCCGTACAGCAGTAAACCGGCACCCTACCCTCAAATATACCGCTAGGATCATAAAATGACCTTAAATATCGGATTTTCAGAATATCCTGTATTGAACTGTCCATTTCATTCATATACGGTTAATCCTCTGGTGCATCCTCATCCTCAAAAACTATAAATTCCTCTAGGTCAGAATCGAAATCTCCACCTGTGACTCTGTTTAAAAGCAGGATAAGGTCAACATAGTTGTCAGGATAATCGTTGCTGCCTGAGATTACTCGCTTAGTAGAGTCATCATATTCCAGCGTGAGATCCCACTGAGTGCCATCCAGTATACTCAGATCTTCATAGCTATCCTTCCAGGTTTCCACATGAATAGCATTAAGAGCTTCGATGAAAGTCTCCCATGTCATGTCGGCATCGCATTTTTCTTTCTTCTCCATAAGATTGGGCAGCATGGAGAATTCACGGGTAAAGCAAAGCTTATCACCCTCAAGGAAAAAACTGTGTCTCTTTGATCCGCCAAAGAATCCACCTATTTCAAAGACCATTTTTTTCAGTCCGGCCAATTTCATGTTGGTTTTGTCCATTGGCATCCCCGGCTTTGATGTCACATCAGCAAATTGATCGCACAGTTCTTCTATCCAGTCACGTTTAGCTATGACTCCAAGCCAGTCCACAGGAATGGCATCGTATCCGTACCATAGTCCGGCAAGCCCGCCTGTGACGGCTCCAACAGTATCCGTATCATCTCCCAGATTCACCGCTTTCAATATGCAGTCGGCATATGATTTAGAATTAAGCAGGCACCATACTGCAGCCTCAAGGGTATGCACCACATATCCACTACTGTAAATCTCCGTATCAGGAAGCATCTTAAAACTCTCTATGTCTCTCAATTGTACATAGGCATCCTTCTCCAACTCAGAAAAGAATTCTTCACCTAAAAGCATCTTGTGTTCAGCATTCTCTGCATAAAAGTCAAGGACCTGCGTGATTGCCGTACCGACCAGATCGGACAGAGAACGTTCACCCTTATATATCAGTTCATGACATATCGATGTATAGATCATGCATGCGATCAAGCTCCGAGGATGTCTGTGGGTAAGTACGGAAGCATTATGAATGATTTCAACAGCATCCTTGTTTATCCCCGTCTTCCAATAATTTGAAAACAATGCAATATACAGTGAAACAGGCATTATCCTCATCAGGGATCCGTTTCCGTTATCATGCTCTCCGACGCCACCGCACATTAGCGGATCCGTCCCTTTTCGATATCTGTTGACGGCACTTGAACAGGTGATACCTACGTCAAATACGTTTCCATAAGGGGTATACTCACCATGCATCAACCAGCCCCCGAACTTGCTCATGATGTCTGTATAATCAACCCCTACGTTTTGGATCATGCTGTCCATAGTAGCAAGCATCATGCTGCTGTCATCTGACCATGTGCCTTTGGGCTGATTGTGGGTACCATATTCGCGCATATCCGTTACGGGATCCTCTCGGCGCTGCACCCTGCTGGTGAATTCAACAGGTACACCTAAAGCATCACCCACAACCGTTCCAAATATTCCTGATTTTATAATATATTCATTATTCATGATCTACCCTCTTCCCTGATTGAATCCGATATTCGTCTGCCTATAGCCACTGTCCGCTCCCTTCCTATCCCTAAAGAAATAAGCCCAGAATGGGTTCTCCCTGTCAAAGATCACCACTTCTTCCGGGGTCATATTATATGGATAATCGGCGAACAGATTATATTGTTTCTTCTTATCAAAACTGAAAACATGCTCACCTTTGCAGTATCTTCCATTATCAAGCCACCATATCTGATCGTCGTCTTCATCTTTATACCAGTCATCATCTGTATAATCGTGTTTCATTGCTGGGTTCTCCTCAAATCATATAGGCTCACATATATCTCAATACCGTTTATCCGCCAATCGGAAGTTTATCAAAGAAAGGAGGCCACTCTACCGTCTCTAACCCCTAAGCAGCTGATTGCCGGAGTCTCACCGGCACCTGACCGATACACAGAGGATGCGATATTACACGATCAGATAACTATGTCAAACACACAACACCACAAAACGAAAGGAGAAAAATCATGAACGCGTGTTTTCTTGTTCCTCGACCATCTATACGTAGTATAAACTGGCATGAGTCCAATAGAACAGACTCAAAAAGGCATCAAAAAGGCTCCTCCGATCGGTGCGTCAGAGAAGCCCATATATATCGTGCCTTTAGGGAACAGGGATTATCGTGGAATTTTATAATCCCCATATGCAGTTTGTCTTGGCACGTTCTATATTCAATCTATCATCTGCACGCCGTGAATACCATTAATAATCTGTGAATAATTGTAAAAAAACATGTTCCTTTTTACAAATGTGTTTCTATATGTACAAACTTGAAGTTGTTTAACTCCCCGATTCTATCTTCTTCATAGTGTCTTCTAAAATTACCTCTCGCAATTCTGTAAGCCAAGAGGAAAACGCTACTGTATCGAATGCGTAGGTCTTGTTGAGTTCAAACTCATTTTCAGACCAAGTATCAAGTGGCGATTCATTATGCTGAATCAAGGCTTCTAGTTTATCTAGTGATTTATAAAGCTTAGCTTCCTTAGTTTCTTGTGCATCCATTTCTTTATAAAGTGCCGCTATGTCTTCAGATAATTCTGCAGGAAGCGTTTTTACCCACTGATTTAATAATGAATCTTCAACTTCTCTATCAGAGTCAGTCTTTACAAAAGTTGGAATATCGCCTGTAAAGCACTCGCCAAGATCATGTATAAGGCACATATCAACTACCTTATTTATATCTATATCTTTAAATTCGTGTCTTAACAAAAAAGCCATAAGCGAAATACGCCAACTATGTTCAGCTACGCTTTCTGTCCTGCGTTTTGTTGTTGTGCAATGTCTTGGGGTATCTTTTAGCCTTTCCGCAACATGCAATATTTCCAAATATTCTCTAGCATCCATAGTTATCCTCTCATTCGTTGTGCCTGTCCTACAAACGTCGATTTGAATTATTCTATCACGAGCAACACAAATGTAAAAACGGAGATAATTTATATCCGTGGTCAATACACTTGTAATCGAAATCACTTTCGTCATAACTGCATCTGAATACCATAATACTATCTCCAGTTCGCGGCATAATCCGACACCGAGAACCATTCGAATTCTTCACCACTCTTCATGTACAATGGGTGTCTGGGATTTCCAGCTTTGGTTCGGGACCCGCGGTGATACCACTCGAAATCACCTACCAGCTCCTGCTGGATGTCATACAGCGCATCTCCGAGATAAAACCGTGTATCTATGATATCGCCCCATGCCGCCCATATCCGAGCTATACGATATGCCTTTACCACCGCCTGTAATACCTTGATATTCTTCTCTATAAGCTTCTTATTTGCTTTTTTAGGCAGTTCCTTGGGATCCGTGGCTCTTAGCGGATAGAGGTTTACCATGATCCATCCGTCAAATCCCGCCTCGCTGACCAGCTTTCTGACCTTGCGGATCGTAGGATCGATGTTATTCTCCCCGGGTGTAGCTGTACTTGGATTCACACCAAATACAAGTATGTTATAGTTTCCCGGCTGTCCCAGGATATATCGTTCTTCATCATCTCCCAGATAAATCCAACCTTCAGGGATGTCAGATCTTTTGTTCATCCATTCGGGCATATTATCAAGCATTTTTGAGTCTATTCTCATTATTCTTCTCCTCTAGTCATCTCGTTTCCAATTCGAGATTTTTCCGCTTCGATGATATCAGCTAGTCCAGTCCATTAACAAGCTGACCTTTGTGATCATTTACTAATAACATAATCGGATATAATTCATGTGTATCTCCTAAAAATGTTATCACTCCGAACACTTTTTCTTGAACATAAAGTCTAATGCTTCGTCCGCTTCCCTGCGGATCATTTCCCCAATTGCACACATACCGTTAAGTGTCGGTTTCACTTCAAGGTTCTCATTGACTTGAGATGATATCGACAACGATATGATCGCATCAGCAAGATCCTTGATCATATATAATCGATCTTCAATACCATATATCTCTGTCATTATCGTTCCCTCCTTTATAGTCATCGTAACAAAAAACAGAGGGAGGGATGTATATTTATAATAGCATTCCAATACTCACAGAAATTCCGTCTATCCGCTTCCGATATAGGTATGTTCCCGAAGGGAGTTTATCAAGGTTATCCATGCAATTGTTCCTGACAGTATTCATACTCTTGCTGTAAACGATCGTAATCTTCTTTCAAATTATGATATTTCATATTCTGAATACAGCAGAGAATTACAAGTCCTAAAATAACATAGCCATAGAACTTATTTGTACTTCTTAACTCATTTTCTTCCTGTATCTCACTTTTATTTGCCATTTTATTGCACCTCGCAATCTGTTTGTTTCCTTAGATGATTCCAAGCATCATTACTTCTTCAGATACCTTTATAAATTCCTCATACAATGCCCAAAAGTCTATAACGTTCTTTGACGATTCATAAAACACAGCTACATCTGTTTTCTTATTACCAAGCTGAACAAACCTAATATCTCACCATATACATAATAATCAAAGGCAGAAAGCCGTTCCCACAGAAAAGAGGGCCGTGCAATACGGTCCTCTTCTTTTTCTGGGCATTAATCAAAGTCATACGGATTGCTGTAGCAATACCATTCTGCTTATACGACTGTCAATCATCGAATAATGACAACGACATCGTCTGATCCTGCTCAAGGTTTTTAATGATGTTCTTGGCGACTATAGATGCGGCATCATCTATCGGCATACCCTTATCAACAAGCTTCTTGAAGATGCGAATATCTGAGTTTTCTATTTCGCCTCTCGCGATACCTTGCTCTTCGATAATGTCTTTGATATCTTTAGCCTCGGCTTTATGCAGGACATCATCTTCTGTCTTACCAAGCGTATTGCGATACCCGATTTCAGATAGTTTCTTGGCTGTATCTTCTTCTATTGTCCGTGCATTGAGGATATCCTGAACCGCAGCAACATGACGTCCTTTTATACGCTTTGATCTATCTCTATTCAGAAAGTCATTTATCGCTTGTAATGCTTGAGTTATCTTGTTTTCAAGCTCTTTTTTTGCGGTTTCCAAAAACTCCTTAAGTTTATTCCTGGCCTCGTTCTCAAGGATATCCTTTTTCCGGTTCACTTCATCTTCACGGTTATCCAAGTCAAGTTCTCTCTCATGTATCAATTCTCTGTCTTCTTTAATCCGTCTGATTTGATGCTCCTTATACTTTTCAAATTCTTTCCCCTCTTCTTCAAGAGACTTATTGATTCTAATAATTTCATGCACTCTTTCATCATAGTCACTTTCGTACCTATAGAGAAACTTCAGGAGATTCTTGGGAATATCCATGTTACGGCCAACCCCTTTGGGTATCAAGACCGCATCATTAAATTGTTCTGGATACATGGATTTCAATGCATCGATAACCCCTTCTCGCATCTTGATCTGCATTTCCATCAGTCGTTCCGGAGTAAATACCTTTGTTTTGCAGATCGTCGTACTCAAGCCGTTTTTATTTCCTGTATAGAAAGGAAGCGCCAATGCATGCATATGTGGTGAAGCGTCCTCGTCAAGATGAATACTAGCGGAAAAAATCTCGATCTCTGGGAAAAGCCTTTGAAGTTTATCGATTTCTCGCTTATATACGGAAATCATCATATCCCAATCTTCCTTGATCACATCCTTCCAGATCCGACCATCGCCAATCTGGATGATGATTTCTGCGGCCAAATCTGTTTTCTGACTCTCGGATGTTCTATAGAACAAATCATCAGGTCCATATTGCCGATCTTTACGAGTTTGTTTCAAATTATACTCAAGTCTTGCCTGTTCTGTTTTCTCCCTAACAATAGTTTTGGCATATTCTATCGCCTCTTCAACCGTACTCGGGCCGATTATAACAGCGATTTCAAAATCTTTATCCTGATCTTGTGATCGCTTACGGAGATTATGTTCAAGCGCTCTTGTCAGGCATTGAAGATCATGAATCGCGTTGATGTCATTACTTATGTGAATAGAATAGGAAACAAAAACCTTCAAATGATCACCTCTCTTTCTGAGTAAAACCGACCTCATGGATGAGGTCATAACAAAGTGTTCTATATTAATATGGTTTTTTTTCGGGGGAAAAAATCGCTTTCTGTGAAAATGTTTGCAATGGCTAATATTGTGCCCGCATTCTGCTTTGCTCTACCAAGATAAAACCTGTCTGACCATGAAAACTCATCGCCAACGTTCTTCACACCGCCATGACAAAACAACAACACCCTATGTGTTTTGTCATGTGTACAGATATAGGGCGATTAACGCTGTAAATCCAGCATGTTTCGATGGCTCCGGACAATTTATAATAAGCAAATTTATATCGACATAATCGATTTGCATCATTTATGCATTGCATCAGAATCGCCTATAAACACATTTTTATTAGCATTGAAATCTATCCTTATTCTCTTATTCTTCGTATTATCATCGATCAAACTTCTTTTTGGGATGGATGTCGAATTTCATATATATTGCTCGCCCATCACATAACATTGGTATATCCCGCAAATTGATCTTTATCTGTATGCGCTTCTGCATTGCCCAAGTTTTGACTCTGTGCAACTCGCCATTCCAACTACCTTCTTTATAAAATCAAAAGCCGTATTCCCGCATCATCATCGAAAGAATGTAATCTTTAAGGCCTTTCGTCCGATATCCATAATCTTCATGAAGTATGTCAGCAAGATCATCGAACTGTTTATATGCCTCATCCGACAAGCGTACTGTCACAGGGTTCATTTTCCCGTCCACGTATGTCGGTGAGAAGTCGGAATCAAGCTTTAGCGTATCCAGATACGGTGCAAGATATCGTTCCAAGACGTCGTCCTTATTACAATTTAGTCTTTGGGACAATTCTGATTTAAATACGGAATATCTGTGCGCTGTTGTTTCCGTCAGGCGGAGTGTATGTGCGGTTTTATTCTTCCGGTTATATACCGGTCCAGCCATCCCTGTATCAATGTTTTCCTTTTCTTCCTTAGTCGCCGCTTCTGCTTCCGGCGATTCTCCCATTTCAGTTTCTTCATCTATAGTTTCTTCATTTATAGAAACAGGATCAGGCACTGTAACAATCTCTATGTCCTCTTCCTTCATTTCAATAAAGCACCGCTTTAATTCATTAAACAGTGATTGCCTTGTAATTCCGTGCTTTTGCTTAAATTCTTGATCATTCAAACTCTTATGATCGATAAGCAAACATCGTAACTCCTCCTGATCAGATAATTCCGTAAACAGTTTGATTCCTTTTCCTTTCTTTAAATACGCAAGTCTCTTGGCCTCTTCTATCGGCAGGATGACATGTCCGTCCAGAACGTACCAAACCGCATCCAGTAATGCGTCGTGTACCGTTATTGATTTTCCATTAATACTCAATAATGCATCAGGTTTGATTCCCATCATCACCTGTTCCTTGATCTGATGAATTACATCTTCCAAGTTTTCGGAGTCAAGGATATATCTGTGTTTTCTCATGATATGTACTCCTTTCGTGAACATAACTGTAAATCTGTATATATTATGGTTTTTTATTTTAAAATAAGGTTGGGAATCGAAAATCATCCCGTTTATGTATCATGACTTTATATTCTGCAATAGGAGATTTCCGATTTAATACACGGGAAATCACAGAAAAATACATGATTCCTGCTTGATCATTCATACGCAGACATATTTTTATATATATAAATAAAAGGCCCATCCCAAAGGATGGACCTCATAATATATTGACCTTTTTTGTGACAGAGCCTAGTATATGTTCGTCAATCATAAAGTGGCTCACATTTAGATTAGCATTTATAACTATGTAAAGGGAAGCCTCTCAGAAATGAAGATGATAGCCTTGCTCTTCCCATTAACAAGAACTAAAACAACTGTTAGAATAAAAATGATCATAAATACATCGAAGAGAAGTAATAGTTCTATAGGAGAGGCACTATGTGGGCAGTAGTTATTATTGTAATTGTAGCGATCATGCTAATAGCCATTTCAGGCTACAATAATCAAACAACAGCGATTTCAACAAGTAATAGAAGTCAGTTTGTTATAGATACTCCGGTTAATCCAATCAGATATCTCCAAGATGATAAGTTCAAATATGCTATTTTTGAGGGCAATGGTAACAACTACGCTTCTATAAGCAGCGTAATCCTATTCGATATACCTTCCACATTTACATTACCCAGTCAAATATCAGGTATCCCAATAAAGAAAATAGGCAAGGAAGCTTTTAAAGGGCTAAAGTTAAACGAAGTGGTACTTTCGGATTCTATAGAAGAGATAGGAGATTCGGCCTTTAAATCTACCGATCTAAGAAAGATAAGCATTACTACAAGAGTAAAAAGGATTGGTAATTCGGCTTTTGCTAATTGCTATAGCTTAGAAATTGAAACACTACGTATAGCGCCAGGAATGACGGTTGAAACAGAGGCATTCAGTTATGTCACGATAAATACGCTATATATAGACTCGCCTGACAAATGCTTTCCAAGAGCATTTGCATACGCAGAGATACATAAAGTAAGATTTGGCAGTGAAGTCCGTTCACTTCCGAGAGAATTATTTGCCTATGCATCCGTTCCAGCAGTCAAACTTCCTAAAGGTTTACCCGAGATACCTGAAAAGTGCTTTTATTCATCGGGTTTAAAAAAACTACTCATTCCCTCATCCGTAGTAAGAGTGAACAGTAAAGCCCTTATGAAATGTATAGATACAACTCCTCGCAGAATAGATGGAGGCAGGGACCTTCGTTACAACACTACAACAGCAGATGTTAACATGAATATAACAATCTATTGTGAAGCTGGATCCTTTGCTCAATCCTATGCCAGAGATAAGAACCTTGAAGCAAGACCCATTTCAGAATATACAGACTAAGCCTTCATATCATCGCATCATTTGGTATATCTTTTGACTCTCAGGATCATTTCCCAGTCGTATAGGGTCGTTTCGTCTATTTTTATCTAAATACTGAGCACGTAAGATACGTTGTTCGGTAAATGGGAGTTTAACAGTCATTGTGTATTCAAACTGTTTTCCATCAACATCATATCCGTATCGATGTTCAACCGGTACTCCTGTTTCGGGATCTCTATAGCACTTTGAAGCGCCGTCAAAATAGTAAATATCTCCACTTCTAAGGGCGATATTTCGTCTAAGTTTAGCGTTTTCTTGATCTCTTCCCTTATCAATACAAAAAGCAATATAAACAACTATTATGGATATAATTACTAAAATCATATAATTTCCTCATCATCAATAATTTTCAACAGTTTGTTGATCATAATTCTTTTCGTAAAATATATTTGATTGGATTTTGATTTCCCTTGGGAAACAGATCTGAAACCACTTTACCAACATACTTAGATCTTATGGGTTCTTCGGCTATATTTCCAATGAACTCATAACGCCTTTCATCCTTCAATTTGGTTTCTTCAGGTTGTTTAAATATATGCATAGTAGAATAAGCCGGCACCCAGTCAAGAACCTTAAAACACTCTATTACTATTCCGTCATATACAGACAACGCATACTCAACCTTACGTGCCTGTTCAATATTTACCTTCCAACAGCATCTTGTGACTTCATAGATTTCAAAATCTGACATACCGTAATGATAGTTTTGATTAATACGGATCATAATGATATTTTCTGTGACAGAATCTGGATCTAATAACTCTCTGTCATATCTAAGATTGATATCATCAACATCAATCCGGCCATATACACTCGAATGATGTCCTCTCTGAATGTTAGTAAGATTATCAATACCAATCAAATCAATCGTGGCGGCTTCAACCTTAAGAGCCGTCTCTTCATCTACACCATGTACAAGAATCTCTATGATTGGTTCTTTCCCCTGAGACAAAATCTCTTGGATTTTAGCCACTTTCTCACAATCCTTATCAAGGAACAGATGTTGAAAACAACGATTTCCCTTTCCTTTACCTATGTAAAATGGAATCCGTGTATCCGGATCAGAGTATATATACACATAGTATCCAAGATTATCTATTGCTTTTTTCGAAAACTCTCTTGATTTACTCATTGATTTAGTAGGCTCCTTCAAGTTCTACGCTTCCTAATAAACAGCCCCTGGACCACCTGATTGAGGAATTGGCTTGATAATCCCTGTTATCTCCATATTTTGGGTATCAATCACAGTGTCAAAGAAATGATTCTGTAAAACATTGATCACATTTCTGGGATCGCTCTCTTCCGGATAATATGTTCCTCCTATAGGATATCTTTCAGCTACAAGTTGCAAAATCTCGTCTTCAAGTAAATGATTTTCACTTCCGTTAAACAAAAACGCCCCGGCTTCATAGGAAACAGTCATCCGTTTTTCTTTTTTTATGCCATTTGCTACTATCCGGACTCGCAGACTTTCACGCTTTGTCAGTTCATATAGTCGGTTAAGAGCAAGAAGAAACCATTCTATGTTAGTTTCACTCAAGACACTTTCCTCTGCCCAATGGGTTAAATAGCGCCATTTTGAAAAGATTCCAGAACCAAGCACCATTACTTCATCAACTTTCTGGATTGTTTCTTTTAATGAATCTATATTATGGAATGCATCTTTACCATAAAGTGCAATAAAAGAGTTGCCGGAATCCATCTCAAAGCCTATGCTTCGACAATCATCAGGAAATAACCGATTCAATTCTTCCTCATCAGTATTCGGATTCTCAATTATTTTATAGTATCTCTGGGAAAATGCTGCTATTTCTTTATCATTCTTATTCGTCTTTTTCAGGGGATTCTTGTTTTCCTGTGTTAGGGTTAAAATCCGCTTATTCTGAGGGATGCGATCATCCAAATCCACCGTCGCACCGAGTTCCAAAAGAGCATTTATGCGTATCTGCGTATATCCATGAGCCCCTGCCGGGTTTCCATTCTTACGGACAATCCCCCAAGGACCATTATAGACCTCATAGAGGCTCCCGCTTTTGTTCAGGTATAGAACAAGCAAATAATCGGGCTCAATTCCGTCATTATCAAAGTAAATAGAAACCGATTCTTGCTGGGCTGTTTTAATCTGTACGGTTTTATTCAGATAAAACCCATCTATCGTCTTTTTATTTGTTCTTACAAGCGTGATGTCATAATACAGCGCCGATGCTACTTCACCTATGCTCCCTATAAGATGTCCATCAAGCGTGAACCTACGCCCCCGGAAACATATTTTCCAACCTGTCAACATCTGCAACCATCTTTTTATAGATTGATAGCATCTTTTCTATGTTTTCAAACGAATAATTTTCCAACAAAAAAACCTCTATCTCAAACTCATATCAGATACAATGATGGCATGATCTGCAGATGCTGCAACTGCATTCTCATAATCATATATAACGGTGTTGATATCAAATCTATCAGTGTCTGCAAAAATGAAATCATAACGACAGCCTCTTTTCTCCTTTCCTTTGAGCATGTGTGAGATGGCAAGAGGCTCCCCAGGCACGTATTCTTGTGGATTAAATCTCAGAGCATAAATATCCTTAAGCCCTACCTTTACAAGTTCTTTGAAGAAGATTTCGGCACCTTTTCCATTACGTTCAAAGAAAACCATCTTCTCAATCTGATAATGATCAACGTCTGGTTCATTGGCATCCATAGTTAATATATCCGGTTGGAACTCGTCAATGGCCTCAGCAAAACTACGAAAATTAGCGGATTTTGCTTTTTTATAATCACAGCCAGTTACCGAATGCAGCCCAGCGATACGGATCTCGTCTACATTACCATTCATATTTATCCCTAATCTGGCCCATATCGTTCGATCCGGGAAAATCGACCGATTAAAAACACTCGCTTCTATAATAGATATATCCTTACTTGTTAAAAGCAAAACCCCCATTATTCTGTTTTTAGCATCAAATTTACCGGGGATTCTATAATCAAGCGAGTATGATAGATTTACAGAGTCTCCGAAAAGGTCTTCAAGTTTCTCCTTGCATTTGGGGAGTACCTCCAAAAGAATACATACAAAGCTCTCTGAAGCATACTTTTGAAGTTCGCTATATATTTGATCTGCGTTCGCATTATAACTTATATTCCAATGTAACACCTTCATATTCTGTCTGCTCACTCTTTCAAACTAAAGTGCATTCGTCTCAGAAAACTCCTTGATACGTGCATTACGCATATCTAAAAAGCGGAACTCCTTATCTATAAATTCATAGTACTCATCTATCGTCTTAGGCAAGCCACTCTCCGTAAAACTCGCATCACCTATCCAGATATTCACAGATGAATAATCTTCAGAAACGGCATCCTGCAAAAAGAAGAAATCCACATATCCTTTGAAATCAATGAATAGATCGTAGAATGCCTTATCAGATTCGATAGTTGAATAAAGTGGGCTGTCTTCACCATTATAGAATCGACGTATACACTCGAGCGTCAGATCCCACCTATCAGAAATGATCGTGTTTGTCCCTTTATTCTGATTCATACTGGAAGGATGCTTCGGAAATATGATCGTACCTCCAATGGTATACGATCTGCGGATCAAATCCTCATAATACGACTTATAATCTCCCACCTTTGCCATAACCTGATCAATCATATACCGATACTTCTTGTATCTGAAGCCGACAATGATCGCATCACTACCAAAGCGGAAGTCCTTCCATGTCAGATAATATGGGCCCGAACCCATCTGTAGATTCATCTTCTCTCCATTTGGCAGTTCTCTGCTCCAAAGGATCTGATGATATTTATGAAGTGTTGGGCTTGCATTATCCGGATCCGAACCACCATATCCAAGACCGTCGTTACGATCCCAGAAACCGTCCCAATATCCTGGAGAATCACTTGTAAAATCAAAATCCGAAGCAATCATTTGTCGCAGATCTGTTTCCCCATTATGCCAAAATCAACACGTCATTCAAAGCAAACTTATGTAATTTGATACTACTCCTTAAGTCAAATAGAATAACACCTAAAGTATAGCATAGATGCATAGTGGCTTCGAGACGCATATACTTATAATAGAGCAATAAATAAGGCTCCTCCGACGGTCGCCGAAAAAGCCCATATTATTATGATATCACTCGGAATCGTTTTTCTTGAGCATATACTCTGCTGCTTCGTCCGCCTTCTTGCGTATCATTTTACTGATGTCACACAGTTGGATTCCCTTACAGGAGTGGCATTTGATTTCCAGTATCAATGAAGGCTCGTCACTTCCCATATCTACTATTCTTGCCAATTTATGCCCACAACAACCACATCGTATCCAATTATTCTCATCTATCCTGGCATCCATTATCTCGATTCTCCCGTCACATTATCTGCCGAAGCAAGCATATTCGCAAATTCCGTAAAAATACTCAGAGCAAAAAAGCATTTGGATATATCAGATATATCGACATCATCAAATCGTACGGTTGCCGAATCAAACTTGGGAACCTCTACTCTTAATGCCCCTGCTTTTCCAGTCGGAATCGCCAAGATCTTTTGAAGTCCCTGCTCTTGTAACCTATCCTCAAGTACCTCATTAAGTGTTCTTGCGATATTTGATAATCCATCCATTTTAATGGCGGCATTGGGGAATGTCAGATCAACATATCCTTGCGGAATCTTGTGATACAAATACACACTCTTATATCTGGTGGCATAATGAGCCCACCAACCATTACCGCCTCTGTCGGTTCGAAGATCGAGTTGCGGATAATTTGCCTCTTGATAATCCTTATATCTGTTATAGAAGAGATTGGCACCTTCATTGATCTCCGTTTCAGAATGCTTCTTTGACTTAGTAATAGCCTGTTCAATCTGTTGAACCCATGCATTTGCTAAAGCTACATCCGATTTTCTGAAATAATCCGCACACTCCTCGTAGGAGACGAAGTATGAATACTTCTTCGCTTCTGCATTTATGTCATAGTATCCTTGAGAACATACGATAAAATCGCGATATTCATCATATTCCTGCCTTTTTACAGCCTTATTGCCCCGAATTGTATAACGCTTTTGCTGATCCGGCATAGCCTGGGCATCTATTTTATCCTCAATTAAAATGCCGTATTTTCGATTGCCATCACCTATGATAACTGTGATATCGGATTCTCCATCCTTATCTGCCTTTGACAGATATACCTCCTTGACATCATAATCTGTCCCCTGCAAATCAGTTTTATCAATGAATAGGTGTAAAAATCCCTTATCACTACCGAATGCATTCAAAAACAGCATATCCATATCACGTTCACTGACTGTACCAAAATCGAATTTCATATATACTCCCTTTAGCGGCTCAATCACCCCTGAGCATTCATTCCCACCTCAAAAGCACTTTTATAACGATTAAAACTCTTCATAGCTATTTCCATAGCGTGGGCAGATTCCTCCAGATTTTTAAGTTCTTTATCTATCTGCTTTGTCTCTTCTTTACTGGATGTTTGTTCTTTGAGTCTAAGATCCGTTATCTTGTTCTCTAAGGATCTGATAGAATCTACATACTTCTCATATATATAGTTTGAATACTCTATATCTTTTTCATCATTTAAAAAGATTTCCCGAACAGCTACCATTAACTTAGCAGATTGCATAATAGTTGCTTCCTTGCCCAAAATGCCTGCTACTCCAACTGCCGCGCCTGCACCAACACCTACTCCTGCGCCAATAAGAGCACCACCTCCTACGATAGCTACCGTGCCACCAAGCATTCCCAGTCCATTCGCCGCTATAGCTCCACCACCAAGATATGCTAAACATGCATTGGTTAGTGCTGCCCCCGACAGCCCAGGGAAAGAGGCCCCCACTAACGCAACAGCGATTTGAGGAGCAAATATACCCGCAGAAGCCACGACTAAAACTGTAATTACAGTTGCAATGATAAGGCCTTTAATCACACCCTTGTTGACTTCATTCATTTCCTTGATCATTTTATTGTAGGTTCTTCTAAATCTGGCTATATATCCCCTTTCATAATATGAAGTAGGGAATACCCGGTCTAAGAACCGATCACCCGTGCTATCTTTGAACGCATGAAGAGGATTCTGAAGAGCCTTGTATTTCTTACTGGGAACCTCATTCCCCTTCTTATCTGTTTCAAAGCCAAGCGGAAAATATGGTTCAAACAACATCGCTTCCAACAAAACCAGCCTGAACCATATTTTTTCAGGTGAATTATTCGCTATTTTTTCAAGTAATTCCTGCTTATCATACCAATGTAAAATCGCCCCTTCAACCTGAACAAAATCTGCATATCCCAATTCCATATACTCTTTCCATTCATCTATCCACTCTCGTTTCAGAGCCTGGATTCTCCCCTTATCTAAAGCAACAGGCGTTATCAGCATGTCGTCCATAGCCTTTAATAATTCTATATTGTATAAAATCTCTGTCTGATCCAGTGTGAGTCCGAATTTATCAATGTTCATACCGGCTTCAATCCTCCCATATATTTTGTTGTCTTCTTCTAAGAATGTATTAGATTTGATCCTCACATAGACATCTTTAATTGCCTTAACCTGGCGCACTCTCAGATAATTTGATGTCTCAGCCCCTATTGCAACTGCAAATCTACCCACTCCCACATAGTTTACAGCCACAAAATACTTTTCGCTGATGACTGCTTCTGCAAGATCAATAGTAGTGAATACGCCGGTTGCTACAGTAAGCATCCTGGTAACAGTTGGATTTTTAAACGGAATCACATTCTCCCAGTTATGATTCGCAAATTCTCTCATGTTTGTATAAGAATTCCCTTTTAATTCCATTGCAAATCGACGAATGAAATAAAAAGTACGCACCAAACAATCATTTGCAATCACCGGGATAGCCTGTCGCCCAAGTTCAGCTACTACTCCTAATTCTCCCCTGAAATCAAACTTAATCTCCGTTCCTTTTATAATCTTCCCCGTTTCATCATGTTGAGCAAATATCGTTCCGTTAAATACTTTCGACAGGAACTTTGACAAAGAGTCCTCATTCACTGTGATGTCTTTTATTAATGGTAATGTAGATATTTCTTTAGCTAATGACAAGATCGGTCCCGGAATCCCAGTTCCTCCGCTTAATCCCACACTGCTGCTGGATCCAGCAATATCGCTTATTAAGTGAAAAAGCCAGACAATCGTTCCTTTAAAGATTTTGTCAGGTACGGAATCACCAATGAATATCTTGCTACTCTCAGGTACCGGAACTACCATAAACAATCCTTGCGTATTTGTTCCATATGACATTCCTGTAAACTGGGTGAGCAGGGAGAAAGCAAGACCAATAATAGTGGGATGATGTGCAAAATCTCTTAAATGATGCTGTAATCCACCACCAAAATCAGGTGTATTTCCATCAGCAGGTATGGGGAACTTTTTTTCAAGAAAGGCTACACATGATTTCAAATCATCATCTTTGCAGCCTAATAACTGTGATGTTTTTTTAACAAATCCGTCAATCTCCTCTTCCGCATATCCGCGGCCTCGTTCCAGACTAAAATCGCCAACCCAAAATATATCCAGCATACCACACAGAATTCCTGATGCGATAGCAACCAGATAATCCAGTTTGTCTGCATGACTCGACAGATAATCTATCTGATCATCCAACTCGGAAATAACGCTGTCAATATCTGTTCTGGCAAATGGATTTTGGTCAACAACCTGTACAGAGATATGCTTATCATCTTCTATTGTGCTTATATATTCACGACCATTCATGATGTGATCAGTTTCTCCACATTCTATGCTTAACTGTTTATATGTTTTTTTTGATTTCTTTTTCCCTTTCAGGAAATAACAATCTAATAATATCAAAATAGCTTCTGGTAGTCTCAGTCTCTCCGGTTTCCTTATCAACTACCATATCCACAGTACTATCCATCAGCCCATCACAGTTTTTCTGTTTTACTGAAAAAACATACTTATTCTCATCTGAATAATCAGCAAATCCATAGATGATATGATTTTTTGAAAAACTATTCATTACTATCTTTAAAGCATCTTCGTATGTAACCATATACCAGACCTCTTTATGTAATATCTACTGTATTATCTTATAAATACATGAGTCCAATAGAACGGACTATGACAATCAAAAGGGCTCCTCTGAATCGGTGTGTCAGAGAAGCCCATATATATCGTGCCTGTAGGGAACGGGGATTAAGCTGGAAGTTGACTACATCCCCATATGCAGTTTGTCTTGGCACGTTCTATATTCAATCTATCATCTGCACGCCGTGAATACCATTAATAATCTGTGAATAATTGTAAAAAAATATTGTATTTGTCAGGGTATCTTACCTATTTCTGAGACTTTTTTTGAACATGCATTTTAATAGCTTCGTCCGCTTCCCTCCGGATCATTTCCCCAATAGCGCACATACCGTTAAGCGTCGGTTTCACTTCAAGGTTCTCATTGACTTGAGATGATATCGACAACGATATGATCGCATCAGCAAGATCCTTGATCATATAAAGCTTTTCTTCTACACTCAAATTCATATCTGACATAGCAGCACCTCCTTATGAATTAAGTTTAGACGCCTCATAACGAGATGATGTATACCAGTAGTAGCATTTTGAATAGATAATGCTACTGGGAATTGAAAGAAGTCAAAGCAGGAGTACAGTGTAATCTCCGGCTACAGATTGTCGTAATAATCCTGAACGTTGTCATATCCATAGTATTCTGCTCTGTCGCTTGGAAACCAGTGATAGTCATCGTAGCAGAATTGTGAATTTGTATAGATTTTATACAAAAGCTATACCCAGGCTTAGGCGAGTGATTGAAGTTTACTTTCCTTCTCCGCTCAAGATAAATGATTTTTTACAATACGGGCAAGAGTCCTTTCTCGAATCTGCCAGACTGTAGCAATGTGGACAATAAAGAGTATTATCATTCCCCCCTTCTTTTATAACATAAACCTTTGTTCCCTCATTATATAGCTGAAAACCATCTCGTAGCTTTCCTCTTACAGCCTCTATACTGGTATTCTCTATCTCAACACTTTCTTCGCCAATATTTGTTCCAGTCTTGTTATCTCCGCCTTGTAATACGCTTAAAATCTGCTCTTGCGTCTCTGCTATACTTAGAATTGTGGCAATCAGTCCAAACACTATGACGCCAAAAAATACGCCAAGCAGTATACCAATCGTGAGTCCTACAAGAGCTGTTCCTGCTCCATTAATAGCCGCTCCGACAACACCGCCTGCTATTGCAAAGCTAAGAACAAAACAAACAAAAAGTAAGGAAATAATACTCTTAAAACCTTTTTTTAGCCATATTATCATTTCAACCCCTCCTTATGAAAAGAATAAAGCTATAATATCCATTTTTCAATTTCCCATCGAGATTCGAGATTAGCAAGAAACTTTTTGTACGCGTGATCTATTCCTGATACTATCAAGTCAAGTTGCCTCCTCTTTGGGCACAGGGATATAGACTTTCTTAAGTGGTATGAGCTTCGTGTATTTATCACTCATCTTGTCATAATAATCTAGGATAAGCTCCACCAGTTCAGTTCCGTTTATCCCACGGATAATAGGAGTATTATCAAGGTATTTCTTCGCATTCTTGGTATAGTCGGCAAGCGTTATAAACAAGCCATAATCTCCTTCACGCATGGCACCCTTAAGAGACTGAATGGTGGTTTCTTTGATATCACCATCACCACTCTTAACCTGCACGAGGATACGAGGCGGCAGCTCATCCTTATACGCCGTGATATCAATACCACTATCTCCTCCATGGGGTGAAAGTGTGGTTCGGTATCCCATGGCTCGGAGCAGGTCAGCCATGAATTCCTCAAGATCATATCCCTTGAGTTGACGGCTGAGTTCCTTTAATATGAAGTCTTTGGTGGCTTCTATGATGTCATCTGCCGTAGCTCCAACGCTCTCGTCTTCAGAATCATCAGAAATAACGGCCTTCTTAAAGTCATCATCCAACGCAGCAAGATACTCATCAGCATAGTTCTTGATGGTAAAGAGTGACATTGCAGATCCGGCTTCATAAAGAGCGCCTTGAGAAAACATGGTACGAGGGATATGTTTCAGCCACTTTACCTTGCGTTGATTGACATACTCTCCAAGTGAGGCTTTTGCCTCTGGAACGTAGAAATAGTCACTCTCAACGATGCCAATATTAATCATACGGTTACTGCGTGAAGGAAATACGACATAATCACCAATCTGCACTTCACATGCAAATCGATATACCTGTCCTGTCATGGTGGCGATTCCCTGTTTCTTGGCAGTAGGGAAGGCTTCAATCATCTTTGCCCGGAACGCCTCACGATCCGATGCGATGACGGACAAGTCACCAAGTTCTGCCCATCCTATGCCTATCACATTGTGCGATAGAAAAAGATTGTCATCTCTTGTGTGTATTCCCCATATACGTTTTTCATTAGTGCTCATATACATGCCTCTTTCTATGTGAAATAATCCTAATATGGCAACAGTTCTTCAATGCGTATTCCATATCCCCATGTTTGGCTTGCTTGATAGCAATAACCCTTAATGGTCACAGAACTGCCAACAGACAATTGCCTTAAGACATCACGTTGTTCTTCGTTTTCTATAGAACAGTATATATCATCAGAACCAACGCTTGATCCTATGTATAGATTCTTGCCTTTATCATCAATACGTGTAATGATCCCAGAAACCTGAACATCTTGATCGTCATATTTCTCTTTGGCATTCATGGCATTCGAATCCATATCCATGTACATTTCTGAAACGGACGTAATCATATACTCTTTTGGCAGTTGCTTATTATAATATGCTTCTGTTTCTTCATAATTGACTGTATTAGTAACATTTGTTGCACCAAAATGAACGTCATTTATAGTTACGGCATCCCATAACTTTGAACTTGCTACACCAACAAATGTTACAGTATCCCCGATGTTAATCCCGTCAAATGTTTCGTCATCTGCTAAATATCCTTGTATCTCTCCTTTTGTGAATCCTTCCTTAATCTCAAAATGATCGCTCCCGTATGACGCGACTTTTCCGGTTATCTGGACTGTTTTTCCAATATCATGGCTATCATAGTTTTCAGCGAAATACACGTAATCATTTACTATAATGACCTGATCGTCATAAATAGTGTTTGCTGTTTCCTGTATTCCCAAAAGATAAGCGCTATCCATCAAAATTCCAGAAGCAAGTTTAAAATCTATATACCCCACGATAGTGATATTATCGCCCCTATGAACCCTATTCACATCAGAAGGATCCGCAAATGTAACTCCGATAAGCCCAAGTGTCTTGTTTAAATCATCATGTATGATTACTCCAGTTTCATTTACCGAATATACCGGGACCGTCATCTGATACCATTTATTCAAATCTCCATCTGAGAAGTTTTTGTAAAACTTTGAATAGTCAGCTACAAAGTAAATCTCACTATTATCTGGAAACGGAAGAACTTCTGCAGGCTCATCACGTTGAATTTCTGCCGATAAATCCTGTGTAAATGTATCGTCATACGAATCCCCAGTTATTTGGCTCTGGTTTTCCTGAACAGTGGTCACTGGGACATTCTGAACTGTTGAAGTATCCTCTTTCTTATTATCAGAGTCTTTGCTAATAAGACTTATGAAAATAATTAGGCTGAAAAAACTTATGCCAAGTGAAATAAACAAAATATAAGCATTCTTCTTACTATCTACGTAGCGTGCCTTCTTCACCAAAAAAATGATAGTGTTTATCAAGAATACAAAAAAACCAATTACAAATAAAAGAGCAAACAGAAAATCCATGATGTCTCCTTCAGGTGTTCGTGGCCGCAGTAATAATCAAATATATGATTCCTATTCCGCCGATACTGGTAAGAATAATTCCCCAAATAAGATCAAATCTATATCTTTTATATAGAGAAGCTTTCAAATTTCGAAGAGCATCTGCCGTAATGATTAAATAGTCATTGCCGCAGTTTGTACAATAACCTCTTTTCTCATAGCTGTTGTGTGTTCTCGCAGTAGTGCTTCCCTTTAAAAGCCCTTTCGTGAAAGTGTAAGCAGAAGTATTTGATCCAGTCATTATATTCTGAACTTGAATATTTTTACTTCCACATGCTGGACAACCAACGGGAGTGGGAGTAAAGGTGCAAGATTTTGCGAATTTACGATAATCTTTCCTCGCTCGAAAAAGGAGAAATACTCCAAGTATTGCAGATAACCAGATGCCACCGATAAATGCAAGACCAACTACTAGGAAAAACAGTATGATTCCCCAAATAATAGACATTACCAATCCCCCGTCTCCAACTTATATACATATCTCATCCAGAAATAACAAAACTTACATCATAATCGAATCAACGCATGTTTGTATTCAGAATCATTACATCAAGCTACCGCTATGCAATCATGTAAAGTACTGACCACTCGCTTAACAATGTCAATTCTTTCGCCAAATGTCTCCGTGACGCCGAAACTGATAAACGGCTCAGCATTTACGATAACGGCAAGCTCGATATCTCCATTCTGGCGGACATATTCTATGATCAGTTTGATGAATTCCTGCTGACGTGAGTTAAACTGTGTTCCGGAGATGTATTCTCCGAACTTCTGGTTCACTACAGTCTGGTTTATACCTTTCAGGCTTCTCACAAATGCTGCCAGATTCTGAATATGCGTAGCTTTCTGATAATCTTCCTCTGTACCAAGTTCATTCCAGAGTATTTTCTCAAGCTGCTCCATATCATCATTTGTAAGAGGTTCGAGGTTATAGATCTTTGTTATTACCGGATTATCCGAGTTTTCAGCAAGATAATCTATGACCTTCTCAGTATATGTACGGATATCATAGCTTGTTCCTTCGATCTGCTTGTCAGAATCTGTAATAAGATCCGGGATATCTATCGGAATCTTCTTATTCTCTACACGGGTGAGTGGCATAAGATCCCGTATCTGTTTCCGGTTCTCTTCGACTTCAAGGGCCTTTGCATCGTCCCAATATGGCTCACCCATAAGTTTCATCAATAGTTCAGCCTTATTAATGACCTGAGAAACTGATGAACGCTTATTTATAAGGAACTTGCATATCATACGAACCCGCTTAACATCAGATGCGGCTTCTGCTACACTGTGGATATTCAAAATAGATTTCTGAATCCTATACATGCATATATCAAAGGATACTGTTTCCGGAGTTCCTTTTAATCCACCATCGATCAGTGGAGTGATATGCTTCTTTATTTCCTTAACCTCTGTCTGTGACAAAGAAACCCAGGTATTGATGTCTACATATTTATCGACATAGGACATCTGCTCTCGTACCTGAATACGCTTGCTGTGTCCCTTTATCTTAACCACTTCAGATATCAGATCATTCTTCACCTCGTCATAATATGCCCGATATACCGGATCAAGCTGATAATCTATTCTCTGAAGAACTATAAGCAGATCAAGTTTTGTATCGAACAGTCTCTGAGATAAGGAATATACTTCTGATCCCGGGGATCCGTCCGGATGCTCGTCAAAGTATTCAAATACACCGCAATAGTCATATATCAAGAACTTCTGCTTGTTTCTACCCGGGCCAAACAGGTCTTCACAGGTCCTGGTGCCTCGTCCAATCATCTGGATGAACTTGATACGTGATCTGACGGGCTTAAAGAATACAAGGTTAACAACTTCCGGTACATCAACACCGGTATCGAGCATATCTACAGATACAGCTATCCTGAATTCCGGGTTTGCCTTAAACTTCTCAACAAGGTCTTGGGCATAGTTCACGGAATAATCTACAAGCTGGCATGTATCATCCGTAACATTTTCCGTATACAGTTCCTTAAAGCAGTCTACGATCATCTGTGCATGTCTATGGTTATAAGCAAAAATGATCGTTTTTCCGATGAACTCTCCGTCATCAGTACGAATTCCGGTGGTCATAAGGTCCTGAAGGACTTTCTTACAGGTATCTTCGTTATATAATTCCTTAAAGATCTTGCCTCCGGATATTACAGTTTCATCATCAGGATCTTCATCATCAAAGTATTCGTCGAACTGTTCCTTCTGCTCATCCGTCAGGTCTTTGTACTTGATTCCCTCTTTTAGTATGGATGAAGACTTGTTGTAGACTTCATATCCCACAAGATATGCATCATGAATAGCTTCCTCCATAGAATATGCATATGTGGGCTCATCCTGCTCACAATCAAATATCCTATAGGTGTTGGGTCCGACTTCTCTCTTAGGGGTAGCTGTAAGACCTACAAGAAAGCTGTCAAAGTACTTGAAGATGGCACCATATCTGTTAAAAATGGAACGATGTGATTCGTCCGTTATTATCAGATCAAATCGACCGGTAGAGAACCGTTTATCTTCTGCATCTATGTATTCGATCATGGTCTGATAAGTACAGAACATCAATCGTGCATCATAGTCTCTTTCCCCGCCTTTAGCAGACAGTTCGCATATGGTCATATTGGGGAGAAACTTCTCAAATGCCTGTTTTGCCTGATGAACGAGCGTTATCCTGTCAGCTAAGAACAAAACATTTTTAACCCATCCATTCTTTTCCCGCGAAAGCACATCGACAAGGGACGCTGCAACCCTGGTCTTACCCGTTCCGGTCGCCATGACCAGTAACGCACGGCGTCGTTTGGAATTTAATCGCTCGCATACCTTGGTGATAGCCATCTGCTGGTATGCCCTATCCGTTATCTGCGGATCGACCTGCATATCCGTGATCTGAGGTCTGGAACGTCTCTTGATCAACAGTTCAAGATCCTGGATCGTATGAAACGCCATCAACTTCCTGTTATCGGCATAAATCTCATCAATGATCCTTGTCTGATAGCCGTTAGTATAGTACTGAATCGGTCGGTATCCATACTTTCTTTCCATACAGTCAGCATACAGCTTAACCTGTGCTTTTCCTTTATCTGCATCAACCGAGGTTTTCTTTGCCTCCACTATCGCAAGTGGATTCCCGTCTCTTCCATATAAGACATAATCACAGAAGCCTTCCTGAGAGTTGTTGGGCATACCCTCAACCCGGATCTCAACTCCTGCTGTAGTCGGTAAAGCTACGTTCTCTTCTTCCAAAACCTTCCATCCGGCCTCTCTAAGATAAAGGTCTATATATAAATGACGTGTCTCCGCCTCAGTGAATGAACTTGTCTTTGCCGGGCGCTGGGGTTCTCCACGTTCCTCGCTCTCTATGTAGTCAATGAAGTAAACGATATTCTCCAGCGCAAGCTTGGCATCTTTTTTCCTGACATCTTCGCCATGTTCAGCATTTGCACCTATAATCCGGATAAAATGTAGTGACTGAAGAAGTTCATCATCTTCTTCTCCGATATAGTGAAGAATGACTCTGCCATCGATCATATCCAGCAGTTTTGCTGATTTTGGAACGATCTCTCCGTTCTTCTCATATATGTATGTGATCGCATCAAGAAGAAGCTTACGGCATTCTTTTGCACATAAACTGTAATTTTCTTCTGCCCGGACTACTGCCAGTTGTCTTTTTAGATCACTCAGAGTCATATCCGCACCTCGTTTTTACTTAATTTATGCCTAAAAGCTTTTTGAGTTCTGCAGTTTCTTCGTTTATCTGTTCATTCAGTTTTTCTATCTCCGCTATGATCTCACTTGTCGGAGGATATTCAACAGCCTTATATTCTGTCTTCTTATACTTATTTATGGAAAGATCATAACCATTCTTTACAATCTCTTCCTTCTCTACAAAAAATGACTGCTCTGTTCTCTCGCGGGATTCTTCCTTATCCAGGTGATTATATCTTTCGATGATGTCCGGTATGTCATTATCGGCTATGGGGGTTCTCTTATCATCCAGGCTGAATCCATCAGCCTTCATGTCATAGAACCATACCTTATCGGTTCCGCCGCTATTCGTCTTGGTAAATATGATGATAGCTGTGGATACTCCCGCGTAGGGCTTGAATACGCCGGAGGGCATTGATATTACGGCTTCGAGCTGCTGATTTTCTACAAGTTCCTTCCGGATAGAGGTATGTGCATTACTGCTACCAAAAAGGACACCATCAGGAACTATAGAGGCACAGCGTCCGCCGGTCTCAAGCATCTTGATAAACAGTGCTATAAACAATAGCTCTGTTTTCTTCGTATTACACATGGCATGTAGGTCCTTACTGATATCTTCGGCAAAGACACTCCCCTTAAAAGGCGGGTTAGCCATTATAAGCGTATATGCTTCCCGTTCGGTATTGTCTTCTGAAAGAGAGTCCTGATATAGGATCCGGGGAGAATCGACATCGTGGAGCATCATATTCATTGCTCCTATTCGAAGCATCGACTGGTCCGTATCAAATCCGGAAAACAGACCGGACTTAAAATACTTATTGTTTTCTGTATTCATAAGCTCATTTCCCTGGTGCTCGGTGATATACCTTACTGCACCAAGAAGGAAGCCAGCGCTACCCATGGCAGGGTCAAGGATCCTGTCCTTTAAGGTCGGCTTCATGAGCTGCTCTATCATCTCAATAATGTGTCTTGGAGTCCTGAACTGGCCATTCGTACCGGATGCAGCCATCTTCCCAAGAAGATACTCATAGACATCACCCATGATATCCTTTTTGTTCATATCCATGCTGTCTATGCCATCAACCACTTTGGCCAGAACCTTAGCAGTAGGAATTAAGAATGTGGCATTCTCCATATATCGGCTGAAAGCGGATCCGGTATCAGCACCAAGTGTCTTTATAAATGGAAAGACATACATCTGGATATTTGACAGCATATCATCCGGATTCATATGATGAAACTCGCTCCACCTAAGGTTTTTATACTCTGTTTCGACATGTGGATCTTCACTTATGACACAGATCCCATCTTTAAAAATCTTGTTCTGATCCTGCAAAAGAAGCCCCAAAGCATTGGCATTAGCCTCTCTTTTAAGCTGTTCGTCATCTAACAGCTTTATGAAGATCAAATAAGTGATCTGTTCCATAACGGTAACCGGACTGGTAATACCTCCGGTCCAGATGGTATCCCATATGGAATCAACCTTGTTTTTCATCTCACCTGTGATCATGTCTTCTATCTCCTTTATCCAAAATACTCTTGCATAAGACTATCAAATAACAATTGTGCCTCGTTTAAGGCTTTCTGCACGACAACTTTTGATTTGTCGACCTGTTTCATAAATATAGAAAATTCTTCCTGCAGTTCTATAGGAGGAACCATTATCTCAAAACTTCTTATATCCTTTGCGGATATATGCGGGACTAATGACCCTGTAACATTACTATGCTTATCAAAGCCACCATTTATAAAACAATAATATAAATAATCCTGATTTATATCTATTCCTCGTATACGTGCAGTTCGCTGGATAAGTAATGCTGGCAGATGATTATCATCCACACGAGCAACTTTAAATCCTTCCGTAATCCATGGACGATCAAGTGCCATTACAATATCTCCGTCTTCAAGCAAATAGTCTTCATATCCTTGTACTGCAGGCCAGTGAACACAACTCTCCCATTCAATTCTCTGCGGCATAATAATCAGACCACCGCAAATATTTATCCCTTCTTCCACATAATACTCGCTCTTAAAAGGGTATCCTGACAATAAATCTATATGCTTATTAGTTTCCTCTTTCTTCCATCCCATAGGATTTGTTATGGGATCACCAAAGAGCTCGACAAATCGGGCTTTGATAAGTTCGTCGAGTTTTGATAATTCCTTCTCTCTGGACTCTATAATAAACTTGCACCTATTCAATACATTTACTATTTCATCCTGATTGTTTCTATCCAAAACCGGAACTGGATATTCTGCAACGCGCTTTGGTTGCGCTCTTGTTAATGAACCACCAATACCAGTGACTTCACTTGTCATAAGTTTTTGGAACTTGGGAGTTCTAAAATACCACGCCAAATATTCTGGATTATACTGTTCATTTCTGATCACAATCCACTCAGAAGATGCTATATTAAGATGTTCCGATTCATCCCCAACAACCCAAACACGATTAATCCTTGGGTTAATCTTACAAAGGAGAATGTCATTTTTCTTGACGACAGCCTTATTTGAGGCTATTTCATTACCTTTAAGATATTCAGGATGACCAGTTTCATATATTGGAACACTGTACATCTCGAAAACTGTATCCGGCGTTTTTGCAGGATTAATACTTTCGCTCTTGTAATTATTTATATTCTTTAACTTTGTGTACTCCATCTATCATCCCTACAAATCTCAATTTGTTACCCAAAATACTGCTGCATTAAACTATCAAATAACATTTGTGCCTCATTTAAAGCTTTCTGAACGAAAACTTTTGATTTGTCGACTTGATAAACAAACTCAGCAAATTGATTTTGAAGTTCTATCGGAGGAATTAATATTCTAAAATTCTTAAGCCATCCTGTATTTAAGTTTATTTGCGATGCTCCCGCCACATTATCATAAACCTGTTTCATGAAAAACGGATCTTCCATCCACGATTTTAGATACTCGTTTAATACATTGTCTTTCTTTCTTAAAAATCCTATACTAACAAAACTTCCAAATTCCGGTATCCCTTTGGGCACAACAACTGGTTTACCGATAGTCCCCACCCGACAAAACAGCAAATCTCCCGTAATAGGCCTTGCTCCTTTAGGCAGGGAATTGAACTCTTCTTCGGTGATATAATGGCAATTCGAAAAATCAATAACCCCTGAACTAATGTCTCTAACCGAAAGAAATGGTCTTCCATTCTCAACATAAGTAGGAGTATGCGTAAGTCCAAGATAAATGTCCGCTACATCTTTTAAGGTCCCCACAGTAAACTCATATGGATTATCTTTTTGATCACCAAAGAGCTCGACAAATCGGGCTTTGATGAGGTTGTCTAATTCTTCAATCTGTTGCTTTCTTTTTCGGATAATCATATCGCACTGATCCAATGTGGCAATGCGATATTTCTGCTGTTCCATCTCTGGTAATACCACATCAAATTTAGATAACCAGCCAGTATTAAGATTTACTTGCGACGCACCTTTAACATTTGCATTTACCTGTTGCCAAAAAGAATTTGAATACATCCAATACCGCAAGTAATTCATATCGCATCTGCTAGCATCTTTATTTCTTAAGTAACCCAAGCTAACAAATGATCCAAATAGCGGTGTTCCTTCAGGAATGATTATTGGTTTTCCCAAGGTTCCCACTCTGCAAAAAAGCATATCACCCACTTTAGGCTTGGCTCCCTCTGATAAGGAATCATACTCTTCTTGTGATATATATTTGCAATCATCAAAAGAAATTTCTCCGTCACTAATATCTTTAACTGATAAGAATGGCACCCCATCAAAAACATATTCAGGTGTATGGGTAACTCCCAAAAATATATCTACTAGTTCTTTTAACTTTACATTTTCCATCTATCATCCCTACAAATCTCAATTTGCTTATACCGATATAGTCTTTTGCTTTGCTCTAACCAAAGTTGCTCTACTGATTCCGGTTTTTTCCGTTACCTGCTTATACGAATACTCTTTAAGGAGCTCAAGGGCCAGATCAATCTGCGCGTCCGTATATTTCCGCGGCCTTCCCTCTTTGTATCCTTCCTTTGTTTTTGCTATCTCCTTGCCCTCCCGGGTTCGCTCCATAATGGTATCCCGTTCCCACTCAGCAAAAGAGAGCATTATATTACGGATCAGCCTGCCGGTGGATGTATCGTCAATTAGGCCCATATTAAGTACATGGACTTTTATTCCTCGTTCTGCCAACCCATCAATCAGTTCAATTCCCTGTTTAAGATTTCTGGCGATACGATCCAGTTTCGTGACCATTATGGTGTCACCTTCCTGCATCTTTTCTAACAAATGGTTAAGCTCCGGGCGATCGGTCTTAGTGCCGGTATATGCATCTGATACGACTTCCATTGCCCCTGCGCCTCTTAATGCTTCTGTCTGAGCTTCCAAACTGTTACCATCTTTGGCTTGAGCATGTGTACTCACACGAGCATATCCATAAACTGTTGGCTGGTGCTCCAGTCTGGCCTTAAGTCGTTCATATTCTTTCTGTTCATCGGCTGTCAATTTACCCATATTTAGTACCTCGTTTATGAACACAAGTTATGATACTCCTATGATACCATTAAAAGAGTCCAAAAAACAGGACTTCCGGCAAAGACCAGAAGTCCGAATCACAACTCAACAGTTTTGAGCACTCTTGGATGTATATACCGACTAATCATCATCCTTGTAAATAGGAAAAAAGGATCAAAGACATTCAGACACAAAAAAGGATGAGCTGTTTACCAATCCGCATAAAGTCAAAAAAAATTCTGTTCTAGCACTACACTACTCACCACAGGTCATTTTCTTCATATATTCTACAGACCGGAAAGTCACCTGTACACGGAGCACACATGAGCACCAATCCCTCAAGTGCCACACTAAAAAAATCTGGTGATAACCCACTAAGTATATTAACCGGGAGGTACCGTTCAAACTCATCCCGCTCAGTTGTGTCTTTGCACAGAGTCGGTGTAGTCAAAGAGAATATGTGGTACGCCAGTCGGATGAGCTTAGCCTCGCCTGAACTAAAGCTGAATTTCTCAAAGATATCTCCTTTCAAAAGGAAACTGTTAGGACCAAATCCGCCTGATGACTCAATAACGGACTCTAAGAATCCTGGTTTTCCACAGCCCACTGCCGTCAGCAAATACAATGTAGCTGTGTATTCATCGCCTGGGGCAGGTGTACGGTGAAATGTTTTCAAGGCGTTATTAAAGTTTTCTGAGTGTTCATTACTTATGAAATACAAGCTATTTATCTCCATTTTATAACCTCCCATCAGTCTCTGTTGGACTTATTCATGGCAGCAGAATTGCTTGTTCCATATTCAGTTGTAGGTATGTCGTTTTTCATGTCAGATCTCTTCCTTTCATCAATTTGCTGTGCTGACAAAAAATCTTTTTGTTCCATAGGACTCCTTTCTGGCTTTTAGCCGAAACTTTTTGGTGCAGGATTTTGCAGGTGTCAGGTGTATAAATGTTCAGCTTGAATCCATATCTTTTACCTCCTTCGTCCTTATATATATCACACAAAAATCGGCACTCCAGGATTTTTAATTTTTTGACTTTTGCCCATTATATGCAGTTTTCAGGGATTTCTGACTTAGGTTGATTACTAATGGATGTTGTTCATGTGAATTTTACTCCCAATCGTCGATTCCTCAGTTTCAGCTTAAATCCATCTGATGATTACCGCATATTTACAGGGTTTATCGCATATATGCAGCATTCAATCATGCTGTTCTGATAATAAAATGGTAGATTTTTTTCAGATTGGGATAAAAAAATCAAAAAAATTGCAAATTTTTTCAAAATACGCATAAAAACACCGATCAGGCGCAAAAAAAAGCACCTACCATTGGGTAGATGCCTGTTTGTCACGTATCATCTATAAGAATCCTGCAGTTTCCTTAATCTCAGCCCGTCAGCGACGGTTTCACATTACATCCCAAATTCCTGACACAGCTTATAATAACGTTCTTGTTCCTTCTCTTTTATATCTTTGGAAACATCACTCATACAATGATGGATGACGTCAGCATCCTTTAACACCTCATCCATAGGATCATCCGTCACAAGCTTGTCATCATGATGATATATTGCTGAACAGATCATATCTGTCTCGGTTTCATCGGTTAACTCAAGTTTACCAAGTATTCTCCGAGCAAGTTCAGCTCCTTTGTGCGTGTGATCATCATATGATCCGGTTTTATAGGCATGAAGGTCATGGAGCATAGCTGCCATAGAAGCAAGCTCCGGATCCAGTCCCCTTTTCTTCGCGATCATGGTTGCTGCCAATGAAACTCCGTACAGATGCGCAATAGCGCTTGTCCGCTTATATTGATTGAAGTTGAAAAACATCTTCATCACTTAACCAACAGATCTTCAAGTGAAACATCGAGTAATTCTGCAAGATCAAGGAGGTGGTCTATATCCGGTAGACATGTGCCACGTCGCCACTTATAGACGCATTGCGGACTGACTCCCAGCTTCTGCGCTACATCTGCACTGTTAAACCCTCGTTCGTGTATGATCTTCTCGATGTTTTTCCCGGTCCTGATAAGATCTACCGGCATATCAGCTCCAGATCAACAAAGCGCCGAAAGAAGGCTTCCCGTCAGATTCAGTTCACAGCCTCCCGGGCGATCGCTCTTTACTTCCTCAACGGCAACCTGACGATCTATTACTTCAAGGCGGCCTACATCTATCCACTCATGAGGCCCATCAATCTTATTCTTTTTACGCACTAACGGCTGTAGAGCATACTGGTCTGTACCATGCATGCTTGTCGCACAGCCTATTGCAACACCCTCAAATCCGGTCACCTTATCACGGCAAATCATCCCAAAATACTTATCAAGATCAGGACGTACAAACTCCTTTTCAAATCGGGTATTGTCCTTATCCTCTATCTTCTCGAGAAATTCCTCGGAAACCTTTTCTCGATCACCTTGAAGATCGAAGATCGTCTTAGGCTCCTCTGTCGGCATCAATAAGATTAATTCGCATCCATACATCCAGTAAAGCTTTCCGATTACGAAGCCTTCGTGCCCGGTTACCACATTGCGGACATACCATCCCATCTTACATGTTCCTTTTTTCATAGCTTATACTCCTTTTTTGAATGATGATTTGCTGAAACAAAAAAGCATCCAGCTAACAAGTAACTGGATGTTTATATCTATATGTTTAATTCTGTGATCCTGAAGGGCCTTGGGAGATGAGTATCTACTTATTCGTCCTTTTTGTGATAGCCACTTCATAATGATTATTCTACGCTTATGGTTCTGCAGAATCAATAAACCGCTAGTTTACTATACAGGATAATGTTGATATTTGCCACATCAGCCACATCTTTCTTTGCCGGAATAGAACACCATTACCGCTTTAAGTGTCATTGACGCCAACAGGTGTTTGTCTCCTTCCGGGAGCTCGGTCGACGCTAAACAATCTTTTAATTCGTTTGCGATAGTCATAGCAGCTTCAGAGGGGTTATATGCGTTCAATATTCGATCTATTAACCGTAACTCCTTAATATCCTTAATAGAATCATTAGAAAAGAATAATTCTTGGGGCGTTACCCCTAAAGAATCTGCGAGACGCTGAACTGTTAAGAGTGACTGCGGTATAGTTTTACCGGACTCGTAATTTGATATTGTGCAAGTCGTAACTCCTGCCATATCTGCCAGATTCTGCTGGGACAAACCGAGGTCTATTCTGATATTCTTAAGGCTCTCTGCAAATTTAAAATCATCCATACTCATGACTCCTTTCGTTCAATTGGGAAGAGTGTTCCGGATTGTGTCAGCGATCTTTAAAAGCGATTCAGTACCCTCCATTATTGCTGCACAGAAAAGGCATTATACGTCACAGATAATCCGTCCAAGCTCAATGTCCGCCCCATGCTGTTGATGAGCATATTGTGCTCAAGATCGACGTTATACCAGCCTTCTATGGCCCCTCTGAGCGCAGGATCCTGCGACAGGCTCTTTACATATACTTTGGTCCTTAGGCCCGACATTATATCCTTCATCGAGACCGCATACTTTAGCAGATGCCTAAGCGTTATATCATTTGCCGGAACCGTGATATAATACTTTACATCAGGACTCTTTGAGACTGGCAGGCGTGTGTTATTCCTCAGCTGGATCGACCGAGTGGCAACATCCATAATGCCCCACTGATTCCCGATCATGCCGCGCTCCGAGACTACGTATATCGGCTCTCCATCGTATTCATCAAGCTTCTCGTATGGAATCTCCATAGTTGTATGACTGGACTTTGTTGTTTCGTAGGTCTGATCATCGGACGATAGTCCATACAGATAGTCCATCGATACGTTGAAGAACTTGGATAACTCCATCATGGTTTCAGCTGGAGGAACCTTGCGTCCGGTTTCCCATGTGCTTATAGTCATCGCAGCATAAGCTTTGGGATGACCATTAAACTTTGCGAACTGTATGCCAAACTCTGCCTGCGATAAACCGAGCTTTTCTCGCTGATATTTGATTTTTGATCCTGCAAGTTTTGAATGTATCATAGATAGTTCTCCTTCTTGTGTACACGGTCGCATGTATCTTTATTGATATAATATTACATGGTCGCATGTATGTCAAGTGATTTATAAAATTTTTTTGAGGTATTGAATTGTGGAAGAAAAAAAGGGTGGAATGAGCGAAGCGAAGAAACGCGCAAATGCAAAATACAACTCAAAGTTCGTAGAGATTAAGTTTAGGGTTTCCGCAGAACGCCGTGAAGAAATCCAAAAGCATGCTGACTTCATGGGCGAAAGTGTCAACAGATTTGTTCAACGGGCAATAGAAGAGGCCATGGAGCGTGACAAGGCCCAAAAAAAATGAGATGGTTGCCGGTAAAGGCTTCCATCTCAATCATTTATCATCCATTCAACGGAGTCCACAGGCTGTAGGTATCTCTATCAGCCTTTTCAAGATATATCAAACTGACTGGTATCACCCTCCCTGTATCTTCGTACTCTACTTCTACGAAGTTGTCACTATACTTCCCCGGAGCAAGGTTTATACCGTAAGATATGGCGATTGTCTGTTTCGCCCATTTATCATGCTCGTTCAACACCTTCCCATACCTTGGTTCAGGTGTTCTGATATCTCTTACCCTATCGCCCTTATCAAACGGATTAGGGAGCATGACCATGCTTCCTTCAAACCGGCCCCTTCTGATGGGATCTACTTTAGCTGCCTCTTCTCGCGTAAGTTCACTTGATTCATAGTCTATTATCTGCCCCTCAGAATCGAAAGACGCCCTCGATATGCAGTCCCATGCCGAGTGCCATTCCTTATATAACATGCAATCTTCATCGGTTTTATCCTGCCCGGTTATCTTTCTGCAGGGGATAAACCCTTCCACTTTATCTAAAACCTGATGCTTTAATATCTTATAGGAAGCTTTGGACCTGATTCCCACCTTATATGCCAAATCGTATGAAGCATAGAATCCACTGTGCGCCTGATCATCTTCCATCCTGAGCATATATACGAACCCGCCGCCGGAATCCTTAAGCCGCTCTATTGCCCTTTCATCATATTCGATTCTTTCGTGGATCATCGCGGCTAAATACGGCATGTTTGTGTTGTTAGCTATCTTTGTAAGTGCTTTATGCTTATCGGCAAACGTCTTATCACTTACCCAAACCAAGGTTGCTTTATTACGATCCTGAACCGGTATATTGCCGATAAGTAGCCACTCTCTTATCTCCCTCGATGGGATGTATTCATTGATAAACGCCGCTTCGTCTTCCGACATCGGTGGTCTTAAGCTAATCCCGCCCATGTTTCGCCCTCCTAATATCGTTTTTAATAAAATAAGATTATAACCAAGGATAATCGTAATCAATGAACCGATGGTTTACCTGTCGCATTCTATGTTGATAGATGTGAATCAAGCCCCATCCATGCAAAACACAAAGGAGCATCTCTATGGTTAACAAGTAAAAAAAGAGCTAACCTTTGTAAGGTTGACGCTTTTGCGTTGCTCCCTTTTAAAAATGTTTTTTTATTCTTCATTCTCTATTCCAATACAATTGAAGTACAACCATCATCGTCAAAAATGTATAAGGATGTGTATTCTCGTTTTGCTTCTTCATCAAGGATAGACAGAGCCCTGTCATTGTCTATAACGTCAATCCCCGTCATCCATTTTCCGGTATTAACGTCCAATTTATCCTTCCATATGGGACCATGCTTTTTATAAAGCATGTCTTCATAATAGATTTCATCAGAGGTTCTGGCCATATGCTCTGGATATATTGCGGCCACCTCCCCGGCTTCAATCGGCCAGGTGCAAGTCGATGAAAAGTTGTATAGAATACTGACACGTATCTCAATGATTGATTCGGAAGTATTCATCACATATACCGGACAGTCATAATTCCCGCATATTTCAAATTTAATCGGTCCGGATATCTCGGCTGAAATTCCATTATCAGGCATCTCATAGTTTATATACTGTGAGAACATCCCATCAGCTATGTGATAGTTGTTCTCTGTCCTGGCCGACCCATCTTTTACAAACACCTTCTCCACAAAAAAAGGATACGTATCTGTCAGTTTTATCAAGATATAATCGTCATCCTTTATGTGTTCAAGAAATCTTTCATATGTCATTTCATGTTAACCCTCCATTCTCTCTTTACTTGCATCAGAGGAGTTTTTAAATACCTCATTATTCCTGATCAATTCCTTAAAAGACACCGGAGTATAGTTGTTGATCGCTGCAGCGGCATTAAGCGCATGATCAAGCGTTCTCATGTACAGATACGTTTCCTCCCTGCGGTTATGGATATGCCCGTATATGAGCCAAGTCCCATGCCTGCTCTTATACCATTCAATCATAGGATAATGACATAGAACTATCTGATTCTCTCCATCAGTGACGTTCATCATCTTATCAACAGTTTCAAAATATGACATAGCCCAGTCGTTCTGAAGGAGTCTCCCATCGTGATTTCCGATGATCAGATGCTTGTGTCCGCGTAATTTCTGCAGATACCATTCTTCGTCTTTTTTATTCTTATACGCAAAATCCCCGACGATGTACACATCATCATCGGGCGCCACGCGTGAATTCCAGAGTTGGATCAGGCAATTATCCATCTCTTCTACGTCATTGAACGGACGCTGGTCAAAACGTATTACATTATTATGACCAAAATGCAGGTCAGATATATATAAGTTCATTATTATGCGATCTCCCAGGTGGTATATATAGTCTCTGACAACTCCTCACTGGTGGCTGACAATTCATCAGAATACTCATATCTTTCAACTTGTTCGCAATGCAATTCTGCACATAAAACCTCCCAAAGGTCACCAGATGATGACTTGGCCGGGTTCTTGTCTGCAGAAACCAAGCCGACAACCTTAAGATCTATCGCCTCGGCCATCATCTCCGCCTGCTTTTTGGCGTCCTTGAGTGCTTCCGTAAGTAGCTCCTGTGAGATCTTGTCACGATCGGAAATCCTAAAATCGGCATGGAAATTCACCGGTGCCTGACTATGATCGATGATTGAGCGGATGGTATTGATCATCTTCATATCATATTCAGAATTAATCTCAAGGACTCGATCGGCTTGGTAATGGTCATATTCACCGTTATTCCTATAGTCAGTTGAGCGTACAACAGAATCCTTCATGATCGAGATCTTTGATATATCAAGTCCGGCGTTTTTCAGAATCTTCAGGAATTCTTCACAGGTATGCATCACCTTCACGGATGCTTCGGTAGCCGTATCCTCCTTTGCGTGGAAATCAAGTTCGAGCTTCATAACATCACATTTTACAGTTCTTGAGGCAAATCCTCTTACTTCAATCTTTCCCATGTCAAATCCTCCTATTACTCCTAAATATTCATATGTCTTTTTAACTCATCCTTATCAACTGCTCGTAGATCAGGATTTCTTTATCATTTACGTTCTTATTCATATGGTAATGCCCGAAGAACCACTTCGTGTACATCACAGTATTTTTGATCCTCTCAAAATAGTCGGTCATACGGTCATGGGCATATAATCCCTTTCCACCTATGTAGTCCTGTGTGCTTGACGAGCAGCAATGTGTGACAATGAAATCAACACTATTATCGAAGCGAGCAAGATTAACAAGCCCTTCTTCCATTTCCTCTCCGCTTGCCATTTCCTGTTTCCACCATGAGATATGGTTGATCCTATAGGATATCCAGTCCCGGTCCAGCAATTTTTTCTTTTTCCTGAACTCCGGATCATCAGGTTCCAAAATGCCACCGGAGATATCATGAGAAGCTGCCCCGCCAAAGGTAAATATAGTCTTACTATCTATCTCAAACACCTGTCCTCGGCAAAGATGAAGTACATGAGGCCTGATCTCGTGAACTCTTCCGCCGTTCCACTCTTTTTCAGGATAAGAGTATATCCGTTCAAAGTTCTCATGGTTGCCATCAATAAACAGAAGTGTATACGGCCGTTCTTCGAACCAGTCCAACCAGTATTTCTCCTGTTTGCTTTCCCCTTCTGCTTCCCAGATGCAGCCAAAATCACCGCATATGATCACATAATCATCCTTGGTCATGTCACGTTGTTCGGGAAAAGCTGTTGTATTGAAGCGATGAAATTCGCCGTGGGTATCACCTGTAAGATATATCATTAAGTGTCTTTCTCTTCTGAATTCAACTATATTAAATCAAGAACGCATTAAGCCATAGTATTTTGTGCTCATCCTCAGATAAAAAATCGCCAATCTCAAACTTATAAATATGATGTGAAGTAAGCGTGATGATACCGTCAGACTCACTATAGTCTCCGAATGTTGTATGCATATATCTCTGCATTTCCTTATCTGGTTCGTGAGGAAAGAAATATACGAGCCTTTTCCCAGGAACCTTATGCTCTGATTCATATATGCAAAGCATCCCTGGCAGGCCAAGATAATCACCACGCCAGTCAGATAGCGGGGTGTCGTCTAAATCCGTGACCCCAGTGAATCTTACGATCTTATTCCCAATATGCTTAGCCACTTTATTCCCTCTACCATGCCTATATTAAAATCTGACATCTCACAATTTGATTTCTTCTTGTTCGATCATTTCCTTCGCGGTCGCATAGCTTAGCCCCACCGCATCAGACAACAGATTGATACGTTTTTCCATATCAAGATCTAGAACGTAAAGGACACTTAAAGCCCCTTCTATCTTGCCGCATGTCCTTGCCTGCCATCTTTCTCGTTCAAGGATGGCTTCCGCTTCCTTCATCAACTCTTCCTGTGTCATCTTTTTCTCCTAAAAACGGTTAACAAACTCCTTGAACTGTTATATCATCGAATCATATCAGTCCGCGTAATGCCAGGTCTTACTGACTGTATCTACCCACACAAATCTCTGGTTGCCAAACAGTGTGCCGTCTCTGTATGTTGAGAATGTATCCAATGTGAGCAGGTTACCCTCCAAGAACGGTTTTCCGACAGGTGTATGTCCTACAACCTGAAATACATCTTTTGAATACAGCTTCATCTCATCATACTGTGGTCTGGCCCAGATTGGCGACTCATCGGTCCAAAGATGACGCTCATCCATCCGGCTGACTCTCTCAAGCATATATGGTATCGGGATATCCCATCCCAGGCCGAACTGATACTCAACGAATTGCTCCGTGACACCGGCATGGCTGAACAATACACCGTCTATGCTGTGCAGAAATCCGACATTCTCCGGCGGAAGTGCTCCTACGAGTTCGTTGAGCCTCTCTACAACCAGATCCCGCATTCTCCATGAATATCCGGACTCCGCCAGTTCCCACACATAACTGATATCATGATTCCCATAGCAAAAAAAAGTATTCTGATGCTCCTTCACGAACCGTATGGCTTCGTCAAATGTTTCTTTATAGAGTTCGCGGTTTTCGTCCTGTCCCCAGTCATCAACAAGATCGCCGAGCATGACTATCGCGTCATAATCAGCCTGTTCAATCAGTTCTGAAGCCCCTATGAACATCCAAGGCTTTAGGTGAACATCGGGAATGATGAATACTTTACTCATAATTCTCCTATCGGATTTATTATTTTCTTCCGAATATCTTATCTACGTCCCGTTCCGTTAAACCTTTATTCCAAAAATTTATACAGGTCTGTTCCCACTCAAAAGGGATCTTGCTTTTCCGGTCATAATCTGTCATCACAATACGTCGACCACAGGATGAACACCGTATCTCAAACATCAGATCTCCCATCCCGTCCATCTCGATGATCTCCGGCATCCCCCCACAGGTGCATCTATCTATGCATCCATATATCTCTGTAACTTCCTTGGGCGAATGCCCGTTAAGTATCCCGCGATCTTCCCCGTAATAAGACTTATGCAATATCGGAAGTGTTTTGGCCTTCTTTACGTATTCCGACTCATGCCCCGGCGCTGGTTGTTTCTTGATCATGTGTTATAAGCACTCTCTTAAACGTATGATAATTACTGTCATCCTCAGGTCTGCATTGAACCGCGAACTCTATAGTTTTAAAGTCATAGATATACTCTTCGACTACATTTTTCATGGCTTTTGCCACGACCTCAGCAGGATTCTTGTACGCCCCACAGCCGAATGCCCCCAGTATCAGCACCTCTGCTCCGTTCGCCTTGGCCACATCACAGAATCTGCGCATCCTTGTCTCATGGATCTCAAGTAGTTCCTGATCAGTCACAGTTCTCGGTTTCTGTCCGAATCTTGCACCACCACGAAGTTTAGGTGCCGCAAGCGTGATCACATCCACCTTATACCAGTCTTTTGGTTCCAGCCGCTCAGGTGCAGCAGTATCTGACTTCATTACGATCACATTCGGCGTATATATGAGGTCCCCGTTATGGATATTGTCCAGGTTCTCGCGATGCGGTATATAGAACTCATCCCACATCTTTTGGGTATTTATGCAGAAATACAAGGTTGATGTCCTGCAAAGACATTCTTCCTGCGCCCGCGATCCCTTCACTACGCCTCCGCCGGGAGTAGTTGCTGAAGCAAAATTATGCACGCATACCTTCTGTCCCTTATACGCAGATGCCGCTTCATATGATCTCTTCTTCGAAACGATCACATCTGCTTTCGTGTCATACCTGTGACCGGTATCCACCGGTAATTCATCTGTCTCATATATGATCTTCTGCGCAGATATCGAAGACTTTATCGCTTCCTTAAGCGCAGGCTCGGTCTTACACCATGCTTTGGTATCCTCATATACAGCTACGTTCTCTTCTCTTCCCATGTGTTAATATCTCCATAGATTCTTTCCTGACTTTGCATGATCAACGCTTTCAGGAACAGATTTCTGATCTCCAGTTTCATCATCTCAGCGATGATCTTCCTGCGCTCAATGGTTACCAGTCCGAGCTTGTTCACTACAATAGTCTCCGTCAGGAATGAATTTTCTTTTTCCAATTCATCTAATTTAGCCGAAAATCTTTCCTGCACATCAATAGCTTCCTGCAGAGCCATCGTCATCTCATTAATAAGTTCATCTTTATCCATGTTTTCTTTAAGAATGCCTGCAACACAGCCAGGGGGATGACTTCAGGCCAACCGGTTCAACGCCTTAACCTTTATCCCGGATTTCAGCACTTATACTATGCCTATAAAACATTTTTCTGTTTATCTAAATCAGTTTAAGAAAACAAGGTTACCGGTTTACAGTTTCAGGTTAAATTAAAACCAAAAACCCAAAAGGTCCAGAGCGGCTTACTTACGGGGTGGCCGCGCCCCGCCCTCGTGACCCCGAGGGGGGCAGAAGCAGGACTCAAACCTGCGATCTCAAGCCTACGCTCGCGTGCTATCCGGCTGCACCATTCTGACTGTTGTCAATATTATAGGAATTTATCGTTCCTTAATATTGTGGTCGTGTAACGTAACCCTGTTACGGGGAACCGGGTATGAAATTTTCGTGTTGCAGGCATAACTGCGATGTGTTTTATACTTCTATAAATGTCGTAGCATTTGAGACCTTAATCTGTGTGTCCAGCTCAGTAAGCAGGGTATCCCTCTTCTCCTTAAGACTCTCGATCTTCTTTTTGACATCAAGTGGATCTACCAGCTCAGTCGTATTCTCACGAACATATGCATCCACAACTTCAAGTGGCTTCTCATCTTTAACCTTCGTATCTTTTCCGAGAATTGAAAGCCGCATATCCTCTGCCGTATCCTGAAGCTGTTTATTCTTAACCTCTGCGGCTTCCAGGCACACTTTACGCTCATTTGACATTGTATTTTGCAGGAGAAACTCAAAATCTGTCTTTATATCTTCACCGCGAAGCCTTTTTCTAAGCGAAATAGCCCCGGCTATTGTGAACACTCCATACGATGTTTCGATCGTATTCTTCGCATTGGAGGCAACAATCGCTGCGTCTATCTTCTGATAGCGATCGATCAGATCCATGATCTGTTGGTAGGCACTTTCTGCATCCTTGGCGAATTCATCCCGGGACACCCTGGATTCCATTACTTTTTCTTCGTTAGGCTTTATAGTATCGACGAACTTTGCCTTTTCGATCTTGTCATTAATCTTTTTTACCAAAAGATCTCTCTCATCAAGTGCCTGTGTTACAAGCATTTTATTGGCCATAGCTTTTAATCCTCCTAATTCTAATCGTATTCAGACTCATTATGATATCCACAAATGGTTCCTTTCTTTTTCATTGTATTTCGCTGATAAACTGTATTCAATCAACCGCTGGTTTAGTGGGAGGGTGGGACGGCTATCATCTGGAAGGAAGACAGCCGTCCCGGGATATAATTTTATCGGAACTCCTGGTCGACAATCAGGAGATCTTCAACAGTAGTATCAAAAATCTCACAAAGTTCAATCAGATGACTCCCTCATGCTATTATGATAACTATAACACCCGAAACTCATGGTACGTGTGGATATAGATAATTTAAACATCCGCTATGGCCCCGGCGTAACCTATGCCCGCACCGGCAAGTACACTGGTAAGGGATTATTCTCTATCGACATAGAGCAAAATGGCTGGGGTAAGCTTTCAAGCGGTGACGGCTGGATCTGCTTGGCTTATACAAAGAAAGAGGGCACCTAATCGGTGCCCTCACTCCCCAATACTCTTGCTTACAAACCTACATCCTTCTGACCGCTTCATCGTTACCATAAGCCTTATTGTATGCGATCCACATGCCCGTCACCTTATAGGATATGTCAGGCAAGCGATAATATTTTCCCGCCTTCACAGCCGAAAAATCAGCTTTTACATAGGGAATGTCTTTTCCTTTCCACGTTGCAACGCTTCTGCCGGACATCGTTTTTTTATCTTTCATAGTGCCCTCAAACGGCACATGGGTCGGTGACACCATGATCAGGTTTTCAAAGCCACCGATGTACTGGGCAGCCATTACGGCAAAAATTGACCCCATCGACTGTCCGTATATGCTGATGCGTCCAATCTGTTTTCTTTCACGCAGGTAATTCACTGCGGAAAGAAACATGTCTATCGGTATCATGTTTGGTGAATCCGGTAATCCTTCTGCCCCGAAGAGAGAGACCGTAAGTCCCGTTATTCCATAATCAGCAAAACGTTCAGCGAATTTTATTCCCGGAAGCAGGCTCTGTTCTCCGCCCATAATTATGATCACGGCTCTGTCGCTTCCTTCATCGGGCTCAGCCATATGACCGACAAATCCATGTTCTTTCATTGTAAAATCAATATACTTCACGCTACTATATTTCCTCCAGATTACTATAAGCTTTTGCTGCTTCGCTTTTATCTCCCACGTACCAATAGTCACAATAATCTCCACCAAGTATCTCTATCTGTGTGCGTATCAGTTTTGCATGGAGCACATGTGCCAGTGAATGATCGGTTTTGCACAGATACGGCAGTAATTCCTCATAGCCATGTTCTTTAGCGTGCTTTGCTATCGGACATCCGATCAGATGAAAGCTGTACCCCTCCGACCTGTTATCGGGGTTTATCCTTATTCCCCAGGTCTCCGTCCACTCGCCCTTTGCCTGGTGCTCTCTGACCTGTCTTTCATACTTCGCATATAGCTTCTCAAACAGCTTATATGGCCATTTGTTTTTATTGGCATCAACGATCTTTCCAAGAAACCGCAGTCTGTCGATATGCCAGCCATGAATGATCTGAAATGCCTTCCCGTCAATCTCATGGTCGCTTGCTTCATAAAAAGCAACGATAGAAAACCACGTGCCCATATTTTCGGCCATACCGTTTTCTTTTCCGCCCAGATCCGGCATCTCACTTAAAAGTCTTTTATATTCTTTATCGGCACGGATACAGATTTCTTCCTTCCTGTCGGGAAGATACTCATCGCAGTATCTTTCAAAAAGTCTGCCCCACGATTTCGGATATGATTTGTTCCACATTATTACTGTCCCATCCTTAAATGCTTATTTCTTCTTGTATCCGCGGTCGCGATATGATCCGCCGGATGCAAGCGTGTATTCATGGACAAACTCCATGATCAGCATGATAGCAAACCATACAGCCATACTTTCGCTCATTAGACCATTGGTAAAGCCAAGCCTGAATGCGCTTTCCGGCATCAGGCTTACAACGAGTTTCAATACTGCAAAAATAAAAAGCACGTTTGTAAATGCAATTCCTTTTGCAAATACTGTCCTGCCGGTGATCTGAAGATAGAACCAGTAGATGAACACCGGAAGCATCAACACCTCACTTGCAGGAACAACCCATGAAAACAAAGAGAATAACCCTTCACAAATAACAAGCGCATCCGCGGCATATCCGTTGTTGTTAAGCCATGCAAACAAACTCAGGATGACCACGTAGATCAAATGCAATGCAATCCACGGTGTAAGTCCGAATGCATTCAGATAATGATATGTGCAACGTTCCTTATCCTTGCGAATATAGCTTTGAACTGCAAAAAGTGCTATGCCATATAGAATTATTCCCGGGAAGGCAAGAGCCATCGCAAGAATGTATCTCCACTGCGGAATATTAGCTGTGCCTATAGTAAGCCATATAAGTTTTCCCGTATGAGACGGATCCCCATACATCATCAGCCAGTCTCCGCCGCCATAACATAGACATCCAAGGATGCCGCATATCAAAGCAATTACATTCTTTTTATTTGATGGTTTCATACTTTGCAGATACTCTCCTACACTTTATTTATATACGCTTCTATCGCATCCGCCGCTTCTTTTACTCCATTTTCTTCAAGAATTCCCTTTGAAGCCTCATGTGCTTCCTTATCATACTTGCCGCTGATCAGGTCATTCAATGAGGCTTTTATCTCATCCACTGTACATAATCTTTTACGGATATAAAGCGGTGCAGGTCCGGCACCGATCCTGTGATCCATACGGCCGTAAAAATACTGATCCAGCGCCAGCGGAATCACAAGTGTCGGCAATCCTGCGCGAAGTCCAAGACCGTTAGTTGTATTCCCGCCATGATGAACTACGGCTCTTACCTTACCGAATATATAGGAATACGGCACATTTCCGATAAAATACAGTCGCTCTGTGTTTACTCTATCCGTATTCGGTATCTGATCAGCCTGTATGATCGCATGTATTCCCGTTTCCTTAAGTGCCTGTAATACTCTTATCTGAAGTTCGGCAAGCTCTTCAGACTCTGCCTTACCAAATGCAACAAAGATAGGCTTCTCGTCGGAATTTAAGAACCTCAACAAATCTTCCTGTGGCTGATATTCATCTCCCGTCTCGTCCGGATGATACCAGTATCCGGTCACATGGATGTGATCACCCCATGCAGGATCAGGCTTCATCAACACACGGCTTGTCGGGTAAAATGTCAGGAGCTTCCGCCCTTCCATTTCTTTATAGCTACTCTTTATACGCCACTTCGTCAGACTGTTTTTTACTCTCCACTTGTTTAGGGCTATCATAGTCATCAAGTTCATCCCCTCAGGGAGCCCGTCATAGCTTTTTAAGACCTTTTCGGAATCATAATCATCCGAATAAAGCGAATACTGTCTTGTCGGATCCATCGGAGAATAAAACACTCTCGCACACGGTATTTTCAGGAGTTCTGCCGCATGATAGGCAAATGCCCCGCAGGTTCCGTACATCACAAGATCTGAACCACGGATCGCCGAAACTGTCTGTTCCATAAATCCAGGATTTTCCTTTTTAAGCCTGAACATCCCCTTTATGAAATCAATACTGGTCTTATAATCAGCAACCAGATACTGCATCACATGGTCTGCGTCAGTATCAAGCTTTAAGAATGTAACTCCCTTGCCCTCTATTAGCGGGTGAAAAGCCTCGGATGTCAGAATCCGAAAATCATGCCCTCTCTTTATCATTTCCTCGCCAAGTTCCGCCAGCGGATTCACATCTCCTCTGGTTCCCACGGCTACAGCTGTTATAACCATTCACCCGTTACCTCTTCCAAATTAATTCCATCAATCAATGGTATTTTGAACATACTGCCAATAATCCTCCCATCGTCCATAGATTGCCTACACTGATCCATGCTGCAGCCAGTGCATTCGTTATCGCGCGATCACCGATCAGTCTCATGATCATTATCCACGCAACTCCAAACAGGATATTGAATATTAAACACCATTTAGGAAGCGGCGTATGCCCTTTTGCAAATGCTCTGATCTGGACAATGGCTGCTACGAAAAAGAAAACAAGAAATATGATCGTTGCAGGCAAAAGAAACCATTTTAGGAATCCTTCCACTTCAGTTACAACTGTCGCAGGATCATTCTCATAAAAGCGTTTCAAAAGATATGCCGCAATACAGCACGGCACATGTACCCCGCATCCTCCGAACGCAAGGCAGCCTATGATACCCGCTCGGTAAGCATGAGCATCCTTTTCAGAATATGGTTTAATCATCCGATACACGGCAAACCAGCACAGACATTCAAGCGGTATACCTATAAGACCAAGCAAGGCCGAAGCTATGATCCTTCCGTCTGATACAAGCAGGAATCTTGCAAACATAGGCGGAAGACCTTCTGCATCGTAGTAATAGGTTCCCCATCCAAGGATCATGTCGGCGGCAAATACCATAAGAGCAGCGAAAATTCCCAGTTTCAGTAAATGCTTAACCCGTTCCCAGTCAATTTCAGCTGATCGATCATTTGAATTCATCTTCATCCTCCCAGAAGCGTTTGTCTTATAAGTAAATTCTTGGTGTGGCACTATTTCTTCCTACTGACCATAAATCCATTTTCATCAACCTCTGTCACATACAGATCCGTGATAGGATTACGGTCACCTACGACCAGATAGTCGCATCTGTCACTATTGCCACATGTCCCGCATCGGATCAACTTCCCGTGTATCTCGCTGATACCGAAAAAATCGCTGTTACACAAAAGCGGGAGCACATGCAGCAGATCGTGGCTTTTGGCGAACTCCGCATTCGGGCACTGTGCGAAATGATATCTTGCGGCATGATGTTCCCTGTCATATGGTTCGGTTACATTTATAAATCCTGCCGGATATTTTTTTATATCCTTCTGATCTCTTTTACCGGCACGCTTAAAAACCATATCTATCAAGCACATATCTGGGTTTCTGTTCAGATCAAATATTTTTCCCAGCTTTGTAAACGGCCTCATAAACATGCTCTGGACAAAGGACTGAAGTTCGTCTATCGGAGGCTTGTCAGGGAGCGAAGGATACAAGGCAAATACAAGCAGGGCTCCGTAGATCGCATAAGCATGTCCGTTCTTCTTTCCACCATAATCTGGCAGATCTTTCAGGTATTCGTTGTATTTATCCACTACATCTGCCCAGATGTTTTCTCCCTGTTCCTTGCCATATCGCTCATAAAGCCAGGTTCTTACATCCCGGCTATATGTTAAATCCTCAATCTGCAAATGTTTTTCCTGCATGTTTCCTCCCTTAAAAAGCCGCCGTCTTTCCTATTAATCCGCCCACCAGTCCCACATCACCACTGAGGGGTGGATAGGGACTATAGTTTTTCATTTTCTTTCCCAAATTCATGTACGGTCATGTCTACCCGCTCCTTTTAGATATCTACTTCCTTGCTACAAGATGCAATCTGAACTTCTTTACTCTTTCAAGCTTCTCAATCTTAAGACCGGCAGTGCTGCAAAATACCCTGATCTCATCAAGCGATCTTGCTGCCACATCACCATGCCCGACGAGGTTTGCAAGAGGCATTTCCGTATGGTTCATAAGCCAAAGGATTACCTTCGGTGCTGTATAATCCTGAAGGATGAGTCTTCCTCCCGGCCTCAGCACTCTTTTTACGCTGTCAAAGAACTTCTGTGGATTCGGATAATGATGAAAACTGTTTGAGCAGATGATTACATCAAAAGAGTTTTCATCAAAAGGAAGATCTTCGCAGTCTCCCACAACCCAGTCTACACCGCTTAAATTCTTGGACTTTCCTACTTCGATCATACGCGGCGTTATATCAAGTCCTGTATAATGCTTCGAAGGATCCTTTTCATACAATAATGAGATCATCGGTCCTGTTCCGCAGCCGCAGTCCAGAAGATCATGATAATCTTCTTTTTCAAGTTCTGATGAGATATATGGATAATCATCCTTACACATCTCATATATTCCGGCATGGTCTGTCTCATATATCTCTGCCGCTTTCGTAAACTCTTTTACTGTCAGATCCTTATATTCTTTTTCCGTTTTCATGTATTACCTCCTATGAACCTCATCCCAGCAACAGGGTCCGTCCGACAGGTCAGAGTGACGAATAAATCTAACATGCCTCGTCAGTCCTTTACTCCACTCATATTCTCTCTTCTACTTTCATCTGATAAATTCTTCAATCTGCCTGACATACTCTGCCGGTTTTGCCGCCATATATCCGCAGTGGGCATATCCCTTTCGTATCGTAACCTCTGCCTTTGGCATATAAACCGGAATTGTATTCTTTGAATACCTTAAGTCGAAATCCTTTTCTCCAAAATCAAGATGCAGTTTCATCTGCTCCTCTTCCGTAAGTTTGCGAAGATCATAATGGCAGCATGCGTGGCAGATCGCATCAATGTCATCTATGGTTATTCTCTCAAAATTCTTAGTCATCATCCTGGCGAAATCGTATCCATACATCTTCACAAGGCTTTCCGAAGCTTCCACGTGAGTTTTCTCCAGTTTCTTCTTCCTGCTTCTGAACAGTTTCTTCATAAACCATTCCGCAAATCCGGCATTTTCGGTAAGTGCAACACCGTCAAACCATGCATACGCAATGTCAAAATCAGGATCAAGAAATAGTCTGTATGCCACCGCAACCCCAAGGGATGCGCCATAAACCAAATGTATATCCTCTATTCCTTCTCTTTGAAAGAATTCCTTAAGAAACCGATACTCCTCATCTGCGCTTATATATGCTCCGGCTTTGCCATGACCGCCTTGATCCGGTGCAATAATGCAATATTCTCCCGTAAAATATGGTCCCATGAGTTCATATAGATCAGACCCTGAAACCATCATTGGTGCAAGCAAAACAACTACAGGCGCTCCGATTTTTCCATATCTATTAATGTACATCTTCTATATCAGCCTCCGATCAACATCACGATTGCGCCAACAAGCGCCGCCGGTATCAAAGCAATTCCTGTCTACTACTACCCAAAAAGCGTACATATCCACGCTGCGAGCGCTGATGCCGCCGGGAAAATGACAAGCAGTTTAAGCAGCTGCCTCTTAATGTTATATCCGTACTTTCTGCCCGAATACACGCTATCCACTTCCGGAAAATAGTACTGGAAGAACTTGTATTTCATAAGCAGAAAGTAGTCAAAACAGATCATGTCGTATATTTTATACACGGTGAAGATCAGCACAAATCTCACAAAAAACTGCGTGAATGTGAAACCACTCCGAAACCCGTCCCAGATTGAGATCACCCCGACACCAAGTATCATAAGAATACTGAATACCATAAGTGTCCATCCGATTGTTCTCGCACCATAAAACAATTCTTTCTCTCTTGGAATTATCACTTTCTGAGCTTCCCTCGGTGCTGATGAAAAGAATTTCTCATTCTGAATAAACGCAACAGCCGAAAACAACATTAGCGTTATCGCCGCGCAAAACACGATTGTAAGGAATATTGTTAAAAGCATTCATTCAATCCTTTCCTGTCAGATCTTCGTATTCTTTATCTGCCCTGAATCCTTTTTTTCTAATACGCTTATTTTGTTTGACACATTAGAAATCAAAGCAATCTTTGACAACACTTTATACACAGGCGCAAACTCCGCCATCCCTTCAGCAAGAGAATAATCTTTATAAAACTTAAAAGAAGGTACCAAGCCGGAAAGTTCCTTGCCATTTTTTATTCCCCAGCTGAACTTCGCATTGCTTTTCTCTATGGATTTCTCCTTGATATGCGCTGCCATGAAAGGATTCATTATTTCCACAAGGACGCATGCCTGTTTGAATTTTGAATCAATAATGCTAAAAATCTTTTTTACATCCGCTTCATTCAAGTACATAGTCAGGCCTTCGATAATGACAAGCACAGGCTCATCATCGTACTCTATCTCTTCTGTCCATGATTTATCCATCGCAGATTTTGCAATCTGAAAGATGGCCGGTCCATCTTCTTTCAAAAACTGACTCCGTACATTTATCGTTTCCCGAAGATCAATGTTATACCATCTGGCGTATTTTCCTTCATTGCGATAGCAGCGTGTATCAAGGCCGCAAGCAATATTCGCTACAATAGTACCCCGATTCTTTTCGAGATATTCTGAAACAAGTCTGTCAAGGATTATAGTGCGTGCGATTACGCCGCTGCTCATAGGTGCGTCCTTATCAGCGAGAGAAAAATCATAATCAAGCATCCTGGCAATTTCTACCGCCTTTTCATCATGTATAACCGCATCCGGCTTTTGTGATTCTCTTGCTCTTGCATACATCGTCTGCAACATTGTTTCCGGAACTGCACCCATTTCAACATTTATCTTATTCATACTGTCTCTCCGTTTGTATTTTCAAATGTCTAAAATAATTCTTGGCCAGTTCAATAGCATTCGTTCAATCCTTCCTTTTCCATGGAATGCACCTGTTTACCCGCTTCTTATATTCTTCATATTCTGCGCCGTACAGATCAGTAAGCCATTTTTCTTCTGGGTTCTTGAGCACAACCGTCATGATAGCCCAGTTGATAAAGAAAACAGGGATCAGACAGATGTTATGCCACATAAAACTTATCCCGGTAAGGGCTATCCACCAACCGCTGTACATCGGATTTCTGACCCACGCATATATACCGTCCGTTTTCAGCTTGTTTTCGGTAATACTCTCATCCATACCAGATTTCAGTGCTCCGACAAACCAGATGACAAATCCGAGGATGATAAGAAAGCCCCCTGTTATCCTGAATACCCAAACAAGGTTACCGGTCAGGTTTTCCAATCTTCAAAACATAAACAAATAAAATGATACATATTGCGGTAAACAGTCCTATCCCATATATGAGATACGGCCCAATCCCGAAGAGCGGAAGTTTCTGCCCTTCCTTCATGTAGTTTTTAAGTTTCATCAATAAACGCCTCAATTCCCATAAATTCTGTGCAGTTCGTCCCAGGTTGGCATCTGAGCTTTTAAACGGTTCCATGCCTTCAATTTTGCCGGCGGACATTCCTTCAAAAAATCTGCGTAAAACATATCTATCTGTTCCATTTCAGAAACAGCATTTCTGCAGTGTTCGCAGGCTATCAGATCACCGATTACAGATTTTGCCATTATAAAATACAGAAACTTCATCACCTTGCTTCGCACTCCGCTTCCGTAAAACTTGTCTTCGCCCTTCGGGTATACTGTTATTCCTTTTGTTCTAAGAAAATCAAACGCTTCCCGTGATGCGTCAAACATATCCCTGCGCTGACTTCTTGTGGACTTTCGCAGGTCTCCTCCGCATATATATGACAGATAACCGATCGGAAGGATTTCTGCCGGATGACAGATCAGATAGTTTTCCATATCTCCCTGCCAGTTAATCCTGTATTTCGTTCCTTTAAACAGATTCTCAACCCATTTTTTCAGGCGGGCATCTGTTTCTCCATGCAGCTGCCCGATATCCATCCAGCTTGCACCAAATCTTTCACAGACATAACTTTTCTCTTCTTTTTTTCCTCCGGAGACCTGAAAGCCGAAAAGAATTTTCTTTATTCCGGGCGCATTTTCTTTCATATCTTTCCGTATTTCTGCCGGTGACAGATCGTTTCCCACAAGAACAAGCAGCTTTGTATTGAATGTACGTATCATGGGAAGTGCGCTTTTCAGCTTGTGATAAGGCATTACAACGAATGTGGCATCAAAGGCAAGGTTATCCACATCCGTAACTGCTTTTACTTCGTTCTTTGTAGTCTTCTTCTGCAAGTGATGATATATTACAAGTCCGTTCTCGTTAAGTGATTTTGCTCTCTCCTCCCTCGCGAGTATCGTCACATCATTACCTGCTTCGATCAGCACATGCGCAAGATATGCGCCTATCACCCCAGCTCCGAATACCAATACCCTACGCTTCATTTTTGATCTGCTCCTTTCCATGCTTATTTGTTACAGAGTTTTCTTATACCCTTGGCGAGTTTTTCAGGATAAAAAGGAGCAAGCCCTCCATGCCCGGCATTCCTGTATCTTACAAAATGTGACGACGGGAAAGCTTTACGGATATATGCAATATCCCATTTCCTGTCCTTTTCCTCTGCATCGGCAAACCAGTATTCTATAAACAGACAATCCGTTACGATCCGCTTCGGCATAGCGTAGTTATTTGCCGACTCAAAAGTTCGCCAGATCGTTCTGTAACTTATCATACCAAGTACCTTTGCCTCATACCTGATATCTTCCTCTGACAGTTCATCCGTAGAAAATGCTTTTTCGAGAAGTTTTATCCCGCCGAGTTTCCCCACGGAAATCATCAGGAAGTCCTTAATTGCGATAAGTCTTGTAATAATCCACGGAAGCTGGTACGGCGTGATACCGCCATCCATCACAGCATGTTCAAAGTGGATCACCCTGTTCGATAAAAGCTTAGCTACCACTGCGCCGCCCATAGAACACCCATATATACACTCTGCTTCCGGTATTCCTTTTTCCTTAAGCCATTTTTCTATTTCAGCGGCAATCTCCTCAATACTTGTAAAATCTCCCTCCCGATCCGGATCATATCCCGGAAGTGCCGGTATGATCAGATGGAAGTCTTTCTCAAGCAGCGGCACGACATACTCAAAATAATCCCATATCACAACTGCGGGATGTATGAGAAGGATCACTCTTTTGTTGTTTGTTCCGAATTCATGATAAGTCAAAACAATTCACTCTCTTTCTATAGACACAACCTGTCTGTCGCTACGACTCACTCATAAAATGCTATATATAACAAAATATCCATGCACCTATAAAAGAGCATATCGGGATTATGATACACTGCCTGATCTGTTGCTTTCTGTTGTATCCGAATTGCTGCCATCCTTTACATCCTTCCGTTTCCGGAAAATAGTGTTGGAAGAAATGTGTCTTTGTAAGAAGAATATAGTCAAGACAGCCTATATCAAAAGCCTTAACGGCTCCGCCTATTATCAGAAAACGGATCGCATGATCCCAAAATCTATAGTCATTGTTTCTCCCGTCAATTCCACCCCAAATAAACAGTCCCAGCCATGCCAGCATAAGCAGGATGAGCAATATACCGCCGATTACACGTATAGGACTCATAGGAAGGCTGTCAATCCTTGGTTTCAGGCTATCCTGTACATCTATGGGAAAGTTCTTTGCCAGCGCGCTAAACGGCATCGTGACAGTTGCAACCCAGATCATGGCAAATAACAAAACGCATCCTGCTATAGCCAGAAAAATCGTCAATCTCATTTACTGATATACTCCTTCATCCTTCTGTAACCCGGCATTGCATCTTTAACAAGCGGCATGACCGCATAAGCATGATACAATCCGGGTTCGATCTCCAGCGTCACATGTACGCCGAACTGCTCCAGTCTGTCTCTGATGGATTCTGCAGCAGCAGTGAATACTTCATCACCACCGAAGCTGAGGTATACATCTTTCAGTCCGGTATAATCGCCAAGCTGAAGTGATTCCATATAGTCTGCAACCTTCTTTCCTCCGGTCATTCCCTCCCATACAGACAGCGTTGCTTTCTGGCTCATGATCACATCAGTTTTATCAAGCTTATCTGCCATTTTCTTTTCTTCATCCGTAATGAGAAGCGATCCCGGCGATCCGGCATATACCTTTCCGGGCATCGGAACACCTTCTCCTTTATCATTGAAGTATGAGATCAGACCCAACGCCAGATTTGCCCCGCTCGAACCCCCGAGAAAATACACATTCTCAGACTCATATTGTGTGAGCACATCCTTATATAACACATACATCATCTCATATACATCCGGTAGCGTATGTCCGGTATGAACCAGTGGATAATAAGGGAGCACAAAATCAATATCAAGTTCTGTAGCAAGTCCGAGCACTTCTTTTGCCTGCGAAGGTTTGGGATACTTAAGCATCCCTCCGCCGATAAGGTAGATGCACAGCCTTCTGTTTGAGTTTTTATGCTTATACCACAGACATGTTGATCCGTTTATCTTCGTCGTACTTATTTTGATTCCGGGATCCGACATTTTCGGTATGACAACACCTTTATAAGATTTCCGGAACAGCTTTTGTGCTTTGTCAGGCGGTAGCTCCATGACTCTCTGAAGTCTGAATAATCTACAAAGTTTCAGCAATATCCTGTATTTTAATGTAAATGTTCTTCTTGATTTCATCCCTATGTTATTTCTTGCCCACAAGCAGGCATGAGCCCTTAAGCATCATCTTGACCGCTTCCCGTTTTGTCATAAACATACCATCGTCAGTCGGGATAAGCTTTACCTCTTCATAACCCGCGTCAAGAAGTTCCTTAACAAACTCTTTCATATCACCGTATCGCCCTTTTGACATGATGTCATGAATCGCAAAAGTTCCTCCCTTTTTCAGTACCCTCAATGTTTCACGCAAAAGATCCTGTTTGTTTACGGGAATATTGTGATATACATAGTTACTCGTTACAGCATCAAAGGTTTCATCCGGGAAATCGAGCTTTGTTGCATCGCCCTGTCTGAACTCTGTATTTGATACACCTTCAGCCGAAGCATTACTCTTGCAAAGGGTCTTACTGAAAGACGCGTATTCCTTACCCCAACGATCGATCCCGATAAAACTCCCCTGCGGGTTTCTCTTTGCACAGGCAATAGTGAGAGCTCCGCTTCCACACCCCACGTCAAGCCCTTTCCCGCCTTCCGGAAGTTTGACATATTCCGCCGTGCCTTCTATGATTTGTTTTGATAACTGTCTCTTTCCATCATAGGAAAACTGTCTGTATGCCATGATCGACCACTGAGCAAACTTTCCACATCCCAGTGCTCCCAGTCCGAGAACAATGCCTGTTCCAACTCTTACGGGAGTGGATGCTTTTTTCAGCACCGCAAGACTCACGGCAAATGCGGCAGTCAGAACTCCCGTCCCCGCTACCAGTCCGTATACCATTCCCTTCGGTACCCAGTTTTTATAATCCGGTTTCATTGTATGTTCCTCCTCCGTTACCGAAACAACTTTTACCAATCTCACATTTCTGGCACCAAATTCCGTATCCTCACGCTCATCATATCCGTCATAGGGTGCATTCGGATCATGAGGCTTCTGCTTCTTCATGCTATTGCATACCTGATCTTTATGTGCAAATACAAAATCCAGATCATCCGACCAGCCCGTATGTCCTGTGATAACCTTAGGGCAGATGTTTCTGCTCCGAAGAATATCCTCCAGTTTTGCAAGTGATCTCTTGGATAGATCATTATCCTCCGCCAACGCGTTGATAAAGCTGTATCCTCCATCTGCGCCGAACCAGATCGTATCTCCGGTAAACAGATATTCATTATCTATCAGATAGACCATATGCCCCCAGGTATGACCCGGTACAAGGATCGCTTCCACCTTGATGTCCCCGATAGTAAAAACATCCCCGTCTTTAAGAAGTACCCTCTCATTATCACTCTTTACCATGGGAAGCTTATATAAGCCAAAGATAACTTTTCTTCGCTTCTCGCCGGTCATATACTGATTCTCGATCTTACTGATATACAGTTTTGCGTTCCTGAACAACCCGTCGGAATCACGTTCGACAGCTCCTACATGATCCGTATCCTGATGTGTGATGAGAATATCCTTTATTTCAGAAGGATCGATATCAAGCCACTTCATCTTCTCATTAAGCCGTTCATAGTTGTAACCGGCATCGATCATTATCGTTGTTCCGTTCTTTGTATAAAAGAAGATGTTGGCTATCCATTCACGGACACATGCCACATGATCGTCTATCCAGCCGGTATTCAGTGGTTTAAAGATTTCCTTTCCCCTGTATCCCCAGGACATCACTACCTTCTGAAAATTCGAAGCTTTTCTTGACATACTCAGACCTCCGATTCTTTTTGTGTTTCGGTTGTGTATTGCATAAACGGTATTACAACCGTACATGCATTTTGGATCAGTTCAATATCGTGCGTGACAATAATAACCGTCTTTCCATTATCCCTAAGTTTCTTTAACAGTTCTGATACCTGCAGCATATGTGAATAATCCAGTCCGCTTGTAGGCTCATCAAACAGGATGATGCTTCTCCCCGAAGCTATCGCTGATGCTACGGCAACTCTCTGTTTCTGTCCTCCCGACAGGGAGAGCGGATGCCGGTCCGCATATTCCTTAAGATCCAATGTCTCAAGGATGTCCAGTGCCTCAGTCTTGTCTTCCGCTTCCTGCGATATCATCACCTCTTCAAGAACACTGTCTGTAAATAGCTGATGATTCACATCCTGCATGACCATATATATTTTTCTGCGTCTCATCTTATTGTTCCAAAGCTCGTTCCCAATCTTAAGCATAGCCTTACAGGATCGTTCCATGCCGCATAAGCATCTTAAGAATGTTGATTTCCCGGCACCGTTTGCACCTGTTATACCTATGATCTCACCCATGGGAATCTCCATTTGTGGAATGTTAAACACAGGTTTCTCGCCCTTATAGGAATAGGTCATATTTAACAATATCATCTTATCGCCATTACTCTTTTTATTATCCGCGGTAAGCTTTACATCCGTCGGATCCTGCATTCTTTCGGCTCTAAGTCCCAGCCCTTGGAGTTCATCCTCCGAAAGTGACCTGATCTCCTTAGCTGTAAATTCCTTTATGATCTCTCCATTATTCATGAGCAGAGCTCTTGTTATATACGGAAAAAGATAGGATATCCGATGTTCTGCAATAAGTATGGTCTTATGATCTTCTATCCACCCTTCGATCATCCTCTGAAGCTCGCAAATACCTGTATAGTCCAGATTTGCCGAAGGTTCATCCAGAATGACGATATCAACCGGTTCCACCGCAATGCTCGCACACGCTATCTTTTGTTTTTCGCCTCCGGAAAGCTTGAAGATGCTTCTGTCCATCAGCTTTCCGAGATCATGTCTGTTTACAACCGAATTGATCCTTTGCTCTATATCCTCCGGTAGCAAACCAAAATTCTCACAGCCGAAAGCCAGCTCACTCGTCGTATCAACATTAAAGAACTGACTTCTCGGGTTTTGAAAAACCGTCCCCACATGTTTTGACAGTTTTCTTAATGTAGTCTTTGAAGCATCTGTTCCGCTCACCGTGACACATCCGGTCATCCGTCCCTGATAAAAGTGCGGGATAAGACCGTTAACGCATCTTACAAGCGTTGACTTTCCACAGCCTGACGGCCCGCATACCAGAACCACTTCTCCCTCGTTTATCGTCAGAGCAATATTCTTAAGACTCTCCTGCTCTTTTGTATATTGAAAAGAGACATTGTCAAAAACGATCATATAAAAAACCTTCCGATCCCCCACCAGATAAAGCAACTCAGGCATAATGCGATGATAATGAAATCAAATAATCCAAACCTGATATTCCATATACAGCTTCTTTTTTTTCCTACATCGAGCCCCCTTGTCATAGCTGCGGCAGAAAGCTCTTCTCCTATGATTGAACAGGACGCGATGAGTGGAACCATCCTGTATTCAACCGCTTCTGTTGCTTTCTTTGCGCCCATTTCAATGCCACGCATACGCATAGCATCATTTATGGATTTTGCCTCCTCCACAACGGTAGGAAAAAACCTGAAGATCACGCTTACAGGTATTGTCAGCTTATCGGTCACATGCAGTCGGTTCATGGCAGCCAGAAATTCCGATACTTTTGTTGTCTTTACAATGTATCTGGCCAGAATAACCGTCGGAAGTATCTTTGTGATGATATACAGCATCAACGCCAACGCAGATTCAAGGGCTGTAAGGTCGTGCCGAAGCGCCAGCTGTGCATAAAAGCTTCCAATATAGACAGCTATTGCCACAAATCCTGCTTTCCATTCTTTCTCGATAAACAGTAGAAAAACAGGAAGATATACCAGTATCCAATAGAAAACGATCATCTGCTTTTCACCTGCATTTCCGACCACAAAAACCGAGCTTGTAAAAAGAAGAAGCAGTTTTGTCCTTGGATCTAAAAGCGAATGAACATTTCGGTCAAGTCTGTATTCCATGATCAGGCAATCCCTGCCTTTTCAAAATGTTTCTTTAAAACCTTAGATCCGATCCATCCGCCTATGAGCCCACATACAATATCGGCCACCAGAAGAACCGGGCACATCCACACAGGCAGCATTCCCGTTACCGCATCTATGTACTCCTGTCCGAAATTCTGTCTTGTTGAAAAATAAGCCTCCGCATTGAAGAAAATTCCGAAATAGTTTGCCCAGCAGTAGATACCCGATATCGCATATGCTATGACACCAAGTTTCTTGCTCTTATAGTTTCCCGCACGGTATATGAATTCCGCGATAAGTCCGGATATAGTCCCGACGATAAGGGCATAATAACTCATTCCGGTCACCCACATCAGAGCACCCATAAGAGCATTAAGTATCAGGATCATTCCGAACTTTTTTACCTTAGTTAAAAACATCATATAAGGTATCCCGGTAAAGATCGGGACAAACACGACCAGAAGTACCATCATTATTGGTATCACACCCGTCATAGCTATTGCGCAGCATATTACGGCACATATGGCTGTATATATCCCGACATTGATAAGGTCTTTTGCATTCAATCGATTGTTATTCTCCATTTTTTTCTATCTCCTTAGTTGTTATTACTGCTACATTGTCCAGTTTTGCGATATCAGCTGCTGCGCTGTCATGCGTTTGTATATGCTGTCATATCCCGACAGAAATTCGGGGCTGCCCTGTTCGGCAACGACACCGTCTTTTAATACAACGATATGATCTGCATTCGCAATGGTTCTCATACGGTGTGCAATGATCATGACAGTCTTATTTTTTATGAGTCTGGATAATGCCTCCTGGATCACGGTCTCATTCTCTGCATCAAGAGAAGCTGTAGCCTCATCGAGGAGTATCACCGGTGCATCCTTAAGAAAAGCTCTCGCTATGGAGATTCTCTGTCTTTCTCCGCCGGAAAGCTCGCTTCCATTCTCTCCTATATTTGTGTTGTACTTATCCGGAAGAAGCTTTACGAACTCATCACAGTTTGCCAGCCTGGCAGCTTCCATAACCTCTTCATCCGTAGCTCCATTCTTACCGATCCTGATGTTTTCCATAACGGAATTGTTAAACAGAGTCACATCCTGAAATACTATGGAGTATTTTGAAAGCAGTGTTTCCGGATCGATCTTTGAAATATCCTCCCCACCTAATGTTATCCTGCCGCTTCCGATATCCCAGAATCTGGCCGCCAGTCTTGTTATGGTAGTCTTTCCGCCACCGGATGGACCGATGAGCGCTGTAACCTGTCCCTGTTTTGCCGTAAAGCTTACGTCCTTAAGCACATCAGTATTGTCATCATATTTAAACCCGACATGATCAAAGACGATATCATATCCGTCATTCTTAAGAATTTCGGAGCCTGTCTGGATCTCGTGTGACAGCACTTCATCCAGGCGTTCACACTGTATCCCCGTCGCTATGATTGCTGCAAAGTTCTGCAATGAAATCTCCATCGGAGCGTACAGCCTTGATACAAGCATCAGGAACATGAAGAATGTAAGAATGTCTATATCGCCTTTTGCAAAAAGCGTTCCGCCCACCACTGCGGTTGTACCTATGCCAAGCTTAAGTATGATTGCTGCAGAGTTCACATACACGGCCATTTTCAATTCAGTGAACAGGGCGAACTTCTCAACTTTTTTTATTTTACCGTCAAGCTCCTCCATATATCTGTCCTGTGCATTGTTGGCTCGCAGATCTCTGATGGATTCCAGACATTCCTGTATCCCGTCCGCCATCTCAAGCTTGACTGCCTGATTCTTTCGTACTGCTTTTCTTTCTGCTCCGGAGCAGGTAGTAACAATGATAAACGCAACCGGGATCACCCAGAAGCTTGCAAGTACCATTCTCCAATCGAAGAAGAAAAACAGGCTGATGCCGACAATGCAAACGGATATTACAGCACCGATGAGCTCGGGGATCCAATGGCTCGATGCAGTCTCGATCATGGCGCAGTCACCCATGATATTCGTAGTCAGATCTGCAATGTTCTTTTTCCCGAAATAGGAAAGTGGGAGCTTTCGCAGCCTTTCTGCTATTGCCGTTCTTCTGATCCCACTCTCACGGTAGGTAGTCAGGAACGTTGCATTGTATTGAATAAAGTTGGTGACAAATACCAGAACGATCACAATTGCAGATCCGGTTATATAAAACGGTATCCTTCCGCTGTTTAAGTTATCATCCAGTAGATCCTTAATAAGTGTGTACAGGATGCCCGCTGTCATCATCAAAACAACATTTGTAACAGTCACGCTGACACAGGCTTTTATCATATCCACCGCACCCTGTCTTGAAAGCGCATATTTATGCTGTAATCTCTCTACCATTTTCATGCACCTACCTTCCACTCGATTGATCTTGTATACTCGTCAAACATATGCTTATACAAGCCATCTTTGTTCATCAGTTCATTGTGGGTTCCGGATTCGGTACACTTTCCGTCATCCATGACAAATATCCTGTCCGCATTCATAACAGTACTGAGTCTGTGTGCTATCATGATTAAAGTCTTGTTCTTTGACAACTCTTCAAATGCAGCCTGAACCTTTGTCTCGTTATCAGGGTCAGCAAATGCAGTCGCTTCATCAAGGATCAGTATCGGAGCATCTTTTAAGACTGCTCTTGCTATTGTTATCCTCTGCTGTTCACCGCCGGAAAGATAGGTTCCTTTCTCTCCGAGTACTGTATGTATCCCATCGGGAAGCTTATCGATGATGTCCATGCACTGGGCTTTCTTCAGTGCGTCCATGACCTCCTCTTCACTTGCATCCGGCTTTGCCATCCGAACATTATCAAGAATTGATTTCTTGATCAGCCTGCTGTCCTGAAATACAAATGAAACCTGTTCCATGAGGGCTTTTGACGGCAACTCCTTTACATTTACCCCGCCGATCAGAACCTCACCGCTCGTCACATCGAAAAATCTCACCATCAATTCTGCCAGTGTGGTTTTTCCTGATCCGGATGGGCCCACCAACGCCACATGTTCACCGGGCTTTATCGTTAGACTCACTTCGCTTACTGCATCTCTGTTTGCATCTTTATAACGATACGACACATTCTTTAGTTCGATCCCGTGATCAGCCGGCTTCTGATCTGCTTTTCCTTCAGCAAGTGGTTCGATCTCCATGATCTTATCCACACGCTTTAAGGCATCGATCAAGGTCATCTCTGCCTCTCCCGAATATGCGATCTTTGTAAGTGCGATCGTAACAAGCGGCGTAATGATGATGTAATACATAATGTTCAGTATGGCGGCATTATCAACGCCGTTTTTCGTCACCACAAAGGCAGCGATCACGATAAATGCGAATATGGCATTGATGCATGTCATAAATCCCGCCATAGGAAATCTGAGCATCAGCGTATAATCCGTGGCCCACTTGCCGAAACCGTCTATACATTCTTTGAAGCGTTTGAAAGAATGCACCGTTTGACCGAATGTCTTTACTACAGGAACGCCCCTGACATACTCAGTCGCCTCACTGCTCATGGTTTCAAGTGCATCCTGGTATTCCTTCATTTTCTCCTGCATACCCTTTCCCATCATGGACATCAGGCATGCAAATCCGATAAGCGCCGGAATCATACAGATCAGACCGATCTTCCAGTTAAAGGCAAACACCAGCACAAGCAGGCCTACGGGAGTGACGGCTGCAACAGTTTTATCCGGCAGATTATGAGCAATATAGGTCTCAGTAGCCGCCGTGGAATCATTTACGATCCTTCTGATCTTACCCGTCCCATCCTCATCAAAAACGCCGAGTGGAAGTGTAAGGATCCCGTGCATCAGAGAACTTCTCATATTGGCCTGCACTCTGAAAGCCGCTATATGCGTGCAAAAAAGTGCAGCAATATATACAAGCAGCGCTCCCACTATCAAAGCAACTGCTGACCATGCATACACCCTGATATCATCCAGGTGTTCTCCGTTTACTGCCGTCCTTATAATCTTCCATAATTCATAGTAGGGAATAAGCGTCATTACAGCACTTACAGCCGCCAGACACCTTCCTATCGTGATAAGGTTCTTATGCCCTCCGGCATACTCCCTGATCAACTTCATGTGATCATACTTTTCCGTCTTTCCCAACTTGCTTTTCCTCCCTGTTAGTTTGTGCATCTGATATCTATAGTTATCAAATGTTCACTTCGGTTAGCTATCGCTAACCGCAGAACGATAGCTAACAAAATTAAAAAGAGCCTTTCGGCTCTTTTACTTGATCCCCATTATCCTCAGCCACCCCGGCATGAAGAATTCCTGGACCGTATTTAGATATTTTATTACTTTCTTATCATCGTAATCATGTATGATCGGTTCAAAACACGCTGTCAGATATGCCGATAGCAGCATATGCAGTTCCTCCTCACCAAGCTCTATAGTCTGATATCCTTTTTCTTTCAGGTATCTTATTGCCTCGAGAAATTCTTTCTGGTTATCTTCTACATAGTCATGAATAAAATGTTCGTACTTTGTTCCGCCGGAGCGGGACATAAGAAGGATGAATTCATCTCTCCTCGGAAGGATCACTTCCTTTACCATATCAACAAAGGTTTCCCCAAACAATTCATTATCAGATGTTCCGCCTTCAAGCAGGTCATACTTCTTATTAGTGTGTTTGTCGGTCCATTCCTTAATGCTTTCGATAAGAGGTTCCACCATGGCATTAAACATTGCTTCCTTATCCGCATAGTGACGGTATAAGCCTGCCGAAGTCATGCCGGCACGGGCTCCGATACTTCTTATGGAAGCATCTTCAAATCCCTTTTCAAGAAACTCTTCTTTAACAGCTTTCTTTACTTTTTCATGGCTTAATGTTTTATCTCTTGGCATTTCATCAATCCCAGCAGGAAATCTGTAATCGTCGTTAGCTATCATAGATTACTACACTGTTAATATTTTGTCAAGCAAAAGATCACCTGGAGATTACCTGGATATAATATAATGCCATAGGAATATCGCATTTGAAAGACATATATTAAATATATTTTAATATTTCGACTTTAAACTTGCTTTTCATCCTTTTTGATGCTACAATATCCTCGAAGTGTTCCAGACATGGAAACAAGGAGGTGTCATTATGTTGTGCCAGTTTTCATTCAGCAATTTCAGATCCTACCGTAACGAGACTACCTTTGATTTTCAGTCTGAGGCACTTGCTGAATTTAAGGAAAGCCTGATAAATCCCGGAAAAGGAAGCAGCATTCTTCCGGTGGGTGTTATTTACGGTCCCAACGGTGGCGGCAAGTCCAATCTTCTTTCTGCGCTCGGATGCGTAATATCTCTTGTAACGGAGCCGGTTTATCAGCTTGGTAAAAACCGCTCCAGATTCATCATGCAGCAGAAAGTTGAATATACACCGTACCTGTTTGATGAATTATCTGCTTCAGAGGCGACTAAATTTCAGTTGTTCTTCCGGATAGCCGAATACGAGTACAGGTATTACATTGTCCTGTTCCAAAACGAGATTATCGAAGAAACACTGTATAGGCGGAAGCTCGGTGCAAGCAAAGCAGCTAAAATATTCGAACGACAGAAAGACAATATCTCTCTTGGAGATGTGTTCAGCAAAAAAGGAATCAACACCGAAGTCAACAGCAAAATGCCCCTGCTCTCATTCCTTGCGATCAACTATTCCATACCGGTGATTGCTGAGGTTATCACATGGTTTGAAGAGTGTATCATACGCAATTATGCCAATCCCATAGCTGAACAGCAGATCCTGCTTGCGGATGATGATATGTCAAAAAAGCAATTTCTGGCCATGATGAATGATATGGGCGTTGGCATTACGGATTACCGCTATGATAAACAGACCAATGAATTTTATTTGCAAAGAAATCTGCATGATACAGTTTACGAACTGCCATTCTCAAGTGAATCAGACGGCACCAGAAAACTGTTTGCCGCGCTCCCGGTCATTCTTATGGCTTTGAAAGAAGGACGACTTATGATCGTGGACGAGCTGGATGCAAAGCTTCATCCGAAGCTCCTGCGTTATGTTATCAGACTATTTACCAATCCTGAGATAAACAAAAAAGGGGCTCAGCTCCTGTTTACTTCTCATGATATGGCTACAATGAAAAACAGTATTTTCAGAAGAGATGAAATCTGGTTCGCCGCACTTGATGAAGATAACAGCAGCATGATCTATTCCCTTTCAGAACTTCGTAAAGAGAATAACGATCCGATCAACAATACGGCCGCCTATGATAAGCAATATCTCGAAGGTCGCTACGGCGCAGACCCTTATCTTAGCAATATGCTGACTTGGGAGGTCTGATATGAGTAAAAAACCTCTCAAAAAATCCGACATGGGAAAGTCATGGATCAAGCCCCGACGCAACATCAATCAGATGGTTGCTCCCGAATATCACCTGATCGTGTCGGAAGGAACAGATACCGAGCCGGCATATTTCGAAGCGATAAAAAAGGTTGTGGAATCAAAGTACCGCGGACGTATCTTTCTGGATATATCCGGGAAGGGGGATAACACCGTCAATCTATTCTACCGTGCTCAGACTGATGTATTAAACAGCAATATCGTTTATAAACACGTATGGCTGGTCTATGACAAGGATGATTTCCCGGCTGAGCATTTTGACAGGACAGCACAGCTATGCCTTTCAGCATGTTCTGAAGAAACCACTTATCACGCCATCTGGTCCAACCAGTGCATAGAACTATGGTTTCTGCTGCACTTCATGTTTCTTCAGGCAGATCTGCACCGAAACGAATACTGGCCGAAACTATCAGAGAATCTAAAGGCTATCGGATACGGCGAATATGCAAAGAATCGTCCGGATATGTATGAAATACTCCGTCCCTATATGAAAGATGCTATCCGTAATGCCCAAAATCTCGAACAAAACAACTTCGGAAAAACGCCGTCTGATTCCGCCCCCGGAACTATGGTGCATCTTTTGATCGATACCCTGAAACCTTACCTGTAAGCTATAGATATCATTAAGAGGACAGTAATGAAAAAAGTAGTAAGATTTCCAAAAAAGAAATGTACAGACCATCTGGGAAACGAGTTTCCTTCGATCAAGGAAATGTGCTCTCATTGGGGAATACAGCCGGAGACATATACAAGACGCATCAAGGTATATCATCTGAGCATCGAAGAAGCTCTTACCCGCCCGGTCAAGCCAAACGGCGGACAGGCATGCCGTGATCATCAGGGAACCCGCTTCAGAAGCCGCACTCTTATGTGCGAGCACTGGAATATGGATCGGAAGCTGTTTGAATACCGTATATCGCACGGCTGGAGCCTTGAGGATGCTCTGACCAAACCCCGACGCGGTGCCTGATCTGTTACCAGCTTTTGTTACGTAACATTATGAAAGCCTGCAACCGTTTCAAAGCGGCTGCAGGCTTACTTTTTCTCGTGTCTGAATCACGTAACACTGACGTAACATTTTTTCGTTGCATTTCGTTAAATTTCGTGAAATATTGTAGTTTCACCTAATGCTCCCAAGCTCAGTATTTACAGGGTTTTCAGCAGTCTGTGAGGTGTCCGTCCGTGAGCGTTGAAACTCCGATTCCTAGATCAAATCTAATTGTAAACCTGGCAACTGTGCCATCGGCATAATAAACAGCCCGCCCATTCTCTGTCACAACCTCTCCAGGATCCTTAGAATACCCATTAAGAAGCTCATCTTCAAATTGGATTCTTCGGGTTCTGGCTATGCCATCAGAGTTAACTATATCACCATTTCTTGTGTCATACATAGTATCATGCATCTCATCGTCGGGCGTACCTTCACCATTATATCTTATTATCTCATAGGACATGCCATCATAATACACGATAAAATGCTCACATAATCCACCCTCATTAAGTAATACCTTTTGTACAACTGGACGTGTTGGCGCTAATAATTCCTCAAAATCTTCTAAGGAATTCATTTCATCCATTGCATCTAGTAATACAACGTAGTTAGTAACTTGTTCTTTTTGCTTATCCGTTAATACGCTATATCGTTCAAATAATTGTTCAATTTTTTCCTTGTCGTCAAATGACACTTCACCGATGGAATCAATATCTTGAATCATTCTTTCAGCAACGGGGTCTTTAGCCCCACATCCAATCAAAGAGACACATATTAGAATCAGCAATATGGATTTAGCAAGACTTTTCATAAACTCTCCAATTCTCTGCATAAAGTTTTCTATCTTCCGTTATTCTTGGTATTTCGTATGAATCTACTCTTTCCTCAATCAGCTCCATATATTCATGATCTCAGCTTATTGAGAACAGTATACACGTCCTTCTTCAGATAGAGAAAGGCAATAGTCTACTTCTCTTTTTTGAGCATCCACAAACGCCTTATCAAATGCATCGTCCAGTTTTTTTCTGTCCTCGCCTGAATATGAATCACAAATCTCATAATACAACAAAGCCATCTGTTTAGAAGTCATATCATCTTTGAATAATTCTTCTTCATTCATATAATCTGACCTCCTCGCACAATTATATAAACCAAGTGTTTTGATAAACATCGGATATATCAACACCACTGTACACCGCATTATTCCCATCTATTCTCATCTGTCCATCTGTGAACTGGTTCTTCATTTTTTCTATTGCAGCCATCATAACAGCCATCTTTTCCCCCAAAAATAACAATACTCATGGGTATAGGGATCTGCTTCTGTAGGAAAATATTCGTGCCACCTACAATCAATACAGTATTCAGTTAATTCTATATTATCTTTATTATTATGAAATGGATCCATTTTCCCCTCCTGGCTAATAAAATGCTAGATATTAACATCGATAGAAAATCGGCATTTCCAACTCCGAATTATTCTTCTACATGGTGTATCTCCTTTTAAGGAGAATACATTGTTATTTTCTACAATCATTCTACCATACTATAAATATTCATAATATTACCCTTATTCTGTGTTATAGGCCTCAGAATCGTCCTGAAGCCTCAAAAAGCATAATTCCCTCTTCCATTTTATCTTTAAGCCCTTATGTGCAACGTGAAGGGCCTTTAACGCCACATGTAAAGGTCTGTGTGTTTTTGTCACCTTATTTATTTTTTATAAACCATATTACTTTCAGCTGTTAAAGATTTTTCAACCATAAGCTTGCATGAAAGGAGGGGAAATCAGGTGTCTGATGAATGCCAATATGTTATAAATAGTATTGAGGATGCTCGTAAAGCGTTTATGAACCTTGAAAAAGAGATGCATGAGATATTGGACAGTTACAAGTTCCCTGAATCCCCTTGCAGCGACGGATACTATCGCATCCATGTAAAAGACGATACGAAGAGATCAGGCCGCACTACGCTGTATGCCAGGACAATCCCGGAACTACAGGACAAGGTGTACAGACACCATAAAGGGATAAGCTCCACTAACCGCTTGACCTTTAAGGATGCTTTTGAACTTGCCATGGCCAACCAGCTTGACCGTATCAAGGATCCAAATCGGAAAGCAAGCCGTCAAAACACCGTAAACCGATACCGCAATCTGTATGACAGGTATTTCAAAGACTCTGCGTTTTCAAAAAAGTATGTGGATGAGATCACGTCAGACGACATCGACAAATTCCTATGTATGATCCTCAAGACGTACGATTTACGGAAGAAAGGCTATTTTAACATAAAGAGTCTGATAAAGAGGACCTTAGAGGCAGCCAAGGATGCAAAAGCCATCCCCACACTTGAAGCATATGATGGAACAAGGCTTGACTATAAAGATATGCTAATCGACGATGTAAATATCCGGGAGAGAGTCCATTCCGCCAGAGATATACATCGGATAATCGATGCGGTACATGATCATCAGAAGAGTAAACCTGATTACGTTCCGGCATATGCCCTCGAACTGCAGATCCTTATCGGAGCCAGGCGCGGTGAGATTCCGCCCTTAAGGCGGGAAGACATTAATAACGGATGCATAGATATCTGGCAGGAACAGATCACGGTCAAGGCGCACGATGGAATTCCCGAAAAAGACCTAATCGTATCGCACACTAAAACGGGAAAAAACCGCGCATTCCCGATAGATGACATGACGCAGGACCTCTTGGACCGCCTGTTTAAGATGCTTGATGAGTATTATCCCGATACCGAGTATCTTTTCCCGGCCAATACACCAAACGGTGTGATTTCCAATGCTACTGTATATCTGTTTTATTACAGGACCTGCAAAAAACTGGGCATAAAGATATCCAGAGAGACTGTAAAGGGAACGCATTCCTTCCGCCGTAATGCGATCACATCCGTAGTCAATCAGACCGGAAATATCCAGATGACCGCTGAAATGTTCGGTAATTCGCCCGGAGTCATAGCTTCTAATTATTTCACAGGGATCGATTATGATTCTGCCAGAACGGCACTCAATAATCGGGCATATCTGAAGAAAGCATAAATCTTAGCCAGATCTTAGCCAAATCTTAGCCAAAAATCGGCATTATTCAAGAAAGCAAAAAACCTCGGAACCCGCATAAATACAGGGTTTCGAGATTTTCCTTAAGCGAGCGATAGACGGGACTCGAACCCGCGATCTTCGCCTTGGCAAGGCGACGTACTACCAGCTGTACCACTATCGCATTTTGCATCGGCTTACGCACAACGCAATAAATATATTATCAAACACCCCTGTCTGTGTCAACATTTATTTGAACAGACATGAGAATTTTCTTATTCGATGTAAACTGACAGTTTTACTCGGAAGATCCTGTCAAGCGATTCATCTATCCTGCTCTCGGGAATAGTACCGTTTGATACGGCTTCCATAAGGCCGTTATATGCTTCTTCAAAGTTCTCGGGCATATACAGGATATCTGCTCCGGCTGTCAGTGCATATACAGCCGCCTCGGCAGAAGTAAAGCTTTCGGTTACGGCTTTTTCGTTAAGAGGTGCCGTGACTACGATCCCGTCAAAAGCCATATCACCGCGAAGGAGCTTCCCTATCACATATTCGGAAAGCGATGCGGGCATGCCGCTTTCATCGGCAGCGGTATATGTTACGTTGTTGACTCTCACGAGACGCGCGCCTGCTGCCGTACCGGTAATATACGGCAGGATCTGTGCCGATATCTCATCCGTACTAAGCTCCGACTCAACTTTTCCGTCTGCAGTCTTCTCCGTGATTGATCCTGTACCGGGAAAATCCGTCATGCATGCATTAACCTTGCCGGTCTGAAGTCCGCTTATCATCTGGCTGATCATATCTGTCGCCGTGGCTTCATCCGCACCGTAACTTACCGCAGCGGATACCGATGCTTCATCCGCAGTCATCGAACCGTTGGGGGCCAAGTCAACGTTGAATCCGAAGTAGGACATATAACTGGAGATCGTGACACCCGCATTATATGCATTGGAGGTATCTCCTCCCGCTGCAATATCTGCAGGCGCATCAACTGCGGGTATATCATCAAGTGCACTGCCGGATAATACGCTGTACTCCCCTCCCGCTTCCGTGATAGCCAGGAAAAGATCGTATTTACTCATGTTTCGCGTATTTTCTATGAGTTCGGTCAGCTGATCTTCCGACTCTATATTCTTTCTGTCATACACAAGCCCGCCGACTGCATACTGTCCCAGAGCATCTCTGGTCCCTTCGCCTGCTTTGGTCGCTGCGCCCACACCTGTAAGCGCTTCGGGAGTGATCATGAACAGCTGCGCGACTTTATCCTCGATAGACATCTGAGAAATGGTATCTGTGACCATCTCCTCAAGGTAATCGACTTCTTCCTCAACCACTTCCTCTTCTTCTACGGTCTCTTCGGGCTCTGTCTGTTCAACAACGGATTCGGGAGGCTCTATCACTATCTCCTCCTGAGCTGCCGCTTCGGCTTCAGCCTGCAGTCTAGCAGCTTCCTCCTCTGCCTTTTTGGCGTCCATAACGCCCTTAAGCGTATATGCACCGTAAGCAGCCCCGCCTCCTATGATGAGCAGAACAATGAGTAAGCTTATATAAGCCAGGATCTGGTTACGCACACGCCTCTTATGTCTTAACGAGCGTTTATACTCGGGAGAGTTCACATCGATCTCTTCCTCGTCATCCTCGTCTTCTTCCATAAGTTCATCTGCTTCCGTAAGTTCCACCTTCTCGGATCTTATATTCTCAAACGGAACATGATCGTTGGCGGGTTCAGGATCAGGTTTGGAATCAATTTCAGAATCAGTTTCGGAATCAGGTTCGGAAACAGGCTTGGAGTCAGCCTCTTCAACTGCTTTTGCGTATTCTTCTATGAAGTCAAATTTAGATTCGTCAACCTTTCGGGATTTTCTCATCTCTACGTGGTCTCCTAAATGTATTACTCTTCTTCGGCTTCAGCGAACATCTCGGTTATCGTACGCCATCCGAGCACTGCACATTTAACTCTGGCAGGCATGTGGGATACGCTCTCAAGTATCCCTGCCTCCTCGAGTTCGTCTTTTTCCTCATCGGTGATGCCTTCCTTGATCATGCGCATGAATATATCCGCAAGGCGAAGTGCTTCGTCCCTGCTTTTCCCGATGACCAGATCGAGCATGATATCAGCCGATGCCTGAGAGATCGCACAGCCTTCTCCCTCGTATGCACCATCCGTTATGATGCCGTCTTCATCTACTTTAAGATTAAGGATTATATCATCACCGCATGACGGATTGACTCCCTCAAGCGTAAAATTCGCGCCCTCTATGCTGTGTTTATGGTAAGGACGCAGGTTATGTTCATTTATGATCTCATTATAGAATGTCTCAGACAATTCCCATCCTCCCGCGGATCCCGCTCAGTACATCGAGGAACCTGTCAGCCTCTTCCAGCGTGTTATAAAATGCAAAGCTGACTCTCGTACTGGACATGATCCCTATATGTTTATGCAGAGGCTGCGCGCAATGATGTCCCGCGCGAACGGCGATCTCCTCTTCGGAGAAAATGGCCGTCACGTCATGTGGATGAACGCCCTCTACCTTGAATGCAATTATACCCACATGCTCATCGCTCTTTTCGGAGCCGATGATAGTAACATAGGGCATCTGTGACATTGCATCAAATACATGCTTCGTAAGTTCGCGTTCGCGGCTTTCCATCAGATCATAGCCGTACCTGTTCACGAGATCTATGGCAGCGGCAAGTCCCACCGCTCCGCCTGCATTAACGGTCCCCGCTTCGAACTTATGCGGTACCTCTGCGTAAGTGATCTTTTCCTTGGTCACGCTCTCTATCATCTCCCCTCCATAGAGGAAGGGCGGCATTGCATCGAGCAGTTTCTTTCTCCCGTATAATACGCCGATGCCCATGGGCGCATACATCTTATGTCCGGAAAAAGCAAAGAAATCCACATCAAGTTCCTTCACATCAGTCCTGATGTGCGGAACCGACTGTGATCCGTCCGCTACTATCACGGCACCTGCCGAATGAGCCATACCGGCTATGGTACGGATATCGTTTATGCGTCCGAGCACATTGGATACATGTGTGATGGCCACGAGCTTCGTATGTTCGTTAAGGAGTTCATTAAGCTTATCCGTATCAAACGATCCGTCAGGCTCGCAGTCCCAATAGACCACTTTTGCACCTGTCCTGTCTGCCACGTTTCTCCAGGGCAGAAAGTTGGAATGGTGTTCGGCAACGCTCACGATGATCTCATCGCCTGCTTTGATATTATGTAAACCATAGCTGTATGCGACCAGATTAAGACTTTCGGTGGCGTTCCTGGTAAAGACGATCTCCTCAGGCTGTGAGGCACCTATCAGTTCAGCAGTCTTAAGTCTGGCATCTTCATAAGCCGCTGTGGCTTCCATGCTGAGTTCATACAGTCCTCTCATGGGATTTGCATTATGTTTTTCATAATAATCCCTGACTGCATCCAACACACACGCAGGCTTCTGCGTAGTAGCCGCATTGTCCAGATATGCCACTGTATTGTTTTTTATTAACGGGAACTCATCCCTGATACTGATATCTGTCGGTATCATTGCTTCAGACAGTCCCTCCTGACCGGCCCGTCGATCATCTCATATACTCGGTCACGCACGTTCATATCCTGTATCAGCGATGCAACCGCATCTATACGGGCGTGCGCCATCATGGCATATATCTCATCTTCACCGATACCTCTGGACTTCATATAGAAGAGCAGATTTTCGTCCAGCCGGCCTATGGTAGCGCCATGCGATCCTTCCACATCCTCTTCATCGCAGAGGATCAGCGGAACGGTCTTGTTTACTATATCATCACTGAGCAGGAGCACCTCTTCGAGTTCGGCGCCCTTGGCTCCGGCACATCCCTTATGGAAATCTATCGTTCCCCTGAATATCTTCTCGGACTTATCCGACATCACGCCCAGAACGCTTATATCACTCTCACTGAGGCGTCCGTTATGATCGGCGACATAGTTCATGTCAAGAACATGCCTGCCCTCTATCCTGTATCCGAGGTCACACTTGTATGTGCTCTTTTCTCCGTCAAGCGAGCAGAACTCACCCATGTGTGTCGTCCCGCCGCCGAGTACTATCTGGATCCTGTGAAAATTCGCTCCGTCTTCGCACACACCGCCGCAGTCGTTTAACAAAACACTGTCACAGCTCAGGTTCTGTACCTGGATAAGTGTCAGATTACCGTTTTCGGCTATGTGATACTTATTCTGCAGAAGAAAGCTGCATCCGCCTTCTTCCCCGGCAGAACTTATGAACTGGATCACGGTACAGGAAGCATTCGGGCCTACCTCCAAATTGATAAGGCTGCCAGCCTTTGCCCCGGACGGAATATCGAACTCCTGATAAAGAGGTGCAGAGGCCGTCACGTTCGCATCTACGGAATATGCGTTCACCGGAAGGCCGGTGCTTTTTAAAGCTTCATTAAACTCATCCCCGAGGCCGGTCCTGTAATCGGCAAATATTCCTGACCCATGCCTTATCTCATCCGGCTTTTCTTCCCTGTATTCAAAAGAGCTTACTGCAGGGACTTCATCAAGTTTTGTCTCATTTACTCTAAGCCACTCCCATGTCCTGGCAGGGAGTCTGTTTACGTTCATCATCCTATACTCCCTTTCATTTCAAGACTTATGAGATTATTCATCTCTACCGCATATTCGAGCGGCAGTTCCTTGCTTACGTTATCCGCAAAGCCTCTGACTATGAGCGCTTTTGCATCCTCCTCCGATAAGCCTCTGCTCATCAGATAGAATACCGTATCATCGCTGATGCGTCCTATGCGCGCTTCATGTCCCACATCGGCATCCGCACATCTCACATCCATTGCAGGTATCGTATCCGAACGGCTTATATCATCGACCATCAGGGACTCGCATGATACAGCGGATTTCGCTCCGTGTGCGTTCTTACCTATGACTACGGCACTGCGGAAGGTATTGATGCCTCCGCTCTTGCTGATCGATCTTGTGTTCACATATGATGATGTGTCGGGAGCGTTATGAACGACCTTGGTACCCGTATCAAGGTCCTGTCCTTCTCCTGCAAAAGTAACGCCGGTAAACTCGCTCCTTGCACCTTTTCCGTTAAGAACGCTCATGGGATAGAGGTATGATACATGCGATCCGAACGAACCGGACACCCATTCTATCTTCGCATTCTCACCGACGGTCGCGCGCTTGGTATTCAGGTTATACATGTTCTTGGACCAGTTCTCGATCGTGGAATACCTAAGAGTCGCTCTGTCGCCGACATACAGCTCCACACATCCGGCATGGAGATTGGCGACATTGTACTTTGGAGCCGAGCATCCTTCTATGAAGTGAAGATATGCATCCTCTTCCACGATGATCAGAGTATGCTCGAACTGCCCCGCACCTTTTGCGTTAAGTCTGAAATATGACTGAAGCGGGATCTCAAGATGCACTCCCTTCGGAACATATACAAAAGATCCGCCGCTCCATACGGCACCGTGAAGAGCAGCGAATTTATGATCGGAAGGAGGTACCAGTTTCATGAAATGGCTCTGTATCATGTCGGCATATTCGCCGTGAAGAGCACTCTCTATATCAGTATATACGACACCCTGCGCAGCGACTTCCTCGCGCACATTGTGATATACGACTTCCGAATCATACTGTGCGCCCACGCCCGCAAGAGATTTTCTCTCCGCCTCGGGTATACCCAGACGATCGAACGTCTCCTTGATGTCGGAGGGCACATCCTCCCAGCTCGTGTGCATACGCTCGGTATTGGGCCGGACATATGTCACGATATTGTCCATATCCAGTCCGTCTATCGACGGGCCCCACTCGGGAACGGATATCTCGTTATACAGTTTGAGTGACTTAAGCCTGAAATCGCGCATCCATTCGGGATCGCCTTTTTCTTCAGATATCTGAAGCACGATATCCTCGGTAAGACCTTCACTTACCTTGTAGGAATCCGCATCTTCAAACCGGAAATCATACAGACTGCTGTCTATATCTTCAACCTGTGTCTTTTCTTTCATGATCTCATTTTCTTCTTGACTTCGCAGTCTTCATTCTTGCATTCTTCGCAGCTTATGAAGCGTTCGAAGCCCTTGTTGTTGATCTCATCCACCAGGGATGCATCACCGTCATCTACTATCTTTCCGTCTACGAGGACATGTGTCTTGTCCACGTTCAATGCCTCAAGGATACGGGTGGAGTGGGTTATGATGATAAGCGCGCCTCCTATCTGTTTCTTATACTCTTCCACGCCTTTGGATACGATGTGGACGGCATCGACATCAAGTCCGGAATCCGTCTCATCCAGGATCGCAAGGTCCGGTTTGAGCATCAGCAGCTGAAGGATCTCGGCTTTCTTCTTCTCTCCGCCGGAAAAGCCGACATTTAAGTCTCTGTCTGCATATGCCGTATCCATGTTAAGGAGCTTCATCGTCTTTTCCAGTTCCTTGCGGAAATCCCACATGCGGATACGCTCACCGGTCTTAAGTTCAAGCGCGGTACGTATGAAGTTGGCCAGTGTGATACCGGGAACCTCGATCGGGTTCTGGAATGAAAGAAACAATCCCATCCTCGATATCTTATCTGTAGCCTCGTCGGTTATATCCTCTCCTTTGAAAAGGATCTGACCGCCGGTCTTGATATATCTGGGATCGCCTATTATACATGAACCGAGCGTCGACTTACCGGCACCGTTCGGTCCCATTATGACATGTACTTCTCCTTTGCCTATGGTCAGATCTATACCGTTTAATATCTCGGTATCCTCTACTCTGGCATGGAGTTGTCTGATCTCGAGTAAAGCGGACATTTATTTTTCCTCCGAAAGCGATGGCTCTAACATAACGATCAGAATATCTGATCCACCGAATACAAGATTATACCATATATCAGGTGCAAAATGAAGTAGCGGGCATCGATTCTATCTGATCGACACCCGCTACTTAAATGACGTATCCAATGGACTTATCCTCCGTCTGCTGATCCTGTACCCTCTCGCATGAATTTGATATTCAGATATCTGTGGCGGCTTATACTCTGTAAGCTTCTTTACCACTGTTATTCATTATGCACTCGATACTTTTGGATGTTAGCGTTCCATATTCAATTGATCTATGTTATATACCCATTGGACTTTACCTCTTCCTAAAGAGTATGTATTTTTAGTTTTTTTATCTCCTCTCTGTTTCTTTATGAGTTAATTATATCATCTTAAAACTAATTGTCAACACATTTTTGTAATTTTTTTATTTATTTTCAGATAATTTGATCCTGATAGAAATGCCCACCTGCATATATGTTCCCCGAAGCGAGTACTGTCGGGTCGCAGCGAGGGGAATCATATATGCAGGTGGGCATGAGTATCTGTATTAAACTGCAGCTGTTACAAAGATATCATATATTGCTTTGATCGCTGTTTCGAAATCCTGATTTGCCACACCGATGATGATATTGAGCTCGGACGAACCCTGGTCTATCATCTTGACGTTGACATTCGCATGGGCAAGTGCTGAGAAGATACGTCCTGCGGTACCTCTCGTTGACTTCATTCCGCGTCCCACAACTGCGATCAGCGCTATATCGGATTCTATGTCTATCGTATCCGGATCGGCCATTCTGTGGATGGCGCTTACTACCTGCTGTTCCTTGTCCATGAACTCATCCTGATGAACAAATACGGTCAGAGTGTCGATGCCCGAGGGAACATGCTCAAATGACAGTCCGTAATCCTCGAATGCCTGAAGGACCTTGCGGCCGAACCCGATCTCGGAATTCATCAGATCTTTTTCGATGTTCACAGAGCAGAAGCCCTTCTTACCCGCGATTCCGGTGATGACATACTTGGATTTCTGGCAGGTGCTCTCCACGATCCATGTGCCGGAGGCCTTGGGATCGTTGGTATTTCTGATATTGATCGGGATGCCTTCCTTGCGCACAGGGAAGATCGCATCCTCATGAAGAACGCTTGCGCCCATGTAGGCGAGCTCGCGAAGTTCTCTGTATGTGATGGTCTCGATGCTTTCGGGATGGTCGATGATCCTGGGATCTGCAACCATGAATCCGCTCACATCCGTCCAGTTCTCGTATACGTCAGCCTTGATGGCGCCCGCAACGATCGAACCCGTGATATCGGATCCGCCTCTGGAAAAAGTCTTGACCGTGCCGTCGGCAAGCGCTCCGTAGAATCCGGGAATGACGGCGTTATCAGTCTTCTCCAGACGCTTTTTCATGAGTTTGGCCGTTGTTGCCGGATCAAAAGCACCGTCATCATCAAATCTGATGACTTCTGCTGCATCGACAAACTCAAAATCCAGATAGGCAGCCATGATACGGCCGTTTAAGTATTCACCTCTGGAAGCGGCATAGTCTCTTCCCGCTTTGTTCTTAAAGTTCTCCTTGATGGTCCTGAACTCATAATCCAGAGAAAAATCAAGTCCCAGCCCCAAGATTATCTCATCATATCTGGCTTTGATCGCAACGAGTTCCTTATCAAAGTTCTTATCTGCTTCTGCCAGATCATATGTCTGATAGAGCATATCCGTAACCTTGGTGTCGCCCGGCGCTCTTTTGCCGGGAGCGGACGGAACCACGTAACGTCTCTCCTTCTCTTCCTTGATGATGGCTGCGGCTTTTTTGACCTGCTCCGCATCCGCGAGTGAACTTCCTCCGAATTTGACTACTTTTACCATGACTTTACTTCTCTTCTCTTATTCTTATACAAGTCTGATCCTGCTGATCACACTGCCCGCCTTCTTAGCGGCTTCTTCATATTCGTTGTGGTCGATCTCTTCGGTAACAAATGCGAACTCTTCCGCAAAGCCTGCATCTATCACTTCGCTGATCTTAAATGCGCTCTCCGCTGCTGCCTTCTCGGAAACCGGTACTCTTACCAGATACTGGCTCCTGAGTTTATTGGCATCGGTGAGTTCCACTTTCTCATCATCCCACAGTATGGTAATGCACTTACCGATATGTCTGGCACAATCCACGACATCGGCAACAACGGCACTGGCTGTCGGAAGCTTACCTGCGCCGCGTCCGTAATACATCGTATCGTCAAGCGTATTGCCGTGAATGAATATGGCATTGAAAGAATCCTTGACCATATACAGAGGATGATCCCTGCTTACCAGGAAAGGCGCTACCATAACGAACAGTTTGTCGTTGATCTCACGGCTTACCGCAAGCAGTTTGATGACTCTGTTCATAGCTTTGGCATACCTGATGTCATCCGCTGTGATCTTCGTTATGCCTTCGGTATAAACATCTTCATAATTCACATAGTGACCGCATACGAGCGATGAAAGTATCGCGATCTTGCGGCTGATGTCATATCCTTCGATATCGGCTGTGGGATCCTTTTCCGCATAGCCGAGTTCCTGCGCTTCTTTTAATGCATCACGGAAGTCCGCACCGTCTTCATCCATACGGGTAAGGATGTAGTTGGTGGTTCCGTTTAATATACCCATCATGAAATCGATATGCTCTGCTGTGAGGGCACTGTTCATGGGTCTGATTATCGGAATACCGCCGCCGACACTGGCTTCAAACATGTAATTGCACTTGTTTGACTGTGCCAGATGTATGAGTTCGGGGCCGTGAGCCGCTACGAGTTCCTTATTGGAAGTACATACGCTTATGCCTCTCGACAGTGCTTTCTTGGTAAAAGCATATGCCGGCTCCATTCCGCCCATGGTCTCACATATAATGCTGACTTCCGGATCGCTTACAATCTCTTCATAATCATGAACGACCTTATCCTCATGCGGATCGCCCGGAAAATCACGCAGATCGAGTATGTATTTTACCTGAACGGATGTACCGATCTTACGCTCTATGTCCTTTTTGTTGGTTTCGATAACTTCCACGACACCGCTTCCCACGGTACCGTATCCGAGTACAGCAACATTGATCATGTCATAGTCCTTTCATAACAGCAGTCAGTGTACAACTGATCCCAAATGAAAAATATACCATATAATAAGCAAAAATGCTAATCTTATATATCAGGAGTGATATGTTACGTAATTACCCTCATGTTCCTTACTCTCATAAGTGCATCTGTCAGCCTGTTTATAGAGTTCATCAAATGAACCGTCATCATCCGGTCCGAAGAAAGATATCCCGGCACTGATACACACTTTATTCCCGTCAAGTTCAGGGATATCCAGCGCTTCGACATTCTTGAGAAGACGGTCTATAACATCGGCTGCAGCTTCCCTGTCATTTATTCCTTTTGCGTATGCGGCGAACTCGTCTCCTCCGAGACGCATGACTATATCCGAACTTCTGAACGCATTTTTCAATGCATTGGCCACACCGATAAGCACCACATCGCCCACATCATGACCGTATTTATCGTTGATGCTCTTAAACTTGTCAATATCTATCAGAACGAACATGCCGCCCAGACCATTGCCCATCTGTTCTCTGATCTTGCGCTCGCCCGATCCGCGGTTATTGATACCGGTCATGCTGTCGGTCTGTGACATATACAGAAGTTTATCCCTGTTACGCTTCTCTGCATCGATCTGCTCGAACACGAGCAGCACATGCGTAAGTTTTCCCGCATCATCATGTTCTGCGGCTATGAACCGACCGCGGCACCATTTTTTCTTATGGTTCAGGAATTCTGCGGTGATAGTTTTATGATCCCGCATGCGTTCATCCAGAGTGCTCAAGTTTAGAAAATCTTGCATGAGAGGTTTTGAGATCTCATCGACAAGAATGTTCATAGCATGGTTCAGATCATCCTGCGCATGCTCACGTATCTTATCCCGCACGGCTTCTTCCTCTTCGGGGCCGGTCTTGATCGCAGATATCAGGTCATTTCCGATATCTATATCATGCATGGACATATAGATATCAGCCGCCGTGGACAGTCGCAGGGAAAGCAGATCCGTATTCTGTTTTCCCTGTGAGAGGTTCATGAAGAGCATCGCACAGATGAAAAGGGTTGCAATGACGACAAGCGCCGTTATGGCTAAAAGAATGCGAAGGATCCGGAAGCTTTCCGTTGCCTCCGTAACGGATATACAATACCAGTATCCGGCAAGTTTCTCCGAATAAACCATATACTGGGATCCATCATACAGCGTCTCGAAAGAACCAACCTTTCCCCTGATGACCTGATTAACGATAAATCCCGTAAGCTCATTGGGCATATCCTGACAGTTTATTCCGATCATATCGCGATCGTGATGAGCTACAACCGATCCTGAGCTGTCCACAAGAAATACCATATGATCACCATCCTGCTCGGCAAGCTCATCGGTGATATTCTGAAGTTCGGTCAGGCTCATATCAAGCGCGATGACATTGGAAGAATCTCCGAGTGTCTTGGCCATGGTCATCATGACGTTGCCTGTCTGTGCATCCAGATAGGGATCGACAAAAGTAAACCTTCCTCTGTGTGTCATTGCGGCTTTATACCACGGTCTGGACGTAGGGTCGTATCCTTCCTCGGGAACCCACCCGGCTCCGTCGATATATTCGCCTTTTATATATCCGTACAATCCGGTGGAATCGCCGTCAACGGATTCGATTATTATGTTGGTGGAATATATCACATGATCCTCGATCGCCTTTACGGATTCTCCGGCCACTACCATATCTTCTATCTGATAGGCTTCATACTCGATGATCTCCATTCCCCTTGCGAGATAATCCTTATACAGAGCCGCGGATTCCTTTGCCAGGATCCTGTCTTCGTTTATTATGTTTTCTTTAATGGAATTATGAAGGAATATGTAGAAAATTATGCTCAGCGAAACAAAGAACAGCGCCATGAGCAATGACGCGGCCAGATTTCCGCTACCGTTCTTTTTTATTTTGTCGATTATGACATCAATCGCCTTTTTCATCCAATGCCCTGTTGCCGGATCTTAATCCGTCAAAAGTCATATCCAGATAAATCTTATGCGCTGCCGTTATCATCATATTCTGAGCCAGAGCTTTCACGAGGGTATCTTTTCCCGAAACGTCGATCGCGCCGGATGTAAACACAGCCTCCAGGATCTCCATGAATCTGGTCCTGAAATACTCGTAGGCCGACTCCACGTCACATGTTTCTCTCTGGAGCTCTATCATCGTAGTTATATCCTCCAGCGAAAGTACCGTCTTGGCTATGGCTATATATATAAGGTAAGCGATCTGCTCCCTGCCGTACTGCTTCTTTACAGGGTTGTCGATTATCCCCTTTTTGACATAGTTGCTGATCATGGAACCGGTGAGTTCCGGTTCTCCCAGAGGTGTCAGATATTCATTGATATACTTGGAAACCTGCTCGAGAAAAAGACCTACCCCCGGGATCTCGGAATATCCGGGAAGTACGAACTCCTTCGAGATATACTCGGTTTTTATGACCATATGATCTCCTATACTTTCAAAAAAGGGTGAAAAGTATATTAATTTTACCACCGTATATGGTGTTTCGCAACAATAATCTTTACACGGGTTTTTGAAAAACTCTTGACAAGGATATTGAGTACGGTTAAAGTATACTTATAACAGGTTTTTGAATAACCGATAAACTGTTTGGAGGTAACTTTTGTTATGGTAACCGCAACTGCATCTTCAAATATCGTAAGTTTTTCCGGAGAAAATCTCAATCTGATAAACGGCCGTCAGCAATTCCGTGCCAAAGATCCGGTCAGCGCTCTGACTCATTTTGTCGGATGCATATGTGCCATCCTCTTCACTCCCGTTTTGCTGATACATGCATCATCGGCAGGAGCCGGAATGACGGATCTGATCGCGCTGTCTGTATTTATGCTGAGCATGATATCCCTGTATGGCGCGAGCGCTTCATACCACTGTTTCCTGCTCGAGGGCGAAGCCGGCCTGCGCTTAAAACGCCTCGATCACATGATGATCTTCGTATTGATCGCAGGAACCTATACCCCGATCTGCGTGTGCGCAATGGGCAGGGACGGAACCGTCCTTCTCAGTGTCGTATGGGGCCTGGCTCTGGCCGGAATGATGTTTAAGCTCATATGGGTCACATGCCCGAAATGGGTATCTTCCATCATTTATATAGCCATGGGATGGGTCGTGGTCTTTGCCATGCCCTCTCTCATCCCCCATGTCTCAACTTCCACGCTCGTGTGGCTCTATACGGGAGGCGTGATCTACACGGTGGGCGGTATAATATATGCACTCAAACTGATCCGGTTTAACAACCGTAACAGCATGTGGGGATCGCATGAGATTTTCCATCTGTTCGTCATGGCGGGAAGTATCTGCCACTTCATCTCCATCTACGGGATATTCCGATAATAAAAAGGCATCGCGCCAAAATGCGCGATGCCCTGATCTTAGTTTGTGATTTGCTCATCTGAGCAACATCAGTTTGGTCGGAAGAGTCTCAACCGTAAAGTCTTTGCTCTTTCTGTGAACTTCTCCGTCTGTATGTACCCACAACGGGCCGCTGGTTCTTATCCTTACCTTGGAAGCACGTTTACACTCGATACCTTTGATCACGGTATGCCTGCCCTTGAACGCAAGAGGTATGCCAAGCAGGACTTTCGCTCTGCTGTCCACACTCACAACGCACAGGTCAAGCAGTCCGTCAGTGCAATCGGCTTCGGGGCAGAACATGAATCCTCCGCCCTCATATTTGTTCTGCATCACTGCGATAAACAGAAAATGCGAAAGCTTCACCGGTTCCTGCGAATCTATCGTATAGGTCACGCTGACACCGGTCCTGACAAGCAGATGTTTAAGTGCTATGGCCAGATAAGTGAGCTTACCGAGTTTCAGTTTATTGAGCATCCCTTTGATACCATCGGTATGCATTGCTTCTTCGCATACGGCCGCATCAAATCCGATACCGCAGCTTACATCGAAGCGACGGTTTATCGTCACAGGATTGCCCGAATCGTCAACCGCATCCAGATATGTGAGTAATCCTATATCAACGGGATACGGCTCCTCACAATCGAAGATACTCTCAAGCTGCCTGACCGGATCTTTGGGATATTTCAGCGCTCTCGCAAAATCGTTGCTCGAACCTGTGGGGATATACCCGATCCTGATATTATCAAAATCTATGATACCCTGAAGCACCTCGTTCATGGTGCCGTCACCGCCGACAACGATGAGATTGATGCGTCCGTATCCTTCAAGCGGATCTGTAAGCTTGGCCACTATCTTCACGATATGACCGGGATATTCGGAATACATCATCTTGTACTTGATATCCCGCTCCGCGAATATGGGTTCAAGGATCTTCCAGAGTTTGATGCCCCTTCCGGATTTGGATGTCGGATTGATCAGAACATGATACATAACAGTCTATCCGTTCGTCCTTATTATTTCAGGAATCCGATGCCCTTGATGATAGGCAGATCCTTGGACTTGCCCTGGAATGCCCATACGATCGCGATGATCTCAACGATGGTCAGTATGAAGAGCATGATGCCGCCCACGATCCATCCAAGTATCGGAACGATCATAATAACTACGCAAAGAACGCTGGCAATGCTGAGTCTCAGTGCCTGCTTAACATGGAACTTAATATAAGGTGAATCCTTAACGAGCAGAGCAACGATGATACCCAGGAATCCGAACAGATAAGCGCTTATTGCGAAAAGCTTGTTGTCGGAAACATCAGCTGCATCGAATTCAGCTGTATGATCTGCAGGATCCGCATATGAATACTGCTGACCGTAAGGCTGCTGATACTGAGGTGCGGGCTGGCCGTAAGGTGCCTGCTGATATGAGCCCTGAGGAGCCGGTGCCGGTGCAGGAGCCGGTGCAGGTGCAGGTGTGGGTGCTGCTGCAGAAATAGGTGAACCGCAGTTGGTGCAGAAAGTAGTTCCGTCTTCTAACTGTGTTCCGCATTTAGGACAAGTGATCATGATAATTCCTCCTTCTTATCTATGATTGATCCGAGTTTGCTTGGATTAATGCAAACATCTTTTTAATTGTACTTTTTTATACAAATAAAAGCAAGTATGATTGCCACTGCACATGCGTCTATGCTATATTTATATACGCGCGATTTGCGCTCAAGCCTAATCGATTTGGAGGAAAAGATATGTATTCTTTGGATGAAGTAAAAAGCGTCGATCCCGAGATAGCTGAAGCGATAGTTGCCGAGCAGAACAGGCAGAACAGCCATATAGAGCTGATCGCATCCGAAAACTGGGTGAGCAAGGCAGTCATGGCAGCTATGGGGTCGCCTCTGACCAATAAGTATGCTGAAGGTTATCCCGGAAAGCGTTACTACGGCGGTTGTGAGTGTGTGGATGTTGTCGAGGATCTCGCTAGAGAAAGAGCAAAGAAGCTCTTCGGTGCAGAGTATGCCAATGTTCAGCCCCACTCCGGCGCGCAGGCAAACATGGCGGTATTTTTCGCCATCATGGAGCCCGGTGACACATTCATGGGCATGAACCTCGATCACGGCGGACATCTCTCCCACGGCTCACCGGTCAACTTCTCCGGAAAATACTTCAACTGTGTACCTTACGGTGTAAATAATGACGGGTTTATCGATTATGATGAAGTAAGACGCATAGCACTCGAATGCAAGCCCAAGCTCATCGTGGCAGGTGCTTCCGCTTACTGCCGCACGATCGATTTCAAGCGTTTCAGAGAGATCGCTGATGAAGTCGGTGCAGTACTGATGGTGGATATCGCTCATATAGCAGGTCTGGTAGCTACAGGTCTTCACCCCTCACCCATCCCTTATGCGCATGTGACCACCACTACCACTCACAAGACGCTTCGCGGACCCAGAGGCGGACTCATCCTCTGCAGCGAAGAAGTCAATGCAAAATACAACTTCAACAAAGCCATCTTCCCCGGCATCCAGGGCGGCCCTCTCATGCATGTGATCGCTGCCAAAGCCGTATGCTTCAAGGAGGCTCTCGATCCTTCATTCAAGGTATATGCGCAGAATATAGTAGACAATGCACAGGCTCTGTGTAACGGTCTTATGAGCAGAGACATCAAGATCGTATCGGGAGGTACGGATAATCATCTGATGCTCATGGATCTGACTCCTTACGAACTTACCGGTAAGGTCGTTGAGAAGCAGCTTGATGAAGCACATATCACCGCCAACAAGAACACGATCCCCAATGATCCTCAGAAGCCTTTCGTGACCAGCGGCATCAGACTCGGAACTCCCGCTGCTACTTCCAGAGGCTTAAAGACTGACGATTTCGACCGTGTGGCCGAGGCTATCAGCTTCGTAGTAAAAGAAGGCGATGCCGGTATTCCGAAGGCCAGAGCCATAATCGAAGAGCTTACAGCCAAGTATCCTCTGATCTGAAAAAAAGATCGATAAGTCAAAAAGAACCACCCCGTTCGACAATGAACAGGGTGGTTTTATTTTGCAGATCAACATCTGTCAGTCCTGCTAGCGAAGTCTACCTGTCTCGTAGTTCCTGCGCATCATCAGCGCATCCTTGAACTTCGCATAACGGTCAGATACTCTTCCTTCGGGGATCTCTATATCAAGTACCGTCGACATGATATCGATCATGTCATCCGTAACCTTGTAATGCATCTTATCGAGGATCTCCAGACGCTTCTCGTAAGTATTGGCATCCAGAAACGCTTCAACATCGGGATCGAGATTCACCTGTTCTTCCGGCACGGGATTCTGAGGCGAAGCAGGCTTCGGTGCGGGAGCAGACGGTTTCGGGCTTTGCTCTGCCTTTTCGAGGCTTATGAGTTCGAATCTGTACTGCTGCGCAACATCGGGGTATTTAGTCCTGTCTACTTCACTCATGAACATATCAAGCGGTCTGACATAATATCTGTAATCCCCGTACAGTGCCTGGTATACGACCACCTTATCGCCTGTTTCCGAATCATAGGCGATACAGTTTATCTGGTATATATTTCCCTTAAAATGCTTATAGATCTGTTGAGGTTTCGGATTCTCTCTCATCTGTTGCTTCCTTTTTATCTCTTACTACTTTCAGATCGAGCCGTACGGTAACTCCGTTGCCGACTCCCTTAACGGTCTCGGTCTCAAGTTCGCCGTCCAATGACTCGGCGATCGCTTTTGCATCCTCGATATCCGCACCGGACAGTTCAGCATCTCCGGTCTTATCCGTACCGTCATCTTCCACTGTCAGTTCGTATATACCGTATCCTTCATCCGATACATAGAACTGCTTGAGCGCCATGTATACGCGTCCGCCCTCTGATGCCGAACGATATGCGTTGTTGATCAGCTTCTTGACTATATCCTCTATTTTCTCCGCATCGCACATAACGACCGGTTCTTCCACATCATCATCTTCAACCGTAAAAGTGATGTTCTTCTCTTCCATTTTGTGAGCATAGGAACCCTTCACCTTTCCGATAAGTTCGACAAGATCCGTCTTCTTCTCATTGGTCCCGGCAGGCCGTTTCTTGCGGGGATCCTTTACCTTAACATCCGTTTCCTTCGTTTTGCTCTTTTTGAAAGATGCGGGGATCATGCGATCCAGATAAACAAACAGTGCTACCAGAAGGATAATGCCGACTATGACCGGTATCAGTATGCTGAGCAAAAGTGCCTGTCTGAGCAGATACTCCTGCTGAGTCAGGAAGAGTCCGCTGTCTACACTTCCGTAATAAGATCTGAGGTTTTCAACCGCAATATTCATCTTGGATTCACAGATCTTATATACTATGATCCCGATGAGTATCAGACATGCCGAAGCACCTGCGCATATGTATCGTGGATCTGTCTTTATTGTTTTGTTTTCTTTAGGGTCACTCATGCAGCCGAACTCCTTTCTTAAAGAAATCACTATTAACAGTATATCAAAAAATCAAATATATAGTGGAAATATTTTGATATTCAAGGTATACTGATATATGGTTATTTTATAAAAAACATTGAGGAGGACGTTATGAGTAATTACATTCTGTCCTGCTGTTCGACAGCAGATGCGGATGAAGAGTTTTTCAAGAAACGTGACATTCATTACGCATGTTTTCACTTTTTCTTAGATGGCATAGAGTATCCAGACGATCTCGGCAAGTCAATGTCTTTTGACAAATTCTATCAGGCTATGGCAAATGGCGCGATGACCAAGACTTCACAGCTGAATGTCGAGGAGTTCACCGAATACTTCACTCCGTTCCTGGAAGATGGCAAGGATATCCTTCATCTGTCGTTAAGTTCGGGAATCTCAGGTGTAGTAAACGCAGCCCGCATCGCTGCGGAAGATCTTTCGGAGAAATATCCCGATCGCAAGATATATATAGTAGACTCACTTGCCGCTTCGGCAGGCTTTGCGCTCCTTATGGACAAACTCGCGGACCTGCGCGATGAGGGCAAGGACATAGAAGATGTAAGAAGATACGCTGAAGATAACAAAAAGAAGCTGAATCACTGGTTCTTCACAACCGACCTTCAGTACCTCGTAAGAGGCGGCCGCGTATCTAAGGCAGCCGGCTTCTTCGGAACTGCTTTAAGCATCTGCCCTCTCCTGAATGTGGACTACGAAGGCAAGCTGGTCGCACGCGAGAAGATCCGCACCAAGAAAAAAGTCATCGAAGCATGTGAAAAGAAGATGGAGGAACTCGCCGAGAACAGACTCGACTATACGGGCAAGGTCTTCATCTCCAATGCTTATTGCTATGATGACGCAAGAGCACTCGCCGATATTATTGAATCAAGATTCCCCAAGCTTGCAGAGCCGGTACACATCTACTCTATCGGAACAACTATCGGATCACATACCGGTCCCGGTACAGTAGCACTCTTCTTCTGGGGCGACGAGAGATACAACTAAAACTCAAAAAAAACACCGCGGTTGCCGCGGTGTTTTTTTTGCTCTTTCTTCGGATTACTTTTGTATGGTGGCGCCTGCCTTCACGATCTCAAGTCCCTTGGCGTGAATAGCCTGCTGAAGCACGAACGGTTCTCCGGAAGTCGTTACCATCGTATCATAGTAATTCTCCTCGTTCCCGTCCTCAACAAGTTTTGCTCTGTAGTATGCAGCATCTGCCACTGCACCCTCCTGCTCTACGATCGCCTGATAGATCAGGTTGTCTTTGCAGGTATCCTGTGCTTTTTCCTTAAGGGTCTGATAGTATTCATCCATGGATGTACCGACATAGGATTCAAAGGAATCATATGCGGGCGATCCGTAATAACTTGTATAGAACTCGTTCATATACTCGTATGAAGACTGATCGTCATACATCTGGATACTCTTAAGGATCTTGACATATTTGGAAGGATAGGAATTCACGGTTGTATTCTCATCCAGATAGTTCTTCAGATACTCCTCAAGGTTATCGTCTTCATGAGTTGAACGTACATATTCTCTGTACTCTTCTGCGGTAGAAGCCTTATCGCTTAAGTTTTTCTGCACGAAAGCATCATCAAATACCGCAGTTTCATATATGCCCTTAACATCAACGCTGAATACCGCATCCTTACCCGCCAGATCGGCTTTACTATAGTCTTCGGGGAAAGTAACGTTAACGGTTACATTGGATCCGGGATTGGCTCCTATGAGCTGCTGCTCGAAGTCATCGATCAATGAGCCAGAGCCTATGGTCACCTTCTGTGAATCGGATGTTCCTCCGTCAAAAGCAACACCGTCAATGGTACCGACATAAGCGAGTTCTACTTCATCACCGTCTTTTACGGTCGCAGACTCATCTGTGTTGAGTGAAGTGTAATTCTTGAGCAGACCGTCTATCTCTTCATCGATACTCGTATCGGAGAATTTGATCTGATCATAAGGCACAGTAATGTTCTTATAGTCTGCAGGCAGAGTGATCTTGCTTGATGCATTGACTCCCGAAATATATCCGTTAGCCTCGAGACCTTCCGAATAATTGTCGCTGGGAGAAACCTTATCAAGCTGCTTGCCGATCAGGATCGCTACACCCCAGATAATGAGTGCGGCTACTGCAGCAAGGCATATATATCCGATCACACGTGCGCTCTGTGCACGACGGCGAGCCTGCTCTACTTCCTTACGGCGCTGTTCTCTTTTCTCCTGAGAATGGGACTTGGAGGAACTCTCCCCGGAATCCTTATCGTTAAGTTCTTTTAATTCAGTGTCATTCATAATAAATGCTCCTCAAATACTTAAAAAATCACAACGCTAACAGTATACAACAAAATCACACCGGCCGCAATTGACCGGTGTGACTGTTTTGCTTATTCTTTCTCAGCCGAATCTGCCCTGATGATCATCAGCCTTTTTTGTTCCGCTTACGCATCGCGAACCATGCTCCCATCATGGCTCCGGCGGATGCCATGGCTGCCGCGAACGCTGCTGCATTGGATGCATCTCCGGTAGCAGGTGAACGTCTTGCGCCAAGTACTGAATTGTTAGGCGAACGTCTTGCTCCGAGTACCTCTGACAATCCTGCAAGAGGAGTAGGCTCATCGGGTATCGTGTACGGAGGCTGGGTAGGTGTCCTGGTTCCGTTAGGAGTCTCAGGAGTCTCCGGAGGTGTATTCGGAGGTGTAGGAGGTGTTGAAGGTTCACGATAATAGTTGGTTATCGTATAAACTTCTCCCTCACCGGTTATCGATACCGAATAGCCGAGTATCTGGCTGACCTCACGGACACCGTATTCCGCTCTGGTACCGCTTCCGTCTGCGAGGATGGTGGGAAGTCCGCTCCATGTGTAACTCCAGCCATTGGATGCATTCAGAGTAACGGTCTCGATATCTGCTCCGTTCCTTGTAAGTGCTACTTCGATCGATGCAGGTCTTACACCGGCTGCATCATCCTGATCATCCCATACCTTGTGAACGGTTATCTGGGTATCAACAGGTCTGAACGTATTCGTTATTACGAACATATCGCCGTTTCTGCTCACGGATTCGGAGTATCCTGCAGGTACTGCAACTTCTTCTACATTGTATGCGATCTTGTTGCCGTTTCTGTCGTTGACAGGAAGGTTTCTCCATACATAAGATGCCCCGTTGGTATTATCAAGTGTAACTATCGGTGTGACACCTGCTATATTAGCCTGAGCCCCATTAGCCAGAAGTCTGAATGCTATGCTCGCAGGTCTGGTCGCATATGCATTGTCCTCATCATCCCATATCTTGGTTACACCTATCTGAGTGAACTCAAGAGGATTCCTGATCGTATATCCGTCTATGGTAGGCTCTCCGTATCCAAGTACGCGGGCGATCTCTCCTATCGTGTAGGTATGACCTGCAGGCAGATCATAGAACTCGAAACTCCAGGAATCACCGGCTGTATCAATCCATCTGAAGTGTGCGGTATCGGAACCGGTCATATACTGCTTGCCGTCCTGGAAAAGCACGATCATTGAAGCAAACTCTGCAGAACCGGGTCTGTAGCCTACTACATTGCTTCCGTCATCCCAGGTCTTGAATCCTGCTACTGAAGTATATCCGGTATTTATTATGGTAGCTATGGATCCATCTACATTCGTTACCGATGTGTAGCCTTCAGGTACATCTGCTTCTTCTACTGCGTAGCTTACCTTAACAATTTCGTTACCGACCTTGGCGTATCTGGGCAGATCGTTTATGGTGGTCGTCCAGTTATCGGATTCACCAAGAGTGATCGTGTCATACAGATACCAGCTGCCGGAGTCTATACCGATGACCTTCTTGATACGATCCATTACGGAAGCTGTTGTTCCCTTAAGATCAATGCTGCTGTAGATCCTGACTGTTATGTCATTATGCTTCGTTCCAGCAGGATCACCGAGCCACTGCTTGTTGACCGTCAGCGACAGAGGATCGAGAACGTTCTTGATGATGATGGTTCCGGTCTCATCCAGCTGACTGTAATCGATCACAGGCTGTCCGCCGTTAGCGGCGTTATAATCAGGGAGCTTTGTGTTCTCTGCTACGGTATATGTGATTTTCGAACCGTTTTCATTGAATATGGGCAGGTTCTCAAATGTGTACTTCCAATCATCAGAAGCCTTAACCTGTACAGTCTTATATTCAACCCCGTCAGCCAGTAAGGAGATACTTACATAATCCTGACCGCCATAGTAACCGGGATCATCTTCCCACTGCTTCTGTACGGTTATCCGGGTAAGTGCCATGTTGGTAAGTGCCGCCTGTAATTCATCACCGGTTTCATCGGCTACAGCCTGAACTGCGTATCCGTTTGCAACTTTTGCTCCCGAAGCATCCAGCTGAATATATGAAGCATCTTCCGGAACTGTCTCTATCACAAAGTACTGTATCGGCTCTCCGTTATAGTACTTAGGCAGGATCTTATCCTCCGGCGAAATGGATACTGTCCAATCGGAAGCTTTGAGCGTACGGTTGATCGTAGCATTACCTTCCGGAACAACCACCGTACCGTCGCTTCTGCGTCCTTCGATACGGATCTGAACCGACTGAACATCACCTGTGAAATCCCCTACCCACTTCTTGGTAACTGTCAGTCCTACATAAGCGGGTTCGTGTGTATTGTATACCACATGATCATAGATGTTGCTGCTGTTGACTTCTGCAGTATAGCCGTCTACAGGAGTTCCGTCAGCCTTAAATGCACCTATCTCACGTACCGAATACTGGATTGCCCTGCCATTTTCGTACATAGGCATATTCTCAAACTTCCAAGCCCAGTTATCGGCAGGATAAGCCTTAACGCTCAGTTCTTCTCCGTTTCTCAGGGCAGGTGCGCCATCTGCAAGGAGCTGTATCTCAATCCATGCGATATCTCTTCTGATACCATCCTGGTCATTAGCATCTCTCCACTCTTTATGACCGTTAATCTCAACTGTCTTAGGATCATGTGTATTGGTTATCTTAAATCCGTCGGCCGATGTTCCTTCGATCAGTGGCTCATATCCTTCGATAGAACCTTCCGCTACGGTATAGACGATTTCATGACCTCCATCCTTATACTTCGGCAGATCTGCAAAAGTATGAGAAACTCTGCCTGAAGCTGTTGCGGGTACATCAAGTTCAACCGAATCCATCTGCACACCGTCTGCCTTAAGAATGAATGTGATCTTGCGAGGTCTTACATTATCCTGATTATCATTGTCCTCCCAGAACTTCTGTACACTTACCGATATTGTTTCCGGAACGTGAGTATTGATGATATTGAAGCCCTTTATTTCGGTGTCATATTCCGCAACCGTATCTTCGGTTATGGTATATTTGATCTCCTCACCGTCTGCATATTTGGGAAGATTGGTAAACGTGTATGTCCATCTGCCCAGGTCGTCTTTAGTATCACCGTTCAGATTCACGGAATTGATCTCTTTTCCGTCTGCAAATAAGTGTACAGTAACGAACGAAGGTCTCTTGCCATCCTGGTTGGAAACATCTTCCCACTTCTTGGTTATAGTGATATCGGTAAGCTCAGGAATATGGGTATTGGTGATCGTCCATGTATAACCATCCTCTGAAGCTGTGGGTTCACCCAGGTTATATCCGGTCTTTCCTTCAGGATCGACAGCGATACCGGTTGTATCCTCTTCAACAGAGTATGCGATAAGTGCACCATTCTTATACTCATCAAGATTCAGGAATGTATATGTCCAGTTATTTGAATCGTTCAGAACAGCTGTCAGGACATTGCCGTCCGAATCTACAGCCTGTTCTCCGTTTGCCAGAAGCTTGACTGTTATGCTATCGGGTCTGATACCATCCTGGTTATCGGCATCATTCCAGATCTTGGTGACTGATACGGATGTAGTTCTGGGAGTATATTTGTTCGTGAACGTAAATACCTTAACACCGGCCTCTTCGGTCACATCCACACCTGACTGACTGTAATCGGTGTATTTATCTTCCGTAACCGTATATATGATCTCTGTGTGATTCTCATTGTACTTATTCAGTCCGGTGAATTCATGCATCCATCCGTCAGCTTCGCCTACTTCAGCACTGTCGATCTCTACCCCGTCAGCCAGGAGATGGAATACTATCCTGGTCTCAGCGTTACGCTTGCCGTCCTGATTGTTCTTGTCATCCCATACCTTAACTGCCTTGATGCTTGTAGGTTCGGGAGTGTGCGTGTTGGTTATGGTAGTGTTGCCTGTTCCGCTGTATGCAGGTTCATCATAATGCTCTACCTGTTCTTCCTCTACCTTGTATACATTTACGGAATGTCCGTGATCTGTATACTTAGGCAGACCGGTATAACTCCATGTCCAGGTATTGTCACCGTTGTCGGTAAATGTCACCGGCCAGCTGATCTCTTTATCATTCTGGAACAGATGAAGAGTGATGGAATCAGGTCTGTAACCGTCGCGGTTATTGTCGTCATCCCACACCTTGGTTCCTGAGAAGCCAACGGTTTCGGGAACATGCGTGTTCTTGAATTCAACATCGGTGATATTGGTTACATTTCCTGTCGTTTCGGCATTGCCAAAGTTAACCGGATCGGTCGGATCATCTTTTCCTCCGCCTGTGTATCCGGACACAGCCTCTTCTTTGACTGTATAATGAATCTCATTGCCATCGGCATCATTCTTGGGAAGATTCTCAAACGCCCATACCCAGTTACCGGCTGCAGTTGCTGTAGCAGGATTGGTAACGCCGTCAATGTGCGCAACGCTTCCGTTTGCATACAATGTTATCTTGATGCTCTCAGGTCTTAATCCGTCACGATCGTCGATGCCGTCGTTGTTGAAGTCATCCTTCCATGTCTTCTTACCCGATATGTTAACGATCTCAATTTCATGCTCATTCCTGATCTCGATACCTGAGATATGGCCTGATCCATCGTCGGTCCCGGCGGTTGCGGGATAAACCTTATACTTATCGGAGTTCTCGAATTCGATAACCTCCTCAACCGTATAAACTATCGGAATAGCAGTATTGGTCAGACTGTCATATCTGTATCTGGGGTATGTCCTTCCTTCAGTGGCCGGGAAAGCCCAATGCCATGATCCCGCCGTCTCATCACCTTCGATCTCCTGGCTGTCAACCGGAACGTTGTCAGCAAGCAGTTTCACGGTGATCTGTGCAGGACGTACGTGATCTCTGTTGCTGTCATCATCCCATATCTTATCTCCTTCAACAGTCACAACAGCCGGGATATGAGTATTGGTCAGATTGATTTCGGAAGTATCACCGGTATAAGGACCGGGCTTGCTTACAGAAGTAAGATCGTATCCGGGAATCACTTCTTCTGTGACCGTATAACTGATCTCATTACCCTGATCCAGTTTGGGCAGATTCTCGCACGTCCATTCCCATTTGGGTGCACTTGCATATACTACTCTCTGAGTTCCTTCCAGTTCCGAATCACCCGAAATGGTTATCTTAACCTGTGAAGGACGAAGTGCATCTCTGTTATCGTCATCATCCCAAATCTTGCTTCCTTCGAGTGTGATGGTCTCGGGAGAGTGACTGTTGGTGACAACGAACTCATAAGGTTTCTCAACACCGTCAGCTACACTATTGCTGATGTTGGTCGTGTACGCATCGGATACGCTTATCTCTTTAACAGAGTAATTGATCAGCACTCCGTTATCTCTATACTTGGGAAGATTTTCAAATGTAGCTGTTCCCCATGCTCCACTGGCATTGGTCGGATCTACAGGATAGATACTCTTGGATTCCTGCAGCTGTCCGTCAGCAAACAGCTGAACCTGGATCCTGTCAGGTCTGAGATTATCCTGATTGCCGTTATCCTCCCATACTTTGCTTACGGAGATATTCACGTATTCGGGATTATACTTATTGGTAATATTGCATTCTACGGTGATCAGAGCAGAGTCATCGGAATCTGCAGGGATCACGGGCTGATCATACGATACCTGATAATAGTCGGCTGATTGATCATCCAATGTCTCAGAGATCGTATAAACAATCTGTGAACCGTCGGATGAATACTTCGGCAGATCGGTGAACAGCCACTCCCAATTATCCGTCGCACTAACAGGTACACTATCTACTACGCTTCCGTCAGCATGAACAGCCGGTGCTCCGTTAGCCAGCAGACTGACGGTAATGGAACCGGGCCGGCGACCGTCTCGATTGTTATCGTCATCCCAGGTCTTGACCCCGTGAATATTTAACTTAACCACTTCATGCGTATTGGTTACGGTTATACCTTTGGAATAATCGTACGGAGGCTCTTCCGATACTACAGAGATCTCGGAATTGTACATAGATACCTCATCCTCCGTAACGGTATAACGTATCTCATGTCCATCGGCATACTTGGGCAGATTGGTGAATGTCCACGCCCACTTGCCTGTGCTGTCAGCAGACAGAACAACTGCCGAAATTTCATTTCCGTTAGCATCCTTAGCGGGGTTGCCATCCGCAAGCAGATGAAGTGTAACGGAAGTCGGCCTCTTTCCGTCATGGTTATCAGCATCATCCCATACTTTGGTTACCGGTATCTCTACCTTTTCGGGGATGTGTTTATTGGTGATATCAAATTTGCTTATCACAGTATCATATTCTGCAACGGGATCTTCCGAAATGGTATAGTTGATCACCACACCGTCTTCCTTTTCCGGAAGATTGCTGAATGAATATGTCCATCTGCCATTTGCATCCGTAACGGTACCGTCTACAACCGCAGTCTTAATCTCGCTTCCGTTGGCATAGAGGCGGATAGTGATGTTGGGCGGTCTCTTACCGTCCTGATCATCATTATCATCCCAGGTCTTGGTCCCGTTGATATTGATCCTGCTGGGCGTATATTTATTGGTAAATGTCTTTACACCGTCGACTGTGCTTTCGGAGGTTATATATCCTGTTACCTCATCCTCGGTCACGGTATAGTTAATGAGAGTCTTTACGCCCTCAATATTCTCATATTTAGGCAGATTCTCAAATGTATATGACCATTTATTGCCCTCTCCGCTCAGAGTATGTGTTGTAATCAGTGTCTCACCGTTCCAGAGTCTGAGTGTGATATTGGCGGGTCTTATTCTGTCACGGTCGGAATCATCATCCCATATCTTCTCTACGGGAACTGATGTCTTCTCAAAAATATGAGTATTGATAAAATTATTGCCGCTTCCGGATGAGGAGTATCCTTCTACCGGTGTCTCTTCTACTCTGTAGGCGATCTCATTGCCTTCGGAATACTTGGGCAGATCCGTGAATTCCCATTTCCACTGGCTGTCATTTATCTTCGTGATAACAGGTACTTTATCGGTAAGCACATCATCTGCGTACAGCTTGATATAGCTCCTGTAATCATCCATCGAAGGTCTCATGGCCTCGCGATCATTATCATCGAGCCAGGTCTTCGTCCCCTCCAAACCGGTGGTTTCGGGCACATGTGTATTGGTTATCGTAACGGTAGAAGTTCCGTTGCCGACATATCCGGTCTCATATCCTTCAACGGTGATCTCCTCTACAGTATAGGTTATATCCTGCATTCCTTTGGTCTTAACGAGACCTGTCCAGGAATAAGTCCAATTGTTACCTGCATTGAGTACGGCTGTAAGATCATTTCCTTCGCTGTCTTTGGCCTGCTCTCCGTCAGCCAGCAGCTTAACGGTTATCTCGAGCGGTCTGATTCCATCCTGTCCGCGCGCTCCGTCTCCGTCTACCCAAACCTTGGTGACCGTAACACCGGTCTCTCCGGGGGTATAGCTGTTAGTGATACTGAGGCCGTCGGAATAATCGTAATGACCGTCAACGGGTGCAACTACCGTAGGCTCGGAAGGAGTATAGCCGTTCACCTCGGACTCGCGAATTGTGTACTGAACCTCTGCTCCATTCATGTATTTGGGCAGATCTTCAAAAGTATAACTCCAGGTTACGATCTCTCCCGAGGTCGATACAGTCACACCCTCGTCTCCGGGCTTTAATACTACGGATGTGTAAGGCTGACCGTTGGCATCCAGATACAGCGTAATGTATTCAGGTCTGTTCTTTCCTATATCAAGTTTGTCATCCCACAGTTTGCTAACGGGAATGCTGATCTTCTCATCTATAAACGTATTGGTGAATGTAAAGCCGTTCTCAGCATCACCTGTCGGTCCGGCAGTAGTGTAGTACTGAAGTTCATCTTCAGTAACGCTGTAGGTTATCTTCTGACCGCCGGAATAAACCGGAAGATTCGAGAATGTATAAGTCTCATTACCGGTAAGTGTGCATGTGGTAGTTATATTATTAGGAAGAGATATCTCGGTATCTCCGACTTTGGCGATAAGATGAATGACGGCACCGTCACCTCTTAGGCTTTCGTTGCCTTCATCTCCGACCCACTTCTTGGTAACGGAGATCTCAGTCTTCTCGGTAATATGTGTGTTAATAACATTCATTCCGGAATATGCGGTATCATATCCTCTGACAGTATCCTCCTTGACGGAATAGCTGATCACAGCCCCATTGGAGTCACACTTGGGCAGATTATCGAATGTCCATGCCCAGTTATCATCTGCCGTGACTGTCTTGGGTTCCACTCCTGCGTCCTCACCATTGGCGAGCAGCGTGATCTTGATGCTTCCGGGCCTTACACCGTCCTGATCATTGGCATCATTCCACTCCTTGGAACCGGATACGGAGATCAGTTCCTCCTGCTTGTTGGTGAATGTTGCATTGATTGCAGAGCCCTCTGCTTCAGCTGAGGACGCAGTATCTATAACACTGTCGGGGCTGTAACTGGGATCACTGTAATATGTAGCGGTAGAGCCCAGGAACGTAAATGTCTCAGTATACTCTCCGGTGTTGGTATATATCTTCTGGAAGGTGCTGTCGAACTGGCCGATATCAACCTTCACATATACGTTCTTCGAATCATAGAGTATGCCGTCGGAGCCCAGATAATAGATCTGACCGTCCCGCGTCACTCTGGTTGATCCGCCCGGAATATCCTCTGATATCTGATAGTAGTATGAACCTTCATACTTGTAGTCGATCCGTCCGAACGATGCTTCCGGTGTATCTGCGGATACAGTGACTGTATTGCTTGCAGGCATCGGATTGACGATGGGATTACCGGCATAATCTGTGGCATTGTTGCCCATGGATGTGATGGTGAAGGTGAATGTCCTGTCTGAATCACCGTCTGTCCATCCCTCGTATGATTTGGTCACATTAAGAGTAGCCGAAGGCTTGCTGTAGAAGTTGGATACCTGAACAGTCTGAGTATGGCTTCCGTTACCTACGGATTCATCACCCACCAGTGCTGTTACGGGATTAACATTCTGATCATTGGATTCGGCTGTCTGTCTGCGTTCATTCTCTATGCCGGTAACACTATATCTGCTGTCAGAGCTCTCTGCATCGGTACTTACGCCATAGTGCGTAACCCTGCTCCACTCGGAAGGCAGCACCGTGCTGGTATCGGTTGCGGCGTCATATGCGAAGGTCAGACCATCTGCTACTTCTTCTACCAGATACGATCCCTTAGGCAGATCAAATATGGTCCACTGTGCATTGCCGTTATACTCAACATCGAAGGTCTGTCCGGCAAATGCACCGTAACCGGTAGCCGTACCGACTTTACCCTTGATAGGAGAATCAAAACCGTGAAGGATTATATAACCGTTATCATTGCTGATCTTGAACTCAACATTGTTAAGGATCGAGTGAACATTATCACTGCTCCAGTTGTTGACGATCATCTTGTGGATACGCAGATTAGCCTTGTCTGCATATTTGTTTTCAATGTCTACATATCCGGTTGCGACCCGTGGACCGCCATATACGGGAAGCAGATCCTCAGAGAATGTGAATACATCGGTCACACCGACTTTCTGTCCGGCATATCTGGCCGCTATGTCAGCACCTGCACATATCCTTCCGCCAAGAGGAACTATGGTTCCGTCGGACATGACGAGACTGGTTACGAATTCGGTGAAATCGACACCCTCAATGCCTGTTCCGCTCTCTACGATATAGTAATCACCGAAATCCAGTCTTTCAGCCTTAAAGATAGTACGCTTGTTTTCATACTGTCTCGTCATGATCACAACAGGTTCGGTAGTGTTGGGATCATCACCGGCTCTGTATACATTAAACTGTATCCTGTCATAAGCGGATCCGTCGCTGGTGCCGCTGAAAGCCTTACCGATCACGAATTTACCGTAGCCGGATATGGTATTGGTTATGGTAAATCCATTCGCCGCATCTCCGGTGAGGGAAGCAAAGTAAACCCTGTTACCGACAGATACGGTATCCTGACCGTTCTCATTGGTAACTTCGGCCCCGTTAACCGATACTTCACGAACCGAATATTCTATCACGTTGCCGTCAGAATCTTTCTTGGGAAGATCCTCAAACGTACCGGTCCAGCTGTTATTATAAGGAAGAGTAAGAGTTTCACCCTCTACATCGATATATGATCCGTTTTCTTTGCGGGTCAGCTGAACTACCACTTCGTCATTGGTATGAGCGTTGGTCGCATAATCCGACCAGGCCTTGGTCACCTCTATCTGTGTGAGCTCAGGTCTGCTGTACTTGTTCTCTATCTCTATTTCAATGGGCTGACAGTGGGTTCCCTTGGTAACCGTGTTAGCTACGTGCGGTCCATCAACCCATACATAATACTTGGTTCCGCTTCCGGTTCTGATCTCTTTGACATTTACGAAGAATTTAACGTAGTAAGGCTTGGTATCTATGGTGTATCCGGGTGTCTCACAAGGCTGCTCTTCTATCTTGTACATGAAGCCTATATACTTGTGATCGCCATACCAGAGATTGGTAGAGTTCCATATATCCGTAGCCTTGAAATCAGCTGTACCCAGTGTAACAGCCTGTCCTGCCTGGTCTTTCGTAACAGTCACATACTTAACTCCGCCCTCCATGCCTGTCAGATCGGGAATAGAGTCGAAATCATGTATAATTCCACCGTCGTTTGAATCACCGTCGTCATTGCAGGGATATTTGGAGATTTTGAATGTAAAACCTTCTTCCGGCCAAAGCGAAGGATCTGCAGGTGCTTTGATATCATCATCAAGCAGAGTCTTGGTGAGTTTAAGATCAAGTGTACATGTATCATTTTCAACATCGGGCTGAGGTACATGCTGGCTTACAAAGTGCCATTCGGTAGATCCGGTTACGCTGCCTGCGATCAGCCAGCCGCTGCATGCACCGCCGTGTACGTTTACGGCAGCATTCGGTGCAATGAATACACCTGACAGAGCATCCTCTAGATCAACACTGGTAGCGCCTCTTAAGTCGAAAATGATACCGCTGGTCATGCTGTCCAGAAATGCCGAGCCGTTGGATGCGGTAGTCTTTACGTATGAGGATCCGTTCCACACATTGAAGCCTTTGAGATGTACGCTGCTTCTGGATGAATGGAATATGACTGTCTGACCGGCTGACTTCTTGAGGTTCAGTCCGCCGTTCTGATCGATGACATCATATATGCCGTATTCCCCACTTGACACATTATCCAGATCGATATGAACCACTGCATCATCGGGAAGTGATGAAATGTCCAGTGTATACTGGTTCTTTTCATTCTGACCGGGAACAACGTTCATATTTTCTCCGGCTTCGGGGACATTTGCAGAGACATAAGAAACCATCTCCGAAATATAGCTGGAGATCTCAGATTCTTTCATGGGCAGAGCGATCGCATCGGCTGAACCGCCCTGGAATATGATCTTGTTTGATTCGTTTTTCTCGCCGTAATAAACCACGGATCCTGATTTGATTTTAAGGAGATTCGTGATCGTACCTACATACATGGTACCGGCGTTGTTGGATAAGTCAGAACCGATATCGGCACCGTCGGTGAAAGTATTGACCGCCATATTGGTCTGTGAATCACCGGACTGGTTATATGAATCCGCTACGATACCGAAGTTATATGCATCACCGAGTACAGCGCTTATGTCCACACCGCCGGTAGTATACTTCAGTACCATGTTCGGCTGAGTGATGGTGATGACGCTGTAACTGTCTGTCATGAATGCAAGAGTCTCGCCGGCAACGGAAACGTCTGCCTGCACCGACTCTACACTGATAGCGCCTGATGATACGTTAGCATTGGCAGTGGTTCCTGCCGCTTCCAGAAGGCTGTCATCTATGCTCAGGTGGTTGATGATCAGATCTGACTCCTCTCCTGCACTGAGTTCGTCCTTCAGCTGATTCTGAAGGAATACAATCTCGGTCCTGACCATGCCGTCAGCGGGCTCGATTTCCTCGGTCATGGACTCATCGGTATAGAACGCCACATCATACAGCAGTGTATTGGTCGTATTGTATTCGAAATCATCTGCGCCATCGGGCATTTCAGCCTGAGCGTTCAGAGCATCTATAAATGCATCTACATTGTATCCGGAGCCTGCCGTCAGAGGTGTTACTGCAAAATATGCATCATCGGGAACTGCATTGGCATGCTGAAGTGTGGCTGTTACGCTTACCATTCCGTCGGAATAGGTGTATGTGGTCTTCTTGCCGTCAGTGTATTCGAAGAGAACGGTCGTATCCTCTTTGATCTTGATCCAGGTTTCACCGTCAGTGGTATAAGAATAATATGTTCCGCGTCCTCCGACTGCATCTTCAGCCTTGATTGCGGATACGATCTTGCCGTTGATAGTGGTACGTACATACGTATACTTCACGGATCTGATGATACCGGTCTTAACTTTGACATCCTCAACGGGAGGAAGCTCGGGGTCATCGAGAGTAAGGATTCCGTCTGCGTCAAATTCGGGCATCTCCATCTCGGTATACTTCTCATCTATCTCATCACCGAACTCATCAACTATGGTCGCTTTGAGAACTACAGCCACAGATGCTTCGGCATAATTCAGTTTGATCGTGATATCGGACTCGATATCGATGAAGCCGTTGTCGGTCTCGTAATATCCGTCGCCGGCTTCTACTGTCACCGAGTAAACATTCTCCTCACCGATAGAAGCCCCAACATAATCATAACCCTCAACCTCTACGGGAGCGTTCTGCACATCCGCAAGGTCCAGGGTTCCGTCAAACTCGGGAAGCTCGGCGTCTTCATAGCCTTCTATGACACGACCGTCTTCATCAACTATCTGAATTGAGATATTGTATTTGAACTCGGTAGATTCATAATTCAGCATGATATCGGCATCAGCTTCGAGCACCACGCCGTCAACCGTGTACTCCAGAAGACCTTCTTCGGTCTCAGTTACAAGGATCTCTGAAACTGTGCTCTGATCGATCATGGCGGATACGAATTCATATCCTTCGATCTCGGGAGCATCATTATCGTCATCGGGATTTAAGTACATATCCGAGGTGATCCTGAACGAATCAAGAACATTACCCTCATCATCTGCAAGAACCGCATTAACAAGGATCTGTCCTTCTGCAAGTTCTTCAACTTCTTCGATTTCTTCTTCAAGATCTATATCATCAACATTGACAAAGAGAGAGAGATTATCATAAACCGCATCGCCTTCGAAGTATTCGGTTCCGGCTTCATCCGTCCAGTATGCGCCTTCACCGGTCTGCGGCATGCTGAGCGCTGATCCTTCAGCGAATTCGGTACTGCCGAGCAGGCTGCCGTCCACATCATAGTAGGTGACGGTATAGTATGTTATCTCTTCATACTCCTCCTCTTCAGACTCCGCATATTCATATCCGAACTCACCGAACTGATCGTCGGGATTCTCAATTCCCTCATCGATCGCATCTTCCGTGATCGGTTCTTCAGGGATCACTTCCTCATCGATCTCCTCTGCAAACTGATCGGCGCCCTCTTCGTAATCCAGGACATCTTCCGTTGCCGCGAAGGCCTCAATGGACAGTGAACTCAGGTTTCCAAGGAACATGGTAACGGACATGAATCCTACCAGGACCTTTTTCCAAAGTTTTGTCTTTCTCTTCTTCATAGTGTCTCCAATCTCTCTTTGTGCCTGACTAAATGTCTGTTCTCTCTGATGGTTTTCATGAAGGCATGATCTGCCTATATAGAGAAACCCTCAATACAAAAGACGCATTGAGGGGTCCAAAAGGTCCAATTTTTTCAAGAAAAATCAAGGTTTTTCGGATATTTTACAGAATGCCGAAAGCCTTAAGCAGCAAAATCAGTAGCATAACAGGCGCTATGAATTTGACCATGACTATGAAAAGCCCGCGGCGCCTGAATTTTTCGCCGTTTTTCGTCGCCTCTCCGATAACGGTTTCGGGACCGACGATCCAGCCCACAAGAATGCAGGTAAGGATCGCAACTATGGGCATCAGAAGGTTATTGCTCACATAATCCATGATATCGAGGATCTGGGCAATGGCTCCGTTGGGAAGTTCGACCTCAAAATACAGCTTGTTATATCCCAGACAAACCAGGAGCCCTAAAGCAAGTGCTATCACACCTTCCGTGATGACTGCAGCCACACGTGACATGTTAAACTTATCCATGAAGCTGGATACTATAGCCTCCAGAATGGATACGGAACTGGTGAGCGCCGCAAAAAGCACAAGTGCAAAGAACAGAGTCCCTATATAGTTACCTACGGATCCCATACGCTCAAATACCCTGGGAAGGGATACGAACATAAGACCGGGACCCGATGCTTCCATGCCCTCACGTCCCATGAAAACGTATACGGAAGGGATTATCATGACTCCGGCGAGAAATGCGATACCTGTATCAAAGATCTCTATCTGACCCACCGAATGGGACATGTTGTCTTCATCGCGCATGTATGAACCGTATGCGACCATTATGCCCATCGCAATGCTCAGGCTGTAGAAAAGCTGCCCCATGGCATCCATCAGCACAGAGAAAAACCTGCTTAACGTAAGTCCTTCGAAATTCGGAATGACCAGAACCTTCAGACCTTCCAATCCGGTCCGCACATTTCCGAGCTCATCGGTATCCGATATCGTCAGAGTGAAGACCGAGATGACTATGATCAATATGACAAGCAAAGGCATGATGACCTTGGAAAAGCGCTCGATGCCCTTGTCAACTCCTCCGAGCACTACGATCATGGTCAGGAACAGGAAAACAATGGTCATGCCTACCGGAGATGTGGTCTCCGTGATAAACCCGCCGAAATATCCGTCCTGAGCGGTAGTAAATCCCGATCCGGTTATAAACGCCAGGAAATACTTGACTACCCAGCCCCCGATAACGCAGTAATAAGGCATGATCAGCATCGGAACAATACATGCCATAACGCCCAGCGGCTTAAACTTCTTGGAAAGCTTGCCGTAGGCGGTCAGCGGACTCTGCTTGGTCAGGCGGCCCAATGCCACTTCGCTGGTCAGAAGTGTATATCCGAATGTCAATGCGAGGACAAGATAAACGAGAAGGAAAAGTCCTCCGCCGTCCCTTGCCGCAAGATACGGGAATCTCCATATATTGCCAAGACCTACAGCGCTGCCGGCTGCCGCAAGAACAAATCCTATCGATCCCGTAAATGAATTTCTGTTGTTTTCGTCCATACTCTTAAGCCTCTGTATCCTATAACACCTTGGACAGGAATTCCTGAAGTCTCGCATCCTGAGGATTATTAAAGAATTCCTGCGGTGTATTCTCCTCTTTGATGATCCCTTCGTCAACGAAAAGGACCTTGCTCGCCACTTCCCTGGCAAATCCCATCTCATGCGTGACCACGACCATGGTCATGCCCGATTCGGCCAGTTCCCTCATAACCTGAAGAACTTCACCGACCATTTCGGGATCCAGGGCACTTGTCGGTTCGTCAAACAGCATGACTTCCGGATTCATCGCCAGACTCCTGACTATCGCTATACGCTGTTTCTGTCCTCCGGACAGCTGCGACGGATATGCGTCCGCCTTTTCTCTAAGGCCAACTCTGTCAAGAAGTGAAAGCGCATTCTCGCGGGCTTCCTCAACCGACTGGAGCTTCAGTTTGACCGGAGCCAGCGTAATGTTATCCATTATCGTCAGATTGTTGAACAGATTGAAATGCTGGAAGACCATGCCCATCTTACGGCGTATCAGATTAACATCCGCCTTCGGATCGGTTATCTCCTCTCCGTCCATCCATATATGTCCGCTGCTGGGTAACTCCAGCAGATTCAGGCATCTGAGAAACGTCGATTTACCGGAGCCCGAAGCACCGATGATGACGATTTTCTCACCTTTGTCTATCTCGTAATTGATACCGCGGAGCACATGATTGTCATCAAAATACTTGTGGAGGTCTTTAACGGTTATCACTCTTACGCAACCTCCTCTCAAACAACGATATCAGATAACTTAATACCATAACAAAAGTCAGGTATATAAGAGCAACGGCAAACAGGGGTAACAGCGCATCAAACGTCGTACCTCTGATGATATCTCCGCCTCTTGTCAGTTCGTTAAGTCCGATATATCCGCAGATGGATGTCTCCTTGAGCAAAGCTATCATCTCGTTGGCCAGAGCGGGCAGACATGCCTTCATGGCCTGAGGGATGATCGTATATCTCATGGTCTGTACATAGTTAAGTCCTAAGGACCTTCCGGCCTCCATCTGTCCTTTGTCTATCGACATGATGCCGCCGCGGAAGATCTCGGCAACATAGGCTCCGCTGTTGATGGAAAAAGTCGCTACAGCCACAACGACCTTCGACTTGGCGGATACCAGAATGATGAAATACATGATCAGAAGCTGTACAAGTACCGGCGTACCTCTGATCACGGTAACATATATCCTGCATATCATATTCAGGAAACTGAGCACGGCTCCGCAGGCACCCCGGCGTTCATTGCTGCTCTGCTGATCATGTGCGCATCTGATGATACCGATGATCAAACCTATAATGGTACCGAAAATAAGAGCAAGGGCAGTGACCTCCAGGGTCACGCCCAGCCCCTTAACGATGAACTTCCATCTGTCATCGACTATAAAATCCTGTACAAAATCGTTAATAAAATTATTCATAAAAACCCCGGATCATGCGCGATCGCAGATCATTATTCGGCAGGGATATACTTGTTGATGATGGAATCAAGAGTACCGTCAGCCTTAAGCTCGGCAAGAGCACCGTTAACAGCCTCAAGAAGTGCTGTGTTCTCTTTGTTGAGTGCTGCGGCATACTCCTCGGTAACATACTCAGAATCAAGGATAGTAAGGCCTTCATTAGCGGCTACAAAGCTCTTTGCGGGCTCATTATCGATGACAACCGCATCAACCTTACCGGCAAGAAGTGCCATGACGGCATCATTACCCTTGTTGTACTCTTCTACATTTTCAGTACCGAAATCATCACAGCAATAGATGTCGCCGGTAGTTGCAAGCTGAACACCGATCTTTTTGCCCTGAAGATCGTCAACGCTCTTGATGTCGCTGCCTTCGGCTACGATAACAACCTGAACACCTGTAGCATAGGTATCCGAGAAATTGACATTCTGCTTACGTTCTTCGGTAACGGTCATGCCTGCAAGACCCATATCAGCCTTGCCGGTGCTGACTGCGGTTATGATGGAATCGAACTCCATATCCTCGATCTTAAGAGTAAGCCCGAGTTTGTCAGCTACTGCCTTGGCGATCTCTGCATCGATACCTACGATATCGCTGCCCTCATAGTACTCATAGGGCGGGAAATATGCATTGGTAGCCATTGTGAGTACACCTGAATTGACAGTGGAAAATGCTGCATCAGATGCCTCTCCGGTCGAAGCCGCGGATCCTGAACCGCAGGCACAGACAGTAAGTGCACATGCTGCGATAAGAACAAGTGAAAGAATCTTCTTTTTCATAAATACTCCTCCTGATTTACACAAAACTGATATGTGCGAAATTAACGGATTAATTTTACACACGTTTGGAAATACATGGAAGTATTTCCGTGTGTAAGTATATAGTATTTATGAAAAAATAGCAAAGATTATTGAACGAAGATCACTTGGCAACTTCGGTCTGGACCGCATCACCGAATGATTCGTCATAGATCAGATTCTCGCCGATCTTATAAGTATCCTCTATGATGCCGTGAATAACGGTTCTTTTGCCCGAATGAAAACCGGAACAGGTAGACAGAGTGATGACCTTCGGGCGGTGGCTTAAGTCCACGCTTTCCGGGCCTTCGGCATATTCATTCTTACTGAGGATATAATCCATGTATTCATCATAGGTTCTGTTGTCGGTAGGGCAGTTATACGTCTTACCGCTAGCCGACTCCAGATAATACGAAAATACATGGCACTTATAAGCCATCGTCGGAGTATAGTAGTAGAAATACGGATCGTTTAAGATGATGCCCTCTTCGTTACGAACTCGTTTAAGGCTGCCGAACATCGATCCGTTACGCATGTTGTGACCGTATATCAGAGTAGTCATGTCCCTTAATCCGGGATCCGACCATGCATCGATAAATATGGCTCCGCTCTTGGTCGGGGTACGGTCAAAGGCCATGTTCAGATACGAGAAATCCGCGTCGCCGTGGACGACAGGATAACTTAAGTCAAGTAACGGGAAATAAAGCCATCCGGTATAATCGGGGTTGATCTCAATCAGGCTGTCATGATCGACGTTCAGATAGGGAAATCCGGCCTGTTCCATGGCAACAGCCTCTTCCGTCTCGGTGCCCGACGTCTGTTCATGCGCAAAAAGAGCGATACCGCTGTATATCGCATCCGCTTCGGCATACGACTTGTAGATCTTGTAGAGATTGAATCCCGCAAATGCCATAACGCCCAGACATACGACAGGTATGACAATATCCAGGATCTTTAATGCTTTTTCCTTCTTGGCTTTACTATCTGCCATGATCTCTCTCCCGTAAATAAAGGGCACATGCGGTCGCATGTGCCCTCTTAGTTTTGTTACTTAACAACCGGGGCCGGTAATCAATAACCGAACTCCTCAGCCCAATACCATGTTCCGCCTACTTCATAGATCGCGATACCGCAGGTCTTGAATCCGCCGTCCATAACATTGGCCTTGTGTGTAGGTGATGCCATCCATGCTGCAACACAGGAATCTGCTGTGCTGTAACCCTTTGCAAGGTTCTCGCCGTACATAAGGTTGGAGTTTACTGTCCACCAATCACTTCCGTTAGGTCTGGTGTGTGACCATGTGGTAACGATCTCCTGTGCACGAACCATAGCTGCCTGCTCAAGTCCGTCGCTCCACTTCATCTGGCCGAGTCCTGCGTTTGCGCGCTGTGCATTGCATCCGTCGAGAGCTGCCTTGGCCTGAGCCCGCATCTCTGCGCTTCCTTCTGCGTTACCAGCTGCTACTGACTGTGCAAGAGCAACTGCTTCGCTGTCGAAGTAAACGTGATCTGCATCTGCTTCCGACCACTGACGGGTTGCTGCCTCAGAGAAAAGTTCTCCGTTTGCTGCTCCGCAACCTACTACTCCGATTACCATCGCACCTACTAATAAAAGTGAAAGTACTTTCTTCATAGTTGCTTAATCTCTCCCTTCTTAGCTGGAACTGTTACGCGTTTCTACCGCAACATTTCTTGTACTTTTTACCGCTTCCGCAGGGGCAGGGATCGTTGGGATACACCTTAGCCTCCTTACGGACCGTGGTCGATGACTTCTGTTCCTTGTAGAGGGCCTTGCGCTTCTCTTCATCGAAGATGTCATCCCACTGTTCTAACTGGTATAACCAGTCTGCATCGGCTGCTACCATATTCTTGTAGAGGAGTTCCAGGTCGAAACCCAGCTGGACTTTGGTGTCCTCGTCCATCTCTTCGATGGGGTTTGGCTCCTTCAGGCTGTCGTTGATGCCATCCAGGAAACCGGTCATCGTCAGGATGTCTGTATCATACTTCTCTGCAAGTTCCTTAACGGTGCCTTCGACTACCGTGTCAGGAGTTTGAAGAAGCTCGGCGTATATTTCCTTCTCCTTTAGGAAGTAGTCCTGCCAGAGTCTCTGGAGATCACCTTTGTTGGCGGTCTCGGAATACGCCATGTCGCGCCACTTCTTGAGCAATGTTGTAGCCATAATTCACTTCCTCTGATATAAAAGACTCATGTAAGATCACAAAAGGTTCAAAAAAACATGAAAAAGTTTCATTTTTTTCAAAATATTGTGCTTACACTCCCATAAGTTTACCATATCTGCCTATAATATTCCACTAAAAGATCAACGCAGGCGCCGTAAGTTTCGCGGCCGAGTTCCTGATCATATGACTTCAGAAAAGCATCATAGGTATCGGATACCGCCTGATGAACCGCCGAGTCGCGGAAACTGTTCCAGTATTCGCGGTTTTTGGCCAGATCGGCCTGCACTCCTTCGGAATATGAGGAGCGTATCCTCTCCCATTCTTCAACATCTCCGCTCTTGTAAAGAGCGTTCTGCAGATGAGAAAGAGCGAACAGACTTGCCGAATACACATAATCGGCATCTCCGTCCTCCAGACACGTGATGACGGCTATGAAATTGGCTTCATCCTCCGCAGCGATCCCGCGCTGGTGCGCAAGTTCGTGGGCTATTGTCACGGGTGTCATCGATGAAGGTGAATCCGTATTGATACATGCTTCCCCCGTAAAAGGAGAAAAGAACCCGGTAAAGTCCATATAACTGAGTATCCTGGAAAAGAAGAACTTTTTGGGCCGGTGAGTTACCGCCTTAAGCCCCGGATACTTAACGGATATATTACGATACAGGACAGAGGCATGCTCGAAAGGATCTCCGGTATTGGTGAAATACCCATCCGCGTCTCTGGATACTTTGGTCGAATACTCATTTGCAAGGTTAACGAATCCCTCATCAACCGCGATCAGGTCGGAATGAAGCACCCCCTCGGGATTCGCTTCGATCCCGCATACTTCGGAAACATCCGGTGCCGAATAATACGGTCCCCAAAGCATGCAGAATCCGCCGTAGATCAGGCAAAAGAGCATGAAAAACGTGAGCAGGAACGAAAAAACGCGCTTCAGAGCGCTGCGCTCCTTATCCTTAAGATCACGTATGAAAAAGATGACGGAAAAAATGACATAAAGAAAGACCGCCAATACAAGGCAGACAACGAGGATCTCAAAGACACAGACCGGCGTGAGATCACAGAGGCCGGCAAACAGGTCATGAAGCGGTCTGGCGAATTTCTCATATATTCTGCGGGATGCCGAAGGGATTCTGGAGGTAATGAAATATACCGCCATCTGGCCCAGTCCGAATATCGATAATATGATCCTGGCCATGCTTACTCTTCTTCATCCCCGGGAGTGTTTTCCTCATTCCCGAGATTTAAATCAAAACTGGCGGGAGTATGCTTGTGCATCATAGCTCCGTACGCCCACATGAACACCCATATAGCTATAGGCAGTGCTATCGTTACGATGAGGCAGCTCCTGAAATATACACCCGAGGAGTCCAGGATAGCACACAGAAGAGTCGCCAGCACCATGATCACTATCAGAACGACCCCCGTGAGCGCTATGATGCGCTTACCCTTTTTCTTATTATCTTCCGAATCTGTGTTGGTTGACATAATACAGCAATCCCTTATCTGTTATCGATAGCGGTCCGAATATCCGTTATCATATCTTCCACTGCCGCACGCGACGCATCGGCATATGCAGCCTCGCCGTACGAAGCGTATTTTTCATTCTGATATGCGGCTATGATGCCGCGTGATGAATTGACGATGGCTCCGAGCCCGTCCTTATCAAAAAAGTGAACAAGATCCGCGCCTTTTCCGCCCTGTGCTCCGTATCCGGGCACAAGTATGAACGCACGGGGCATGATATCCCGCAGGATCCTGCCTTCTTCGGGGTATGTTGCTCCGACGACCGCACCCACATAACTGTAGCCGTCTCCCATAAGATCAAGCCCCCATGAATCCACGGCCCTGCCCACGATCTCATAGAGTTTCTTATCCGAACCGTCATCGTCGATCACGATCCTGTCCTGGAACTCCTTGCTTGAAGGATTGGAGGTCTTGACCAGAACAAAGATACCCTTATGTTCCTTACGGCACACATCAATGAATGGTTTGATCCCGTCTATGCCAAGATAGGGGTTTACAGTGGCAAAATCCTCTTCAAACACCGGAACGGACGAAGAACCCACCTGAACATGGCCCAGATGCGCGATGGCGTAGGATTCCGAAGTGGATCCTATATCTCCTCTCTTAACATCACCTATGATGATGAGATCTTTCTCACGGCAATAATCAACGGTCTTCTTGAATGCGATAAGTCCGGGGATACCGAACTGCTCATACATGGCGATCTGAGGTTTGACTGCGGGGATCAGATCGTATACTGCATCAATTATGCCGCGGTTGAACTGCCATATTGCTTCGGCCGCGCCCTCCAGAGTCTCACCGTACCCGTTAAATGCGGCTTCTTTGATCCCGGCGGGAACAAACTTCAGATTGGGATCCAGGCCGACCACTATGGGGGCTCCTGTTTTTTTGATCTTATCAATGAGCTTATTGATCATCGGAAACTACCTCGTATTTGGAAAAACTACCTCGTCTTAAGAAATTCATATTCTCTGAGCGCTGCCGCATCATCCGGATAGAGGGCGATATAGTCCTTCATCAGATTGGCTGCCGTCCTGAACTCGCGCATATATTCGTATGCAACGATCTCATTGTACTTGAGAGTCTGCATGATGGATTTATCTTCTGTATTCATTCCGGCCTGGAAGGAACTGAGCGCTTCGGCATACCTCTCCATCTTCATCTGGCAAAGTCCCATCTGGTTATAGATGTTCGGAGCGTTGTGATTCTTATCAAGATATGTGTTATAGAGGCTTATCGCATAGTTATAGTCTCCGAGAGCCTCGTAGGTCCGGCCGAGGAAAAGGGTGATCTGGGCGGAATCGCCTTTATCGGCATTCTCAAGATAAGTCTTGGCCGAATCGAAATTGCCGAGATAATACTCGAATCTGCCGTAATCATAATCGGATATGTCTGAATGCGAAGCGATACATTCGCTGATGATATCGCGGCCTGCCTCCTTATATCCCTGGGCGGCAAGTATCTGATAGACATCTATGATCATGTCGCAGTCACCGTCGTTTAAACTGATGGCTTTGCGGAAATCCTCGAGCGCACTCTCGTAATCTCCCATCTCGAGAGAAACGATCCCCCTGAGATAGTGAGCATTGTACTCGCCGGACTTAAGGGTGAGGATCGCATCATATACTCCGTGGGCATCCTCGAGTCTGCCGGCCTTATAATATGCCGCAGCCAGATAATAGTTCAGATCGTAATCCAGGCTCTCGGGAACGCCCGTACTTAAGTTGAGCGCCTGTGTAAAAGCATCGATAGCCTCATCGTAACGAAGCTGAGCCATATACACCATGCCTCTGCCGCGCAGGATCAGCCTCATGTTCTCGCCGGCTTCCTCCGCGGAATCAAAAGCTTCCAATGCGCCGGTATAATCAAGCGACTCGATGGCTGCCATCCCGGTGTCGGTATAAGAGACTTCTTTGTCGCCGCATCCGGTCAGCACGATCACAGCCAGCATCATGCAGGATATGCAATTAATAACTCTTGATATTTTACGCATGTTTCCCGGAAATCAAACCTCTTCCGTTCCTTTAAGCTCCCCGATCTTGGTAAGGATCATCTTCTCATTGAATGCAAAGAACAGCAGTGCACCGATCAGGCATGTCACGAATGCGATCACAGCCGTGGCGCGGTAACTTGCCTGAGTCTGGGATACCGTTACCGAAGTAAAGATCACCATGGCCAGAGCCTGTCCCATCTTGAAGGCAAATGTACGTGCGGCAAAGAACATGCCGCTTCTGTCCTCTCCGGTCTCGAGTCTGGTAAGTTCCGCAACATCGGCAACGCAGGCCTGAGGAAGTATACCGAGGATTGCCATGGGCACGGATGCCGTTACCGCTACGATAAAGCCCCAGTACAGGCCCTGTCCGCATGCGGCGGTTATGGCAAACACGATACAGTATGTGAAGAATCCGATGATGATCAGCATCTTCTTGCCTATTCTTTTGGCCAGGATATTGACCACCGGATACAGACATACGCTGATGGCCGTCATCGTCGCGGTCAGAACGAAGGTCCAGGTATCCTCTATTCCCATGAGCTGAGTCTCATAGAAAGCGAGTCCCGTCTGGAACAGGGTAAGTGCGAAGAAATAGATCACATCGGAATATACGAATCTGCGGAACTGCCCGTTCGAAAAGGTCTTGATCAGCGAACTGAACGGCTTGGTCTCGCTGGGTTTGGAATCGATGTAATCGCGTTCATTGATATAGAATGCGGACAAAAGCATGGCCGCACAGGCTATCGCCGCCATGATCGCTACAGCCAGATGTATCGAATGAGCCTGTCCGACACTTCCTTCGAGCATGCCTGCCAGGTTGGGAAGAAGGAACGAGATACTCTGACCTACTATAAACGTGAATGAGATGTATGTGGATACATTGATCCTGTGCTGCTGCGTATCACCGAGTTCGGCGATCAGCGCATTATACGGTGTACAGAACATCGTCATGAACAGATAAAAGACGATGAGCAGGATAAAGAGCGCCACATCATTAAGTGCCACGGAGCTTGTCTGAGGAACAAGGAACAGGCCTACCATGACCAGTGAAAAGGGAACTGCCATGGCACGCATGAAAGGAATGCGGCGGCCGCCCTTATAGTTGCTTCTGTCAGACCAGCCGGCTATGAGCGGATCGGTGATCGCATCGAAGATACGTCCTACCGCAAGTACCAGTCCGAATAATGTGAGTTTAAAAAAGATGGGCTCCTGTGTGATCCCGGAAGCAAAGATTCCGGTGTTCGGATTCTGAGCACTCGGGCTTCCGGTATAGTAATAAACCATCCAGTTGGAAACGACGCCGGAAAGAAGGCTCCAGCCAAACTGTCCGATGGCAAATATCCAAAGAAGTTTGTTAGTGATGGGTTTGAGATTCTTCATAGATTATTCTTCCTTTCTTTGAATAATGACAAAAAAGATGTTCATCTATACGAGTATAGCAAAATATCATGCGTTATGTATATAATTACGCATCAATTTCATCGTCTTCGATCAGAGTCGGATCAACATAGAATACACCTACTTTTTCTATGCCTTCTATCGGGCCGAGTTTTTTAAGAGATCCCCTGGCGCCCGCCACTTCGATACCTATCGTGATCAGTGCTATACCGATAAAGATCAGACAGTATGAGACCGAGCTTAAGTTGATAAGGACTCCTCTCATACCGAGCAGATATATGGTCAGATTGGCAACGGAATGCATCAGAAATGCTGCCGCAACGGTGTGCAGATACTCACATGCCATGCACATGATGATGCCCATGATAAAACCGTATATTCCCTGCACGAGATTACCGTGATACAGGCCGAAGAACATCGAGCTGACCACGATCGATATGATCAGGGAGAACCTCCTTTTCATGCGGCCGTAAACGATGGTACGAAACAGAAGTTCCTCCACGAGAGGTGATACAAGACCGTAAAGAAAAATACCGAACCACAACGGTATGGAGTACTGAGCTCCCGCGTTCTCGCCGTATGATGACAGTTTCATGATCCCGGACAGGCCTATCAGGATGTTCAATCCGAGCGCCATGCTGACAGCCTGTACTATGATGACAGCCCAACCAAACCACGCCGGGTGCAGCCGGTCTTTTCTGTAAAAAGAGAGGCCGTTTAGGTTTACATAATCCCAGACGGATAATTCCTCTATGTCATGCCTCATCAGGACCAGCAGCACCGCCGCTCCTATCAGCATGTCCAGAAGTGAGATAATGCCCGAAAAGACGGCATCATTATCCCTTATCACGCTGTATGCTCCGGCTGAATGCGATGATATGTATTGCAAGATGAACATCATGAGGAATCTGGTCGCACCGTGCACTACGTAATAGACCAGAAACGGCATCAGCACATATATGACTTTTCTGAATGATCTTCCCATTATCCTATCTGTACTCCTTCACCGCATCCTAAAGAGTTATGGTCTCTCCGAGAGCGAATGAATATATGAGTTTTTCCTTTACCGGGATATGCATGCGCTTAAGCGCTGCTTCATAGTAATCAAGCTGTGTTTTGTACAGTTCTTTCAGCCGTTCGGCGCTTCGTACGCGGTCCGTCTTGTAATCCAGTATGACCGCTTCACCGTCTTCTATCCAATATACATCAATAATACCCTGAATAAGTACCGTTTCTTCTTCGGGGTATCTTTCATCCACCAAAGAGGCGGGGATCCCCATCATAAACGGAGCTTCACGGAACAGGCTTTTTCTTTCCTGGGCAAGAGCCATGCGATGCGCGGTGTCGGTATCCAGGAAATCGCTTATAAGCTTGACATCCCGGGCATTATCAAGGATATGTCTTTCTTCCGCAGACAGCCTTCCGTCGACGGTGCATGCTTCAATCTGGGTCTGCAGGTCCTTACCCGAGAGAAAATCATATAGTTCGAGCATCCTGTGGAACGCGGACCCCCTGGCAGTCGCGCCCGGTCTGTCGGATGTGCCGGATATGAATACGGGTACCGGAGCATCCAAAGCGCCGTCCGCAGAGACTTTTTCATCATCAGCCTCAGAAGGGTACAGTTCAAAAGCGCGCTCGGCATCTTCGGGCATGGCGGCATGTTTTAATACCGATACCGATGTCTTGGTATACAGTCCCGTGAGATCCGCATGGGGATACTCATATCCGTACAGCCGCTTCAGATAATCGCGGAATGCGCCTGTGTCATCCCCGTCCTTAAGCATGCCCTTCAGATTCTGCGTAAGCAGTTCGGCACCTGCGGCTCTTACGACACCGGCCTCTTCGGCGGCTGCGGCAGAGATATCGCTCTTTTTGCAGATAACAGCAAGTTCGGGAATGGCGACCGGATCGGTCCCGACGCGGAAATTATCGGAGTCGGTCACATCGCAGATCGTCTTAAGCTGCCAGTCGATATATCTGTTATTGCCGGAAGGGCACTTGATCGTGATCTCACCCGTCTCCTCATCGACACCGTCGGCTTTCAGGGTGCACATCAGGATGAGTTTTTCCTTTGCACGGGTCATTGCGACATAGAGAATGCGCATCTCTTCGGCCAGAGACTGGTCATGTATCCTGTCGGCCACATATTTATGCATCAGGTTACGGTATCTGATCCGTCGGGCCGGATCGAAATTATTAAGACCGATCCCGCACCGGTGGTCGCATACCAGCATTCCCTGCGAATCCTGCATGTTGAATTTATTGCCCATCCTCGCGACTATGACCACGGGGAATTCGAGACCTTTGCTCTTGTGAATGGTCATGATGCGGACACAGTCATCTATCTCATCCGGGGTTTCGGCTTCCTCTTCTCCGGCATTGGATTTTTTCAGCGTATCTATATATCTGATGAAATTGTAGAGACCGAAATACGAGGTTCCCGCGTAATCATCGGCTTTGCTTATGAGCATGTCCACATTGGCCACGCGTCTTTTTCCGCCGGGCATGGCAAGCATCAGCACACGGTATCCGGTATCCTTAAGGATCACCGAGAGCAGCTCGGATACTCCCATGTACTCAGACATCGCCCGATACCTCTCGACGGCACCGATAAACGCTTCCACGCGGTCACGAAGATCCTCCGGGATTTTGTTTTCCGCATCTTCCGATATCACATATCTGCATGCCGGGTACAGATATCCTTCCCCGGTGTAGACACCCTCAGGCAAGGATGAGCTGTACGCAGCGCTGACCAGAGCGCATTCCTCGGGAGAAAAGCCTCCTATCACGGATTCCATGGTCCCGTAAAAAGGAATATCCTGGAGCGGATTGACGATTATCCGCAACATGTTCATGAGCGTGGAGATCTCATATGTATCAAAATAGCCTGAACTGCCGGTCAGTGCGACGGGGATGGAGTGCGCCTCGAGAACTCTCTTGTAGGTTTCGGCCGCATTTCCGTTGGACCGGTAAAGGATGACTATGTCTGAGTATCTTACCGGACGGGTTTCCTTCTTTTCGCTGTCGTAGACAGGCATGGCGCTTTCCATCAGCTCTTCTATGCGCCTTGCCATGGCCTCGCCTTCGGCATCCGAAGCATCCGTCACCTCAGGATCCTTGCTGTCCGTAAAGATCAGCTCGGTCCGATAGTCGTCTTCATCAAGTTCAGGATAGTCGGCTCCGTATTTGAGTGAAGCTGTTTCATCATAATCCGCTCCGCCGCTTTCCGCGGTCATGACACGTTCAAAAAGCGCATTGCACGAGTCAAGGACCTGTCTCCTGCTCCTGAAGTTCTTATTCAGGTCCACTTTTCTTAATGTCCTGCTCTCATATTCGTAAAGGCCGTACTTTTCCATGAAGATCTCGGGTTCGGCCTGTCTGAACCTGTAGATCGACTGCTTGACATCGCCGACCATGAATCTGTTATATACACCCTCGCTCTCACCCGACACGGCTGAAAGAATGAGTTCCTGGATCATGTTGGAATCCTGGTATTCGTCGGTGAACACATAACTGAAATGTGACCTGTATTCGGCTGCGGCATCGGTAAACACGGGCTCGCCGTCCTCGCCCCGCTTTACGAGTATGTCCAGGGCGTAGTGCTCTATATCGGAAAAAGTAAGTATGCCTCTCTCATCACGCGCGCGGCGCAGAGCATCCATATATCTGACGGTAAGCGAACACAGCGCTGATACTGTCCCGGAGCATTCCCTGATGTATTTTGCGGCGTCCTTTTCCGAAGCGCCCAGATACGTATTCCGGATATCTCCGACGAGATCCTTGCAGGTGTCTCTTAAGGCTTTGGCCCTGTCACGGCATCCCTTATCCTCGTCCGGGTTCTTTTTTCTGGAAAGAGTCGGAAAATCCAGAGCATCAAACATGGATGAGATCTCATCAGGGCCGGCATCGGGCTTTGAGACAAGTTTTTCGTAAAGATCGGCAAGTGCCGCCTTTTCGGTGACATACATGGCCGTATAATCCGGATGCAGGCCGCCTTCCTCACACAGGCCGACCGCCCTGTCATACATTGATACAGCTGCGGAGACACTGCTGATCACAGCCTTGCGGATATGTTTCCTGATATCATCGGGAAGGATATCGCCACCCGGCAGGGAATAGTCGTTCATGTGGGACTTCAGCCATTCGTACGGCCAGGGGTCCGAATCCGCCACGCGATAGATCGATGTGATCGCGGAAAAGATCGCATCATCGGATGAACCCGATGCAAAATGATCGGCAACCTTCATCAGATCTTCATCGCCGTTTCCGAAGCCTTCTTCGATCAGCGCCTCAAGGACATCCGCCTCGAGCAGTTTGTTCTCTCCTTCCTCCGCAACCCGGAACGCGGGATCCACGTCTATGTCCGCAAAAGAGTTCTTCAGCACATACTGACAGAACGAATCGATCGTGGTGATACGCGCATTATGAACAAGCGCCGCCTGTCTGTGAAGATTATCGTTCTCCGGATCCTTATCGAGCCTGTCTAAGATCGCATTCCTGATCTTGTCTTTCATCTGTGCGGCGGCCGCATTTGTAAAAGTCAGGACGAGAAGCGTATCTATATCCACGGGATCTTTCGGATCTGTTATGAGTCCGATGATGCGTTCCACGAGCACGGCGGTCTTTCCGCTTCCGGCTGCCGCGGATACTATCAGACTGCAGTCCCTGGCATCTATGATATTTTTCTGTTCTCTGGTAAATTCCATAAATATATCACTCGTTATTGTTCCGGTGAAGTATCGTTATCATTCCGGTGAAGTATCGTTATCATTCCGGTGATGTATCGTCCTCGTTTCTGTGGAGGGCCGACTTCATCGCATTTATCACATCCTGCGGCTCTTCTTTTCCGTATTGGATGCCTTCATATCCCGGTATGCCGGATGCGATGTGGCATACCGAAGCATAATCACAATACGTGCATGGTGTGTATGCACTTCCCTTCATGCATGCAGGTCTGACGCTTATGTCTCCGAACATTATGGATCCCGTAAGCTCGTCCATCTTATATTCCGCGAAGTCCAGGATCGTCCTGATATTCTCCCCGGAATATGCTTTGGACGCCTTGGTAAGTGTATTATCTGCTTTATATCCTACAGGCACTATGTCCGAACTGACCCCGGGAGCAAGCTCCGAATCCATCAACCCGGTCACCTTGGGTGAAGCTTCCACGATACCACTCATCTTCATCTCTTTTCGGACAGCAGCCAGAGCGCTCTCTCCGGATATGTCTGCAGAAGCTTCGATGACAGGATCGGAAATCCTGAAATACAGCATTCCTGCAGGTTTAGTATCATCTGTTATCTTAAGAGCCTGGTCAAGATATACGGCCAGCTGCATCATCAGCCCGTGGAAAAGAGCTGAGATATCAAAATCCCTGCTTCCGGATTTATAGTCAACGATCCTTAAGTAATGCGCCTCTTCCGATTCACATATATCGATACGGTCTATCTTGCCGCTAACCTTATATCCGAACGGTTTTCCGTCCGGAGTCTGAGCTTTTCTCTCTTCCGAAAAAGCGCGTTCAAAATACCTGGGGACAAATCCCCCGCGCGTAACCTGATATCTGATCGTATCGACGCTTCTTTTGACTATACGGCGGATCCTGGATGCAAGCGCGGCGTTTCGGCTGCTGGATGTGAGGATCGTATCGCCGTAGGTGTTGATCAGGCGCTCAAGTATCTCATCCACCCATCTGTCCGCTTCCGCTTCGCTAAGGCCCGCCCATGTCAGGCCCTCGTCATTTACTTTTACGGAAAATTCTTCAAGTGCCTTGTGGTAGACGACACCGAGATCTGCGTTCTCGAAACTGTACTCGGATCTGGTCCTGAGACGCAATCCGTAGTTCAGGAAATGGGCATATGCGCAGCCTGCAAAACGTTCCAGACGGCTCACGGATGTCCGGATGATACTGCCGTAAAGCGCCGATGCTATCTCGCGGGTAAGCGGAGTATGCTTATAATGCACTGTGCTCATATCGCTTATCTTATCGAGGAGCCCTGCATCGGAAGAATTCTCCATCTCATCACATATAGCCTTAAGCCTGGACTGTTCGTCTCCGTTCAGACGTCCGCCGTAGTATTCCCGCATCATATCGGCGCAGGTATATGAAACCCGCGTTCTGTCGGCAGGAGCTACGCTTTCGTCGACCATGTGAGTACGAGCCGACGGAACGGGAGTCAGCGAAGGAAACAGTTTACATAATGTTGAGATCAGATATGACGGCTGCTTTGCTTTTCCCCCGGTATCGGTCATCGGATAAGAGATTATCAGGCCGTCCGAAGGCTTGGTCATGTTCATGTACAGATAAAGACGCTGAGTGAACATCTGCTCCCTGGGTGTGGGGGCCAGCTCTACTCCGTCCATTTCAGACAGATACTCTCTGTCCAGATCGGATATCAGACCGCCTCCGGATACGTTTCCCGGTATGCTGTCATCACTGACACCGAGCAAAAACAGAATCTTTACGGCTTCAAGTCTGGTCCTTATGATATCTCCGACCATGATCCGGTCACTTTCTCCCGGAATGGTGCCTAAGCGGATCTCCGAAAGTCCAGCCTCCAGGATATGAAAATAATCGTCTGCGGATACTTCTTCATCACCGCACAGTTCGACTATCTGATCGAGCAGCGCGCATACATGCTCATACATCTGCTCATACTGAAGGGCACGGACATGGTCTCCTTCTTCCCTGAACTGAGCAGCCTGCTTCATCAGGCGGCCGTACATGCCCGCACCGGATATAAACGAGTATACGGCCCGGGAGTATGATCCTATGGTTTCTTCCGTGTTATGTAAACTTATGAAGTGGGCATTCACTTTTTCCCTGATCGCATTGAGCCGGTCGAAGCGCTCCTTGCGGATACTCAGAGCCGCTTCCGATAGTTCGGCGTCATCACGATCACGCATCGTCCATGTATGCGAATAAGCATTCCTGCCTCTGATACCGGTCGCGAGCAGGAAGTTCTCCAGCTCATCGGTCTCTTCCATCGATAGCGGCCCGTATCCTGTACGCATATGGCGGATGATGCTCTCGCAGGAATAATCGGTCTTCAAGACATCATATGAAGATACTATCGCTTCGATAAAAGGCGACATTAAGATGGACTTGCTGTAATCCATGTACACGGGCATATCAAGTTCCGCAGCGGTCCTTGATATCTCATCGGCATAAGCCTCCATATCCCCTACTACGATCGCTATATCCCTGTACCGGTAGTGTCTTTCGGAAATCAGTTCACGGATACGCTGGAAGGTATCGACTATCTCTTCTGACATGCCCGATGCTTTATATATGCGGATATGCCCCGCCTCTCCGGAGTAGGGGCGGGTCGGGAATCTGAAGAGCGATCTTTCAAGATGGATCAGATCGGCACTCTTGCGCACAGGCCCTGCTTTTCCGTCAGATTTTCCGTCGAATTTCACATCTGTTTTTCCGTCAAAAGGAACGGTACCGGCCCTTAAGATGACCGGCTCCTCCTCGGGTACATTGGCCTCATCGGCCAGCCTTCCGATCCTGTCCACGGATCTCCAGGACAGATGGAACATGTCATCACTCTTGAGTTCTTTGTGGGGATCGGCTCCGTCCTCCGTGGTAAAAGCAAACCAGACGCTGTCGCATATGCCCATCAGTTCCTGGATCACGCGTTCCTGTATCGGAGTAAAACCGGTAAATCCGTCAAAAGCGATAAATGCGTCTCGTACAAGTTTTGATTTATGTAAACTGCTTCTTACGAGTTCGAGAGTTTCCTCTTTTGTGACATAATGCCCCGCTTTATAATCCGTAAACGCCCTGTAGATGATCTCAAGATCGCTCATCTTGGCCTTGAGCGCACCTCTTCCGTCGATCCGGGCGCACATCTCATGAAGGTCCTCGGGAGATATCCCGTACTGCATGAATTCGGAAACGGCGGACTTAACCTCATGAATGAAGCCGTAGCGATCGAGCCGGGCTCCAAGCACGCTCATCTGTGGTCTGACACTTCCGGAGAGCCGCCTTAAGATCAGGCTCTTGCCGGTATCGTCAAGAACCGGGACTTCGCCTCCCGTTTCCTCGAGTATTCTGTGTGATAATCTGGAAAAGCTTAAGACTTCGATATTGGAGAATGCATGATCCGGATGGTTACGTATCATGCTCATCTGAGTCTGCATATTGAACTGATCCGGAACGATCAGAAGATATTTTCGTCCCGGATCATCTATGGATCTCTTAATGATGTTTTGCTGAATATAAGTGCTCTTACCCGAGCCCGAAGGCCCGCATATAAGTTTAAAAGACATAACCCACCCGAATACAGATCAAACGATCAATCGTAAAGTATCCTCACGAATTTAACAGGCGTACGATATCCGACATTGGATACGCGGATACCGGTCCTGGGGTTGGATGCATGTACTACTCTTCCGCCGCCCAGATAGATACCTACATGATTGATCCTCCTGCCGTTTCCGTAGAAGACCAGATCGCCGGCTTTGGCTTCACCCTGGCTGATAGTGGTACCCATGTTGGCCTGTGCTCTCGATGAATGGGGAAGCGTTACTCCGAAATTCCTGAACACGCTGAGTACGAAGCCCGAACAGTCAGCACCTCTGGTAAGGCTCGTTCCGCCCCATACATACGGATTGCCCACATACTGCAGAGCAAAGTTACACAGATCCGCCCTGATATCGGATACTCCTTCACCGTAAAGGACCTCGGTCATCGTGAGTGCCGTACGAAGATCGCTCGTGATCTCCACATAATCGGCGGACACATATACGGTCTCATCATCGAGCATGACCGCAACCCAGTCACCTTCGGTATCTACATAATCAAGGATCTCACCCGTGGCAACCTGAGTAACGACCGGAGAATCAGTGCTCGGCTCTTCGCGGACATTAAGCCCATCAGTACCGACCTTGACGACATCGGTAACAAACTCCCTGACTCTCATCTTGGCCTGAAGACCTGTCAGCAGATATTCGCTCTTGACATATCCGTCGACCTCGCCGGAAGTGATATGTGTCCAGTCGCCTTCCGTCTCAAGAACTTCACATGCGGCATCCTTGGGAAGTTTACCGACAAGCTTTCCGTCCTCTCCGGGAATGGCGCGGACATTCAGATTATCCGAAACATTGGAGATGCCCAGATTGGTATATCCCCAGCTGGCTCCCTCCGCAGCAGCTCTTGCGGCCAGATATTCCTCTTCAGTCTTTCTTCCGAAAAGTGTTCCGACACCGGCTGAAGCTTCGGATTGATCAAGTATCTCTCTCGTGGTCTGAACAGCTTCCTCAGCGGCTGTTTCCTGAGCAGCATATGCTTCAGCCAGAGAAGATGTCCCGACAAGACTGAGTACATCCTTGACCGTGGCACCTGTCTCATCGGACTCCGAAACATCCGCCTCTGCCGTACTCATATCCGGACCGTCGATAAGACCTATGGTTATCTTTTCCGAAGTAGACTTATCCGTACCTGCACCGGCGGCATAAGTCTCACCTGCGGGAGCGGCTGCCAGTATAACAATGAGCAGACCTGATAATGCCGCTTTGACAGACCGCTTCATGCTTGCACCTAAATTAAATCCTGATTTGTTTTTAATGATCATAATACCTCTTTACTGTTGGTCGCGTCATTTCTCATGACAACATTAACATAATTATACGGTATCTCTATACCTTCTTCATTAAACTTGCGGTTTACTCTTAAGTTGATGTCGTTCTTAAGATCTCCAAGCCCCGTGGCCGGATCGTAATAAACCGTAGTTGCGATGACGAGACTCGATTCGCCAAACTCCATGAAATATACCGGGCTGTACTCTATACCGGATCCTTCGGGATGCGCGGGTATCGTATAGGGTGAGTCGACCACGATCTTACTGACTATCGACATGGCCTTTTCCACATCGCTGCCGTAGGCTATGTTGAACTTCATGAACACGGATCTTATCCCGCTTCCGTGACTTAAGTTCGTCACCGCCATGGAATTGATCACACTGTTCGGAATGATGACATCCGTGGTGCCGATACCCTGCAATACCACGTGACGAATGGTAATGTCCTTGACTATGCCGGCTATTCCGGACTGAAGTTCGATGCGGTCTCCTATCTCAAAAGGTTTGCTGATACTTATCATGATACCGCAACACAAGTCCGATATAACGGGCTGTGCCGCAAGACCTATGATCGCACCGATGATAGCGGTCCCCTGGAAAAGGACCTTGCCGAAATTACCGGCAGTATCGCCTATATTGAATACCCAGAATACCGCGATCATGATCACGGCTATCTTCAGAATGTTCTCGATGAACCGGACCTGAATGCGGTTGCCGGCTTTGAGCTTTTTCCTGAATATCAGACGGCCTATGCGGAAAAGTATGCTGACGACAAGAAACGCCCATAGCGCCGCCAGGATCAGTCTTATGAAGTTGCCTGCTATTCCTATGCTGTTAAGCCACGCGTCAAATCTAATCAGATAATCCGTCATATTCTCTTCCACCTGCAATATCGGCCTCCATCTGCGCCTTAAGTTCTTCAACGGAATCAAACTTCATCTCGGGTCGGACGAATTTCAGGAGTTCGACTTCGATGGGGGATCCGTAAATGTCTTTATCAAAATCATATATGAAGCTTTCACAGCACAGAAGTTCATCTTCGATGACCGTGGGTTTGACTCCGACATTCGAGATCGCCGGATAGTCTCCGTCAGCCAGATATACGCGGGAATAATACACGCCGTTCGGACCGGTCAGTTTATCCGGTGCGATTATCACATTGGCGGTCGGCATGCCTATCGTATGTCCCAGCTTCCTGCCGTGGGATACGACTCCGGTGATCCTGTAAGGACTTCCGAGCAGAGCCGTGGCCAGTTCCATATTCCCGGCTTCGATGGCGTCCCTGATCCGCGTGGAACTTATGGGTTCTCCGTCATAGTTTATCTTATCCGTGATATTGCATTCATAGCCGAACTTATCGCAACCTGCTCTCAATGTATCCGCGTTTCCGAATCCCTTATCGCCGAATGTAAGGTCACTTCCTGCCACTATATATACGGCTTTCATCTTCCGTACCATGTACTCACTGATGAAATCCTCGGCTTTGATGGCAGCGGTCTCGGCATTCATCGGAAACTCAATGAGTATGTCAACACCGAGCCGTCTGAAAATTCCCCTTTTCTCGGAGACGGTAGTAAGTTCGGGCAGAGCATGGCCCGCAAAAAGGCTCTCCGGGGACGGATTGAACGTAAACACCACGCTCTTTACATCCGGATCGGCCGAAGCACGATCGATTATCATATCTATAAGCTTACGGTGTCCTAAATGAACTCCGTCGAACTTGCCTATCGCTACCGCAGTCTTAGTGTATAATTGAAAATCTGTTATTCCTGAAATAATCTGCATCTGTTTTATTCGAAGGCCGGTCTTGTGCGGACGGTTATGCCAGCCCGGAATTATCTTCTCTCTGATGTCCGGCCGGTGGGTGCTCAACACAGAAACATCTTAACCGGCTTAAGAGACTTGTCGCCCGCCCTGTATCTGTATATCCCATAGAAAAAACCGTCTTTATCGGTTACGGTTACTTCTTCGCTGTCGGAGAGGTTTGCTTCTTCGCTGTCGGAGGGGTTCACTCCTACGCTGTCGGAGGGGTTCACTCCTACGCTGTCGGAGAGGTTCACTCCTACGCTGTCGGCTAGGTTCGAGTTATGTAAACCGCTATTTCGATCCTGGGCCCGATCATGTTCAACAGAAATATCCGATTCGGCGAGCATGTTTCCGTTTGATGCTTTCTTCGCGCCCGAATCTGTGACCGTAACTTTCCGCAGATTGCTGAACATGTCTGCCGGTCGGATCAGGATCTCATCAAGTCTTCCGTCTTTTACGATCTTTTCGATCTCCGAAAGCTTCAGGGAATCACTCACATCGAATCTGCCCACCCCGGTCCTGACCAGATGCTTCATGCATCCGCCGCACCCGAGCTTGTTCCCTATATCATCACACAGAGATCTGATATATGTACCCTTGGAGCAGTTTATGCGCATCACGCACTCCGGAAGATCGATCTTTTTTATGTCTATGGAATGTATCGTGACCTTCCTTGCCTTACGTTCGATGGTCTCTCCGGACCTGGCTATCTCATAAAGTTTCTTTCCGCCGACCTTGATGGCCGAGTACATCGGAGGTATCTGCTCTATCTCGCCAACGAAGCTTTCAATACATTTTCTCAGCGCTTCTTCCGTGATCCCGTCTGCCGGTCTCTCTTCCAGAACCTGTCCGGATGTATCAAGTGTATCGGTTCTTACTCCTAACAGCAGTGTGGCTTCATATTCCTTGGTCGCATCCGTGATCATATCGCATATCCTGGTAGCGGCTCCCAGACATACACACAGCACACCTTCTGCATCGGGATCCAGCGTTCCGGTATGTCCTATCTTCTTCTGTCCTACGATACCCCGGAGTTTAGCCACCACATCGTGCGATGTGTATCCGGGCTCTTTATATATGTTCAGAACACCATTAACCATATATCATTTATGTTCATCCGGATCTTTGTCATCAACCGGATTTCTGTCATCATCCGGGTTTCGGCCATCATCCGCATTTCTGTCATCAACCGGGTTTCGGCCATCATCCGCATTTCTGTCATCAACCGGATTTCGGCACGCATCTTAAGGTTCCGACCCCCGGAAATCCTGCAAATTTATTAGATTTATGACCTGAACAACACTTTTTGCTCTGTAAGTCATGAACCGCTGTTCTGCGCCTCGAATTCACAGCCGTCTCATCTTGGATTTCCGGCCGATTTATGACCCAAACGCCGCTTTTTTGCTCT
>FMVL01000010.1:0-27445 GCA_900102235.1 Lachnospiraceae bacterium XBB2008 | reverse complement strand
ATTCGCGGTCGCCTCATCGTGGATTTCCGGCCGATTTATGACCCAAACGCCATTTTTTTACTCTCCAGGTCATGAACCGCGGTTTTATGCCTCGAAATCAGGGGACGGCGACTCGTATTCGCGGCTCTAAGACTTGAATTCATGGGCCAGCGCCTTCAAAATCATAGTTTGGCGCAATCTGATCCGCTTCGTCCTTGTGGCATATATCCTGAGGATAAGTTAAGGCATATGTCCTGAGGACAAGTTGAGGCATATGTCCTGCGGATGAGTTGAGGCATATGTCCTGAGGACAAGGTCGTTGGAGACGTCGGTACTTAGCGAGGTATTTCCGAGCTTATGTACCGCTACGTCGACAATCGAAGCGCGAGCGTCCTTGTCGACAGGATCATATGCCGAGAGGACAACCCGGATTTCATCGTTGATCCAGCTGCTTGACGATTTCCTTGCTCAGGTTGTTGATCACGTCATGGTATGTCCCATGCATCGTGACTCCGGCTGCGCGGGCATGTCCGCCTCCGCCGTACACGGATGTAACCTTGGATGCATCAACGGCTTCGGTTGTACGAAGACTTATCTTATACTCCTGCACGCCGATCTCATAGATAAATATGGCACAATCCACTCCGCGGATGTTCTTCATCTGGTTGGCTATGCCCTCGAGATCGCGGCTGTCGGCACCGTAGAACTCCATGGTCTTCCTGTCGATGACACTGACCACGCATCTGCCGTCCATAAATCTCATGCTCTCGAGCAGCGCTCTGCCGAGGATCTGACTCTGAATATAGGTCTTCTCGTAAAAAGTCTTCTCGATTATGTTGGAAAAATCCAGATCGTATTCCATGAGTTCGGCTACAGTCCGAAGCGTCACGGGCCGAACATTGGTATACTGCAAAACACCGGTATCGTGGATGATACCGATATAAATAGCAAGTGCTATGTCATGATCCATGTAATCATGATCGATCAGTTCATATACCAGTTCGGCAGCGGAACCCGATTCGGGATTGACATAGTTTAAGTCTCCGCCTCCGGAAGCGTTGGTAATATGATGATCTATGTTGATAGTCTTGAGCGCGCTCTTGAACGCCTTTCGCCCGAAGCTCATCCTGTACGGTTCACAGTCGATACAGATGAACACGTCATATGTGATGTCTTCACGCATCTCGTGCATGATCGAATCCGTGCCCGGGATGCACTCGAATACATCGCTTACGGGATCTAAGTATACGTCAACCTGTGCATCGGGAAGGCGTTTACGCAGATACATGGCCACAGCCATACAGGACCCTATACAATCCCCGTCGGGACGTATATGGCCGCTGATGGCGATATGCTGTGCATTTGCACATTCTTCATACAGATTTATTATTGAGCTCATCAATCTTATGAGTCATCTCGATCCCGTATGCTATGGAATCGTCCGCTATAAACGTTATCTCCGGAGTATTGCGCAGGTTTATGCGTCTGGCAAGCTCACGCCTTACGAAACCTTCTGCGCTCTTTAGTCCCTTGATGGTATCATCCAGAGCCTTCTCATCTCCCAGTACGCTGATCCAAGCTTTCATGGTCTTTAAGTCGGGAGCAACTTCCACAGCCGTCACCGAAGTAAACTCGGCGATCCTGGGATCCTTGATCTCGGATCGGATGATATCAGCAAGTTCTCTGTGTACTTCAGAGTTGATACGTGTATTTTTGATACTGTTCTTACGCATTACCTGGGTACCTCAACCATAATGTATGCCTCAACCTGATCAAGCTCGGCTATGGCATCGAAATCCTCGAATACGAGACCGCATTCGAATCCGGACTTAACCTCTTTAACATCATCCTTGAATCTCTTGAGTGATGCGAGGTTACCTTCGAAGATCTGCTCGCCTTCTCTGGTTATGCGGACCTTACATCCTCTGGTGATCTCACCGTCAAGCACATATGAACCGGCGATATTTCCAAGCGCTGAAGCCTTGAATATCTGACGGATCTCGGCGTGACCGATGATCTTTTCCTCGTATACGGGAGCAAGGAGGCCCTTCATGGCTGCTTCGATATCCTCGATAGCCTGATAGATGACCTTGTAGAGTCTGATATCCACGCCTTCTCTGTCTGCGGTATCCTTGGTCTGTGCATCGGCACGTACATTGAAACCGATGATGATAGCATCTGATGCGCTCGCAAGGATGACATCCGATTCGTTGATGGCACCGACACCGCCGTGAATACACTTAACAACAACTTCGTCGTTGGAAAGCTTCATGAGCGAAGTCTTCAGAGCCTCTACGGAACCCTGTACATCGGCCTTGATGATGACATTGAGTTCCTTAAGGTTGCCCTCCTGGATCTTGTTGAACAGATCGTCAAGACTCATGCGGCTCTTGGTCTCAGCCAGCATCTCTTCCTTATGCTGTGCCTGATATGTCTCGGCAAAATTCCTTGCCGTCTTATCGTTTTCATGTGCGATGAACACTTCACCTGCCGAGGGAACATCGGACAGACCGAGGATCTCAACGGGAGTGGAAGGTCCTGCACTTTTAAGTCTGCGGCCCTTGTCATCAACCATCGCACGTACCTTGCCGTGGCATGCACCTGCGGAAATGAAATCTCCGACATGAAGCGTACCCTTCTGAACAAGTACGGTAGCAACAGGTCCGCGTCCCTTATCAAGCTCGGCCTCAATGACCAGACCTCTGGCCTTTCTGTTCGGATTAGCCTTGAGCTCAAGTATATCCGCTGTGAGCAGGATGGTCTCGAGGAGGTCTTCTATACCTTCTCCCGACTTGGCGGAAACATTAACAAACTCAGTGGATCCGCCCCAGTCAGCGGGAATAAGCTCATACTCTGTAAGTTCCTGCTTAACCCTGTCGATGTTTGCATTGGGCTTATCGATCTTGTTGATTGCAACTATGATCTCAATGCCGGCTGCTTTTGCATGGTTGATAGCTTCTATGGTCTGAGGCATGACGCCGTCATCGGCTGCTACCACGAGTACTGCGATATCGGTGGAATTGGCACCGCGCATACGCATTGCCGTGAACGCCTCATGTCCGGGAGTATCGAGGAAAGTGATGCTCCTGTCATTGATATTTACGGTATAAGCACCGATTGCCTGTGTGATACCGCCAGCCTCTTTGTCTGTAACGTTGGTCTTACGGATCGCATCGAGCAGTGAAGTCTTACCGTGATCGACATGACCCATTACGCAGATTACCGGAGGTCTTGCCACGCAATCCTCGGCTGCGTCCTCTTCTTCCTTGAGCAGTTCCTCGATCACATCTACCTTTACTTCCTTCTCGCAGATGATATCGAATTCGATCGCTATGTTCTCGGCTTCTTCGTAGCTGATCTCACTGTTTACCGTAAGTACCTGTCCCTGAAGGAAAAGCTTCTTGATGATGACGCTGGGCTGCATCTTCATCTTGTCGGCGAGTTCTTTTAAGGTCATGGTCTCGGGAAGAGTGATGACCTTGATCTGCTCTTCGACGGTTTCCTCTTTCTTTTCGGGTTTTACGAATTGCTTGGAGCCTTTCCCGCTCTTTCCGAAGTCGTCGTCCTCGTAGATATGGTCCTTCTTAGACCGCTGATCCTTTCCGACGCCTTTGCCTTTGCGGCCGCCGTCTTTACCTGATCCGGCAGGTGCAGGGCCTGCTCCGGGAGCTGTACCCGGCTTAAATCTATTGTCCGTCCCTGCATTTGGTTTGCCACTTCTGTCGCCACCCCTATCATTCCTATCAGCACGAGGGCGAGGAGCTTCAGGTTTTGTGCCTTCTTTAAGAGTCGCGGTAACGACTGTACTTGTAGGCCTTTCCGGTTTTTTGTGGACTGTTTCACTGGGTGTGGTCACCTCCCCTGCATTTGCTTTGGATGCTCTTCTTTCGGCTTCCTTACGTTCCTGCATCTGACGCTGCCTTACCTCATAAGGCTCGTCATTGACCTGGCTGGGTCGGACACTGGATCTGATCAGTGTATGATGTCCGTCATCCCTGCCCTGAGGACGTGGTCCGCCCGGTCTGTTTCCGGCGCCGGGTCTTCCTCCCTGTCCGCCCATGCGGGAATTATTGGCATTGCTGACTATGATTATCTTGCTCTTTTTCTTCTTGGGAGCCTCACCGTCCTTCGGTGCAGGTCTCTTTTCCGCATGAGGAGATGCTTCATGCGAACCTTCGGGCTTTTTCTCTGCCTCAGGTTTCTTTTCTTCGGATGAAGGTTTCTTCTCTTCCGATCCGGACGTCGCTGCAGGCGCCTTAGCGGGTGCCTCTGCCTTCTTCTCTGCCTTGGTGCTGCTTTCTGCCGGTGCAGCACCGCCTCCGAGGGCTGCTTTAGCCTTCTGTGCGGTATCCTCGTCTATGGAACTGGATGCGGTCTTACCCTCGACCCCGTTCTCATTCAGCCATCCGATGACGGCTTTACTCTCTATTCCAAGCTGTTTAGCCAACTCATGTACTCTCATATCTTATCCTCCTCCTTATTCACGTGACTCCAAAGCCTTGATTATGGAGCCCGATAACCCTTCATCTGTAACTGCCAGATTGGATCTGTAGTCCTTTCCTATGGCCCTACCCAGTTCCTCTCTGGTGGAGTAGGTTACGATGGGTATATCTCTGTAATTACACATATCCGTAAAATGCTTGCGAGTATTCTCAGATGCGTCTTCGGCAACAACGACCAGGTATGCCTGCAGGCTCTTGACTGCACTTTCCGTGGAAGTCTCGCCTGACACCACTTTTCCGGCCTTCATCGCAAGGCCGAGAAGAGACAGTATCCTGTCAGGTCTGCTCATATATGTATCCTTTCAATCTGTCATACAGTTCATCCGCTGTCCGGCACTTTAAGGATCTGTCGATCCCTCTTTTTTTACGGGCAAGTTCTATGCACGATTCGTTCCGGCATATGTATGCGCCGCGGCCGTCCGCACGGTGTCTGATATCTATGATCACTTCTCCTTCGGGATCACGCACAAGCCTGAAAAGTTCACGCTTGGGACGTTTCTCCCTGCAGGCTACGCACTGTCTTGCAGGCTCTCTCATCATTCCTCGCTGTCGCTGTCCTCAGTCTCGACTTCCTCAGCAGCTTCTTCGTCGCTGTATTCCTCGTCGTACTCGTACTCGTCATCATACTCCTCGTCATCATCATCAAACATGTAATCCTCATATCTGAAGCCGGGAGCGTCCTTAGCCTGTGTCTCGGATTTGATATCGATCTTGTAGTTGGTAAGCTTGGCTGCAAGGCGTGCATTCTGGCCCTTAAGACCGATCGCAAGGCTTAACTGATCATCGGGAACAACGACCTTGGCGATCTTGGTATCGGGATCTGCGAATACGGCTACGATCCTTGCGGGGCTCAATGCATTCTCGATCATGCGTCCGGGGTTCTCATCCCAGTTTACGATGTCGACCTTCTCGCCTCTGAGCTCATCTACTACGGAATTAACTCTGGAGCTGTTCACACCGACGCATGCACCTACTGCATCCACATCGGGATTATTGCTCCATACGGCGATCTTGCTGCGGCTTCCGGGCTCACGCACGATCGCTTTGATCTCAACGGTACCGTCCTGGATCTCTGCCACTTCCGATTCGAAAAGGCACTTAACAAGATCTTTATGTGTACGGCTTACCAGGATCCTGGAAGATCCCTTCTCGGTCTTCTTAACTTCGAGAACATATACCTTGACTCTGTCGTTGGGACGTAAGTTCTCGCTCTTGACCTGCTCATTCTCATTAAGGATCGCATCGGTCTTGCCGAGGTTGATCGTGAGGTTCTCACCCACACGTCTCTGAACTGTACCGGACACGATGCTCCTCTGCTTGCCAGAATACTGGCTGTAGATCGCGTCTCTTTCTTTCTCACGGATCATCTGAAGGATGTAGCTCTTGGCATTCTGTGCTGCGATACGTCCAAACTCCTTGGACTGAACTTCTATCCTTACCACATCACCGACTTTAACGCCGGGCTGGATCTCCTTAGCTTCGGCTTTACTGATCTGAGTAGCCGGATCTTCCGGTTCCATAACGACTGTTTTCTCAACATAGACATGATACTCACAGGTCTCTCTGTCTATATCTACCTTGAAATTGTCGGATTTCCCGAAATGGTTTGCACATGCCTTGAGCAGGGATCCCTCGATCGCATCAAAAAGCACATCGCGGCTTATCTCCTTCTCCTTTTCCAACATGTCCAAAGCAAGTTTAAGCTCGGCTGCGGTGTTATCAGTACTCATTATTTTTCCTCCTTAGAATTGAGTATTATCATCAAAAATCAAACGCCAATCTGATCTGTGCTATCGCTTTTCTGTCAAAACCGGTCCTCTCTCCGTCCATGATCACGAAGATCTTCTCCGCATCATAGCCGTCCAGCGTACCGGACAGTTCCTTGGTCTTAAATCCGTCGGGCGGCTTGTAAAAGCGGATGTCCACTTCGTCACCGATGCTCCTGTCAAGGTGTCTGTCCTTGGTTAGCTTCCGTCCGAGGCCCGGACTGGATACCTCCAATATATATGCATCCGGTATGAAATCCGCAGCATCGAGTGCATCGGACAACCGCCGGCTTACATTCTCACAATCGTCTATGTTTACCCCGCCTTCTTTATCGATGTATGCCCTGAGGTAAAAATCCGCTCCCTCTTTCACATATTCGATGTCATAGATCTCAACCCCGCATTCCGCGACTATGGGGCGAAGCAGTTCTTCTGTTTTGGATTCGTACTCGCTGTGTCGAGACATATATTCTTTCCTTTTTTGGCAAAAACTAAGTGGGCTCGTTAAAGCCCACTTAAAAACTTCGATATAGTAGCCCGTAGCGGAATCGAACCGCTGTTTCCGCCGTGAGAGGGCGGCGTCTTAACCGCTTGACCAACGAGCCACAGAAACGTGCCTGCATCCGTACGGATGACGAACGCTTAACTATAATATCAAGTTGCACACAAAAATGCAAGCATTATTTCTTATGTTATGATTTTCTCACTTCTGCAGGTAAAGGCTTACGGTCAGTCTGCCGTTATCCGCCTGGCACGCGATCAGGAGAGGAGTGCTGTAAATGTTGACAAACTTAAGGTCTACACTCTGTCCGGATATGGTCGCATCCCAGCCTTCGGGAAGGTAATCAACGGGAAGTGAATGAGGATGTCTTTCGGTAGCGGGAAGCCCCACGGTCTTCATGCATGCATAAAGAGTCGATGAAACCTGGCATATTCCGCCGCCAAGACCCTGAACCTTTTCCTTATTTACAAAAATGGTCGCTTCCTGATAACCGTTCTCAACGGTACGCGCGGGGATCGTATTGGTATAGGAGAACTCAGCGCCGGGCTGAACCACTACTCCGTTGATACCGGCTGCAGCGATACCTACATTGACGGCTCTGGGAATGCCGGTCCTGTATTTGGTGGTATATGATCCGAGAAGTTCATATTCTTTGGGTGCGTTCGGATCGTTTGCATTATTTGCGGGGAGGGGAGTCGCGTCCCGTCCTTCGGCTTTTCCGCATGTCACATAGTGTCTGACATATCTGATCCAGTCATCACCATATGCAGCGTCAAGATCGGCGTTTCTTAAGCGGTATGCACGGGGATTGAACGTGGCGCTCGCACTTCTGCCTTCGGCCAGTCCGTGATTGAAATAGTGGTCAAAAAGTGCAGCCTCGCTGTCTCCCTTTGCGATCACAACATCGGGATTATGCGCTGCATAGTATTTTGCATCAAATACCTCTTTTACGATCTGCTCATCGCTCTTCTCTGCCGCATATACATTGACCGTACCGGCATTCAGGACGCCGATGATAACGGCAAGTCCGAGAAGTGCGGATATGATGCGTGTTACTGCTTTTGTTTTCATGATTCTCCTCTGTATCGGTCCGCCTGTCTTATCTCTTCACAAAATCCGAGATCCTGATCACATAGTAATCTTCCGGTGTACGGACCGTTCCGTCTTCTTCGGGCTGGAAGAAGAACTTATCTTCAAATGTCTCCGCAGCGTCATAATCGCTGGTGTCGCCGACTTCGGGATCCTCATAATCCGTGATGCCATGCTTGTCAAGCGCCAGACAAAGTCCCTGATAATCAGCGGGTGCGACAACCTGCAGTTTATATGTTCCGATGGCAGGAGCCTCGGCCCATGTGATAGTCGTTAACGGACTGTACGTGATCGCCCAGTCCTCTTCGTTGATCCACTCGTTTTCCGTCGTACCCGTGATATGGAACGTCATATCATTCCATTCAACGGTCGAATCATATATAAGGCCGTCTTCTCCGTAGAGATCCTGAACCGCAAAGATCCGTCCGGTATATTCATCGCAAAGGAGCATCTCCTCTGCCCACCAGTTATAATACCAGGCATGCTTTGCTTCCTTGGAATTGGCCAGTATGCCGAATTTGGTGGGTACATTGATCTTGTACTCTATATCATATGTAACGTTTCCGTCCGGGTCGGGATCGGATACGGTACATTTGGAAAGCGAATATGTTGCATTACCCTGTTCGATCTCCAGGGTGCCGTCATATATACGGAAACCGTCGTTACTCTGCTGGTAAACGAAGCAGGGGGCCATCAGTCCTGTAGGTGAGCTGACATAGTCACATCCCTGTTCTTCAAGGTAAGTAACAACCACACCGACGATCAGGGTAGCCGACACATCTCTGTATCCCCATACATCATTACCGACATTGGCAACGATCTTGGTAGTTCCTTCGCTGATCGCAGTTATATTTCCGTCTTCATCAACAGTACCGATCGACTCATCAAGACTGGACCACGTGACATCAAAGCCCATGTCTTCGCTTCTGTGCTCCATCGTGATCTTAGCGGTTTCCTTGGGCAGGATATTGATCATATACGAATCAAGCACGTATGTGGCAAAAACCTGATCCATGATGACATCCCTGGATTTCTCCAGATTGGATGAATGCGTCTCACGAATACCTTCCTCAAGTATGTTGATAGCCTCGGTAAGCTCGCCGCGTCCGATCGAAACTTCGGCAAGTCCGAGATATGCATCCGCACTGTTATGGAAAATACGGAGTGCCTGACGATATGCGGCCTCGGCCTCATCCCATTGCTCCGCTTCCATATATCCGTTGGCCAGTTCAAGCTGGGTGGTGAGCAGTCTCGTACGCATGAAAGTAACGGCTGCCACAGCTATGGCGATCGCAACCAGTGCAATGACCAGATACTTGACGGCCTTCTTGGCCTTGCGTGACTTCTTGCCGGACTTCTTTTTCTTTCTCTCGGACTTTTTGTCGGACTTGTCCTTGTCGGGAGCCGCCTCTTCGGTTGCGGGAGCTGCCTCTGCTGCGGGCTCGGTTTCAACCGCCTCTTCGGTTGCGGGAGCTGCCTCTGCTACGGGCTCGGCTTCAACCGCCTCTTCGGTTGCGGGAGCTGCCTCCGCTGCGGGCCCGGCTTCAACCTCTGCCGTTTCCTCCGGCGCGGGTTCCGTCACCGCCTCGCTCGCAGGTTCTGCCGCCTCCTCAATTGCAGGCTCGGTTTCAACCGCAGGCTCAACCTCAACCGCAGGTTCGATCACGTTATTTACTTGGGTTTTATCTTTCTTCTTAAACATCGTAAAAATCAGTATAACATAAAATCAGCCGGGGACAAACATTTTTGCCCCCGGCTGCGTATATTCGGTACGTTTATGCTTGATAGTCCATGTATGAGCCGGTCTCTGCGACAGGTGCGGCGAATCCGGTCCTTTCATTGTATTCTTCGAGTTTCGAGATCAGTTCTTCAAGAGAATCCGCTGTGATGATCTCATATTCGTCTTCATTCTCATATTTGGAGAAATCATCATCACCGATCACGCCTCTGTTAAGCAGCTCGTCGCGAAGCTCTCTGGCTTTTTCTCTGCGCTCCTCGATATGCTCGCGCCGCTCTTCTTCAGTATGTTTCTTATGAGCTTTCTTCTCTGCCGCCTTGGCTGCTTCCTTCTTCTCGGCACGCTTTCTTGCTACTCTCTCTGCCATATCGGAATTGCCTTTGGCGCAAGCGGCTATGAAGGAAGTCGTCCCGTCAGCATTAGTCCGAACGCCTATCTTTTTTATATTTGGATTTAATTTTGCGAGTTCATTCAATCTGCTTCCGCCGGATGCGGCCTGCTCGATGATAGCTTCATATTTCTTACGGAAACTCTCATCGGTAGCCATGCGCTCAAGTTTCTCTTCATCGATCAGGACGACCATCTTGTTTGCATTTCCGTAACTGGAAGCAAACTTCTTGGCTGCCTGCAGCGAAGCCTTGTCAACCAGAACGAAATCAAGATTGCCGTATTTGCTCTTCAGCTGCTTATAATAATCGGCTGCTTTCTCGGAGAGTTTCGGTTCTCCGATGACCTGGCCGTAATCTTCGCTGTCTATGATCGAAGGCCTGATGCTCTGCCAGCCTTTTTTATATATCCCGGATGCGGAGCCCGTCTGAACTGTCTGTCCCTGCTTGCCGTATGCGTCGGCACGCACATATCTGTCCTGTGAAAAGGAAACACTTCCCGCTTCACTGCTCCACTGTCCGCTCTGAGTTTTTTCGGTTTGCTGTTTCTGATATGCGTGCGAAGCATCATCCGGTTGCACGCGTCCCGAAGCCCCCGATCGGGGATTAAAAGAAATACCGCTCATACATAACCTCCTTGTTATAAATGGATCCATCCGTGGATAAAACTATACTCTATCTATTTTATCGGAATCCCATCGTGTAAACTTAACAGCCGGTTCATTTTTTCCGCGCCAAACTATGGTGTCGGCGTATAGCCTACGGTGTCGGCGTATATCCTCCGGCTTCCTGCACTGTCTGTCTTATCTCTTCAACATTCCTGTCCCAGGATTCCCAGCGCTCAAGGCCTCTTCTGTCGGGAATATCATCCCGGTCCGTCGTGATATACGGTGCCACGATCAGAAAGATTCTCTTAATCCGACGATATTGAGCCTCAGAGCGTTCATTACCACGCAAAAGCTCGAAAGACTCATGGCCGCCGCTCCGAACATCGGCGTAAGTGTCCATCCGAATGCATGGATGAACGCACCGGCTGCGAGCGGTATGCCTATCATATTATAGAAAAACGCCCAGAACAGGTTCTCATGTATATTCTTGAGGGCCTTTCGACTGAGTTTGATAGCCTTTGCAGCATCAAAAAGCGAGCTCTTCATGAGCACGACATCGGCAGCATCGATAGCTATATCGGTTCCCGCGCCTATCGCCATTCCGATGTCAGCTACTGTCAGCGCAGGGGCATCATTTATGCCGTCACCTATCATGACAGTATAACCGTCGGCTTTCAGTTCTTTTATCTTCTCAGCCTTTTCATCAGGCATAACACCCGCTATAAATTCGTCAATTCCGGCCTTTTTCGCGATCGCAGAGGCTACCTTCTCATTATCTCCGGTAAGCATCACGGTCTTAATGCCCATGTTCTTGAGTTCGCGTATCGCATCAGCGGAATCGTCCTTGATCTTATCCGCTACGGCGATCAGCCCCATCACTTTTCCTTCACATGCAAAAAGAAGAGGTGTCCGCCCGGCGCCGGATAATTCATCGGCCTTATCGGCGATCGCATCCGGTATGTCCGTAAGCCCGGAGATAAACTTAACACTTCCTCCGGTAAGCGTTTCACCTTTATATGTCCCGCGGACTCCGCTTCCGCTTATGACCTCGAAATCTCCCATATCCGGAACCGTACCGTCGCCATATGCATCGGTAACAGCACGTGCAAGCGGATGCTCACTGTGCGACTCAAGAGCATACGCATACTCAATGAGCCTGTCTTCGGATACGCCGTCCGCAGGGTACACATCCGTAACGACCGGTTCACCGCTCGTTACAGTCCCGGTCTTATCCAGTACCACCGTTTGTGTACGACCGGTCAGTTCCATGACTTCCGAAGTCTTGAAGAGTATACCCATTCTAGCGCCCCTGCCGTTTGCGACCATTATGGCTACGGGAGTGGCAAGTCCCAGTGCGCACGGACAACTGATGACCAGCACTGATATGGCTCTTTCCAGAGCAAAAGGAAGCTGGGCACCGACAAGCATCCATATGATAAATGTTACAGCTGCTATCCCCATGACTATGGGCACAAATACGCCGGCCACCTTATCGGCAGTCCTCGCGATCGGTGCCTTGGTAAGCGCAGCATCAGAAACAAGTTTGATGATCTGTGCCAAAGTCGTATCCTGTCCGACTTTCTCGGCACGTGCTCTGATATATCCGGATCTGCTGATCGTAGCAGCGCTGATACGGTCTCCGGCCTCTTTATCCACAGGAACCGACTCACCCGTCAGCGCCGATTCATCCATCGCACAGGACCCGTCAAGTATGATCCCGTCTACAGGCACGGATTCCCCTGCTTTTACGACATATTCATCCCCGACAGACACTTCTTCTATCGGTACCGTCACTCCAGCGCCGTCCCGGATCACAGTGGCATTACCGGGCGCCAGCGCCATCAGTCCCTTTATCGCATCCGTAGTCCTGCCCTTTGATATCGACTCAAGCAGCTTGCCTACCGTAATGAGCACGAGTATCATCGCCGCTGACTCAAAGTACAGCTCCATGCCGAGAGCATGGAGCGCATCCATATCACCGCTCACATACATCACGATCATACGTATCAGTATATACAGGCTCCAAAGATAAGATACGCCGCTGCCGAGTGCGACCAGAGTGTCCATATTCGGGCTTCTGTGTATAAGGCCCGTAAATCCCCTCTCAAAGAATATCCTGTTCAACCAGAGGATCACTCCGGAGAGCACGGCTTCCACGATCGGGATCATTATGTGCGAACGGGTAACAAATGAGGGTGCCGGAAAACCGAACATCATGACACCCATCGAAAAATACATGAGAACTACAAGAATTACCGCGGAAACTATGAGTCTTTTCCTGATCCGGGCAGTATCATCATCAAAGTTAAGCTCCCCGGAACTTACCTTGGCCTTATATCCGGCCGCTTTGACGGCAGCCATGATAACTTCGGGCGCAACATCGCCTTCCACGCTCATTGAGTTGGTAAGCAGGCTTACCGCACATGAGGTCACACCCTCTACGTTGTTGACCGCCTTCTCGACTCTGGCCTGACAGGCGGCGCAGCTCATGCCCTTAACATCATAGTTAGTCATAGTTTTCTCCAAGCAGGTAAAAAAAGGGGCATCAAAGCACTTCAAGCAATCCCTGAAGCCCCCGTGTACGATAGATTTCCTTATAAGCCGCAACCTCGGCATGAATGATCTCGTCTATCACGCGCATTCCGAGGAGCTCAACGGGAGCCTTGTCATCGGTCATCACGCGGTCTCCGGCTTCATATCTGACCAGATTGTCATACACATAGTCCATCATCGCATCCAGAGATTCATCCGCGGTCCTGCAGGAAGTCATATTCTTAAGTATGTCGGGATTATCGGAGGCAAAAAGCTCCCGATTCGTGCTCCCCGCCACATCCACGGTATAAACTTCCCCAAATACCGATGATATCGTATCCGCAAGATAATCATTGATGCTTCCCGGCATCTGTCCGCGCATGTTCATGTTCACGACCATGACACCGCCGGGATTTAAGTGCTCTTTTACGAGAGTAAAAAACTCAACCGACGACATCTGAAAAGGGATCGTGATATCCTGGTAAGCATCCACCATGATGACATCGTATGTTTCATCTACAGAATTAAGAAAGGCCCGTCCGTCATATGTCACGACGGGAACGGACTCATCAAGTTCGAAATACTCTCTGGCAAGCTTCGTGATCTTCTCATCGATCTCTACGCCCGTGATATCCATATCACCGAAATATCTGGTGCACTGGGTAGCGTATGTTCCCGTACCCATTCCCAGGATCAGCATCCGCGTAGGGCTGTCCTTGGCGATGCAGTCTGCCATGAGTGGGGCGGCCATCGCATAATCGTAGTACATGCCGGTCAGGCCTTCGTCGCGCAGATACACCGATTGAACTCCGAAGAGTACATTGGTGGACAATACGACACGATTGCCGGTCTCGTATACCTGAAGGTAGTTATATATGGACTCGTCCTCTACCGTCAGGTCATCTTCCCAGAAGGCAAAGGATGAACTGTGACTGAAAACTATGCAAAGTGTAAATATAACACCTGTTACAATAGCCGAAACTGTGTGTTTTTTATCCATGCCGGCACTGATGAAATAGATAAGTGCGAGCACGAGAAGGATAGCTGCGAATATCAGAAAAGTCACGCTCGTACCCACAGCCGGGATACTGATGAACGTGGGAACGAAGGTACCTATTATGCTTCCTATCGTATTAAACGCACCGAGGTAACCGACGGTCTTGCCGCTGTCATCCAGGCTGTCGACCGTATACTTGACCAGCGAAGGAGTCACCGTACCCAGCAGGAAAAGCGGATACACAAAGATGATCATGCAGGCGAAGAATGCGGCTATGATCAGGAAATTGGTATTGACGGCAAGTATCAGGATACCGGCTATACCGATGATGATATACTTCCCGGCAACAGGGATCAGCGCGATCCAAAGCCCGGCAACCACTATTCGGCGATAGAGCCTGTCGGGATCCGGATGCTTATCCGCACTTCGGCCGCCGTAGATATTTCCGAGAGCCATCGCTATCATGATGGTCCCGATTATTATGGTCCATACGATCTGCGAAGAACTGAAATACGGAGCCAGCAATCTGCTGGCTCCGAGTTCAACTGCCATTACACTCATACCTGCGAAAAATTCAGTCAGATACAGGTATGTCTTATTCTTTAAAATACGAGGTTTATTATCCATCTGTCAACGCGTACTCATCAGACCTTGAATCTGGATACATTAGCCTTAAGCAGTGCAGCGATCTCTCCAAGTGCGGTAGCCTCGTTGACAACGCTCTCCATGTTGGAGTTGAGCTGCTGGATAGAAGCGCTGGTCTCCTGAGTGGAAGCTGCGTTCTCTTCGGAGATACTGGAGAGTGATTCTACGGAGTTAACTATCTGATCCTTGCCCTGTGACATACTGTCTACGAGAGATGAGATCTGCTCGTTACCCTCACGCATCTCATCAAGTTTAGCAAGCATGTCATCGAATCTGGTGGTCATCTCTCCAAGAGCCTCGGATTCGGATGTGGTTGCAGCCTTGATGCTGGCGGTGAGATTCTTGTTCTCCTCCGAATACTGAGTGATGACATTCAGCATGTTGGTGATCTCTCCTGCCATCTGGTTGGATTCTTCCGCAAGATTCTTGATATTATCGGCAACAACCGCAAATCCCATACCGGCTTCACCGGCTCTGGCAGCCTCGATCGAAGCATTAAGAGCGAGCAGGTTGGTCTGGCTTGCTATGGCTATGATGCCTTCGGCAGCTTTGCTGATCTCTTCAACTACAGCTGCTGTCTTGCCTACAGAATCGGCAACCTGACCTGCCTTGGCATCGGTTGCTTCATCCGCACGCTTGATATCATCGAGCTGCTTCTGGATGGTAACTGACTCATCATAGAGTTCCTTAACTCTGGTAAGGTTGATATCAGCTGCTTCCTGAACACGGTCGATGCTCTCACCAAGACCGACTGTGATACCCGAAGTGGTCTGTACATCCTCTGCCATGACCATGGCACCCTGTGCCAGATCGTTGGATGCTGCGGAGATGTTATTGGTGGTCTCCTGCGAATCGCCGATGCTGGACTTGGTATTCTCTGCCTTGGAATCAACATCATCGGCACATCTGGTAACCTCTATCAGGGCTTCCTGAAGTTCCTGACGCATGGTTTCTATATTGCTCTCTACATTATTGAATTCGGTGAAGGCACTTTCCGCCACCACAGGTTCGGCAAAGTCACCGGATGCGATCGTCTTAACGGCTTTCTGCATCTGCTGAATGCTCAGTCGCATGTTTCGGATGACAAATACATATGTAGCAGCAACGATTATGATAATGACTGCGAATATGATAACGCAGGTAACAACCTGTTTCTGAAGGGCTGCTATCCGGGCATCCTTCTCGGCAACGGCCCACTTCTCAACGATATCAGTCATATCTGAGATCGATCCTCTGGTCTCCTCAAAAGTATTGATGAACGTGGTCCATCCGGCTTCATCTCCATTGGTAATATCATAGGAATTATACCATGCGTTGAGTTCACTCATGAACTTATCCGCACTCTCCTTGAAGGTAACAGAACTGCCATCGAGAGTAGTACCTGTATAAAGATCGGGATTCTGACTGGCTATCTGTATGGCTTCGGTCGCTCTCTCCACTACCTGATCATAGTTCTCGTGATATATGTCCAGTTTGATAGGAAGGACCATCTCGGCTTCCTCAGGTGGAATGGCATCGAGATTAGCCTTGATATCATAGTACTGTGTAGCCCCCATCATGGCCTGATAGAAATCCCTGTCCGCATTGATCAGAAGCTGACTGATTTCGTACAGATTCTCAAAGTACAGCTCTTCATCGTCTGCAGCGTTCTTACTCAGCTTGGAGCTGAAATAAAGAATGCTCGAAAGTACAAGTATGAGCATGATCACACCGAGAGCTGCAATGGTAAATCTTACACTTATAGTTTTCTTCTTCATAGATTAACCCTCTTAGAAACTCCGTCTCTCACAACAATGACACAAAAAGTAACAGTATATTTATTATATTAAATCTTCCCGAACTAAACAAGGTAAACCGCGACAAAAAGCGATCGGAATAAAAAACCGCCGCACAACGTGCGACGGTTTGGTTCATTCTTTATTTATGCGCTCTGCTGGTTGTTCTTGGCGAGTTCAGCAAGTGATGCGAAACCTTCTGCATCATTTACTGCCATCTCAGCGAGCATCTTGCGGTTCATGTCTACGCCGGCATTCTTTAAACCGAACATGAACTTGCTGTATGAAATGCCGTTCAGTCTGGCTGCAGCGTTGATACGTGCGATCCAGAGCTGTCTGAACTGACGCTTACGCTCCTTGCGGCCTGCGTATGCAGAGGTGAGACCTCTCATAACCGACTGCTTTGCTACTCTATACTGTTTTGAACGGGCTCCTCTGTATCCTTTGGCGAGCTTAAGAACCCTGTTGTGCTTTTTCTTGGCGTTCATTCCGCCTTTGATTCTTGCCATTTTATATTCCTCCTAAATTCTCGAGCACTTAAAGTTTCGATCTTTACGCCCGCTTATGCGTAGGGCAGGATCTTCTTCATGTTCTTTACATTGGTTTCGTCCGTCATAGCGGGATGACGAAGCTGTCTCTTGTTCTTGGTGCTCTTCTTGGTCAGAATATGACGTCTGTAAGCCTTGTTTCTCTTAAGCTTGCCGGAGCCGGTCTTTGTGAAACGCTTTGCTGCGGCTCTGCTTGTTTTCATCTTGGGCATGTCTTTTTCCTCCTAAATGCTGTTATTCTAAGACCTTTCGGTTCTTTATCACTTTTTCTTTTCCGCAAGGAACATGGTCATGGAACGTCCCTCGACCTTGGGTTCCTTGTCTACTACGGATATGTCAGCCAAAGCCTCGGCAAAATCGTCAAGGATATGCTTGGACTGTGCCATGTGAGCCATCTCGCGGCCGCGGAACCTGAGCGTAACTTTGACTCTGTTACCCTTTTCCAGGAACTTGCGGGCGTTGGCGGTCTTGGTGTTCAAGTCATTGGTATCGATATTGGGAGAAAGACGGATCTCTTTGATCTCAACAACCTTCTGTTTCTTCTTGGCTTCCTTCTCCTTACGGGTCTGCTCGTATCTGAACTTGCCGTAATCAACGATCCTGCATACGGGCGGCTTGGCGTTCGGCGCGATCTTGACCAGATCGACTCCCGCTTCTTCGGCCAGCCTCATCGCAGATGCGATGTCCATAACGCCCAGCTGCTCACCGTTTTCACCGATAACACGTACTTCCTTGTCCCTGATCTGTCCGTTTATGAACAGGTCATTATTGTTGTTATTGTTGCTAATGGCTTTTTCCCTCCATAAAAAGTGAATAAAAAAATGGATAGCATAACTATCCACTCACATAAAGTCCTGACAGAAACATCTGTCCGAAAAAATATGTTGACGCCGTGCGATGCCAGATGACCGACGGGTGAGAGCGGATACTCTGCTTTGCTATATGCTTTCACACACCTAGATAAAATATCACAGATACAGGTATGTGTCAACAACTATATTATTTCTGAACATGAATGCTGGCTGCACTCGCTTCGAAAAGCTCCATGCGGTCATAATCATGTGTCTGGGTATATACAACCGTATATGTCTTGGATCCGTTGATGATGATCATCAGACTGGTCACATGATTGCCGTCCAGATCATACTCTGCCTTGACTCTGATCGAAGGCACACCGTCAATGGTATAAGGCGTATACTCGGTGATATTTACATCGATATCCGTACCGTAAGCCATGGCGAAGTTCTGCTCTACCATCTGCTCGAAATACGCTTCGTCCATCATCTGAAGTGTGTAATCGGCATCAAATTCGGAATAGACCATGTTGCTGGCATCTATCGGGTAACGCTTAGGCACATACATCCCCGGTCTGTCGGGAGATGCTTCATATCCCTCGGGGACCTCAAAAGTAATGCCTCTGGTAACAAGATTGCCGTCAGCAAGTGAAGTATCAAGCCCCTCGATAGCCAGTGCCTCCGAAGAAAGGCTCTGGATCTCCTCAGGGGTCATGCTTGAGAGATAATCCTTGGTCGCGCCGAGAACTTCCACGGTGCGGACAGCCTCGTCGGACTCAACATCGATCACATCGTCAAGTTCGGCAGCCTCTGCGGTTATATATGCTCCGCTTCCGTCCATCTCTTCAACAACTCTCGAGGAATCGCTGTCAGCTTCCGAACTGAATGCAAAAGCACTTAAAACAAGCGCTGCTGCGGCTATAGCACCTGCAGCGGCACCTATTATGACACGTCTTAATTTGATCTTGATTTTCTTCATTAGGGATTACTTTCCGTCGATTTGAGCGCTACTTTATATATATTAATATAATACCTTTCCAAAAAGCAACTATTATGTAACATTTCTGTAAAAAATTCATAAGAATTCCAGTCTTCTATGATCTCATCTCTGGCATTCCCGCTGCCGAAAAAGAGAAACTCCGACTGGCCGCGCCCTGCAAGTATCTCCTTCAGGTCGGAAGCATCGTCGATCATGACTATCGGAGAGCGATCACATATATCAGCTATAAGAGTCTCATCCGTATAACCCCAGAGAACGCTGTCATTCTCAAGGTAATACCACATCATGGCCTGCACGTGGTTGAAGTTGCAGACTATGAGAGTATCGGAATAATCCTGCCTGATCTTATCAAGGGTGACCTCAAACTGCTTCATGCCCTCAGCCTTGCGTGCTTCTTCCCATCTGAAGAGATTAAAGCTTCGGATACACGTCGCTCCGATTGTAACAATTGTAACAATAACGATTGCTATTGTAACAATTCGGGGACTCTCTTCCACTGTTTTGCCGATCAGAACGGCATATCCGGTCCAGAAAATGAACATCGCGGGCATCATATATCTGTATACAAATACGGGTCTTATGATGATCGAAGCCACGATCCCCGCAGCTATGACTCCTGCGAGAACAGCTGCACTTCCGAATATGTATAACGAAGCAGCATGATCCCGAGCCCGGTACTTATGTCCCGAATCCCCGGAATCTTTCCCGTTATGCCGCAGATATCTCAACATCATGAATATGTATGAGGCGACCATGATACCGGCGCAGATATAGTTTACATAACTCTGTTCGAATTCCGGGCTGAATATGTATTTCACGCATCCCGGTATCGTCCTCCAGGTCACGGGCTGGATCCAGTAACTTGCCGAAACCTGTCCTATCTGCCCCATAAGCACCCTGATCCAGGGGATGTAGGAGGCCACAGCCACCACGCAGCATCCGACAACCGGAAGTATGATCCTCCGCCCTGCTCCCCCCTTCTCTTTCCTGCACTTCACCTCACTCACTACTGCACAAGCGAGCACGCCCGCCGCGATGACTCCCGCGCCTATCAGGCCGTAGTAGTGCAAGTACATGGCGGCTATACCGTATATAAGGGCGGTAAATATGTGTCCCGCACAGCGAAGTACGTGTGTCACGCTCCGCGTGCCACGGTCGCAACCAAGGAGTTCATTGTTATCGCTGGCCTCCCCCTTGTCAATCGTGCCTATGCCCCACTCCACGGCATGCACAAACATCGCGAGCAGTGCGAACGCCGCCCACGAATACATCCTCGCTTCCACCATGAACTCACTCATATGCGGCATCGCCGCGATCATCACGAACGCGAGCCCCGCGCTCAGCCATCCGAAGTGCCTGCGCACGAATACGACCAGGTATGCGAGAACCAGCGCATAAGGGATCAGTGATGTGATCTTGGCAGCCACGACAGCGTCGGTCCCGAATGCAGAATGTAGAATTATGTAAACCGCACGTACCAGTATATAGTACAGCGGCGGATGAACATCCTGCGCGGCTAAAGACAGCATCTGCGGAAGTGGTTTAAGAGCCAGTTCCACGGTGAAAAGCTCATCAAACCAGATATCGGATGAGTAGACGAAGCAGGCGCTTCGAATAAATGCGCCTGCTCCGATCAATATACATATGATACCGATCATATCGGTTATTCTGACTTTGACAGATTCCTTCATAAAAGGATCAATTCTTCCAGGAGAATAAAGTCTTAAGTATGCCTCTGCCCAGTGTGGCTCCGATGTTGCCGCCGATCTTCTTACCGAACTTACCGCCGATGGCATTACCGAGTGCATTACCGACCTCACGGCCTACGGTACCGCCTGCGCTGCCTGCCGTACTGGAGATAACACTTGTTACCTTTCTCTTCTTTGCGGCTGCTTCTTTTTCAGCGGCCTTCTGAGCAGCGAGTGCTTCCTTCTCGGCCTCCTTGGCTTCCTTCTCAGCCTGCTTAGCGGCTGCTGCGGCTTCTTTTTCTGCCTGACGGGCAGCTTCCTTGGCTTCCTTCTCGGCGTTCTTGGCTTCCTCGGCAGCCTTCTTCTCAGCTTCCTTGGCTTCTATCTCAGCCTGCTTCTTCTCATCTGCTTCCTTGCGGAGTCTCTCGGCCTCGGCCTGAGCCTCGGTATTCTTCCTGGTCAGGAACTCATATGCCGAATCCCTGTCAAAGAAGTCGGTGTATCTGTCGAACAGATCGCTGGATGCGATAGCCTTGGCTCTTACGGAATCGTCGATAGCGCCCATGGATGACTGAGGAGGCAGCATGGTGGTCTTCTGAACCACGGTAGGAACACCGTCTGCTTCCAGAGTGGATACGAGGGCCTCGCCGATCCCCAGGTTAACGAGCGTATCGTATGTATCGAATGCAGGATTGGCCCTGAAGGAATCAGCGGCCTGCTTAACTGCCTTGATCTCGGCAGGAGTATATGCGTGAAGCGCATGCTGAACCTTGTTTCCGAGCTGAGCGAGTACGGAATCCGGAACGTCTCTGGGTGACTGGGTAACGAAGAAGATACCTACGCCCTTGGATCTGATCAGTTTTACGATCTGCTCGATCTTCTCAAGCAGAGACTTGGATGCGGTATCAAAAAGAAGATGTGCTTCGTCAAAGAAGAATACCATCTTGGGCTTATCCAGATCGCCTACTTCGGGAAGTGTCTCATACAGTTCGGAGATCATCCAAAGAAGGAAGGTGGAATACATTGCAGGCTTATTTACCAGTTCTCTCGCATCAAGGATCTGGATCATGCCCTTGCCGTCAGAGTCGGTCTTAAGCCAGTCGCTGATATCGAGCGCGGGCTCTCCGAAGAACTGATCGCCGCCCTCGCTCTCGAGTGCAACTACGGCTCTTACGATGACTGCGAGGCTCTGCTTGGTCATGTTACCGTATTCCATGGCGAAATCGGCAGCATTTTCCTCAACATATGCGAGCATTGCCTTCAAGTCCTTGGTATCGATAAGGAGCAGATCGTTATCATCCGCGATCTTGAACAAAACGGTAAGAACTGCAGCCTGTGTGTCTGTCAGTCCGAGGATCCTGGCCATGAGAAGGGGACCCATCTCGGAAACTGTGGTTCTTAAAGGCATGCCGCCCTTGCTGTATACATCCCAGAAATTAACAGGATATTTCTTAAACTCAAATCCCTGCTCGGCAAGTCCGAACTCTTCAACACGCGACTTAACGGACTCTTTCTCCGTGCCGGCTTCGTACATTCCGGCCAGATCGCCTTTTACATCGGCCATGAAAACGGGAACTCCGGCATCCGAGAAACTCTCTGCCAGAACCTTCAAGCTCACGGTCTTACCGGTACCGGTGGCACCCGCTATAAGTCCGTGCCTGTTGGTCATCTTCAGGTCGAACTCGACTCTCTCGCCATCAGCCATACCCAAAAAAATCCTGTTATCTCTGATCATATGCAACCTCCATTTGAAATATATATAAAACTAAATAACAGTTTACCACAATTTTGAAAAAGTTATTCCTCTTTTGGCGGCTCTTCTTCCCTCATTTTGTAATCAACATCTTCATCGATCATCTGAAGCATGATATCGGCAAAAACGGGATCGAACTGGGACCCGCGCCCGTTCACGATCTCCTCACGCACTTTTGCCTGAGGAAGTGCCCCGCGGTAACTTCTCGTAGAGCTCATCGCATCATAAGCATCCGCAACCGCGATGATCCTGGATGCTTCGGGAATGTCATCGGTCTTAAGCCCGTCGGGATATCCGCTGCCGTCATATCTCTCATGATGCCACCTGGCACCGATGCTGAGTCCCGGCATCTCGACTATCTTATTTAAGATCTGGTCTCCCTTAACGGTATGATCCTTGATCTCTTCATATTCGTCAGTGGAAAGTCTTCCGGGCTTATTGATCACGAAATCGCGGACACCGATCTTACCGACGTCATGCAGAAGTCCCATCATATAGATCCTGTTCTGGGTTTCCACATCGTATCCGCACCTTGCCGCTATCTCTTTGGAATACGCTGCCACACGGCCGGAGTGACCGCTCGTGTACTTGTCCTTGGCGTCTATGGCGGCCGCAAGCGCCTGAATGATGTGCATCGTGAGCTGCTCGTTCTCCTCGACCTTCTCGCTGACCTCGCTCTTTAAGCGGTTCTGCAGCCTGATGAGCTCGATCGCATGACGCACTCTCACGATCAGTATCTCGGGGACAAAAGGTTTACGGATAAAGTCCATCGCGCCGAGAGCAAACCCCTGCGTTTCGGTCCTGTCATCATCATCGGCCGTCAGGAAAATGACCGGGATCCTGGACATTCTGCCGCCCCTGGCGGTTATCTTTTTCATGGTCTCAAATCCATCCATTCCGGGCATGTTTATGTCCAGAAGTATCAGAGACGGATCGTTGTACTTGATAAAATCAATCAGTGCTTCTCCGGAATTAAGACATGTGACTTTCATTCCTTCCTTGGACAGGATGATCTCGGCCATCTTAAGGTTTGTCGTAGTATCATCAACCACCACGACATGATCCACGGCTTCGGAGGCAGGTTTATCTTCGTTCGAGACAGCGCCCGAATACTCATAGCCGAGATCGGCCGACTTGCTGTTTTCATTTTTCTTCCAGGCATTGACCATTCTGCCGATAACACGGTCGACATGCTCGGGATTAAGTTCGGGAAGCAGGAGGAAAAACTGCTCAAGCCCGATCTGAACCATGATATCGGAATTACGCAGGGATACCTTGATCAGTTCGCGCAGGCTGTCCACAACGCGCTCCCTGTCCTCAGGCTCCAGTTCTTCCTTAAAATGCAATGTAAAGAGAACCTTGTAGGCAGAGACATCATATCTCTCCAGGTATCTCATCATGTATCTGTATACATTTGAAAAAGCCTCGCGCCCCATCCACATGACGCTCTGAGGTATGCTCCTTTCCTCAAGGAGCTTGCTGACGGTCTTTAAGTCCATGCCGCCGGTTATGGCGTCTGCCAGCGGATTGACGGTCTCGGAGCGGTACATCACATATCCGTGTTTGCCCCTGTCTTTGACCGTGTACAGGGCCTTGTCGGCCATGTTGAAAAGCTCGTCGTAGTCTGTTCCGTACTGCGGCACCGAAACGGCCCCCACGGATGCGCCAAGCGGGATCCTCATATCTTTTCCGAGGAGTTCCATCGCGCCTTCCACGAGTTCCCTGTTTATAGTCTCCGCAAAAGCTTTTATATCGCCCTCACGGCGCATTCCCACGCCGAATAAGAGGAATTCGTCGCCTCCTATGCGTCCGCATACGCTCTCTTCTCCTATATTCCTCATGAGTATCTCGGTAAAAAGGAGCAGAACGCGGTCACCCATCTCGTGCCCGTACAGGTCATTGACAAGCTTAAACGAATCCAGGTCTATCATGCACAGAGCGCCGGATTCATTCACGCACATAGGTGAGATACGGTCTCTGGTCGCGGTCTTGTTCAGGAATCCTGTAAGCGGATCGCGGGCTGCTTCCTCGGTGATGGTCACTATCTTGCGGTTGTCATTGATGACATGGATGATGCGCTGGGCAAGGACCTCCGGATCAAAGGGTTTACGGACAAAATCCGCCACGCCCATCTCGAAGCCGCGCTTTTCCATGTTCCTGTCTTCGTCGGCAGTAAGGAAAACGACGGGGGTCTCGGCATAGCCCATCTTTTTCTCATACTCACGAATCTTGGTAAGAGCCTCGAAGCCGTCCATCTCAGGCATAAGGATATCTAACAGGATCACATCGGGCATATCATGATCCTTGAGGTACTCGAACAGGATCTCTCCCGACTTAAGTGCGGTGACCCTCATCCCGTGACGACTTAAGATATGTCCCGCCATCTTGAGATTGGCGGTATCGTCATCTACTACTATTACCCAGTCAGCCATCAATTATCTCCTTTATTCCGATCCTCGGAATCGCCTTCTATGTAATCGACATACCTTCTGATAAGTTCAGCCTTATTGGCACGGCTGAGCCTGAAACTGGTCGAATCCGTCATGAATACTTCATCTCCGCTGATGCGGACTATCTGATCCATGCGCACGCAGATGCCGCGCTTGATCACCAGGAATCCCTCTCTGAACTTGGCGACCACATCCGAGAAGTTCATGTGAACGATATCGGTGTTGCCGTTAGTTGAAATGATATGGGTGTAGTGCTTGTCGCTCTCGATCCTCAATACATTTCTGGGATTATATGCAAGTATTTCGCCCGAAGTCCTGACAAGAACTATCGCGCCGCCCAGGCGGGAGCCGGGTGCCATCCTGACCTTGGCAAAAGATCTGACGATATCTATCTCCTTAACTGGTTTAACCAGATAGTCAATGGCATGGACCTTAAAAGCATCAAGTGCATGTTCAGTGCTGGATGTGGAAAAAATGATATTGGTATCGGGAGATATCTCCTTGAGCTGATCCGCGATATCGAGGCCGTATTCTCCGGGCATATATACATCAAGGTAGACCACATCTATGTGTGCCCCCTCGCTTATGGCTTCCAACAGGTCTTTACCTGACGGATAGTAGGAAAAATCTAGATCATCACTGATATCCATCAGCGCCCATTCTATTCTTTTGGCATCGATCTTAGAGTCGTCACAGATCGCGATGTGCATTCTTCCACCTCATGCCGACAAAATCCCAAATAATATTCTATCAAAGGAGAAGAATATTAACAATCTTGAGATGAAAAGAACCCCGGCGCAGTGCCGGGGTTCGGGATCATTTATTGATTGAGTTTAATTCTTTCGGATCAGTCCTCTTCTCTCTTCTTTCTGCAAAGAGTCCATGTACCGAGAAGACTTGTGGATGCTGCGAATGCTGAAAGCCATCCGGCCATTCCGCTTGCGTCTGCTGTATCGGCATCACGTCTTGCACCGAGTACGGAACCTGTGGATCTCTGTTCTCCGAGAACTGCTGCGGCTGCTCCGCCTGCAGGTCTGTTAGCTCCGAGTACACCAGCTACAGGTGCTGCTGCGGGTGCTGCTGCAGGAGCGGGAGCAGTAAATACTGCGGGTGCTGCTACGTCAGCGGGTGCTGCAGGTGCTGCTGCGAATACGGGTGCAGTGAATGTAAATGTGAAAGGTGCTGCAGGAGTTACGGGGGTTGCAGGTGTAGTCGGGGTGTCCGGAGTGTCGGGTGTTTCTTGTAAAGCCTGGCCATAGTAGTAGGTGGTTTCACTGGTTGGATATGATGCATCCAAAATCCATCTTGTGTTATCAACTGCATCGGCTACTATTGTCCATCCGAGTACTGGTTTGGCGGTCAACTTAACTCCCTGAACGGCGTCAGCGGTAGCTACAATACCCTTTACTTCTTCGGCGGTAGCCACAATACCTTTTACTTCTTCAGCGGTAGCCACAATGCCCTTAACTTCCTGGGCAGTTGCTACGATACCCTTTACTTCCTGGGCAGTTGCTACGATACCCTTTACTTCCTGGGCAGTTGCTACGATACCCTTTACTGCAGATGCGGTAACTGTGTATGTAGGAGTAATCGTATTCTCATTTATTATTGTAGTATTACTTGGTGCCTTATAACCACTATTTACATATAATGTACTTGCTATAGCCTGACCGGTTCCACTTATGTGAATTGTTCCCTTCTTGGCTACTACTGTACCATTAGAAATAGTTACCGAAAACTCTTTTCTGGTTTCTCCAAAATCCCATACTGTTTTATCCGCAAATTCATTTTTTCTGCTAACCTTTATTTCTGAAAGATTAACATTTCTACCTAAAGGACATGCCGAAGTATCAAAGACAAGTTTAACCATATCAGTCACATCATCACTGATAACAATCTTATTCCCGCTAAGGGTTACCTTATCCTCAAGTCCGCTAATGGAATCTATGGATCCACCTTGTTTCAAAGTCACATAAACAACATTAGTAATTGCATTTAATTTCTTATCAACTGCAGTTTTGACGTCTGTCCAAGCGTAAGTCTGTGTCGCATCTTTAATTACTTCAGCATTATTAACTACTTGATCAGGTATTGGACTCTGTCTCGGATAATTGCCTGGCTTCATTACCGCTTTGTTGCTCTCTACAATACATCCCTTTACTATCTGATTTGCTCCAGTATCCGATGTATGTCCATCATGATGAACCGCAACATCATCACATGCAAAATACTGAGTTTTGGTATTATGAGTATCAATATGTATAGTTGAACCAATGGCTCCGAATTTACTCAAATCCACTGTTGCGCCAATAGTATCCTTATCCTTACGAAGTCCAACACCTTCAAGCCCCAGTCCATAAGCTGAAATTCGATAATATGTTCTAGCCCCAGTTTCATCATTTTCAATGTAGTATAATCCGGTAATCTCATCCATTTTAGCTGATTCAAGGATTTCAGCCTCGGTTTTGCTGGAAGCAATCCATCCAGCTCCTTCAAGTTCCGGATAATCCGGGGTTGCTTTAGCATCTGTATAGCCCTTATTCGTATACTCGGTCACACGAGTCGTAGCAGCAGACTTACTTAGTCCGGTATCATTTGCTTCTGTTCCGGTTATCTCTTTAAGTTTCGGGGTGCCGGTGTTTGTTGCATAACTTACAACCTTATATCCAAGACCTTCCAGTCTAGTCTTCTCT
>FMVL01000021.1 GCA_900102235.1 Lachnospiraceae bacterium XBB2008 | reverse complement strand
ATATATGTGATACCAAACCCGCCTTCTCCTATGACCTTACCGACAAGATATTTACCATTCAGGATCGTCTGAGGCTGCAAACCTCTCGATGAATTTGGTGTACCTAACTTATACCCGCATAATCTACAGAATTTTACATTATCATCCAGTTCCTGCATGCAGCCCATGCATAATTTGTTGACATCCATATTCTTTATTTATTCTCCGCATCGATTCGTTTTTCAGGTTTAATCAAAAGATCTTTCATATTGGGATAATATGGACTGAATTCCGTTGAAGAAACAAGAGCAGTCAGCATCACAATTCTTAATCTCAAATGAGCTCAAATACACTGTGATTATTCGTTTTGCTTGGCAGTTTCCTCATTTATAACCCCTGCGTTTCCATTAAACAGACTGTCATACGATGGATATAATGGCTGAAATCGAGTTAATCTATCTACTTTATACGCGCAATATGTATCCACCATTTCTACTTTGTTATCATTGATTCCAACCTTAATCACGACAGATGGAAGAGTGGAAATATTCCGTTCACCAACATCGCCATACTTTGCATAGTTTCTAATTGGTAAGTAATTTATATATATATATCCGTCAGAACAATATAAGATTGACTCAATTCCAAAGTCATTGATGTCAGAAATTTCGCCATTCATATTATATGTGCCATCCCAACTGTAGCTTCTATTATTGAGTAAAACCCCCTCCGCATACTTATCAATTTTACTAATTATTTCCTGTGCTCCATTCATTTTTGCAAATTCTTCTTCCTCAATTTTAATAGATGCACATTCAACAAACCTTCCATCGACAAACCAAATTTGTGCAGAATCAATGAATGAGTCAGCCATTTGGTTAATATCTCCTTCAACTATTTTGTCTTTCTGCATATCATAGATAACATCCCAATATGTGTTTAGTGTTATTCCCTCACTATTTGTTCCTAATGTCAACGATGTCTTGAAATATGGAGAGTTTTCTTCCTTGGCAGCCCATAATTGATCATACTGAATCACTCCTCCGTTGCATGCCTCATATAAGAAGCTATCGCTATCTAGTTGGTTGTTAATCCAAAAGCCATACATATGTGTCTTTCCAAATGTATACTCAGTAATACTAGAAACATAAGAGTCAAATGCTTTCTCCTGACAAAGCGTTACAATCCCATCATCATTTATGCAATAAATGCCTAGAATCGTACTCCAATCACTTGTACCAGAATTAATATATGCGAATAAATCCTTGCTTCCATCATTATTAAAATCTTCAATCTCCGAATCAGATAAACAGTCAGTATTCCAAAACTCATCAAGTTCCTCATCCTGCATCAGAAAGTGTGTCATTAATCGTTTCATCAATGCATCTTGCGCTTCCTCGTCTGACATGCTTTTCGTGTCTATATTATCCCAATTCCAGAAATCTTGAGTTTTATAGAATATAGGAAGAAATGAGGTTGTTGCCGGTGATATTTCACTAATCTCATTAAATGAAAATCTCTCTTCATTTCGTGTAAAGGCTAATGTACAGTTTACATGATCAATTTCTGCCAGTTTTTTTTCTTTATTCCATGAACTATTGATTTCATTATAATTATCTTCTGTCTTCAGACATATGGTATTTACATATATACAATCATCTGCACAATAATATATGTTTTCATAATAATGATATGGATAAGATGCATAGTTCTCCAACAACTGATTCTCTGCCTTTTCAAATTCTGCAGTTAGCCCTGGGATACTGTTGAACTGAGCCGCGGTCATGGGACTTAAACCGCATCCCAAATACTGTCCATCCATATATAAAACCTTGCAACGCCCTTGCTGCTCCTGCCCAGTTTGATTATTATATAAACTTTGATTCTCTAAAAATACAGTTTCATCTCGCCTGGAGAATTTCGCATTTCCTTGATATATTAGTTTGGGGTTATCGTCTACGACACCAAAAGACAATGATTCTGAATCTGAATCACCGGCTTGATTTTCTATATAGAAATGTGTTGATTCTCCAAAGTGGAGCAATCCACACTTAGAATCCTCCGAGTAGACATACTCACTACTTGCTTCCGTATCCATTACTCTGACTGCCTCTTCGACATCGGCATACCAGATCTGTCCGCTATCTCCCTTTGATTCTTCATTATTACTCTGAGGTACGGTTAGTGAATATAGTTCTTTATATCCATCTTCATCGAAATCTTCATATTCAGAAAAGGCAACTTTCTGACCACTTGCCTCTTCTATCATTGATATCAGTTCTGATTCAGGTTTTTCATTTAACGGCTCCTCTTGGGGAACTTCTTCTGCAGTCGTGCTTACATCCTGAGATTCATTCGCTTGTACACTTTGCTCTATAACAGTTTCCTCAGAATTATCAGCTTCGACTACGCCCTCTTTGTTTCCGCTTCTGCTCAATAGTATTCCAACTACTGCGATCATAGCTATTATCACAGCGGCGATACCAAAGCAGAATGCTGGTTTAACTCTCCGGCCAGTCGT
>FMVL01000024.1 GCA_900102235.1 Lachnospiraceae bacterium XBB2008 | reverse complement strand
AAGTCATGAAAGATGAAGCTAAAAAGAGCGCAGGGTGGATGCCTTGGCACTGAGAGCCGAAGAAAGACGTGATAAGCTGCGAAAAGCTGCGGGGAGTGGCAAATACACATTGATCCGCAGATATCTGAATGGGGAAACCCGGCGGAGAAGCCCTCCGTCAGCGCATGGTGAATCCATAGCCATGCGTGGGGAACCCGGTGAACTGAAACATCTAAGTAGCCGGAGGAAGAGAAAACAACAGTGATTCCGTAAGTAGCGGCGAGCGAACGCGGAAGAGCCCAAACCGAAGTGCGTGCATTTCGGGGTTCGGACTGCATACTTGACTTTTTAGGATAGTGGAACGGTACTGGGAAGACCGGCCAGAGAGGGTGAAAGCCCCGTAGACGAAATCCAAAGAAGCGAAGCAGTATCCAGAGTAGGACGAGACACGTGGAACCTTGTCTGAACATGCGGGGACCACCCCGTAAGGCTAAATACTCCTCAGTGACCGATAGAGCATAGTACTGTGAAGGAACGGTGAAAAGGACCCCGGGAGGGGAGTGAAAGAGAACCTGAAACCCTGTGTTTACAAACTGTCGAACATCTGTATATGATGAACGGCGTACTTTTTGTAGAACGGTCCGGCGAGTTACGACTGCTGGCGAGGTTAAGGATCTAAGATCCGGAGCCGAAGGGAGACCAAGTCTTAACAGGGCGTCAAGTCAGTAAGCGTAGACCCGAAACCGGGTGACCTACCCATGTCCAGGATGAAGCTGCCGTAAGAGGTAGTGGAGGTCCGAACGCACATCCGTTGAAAAGGGTGGCGATGAGGTGTGGGTAGGGGAGAAATTCCAATCGAACCCGGAGATAGCTGGTTCTCCTCGAAATAGCTTTAGGGCTAGCCTCATGTTAGTCTTGTGGAGGTAGAGCACTGAATACCCTAGGGGGCGTCAAAGCCTACCGAAGGTTATCAAACTGCGAATGCCATTAAGATGATGCATGGGAGTCAGACTGCACGAGATAAGTTGGGTAGTCGAAAGGGAAACAGCCCAGATCTACAGCTAAGGTCCCAAAGTGCGTGTTAAGTGGAAAAGGATGTGGGATTTCAAAGACAACTAGGACGTTGGCTCAGAAGCAGCCACACATTCAAAGAGTGCGTAATAGCTCACTAGTCGAGAGGTCCTGCGCCGAAAATGTCCGGGGCTAAAACACGACACCGAAGCTTAGGGATCATGC